>JAIXYZ010000009.1 GCA_027489955.1 Hyphomicrobiales bacterium | reverse complement strand
GTTGTCCGCGCCGGACTTCAGCGTGGAGACCATGTCCTTGGTGAAGTCCTCACGGGCCTTCACGATGTTCAGCGACGAGCCGAAGGCCGCAGCCTGGGTCCGCAGCGTGGACAGAGCCGAGTTGACCAGCGTGATCGAGGCGTTGATCGCCGTGGCACCGTTGGACAGCGTGGCAGCGGCCCAGTTGGTGTTGGCGTCGGCGCCGGCGTCGTCGGCAACCGCCGCCACGATGTCGACCGCCTCGTCGGCGCCGCCAGTCGTGTAGGTCGCGCCCGTCTGCGAGAGCGAGTTCGTGCCGCTCTCGTTGAAGGCCACGGTCAGCGTGCCGCCGCCGAGCAGGTTCGTGCCGTTGAAGCCCGAATCCTCGGCCACGTCGATGAGCTGGAGGCGAAGCGTATTGAACTGGGCGCCGAGGGTCTCGCGCTCGGCGGCCGACGTGGAGTCGAGCGCCTGCTTGGCGATGGCGGCCATGCTCTCCACCACCTTCGTCATGGCCTTGATGCCCTTGTCGGCGGCCTCGAAGGTCTTGATCGCGAGCCCGATGCCGTCCATGCGGCGGGTCAGGTCGCCGGCGCGGTTGTTGAGCGCGGCCGAGGTGAAGAAGTTGCGGGGGTCGTCGATCGCGGAATTGACCTTCTTGCCGGTGGCGAGACGGTTCTGGGCGACCGAGATCAGGCTTTCCGTGTTCTGGATCGCCAGCAGGTTGGTGCGCATCGCACCGGTCAGAGTGATACCCGACATGGGTGTTTCCTTTCTGGAATACGCAATGCTCGAACGAGGCGTCCTGCCTCGATCCCGTGCACCTTCGCAGGCGGGTGCTTAATGGTCCGTAACCGGAGCGGACGGACCGTCCGTGAAAGTTTACGGAGCCTTGTCGTGCGGCCGCGCCGAAACGAAAAACGCAGGCGAAGCCGGGGCTTCGCCTGCGTTCTCTGGGTTGGAAAACGTCGTCGCGTTCAGCTGAACAGGCGGAGGACCGACTGCTGGGACTGGTTGGCGAGCGACAGCGCCTGGACGCCGAGCTGCTGACGCGTCTGAAGCGTGAGCAGGTTGGCGCTCTCCTCGTTGATGTCGGCGAGGACGAGGTTGTCCGCGCCGGCCTTGAGGTTGGCGACCATTTCCTTGGTGAACTCCTCGCGGGTCTTCACGATGTTCAGCGACGAACCGAAGGCCGCGGCCTGGGTGCGGAGCGTCGAGAGCGCCGTGTTCACCAGCGCGATGGACGCGTTGATGGCGGTCGCGCCGCTGGCGAGCGTCGCGGCGTTCCAGTCCGTCACCGCGTCATCGCCCGACACGTCGGCGGCAACGATGCTCACGGCGGCGGTGCCGCCCTGGGTCCAGTCCACGCCGACCTGCGCCAGGTTATTGGTGCCGGCCTCGTTGAACTGGACGGTGAGCGTGTTGCCCGCGAGGAGGTTCGTGCCGTTGAAGCCCGAATCCTCGGCCACGTCGATGAGCTGGAGACGAAGGGTGTTGAACTGGGCGCCGAGAGTCGCGCGCTGCGTCGGAGACGTGGAATCAAGCGCTTCCTTCGCGATCGCGGCCATGCTCTCGACGATCTTGGTGATCGCCTTGATGCCCTTGTCCGCCGCTTCGAACGTCTTGATCGCGAGCCCGATGCCATCGAGCCGACGGCTGAGGTCGCCCGCGCGATAGTTCAGGGAGGCTGCGGTAAAGAAGTTCCGCGGATCGTCGATCGCGGAGTTCACTTTCTTGCCCGTCGCGAGCCGGTTCTGGGCCACGCCGATCATGCTTTCCGTCTGCTGGATGGACAGCAGGTTGGTGCGCATCGCGGCGGTAAGGGTGACGTCTGCCATAGGTGTCCCTTTCTGGTGACAAGATTCGCTTCTGCCACCGGGCCGCGCCTTCTGGGGCCCGGTCCGACGCGAATGTGCGCCAAAGAGGGTTAATGGCGGGTAAAACGAGACGGATTATTAAGGTTAACCGGGCGCCGCCGCGCGAGCCTTTCGCGCGCCGCCAGAGGCAGGCGGCTTCAGGCCTCGCGGGTGATGACGGGCTGGGTGTCGACGGCGCGGATCGTTGGTTCGGCCGCGACGGTGCGCGTGTAGATCCGCATCTTCAGGGCCGACTCGTTCGGCACCTGGAAGACGATCTCGCCCGAGCGCGTGTCGACGGCCTGATACACCACTTCCCGCAGGTCGGGATCCAGGGTCAGGTTCCGGTCGATCACGTCCCGCAGAAGGGCCTCGCGGCCGGCCCGCTGCTGGGCCTCTGCGGAGAGGGTGAGGCGCGTTGCCGGCGCGGTGAAGGGGGTTCCCTGACCGGGCGGCTGGCCGGACGCTGCGGCGCCATAGGACGGGCGCGGCGCGACCGTGGCCAAGGCTCCCGCATCAGGACGGGCAAAACCCGCCAGCGAGGTGAACGCTGCGGGCGGAAGGCCTACGATTGGCGCGGTCTTCACGACAACCTCCCGTGGTTTCGACGCAACGACGCAATCCTAGAAATGAGTGTCGCAGCGAAACTTGAAAGGAGGATTGAGGAGCGCGGTGAATCGAATCTGAATATTTCGCTAAGATTTTAGCGATTGTTGCGGCCAGGGCCGCGCCTCAGAGCTTGCGGGAGACCGCGATCGACTGCACCGCCGGACCGGCGGATTTCGGCGCCGGACCGGGCCCGTAGCCCGATGCGCGCGGCGTCGCGGCGGCTTCGTTGGCCAGCCCCCGCACGATGCCTTCCGACACCGCATGCGCCGTGGCGAGGACGGCGTGGTTGAGGGCGATGGTCTGGCTGAACGTCTCGTGCGCCTGCTTGAGCGCGGTCATCGAATCGGGCGCATGGCGCGCGATGGCCAGCGCATTCGCCTTGATGCTCTCCAGCCCCTTCATGTAGGCGCCGGCCAGCTCACCCTTGCGGGCCTCCAGCTTCAGGGCCGCCGAAACCTTGCCGGCGCGCAGCAATGCCGTCTCCTCGTCGAGGAGCGCGCCCAAGGTGCGCATGGTCTCCATGACGGCGTCGGCCAGGTCGGCGGCGTCGCGGGCGCCCGCGATCCGCGGCGCCTGGGTCTCGCGCATCGCGGTCATGCCGGGCCTCCCGCGGCCCGCTCCTGGATGCGGATCATCTCGGACATGACCGAATTGGCGATGCCGACGCCGCCGGACTTGGTGATCGTCCGGGCGTATTCGTTGACCAGCATGGACTTGTAGGCGTCGCCGCCGGTGCCGTTCTGGCCGAGCGGCCCTTCAGACCCGGTCGAGGCGAAGATCTGGCCGAGCATGTTCTCCAGGAACACCGCCTCGAAGTCGGTCGAGGTCTTCTCGATCTTGGCGCGGGTCCGGAGATCGAGCGCGGCGAGGCGGTCCTCGGTGCTGCGCGTGCCGGAGGCGGAGGACGTCACGGCGTCCGCGACCTTGCCGGCCACTTTCGTGGCGACGTTGAGGGCCAGGGGCGCCAGGGCGGCGAGAGGGGCTGCCATCACATCACCTCGATATCGGCCTGGAGGGCTCCGGCGGATTTCACCGCCTGGAGGATCGCGATCATGTCGCGGGGGCCGATGCCGAGGGCATTGAGGCCGTCCACGAGATCCTTCAGCGTCACGCTGTCCTTGACGATGGCGAGCTTGTTGCCCTCGCCCGTATCGACCTTGACGCCCGTGCGCGGCACGACGGTCGTCTGTCCGCGGGAAAGGGGCGCGGGCTGGCTCACCTGCGGCTGCTCGGAGATCGTGACGGTCAGGTTGCCCTGGGCGATCGCCACGGTGGACACGCGCACGTCCTTGCCCATGACGATGATGCCCGAGCGCTCGTCGATGACGATCCGGGCCCCGGTGTCGGGCTCGATCTGCAGCTGCTCGATCTCGGTGAGCAGGCGGATCATGTTGCCCTGGTAGCGGGCGGGCACCTGGATCGCGATGCTGGCGGGGTCCAGCGGCTCGGCGGTCTCCGTGCCGATGAAATCGTTGATCGCGGCGGCGATGCGCCGCGCGGTCGTCAGGTCCGGGTTGCGCAGCGCGAGGCGCAGCTGGCGCTGGTTCTGTAGCTTGAATTCGATCTCGCGCTCGATGACGCCGCCATTGGCGATGCGCCCGACGGTGGGCACGCCCCGGGTGACCTTGGCCGCGTCGCCCTCGGCCGAGAAGCCGGCGATGGCGAGGGAGCCCTGGGCGACCGCATAGACCTCGCCGTCGGCGCCCATCAGCGGCGTCACCAGCAGCGTGCCGCCCTGCAGCGACTTGGCATCGCCCAGCGCGGAGACGGTGACGTCGATGCGCGTGCCCTGCGTGCCGAAGGCGGGGAGGTTGGCCGTGACCATGACCGCGGCGATGTTCGCCGTCCGCAGCGTCGCGCCGCGGGTGTTGACGCCCAGCCGCTCCAGCATCGCCTGCAGCGACTGCTTGGTGAAGGGGATGTTGTTGAGCGTATCGCCCGTGCCGTTGAGGCCGACCACGAGGCCGTAACCGACCAGCTGGTTCTGGCGCACGCCCTCGACGGCAGCGAGATCCTTGATGCGCGACATGGCCGCGGCCGGCGCTGCGGCCGTCACGGCCAGCGCCGCGGCGGCGGCGAAGGTCGCAAGGCAGAGCTTGAGAAGTCGCTTCATGGGCACGTTCCGGTTCTCACTCCCAGGAGGAGTAGCGAGGACCGTGCCAACCCGAACTTCATGCAAATGCTTGAATTGTCTTCATTCTCCGGCAACCGCCACCGGAGCCATTTGTGCCGCCCGGCAGTTTCTGCCGCCTTATTCACGCCTCGTTAACCATAAGCCGGGAAGGTGGCGGCACGCAGGAGACCGCGTGATGCTGGTGGATCCCAAGGCGAATGTCGCGCGCGCCAATGCCGCGTCGACGTCGCGCCGGCCCGCGGCAAGCGGGCAGACCTTCCAACCCGACAGCGCTTCGGCCGGGGCGAGGGCGTCGAGCACGACGTCGGTCGCCTCGACCCAGAGCATGGATGCCTTGCTGGCTCTCCAGATCGGCGACGATCCCCAGGAGCGCAAGCGGCGCACGGTCCAGCACGGGCGGGAAATCCTCGACGAACTCGACCGCCTGAAGGCCGCGCTGCTGTCTGGCCGGGTTCCGGCCGGCGAGTTGCTGCGCCTGGCCCATCGGCTCGGGCAGCGTCCCGCCTTCTCCGGCGATCCGCGCCTGGACGACATCGTGGGCCAGATCGAGCTGCGTGCGCAGGTCGAGCTCGCCAAGCTGCAGCGCGCGTCCGGCTGAATATCCTTCCCTTACGGCAGTTCCCGCTCCGCTTGTGAAAATCGCGGCGATCACGGGTTGTGGAGCGGCGCTGCGTCGCTGCATTTCCCGCGTTGTTCCCGGTGATGTTGAGGGATATAGAGGGGCCGCCGACGCCCAGGGGGGATTACGGGCGAAGGCTTTAGACGGGGCTACCAGGACGACCGGAGATTAAGGTCCACCCATGCCGCATATCGTCATCGACGCCACCTACCGACCGTCCGACGACGAGCCCTTCATGAACGAGCGCCAGCGGGAATATTTCCGTCGCAAGCTGCTCGCATGGAAGGACGACATCCTGAAGGAAGCGAAGGAGACGCTCTCGGCGCTCCAGAGCGAGAACGAGAATCATCCCGACCTGGCCGACCGCGCGTCGTCCGAAACCGACCGCGCCATCGAGCTGCGGGCGAGGGACCGGCAGCGCAAGCTCATTGCCAAGATCGACGCCGCGCTGTCGCGGATCGAGGACGGGTCGTACGGCTATTGCGAGGAGACCGGCGAGCCCATCTCGCTGAAGCGGCTCGAGGCGAGGCCGATCGCGACGCTGTCGCTGGAGGCGCAGGAGCGCCACGAGCGTAACGAGCGCGTCTACCGCGACGACTGAACAGCCGGGGCGGCGATCGTCGCCCCCTTTGCCGTCGTGCCTGTCGCGGCGGCCCGATGCTCCGCCATGCGGTCGCCGTGCAGGGCCGCCCAGCGCCCGAGCGCGATCAGCACCGGCTCCAGCGAACGCCCCAGCTCCGTGAGCTCGTATTCCACCCGCGGCGGGACCACGGGATGGACCGTGCGGGTGACGAGGCCCGATGCCTCCAGTTCCCGCAGCTGACGGGTCAGTTCCTTCTGCGTGATGTCCGGGATGGCCCGGAACAGGCCGGTGAAGCGCACCGGTTCCTGCGCTCCCGACAATTCCAGGATGACCGGCACCGCCCATTTGTTGGCGATGATGTCGACGGTCTCCCGTATCCGGACGCGGCAGGATGCGCCGGAAACCGGCGGCAGGTTCGCATCGATATCGTAGGTATCCATCCTGTCAGTATGCCACAAATCGGTGCCTTATTGCAAAACGATATCTAGTTTCAGATTTATACCGTGTCGTTCCATCCCGGAGAAGCGTCATGCTCGTTCTTCACTATTGCCCCGGTGCCTGCTCGATCGCCGCCCATATCCTCCTGGAGGAGTCGGGCCTTCCCTATGCGGTGCGTCCCGTCCACTTCGCGAAGGGCGATCACCTCACGCCCGAGTTCCGCGCCATCAACCCACTGGCGCAGGTGCCCGTCCTGGAATCGGGCAGCGTCAGGATCACCCAGAACGTCGCGATCCTCACCTATATCGCCGACCAGGCGCCCCAGGCCGGGCTGCTGCCGACCGAGCCGCTGGCGCGGGCGGAGGCCCTGTCCCTGCTCGGATTTCTCTCGAGCGAGGTCCACTCGGCGTTCGCAGCCATCTTCGGCGCCGGGAGGCTGGTGGCGAGCGAATCCGCGCAGGCCGAACTCGTCGCGAGCCGCCGGGCGCGGCTGGACGAACTCTTCCGTCAGATCGATGGCCGGCTCGCCGGGCGGACTTATGCGATCGGCGACCGGTTCGGCGTGTGCGATGCCTATCTGACGCCCTTCTTCCGGTGGGCTTCGCTGATCGGCATGCCGACCGATCCCTATCCGCATTACGTCGCGCACCAGGCGCGCGTCTCGGCTCGCCCTGCCGTCCAGCGCGTGGACGCCCGGGAGGAGAGTGCCAGGGCGGCGGCCTGACGGAGCGCGAACGAGAAGCGGCCCCGGCGGGAGCGCCGGGGCCGCGTTGTGGCGACAGGTCCTGAACGTGGGGAGCGTGGACCGGCCGCCGGGACGGGTCGAGACGGGTCAGAAGGGCAGGAGGATGTCCATGACCTGCTGCCCGTAGCGGGGCTGCTGCACGTCCGAGATCTGGCCGCGGCCGCCATAGGCGATGCGGGCCTGTGCGATCTTGGTGGAGTCGATCGTGTTATCGCTCTCGATGTCCTCCGGGCGAATCACGCCGGCGACGATGAGCTCGCGGATCTCGAAATTGACCCGGATCTCCTGCTTGCCTTCCACCACAAGGTTCCCGTTCGGTAGGACCTGCGTGACGATGGCGGCGACGTTCGTCACCAGCTGTTCGGACCGGGTGACGGAGCCGGTGCCGGAGCTGGACGAATTGGAATCCGTCTTGAAGAGCGAGCCGGGCACCGCGCCGTCCGGCAGGAACTTGTCGCTCTTGTTCTCGAAGCCGAAGGCGTTCTCGACGCCGAAATCCTCGCCGTTGGTGCGGGCGCGCTTCGTCGTGTTGGCGATGTTGGCCTTGTCGGTGACGCGCACGCGCACCGTGACGAGGTCGCCCACCTGCTTGGCGCGCTGGTCCTTGAAGAAGGCGCGCGAGCCGCTGCGCCAGAGCGAGTTGGCCTGGAAGCTGGCGGGCTCGGGATGCGGCATGGGCAGGCTGACGGGCTTGTAGCCGGGCTGCGCCGTGGGGTCGTCCACCGCCGAGAGCGTGGGCACGCGGCCGACATTGGCCAGGCGGTCCGCCGCGCCGCAGGCGCCGAGGGAGACGGCCACGAGGCCCAGGAGAGCGGTCCGGAGGATGATCTTCGACATGGCTCTGACTCTTTCGACTGGATCAGCGGGCGTAGGACGCGAGCGGCCCGGGGGTGGGCGAGGTGATGGAGACGCGGCCGGGACCGGTGATCGTTCCCTGCAGCATGCGCTTGGACTGGATGTTCTGGACCGGGATCGTGTCGCCCACGCCGCCGGTCTCGCCGGCCTTGCCGCGGGTGGTGATGACCAGTCCCGAGGACTCGTAGACGACGGTGACGACTTCGCCGCGCTGGACGACCTCCGGCTTGGCGAGGTCGGCGACCCGCACCAGGCCTCCGGCGCCGAGAGCGCGCCTGGCCACGAGCCCGATGGCGTCCTTGACGTCGGCGACGCCGTCGGCCGGCACCATGTCGCGGGGGCGCTTCTCGATCGTGACGTCGCCGGGGGCGATCGTTTCGCCGCGGCCCACGGCGCGGGCGAGCACCGCGACGGGCGCCGTCTCCACCACGGCTCCGGCGATGCGGAAGGCGCGGCGCTGGCTGCCGTCGGCGGCAGCGACCGCGAGATTGGCCGCGATGCGGCGGCCGCGGGGATCGTGGGCCATGTCCTCGACCTTCAGGGGGCCGTCGATGGAGACAGGCAGCGCCATGGCGGGGATCGGCCCGTCGAAGATCAGCGACAGGTTGGAGGCGTCGCGCCCGAGCCGGGCCGACAGAGCCGCCTGCACCGCCGCCTCGATGTCCGCGGCGCCGATGCGCCGGGCCGGGCGGACGACCACGATCTGCGTGATGCCGCCGACCTCGATCTCGTCGAGGCCGAAGGGCCGCAGGGCGGCGAGCACGCGCGGGGTCTGGATGGTGCCGGTTTCGCCCAGCTTGGGCGCGCCGAACAGCGGCAGCGACGCGATCTTCGGATCGGCGCCCTCGACGAGGTCGCCGAGGGTGACGACGTCGCGATGGACGCGGGTCTCGGCGCGCAGGACGGGCTCCGCGAGAGCCTGGCCCATGGCGGCGAGGAGGGCGATCTTGGCGATGGCGGCGAGAGCGATGCGCATCATGGCGGTCAGCCCCGGAACATCTGGGTGGTCGCCGACAGCATCTGGTCGGCGGCGGTGACGATGCGGGCGTTCATCTCGTAGGCGCGCTGGGCCGCGATGAGGGCGGAGATCTCGGTCACCGCGTTGACGTTCGCGTCTTCGAGATAGCCCTGCTGGAGGCTGCCGAACCCTTCCGAGTTGGGCGCCCCGTCGAGGGCGGGGCCGGAGGAGGCGGTCTCAAGGAACAGGTTGTCGCCGATGGATTCCAGGCCGACCTTGTTGACAAAGCGCGCGAGCTGGAGCTGGCCGAGATCCTGCGGAGCCGTCTGGCCCGGCACCTGGACCTGGACCTGGCCGAGGGAGCTGATCGACACCTTCTGCGCGTTCTGCGGGATCGTGATGCCCGGCTCCACCAGGTAGCCGTCATTGGTGACGAGCTGGCCCTGGGAATCGGTCTCGAACGAGCCGTCGCGGGTATAGGCGGTTCGCCCGTCGGGCAGCCGGATGCGGAAGAAGCCTTCGCCGCGGATGGCGAGGTCGAAGTCCTTCTCGGTCTGGGTGACGCTGCCCTGCGCCATGACGCGCGGGGTCGACGCGGTCTTCACGCCCGAGCCGATGCTGATGCCGACCGGAACCTGGTTGCCCTGGTCCGACGAGGCGGCGCCCGGACGGCGCTGCGTGTCGTAGAGCAGGTCCTGGAACTGGGCCCGCTGGCGCTTGAAGCCGGTGGTGCGAAGGTTCGCGATGTTGTTGGAGATGACCTGGACGTTGAGTTCCTGGGCCATCATCCCCGTCGCGGCAGTCTGCAATGCGCGCATGGTTTCAGTCCCTCGCTCAGTTGGTCGTGTCGCTCAGCCGCTGGATCGCGGTGCGGCGGAGCTCGTCGGCCTTGGTGATCATGTTCGCCAGCGACGTGTAGGCGCGGTTCACCTCGATCAGCCGGCTCATCTCGAGGATCGGCTTCACGTTGGAGCGCTCCAGGGCGCCGGCCTCGATCCGCGCGGCGGTGCCGGCGGGCTGGGGCGCCACGGTGGCGGAGAAGACGTTCTGGCCTTCGTTGCGCAGGACCTGCGGATTGTCGAAGCGCACGAGCCGGATCTTGCCGCGCTGGCCGAGATTGGACGTCACGGTGCCGTCCGCGCCGATGGCGATCCCGGTCTCGGTCGGGCCGAAGGCGATGGGGCCGCTTTCGCCTAGGAGCGTATGGCCGTCGCTGTTGACCATCTCGCCCCGGCTGTTCAGCTCGAACGAGCCGTTGCGGGTGAAGCGCTCGCCGGTGGGCGTGCGGACCACGAAGAAACCGTCGCCCTTGATCGCCGCGTCGAGCGGGTTGCCGGTGCGCTCGATGGCGCCGGTGGACATGTCGATGGGCGTGCCGGTGTCGACCACGAAGGACACCCGCTTGTCCGGCGTCGGAAAGGTTTCGCCGCGGGCGTTGGTGCGCAGGAATTCCTCGAAGCGCATCGAGCGGGCCTTGAACCCGTTCGTCTGCACGTTCGCCACGTTGTTGGCGATCACGTCCAGTTCGCGAGCCAGCGCGATCTGACGCGACAGGCCGACAAGAACTGCGTTCTCCATCGGTCGCTCCCGTTCCCGGGACCCTGACACAGGCGGGTCCCTCGTCCCGCAATCCCCTCGACGCTCCCCAGCGCGGCGATTGCGCCTTCTGTCCTGCATCAGCCGTGCCAGCCGGGCGCTGGCGCGATAAACCGTTCCAAATCAATGGATTGTCGAAACCCGGCCTTCACCGCCCGGAGCGCCGGCCGTGCCACCCGGCGGAAACGACCCGGCAGAATTTGCCTCCTTAACGGCGCGTTAACCCTGTTCGCGCGACGGTGCCCCGAGGGGCGGAATCGGCCGCCCGGCAAGTCACATCGCAGGGTCGAGAGCCGCCATGGCCGCCAATGATGATCCGGAACTCGAGGGCGAGGACGGGGCCAAGTCCGCCGGCGGCGGCAAGAAGAAGATCATCATGATCGCCGCCGCGGCGCTCCTGGTCCTCGGTGGCGGGGGCGCGGGCGCCTACATGCTGCTCAAGCCGAAGAAGCCCGCCGAGGAGCAGGCCGCCGCCGCGACGCCGGCCGCGCCCAAGAAGACCGTCGCCTTCCTCGACATGAAGGAGATGACGATCAATCTCTCCATCGCCTCCAACCAGGAGCGCGCGCGGTACATGAAGCTGAAGGTCGCGCTGGAGGTCTCGGACCCGAAGATCGTGCCGGAAATCCAGCCGCTCCTGCCGCGCATCGAGGACACGTTCCAGGTCTACATGCGCGAGCTGCGCCCCAGCGACCTGGAAGGCTCGGCCGGCGTCTACCGCCTCAAGGAAGAGCTGCTGCGGCGGGTGAACGTCGCCGTCCACCCCGCCAAGGTGGACGCGGTGCTCTTCAAGGAACTCCTGGTCCAGTAAGGCAGCGAACCCGTGAGCGCCTCCGACACGCCATCCCCGCAGGCCGGTCCGTCGCCCGACGACCGCGCGCTGGCGCGCGAGTGGCGCAGCGCGCTCACCGAGCAGACCGGCGACCAGTCTCCGCTTCCGCCCGACTGGGCGAAGATGATCGGCGGCGAAGCCGGTCACGCCATGGTCGATATCGGCGGAGACCGGGTCCTCAACCAGGAGGAAATCGACCAGACGATGGGCTTCGTCGCCCAGCAGGCGGCCGTCGGCGGTGCCGGCGGCGTCAGGGCGATCGCCGATAGCGGGCGCGTCTCCCACGAACGCCTGCCGATGCTCGAGATCATCTTCGACCGCATCGTCCGGCTGCTCTCCTCGACGCTGCGCAGCTTCTTCTCGGACAATGTCGAGGTGACGCTCGGCGGCATCACCTCCGTCCGCTTCGGCGACTACCTCAACTCCATCCCGCTGCCGGCGCTGCTCGCCATCGTGCGCGCGGAAGGCTGGGGGAATTTCGCGCTGATGACGGTGGAGCCGTCGCTGGCCTATTCGACGCTCGACCTGCTGCTGGGCGGCCGCCGGTTCAGCGGCGCCGGAGCGCCTGACGCGCGCGCCTTCACCTCCATCGAGGTGCGCCTCATCCGCCGCATGGTGCAGGTCGTGCTCGGCGAGATCCAGTCGGCGTTCAAGTCGCTTTCGCCGGTGGAGTTCATCGTCGAGCGCATCGAATCCAACCCGCGTTTCGCGGTCATCACGCGGCCCGCCAACGCGGCGATCCTGATCGGCCTGCGGGTCGACATGGAAGGCCGCGGCGGCATGATCCGCATGGTGCTCCCCTACGCCACGATCGAGCCGATCCGCGACCTGCTGCTCCAGAGCTTCATGGGCGAGAAGCTGGGCCGCGACCCGATCTGGGAAAGCCACTTCGCCACGGAAGTCTGGCAGTCGAACATTCCCGTGCGCGCGGTGCTGCACGAGATGAAGATGCCGCTGCGCAGGGCGCTGGCGCTCGAGGTCGGCGATACGATCATGTTCGGCAAGCGGCCGGACAGCATGGTCACGCTGCGCTGCGGCGACATGGAAATGACCCGCGGCCGGGTCGGACGGGTGCGCGACAAGGTCGCCATCCAGATCGCAAAGCCGCTGCGCAAGTCGCGCACGACGCTCGCCACGTTCGAGGCCGCCGCCACCCTCCAGAAGGACAAATGAGGACGCCATGTCGACATTCGTGATCTTTGCCGCCGACACCCTCGTCGCCGTCCTGCTCGTTGCCACGATCATGACCTGCTCCATGCTGGCCAAGCGGATCGCGAAGCTGAAGGCCGACGAGGAGATGATGAAGAAGACGATCGGCGACCTCGTCGTGGCGACCGACAACGCGCAGCGGGCCATCGCGGGGCTCAGAACCACGCTCGGCGACTGCGACCGCACCCTTGGCGAGCGCCTGCGCACCGCCGAGCGCTACGCGTCGGACCTCGCCTCCCAGGTCGAGGCCGGCGAGGGCGTCCTCAAGCGCATTTCGCAGATCGTGGACGCCTCGCGCCTCGTGGCGCAGACCTCGCCCGAGGCCGCCATGGCCCGCGAGGTCATCCGCGCCGAGAACGAGGCCGCCGTAGTGACGCCGGCTTCCAAGACCGAGGAGCGGCTGTCCAAGACCGCCGCCATCGCCCAGAGCCTGATGCAGCGGGCCGTGCGCCGCCTGGAGGGTCAGCCTGCATGAGCGGTGGACTGCTCCACGCCGTTGCCGTCGGCTCCTTCGTCCTTCTGGGACTGAAGGTCGTCGCCATCTGGGCCGGTCCGCCCGTGGACAAGGCCCAGATCGCGCGCGCCACGCCGCAGGCGCTCGAACGCGCCGCCTCCGCCGACGGGGCGGTGTTCGGTCGCGCCCTGTTTAAGGCGCGCGGTCTGGCCGTGGACGATCCCGAGGTGACCGGGTCCGTGGAGAAGAAGGACAAGGACGCCAAGGCCAAGGAGCCCGCGACGCCGCCGCTGCCGCCCGGCGCGAACAAGGCCGGCATCTTCGACGGCAACCAGCCCATGTCGCCTGCGGAGAAGGCCCTCTACGAGCGCCTCGGGGAACGCCGCGGCGAACTCGACCAGCGGGCGAACGAACTGGAGACCCGCGAGAAGCTGCTTCAGGGCGTCGAGAAGAAGCTGGAAAGCAGCATCCAGGACCTGAAAGCCAACGAGGAGAAGTTCGCGGCGCTCCAGAAGAAGGAATCGGCCGCGAGCCAGACGCTGAAGAACCTCGTGACGATGTACGAATCGATGAAGCCGAAGGAGGCCGCCCGGGTCTTCGACCGGCTCTCTCACGACGTCCTCGTTCCCGTCGTGCTGCAGATGAACCCGCGCAAGATGGCCGAAGTCCTCGCCGCCATGAGCCCCGAGGCGGCCGAGAAGCTGACCGTCGCGCTGGCCTCGCGCGGCAACGGCGAGCCCCGGCCGACGGGCGCGGCCCTGCCGCCCAACGAACTGCCGGCCCTGCCGCGCTGAACCCATCCGGCTAACCGGTTGTTAGGCGTGCCCGTCTAGGCTTGCGCACGAGTACGGCCCTGCGTCCTGCGGGCCGAAGTACCGAGTGCCGAGTTCCGATGGCCGCCTGGCGCCGTTCCATCGCCGCGTCTGCGTCGCGTTTCGCGACGCTCGTGGTGTTGCTGGCGGGCCTGTTGCCGCATCCTCCGGCGCTCGCCCAGTCGCCGTCGGCGCCTCCGTCCGCGAATGCCGCGATCACCGGTTCCGTGGCGGGCATCGAGCAGGGCGGCTTCGGCCGGATGCTCTTCGTCTTCGACAATCCCGTCCGGGCGACCGCCCGCATCAGCGGAGGCAGCGTCCTCGTCGTCACGTTCTCCGAGCCGGTCTCCGTGCAGAGCGAGCGCCTGGCCGGTCAGGTGCCCGGCTACGTGTCGGTGGTGCGCACGGACCCGGATGGCCGGGCCATGCGCTTCGCGCTCAAGCAGTCGCTGCGCGTCAACGTGATGGAAGCCGGCGAGAAGGTCTTCGTCGATCTCATCCCGTCGAGCTGGACCGGCCTTCTGCCAGGGCTTCCGCAGGACGTGGTGGCCGACCTCGCCGATCGCGCCCGCAACGCGGAGGCGAAGATCCGCGAGGTCATCAGGGGCCGCGGCGAGAAGGCCGCCCAGCCGCTGACGTTCCGCATCGGCCGCCTGCCGACCCTGACCCGCCTGATCCTGGAACCGCCCCCGGGCGTCGGCGTGACCGTATCCCAGACGCCCGAGCGCACGACTGTGCGGTTCGACGCGCCGCTGGAATTCGACGTGACGGCCCTGAAGCGGAGCCTGTCCGACCCGGTGACCGGCGTTTCGGCGCAACCGGCCAAGGACGGCTTCAGCCTGACGCTCGACGTGGAGCCGGGCACCGACGTGCGCAGCTTCCGGGAGGATGACGTCGTCGTCCTCGACATAGCCCGCCCGCGCCCGCCCGCGCAGGCTGCGGCGCCGGACCCCAAGCCGGCGCAGCCATCGGCCGTCCCGGCGCAGCCATCGGCCGCTGCCGGCCAGCCGGCCAGGCCGGACCGGCAGCCGGTGGCGACCGTGCCGGCCGGACTTGCCGGCGTCCCGCCCCAGCCCGTCGAACCAGGGCCCGAGCACGCGACCGACATCGCGGGCAGCGCGCCGGCCATGCCGTCGACCATCCCGCCGCCGCCGACCTCGCTCGTCCAGATCGCCGCCGGGCTGCTGGAGCCGCGGGCATCGGCGCTGCCCGGGGGCATCCGCATCGACTTCCCGTTCAACGTCCGCACCGGCGCCGCCGCCTTCCAGCGCGGACAGCGGCTGACGGTCGTCTTCGACACCGGCGAACGCATCCTGCCGCTGAAATTCGACAAGGACCTTCCGCCGATCCTGACGCGCAGCGAGGCCACGCGCGAGAAGGACGCGGCGATCTTCCAGTTCACCCTGGCAAGGGACGTCATCGTCCGCCTGGCGCCGGACGGGAACACCTGGTCGCTGAGCCTGTCGGACGACGTGCCCGTGCCGACCACGCCGCTTGCCGTGAAGCGCCAGACCGACGCGCAGGGCCGGACCGTCGTCTCCGTCCCGGGCCTCGACGTCTCCAACATCGTCTGGCTGGCCGACGAGGTCGTCGGCGACCGGGTCGCCGTGGCCACGGCCTTCGGGCCGCCGCGCGGCGTCGCCAAGCCGCACCGGCTCGTGGAATTCACGGTCCTGCCGAGCGTCCAGGGGGTCGCCGTCGCCGCCATCGCCGACGACGTGCTGGTCGAGAAGGGCGGCGGGCAGGTGTCCATCCTGCGGGCGCGCGGCCTCAGCATGTCCGGGGCCGAGGCCGTCAAGGCCCTGTCGCAGCCGGACCTGGTGATCGACCGGGCGATCTGGGAGAAGCTCCGCGACGGACGCGTGCGCGACCGCTGGCGCGAGTTCGGCGACGCGGCGGCGATGGCCAGCACGCCGCGCAAGCCGGAGGCCCGGCTCGACCTCGCCGCATTCCTCCTGGCCAACCGTCTGGCGATGGAGGCCGCCGGCGTCCTCGACGTCATGGCCCAGGACAACCAGGCCTTCCGCGCAGACCGGCGCTTCGTCGTGCTGCGATCGCTCGCCGACGTCATGCTGCACCGGGATCGCGACGGGCTGCGCCGCCTCGCGGCGGCGGACCTGCCCAACGATCCCGAGGCGACGCTGTGGAAGGCGGTGGCCGAAGCGAGGGCCGACCGCTGGCGGCAGGCCTTCTCGGCATTCCAGCGGGCCGGCGACGTGCTCGATGCCTACCCGGAGGATATCCAGGGTCTGGTCCGGCCGCTGGCGATCCGCGCCGCGGTCGAGGTCCGCGATTTCAGCGCGGCCGAGCGGAGCCTGAACCGCTTCGCCATGCTGCCGCCCGAATACGCGTCCCGTCAGGAGGTGGCGCTGCTCAGGGCGCGGCTCGACGAGGGGCTCGGGCGAACCGCCTCGGCCATCGAGGGCTATCAGCTAGTCGAAAAGGACGATGACCGTCCTCTCGCGGTGGAGGCCATGCTGCGCGGCACCGAGCTTGCCCTGCGGGCCGGGGCGCTCAAGCCCGACGAGGCGCTGGCCAAGTTCGAGACGCTGTCGATCATCTGGCGCGGCGACCAGACCGAGATCCGGGCGCTCAGCCAGATGGGGCACCTTTACGGCGAGACCGGCCAGTGGCGGCGCGCCTTCCAGGCGGCGCGGCAG
Source organism: Hyphomicrobiales bacterium (assembly GCA_027489955.1). Classification (GTDB taxonomy): domain Bacteria; phylum Pseudomonadota; class Alphaproteobacteria; order Rhizobiales; family Beijerinckiaceae; genus JAIXTM01. The sequence goes on along the minus strand of JAIXYZ010000009.1, from coordinate 132,731 downwards.
GCCAACGACCTGTTTCCCGATCACGAGCTCACCCGCCGCCTGCACGACGAGACCGCCTCCCGCTTCGAGGCCCTCTTCCTCGACGGCAAGAGCGAGTCCATCGGCCGGATCGAGGCGGTGGCGTTGTATTTCGACTTCAAGGAGTTCACGCCCGTCGGCCGCCGGGGCGACGAGCTCATCCGCCATCTCGTGGACAGGCTGATCGACCTCGACCTGCTGGACCAGGCCGGAGATCTTCTCCAGTACCAGGTGGAGAACCGGCTGAGCGGGCCGGCCAAGGCGACGGTCGCCACGCGCCTGGCCTCGCTGCGGCTGGTGTCGCGCCAGCCGCAGGCGGCGCTGCAGATCCTGCAATCGACCCGCATTCCCGACCTGCCCGCCGAGGTGCAGCGGGCACGCCTCGTCCTCGAGACCCGGGCGCTGGCGGATCTGAAACGGGTCGAGCTCGCCATCGAGATGCTCGAGGGCGAATCCGGCCCGGAGATCGACCGCCTCAAGGCCGACATCTACTGGGCGGGGCAGCGCTGGCGCGATGCCGGCGAGACGATCGAGCGCATGCTCGGCGACCGGTGGCGCGACGAGGCGCCGCTGACGCCCGTGGAGCGGCGCGACACGATCCGCGCCGGCATCGCCTATCTGCTGGCGGAGGAGACGCTGGCGCTCGACCGGCTCCGTGGCAAGTTCGCACGCAAGATGGCGGACAGCGAAGACGCCGCGACCTTCGCCTTCCTCACCAATCCCGGCGCCGGGGGCACGAACCAGTTTCGCGCCCTGGCCGGGGCGGCGAATGCCGACACCCTTGCCGACTTCTTCGCCGATTACCGCAAGCGCTATCCTTCGGTTTCGACCGCTGCGCGGCCACGGCGTCCGCAGGGCGGCGCCGACGCGCTCGATCCGCCTGCGGCCCCGCCGCCCGGCAATGCGCTGGATGCCAACAGGGCGCCGGCCCGGGGCTGAGGGTCAGGTGCCGTAACTTCGCACCAGCGACCCGGCGACCAGGCCCCACCCGTCGACCAGCACGAAGAAGATCAGCTTGAACGGCAGCGCCACCACCACGGGTGGCAGCATCATCATGCCGACCGACATCAGGATCGACGCCACGACGAGATCGATGATGAGGAAGGGGATGAAGAGCAGGAAGCCGATCTCGAAGGCGCGCCGCAGCTCCGAGATGACGAAGGCGGGCACCAGCACGGTCAGGCTGGTTTCCGCCACGGTCGCGGGAGGCGGCTCGCGCGACATGTCGAGGAAGAGCGCGAGATCCTTCTCGCGCACGTGCCTGAGCATGAAGGTGCGGAACGGGGCGGCGCCGCGCTCGAACGCCTGGGCCGGCTCGATCTGCCCCGCGGCGAGCGGGGCGATGCCGTCGTCGTAGGCCTGCTTGAAGACCGGCATCATGACGAAGACCGTCAGGAACAGGGCCAGCCCGATGATGACGTTGTTGGGCGGCGAGGTCTGCGTGCCGAGCGCCGACCGCAGCAGCGACAGCACGACCACGATGCGGGTGAACGAGGTCACCATCACCAGCAGCGAAGGCGCCAGCGACAGGATCGTGATGAGCGCGATGAGCTGGATCGCGCGCTGGGTGACGCCCTGACCCTGGCCGAGGTCGAGCGACAGCGTCTGGGCCTGGGCCGGGAGGGCGCAGAGCGCCACCGCCAAGCCCGCGCACAGGCCCGCCCTCAAGGCCCAGCGGCCCGCGTGGCGGCTCAGCGGCGCAGCATTCGTGGAACCCTTGTCCAAGTCCGACTCATTCCCGTCGCGGTCCCATCGACGGTTAATGCGCCGCCGGTCGATGACAAGAGCGGGCCTGAAACGAGCGGTGGACGGGAGGCGTCGGCGGCCGCGCGGGAGGCGCGGCCTCCTGTCAGCCGTCGGACTTCGGCGCGCCGCCGCGACCCAGCAGCCGGGCGAACTCGGCCTCGATCGCCTCGACCGAGAACGGATCGGCAGGCTCCGCGGCGGGCTTCGGCGTCGTCGGTGCCGATGGCTGCGGCTGGTCGATCGGCTTAGCCGGGAGAGGGGGCGCGGGCTCGACCTTCGCGGCCATCGGGGCTAGGCCCGGCACGGCTGCAGCGGGCGTGGCCTCGGGCTCGGCCCTGGGGGCCGGGCGCGGGGCTTCCGGGGCGGGCTTCGGCGCTGCCGGTTGCGGCGGCTCTGCAACGGGCGCGATGTCAGCCGGCCGGTCGGTGGGACGGATATCAGCGGTGGCGAATGGCGAGGCCATGGCGGCCGCGGCGGTCGGCTTGGTGTCCGCAGCCTTCGCGTCCGCAGGCCGGGGTTCCAAAGCCTTCGGTTCCGCAGGCTTGGGTTCAGCAGGCCTGGCTGCCGCTGCCTTGGGCTCGGCCGGCTGGCTCTCGGGCGACTTGCCCTCGGGCGGCCGGGGGGCCTGCACCCGCAATTCGGCGGCCCGTGCTTCGGCTGCCCTCGGCTCGGCCGGCTTCACGTCCGGCGCCGGGCCTTCGGCCGCCGCAGACGGCTTCACCGCGGCGAACGGACGGCGCAGCGCCTCGTCCAGCTTGCGGGCGAGATCGTCAGACGGGCCCGCTGCCGGGGCGGGCTCCCGCGGCCGCACAGGCGGCTCGGGCGGAAGCGGCGCGCGGGGCGGCGGCGCTGCCGGCGTCGGGGCAGCCATCTCGCCTGCCCGGGAGAGCGCCGGCTCGGACTTGCGCACGGGCTCGACCCGCGGCGGCGGCACGGGCGCCTGGGCGGGACGCGCGACCGGAGGCTCGAAGCGCGGCGCTTCCGCGCGCGGTGTCTCGATGCGCGGCGTCTCAAGGCGCGGGGTCTCGACCCGCGGCGGCTCAGACCGGGGCGGCTCGGGCACCGGCTCGGGACGCTGGACCACCGGCTCGGCGCGGGGCGCGGTCGCCACGGCGGCGGCGACGGCGGTTTCCAGGTCCGGCAGGGCGATTGCGGGCGGCGCGGTGCGCTCGGACGGCTCCGCCGACGGTGCGGGCATGCGGCTCACGGCGCGCACGATGTTGGTCTCGACCACGACGTCGTTCGGGCCGCCGATGAGGAGCAGATGCTCCACATTGTCCCGGCGCAGCAGGACGAGCTGGCGCTGCTTGTCGAGGTCGTAGATGTCGACGATGCCCAGACGGGGCTGACGGGCGCGGGCGCCGGACTGGCCCGCCAGGCGCATCCGTCCGCCGTTGATGCGGCGGATGATGGCGCCGAAACCGAAGAGCAGCAGGCCGACGAGCAGCGCCGCGATGATGTAGGTCGCCCAGTAAGGCAATTGTACGCCGAACAAAGACTGCAACGTCGGATCCCTTCAACCGGCGGCGCCCGGCCGCAAGGGCCTTCGTCCGCGCAAGGCAGGTCATTCCTGTTACATTCTAGGCTTATACCAGCGCAAGCAAAGCCCCAAACCCGGCTTTCCCGCCGGTATTTACATCTCGTTAACCATGAGGGCGGCAAAATCTGCCGAGCGCGAAATCCGCGCCGGAAGGATTCGGCTCCATGGCGATCGGCGATCTCCCGCTCTTTGCGATGATGAAGACCAAGATGCACTGGCACCAGACGCGCCAGAAGCTTCTCGCCGAGAACGTCGCCAATGCCGACACGCCGGGCTTCCGTCCGCGCGACCTGCGCGAGATGACCGACCCATCGGGCGCAGGCAGCGTGGTTTCGCCCATGCAGACGAATCCGATGCACCTGGCCTCCGCCTCCGGCGAGAACGGGTTCGGCGGGCGGGGCGGCTCGCGCTTCGAGACGACGCCCAGCGGCAATGCCGTGACGCTCGAGGAGGAGATGCTCAAGGTCGCCCAGAACCAGGCCGACTACCAGATGGCGACCATGCTCTACACCAAGAGCATGCAGATCCTGAAGACGGCCATCGGCCGGCGCGCCTGAGGGAGCTGATACATGGACCTTCTCAAGAGCATCACCGTCGCCGCCTCGGGCCTGAAGGCCCAGGCCGGGCGCATGCGCGTCATCTCCGAGAACATCGCCAACGCCGATTCCACCGCGCAGCGGCCCGGCGCCGACCCCTATCGGCGCAAGGTCGTCAGCTTCCAGAACCGGCTCGACCGCGAGATGGACGCCGCGACCGTGTCGATGGGGCGGGTGCGGCGCGACCTGACCGCCTTCAAGACCCGGCTGGAGCCGGGGCATCCGGCAGCCGACGCGCAGGGGCAGGTGAAACTGCCCAACGTCGACCCGCTCGTCGAGATGATGGACATGCGCGAGGCCCAGCGCTCCTACGAGGCCAACCTCAATCTTATCACGGCGACGCGGCGCATGATCAGCCGTACGCTCGACATGCTGCGCGTCTGAAGGAGCGCTGAACCGCCATGGCCAATCCGCTCGTCGCCGCCAAAGCCTACGCCGCCGCCTCCCAGGCCTTCGCGGGAGCGGGAGCCGGGGCGTCGCTCGCCGGGTCCGCGGCCGGCGCCGCGCGTCCCGATTTCGCGGCCATGGTCTCCAACGTGCTGCAGTCCACGAGCCAGGCGGGCGCCCGCGCCGACAGCCAGGCGGTCGCGGCGCTGGGCGGCAAGGCCGACATAGTCGACGTGGTCACGGCCGTCGCCGAGAGCGAGGCCGCCATCGAGACGCTCGTCGCGGTCCGCGACCGGGTGATCGCGGCCTACGAAGACATCATGCGCATGCCGATATGATCGGCGAACCCGGTGGACGGCATCCATGAACGCGGCAGACCTTCTCGACTTCGCCCGGGACGGCATCACGACCTTTCTCAAAGTCGGGGGGCCGCTTATGCTGATCGCACTCGGCGTCGGCCTCGTCATCTCGCTCATCCAGGCGCTGACCCAGATCCAGGAACAGACGCTCATCTTCGTGCCCAAGATCGTCGCGGTGTTCGCCGCCATGCTGTTCCTGCTGCCCTTCATGGGCGACGCGCTGGCCAGCTACATGGCCCGGGTCGCCGAGCGCATCGCCAGCGGCGGCTGACCCGCGCCGCGTCATCGCAATGGCGGGAATCAGCCGGCGGCGTCATCCTGCCCGCCATGAACCTGACCACGATCCCGGATGTGGCGGCCCTGTTCATGCTCGTCTTCGCGCGCGTGGGCACGATGGTCATGCTGATGCCGGGCATCGGCGAGCGGGCGATCTTCGCCCGCGCGCGCCTGGGCTTCGCGCTGCTGCTGACGCTCATCCTCCTGCCCATCGTCTCGCAGAGCCTGCCGACCCCGAACGCGGCCTTCCTCGGCGGGCCGGTGATCGGCTTCATGATCGGCGAGATCGCGGTCGGCCTGATGATCGGGCTGTCCATCCGTTTCGTGACGTCGAGCCTGCACGTCGCCGGCAACGTTATCGCCCAGCAGCTGGGCCTGTCCTTCGCCATGCAGGTCGATCCGGGCGGCACCGGCCAGAACGCGTCGATCGGCAACTTCCTGACGCTGTTCGGCGTCGTCATGGTGTTCGCGACCGACCTGCATCATCTCGCCATCGCCGCGATCCATGACAGCTATCGCCTGATGCCGCCCGGCGCGGAGCGGACGGCGGGCGACGCGGCGATGTTCGCGCTCAAGGCGGCGTCGCGGGCGTTCATGATCGGCATCCAGGTCTCGGCGCCGTTCATCGCCTTCGGCCTGATCTTCAATCTCGGCGTCGGCGTCCTGGCGCGCCTGATGCCGCAGCTCCAGGTATTCTTCCTGGCCCTGCCGGCGACGATCATGGTGGGCAGCATGCTGCTCGTCGCCACGCTCGCCGTCATCATCAATGTGTATCTCGCGGACCTGCGCGACTTCCTGCTCCAGCTGACGGATCGGTGAGATGGCGGGCGAGGACGACGGCCAGGAACGCAGTCACGAACCGACCCAGCGCCGCCTGGAAGAGGCGGCGAAGAAGGGCGACGTCCCCCGATCGGTCGAGGTCAACACGCTCTTCGTCCTGGGCGGGCTGACGCTTGTGCTCGGCGTCGCGGCGACGTCGGTCACCGTGCAGCTGGCCGGGACGATGCGCGCCTTCCTCGCGAATGCAGACGTCGCGCCCGCGTCCGGCGCCGGCTTCCGCGACGCGGGGCAGCTGGCGCTGACCGGGACGCTGACGGCGCTCGCGTTCCCCATGGTCGTGGCGCTGCTGGCGGCGCTCGGCGGGGCCATGGTGCAGAACCGCCCGCTCTGGACCTTCGAGCCGATGGCGCCCAAGGCCGACCGCATCTCGCCGCTGGAGGGGTTCAAGCGAATCTTCGGCAAGGAAGCCCTCGCCCAGTTCCTGAAGGGCCTCGTGAAGCTCGCCATCGTGGGCGCGCTCGGCGGCGCGATCTTCTGGAGCGAGCGCGACCGTCTGGAGGCGCTGGCCCGCAACGAAGTGTCCGAGATCCTGCCGATCGTGCAGGCCCTGTCGCTGAAGATGCTCGGCGGGATGCTGGCGCTGTTCTTCGTCGTCGCAGCCGCGGACTACCTCTACCAGCGGTTCTCCTGGCTCAAGCGCAACATGATGACCGCCCAGGAGCTGAAGGAGGAATACAAGGAGACCGAAGGCAGTCCCGAGGTGAAGGCCAAGCTGCGGCAGATCCGCATGTCGCGGGTCCGCCGCCGCATGATGCAGGCGGTGCCGGAAGCAACCGTCGTCATCATGAACCCGACCCACTACGCCGTGGCGCTGAAATACGAGCGGGGCATGCCGGCCCCGATCTGCGTGGCCAAGGGCGTGGATTCGCTGGCTCTGCGCATCCGCGCGCTGGCGGAGGAGAACGACGTGCCGATCGTCGAGAGCCCGCCGCTCGCGCGCGCCCTGCACGCCACGATGGACATCGACGACGAGATTCCTGTCGAACACTTCAAGGCGGTCGCCGAAATCATCGGTTACGTCTTGCGGCTGCGGACGCGGGGGACGTAACCCTTTGGCGGGATTCCTGATAATCAGGATCATCGCGTCCGCCCGATTCTCGCGGACGAGCCAAGCGAGGACGGGTTGAGCCGCAACGGGTCGAGCCAGGGGAACGCAGGCGAGGCATCGCCCGCCGCCGCGGGTCTCGGCGTGGGCGCCGACGGCCCCGCGCATGGCGCCATCGACCGGTCCGACAGGCCCGGCCGGATCGGGCTGCTGCTGCTGTTCGCCGTCGTGATCGTCGGGGCCGCGGTCGTCGTGTCCTTCGGGGCGGCCGAGCACGTCCAGTCCATGATCGTCGGCCTGCTCGGGCTTCTGTCCGTCGTCGGCGTCTTCGGGCTCTTCGCCTTCTCGGTCGGCATCATCGGGTTTTCCGGCGCCGCCGCGCGCAACGACCTCACCAAGCTGATCTGCGACGGCGCCGCCGAGGGCATGCTGGCGGTGGAGGACAATGGCCGGCCCATCTATGCCAACGAGGCCTATCTCGCCCTGGCGCAGGCGGACGGGACCGCCGACATCCGCCCCGTGGACCGGCTGTTCTCCGGCGCGCCGGACGTATCGGACGCCGTATACCGGCTGACTCAGGCCGCCCGCGAGGGCCGGCCGGGCAGCGAGGAGATCCGCCTGGCGCCGGCGCTGGGCGGCCGCGGCGCCGTCGGCTGGTACCGCGTGACGGCGCGGCCGGTGCAGCGCCCGTCCGGCCGCGTGACGCTGTGGAGCGTCGCCGACGTGACCCACGAGCGGGAGCGCCAGGAGAACGTCTTCCAGGAGCTTCAGCACGCCATCGACTACCTGGACCACGCACCCGCGGGCTTTCTGTCCGTCGATCGCAACGGCGACATCGTCTACATGAACGCGACGCTGGCCGGCTGGCTCGGCCACGACCTCGCGCAGGTCGGCTCGGGCGGGCTGAAGATCCACGACATCGCCTCCGCCAACGCCGTCGCGCTGATCCGCGCCGTCCATGGCGGGCCGGGCGACGTGAAGACCGAGGTGCTGGACCTCGACCTCAGCCACAGGACCGGCCGGTCGGTCCCCGTGCGGCTGTTCCACCGGGTCGCCTATGGCGACGATTCCACGCCCGGCGCCTCGCGCACGCTCGTTCTCAACCGCTCGCCCGGCGAGGACGTGGCGGAGGGCCAGCGGGCGGCCGAGGTCCGCTTCGCCCGCTTCTTCAACGCGACGCCCGTCGCCATCGCCGCCGTGAGCCGGACCGGCCGGGTCATGCGCGCCAACGCCTCCTTCGCCCGCATCTTCGGCGCGCTGGTCGGACCGGATACGGGCGAGGGTTCCCGCTCGGTCTTCAGCATCGTCGCCGAGGCGGAGCAGGAGCGGCTCCAGCGCGCCCTCAACGACGCCATCGCCGGGCGCAACGACATCCCGCCCGTGGACCTCAACGTCGCGGGGGAGGGCGAGCGCTCGGCGCGCTTCTACTTAAGCCCGGTGGGCGAGGACGACGCGGACGCCGACGCCGACGGCGAGGCGGCCATCGTCTACGCGCTGGAGACCACCGAACAGCGCGCGCTGGAGGCCCAGTTTGCGCAGGCGCAGAAGATGCAGGCGGTCGGCCAGCTCGCCGGCGGCGTCGCCCACGACTTCAACAACGTACTGCAGGCCATCATCGGCTATTCCGACCTGCTGCTCACCAACCACCGGCCGACGGACCCCTCGTTCCACGATCTCATGCAGATCAAGCAGAACGCCAACCGGGCCGCGAGCCTGGTGCGGCAGCTCCTGGCCTTCTCCCGCCAGCAGACCCTGCGCCCGCAGGTGGTGGAACTGGGCGACGCGCTGACCGACCTGTCGATGCTGCTCAAGCGCCTGCTGGGCGAGCGCATCGAGCTGGACCTCAAGCACGGCCGCGACCTCTGGCCCGTCAAGGCGGACGTCAACCAGTTCGAGCAGGTCGTGGTGAACCTGGTCGTCAATGCCCGCGACGCCATGCCGGACGGTGGGCGCGTCACGATCCGCACGGCCAACGTCACCGAGGCCGAGAGCCGGGCGCTCGACCTCAAGGGCCTGCCGCCGGCGGACTACGTCGCCATTGACGTGGAGGACACCGGCACCGGCATCCCGCCCGACGTCCTCACCAAGATCTTCGAGCCGTTCTTCACCACCAAGGAAGTGGGGAAGGGGACGGGCCTTGGCCTGTCCACCGTCTACGGCATCGTCAAGCAGACGGGCGGCTTCATCTACCCGCTCTCCGATGTCGGCCGCGGCACCACCTTCCGCATCTTCCTGCCCCGGCACGTGGCCGACGCGGCCGAGAAGCCGCAGGTGCAGGAGGAGGAGGTCAAGCCCAAGGCCACCGACCATACCGGCCGCGGCGCCATCCTTCTCGTCGAGGACGAGGAGGCCGTGCGCGCCTTCGGTGCGCGGGCGCTGACGGCTCGGGGCTACACCGTGCTCGAGGCGGGCTCTGGCGTCGAGGCCCTGGCCATCGTGGACGCCCGCGCCGAGCCGATCGACCTCGTCGTCTCCGACGTGGTCATGCCGGAAATGGACGGCCCCTCGCTGCTGCGCGAGCTGCGCGCCCGCAACCCCGCCTGCCGGATCATCTTCGTCTCGGGCTATGCTGAGGACGCGTTCAAGAAGAACTTGCCCGAGGGCGAGGACTTCTCGTTCCTGCCCAAGCCCTTCAGCCTGAAGCAGCTGATCGAGGCGGTGAAGACGGCGATCGGCGACTAGGGCGGATTTCGCCCCGCCTCCCTGCATCCGTTTCTCGCTGCCGGCGCTATCCCCTTCAGCCCCCTGCGAAGGACGCCGCCGCCATGACCCGCCTGCCATTCCGGCCGAAGACCGCCTGTTTCGCCGTTCTCCTGTCCTGCGCGATCCCCGTCGCGCCGTCCGCCGCCTTCGCCGAGGAGGATTATGCCGCATGGCCGCTGCTGCGCAGCGAGTTCCCCTCCACCGGCGGCGGGGGCATCGTCATCGGCGGCTACCGCCCGGTCGTGGAGGGCGGCGCCTGCCGCACCGATTTCACCGCGACGGAGCCCAACGGCACGGTCCACCGCAACGCCGTCGAGTTCGACGCCGTGCCGACCCAGGGCGGCATCCTGTGCACCCACGGCCGCTGGCGCGCGCTGGACGGCTCGGCCTCCGGCACCACGCCGTTCCGCGTCTTCATCAAGGACGGCATCTCCCGCGCCCCGGATTGAGCGGTGCGGCCGTCATGGTGGTGGTGGGCATGGAGCCCGGTGGCTGCCATGTCGCTCCTTCGGCACCGCCCCGACCCCTGGCCCCTCCCCGCAAGGGGGAGGGGAAAAGGGCGCGCCGGCTGCCGTCCTCTCGCCCATTCACCTCCCCTGTCATCCCCGGCGAGCGAAGCGAGGGAAGGGGATCCAGAAAACGCCGGGCACAGAGCCCGGCGGCTGCCGTGGCGCTCCGGCACCGACCCCCACCCCTGCCCCTCCCCGCAAGGGGAAGGGGAAAATGGCGCGCTGGCTGCCGTCCCCTCGCCCCCTTAGGGGGAGAGGGACAGGGTGAGGGACAGGGTGAGGGGGTGGCGGGCGTAGAGCACGGCTGCCACCGCTCTCTGGATCCCCTTCCCCTTCGCTACGCTCCGGCCGGGGATGACACGGGAGGGTGGGGCCAGAGCTTAGCGGAAGCGGAAGGTCGTGGTCTTCCCAGCCTCGGCGTCATCCCCGGCGGCGCGGTACGCGCCGGGAAGGGGATCCAGACGATGCCGGGCGTGGAGCGTGACGATAAGAGCATCACTCTCGGCCCGACCGGAGGCGTGGATGGTCGGGACGGGCCCGACCATGCCGGCTGGAGCGGCTGCCGGTATCGGCTGCAACGGCAGGGGCGACCCGCTCGCTCACCCCAGCGTGAAGGCCTCGTGCACCGCCGACTGCACCGAGCCGCCGAGGACCGCGCCGCCGCCGGCCACATAGACCCAGTCGCCGATCAGCGTGGCGGCCACGGCGTGGCGCGGGGTTGGCATGGGGGCGTGGGCGAGCCAGGTGTCGGACGCGGGGTCGTAGCTCTCCATCTGGCCGAAGACCTTGGCCTGGCGCGGGACGCCGCGATCGAGATAGCCGCCTTCGCCGCCCATGGCGAAGAGGCGGTCGCGGTAGACGACGAGGCCGTGGCCGGAGCGCGGGGTGGGCAGGGGCGCGCGCTCCTCCCACGTGTCCCGCGCGGGCACGTACACATGGTGCAGGCCCGTATTGTACTCGAACGTATTGAACCGGCCGCCGACGACATGGATGACGCCGCCATGGGCGACGCAGCCGACATGGTCGCGGGCGCCGGGCAGGGCCTTCAGCATCTCCCAGCGGTCGGTCCTGGGGTCGTAGACCTCGTGCCAGGACACGCTGGCGCGCTCGCGCACCGGCTCGGAGGCGCCGCCGATCAGGTGGATGCGCCCGTCCAGCGCCACCGCCGCCGCCGCGCCGCGGGAGCGGGGCAGGGGCGCGATCGTCTCCCACCGGTCGGCGCCGGCGTCCCAGACATAGGCCTTGGTGTCGGAATTGCGGTTCTGCTCGATGAAGCCGCCCATGGCGTAGAGCCGGCCATCCAGCGCGGCCACGGCGACGTGGTTCGCCCCGCGGGGCAGGGCGGCCGCCTCGTACCAGCGGTCGCCGGCGGGGTCGTAGACATGGTGGTAGGGCCGGTCCACCCGGCCCTCGCCATAGCCGCCGACCACGTGCATCCGCCCGTTCAGCTCGGCCGCCCAGGCCATCTCGCTGCGCGGAAGCGGCATGGCGGCGCGCGAAACCCAGCGGCCGGGCTGGCCCTTCGGGGCCGGGCTGTCGACGAAACGCTGCGATTCCTGCTCCGGCGTCAGGTGATGGGGCACGCCGCCCTGCAACCGGTGATAGGGATCGGCGGAGGGCGCGGCCGGCTTCAGGGGCGCATGGCTGCCATGGCCCGCATGCTGGGCGAGCGCGGGCGAGAGACCCGAGGCGGCAAGGCCCGCCGTCGCGAGGGCGGCCGCGCCGCCCGCCAGCACCGCGCGGCGGGATAGGTAGTCGGACGTTTCGGGCGCGGCATCGTCGGCGACCGCGTCCAGCGGGCCGGGCATGTCATGATGGGGCTGGCTGGTCATGGCGCGTCCTCGATGGCGCCCGCCGGCCGGCATGGGCGCGGGCGGTGACGCCAGGCTAGCGCAATCGCTGCGTTTGGCCAGCGAGCGTGCCGGGCCTGCGCGCCCGGGCCGGCCGATGCAACCGCCGGGTGGCGAAACACGAGAACAAAAAAAGAACTTGCGCGAGAGAACATAACAGGTACATTCCCTTCACGGCACCGTTGCAGACTCAATTGAACCCCGTGCATAAGGACGAACGCCATGTCACAGGCGGCTTTGCGGTTGGTGGAAGGTTCCATGGATAAGGCCAAGGCGCTGGACGCCGCGCTGTCCCAGATCGAGCGGGCGTTCGGCAAGGGCTCCATCATGCGGATGGGCGCCAACGACAAGCCGGTGGAGATCGAGACGGTCTCGACAGGTTCGCTGGGGCTAGACATCGCGCTGGGCGTCGGCGGCCTGCCGCGTGGGCGCATCGTGGAGATCTACGGGCCCGAATCCTCCGGCAAGACGACGCTGGCGCTGCACACGATCGCGGAAGCGCAGAAGCGCGGGGGCGTGTGCGCCTTCGTGGACGCCGAGCATGCCCTCGATCCGGTCTATGCCCGCAAGCTGGGCGTGAAGCTCGACGACCTCCTCATCTCCCAGCCGGACACGGGCGAGCAGGCGCTGGAGATCACCGACACGCTGGTGCGCTCCGGGGCGATCGACGTGCTCGTCGTCGATTCGGTCGCGGCGCTCGTGCCGCGGGCCGAGATCGAGGGCGAGATGGGCGACATGCAGCCGGGCATGCAGGCCCGGCTCATGAGCCAGGCGCTGCGCAAGCTCACCGCTTCGATCTCCCGCTCCAACACGATGGTCATCTTCATCAACCAGATCCGGATGAAGATCGGCGTCATGTACGGCTCGCCGGAGACGACGACCGGCGGCAACGCGCTGAAGTTCTATGCCTCCGTGCGTCTGGACATCCGCCGCGTCGGCGCGATCAAGGAGCGCGAGGACGTGGTCGGCAACACGACGCGTGTGAAGGTGGTGAAGAACAAGGTCGCCCCGCCCTTCAAGCAGGTCGAGTTCGACATCATGTACGGCGAGGGCGTGTCCAAGGCGGGCGAGCTCATCGACCTCGGCGTCAAGGGCGGCATCGTGGAGAAGTCCGGCGCGTGGTTCTCCTATGACAGCCAGCGCCTGGGACAGGGCCGCGAGAACGCCAAGTCGTTCCTGAAGGAAAATCCCGACGTGGCGGCGCGCATCGAGCAGTCGATCCGCCAGAATGCCGGGCTTCTCGCCGAGCGCATCCTCGACCAGGTCGACCCGACCGCCGAGGATTTGGACGAAGGCGAGGCCTGAGGCCTTCCGGCCGGCAGGACCGGCCAGGCGGAACGATCACGGGAGGCGGCCCCAGGCGGACCGCCTTTTTCGTCGCTGGGCGCGTCGGATTTCGTGGAAATAGTCTGTGCCGGGCGGTATGGGCGCCGGCGCCCGGCGGCAGGGCCCGTGTCCCGCCCGGGCTCGTCTCTCGACATCGGTGTCCCGGCTCCGTAAGAAACGGCCTCGAAACGACATCCCGAAGTCCCGCCCGGCGGCCGTCCGCGGCCGTCCGGCGACAAGAGCCGAGCCAAGCTTCCGATGAGCGGCGTCAACGAGATCCGGTCCACGTTCCTGAACTATTTCGGCAAGCACGGCCACGAGGCCGTGGCGTCGAGCCCGCTCGTGCCGCGCAACGACCCCACGCTGATGTTCACCAATGCCGGCATGGTGCAGTTCAAGAACGTCTTCACCGGCGTGGAGAAGCGGCCCTATTCGCGGGCGGCGACGGCGCAGAAATGCGTGCGCGCGGGCGGCAAGCACAACGATCTCGACAATGTCGGGTACACGGCGCGCCACCACACGTTCTTCGAGATGCTGGGGAACTTCTCCTTCGGCGATTATTTCAAGGACCTCGCCATCGAGCTGGCCTGGAACCTGATCACCAGGGAATACGGGCTGCCCAAGGACAAGCTGCTCGTCACCGTCTACCACGACGACGACCAGGCCTTCGACCTGTGGAAGAAGATCGCCGGCTTCTCCGACGACCGCATCATCCGCATCCCGACCTCGGACAATTTCTGGGCGATGGGCGATACCGGCCCCTGCGGCCCGTGCTCGGAAATCTTCTACGACCACGGCGACAGGATCTGGGGCGGCCCGCCCGGCTCGGCCGACCAGGACGGGGACCGGTTCATCGAGATCTGGAACCTCGTCTTCATGCAGTTCGAGCAGGTCGCGCCCGGCGAGCGGATCGCGCTGCCGCGCCCCTCCATCGACACCGGCATGGGGCTGGAGCGGATCTCCGCAGTGCTGCAGGGCACGCACGACAATTACGCCACCGACCTCATGCGCGCGCTGATCATGGCGGTGGCGCAGGCGACCGGCGTCGATCCCGACGGGCCGCAGAAGGCCAGCCACCGCGTCATCGCCGACCACCTGCGCGCCTCGTCCTTCCTCGTGGCGGACGGCGTGCTGCCGTCCAACGAGGGCCGCGGCTACGTGCTGCGCCGGATCATGCGGCGGGCCATGCGCCATGCCCAGCTCCTGGGCGCGCGCGATCCCGTCATGTGGCGGCTGGTTCCGGCCCTTGTGCGCGAGATGGGCCAGGCCTATCCCGAGCTGATCCGCGCCGAGCCTCTCATCACCGAGACGCTCAAGCTGGAGGAGACACGCTTCCGCACGACGCTGGCGCGCGGCCTGTCCATCCTCGACGAGGAAAGCCGCGAACTCACCGAGGGCGCCAAGCTCTCCGGCGAGGTGGCCTTCACGCTCTACGACACCTACGGCTTCCCGCTCGACCTGACGCAGGACGCGCTGCGCGCCCGCGGCATCGGCGTCGACACCGATGCGTTCAACGCGGCGATGGAGCGCCAGCGCGAGAAGGCGCGGGCCGCCTGGGCGGGGTCGGGCGAAGCCGCGACCGAGACGGTCTGGTACGGCATCCGCGAGCGCGTCGGTGCCACGGAGTTCCTGGGCTACGACACGGAAACCGCCGAAGGCGTGCTGACGGCCCTTGTGTCCGGCGGGGCGGAAGTCTCCGAGATCGCGGCCGGGCAGGGCGGCCTTGCCGTGCTCAACCAGACGCCGTTCTACGGCGAGTCCGGCGGCCAGGTCGGCGACGAGGGCGTCATGACCGGCGCCGGCGTGCGGGTGCGCGTCACCGGCACCGCCAAGAAGCTCGGCGACGTGTTCGTCCATGCGATCACCGTGGAGGAGGGCGTGCTGCGCGTCGGCGCCGCGCTCGAGCTGCAGGTCGACCACGGGCGCCGCACCGCCATCCGCGCCAACCATTCGGCGACCCACCTGCTGCACGAGGCGCTGCGCCAGGTGCTGGGCGATCACGTGGCGCAGAAGGGCTCCCTCGTGGCGCCCGACCGGCTGCGCTTCGATTTCAGCCACCCCAAGCCCATCGCCCAGGGCGAACTCGACGCGATCGAGGCCATCGCCAACCGGGTCGTGCTGCAGAACGAGCCTGTCGTCACCAAGCTGATGGGGGTCGAGGACGCCATCCAGTCGGGTGCGCGCGCGCTGTTCGGCGAGAAGTACGGCGACGAGGTCCGCGTCGTGTCCATGGGCACACATGCCGAAGGGCCGGAAGCCGGGCGCACGTTCTCGGTGGAACTCTGCGGCGGCACCCATGTGGGGCGCACGGGCGATATCGGCCTGGTGAGCGTCGTCGCGGAGGGCGCGGTGGCCGCGGGCGTGCGGCGCCTGGAGGCGATGACGGGCGATGCGGCCCGCCGTCACCTGGCGGAGGAAAGCCGCCGCCTGAAGGACCTGGCGGCCCTGCTGAAGGTCCCCGCCGCCGAGGCGGCCGACCGGCTCGCCGCGCTCATCGAGGAGCGCCGCAAGCTGGAGAAGGACCTGTCGGACGCGCGCCGCAAGCTCGCCATGGGCGGGGGCGGCAGCGGCGGCGACCAGCCCGTCAGGGAGGTGAACGGCATCAAGCTCTTCGCCCGCGCCATGGACGGGATCGAGATGAAGGACCTCAAGAGCCTGGCCGACGACGGCAAGGGCAAGGTGGGGTCGGGCGTCGTCGCCATCGTCGGCGTCTCGCCGGACGGCAAGGCCGGAATCGTCGTCGGCGTCACCGAGGACCTCACGGGCAGGCTCGACGCGGTCGCGCTGGTGCGCGCGGGCGCCGAGAAGCTCGGCGGCAAGGGCGGCGGCGGTCGGCGCGATATGGCGCAGGCCGGCGGCCCGGACGGCTCGCAGGCGGAGGCGGCCCTGGCCGCCATCGAGGCCGCGATCGCCTCGGCGGCCTGACACGCGCGATATGGCGGCCGGTTGCGGGCCGCTTCGGTCTCGTCGATCCTGCCGCACCGGATTCGGCAGGGAGGCATGGACGCGATGCGGCGATGGGCGAAGCTGGCGCTTTCCGGCGCAGTCGCGGCTGGCCTGGCGGTTTCGGCCCTGCCGGCCCTGGCCCAGGCGGCGCGGGACACGGTCCTGATCCTCGATTCCTCCGGCTCCATGTGGGGCCGCGTCATCGGCAAGCCCAAGGTCGAAGCCGCGCGGGAGGCCGTGGGCGAGCTGGTCGCCGGCCTGCCTGACGGCACGCGCCTTGGCATCGTGGCCTATGGCCATCGCCGCGCGGGCGATTGCCGGGACATCGAGACGCTCGTGCCGCTCGGCCCGCTCGACCGCGCCCGCGCGCTGGCGGCGGCTGCCCGGATCGTGCCGCGCGGCAAGACGCCGATCACAGGCGCGCTGGAAGAGGCCGCCCGGCTGATCGACCCGGCGCGGGGCGGCGCTATCGTCCTCCTCACCGACGGAATCGAGACCTGCGCCGCCGATCCCTGCGCCGCAGCGGCCGCGCTCAAGGCGCGCAATGCCAGCCTCGCCGTACACGTGGTGGGCTTCGACATCCCCAACCGCGCCGACCGGGCGCGCATCGCCTGCATCGCCGAGCGCACCGGCGGCACGTTCGTGTCCGCCGACAATGCGCGCGAGCTGGCGGAGGCGCTGCGCCGGACGGCACAGGCGGCGCCTCGCCCTGTCGCGCCGCGCCGCGCCGTCGCCCTACGCGCGACCGAGGGCGGGCGCACTGTCGCCGACGCCGTCTTCGCCGTCCGGCAGGCCGGCGACGGCACGATCGTGGCCGAGGGCGTGGCGGGCCGCATCGAGCTGCCGCCCGGACGCTACCGGGTCTCGGCGGGGTCGCAGGCCAGGACGGGAAGTGTGGAGGCGCAGGTCACCGCCAGCGCGCCTTCGGAGATCGTGGTGCCGCTGACGGGATCGCTGCCGAAGGCGACGCTGACGCTGCCGCAGGCGCCTCTGGTGGCGAGCGGCCGGGCGGAGATTGGATGGACGGGTCCCAACGCCGAGGGCGACTACATCGCCTTCGTGAAGCCCGACGGCACGGCGGGCGAGGAGCGCCAGTACGCCTATGCGCGGGAGGGAAGTCCCGCCCGCATCCGCGTTCCCGGAGAGCCCGGCGCCTACGAGCTGCGCTACGTCCATCCCGCCGGGGGCGGCGCGATCCTCGCCCGCGCAACCGTCGAGGTCGCCCCGGCGACGGCGAGCCTCGACGCGCCGGCCCAGGCGGTCGCGGGCACCGAGATCGCGGTCGCTTGGACCGGGCCGGGAGCCGAGGAGGACTGGATCGGCGTTGCGCCCGCCGCGGCGGTCGCCGCGGACTATTCCACCGGCTGGACCCCGGCCGGGCAGGGCAGCCCGGTGCGCCTGCGCCTGCCGGCCAATCCCGGCACATACGAGCTGCGCTACGTCTCCGGTCTCGATCCGCGCGTGCTGGCGGCGCGGCCCATCCGCGTGCTGCCGGCGCAGGCGACGCTCGAGGCGGCGGGCGAGGCCATGGCGGGATCGATGCTGCCGGTCGTCCATCGCGGACCTTCGGGTGGCGACACGTTCGTCGGCATTCTCAAGCCCGGCGACCGGCCGGGGGACTATATCGGCGGCGCCTGGGCACGGCCCGAGGACGGGCCGATGGCGCTGCACGTTCCCGGCGAGCCCGGCGCCTACGAGCTGCGCTACGTGCTGCAGGGTTCGGAGGGGCACACCGTGCTCGTCAGCCGCCCCCTCGCGGTGACGCCGCCGGTGGCGGGGCTGAAGGCCGCGCCGACGGCCAAGGCGGGCGAGAAGATCCGGGTTGAGGCGACCGGGCCGCGCGGCAATGGCGACTTCGTGACGATCGTCGCGCCGTCGGACGAGCCGGGCGCCTACACGGACTATTTCAACACGCCCGAGACCCTGTCAGGCGAACTGACCGTTCCAGACCAGCCCGGCTCATACGAGATACGCTACGTCATGCAGGCGCCGCTGACCGACAGCCGGGTGATCGCCCGCGTTCCGCTGACAGTGGAGTAAGGGGCTGGCGCCTGACGCCGGCGTGGGCGGCCTGGGAGAGGAGAGCGCAACGTGCGGCGCCTCATGTCCCCGCATTGTCTGGATCCGCTTTCCCTCCGCGCTTCGCGCTCCGACCGGGGATGACGGAGAGGGAGGCTAGGGATGCGGCCTTGCCCGCCCTCGAAACGAAAACGGGCGCCGCTGGGGCGCCCGTCCTGTCTGTGTCGAAGGCGGTGGCTTACGCGGCCATGGCCTTCTTCAGGTTCTCGTCGATCTTGTCGAGGAAGCCGGTGGTGGAGAGCCACTTCTGGTCGGCGCCGACCAGGAGGGCGAGGTCCTTCGTCATGTAGCCGGCCTCGACCGTCTCCACGCAGACCCGCTCCAGCGTCTCGGCGAAGCGGGCGAGCTCGGCATTGTCGTCCAGCTTGGCGCGGTGCTTGAGGCCGCCGGTCCAGGCGTAGATCGAGGCGATGGAGTTGGTGGAGGTCTCCTTGCCCTTCTGGTGCTCGCGATAATGGCGCGTGACCGTGCCGTGGGCCGCCTCCGATTCGACGATCTTGCCGTCCGGCGTCATCAGGACCGAGGTCATGAGGCCGAGCGAGCCGAAGCCCTGGGCCACGATGTCGGACTGCACGTCGCCGTCGTAGTTCTTGCATGCCCAGACATAGCCGCCGGACCACTTGAGGGCCGAGGCCACCATGTCGTCGATGAGGCGGTGCTCGTAGGTGAGGCCGAGCGTCTTGAACTGGCCGGCGAACTCGGCGTCGAACACCTCCTGGAAGATGTCCTTGAAGCGCCCGTCATAGGCCTTGAGGATCGTGTTCTTGGTCGACAGGTAGACCGGGAACTTGCGCGACAGGCCGTAATTGAACGAGGCGCGCGCGAAATCGCGGATCGAGTCGTCCAGGTTGTACATCGAGAGGGCAACGCCCGCGCCCGGAAACTTGAACACTTCCTTCTCGATGACGGTGCCGTCCTCGCCCTCGAACCGGACGGTCATGCGTCCCTTGCCGGGGACCTTGAAGTCGGTGGCGCGGTACTGGTCGCCGAAGGCGTGGCGGCCGACGATGATCGGCTGCGTCCAGCCCGGCACGAGGCGGGGCACGTTCCGGCAGATGATCGGCTCGCGGAAGATGACGCCGCCCAGGATGTTGCGGATCGTCCCGTTCGGGCTCTTCCACATCTCCTTGAGCTTGAACTCCTCGACGCGGGCTTCGTCCGGCGTGATCGTGGCGCACTTCACGCCGACGCCATGCTTCTTGATCGCCTCGGCGGCATCCACCGTCACCTTGTCGTTGGTGGCGTCGCGATGCTCGATCCCCAGGTCGTAATAGTGCAGGTCGACGTCGAGATAGGGGTGGATCAGCTTGTCCTTGATGAAGGCCCAGATGATGCGGGTCATCTCGTCGCCGTCGAGCTCCACGACCGGGTTGGCGACGTTGATCTTCTGCATGGGCATTCCTCCTGAGGGCGGGAGCGGCGGCGGGCGGGGCCGCGCTGTGCGGGGTTCGCGCGGCTATAGCTTGATCCCGGCGCGGGCGGAAGGGGAGCGCGGGCCCCGGCGCCTCACGCTTTGGTCGCGTCGGGGCAGGCCCCGTCCTGGCGGTCTCAGGCGTTCAGGCCGCGGGCGATGATGATCTTCTGGATGTCGGACGTGCCCTCGTAGATCTGGCAGACGCGAACGTCGCGGTAGATGCGCTCCACGGGGAAGTCCTCCAGGTAGCCGTAGCCGCCGAAGGTCTGCAGGGCGGCGGAGCAGATGCGCTCGGCCGCCTCCGAGGCGTAGAGCTTGGCGATGGCCGCCTCCGTGAGGCAGGGAATGCCGGCATCCTTCATGCGCGCGGCATTGACGACGAGCAGGCGCGAGGCCTCCAGCTCCGCCTTCATCTGCGCGAGGCGGAAGGCGACGGCCTGGTGCTCGATGATCGGCTTGCCGAAGGCGCGGCGCTCCTTGGCATAGGCGAGGGCGGCGTCGAAGGCGGCGCGCGCCATGCCCACGCTCTGGGCGGCGATGCCGATCCGCCCGGTCTCCAGGCTGGAAAGCGCAATGCGATAGCCCTCGCCCTCCTCGCCGATCCGGTATTCGTGCGGGACCTCCAGATCCTCGAAGCGCAGCGAGCAGGTGTCGGACGCCCGCTGGCCGAGCTTCTCCTCCACCTTGGCGACGACGTAGCCCTTCGCCGAGGTCGGCACGAGGAAGGCGGTGATGGGCGACCTGGTGGACGCGCCCTCCACCGCGGCGAAGACGATGGCCCAGCCGGCGATGCGCCCCGATGTGATGAATTCCTTGCCGCCGTTGAGGACGTAGCGGTCGTTGCGGCGCACGGCCCTGGTCTTCAGCGCGCCCGCGTCCGAGCCGGCATCGGATTCGGTGAGGCCGAAGGCGCCGATGAATTCGCCGCGGGCGGCGGGCTTCAGGACCTCCTCCTTCTGCGCGTCCGTGCCGTAGCGGTCGAGGATGGCGTTGAAGGGCGCGTTATGGACGCTCATCACGGTGGAGACCGCGCCATCGCCCGCCGCGACCTCCATCAGCGCGAGGGCGTAGCTGACATAGTCCGCGCCCGCGCCGTCGTGATCGGGCGAGACCGTCATGCCCAGGAAGCCCAAAGCGGCGAGCCCCTCCAGCACGGCGGGCTCGATAGCCTTCTCGCGGTCGCGGCGCGCGGCGCCCGGCGCCAGCACGTCGCGGGAGAAGTCGGCGGCGGTCTGCGCCACCATTCGCTGTTCCTCGGTCAGGTCATGCATCGTCTTCGCCTTCCGCTCGGTGGACCGCATCCTGACCGGACGGGCGGCGCTGGCAAGGCGCAGAACGGCGCAATGCCGCCGCGCAGCGATGCGCGGCGGCATGGAGCGGAGACCTGCCGTAAGGCGATATCAGGCGGCCCGGCGCTGCTGCGGGGGGCGGGCCTTGTCGGCGAAGGTGAAGCGCGCCATCAGGGCGGCGACATCGGCCGCGCGCTGGCTCAGGGACCGGCTGGCGGCGGTGGATTCCTCCACCATCGCGGCGTTCTGCTGGGTCACCTGGTCCATCTGGTTGACGGCATTGTTGACCTCGGCGAGGCCGGTCGCCTGCTCGTGGGCCGAGGCGGCGATCTCGCGGACCGTGTGGGCGACCTCGACGATGCGCCCGGCGATGCGCTCCAGCACCTTGCCGGTCTCGCCGACGAGATCGACGCCGCGGCCGACCTGGGCCGTCGAGGCCGAGATCAGGCCCTTGATCTCCCTGGCCGCCTCCGCCGAGCGCTGGGCGAGGGCCCGCACCTCGGTGGCGACCACGGCAAATCCCTTGCCGGCATCGCCCGCACGGGCCGCCTCGACGCCGGCATTCAGCGCGAGGAGGTTCGTCTGGAAGGCGATCTCGTCGATGACGCCGATGATCTGGCTGATCTGCTGGGCAAAGCGCGCCATGTCCGACATCGCGCCCACCGCCTCGCCGACCACGCGCGTGCCGTCCTCGGCGTCGCGCCGGGCCGCCTCGACCGCGTCCCGGGCATGGGCCGCGCCTTCGGCGGTCTTCTTCACGGTGGCGGTGATCTGGTCGAGGGCGGCGGCGGTCTCTTCCAGGGATGCGGCTTGCTGCTCGGTGCGCCGGGACAGGTCGTCGGCGGCGCCGGAAATCTCGCCGGTGTCGTTGCGCACCGCACTCATGCCCTCGGCGACGGTGCCGAGCGCGCGGGCGAGATTGTCCATGGCGAGGTTGAAATCGGCGCGGAGCTGCTCGTAGTCCGGCGCGAAGGGCGTCGCGATACGGAAGGCGAGGTCGCCGCCGGACAGACGCGACAGGCCGTCGGCCAGGTTCTGCACGACGAGCGCCTGCTGCCGCTGCGCCTCGGCCCGTTCGGCCTCCGCGCGCACGCGCTCGGCGTCGGCGATGCGGCGCTGCTCGGCGCGCTGGGCGGAAGCAGCCTCCAGCTTCTCCACGGTGCGCCGCTGGAGATAATCGACCGCGCGGGCGATCTGGCCGATCTCGTCGCGGGCCTCCTGGCCCTCGACGCGCGCATCCCCGTCATCGTCAGCAATACGGTGGATGTTGGCATCGAGCCGGCGGATCGAGACGATGATGGACCGGGAGAAGTAGGCCGACACGCCGAAGGCCAGCAGGACGATGGCTCCGGCAATGCCGAGCATGGTCCACAGGCGGGCCTGGAAGCCGTCGATGCGGGTCGCGAGCAGCCGGTTCAGGTCGGTCGCGGCAGCCCGCCAGTATCCGTCCGTGGCCGCCTGGACGGCGCCATGGGCGGACGAAAGGGGCGCCAGATCGAGCGCAGCACGGCGGGCCGGATCGGCGAGGGCCTCGGCGGCGGACTGGAGCGCGGCGACATAGGCCGCCACGTCGCGGGTGAGCTTCTGCCCCTGTGCCGACAGGGCCTTTGCGACCGAGCCGTCGGCGCTGGCGGCGACGGCGGAGGCGAGCGAGGCGGTCGCGGCCTCCGACGCGCCGGTGAGCCCGCCGATGCCGGCGAACAGCTTGAGGCGCTCGCTCTCGGGCAGCTCGGCCATCTTGGTCTGGGCGGCAACGGTGTCGAACAGGCCGGAAGCCCGGTCGGCCACGTCCGGCAGCTTCATGAGGACGAGGTCCATCACGTAATAGCTGTCCAGATCGGGATCGAGGATCAGGTTGGAGCCGTCGCCCGCCTTGGCGACGAGCTGCTTGAGCGCCGTGATCGCGTCGTCCTCCCGGCCCTTGGCGGTCGTGATCGAGCGGCGCAGCGCCAGATACTTGCGGGACAGTTCGCCCGTGCCGAGCGTGTCGTCATGGGTGGCGGCCGCTTCCTGCACCCGTCCCAGGGGCGGCATCGACACTCCTTCGGAGGCCGCGCGCTGAAGGGCGGTGAAGTCGCTCCACAACGCGCCGAGATAGGCTGTGCCGGCCACTTCCTTGCGGGCGAACAGGATGTCCTTGCGGCTTTGCTCGACGAACAGGAAGGCCAGCAGCGCGATGGGGAGGAGCAGCAGCGCGACGATCGTCAGCAGCTTGAGACGGATCGAGAGGGACATGGTGATCGGGCCTGTCTTAAGGGACCCGTAAATAACGCCCCGAATTCGTGTAAAAATGTTGAACCTGAGGTTGCAACTGGTAGCGATCGGCTGGAAAGCCCGGTCGCCGAGGTCAAACCTTCGTCTGTTGCCGCCTCATGGTTTGAGCGATTTCCGTCCAGAAAGCTTAAGGACTTAGCGAGGTTTCCCGTGGAGCATGGCTGGCTGGACCCGTCCGGAATTCCGCCTTGGCCAAACGTCTCGCCTTCGACCTGTCGCGCCTGTCCAAGGGGCACGTCATCGCCTTCAGCGCGATCGTCGGCATCTCGCTCGCGCTTATCGTGACCGCCATCAGCGTCTGGCAGCGCAACACCGCTCTGGCGCGCGCTCATTCCACGGTGGGCAACATCGCCCTGTCGCTGGAGCAGCATACGGCCCGCACGCTGGAGGCGGCGGACCTGTCGCTGCAGGTCGTCGCCGAAGCGGTGGAATCGGGCCGGCTGGACCGCAGCGGGCGGGAAGCTTACGGGCTGCTCCGGCGCCTGTCGGACGGATCGCCGGCGCTGCGGGCGATCTACGTCCTCGACGCCGAGGGCCGCGTCGTCCACGATTCCGGGTCCGAGACGCCGAGGTTCACCGGCACGTCCGACCGGGACTATTTCACGGTCCACCGCGACAATCCGGGTACGGGCTTCTTCATCACCGAGACCCGGCGCAACCGGCTGTCCAACCAGTGGAGCATCTTCATCTCCCGGCGGATCGGCGCCGCGGATGGGAGCTTCAAGGGCGTCGTCGTCGCCATCGTCGAACCCGAACATCTCCTGCGATTCTACGAGACTTTCGACATCGGCCAGAAGGGCAACATCACCCTCGTCACCAGGTCCGGCAGCCTCCTGGTGCGGCGTCCATGGGTCGACGCGGCCATCGGCGAGGCGTCGGGACAGCGCTCGAAGGTCCAGGCGCGCCTGCTCACCCAGCCGCCGGGCATCTACGAGGCCATGTCGCCCATCGACGGCGAATTACGCATCAATGCCTTGCGCCCGTTCGAGAACCTGCCGATCAGCACCGTCGTCGGCGTGTCGAAGGCGGAGGTCCTGCAGGTGTGGGAGCGCCAGACGATCGCCCTTGCCACCGTGGCGATGCTGATCTGGACCCTGCTGACGCTGATGTCGTCCCGGCTCTTCGTGACCGCGCGCATCCTCGTGCGGCGCAATGTGGAACTGGAAAAGACCGAGGCGCGGCTGGCGGAGCAGTCCAGCCTGCTGCGCGCGACGCTGGACCGGATGGAGCAGGGGCTCATCTACATCGACCCGGCCGGGCGCGTCGCGGTGGTCAACGACCGCGCCAACCGGCTGCTCGGGCTGCCCACGGACCTGGCGGACCGGCAGGCCCACTACCTCGAGTTGCGTGCCCTCCTGCGGCAGACGGGCAAGTGGGCGCGGCTGCGCCCCGCCGCCTCCGGCGACCGGCGCGGCGGCGAGTCGGAATTCATGTTCGAGCGCATGACGCCGGACGGCGGCATCGTCGAGGTGCGCACCGTCGCGACGCCGGACCGCGGCTTCATCCAGACCGTGACGGACGTTACGGAACGTCGCCGCTGGGAGAACAAACTGCAGGAGAGCGAAGCGCGCTACCGGCTCATCGCCGCCAACATGAATGACGTGATCGTCATGATGCGCCGGGTCGACGGGTGGCGCAGCTACGTGTCGCCGTCGGTGACGAAGCTCCTGGGCTACACGCCGGAAGAATTCCGCCTGCTGGCGCAGTTCGAGGCCGTGCACCCCGACGACATCGCCGACCTGACGCGGCAGGTCGCGGCGCTGACGCCGGAAGCCCCCGTCTGCACCAACAGGCACCGGCTGCGCCGCGCCGACGGCAGCTGGATCTGGGTGGAGACCGTGTTCAGCCTCGTGCCGGACGCACCCGCCGATACCGCGGATGTGGTGGCGGTGCTGCGCGATGCCACCGAAGCGGAGGAGAACCGGGCCCAGATGGAAGCCGCCCGCGAGCAGGCGGAGACCGCCAGCCGCGCCAAGAGCGACTTCCTCGCGGCCATGAGCCACGAGATCCGCACCCCGCTCAACGGCATCCTGGGCTATACGGAGCTCATGCTGGCCGACCCGGAGCTCAGGGACGACCAGCGGCGCCATGCGGTGCGCATCAGCGGCGCGGGCGCGGCGCTCCTGACCATCGTCAACGATATTCTCGACCTGTCGGTGATCGAGGCCGGCAAGCTCGTTATCGACGAGCGGCCCTACAGCCTGCGCGACATGGTGGACGTGGCGGCCTCGATCGTGGAGCCGCTTGCGGCGCGCAAGGGCCTCGATTTCTCCATCAGCATCGACGATAGCCTGCCCAAGCGCCTCCTGGGGGACGAGGGCCGGATGCGCCAGGTGGTGCTGAACCTCCTGAACAACGCGGTGAAGTTCACCCATGTGGGCGAGGTGCGGCTCGCGGTGCACCGGATCGAATCCGCGCGCGGGCCGCGCATGCTGCTGGAAGTGTCCGACACCGGCATCGGCATCCCTGCGGACAAGGCGGCCAACCTGTTCCAGCGCTTCACCCAGCTCGACGGCTCGATCCGCCGCGAATTCGGCGGCACCGGGCTCGGCCTTGCCATCTGCAAGAACCTCGTCACCCGCATGGGCGGCACGATCGGCGTGCGCAGCCACGAGGGCGGGGGCAGCATCTTCTGGTTCGAGCTGCCGATCACCGAGGCTGAGGCCCCGGCCGAATACATCCCGTTCGCGAGCTGCGTGTCGACGGGCGGGCTTTCGATCCTCCTGGCCGAGGACGTGGAGATCAACCAGGACATCGCGGCCACGATGCTGCGCAACGACGGCCACCGGGTCGACATCGTGCCCGACGGGGCCGATGCGATCATGGCGGTCCAGGCCGGCGACTACGACCTCGTGCTCATGGACGTGCAGATGGGCGGCATGGACGGGCTGACCGCCACGGCCCGCATCCGCGCGCTGGACCATCCGGCGCGCGACGTGCCGATCGTGGCGCTGACGGCCAACGTTCTGCCGGACCAGATCGCCGAGCTGCGCGCGGCCGGCATGAACGGCCATGTGGGCAAGCCCGTCCGCTCCGCCGACCTGTGCGACGCCGTGCGGCGTCATGCGCGCCAGCGTCCCGCCGCGGCGGCGGAACCCGTCGCGCCGCCTGCCGTGTCGCGCCGGCGCGCCCGGGGCGGCACGGCCTTCGACGACAAGGTGATCGCCGAGCTGCGCGAGATGCTCGGCGGCGACAAGCTGCGGCTCCTCGTGGCGCAGCTCGACGAGCAGGCGGACGGCATCGACCCGGCAGCGGCCGCACCCGAGCTTGCCAGGCAGGCCCACCGGCTGATCTCGGCCGCGGGGATGCTGGGATTTTCCGAGCTGTCGGTCGCCAGCCGCGCGCTCGAGGAAGCCTGCCTGGCGGGCGAAGCGGTCGATGAAGCGGTCCGGGCCTTCGAGGCCGCTAGGTCCGCGGCGCGCCCCGCGCTGAAACGCCTCGCCGCCGCTTGAAGTCCGGCGCGAGGACGGCGAGCAGCTTGCCCTTTAGCTGGTCGCGGGTGAACGGCTTGATCAGGTAATTGTCCACGCCCAGTTCGCGGGCGCTGACGACGGCTTCCATGTCGAGCCGCGCGGTCATGATCAGGAACAGCACGTCCTTCAGGGCCTCGTCGGTGCGCACCGCCTGCAGGAGTTCCAGCCCCGTGACCGGCTCCATCTGGAGATCGGCGAGGATGAGCCGGTAGGACTTGCGGCGCAGCATGCGCAGCGCCTCGGCTCCGTCCGCGCAGGTGTCCACGTCGGGAAAGCCGAGCGACTTGCAGATGCCAGCGATCAGATCCCGCATCAGCGCGTGGTCGTCGACCACGAGCACGGCGGGGCCCCTTAGCGTTGCCGCGGGGGGCGGGGCGGCGTCCGCACTCACGGGCGGCGCTCCATGGACGGGTCGTGGTTGGCCTGGAGGCGGCGGAGCTGCTCCAGGATCAGGGAGGGATGGCACGGCTTGCGCAGGAAGACGCTGCCATGGGCCTGCGCGCTGGAGGGCGCGGCGGCGGCCGTCATGTAGAGGACCGGCCGCGTCGGATGCGTGAGGTGGAATTCCGCCGCGACGACCCAGCCGTCGATCGTGCCGGGAAGCTTGATGTCGGTGACGAGCCAGTCCACATGGCGGCTGCGCAGGATGTCGAGCGCGGCTTCGCCGGACGCGGCGCGCAGCACGTCGAGCCCGCTCTGGGCGAGGTAGGCGGATGCGATCTCCGCGGTGACGGGATCGTCCTCCACGACGAGAACTCGGGCCTGCTGGCTCGGGCTGTGATGATTCATGACGCCCCACACTTGCGCGCCGTGGTTGAAAAAATCTTGACGGCCCGACTTTCCCATAGGGAAGGCGCATCGGGGAGCCTTCGACGGGGCGCTTGCGGGAGGCGCATCCGCGCACCTAAGGTCCCCCGCCTTCGCCCCCCGCGCGACACGATGGGACACCATGGCCGGAACCGATGCCAGCAAGGCGGGCGCACCGCTCGCCGGACCCGCGATCATCCTCGTCGAGCCCCAACTCGCCGAGAATATCGGCATGGCCGCCCGGGCGATGGGCAATTTCGGGCTCAGCGACCTGCGGCTGGTGGCGCCGCGGGACGGCTGGCCGCAGAAATCCGTCCACAAGAAGGGCGCGCACCAGGCGGCCTCCGGCGCGAGCCCGATCCTGGACGCCGCGCGGGTCTTTCCGGACCTTCCCTCGGCCATCGCCGATCTGAACGTCGTCTATGCCACGACCGCGCGGGAGCGGGGACAGCTCAAGCGCGTGGTCGGGCCGGAGGATGCGGCCGCCGACTGCATCGCCCGCACCGCCGCCGGGCAGAAGGCGGGCATCCTGTTCGGGCGGGAGCGGACGGGGCTGACCAATGACGACGTCTCGCTGGCCGACGCGATCCTGACCTTTCCGGTCAATCCCGCCTTCGCCTCGCTCAACCTCGCCCAGGCCGTCCTGCTCGTCGGCTACGAATGGTACCGGCAGGCGACGGGCGGCGCGCTGCCCTTCGCGCCGGTGCGGGACGGGCTCAACGCCGTCCCGGCCCGGCGGGAGGCGGTGACCTCCTTCTTCGCCTTTCTGGAGGACGAACTGGAGGCGGCCGGGTTCTACCCGCCGGACAAGAAGCCCGTCATGGCCCGCAACATGCGCGACATCTTCCACCGGCTGGCCATGTCCGAGCAGGACGTGCGCACGCTGCGCGGGGCGCTGGTGGCGCTGGTCCAGGGCCGGCGCGGCGGGCGCAACACGCCGCGCCCGTCCCGGCGTGCCCCCGCGACAGGGGATGGCGGCGACGGTGACGCCTAGCCGCGGCGCGCCGCGGTTGCAAAAGGAAGACGCGCCTTCATCTTTGGGTTACCTTGATGACGCGATAATCCGGAGCCGCATCCGCCGCCCGCCGCTTCAGGAAAGACCGCGTCATGGTCAAGCTTCGTTCGACCCTTCTGTCCGCCGCAGCCCTGGCGATCGCGCTCGGCGGCAGCGCCATGGGGGCGACGCTGCCCGGACAGGCGGCCAAGGGTCCCGGCGGCGCGGATTACGCGATCGCCAGCGTGATCAAGAAGGCCTACGGCTTCGGCAGCGCCCAGGGCATCGTCTTCCGACCCGCCGACCCGCCGGGCGCCTTCGTGAAGGCGCGGCCGGTCGTTGTGCTGGTCCATGGCTGGGGCGCCGTCTCGCCCAAATGGTACGGCGCCTGGATCGAGCATCTGGTCCGCCGCGGCAACATCGTGGTGTATCCGCGCTACCAGGAAGCCGGCGGGGGCACGGCCTACAACGAGGTCACGGGCGAGGCGGTCAAGGGCATCCGCACCGCGCTCGACGCCCTGGCCGCGACGCCGGGCGTGACCGCCGACCTCACGAAGGTCGCCTATATCGGCCACAATGCCGGGGCGATCATCGCCGCGAACCTGGCGGCGCGCGCCGCGACGGACGGGCTGCCCGTGCCGCGCGCGGTGCTGGCCCTGATGCCCACCCGCGTGCCGACCGACACCAAGACGCGCGCCGTCGCGCTGACCGACCTCACCGGGCTCGACCCGTCGGTGAACATGATCACCGTGACGGGAGACCGCGACACTGTGTCGGGCGAGGCCGGGGCGCGGGCGATCCTGCGCGCCTCCGCCGTGGCGCTGAAGGCCGACCACCGGCTGCTCATCCGGATCAATTCCGACAATCACGGCCAGCCGCCGCTGGTCGCGGCGCATTATTCGGCGGCAGCGCCCGACGACGCCTACGATCTGGCCAGGATCGAGGATGCCATGAAGACCCCGCCGCCTGAGGCGCCGGTGGTCCACCGCGACAAGGCGGCCGAGCGCGCCGCCCGCGAGGAGGCACGCCGCAAGGCGAGCGAACGCTGGTGGCTGGCGCGCCAGGAGCAGCAGGACATGCAGCTCATGGAGATGCAGAAGGTCGATGCCTTCGACCATTACGGCGTCTGGCGCACCGTCGACATCGCGCTGGAGCGGACCCTGGCCGGCGGCGACGCGCAGTCGGTGCGCCGCGACCCGCGGATCTACGACATGGGCCTGTGGACCGACGGCTGGCCCATCAAGCGGCTGACCGTGGAGAGCCCGCGCGAGGCACCCCCGGCCACCGGCGGCATCGCTTCGCCGCAGCCCTGAGCGTCGCCACGATTTCTCCTCACCATCGTGTGAATTGAACCGGAGCGGCCGGGCACCATTTGCTCGGTCGGCAGGCGGCGGCGAATCGGCGCTCCGCCGCCGCGTCCGCGCTCGGCCCGCAGGTTGCATGGCGACCGGCACGCCGGCGGCAGGGTTGGACAGGGGATCACGATGGACACAGGCGGCCTTTCCCGCCGCACGCTGATCGCGGGCCTTGCGGCCGGCATCTGCGCGCCGGCGCTCCTGCGTCCCGCCTTCGCCCAGGCCAACGACGCCGACGTCGTGGTGATCGGGGCGGGCGCCGCGGGCCTTGCCGCCGCCCGCACCCTGGCCGAATCCGGCCTCTCGGTGATCGTGATCGAGGCGCGCGGGCGGATCGGCGGGCGCGTCTTCACCGATGCGAGCCTCGGCCCCGCCTTCGATGCGGGCGCGCAATTCATCCACTGGGCCGAGTCCAACCCCTGGGTCGGGATCGCCCGATCGCTCGGCCTGACCCTGACCGATGACGGGTCCTGGAGCGGCCCGCCGGATTCCTTCGTCGACGGCGTCCGGCTGACGCCCGAGGAGCGGGCCCAGCGCGGCAGCGGCTTCAGCGCCGTCTCCGCCTATACGCGCCTGCGTCCCGGCGCGCCGGACGCGTCCTTCGCCGACGCGGTCCGCGATGCGCCCGCCAATGTGGGGCGCGCGGCGCGCAACCTTGCCCGCTTCAACCTCGGCGACGAGCCGGAGCAGTGCTCGCTGGCGGACTGGGAGGCGCTCTGGGCCGGCGAGAACATGATGGTGCGCGAGGGCTACGGCACGCTCGTCGCCCGCTACGGCGAGGGTGTTCCGGTCTCGCTGAACACGCCCGCCCGGGTGGTGCGCTGGGCCGGGCCGCGGGTGGAGGTGGAGACCGCCTCCGGCACGATCCGCGCCGCGCGGGCCATCGTGACCGTGCCGGTCGGCGTGCTGGCCGCCGAGGGCATCCGCTTCGAGCCCGCGCTGCCGGCGGCGACGCGCGATGCCATCGACGGGATGACCATGGGCGCCCTGACCAAGGTGGCGCTGGCTTTCGAGCCCGAGGCGGTGAGGGGGCTCAATCCCGGCGGCTATTTCGACACCTGGGGCGATGCCCGCAGCCTGAGCCTGGAGCCGTCGCACAAGGGCCAGGCCGGCCTCGTCCTGGGCATGCTTGGCGGCACCTATGCCCGCGAATTGTGTGCCGCCGGGGAGGCCGAGGCAGTGGCGCATGTGCTCGACCGGCTGGTCGCCATGGCCGGTTCCGACATCCGCAAGGGGTTCACCGGAGGGCGCCTCGCCGGCTGGTGGACCGACCCGCTGGCGCGCGGCTCCTATTCGCTCGCCAGGCCGGGCCGGCTTGCGTCGCGGGACGCCCTGCGCGAACCGGTGGGCGAGCGCGTCTACTTTGCCGGGGAGGCGACCGCCGGTGGCGGGGCGATGACGGTCGGCGGGGCGCTGCTGGACGGGCAGCGCGCGGCGCGCGGTGTCGCGGGGCTCAAGCGCGGCTGAGCCCGGTCACCATCATTTAACCACGGTCTGTCGTGATAAAACCGCTACGACGGTTTCGCCATGCCGATGGATTCTCACCCCCCAGACCATCTCCTTGCCGGCATCAGCGCCGGCGCGACCTCCTCCGCGGAGGGCCGCCCGCGCGCGCAGACCGTGCTCGTCTTCGATTCCGGCCTCGGGGGGCTGACGGTGCTCGCCGAGGTGATGCGGGCGCGGCCCGACGCCCGGATCGTCTACGCCGCCGACGACGCCGCCTTCCCCTATGGCCGGCTGACGGAGCAGGCGCTCGTCGCGCGCGTGCTCACGGTGATCGGCCGGCTGATCGCGCTGCACGCGCCCGACATCGTCGTCATCGCCTGCAACACGGCCTCAACGCTCGTGCTGCCGCACCTGCGGGCGCAGTTCACCCTGCCGTTCGTCGGCACCGTGCCGGCGATCAAGCCCGCGGCCATCGCCTCGCGAACCCGGCACATCTCGATCCTCGCCACGCCCGGCACGGTGGAGCGCGACTACACGCGCGACCTCATCAAGGCCTATGCGGACGATTGCCTCGTGACCCTCGTGGGTTCCCGGCACCTGGCGGAGCTGGCGGAGGCGGAACTCGCCGGCAGCCCGCCGGACGATGCGGCGATCCTCGCCGAGATCGAGCCCTGCTTCGTGACGACGCCCATCGGCCGCACGGATACGATCGTGCTCGGCTGCACCCATTACCCGCTGCTGCGTCACCGGATCGAGCGGGTGGCGCCCTGGCCGGTGGCCTATATCGATCCCGCCCCTGCCATCGCGCGCCGCGTGGTGCAGCTGCTCGGCGGGCCGCTGATCGGCCACGAGCCGGACGGGGAGGCGGACGGGATCGCGCTCTTCACCGGCCGCGCCCACCTGCCGGTGGAACTCGCCGCCGCCCTGGCCGCCCGCGGCCTTCCCCTCGTCGTCCACGAACCGATGCCGCTGCAGGCCGCCGCCGCGGCGTGAAGTTTGACAATCGGGCGGCCCCGATCTAGTGACATGCGCGCTGACGCGGGTCCTCACGGGCCCGCGCGGCGTTTTACGCACCCGCGGCCCCGCAATGTCGGGTCCTGTCGGTTCCGAGAGGAACAGAGGAGGGCGCGTTCCTCACCTGTCGTACCAACAGAGGATACGCGACATGTCCAAGAGAATTGCGGCGAAGCACAAGCTCGACCGTCGTATGGGCCAGAACATCTGGGGCCGCCCGAAGAGCCCCGTGAACAAGCGCGAATATGGCCCCGGCCAGCACGGACAGCGCCGCAAGGGCAAGATGTCAGACTTCGGCACGCAGCTGCGCGCCAAGCAGAAGCTGAAGGGCTACTACGCCAACATCACCGAGAAGCAGTTCCGCCGCTATTACGCCGAGGCCATCCGCCTCAAGGGCGATTCCGGCGAGAACCTGGTCGGCCTGCTGGAGCGCCGCCTGGACGCGGTGATCTACCGCGCCAAGTTCGCGCCGACGCCATTCGCCGCGCGCCAGTTCGTCAACCACGGCCACGTCAAGGTCAACGGCCGCCGCGTGAACATCGCCAGCTTCCTCGTGAAGCCGGGCGACGTGATCGAGGTGAAGGACAGCTCCAAGCAGCTCCTCGTGCTGCTGGAGTCGGTCGGCCTCGCCGAGCGCGACGTGCCGGACTACATCGAGGCCGACCATTCCAAGATGGTCGCCAAGTACACCCGCGTCCCCTCCATCTCCGAGGTCCCGTACCCGGTGCAGATGGAGCCGAATCTGGTCATCGAGTTCTACTCGCGCTGATCGGTTCCGGACTGCCGGAATAGGAATTGGCCGCCCTCCGGGGCGGCCTTTTTCGTTGGCGCCCGGGCGCTGCCTGTCGTCATTGCGAGCGTCAGCGAAGCAATCCAGGCGGCGCGGGCGCTGGATTGCTTCGTCGCTTCGCTCCTCGCAATGACGGCGGTGCGGACGGTGCGCGGCGAGCGTGACGCCGTCAGACGCCTGGAAATGCCAGCCGCAGCCCGATCCCTCCCCGCCAGGGGAGGGTGGCGCGAAGCGCCGGGTGGGCCTTTGACCCGACAAGAGGCCCACCCGTCCGGCGCTGGCGCGCCGGCCACCCTCCCTTGTCAGGGAGGGATCGGCGCGTGGGTGTTCGAGCCGGAGCGGGGTCTGACCGAAGACGTGGATGGTCGGGACAGGCGCGACCATGACGGCCAGGGCAGGGTGGCGACCGGCGGTGCAGGCCGGAAGACCTGTCGCATTCTCAACCCGTCATGCTCGGCCCTGTGCCGAGCATCCACGCCTGTCTCACGGCAGACACCGGCGCAGCTCCGGCCCATGAAAAAACCCGCCCGTTTCCGGGCGGGTCGAGTTTCAGGGTCTCGGAGAGATCGGGACGGGCGGGCGTCGCCCGTCCTTCCGGTCGTCAGAGGCGCTCGCCGCGATGGTGGCCGTCATGGCCGCCGCCGCGATGCTCGCCGCCCCGGCCGCCGTGCCAGCCGGCCATGCGCTGGCCGCCGGCCGGGCGCATGAGCATCGGGAACAGGCGCTTCTGGCGCTCGTCCAGCGAGGCGTAGAGCGGCTTCACCGTGTCGGCGAAGGTCTTCATGGCCGCGGCGCGCTCGCCCATGCGGTCGAGCCGCTGGCCGAAGTCGCGGCGCTCGGTCATCCGCTCGCGCATGCGCTCGCGGCGCTGTTCGGGGGTCAGGGCCTGCATGGCCTCGCGCTGGCCGCGCATCGCCTCGAAGCGCTCGGCGCGCTCGGCGGCGGTCTTGCGGATCAGCGCCTCGACCGGCTGCCAGAGCTTCTGCTGCTCGGGCGTGAACTTCAGGCCGGCCTGGATGGCGGCGATGCGGGCGTCGACGAGGGAGGACATGTCCTCCTTGGTCAGCCGCTCCATGCGCGGGCCGCCGGGACCGCCCGGGCCGCCGGGACCGGGCCGCTGGCCGGGGCCGGCATTCTGGGCGATGGCGAAGCTCGAGCCGGCGGCGATGAGGGCGGCCGTGGTGGCGAGCAGGATGCGGTTCATGGCGTTGGGTCCTTCCGGTCAGGTGCCGATGACGCCACCATGCATCCGGCCCGCTGGCGCCACGATGTCCGAAACATGACAGTTTCGACAGGTTTGCCTTGCCATCGGGCAGGGGCGGGCGCACGCTGCGCTGATTGCAGATCGCATGGCATTGAGGCGGGGGGCCTTGGGCGATGCCGAATTCCGGCCCGCGCGGGCGCAACATCATTCTTCTGTCCGACGGGACGGGCAACAGTTCCAGCGCCCTGTTCCGCACCAACGTCTTCCGCCTGTTCGAGGCGCTGGAGCGCTCCGACCGGCAGATCGTCTATTACGACGACGGGGTTGGGACATCCTCGTTCCGGCTGTTCGCGATCCTGGGCGGTATTTTCGGCTTCGGCCTCAAGCGCAACGTCCTGGATCTCTATCGCTTCCTGAGCCGCAACTACCGGGACGGCGACCGCATCTTCCTGTTCGGGTTCAGCCGCGGCGCCTTCACCGTGCGGGTGCTGGCCGGGCTCATCGCCTGGCAGGGCGTGCTCTCGGGGCTGATGGCGGACGCGGACCTGCGGCGCTACGCCAACGACGCCTACCGCGCCTACCGCGCGCGGCCGGGCGGGTTCGACGTCACCCTCGCGCTGGTCTTCGCCGCGCGGAAGATCCGCGACGGGCTGATCCGCCTGTGGCGGCGGATGCGCGGCATCAGGCCCTATGCGGACATACCGCGCCGGACGGACGTGCCCATCCACTTCATCGGCGTGTGGGACACGGTGGCCGCCTATGGCGGGCCGATCGAGGAGATCGTCCGCGGCATCGATTTCTGGATCTGGCCGCTCTCCATGCCGGATCGATACCCGTCCGTCCGCATCAACCGGGCCGTCCAGGCGCTGGCCCTGGACGACGAGCGCCACGCGTTCTGGCCCGTCCTGTGGGCGGACGATTCCGCGCCGCCCGACGGCTGGACGCCGCCGAAGGCCGCGAAGGCGGCGATCGACCGGGAATGGCTCACGCAGGTCTGGTTCACGGGCATGCACGCCAATGTCGGCGGCGGCTATTCGGAGGACGGGCTCGCCTATGTCTCCCTCGCCTGGATGATCGACCGGGCTGACCCCTACGGCCTGAAGGTGCGCCCCGACGCGCGGCTGGCCATCGCCGCGCAGGCCGATCCCCTGGCGCGGCTCGCCAATTCCCGCTCCGGGCCGGGCGCCTATTACCGCTATCGCCCGCGCGATCTCGACAGCCTCTATGCGGACGATCCGCGCCGGCCGACCCTGGTGCGCGACATCGCCCACGCCCGCGAGCGGGACGAGACGATCCGCATCGCCTTCGCCCCCGCGCCCAAGATCCACGACAGCGTCTTTCGCCGGATCGCCGGCGGCACGGACGGCTATGCGCCGCTCTCCATCCCGATGGACTACCAGGTCGTCACCGACGCCGGCGACATCGTCAGCCTCGCCTACGAGACGCCGGAGGACCGGCTGCGCCGCGCGACCGGCCAGGACATCGTGCGCAACCATGTCTGGCTGCGGCGCGTGGCGTATTTCCTCACGGTGTTCGTGTCGCTGTGGCTTGCGGCCATGCCGCTCATGGACGCGCCGCCGGGCGGCGGGCAGGGCAGCGCCTTCGCGTTCCTCATCCCGCTCGTCGACTTGGCGGGCGGGTTCCTGCCGGGCCTCGCGCGGCCCTGGCTCGACGCCTTCCGCGCCGCGCCGGAGAGGCTCGCGGCGGGCCTGGCGCTGATCGCCGCCACGATGGCTTGGGGCCTCTCGCTGGAGCAGCGCGTGCGCGATGGCCTGCGCGTCGTCTGGAGCGGGGTTCGCACCGGGCAGGCGGCGCCGGTTCCGCCCCAGCCCCTGTTCGGCAAGGCGATCCAGTGGCTGCGCACGCGGCGGCTCTACCGCGGCGTGTTCTACACGCTGCACCAATGGGTGATGCCGTTCCTGTGCGCGCTGGCCATCGTCTACGGCGCGGCCATGCTGGCCGGGCGTGTGCTGATCGCCGCAGGCGGATCGCTGGGCGCCTTCTGCCCCGCGCCGCAGGCCGTTCCGGAGACGGGCCTGCGCACGTGGGACGTCTGCACGTCGATGGGCGTGCGGGTCGAGGAGGGCCGCAGCTACACCGTGCGCCTCGCGGTGACCGAGCCCTGGTTCGACGCGACCATCCCGACCGGGCCGGAAGGCTTCGGGCGCGAGCGGGCCCGCGTGGTGACGATGCTCGGCGTCCCGCTGCGGCGGGTCGCTGGCGCGCACTGGCTGCAGCCCATCGTCCGGATCGGCCGGTATGGCAGCCGGGAGATCCCGCTATCCTTCGCGCGCGAGCAGGACGGCACTTACGCGGCGCGGTTCACGGCGCCGGTCTCCGGCGACGTCTACCTGTTCGCGAACGATGCCGTCCTGCCGCTGCCGGGGCTGGTCTCCTGGTTCTACGCCAACAACAGGGGCAGGGCCGTGGTCAGGCTGGAACCGGCCGCAGCCCCTTGAGGAAGCCGGCAAAGCGCATCAGCCCCTCCGGCCACGGACCGTGACCGGACGCCGCGTTCACGTGGCCGGCCTCGCCCGCATCGGCGAGGGCCGCGCCCCATGCCTGCGCCAGCTCCGCCGTTTCGTGGAAATGGGCGAAGTCGTCGTTGCGGCTCGCCACCACGACGGTGGGGAAGGGCAGGGGCGCGCGCGGCACCTGCGCGAAGGCGCGGTCCACCTCCTCCAGCGTCAGTAGGACGCGCGCTGCCGGCGGCGCCACCAGGAAGGCGCCGGCGACGTTCGCGTCGCGCAGCTCCGCCGCGGCGTGGGCGACCGCCAGCGTGCCCAGCGAGTGGGCGATGAAGACGACCGGCCGGCTCGCCTGCCGGGCCGCTGCCACGACGCGGCGCGACCAGTCGTCCAGCGACGGCCGGTCCCAGTCCGCCTGCTCGATCCGCCGCGCGGTCGACAGCTTGTCCTCCCACCGGGACTGCCAGTGGTCGGGGCCGGAATTGCCGAGGCCGGGCACGAGGAGGATGTCGATGTCGGAGGTCTTCATGGCCTTTGTCCCGTTGCGGGTGAGGCGCCTATCTAGGTATCGGCAGGCCGCGCCGCAATCGCATGGCCTCAGCCCGCCCATGCATGGCGGAAATCGGCATAGCCCCTGGCGCCGTGGACGAGGGTGACGCCGCGCCCCGCCTCGCCGTCGGGCGCGACGGTCCAGTCCCACGCCCTGTCGGGCGCGGGCAGTTCGTGGCCGTGCAGCAGGTCCGTGCGGTCGATGAGCGTCCCGGCCCGGTCGTATTCGCGCTGCTCGGTGTCGGTCAGGAGGCACACCCGGCAGCGCAGGCGCAGCAGGTCCTCGATGTGCCAGCCGACGATGGCGCGGGCGAGCGTGGCAGGCGGCACGATGGCCTGCGCGGGATGCGCCTCCGCCCAGGCTTCGGGACCGATCGGCAGTTGCGACAGGACATTGGCAGACACGACGAGGTCGACGGCCGGATCGTCGCGCCACTGCGAAAGCGCGTCGGCCCGGGTCCTGGCGGCGCCGACGAGCCAGTCCGCGATGCCGGCCACATCCGCGGTGACGAAGGCGACGTTGTTCAGGTACCGCAGCCGCCAGCGCGTGACCGGCAGGTGCACCGCGTCGACCAGGATGACGGCATCGAAAGCGGCGGCCATGGCCTCGAGGGGTATGTCCCGCGCCAGCCCGGACCCGAGGATGACGGCCTTGCGCCGCCGCGGCAGGCCCTCCATGGCCCGCTGCACGACGCCGTGGCAATGATGCTCATGCGCCTGCCATTCGCGCAGGCAGCGCCGCCGCCGCGACCACAGCCTGACGCCGTCCCCGACCAGCCCGATGCGCCGCAGAGCGGGGCTGGTGCGCGTGGCGGCAAGAAGGGCGAGTTCGGCGAGCATGGCGCCTGATACCATCGCACGGATGGCGGCGATATGCGGGGATGGCGATGGTCATTGCGAGGGCAGCGAAGCCATCCAGCGCACGGCCGACCGGCTGGATTGCTTCGTCGCTCCGCTCCTCGCAATGACGGAGAGGGCGACGGAATCGGGCGTGACGGTGTCGGGCGTGACGGCTTGCGGAGCGGTATCCAGACGGGCCGAAGGCGTGGATGGTCGGGACAGGCCCGACCATGACGGCGTTGGTGACAGGCGAACGCGGTTCAGCCTGCTGGCGTCATGCTCGGCCTCGTGCCGAGCATCCACGCCATCCCAGAGGTCGGACGCCGAGCATCCCGGCAACGGACGAGCTTCCTGATCTCAAGACGGAAGTGATCAGGACAGCTTTTGAACCTCACCTGAAATATTGCGTAAATGCCTGATTTGTCATAGCGTTTTGGTATTAGAGCGGATTTGATGACATGCTGAAATCAGCCTTGATTGTTCTGATGTATTTTTTCTCGACTAGTTTGGTGATGGCGGACCCTATCGTTTCGTATCGTGGTTCGGATCACGCACTTTCAGCGGCCATGAACCGCGCGGTCGCCGATGCTCGGCGCACCATGTCGGAGTTCGTTTCAGCCTACGCGAGTGGCGTTGGCGAAAAGCACATGATCAAGCTGCCCTTCCCAACCGGGGACGGAGGCGACGAGCACGTTTGGCTCGCCGTCACCAAGCTCTCAAAGTCGACGGGCGAAGGCATAGTTATCAACAATCCCGACAGGATCGCAGGACTGCAGCGAGGCGATGTTCGTGCCTTCGCAGTTCGAGACGCAAGCGACTGGGTCTATGAGAAGAATGGACGCTTCGTCGGCGGACGAACGATGGTGGTGATGATCCCTTATCTGCCGCCGGATGCTGCGGCCGAACTCCGATTGAAGTTCGGCCTCTAGGCTGGCGTCACGCCTCCCCGAACACCCGGGCGAAGATCGTGTCGACGTGGGTGAAGTGGTAGGCCTCGTCGAACATGGCGGCGAGTTCGGCGGCGGAGAGGTGGGCGGTGACCTCCGCGTCGGCCTTCAGCTCGGTGAGGAAGTCCGCGCCCTGTTCCCAGACCTTCATGGCGTTGCGCTGGACGAGGCGGTAGCTGTCCTCGCGGGAGACGCCCTTCTGGGTGAGGGCCAGCAGCACGCGCTGGGAATTATGCAGCCCGCCGAGGCGGTCCATGTTCCGGCGCATGTTCTCCGGATAGATCAGCAGCTTGTCGACGACGCCGGTGAGGCGCGCCAGCGCGAAGTCGAGCGTCACGGTGGCGTCGGGGCCGATCATGCGCTCCACGGACGAGTGGGAGATGTCGCGCTCGTGCCAGAGGGCGACGTTCTCCAGCGCCGGCGTCACGAAGGCGCGGACCATGCGGGCAAGCCCGGTGAGGTTCTCGGTGAGCACCGGGTTGCGCTTGTGCGGCATGGCCGACGAGCCCTTCTGGCCGGGCGAGAAATATTCCTCCGCCTCGTAGACCTCGGTGCGCTGGAGGTGGCGAATCTCGGTCGCAAGCCGCTCGATGGAGGAGGCGACGACGCCGAGCG
This sequence comes from Hyphomicrobiales bacterium, assembly GCA_027489955.1. Taxonomy (GTDB): domain Bacteria; phylum Pseudomonadota; class Alphaproteobacteria; order Rhizobiales; family Beijerinckiaceae; genus JAIXTM01. The sequence continues at coordinate 93,032 of JAIXYZ010000009.1, read as the reverse complement.
TCGCGAAATACATGGCATGCCGGTCGCGGGGGATGACCTGCGTCGAGACCGGCTCGACGGTCAGGCCCATCTTCTGCGCCACGTAGGCTTCCACGCGCGGGTCTATGTTGGCGAAGGTGCCCACGGCGCCGGAAATGGCGCAGGTGGCGATCTCCGCCCGTGCGGCGGCAAGGCGCGCCCGGCAGCGGTCGAACTCGGCATAGGCCTGGGCGAGCTTCAGACCGAAGGTGACCGGCTCGGCATGGATGCCGTGGGAGCGGCCGATCGTCGGGGTGAGCTTGTGCTCGAAGGCCCGGCGGCGGATGGCCGCCAGCAGCGCATCCATGTCCGCCAGCAGAATATCCGTCGCGCGGGCGAGCTGCACTGACAGGCAGGTGTCCAGCACGTCGGACGAGGTCATGCCCTGGTGGACGAAGCGCGCCTCCGGCCCGACGATCTCGGCCAGATGCGTGAGGAACGCGATGACGTCGTGCTTGGTGACGCGCTCGATCTCGTCGATCCGGGCGACGTCGAACGTGGCGGCCGAGCCCTTCTCCCAGACGATCCGCGCCGCCTCCTGCGGCACCACGCCGAGATCGGCCAGCGCCTGCGTGGCGTGGGCCTCGATCTCGAACCAGATGCGGAACCGCGTCTCCGGCGACCAGATGGCCACCATGTCGGGGCGGGAATAGCGCGGGATCATGTCGGTTCAGTCCTTCTGGTTCAGACCCATTCACCGCGCACGCGGCCGGCGGCGGTGCGGATGGCCTCGATATTGGCCGCATAGGCCTCGCGGCCGCCCTTGAACACGGCGGAGCCCGCCACGAGCGCGTTCGCGCCCGCCTTGACGCAGAGCGGCGCGGTCTCGGGCGTGACGCCGCCGTCGATCTCCAGGTGGATGTCCCGGTCGCCGATCATCTGGCGCACGCGGGCGATCTTGTTGACGACGTCGGCGATGAAGGCCTGACCGCCGAAGCCCGGATTGACCGTCATCAGGAGGACGAGATCGACCAGCGGCAGCGCGTATTCCAGCACGCTCTCGTGGGTGCCGGGATTGATGCAGATGCCGGCCTTCTTGCCCAGAGCGCGGATCGCCTGGAGCGACCTGTGCATGTGCGGGCCGGCCTCGGCATGGATGGTGATGATGTCGGCCCCGGCCTTGGCGAAGGCCTCCAGATACGGATCGCACGGCGCGATCATCAGGTGGACGTCCAGCACCTTGCGGGTGTGCGGGCGGATAGCGCGCACGACTTCTGGCCCGAACGAGATGTTGGGCACGAAGTGGCCGTCCATCACGTCCACATGGATCCAGTCGGCGCCGGCGGCGTCCACGTCGCGCACCTCCTCGCCGAAGCGGGCGAAGTCCGCCGCGAGAATGGAGGGGGCGATGATGAGGTCCTGCATGGCGGGTCCGTTCCGGTGGCCGTAACTCACGCCGCCGGTATCATTGCGGGGGCGGGGGCGCAACGTCGCGCCCGATCCGGCCCACGATCAGGCGGGCCAGGGGCTCGACGATGAGCGGTGCCATGTAGATCGGGAATTGCAGCAGCGAGAAGAACAGGAACGCCGTGTCGGGGATGGCGGCGCCCATGGGCGCGACGAGCAGGCCCGTGTTGCGCAGGCCGACGCCCAGCGCCAGGACGAAGGCCTCGCCCCGGCCCAGAAAGGCCATGACGAGCAGCGTCGCCAGGAAGCCGGCGGCGCAGATGGCGAAGGACACGCCGAGATAGAGCGCGGTGCGCCAGGGATCGGCCATGGTCAGCGCGATGACGCCGTCCATGGCGGCGATGGCGAAGACGAAGAAGCAGACGACGCCGATGCCGTCGATCTCCGGCTTGTAGCGCGTCAGGCGCTGGACGCCGACGAAGCGGCGCACCAGCACCGCGAGCAGGGTGGCGAGGCCCAGCAGGCCGGCGAGGCGAAGGCTCAGCACCACCGGATCGATGGGGATTGCCGTGCCGGCGATGAGGCTCGCCAGCGGCGGGGAGATGAACGGCGTCATCACCATGCCGATGACGAGGGTGATCAGGGCCCCGCTCGCCTCGAAGCCGAGGATCGTGGCGTAGACCGGGGAGGCCATGAGCGGCGGCGCGGCTGCCACGAGGCTGAGGCCGAGCAGGAGGCCGGGATCGAGGCTGTCGCGGCCGAATATGGCGAGGATCGCCGCGATGAGCACCGGCATGGCAAGGGTCGACCACAGGATGACGAGGGCGAGCCTGCCGGGCCGGCTGACGCCGCGACGGATGCCGCCCAGATCGGCCCGCGCGAAGCTCAGCGTGATGAAGGTGACGATGGTCACCGGCAGGAAGGGGCGGAACGCCTCGGCCAGCCAGGGCAGCGCGAGGCCCAGGAAGATGGAGGCGGCGTAGGTGCGCGTGGCGTGCAGGCCGAGGAAGGCCAGGCCCGAACGGAGCGGTTTCAGTGCGAACATGCCGTCTCGCCTCGCGGAAATCGCACGGGCTGACCCGGCGCGCGAACCCTCATAAGGTCGCGCTCCGGCGAGGTCGAGCGACTTAAAGGGAGATGGCTGCCATGCGTGCGGATGCGATCGTGCTGGGGGCGGGGATCGTGGGCGTGTGCGTCGCGCTGCACCTGCAGAAGCGCGGCCGCTCGGTCGTGCTGATGGACCGGCGCGAACCGGGCTTCGAGACGTCATTCGGCAATGCCGGCCTGATCCAGCGCGAAGGCGTCTTCCCCTATGGCTTTCCGCACGATTTCGGCGCTCTGTTCCGCTACGCGCTGAACAACACGACGGACGCGCATTACCACCTGTCCGCGCTGCCGCGGCTGGCGCCGTTCCTGTGGAAATACTGGCTCCATTCGCGGCCGCAGAAGCATGCGGCCATCGCGCGCCAGTATGCGCCGCTGATCGAGCGCTGCGTGGTCGAGCACAAGGCGCTGGCGACCGAGGCGGGCTGCATGGACCTCATCCGCGAGCGCGGCTGGATCAAGCTGCTGCGCACGCGCAAGGAGCTCGACGCGCGCCTGGCCGAAGCGGAGGCGTGGCGGCGCGAGTTCGGCGTGAACTTCGCGGCCCTCGACGCCAGGGGCGTGGCGGAGAAGGAGCCGTTCCTGGATCACAGCCTGCTGGGCGGCATCCACTGGACGGACCCGGCCTCGGTCATCGACCCGCAGGCGCTGACCGCCGCCTATGTCGCGCTGTTCGAGAGCCTCGGCGGCCGCACGCTGACGGGCGACGCGCGGACACTGGACGCATCGGGCCGGGACTGGACGGTGCACACGGCCGAGGGGACGGTCAGCGCGGGCGAGGCCGTCGTGGCGCTGGGGTCGTGGTCGGACCTCATCACGGTGAAGCTCGGCTATGCGATCCCGCTCGCGGTGAAGCGCGGCTATCACATGCATTACGCGCCCAAGGGCAATGCGGTGCTGAACCACACGGTGCTCGACGCCGAGCGCGGCTATCTCCTGGCGCCGATGCGCCGCGGCGTGCGTCTGACCACAGGCGCCGAGTTCGCGCACCGGGACGCGCCGAAGACTCCCGTCCAGCTCGCGCGCGCCGAGCCCGTGGCGCGCACGCTCTTCCCGCTGGGCGAGCGCGTCGACAGCGAGCCCTGGATGGGAACGCGGCCGTGCACGCCGGACATGATGCCGATCATCGGCCCTGCGCCGCGCCATGCCGGGCTGTGGTTCGCCTTCGGCCACGCCCATCACGGCCTGACGCTCGGCCCGGTGACGGGGCGGCTGGTGGCCGAGATGATGACCGGCGCGGACACGGTCGTCGATCCCAGGCCCTACCGGGCCGACCGCTTCTGAGGCCATCCGGCCGGAGCGGCTGATGTCATCCCCTTTGCGCTGCGCGCCGCCGGGGATGACCATGGGTGATTTCGTCATTGCGAGCGCAGCAGCAATCCAGCCACGCCTTGCGGCCGATGGATTGCTTCGTCGCTTCGCTCCTCGCAATGACGGGGCGTACGGCGACCCGAGGCAGCGGGGGCGGGGCAGGGCGGGGTGCAAGGCTCGGGGAGCGAAAGACCGTCTCACAACTGAGCGAGCCGCCTTTCGCCGCGTTTCCGGTCCGGCCCGGTTCCGATACAAGCGTAACCCATGTCCACCGTGACCTATCCGGCCGCGGCGCTCGCCGGCGTCGTCAGCTTCCTCAGCCCCTGCGTGCTGCCCCTGGTGCCGCCGTACCTGTCGTACCTGGCGGGCACCTCGCTCGACCGGATGCAGGACCGGCCGGACGCGGACGTCCGCCGCCGGGCGCTGCTGGCGGCGCTGCTCTTCGTCGCCGGGTTTTCAACCGTGTTCGTGGCGCTGGGCGCCGGAGCGTCCCTGCTGGGCCAGGTGCTGCGGCAGCACCTGCAGACGCTGAGCATCGTCGCCGGCATCGCCATCATCGTGATGGGCCTGCATTTCCTCGGCGTCTTCCGCATCCGCATGCTGATGCGGGAGGCGCGCTTCGACGTCGACCGCAAGGGCGGCATCTGGGGCGCCTACGTGATGGGTCTGGCTTTCGCCTTCGGCTGGACGCCCTGCATCGGGCCGGTTCTCGCCGCGGTGCTGGCGGTGGCCGGCAACGAGGCCGAGGCGGGGCGCGGGGCCCTGCTGCTGGCGACCTATTCCGCGGGCCTGGGCGTGCCGTTCCTGCTCGCGGCCCTCGCCATGGGGCCGTTCGTCAGGTTCCTGAAGCGGTTCCGCGGCGGCTTCTCCTATGTGGAGAAGGCGATGGGCGTGCTGCTCGTCGTGACCGGCATCGCCTTCCTGACGGGCACGTTCACGACGCTGTCGTTCTGGCTGCTGGAGACGTTCCCCGCCCTGGGACGGATCGGCTAGCAGGTTCACTCGCGAACCTGCCGCCGAAGCGCTCGCTCCAAAGCAGAAGGGCGCCCCGGAGGGCGCCCTTCCACCGATGCGGCGATTGCCCGCCGATCAGTTGTTCTCGGTGTAGGTGATCTTGCCGTCGGCGCCCTTGGTCCAGGTGTACATCACGTAGTCCGGACGGGTGATGTCGCCCTTGGCGTCGAAGCCGATGTCGCCGATCACGGTCTTGAACGGCTTGCCGGCCTTCATGGCCTCGGCGACCTTCTTCGGGTCGACCGAATTGGCGGCCTTGGCGGCCTCGGCGATGATCTGCACGGCGGCGTAGCTGTAGAGCGTGTAGGCCTCGGGATCGAAGTTCTTCGCCTTGAACTTGGCGACGACGTCCTTGGCGTTCGGGTTCTTGCGCGGGTCGGGGGAGAAGGTCATCAGCGTGCCTTCGGCGCCCGGGCCGGCGATGGAGACGAACTCCGAGGAAACGATGCCGTCACCCGACATGAGCGGGGCGTTGAGGCCCTGGTCGCGCATCTGGCGGATGATGAGGCCGGCTTCCGTGTGCAGGCCGCCGAAATAGACCACGTCCACCGCGGCCGCCTTCAGCTTCGACACGAGCGCGGAATATTCCTTCTCGCCCGGGTTGATGCCCTCGTACACGACTTCCTTGAGGCCCTTGGCGTTCATCGCCTTCTGGGTCTCGTCGGCCAGGCCCTTGCCGTAGGGCGTCTTGTCGTGGACGACCGCGACCTTCTTGCCCGCGAACTTCTCGGCCAGGTAATTGCCGGCGACGCCGCCCTGCTGGTCGTCACGGCCGCAGGTGCGGAACGTGTTCCAGAGCTTGCGCTCGGTGAAGGTCGGGTTGGTGGAGGCGGGGGTGATCTGGAGGATGCCGGATTCCGCGTAGACGTCGGAGGCGGGGATCGACACGCCGGAGTTGAAGTGGCCGACGACGAACTTCACGCCCTCGCCCGCGAACTTGTTCGCGACCGACACGCCCTGCTTGGGGTCGGAGACGTCGTCGCCGATGGAGATCTGGAGCTTCTGGCCGTTGATGCCGCCGGCGGCGTTGATGTCCTCGACGGCCTGCTCGACGCCGTTCTTGAGCTGCGCGCCGAAGGTCGCGTTAGGGCCGGTGATAGGACCGGCGACGCCGATCTTGATCTGGGCGCTGGCGGCGCCGGCATAGACCAGACCGATCATCGCGACGCTGGTCAACAATACCTTTTTCATCACTCATTCCCCTGTCATGTGCTGGACGCTCCCGGCGTCCGTTCGGCGGATGTCGCCCGCCTTGGCGCGGATCATTGCGCCTTTTCCGGCAGGTGTCACCCGAAAACGGGTGCATATGGATGAGACTAAAATCGTATCGTTTTCAGGCGGAAACGTCCCTTCCGGCGGTGTCGCGCTGGCGGATGGCGAGGGGGCCGGCACGCTCGTAGATCCAGCCGTACTGGGACGCCATCTGGCGGGCCCGCGTCACGCGGAATCCGATCATGCCGATGGCCAGGACGACGATCGCGTCGACGAGGTAGTAGCGCGGCGAGATGAACGTGCCCTGGAAGAGGGCGTAATGGATGAAGCGCACGGCGACGGCCAGGATCAGCAGCGCCGCCACGGCCAGGCCCCAATGGCGCCAGTTCTTCGCCAGCGCCCGTCCGGTCATCCAAGCCGTCCAGCCTCCCATGACGACCGTCACGAGAAGGAACAGCCAGACCGAGGGTTCCTCGTACAGAATGCCCTGCATCAATGCCTCCCGCCTTCGAGATAGGCGGCCTTGACCTGCGGGTCGGCCAGGAGTTCGGCGCCCGTGCCCGACATGGTGATCGTTCCCGTCACCATGACATAGGCCCGGTGGGCGAGCTTGAGCGCGTGATAGGCGTTCTGCTCCACAAGGAAGACGGTCATGCCGTCCTTCTCGTTCAGCTCGCGGATCACGTCGAAGATCTGCTTCACCACGAGCGGCGCGAGGCCGAGCGAGGGCTCGTCCAGGAGCAGCAGGCGCGGGCGGCTCATCAGCGCGCGGGCGATGGCCAGCATCTGCTGCTCGCCGCCCGACATGGTCCCGCCGCGCTGGTGCAGCCGCTCCTTCAGGCGCGGGAAGATCGTGCAGACGCGCTCCAGATCCTCCTCGAAATGGACGCCGCCATCGAGGGAGGCGCCGACCTGGAGGTTCTCGTAGACGGTCATCCGGCCGAAGATGCGCCGGCCTTCCGGCGACTGGGCGATGTTGAGCCGCGCGATCTCGTGGGTCGGCATCTGGGTGATGTCCCGCCCCGCGAAGGTGATCGTGCCTTCCCGGGCGCGCGGATTGCCGAAGATCGTCATCATCAGCGTGGACTTGCCGGCCCCGTTGGCGCCGATGAGCGTCACGATCTCGCCCTGGTGCACGTCGAGGTCGACGCCCTTGAGCGCGATGATGTTGCCGTAGAACGTCTTCACCCCGCGCAGGGTCAGCAAGGGCTCGCGGGCGGGGGCTGTCGGGTCGCTCATACGCCGACCTCCGCCTCGACGCGCGCGACCTCGTCGTCCTCGACGCCCAGATAGGCGGCGATGACGGCCGGATCGGACTGGACCTCGGCGGGCGTGCCGTCGGCGATCTTGGTGCCGTAGTCGAGCACCACGACGTGGTCGGAAATCTGCATCACAACGGACATGTCGTGCTCGATCAGCAGGAGAGAGGTGCCGATCTCGTCACGGATGGACAGGAGCAACTCGTTGAGCTGCTGGCTTTCGCGCGGGTTGAGGCCGGCGGCCGGCTCGTCCAGGCACAGGAGCACCGGATCGGTGCACATGGCCCGCGCGATCTCGAGCCGCCGCTGGTCGCCATAGGGCAGGTCGCCCGCGGGATCGTCGGCGCGGTCGATGAGGCCAATCCGGTCCAGCCAGAACCGCGCCTTGTCGATGGCCGCCGCCTGGGCGCGGCCGTAGGACGGCCAGCCGATGACGCCGAGCAGGGTGTAGCCGGAGGCCACCATCAGCCGGTTGTGCTGGGCGACGAGCAGGTTCTCCAGCACGGTCATGCCGGTGAACAGCCGGATGTTCTGGAACGTGCGGGCGACCTTCGCCCTCGCCGCGATGGCGTGGTCGGGCAGGCGCTCCAGCAGGAAGACCGACGGCCGCCGGATATAGGCCCCGCCGGAGCGGGTCGCCGCGGCGATCTCGGCAGCCGGGTCGGTGCGCGCATGGACCAGCGCGATGCGCCCCTCGGTCGGCTTGTAGAAGCCGGTGATGCAGTTGAAGACGGTCGTCTTGCCTGCGCCGTTGGGGCCGATCAGGGCGGTCACGTCGCCGCGGCCGGCCTGGAAGGTGAGGCCGTTGACGGCGACCAGACCGCCGAAGCGCATGGTCAGGTTCTCGACCGTGAGCAGCGGGTCGGCCAGCCAGCGGCGGGGTGCGGAGGCGGGTTCCATCAGCCGTGGCCCTCCTTCACGAGGGAGCCCGAGATGGCCTTGCGCTCCTTGAGCACGACCGAGGGATCGCGGTGCGAGATGAGGCCGCGCGGGCGCCAGACCATCATCGCCACCATGCCCAGGCCGAAGAGCAGCAGGCGGAACTCGTTGGGATCGAAGCCGGCGCCGAAGAAGCCGCGCATGAAGCCGAGATTGCGCAGGAGCTCCGGCATGCCGACCAGCACCACGGCGGCGATGGCGACGCCGATCTGGCTGCCCATGCCGCCCAGCACGACGATGGCCAGGATGATCGCCGATTCCAGGAAGTTGAAGCTCTCGGGGCTGATGAAGCCCTGGCGCACGGCGAAGAACGAGCCGGCGAAGCCGCCGAACATGGCGCCGATGGCGAAGGCGGTCAGCTTGGTCGACACCGTGTTGATGCCCAGCGACCGGCAGGCGATCTCGTCCTCGCGCAGAGCCTCCCAGGCGCGCCCGACAGGCAGGCGCTTCAGGCGCATCGTCACGAAGTTGGTGATGAGGGCGAGCACGAGGATCAGGTAGTAGAAGAACACGATCCGGTGCATGCCGCTGAATTCGAGCCCGAACCTGGCCGCAAAGCCATCCTCCCCCGCCGTGAACGGGATGCCGAAGAAGGATGCGCGCGGGATCGAGTAGATGCCCGCGGCGCCCCCGGTCACGTCGACCCAGTTGATGAGGACGAGGCGGATGATCTCGCCGAAGGCGAGCGTCACGATGGCGAGATAGTCGCCCCGCAGGCGCAGGACCGGGAAGCCGAGCAGGACGCCCCAGAAGGCCGCCAGGATGCCCGCCAGCGGCAGGCAGATCCAGAAGGACAGGCCGAACTTGGTGGCCAGCAGCGCGTAGGAATAGGCGCCGACGGCGTAGAACGCGACGTAGCCGAGATCGAGCAGGCCGGCGAGGCCCACGACGATGTTCAGGCCCCAGCCGAGCATCACGTAGGTGAGGATGAGGATGCCGAGGTCGATCCAGTAGCGGGACGGGTCGAGCCCGCCGTTCACCAGCACGGTGAGGAGCGGGTAGGTCACGGCCAGGCCCAGGAAGGCGGGCAGGGCCATCGCCGACAGGCGGGCCTTCCAGGTGGGGCGGGCATCTGTCACAGTCGGCAGGGCCTCGCCCTGGGCCTTCAGCCGCCGGCTGGTGCGCCATTTCACGCCGTAATAGCTCAGCGTGAAGCGCAGGATGAAGATCAGGGCGCAGAAGATCAGGACGAGCCCGACCCGCGGACGCAGGATCAGCTCGTTCGCCTGGCTCTGGTCGGTGCGCAGCAGGATGATGGGGATGCACAGCCCCAGCATCACGAGCGCGCCGCGCACGCCGTCCTTGAGGGCGGCGGCGAGATCGCTGCCGGCCGGGCCGGCTCCGGTCCGCGTCGTCATGGCGTCCCCGCTCATACCTTCTCGACCTCAGGCCGGCCGAGGATTCCGGACGGCATGAAGATCAGCACGATGGCGAGGATGGAGAAGGCCGCGACGTCCTTGTACTCGATGGAGAAGTAGGCGGACCACATGGTCTCGATGAGGCCGATGATGAGACCGCCGAGCACGGCGCCCGGCAGCGAGCCGATGCCGCCCAGCACGGCCGCGGTGAAGGCCTTCACGCCCGGCACGAAGCCGTCCGCGAAGCTGACCACGCCGTAATAGAGGAGGTACATTGTGCCCGCGACGGCCGCGAGGGCGGCGCCGATGACGAAGGTCAGCGAGATCGTGCGGTCGACGTCGATGCCCAGGAGCGCGGCCATCTTGCGGTCCTGCTCGCAGGCGCGCTGGGCGCGGCCGAGCGAGGTCTTCTGCACGACGTACCAGAAGATCGTCAGCAGGACGGCGGTGACCGCCATGATGATGATCTGCTTGTAGGACAGGGCGACGGTGTAGCCCGTCGGCCCGGTCCACAGCACGATCACGTCCTGCACCATGGGCGGGATCGGCTTGTTGCGCGCGCCCTGGGCGACCTGCACGAAGTTCGACAGGAAGATCGACATGCCGATGGCCGAGATCAGCGGCGCCAGGCGGAACGACCCGCGCAGCGGCCTGTAGGCCACCCGCTCGATGGTCCATCCCCACAGGGCCGTGACCAGCATCGCCACGATCATCACGATGAACAGCGCGAGCGCTATCGATCCGATGCCGAGCCAGGCGGTGCAGACCAGGAACACGATGAGCGCCACGAAGGCCGACAGCATGAACACGTCGCCATGGGCGAAATTGACCATGCCGATGATGCCGAAGACCATCGTGTAGCCGATGGCGATGAGGCCATAGATCGACCCCAGCGTCAGCCCGTTGATGAGCTGCTGAACGAAAACATCCATACGACGCCGAACACCCTCTGTGTGTCCGCGGCTTGTTGTGCGGTCCTGCCCGGCTGTGACGCCGGACGGCCATGCCGCGGTGCAATTGCGAGTCGTAGCAAGGGCGGCGGGAACAAACAATACGGCGCTCCCGTGGCGGCGCGCGGGTTGCCACCCGCCCCCGCGACGGCCATATGGGCGCGGGCGGCGCACGCCGACCGCGGCATGGACGGAGCTCCTTGGGCGATTTCAGCGATCAGTTCCCGCCGGACGGCCCGCGTGCGGTCCCGCAGGCGGACGCCACGTCCTTCCGCGAGGCGATGAGCCGCGTGGCGGGCGCCGTTCACATTGTCACGACCGCGGGTACCGGAGGCCGCGCCGGGTTCACCGCCACCTCCTTCACCGCCGTTTCCGATGCCCCGCCCACCGTGCTCGTGTGCCTCAACCGGCAGAGCCGCTTCGGTCCCGTGCTCGAACGCAATGGCGCGTTCTGCGTGAATACGCTTGCCGCCGGGGCGGCCAGCGAAGCCATCGCCGACGTGTTCGCCGGCCGCGCCGGGCTGAGGGGCGAGGAGCGCTTTGCCGGCGGCCCCTGGCGCGCCGGGCCGCTGGGCCTGCCCATGCTCGAGGGCGCTCTGGTCGCCTTCGCCTGCACGCTGGAGCAGGAGACGCAGGTCGCCACGCACCGCATCCTGTTCGGTGCGGTGCGCGCGGTGGAGATCGGCACGCCTGCTGCGGCCCTGGTCTATCGCGGCCGCGGCTATCGCTCGCTGCCTTGAGCATCGCGGGGCGACCGTCCATTTGCCGATGGCGCGCCGCCCGCGCCCGTGCTTGCCTTGGGCAAAATCCCGGTGGCTCCCGGCCGCCGGAAGGCAGGAGGAGGCGAGGATGGCTTTCACGATGACGGGCGAGGTCGACCTGCCCGCGGACCGCCAGACGGTCTGGGAAAAGCTCAACGACCCGGAGGTGCTGAAGGCCTCCATCCCCGGCTGCCAGGAGCTGGAGAAGACCTCCGACACCTCGTTCGCCGCCATCGTCGGCCTGAAGATCGGGCCGGTGAAGGCGACGTTCCGCGGCAAGGTCAACCTGACCGACCTGAAGCCGCCGGAAGGCTACCGGATCGAGGGCGAAGGGGATGGCGGCGTCGCCGGCTTCGCCAAGGGCGGGGCCACGGTGACGCTGGCGCCATCCGAGACGGGAACGCGACTTTCGTACAACGTTGACGCGCAGATCGGCGGAAAGCTCGCCCAGCTCGGCGGCCGGCTGGTCAATGGCGTCGCCAAGAAGCTCGCCGACGAGTTCTTCGCCAACTTCGCCCGGGCCGTGACCGGGGAGGGCGCCGCGTCGGCCTGACCGAAGCGCGAGCGACCTGCCCGCAGGCGCGCTGTTACGCAGGCATGCCGTACACGGATTTGTGCACGGCCACCGCCTTTTTGCCGATGTCCCGTGCCGCCGCGCCCGCTTGACCCCCGATTCAGCGGGGTCCAGACTGACTTTCGATCGGTTCCAGACCGGGCGACAGATCCGGCGGACGACGGGATGGGACCGCTTCGGGCCTCATCCGACAGGCCCGGCCTCACGGCCGGACGTTTCGAGGAGGAGGCGCCCATGACCACCGTCACATTGACGGTGAACGGCCAGTCCGTCACCCAGGCCATCGACCCCCGCACATTGCTCGTGCAACTTTTGCGCGAAAATCTGCGCCTGACCGGCACCCATGTCGGCTGCGACACCAGCCAGTGCGGCGCCTGCGTGGTGCACGTGAACGGCGTATCGGTGAAGTCCTGCACGATGCTCGCCGCGCAATGCGAGGGCGCCTCGGTGACCACGATCGAAGGCATCGCCCAGGGCGGCCAGCTCCATCCGATGCAGGAAGCCTTCCGGGAGCATCACGGCCTGCAGTGCGGCTATTGCACGCCCGGCATGATCATGTCGGCGATCGACATCGTGAATCGCAAGGGCACGGCGCTCGACGAGGAGACGGTGCGCCACGAGCTCGAGGGCAACATCTGCCGGTGCACGGGCTACCACAACATCGTGAAGGCGGTGATCGCCGGGGCCGAGGCAATGGCCGGCGGCATGCGCCAGGCGGCGGAATAACAGGCACAAGAGGGCCGGCGCCGGCCGAGCGGCCGGACAGCCCGGTCCCGGATGGGAGGATCGGACAATGGCCGTGACCAGCATCGGCGCCCGCGTGGTGCGCAAGGAAGACCATCGCTTCATCACCGGCAAGGGCCAGTATACGGACGACATCAACCGCCCCGGCCAGGCCCATGCCGTGTTCGTGCGCTCACCGCACGCCGCCGCCACGATCAGGCGGATCGACACCTCTGCCGCGCGGTCGATGCCCGGCGTCGTCGCGATCCTCACCGGCGAGGACCTGGCGGCCGACAAGATCGGCGGCCTGATCTGCGGCTGGATGATCCATTCCAAGGACGGCTCGCCCATGAAGGCGGGCGCCCATCCGGCGCTTGCCCACGGCAAGGTCCGGTATGTCGGCGACCACGTGGCCGTCGTCATCGCCGAGACTGTGCTGCAGGCCAAGGACGCCGCCGAGGCGGTCGTCGTCGACTACGCGGTGGAGAAGCCGGTCGTTGACGTCGCCTCCGCGCTCGCCAAGGGCGCGCCCGCGGTCCATGCGGAGGCGCCGGACAACCGCGTCTTCTCCTGGCACCTGGGCGACAAGGCCGCGACGGACGCCGCCTTCGCCAAGGCCCGGCACGTCACTGCGCTGGACATCGTCAACAACCGGCTGATCCCCAACGCGATGGAGCCGCGGGCGGCCGTCGGCGACTACGACAGCGGCAACGACGCGTTCACGCTCTACACGACGAGCCAGAACCCGCACGTGGCGCGGCTCGTCCTGTCCGCCTTCATCGGCGTCGCGCCCGAGCACAAGCTGCGCGTCATCGCGCCGGACGTCGGCGGGGGCTTCGGCTCCAAGATCTTCATCTACGCCGAGGAGACGGTCTGCGTCTGGGCGGCGAAGAAAGTCGGCCGGCCGGTGAAGTGGACGTCCGACCGGACGGAGGCGTTCCTGTCCGACGCCCATGGCCGCGACCACGTGACCAGGGCCGAGATGGCTCTGGACGAGAACGGCCGCATCCTGGCGCTGCGCGTCAACACCAAGGCCAATCTGGGCGCCTACCTGTCGACCTTCGCGTCCTCCGTGCCGACCTATCTCTACGCCCCGCTGCTCTCGGGGCAGTACGACATCCCCGCGATCTACGCGGAGGTGGACGGCGTCTACACGCACACCGCGCCGGTGGACGCCTATCGCGGCGCCGGCCGGCCGGAGGCGACCTTCGTCGTCGAGCGGCTGGTGGAGGTCGCGGCCCGCGAGATCGGCATGGACCCCGCCAGGTTCCGCGCCCGCAACTACATCCGCAAGTTCCCGCACCAGACGCCGGTGATCATGGCCTACGACGCGGGCGACTACGATGCCTCGCTGAAGAAGGCCCTGGAACTGGCGGACTACAAGGGTTTCGGCCGCCGCAAGCGCGAGGCGGCGCGGCGCGGCAAGCTGCGCGGCATCGGCTTCTCCTCCTATATCGAGGCCTGCGGCATCGCGCCCTCGGCGGCGGTCGGATCGCTGGGCGCGGGCGTGGGCCTGTGGGAATCGGCGGAAGTGCGGGTGAACCCGATCGGCACGGTGGAGGTGCTCACCGGCTCGCACAGCCACGGCCAGGGCCACGAGACCACCTTCGCCCAGCTCGTGTCGGACCGGCTCGGCATCCCCATCGAGAACGTGTCCATCGTCCACGGCGACACCGACAAGGTGCAGATGGGCATGGGCACCTACGGCTCGCGCTCCGGCGCGGTCGGCATGTCGGCCATCGCCAAGGCGCTCGACAAGGTCATCGCCAAGGGCAAGAAGGTCGCCGCCCACGTGCTGGAGGCCGCCGAGGGCGACATCGAGTTCAAGGACGGGAAGTTCTCCGTGGCCGGCACCGACCGTTCCGCCGGCTTCGGGGACATCGCGCTCCAGGCCTACATCGCCCACAAGTTCAACGGGCAGGAGCTGGAGCCGGGCCTGAAGGAGGGGGCGTTCTACGACCCCACGAACTTCACCTTCCCGGCGGGCGTCCACATCTGCGAGCTGGAAGTCGACCCGCAGACCGGCGACGTCACCATCGAGAAATGGACCGCGGTCGACGATTTCGGGGTGATCATCAACCCGCTCATCGTCGAGGGCCAGGTCCATGGCGGCATCGCCCAGGGCGTGGGCCAGGCGCTGCACGAGGGCGCGGTCTACGACCCCGCCACCGGCCAGCTCGTGACGGCCAGCTACATGGACTACCGCATGCCGCGCGCGGAGGACCTGCCGTCCTTCGTGGTGGACACGACCGTGACGCCGTGTCCCTCGAACCCGCTGGGCATCAAGGGCTGCGGCGAGGCCGGCGCCATCGCCGCGCCTGCGGCGGTCGTCAACGCGCTCACCAACGCCGTCGGCCACGAGGACGTGCCGATGCCCGCCACCCCGCAGGCGATGTGGCGCGCCTGCCGCAAGGCGGCCCAGCCGCTCGCGGCCGAGTAAGGAGGACCGACGATGTACGCTTTCGAGTTCCATCGCCCGACGAGCCTGCGCCAGGCGGCCAGTCTGCTCGGCAAGGCCGAGGACGGGCGCCTGCTGGCCGGCGGACAGTCCCTCCTGCCGATGATGAAGCTGAGGCTCGCTTCACCCGGCACGGTTATCGACCTCGGCGCCGTGCCAGGCATGACCGGGATCGAGCGCAAGGGCCGCAGCCTGGTCATCGGGGCGATGACGCGCCACGCGGAGGTCGAGACCTCGCCGGTGGTGAAGGAGGCGATCCCCGCGCTCGCCCACCTCGTCTCCGTGCTCGGCGACCCGGCCGTGCGCAATCGCGGCACGATCGGCGGCTCGCTCGCCAACAACGACCCGTCCGCGGACTATCCGGCGGCGTGCCTCGCGCTCGGCGCCACCATCGTCACGAACCAGCGGCGCATCGCGGCGGACGACTTCTTCCAGGGCGTGTTCACCACGGCGCTGGAGGAGGGCGAGATCATCGTCAAGGTCGTGTTCCCGATCCCCTCGCGCGCCGGCTACGAGAAGTTCCGGCACCCGGCCTCGCGGTTCGCGCTGGCGGGCGTGTTCGTGGCCCGGCGCGGCGGCGAGATCCGCGTGGCGGTGACGGGCGCCGGCGACAGCGGCGTCTTCCGCTGGCATGAGGCGGAGGAGGCTCTGAAGGGCCGGTTCGCGCCGAAGTCGCTGGATGGCCTGACACCCTCGACCGAGGGCATGAACAGCGACATCCATGCGGACGCCGCCTACCGCGCGCATCTCGTCGGCGTGATGGCGCGGCGAGCGGTGGAAAGGGCGTTGCGGCGCTGAACGGCAGGCGGCACAACAGCCGCCCGCCAGGCCCCGCGACGACGAGCATGAAGACGCTTCCCCGCACGGTCGACGAAACGCTCGCCATGCTCACGGCCGCCGACTACGTGGCGGACCGGCCCATCGCCACGGTTCTCCACCTGGCGCTGCGCATGGGGCGGCCGCTCTTCCTGGAGGGCGAGGCCGGCGTCGGCAAGACCGAGATCGCCAAGGTGGTGGCGCGGGCGCTCGGCCGGCGGCTGATCCGCCTGCAATGCTACGAGGGGCTCGACGTTTCCGCCGCCGTCTACGAGTGGAACTATGCCGGCCAGATGATGGCGATCCGCCTGGCGGAGGCCTCCGGCGAGCCCGACCGCGCGCGCATGGAGAGCGACGTGTTCTCCCCGCGCCACCTCATCCGCCGCCCGATCCTCCAGGCGCTGGAGCCGGACCCGTCCGGCCCGGCCGTGCTGCTCGTGGACGAACTCGACCGGGCGGACGAGGCGTTCGAGGCGTTCCTCCTCGAAGTACTGTCGGATTTCCAGGTCACGATCCCGGAACTGGGGACGATCCGGGCCGAGGAACCGCCCATCGTCATCGTCACGTCCAACCGGACCCGCGAGATCCACGACGCGCTGAAGCGGCGCTGCCTCTACCATTGGGTGGATTACCCGGACGCGTCGCGGGAGCTCGCGATCCTGAAGGCCCGCCGGCCGGACGCGCCCGCCAGGCTCTCGGCCGAGATCGTCGCCTTCGTGCAGGCCATCCGCAGACAGGACCTTTTCAAGGCGCCGGGCGTCGCCGAGACGCTGGACTGGGCGACCGCGCTCGTGGAACTCGACGCGGTGGCGCTGGACCCGGCCATCGTCACCGACACGCTGGGCGTGCTGCTGAAATATCAGGACGACATCCAGCGCATCCAGGGCTCGCTGGCCCAATCGCTGATCGACGATGCCCGGCGGAGCGCCGCCTCCGGCAAGCGGCAGGGGACCGGGCGCGCGTGAGCGGCGAACTGGCGGCCAACGTCGTCCACTTCGCCCGCGCCCTGCGCAAGGCCGGACTTCCCGTGGGGCCCGGCCGCACGCTCGACGCGGTGCGCGCGCTGGAGAGCGGCATCGGCGGCCGGGACGATGTCTATTGGACGCTCCACGCGCTCTTCGTCAGCCGGCGGGAGCATTCGGTCGTCTTCGACCAGGCCTTCCACCTGTTCTGGCGCAAGCGCGGCCTGATCGAGAAGCTGATCGCCACGCTCTCGCCCAACGCGCCGGCCACCCGCGAGGACCGCAAGCCCGAGGCGGCCGCCTTGCGCGTCGCGGAGGCGCTGGGCACGGCGAAACCCGTCCCGCCGCGCCAGGACGATCCCGGCGAGACCCTTGCGGCGCGGCTGACCGTGTCGGACCGGGAGGTGCTGCAGGCCAAGGACTTCGCGCAGATGAATGCCGATGAGATCGCGCGGGCCAAGGCGCTGATCGCGACGCTTTCGCTGCCCGACGACCGCGTCGCCACGCGGCGCTTCGCGCCCGATCCGTCAGGCGCGCGGATCGACATGCGGCGCCTGCTCCGGCTGGCGCTGCGCACCGGGGGGCATCCGGTGATGCTGCCAAGGCGCGTGCCCGCCCGGCGCCATCCGCCCGTCGTCGCCCTCGTCGACATTTCCGGGTCCATGGCGGAATACAGCCGGCTGTTCCTGCATTTCCTGCACGCGCTCGGCGAACGCCGCGACGTGCGCTCCTTCGTGTTCGCCACCCGGCTCACCCCCATAAGCCGGGACCTGAAGGCCCGCGATCCCGACGAGGCGCTGGCCCGCGCCGGGCGCCACGCGGCGGACTGGGAGGGCGGCACGCGCATCTCCCAGGCGCTGCACGCCTTCAACCGCCACTGGCTGCGGCGGGTCGCCCATGGCGGGCCGATCGTCCTGCTATTCACCGACGGGCTGGAGCGCGACCCGCCCGAGCGGCTGGCAGCGGAGACCGCCCGGCTCCGGCGCTCGTGCCGGCGCCTGGTCTGGCTCAACCCGCTCCTGCGCTACGACGGGTTCGAGCCGCGGGCGGCGGGCATCCGCGCCATGCTGCCGGAGGTCGACGAGTTCCGACCGATCCATAGCCTCGCCTCGATGGCCGAACTCTGCGAGGCTCTGGGCAGCGGCGGCGCGCGCCGCGGGCGGATGGCGGCATGAGCGCGAAGACGGGCTTGATCTATGTCGCGGCAGCGCTGGCAGAGATCGGGGGATGCTTCGCGTTCTGGGCCTGGCTCCGGCTCGACCGTCCGGCGCTGGTCCTCGTGCCGGGCGTGGCGGCGCTGGCGCTGTTCGCGTGGCTGCTCACGCTGGCGGAGGTGGACGCGGCGGGGCGCGCGTTTGCGGCCTATGGCGGGGTCTATATCGTCGCCTCGCTGGTCTGGCTCGTCACGGTGGAGGGCCGCGCTCCGGTCGGGTCCGACCTGCTTGGAGCGGCCTTGTGCCTGGCCGGAGCCGGCGTGATTCTCTGGGGAGGTCGCATTGGGTGAAACAACGCAGATGGCCGCCAGCGAGGACGACATCCTGTCCCGTGCCGAAGCCTGGACCCGCGAGGGCCGGAAGGTGGCGGTGGCCACCGTGATCGAGACCTGGGGCTCGGCGCCGCGCCCCGTGGGCAGCCACCTCGTCATCGACGACGAGGGCAATTTCCTCGGCTCGGTCTCCGGCGGGTGCGTGGAAGGGGCGGTCGTGACCGACGCCCTCGACGTCATCGCCACCGGAAAGCCCCGCACGCTGTCCTTCGGCGTCGCCGACGAGACGGCCTGGAACGCCGGCCTGTCCTGTGGCGGCCAGATCCGCATCTATGTCGAACCGGTGACCTGATGAAGCTCTCCGTCCTCGCCGCCCTCAATGCCGAGCGCGCGGCCCGCCGCACCGCGGTGCTGGTGACGGAGCTGGCATCCGGGCGGCAGCGGCTGGTCAAGGCGGCCGATTTCGACGCCGACCCGCTGGCCGACGCGCTCGCCGCCCAGGTCGCGTCGCGCAAGTCCGGCGTGGTCGCTGTGGGCGGGAACGATTACTTCCTCTCTGTCGCGGTCCCGCCGGTGAAGGCGGTGGCGATCGGCGCGGTCCATATCTCCCAGGCGCTGGCGCCGATGGCCAGGCTCGCCGGCATCGACCTGACGATCGTCGATCCGCGCACCGCCTTCGCATCGAAGAGCCGCTTTCCCGACGTGACCGTCCTGGCGGAATGGCCGGACGTGGCGCTGCCCAGGATCGGGCTGGACGGACACAGCGCGCTGATCGCGCTCACGCACGATCCGAAGATCGACGATCCGGCCATCGCCGCCGGGCTTTCGGCCGGGTGCTTCTATGTGGGCGCGCTGGGCTCGCGGAAGACGCATGCCCGGCGCGTCGAGCGGCTGGCCGCCGCCGGGTTCGGCGAGGCGGACATCGCGCGCATCCGCGCGCCCGTTGGGCTCGACATCGGCGCGGTGTCGCCGGCCGAAATCGCCGTCTCCATCCTCGCGGAGATCATCGCGGCCCAGCACAAGAAGCCGGCCCGGCCGGTCGCGGCGTGAGGTTCGTCGCCCTGCCCGTGGGCGAGGCGGTGGGCGCGGTCGTCGCGCATACCGAGCGCGCCGGCGACCTCGTCGTGAAGAAGGGCAGCATCGTCACGCGGGAGATCGCGGACGGCCTCGCCGCGGCGGGCGTCCGGTCGGTCGTGGTCGCGGTGCTGGAGGCGGGGGATATCGGCGAGGACGATGCGGCGCGGCAGCTGGCGCAGGCGGCCGCCGGCCCTGGCCTGCGCCCAGACCGGGCCTTCACGGGCCGCTGCAACCTCTTCGCGCAGGCCCAGGGGCTGCTGGTCGTCGATGCCAAGGCCATCGCCGCGGTCAACGCCGTCGACGAGGCCGTGACCCTCGCCACGCTGCCGGCCTTCGCGCCGGTCGAGGCCGGGACCATGGCGGCCACAGTGAAGATCATTCCCTATGCGGTGCCCGGCGCCACGCTGGATGCGGCCCTTGCGGCAGCCCGGGGCGCGCTGCGGATCGCGCCCTATGCGGGCTTGCGGGCGGCCTATGTCGCGACCGTCACGCAGGCGCTGAAGCCGACCGTGCGCGCCAAGACCCGCGAGGTGACCGCGGCGCGGCTGGCCGCGTGCGGCGCCTCTCTCGCCAGCGATGAGGAGGTGCCGCACGAGGCGGCCGCGCTCGCGGCAGTCCTGCGGCGGCTCGCGCGGTCGGATATCGACCTCGTCGTGATCTTCGGCGCATCCGCCATCGCCGACCGGCAGGACGTGGTGCCCGCGGCGCTGGAAGCCGCCGGGGGCCGGGTCGAGCGCCTCGGCATGCCGGTCGATCCCGGCAATCTGCTGCTGCTCGGCGAACTGGCGGGCAGGCCGGTGATCGGCGCGCCGGGATGCGCGCGCTCGCCCAAGGAGAACGGGTTCGACTGGGTTCTGCGGCGGCTGTGCGCCGGCCTGCCGGTGAACCCGGCCGACATCCAGGCGATGGGGGTCGGCGGGCTGCTGATGGAAATCCGCTCGCGGCCCCAGCCGCGCGAGGGCGGCGCGTGAGCGGGGAGCCTTCGGGCGGCGTCCGCGTCGGCGCCCTGATCCTGGCCGCGGGCCTGTCGCGGCGCATGGGCCGGGACAAGCTTTCCGCGCCGGTCGGCGGCGTCCCGCTCGTCCGGCGGGTCGCGCAGGCGGTCCTGGCTTCGCGCGCCGATCCCATCCTGGTCGTGACCGGGCCGGACGGGGAGGTGGTCCGCTCGGCGCTCGCCGGCATGCCGCTCGGCTTCTGCGTGAACCCGGCGCCTGAGCGCGGGCTGTCCGGCAGCCTCGCGGCAGGGCTGGAGGCAGCCGATCCGTCCCTCGACGGTATCATCGTGTGCCTCGGCGACATGCCGGACGTCTCAGCGCACACGCTCGACGCCCTCGTCGCCGCGCTCGCGGCCGAGCCGTCCCTGGCGGCCTGCATCCCGGTCCAGGCCGGGCGCCGGGGCAACCCCGTGCTCCTGGCGCGCCGCATCTGGCCGGATGCGCGGGCGCTGACGGGGGATGCGGGCGCGCGGCGCATCCTGAACGGCCGGGAGGACGCGCGCGAGGTGCCCGTCGACGACCCGGGCATCCACCTCGATCTCGACACGCCGGACGCTCTGGCCGCCTACGAAGCGGAGCGGCGCTGACCGCTTTACCCGCGCCGCGCGCGCCCTACATGGCGGCTTCCTCTGGCATGCGGGAGCGGTTTGGCATGGGGCGGTATCTGATCTGGGGCGGGTCCGGCGGCATCGGCGCCGCAGTGGCGCGTCGGCTTTCCACCGAAGGCCACGCGGTTCATCTTGCGGCGCGGGACGCGGCGAAGCTCGAGGCCGTCGCCCGCGAGACCGGCGCGACGTTCACCGTTGCGGATGCCCTGGAACCCGACGCCGTTCGCCGCGCCAGCGAGCAGGGTGCTGCCGGGGGCGTGCTCGACGGCCTGTGCTACGCGGTCGGCTCGATCAACCTGAAGCCGGCGCAGCGGCTGACCGACGCCGACGTGGAGGGCGACTTCCGGCTCAACGCACTCGGCGCCTTCCGGGCGATCCAGGCGGCGCTGCCGGCTCTGAAGAAGGCGGAGGGGACGGCGTCCATCCTCCTGTTCTCGACCATCGCGGTGGCGCAGGGCTTCACCGCCCATGCCTCTGTGGCGATGGCGAAGGGCGCGGTCGAAGGGCTCGTCCATGCGCTCGGTGCGGAGCTCGCCCCCAAGATCCGGATCAATGCCATCGCTCCCTCGCTGACGCGAACGCCGCTCGCCTCCGCGCTTACCGCCAATGCCAGCGTGACGGACGCGATCGCCGCGCTCCACCCGCTGCAGCGGCTGGGGGAGGTGGATGACATCGCCCCCATGGCGGCGCTGCTGCTGGGCCCTGGGTCCGGCTGGATCACCGGCCAGGTGATCGGCGTGGACGGCGGTCGCAGCACCCTGCGCACCAAGGGCTGAAGCGAGGCCTCCCGCATGGGCGTCCTGCGTCTCGTCCTGGGCGACCAGCTCACGCGCTCCGTGTCGTGCCTCAACGGCCTCGACCTGGAGCACGACGTCGTCCTCATGGTCGAGGTGGCGGAGGAGGCGTCCTATGTCCGCCACCACAAGCAGAAGATCGCCTTCCTCTTCGCGGCGATGCGCCATTTCGCAGAAGAGCTGCGCGCGGAAGGTGCGCGGGTCGACTACGTGCGGCTCGACGATCCCGGCAATACCGGGTCCTTCGGGGGAGAGGTGGAGCGCGCGGTGGCGCGGCACCGGCCGGACGCGCTGATCCTGACCGAGCCGGGCGAATGGCGCGTGCTGGAGATGATGCGCAACTGGCGCGAGGAACTGGGCGTGCCCGTCCACATCCGCGAGGACGACCGGTTCGTGTGCTCGCGCGATGCGTTCGCCCGGTGGGCGGAAGGGCGCAAGGCGCTGCGCATGGAGTTCTTCTATCGGGAGATGCGCCGCGCCACGGGCTATCTCATGGACGAAGCGGGCAACCCGGAAGGCGGGCAGTGGAACTTCGACCAGGAGAACCGCAAGCGTTTGCCGGAAGGCACCCGCGTGCCGCCGCCGCCCCAGCCGGAGCCGGACGCCATCACCCGCGAGGTGCTGGACCTTGTTGCCGCGCGGTTCGGAGAGCATTTCGGCGCGCTGGAGCCGTTCGTCTGGGAGACGACGCGGGAGGGCGCCCTGAAGGCCCTCGATGCCTTCGTGCGCGAGCGGCTGCCCTTCTTCGGCGACTATCAGGACGCCATGAAGCAGGGCGAGCCGTTCCTGTTCCACGCGGTGATCTCGCCCTATCTCAACGCGGGGCTCCTCACCGCGCGGGAGGTCTGCGAGGCGGCGCTCGCCGCCTACGGCAAGGGCAGGGCGCCGCTCAACGCCGTCGAGGGCTTCGTGCGCCAGATCATCGGCTGGCGGGAATATGTGCGGGGCATCTACTGGCTGAAGATGCCGGATTATGCTGCGTCCAACGCGCTCGCCGCCAAACGGCCGCTCCCCTGGTTCTACTGGTCGGGCGAGACGGAGATGAACTGCCTGGCCCTGGCGATCGGCGACACCCACGCCCATGCCTATGCCCACCACATCCAGCGCCTGATGGTGACGGGCAATTTCGCGCTGATCGCGGGGCTCGATCCGGCGCAGGTCGAGGAATGGTATCTCGTCGTCTATGCCGACGCCTACGAGTGGGTGGAGCTGCCAAACACCCATGGGATGATCCTGTTCGCCGACGGAGGCCTGCTGGGGTCCAAGCCCTATGCGGCGTCGGGGGCCTATATCGACCGGATGTCGGATTATTGCGGGTCGTGCCGCTACGACGTGAAGCAGAAGACGGGGCCGGACGCCTGCCCGTTCAACTATCTCTACTGGCATTTCCTGATTGAGAACGAGGAGCGGCTGAAGGACAATGTCCGCCTCGCGATGCCCTATCGCAATCTGGCGCGCATGGACGCGCGCAGGAAGGCGCAGGTCAGGGCCGATGCCGAGCGTTTCCTCGGCTCTGCGCAAATGAGCCCGCTCAGATCTTGAGGTAGCCGCCGATCGTCCAGTACAGGCCGTGCCGCCCGTCGTCCGGCACGTGCCAGCCCAGGGACGTGGACAGGTGCAGCCGCCAGAGCGTCAGCGGCCCCGCATGCAGGCCGATGCGGCCGAAGCGCGAACCGTCGTCGACATACATGATCACCTCCGGCCCCCAATGCGCCTTGCGCAGGGCCGGGACCGTGGAGGGCAGGGCAAAGCCTGCGGCGCCGCGGGCCCACAGGCTCTCGCGCGCCGTGCCGGCCACGAGGCTGATCTCGGTGAAGACGCCCGGCGACGGCTTCATCCAGATGTCGAAGGCGGCGGCCAGTCCCGCATTGCGGCGCAGGCGGTCGGACGGGCGCTCATGGGAGCGCACCTCCTCGGTCCCGACATGGACGGCCCATCCCATGCTCTCGCCCACATGCTGGTAGCCGACGAAGCCGCGCGATTGGAGCGTCAGCGTTCGCTTGCGTCCGTCGGGCATCGATCGGTCGCGCTGGACGTCCTCGCCGAGGCCGATCGTGCTCATCAGGGTGAAGCCGCTCGCGTCGATGGAGCCCCGGACGCGCCGCCTGAAGCCGGCGGAGCCGAAGCGCCCGGACCCGGTGTCGTACCCTGCGAACATCACCGCGCTGATCCGGCGGCGGTCCTGCCAGACGGGATGATCCTCGTCCGCAGCGGTGGCAATGCCCGCAGCCGGGCACAGCCCGGCGAGTGCGAGACCCGCAACGGGCCCCGACGCACGACGCAACAACGACCGCATGGGTCCACACGACGACAATGACGGACCGGCGAAAAAACCGGCCGGGATGAAAGGAATGGTGCGGCAATACCGACGGCCAAACGCCGCCGGGGCGCAGCGCATCACGGCGGCGGGCATGAGTCAAATGAGCCGCGAATTGTAGCAGTCGCGCGTGGCTGCTGCCAAAATGCAAGCCGGATATGGAACGTTCACCTTCGGCGCGGCATCATCATTCCGCAGCCCGGCGCGGTTGCGTCCGGGCGACGACGCTCGAAGGAACGCGCCATGGTCTCACGGGACTTCCTCCGCCAGCTCGCCGGCTACGGCCTGACCACCGCGGAGATCCTCTACCGCCTCCCCGATCACCCCAACCTGCTGCAGACCTATGTCTGGCAGGAATACGACGTCGCACCGAAATTCCCGGTGCTCCGGGATTTCCTGGAATTCTGGCGGCGTGAGCTGGAAGGACCGCTCCTGTCGGTGCGCGTGGCGCACCAGGGGCTGATCCGCCCGGCGGAGATCAGGGCCGTCGGCGTCGAGTTCCGGCTGAACTGAGACCGCCTCAGGCGGCGGCGATGGCGGAACCGGCCTCGCCCGGCCCCTGCCGCATGGCCAGTTTGGCGTCAATCTCCGCGGCCGTGACCGGCCGGGAGAACAGATAGCCCTGCAGCTCGTGGCAGCCGACCGCCTGGAGGAACCGGTGCTGGTCCACCGTCTCCACGCCCTCGGCGGTGACGGTGAGGCCGAGTGCCCGGCCCAGATGGACCATGGAATGGACCAGGATGGCGGATTCGCCGGTGGCCTCCATGCTCTCCAGGAAGGAGCGGTCGATCTTGATCTTGTCGAAGGCGAAGCGGCGCAGGTAGATCAGCGACGAATAGCCGGTGCCGAAATCGTCCAGCGCCAGGTGGATGCCGTTGGCACGCAGCTCGATCATGGCGGCCTCGGCGGCGTCGGCATCGTCGACGACCACGCCTTCGGTCAGTTCCAGCTCCAGGCGCGAGGGGTCGAAGCCGGTCTCCTCGACGATGCGGATGACCGTGTCCACGAAGTCCTTCTGGCGGAACTGGATGGGCGAGACGTTGACGGCCACGCGCAGGCCCGGCCACCGCCGGCCGTCCTCGCAGGCCCGCCGCAGCACCCATTCGCCCAGCGGGATGATGAGGCCGCGCTCCTCCGCGACGGGAATGAACTGCGCCGGCGAGATCATGCCGCGCTTGGGGTGCGGCCAGCGGATCAGCGCCTCGACGCCGACGATGGTCTCGCCGTCGGCGGAAAGCTGCGGCTGGTAGTAGAGCGCGAGCTCGTCGTTGACGATGGCGTTGCGCAGGTCGTCCTCGACGACCTTTCGCAGCTTGAGCGTCTCGTCCATCTGCCGCTCGAAGAAGCAGTAGCGGTTCCGGCCTTCGTTCTTGGCCTGGTAGAGGGCGGTGTCGGCCAGCCGCATGAGCTGTTCGCGGTCCATGCCGTTGTCGGGGGCCAGCGAGATGCCGATGGACACGCCGATCTGCACCTGCGTGCCCGCCACGTCGAAGGGCACGGTCAGGTCACTGAGGATGCGGCGGGCGAGGGCCTCCACGTCCTCCGACTGGCGCACGCCGGTCTGGATGATCGCGAACTCGTCGCCGCCGAAGCGCGCCAGCGTGTCGGCGCCGCGCAGGAGGTTGGACAGGCGGCGCGCGACCGCCTTGATCAGCTCGTCGCCGGCGCCGTGGCCGTAGGTGTCGTTGACGTCCTTGAACTTGTCGAGGTCGAGGAAGTGCACGGCGAGCCCTTCGTCGCCGCGCACGATCCGTGACAATTCCTGGTCCAGGCGCTGCGTGAAGGGCATGCGGTTGGGAAGTCCGGAGAGCGGGTCGTGGCCGACGAGCTGGCGGGTGCGCTCCTCGGAACGCGCCACGTCGAGCGCGAGGCGCTGCACGTGGAGGAAGACGAAGCCGGAGAACAGGATCGCGCCGGCCAGCACGACGAGCGAGACCGGGATCAGCTTCTCACGCATCACGTCGCCGGGGCGGAACGGATACCAGGACAGCTGGGCGCGCGGGCGTCCCTGGATGTCGTTGACGGGGAGCTGAAGCTGGTGGCTGTCGGGCCGCCCCGTCACGAGGCGCAGCGTCGCGATATCGTGGCGGGTCGAGATCGTCGCCAGGACGCCGGCGGTCAGCTCCTTGTAGGCGACGGCGACCAGCCAGTCGCCCCGCTCGGAGAGGCTGGACGGCGCCAGCGGTGCGGCGACCACGACGAACAGGCGCCCGTCATGGAAGGCAAGCCGGCCGAAGGCGAGGTCCCGGGGCGTCGCCACCGTCGCCGTGCGCCGGGAGGTCGTCGGCTTCACGCCCTCGATGCGCAGGTACATTTCGGATGCGACGGGCATGACGAGGCCGATGCCGGACGGCGGCTTGCCGATCTCGGCCACCGGCGCGCCGGAGATCGCGCGCAGGTCGCGGTCGATCACGTAGGTGCCGTCGAAGCCGAAGAAGCTGTTGGCATGCTCGGCCATCGTCTCCAGCAGGCGCGGACCGTGAACCTGGCCCTTCGCCATCCAGATGTCATCGGCGACGGTCATGCTCGCGAGCTGGCGGGCGCGGTTCTCCGCGTCGTCCTCGATGATGTTCGAGACCTGCACGAGCTGGCGCTCGAGCGCGATACGGTTGGCCCCGTCGCTGACCCACACGGCCGTGGCCACGACGAGCCCGAACGCAGCCGCAAGGATGGCCGCGATGGGCCACATCAGCCGGGCGGCAAGTCCGGTCGGCTTTCGCCACGGCAACGCGAGAACGTCGGGCATCAAAGGGGGCTCGCAACAATCAGGCCCGACAATGGCCCATGTTTATTGACAAGCCGTATGCGCGGGATGGGGGCGGTCAGCCCCGCTTGGGCTCGTAGGGTGGCCGCGGGATCGCCATGTGCGCCGCCCGCAGGGCCGCGGACCAGCGCTCGCGCAGATCGTGGAAATAGGGCTCGCCGGGCTCGATCCGGTAGTTCACGTCAGAAACCAGCGTATCCCGGCGCAGGACGAGGAAATCGATGGGCAGCCCCACGCCGAGATTCGAGCGCATCGTGGAATCCATCGAGATCAGCCCGATCTTGAGCGCGTCGTAGAGCTCGGTCTTCTCGCCGACGGCGCGGTCGAGAATGGGCTTCCCGTATTTGTGCTCGCCCACCTGGAGGAAGGGGGCGTCGGTCGAGCACTCGATGAAGTTGCCGGCCGAATAGATCATGAAGAGCCGCAAGGGCCCCTTGCCGATCTGGCCGCCGAACAGCATCGACACGTCGAACTTGACGTCCGCCTGCTCCAGGTTCGGCCCGTCGATCTCGCGCACCTGGCGGATCGCCCGGCCGATGAGCTGGGCGGCGCGAAACATGGTGGGCGCGGCTTCCAGCGTCTCCACCTCGCCGGTCTCCCGGTTCTCGATGCCCTCGCTCAGCAGGCTGATGACCGACTGGGAAATGGACAGGTTGCCGGCGGTGGCGATGGCCAGGACCCGGTCGCCCGGCCGCTCGAAGACGTGGAGCTTGCGGAACGTGGAGATGTTGTCGAGCCCCGCATTGGTGCGGGTGTCGGCGATCATCACGAGGCCCTCGCGAACGAGGATGCCGCAGCAATAGGTCATTCCGAATCCCCTGGCGTCGACCCGGTTATAAGGACAGGCGCGCGGCGCGGGCAATCGCCCGGCTGTCAGGACTGGGACTGGCGCGCGGACTGGTCGACCGTGAGGCTGACGCTGAGCTCCTCGCCGCCGCCGCCGAAACGGCTGCCGCGGACGGGGGCCGCGCCCAGATAGTCGAGGCCGACGGCGACGCGGACATGGGCGTCGCTGGGGCTGATGCCGTTGGCGGGATCGAAGCCCACCCAGCCCAGGCCCTCGATCATCGCTTCGGCCCAGGCATGGCCCGCGTCCTGGTCCACGACGCCGTCGACCCGCTTGAAGTAGCCGGAGACGTAGCGCGCCGGCATGCCCAACGAGCGGGCGCAGGCCAGGAAGATGTGCGTCAGGTCCTGGCAGACGCCCCTGCGCATGGCGAACGACTCCGCGGCGGTCGTGGCGGAGTGGGTCGGGACCACGTCGAAGACGACTTCCCGGTGGATGGCCACCAGCAGGCGGTGCGCCACCTCCAGCGGCTGGGTGGCGCCGGCGGTGACGTCCCTTGAGAAGCGAAGGATCGCCTCGTCCGGCCGGGTGAGGTCGGTGTCGCGCAGGTAGACGCCTTCCGGCACGGGCTCGGTTCCGCCGCGGATCACCCCGTTAGTGTCCGTCGTCTCCACCACGCCGCGCACCTGCACCGCCAGCCGGCCGATCGGCCCGTCGACGCTGAGGCGGTGGACGATGTTGCCGAAGCCGTCCTCCTCGCGATGCAGCCGCCCGTCGACGTCGATGTCGAGCCGCCATTTCGCGATGAACTGGCCGTCATGCGCCCGCGGCGTCAGGCGGAGGATCTGCGTCACGGCGCGCGCGGGCGTCGCATAGGTGTAGACGGTGTCGTGGAAGACCTCGATGCGCATCGTCAGGGCCCGGGGGGTCGTAGCGGTGTCAGATCAGGTACTGCTCGGCGATGGTCGCGCCGACCCTGCTGTTGTCGCGCAGGAAGTCCGTGATGAACTCGTGCAGGCCCGACTGGAAGATGCCGTCTATCTTGGCGGCCGCCAGCTTGTCGAGCATGGCGCGCGCCTGGCGCTGGCTCGGCCCCCGGCGTCCATAGGCGTCGGCGATGAGGTCGAGGTGCCGCACGATCGTGTCGTAGGAGGCGGCGAGGGAGCGCGGCATCTGCCGGTTGAGGATCAGGAGATCGGCCACCAGCCAGGGCTGGACGCTCTGGCGGTAGACCCAGTGATAGGCCGTGTGGGCTGAGACCTCGCGCAGGATCGTAGTCCACTGGAAATAGTCCAGGCTCCCGCCCACCTGCTCGGTCTCGGGCAGCAGCACGTGGTACTTCACGTCCAGGATGCGGGCCGTGTTGTCGGCCCGCTCGATGCCGACGCCGAGCCGCGAGAACCAGTAGGCGTCGTTGCGCAGCATCGTGCGGTAGGCGGAGCCGTCGAAAGTCAGCGAGACGTTCTTCACCCAGTCGAGGAAGCGGGCGAAATCCTCGCGCCCCATCTTCTTGCTGTCGAACTGCCGAAGCTCGAGCCAGGCGCCGTTGAGCGCATCCCACATCTCCACCGTCAGCGCCGTGCGGACCGCCCTCGCATTGGTGCGGGCAATGGCGAGGCAATTGCGGATGGAGGAGGGGTTGTCCGGGCTGAAGGCCAGGAATTCCCGCACGTTGTGCTCGTCGGCATAGGGGTGGGCCTTGTAGAAGGCCGACGCGCAGCCGGAGGTCAGGACGGCGGAATCCCACTCCGTTCCTGCGCCGCCGTAATTGGACGGCAGCGAGGAAAGGCGCAGGGTGGCCTCCAGGATGCGGGCGAGGAACTCCGCGCGCTCCACATAGCGGGCGGTCCAGTAGATCTGGTCGGCGGTACGGCTAAGCATCGAGCACCCAGGTATCCTTGGTTCCGCCACCCTGGCTGGAATTGACCACGAGCGACCCTTCCTTCAGCGCCACGCGGGTCAGCCCGCCCGGCACGCAGCGGATCCCGTCGGCGCCGGACAGCACGAAGGGCCGCAGGTCCACGTGGCGCGGCGCGATGCCGGACGCCGCGAAGGTCGGGCAGGTGGACAAAGCGAGCGTCGGCTGGGCGATGAAGCCCGCCGGATCGTGTTTCAGCTTCTTCCGGAAGGACTGGATCTGCTGCTGGGTCGCGTGGGGACCCACCAGCATCCCGTAGCCGCCGGACCCGTTGACCTCCTTCACGACGAGCTCGGGCAGGTGATCGAGCACGTAGGACAGGGCTTCGGGCTCGCGGCAGCGCCATGTCGGCACGTTCTTCAGGATCGGCTCCTCGCCGGAGAAGAACTTCACGATCTCCGGCATGTAGGAATAGACCGCCTTGTCGTCGCAGACGCCCGTGCCGACCGCGTTGGCGAGCGTGACGTTGCCGGCGAGATAGGCATTCATCAGGCCGGGCACGCCCAACGCGCTGTCGGGCCGGAAGGTGAGGGGGTCGAGGAAGTCGTCGTCGATGCGGCGGTAGATGACGTCGACCCGCTGGGGGCCTTCGGTCGTGCGCATGTAGACGACATCGTCGCGCACGTAGAGGTCCGAGCCCTCGACCAGCTCCACGCCCAGCTTGTCGGCGAGGAAGGAGTGCTCGTAGAAGGCCGAATTGTACTGGCCGGGCGTGAGCAGCACGACGTTGGGGTTGCGCCGCCCCGCTTCCGGCGCGACCGAGCGGAGCGTGGCGAGGAGCGCATCGGGGTAATTGTCGACCGGCGCGATCCGGTGTTCGGCGAAGAGCTCCGGAAAGAGGCGCATCATCACCTCCCGGTTCTCCAGCATGTAGGAGACGCCGGAGGGCGTGCGGGCATTGTCCTCCAGCACGTAGAAGGTGTCGGCATCCACGCGCACGATGTCGATGCCGGAAATATGGACGTAGATGTCGTGGGGCACTTTCCGCCCGATCATCTCGACCCGGTAGAACGGGTTCCGGTCCACCAGTTCGGCCGGGATGATACCCGCGCGGATGCACTCGCGCGGCCCGTAGACGTCGCGCAGGAACGCGTTGAGCGCGTTGACGCGCTGCTCCAAGCCCTTGCGCAGGATGGCCCATTCCCCGGCGGTGATGATCCGCGGGATGATGTCGAACGGGATCAGCCGCTCGGTATCCTGGGTGTCCCCGTAGACTGCGAAGGTGATGCCGACGCGGCGGAAGAAGTGCTCGGCCTGGCTGCGCCTGAGATCCAGAAGTTCGGAGGGCGCGCTGTCGAGCCAGGCTTTCAGCGCGCGGTAGGCCGGGCGCACGGCTCCATTGCCGAGGCCCATTTCGTCGAAAGCCGCCAATCGGTCCTCCCCATCCCAGTCCCGCCACGGTAGCCGCAAAATCCGCGCCATCAAGGCGTGTCGTCGCCGGCCGGGCCGCGAGGCCGCAGCTGCACAAAGTTTGAACATAGGGCGGGGCAACCGGCTCGCCTATGCGCCGTTCACACCAAAGATGGGCAGGACGCGGAGCATACCCCCGATTGACCCGCGGAGGTCGGCATGTAATCAGTGATCACATGCAGAGGCGGAGCGGGCTATGAAGCGGTTTGCGATCAGGATCGAGGGGTGGACGCTGGTGGGGCTCAGCGTCGGATTGATCCTGGCGGCGGCGCTGGCGCTCATCCTCGGGCTCGGCGGCAGCGAGGGCGCCCGCTCGGCCCTGCGCTTCACGGCGCGCACGTCGCTGGTCCTGTTCCTGCTGGCGTTCACCGCGTCCGCCGCCCTGCGGCGTTGGCCCAACGCCTTCACGCACTGGATGCGGCGCAACCGCCGCTATCTCGGCATCGCCTTCGCCGGCTCCCATCTCGTCCACGCCCTCGCCATCGCGGCTTACGGGGTGGCGGACGCGCCGGGCCTGCTGGCCGCGTCGCAGCCACCCATCGGCCTGGTCATCAACGGCATCGGCTACGCGTTCATCCTGGCGATGCTGGCGACCTCGTTCCCGCGTCCGGCGGCCGCCCTCGGCCCTGTCACCTGGCACTGGCTGCACCGCGTCGGCGCGTATTATCTGTGGTTCGGTTTCGCCAAGTCCTACATCCCGCGGGCGGTCATGGACGGGTTCTACGTCCCCTTCGCCCTGGTGCTCGGCCTCGCGCTGGCGATCCGCCTGTGGGACGCGTTCCGGCCCGTGCGGCCGGGCGTCGGCTCGCCCGCCTGAGGCGCCTGCCGCCGGCGGACTAGGCGCGCTTCGGCCACCCGGCTAGACTTGCCGCATGCAGCAGCCGGCAGCGGATCTCCCCCTCGTCGCGATCGATTTCGAGCCGCCGGACACGCCCGACGCGATGGCCTGCCTGGCGGCTTACTTCGCCGAACTCGACCGCCGTTTTCCCGGCGGATTCGATCCCGGCGCGCCGGTGGAGGCGCTGGCCGGTGCGCTCGCCGCCGAAGGCCATTTCCTGATGGCCCGGCAGGGCGGCCGCCCCGTGGGCTGCGTCGCGCTCGTGCCGCTTGAGGCCGGCACGGGCGAGATCAAGCGGCTGTGGATCGACGCTTCGGTGCGCGGCGCCGGCCTCTCCCGCCGGCTGATGGCGCGGATGGAGGACAAGGCGCGCAGCCTGGGCCTCACCCGCCTCGTCCTCGACACCAACCGCACGCTGCTGGAGGCGCAGACGCTCTACAGGCGCCTCGGATACCGGGAGATCGGGCGCTACAACGACAACCCTTACGCCGACCACTTCTTCGAGAAGGGCCTCGCCTGATCGCGCTCAGATGAGTTGCAGGCCCTTCATGCTCGCGTGGCCCTCGCGCCCGACGATGATGTGGTCGTGCACGGCCACGCCCAGCGGCTTGGCGATGTCGACGATGTCGCGCGTCATGCGGATGTCCGCCGCCGAGGGCGAGGGATCCCCCGAGGGGTGATTGTGCACCAGGATGATCGCAGTGGCCGAAAGTTCCAGCGCCCGCTTCACCACCTCGCGCGGGTAGACGGGCGTGTGGTCGACGGTGCCGGTCTGCTGCACCTCGTCGGCGATGAGCGCGTTGCGCTTGTCGAGAAAGAGGATGCGGAACTGCTCGCGGTCGGCGAAGGCCATCGCCGTGCGGCAATAATCGATGACCGAGGACCAGGAGGACAGGACCGGACGCTTGGCGACCGCGCCGCGGGTCAGCCGCCGGGCGGCGGCCTCGACCGCCTTGAGATCGTCGACGACCGCCTCGCCGAGGCCCTTGACCTCCAGAAGGCGCGCCCTCGGAGCGGCCAGCACCTCGGCGAAGCTGCCGAAGCGGCGCAGCAGGTCCTTGGCGACGGGTTTCACGTCCCGGCGCGGGATGGCGCGGAAGAGGATCAGCTCCAGGAGCTCGTAATCGGGCAACGCGTCGCCCCCGGCCTCGCGGAACCGGGCGCGGAGCCGTTCGCGGTGGCCGAGATAATGCGCGTCGTCCGTTTCGCTCATGGGCGCGGATGGGCGGGGAAGTCGAGGCCGGCGGGGGATGCGGTGAAGATCTCGTACCCGGTCTCGGTCACGGCGACGCTGTGCTCGAACTGGGCGGACAGCGACCGGTCCCGGGTGACGCTCGTCCAGCCGTCGGCGAGGACCTTAACATGCGGGCGGCCCAGATTGATCATGGGCTCGACGGTGAAGAACATGCCGGGCTTCAGCTCCGGTCCCTCGCCCCTGCGGCCCACATGGAGCACGTTGGGCTCGTCGTGGAACAGGCGGCCGAGCCCGTGCCCGCAGAAATCGCGGACCACGGAGCAGCGCTCCGCCTCCGCATAGGCCTGGATCGCCGCGCCGATGTCGCCCAGATGGGCGCCAGGCCTGATCGCGGCGATGCCGCGCATCAGGCACTCGTAGGTGACCTCGCAGAGGCGGGCCGCCTTACGGGGCACTTCGCCGACATAGTACATGCGGCTGGCGTCGCCGTGCCATCCGTCCACGATCAGGGTCGCATCGATGTTGACGATGTCTCCCTCGCGCAGCGGCTTCTCGTCGGGGATGCCGTGGCAGACGACATGGTTGATCGAGGTGCAGATCGAATGGCGGTAGCCGCGATAGTTCAGCGTCGCGGGATAGGCGCCGTGGTCCATGGCGAACTGGAAGGCCAGGTCATCCAGCCGCTTCGTCGTGACGCCCGGCTGGACGTGCGGCACGAGCGAATCCAGCGCCTGCGCCACCAGGCGGCCGGCGCGGCGCATGCCCTCGAAATCTGAGGGGCCATGGATCTTGATGGCGCCGGTCTTGCGGCGCGGGGCGGACGAGGCATCGACGAAGGTCATGGCCTGAGATGTGAGGGATGGCGCGGAGCCGGTCAAGGCGGCTGCGACGTCGCGACGGGCCGCGGGCCTTTCCTTGACCGGCGGGCGGGGGTAAGAGCGGCCGGATACGCCGCCGCCAAGTTCAACGACCTCAAGGCCGCCATGCCAGAATCCCAGCCGTTCGGCGCCTTTGCGCCCGAAGGCCTCGCCAGCCGGACCATCGCGCTCACCCGCGGGATGGCGGACACCTGGGCGGGGCGTCGCATGGCCTACGCGCTGCGCAAGCTCGGGCTCAAGGTCCTGCGCGGCCGGCCGGTGGACATCGAGACCTTCGGCGCGCGCCTGCGGCTCTATCCCGATGCCAATGTCTGCGAAAAGCGGGTGCTGTTCACGCCGCAATATTTCGACCCGGTGGAGCGGGACACGCTGGCCGCCGCGGTGCGGGACGATTTCGTGTTTGTGGATATCGGCGCCAATGTGGGCGTCTATTCGCTCTTCGTCGCGGCTCTCGGCGGCCCGCGCACGCGCATCCTGGCGGTCGAGCCGCAGCCCGAGGTGTTCGAGCGGCTGACCCAGAACATCAGCCTCAACCCGTTCGGCTCGATCAAGGCGGTGGCCTGCGCCGTCGCCGACAAGCCCGGACAGCTCACCCTGTTCCTGGACGCGCGCAACAAGGGCGAGGCGAGCGTGAAGTTCATCGCCAACGGCCAGGCGTCCGCCATCCGCGTTCCGGCCGTGACCCTGTCCGGCCTGCTGGAGGCGGAAGGCTTCACGCGAATCGACGCGATGAAGCTCGACGTGGAAGGGGCCGAGGACCTGATCCTCATGCCGTTCCTCGCCGAGGCGCCGGATTCGCTGCTGCCGAAGCTCGTCATCATCGAGAACGGCCAGGGCCGCTGGCAGGCGGACCTGCCGGCGCTGCTCGCCGGCCGCGGCTATCGCCACGAGGCGACGACGCGGCTGAACCTGATCTATCGCCGCGACTGACGGTTCAGCCGGACAGGACCGGGATCTCGTCTGCCAGCACGATGCCCTCGCGATCGATGGCGCAGCGGAAGGCGTGCATCGCCACGCCGCGCTCGCGGGCCCGTCGCGCGGCCTGGGCATAGGCGGGATCGTAGTCCGCGGCGACGCGGAAGGCCTGCGCGAGCGGCATCTGCACCACGTAGACCAGCATCGCGCGGTGGCCGGCCTCGACCATGTCGCCCAGCTCGTCCATGTGGCGCGCGGCGCGGACCGTGCGGCAATCGGGGAACTCGGCGAGGCCCGGCTCGCGCATGAGGTGGGAGTTCTTCACCTCGAGATAAAGCGGGAGCAGGCCCTCGCCCGTGAGCAGGAAGTCCACGCGGCTCGCCTGTCCGTAGGCCACTTCGGGCCGCACGGTGTCGTAGGCGGCCACCGGCGCGATGCGCCCGGCGGCGAGTGCTTCCGCCACCAGCCGGTTGGGGTGGCCGGTATGGATGCCCACGAGCTGGCGCCGGCCGTCCGCGAGCGCCGTCTCCACCAGCTCCCAGGAATAGGGCAGCGCGCGGCGCGGATCGGCGGACCTGGACAGCAGGACCTTCGCGCCGGGTTCGGCGAGCCCCACCATCGCGCCGGGATTGGCGCAATGGGCGGTGACGGCGGTGCCGTCCGCCAGCACCACATCGGCGAGGAAGCGCTTGTAGCGCCGCACCAGGCGGCCTTCGACGAGGGGCGAGGGGAAACGCATGAGGCGGGCTCGTCCGGCGAAATGGGGGAATCGCGCGGCACGCTAGCCCGCGCGAGGCGGCCGGTGCAAAGGCGCGCGGGGGAACGCCGCGCCGCTGCGCCTTGAGGCACGGCCGCTGCCGCGCTAAGTCCCGGTGCGTTCCCCGGAGCCCTTCATGTCCGATCCGATCACTGCCGCGCTTCTCGTCATCGGCGACGAGATCCTGTCCGGGCGCACCAAGGACAAGAATATCGGCTACATCGCGGAATATCTCACCGCGATCGGGATCGACCTGCGCGAGGTGCGCGTGGTGCCGGACGTGGAGGCGGAGATCGTCGCGGCGCTGGACGCCATGCGCGCCCGCTACACCTACGTGTTCACCACCGGCGGCATCGGCCCCACGCATGACGACATCACTGCCGATTGCGTGGCCAAGGCCTTCGGCGTGTCCATCGACGTTGACCCGCGCGCCCGCGCCATGCTGCTGGAGCGCATCCCCGAAGCGGAGTTGAACGAGGCGCGGCTGCGCATGGCGCGCATTCCCGCGGGGGCGGAGCTGATCGCCAATCCGGTCTCCAAGGCGCCGGGCTTCCGCATCGGCAACGTGATCGTGATGGCGGGCGTGCCCTCCATCATGCAGGCCATGCTCGACAACGTCGCGCCGACGCTCCAGACCGGCCGCCGCATGCTGTCGGTGTCCATCGAGGCAGCCCTCAAGGAGGGCGATATCGGCGGCCCGCTAGGCGAGATCGCGAAGGCGCATCCGGACGTGAGCATCGGCTCCTATCCGGGCTACGTGGACGGGCGCTTCCAGACCACGCTCGTCGTGCGCTCGCGCGAGGAGCATCACCTGGCCGCCGCAGAGGCGGCGGTGCGGGCCATGATCGACGATATGAAGGCCCGCAAGGGCAAGGCTTGAGAGGAGACGCCGGCATGGCGATGACCCCGGACAAGGCGTTCCCCGTGTCGTGGGACCAGTTCCACCGCGACGCGCGCGCGCTCGCCTGGCGGCTGCATGCGGCCGGGCCGTTCGAGGCGATCGTCTGCATTACACGGGGCGGCCTTGTGCCGGCGGCCATCGTGGCGCGGGAGCTGGAGATCCGCGTGATCGAAAGCGTCTGCATCGCCAGCTACCACGACTACAAGAACCAGGGTCAGCTCGCGGTGCTCAAGGGCATCTCGCCGGACGTGCTGGCGATCGGCGGGGGGACAGGCAAGGGCGTGCTGGTCGTCGACGACCTCACCGA
The DNA here is from genome assembly GCA_027489955.1 of Hyphomicrobiales bacterium. Lineage (GTDB taxonomy): Bacteria > Pseudomonadota > Alphaproteobacteria > Rhizobiales > Beijerinckiaceae > JAIXTM01. The sequence continues at coordinate 56,279 of JAIXYZ010000009.1, read as the reverse complement.
TACCGGCAAGACCGCCAAGGTCGTGCGGGACATGCTGCCCGAGGCGCATTTCGCGGCCGTCTACGCCAAGCCCCAGGGCCGGCCCATCATCGACACCTTCGTCACGGAAGTCTCGCAGGACACCTGGATCTACTTCCCCTGGGACATGGGACTGACGTTCCAGCCGCCGATACGGGACGGTGCGAAAGGCTGAGCCGCCCCTTTCGGTCTTGCGGCATAACAGCTAGGTTCCCGCAAAGATTGTGGCGGGGGACCGCGTGAACGATTTTCATTTCGATATTGCACGCACGCGGCGGAGCCTTTTCGGCGCCCTCGTCGCCGCCAGCGAGACCTACGGCAAGGCCCGGATCATCCTGGAAGACCAGGAGCGGAACCCGCTCACCTATGGCCGCCTCGTGCTGGGCGCGCTCGTGCTCGGGCGCCGGCTCGCCCATGTCACGCAGGACCGGGAGCGCGTCGGGCTGATGCTGCCCAGCGCCGTCGGCGCCGCCGTCGCGCTGTTCGCGCTCTCGGCCTTCGGGCGCGTCCCGGCGCTGCTCAACTTCACGGCGGGCATCCGCAACCTCAAGGCGGCCTGCGCGGTCGCCGGGCTGAAGACGGTCGTGACCTCGCGCCGCTTCGTCGACCAGGCGAAGCTGGATGACGTGGTCGCCGCGCTCGAGGAGACGTGCCGCATCGTCTACCTGGAGGACGTGCGCGGCGAGGTCGGCATCCTCGACAAGCTGCGCGGCGTCGCGGACCGGATGCGCGCGGGCCGGTTCGGGCTCGCCGATCCCGACGGCGAGGGCGTCGTTCTGTTCACCTCTGGCTCCGAAGGGCTGCCCAAGGCGGTGCTGCTCTCCCACGCCAACCTGGTGGCCAACGCCTACCAGATCCGGGCGCATGCCGGCGCCCACTTCTCGACGCAGGACGTCCTGTTCAACCCGCTGCCGGTCTTCCACTCCTTCGGCCTGACGGCCGGGACGCTCATGGGCGTGCTCACCGGCATCAAGGTCGTGATGTATCCCAGCCCGCTCCATTACCGGCAGGTGCCCAAGCTCATCAGCGAGACGCGGGCGACCATCCTGCTGGCGACCGACACGTTCCTGCAGGGCTATGCCCGCGCGGCCGGAGAGGGCGATCTGGCCAGCGTGCGCTTCGTCGTGGCCGGGGCCGAGCGCGTGAAGGACGAGACGCGGGCGATGTGGCGCCCCTACGGCACGACGCTGCTGGAAGGCTACGGCGCGACCGAATGCGCGCCGGTCCTGGCCTGCAACACGCCGGACGCCCAGGCGCCGGGTTCGGTCGGGCGCTTCCTGCCCGGCATCGCGCACCGGCTGGAGCCGGTGGAGGGCATCGCGGCCGGCGGCCGGCTGCATGTCAGCGGGCCGAACGTGATGCTGGGCTATCTCTCCGCCGACAGGCCGGGCCAGATCCAGACGCCCCCGGGCGGCTGGCACGACACGGGCGACATCGTTACCGTGGACGAGGGCGGCTTCGTCACGATCCGAGGCAGGGCCAAGCGCTTTGCGAAGATCGGCGGCGAGATGGTCTCGCTGGCTGCGGTGGAGGCGATGGTGTCCAACCTGTGGGAGGGCGCCAGCCACGTGGTGGTCTCGCTGCCGGACCCGCGCAAGGGCGAGCAGCTCATCCTGGTGACCGACAGGGCCGACGCCGAGCGCGAGAGCCTGCTGGTGCACGCCCGGCACGTGGGCTTCCCCGAGCTCTGGGTGCCGCGCGCCATCCTCGTCGTCGGCCAGATCCCGGTCATGGCGAGCGGCAAGATCGACCATCCCGCCACGATCGAACTCGCCAAGACCAATCGCGCGATGCTCTAGCCGCCGCCGCGCCAGCGGGCTGCGCTTAGTCCGGAAGGTCGCGCGCCGTGCCGTCCGCGTCGCGCCTGCGATCCATCCGCGCCAGGAGCGGCGAGGCGGTCGCGCCGTGGATCAGGATCGAGGCCAGGACGATGAAGGCGGTGATCGCCCAGAGCCGGTCGGCCTGGCCGAAATCGCGCTCGTTCAGCGCGTGCTGGAGATAGTAGAACGATCCGACGCCGCGGATGCCGAAGAAGGCGATGAGCGCCTTCTCGCCTGTCGGCCACGGTCCGCCCGCGAGCGAGACGGCGCCGGCCAGCGGCCGCACGACCAGCAGGACGGCCAGGCCGAAGGCCGCGTCCGCCAGCGACAGCGGCGCCATCAGCCCGGTCGTCAGCGCGCCGCCGAACAGGACGAGCAGGATCATCATCAGGATCCGCTCCACCTGCTCGGCGAAGTCGTGCAGTTCCTCGTGGAACTTGTCCTGCCGCTCGGCGGCCCGGAAGGAGAGCGCCGTGACGAAGACGGCCAGGAAGCCGTAGCCATGGGCCCATTCGGCCAGTCCGTAGGACGCGAAGGTGAGCCCGAGCGCGAGGAACCCGTCGCCGGTGCGGGAGAGGCGCGCGCCTTCGGGCAGGTGGAACGTCGCCCAGCCCGCCAGCCAGCCGACGGCCCAGCCGACGCCGATCCCGGCCGCCATCTTCCAGGCGACGTCCACGGCGAGCCATTCCATCAGCAGGGCAGGTCCCGGCCAGCCGCCCGCGACGAGCCCGGCGGCGGCCATGGCGATCGCGAGGTTCACGAAGGGAAAGGCGAGCCCGTCATTGAGGCCTGCCTCGGATGTCAGCGCGAAACGAACCTCGTCCTCCTCGCCGGAGCGGGGCGGGCCGACCTGGATGTCGGAGGCCAGCACGGGATCGGTGGGAGCCATCAGGGCGCCCAGAAGGATCGCCACCGGCACCGGCAGGCCCAGCGCCGCGACCGCCAGCCCGGCTATGGCCCCGATGGACAGCGGCATCGCGATGGCCAGCAGCCGCCAGGTGGCGATCCAGCCACGCCAGGACAGCTTGCGGTCGATCTTCAGCCCCGCGCCCATCAGCGCGATGATGACGACGATCTCGGTGAAGTGCTCGACGAAGACGGGATGATCGCGCCAGCGCGGCCAGCCGGGAATGAACAGGCCGGCCGCCGCACCGAGCGCGACGAAGATCATGGCGAGGGAAACCGGGCGTCCGCGCAGGAACACCGGCAGCCACGCTACCAGGATCACCAGGAGCCCGAAGCCGATGAACAGGATCAGACCGGTGGCGCTCAACCCATGTCCTTCCGCCGCGGTCCCGCCGCCGGGACGGAAGCGAAACGCGAGCGGCTCGCGGTGGTTCCGCTCAAGGCTCCGTCCGGCCGTCCGAGTCGCGGTTGCGGGCGTAGCTGCGGGGCAGGGCGGGCAGCCAACCCTCGCGGCGGATCGCCCAGCATTCGTAGGTCGGCCTGAAACGGTTCGGCTCGTCCAGGGCGCCGAGATGAACCTCGATCTCGTCGGAGAAACGGGCAAAGAGCGAGGATCCGCAGCGCGGGCAGAAATGGCGCCCGGCATAGTCGCGCGTCTCGCCGTCCACGCTCACCGCATCCTGCGGGAAGATCGCGGCGGCATAGAAGAGCGCCCCGTGATGCTTGCGGCAGTCCATGCAATGGCAGATGCCGACACGATAGGGCTTGCCCCGCGCCGTCAGCCTGACATCGCCGCACAGGCAACCGCCGGTATGGGTGTCCATGGAAGGCTCCTTCCGCCGGTGGAGGCTGGTGCGGACGGCGGGGATCGAACCCGCACGGGCAAGCCCGAGGGATTTTAAGTCCCTTGCGTCTACCAGTTTCGCCACGTCCGCCTTCGGGCCCGGCGCGCCGGGCTCTTGCCGAGCGTTATCGGCCCGCGCGCTGGGGCGCAAGCGGCTGCTCCAGGGCGCGGACGATCTGGTCCGCCAGGCGTGCGGCGGGGGGCGAAAGCGGCTCACGGGCCAGGAGCGCGATTTCCGTGTCGTCGAGCTCCGGCAGGCCGTCGTCGATGATGCGCAGCCGCGGCGGCACCATGTCCTTGGGCAGGACCGTGACGCCGAGCCCCGCGGCCACGGCCGCCTGCGTGCCCGCCAGCGAGCCGCAGGTATAGGACACCCGCCAGGTCCGGCCGGCGCGGTCCAGGGCGGTGGTCGCACGCTTGCGGTAGACGCACGGATCGGGGGAGACGACGAGGGGGATGGGCGCGCCGTCGGGAGCCACGTCCCTGTCGCCGCCCACCCACACGAGCGGCTCGCGCCAGACACGGCGGCCGGCCGCGCCGGCGGTGGGCTCGCGCTTCACCAGGACGAGGTCAAACGCGTCCTCCCGGAAGCGGTCGAGCAGGTTCAGCGTGAGGTCGCAGGTCACCTCCAGCGCGACGGAGGGATAGGTCTGCGCAAAGCGCGCCAGCACGTCCTGCAGATGGCTGGTGGCGAAGTCCTCCGGCGTGCCGAGGCGGACCGTGCCGGTCATGTGCGGCTCGTTGACCTTGGCCATCACCTCGTCGTTCAGCGCCAGCAGGCGGTGGGCGACGACGAGGAAGGTCTCGCCCTGCGCGGTCAGGCGGACGGATTTCGGCGTGCGGTCCAGGAGCCGGTGGCCGACCGTCTCCTCCAGGCGCTTGATCTGCAGCGACAGCGTGGACTGGTTGCGCAAAAGCCGCTCCGCCGCGCGCGAAAAGCTGCCGAGCTCGGCGATGGTGGCGAAGGCGCGGACGAGGTCCAGATCGAGGTTGACGCGATGCGGCATGCGTCATTGATAATTTCAAACGTAAGGCTGTCAATTATCAATTTTTGAAACAGTGAGACACGGCGTATTGCGGTGCCCGTTCGCAAACGGAGCATCGCCATGACCACGCACCAGTCCCCGGCCGCCCTGTCCTCGTCCCGGCCCGCTGCTGTCCCCGTCACCGTCGCGTTCGGCGACGGGATCGGGCCGGAGATCATGAAGGCGAGCCTCAAGGTCCTGCTCGCCGCCGGCGCGTCCCTCGCCGTGGAGCCGATCGAGCTGGGCGAGCGCGTCTACCGCGCCGGGCATTCGGCCGGCATCGGGCCGGATGCATGGGACTCGCTGAAGCGCACCAAGGTCCTCTACAAGGCGCCGATCACGACGCCCCAGGGCGGCGGCTACAAGAGCCTCAACGTGACGATCCGCAAGACGCTGGGGCTCTTCGCCAACGTGCGGCCCTGCACGGCCTACCATCCCTTCGTGTCGACCCTGCATCCGGCGATGGACGTGGTGATCGTGCGGGAGAACGAGGAGGACCTCTATGCGGGCATCGAGCACCGGCAGACCGACGAGGTCTATCAGTGCCTGAAGCTGGTCTCGCAGCCGGGAACCGAGCGGATCGTGCGCTACGCCTTCGAATATGCGCGGGCGAACGGACGCGGGAAGGTCACCTGCTTCAGCAAAGACAACATCATGAAGCTGACCGATGGGCTGTTCCATCGGGTCTTCGACGCGATCGGCAAGGACTATCCCGACATCGCCAAGGAGCACATGATCATCGATATCGGCGCGGCCAAGCTCGCCGCCGATCCGGGCCGGTTCGATGTGATCGTCACCTCGAACCTCTACGGGGACATCGTGTCGGACATCGCGGCGGAGGTGGCAGGCTCCGTCGGCCTCGCGCCTTCGGCCAATATCGGCTCCTCGGCGGCGATGTTCGAGGCGATTCACGGCTCGGCGCCGGACATCGCCGGCCGCGACGTCGCGAACCCCTCGGGCCTGCTCCTGGCCGGGGTCATGATGCTGGTCCATATCGGCCAGGCCCGCGTCGCCGAGCTCGTCCACAACGCCTGGCTCACGGCGGTGGAGGAGGGCGTGCGGACGGCGGACATGGGCGGAACGGGTGCGGCGCTGGGCACCGACGCCTTCGCCGACGCGGTGATCGCGCGCCTCGGCCGGCGGCCGCAGACGCTGCAGCCGGCGTCCTACGGCGACGGCCGGGCGATCGACGTGCCCGAGCCGGTGCGCGCCGCGCGGGCGGACAAGGCCCTGGTCGGCGTGGACGTCTTCGTCGACGCGCCGGGCGTGAGGCCCGCCGCTTTGGCCTCCAGCCTCGCCCCCGCGGGCGCCGAGGTCTTCGACCTTGCGATGATCACCAATCGCGGCGTGAAGGTCTGGCCGGAGGGCCATGACGAAACCTTCCTCACCGATCACTGGCGGTGCCGGTTCATGGCCAAGCCCGGCCTTTCGCCGAACAAGGCGATGGTGGCGGGCCTGCTGCGGCGCCTCGCCCAGGCCGGGGTGGACTTCGTGAAGACGGAGCAGCTCTACACGTTCGACGGCGAGCCGGGCTTCTCGCTCGGTCAGGGCCAGTAGTCTCGCGGCGATGTGAGGGGCCGGGGCTGGCGCGGAGCCGGCGCCGGCCCCATCTGTTGCGGGACGTTCCTCACCCGGGAGACCTGTCCATGCAGACGACCGAGGGCCGCGCCGGCTCCTTCCCCTTCCAGCTCACCGACGCCCAGTGGCGTGAGAAGCTGACGGAGGAGCAGTACTACGTGCTGCGCCAGCACGGCACGGAGCGGGCGGGGTCCTGCGCGCTGAACCACGAGAAGCGGCCTGGCACCTTCGTGTGCGCCGGATGCGGGCAGCCGCTCTTCGTCGGCAAGCGGAAGTTCGAGTCCGGAACGGGCTGGCCGAGCTTCAACGATCCGATCGAGGGCGCGGTGGGCACCTCGACCGACCGTTCGTTCTTCATGGTCCGGACCGAGGTCCATTGCAGCAATTGCGGCGGGCATCTGGGTCACGTCTTCCCCGACGGGCCGCCCCCGACGGGCCTGCGCTACTGCATCAACGGCGTGGCGATGGACTTCGTGCCGGACGAGGCCTGAGCCGCCGTCAGGCCGGGGGTGTCCACCCGTACAGCCAGTCATAGGCGTTCCGCATGCTCTCCGGCCCCCGGCGGGCGATGACGGCGTTGCGCGCCAGCGTGAAGGGCGCGCCGAGGTGATAGATCCGGCCGTTGCCCCGGGCGGCATCCTGCACGCGGCGCACCCGCGCCAGCCGCTCACCCTCGTAGGCGGCGAGGGCGGCCGGGACATCCCAGGGCTGCCGCGCCAGCGCCGACGCGAGCGTCGCCGCGTCCTCGATCGCCATGGCGCCGCCCTGCGCGAGGTAGGGCAGAACGGGATGGGCGGCGTCGCCGGCGAGCGCGATCCGCCCGCGCGCCATGCGCTCGGCCGGCAAATCCTTCAGCGACCAGACGCGCCAGTCGGCGGCGGCGGCGACGAGGTCGCGCAGCGGACCGGCGAGGCGAGACACCCTGGCCGCGATCCGGCCCGGTTCGCCCGGCGTGCCGTAATCCTCCAGCGGCGCGTCAGCCGCGAGCACGGCGACGACGTTGACCGCGCGGCCGGCGCAGACCGGATAATGGACGACATGCAGCCCCTTGCCGAGCCACAGGCCGGTGACGGGCTCCCGGGCGAAGGCGGGAGCCTCGCCGACCGGGATCGTCGTGCGCCAGGCGTCCGCGCCCTGATAGACAGGCGCGCGGACATCGCCCAACGCCGCGCGGCAGGCCGAGCGCACCCCGTCCGCGCCGATCACGAAAGGCGCGTGCAGCGTCTCGAGGGCCTGGGATGCCCCGCGTTCCACCGACACAGCGACGCCGTCCCCCGCCTCCATCGCGCCGCGGACGGCGCGGCCGACCTTGAGCGTGACGTTGGGGTCGGAGCGGACGGCATCGAGCAGGACGCCGTGCAGGTCCGCGCGGTGCAGCACCCAGTAGGGCGCGCCGTAACGCTCCTGCATCGAGGCGCCGAGGGCGATGCCGCCGATCGTGCGACCCGAGCGGGCATCGCGGATGTCCACGCGTTCCGGCGCGACGGCGCGGCGCGTCAGGGCCGGGCCGAGGCCGAGGGCGATCAGCAGCCGGCTGGCATTGGGGGAGAGCTGGATGCCGGCGCCGGCCTCGTCGAGGACGGTGCGCCGCTCCAGGACGAGGGACGGAATGCCCGCCCGGGACAGGAAGAGGGCGGCGGCGAGCCCGCCGATGCCGGCGCCCGCGACGATGGCGGGCGGCCCGGACCTCAAGTCTGGCATGGGGCGCTCAGGCGGCCGCCGTCTCGGCGATCAGGCACTCGGCCGGGGCGCAGATGCCGGCCTTCGGCGCCGGATTGTAGCGGAACAGCGTCGAGCAATAGCCGCAGACCGCCTCGGTCTCGTCGCCCATGTCGATGAAGATGTGGGGGTGGTCGAACGGCGGCTTGGCGCCGATGCACATGAACTCGCGCACGCCCACCTCGATCACCGGCACGCCCGGCTCGTTGTGGAAATGCGGAACGCCCTTGTCGGCCATGGCCCATCCTCGCTGCAGCGCGGCGCGACGCGTGCGCCGGCGCGAGACGGACATACGGCGTGGCTGCAATTGCGTCCAGCCCCGTCATTTCCTAATGCCCCTGCACGGCTGTCGCACGCGCCCCGCCGGGGCGACGTGCGTGCCGCGAGCCGAACCGAGCCCGGGAGTGTCCACGTGCACCGCTTCGATTCCGACGGCGTCGAGATCGCCTTCATCGACGAGAGGCCCGAGACGGGGCCGGGCGATCCCATCCTTCTGGTCCACGGCTTCGCCTCCTCCCACGCGGTGAACTGGGTCAATCCGGGCTGGGTGAAGACGCTGACCGGCGCGGGGTTCCGCGTGATCGCGGCGGACAATCGCGGCCACGGGCGCAGCGGCAAGCCGCACGATCCGGCCGCGTACAAATCGGCCATCATGGCGGAGGACGCCCGCCGGCTGCTCGATCACCTCGGCATCGAGCGCGCCGACGTGATGGGCTATTCCATGGGCGCGCGCATTTCCGCGCATCTGGCGCTCGCCCATCCCGAGCGTGTGCGGTCGCTCCTGCTGGGCGGCCTCGGCGTCCATCTGGTGGAAGGCGTCGGCCTGCCGCTGGGTATCGCGGATGCGATGGAGGCGCCGTCTCTGGACGTCCTGACGGACCCGATGCAGCGCATGTTCCGCGCCTTCGCGGACGCCAATCGCAGCGACCTGAAGGCGCTCGCCGCCTGCATCCGCGGCTCCCGCGACACGCTGAGCGCCGAGGAGGTCGGCCGCATCCGCGCGCCCACGCTGATCAGCGTGGGGACCAAGGACCCGGTCGCGGGTTCGGCGCGCGGCCTGGCGGCGCTGATGCCCGGCGCGGAGGTCTTCGACATCGAGGGCCGGGACCACAACCTCGCCGTCGGCGACAAGACCCACAAGGCCGCCGTGCTCGACTTCCTCGCCCGGAGGCCGTGATGACGGCCAGGCGCATCTTCAGCGGCGCCGGCGGCATCCAGCTCGCCGCCACGGTGCGCGGCGACGGGCCGCGCTCGGTCCTCTTCCTGCATGGCGGCGGGCAGACGCGCCATGCCTGGGACAAGGTGGCGCGGGAGCTTGCCGGGCAGGGCTGGCGGACCGTGGCCCTCGACCAGCGTGGCCATGGCGACAGCGCCTGGGACGAGCAGGGGCGCTACACATTCCGCGACTATGCCGACGATGCCGCTCTGGTCGGCGCCGCGCTCGCGGCGGAGGACGGCGTCCTGCCCGTCGCCGTCGGCGCGTCGCTCGGCGGCATCGCGGCCCTGCACACATTCGCGGCGGCGCGGGAGCCCGTCTTCCGCGGCATCGTGCTGGTCGACATCATCCCCCGGATGGATCCGCAGGGCGTCAGCCATGTCCAGGGCTTCATGGCGGCGCGGGCTCAGGAAGGCTTTGCCAGCGTCGAGGAGGCCGCCGACGCTGTAGCCGCCTACCTGCCGCACCGGCCCAGGCCGCGCTCGCTGGACGGGCTGAAGAAGAACCTGCGCCTGCACCCGGACGGGCGCTGGCGGTGGCACTGGGACCCGCGCTTCCTGAAAGGTCCGGCGACGATCAATACGGACTGGGCCGCGATCGAGGCCGAGCTGGAGGACGCGGCGCGGGGACTGGCCGTGCCCCTGCTGCTGGTGCGCGGCGGCGCCAGCGAACTCGTGAGCCCGGAGGCGGCGCACGCCTTCCTCGCGCTCGTCCCGCATGGCCGGTATGCCGACATCGCGGAGGCGCGCCACATGGTGGCGGGGGACCGCAACGACGTCTTCGGCGACACGGTGCTGTCGTTCCTTGCCGCCGAGTTTCCTGCCTGAGATTGACGAATCCCGCCAGAGACTTGCGGCGGGACGCTCGCATTCCGATTCCGGCGCCTCACAAACTGATTCAACGGCTTCGTCCATCGATTCAGGCGTCTGACGCGATGATTCAAGCCGTCGCCGGATCGAATCCGGCCGTTCATCGAACGGTTGCGGTTTTCGTCCATGGTGGCCTGGCGGCCCGATGTTTTCCTCCCGCGCGGACGGCGTTCGGGAGAAGGGCTTCGCCGGCCGGGGGGTTGGCGGATGCCTCGCGAGGGCATAGCTAGGGGCGACGAACCGGAGGCCGGACCATGAGCGCGAGACCGCACAAGGCAGTCGAGGAGAGCCGTCAGGGCGTCGTCGTCGTCGATCCCGTCTGGCGCCGCATCCGCGCCGAGGCGGAGGACATGGTCGTCGCCGAACCTGTCCTGGCCAGCTTCGTCATCGCCTCCGTCCTCAATCACGACACGCTGGAAGGCGCCATCGGCCACCGCCTGGGGGCAAGGCTCGACCATCCGGCCCTGTCGGGCGACCTCATCTCCCAGGCCTTCGCCGAGGCCGTCGAGGCCGAGCCCGGCATCCGCGACGCCATCCGCGCCGACCTCATGGCCGTGCTCGACCGCGACCCGGCGACGAACCGGCTGCTGGAGCCGACGCTCTACTACAAGGGCTTCCACGCGCTGCAGACGCACCGGCTGGCACATTGGCTCTGGAAGAACGGGCGGCACGATTTCGCGCTCTACCTGCAGAGCCGGTCCTCCGACACGTTCCAGACCGACATCAACCCGGCGGCGCGGGTGGGGAAGGGCATCTTCCTCGATCACGCGACGGGGCTCGTCGTGGGCTCGACGGCGGTGATCGAGGACGACGTGTCGATCCTCCAGAACGTGACGCTCGGCGGCACGGGCAAGGAGAAGGGCGACCGCCATCCCAAGATCCGGCGCGGCGTGCTCATCGGCGCGGGCGCCAAGGTGCTGGGCAATATCGAGGTGGGGCGGTGCGCGCGCATCGCGGCCGGCTCGGTCGTGCTGAAGTCGGTGCCCAACAACGTCACGGTGGCGGGCGTCCCGGCCCAGATCGTCGGCACCGCAGGCTGCGCGGAACCGGCGCGCACCATGGACCATTTCCTGTCCGACAAGTCGGACCTCACCTTCGACATCTAAGGCCCGCCGCTCCCCCTTGCGAGGACGGCGCGGGACATTCGGGGTTGCGGCTCCGGTGCCGTTCGTGGCAATCGCCCTCACGGCAGACGCGAAGAGGATTGAACGTGGACAAGAACGAAATCGCCAAGGTCGAGGCGTATCTGCGCCGGAGCTTCTCCAACGCGGCGATCCGCGTGGTGGCCCGCCCGCGCAAGACGGATTCGGCCGAGGTCTATATCGGCGATGAGTTCGTCGGCGTGGTCTTCCTCGACGACGAGGACGGCGACCGCTCGTACAACTTCACGATGGCGATCCTCGACTCCGACCTGGAGTGAGCGCTCAGGACCGGCGGATCGCGCCGAGGAGCGCGCGGGCACGCCGGTCCATCTCCTCCCATTCCGGCAGCCTGCGCGCCGGGAAGCTCATCGTCACGTCCAGCCCGCGATCGCGGAACTCGGCGACGCAGAGGCCCGGCACGGCATCGGGCCTGTCCGCCCGCGGGCAGCGCGCCGCGAAGGCCCGCCCGTCCGGCGGCGCGAGGTAGAGTTCCTCGGTCTGGTAGGGCGAGCCGGCGCGGAAGCGGCGGGACAGGAGCCCGCCCGGATTGCGCCAGACGTCGCTGGTCAGAAACCGGGCATAGAGGCTGGCCGGCCGCTCCGCGGGATCGAGGGCGCCGTCCGCCGGCGCGATGCGCAGGATCAGCGTCCGGTCGGCGATCGAGGCGCCCGGCGGCGCGTCCAGCGGCAGGGGCAGCGTCAGCGCGCCACCCGTCATTCCGGCCCCCGGCGCCCGGAACAGCCTGCCGGGAACGTCCAGGACGGCATCGCCGACGCTGACGGGGATCGTCTCCGCCGCCGCACGTTGCTCCGGCATCGCCTCGAGGGAGAGGAACACGAGGCCGACGGCCAGGGCGCCCAGCGTCAGCCCCGCGCCCAGACCCATGGCAAGACCGCCGACGGGAACACCGCCCAAGGCCAGGGGCGGGCGGGGCGGCGCAGGCTGCGCCAGGGTGTGCGCTGCGGTCATCGGCGGCGGCCCTCGGATGGTCTGATCAGGACCATCCTGGCGGGTTAACCTTACCAAACGATTACTCTTAACCTCCCGTTAAGCCTTGGGCATGGTGCGCCGGTACCTGCCGCGTGAGGTTGCGTTGTCATGACCATGGCGCCCGGAGTGATCGAAGCCTTCCAGTCGCTGGCCCTCGGCTTTGCCGCGGCCGGCCTCCTGGCCAACGCGTTCGAGCTCCTGACCTCGCGCCGCGCAAGCTTCCACCTGCTGGAGGCGGGCGGCATCAAGGCGGTGGCGAGCGTGCCCGTCGTGGTGTTCTCGGCGCCCTTCATCATCATGCGCAACACGATCCTGGGGCGGCAGATCGAGCACCGCAGCATGATCGCCGTGATGATCGCTACGATCATCGCGTGCTTCTGGAGCATGATGAGCGGCCGCCTCGTGCTCGACGTCGCCCTGCGCATCGCCGGCTGACCAACGCCGCGGCTTGACGCCCGCGTTTCGCGCGGGTCACCTCGGAATCGCTACGCACACCGCGCGAGGTTTCCATGCCGCTCTATTCCCTCGACGAAGGCCACGCGCCGACGCTGCCCGAAGACGGCGCGTACTGGATCGCGCCGGATGCCCACGTCATCGGCCGCGTCGTCCTGGAGAGGGACGTGGGGATCTGGTTCGGCGCCGTCCTGCGCGGCGACAACGAGCCCATCGTGGTCGGCGAGGGCAGCAACATCCAGGAGCATGCGGTGCTGCACACCGATCCCGGCATGCCACTGACCATCGGCCGGCATTGCACGATCGGTCATCGGGCCATCCTCCACGGCTGCACGATCGGCCATTCGGCGCTGGTGGGGATGGGCGCGACGATCCTCAACGGCGCGGTGATCGGCGAGGAAAGCCTCGTCGGCGCCGGCGCGCTCGTGACCGAGGGCAAGGTGTTTCCGCCGCGCTCGCTGATCGTCGGCTCGCCGGCGCGTGCGGTGCGGGCGCTCGACGATGCGGCGGTGGAGCGGCTGCGGCTGTCCGCGGCCGGCTATGTGCGGAACTGGAAGCGCTTTTCCGCGACGCTGAAGCGGCTTTGAGCCTCAGCGGGCCGCCGTGGCGACGGCGGGGCCGGGCTCGTCCATGTCGACCCAGCCCATGCCCATCTGGCCTTCGCGCTTGACGAACCGGTAGTTCGTCGCGGTCCAGCCGAGGATCGCGTTGCGCTTGTTGTCCAGGATGAAGTCGCCCCGGTCGGTGCGCACGGTCAGGATCGCGTGACCGCCGCCGGTCTCGTCGATGACGACCGTCATCAGCAGCGCCCGGCGCGGCAGGCCGGCCTCGGCCAGCAGCTTGCGCTTGAGCAGCGCGTAGTCCTCGCAATCGCCGCGGCCGTCGTCGGGCAGGCTCCAGCGCTCGACGACCCCCCAGTGATCCCTGTCGGTCACCGGCTCGATGTCGGCGTTCACCTTGCGGTTGATGCTCGAGATCAGGCGCCACGTCTCGGTGTCGAGAGCGACGCGCTCGGGCTCGCGGGTGTCGGTGATGCAATGGGCCGGGCTGGTGCGGCAGAACTCGATCCAGCCCATGGGAGCGCGGGACTGGCCCCCGACGGAGGCCTCCGTCACCGGCGAGGGAAGAGAAGCCACGCTGCGCTGAGGCTTTGCCTGGGCAGCCGCGCCGAGTGCTGCCAAAGCAGCCAGTCCAAGAGCCAACCGCCTCATCTCGCCCGCCCAGTTAACCTCTTGTTAAGGATCATTCCATGGGTCGGGGTGTTCGGCAATCGGCGCGGACGCCGCAATAGTCGACAGTTTAACTTATGATTAACAAGTGTGGCGCGCGAGCCGCAGTGCCGCTTCGCTTTATCGTTTGAATACAATGGCTTAGTGACGCTGGGGCATGCCCCGAAAGACGTGAAGCCGGCCTTCTGGCCGGCTTCACAGCGAATGTCCCGGTCGGGGGACGGGGAGGTGGGGACGTGACCGGGACCCGCTTTCCCTGATTTGCGAAGGTCAGCGCGCGGCGGTCGCGAGCGGCGAGCGCGCCCCGCCGAGCGACGTCCAGCCGATGCGGCTTTCGTGCTCGCGCTTGACGAAGGTGTAGCCCGTGTCCGCCCAGGCGCGGATGTCGTCGCGCTTGTTGTCGAGGATGAAGTCGCCGCGATCGGTGCGCAGCATCAGAACCGCGTGGCCGTCGCCGACCTCGTCGATGACGACGGTCATGCGCAGGGCCCGGCGCGGCACGCCGGCGGCGGAGAGGCGCTGGCGCTTGAGGAGGGCGTAGTCCTCGCAGTCGCCGATGCCGTCGGTGGGGATGTCCCAGCTCTCGACCGTGCCCCAATGGGCCTGGTCGGTCATGGGCTCGATCTCGCGGTTGACGCGAGTGTTGACCTGCCCGACCAGCTTCCACAAGTGCGGCGTCATGGTCACGCGGTCGGGCTGCGTGCGGTCGATCTCGCATTCGGACGGCATGCGCCGGCAGAAGTCGACCCAGCCGAACGGAGCGCGGGCGTCGCCCTCCGCATAGGTCGGCTGGTGCGCGGCCGGAACGATGCTGGACGCGATGGCGGGCGTGCCGCCGCAAACGAGCGCGGCGAACAGGCCGGCGCAGAGATGAGCCTTGAACGTCATGTGGTGTCTCCCAGTCCCGGGAGCCACCATGGCGGCGGGTCTTGCCTGTCCGCTGAACCCAATACGGACAATTTGAGCGAATTGGCCTTGCGGCTAAGTCGCTCTCAGATCACGAAAAACAGGCTGTTTCGGCGGCGTGTAAAATTGCGCGCATTTCGCAAGCGACCTGGAAACGCGGGGCGGCCGGCACCCGAGGACAGGCCTATGCAAAACGCCCGCGCGGGGCTGCCGGCGGGCGTCTTGCGTCTGGCTGGAGGTCGTGCTGCGGCGAAAGCCGCGTCGTTCAGAGAACGAGATCCTCGTCGAACATGTCGATGGGGATCGGCAGGCGGAACTCGATGGCGACGCCGCCCTCGAAATGGCGGACGACGCGTCCCGGCGTCTTGCCGATGACGGCGGGCGAGCCGATCTCCGGCCGCAGGTCGGTGGAGATCGCGACGCCGGAGCGCGAGATGTCGATGATCCGCACGACGTATTCGCGGCCGTCCTCGACGGTCAGCGTGGAGCGGGCCTGCAGCGGCGTGAGGCGCTCGTGGCGCCGGTCTTCCGGCAGGCCGAGGTCCTGACGGTTGGCAAGCCAGGTGAGCTGGGCTGCGATCTTCTCGCGCTTGCGGGGCGTGGCGAGGATCGACATGGCGAAGCCATCCGGCACGAGGCGCGCGATCTGGCCCTCGATCCGGCCGATATGCTCCAGATAGACGACGACGCGCTCGCCCAGGACGCCCTGGACGGGGGCGATGATGGACGCGCCACCCGGCGACATGTCGATGGTCCGGCAGGGATATTCCTGCCGGTTGGTGAGCATGTACCGGCCGAGCAGGGCGACGCCGACGCGCTGGTGGCGGCGCCTGTCGGCGCCGGTCCCGCGCACGAGCGCCGCAGCCTGTGCAAACGCGGTCGAAGTCATGCCCACCCTTCCACAATCGTCCGCACGCAATGCGGGCGCTGTCGAATCATAGAAAGGCGGGGTTAACGATCGTTTTCCGTTCGGAGGCAAATCGCCCGCAAACGGAACGGATCATGCTCTTCCGCCCTGATGGACCACCAGACGGCCCCGGCGCTCGATGGTGGGGGGAGGGGCGGCCGGCGCAACCTCGCCGACGGGCCAGATGATCCGCAGCGAGATCGTCTCCAGCGAGACGACGGGCTTCAGGCCCATCCAGGCCGGGATGGCGCCGGGCGAGATGGCGCCCAGCACGCGGGAATGGGTGCGGCCGTGGTGGCGCAGCGGCAGGAGCAGGATCTCCAGCGTGATGCGGTCCCCGTCCGCGGTATGCCCCACGAGGCCGCCGACGATGCCGGCCGCGTCGTCCTGCACGGCGGCGATCAGGCGGCCGATCTCGTCCCGGCCCCCGCCGGTCCACAGATCGGCGAAGCCCTCGCCCTTCAGCTCGCGGCCGAACAGGCCGCACAGGCGCGTGCCCGCCAGGCGCAGCATCGGCTCGCCGGGCTCGTCCAGGTCCAGGATGAACGTGTCGGCCAGGACGTGCCGGATCGCTCCAGGCTCGATCTCGCCGCGCTCGGGAGCGGAGCGCGCACCGCGCAATCCGTCCCAGTAGGCAAACAGCACCCGGCTCGTCGGATGTCTCATCTCATTCCCCCACCAGGGACGCGGGAAGGGGCCCGCGACCCGTTTTCGGTCATGTCTGGCCGTTAACGGGACATTAACCCTCCTGTCCCGTCCGGCGCCAAGCGGGGGTCGCGAAATCCGTGCCGGCTATCCCGCCCGGCCGTGAATTAGGGTTAAGATCGGGAAACGATTGCGCAGGCGGCCGGCAGGCGGCAACAGTCTGTTCACCACGGAATTGAGTGCCGCCCGCTCCGGCGGCACGTCCCGGCCGGCGGATACCGGCAGACCCTCGGGTCCGCCCCTCATGCCAGGACGCCACCACTTTCCAAAGGGAGGGCTTCATGCCCTCCCTTTTTTTATGCGCCAGCCGGCGAATGGCCGTCCGTTCGGAGCCGCCGCGCCGCCCATGGGGCGGGAAAACCCGCGCCGCGCGCTTGCCGAAAGCGCCGGGGCGGCCCAGCTTCTGGCCATGACGCTTCCCCCCGAAAGACCGCGCGAGCGGATGTTCAACGCGCCCGGCGTCGTCGTCGGCGTCGTCGCCCTGCTCGTGGCGATCCACGCCTTGCGGATGGCGCTGCTGTCGGAGGAGGCCGATGTCGGCATCCTCCTGGACTATGCGTTCATCCCGCTGCGCTCCTTCCTCTGGCTCTGGCCGGACGACGCTGCCGCCGTGGCGGACCGCATCGCGCAGGCCGGCGGGGCCGAGGCGGCCCGGCAGATCGCGCTGCTGCGGTACCTCGTGGAGGAGCAGGCCGGACGCCCCTGGACGGTGCTGACCTATGCCTTCCTCCACGGGAACTGGGCGCATGTGGTGTTAAACTGCGCCTGGCTCATGGCGTTCGCCACCCCGCTCGGCCGCCGCATCGGCGCGGTCCGCACCCTCGTCTTCCTGGCGCTGACGGCGATCGCCGGAGCGCTCACGCATTTCGCCATCCATCCCGAGGCGGCTGTACCGGTCATCGGCGCGTCAGCGGCGGCCTCCGGCGCCATGGCCGCGGCGATGCGGTTCGCCTACGGCCCGCGGGGGCCGTCCACCATCCAGGCCGCGTTCGGCCCCGTGCGCTCGCTGGCGGAGGTGGCGCGCGACCGCAACGTGATGATCTTCTTCGGCGTGTGGTTCGCCCTGAACCTCGTCTTCGGCGTCTTTGCCGAGCCGCTGGGCATCGCGCCGGGCGGGATCGCCTGGGAGGCGCATATCGGCGGCTTCGTCGCCGGCTTCTTGCTGATGCCCTGGATCGACCGGAGACCCCGGGTCCACGACTGAGCTTGCGCCGCGGCTTGCCTTCTGCGGCCCCGTGGGTTCAACTTTCGTCACACATCGCGAGAAGCCCGGGCAGCGGGCCGCGCGGGGAGGGATCGTCGAGGAGGGAAGAGCCTATGAACGTCCGCAATATCCTGACGCAGAAGGGCCGGGAGGTCGTGACCATCGGTCCCGACCAGACACTCGGCGAGGCCGCGCGGCTTCTGGCCGAGCGGCGCATCGGCGCCATCATCGTGGCCCACCCGGCACGGGTGGTGAAAGGCATCCTCTCCGAGCGTGACATCGTCCGCGCGGTGGCGTCGGGGGGCGTCAACGTGCTGTCCGACGCCGTGTCGCGCTACATGACCGTGAAGGTCGTGACCTGCGCCGAGAGCGCGTCGATCAACGACGTCATGCAGACGATGAGCGACGGCAAGTTCCGCCACCTGCCGGTCGTCGAGGGCGGCCAGCTCGTTGGCGTCGTGTCGATCGGGGACGTGGTGAAGTGGCGCCTCGCCGAGATCGAGGCGGAGCACCAGGCGCTCAAGAACTACATCGCGACGGCCTGACCGCTTCAGGCCGTCAGCAACGCCTCGACATCCTGCAGGACGCGCTCGGCCGCCTCGCGGCCGAGGCGGATGGCCTCGTCGGCGCGGTGGAACTCGAACAGGCCGATCTGGGCGAGCTTGGGGCACACCATCGCGTCCGGCGGATCGCCGGCGAGGCGCGAGCGCGAGATGCGATCCTGGGTGATGTTGAAGGCATCGACCATGACCGCGGCCAGGCCCGGCGCGCCGCCGACCCGGCCGACGAAGCTGCGCAGGCGCTGGGCGGGACCGCCGAGGCCGGCGACCGCCGCCTGGCCGGCGGCCTCCACCGCGTCCTCGTGGGGCACATAGGCCTGGATCGTGGTGCCCCGGCTCTTGATGTCGCCGTTGAGGTTCACGCACAGCACGATCTCGGCCCCGAGCGCGCGGGCGGCCGTGACCGGGATCGGGTTCACCAGCGCGCCGTCCATGAGCCAGCGGCCGCCGATGCGGACGGGATCGAACACGCCGGGCAGCGCGTAGGACGCGCGCATGGCATCGATCAGGTTGCCCTTGGTGAGCCAGATCTCGTGGCCGGTGGCGAATTCGGTGGCGATGGCGGCGAAGCGGTTCGGCAGGTCCTCGATGGAGAGTTCCGCCATATGGCCGTCCAGGAGCCGGCGCAGGCGCTCGCCGCCGATGAGGCCGGAGCCGCCGAGATGCACGTCGAGCAGACCCAGGACGCGGCGCTTGGTGAGTGAGCGGGCGAAGGCCTCCAGCTCGGCGAGCTTGCCGGCGGACTGGCAGCCGCCGACCAGGGCGCCGATGGAGGTTCCGGCGATGACGTCGGGCACGAAGCCCGCTTCCGTCAGCATCTGCATCACGCCGATATGGGCCCATCCGCGGGCTGCGCCGCCGCCGAGCGCGACGCCGAACTTGCGCCGGCCCCGCTGGGTGGCGGGAGGGGTATCGACGATTTCCGGTCCCAGGGGGCCTTCGCCTCCCGCTCCGCCGCCGCCGAGGCCGAATGCCCGGCGCGTGACTTCGTCCCACAACATCCCGCAACCTCCTTCTCGAGGTCCGCAGGATCGTGCGCGCAAACCGTTACGGCCTCATGAACGACAATGCCTAAGCCAGACGGCAGGTTCCCTTATCCTTCCGTATGCTTGAGGATTGCTTTCTCCACCGGCACCCCGACCGGAACCGTGCGGTAGAAGCACGATCGGCGGCCCGTGTGGCAGCATCCGCCATCGCCGCCGACGCGCACCTTCAGGACGATTGCGTCCTGGTCGCAGTCGACGCGCATCTCAACCACGGACTGGATCTGGCCGGACGTGTCGCCCTTGTGCCAGAGCGTGCGCCGAGAGCGCGACCAGTACCAGGCTTCGCCGGTCTCGATGGTCCTGGCCAGCGCTTCCCCGTTCATGTGCGCCACCATGAGCACCTCGCCGGTATCGGCATGCTGGGTGACGCAGGTGACGAGCCCGGCGGAATCGAAGGCCGGGAGAAGGTCGGTTCCCTCCTCGACCGTCCGGCGGTCGGGCGGGGCAGGGGGCAGGCAAGCGTCGCACATGATGGGCGTTCCGGGCGTAGGGCGGGGCAGCTTGGCCGGAAACGGGCCCGCGTCAAGCGCGCAGCTTCCGGCGGCGGGGGCGAGGCCCTATATCTCCCCACGGCTCACGGAGCGGGCGATGCTCAACGAGATCTACAACCGCCGGATCCTGGAACTCGCCGGCGACATTCCCCGGATCGGCCGGCTCGACCATCCCGACGGAACGGCGAGCGCGCATTCGCGACTGTGCGGATCGACGGTGACGGTGGACGTGAAGATGGACGGGGACCGCGTCAGCGATTTTGCCCATGACGTGAAGGCCTGCGCGCTCGGCCAGGCCTCGTCCTCGATCATGGCCCGTCACGTGATCGGTTCGACCGAAGCGGAGTTGCGGGACGTCCGGGAGGCCATGATCCGCATGCTCAAGGAAAACGGGCCGCCCCCGGGGGGCCGGTGGGCCGATCTGGAGATCCTGTCGCCCGTGCGGGACTTCAAGGCCCGGCACGCCTCCACGCTTCTGACGTTCGATGCGGTGGTCGATGCGGTGGCCAGGGCGCGGGCCGCCGTCGCGGCGCCGGGCGCGGCGTGAGCGGCCGCCCTCAGGCCGCCAGCAGCCACAGGCCGCAGCAGGCCGCGACGGCCCACAGGCCCGCCCAGCCGGGATGCCGGCCGCGCGTGGCGACCAGGACGAGCGCGCCGCCGGCGATCATCGTGGCGGCGACGACCCAGGCGATCGTCGCCAGCGGCATCGCCGCCCCTCCGGCAAGGACGAGGATCGCCGCAAGGCCGAGCCCAAAGACGGAGGTGATGTGCCATGTCGCCCACAGGATCGCGACATTGCGCGCGCTCAGGGGCGGGGCGGGTCGCGCCGGGACGATCCCGCCGTCCCGCAGGCGGCTGAAGATCACGATCTCGCCCAGGACCGAATGGGCGACGGCCACGAAGGCCGCGATGAGGCCGGCGAGCGTCAGAATCGGCATGGCCGGCTCCCTGTCAGGCGCGCCATGCTGGCGGCGCAGGCGCGCCAAGTCGAGGCCTGCGCCATGATGGGCCGCGTGGCGCGGATTCCGCGGGCAGCGGCGCATTATGCCATCCGCGGCTACCAGCTCAGCCTGTCGATGCTGATCGGCCGCACATGCCGCCACATGCCGTCCTGCTCGGCCTATACCGACGAGGCGATCCAGCGCCACGGGCTGTGGGCTGGCGGATGGATGGGGGCGGCGCGCATCTGCCGGTGCCGGCCAGGCGGGACGGAAGGGCTGGATTTCGTCTGCGAGGCGGTGCCGGCGGACGCCCGCTGGTTTGCGCCCTGGCGCTACGGGTCGTGGCGCGAGACGCGGCCTGTTCCCCCTAATGCAGCGGATGATAGCCGATCGTCAGGTTCTTCGAGCGGGCGCTGCAGCTCTTCGCCATCTCCGTGAACTGGTCCGCGAAGGCGCGGTCGTAGAGCGAGCGGGGCGGACCGAACCCGTCTCCGGTCTCGACCTGCACGTCCAGGCGCCCCGTGCGCGCGGCGCTCTCCAGGAGTGAAACGGGAACCTGCCGCCGGATCCAGGCGTCGTTGCCCGGGCGCGTGATCGAGAACGGCTCGTTGCGGTGGCGGAAGATGTAGTCCTCGTCGGGCGTCGACAGCCGCACGCGCACGAAGCGGGCGACGGGTTCGCCGGCCGCGCGCCGGACCAGCGTCTGCCGGTAGCGCACCGCCATGAAGCCGCGATAATCGCTGCAGGTGAGGGTGAGGTCCTCGTCGATGCGGCGGCGGGGGCCGGCCTCGACGACCTGCATCTTCGTCATTTCCGGGGCATCGGGGCCGGTATAGCGCGCCCAGTCGACCTTGTAGTCGTCCGGATCGCGCAGGCCGGACAGGGAGGCGAGGCGCGAGCCGGTGATCTCGGCGCGGGTCAGCGTGCGCAGTTCGCCCCGGAACGGCGCGCTCATCGTCCATTCCAGCAGGCGCATGTCGATGCCCATCTCCTGCATGTAGACGGCGATGGAGGCGGTGATGGCCTGGGCTTCCGAGCCCTCGTCGCGGTTTGGCTTGGCCTTCTGGCCGGTCCGCGTCTTCCCGTCGGGACCGAACTGGTGGACCTTGATGTAGTCGTCGCCGACCACGATCCGCCGCGCGCCGCCCATCAGCGCGTAGACGCAGCCCGAGGCGCACAGCGCGCCGTTGGCGGTGATGCGGGGCCGCCCCTCGCCGTCGCGGACCGTCTGGCCGACGAGGACAGTCAGGTTGTGGCGGCGAAAATGGCGGCCGAGCCGCAGGCTGGCGCCGAGGTTGCCGCCGTTGGAATCGAGCACGACGGGCCAGTCCTCCACGTTGTGCTTCTTCACGAAGGCGGCGAAGACCTTGTCGGTGTCGCGCTGGATTTCGCCCGCGGCCACGATCCAGCGGCCGAACCGATCATCGCCGCGATCGTTCGTGGCGAGCATGAAGGTCATGGCCTTGAAGAGCTTGCGCTGGCTGGCGCGGTCGCCGGCATCGGCCAGGGCCGCGCCCGTGAACAGGGCGCAGGCGGCCAACGCCGTCATGCACAGTCTCAGCATCGCGCTCCCCGAACCGCCGATGCCCGATTGTCGCGCGGCCGCAGCGAGCGTCAAGCCGGATCAGAAGTTCGGCAGCGAGAAGCTGTAGCTCATGGACGCGCCGAACTTGAACTGGTCCGGCGATCCGAAGGCCCGGGTGATCGGGCTGCGGGCGGCGTCCTGCGTCAGGCGGTCGTAGCCGGCATAGACGGTCGTCGCCCAGGCCGGATTGAACTGGTAGGTGGCGGAGGCGGCAACGCCCAGGGAGCGCAGGCCGCCATCGGCCTTGTAGGGCGCGACGCGGGCGTTGAGCGCCGCGTCCTGCGCCGACACGCCGAAATAGGTGTCCATGTACTCGCCGTCGGCCATATGGACCCGCGGACCCGCGGACACGGTCCACGCGCCGAAGCGGTCGACGAGGTCGGCGCCGAGCGTGCCGACGAACCCGTCATGGCCGCCGACGCCGCGGCGGATCTCCACCCTCGTGCGCAGCACGTCGGCGATGGGCCAGACCTCCGCGAACAGGCCCGGCTCGATGGCCCAGTCCACGTCGCGGATGCCGCGAAGCTCGCGGTTGTCGCCGTCGTAGCGGCCGCCCTGGAAGCGGAAGACAGGTCCGACGCGCACGCCCGGCGTCACCGCGAAGCCGATGGCGAGGCCGTCGTCCGGGGTGGAAAAGGTCTGCGGCGCGCCCGCGCGGCTGAAGCTGACGGAAGGGTAGCCCATGAAGCCGAGCTCGTCGGACCCCGGGTAGCGGGGCGCGGCGACGACGTTGCCCTTGATGGTCATGACCCAGCCCGAGGGCGGTGCGGCGGACGGCGGAACGTAGGGCTCGGCGGCAAGGGCGACCGTCGAGGCCGCCATGGACGCTGCGCAGACCAGACCGATTCTCATCACGACGCGAAAACTCCCTCACCCCTTGGATGCGCTGGCATTCCAGCCGCGCGCCGCGCCGTCCCGTCGCCCCCACGCGGAAACCGGCTCCGCCTCCTTCTAGTGCGAACGACCCGTCCGATCAAACGTTGCCCGCGCCCCGCGCCTGCGTTAAGCCGCCACGCCAGACCTCGCGCCCGTGCCGCTTCCGGACGGCCGGCCCGCGCATCATCGTCCGGACAAGCCTACCTGCAGGGTGTGCAGGAGTGGGCGGGAGGCATGCAAGATGACGATCACCCTGACATTCCCCGATGGCGCCCAGCGCCAGTTCGAGCCCGGCATCACCGGCCTGGACATCGCCAAGGGCATCTCGCCTTCGCTCGCCAAGCGCACGGTGGCGATGGCGCTGGACGGGCGGCTGGCGGACCTCGCCGATCCGATCGCCCGCGACGCGAAAATCGAATTCGTGTCCCGCGAGGATCCGCGCGCGCTGGAACTCATCCGCCACGACTGCGCCCATGTGCTCGCCGAGGCGGTGCAGACGCTCTGGCCGGGAACGCAGGTGACGATCGGTCCGGTGATCGAGAACGGCTTCTACTACGACTTCTACCGCGAGGAGCCGTTCACGCCCGAGGACTTCCCCGCCATCGAGAAGAAGATGCGGGAGATCATCGCCCGCGACGCTGCCTTCACCAAGGAGGAATGGACGCGCGACGAGGCCAAGTCCTTCTTCGAGACGCGGGGCGAGGCCTTCAAGGTCGAGCTCGTCGACGCGATCCCCCCCGGCGAGAGCCTTAAGATCTACCGCCAGGGCGAGTGGCTTGATCTCTGCCGCGGGCCGCACATGACGAGCGTCGGCAAGGTCGGGTCGGCCTTCAAGCTGATGAAGGTGGCGGGCGCCTATTGGCGCGGCGACAGCAACCGCCCGATGCTGACGCGCATCTACGCGACCGCCTTCGCCAGGCAGGAGGAGCTCGACGCCTATCTCCACCAGCTGGAGGAGGCGGAGAAGCGCGACCACCGGCGGCTCGGCCGGGAGATGGACCTGTTCCATTTTCAGGAGGAGGGGCCGGGCACCGTCTTCTGGCACCCGAAGGGCTGGACCATCTTCCAGGAGCTGATCGCCTATATGCGCCGGCGGCTGCGGGAGGACTATCAAGAGGTGAACGCACCGCAGCTTCTCGACAAGTCGCTGTGGGAGACCTCCGGCCACTGGGGCTGGTACCGGGAGAACATGTTCGCGGCCCAGTCCGCCGGCGAGGACGCCGAAGACAAGCGCTGGTTCGCGGTGAAGCCGATGAACTGCCCCGGCCACGTGCAGATCTTCAAGCACGGGCTGAAGTCGTACCGGGACCTGCCCCTGCGCCTCGCGGAATTCGGCGTCGTGCACCGCTACGAGCCGTCCGGCGCGCTGCACGGGCTGATGCGCGTGCGCGGCTTTACCCAGGACGACGCCCACGTCTTCTGCACCGAGGAGCAGATGGCGGAGGAATGCCTGAAGATCAACGAGCTGATCCTCTCGACCTACTCGGATTTCGGCTTCGGCGACATCGTGGTGAAGCTGTCGACCCGGCCTGAAAAGCGCGTCGGCACCGATGCCATGTGGGACCAGGCCGAGGCGGTTATGTCCCGCGTGCTGCAGCAGATCGAGGCGCAGTCGAACGGGCGGATCAAGACGGCGATCAATCCCGGCGAAGGCGCGTTCTACGGTCCCAAGTTCGAGTACGTGCTGCGCGACGCCATCGGCCGCGACTGGCAGTGCGGCACGACGCAGGTGGACTTCAACCTGCCGGAGCGCTTCGGTGCGTTCTACATCGACGCGGACGGCCAGAAGAAGCCGCCGGTGATGATCCACCGGGCGATCTGCGGGTCGATGGAGCGCTTCACCGGCATCCTGATCGAGCACTTCGCCGGGCATTTCCCGCTCTGGCTCGCGCCGGTGCAGGCCATGGTCTGCACGATCACCGGCGAGGCCGATCCCTACGCGATGGAGGTCACCTCCATCCTGCGCAAGGCGGGCCTGCGGGTCGAGGCGGACCTGCGGAACGAGAAGATCAACTACAAGGTGCGTGAGCACTCACTCACGAAAACCCCCGTGCTTCTCGTCGTCGGCCGCAAGGAGGCCGCCGAGCGCCTCGTCTCCATCCGGCGCCTGGGCAGCCAGGACCAGACGTCGATGACGCTCGACGACGCGCTGGCGGCGCTGCTGGACGAGGCGAAGGCGCCGGACCTGCGGCGGTAGGGGTTTTCGCGCCTTCGACGGCGCGGCCCATGGCGACGGCCCCGTCCGGCTTTTCAGGTCCGGGCGGAGCGCTATCGCGCCAGGACCTCGATATCCCGGTCGGCGCCGCTCGCGACGTTGAACTCGCGCGTGTAGATGTTGCCGTCGTGGCGGGCGATCACGACATAGTCGCCCTCGGCCAGGACGAGTTGCGGAAAGGCGCCGATCGCCTCGCGGATGACGTCGCCGCCCGGGGTCAGCACGGAGAACGCCGTGCCCGCCAGCGCCTCGGCCCCGGCCTGGGTCACGAGCTTCAGGGTGACGGTGGCGGCGCGGTGGTTCAGCGTCGCCTCGGTGACGCGCCCGGCCTCCACGCGCAGGTCCGAGCGCATGATCGAGTTGGTGTCCCCGTAATTGGAGACGACGTGGTAGGTGCCTTCCGGGAGGCGGAGAATGTCGTCCCGGCGGGCATTGCCGATGACGAGGCGGCCTTCCGAGTCCGAGCCGATCGGCACGTAGACCGAGAAGGACACCCGCGCGGCCGGGATCGGCGTGTCGCCGATGGCGGCGGCGAGCTTCAGGGCTCCAGCGGCGATGGACAGGCGCTCCACCGGGTTCACCCCCGGCCGGACGAAGACCGAGCGGCTCGCCCCGGCAAAACCGTAGCTCGCATGCACGGTGTAGCGCCCTGGCGGCAGCATGAAGGTCGGGGCGGCGTCGGTGGATTTCTGGACCAGTTCGGGCTTGCGGTCCGTGCCGTCCCGGAACACCCGCCAGACGAGGCCGGAGCGGATCGGC
The DNA here is from genome assembly GCA_027489955.1 of Hyphomicrobiales bacterium. Classification (GTDB taxonomy): domain Bacteria; phylum Pseudomonadota; class Alphaproteobacteria; order Rhizobiales; family Beijerinckiaceae; genus JAIXTM01. The sequence continues at coordinate 30,275 of JAIXYZ010000009.1, read as the reverse complement.
TTGCCCTCGCCGGTGAAGCTCGCGGCAAGGCTCAGCCCGCCATTGGCGACCTGGTTCGGCGCGGGGGGCGGCAGCTGTCCGGGCGAGGGCAGCGGCTGGATCTGGGCGAAGGCGCAGGCGGGCGCCATGACGAAGAGCGCGAGACAGGCCGCACGCCCCGTCCGCCCCGCCGATGACCTGCCCGAGAACCGCATCCTAGAACCCTTCCTGCGCTTGCCGCCGCAGGGTCACCTAGCGGACCACCGGCTCCGCAATGTCCGCGGCGTCCGCGCCCTCGGCGGGCTGTACCAGATTCTGGGCGGCCGCCACGAGGTTGTCGAGCGCTAGCGGACGGAAGCGGAAGGCCACCTTGTGGCGGCCGGGACCGACCTCGACGCCGCGGAACAGCAGGTTCACCCGCAGCAGCGGCTTCTTCTCGCCGTCCACATACACCTCCCAGCCGGGATAGTGGATGTCGTGGAGGACGAGGACGCCGCTGCGGTCCGTATCCACGTGAACGATGACCGCATTGCGGCGATAGCCGCGGATTCCCGCATAGGCGTTGGCCGGTTCCGGCTCGGTGAGCTGGTCCTTGAGGCCGTAATCGCCCTTGAGGTTTTCGACGTCGGCGAGGTCGATCAGGGCCTGGCCGTTCCGGTCGAATTCGGGAAGCTCCTCCTGCTGAAGGGCTTCCTCGCTGTCCACCGCGTGAAGCCGCGTGGCGAGATAGACCCGCGGCGCCGACGGCGTCAGCCGGTAGATCCACATCTGGCCTTCGCCGAAGATCAGCGTCGCGCCTTCGATGACCGGGAAATGGCGGGGCAGCCGGGCGAGCGGCCGGTCCAGGACGAGGTATTCCAGCCCCAGGAGGGACGCCAGGCGGCAGCGATAGCCCTCGAACGTGCCGGGGAACTTGCGCAGGCTCATGTCGACGGCGTTCTCGCCGCTGCCGACCGCCCGCTCGTAGTCGGCGATGCGCAGGGCGTTGTAGCCGAGCGTGTCCTCGATGCCGAACACCATGGAGGCATTCTGCCAGGCGCCGCCCATGCCCAGGATTTCCACGCGGGGCCGCTCGCCCTGGGCGTGGCGCCGGTCGAGCTCGGCCTTGAGGATCTGCAGGCCGCGCACCTGCTCGGGGGGCAGCGTCTCGAACACCGCGTATTGCCGCGCCGGCTCGGCGTTGATGCCGCTGGCGGCGTGGCGCCAGACGAGCTCACCGGCGGTGATGGCGACGACGAGGGCGGCCGCCGCGGCCCGGGCGCGGGGCGTCGTCCGCCCCCAGACGAGCGCAGCGAGCCCGGCGGCGCCGATGAGAAGACCGATGCCGATCTCGCGGGCGGCGATGGCGACGCGACCCTCGCGGCTGGCGAACTCGATGCCGGTATAGACCGCGTAGGCGAAGAGGCCGCAGGCGAGTGCCGCGGCCAGAACCGGCCACCAGCCGATGCGCCGGCGGGGCAGGGGAAGCCCGTCGCGGGCGTAGAGGTGCAGCAGGTAGCCGGCGGCGACGGCCAGAGCGAGATTGAGGATGAAGGTCGCGTCCGCCGGGCGGCGGTAGAGCTTCACGCCGGGGATGTACTCGTACATCCAGTGATAGGCGGGCGTGTACTTGCCCAGCGCATAAAGAAGTGCCGCCCCCGCGACCGCGACGACGAACGCGATGTCCCGCCGCCAGAGGCGGCGCGCGCCGATGCCGAGCCCGACGATCAGCAGCGCCGGCAGCGTGCCGATGAACACGTAGTTGATCGACCGGTCGGTCCAGCTGCCGCCGGGGATCGTCATGGGGCCGGGGCCCCAATATTCCATGGAGGCGTTCAGCGTGCCGAACACGTTGGGGAAGAACAGCGTGGCGAAGCTCGGCAGGGGCAGGGAGCCCATGGCCGCGATGTCGTAGCCGATCTCCGGGCGGTTCGACCCCGCGAGGAACTGCAGCGTCAGCAGCACGGGGACCGCGAGGATCGCCAGCGCCACCGCGACGATCGTGCCGAGCACCCCGGCGCGCTCGCGCAGATAGGCGAGGGGACGTCCGTCCCGAAGCGTCGCTGCGACGAAGGCGGCCGTGAGGATGATGCAGCCGAAGAAGGCGATCTGGTCGCGGCCGAGGGCAAGGACCGCCCCGGCGATGCCGAACAGGATGCCGATACCGTAGGAGCGGCGGGCAAGGCTCACCTCCAGCAGCAGCAGCGCCAGCGGCAGGATGCCGTAGGAGAAGATGATGCCGGTATGCTGCAGGCGCGCCGCCGCCGAGCCGCCCAGGATGAACACTATGGCGGCCAGGACCGCGCCCGCCGGATGCCAGTCGCGCCGGCGGAACAGACCCGCCACGGCGAGGGCGCCGACCAGCAGATGCGCGAACACGGCGACGTCGAAGAGCTGCATCGACGGGTTCGGCGCCAGCCATGCGAGGAACGCCATGAGCGGCGTGAACAGCATGGATTGCGGGTCGGCCACCGTGGGATGGCCGCTGAAATGATAGGGGTTCCACAGCGGCCACTCGCCGTTGGCGAGGGTGGCCGCCAGATAGCGCAGCATCGGATAGAAGTGGTTCTTGGAATCCCACGGCACGACGGTGCCGGTCAGCGGCCATGCGCTCGCGGCCGCGGCCCACACCGCGACGATGGCCGCGAAGGCGAGCCAGGTCGCGCGGGGCGTCCATGGCGAATGCGCCAGATGCGCGGCTTCATGCGCGGGGGCGGCCGCGCGTGCGGGCTTCGAAGTGTCCATCATCAGGTGGCGCGCTCGCGTCCCAAGGCAGTCCCGTCACTGGTCGGTCGACCCTTCGCGCGCCCGCATTTCGCGCTCGGGGGCTGTGTTTATGGCATCGGCCTGCCGAAGCGGCAACGGCTTGTCCCATCGGACGCATTGACCATTAGCGGCGGCGCCCTGAATAAGGGCTGAACCATCGGCCGGTCCGCGGCCGCATGCCGTCCTGCCGAGGGAAATCCCCTGTGTCGTCCGAAACGCTCGCGCTGCTGGCCAGCCGCCGGTCCGTCCCGCCCCATCTGCTCGCCGAGCCCGCGCCGTCCGGCAGCGAACTCGAGATGCTGCTGACGCTCGGCTCCCGCGTGCCCGACCACGGCAAGCTCGTGCCCTGGCGCTTCATCGTGCTGCGCGGCGACGCGCGGGCGAAGGCCGGCGAGGCCATCGCCGCGGCCTTCCGCGCGGACGATCCGGCGGCCGACGACAAGCGTGTCCAGGTGGAGCGGGACAGGCTGAGCCGGGCCCCGCTGGTCATCGCGGTGGTGTCGCGCGCCGGCCCGCACGTGAAGATCCCGCAATGGGAGCAGACCCTGTCCGCCGGCGCCTCGCTGATGACGATGACCATCGCCGCCAACGCCATGGGCTACGGCACGGCCTGGCTGACCGAATGGTTCGCCTATGACAGGCGCGTGCTCGATGCGCTGGGGCTTGCTCCCGAGGAGCGGATCGCCGGGTTCCTGCACATCGGCACGCCGGTGGAACGCCAGCCGGACCGGCCGCGCCCCGCCTTGTCCGACATCGTCACCTACGCGGAGGCCTGACGCCGATGTTCTATGACGCGCGCGGTCCCCTGCCGCTGCCCCACGACCCCGTCAAGGCGCTGGTGGCGCCCCGTCCCATCGGCTGGATCAGCGCCGTGAGCGCCCGGGGCGAGATCAACCTTGCGCCCTACAGCTTCTTCAACGTGCTCGCCTCCCGCCCGGCCATCGTCATGTTCTCCAGCGAAGGGCGGAAAGACAGTTTCAGCTTCGTCGCGGAGACCGGCGAGTTCGTCTGCAACATCGTCACGCAGGACCTGGCGCAGCAGATGAACATGACGTCGGCCCCGCTGCCGCGCGGCCGCAACGAGTTCGTCCATGCGGGCCTGACGATGGAGCCATCGCGGCTCGTCAAGCCGCCGCGGGTCAAGGAGGCGGCCGCCGCGCTGGAATGCCGGCTGGTGGGCACGACCGAACTCACGGATCTCGACGGGCGGCCCATCGACCGCCATGTCGCCTTCGGACAGGTGATCGGCGTGCATATCGAGGACCGCTTCCTGAAGAACGGGCTCGTCGACACGGCCGCGCTTCGCCTGGTCGCGCGGTGCGGCTACGCTGACTACGCGGTCGTCGACGAGGTCTTCCAGCTCGCCCGTCCCGGCTGAGGATTCAGGCGCCGGGCCGGCGAACCTTCGCCAGCACGCGCTGCGCCCGCAGCAGGTGCGGACGGTCGATCATCTCGCCGTTGATCCCGACCACGCCGGCGTCCGGTTCGGCGGCGAAGGCGTCGACGATCGCCTCGGCCCACGCCACGGCATCCGCGTCCGGTGTGAAGACCCGGTTGATCACCGGCACCTGGTCCGGATGGATCGCCATCTTGGCGACGAAGCCGTCGCGGCGGCCCGCCTCGCAATCCGCCGCCAGGCCCTCCAGGTCGCGGAAATTGGTGAAGACCGCGTCGATCGCGGCCACTTCCGCGGCGGCGGCGCCCATCAGGGTGAGCGCGCGCGCCAGCCGGTAAGGCTCCAGCCACTGGCCGGCGGCATCGCGGTTCTGCTCGGCGCCGAGATCGGCCGACAGGTCCTCGCCGCCCCAGGTCAGCCCCTCCAGGCGGCGGCTTGCGCCGCCATACGTGCCGAGGGCGAAGACGGAGCGGGCCGTCTCCGTGCCGATGGCGATGATCCGGGTCGACCCGTCGGGGATGTCGTTCTCCACCTCGCGCACGGCCAGCTTGGCGCCCAGATGCGTCACGTCCTGGCCGCCCGAGGCCTTGGGCAGCATGATGCCGTCCGGCCGGCCGGGCATCACGCCGTCGAGGTCGGCGTCGGCGAGGCCGGTCGTCAGGCCGTTGATCCGCACATAGAGGCGCGGGCGCTGGGCGAGCGACACCGCCTGTTCCAGGAAGGCGCGCACCGCCTCGCGGGCGGCGGACTTGGCCGACGCGGCGACGCTGTCCTCGATGTCGATGAGCAGGACGTCGGCGCCGGAGCCGAGGCCCTTCTCGAGCTTGCGCGGGCTGTCGCCGGGGACGAAGAGCAGGGAGCGCATGGGTCAGGCCGGCCGCTTGCGCATGAAGGCCTGGCGCCGGCATTCGGCCACCAGCGTGCCGTCCTGGTTGTAGGCGCGGTGGATGAAGTCGACGATCCCGGCATCCGGCCGCGAGCGGGACTCGCGCACGGCCGCGACCTCGGTCGTCGCGTTGACGGTGTCGCCCTCGAAGAGAGGATTGGGGAACTTCACGTCGCTCATGCCCAGATTGGCGATCGTCGTGCCCACCGTGGTGTCGTTGACCGAGATGCCGATCATCAGGCCGAGCGTGAACAGCGAGTTCATCAGCGGCTGGCCCCACTCGGTCTCGGTGGCGCAGAAATGCGCGTCGATGTGCAGCGGCTGCGGGTTCAGCGTCATGTTGGAGAACAGCATGTTGTCCATCTGCGTGACCGTGCGCGTCAGGCGATGGCGGAAGACGTGGCCGACGGCGAAGTCCTCGAAATAGAGGCCTCCGCGGGGGTGACGCTTCGCTTCAAGCACTTCGTTCATCTCGCGTTTTTCCTCGCGGCGCTGCCCGGTTTAGGGGTTCGTTTACCATATCGGGGCGAATGTTCGGGAGGAGGATCGCCGCCGCTCCAAGGCCGATTCCTCGAGGTCGCCGATGTTCCTTTTCACCACGCCTCCCGCGCCGCCAGCGCCTTCGCCAGCCGGTTCCGGCCAGCCGGCGCCGGTGATCGACGCGATCCGAAGGGGCGCGGACGCAACGGGAGCAGGTTTCGACTATCTGCTCAAGACGGCACAGCGGGAATCGGCGCTCGATCCGGCAGCCAAGGCGCGCACGTCCTCCGCGACCGGGCTGTTCCAGTTCATCGAGCAGACCTGGCTTTCGCTGGTGCGTGACGAGGGCGCCAAATACGGGCTGGGCGACTATGCCAAGGCGGTCCAGACCGGCGCGGACGGCCGCGCCGTCGTGCCCGATGCGGACGCCCGCCGCGAAATCCTGGCCCTGCGCAACGACCCGAAGGCCGCGGCGACCATGGCCGGGGAGCTGGCGCTCAAGAACCGCGAGTTCCTGCAGCAGCAACTGGGCCGCGATCCCACGGAGGGCGAACTCTACATCGCCCACGTGCTGGGCGCGCAAGGCGCCTCGCGCCTCGTCGATCAGGCCCGGAACAATCCGACCTCCTCGGCCGCGGCCGCCTTCCCGGACGCGGCGGCCGCCAATCGCGGCCTGTTCTTCGACAAGTCCGGCCGCGCGCGCGGCGCCGCCGAGGTCTATGCGGTGCTCGCCTCGAGCCATTCGGCGAGCCCCGCCGTTCCCGCGCCGGTGGCGCCGCCGCAGGAAAATGCGGCCGCCCCGGCGGCGCTCGCCCAGTCCATCGCCCGCGGGGACGGACCGGTCATGCACGGCCTGTTCCGCACCGAGGGGCCGCGCGGGCCGGTATCGGACGCGGTCGCGCGGCTCTGGGTCGTGGGCGGCAACGGGCCGCAACGTTCGGCGGAGCCTGCGTTGCGCTTCTTCCCCAGGGGCGAGAACGCGGCCATGGCCTCCGTGCAGCCGCCTGCCGCGAGCCCGGCCGCGCCGTCCGGGCCGACCTTGCCGGAACCGCCGCGCCGTCCGGACGGACTGGCTTCGCCTACGCCCGAAGGGGCAGGCTCCCGCAAGGGCGCGCGCCAGCCGCTCGACCTGTCCCGCTTCATGACGTGGCGCAGCTCATGATCGTCCGTCGCTTCCTCCTCTGGGCCCGTACGGCATCGGCGGCCGATCGCGCCGACGGCATCGCCGCCCTGGCGCGCGCCTATCTCTATTCCGACCTCGAACCGGCCGAACGGCGCGACGCGGAGACGGCCTTCGCCGCCGCGCTCGACGACGCATCGCCTTTGGTCCGCCGGGCGATGGCGGATGCCTTCGGGGGTTCGCCGGACGCCCCGCGCCACATCGTGACCGCCCTGGCGGGCGACCAGGCTGACATCGCCGCGCTGGTGCTTACGCGCTCGCCCCAGTTCACCGACTGGGATCTCGTCGATGCTGCGGCGACGGGATGCGGCGCGGTTCGTGCGGCCATCGCCGGCCGGCCGGACGTGTCCGAAGCCCTGTCCGCCGCCCTCGTCGAGGTGGGCGATGCCGGTGTCGCCCGTGTGCTGGCGGACAATCCGGGCGCGCGTTTCGCCGAGAGCACGCTTTTGCGGATGGTCGAGCGCTTCGGCGATGACGGAGCGCTGCGCGAGGCGCTGAATGAGCGGACGGACATGCCCGTCGGCGTGCGCCAGGCGATCACCCATGCGGCCGCGCAAGCCCTGTCCCGTTTCACGATCGGGCTCGGCTGGATGCAGGCCGAGCGCGGGGAGCGGATCGTGCGGGAAGCCGGCGAACGCGCCACGATGGCCCTTGCCGCAGGCCGCGACGCCGCCGCGCTGGTGGAGCATCTCGTGGCTACGGACCAGCTGACGCCCGCGCTGATCCTGCGGGCGCTGATGTCGCGAGCCGACGCCTTCGTCGAGGCGGCCCTGTCGCGCCTGTCGGGCTTCGAACTGGCCCGGGTGCGCGCGCTGCTCGCGGACCGGCGCACGTCCGGGTTCTCGGGCTTCTACCGCCGGACCGGGCTTCCGGCCTCGATCGAGCCGATCGTGCGGCACGCCCTGGCGGCGTGGCGCGATCATGCGCCGATGGGGGAGGGACTGGACCTTGATCTCATCCGGGAGACGATTGCCCGGTGCGAGGCGGAAAGCGTCGAGGGCCGGGCGATGACCGCCCTGCGGCGTCTGGAGGCGGAGGCCGCCCGCGAGGCGGCCGCCGCGATGGCCGAACGCATGGCCGACCAGGCCGCGCTCGCGACCGTGCTGGCCTATGCGCCGGAAATGGTGCTGCTGCCAGAAATCGCGCCGGAGGCCGAGATCGCGCTCGCGGTGCCGGTTCCCTCCGACGGGCTCGTGCCGATGGACGGCCCGCTGCCGGAAGGCGACACGTATGACGCGTTCGAGATCCGGATCGATCCGGATGAGCGCCGCGCGGCCTGACCTTCAGGCGTTCAGCAGGTCGCCCGGCTGGCCGAGCCCGGCCGTGAGGCTGGCGATCAGGTCGTTCGACGCGGTTTCCTCGGAAGGCGGCTCCGGCTCCTGCGGGATCACCAGGTCCGGCCGCGGCACGGCGACGGCCGTGACCACGCGGTCGTAAAGCGCGCGGGTCGAGATCGGCTTCACCAGAAAGGCCGAGACGCCGACATTGCGTGCGTCCACCACGCGCTTCTTCTCCGCATGGCCGCTGACCATGATGATGGGCACGTCGGGATTGCTGGAGGTCTCGGGGTGCCGGAGGATGCGGGCCATTTCGAGCCCGTCCAGGATCGGCATGTGCCAGTCGGTGATGACGACGTTGGGCGAGTTGGTGGAGAAGGAATCGAGGCCTGCCGCGCCGTCCTCGGCCTCCAGCACCTCGCGGACGCCGTAGCCGTGGAGGAGCGCGCGGATGATCCGGCGCATGTAGGTGTTGTCCTCGACCACGAGAAACCGCAGCCGGGACAGGTCGATCCTCGCGCCGTTCACGCCCGTCAAACCCCTGGAACTCACACCAAGCCGGGGCATAGCACGCTCCTGGTTAAGGAGACGCAATCATGCCGCCGGGCGGGTTGCGGCAGGCTTCAGCGGGTGCGTCGCATTTTAGCGATCGCGGGAAAACGGCCGCTACGAGAAGGGCCCGAACTGTTCGCGCAGGATGCGCTCGTCGAGGCTGTGACCGGGATCGTGCAGGAGCACGAGGTCGACCGAGCGGTCCATGGCGATCTCCACGTCCTGAACGGACCGCACCTCGATATGGTCGGCGACGGCGCTGACCGGGCGCTTGGGCGCCTCCAGGACCTCGATGCGGATGCGGGCGGCATCGGGCAGGAGCGCGCCGCGCCAGTGGCGCGGGCGGAAGGGCGAGATCGGCGTGAGCGCCAGGAGCGGCGCGTTCAGCGGCAGGATCGGGCCGTTGGCGGAGAGGTTGTAGGCCGTGGAGCCGGCCGGCGTGGCAACGAGCAGGCCGTCCGCCGCCAGCTCCTCCAGCCGGACGCGCCCGTCCACCGAGATGCGCAGCTTCGCCACCTGGTAGGACTGGCGCAGCATCGAGACCTCGTTGATGGCGCGGGCCTCGTGGCGCACGCCCTCCTTGTCGGTCGCGACCATGAGCAGGGGGTGGACGACGCTGCGCTCCGCCTGGTGGAGGCGCTCCAGGAGCTCATCCTCGCGGAACTCGTTCATCAGGAAGCCGACCGACCCGCGGTTCATGCCGTAGATCGGCTTTCCCGTTCCCATGAAGCGGTGGAGCGTACGCAGCATGAGGCCATCGCCCCCCAGGGCGACGACGACGTCGGCCTCTTCGATGGGCATCTTGCCGTAGGCGCTCGCGAGCCGGCGGGCCGCGGCGCGCGCGGCGTGGCTCGTGCTGGCGATGAAGGCGATCTTGGCGAAGCGCGACGTCATGCGAGGGCGGATCCCGGAGGCCTTCCTGCCGTCACATAGGCGCGTCGCGGGGACGAAGTCCAGACGGCGGGACCGAAGCCGGCCCCGCCGTCGGAAAAGAGCTGTCAGATGGCCGGGCTCCACTGCACCGGCACGAAGCGGAAGGCGTTGCCGTCCTTGGCCACGTAGCCGGTCGCGGGGAAGGGCGCGTGGTAGAAGGCGAGCTGCATGCGCTCGCTGGCGACCATGTCCAGCAGCTTGCGGCGGGTGGCGCGGGCGCCGTCGGCGTCCATGTCGAAGACGGCGGACCAGTCCGGGTTGGCGACGAACAGGGCCGGATGGTTGGTCGTGTCCGACATGACCATGAGCCGCCCGCTGCCGGAGGTCACGGCGAAGGCGGTGTGGCCCGGCGTGTGGCCGGGGGCGGCCACGGCGACGACACCCGGGACCACTTCCTTGCCGGCGGCGAACTGCTTCACGTCCTTGGCGATGGGCGCGAAGACGCGGCGCACGCCCTGGAAGGCGCCCTTCATCGCGTCAGGCGCGGCGTTCATCTTGGCGTCGTCCATCCAGAACGCCCATTCGTCGGCCGGCACCATGACCTCGGCCTTCGGGAACACGGCGGAGCCGTCCTTAAGGCGGAAGCCGTTGATGTGATCGCCGTGGAAATGGCTGAAGACGACCGTGTCGACATTGGCCGGATCGAAGCCCGCCGCGCGGAAGTTCGCCAGCCAGGTGCCGGAGGTCGGCGCGCCGGAATCGCCGTTGCCGGTATCGATGAGGACGGTCTTGCCGCCCGTCTGGAGCACCAGAGTGGTGAAGCTGATCGGCAGCCGGTCGGCGGGCAGGAACGCCGCTTCCATGGCCTTCTTCACATCGCCGAGCTCGGCGTTGCGCACGAAGCCTTCGAGCGGGCGCTGGGCGAAGCCGTCATTGATGGCGGTGACGGTGATGTCGCCCACCTTGTAGCGATAGAAGCCCGGCGCCTGGCCGGAAGCGGTCTGGGCCATGGCGGAACCGGCGGTCAGGGGGAGCGAGGACGCAGCCGCGAGCGCGGGTGCGGCGGCAAGGACGGTGCGGCGAGACAGGGTCATGAGCGATTATCCTCCCGGGGATTGCCGGGCGAAAGCTAGGCCGGCCGCCGAAGGGATCAACCGCTCCGTCACGCAGGAAGCCGCGCCGCCGCTCACGAAGGCGTGAGGCGAAGCGGCGCGGCGCCATTCTCGGGCCCGGCGGCGCAGTGACGGACGTCGCCGGGTCCTTCGTTCGTCAGATCGCGGTGCGCGCGTTCGTCAGATCGCGGTGCGCGGATGCCGGCCTTCCTCGATCTCCTCGATGATCTTGGCAACGAAGGCCGGCAGATCGTCCGGCGAGCGGGAGGTCACGATGCCCTCGTCGGCCACGACCTCCTCGTCGACCCAGTCGGCGCCCGCGTTCTCCAGGTCGGTGCGGATCGACTTGAAGGAGGTGACCCGGCGGTCCTCGATGGCATCCGCCTCGGCCAGGAGCCACGGACCGTGGCAGATGGCGGCGACGATCTTGCCTTCCTCGATGAAGTCCTGGACGAGCGCCATCGCGTCGTCGTCGACGCGCAGCTTGTCCGGATTGATCTGGCCGCCGGGAATGACGAGCGCCTCGTACGAGCCCACCTCGGCATCGGCGATGCGCAGGTCGGCGGTGACGCTGTCGCCCCAGTCCTTCTCCTTCCAGCCGCGGATCGCCTCGCCCGTTGGCGTGGCGACGTCCACCTTCGCGCCGGCCTCGCGCAGCTTGTCGCGGGGCACTTCCAGCTCCGACTGCTCGAAGCCGTCGGTGGCGATGATGAGAATGCGGGAATCGGCGATGCTCGGCATGATCCGGTCTCCTGTCGTGTTGCGGGAATTCACAGCGTCAATTCGCCTGCGGGGCCGGCTGTTCCCCGTTGCCCGCCGGTCAATCTGACGCGCCGCCTTCGCCCCTGCCGGCACGGTTGGTGAAGCGGGCATTGCCCAGTCCTGTGCCGATGGTCAGGACGCCCCAGCGGGACACGTCCGTCATGTCGGGCAGGGCGCTCAGGCCCTGCACCACCGCGTCGTTGTGGAGCACGACGAGCGGCTCATGGCCGTCGATCTCCGGCAGGTCGCGGGCAAGGATCCGCGGCAGGTTGAAATGCTCGCTCTCCCAGTCGCCGGGGAGGTTCTGCGCGCCGCGCCGGATCGACCCGTCCGCCTCGATGATGCCGGGGCAGCCGACGCCGACGAAGGGCGCGAGCCTGAGGCCGTCCTTGTCGGCCTTCTTCACCAAGTCCTGGAGCATCTGCGACAGGCGCTCGACCGCGCCCGTGCGGGAGGGCTTGTCGTCCCGGTGCCGCCAGAGCTCGGAGCGCGCGACGCTGGCGCGCGAGAGGTCCTTCGCGCCTTTCAGGTCGAGCGTGACGATGCCGCAGCGGATGTTCGAGCCGCCGATGTCCACCGCCAGGATGGCATCGTGGCCCGCCAGCATCCAGGCGGGCGCCAGATGGGCCGCGCCGATGAGGCCGGCTTCGTCCGGATGGTGGCGGATGACATGGAGCGACACGCCTGCCGACGCCTCCGCGAGGATGGCTGCGGCGCGGCCGACGGCGATCTCGCCGATGCGGCTGTCGCGCAGGCCGCCACCCACGACGATCCGCTCCGTGCCCTGCCAATCCTTGAGCTTCAGGTAGCGCAAGATGACGGCGGCCAGGGCCTGGGCGAAATCCTCGATCGCGCTCATCACGAGGCCGGCGGCTTCCAGCCCGCCCTCCGACAGAAGGCGGTCGAGCTCGGACTTGCCGACCTTGTCCTTACCCTTGCGGCGCGACTTCGCGGATTCCCGATCGATGGGGTCTATCCCGTTGCGCTCCATGGTCTCGCGCCATTCGGCGACGAGCTTGCGGAAGGCGGTGCCGCTGGCGCGGTCACCGAGGAAGCCTTCGTCGTCGCGGATCTCGGCATTGTAAGTATCGACGATCACCGAGGGCAGGCGGCTCGCCCCATGGGTGCCGAAAGCGACAGCCTCGTCGTCAGCCTTGCGCGCCGCGCGTTTCGCCTTCGATCCACTCATCCGCGTGCCGCCTCCGTGCCGATCCTGTGCCGGACCGACAACGGCCAGCCCGCCCGCCGGTTCCCGCTTCGCTGCGCCGGGCGTCGGGGCGATCCGGACAATTTAAGTCAAATGTTAAGTATGCGGGCGTTTCATCGGACGCAGGGGAAACAATCGTACCGATGTTGGCGTTGCAGCATCTAGTGGAGAACAACGATGCGCATACTAGTGGTAGAGGATGAGCCCCTGATCGCGCTCCTGGCCGGCGAAGCCCTCGCCGAGATCGGCCATGAGGTGCTGGGCCCGTGCGCCTCCATGGGTGAGGCGCTGGAGGCTGCCGCAGCGGCCCCGCCGGATCTTCTGCTGACCGACATCAACCTCGTCGGCCCGGGCAGCGGGACGGAGCTTGCCCGCGTGCTCAGCGAGCGCCTGGGCGTGCCCTGCCTGTTCATGAGCGCGCAGCCCCACGCCGCCCGCCGCAATGCGGACGTGGCCATCGGGGTGCTGCACAAGCCCTATTCGTCCGGTTCGCTGCAGCAGAGCGTCCGCGCCGCGCGAGACGTCCTCGCAGGCCGCCGCCCGGCAGTCGTGCCCCACGAGCTTGAGCTGTTCTGCGCCGCGTAAGGGTCAGAGACCGAGGAATTTCCGGGTCAGCCACACCCCCGCCGTCGCCGAGACGGCCGTCAGGACGGTGCCCCAGGCCAGATCGACGAAGGTGATCGAGACCGGCCAGTTGCGGATGGTCGCCAGGTTGGTCAGGTCATAGGTGGCATAGGCGAAGAACCCGAAGGCCGCGCCCCAGAGGGCGGTCGTTGCCAGCGACCATCCGGCGGTCAGCGCCGGCGCGACAACGAACAAGACGACGCCCACCACATAGAGCGCGTAGAAGCCGAGCGCGACGCCCCAGTTCGGCTGCGCGAGCAGCAAGTCCCCGAGCCTCGACTTGTAGAACTCCCGCGCCACGACCCCGAGCCAGACCATGTCGATGGCGAGAAAGACGACGACGGTCGACAGGTAGGCGACGAGGTTGCGGGTCATGGGCACGATCCAATCGGTCAGCGGGGGCGGCAGGGGCCGCGCGGGTTCCGGGGAGTGTAGGGCGCCCCCGATCGCGGGCGAGGGCCGCTTCGCCGCAAATCCGCCGCGACCGGTGTCCAAACCCCAGCCCATGGTCGCGATCCGCATCACCGCAGCGTTGTTTCTTGGCCTTGGAGTGCCGCTGGGCGCCGCATGGCCGGAGGCGGCTCGCGCCGCGCCGTCCCAGGTCGAGCGCCGCCCCGCGAAGGCGAAGCCTGCCTCGGCTGTCACACCGGACACGCGATCGGCCGTCGAAATGCTGCAGAAGCTGCGGCGCGCCCGAGGGCTCGGGCCCGTGCGGGCCGATTCCCTCCTGGAGGGCGTCGCGAAGCGTCAGGTCGATGCCATGGCGAAGGCCGGGACGCTCTCCCACACGGTCGGCGGCACGTTCGTCGCCCGGATGGAGCGGGCCGGGATCGGCTACGGATCGAGTTCCGAGAATCTCGGCTACGGCTATACGGATCATGTGGACGTCTTTGCTGGCTGGATGGCGTCGTCCGCCCATCGGGACAACATGCTGCAGCCCTGGGTGACGCGGGCGGGCCTGGCGCGCGCGAAGGGCGCGGATGGCCGGCTCTACTGGGCTCTCGTGATGGCGAGCGACGACCGGCCGCCCGGGCCGGTCATGGGCGATCCCGGGCCGCTTCGGCCGGCTGCACGGCGGCCCATGGCGCGGGACTGACCGGGACGGCCCGGCATCGTCCGCGATCGTTTTTGTGCCGCTCCGTTCGAACCTTGCCGCCTCCCGGCCGTTGACCTTGTGAATTCGCGCTCGTCGCGGGTCACGCCGCCGCGCCATCGCGGCGGCGACCAGATGACAACGACCGGAGGACCATCATGCTGAAATGCCGTCTCGCCCTTCCCGTGATCGCCGCCGCCATGCTCGCGGCTCCCGCGATCGCCCAGACCTCGGCGCCGTCCGGCGCGCCTGCCGGCGGCACGCAGCCGTCGATGAACGCGCAGCCGGCCGCGCCGAATGCCGGCACCAATGCCGCTCCGGCCATGAAGTCCACGGTGGACATGTCCGACAAGTGGCGGGCCACCCAGCTCGTGGGCGTCGATATCTACACGGCCAACAACGAGAAGGTCGGTGAAGTGAACGAGATCCTGCTCGACCGCGACGGGTCGGTGCAGGCGGTCGTGATCGGCATCGGCGGCTTCCTCGGCGTCGGCCAGAAGAACGTCTCGATCGCCTATTCGGACGTGAAGTGGATGGACACCCCCCGCGCCAACGCGACGGCCGCCGCTCCGGCGGGCACCCCTGCCACGGGCGCTCCGGCTGCCGGCACGCCGACGACCACGGGTACGACCGGTACGGCTGCCCCGGCGGCCAACGCCAACGCGGCGGCCGACACCGCCAAGCGGATGTATCCGGATCACGGCGTCATCTCGATGACGCGCCAGCAGCTCGAGCAGTTGCAGGACGTGAAGCTCTAAGGTCAGGCATTCGTCCGCACATCCCCGACCGGACGAACGTCACGGAGAGCGCCCCTTGCGGGCGCTCTCTTCGTTTCGGTCAGGCCCGCTCCGGCCCCGGCAGCATGGTGCTGCCGCGCATGGCGTATTCCACCGCGCGGTCGGCGATGGTGCGGTTCCGCCCGGCATGCTTGGCCCCATACATCCGCGCGTCGGCGCAGCGCACCAGGCCGCCGAAATCGTTCGCGTTGCCGGGGTAGGTGGCGACGCCGACGCTGACCGTGGCCTGGGGGCGGCCCGGCACGCGCGTGACGGTGGCAACGCCCATGCGGATGCGCTCGGCGAGTCCGATGGCGGCCTCGTGCTCCATGCCGTTGCACAGCACGGCAAATTCCTCTCCGCCATAGCGGAAGGCCTGGTCGGTCGGGCGCAGCGAACCGACGAGCACTTTCGCCACGTCCTTCAGGATCTCGTCGCCCGTGGCGTAGTCGGTCACCTCGTTGATCGCCTTCAGGTGGTCGACGTCGACCATGAGGAGGCTCAAGGGCTGGCCGATCGCGGCCGCGTGTTCGAAGGCGTTGCGCCCCGCTTCCTCGAAGCGGCCGCGGTCGTGCAGGCCCGTGAGTTCGTCGAGCCCCGCGCGCTCAAGGAGCGCCTCGTAGCGATGGCGGTAGGTGAGGCGGTCGAACACGTCACCGAGGCGCCGGGCGCTGCCCAGCGGCCGGGCCTCGATATGGCTGAGGTAGAAGGCCAGCATCACGCTGAAGACGAGCGCCGCCACCATCTTGGCGGCCCAGCCCCCGTAGAGCACCGCGACGGGAGCGCCGGTGAGCCAGTGGAGGATCGCGTAGAAGCCGATCTGGTCGAAGGTCAGGGTCAGCGCAAGCGCGCCGAGCGCACGCGGCATGACGCGCTCGCCGAACACGCGGCCGAGCTTTTCGTAGATCAGGATCATCGCGATGGAATCGACGAAGAGCAGCGAGGTGCCCCACACCATCAGCCAGCCCATCTCGTCGATGAAGCTGACATCCGGCTGCCGGCCGGCGACCGCCACCGTCTCGTGGAGGCGCAGCACCAGCGTCAGCGCGACGATGAGGAAATTGCCGAGAAGCAGGCCGTAGATCGGCTGCCGGACCGTTTCCGCGTCCTCCTTGATGTAAAGCAGGAGGAGCATGGCAAGCTTGCCGGAAAACAGCACGGTCGAGCCCGGCGAGATCGTTCCTACCGGTACGCTTACGTAGAAGACGCTGGCGAGATAGGTCTCCAGGAAGTGCATCACGCCGAGCGACGAGACGAACACGCCGATCCCAAGGACGCGGCGGGCCCGGAACAATGCGGACATCGCACCGAAATAAATGACGGCCTGGACGATCAGGAGAAGAATATTGAACGCTGCCGCCATGATCCGGTGCTGTCGGTCCCTCGGTCGCCCGCGAATCCCTAGAGCCTAGCCGCCGAACGGCAGGTTAACGAGTGCCAAGGGCATTTTTCGCGTGGAAGTTGAGATTCCCAGCGTCATGACCCGCCGGAATAGCGAGGGGCGAATGCGGGGAGGTGGTGCCGGGTGAGGGGATCGAACCCCCGACCTTCGGTTTACAAAACCGCTGCACTACCGCTGTGCTAACCCGGCCTTCCCGGCGGGGATTTCGGACGGGGCGGGCGAGGTGTCAAGCCCGATGGGGCCGCAGGCCTTCACAGGTGCAGGTAGCGGGCGCTGACCTGCGGATCATCGCGCAGGGTCTGCGAAGAGCCCTGCCACACGATCTCGCCCTTCTCGACGACCACGTGCCGGTCCGCCATGCGCATCAGGGCATCCAGGTTCTTGTCCACGATGAGGATGGCGAGGCCCTCGCGGCGCAGCGTCTCGATGCAGCGCCAGATCTCGTCGCGCACCAGGGGGGCGAGACCCTCCGTCGCCTCGTCGAGGATGACGAGGCGCGGATTGGTCATCAGCGCGCGGCCGATGGCGAGCATCTGCTGTTCGCCGCCGGACAATTGAGAGCCCAGATGCCCGCGCCGCTCGGAAAGGCGCGGGAACAGGCCGTAGACGCGCTCCAGCGTCCAGGCGGGCGAGCCTGTCCGACCCTGCGCGGCGGTGGCCGTAAGATTCTCGGTCACGGTCAGGGTCGGGAAGACGCGGCGGCCCTCGGGGACGAGGCCGATGCCGGCGCGCGCGATCCGGTGCGGCGGGGCGCCGTTCAGGTCCACGCCGTCGACCGCGACCGTGCCGGACCACGGCTTTACAAGCCCCATCACGGCCTTGATTGTGGTGGTCTTGCCCATGCCATTGCGGCCGAGCATGGCGACGACCTCACCGGCGCCGACCGTCAGGGACAGGTCGAACAGGACCTGGGCGGAGCCGTAGCCCGCGCAGAGGGCATCGACCTTCAGCATAAGGCCGCCTCGTCGCCGAGATAGGCGGCGCGCACAGCCGGATCGGCGCGCACCGCGTCGGGGGCGCCGGACGCGACGATGCGCCCGCCCACGAGGACGGAAACGCGATCGGCGAGGGAGAACACCGCATGCATGTCATGCTCCACCAGCAGCATGGCGCAGCGGCCCTTCAAGGCGGCGAGCGTGCGCAGCAGGTGGGCGCTTTCCTCGCGCCCGGTGCCGGCCATCGGCTCGTCGAGGAGCAGCACGCGCGGGGAGGGGGCGAGAGCCATCGCCAGTTCCAGCGCCCGCCGCTCGCCATGGGACAGGTCGGAGGCGGGGATGTCGATCCGGCCTTCCAGTCCGACCAGCGCGAGCGTCTCGCCGGCCCGCGCCGCCAGGGCGGCGTCGCCGGCCGGGTCCGGCCAGAGGCGAAGGCCGGCTGCGGTCGCCGGGCGAAGCGCGAGCACCACGTTCTGGCGGGCCGTGGCGGCGGGGATCACGGACGTGATCTGGAACGTGCGGGAGAGGCCGAGCCGCGCGCGGCGGTGCGGCGCCATGGCGGTGACGTCGGTGCCCGCCAGCGCGATGCGCCCGGCATCGGGCCGCAGATGGCCCGAGACCTGGTGGATCAGGGTCGTCTTGCCGGCGCCGTTGGGGCCGATGAGCGCATGGATCTCCCCGGGCCTGACCGACAGCGAGACCGCATCGGACACGACGAGCGAGCCGAAGCTCTTTGTCAGGCCGTCGAGAGCGAGCGCGGGAGCCTCGGTCACCGCCGCATCCTCCCGATGAGGCCGACGAGGCCGCCCCGGCCCATCAGCACGACGAGGATGAGGATGGGACCGAAGACGAGCCGCCAGTGCGGCGTCAGGTCCGACAGTATTTCCTCCAGCGCGAGGAACGCCACGGCGCCGAGCAGCGCGCCGTGAAGGGTGCCCATGCCGCCCAGGACGACCATGGCGATGAGTTCGCCCGATCGCTGCCAGGCCATGTAGGAGGGGCTGACGAATTCCGTCTGGTTGGCGAGCAGGAAGCCTGCGACGCCGCACAAGGTCCCGGAGATCGCGTAGGCGATGAGCTTGATGCGGTCCGTGTCGTAGCCCATCGCGGCCATGCGCCCTGGGTTCTGCCGCACCGCCTCCAGGGCCTGGCCGAAGGGCGACGCCACCAAGAGCCGGCATGCGCCGAAGGCCAGGGCGAGGATCGCCAGCACGACGTAGAAGAACGCCGTGTCGTTCTTCATCAGCGGCAGGCCCGCGACGCCCGAACGCGCCAGCAGGCTCAGGCCGTCCGATCCCCCGTAGGCCGACAGCGTATTGGCGAAGAAATACGCCATCTGCGCGAAGGCGAGGGTGATCATGATGAAGGCGACGCCCCTCGTCCTGATGGAGACGTAGCCGGTGGCGGCGGCGAACAGGGCGCTCGCGGCCATGGCGAGCGGCAGCGCGAGCAGCAGGTCGCCGCGGCCCTCGTCCACCAGGATGCCGGCCGCATAGCCGCCGATGCCCAGGAACGCGGCGTGGCCGAAGCTCACCATGCCGCCATAGCCCAGAATGAGGTCGAGCGAGATGGCGGCGAGGGCGAAGATCATCAGCCGCGTGCCGAGCGAGAGGATGTAGGCCTTCGGCCCGAACTGGGCCGCCAGCGGCAGCAGGGCCAGGGCCGCAAACAGGACGAGCGGGATGAGGATCGCGGCCGACAGGCGCCGCGCGGTGTCCGGACCTGCGGCCTTCATGCGCTGCGGCTCGCGGGAAACAGGCCTGCCGGGCGCACGAACAGGATCGCCGCCATCAGGATATAGATCGCCATCGATGCGATGGCCGGACCGGCCTGGTTGGCTGCGGAGGGGCTGAACGCGAGCTTCAGGATGTCCGTGGCGAAGGAGCGGCCGAGCGTGTCGACGAGCCCCACAATGAGCGAGGCGACGAAGGCTCCGCGGATCGAGCCGATCCCGCCGATGACGATGACCACGAAGGCGAGGACCAGCAGGTTGTCGCCCATGCCCGATTCCACCGACAGGAGCGGCGCGGCCATGGCGCCGGCGAAGGCCGCCAGCATGGCGCCGAAGGCGAAGACGAGGGAGAACAGCCGCCCGATATCGACGCCCAGCGCCGAGACCATGGCCGCGTCGCTCGCTCCCGCGCGCACCAGCATCCCGGCGCGCGTGCGGCTGACCAGGAGCGCCAGCCCGGCGGCAACCGCTAGCCCGGCGGCGATGAGGACGAGGCGGTAGAGGGGGTATGACAGCCCATCCATGATCCGGACCGCGCCGGACAAGGCCTCCGGCATGGGCAGCGACAGCGGCGCGTTGCCGAACAGGGCCTTCACGCCATCGTTGAGGATCAGGATCAGGCCGAACGTCGCCAGCACCTGGTCGAGATGGTCGCGGGCGTAGAGCCGGCGGAAGATCGCGAGCTCCAGCGCGAGCCCGATGGCGAAAGCCGCGACCAGCGCGAGGGGCAGGGCCAGCGCGAAGCTGCCGGTCAGCCGCCAGAACAGGACCGCCAGATAGGCGCCCAGCATGTACTGCACGCCGTGGGCGAGGTTCACGAAATCCATGACGCCGAAGACGAGGGTCAGGCCCGCCGCGATCAGGAACAGGAGGATGCCGAGCTGCAGTCCGTTCAGCATCTGCACGACCAGCAGCGTCGTCGACATCGGATCCGTCGGCTCCCCAGGCCGGTACCCGCCGGCGTCGGGCGGCACCCTCGCGGCGAGGCGCCGGCCTGTCAACCGGGCGCCGGATCCGTCCGGCAAGGATGGATGGAACCCGAACGCGGCCGTCGCGTTATCGAGATACTTCCATGCTTATTCCCTCCCCATCGAGACCCCTTTCATCCCGCCGATTAGGCGGGATTTTTTTTGCCGCACCCCCCAAACCGGAACCCCGGCCCGTGCGTGGGCGTTGACTCAGCGATAAACTCTCGTGGGGGCACAGGAGGATTGCCATGATCAGGCAGATGACCCTTGCCATCGTCGCAGGTGCCGCGCTGGCGCTTGCGCCGGTGGCGACGACGCCGTCCCAGGCCCAGCCGGCCGGCGTGTATGGCGCGCCCGGCCAGGTCGGCACGGGTATCACGTCCTATGGCGGCTACGCGCCGCGCAGCTATTACGGCGGCTATCGCGGCGGCTACGGCTACCGGGGCGGCTATTATCCCCGGCGCGGCTATTACGGCCCCCGCTACTATCGCGGCGCCCGCTACGGCTATCCGTACCGGTACGGCTATCGTCGCGGCTATGACGGCGGGGCACTCGCGGCCGGCGTGATCGGCGGCGCGCTGCTCGGTTCGGCCATCGCCAATGCGCGGCCGGCCTATGCCCAGAATTGCTGGAAGCAGCGCAAGCCGGTGCAGGTCAACGGCCGCTGGGTGCGCAGGCTCGTCACGGTGTGCAACCGCTGATCCGGCCCTCGCAACATCGTTAACAATGTGTAAATCTCCCGGACGCGGCGTCCGGGAGATTTTTCATGAAACCTGCCTTCACGGCGGCTGCGTCCGCCATTCTGGCCGCCGGGACCGCGCTCGGTTCCTCGGCGGCGCTGGCCGAGATTCGCGGCGAGGGGCGCGTGCAGACCGTCACGACCCGCATCGGTCCGACCTCGCAACCCTCGCGGTTCCCCGTGGTCGCCTCGGCGCAGCAGACGCTGGTGATCATCGAGCGGGAGGTGGAGCGCGTGCCGGTCTGGCCGCTGGAGCCCGTGACCGTCATCGGCATCAGGCCCGCGCCGACGCCCGACCCGGTGATCCACGAGATCACGAAGCGGGGCGTCGTCACGCGCCATGTCGGCGGCTCGGGCCCGCGCATCATCACTCGGGACGGGGACATCATCCGCAGCAACGCGCCGGCCGACATGCCGGGCGGGCCGCGCATTATCGAAGTCCGCTGAAGCGTCAGGCCGGGCGGGCGAGCGTGTAGAGCGCGATCGCCGCGGCGTTGGAGACGTTGAGGCTGCGGATGGCGCCCGGCATGTCCAGCCGGGCGACGACGTCGCAGGTCTCCCGCGTGCGCTGGCGCAGGCCCTTGCCCTCCGCGCCCAGGACGAGGGCGACCGGCCGGCGTAGCTCCACCGTCCCGATCTCCACCGGTCCGTCCGAATCGAGCCCGATGCGCAGGACGCCCTGGGCACCGAGCTGCTCCAGCGCGTCGCCGAGATTGCGCACGATGACGAACGGCACGTGCTCGAGCCCGCCCGACGCCGCCTTGGCGAGTACGCCGGTGGCCGCCGGGCTGTGGCGCGCCGTGGTGACGATGGCCGCGGCGCCGAACGCGGCGGCGCTGCGCACGATGGCGCCGACATTGTGCGGGTCGGTCACCTGGTCGAGGACGATGAGCAGCGCGTCGGCAGGCACCGCATTCAGCTTCGGGCCCGGCAGCGGGCCTGCCTCGAGCCAGAGGCCCTGATGCACCGCATCGGGCGTCAGCAGCCGGTCGATCTCGTTGGGACGGACGATCTCGGGCGCGATGCGGGGCGTGCCGAACCGCTCGGCGAGGCGCCGTGCGGCATTCTCGGTGGCGAGCAGCCGGCGCAGCGGGCGCTTCGGGTTCTCGATCGCCTCGCAGACCGGGTGCCAGCCATAGAGCACGATGGCGTCCTCGCTCGTCGTTCCCGGCTGCTGCGCCTGCTCGGCGGGCCTGCCGCCGGGGCGGCGCCCCTGGCCCGGGCGCCCGCGATGGGGCCGGCCTGCGGGCCGCGCCGTGCCGAATGTCCTGTCCTGCGCCATGCTGGTCCTGCCTGCGGCCTTGCGGGTCTTTGCGTGCCGGGGTTTCCCTCTCGCACGGCAGGGCGGAGAGCGCCAGCGGGTCGCGGCCAAGCGCGGTTGGCGGTTGACAGGGTGGGGAGGTCTCACCATAAGGAGCGCCGCGCCGGTCCGGCCCTTTAGGACGGCGCGCCTCGTCGGTCTTGACGGACGAAACGGGGAGGGGTGCCCGAGTGGTTAAAGGGGACGGACTGTAAATCCGTTGGCTTAGCCTACGTTGGTTCGAATCCAACCCCCTCCACCATTTCCTGCTCTGTCCGACGATGCCCCAGCCGCTTCTCAGGCGGGCAGCGTCGTGCTATCGGCCATGGGCGATGCGGGTGTAGCTCAATGGTAGAGCAGCAGCCTTCCAAGCTGAATACGAGGGTTCGATTCCCTTCACCCGCTCCACTCTTACACGACAAATTCTGTCCGCGTGACAAGAACTTAGGTGTGCCGCCCGAGTGTATTAACCTGACGCATCTGCGACCTGTCGCCCCCAAAAATCGACGATTAGGCCGCACATAGGCCACAAAAATCAGTCACACAGGCTGATGACGGCGTCTCGCGATTTCACAGATTTCCTCACGTTTCCAAGGTATTGTTCAAAATTTTTGCTGTATGATCGGCGCAGGCATCGACCTATCGAAGCCATATCGAACCATCAAGCTCGGATAGGCCGAGCGCCTTCGCATCATGAAACACGAAAGTCGCATTGCCGAGGCCATTCAGGCGTGGGCGAAAAGCAAGTGCGTCATCATTCGTTCGCTGCCCATCCCGCCCCAGCGTGAAGATATTGCGGCGGTGCGAACGGTATCAAGACATCAGGGCGTGGATCACGCTGAGAAGGCATGTCAGCAATTGCATCTGCTGATGGACGAGTATCTGGAACAACTCGACAACCGACGAGAGATCGAGATTTTCGCCACAGAGCGAGACATTGCTGCTGGTGAGATTGGCGAGTTCCTGGAGTTTGTCGGCGTCAAGCTGCGCGGCATTGCGCCGTCGTGACCACAAACTACCAGCATGTGCTGCACCATCCTCGTCCGCTCGGATATTCTGAAGTCTCTCAACTCGACCGAGGGCACTGAGCTCTCGGCGGAGGAGAAGATTCGGAAGATTCTGGAGCTGCGCGTGCAAGAGGCGAAGACTGAGGATGAGCGCGAGGCGGCTGTGCGGGAGCTGCAGCACTTCAAGAGCGCGTCGGTGGCGCGCTCCAAGTCGCCTTTATTGTGAGGTCCGCTCCGCTACGTCCATGTACGTTCGCAGCACGTAGTCAGCGAGTTGCTCACCACTGAAGTTTCGGGTTCCGCCCTTCTCGACCCAGGCGTGGTGGTCTGCACTCAGCAACTGATAGGTGAACCGAAGCGTCGTCAGCTTCCGGGCTTTCTCGAACGAGCCGTAATTCCCAGCAATCTCGGGGAACCCCTTGTAAACGGTGAACTCGAAAACTGCCTCATCGAGGGTATTGGAGAACCGAGAACGGAATTCAGCGATGGCATTGCAAGGCACCAGCCCTGTGAGCACGTGGTAACCGCGAGAGTTCTGATACTGCACGCGGACGCCTTTGCCCGAGATGGCTTGGCACAATTCTTCGAGTTTGGCGGCGAAGGCCTGAAAGGATTTGGAGGCGGCATTCACTCCCTCAGACGTGTTCTGAAAGTTTTTCTGCAGAGACTTGAGCTTGGCGGCCCTGGCAAAGCGATCCGCCCGATCGGAAACCGTCTCCTCGACGGGATTGCTGCCAAGCTCCGTTGCCCGAGCCTCGATCACCGCAGCGGCAGCCTCCATGCCCCACCGCCCAAGCCCGACGTAGAGCCTCGTCTTCGGCAGCCACGGTGGCATCTCGGGTCTCTCGACCGTCGGCACGAACGTGCAAAAATCCCATCCGTCTTCGAGTGACCTGTTCTTAATTGCGTCTCGCTCGATCCGGGTCCACGGCGTCTGCCCCCACTCCGGTCTGAACATGACAACGACGAGGCGGGCTGCTTTCCCGTAGACCGCGCTGAACGTTTCCTGCCCATCAGTGCCTGCAATCTCGCGCTGCCGCTCGCTGTAGATGAACGTCTTCAGGCGCGGCGCTAGGAGGTCGTTCACTTGGGTAGCGACACCTTCGTCTAGCGCGTTGAAGCTGAAGGCAACGTCGTACTCAAAGTCGGTCCGCAAATCCGTCTCCGCATGATGGGGGCTGGTGCAGATCACGATAGGCGCCAACGGCCGATTGTCATGCCAGCCGAACTTGACGTGCACAGAGAAATCGGACCACGGATGCCTACGTTTTGGCGGATTTTTAGGACACGGATAGGACGCATAAACCTCTAAACGGGGCCGTTTTTGCCGGTACTTAGCGAAACGCTCTTATGTCAATAAGCGCTTGAAAAATGCATTACACTGATTGAGTGGCAGCATCGGGATATGGGGTCGACTTGCCTTCCAAGCTGAATACGAGGGTTCGATTCCCTTCACCCGCTCCATCCTCTTCATCCCTCCCAAGGTCCGCGACCCTTCGCCCATGCGGGATGCGCGGTTGCGCCATCCGACTGTCGTCCGGCCTGGGATGCGAGGATGCCCCGGCGCGGATAGGGAGCACGCGGGGGGATGAGTTCAAGTCATGCGCCGTGCATCGTCTCGGTCCTTAGCACGGAGCGGACCTGCCCGCGCAGCCACAGGCGGAATTGCTGCAGCACCGGGTTGTTGCGCTTGGCCTGGGGGTACACGAGGAAGTAGGACCACCGGCTCTGGCTGCGGAATTCCGACAGCTTGACCAGCAGGCGCTCGTCGATCTCCTGGCGGATGAAGAATTCCGGCATCAGGGCTACGCCCAGGCCGGCCAGGGCGGCGCGAATGCCCATATTGTATTGCTCGAAGCAGACGCCGAGATCGGGCTGTGGATGCGTCCAGCCGGATTCGCGCAGCCATTCGCGCCAGGCGGTGGGCCGGTGGGAGTGCTGGATCAGCGGCAGGGACTGGAATGCCTGCCGGAGATCGGCAATGCCGTCGATCAGCTGGGGAGCCGCCACGGGGACGAGAACCTCGTCGATGAGATGGTCCCCCATGGCGCCGGACCAGGCATCGACGCCGTAATGGACGGCGCAATCGATGCCGCTCCCATCGAAGGAGAACGGCTCGATCCGGGAATGGACGTTCAGCTGAACGTCCGGATGGCGCTGCATGAAGCTGCCCAGCCGCGGCACGAGGAAGCGGCTGCCGAAAGTGGGCAGCGTCGCAATGGCCAGCGACGAGACGGCGCCGCGATAGTTGGCCAGCTCCACCGTCGCGGCTTCCAGATCGGCCAGAACCCTGCGGACGCGCTCGAGATAGCGCTGTCCCGGCTCGGTCAGGACCAGGGTGCGGCCGGTGCGCACGAACAGCGGGGACCCCACCACATCCTCGATCGACCGTATGGCGCGGCTCACGCCGCTTTGCGTCACGCCCAGCTCCTCGGCCGCGCGCGAGAAGCTCATGTACTGCGCCGCGGCCACGAAGGCGTGCAGCGCCGACAGGGGCGGGGACAGGTACTCACGGGTGCCGGGGAGATGGACGGTCATCGCTTCCCATGATTCAAAGTCATGCAACGACGCTTCGAAGCGCATTGTCAAGCTTGAGCGGAATGGGCCTGCTCGGCCGACCGACCGCGATGGTCGCCCGCCGGAGCTCACACGATGTTCGAAGGTATCCTTGCCGTCACCGTCACGCCCTTCACCGCCGATCATGCCCTGGACCTGAAGGCCTACGATCCGCTGGTGGACAGCCTGCTCGCGCAGCGCGTCCACGCGCTGATCCCCGGCGGCACCACGGGCGAGTACTACGCGCAGTCGGCGGACGAGCGGAAGCAGGTGCTGAAGGCCGCTGCCGATCGGGCCAAGGGAAAGACCATGCTGATCGCCGGCACCAACAGTGCGCGGCCTTCGGAGACGATCGAGCTCAGCCTCTACGCCAAATCACTCGGCTATGACGCGGTGATGCTCGCGGCTCCCTACTACTCGCTGCCCACGACGCCGGAGCTCATCGGCCATTTCAAGATGGTGGCGGCCGCGATCCGGATGCCGATCCTGCTCTATAACTTCCCGGCGCGCACCGGCGTGGACATGAACGCCGAATTCCTGGACGCCATGCGGGCCGTGCCGGAGGTGAAGGGCATCAAGGAATCGAGCGGATCGATGGCTCGTTTCCTCGAGCACATTCTCGAGCGCAGCGACCATCTGGACGTGATCAGCGGAGCCGACGACCAGGCGTTCGATCATTTCGCCTGGGGCGCCAAGGGCTGGGTAGCCGGCGCGTCCAACATCCTGCCTGCCGAGCACATGGCGCTCTACGAGGCCGCCGTCGTCCGCAAGGACCTGACCGCCGCGCGCGACATCATGCGCCGCATCCTGCCGCTGTTCATGCTGCTGGAAGGCGGCGGCAAGTATCTGCAGTACGTGAAGTATGGCTGCGAGCTGCTGGGCATGCCCGTCGGCAGCGTGCGTCCGCCGCTCGGTGGCCTCACGGAGGGCGAGAAGGCGAAATTCCGCGAGCTGTTCGCCCAGGCGCGCGGCGCCGGCCTCGTGTCGAAGGCGGCCTGACATGGACACGCTGACGGACGGCGCCGGATGGCGCGATGCGGCTGCGGCCCTCTCGTTCCGCACCGATGCCTTCATCGACGGACGCTTCCGCCCCGCGAGGTCGGGCGGACGCTTCGACACCCGTAATCCCGCCAATGGCAGCCGCATCGCCAGCGTCGCGGAGGGAGCGGCGGAGGATGTGGACGATGCGGTCGCGGCGGCGCGCCGCGCGTTCGACGACGGCCGCTGGTCCGGGCTCGCCCCGGCGGAGCGCAAGGCGAAGCTCCTGGCCTTCGCCGACCGCATCGAGGCCCATGCGACCGAACTGGCCCTGCTGGACGTGCTTGACGCCGGCAAGCCCGCCAGCGTCACGACCAGCATGGACCTGCCGGACGCGGTGGGCGCAATCCGCTGGCACGCCGAGCTCACGGACAAGCTCTACGACAGGCTGCCGCCGACGGCTGCCGACATCGTGGGAATGACGGTGCGCGAGCCGCTGGGTGTGGTCGGTATCGTCACGCCCTGGAATTTTCCGGTGATGACGGCCTGCCTGAAGCTCGGTCCGGCGCTCGCCGTCGGTAACACGGTCGTGCTCAAGCCCGCCGAGCAGACGCCGCTCAGCGCCCTGCGTCTGGCCGAGCTCGCCGCCGAGGCCGGCATACCCGACGGCGTCGTCAACGTCGTGCCGGGGTTCGGTGAAACGGCCGGCGCGCGCATCGGCCTGCACCCGGATGTCGATTGCGTCAGCTTCACAGGCTCGACCGAGGTGGGGCGGCTGTTTCTCCATTACGCAGCCGAATCCAATTTGAAGCGGCTTGCCCTCGAACTGGGTGGCAAGAGCCCGTGCCTGGTCATGAAGGACGTCACGCGTCTTCAGGCGCTGGCCGAGCACGTTGCGACGGGTATCCTCCTCAACCAGGGGGAGAATTGCAGCGCAGGCTCGCGTCTCATCGTTCATCGCGACGTCAAGGACGCGGTCCTTGCTGCCGTGCAGGCCGAGTTCGACGCCTGGACCCTGGGCGATCCGCTCGATGCCGGAACGCGGCTCGGGCCGATGATCGAGCAGCAGCATCTGGATCGGGTGCTGGGCTATGTCGAGGATGGACAGGCCGAGGGCGCCAGGCTCGTTCGCGGAGGCAAACGCGTGCGGATCGACAGTGGCGGCTATTTCATCGAGCCGGCGATTTTCGACGGCGTGCGTAACGACATGCGGATCGCCCGCGACGAGATCTTCGGCCCGGTCCTGTCGGTGATCACCTTCGACGACGAAGCGGAGGGGCTCAGGATCGCCAACGACACGCCTTACGGCCTGGCAGCCTCGTTGTGGACCGATGACGTCAACGTCGCCCACCGTGCCGCCCGGGCCCTGCGGGCCGGGACGGTTTCGGTGAATTGCTTCTCCGAGGGCGACATGAGCGTGCCGTTCGGCGGCTTCAAGCAGTCCGGCTTCGGCGGCCGCGACAAGTCACAGGCCGCCCACGACCAGTTCTCCGAGCTGAAAGCCATCTGGATGCAGCTGCGATGAGCGGGAGGCGCTCAGTCGTCGGCCTCGACCTCGAAGGTGATCTTCGCGTTGATCCGGTATCGCTCGATCCGGCCGTCCGCGACGGTCGCCTGCATGTTCTCGACATAGATCGACCGGATGTGCCGGACCGTTCTGGCGGCCTCCGCGACCGCCTTCCTCGCGGCGTCCTCCCAGCTGTCGGACGATTCCGCCAGTACTTCCACGACCTTCAACAGCGCCATGACCGCCTCCTGTCTGGACGCACAGGATCGACGATGAAACCGAGCAGTTGTTGATCCGCATCAAGGATCGTGCCGGCGAAGGACGCTGTGATGGATCATGGCGGCTTCAATCATCTTGGCTGATAGATCGCCGACAGGTTGCGGGCCATCGAATCCATGCTGCTCATCACCAGATCGGCATTGGCGGCGAAGATGCCGTCAGGCCCGTGAGCCTCGGCCAGCGAGGCGAAATAGCGGGCATAGAGCTCGCAGTGGCGGGCCCATGCCTCGGCCACGTGGTCCTGGTTGGCCTTCGTCGTGGCGACGAAGCTATCTATGACGGAGCCGACGCCGTCGAGCGGCTGCGATGCTTCGGGCATGAAAACCTCCCCGTGCTGCGAGAGCGGATAGCGAAACCACCTGTCCCGCTGGCCGCCGGTTAAACGTGCGTGCGGAACGCCGGACCCTGCTCATCGGGCCGTCCCGGCAACCTGCAGACCCTGCCACGGCCGGGAGCATCGGTCCTGACATAGGTCAAGGTTCGTCCCGTGCGATCGGGCAGGCTTGGCCCGTCGCAGGAGATCGCCGTCATGGGCACGGGCCTTTCCGTCTTCGACGCCACCATCCAGGAAACCAACGAGTGGCTCCGCCGGATCGAGGAGACGCTTCCTCCGTGCGGCCGCCGGCACGCCTACGAGGCGCTGCGCGCCGTGCTGCACGCGCTGCGCGACCGGCTGCCGCTGCCGGTGGCTGCCGGGCTGTCGGCGCAACTGCCGATCCTGGTGCGGGGGATCTTCTTCGAGGGATGGCACGCCGGCGCGGCGCCGGCCCATTCGCGGGACCGGGATGACTTCGCCGCGGTGGTGGGCGCGGCCCTGCCGCCCGGCTTCCCGCGGGAGCCGGACGCCGCGATCGAGGCGGTGTTCGCGGCCATGGCCGCCAGGCTCGATCCCGGCGAGACAGCCAAGATCATTAAGCACCTGCCCGGTCCGCTGCGCGGCTTCTGGCCGGCCGGGCACAGGGCCGCGTGAGAGCGCCATGATCCCGAAACTTCTCTTCGTCATCGCCGATGGCGGGCGTGCCCGGCTCCTGACCCGGGCGCGGACCGGCGAATTCGTGCCGCTGGAGGAGATGGACAACGCGGAGCGGCTGGACGAACTGCGCGACGAATTGCGGACGAGCCCCCTGCCGCGGGTGATCGGGCAGGGCGAGCGGCGCCACGCGGTGGAGCACGGCGACCGGGTTCGCCTCGCGAAGGAGGCGTTTATGGCGCGCGTCGCCAGGCGGGTCGTCGAGGTGGCGCGCAGGTCCGGCATGGAGGGCGTCGTCCTGGCCGCGCCCCGCCGGCTGGTCGCTCCCCTGCGCGCGCGGCTGGGGCAGGACGTTGCCGTCGCGCGCGTCGTGTCCAAGGACCTGACGAAGGTGCCCGACCATGAGCTGGGCGCCTGGCTCGGCGGCCTGTTGCCGGCCTCCGGCCTGGCGAACGGCGCCCGCTGATCGTCCGGCCCGGGCGACGTTGGCGAACGCACGGGTTCGCCGCCGTGCCGCCGGTGGCATTGCCTGAAGCGGGCGCGGATCGCCGGTGCCGCACGCCTGCGGATGGCGCCGCGCGGCCGTCGAACCTCCTGCCGGAACGGGCCGCGATCGCGGGGCTCGCGGGCGGCCGGGGGGCGGGTCGCGCCGCCGCGACGCATCTCCCTCTTGAAGCCGACATAAAAGCCGACTAGACGAGCCGCACTTTTGGCCCTGCTCCCACCGGACAGGGGCGCCCGCAGTCAGGAACGAGTG
The DNA here is from genome assembly GCA_027489955.1 of Hyphomicrobiales bacterium. Lineage (GTDB taxonomy): Bacteria > Pseudomonadota > Alphaproteobacteria > Rhizobiales > Beijerinckiaceae > JAIXTM01. The sequence goes on along the minus strand of JAIXYZ010000009.1, from coordinate 203 downwards.
ACATGGCGAAGGAAAAGTTCGAACGGACGAAGCCGCACTGCAACATCGGGACGATTGGCCATGTTGACCATGGCAAGACGTCTTTGACGGCAGCGATCACGAAGGTCCTGGCGGAGGCTGGCGGCGCGACGTTCACGGCGTATGACCAGATCGACAAGGCTCCTGAGGAGAAGGCGCGCGGGATCACGATCTCGACGGCTCAC
>JAIXYZ010000004.1 GCA_027489955.1 Hyphomicrobiales bacterium | reverse complement strand
GCCAACGTCAATATCGGCCCATCAGGCGCCGAGATCGGCGGCGCGTTCGGCGGCGAGAAGGAAACCGGCGGCGGGCGCGAGGCCGGCTCCGACGCCTGGAAGGCCTATATGCGCCGGGCGACCAACACGATCAATTACGGCAACACCCTGCCACTGGCGCAGGGCGTGACCTTCGATATCGGCTGAAGCGGCCCCGCGCCGCCTCCCGGCGCATGGGTTCGCTCTGCCAGGACACACGCCAGCCGGGTCGGGCTGAACCCGGCTGCTTTTCCATCGGCCATGAACGCAGTTCGATGGCGCCACGCTATCGGACTGTAAGCCCTTCAGCCGTCTCGCTTTCGAGCGCAAACGCATGAGCGACGTCCGCTTGCGCGGGCAGCGTCCCGCGCCCGACATGGGCAGAAATTTGTCATAGGATGATGACAAATCCGTGGGGCTCTGCAACACTCGCCTCCACGAGCTCACGAATGTCGGGGGACTGTGGGCGACCCCTTCGGACTTCAACAGCACGAACCAGTCAGGGAGGCTGAAAGTGAGCTCAGGAAAACTCAGGTCGTTGATCTTTGCAACCGCGTTGGGCATGGGCCTTGCCGCGCCCGCCCTCGCCCAGGGCGAGGTCGTCGTCGTCACGGGCGGCGGCCTGTTCGAGCGCGGCCTGCGCGAGAACATCGCCGCGAGCTTCACCAAGGAGACCGGGATCCGCGTGCGCTTCGTCGCGTCCAATCCCGGCGAGCGCGCCACCAAGACCAAGGCGATGAGCGAGGCCAAGCGCGTCGAGTGGGACATCGTCCTCTCCTCCGAGACGCATGCCCGCCAGCTCTCCGAGTACATCGCCGAGGGCACCTGCCAGAAGGCGCAGGTGGAGAAGTTCATCGTCGCCGGCGGCTGCCGCGAATTCGGCACGCTCGGCGTCATCGGCGGCCTGCCCCTCGTCAGCCGCTCCGACAAGTTCGGCGGCAAGCCGATGCAGAGCTGGGCCGACTTCTTCAACAAGGACTTCGCCGGCCCGCGCGGCCTGCCAAATTACGGCACGCCCATGGTCGTCATGATGCCGGCGCTGCTGGCCGATGGCGTGCCGAAGGACAAGCTCTTCCCCATCGACTACGACCGCGCCTTCAAGGTTCTGGACCGGATCAAGCCGCAGGTCGTGGCCTGGTGGAAGTCCGGCGACCAGAGCCAGCAGCTCTTCCGCTCCCAGGAGATCGACGCCGGCCAGCTCTGGTCCGGCCGCGCGCTCGACCTCGTCAGCGAGGGCCTGCCGCTCAACGTCGTCTGGGACGGCGCCCCGACGGACGAGGCGTACTGGGTCGTGCTCAAGGGCGCGCCGAACGTCGACAACGCCATCAAGTTCCTGAACTTCTTCTACACCCGCGCCGACGGCCATGCCGGCTTCTACGCCACCTCGAAGTGGGACACGGCGAACAAGGCCTATCTGGAATCCATCCCGGCCGCCGACCGCAGCGTGCATCCAGGCCTCTTCCTGGACCGCATGATCCGCGAGGACCACGCCTGGACGGTCGCCAACGCCGCCGAGATCAACCGCCGCTGGAACGAGTGGATCTCGCGCTGATCGACCCCTTGCGGCCGCGACCCTCCCGGGGTCGCGGCCGTCCTCTTTTTCCGGAACGCATCCTGTGAACAGCATGAGCCAAGGCACGGTGCGCGGCGCCGCGGTCACCATCAGCGGCGTCTCCCGGCGCTACGGTTCGGTCACGGCCGTGAACGACGTCTCGCTCGACGTGCGCGCGGGCGAATTCATCTCGCTCCTCGGCCCCTCGGGTTCCGGCAAGACGACCCTGCTGATGATGATTGCCGGGTTCGAGATCCCCGACGACGGCACGATCGCCATCGGCGGGCGGGACATGACCCGCGTCGACCCGAACCACCGCAACCTCGGCATGGTCTTCCAGAAATACGCCCTGTTCCCCCACATGAGCGTGGCGGAGAACATCGCGTTCCCCCTGCAGATGCGGAAGGTCGGCAAGGCCGACATCGCGGCGCGCGTCGCCGACGCCCTCGCCAAGGTGCAGCTCGCCGGCTATGGCGGCCGCCAGATCACGCAATTGTCCGGCGGCCAGCAGCAGCGTGTCGCGCTCGCCCGCGCCACCGTGTTCAACCCGCCCGTCATCCTCATGGACGAGCCGCTCGGCGCCCTCGACAAGAAGCTGCGCGAGCACATGCAGATCGAGATCAAGCAGCTCCAGCGCCAGCTCGGCGCCACGGTCATCTACGTCACGCACGACCAGCAGGAAGCGCTGACCATGTCCGACCGCGTCGCGGTGATGAACCACGGCGTCATCGAGCAGCTGTCCGCCCCGCGCGACCTCTACGACGAGCCGCAATCCATCTTCGTCGCCGACTTCGTGGGCGACACCAACCTGCTCACCGGAACGGTTCATGCCGTCGAGAACGGCATCGTCGCCCTGGACCTGCCCGGCGGCGAGCGGGTCTTCGGGCGCCCGGCGGGCCGCACCCGGGAGGCCATCGCCCCCGGCGGCAGCGCCGTCCTGTCGATCCGCCCGGAAAAGGTCCGGCCCGGCGCCGGGCCCGGCTCCATCGCCGTCAGGGGCGGCGAGCTGATCTATGCCGGCTCGGACATCTCCATCGTCGGCCAGACCCGCGACGGGCGGCCCTTCAAGTTCCGCGCAGGTCCCGCGGACGCAGCCGGCGACGCCACGGTGTCATGGACCGCCGGGGACGCCCTCGTCTTCGCCGCTTCGGGAGACATGCCGGGAGCCGGTCGATGAGCGCGACCGGCGCCTCGATCGGCACCCGCGCGTCGTGGCTGCTCGTCACGCCGCTGATCGTCGTCCTGGTCTTCGCCTTCTTCTGGCCGATCGCGAACCTGCTCTCGCGCAGCTTCTTCAATCCCGATTTCAGCCTCGACAAATACGAGACGCTCTGGTCCCAGCAGCTCTACTGGCGGGTCTTCGGCCGCTCGATCTGGATCAGCGTCGCCTGCTGCGTCATCTGCCTCGTCGTCGGCTATCCGGTCGCCTATGCCATGGCCCGGCTCACGGGCTGGCGCGGCCTCGTCGTGGCCGCCTGCGTGCTCGTCCCGCTCTGGACGTCGGTTCTGGTGCGGTCCTATTCGTGGATCTTCCTGCTCCAGCGCAACGGCGTCGTGAACAGCGTCCTCCAGGACCTCGGCTTCATCGGCCGGCCGCTGCAGATGCTCTATACCGAGGGCGCCGTGCTCGTCGCGATGACGCACGTGCTTCTGCCCTTCATGATCCTGCCGATCTTCTCCACCCTGCGCGGCATCCCGCCGGAACTGTCCCTGGCGGCGCGCAACCTGGGGGCCGGCCGCGCCATGACGTTCTGGAAGGTCACGCTGCCGCTCAGCCTGCCCGGCGTCTCCACCGGCGTGCTCTTCGTCTTCATCCTGGCGCTCGGGTTCTACATCACGCCCGCCATGGTGGGCGGACCCAAGACGCTGATGATCGGCACCGTGATCGCCCAGCAGGTGACCGAGCTGCTGGACTGGCGCTTCGCCGGCGCGCTCTCCACCGTGCTCCTCGTGCTCACCCTGCTCGTCGCCGTGGTCTTCCAGCGGGCGCTAGCCGTCGAGAGGCTGTCCGGCCATGCAAGCTGAGACCCGCTCGGCCAGCCCGCACCGCGGCGTCGCCGACATCGTCGGCGCGGCCGTGCTCGTCATGATCCTCTGCTTCCTGCTGCTGCCGATCGTGATCGTGGTGCCCATGTCGCTCGGCGGCGCGCGCTTCCTCACCTTCCCGCCGCGGGACCTGACGCTCGCCTGGTACCGCGAGTTCCTGTCGGACCCGGAATGGCAGGAGGCCACGTTCTACAGCATCAAGATCGCCCTTTTGACGACCCTCTCCTCGGTCGTCATCGGCACCATGGCGGCGGTCGCCCTGGTGCGCGGCGCGCTGGTAGGCAAGCGCGCCCTGACCGCGCTGACGCTGGCCCCGCTCATCGTGCCCCATATCGTGCTCGGCATCGCGCTGTATCTCAGCTTCACGCCGCTGGGCCTGTCGGGCACGGTCCCGGGCTTCGTCATCGCCCACACGGCGCTGGCCGTGCCCTTCGTCGTCCTGACCGTCTCGGCCGCGCTGTACCGGGTGGACCGGTCGCTGGAACTTGCCGCGGTCAATCTCGGCGCCACGCGGTTCCAGGCGTTCCGCCTGGTGACCTTTCCGCTGATCTTTCCCGCCGTCGCGGTGGGCGGCGTGTTCGCGTTCCTGGCGTCGTTCGACGAGGCCGTCGTGTCGTTCTTCCTGTCGGGCGTCTCTACCAAGACGCTGCCGCGCAAGCTGTTCGAGAACATCGACTTCGACATCTCGCCGCTGATCCCGGCGGTCGCGACGCTGCTCATGGCGGTGTCGCTGGCGATGATGGGCGGCGCGACTCTGTTCGGCCGGCGCTCGCGCCCGGCCGGCGAGCCGGCCTCCCCGTGACCGGGGCCGGCGCTCCGGCGGACCTCGTCGTCCGCGCCGCGACGATCGTCACGGTCGACCCGGCCCGGCGCATCCTGGAGGACGGCGCCGTCGCGATCGCGGGCGACCGGATCGCGGCCATCGGCCCGGCGGCCGAGATCGCGGCCCGCTTCCCGGATGCGAGGGAGCGGATCGACGCCGGCGACGCGATCCTCCTGCCCGGCTTCGTCGACGCCCACGCCCATGCGGGCCATTACCTCGTCAAGACGCTGGGCTATGGCGATCTGCGCGCCTGGGAGCGCATCGTCCAGAGGGTCTATGCGACCGCCTCCAGCCCGGACTTCTGGCAGGCCGATGCCCGCCTCTCGGCTCTGGAGCGGCTGAAGGGCGGGGTCACCTGCGGCCTGTCGATCCTGGGCGGCTACATCATCCGCACCGACGAGCCCGTGTATGGCGACCTTCACGCGCGCGCCTACGACGAGGCCGGGCTGCGCAGCGTGCTGGCCGTCGGGCCCTGCGCGCCGCCCTTCCCGCGCACCTTCGCGCGCTGGACGGGCGATGCCGCCCGCGAGCGCCAGGTCGGTTTCGACGAGCAGCTGCGCACCAGCGAGGACCTCGTGCGCCGGTGGAACGGTGCCGCGGCGGGCCGCATCCGCACCTTCCTCTTCGCCCCGCTGCACTGGCCCGGCCGCTCGGACTCCTCCGACGCGCTGCGGGACCTCTTCGCGGTGCAGAACCGGGAGGTACGCGCCCTGTCCCGCGCCCTCAATGTGCCGGTGACGCAGGACAACCACCAGGCCGGGACGATCCGCGCGGCGCACGAGAACGGCTTCCTCGGCCCCGATGTGCTCCTGTCCCATTGCGTGGACATCGAGCCCGACGAGATCCACCTCCTGGCCGACACGGACACCAAGGTCGTGCACAATCCCATGGCGCTCGTCTCGCTGCTGGGCCGATGCCCGGTGCCGGAGCTGAAGGCGGCCGGGGTGACGGTGGCTGTCGGCTCCGACGCGGCCTCGCCCGACCGCGGCAACGACATGCTCCGCCATGCCCTGGAGGCGATGCGCATCCAGCGCCGCCACCTGCGCGACCTTTCGGCCATGCCGCCCGGCGAGGCGCTGGAGATGATCACCATCGACGCGGCGCGGGCGCTCGGGCTGGAGCACGAGATCGGGTCGCTCGAAGTGGGCAAGAAGGCCGATCTCATCGCGATCGGCGCCGGCAGGGCGCATCTCGCGCCACTCAACATGCCCGTCCACCAGCTCCTGCACTATGCCGGCGCCGCCGACGTGGACACGGTCATCGTCGGCGGCCGCGTCCTGATGCGCGATCGCCGGGTGCTCGGCCTGGACGAGGAGGCGATCGTCGGGGACGCGCGGCGCGAATGCGCGATCGCCATCGAGCGGGCCGGACTGGGCGAGGCGATCTTCGGGTCGGGCCGCCTCTGGGGACCGGGCTTCCGCCCTGAGCCCTGAAAGGACCCGACAGGCCTCAGCTGATGTCGCGCCAGACGCGGGAGGACCCTTCCGTCGCCCGCTCCACCACCATCGCGTATTCGTAGCGGTCGGGCCGGTACAGCCCGCGGATCAGTTCCACGGGGCGGAACGACAGGTCCCGCACCAGGCGCGTGATGAAGATGAGCGGCGTGCCCACCGGCACCTGCAGCAGCGGCGCGACGTCGCTGTCGGCGGCGCGGGCGCTGATCGTCTGGAACGCGCTTTCCACCTTCACGCCCGAGCGCTCCAGCAGCGTAAGCAGCGGCTGCGAGCTCAGCTCCTCCATGCTGAAGCTGCGCCCGATCGCCTCCGGCACATGCGCCACGAGATGCGAGAAGGGCATGTTCTGATACGAGCGCACCCGGACCGAGCGCTGGACGAGACCGTCCGGCGCGACCTCCAGCATGTCGCGGATGTCGGGCGGCGGGGCGACGTAGCCGAACTCGATGAGCTCGGCCTGCGTCTTCAGGCCCATCGCCATCAGGTTCTCGATCAGGCCGCTGATGCTGGCCCGCACCCGCGGGGAATACATGCCCCCGGCCACGAAGGTGCCCCGGCCGCGCTCGCGGCGGATGAGCCCCTCCTCCGTCAGCGCGCCCAGCGCCCGGCGGATCGTGATGCGCGAGACGCCGAACTGCCCGGTCAGCTCCTGCTCCGTAGGCATGGTGCTGCCGGGCGGATAGACGCCGTCCTGGATCCGCTGACGAATGGTCAGATGAACCTGATGGTACAGGGGAATGGACTGATTCATCGGATGGCGTCGGAAAAAGAGGGTGCGCGGGCGGGCATGACGGCGTGGATGCGCGCCAGGGAGCGTGTCACGCCTGCGGCGCGCTGACAAGCGCGCTCCCCCGACAGTCGGGACCTCCGAACGAGACCCCGCAAGCCCCCTGCCGGTCCTAATGGGCCTCGTCCGGATCGCGCAGGATGCCGCGCTCGCGGGCGAGGTCCCAGACCGCATGGAGCGCGCGGGCGCCCTGCCGCACAATGGCCTTCTCGTCGGAGCGGACATAGGCGCCGTCCTTCACCAGCACCTCGCCCGCCACCATCGAGAAGCTGACGTCCCGGCCCGACCCGTTCCAGACCATGGTGCGGATCGGATCGTGGACGGGCTGGATATGCGCGCCGTCCAGCGCGACGCCGATCATGTCCGCGCTCGCGCCCTTGCGCAGGCGCCCGAGATCGCCACGCCCCAATGCGTCCGCCGCGCCGGACGTGGCGGCGCGCACGAGCTGGCGCGCCGTGCCGGCGGCGGTGTCGCCGGTGTGGATCTTGCTGTTGATCGCCGCGAGCCGGATGTCCGCCAGGATGTCCAGCGCGTGGGCGTCGCTGCCCATCAGCGTCGTCACGCCCACGCCCGCGAACCGCGCATAGGACGCCATGACGCCGACGCGCGCGAAGCTGAGCGGACAATGGGCGAGCGGCGTGCCGCGGGCGGCCAAAAGGCGCAGGTCCTCGTCCGGCGCATAGGCGCCGTGGGCGAGGATCAGCTCCGGCGTCAGCAGCCCGGCGCGGTCGAGATAGGTAAAGGACGACATGCCGAACCGCGCGGCCATGACCTTCACCTCGTCCGCGCTCTGCGCGGCATGGATCGTGACGCGGGCCTTGTAGGCGTCGCGCGCCTCGCCGATGGCGCGCAGGAGCGCCGGGCCGCACGTGTCCGGCGCGTGGGGGCCAAGGCCGATGCGGATGCGCCCGCCACCCCGCCCGTCGAAGCGCTCGTGCCAGCGGCCGAACGCGTCGCGCACCACCGCCCGGGCGCGCTCCAGCGCCGCCGCGTCGTCCGCGGCCCGGTCCTCCGGCGCGGACATGAGATAGGGATGGATATAGGCCCGGATGCCCATCTCCTCCGCCGCCTCGGCGAAGGCCTCGTGCCGCGTGCGCGGCATGTCGACGATGGTGGTCGAACCGGCCTTCAGCACCTCGAGCTGGCCGAGCCGGGCGATGGCGCGGATGTCGTCGACGGTGAGGATCTCGGTGGCGATCTCCCCGAGCGGCAGCATGATCGCGTCGATCACCGAGCCGGGCCCGTCGCGCAGCGGCAGGTCCTCGATGACCCCGCGGAACAGCGGGCCGCTGACGCAATGGGTGTGGGCGTTGATGAAGCCCGGCATGAGCAGCGTCTCGCCGAGGTCGACGACCCGCTCCGGCAGGCCTCCGTCCCCTGCCGCCACCACGCCCGCGATCGCCTCGCCGGAGGTCACCACGACGCCGTCGGGAACGAGGCGGGCTCCCTCGCCCTCGTCCGCGAGCACCCAGCGGGCGCGATATCCGACCATCTCCATGCGGGGCTCACTTCCTGGTTGAGGCGGGGAGGCAATGGAACGGGCGGCAATGAGCGCGAAAACATGCGGCCGGCCGGCGCGCAGGTGCCGGGACCGGAGCCGCGGCCACCGGGCGAAAAGCCGCCAGGCCGCAACCGCGCCGCGAAAGCGCGGCCGTCATCGAGACAGACCAAGGATCACCGGACCTGTCAACGAACCGGCTGACGCCTTCCGGTCCCCCAAACAGCGGAAAACCGGCCTGGATGGCCGGTTTTGGGAGTTGTATGCGAAGTATGACAAATGAGGATTGGTGCCCCTGGCCGGGATCGAACCAGCACTCCTTGCGGAACTCGATTTTGAGTCGAGCGCGTCTACCAATTCCGCCACAGGGGCAACGCTGCGGCGGAGGTAGCATCGCGGCTTCGGGCCGGTCAATGCGGGTGTCGCGGGCGCGCGACGAGGTCGTCGATATAGGCCTGGAGCGTCACCTTACCCTGGATCGGGTCGGAGGGCTGGTCGTAGTCGCCGTCGGCGGTGATCGCCGTCATCCGCGCATAGGAATGCGCGGCGGCTTCAGAGAAGCCGAGCTTGCGATAGGCCGCCTCCCATTCCTCCCGCGGTGTCACGGCCGGCTCCACAGGGACGCCGAGCGGCCGTGTGAAGGCGGCGGCGACGTCGGCCGACGAATAGCGCTCCGGACCTTCCACGTAATGGGGGCCGGATGGCACGGCCGGGCCCGTCAGCAGGCGGGCGGCCACCGCGCCGAGATCGGCGGGTGCCACCATGGGAAGCGCGAAGTCGGCGGGGTACATGGTCGGCAGAACGCCGTCCCGCGCGGGCCCGATCATCGCATCCCAATTGCTCATGTAGTATGCCGCGCGGATCACGCTGGTGGGGATGGGCTGGCTCTCCAGGCCCCGTTCCAGCGTGTGAAGGGTGTTGAGGTCGCCGAGGCGGTCTCCCGGTTGCGCGCCATAGGTCGATTCGGCCACGACCTTCTCGAGGCCGGAGCCGTCGAGGGCGGCCAGCAGGCAGCGGATGGTCTCCCGTTCGACGCGATCGGTGTCGGTGTCCGGCGCGGCCGGGGGATTGAGGAGAAACAGGCGTGTCCCGCCTCGGAAGACGGCGCGCATCCCGTCCACGTCGTGGACGTCGGCGACGGCGACCTTCGCTCCCAGCGCCGCGAGGCTCGCGGCCCGCTCGGCGTCGCGCGTCACAGCGGTAACGGCCGCCCCCTGGCTCAGCAGCGCTTCGGCCGCGGCCGATCCCACATGCCCCGTGGCACCCAGAACGATAAACATCATGATCTCCCTGCGGCCGGCGTCCAGCGCCCGCCCCCCGCGGGTCCGGTCCGCAGCACGCGAACACCGGCCCTTCGGGGCAATGGGACAAGGCGGCTTTCGTTCGCCCGCGCCGCGCCCCACTGCGTGGACACGTCCCGCGTTTCGGCCTAAGGGGGGCGCTGCGCGGGGGGCTTCGCGCCTTTCCGGATGCTGCATGTTCAAGCGACTCTACGACTGGACGCTCTCGCTGGCCGGGCGGCCCCGCGCCGCCTGGGGCCTCGGGGCCGTGTCCTTTGCCGAGAGCTCGTTCTTCCCGGTGCCGCCGGACGTCGTGCTCGTGCCGATGATCCTGGCGCGGCCGGAGCTCGCCTGGCGCTATGCCCTGATCTGCACGCTGACCTCGGTGGCCGGCGGCGTGCTCGGCTATGCGATCGGCGCGCTGCTCTACGAGAGCGTCGGCCAATGGCTCATCGCCCTCTACGGCTATGGCGAGCGACTGGACGATTTCCGCAGGCTCTATGCGGAATGGGGCGCCTGGATCATCCTGCTCAAGGGGCTGACGCCGATCCCCTACAAGCTCGTAACCATCGCGTCGGGCTTTGCCGGCTACGACCTGTTGTGGTTCGTCGTGCTGTCGCTGATCACGCGCGGGGCGCGCTTCTTCGTCATCGCCGCGGTGCTGCGCCGCTTCGGCGAGCCCATCCGCGCCGCGCTCGATCGCCATTTCACGCCGATCATGCTCGGCGTCGCCGTGTCGATCGTCGGCGGTTTCGTGATCGCCAAGTATCTGTTCTAGTCCGGCTATCCTTCGCCAGACGCACCGGATCCGCTCCCATGCCCGCGTCCCGTCCCTGGAACTCCCCGAGGGCCCTCGCTTTGGCGGCGCTGGCCGCCGCGGCCGCCACGATCGGCGGCGCCTTCGTCTTCGAGTACGGTTTCGGGCTGACGCCGTGCAAGCTGTGCCTCCAGCAGCGCCTGCCCTATTACGCGGCGATGCCGCTCCTGGCTCTGGCGGCCCTTGTCGCGCCGATCCGTCCCCGCTCGGCCGCCTTGGGCCTCGCCTTCGCCGCGCTGCTCTTTGCCGGCGGAGCCGCCCTCGGCGCCTATCATGCGGGAGCGGAATGGGGCTTCTGGGCGGGACCGAGCGATTGCGGGGCCACCGGCGGCCCGGCGGCCGCGCAGGTGGGCGATTTCCTCTCCCGCCTGCAGACGACGCGGGTCGTGAGTTGCACCGAGGCCGCGTGGCGCTTCGCCGGGCTGTCGCTGGCGGGCTGGAACGTCCTGATCTCGCTGGCCCTTGCCGCCCTGTCGGGCCTCGGCGCGCTGCGCTCCTACCGCCCCTGAGCGGCCCGGGCGCGCGGGCTTGGCCGGCGCAGGCGCGGCTCCACCACCCGGTAGGCGAGCAGCAGCACGACGAGCCCGAGATAGACGAGGGGTTCCGGCGGCCACGCCTTCACCAGCATGACGAAATGGGCTGCCGCCAGCAGCGCGGCCGGATAGACCAGCCGGTGAAGCCGGGTCCAGCCCGGGCCGAGCCGGCGGATCGAGAACGCGTTCGAGGTGAGCGCCAGCGGAACCAGCAGCGCGAAGGCCGCCATGCCAATGGTGATGTAGGGCCGCTTGACGATGTCCGCCCAGATCGCCGCCCCGTCCAGCCCCTGGTCCAGCACGAGATAGACCGACAGGTGCAGGCACGCATACCAGAAGGCGAGCAGGCCCAGCGACCGGCGGTAGCGCAGAAGGTTCAGTCCCAGGCTGCGCCGCAGCGGCGTGATCGCGAGCCCCGCCACGAGGAAGCGCAGCGCCCACAGGCCCAGCGCCCGCTCCAGGACGTTCTGCGGATCGGCGCCGAGCCGGTCCATGACGCCGAGGGCGAAATAGGCGACCGCCGGGATGAAGCCGAGGGCGTAGACCAGCCAGACCGGCGGCAGGAAACGCATCACACCTTCGCTTCGCGCACCCGCCACGTCAGAAGAAGGTCCTGAGGTCCATGCCGGAATACAGGCCGGCCACCTGGTCGGCATAGCCGTTGAAGGGCAGCGTTTCCCGCCGCTTCACGAAGATGCCGCCCTCGCCGATGCGCCGTTCGGTCTTCTGGCTCCAGCGGGGATGGTCCACCGCCGGGTTCACGTTGGCGTAGAAGCCGTATTCCCGCGGGCTCTGGGTCATCCAGGAGGTGCGCGGCTCGGCCTCCACGAACGAGATCCGCACGATCGACTTGACGCCCTTGAACCCGTATTTCCACGGCACGACGAGCCGCACGGGCGCGCCGTTCTGGTTAGGCAGCGTCTCGCCGTAGAGTCCCGTCGCCAGGATGGTGAGGGGATGCATCGCCTCGTCCATCCTGAGGCCCTCCACATAGGGCCAGTCGAGGATCGGCAGGATCGAGCGCTGGCCGGACATCTCGGCCGGGCGCACCAGCGTCTCGAAGCGCAGGTACCTGGCGCTGCCCTGCGGCTCGGCGCGGCGGACGATCTCGCTCAGCGGAAAGCCGATCCACGGGATCACCATGGACCATCCCTCCACGCAGCGCATGCGGTAGATGCGCTCCTCCAGGGACACGCCCTTGAGGATGTCCTCGAGGGCGTAGTCGCCCGGCTTGTTGACGAGCCCGTCGATCCTGATCGACCAGGGGCTCGTGGTAAGCGAGCCGGCATTGGCCTTGGGGTCGCTCTTGCCCGTGCCGAACTCGTAGAAATTGTTGTAGGAGGTCACGTCCTCCTTCGGCGTCTTCGGCTCGCCGGTGGACAGCGGGCTCGCCGCCGCCTGGAGCGGAGCCGCCCCGGCCTCGCCGCCCAGGATCAGCCCCGCGCCCAGCCCGCCGGCCGCGCCCAGGAAGCGGCGCCGGTCGAGCCAGACCGCCCGCGGCGTGATCTCCGATGGCGCGATATCCGCTTTGCGGCCGATGAGCATCGCTTGATCTCCTGCACTGAAGGCGCAGCGCCTGCCAGCCCGGCTTAGTTAGCGCGCGGGCCGGCGAAGGTTACATCACGATCGGATGATCCGCGGCGCGCCGCCTTACGGCTCCAGCTCGGTGTCCCAGTAGAGATAGTCGAGCCAGCTGTCGTGCAGGTAGTTCGGCGGGAAGAGCCGGCCATTCTGGTGCAGATCGTGGACGCTCGGCGCGTAGGCGCTCTGGATCGGCCACATCTGCGCTTCCCGCGGCAGGCGGTTGCCCTTGCGCAGGTTGCAGGGCGAGCAGGCGGCGACGACGTTCTCCCAGGTGGTCAGCCCGCCCTTGGAGCGCGGGATGATGTGGTCGAAGGTCAGTTCCTCCCGGGCGCCGCAATACTGGCAGGCGAAGCGGTCGCGCAGGAACACGTTGAACCGGGTGAAGGCGGGCTGGCGCGAGGGCTGCACGTAGGTCTTGAGCGAGACCACCGACGGCAGGCGCATGGAGAAGGTGGGGCTCTTCACCGCGCGCTCGTACAGGGAGACGATGTTCACGCGGTCGAGGAAGACCGCCTTGATCGTGTCCTGCCAGGACCAGACCGAAAGCGGGTAATAGCTCAGCGGCCGGAAGTCGGCATTGAGCACGAGGGCCGGACAGGCGTCCGGGTGCACGACTGGCCTTGATTGAGCCGTCAAACAGCTCTCCCCAAATCACGCTGGGGATAATCTACAGGTGGTATGACGCCGTTGTGAAGGGCCGCGAGACCTTGTCCCCCGCGTCAGATTCGCCTGTCCACCAGGTTGCCGATGCCGGCCTGGACCGAAACGGCGGGCAACTCGGTCTTCGCCGCGTCCGTGGCCTGGGCGATCATGTTGACCATGGCCTGCTCGGCGGCCTGGGTCTGCTTGAGCATGGCGATCTGCATCGCCTCGCGGCGGGCGGAGCCGCTGGAGGAGAGCGCGGCGGAGGAGATCGAGGCGGCGTCCATCACGCGATCCTGTCGACGGAAAGGCCGAGCCCGGTCGACGCGACGCGCCCGGCCTGGGCCTCGGCCTGCCGGCCGGCCTCGATGATGCCCTGGGCGAGGATGCGCCGCGCGTCGTCGTCCTCGGTCGCCTTCGAGGCGGCGGCCATGGCGCGCATGCGCAGGGCCGTCATCTGGAAGGAGACGAGGTTGGTGGCGATATCGCCGATCTCGGACATGCGGCCCCCGCGGGACGGTTCAAGGCCTCCAGCATGGCATGCCGGCCTTGAGGCTCCCTTAAGGCGTCCGCGACAATTGCGCCGGTCGGTCAGCGGGTGGGGACGGGATGCTCGCCGCGATAGTCGTAGAAGCCGCGCTTGGTCTTGCGGCCGAGCCAGCCGGCCTCGACATACTTCACCAGCAGCGGGCACGGGCGGTACTTGCTGTCCGCCAGGCCCTCGTGCAGCACCTGCATGACCGACAGGCACGTATCCAGGCCGATGAAATCGGCGAGCTGGAGCGGCCCCATCGGGTGGTTGGCGCCCAGCCGCATGGCGGTGTCGATGGCGTCGACCGATCCCACGCCCTCGTAGAGCGTGTAGATGGCCTCGTTGATCATCGGCAGCAGGATGCGGTTGACGATGAAAGCCGGGAAGTCCTCGGAGACCGAGATCGTCTTGCCCAGGCGCTCGATCAGGTTGCGCGCCGCCTCGAACGTCGCGTCCCCGGTGGCGATGCCGCGGATCAGCTCGACGAGCTGCATCAGCGGGACCGGGTTCATGAAGTGGATGCCGATGAACTTCTCGGGCCGGTCGGTGGAGGCCGCCAGCCGCGTGATGGAGATCGACGAGGTGTTGGTGCCGACCAGCGTGTCCGGGGACAGGACGGGGCAGAGCGCCTGGAAGATGCGGCGCTTGACCTCCTCGTTCTCGGTCGCGGCCTCGATGACGAGGTGACAGCGGCCCAGTTCCTCCAGCGCGATGGCGGGGCGGATGCGGGAAATGCCCGCCTTCCGCTCGTCCTCGCCGAGCTGGCCCTTGGCCACCTGGCGCGCCATGTTGCCGTTGATCGTGGCGAGCCCCGCCTCGATCCGGTCGGCATTGACGTCGTGCAGCAGCACATCGAGCCCTGCCAGCGCGCAGACATGGGCGATGCCGTTGCCCATCTGCCCGGCGCCGATGATCCCGACGCTCTCGATCGAAGTCACCATTCCACGTTTCTCCACCCCGTCCTCGTGTAGCGCGCCCGCGCTGCTTTGGCGAGGGCGCGCCGAGGGTCCGGTGCGAGGGATCACAACGCCTTGGTCAGTTCCGGCACGACCTGGAAGAGGTCGCCCACCAGGCCGTAATCGGCGACCTGGAAGATCGGCGCTTCCTCGTCCTTGTTGATCGCGACGATGACGCGCGAATCCTTCATGCCGGCCAGGTGCTGGATCGCGCCGGAAATGCCGACGGCGACGTAGAGGTCGGGCGCCACGACCTTGCCGGTCTGGCCGACCTGCCAATCGTTGGGGGCATAGCCCGCGTCCACCGCGGCCCGGGACGCACCGGTCGCCGCGCCGAGCTTGTCGGCGAGCGGGACGATGAACTCCTCGAACTTCTCCTTGGAGCCGAGCGCCCGACCGCCGGACACGATGAACCGCGCCGAGGTGAGCTCGGGACGGTCGGACTGCGCGACCTCTTCGCCCTTGAAGGTGGACAGGCCCGGATCGGCCGCCGCCGCGACCGTCTCCACCGGGGCCGACCCGCCGGCGCCCGCCGGCTGGAAGGACGCCGTGCGCACGGTGATCACCTTCTTGGCGTCCGTGGACTGCACCGTCTGGATCGCGTTGCCGGCATAGATCGGCCGCTCGAACGTGTCGGCCGAGACGACCTTCATCACGTCGGAGATCTGCATCACGTCGAGCTTGGCGGCGACGCGCGGCAGCATGTTCTTGCCCGACGTGGTCGAGGGCGCGACGATGGCGTCGTATCCGGAAGCCAGCGACAGGACGAGCTCGGCCAGCGGCTCGGCGAGGCCGTGCTGGTAGGCGTCGGCATCGGCCAGCAGCACCTTCTCGACCCCCGCCAGCTGGGCGGCTGCGTCGGCGGCGGCCTTCGCGCCCTTGCCGGCGACCAGGACATGGACCGGACCGCCGAGGGCGGCCGCGGCCGTGAGGGCCTTGGCGGTGGCTTCCTTGAGGGAGGAATTGTCGTGTTCGGCGATCAGCAGCGTGGCCATCACAGGACTCCCGTTTCCTTCAGCTTGCCCACCAGCTCGGCGACCGAGCCGACCTTGACGCCGGCGCTGCGCTTGGGCGGCTCGGCGGTGGAGACGACCTTGAGCCGCGGCGCGATGTCGACGCCGAGCGCCTCGGCGCTGGTCTCCTCGATGGGCTTCTTCTTGGCCTTCATGATGTTGGGCAGGGACGCATAGCGCGGCTCGTTGAGGCGCAGGTCCGTGGTGACGATGGCAGGCAGCTTCAGCTCCACCGTCTGCAGGCCGCCGTCGACCTCGCGGGTGACCGCGATGGCGCCGCTGGTGACATCCACCTTCGAGGCGAACGTACCCTGCGGCCAGTCCAGCAGCGCGGCGAGCATCTGGCCGGTCTGGTTGCAATCGTCGTCGATCGCCTGCTTGCCCAGGATGACGAGGTCGGGCTTCTCGGTCTCGATGACCTTGGCGACGATCTTGGCAACCGCCAGCGGCTCGACCGTCTGGTCGCTCTTCACGTGGATGCCGCGGTCGGCGCCCATGGCGAGCGCGGTGCGGATCGTCTCCGACGCCTGTGCGGGGCCGATGGAGAGCGCGACGACCTCGGTCGCCTTGCCGGCCTCCTTGAGGCGGATCGCCTCCTCGACGGCGATCTCGTCGAAGGGATTCATCGACATCTTCACGTTGGCGAGGTCGACGCCGCTGCCGTCCGCCTTCACGCGGACCTTCACGTTGTAGTCGACGACGCGCTTCACGCAGACCAGAAGCTTCATCGCATCTTTCCGTGAGAAATGGAGGGCCGACGAGGCGGCCGGGAGATGGGCCGGGACCGTACCGACGCGGTTTGCGCGTTGTCAACGCCACCTAAGGCGCACGTCCATGCGCTCAGCGCTCGTCCGTCAGGTCCGGCCCGTCGGCCGCCCCGAAGAGCGGCTGGTCCGCCGGCCGCAGCACGAAGATGAGGGCGATGCCGGCGGCAAATCCCCCGATATGGGCCATCCAGCCGGTGGAGGCATCGCCCGCCGAGACGACCTGCCAGATCTGCAGCGCGGCCCACAGCGCGATGCCCCAGGCCGCCCTCAGGCGGACGGGGATGCGGAACAGGATCAGCCCCCAGACCTTCACCCGGGGATGCAGGATCAGATAGGCGCCGATGACGCCCGACACCGCCGCCGACGCGCCCACCAGCGGACGAGGCGCGGCAAGGTCCACGGCGGCATGGGCGAGGCCCCCCGCCACCCCGCACAGGAGGTAGAAGGCCAGGAAGCGCCCGTGGCCCAGCGCATCCTCGACATTGTCGCCGAACACGTAGAGCACCACCATGTTGCCGATCAGGTGGATCCAGGACAGGTGCAGGAACAGGCTGGTGAGCAGCGTCAGCGGCGCGGGAACCAGCGGCAGCCCGGCGGGCAGCTCCTCGTAGCCAAAGATGACCGAGGGGATCGCGCCGAGGCCCGCCGTCACATAGGCGAAATCGGCCTGCATCTGCGGCGTAACTGCAGTCGCGAGAAAGGCTGCGAGATTGGCCAGGATGAGCGCGTAGGTGACGAACGGCGCCTTGAGGCGCCGCATCGGCACGCCGTCGTAGATCGGTACGAACATCGCCGATGCGCTCCGCTGGCCGCAGCCGCCTTTAGCGATTCTGCCCCGGCACCCAGAGCACGTCGAGGGCGCCGTCGTCGTTGGCGATGCGCGAGGCGACGAACAGGAAGTCCGACAGGCGGTTGAGGTACTTGACCGCGGCGTCCGAGACGACCTCGCCGTCCGTGCGCGTGAGCTCCACCGTCAGGCGCTCCGCCCGGCGGCAGACCGTGCGCGCCAGGTGCAGCCCGGCCGCGGCCGGCGTGCCGCCCGGCAGGACGAAGGAGTTCAGTGGCCGCAGCCGCGCGTTGAGCGTGTCGATCTCGCGCTCGACCCGGTCCACCTGTCCCTGCGTGATCCGCAGCGGCTCGTAGGGGAGCGGCTTGCCGTCGTCGGGGCAGGCGAGATCGGCCCCGAGGTCGAACAGGTCGTTCTGGATGCGCCCGAGCATGGCGTCGAGCTCGGCGTCCCCGGCGGTGGACAGGCGGGCGATGCCGATGGCGGCGTTGGTCTCGTCCACGGTGCCGTAGGCCTCGACCCGCAGGTCGAATTTCAGCCGGCGCTCGCCGTTGCCGAGCCCCGTCGTGCCGTTGTCGCCGGTGCGCGTGTAGATCCGGTTGAGCTTGACCAAGGAAAGGACCGCTTTCTCAGAAGCGGTATCCGATCCGCACGCCGGCGTTCGTCAGACCGCGATTGGCGTCGCAGAGCCCGGCATTGGACAGGTGCTCCACCACCGCCATGACCGAGAGCTGCTCGGTCAGACGGTAGCCGATGCCCGCCGATTCGCGAAACAGCGGCGAGCAGCCCAGCGCGTTGCGCCCGACGGGCACGACCGGGCCGGTCTCGCCGTTGTGGATCGCGCCGCCGAACGAGACCTCGCCGAAGAAGCGCGACGTGAAGTCGTAGCTCCAGGTGAAGCCTGCATAGCCGAAGCTGGTGTCGCCGCCGGCATTGATGCTGGCGCCCACATGGAGCCGGGGGATCAGCACGTCGAGGATCGGATCGGCCGCGCGGAAGAACTTCGGCGCCAGGACCTCGCCGACGATGGCGACGGAGCCGCTCTCCGGCCCGGACAGCTCGTGGTAGGACGCGCCGAGGCGCAGCTCGAAGAAGGACGGCTCCTGCAGCGGAGCGACCGGAGCCATCGGGGCGCGGCCGGGTCCACCCAGGTCGGCGGCGATGGCCTGGGCGGAAGCGAGGCCCAGCAGGGCGGCGCAGACGAGGCGGCGGATCATGGTTCGTCCTTGCGAAAACGCCGCGACATTATCACGCGCGGTTGTGCCGCAAAGCGAAATGGCACGGCAGGCGGGCGGCCGCCGCTGCGGCGTGTCGCCAGCGCCACACCCGCATCCGCCCGGGCGAAAGCCGGCGGGTGGCCTTAGCCGGACTTGGCCCAGATCACCACCATGATCACCACGATGGCGGCGAATTGCAGCATGACGCGCAGGCGCATCAGCTTCTGCGACCGGTTGGGATCTCCGCCCCGCATCATGTTGACGAGGCCGAGGACGAGGACGACCGCCACGATGATGACCGCCGCCGGGACGAGGAGGGTTCCGATATCCATGCGCCCTATCTAGGGCATGGCCGCCGTCCCGGAAATGGCCGCTCCGCGCCGTCTCGCTGCGCCGCGCCGCCGCAGCCATTGCGCCGCCTTTGCCGCGAATTGTCCCCGACCCGCAAGGCGCCCGGCAACCATGACACGAGACGGGTTTGAACCTTGGGCCCGGCCCGGGGGTCATTCCCGCATGAGGGGGCTTCGACAGAGACGGAGCAAAGTCATGAGGACCATGTTGATCGCGCTGGCCGGAACGCTCGGGCTCGCCGCCTGCCAGTCTCCGGCCGACTACACCGGAACGCTCGGCTCCTGCGACGGCCTGCGGGGCGGGGCGAAGGCGCGCTGCCTCCAGCAGGCCCGGGCCCAGGCGCCCGGTTTCGACCGGTCGGCGGCCCTTGGAAACGTGGGCGGTCCCGGTAGCGGGCCTGGAACGACGGGCCCCGGCGCGACCGGACCCGGCTCGCCGGGCACGGGGCCCGGAGGCCCGGGAGCGCCCGGCGGCGCGCCCGGCGGCATCGGCGCGGGTGTCGGCGCGGGCGCAGGTCTGGGCGGCGTCGGCGCGGGCGTCGGTGCCGGAGCCGGGCTCGGCGGCGGCGGGCTGGGCGCGGGCGCTGCGGCCGGCGCGAATGCGGGCGGCCTCGGTGCCGGTGTGGGTGCAGGCCTCGGGGCCAATGACGGCGGCCTCGGTGTCGGCGTCGGAGCCGGGGCGGGCCTTGGCGGCCTGGGCGCCGGACTGGGCGCGGGCGTCGGGGTCGGCGATGGCGGGATCGGCGTGGGCGCCGGGGCCGGCGTCGGCACCTCGAACTGAGCGCCGCCGGGCCTTGAGGATGCCCGGCTCCGAAAGACAGCGCCCGCCGCATTCACCCTGCGGCGGGCGTCGTCATGTCGTGTACGGAAACCCGGCCGTCAGCGCGGCCGCAGCAGGCGCTCGAAATAGTCGAGCTCTTCCTGCCTGCGCGTGGGATCGCCCAGGCGCCGGCGCAGCTCGTTGATGACCTCGTCGATCCGGATCTCGCTGCCGGCGCGGCCGCCGCGCCGGTCGAAGCGCGCATTGTCGTTGTCGCGCGGGTTGCGCACGGGCCGCCCGAGCGGGTCGTTGGGATCCTGCCCGCGCTCGGCCTGGCGGGAGCCCGGCCGGTCGGAGCCCTGGCCCGGCTCGCCATTGGCCTGCCCCTCGCCGTCCCCGTCCTGGCCCGGCTGCATCTCCCGCGCCATCTGCTCGCCGCCGCGCCGCAGCGCCTCCAGCGCCCGTCCCTGCCCGTCAAGCGCACCTTCGCCGTCGCCCTGATTCAGCCCGCGCTCGGCCTGGCGCATCGCCTCCTCGGCCTCGCCGAGTTCGCCCTGGCCGCCCTGCTGGCCGCGCTCCTGCATGCGCCGGCGCATGGCCTCCAGCCGCTCGCGCAGCCGCTGCTGGCGCTCGCGCAGGGCCTGCATGTTCTGGCCCTGGCCCTGCTGGTCGCCCTCGGCCTGCTGCTCGCCCTGCTGCCCCTGCTGTCCTTGCTGACCCTGCTGGCCGCGCTGCCGCTGGCCCTGCTGCTGGCGCTGGCGGTTCTGGCCGAACTGGTTCTGGCCCTGCCGGCGGCGCTGCTGCTCGCGGGCTTCCGGCGGCTGGTTCTGGAACGTCTCGTCGCGCAGGTCCTGCTGGTCCCGCGTCATCTCGTCCAGCTCGTTGAGGGCCTGCTCCATCTCCTGCTGCTGCGGGCTCCGGCCGGGGCGCGCCGTCTGCAGGTTCTCCATCATCTGCTTGAGCTGCTCCAGCATGCGCTGGGCATCGGCGGTGTTCCCCTCGCGCATCATCTGCTCCATCCGGTCCAGCATGCGGTTGAGATCCTGCTGGGTGATGGTGCGGCTGGGCTGGTTGCGCTGGTTCGGCTGGTTCTCCGCGTTCTGCTGGTTGCGCTGGGCGCGCTCGGCCAGCTCGCGCAGGAAATTGTTCATCGCCTGGCGCAACTGATTCATCAGGCGGCGGATCTCGTCCTCGCTCGCCCCGCGCTCGATCGCCTGGCGCAGCGCCTCCTGCGCCGCGCGCAGGTCGCGCTCGGCGCCCGACAGGTCCCCGTCCTCCAGCCGGACCGCCATCTCCCAGAGATACTGGGCGACGTCCAGCAAGTCCTCGTCGGTGCGCGCGTTGCGCAGGCGCTGGGAGCCGATGGCGAGGCCGAGATATTCGCCCAGCCGGGGCGAGAACAGGTCCGGCGCGATGGTCAGCGCGTCGAGCGCGGTCTGCACCAGCGGCCGCGCGGCGCGGTCCATGACGAGGTTGCGCCGCTGCTCCACCAGCGCCTTCGCCAGCGGATTGGAGAACGGCCGCTGCGGCAGCGTCACCACAAGCGGTTCGCTGCGGCCTTCCTGACCGGCATCGTCCCCGACCACGATCGTGGTGCGCACGCGTGCGCCCGCCCAGGGGTGGTCGGCAAGGTCGAGCCCGGCCGACGTCTCGGCGGGTGCCGTGGGATCGGCAGGCAAAGCCAGCGGCGGGCGCGGCGGCGGCACGAGGGCGCGGCCTGCCGCGGCCGGGTCGACGGCCTCCATCAGCGCCTCGATGCGGGCGACGGCATAGTCGTCCTGGGCGCGGTAGAACAGCGTCAGACCGCCCCGGGCGGTCTGTTCGGGCGGGCGGCTCCACTCGGCGCTCGGGGCGCGGTCGGGGATCGCCTCGATCGCCACCACGGCCTGCTGGCCGCGGCCGACGCCGACCGCGATCTCGCCCGATCCGGCCACCCGCAGGCGCCGCTCCAGGGCGGGTTCGCCGGGACGGGCGGCGGGAGCGGACGCTGCCGGCTGGGCGGCGGGCTGGGCCGCGGTCTCGCCCTCCTTCGCCTGCTTCGGCGCGTCGCCGATGCCGCCGGTCAGCGACAGGCTGACGTCGCTGCGGCCGGCGGCGCGCACGATGACCGTGCTTCCCGACGGGACCCTGACGGCCAGCCGCCGCGTGCCGCCGTCCGGCGGGGTCGACAGGTCCAGCACGACCGGGGGCTGGCGCGTATAGACCGGGGGATCGATCCAGGCGTCCAGGCGGAACGGGGCGGCTTCGCCCAGCGAGCCGCGCCAGTCGAAGGCGGCGGCGACGCGCGCGCGCCATTCCGGCCCGGCGACGAACACGCTCGCCACCACCGCCACCAGCGCGGCGGCGCGGATCGCATAGGGGTCGCGGGCCGGAGCGCCGGGCCGGGCCCGGGGCATGGGCAGGGCGAGCACCGCACGCGCCGCGCGCTGCCGGTGCAGCGCCCACAAAGCGCGGGCGGTAGGATCGTCGGCGCCGAGCGCCAGGCTGTCCTCGGCGGCGGTGGCCGGGCGGTGGCGCAGCGCCCCGTCCCGGTCCACGCGGGCGAGGGCCTCCTCGCGGGTGGCGGGCCGCACGCGGGCGAGCGGAAGGAGGGACGCCAGAAGCGCCAGGGCCGCGAGCGCCGTGCCGGCCATCCGCGCCCAGCCGGGAACGACGAGCCAGAGGCCGAGGGCCGAGACGGTGACGAAGCAGGCGAGGACGACGAGCGGCGCGATGAGCGCGGGCCAGACCCGGTCCCAGAGGATGGCGGCGCGCGCGGCCCAGATCAGCCGCGCCAGGCGACTTTCCGCGCCGCGCGTCGCCGCATCGGCGGCGCCGAGTTCTTCCGACGTCCGGCTCACCCGAGCCTCCTCGTCCATGCGCCCGCCCGACCCCATGCGATGACGCGAGGCTAGCACGGATGGGCGCGATGGCCAGTGGCCGGTCAGTCCATCCAGCCGGGAAGGCGGTCGAGGCCGATCACATCCTCGTAGGACGGGCGCGGCCGTACGACCGCGAAGGCGCCGCCATGGACCATGGTCTCCGGCACCAGGAGGCGGGTATTGTAGGTTCCGGCCTGGACCGCCCCGTAGGCGCCCGCCGTCATGACCGCGATGAGATCGCCCGCCTTCACCTCCGGCATCTCGCGCTGCAGGGCGATGTAGTCGCCCGTCTCGCAGACCGGCCCCACCACGTCCGCGACCATGCGCCGCGCGTCGGGGGAGGGCAGCACGACGGGCTTCAGGTCGTGATGGGCATCGTACAGCGTCGGCCGGATGAGGTCGTTCATCGCCGCGTCGACGATCACGAAGGTCCGGCCCTCGCCGTGCTTCACATAGATGACGCGGGTGACAAGGATGCCGGCATTGCCGGCGATCAGCCGCCCCATCTCGAAGACGAGCTTGAGCCCCAGCGGCCGCGTGTGCCGGGTGATCATCGCCGCATAGGCGGCCGGGTCCGGCGGCGGCTCATTGTCCTCGCGGTAGGGCACGCCGAGGCCGCCGCCGAGATCGATGTGATGGAGGCGGTGGCCCTGCGCCATCAGGTCCCGCGCCAGCTCGACGAGCAGGGCGGTGGCGTTGTCGAAGGGCTCCAGGTCCGTGATCTGGCTGCCGATATGCATGTCGACGCCGGCGATGGACAGGCCGGGAAGCCCGGCCGCGATCGCGTAGACGTCCCGTGCCCGGCTGATCGGGATGCCGAACTTGTTCTCCGACTTGCCGGTCGAGATCTTCGCATGCGTCCGGGCGTCGACGTCCGGGTTGACGCGGATCGACACCGGCGCGCTCACGCCGCGGGAAACCGCGACCTGCGACAGGGCGGACAGTTCCGGCTCGCTCTCCACGTTGAAGCACAGGATGCCCGCATCCAGCGCGTCGGCCATCTCGGCCTGCGTCTTGCCGACGCCGGAAAACACGATGCGCTCGCCCGGCACGCCCGCGGCCAGCGCCCGGCGCAGCTCACCGCCGGAGACGATGTCCATCCCGGCGCCCAGATCGCCCAGCGTCTTCAGCACCGCCTGGTTGGAATTGGCCTTCATCGCATAGCAGATGAGGGCGTCGGACCCGGCGAACGCCTCCGCCATCACCCGGTAGTGCCGGGACAAAGTCGCGGTGGAATAGCAGTAGAACGGCGTGCCCACCGCCTCGGCGATGGCGGGGATGGCGACGTCCTCGGCATGCATCGTGCCGCCGCGATAATGGAAATGGTGCATGGCGCGCCCCTGCGCTGCGACGAGGCCGCTCGGCCCTTACAGAAGCGGATCGAGGATGAAGTCGCGCTTGGGCACTTCGAAGCCCGGGTCGCGGCGGCGCGGCTGGCCGACCGGCGAGGTCGTGAGGCCGCCCCCCTCCTGCGCCGGCTCGGCCTTCGGCGCGGACGGATCCGGCGGCGGCTCCAGCGCGCCGCGGCGCCCGCACGCGGCGAGCGTCAGGGAGACCGCGCCCGCCACGAGGAGCAGGCGGAGGAAGGAAGGCTGGGACTGGGGCACGGGCAGGTGGACTCCGGCGGAACGGCGCGGTGGCGGCGCGGGCGACATTAGCGCCACTCGCCCCGCGAGGCGAGGGCGGCCGATCAGGCCTTGCGGGGAGCGGCGAGCCGCTTCAGCCAGCGCCGCGCCTGGGCGCGGACATTGGCCGGCGCGGTGCCGCCATAGGAGGTGCGGCTCTTCACCGAGCGCTCGACGCCGAGCACACCGAACACATCGTCGGTGATCCGCGGCTCGACGCCCTGCATGTCGGCGAGCGAGAGCTTCTCCAGCCCGACATTGCGCTCCGCCGCCAGCGCGACGAGGCGCCCGGTGACGTGGTGCGCGTCGCGGAACGGCATTTCCAGCACCCGGACCAGCCAGTCGGCGAGATCGGTCGCGGTGGAGAAGCCGGAGCCGGCGGCCTTCTTCAGCCGCTTCACGTCAGGCTCCATGTCCCGGACCATGCCGGCCATGGCCGCCAGCGACAGCGAGAGCGTCTGGAGTGCGTCGAACGTGCCCTCCTTGTCCTCCTGCATGTCCTTGGCATAGGCGAGCGGCAGGCCCTTCATGACGACGAGCAGGCCGTTCAGCGCGCCGATGACGCGGCCCGCCTTGGCGCGCACCAGCTCGGCCGCGTCCGGGTTGCGCTTCTGCGGCATGATGGACGAGCCGGTCGTGAACTTGTCCGTCAGGCGGATGAAGCCGAATTGCGGCGTCGTCCAGATGACGATCTCCTCGGCGAAGCGCGACAGGTGCATGGCGCAGATCGAGGCCGCCGCCAGCGCCTCCAGCGCGAAGTCCCGGTCGGAGACCGAATCGATGGAATTGGCGGTCGGCCGGTCGAAGCCCAGCGCCTTCGCCGTCATGTGCCGGTCGATGGGAAAGGACGTGCCGGCGAGCGCCGCGGCCCCCAGCGGGCACTCGTTCAACCGCGCCCGCGCATCGGCGAAGCGGCCGCGGTCGCGCCCCAGCATCTCCACATAGGCGAGCAGGTGGTGGCCGAACGTCACCGGCTGCGCCGATTGCAGATGGGTGAAGCCGGGCATCACGGCCCCGGAGAAGGCGAGGGCCTTCTCGGCCAGCGCCGTCATCAGGTCTGCGATCTGCGTGTCGATGGCGTCCAGCGTGTCGCGCACCCACAGGCGCATGTCGGTGGCGACCTGGTCGTTGCGCGAGCGCGCCGTGTGCAGCCGGCCCGCGGAGGTGCCGGCCACGTCCTTGAGCCGGGATTCCACGTTCATATGGATGTCCTCGAGCGCCCGCGAGAACGTGAACGTCCCGGCCTCGATTTCCGCGGCGACGGTCTTTAGGCCCTTCTCGATGGCGGCGACGTCGGCCTTCCTCAGGATGCCGGTCTCGGCCAGCATCGCAGCGTGGGCGAGGGAGCCGCGTATGTCCTGTTGCCACAGGCGCTGGTCGAACCCGATGGAGGCGTTTATCTCCTCCATGATCGCATCGGGACCGGTCGCGAACCGCCCGCCCCACATCCGGTTGCTCATGATCAGCGCCTGCCTGTCGAAATAAGGGACCGTTCGGTAGCCATGATGCCGCATCTTCCATCCGGCAAGATCGCCCTGCTCGTCGCGGGGTGTCTCGCCGTGGCCGCAGCCGCCGCCGCCCTATACGGGACGGCCGGGGTCCCCGGCAACCGCGTCGCGGGGGCGGCCTGCGCCGCGTCCGCCGCGAAGGTCGCCGCTCTGAAGCCGCTGGCGACCGGCGCGGTGGCCGCCTTCGCGGTCCAGGAGACGCCGCGGGCCCTGCCGGCCCTCGCCTTCACGGGCGCCGACGGACGTCCCGCATCGCTGGCCGATTTCCGTGGCCGCACCGTGCTCCTCAACCTCTGGGCGACCTGGTGCGCGCCCTGCCGGGAGGAGATGCCGGCGCTCGACCGCCTCCAGGCCGATCTCGGCGGCGACGGGTTTCAGGTCGTGGCCGTCAACATCGACACCCGCAATGTCGAGCGCCCGCGGGCCTGGCTCCAGGAGGCCGGCATCGCGAACCTCGCCTATTACGCCGACCCGCAGGCCAAGGTGTTCCAGGAGCTGAAAGGCGTCGGCAAGGCCTTCGGCATGCCAACGACCCTGCTCGTCGGACCCGACGGCTGCGAGCTCGGCATGCTGTCCGGCCCCGCCGACTGGGCGAGCCCGGAGGCCAAGGCGCTCGTGGGCGCGGCTTTCCGCCCGGGTCCCTGACGTCGCGCTTCGTCTAATTCCCGCCTTTACGATGGGATTTCGCCGGCGGAGGATGACGTTCTCGCCGGGGAGGGATCGATGGCGGACGTCGTCAGCGCAACACCGCTCTTTGCCATCCGCGCGGTGGCCCTCGATGCCGAGACGACGGGCCTGGACGTGCGCCGCTCGCGCCTGGTCGAGATCGCCGCGGTGCATGTGGACGGCACGCGGATCGACCGCGCCAACGCGTTCCACTCGCTCGTCGCCTGCCCCGAGCCGATCCCGGCCTCCGCCACCGCCGTTCACGGCATCGACGCCGACACCCTGCGGGACGCGCCGGCCTTTGCCAGCCTGCAGCCGGGCCTTGCGGCCTTCATCGGCGACCGCGTCATGGTCGGCCACACGATCGGCTTCGACCTCGCTCTCCTGCGCCACGAGGCGGAGCGCATCGGCGCCCCCTTCGTGCCACCGCCGGCGCTGGACGTGCGCCTGCTCGCCCAGATCGCGGAGCAGCGCCTGCCGTCCTACTCGCTGGAGGCGCTGGCGGCCTGGCTCGACGTGCCGCTGGAGGACCGGCACCGCGCCATGGGCGACGCCATGGCCGCGGCGCGGATCCTCGTCGCCCTGGCCCCGCGGCTGCGGGAGAAGGGCATCCGCACCGTGGGCGAGGCGATCGCGGCCAGCCGCCGCATCGCCGACGCCATGGCCGGCCACGCGCCCGCGATCTGGGAACTGCCGGGCGCGGGCGAGCGCACGGCGATCCCCCGCCTCGATTCCTATCCCTACCGGCACCGGGTCGCCGACGTGATGAACCCGGAGCCCGCCTTCATGCCGCCGGCGACGCCGCTGTCCCAGGCCCTGGCCGCCATGGCCTCCCGCCGCCTGAGCTCGCTCTTCGTCGGCGCTCCCGACGCCGGTCCCGACGAGCTCGGCATCGTCACCGAGCGCGACGTCCTGCGCCACGTGGCGGGGCGGGGCGCCGCGGGCCTCGACGACACGCTCGACGCGCTCGCCTCCCGCCCGGTGCTCCACGTGCCCGCCGACGCCTTCCTCTACCGAGCCATCGGGCGGATGAGCCGCCGGCGCGTGCGGCACCTTGCCGTGACGGGCGAGGACGGCCGCGTCGCGGGCGTCGTCACCACCCGCGATCTCCTGCGCCTGCGCTCCGAATCGGCCGTGGCGATGGGTGACGACATCGACGAGGCGGCGGACGTTCAGGCCCTGGGACGGGCCTGGGCAAAACTGCCGGCCATGGCGGCGAGCCTCGCCGCGGAGGAGGTCGATGCCCGCACGATCGCCGCGGTCGTGGCGCGGGAGGTCGGCGCGCTCACCCGCCGGGCCGCCATGCTGGCCGAGGCCGAGACGGCCGCCGGCGCCGGCCCGCCGCCCTGCGCCTACGCGGTGCTCGTGCTCGGCTCGGCCGGGCGGGGCGAGAGCCTGCTCGCCATGGACCAGGACAACGCGCTCGTCTTCGCGCAGGGCGAGCCGGACGGCCCGGAGGACCGGTACTTCGCCGCGCTGGGCCAGCGGATGACGGAAGTCCTCAACGAGGTCGGCGTGCCCTTCTGCAAGGGCGGCGTCATGGCCTCCCGGCCCGCCTTCCGGGGCTCGCTCGCCACCTGGCGCGACCGCGTCGGCCACTGGCTCGAGCGGTCGAGCCCGGAGGACCTGCTCGCCGTCGACATCTTCTTCGATTTTCGCGTCGTCCACGGCGACCGCGCCCTTGCCGGCGGCCTGTGGCGCGAAGCGTGGGAGGCAGCGCGCCATCGCATCGCCTTCCTGAAGCTCCTCTCAGAGGCCGCCGGCGAGAGCCGGGGCGCGGTTGGCTTTCTCGGCCGGTTCCGCACCGAGGAGGACGGGCGGATCGACCTCAAGCTCGCCGGGCTGAAGGCCATCGTCACCACCGCGCGCATCCTCGCCATCCGCCACGGGATCGGCGTCCACGGGACGCGCGACCGGCTGGCGGGCGTCGCCGGGCTGGACGTGGGCGGCGCGGCGGACCTTGCCGCCCTGCAGGAGGATCATGCGGCCATCCTGGCCGCCATCCTGCGCCAGCAGCTCGCCGACATCGCCGCCGGCCGGCCGCCCGACAACCGGGTCGATCCGGGCATCCTGGATGCCGCGCAGGCGGCGGCTCTCAAGCGCGCCCTCGGTCACCTCTCGGTGCTCGACGACCTGCGGCGCGACCAGCTCGTGTGACGGCCGTGCACGAGGCCGGCAGGGCCGGCGGGTTGCTTTCGGCGGTGCCGTGAACCAGTCTGCCCGGCCCATGCGCTACCATATCGGCCTTGCCACCACCTTCCACGATCCGGCCATCGCCATCGTGGGGCCCGACGGAACCCCGCTCTTCGCCGAGGCGACGGAGCGCTACCTCCAGTACAAGCGGGCGCCCAATTGCGAGCCGGACAGCGGGCCGCGCATGGGCTCGCTCCTGAAGGAGCACCTGCCTGCGGGCGCCGAGGTCGCCATCGCCACGAGCTGGGGCGAGGATTTCACCCGCTTCCTGGCCGAATCGGCGCGGGCCGGCGCCTACGAATTCTCCGCCCTTTCCGCGCTCTCCCCGGACTTCAACCGCTCGCTCGTGCCCGAGCGCGCCGAGCGCGCCCTGGTCGGCTCGCTCCACGTGGCGCAGGCGCGCGCCGGCTACGGCACGATCCTCGGCCTCGATCGGGCCTTCGGCCGGGCGAACGTGCCGGGCGGGCTGCGGCGCTACGGCCATCACCTGACGCATGCCGCCTACGCCGCCTTCGCCTCGCCCTTCGCAGACGCCACCGTCCTCGTCGTCGATGGCATGGGCGAGACCGGTGCCTCCGCCGTTTTCGCCTATGAGGGCGGTCAACTGCGCGAGCTCCGGCGCAATCGCGGCCGGGAATCCATCGGCTTCTATTTCGGCCTCGTCACGGACCTCGCCGGTTTCGACCAGCTCAAGGGCGAGGAGTGGAAGATCATGGGCCTGGCGCCCTATGGCCGCCGCGACCCGGACCTTCTCGCCCTCCTGCGCCGCATGTACCGGATCGAGAACGGCAAGCTTGCCTTCGCCGACGAGGCGACGATCCGCGAGGCCTGCCGCGCCATCCTCGCCCGCCGTCCCGACAACGC
Organism: Hyphomicrobiales bacterium; assembly: GCA_027489955.1. Taxonomy (GTDB): domain Bacteria; phylum Pseudomonadota; class Alphaproteobacteria; order Rhizobiales; family Beijerinckiaceae; genus JAIXTM01. The sequence goes on along the minus strand of JAIXYZ010000004.1, from coordinate 253,568 downwards.
GACCGATGTCGGCTGGGCCGACCTGTCGCGCTGCGGCCAGGACGTGTTCGAGGAGATGATGGACGTCTATCTCGACCAGGCAAGGACGCTCGGCTCCTCGCGCAACCTCGTCGTCGCCGGCGGCTGCGCGCTCAATTCCTCGTTCAACGGCAAGATCGCGGCACGGGGCGGCTTCGACGCGGTGTTCGTGCCCTCCGCCCCCGCCGACGACGGCAACGCGCTCGGCGCCGCCTGGCTGAGCTACGCCGCCGACAATCCGGGCTGGCGCCCGGACGTGGAGGCGGCCGCGCGCGGGCCGCTCACGCCCTATCTGGGCTCGCGCGTCTCCACCGAGCCGCTGGAGCGCATGACCGCCTGGGAGCCGCGCCTGCGCCGGCTCGGGGAGGGCGTGGTGGAGGAGACCGCGCGGCTCCTCGCCGAGGGCAAGCTTGTCGGCTGGGTCCAGGGCCGGGCCGAATTCGGCCCCCGTGCGCTGGGCAACCGCTCCATCCTCGCCGATCCGCGCCCGGCGGACGCCAAGGACATCCTCAACGCCAAGGTGAAGTACCGCGAGGCCTTCCGTCCCTTCGCGCCCTCGATCCTGGCCGAGGAGGCGGCCGACTGGTTCGAGGACTACCAGGACAGCCCCTACATGGAGCGCACCCTGGTCTGGCGGAAGGACAGGCGCGCCCTCGTCCCCGCGGTCGTCCACGAGGACGCGACGGGGCGCCTGCAATCGGTCACCGCGGACCGCAACCCGCGCTACCACGCCCTGATCAGCGCCTTCCGGGACATCACCGGCGTGCCGGTCGTGCTCAACACGTCCTTCAACGTCATGGGCAAGCCGATCCTCCACACCGCCGAGGACGCCATCCTCATGTTCTACACGACCGGCCTCGACGCCATCGTGGTGGAGGACTGGCTGCTGGCGAAGTGACAGCGCCCCTTCGCCGTCATTGCGAGGAGCAAGGCGACGAAGCAATCCAGCGGCTGGGCCGGGTTCTGGATTGCTTCGCTACGCTCGCAATGACGACCATCCTCAGTGTCATCCCCGGCGGCGCGCAGCGCCGGGAAGGGGATCCAGACAGGCGCCGGGCCTGGAGCGCGATGACTGACGCGGCTCTGGATCCCCTTCCCCTCCGCGCCTGACGGCGCTCCGGCCGGGGATGACACGGGCGAGCTGCGATGGCGCTTGCCCCCTCCCCCCGCTTGCGGCGGGGAGGGTAAGGGTGGGGGGCGGTGAGACCGGGCTCGATCCCGCAAAGCGAGAGCTCCATGCCCGGCACCCCCCACCCCTATCCCCTCCCCGCCGCTGCGCGGGGGGAGGGGGATGCGCTCAGGCATGGTCTCACTCGTGACGACACCCGCGCCTAATCCCCCGCCATTGACCTCCCTGCCCCTTTGGTCCATCGTCCCCGCCATCCGAGGGGTGCTCCGGAACGGAGCTGAGACGGCGGCGAGCCGGACCCTTAGAACCTGATCCGGCTCATACCGGCGGAGGGACGGGACGAAGAGACCAGGCAAGGTCCGGCAGGGACCGTTCGCGCAAGGTCTCCCTCATCGCCAGTCCGCATGGTGTGAACCCGGGTCTCCGCTCAAGGAGACGGCCCGTGAACGCGACCCCCAAGCATCCCTTCACCGCAGCGCCCGTGGCAGTGACGACCGGCGCAATCGCCGGCTCCCGCAAGGTCCATGTCCCCGCCCCGGGGCGGCCGGACATCGCCGTGCCGTTCCGCGAGATCGCCCTGTCGGAAGGGTCGGGCGAAGGCCCGTTCCGCGTTTACGACACGTCCGGTCCCTATACCGACCCGGCCGTCGCCATCGACCTGAAGACCGGCCTGCCGCAGGTGCGCCGCGCCTGGGTGGACGGGCGCACCGTGGAGCGCATCGAAGCCCGCGCGGTGAAGCCGGAGGACAACGGCAACGTCTCGCCCGAGAAGCTGGTGCCGGCCTGCCCGGCCGAGCGCCCCGTGCTCGCGGGCCTTTCGGGCAAGCCCATCACCCAGTACGAATTCGCCCGCGCCGGGATCATCACCGAAGAGATGATCTACGTGGCGCATCGCGAGAATCTCGGCCGCGCCGCGGCGCTCGACGGCGCGAAGGCACGCCGCGCCGACGGCGAGGATTTCGGCGCCGCCATCCCCGATTTCGTGACGCCGGAATTCGTCCGCCAGGAGATCGCCCGCGGCCGCGCCATCATCCCGGCCAACATCAATCACACGGAGCTGGAGCCGACGATCATCGGCCGCAACTTCCTGGTGAAGATCAACGCCAATATCGGCAATTCCGCCGTCACCTCCACCGCCGACGAGGAGGTGGAGAAGCTGGTCTGGGCGATCCGCTGGGGCGCGGACACGGTCATGGACCTCTCCACGGGGCGCAACATCCACAATATCCGCTCGTGGATCCTCAGGAACGCGCCGGTGCCGATCGGCACGGTGCCGATCTACCAGGCGCTGGAGAAGGTGGACGGCGACCCGGCCCGGCTCGACTGGGAGGTCTTCAAGGACACGCTGATCGAGCAGGCCGAGCAGGGCGTGGATTATTTCACCATCCATGCCGGCGTGCGCCTCGCCTACGTGCCGCTGACCGCGGACCGGGTGACGGGCATCGTCTCGCGCGGCGGCTCGATCATGGCGCGCTGGTGCCTGTCGCACCACAAGGAGAGCTTCCTCTACGAGCGCTTCGACGAGATCTGCGACATCATGCGGAAATACGACGTGTCGTTCTCGCTCGGCGACGGCCTCAGGCCCGGCTCGATCGCGGACGCCAACGACGCGGCGCAGTTCGCCGAGCTGGAGACGCTGGGCGAGCTCACCAAGGTCGCCTGGGACAAGGGCTGCCAGGTCATGATCGAGGGCCCCGGCCACGTGCCGATGCACAAGATCAAGGAGAACATGGACAAGCAGCTGCGCGAATGCGGCGAGGCGCCCTTCTACACGCTCGGGCCGCTGACGACCGACATCGCGCCGGGCTACGACCACATCACCTCCGCCATCGGCGCGGCGATGATCGGCTGGTTCGGCACGGCGATGCTCTGCTACGTCACGCCCAAGGAGCATCTGGGCCTGCCCAACCGCGACGACGTGAAGGTGGGCGTCATCACCTACAAGATCGCCGCCCACGCCGCCGACCTCGCCAAGGGCCATCCGGCGGCCAAGCTGCGCGACGACGCGCTCTCCCGCGCCCGGTTCGACTTCCGCTGGCAGGACCAGTTCAACCTGTCGCTCGATCCCGACACGGCCTGCGCCTATCACGACGAGACGCTGCCGAAGGACGCCCACAAGGTCGCCCATTTCTGCTCCATGTGCGGGCCGAAATTCTGCTCGATGAAGATCACGCAGGACCTGCGGGCGGAGGTGCGGGCGTCACAGGCGCCCGTGGACGCGCAGGCCGGCATGGCGCAGATGAGCGAGGCGTTCCGCGCCGCGGGCTCGCAGATCTACGTGAAGACCTGAGCCGCATCGTGACGTCGCTTCCCGCCAGGGCCGCGCAGGCGCTCGCCCGCCTGCGCGAGACCCGTCCCTGGGTCCATTGCCTGACCAACACCGTGGTGCAGAAGTTCACCGCCGACGGATTGTCGGCGCTGGGCGGCGTGCCCTCCATGACCGACAGCCCCGACGAGGTCGAGGCCTTCGCCTCGCGGGCGAATGCGCTCCTGGTCAATCTGGGCACGCTGGACGAGGACCTGCGCGGCGTGATCGGCAAGGCCGTCGCCGTGGCGTCCGGGCAGGGCAAGCCCATCGTGCTGGATCCCGTCTTCTGCGACGTCTCGCCGGTGCGCCTCGCCTTCGCCCGCCAGATCGCGGGGCTGCCGGGAATCGTCCTGCGGGCCAATGCCGCAGAGATCGCCGCCATCGGCGGCAGCGGGGACGCCCCCGTCATCCGCACCGGCGCGGTCGACCTCGTCCAGGCGGGCGGACGGCGTGCCACCGTCGGGAACGGCCATCCCTGGATGGCGGTCGTCGTCGGCACGGGCTGCCTGTCGGGGGCCATCATCGCGGCGTTCCACGCGGTGGAGGACGATCCGCTGGTGGCGGGGGTCGCGGGGCTCGCGAGCCTTGGCGTCGCCGCCGAGATGGCATCCATCGGCTGCCCCGGCCCCGGCACGTTCGGCGTGCGCCTGCTGGATGCGCTCCACGCCGTCTCGCCCGCCGACATCGAGGCCCGCGCCCGTATCGAGGAGCTGACATGACCTTGGTCGATCACCGCCTGTACGGGCTCGTCGACGACGACAACCTGGCGGGCATGGACCTGCCGGCCCTGGCGCGGCTTTCCGCGCAGAACGGCGTCACGCTGATCCAGTATCGCGCCAAGCGCGCCACGACGGCCGCGATGATCGAGACGGCCCGCGCCATACACGCCGCGCTCGAAGGCACGGGCGTGCCGCTGCTGATCAACGACCGCGTCGACGTGGCGCTGGCCGCCGGCGCCGAGGGCGTCCATGTGGGCGAGGACGACATGCATCCGGACGATGCGCGCCGGCTGCTGGGTCCCCGCGCCATCATCGGCCTCACCGTGGCGAGCGAGGCCGACGCGGACAAGGCCGCCGAGACCCCCATCGACTACGCGACGATCGGCGGGATCTTCGCCACGACGTCCAAGCACAACAAGCGCCCGCCCGTGGGGACGGACGGCCTCAGCGCCCTTGCAAGCCGCATCCGGGCGGCAAGGCCCGGCCTCGTCGTCGGGGCCATCGCCGGCATCGACGAAGGCAACGCGGCGTCCGTCATCGCCGCGGGCGCCGGGGGCGTGGCCGTGATCTCAAGCCTCTACAAGGCGCCGGACGTCGCCGGTGCCGCCCGGCGGCTGCGCGCCGTGGTGGACGAAGCCCTCGCTCGGAGGACGCCATGACCGCTATCGCCCTCACCATCGCAGGCTCCGATTCCGGCGGCGGCGCCGGCATCCAGGCTGACGTGAAGACGTTCTCGGCGCTGGGCGTCTACGGCGCCAGCGTCATCACGGCGATCACCGCCCAGAACACGCGCGGCGTCTCCGGCATCCATGACATCCCGCCCGAGATGGTGCGCGCCCAGATCGAGGCGGTCCTGGCCGATCTCGACGTCAAGGCGATCAAGATCGGCATGCTCTCGCGGCCGGAGACGATCGAGGCCGTCGCCGACGCCCTGGCGGAGGTGAACTGCCCCATCGTGCTCGATCCGGTCATGGTCGCCACGTCCGGCGACCGGCTCATCGCCGAGGAGGCGGTGGACGCGCTGGTGAAGCGCCTCCTGCCGCGGGCGGCGCTCGCGACGCCCAACATGGCCGAAGCCGCGGTGCTCACCGGCGGCACGGTCGCCGAAGACGAATCGGGGATGAAGGCGCAGGGCGCCGCGATCCTTGCCCTCGGAGCCCACGCGGTGCTGGTCAAGGGCGGCCATGGCACGGGGCCGGAGAGCGTCGATCTCCTCATCACCGCCCGGGGCAGCCGCGCCTTCGCAGCCCCGCGCCTCAAGACCACCCACGACCATGGCACCGGCTGCACCCTGTCCTCGGCCATCGCCGCGCGGCTTGCCCTCGGCGACGAGCTGACGTCTGCGGTCGCCGCCGCCAAGACCTACCTGCACGAGGCGCTTGCCGCCGCGGAGGACCTGAAGGTCGGCCACGGCCACGGGCCCGTGCACCATTTCCACCGCTGGTGGCCGGCATGAGCGGAACCTTGCCCACCCGCCGCAAGGCCCTCGCCGCGCTGGCCGGCGCATCCGCCGCGACGCTGGCCGCCCCTGCGATTGCCCAGGCGCCTGCCATCCGCTGGCGCATGGCGACGTCCTGGACGAAGAATCTTCCCGGTCCCGGCACGTCCGCCGCCCGGCTCGCCGAGCGTATCGCGCGCGCCACCGGCGGGCGCCTCGTCGTCGATCTCTTCGCCGCCGGCGAGATCGTGCCGGCCTTCGCGACCCACGATGCTGTCACCAAGGGCGTGGTCGAGGCCTGCCACACCGCCTCGTTCTTCCTGCAGTCCCGGATTCCGGCGGCCGCCTTCTTCACCACCGTGCCGTTCGGCATGTCCCCCGCCGACCACATGGCCTGGCTGGAAGCCGGGGGCGGGCAGGCGCTGTGGGACGAGCTCTACGCGCCGCTGGGCCTCAAGGCTTTTGTCGGGGGCAATACGGGCCCGTCCATGGGCGGCTGGTTCCGCAAGGAAATTAATGCGCTGGCCGATGTGAAGGGCCTGCGCATCCGGGTTCAGGGCCTGGGGGGCGAGCTCTATGCGCGCCTGGGCGCGACGCCCCAGGCCATCGCCCCCGGCGACATCTATGTCAGCCTGGAGCGCGGCACGATCGACGCGGTGGAGTTCCTCGCGCCGATGAACGACCAGCCGCTGGGCTTCCACAAGATCGCGCCGCACAGCTTCTTCCCGGCTTTCAACAAGCCGAACGGCGCGTCGGAATTCGTCGTGTCGCTGGAGGCCTGGAACCGGCTGCCGGCGGACATCCAGGCGGCCGTCGCCCATGCCTGCGCCGCCGAGCACGCGGCGGGGCTGGCGGAAGCCGCCATGGCCAACGCGGAGGCGCTGCGCACGCTGATCAGTGAAGGCGCGAAGCTGAAACAGGCGCCCGCGGACCTCATCCGCGCGGCGCGGGCGGCGGCAACCGACATCCTGTCCGGCATCGCGGCGGCGTCCGACATCGGCGGCCGCATCCACCGCTCCTACGAGCAGGCGGCCGATCGGCTGGGATCGTGGAACGCGGTGTCGAGCCTGCCGCGCATCAGGGGCTGAAGGCCGCAAGTCCGGCCGTACCGGTCTCCGGGCGGGACACCCGCCAGGGAGCGGTCGAGTCCCGGATCGCGGCGCCGGTGATCGGCACCGGCGTGCCGTCCGCCCCGATCTCCGCCACGGTGAGCAGGCCCATGGCGGCCAGCAGGCGCGCCACCAGGCGGGTGGCGCCGTCCTCGGCCGCGACGGGCACGGAACCCGCCTCGTAGGCCTGCTCCATCAGACGGCGCGGATCGCGCTGGCGCCGCGCGGCGAACCGGGCGCCGACGCCGACGACGTTGGTCGTGTCCATGGCGTATCGTTCCTTCACCCCGCCCCCGCGGGACAGGTGAAGGATCGCGGTCTTATGGTTAACCGATTCTGAACGGCCGGGGCGGGGCCGCCCGCGTCACGCGGACTGTTTGACCGCGATGCCCTTGTCGACGAGGAAGGTCTGCAATTCGCCGGACTGGAACATCTCGCGGGTGATGTCGCAGCCGCCGACGAACTCGCCCTTCACGTAGAGCTGCGGGATCGTGGGCCAGTTGGAATAGGCCTTGATGCCCTCCCGGATGCCCATGTCGTCCAGCACGTTGATGCCCTTGTAGGGCACGCCGAGGTAATCGAGGATCTGGACCACCTGGCCCGAGAAGCCGCACATGGGGAATTGCGGCGTGCCCTTCATGAAGAGCACCACGTCGTTGCCCTTCACTTCAGCATCGATGGCGGCGTTCACGTCGGTCATGGCTGTCGTTCCTCTGCTGGCGCGGTCAAGGCGCGCTGGAGCTCGTGCTCAAATGTCGGTCGCGACGGTCGTCAGCGCAAGGGCATGGAGCTCCCCGCCCATGCGGCCCTGAAGCGCCCCGTAGACCATCTGGTGCTGCTGGACCCGGGTCTTGCCCCTGAAGGCGGCGGATTTCACCGTCGCGGCGTAATGGTCGCCGTCGCCGGCCAGATCCTTGATCTCCACGACCGCGTCGGGGAAGGCGGCCCTGATCAGGGCCTCGATCTCGCTCGCCTGCATCGCCATCGCGCGTTCTCCCTCAGGCCTCGCCCGCCATGAAGGCCGGCAGCCAGTCCTCGTGGGCCTTTTCCAGCGCGGCGATCGTCACCGGATCCTCGCCCTTGATGGCCAGCGTGTCGCCGCCGGTCACGCCCAGCCGCAGGATCGGCACGCCCGCCTTCTCCGCGTCGATGCGGATGGCGTCCGCCTGGCCGGGCTCCACCGAGAGCACGTAGCGCGCCTGGTCCTCGCCGAACAGGACGGCGTGGGCGTCGCCTTCGGGCAGCTTGTCGATGGTCGCGCCGATGCCCGACGCCATCGCCATCTCGGCGAGCGCCACGGCGAGGCCGCCATCGGACAGGTCGTGCACCGTCTTGGCGCGGCCGGCGCGGATGAGCCCGCGCACGAAGTCGCCATTGCGGCGCTCGGTCTCCAGGTCCACCGGCGGAGGCGCACCCTCCTCCCGGCCGCACACGTCGCGCAGGTAGACCGACTGGCCGAGCCAGCCCGTCGTCTCGCCGATGAGAAGGATGACCTCGCCCGCCTTGCGGAAGGCGATTGTAGCGTGGACGCTGACATCGTCGAGCAGGCCGACCCCGCCGATTGTCGGCGTCGGCAGGATGCCGCGGCCGTTGGTCTCGTTGTAGAGCGAGACGTTGCCCGACACGACGGGGAAGTCGAGCGCGGTGCAGGCCGCCGAGATGCCCTTCAGGCAGCCGACGAACTGGCCCATGATCTCGGGCCGCTCCGGATTGCCGAAATTGAGGTTGTCGGTCAGCGCCAGGGGCCGCGCACCGACGGCCGACAGGTTGCGCCAGGCCTCCGCCACCGCCTGCTTGCCGCCCTCGAAGGGGTCGGCCTCGCAATAGCGCGGCGTCACGTCGGTCGTCATGGCGAGACCCTTGGGACCCTCCAGCACGCGCACGATCCCGGCGTCGCCGCCGGGCGTCGCGACCGAATTGCCCAGGATCAGCGTGTCGTATTGCTCGTAGACCCAGCGCTTGGAGCACAGGTCCGGGGACCCGACGAGCTTGAGCAGCGCCTGCGCGTTGGACGAGGGCGGCGCCACGGAGGCGGCGTCGATGACCGGCTTCTTCGCCGTGGGCAGGTGCGGCCGGTCGTAGATCGGCGCCTCGTCGCCCAGCTCCTTGATCGGCAGGTCGGCCATGACCTCCCCGCCATGCTTGACGACGAAACGGAGGGTGTCGGTCGTGTGGCCGACGACGGCGAAGTCCAGGCCCCACTTGCGGAACACCGCCTCGGCGACCTCGCGCTTGGCGGGGTCGAGTACCATGAGCATGCGCTCCTGGCTCTCCGACAGCATCATCTCGTAGGCGCTCATGCCCTCCTCGCGGCAGGGCACGGCGTCGAGGTTCAGCTCCACGCCCAGATTGCCCTTGGCGCCCATCTCGACCGCCGAGCAGGTGAGGCCGGCCGCGCCCATGTCCTGGATCGCGATGACAGAGCCCGTCTGCATCAGCTCGAGGCAGGCTTCCAGCAGCAGCTTCTCGGCGAAGGGATCGCCCACCTGCACGGTCGGCCGCTTCTCCTCCGAGCCCTCGCCGAACTCCGCCGACGCCATGGTGGCGCCGTGGATGCCGTCGCGGCCGGTCTTGGAGCCGAGATAGACGATCGGCATGTTGAGGCCCGAGGCGGCCGCGTAGAAGATCTCGTCGGACTTCGCCAGGCCCACCGCCATGGCGTTGACCAGGATGTTCCCGTCATACCGGGTGTGGAAGCCGACCGAGCCGCCGACCGTCGGCACGCCGAACGAATTGCCGTACCCGCCGATGCCCGCGACGACCCCCGCCACCAGGTGGCGGGTTCGAGGGTGCGAGGGATCGCCGAAGCGCAGGAAGTTCAGGGCGGCGATGGGGCGCGCGCCCATGGTGAACACGTCGCGCAGGATGCCGCCCACGCCCGTCGCCGCGCCCTGGTAGGGCTCGATGAAGGACGGATGGTTGTGGCTCTCCATCTTGAACACGACCGCAAGCCCGTCGCCGATGTCGATGACGCCGGCGTTCTCGCCCGGCCCCTGGATGACCCACGGCGCCTTGGTGGGCAGGCCGCGCAGGTGCAGGCGCGAGGACTTGTACGAGCAGTGCTCGTTCCACATGGCCGAGACGATGCCGAGTTCGGTGATCGTCGGTTCGCGGCCGATCAGCTGGAGGAAGCGCTCGTACTCGTCGGGCTTCAGGCCGTGCTCGGCGACGAGTTCGGGGGTGATCTTGGGCGTGTTCGGGATCATCGGCGAGGCGCTTCAGGTCTCGGTCGGAAAGCCGCGGGCGGCGTTGCGGAGGCGATACAGGCTCGCACCCCGCTTGGCAATTGCGCCGGGCCGGCGCGGCACGGGATTCGCTCCGTCGCAGGCGGAGGCCCCATCGGGGGCGTCCAGAGCGGCGGAGAACGTATCACCATGGGAATCCTGTCCCGTTTCGGCACGGACGAGAGCGGCGCCACGGCCACGATCTTCGCGGTGACGCTCGTCCCCATCCTCGGGCTCGCGGGCGCGGCGCTGGACTATTCCCGCGCCGCCAGCTTCCGCGCCGCGCTCCAGACCGCCTCCGATTCCACCGCCCTGATGCTGGCCCACGAGGCCGGGGGCAACACGGAAGCCCAGCTCCAGGCCAAGGGACGCGCCTATTTCGACGGGCTGATGCCGCCGCGCTACCGCGCTCTCGTCGGCGACGTGGCCGTGCGCAAGACGCCGCGCACCGTGGAGGTCGCCGCCGATGGCGACATGGACGCTGCGATCCTGCCGGTTATCGGCATCAGGACGATGCCGGTGGCCGCGGGCTCGACCGTGCAATGGGGCGTGCGCAGGATCGAGCTCGCGCTCGTCCTCGACAATACCGGCTCGATGGCGAGCGCCGGCAAGCTCACGGAGCTCAAGAAGGCCTCGAAGTCGCTGCTCGACGCGCTCGCCGCGGTTGCGGCCAAGGCCGAGCCGGGCTCGATCAAGGTGTCCCTCGTGCCCTTCGCCACGCAGGTCATGGTGCCCACGAGCGAGAAGAATGCCGCCTGGCTGGATTTCGGCAACGCGACGCTCAAGACCGCGCTGAGGACGACGAAGGGCGCCTGGACCGGCTGCATCTCGGATCGGGACGACCCTTACGACACCGGCGACGTGGCGCCGTCCACGAGCGCGCCCAAGACGCTCTATCCGGCGGCCAAGTGCCAGTACGGCACGCTGCAGACGGTGCGGCCGCTCACCGACGACTTCAACGGCCTCAAGGCCTCGATCGACGGCATGACGGCCAACGGCAACACCAACATCACGATCGGCATCGCCCACGGCTTGTCGACCCTGTCCCCGGGCCTGCCCTATGGCGGGGCCGTCGCTTTCGGCGACAAGGATACCGACAAGTTCATGATCGTGCTGACGGACGGCGACAACACCGAGAACCGGTTCGGCGACAGCGTCGCGAAGATGAACCAGCGCACCCGCGCCGCCTGCGAGACCGCCAAGTCCACCGCCAACGGGGTGCGCCTCTACACGATCCGCGTCATTAACGGCAATGCGTCGCTGCTGCGCGACTGCGCCTCGACGACCGACATGTATTACGACGTCAGCAACGCCGCCGAGCTCAACCCGGTCTTCCAGAAGATCGCGGGCGAGATCGCGGCCATCCGCCTGACCCATTAAGGGGGTGCCGGCGTCGCGCAAGCAGCGGAGCCGGCCTCTCCCCTCAGGCGCAATGACAGGCGCGCCGGGACCGGACGCTAGAGCGGCCGGCGCGCGAAGGTGAGGTCCACGCTGCCCACCGGGACGCCGAACTTGGAGACGATGGCGCGGTTCAGGATCGCGCCGCCGGGGCCGCGCTCGATCACGTCCTCGAAATGGACCTGCGAGCCGCCCAGCACCACGTCGTAGGACAGGCGCACCGCGCCCGCCTCCGTCACGACGCGGGCGGTGCCGACCACGTCCTCCCGGGTGCCGGTATAGGTGCCGGGCCCGGTGCGGGTGAAGACCCAGGTCTTTACGTCCTTCTCCCCGTCGGCGAAGGCGAAAGCCTCCCTCAAGGTGAGGTTGCGCCCGTCCCAGCGCCCGTCCAGCACGACCTTGAAGGGCCGCTCCGAGCCGGTGATGGCATTGCGGAACCGGCCGTCGGCATAGAGCCGGCCGCGGAAGTCGCGCTCCAGAACCACCCCCGCCCCGGCCGAGGGCCCGGCCGCGGGCACGGTGGCGCAGGCGGCGATGAACGGCGCGAAGGCCGCCGCGGCAAGGACCGCGGCGGCCCGCTTGAGGACAGTGCGACGCATGGCGTGAACTCCAGGCAGGAACGATCTGCTCGGGGTGTTACGCGCAGGCGACGCCTCCGGACCAGTCGAGCGCGCCCTCGGCCGCCCCGGGGTCCCGCGCCGGGATGCCCTTCGGCGCCGGCCGCGACCGCCCGGCGGGGACCTTGAGCGGTGCCTCGCGCAGCCGCCGCCACTCCCCGCGCGAGAGCTCGAACCGGTCGACCGCGAAGGCGCCGCCCCGGGCCGGGAAGGCCCTGAGGCACGAGCCGACATGGACGAACCCGGCCTTCTCGATGACCCGGCGCGAGGCGGTGTTGACCACCCGCGCCGAGGCGCAGATCGCGGTCACGCCGGTGAGCGCGAAGCCCGCGTCGACGAGGGCCTCGACCGCCTCCGGCGCATAGCCTTCGCCCCGGTAGGGCTCGCCCACCCAGTAGCCGAGCTCCAGGTCGCAGGGGTTCTCGAAAGGCCCCCGCGCCGGGGTCAGCGAGACGATGCCGATGGGCACGTCCCGGCCCTTGGCCGTGATGGCGAGGATGAGCGCCTCCCCCGTCGCATTGCCCTTGCGGGCCTCGAAGATGAAGCGCTCCGCCTCTCCCGGCGGATAGGGATGGGGAATGACGGCCGTCATGCCGGCTACGGCTTTGTCACCGGCGAGACGGGCGACGGCCTGGGCGTCGGCGATACGGGGCCAGCGAAGCCACAGCCGCGCGGTCTCGAGCCGGAACACGTCGTCACGGGTCAGGTCGGCAAACATCTTTCCGCTCCGATCTCACGCCGCCGGGTGTTCCGGCGGGTCGAAGGCCCGCGTCACGTCGGGGCCTGAAACGACGAAGGGGAGGTGGTCAGGCCCACCCCCCCTGTCGATTCGATCGGTCCGGTCGGGATATTCCCGGAAGGAGCTCGATCCGCCAGTTCGGGTCAGACCCGGCGGAAGCTCCTTCGTGAACTCCCGCCTATTCGGCCGCTTGGGCCGTAATCACAGATACGAAAGCTCGGCCGGCTTTCGTGCCGAAGCGCACACGGCCGTCGGCGAGGGCAAAAAGCGTATGGTCCTTGCCCATGCCGACATTGGGGCCGGCATGCCAGCGCGTGCCGCGCTGACGGACGATGATGTTGCCGGCGACGACGGCTTCGTCGCCGAACTTCTTGACGCCGAGGCGACGGCCGTCGGAGTCGCGCCCGTTGCGGGACGAGCCGCCTGCTTTTTTGTGAGCCATGGGTCGTTACTCCTTACGCTTCCGTGGCGGCCGGAGCCGCCTCGCTGGCAGCCGCCTTCTTGGAGGCAGCCTTCTTCGCAGGGGCCTTCTCGCCCGACTTCGCCGAAGCCTTGGAGGACGACTCCTTGGCCTTGGCGCCGCCGGTCAGGATCTCGGTGATCCGCACCAGGCTGTGCTCCTGGCGATGGCCGCGCTTGCGCTTGGAATTCTGGCGGCGACGCTTCTTGAAGGCGATGACCTTGGCATCCCGGCCATGGGAGACGATCTCGGCCGCCACGGAGGCGCCGTCGACCGCGCCGTTGGCGCCGACATGGATGGAATCGCCGTCCTGCACCAGCAGAACGTTCTCGAGCGTCACGACGTCGCCCGGCTCGCCCGCGACGCGGGCCACCTTCACGACGTCATTGGCGGCAACGCGGTACTGCTTGCCACCGGTCTTCACGACTGCGAACATCGTTTTGTCCTCGTGTTCTGATCCGGTCATTCCGCTGAAGACAGCGCGACCGGCTTCTTTGCAGTCTCCGGCAGGAGAAACGCCCCGGGCTCATTCCCGATGGGCCATGCCGGCCGGCGCGGGACATGCGTCTCGCACCGAAGCGGGCTGACTACAGGCGCAGGCGCGTCCGGTCAAGCCGCGGGCGCCGGAAAACCGGGCCTCCGGGCCCCGATCCGTTGACTTTTGCCGCCTGCGGGTGTTTGAAGCCCGCGCGGGGCCGCATGCCGGCCTCCCGAAAGCGAGCATGTTCCAGCCATGGTCCGCACGACCACGTCCAAAACGAAACGGACGACGACCGCCCCGAAAGGGACGGCCGCACGCTGACGTGTCCTCTTTCGCCCGGGCCTCTCCTCCGGCGGGGGGATGAGACGGGAGACAGGGACGACGGGCGATAACGCCCCGCCCGACCAGCCTCCCGGCACGACCCGGAGGAGATCACAAAGACGGCCGACCGATCCCGAAGGCCGATCCGAACAAGGAAGACACGTGATGGGCTACAAGGTCGCCGTCGTCGGTGCCACGGGCAATGTGGGCCGCGAGATGCTGAACATCCTGGCGGAGCGCGCCTTCCCCGCCGACGAGGTGGTGGCGCTCGCCTCCCGCCGCTCCATGGGCCAGGAGGTCTCCTACGGCGACGCCACGCTCAAGGTGAAGGCGCTCGACCAGTACGACTTCTCCGACACCGACATCGCGCTCATGTCCGCCGGGGGCGACGCCTCCAAGGAATGGTCGCCGAAGATCGGCGCGCAGGGCTGCGTCGTCATCGATAACTCGTCCGCCTTCCGCTACGACAGCGACGTGCCGCTGATCGTGCCCGAGGTGAACCCGGATGCGATCTCCGGCTTCTCGAAGAAGAACATCATCGCCAACCCGAACTGCTCCACGGCGCAGCTCGTCGTGGCCCTGAAGCCGCTGCACGACAAGGCGAAGATCCGCCGCGTCGTCGTCTCGACCTACCAGTCGGTCTCCGGCGCCGGCAAGGAGGGCATGGACGAGCTCGATCGCCAGACCAAGGCGCTCTACTCGCTGCAGGACGTGAAGGTCCAGAAGTTCTCCAAGCGCATCGCCTTCAACCTGATCCCCCATATCGACGTGTTCATGGAGGACGGGTTCACGAAGGAAGAATGGAAGATGGTCGCCGAGACCAAGAAGATGCTCGACCCCGCCATCAAGCTCACCGCGACCTGCGTGCGCGTGCCGGTCTTCATCGGCCATTCGGAATCGGTGAACATCGAGTTCGAGAACCCGATCAGCGCCGACGAGGCCCGCGACATCCTGCGCTCGGCCCCCGGCTGCGCCGTCATCGACAAGCGCGAGCCCGGCGGTTACGCGACGCCCCACGAGGCGGCGGGCGAGGACCCGACCTACATCTCCCGCATCCGCGAGGACATCACGGTCGAGAACGGCCTCGCCATGTGGGTGGTCGCCGACAACCTGCGCAAGGGCGCGGCCCTCAACGCGATCCAGATCGCCGAGCTCTTGGTCAAGCGCGGCCTCATCACCGCCAAGAAGAAGGCGGCCTGACGTTCGTCGTCATTGCGAGCGGAGCGAAGCAATCCAGACCCCGGTCGGACCGCTGGATTGCTTCGTCGCTTCGCTCCTCGCAAGGACGGTTGAGGCAAGGCGGCTTTGTCCAGCCCGTTGTCATCCCCGGCCGGAGCGCCGAAGGCGCGCAGGGGAAGGGGATCCAGAAGACGGCTGACGTCGTGCCCGATGCTCAACCTGTCCTGGATCCCCTTCCCTCGCTTCGCTCGCCGGGGATGACACGCGAGTTAGGACGCCTCGAAGCACGTACGACGTTCCAGACGTCTCAATCCGCCCGGAGATAGGACCGCCGCCCCGGCGCCGCGTCGGTCGCCAGGCGGAACTCGCCCGTTGCGGGGTCGCGCACCGAGAGCAGGCCCGTCGCCACGCCGAAATAGGCCCCGTGCAGCTCCAGCTTGCCCCGCTCCTCCAGGATCTGGACGCAGGGGAAGGTGCGCAGGTTCTCCAGCGAGGCCGAGATCGAGGCCTTCGCCATCCGCTCCACATAGTCCTCCAGCTGCTCGCCGGTCCGGGGCGCGCCCACCTGGGCAGCCGTCGGCTCCAGGAGCGACATCCACCGGCCGATGAAGTCGCCCGGCGAGAGCGGCATCGTCGAGCCGTCGGCAAAGGCCTTCACGCCGCCGCAACGCTCGTGGCCCAGCACCACGATGTGCTTCACCCGCAACGCCTGGACGGCGAATTCCAGCGCCGCCGAGGTGCCGTGATACAGGCCGTTGGTCTCGAAAGGCGGGACCAGGTTGGCGACGTTGCGTACGACGAAGAGCTCGCCGGGCCCGGCGTCGAAGATCACCTCGGGCGAGACCCGGCTGTCGCAGCAGCCGATCACCATGATCTCCGGGCTCTGGCCCATCTCGGCCAGCTCCTCGAAGCGGGCCCTCTCCCGCGGCAGCCGCTCGCCCACGAAGGCGCGGTAGCCGTCCATCAGCCTGTCTGGAAACATGGCGCATCTCCGCGGGTCGTTGCCGGGACGTGAATGTGGGCCGTCGTTTATACCCTGGTCCCCTGAGGTCAAGCCGCGCGGCCCCGCGCCCGCTTTGGCCGATTTGCGCGCATCTGCACACGCCATAGGCAGAAGCTTGACGCTGGAACCCGGTTCCCATCCACTCGGGCCGAGAGGTCCCGGGAGCGCCGCGGCGCGGCACGGGGCTTGCTCGGGGGACCGTTCGGGCCGGCAGGAAGACCGGCCGCACGATCATGTCACGTCTCATCAGGGAGCCCGTCAGACCATGCGTCTTCGCCTCACATCTCTCCTTCGGCCCATCGCCGCGTCGATGGCGCTGGCCGCGGGCCTCGTCCCCGCCCTCGCCCAGACGCCCGTGCGCCTCACGCTCGACTGGCGCTTCGAGGGCCCGGCCGCGCTCTTCACCGTCCCCCTCGAGAAGGGCTACTTCAAGGCCGAAGGGCTGGACGTCACGATCGACACCGGCAACGGCTCCCGCGAGGCGATCCCGCGCGTCGCCTCCGGCACCTACGAACTGGGCTTCGGCGACGTGAACTCCCTCGTGCGCTTCCGCGACGAGAATCCCGGCGTCGACGTCAAGGCCGTGATGATGATCTACGACCGGCCGCCCTTCTCCATCGTCGGGCGCAAGTCCAAGGGCATCACCACCGACGTGAAGAGCCTTGAGGGCAAGAAGTTCGGCGCGCCCGTCGCCGACGGCGCCTTCGCCCAGTGGCCGATCTTCAAGGCCGTGAACAAGCTCGACGACAGCAAGATGAAGCTGGAGAATGTCGGCTTCCCGGTCCGCGAGCCGATGCTGGCCTCCGGCGAGGTGGACGCCATCTTCGGCTTCTCCATGTCGTCCTTCATCAACCTGAAGTCGCGCGGCACGCCGGTGGACGACATCGTCGTCCTGCTCATGTCCGACTACGGCGTCGAGCTGTATGGCAACGTCATCATGGTCAACCCGAAATTCGCCGCCGAGAAGCCCGAGGCGGTGAAGGGCTTCATCCGGGCGCTCGTCAAGGGCGCGCGCGACGTGGTGAAGGACCCGGCGACCTCCGTCGATTCCATCATCAAGCGCAACGATGTCGCCAAGAAGGACGTGGAGCTGGAGCGCCTGCAGATGGTGCTGCGCGACAACGTCCTCACCCCGTACGTCAAGGCCAACGGCTATGGCGGCATCGACAAGGCGCGGTTCGAGCGCTCGCTGGACCAGATCGGCCTGACCTTCTCCTACAAGGCCAAGCCCAAGGTGGAGGACATCTTCACCGAGGCGTTCCTGCCCGCGCCGGCCGACCGCAAGATCGACTGACCCGTAGACGATGCGAAGGGGGGCGGCCCGCACCGGCCGCCCCCTCGAACACCCGCCGATCCGTCGCCCGCCACCGCCCCATGAGGGAGCGCAGCCCGTGCCCGCTTTCGTCGACATCCACGCGGTCACCCATGCCTATGGCGGCGTGGAAGGCCTCCCCGCCGTCGAGGACCTCACCGTCCGGGTGGAGGAGGGGGAATTCGCCGCCGTGGTCGGCCCCTCGGGCTGCGGCAAGTCCACGCTCATGAAGCTGGCCACGGGCCTGCAGTTTCCCCGTGCCGGCACGATCGTCGTGGATGGCCGGCAGGTGTCGCAGCCGGTGCGCATGGCGGGCATGGCGTTCCAGAACCCGACGCTGCTGCCCTGGCGCACGACGCTGGACAACATCCTCCTGCCGCTGGAGATCGTGGAGCCCCATCGCTCGCGCCTGCGCCGTCACAAGGCGGAGTATGTGGAAAAGGCGCAGGGCCTGCTCGCCCAGGTCGGGCTGAAGGGCATGGGCGACAAGTTCCCCTGGCAATTGTCCGGCGGCATGCAGCAGCGCGCCTCGCTCTGCCGGGCGCTGATCCACGAGCCCAAGCTCCTCATGCTCGACGAGCCGTTCGGCGCGCTGGACGCCTTCACCCGCGAGGAATTGTGGTGCGTGATCCGGGACCTGCACGCGGCGCGCAGGGTCACCGTCATCCTCGTCACCCACGACCTGCGCGAGGCGGTCTTCCTCGCCGACCGGGTCGTGTGCATGAGCGCCCGGCCCGGCCGGGTCATCGCCGAACGCAAGGTGGACCTGCCCCGGCCGCGCGACCTGGAGATCACCTATTCCGCGCCCTTCGTCGACATCGTCCACGAACTGCGCGGCCATATCGCCAATGCCCGCAAGGCGGCCTGAAGGGATCCCGTCCGATGTCCGCCATCCCCCCCTCGCCGTCCGAGTTCGTGGCCCCCGCCGTGCCGGCGGTGTCCGCCGCCACCCGCCGCCGCAACCGGCAGCTGGCGCTGGCGCCCTGGGTCTTCACGCTGGGCTTCTTCCTCCTCTGGGAGGTCGCGTGCCGGGCGCTGAAGGTGCCGTCCTACTTCCTCCCGGCCCCGTCCGTGATCGCGCAGGCGAGCGCGCAGTACTGGTGGCAGCTGGTCTTCCATTCCTTCCATACGCTCTGGATGACGCTGGCAGGCTTCGGCCTTGCCGTCGCGTTCGGCATCCTGCTCGGCCTGGCGCTGGGCGCCTCGCGCCTGGTGCGCGCCGGCTCCTACCCGCTTCTGGTGGGTTTCAACGCGATCCCGAAGGTCGCCGTCGTCCCGATCCTCATCCTGTGGTTCGGCGTCGGCTGGGTCCCGCCGGTCCTTACCGCGTTCCTGATCTCGTTCTTCCCCATCGTGGTGAACGTCGCCACTGGCCTGTCCACCATCGAGCCGGAGATCGAGGACGTGATGCGCGCGCTCGGCGCGTCCAAGCGCGACATCATGGTCAAGATCGGCATCCCGCGCTCGCTGCCCTACCTGTTCGGCTCGCTCAAGGTCGCGATCACGCTCGCCTATGTGGGTTCGGTGATCGCGGAATCGAACGCGTCCCGCAACGGCATCGGCAACCTCATCGCCCGGGCCTCGGCGGACTTCAACG
Source organism: Hyphomicrobiales bacterium (assembly GCA_027489955.1). Taxonomy (GTDB): domain Bacteria; phylum Pseudomonadota; class Alphaproteobacteria; order Rhizobiales; family Beijerinckiaceae; genus JAIXTM01. Next base: position 234,516 of record JAIXYZ010000004.1, on the reverse strand, counting down.
TGCCGCTCGTGTTCGCCGCCCTCATCGCGCTCGCGATCCTGGGCGTCGTCATCTACGTGCTGACCGAGATGCTGGAAAACCGCATGACCGGCTGGGCGCAGCGCTCCCAGCTCGCCGCGGGCTGACGCCGCCGCTCAGAAATGGTCGGCGCGGATCACCGCGACGTCCGACACGCTGACGACGCCGATCTGCCGGGCGAGCACCGCATAGACGCCCGAGACCACGGCATCGGCCCGCGCGGCGTCGACGATCGAGACGACGATCACCATCCGGCCCGCATCGCCCGCAAGGCCTTCGCCGCTCCAGGAGCCGCCCCGGCCCCGGCCGGCCAGCGCCGGCACGATCGTGTAGCCGGTGACCCCCGCCCGATCGAGCGCGTCCGTCAGGCGGTGGAGCGCCGGCGCCTCCACCACGATCTCCACCCGCTTCTTGGGATGCATGTCGACCATGGACCGGGCCCCTATCGGACGGTGAATGCGGCGAGCGCCTGGTAGAGCGGGATGCCGAATGCCAGGTTGAACGGAAAGGTGATGCCGAGCGACAGCGTCAGATAGATCGACGGCCGCGCCTCGGGAAGGGCGATGCGCATCGCCGCCGGCACCGCGATGTAGGAGGCGGAGGCCGCGAGCGTGACGAAGATCGCGGCGCCTCCCGCCGACAGGCCGGTCAGCGGCACGAGGGCCGCGGCGAGCAGCGCGCTGACGACCGGCATGGCGATGGCAAAGCCCAGCGTCGCCGCCGACAGGTCCTTCCACCCGGCGCGCATGCCGCGCCCGGCCACGAGTCCCATGTCCAGCAGGAAGAGGCACAGCACGCCGCGGAACAGGTCCACCAGGAACGGCGCCACCGGCTCCAGGCCCTTCGGCCCGGTGATCCAGCCGATGGCGAAGGAGCCGAGCAGCATCACGACCGAGCCGTTGAGGCCGATCTCGCGCAGAAGCGGGCCGATCGGCTCGCGCGCATCGGCCGCCGACGGGGCGTAGCGGCGCGCCAGGACGAGGGCGGACAGGATCGCAGGGGTCTCCATGATGGCGGCGACCGCCACCAGATGGCCCTCGAACGTGAAGCCCTGCCCGCGCAGCGCCTCCGTGGCGGCGACGAAGGTCACGATGGAGATGGAGCCGTAATGGGCGGCGACCGCCGCGGCGTCGACCGCAGGCAGCCGCGACACCAGCCGCAGCAGGTGGAAGCCCAGGACCGGGATGAGGAAGGACAGGACGATGCCGGCGGCGCCCGTCTTCAGCATCTGCGCGGTCAGGCCGGTCTTGGCCACCTCGACGCCGCCCTTGAAGCCGATGGACATCATCAGGTAGAGCGCCAGCGTCTTGGCGATCGCCTCCGGGATCGACAGGTCCGAGCGGGCAAGCGCCGCCGCGACGCCCAGGACGAAGAAGAGCACGACCGGCGACAGGATGTTCTGCGCCGCGAGTTCCAGAAATCCCGCCATCGTGCTGTCCGCCCCCGCGTCCATCCCGGCCTTGGTCACCGGCGCCGGGGCTGTAGACGCGTCGTTACGCGTCCCGCAACGCGGCCGAACGCCATCTCGACTTGCCGCGCGCGATGGTGATACTACTCACCATCCTCATTTCACAGGTGAATCCTGCCTTTTCCGCCCGCGTCGCTGCGGCAGCGTCGGTCGCGTCGTCGCGACCGGCCAGGCTTGGTGTCTGAAATAGGCATCGGCCGCGGCCGCTGCGGCCCTCCGCTCCGTTCGGGGGGAGTCGGGAGGGAGGTCGCAGCGCCGCGGCCGATTCCGGTGCGCGGTTTGGCGAGGCGGCGTCAGGCCGCCTTTGCCTGCCCGCGGGTGCGCCAGAGGCTGTACACGACGCCCGCGCCGATGAGGGCGAAGGTCACGCCGAGCGAGATCGACGGCGGGATCTTGGCGATGCCGAGCATGTCGGCCACCACGATCTTGCTGCCGATGAAGATCAGCACCGCGGCCAGCGCGTACTTGAGATAAGCGAAGCGGTCGATCATCGCCGCCAGCGCGAAATACAGGGCGCGCAGGCCGAGAATGGCGAAGATGTTCGAGGTGAAGACGATGTAGGTGTCGGTGGTGATCGCGAAGATCGCCGGCACCGAATCCACCGCGAAGATGATGTCCGCCACGTTGACGAGGACGAGCACCAGGAAGAGCGGCGTCACGAACGTCGCCAGCCGCCCGGTCTTGGGATCGGTCTCCCGCACCATGAAGGCCTGGCCGCGCAGGCTGTCCGTCACCTTCAGGTGCCGGCGCATGAAGCGCAGCAGGGGGTTGGTGGCGATGTCGTATTCCTTGTCCGCCGCCCAGATCATCTTCACGCCGGTGATGATGAGGAAGGCCGCGAAGACGTAGAGGATCCAGTCGAAGCGGGCGACGAGCGCCGCGCCGGCGCCGATCATGAGGCCGCGCAGGACGATGACCGCGAGGATGCCCCAGAAGAGCACGCGGTACTGGTAGGCGCGCGGAATGCCGAAATACGAGAAGATCATCGCGATGACGAAGACGTTGTCCATCGACAGCGACTTCTCGATCACGAAGCCGGTGAGGTACTCGACGCCGGCCTGGCGGCCGAGCTCGGCCCACACCCAGGCGCCGAAGATCAGCGCCATGGCGATGTAGAAGGCCGACAGCGCCAGGCTCTTGCCGACGCCGATTTCCTTGGAATGATCGCGGTTGAGGATGCCGAGGTCGAAGGCGAGGAGCACGACGACGGCGGTCATGAACGCCGCCCACATCCAGAGCGGCTTGCCGACAATGTCGGCAGCGAAAAAGTCCATCATGGGACCGGGCCTTGTCTGTTTCAGGTTGCCACAGACGGCTCCGACATCACGGGAGCTTTCGGTCATCCCGCCAGAGGGGCCCGGTCGCCGTCGACGCGGAATTTAGGGACAACGCGGCCGCCGTCAAGTCCCGCCCCGTTCGCCCGGCGCGGCCCGCTTCGTTAACGGGCGGTTTACTCCATTCCTCGAATGCGGCGGATCGGCCCGCCCCCATGGCTTAAGGTCGCCCCTCACGCTCCAGGGGAGACGGCTTGGCGCATATCGGCGACATCGGACGGTCCGGCTTTCAGGAGGCCTGGACGCGCGAGGACGGGCATGCGCGCCGCGCCGGCGCGCCGCGCCGCGGCCGGTCGCTGGCGCGCGGCCTCGTCATGGCGTTCGGCGTCCTGGCGGTCGCGGCCGCGATCCACCGCTTCCTGCCTGCCGACATCCCCGAGCCTGCGCCCGCTCCCCCCGTCCTGCCGCCCTTCTGGGCCAGCGTGACGCGGCCGCAGCCGGTCTTCGCCGTGACGGGCCTGCCCGCCGACGCGCCGGTCGCCCATGCCGCCCGCTCGCATACGGGCAAGGCCGGCGAGGAGGACACGCTGATCCTGGGCGCGTTCGCCGCGGGCGAGCATGCCAGGCTCATCGTGGAGCGACCCGGGCCGGAGCCACGCCGCGCAGCCGGCTTCACCATCGATATCGTTCGCAGGGCCGCCGAGGCGGGGGTGACGATCGCCCGCGCCGGCCAGCCCGTGGCGGTCGAGACCCGGTTCGGCATCGCCGAAGTCGCCCCGATGCAGCTCGTGCGCGAGGGCGTGGCCCGGGGCTGCAGCGTCTTTCGCCTCGCCGCGCCCGACGATCTGCTGCGCATGACCGGATGGCTCTGCGCCTCCGTCCCCGGCGACGGACCCGACCCGCGCCTGCGCTGCCTCATCGAGGCGGTGGCGCTCGCCGGACCGCGCGAGGACCCGGCCTTGACGCGCCTGTTCGCGGCGACCGAGCGCCGGCGCGATCCCGCCTGCCTGCGAGCCGCCCGCAAGGGGTGACCCGGCCGCCCGGCCGGTGCCCTTGGAAGCTCGCTCTCCTCACGAAAAGCGCAGCGGCCCCGAAGCGATCTTCCGCAAGGTTCACCGCTCCGTTACCGTTCCGCGCGAACATCGGCGCCAGCCCCGCATTGGCAGGGACAGGACAAGCCCGGCATCCGCCCGGCCCGCCGCACCAGGAGCACGACCATGCGCACCGCCATCCTCGCCGGAACCCTCGCCTCGGCGATCCTCATGCCCGTCGTCGCGGAAGCGCAGCAGCGCCGCGGCGGCGTCCCGACGATCCGCGTCCAGCCGCGGTCCTATTTCGATGCCGGGCGCGTGGCGACGCCGGGTTCCATGCAGCGCTATTCGGAAGGGCCGACCTTCTATCACTCGCCGGTCTGGTCCTCGATGGGCGACCGCTTCGGCGAAGGCACGCTGCCGCCGCGCATCGGCGCGGGCCGCAATCCCTTCGGCAATTTCTGAAGGCAGATGGGCCGGCCGGAGCCTGCAGGCTCCGGCGCCTCGTTCACGACCGGCCCTTCTCGCGCCGCATCTCCTCGCGGCGCATCGGCATGCCGTCGATCTCGCGGGCGATGGCCTGCGGATCGACCGGTTCGCGCCAGCGCGCCTTCTCGCCGCCGTCCTTGCCGACGAGCACCACCGAGAAGGCCGGTCCGAAGCGGCGGCCGAGCGGCGTGGACGGATCGGCCTCGATCACCACCACGTCGCGCGCGGCGAGCTCGGCCCGCGCCGCCTCCATCAGGCCCTTCTGGGCGTCCGCCCGGGCATCCCCCGGTGCGGCGACGACGAGGACCGGGCGCGCCCGCCAGCGATAGGCCTCGAGCGTGTCGGCTCCCGTGGCGGGAGCCTGGCCGGCGAACATGGACATGACGATCCCCGCGATGACGGCGTGCGTGCGCATGCCGTCGATCTAGGGCGCGGGATGTCTCAGGCGAGCGCCTTCAGCTCGCCGACGATGGCATCGCCCATCTGGCTGGTGGAGACGGTGTTCGCGCCCTTGGCGGCGATGTCCCGCGTGCGCAGGCCGGACGCCAGAACGTTGGCGATGGCCTTGTCCAGCATGTCCGCCGCCTCGCCGAGGCCGAACGAGTAGCGCAGCGCCATGCCGACCGAGCCGATCATCGCGATCGGGTTGGCGAGGCCCTGGCCCGCGATGTCCGGCGCCGAGCCGTGGACCGGCTCGTACAGCGCCTTGCGCTTGCCGGTCTTGGCGTCCTCCGCGCCGAGCGAGGCGGACGGCAGCATGCCGAGTGAGCCGGTCAGCATCGCCGCGATGTCGGACAGGATGTCGCCGAACAGGTTGTCGGTGACCAGCACGTCGTACTGCTTGGGCCAGCGCACGAGCTGCATGGCGCAATTGTCGGCGAGCACGTGCTCCAGCTCGACGCCCGGATAGTCCTTGCCGACCGCGGTCACCACCTCGCGCCAGAGCACGCCGGTGCGCATCACGTTCATCTTCTCCGCCGAGGAGACCTTGCTGCGGCGCGTCCTGGCGAGGTCGAACGCAACGCGGGCGATCCGGTCAATCTCCCCGGTCGTGTAGACCTGGGTGTCGACGGCGCGCTTCTGGCCGCTCTCCAGCGTCACGATCTCCTTCGGCTCGCCGAAATAGACGCCGCCGGTGAGCTCGCGCACGATGACGATGTCCAGGCCCTCGACCACCTCGCGCTTGAGCGAGGAGGCGTCGGCGAGCGCCGGATAGCAGATCGCGGGACGGATATTGGCGAACAGGCCGAGATCCTTGCGCAGGCGCAGCAGACCCGCCTCGGGGCGCACCTCGTAGGCGACCTTGTCCCATTTGGGACCGCCGACGGCGCCGAACAGCACCGCGTCGGCGGCCTTGGCCCGCTCCATGGCGGCATCGGTGATGGCAACGCCATGGGCGTCGTGGGCCGCGCCGCCGACCAGATCCCGCTCGGTCTCGAACCGGGCGACGCCGGCCTGCTGCAGGAAGCCGAGAACCTTCTCGACCTCGGTCATCACCTCCGGGCCGATGCCGTCGCCGGGAAGGAGCAGGATGTTGAAGGATGCCATGGGACGCGCGCCTCGCCTGTGATGTCGCTGGCGGGCTTGCTAGCGCCTCGGCAGGCGCCGTTCAAGCGCGCGGGATGCGCGCCGTGACCTCGATCTCGACCTTCATCTCCGGTTTGAGCATGCCGGAGACGACGTAGATCGCCGCCGCCGGGCGCACATCCGCCAGCACCTCGCCCTGAACCCGCAGCACGGGCTCGCAGAACGCGGCATCGGTGACGAAGGTCTGTACGCGCACGATCGAAGCGACGTCCGCTCCCGCCTGCGACAGCACCGCCGCCACCGTCGCCCAGATGGCGCGCGCCTGCCCGCCCGCGTCCTCCGGCATGGTCATCGTGGCGTAGTCGTAGCCGGTCGTGCCGGACACGAACACGAAGTCCCCGTCCACGACCGCGCGGGAATAGCCGTAGTCGCGCTCGAAGGGCGAGCCTGAGGAGATCAGGCGGCGCATCAACCCCGTCCCTTCAGTGCGGAATAGACCTTGTAGCCCGCGCGCCCGGTCTGGGGCAGGCCGAGCCGGGCCTCCACGTCCTTGATGGCGGCCCGCGTCAGCGCGCCGATGGCCCCGTCGGGCTTGCCGACATCGTAGCCCCTGGCGTTGAGCAGTTCCTGCAGCTCCCGGCGCTGGGCGCGCGACAGGCCCGGATCGTCGGTGGGCCAGGGCGTGCGGATGCCCGGCCGGCCCTTCAGCCGGTCCGACAGGAGCGAGATCGCCAGCGCGTAGCTGTCGGCGCCGTTGTACGAATAGGCGGCATCGTAGTTCTTGAACACCAGGAAGCCGGGGCCGTTGCGGCCGGCCGGCATCAGGAGCCCGGCATTGCCCGCCCCGGTCAGCGCCCCGCCATCCACCCGCGCGATGCCGCGGGACGCCCAGCTCGACACAGGCTGCTTCGGGTTGCGGCCCGTCGGGCCGGAATAGCCCGCCGGCACCTTCACCTCATAGCCCCAGGCCGCGCCGCTGACCCAGCCCGCCCGCTTCAGGAAATTGGCGGTGGAGTGCAGCGCGTCGGGGATCGAGTCGACCAGATCGCGGCGGCCGTCCCCGTCCCCGTCCACGGCGAGCCGCAGATAGGTGGAGGGCATGAACTGGGTGTGGCCGAACGCGCCGGCCCAGGAGCCCATGAGCTTTTCAGGCCGCAGGTCGCCGCGATCGACGATCTTCAGCGTGGAGATCAATTCGCCCCGGAAATAGTCGCGGCGGCGCGGGGCCAGGCACGCCACGGTGGCCAGCGCCTGGGGCAGCGCCCAGCGCCCCGACACCTGGCCGAAATCCGATTCGACGCCCCAGACGGCCACGATCGTGTGCCGGTCGACGCCGTAGAGCCGCTCGGCCTCGGCGAGCGTGCCGGCATGGCGCCGCAGGAGTTCGCGCCCCTGGGCGACCTTCTCCTCATCCACCAGCGTGGCGAGATAGTCCCAGATCGGCGTCTTGAACTCCGGCTGGTTGTCCATGAGCTCGAGCACCTTGGGCTCGGGCTGGACCCCGGTCAGCATCCGGTCGGCGGTGGTCGCCGACACGCCCTGGGCCATGGCCTGGGCGCGGATCTGGGAGACGCAGGAGCGGAAGTCCTGCGCCGCGGCGGGGAGGGCGAGGCTTGCGAGCGCAAGGCCGGCGGCGAGGCCGGCAAGGGCCGGCAGGGCGGAGCGGCGATGGGTCATGCGCCCCATTCTAGCGCAAGCCATGAACGGACCGTTAACCCTGTGAAGCGACCCCCGCCGGAGCCCCCGAAAAGACAATTCGCGCCGGGCCGCGAGGGATGCCGTGACGATGGCGTCGACATACCGGCCCGCGCTAGTCTTCTGCCGCCAGCGCCTGCCGGGCGCGCCGGAACGGGGAGACCAATCCATGGGCCTGATGCTGATCGGCCAGTACGATTCGCCCTTCGTGCGCCGCGTCGGGATCGCGCTCGATCTGTACGGCATGCCCTTCGACCACCGGCCCTGGTCCACCTTCGGGGACGTGGAGCGCATCCGGCCCTACAACCCCCTCGTGCGGGTCCCCACCCTCGTGCTGGAGGACGGCGAGGTTCTGATCGAGAGCCACCTCATCCTCGACCACCTCGACAGCCGCGTGGCGCCGGACGACGCCCTCTTTCCCCGGGCCGAGCCCGCACGCCGGCGCGCGCTGAAGGTCGCCGCGCTCGCCATGGGCGTGTGTGACAAGGTCGTCAGCCTGTTCTACGAGAAGCGGCTGCACGACGCGGTGTCGGAGGCCTGGACCGGCCGGTGCTCGGCGCAGATCCGCGACGCGATGGCGGAGCTGGAGCGTATCCGCGCCGCGGCTCCGGGCGACTGGCTGGACGGACGCCTCGGCCATGCGGACATCGCGGTCGCCGTCGCGGTGCGCTTCCTCGGCGAGGTCCATCCGGGCCTGGTGGACATGGCCGCGCATCCGGCGCTGGCCGCCCATGGCGCGCAGGCCGAGGCGCTGCCGGTCTTCGGGCGGATCCGGCAGGAGTTCATCCCGCCCGCGTGACCCCGGCGCAAGGCTGCCTCCCGCCCACGTCAATTGACGTGGCACAGGCCGAAAACTAGCGTTAAGCCATGCGGCCGATCTCCCCCGGTGGCGTAGACCCCGGCGAAGGACCCTCAACCCCATGCAGGCGGCCCAGCATCCCAGGCAGACGGAACGACTTGCCGCGCTTCGTTCGTTCGACATCCTCGACACCCCGCGCGAGAAGGATTTCGACGACATCGCCGCGCTTGCGTCGGAGATCTGCGAGACGCCCATCGCGGTCGTGAACCTGATCGACGAGGACCGCCAGTGGTTCAAGGCCGAGACGGGCCTTGGCGTGCGCGAGACCCCGCTCGAATCCTCCATCTGCGCCCACGCGATCCTCGACGAGGACTTCGTTGAGATCCCCGACACGCTGGCCGACGGCCGCCTGTGCGACAACCCGCTTTGCCTGACCGAGCCGGGCCTGCGCTTCTATGCGGGCGCGCAGCTGCGCACCGCCGCCGGCCTGCCCATCGGCACGCTCTGCGTGCTCGACACGCAGCCCCGGTCCCTGACGCCGCTGCAGCGGCAGACGCTGCAGGTCCTGGCCCGCCAGGTCATGACGCAGATCGAGCTGCGCGCCGCACTCCGCCACCAGGTGCTCCTGCGCCAGGAGGTGGATCACCGGGTGAAGAACTCGCTGCATTCGGTGGCGGCCTTGGTGCGCATGGAGCGCAAGCGCGCCCGCGACACCGGCGCCGACGCCCTGCTGGGCGCGATCGAGACGCGGATCGAGACGATCTCGCTGATCCACCGGGAGCTCTACGAGACCCGCCAGGACGGCCGGATCGACCTCGGCCATTACCTGCCGCGGCTGGTGGAGCTGCTCCAGCGGACCGCGCCGGCCAGCGTGACCTTGAGCGCGGAGGCTGATGCGATCGTCGTCGGCTCCGAGCGCGCCTCGACGATCGGCATGATCGTCAGCGAATTCGTCACCAATTCGCTCAAGCACGCCTTCCCGGATGGGCGCAGCGGCACGGTGCGCATCGTTCTGTCCGCGGACGGTCCGGGCATGGCGCGCCTGTCCTGTCGGGACGACGGGATCGGTCCCCAGGGCGAGCCGGCGCGGGGCATCGGCCTGCGCATCATCGCGGCGGGCCTCGCCCAGCTCGGCGCCGTCGCCCTGCCGCCGGAGCCGGGGCGCGGCATGGCCCTGCGGCTCGAAATCCCCCTCGGCTAGGCGCCTAGCCGGCGGCCTTGGCGCGCTCGATCGCCTCCAGGATCAGCCGCTCGGCCTCCTTGTGGTCGCCCCAGCCGATGAGCTTCACCCACTTGCCGGGCTCCAGATCCTTGTAGTGCTCGAAGAAGTGCTGGATCTGGTCCAGCGTGATCTGCGGCAGCTGGGTGTAGTCGGTGACGTGCTCGTAGCGCTTGGTCAGCCGGGGCACGGGCACGGCGATGATCTTCTCGTCGCCGCCGGCCTCGTCCTGCATCTTCATCACGCCGATCGGGCGGACCGCGATGATCGCGCCGGCGATGATCGGCCGCGTGTTCGCCACCAGCACGTCGCAGGGGTCGCCGTCCTCCGACAGCGTGTGGGGGATGAAGCCATAATTCCCCGGATAGCGCATGGGCGTGTAGAGGAAACGGTCCACCACCAGCGTGCCGGCGGCCTTGTCCATCTCGTACTTGATGGGCTCGCCGCCGATCGGCACCTCGATCACGACATTGACCTCGTGGGGCGGGTTCTTGCCGATGGAAATGGCATCGAGACGCATGGGAAGCTCCTCAGCCGGCGCGTCGTCGGCCGGCGGCGCCCTCTCTAGCCATGCTGCATTGCAGCGGCAAGCGCCGACGGACATCGGGGCGACCCTTCCTTGCCCGCGGGCGGCCGGGCTGGTAGCAGGCGGCGTGCTCAAGCGCTTCCTCAAACCCGAAACCCGCTATGCCCGGCGCATGGCGCGGATCGCCCGGTGGGACCGTCCCCTGACCGGGACGGGCGACCGCGCCCGCGCCTGGGCCAACATGGTCCTGTCGGACCACGGCGTGTTCCGCCTGGCCTATCTCAACCTCCACCGGGTCGGGGACCGCTTCTGGCGCGCCGCGCAGCCCGCGCCCCACCAGATCGCCCGGCTGGCGCGCCGGGCCGGCATCCGCACCGTCGTGACGCTGCGCGGCGGGCGCGAGTTCGGGGCCTGGCCGCTGGAGAAGGAGGCCTGCGAGCGCGCCGGCCTGAAGCTCGAGGAGTTCGTGCTGCGCTCCCGCGCGGCGCCGGAGCGCGAGACGATCCTCGCCCTGCCGGACTTCTTCGCCCGCATCGCCTATCCGGTCCTGGTCCATTGCAAGTCCGGCGCCGACCGCGCCGGCTTCATGGCCGCGCTCTACGTGCTCATCGTGGAGAAGGGCAGCGCCGCCGAGGCCCTCGACCAGCTCCACTGGCGCTTCGGCCATTTCCGCTTCGCCAAGACCGGCATCCTCGACGCCTTCATCCTGCGCTATCGCGAGGAGGGCGAGGCGCGGGGCATCCCGTTCCTGGACTGGGTGCGCGATGTCTACGACCCGCAGGCGCTGGAGCGGGACTTCCGCCCCGGTTTCTGGTCGACGCTGCTCGCCGACCGCCTGCTCAAGCGCGAATAGTCAGCCGTCCAGCAGCTGCAGGCGGTTGAGCGTGGCGTAGATGCCGCCCGCCGAGGACAGGTCCTCGTGGCGGCCGGTCTCGGCGATGCGGCCTGAATCCATGACCACGATCTGGTCGGCGTGACGGATGGTCGAGAGGCGATGGGCGATGACGAGCGTCGTGCGCCCCTCCATCAACCGGGCGAGCGCGTCCTGCACCAGCCGCTCGCTCTCCGCGTCGAGGGCGGAGGTCGCCTCGTCCAGAAGCAGGATCGGCGCGTCCTTCAGGATGGCGCGGGCCAGCGATATCCGCTGGCGCTCTCCGCCCGACAGGCGCGAGCCCGCCGGGCCGACGCGCGTGTCGTAGCCTTCCGGCATCGCCGCGATGAAGCCTGCGGCCGCGGCCGCCTGCGCCGCCGCCTCGATCTCGGCCTGCGTGGCGCCGGGACGGCCGAAGGCGATGTTGGCGCGCACCGTGTCGTCGAACAGCACCACGTCCTGGCTCACCACGGAGATCTGCGTGCGCAGGCTGTCGAGCGTCACCGCGCGCACGTCCTGCCCGTCGATCTCCACCCGGCCGGCGGTCGCGTCATACAGGCGCGGCACCAGCGACAGCAGCGTCGACTTGCCCGAGCCGGAGCGTCCGACGAGGGCGGTCGTGGTCCCGCCCGGCACGGTAAGGTCGATGCCGTCGAGGGCCGGAACGTCGTCGCGGTAGCGGAAGGAGACGCCCCGGAACGCGATCGTCCCCGTCGTCACCGCGAGCGGGGCCGCTCCCGGCGCGTCGACGATCCGCGGCGCTTCGTCGAGGATCGCGAAATAGCGCGTCAAAGCCGCCATCGCCTCCTGCATGATCGCGTTGAGGTTGCCGATGGCACGGATCGGCTGGGCGGCCAGCAGCAGGGCCGTGACGAAGCCGGTGAAATCGCCGATCGTGGTCTCGCCCGCTACGATCCTCAGGCCGATCAGCACGAAGACGACCGCGACTGCGATGCCGCCGCCCACTTCCAGCAGGGGGTCGAGCCGGCCGCGGGCATTGGCGGTCTTCATCTTGAGCATGCGCACCGTGTCGAAGGCCCGCGCGGCCCGGCCCTTGAGATAGGATTCCAGCCTGAACGCCTTGGCGAAGCGAAGGCCCGACAGGCTCTCCGAGACCATGCCCGCCATGGCGCCGATCTCCTCCTGGGTGGAGGTGGAGACCCGCCGCAGCTTCTTGCCGATGCGCGCGATGGGGATCGCGACGAACGGCGCGATCACGGCCGCGCCCAGCGTCAGCGCCGGGTCGATCCAGATCATCGTCGCCACAAGCGCGACGACCGTGGCGAGGTCCCGCAGGAACACGGTGGAAAGGCGGGTCAGCGCCTCCTTGATGTAGGCGAAGTCGGTGGTGAAGCGCTGGGTGAGGGCGGCGGGGCTCTCCCGCCCCACCTGGGCGAGGTCGGCATCCACCAGGTGGGCGTAGAGCGCGGTCTGCATGTCCGCCTCCACCCGCGTTACCACGCGGTTGGTCAGCACCGTCTGCGCGTAGAGGGAGAAGCCCTTGATCGCGGTGACGCCGATCACGAAGAACGGCGCCAGCAGGATCGCCTGCCGGTCCTTGGCCGAGAACGCCTCGAAGGCCTGCTTGATCAGGACCGGATAGAGCCCCGTCATCGCCGCCACGAGCGCGATGAAGACCATGACCAGCGACAGGGTCGGCCAGTGCGCCTTCAGCCAGCCGTGCCAGAGGCGGCGGACGGCGGCCACGGTGTCGTTGGTGAGCGGGATCGGCGTCTTCAGGGCCATTTTCAACCGGATCGGGGCGGCAGCGTCTGCCGCGCGGCCGGGGATGCGCTACCACGGCGAAGCCCCGCCGGGCAAACGGGCCTCAGCGCCGGACCGGGGTGCCGCGTGCAGCGCAACATTCTTCGGAACCCTCCCGCATCAGGAACGTTGTGAGCCTGGTTTGCCTTGCGTGGAGAATGACGATGGGTGGTTTCGCGCTTCTGTCGAGCTTTGCCTGCGACACCTGCGGGAGCCCGGCCATCATGCTGCCGGACGCTCCCGAGGACGCGTCGATGATCCGGTGCAGCGGCTGCGGCTCGCGCCTCGGATCGTGGGGCGAGTTCAAGGCGCGCGCCCGTCAGCTCATCGTCGACGACCCGTCGCACGCGCATGCGGACCCGAAACGTGTCAGCGTGGACCTGGCGCTCGATCCCTGATTTCCATCGCGGCGTGACGCCGACCCGGACGCGGACGGACGCGTCGTCCGGTTAAGATCACCATTGCGTCCGGCCTGAAGGGGGCATGACTATGACACTGCTGATCAGCCTGCTGGTGACCGTCCTGGTCATCGTGCTCATCCTGTATCTGATCAACCTGCTGCCGATCGATGGCCGCGCCAAGCAGATCGCGCGCATCATCGTGATCATCATCGGCATCCTGTCGCTGCTGCGCTATCTCGCCGTCTTCTGACGGAACGAGCACCGGCCGACAGGCGCGGATCCAGCAATCCGCCACCGGTCGACGACATGAGGCACTCCGGCGGACCTGCCGCCGGAGTGCCTCCTCGCATGCGTTCGCCGAAAAAACGACGGGCGGGCGCCTCAGATGTCGTCCGCCGGCGTGCGCCGGGTCGTGCCCATCTGGCCGTTTTCGATCCGCTCGGGCGTGAGCTCGGCGCGGCCCTCCTCGGAGATCTCGTCCTCGATGTCCTCGGGCAGGGGATCGTCCGCGTCCATGTCGCGGACCGGATGGGTGGGGTCGTCCCCGTCCATTGTCTCGTGGGAGCGGGGCACCGCCTCCAGCGGCGGCACCGGCGCGTCGATGCCCACGCCCGGCGTCTCGGCGATGGCGTCGAGGAATTCGTCCTGCTCGCGCCGGGTCTCTCCCGGCTGCTGGTCGGGCTTGCGGTTCATGGACAATCGCTCCTTCGGGAACTGGGATGGCAGGTGCGGGACCAACCCGCTCAGGCCGCCTCCCGTTCCCCGTCAGGTCACGACGGTCGGCGCGGTCCGGCCCGTTCGGCCGCCGATCTGCGCAATGGCCTCCGCGGCCGCGACCACGGGGGCGAGGACCGTCGCCGTATCCAGCCCATGTCGGCCCGGATGGGGCTCGAACCGCTCCAGGTAGACCCGCAGCGTCGCGCCCGAAGTGCCCGTGCCGGACAGGCGGAAGACCACCCGCGCATCCTCGCGGAACAGGATGCGCACGCCCTGGCGCTGGCTCACCGACCCGTCCACCGGGTCGGTATAGGAAAAGTCGTCGGCGCTCTCGACCGTGAGCCCGCCGAAGCTGCGGCCGGGAAGGCCGCCGAGCGAGGCTCGCAGATCCGCCATCAGCCCGTCGGCGACGGCGGTGTCGATCTCCTCGTAGTCGTGGCGGGAATAATAGTCCCGGCCATAGGTCGACCAGTGCTCGCGCATGATCGCGTCCGCGCGCTTGCCCGAGCGGGCGATGATGTTGAGCCAGACGAGGACCGCCCAGAGCCCGTCCTTCTCGCGCACGTGGTTGGAGCCGGTGCCGGCGCTTTCCTCGCCGCACAGCGTGATCCGACCGGCATCCAGCAGGTTGGCGAAGAACTTCCATCCGGTCGGCGTCTCGTAGGCCGGAAGGCCGAGCGCCGCCGCGACCCGGTCCACCGCCCGGCTTGTGGGCAGGGAGCGGGCGACGCCCGCAAGGCCGTCGGCATAGGCCGGTGCCAGCGGGGCCAGCGCGGCCAGCACGGCGAGACTGTCGCTCGGCGCCACGAACAGGCCGGGCGCGACGATCAGGTTGCGGTCGCCGTCGCCGTCGGAAGCCGCGCCGAAATCGGGCGCGTCCGGTCCGTTCATCTCGGCGATGAGGTCGGCGGCGTGGACGGGGTTCGGATCGGGATGATGGCCGCCGAAATCCGGCAGCGGCACCGCGTTGATCACGGTGCCCGCCGGCGCGCCCAGGCGCCGCTCCAGGATTTCCACCGCATAGGGCCCCGTGACCGCGCTCATCGCGTCGAACCGCATGCGGAAGCCGCCGGCGAACAGGGCGCGGATCGCGTCGAAGTCGACGATCGTCTCCATCATCTGCGCGTAATCGGCGACCGGGTCGACGATCTCGATGGCCATGGCGCCGATGGCGGCCTGCCCGGGCTTGTCGAGCGCCACGTCCGGCGCGCGGGCGATGCGATAGCCGCTCAGCGAGCGTGTGCGGGCGAAGACGGCCTCAGTCAGGCTCTCCGGCGCCGGTCCTCCGTGGGACACGTTGTACTTGATGCCGAAATCGCCGTCCGGGCCGCCGGGATTGTGGCTGGCGGACAGGATGATGCCGCCCAGGGCCTTGCGCCGACGGATGAGATTGGACACGGCCGGTGTCGACAGGAGGCCGCCCGCGCCGACGATGACGCGCCCCACGCCGTTGGCGGCCGCCATCTTCAGGATGGTCTGGATCGCCTCGGAATTGAAGAACCGGCCGTCGCCGCCGACCACCAGCGTGGCGCCCGCAAGCCCCTCGACGCAATCCAGGATCGCCTGCACGAAGGTCTCGACGTAATGCGGCTGGCGGAAGACCGCGACCTTCTTGCGCAGGCCGGACGTGCCGGGGCGCTGGTCGGAGAAGGGCGTGACGGAAACGGTGTCGATCTCGGTCATCGGAGCGGCGCGGCCCTTGTCGTTGGCGTTGCGGGAGGCAGGTCGGGACCGGACGAGCTAGATCGTTTGGCGGGGCGGATCGTCAAGCGCAAATCCGGTACAGACGGGACCGGGTGCAGTGCAGCATGAGCTTGAGGGCCAAACGATGACGCCGGAATTGCGGATCCTGGGCTTCGAGGACCTGGCGGTGGGCATGAGCGACCGGCTGGAGAAGACCGTGTCGTCCTCCGACGTCGTGGGCTTTGCCGAGATCACCGGCGACCGCAACCCGATCCACCTCTCGGAGCATTTCGCCGCGCGCACGCCCTTCGGCACGCGGATCGCCCACGGCCTGTACACCGCCGGCCTCATCTCCGCCGTGCTGGGCACGCGCCTGCCTGGGCCCGGGGCGATCTACATGAGCCAGACCCTGAACTTCCGCGCGCCCGTGCGCATCGGCGACACGGTCGTCGTCGAGGTCTGCGTCGCCGAGCTCTTCCCCGAGAGGCGCCGCGCGCGCCTTGCCTGCACCTGCTCGGTGGACGGGGAGGTCGTGCTGGACGGCGAAGCCCTGGTGAAGGTGCCCGCCCGCGCCGACCTGGCGATCGACCCGCGGCTCATGCCGGGGGGCTGAGGGTGGGAAGGCCGAAGCGGCCGCGCCGAACGAAAAGCCGCCAGGACGAGACCGTCCGGCGGCAGACCTGCGCGCGATAAAGAGAGAGAAACTGGAGCGGGCGAAGGGATTCGAACCCTCGACCCCAACCTTGGCAAGGTTGTGCTCTACCCCTGAGCTACACCCGCATCCGTGGGGCGGCCTTGCGGGCCGCGGGCGGTTGATGCCCCAAACCGGCGGCCGATGCAAGTCTCTTGTAACGGTAGGGCGCGGTTCGGGCGGCGATGCCCGTCCGCCGCGGGCCGCGCACCCGCTTGAGGGCGGCCGCGCGCGCCGCTAGAGAACGCCCCATGCACGACCGTTCCACCTCCGATCCCGCCGATCAGCGGCACGAAGCCAGGCCCGAGGAGGACGACGCCCGGGCGGCGCCCGTCTTCGCGCGCCTTGCGGAGCTTGGCCTCGCGGTGACCACGACGCGGCACGCCGCCGTCTTCACCGTTGAGCAGAGCCGCCACCTGCGCGGCATCATCCCCGGCGGGCACGTGAAGAACCTCTTTCTCAAGGACAAGAAGGGCCGGCTCTTCCTCGTCGTCGCCGAGGAGGAGACGCGCATCGACCTCAAGCGGCTGCACGAGGCCATCGGCGCCTCCGGGCGGCTGTCCTTCTGCAGCGCCGACACGCTGCGGGCCGTGCTGGGGGTTGAGCCCGGCTCGGTGACGCCGCTCGCCGCCCTGAACGACCGGGAGGGCCTGGTCTCCGTCATCCTCGACGCGGCGCTCATGGAGCACGAGCCGCTCAACGTCCACCCGCTGGTCAACACGATGACCACATCGATTGCGCGGGAGGATCTCCTGCGCTTCCTGCGCGCCACCGGCCACGAGCCTGCCATCGTGGCGCTGCCCGCCCCGCCGGCCTGATCGGACCGCGCGGATTGCCTTTCGCCGGCTTTGTCCCCATCTGATGGGGGACGGGAGCCTGCCCCGCGCGACCGAACAGGACCGACCGCTCCATGAACCAGACGGCCTCATTCCAGGGTTTTGCCACTGCCAGCGTCGGCGCGGCGCCTACTGCCGGCATCCGCGACGTCACCACCGCCACCTTCCGCCAGGAGGTGATGAACGAGAGCCTGAAGCAGCCGGTCCTGGTGGATTTCTGGGCGCCGTGGTGCGGCCCGTGCAAGCAGCTCGCCCCGATCCTGGAGCGCGCCGTCGCCGCTGCGGGCGGCAAGGTCAAGCTCGTGAAGATGAACGTGGACGAGAACCCGGAGATCCCGGGCCAGCTCGGCATCCAGTCGATCCCCGCCGTCATCGCCTTCAGCAAGGGCCAGCCGGTCGACGGCTTCGTCGGCAACGTGCAGGAGAGCCAGATCGCGGCCTTCATCGCCCGGCTCGTCGGCCCCGCCGTCTCGCCCCTGCAGGAGGCGCTGGATGAGGCGGCCGCTCTGGCCGCGGCCGGTGACATGGACGGCGCCAGCGACGTCTATGCCGCGGTGCTCTCCCGCGATCCCGCCTCGCTGCCCGCGCTTGCGGGCCTGACGCAGGCGCGCCTTGCGCTCGGCGACCTGGACGGCGCCCGCGAGGTTTTGGCCACCGCCCCGGCGGATACCGCCTCGCCGGAGCTCGCCGCCGCCCGCGCCGCGCTGGAGCTGGCCGAGCAGGCCGCCTCGCTCGGCGACACGGCGGAGCTGGAGCGCCGCATCGCCGCCGATCCGGCCGATCACCAGAGCCGGTTCGACCTCGCGCTTGCCGAGGCCGCTCGCGGCCGCAAGCTGGAGGCCGTGGCCCATCTCATCGAGATCGTCCGCCGCGAGCGCGGATGGAACGAGGAGGCCGCGCGCAAGCAATTGCTGCAGATGTTCGAGGCCTGGGGTCCGATGGACGATGCCAGCATCCAGGGGCGCCGGCGCCTGTCGGCCGTCCTGTTCGCCTGACGGGGGCATTTTGAAGGTTGCCGAGGGCACCAACATGAGCACCAACGCCGTCTACCGCGATCCGGGGGACTGCCCCGACGTCATCGCGGTCTTCCCGCTGTCGGGCGCGCTGCTCCTGCCGCGCGGGCAGATGCCGCTCAACATCTTCGAGCCGCGCTATCTCGCGATGATCGACGACGCCCTGAAGGGCCAGCGCGTCATCGGCATCGTGCAGCCGGACGAGGAAGGCGGCGGCGGCGAGCGGCCTGACCTCTACAGCGTCGGGTGCCTGGGACGCATCACCCAGTTCGCCGAGACCGGCGACGGGCGCTATCTCATCACGCTGACCGGCGTCGCGCGCTTCCGCATCGAGCAGGAGCTGGCCTCCGCGACGCCGTACCGCCAGTGCCAGGTCTCCTACGCGGACTTCCTCGCCGATTTCGAGGCGAGGGCGGGCGAATCCGCCGTGGACCGCGACGCCGTGGTGCGCGCGCTGCGCGATTTTGCCCGCGTCAATGCCCTCAAGATCGACTGGAAAGGCGTGAACGAGGCGCCGAACGAGGCGCTGGTCAACGCCCTGTCGATGATGAGCCCCTTCGGCCCGCGGGAGAAGCAGGCGCTGCTGGAGGCGCCGGACCTGCGCACCCGCGCCGAGGTCCTCGTGGCGATCACCGAGATGGATATCGCCCGCGACGGCGAGGGCGAGGGCAGCCTGCAGTGAGCGACGAAGCGGCTCCGGGCGAAAGAGTTCCGGGTGACGCGCCTTCGCCGGATGGCGCCTCCGTTCCGCTCGTGCCCCAGCACGTGCAGCAGGCCGACCGCAAGCTGCTGGAACTGCTCGTGTGCCCGCTCACCAAGGACCGGCTCGACTACGACGCCGACGCCCAAGAGCTGATCAGCCGGCGCGCCCGGCTCGCCTACCCGATCCGCGACGGCATCCCGATCATGCTGCCGGACGAGGCGCGCGTCCTGCGCTGAAAACTGCCGGGCGCCTCTAGCCCAGTCCGCCTCTAGCCCACGCCGGATGCCCGGCGCATCAGGGCCGCCTTCAGCCGCGGGGCGCGGTCGACGATCCCCATCCCGATATCCCGCGCCAGGCGCAGCGGCCCGGCATCGTTGGAAAAGAGCCCGTTGAGGCCTGCCATAGCCAGGCCCATGCCGAGCGTGTGCGGCCGCCGGGCGCGCTCGTAGCTGCGCAGCGCCTCACCGTCCGCTGGCTCAAGGCCCAGCCGCACCGCGCCGGCGACCTCCCGCACAAGGCACTCCACGTCGCCCAGGCCCAGATTGAGGCCCTGCCCCGCGATCGGGTGCACGACGTGGGCGGTATCCCCGACGAGGGCGAAATCCGCGCCGGCGAAGCGCCGGGCGATGCCGGCCGCCAGCGGATAGGGCCGCACCGGCGTTTCCAGCGCGATGGCGCCCAGCCTGTGGCCGAAGCGCCGGCCGATCTCCCGCAGGATGTCCGCCTCGTCGGCATGGGACAGACCCTCGACCGCGTCGCTGCGCTCGCTCCAGACGATGGAGGAGCGGTGGCCGAGGCGCCCGCCGGGCGGCAGCGGCAGGATCGCGAACGGGCCGGAGGGCAGGAAATGCTGGACGGCGACGCCGCCATGGTCCCGCTCGTGAGCGATCGTCGCCACGATGCCGTGCTGGCCGAAGGGCCTGGACACCCAGCCGACGCCCAACGCCTCCCGCAGCCGCGAGCGCGCGCCGTCGGCGACCACGATGAGGTCCGGCCGGATGATCGCGCCGTCGTCGAGCGCGAACCCACCCTCGGGCGCACGCCCCGTGACGGCGCGGGGGACGAGGGCGATCCTGGCCTCGGCCGCCCGGCGCCGGAGCGCCGCACGCAGGGTGTCGCTCCCGGCCATGTGGGCGAGCGGCTCCCCGTCTTCGGCCGCGTCGTCTTCGGGCGCGTCCTGGCTCCCCGACGCCCCGAAGGCGAGCAGCGTGGGCCGGACCGGATCGGCCAGCCGGCTGTCGGTGATCTCCATCCGCACGATCGGCTGGACGGCGCCGAGCCCGTCCCACACGCCGATCCGCTGCAGCAGGCGGCGGCTGGCGGGGGTCAGCGCGAAATGGCGCGGATCGGGCGCGGGCGGCCCGGTAAGGGCCGGATCGTAGACCGCGACGGAGGCCGTGGCGCCCAGGCGCTCGGCAAATGCGAGCGCGGCGGCAAGGCCCGTATGGCCTGCGCCCGCCACCGCCACCGAGACCCTTTGCCTGCCCGTCACCTGCCGCTCCGCCTGGGAATTGCCGAAGGCCCGGCTACGCGGCGGCGCGCCTTGACGCTGCATGCCGGTCCCGGCCTGATGGACCCCGCCGAATCATAGGCGAGCCGGGCGGGAAATGCGATGTCGGGCGCGGTCGCGAAATTGCTGGAAACGCTCGATCTGGAGACCCTGGAGGTCAATCTCTTCCGCGGCCGCTCGCCGCAGGAAGGCTGGCAGCGGGTCTTCGGCGGCCAGGTGATCGGCCAGGCGCTCGTCGCCGCGACGCGGACGGTGGAAGGCCGGCGGCCTCATTCGCTGCACGCCTATTTCCTGCTGCCGGGCGACCCTTCGGTCCCCATCATCTACGAGGTCGACCGCATCCGCGACGGCCGCAGCTTCACCACGCGGCGCGTGCTGGCCATCCAGCACGGGGCCGCCATCTTCTCGATGTCGGTTTCGTTCCACGCCGAGGAGCCGGGGCTGGACCATGCCTTTCCCGCCCCGGGCGTGCCCTCGCCCGACGCGCTGGCGGGGGACGATGCCATGCGCGCGGCGATGATGCCCACCATGCCCGGGCCCGTGCGCGCCTATTTCGAACGCGAGCGCCCCATCGAGCTGCGCCCGGTCGAGCTCCAGCGCTATGCCCGGCGCGAGCCCATGGAGCCGGCCTTCAACGTCTGGATCCGGGCCACCGCGCCGCTGCCCGACGACCCCGCCGTGCACCAGGCGGTGCTCGCATACGCGTCCGACATGATGCTTCTCGACACCAGCCTCGTGCCCCATGGCCGCAGCGTGTTCGAGAAGTCGATCCAAGCGGCGAGCCTGGACCACGCCCTGTGGTTCCACCGGCCGTTCCGTGCCGACGACTGGCTGCTTTATGCGCAAGACAGCCCGTCCTCGTCAGGCGGCCGCGGATTTTCCCGCGGTCTCATCTACGACCGCGCCGGCCGCCTGGTCGCGTCGGTGGCGCAGGAAGGCCTGATCCGCGAGCGCCGCGGCGGCTGACCGCAGCCCAAGCAATCACCGAACTGCTCAAGAAATAGGCAAACGGCCGTCGTCCGGCTTCGTGCAAGCGAGCCGGAACGCCGATCCTTTATGCGAAATGCCGAAAATCGATTCGGGTTCCGCATCTGGCACGCCGTTTGATTGCCCCCGCCCTCGGGTCAAACGTCGGGCGCCGCCCGCGCGTCCGCCCGGCGAAACCAAAGCCGTCCGGCCGTTACCCGGACCGGGGGCACGAACAGGGTACGCGGAACATGAAAATTGTGATGGCCATCATCAAGCCGTTCAAGCTGGAGGAGGTGCGCGACGCGCTCACCGCCATCGGCGTGCACGGCCTGACCGTGACCGAGGTCAAGGGCTACGGTCGCCAGAAGGGGCACACGGAGATCTACCGTGGCGCCGAATACGCAGTGAGCTTCCTGCCGAAGCTGAAGATCGAGGTGGCGGTCGCGTCCGACCTCGTCGGCAAGGTGATCGACGCGATCTCCGGCGCTGCCCGCACGGGCCAGATCGGCGACGGCAAGATCTTCGTCTCCTCGATCGAGAAGGCGGTCCGCATCCGCACGGGCGAGACCGACGTGGACGCGCTCTGAGCGAGCCTCCGCTTCAGCAACATTCAACGGAGTTTTTTCAGATGACGCTCATGCGTTCCCTCAAGACCGGCCTGGCCGGCCTCGGCGCCTCGGTGGCGCTGGCGGCCCCGGCTCTCGCGCAGGCCGCGGCCACGCCGGTGCCCAACAAGGGCGACACGACCTGGATGCTGATCTCCACGATCCTCGTCCTGCTGATGACCATCCCGGGCCTCGCCCTGTTCTATGGCGGCCTGGTGCGCACCAAGAACATGCTCTCGGTGCTGACCCAGGTCTTCTCCATCGTCACCATCGTCGCCCTGCTGTGGGTGACCTACGGCTACTCGCTCGCCTTCACCAATGGCGGCGCGCTGAACGACTTCGTGGGCGGCTTCTCGAAGGCCTTCCTGGCCGGCGTCGACCCGACCACCGTGGTCGGCACCTTCTCCAACGGCGTCTACATCCCGGAGCTGGTCTTCGTCTGCTTCCAGATGACCTTCGCCTGCATCACGCCGGCCCTGATCGTCGGCGCCTTCGCCGAACGCATCAAGTTCTCGGCGCTGCTGCTCTTCACCGTCCTGTGGGTCACGTTCATCTATTTCCCGATGGCCCACATGGTCTGGTACTGGGGCGGCCCGGACGTCGTCGCCGCCGCCGCCAAGGCGGTCGCTGACGCCGCGCCGGACGCCAAGGCCGCCGCCGAGGCCGCCCTGGAGGCCGTCAACGCCGATGCCGGCCTGCTCTTCAAGTGGGGCGCGCTGGACTTCGCCGGCGGCACGGTGGTCCACATCAATGCCGGCGTCGCCGGTCTGGTGGGCGCCATCATCATCGGCAAGCGCATCGGCTACGGCAAGGACGTGCTGGCCCCGCACTCGCTGACCATGACCATGATCGGCGCGGCGCTGCTCTGGGTGGGCTGGTTCGGCTTCAATGCCGGCTCCAACCTGGAGGCCAACGGCACCGCCGCCCTCGCCATGATCAACACCTTCGTGGCAACCGCCGGCGCCGGCGTCTCCTGGCTGTTCGTGGAATGGGCCGCCAAGGGCAAGCCGTCCCTCCTCGGCCTCGTCTCCGGCGTGATCGCCGGCCTAGTCGCCGTGACCCCAGCGGCCGGCTTCGCGGGCCCGATGGGCTCCATCGTCCTCGGCCTCGTGGCCGGCGCGGTCTGCTTCTTCTTCTGCTCGACCGTGAAGAACGCGCTCAAGTACGACGACTCCCTCGACGTCTTCGGCATCCACGCCGTGGGCGGCATCATCGGCGCCATCGGCACGGGCATCCTGGTGAGCCCGGCGCTCGGCGGCGCTGGCCTGGCGGACTACGCCTCCAAGCCCGGCGAGCTCGTTCCCGGCGCCTACGACCTGGTCACCCAGGTCTGGGCCCAGACCAAGGGCGTCCTGTTCACCATCGTGTGGACCGGCGTCGGCTCCGCCATCCTGTTCAAGCTCGTCGACATCATCGTCGGCCTGCGCGTCACGCAGGAGCAGGAGCGCGAGGGTCTCGACATCGCCGAGCACGGCGAGCGCGCCTACAATTACTGAGCCTCACCGCTCCGCCGGCCTGCCTGCCGGCCCGACACCGAAAGCCCCGCTCCGGCGGGGCTTTTGCTTTTCGCGCGGGCGGCCATGCGCCGGTGCTTGGTTAAACAGGTCTTAACCCCCCGCTCCTAACTTCGCATCGGAAGGACCCGCGCCCAGCCGATGCCCACGACCCGCCGCATGTCATCCCCGCCGGCCGACGTCACCGATGCCGTGAAGGCATTCCTGGTGCGGCGCACGGCCGAACTCGTCGGCCTCGGCCTGATCGCCGCCATGGTCACGGTGGCGATCGCCCTCGCCACCTGGTCCGTCGACGACCCGAGCCTGAACCACGCCACCCGCGGCGCCGTCCGCAACTGGGTCGGCCCGCCCGGCGCGATCGTCGCCGACGTCCTGATGCAGATCCTCGGCCTTGGGGCCATCGTGCTGGTGGCCGTGCCGGGCCTGTGGGGCGTCCTGCTCATGCGCCAGCGCGAGGTCGGCCGCCTCGGCCTGCGCCTCGCCTGCTGGATCGTCGCCGCCGGGTGCGCCGCTGCGCTGGCGAGCCTCCTGCCCGCCACCGGCCGCTGGCCGCTGCCCACCGGGCTCGGCGGCGTCGGCGGCGACAGCCTCGTCGCCGTCACCCGGGCGGTCGTCGGCATGTTCGGCGCCGTGGGCCTTGCGGCCGCGGGCCTTGCCTTCGCCGCCGCCGCCATCCTGTCCTTCGCCGCCGCCTGCAGCGCCGACGAGATCGAGACGCTCGACGACGATCACCACGAGGACGAGCGCGCGCGCCGCGACGACCCGGAAGAGGATCGCACCGACGAGCCGGGTCTCGGCCTCCTGTCGCTCGGCGCTGTGACGCACCTTGCCCTCGCCACCGGGGCCGCGTCGCTGCGGCTCGGCCGCGCCATCGGCCGCCGCGTGGGCGCCATGGCGGGCGTGGAGACCGTCGCCGGGACCGGACGCCGGAGTCTTCGCGAAGCGGACGGGCCAGCCCCCGCTCCCGCGGGCTATTCCCGCCGCCGCGAGCCGGTCTTCGAGGGCGATGCCGGCCAGGCCGGCTGGCGCCCCTTGCGCCCGCCGGAGCCCGCCACGGACTACGACGACGACGAGCCGCCCTTCGATCCCGCCCCCACCGAGGCGCCGTACGAGGACGCGCGACAGGACGCGCGTCACGATGGCGGCCGCTACGCCCCCGCTCCCGAGCGCGAGGCGCCCGGCCGCGTCGCCCCGCCGCCGGCCAGCCCCAAGCCCGGCCGCCGCCTGGCGCGCGAATCGCAGCCCACCCTGTTCGAGGCCGACGCCTACCGCCTGCCTGCGCTCACCCTCCTGGGCGAGCCCAAGCGCGCGGTGACCGTCGTGTCGCAGGAATCGCTGGACCAGAACGCGACCCTCCTGGAAGGCGTGCTGGACGATTTCGGCGTGCGCGGCGACATCATCAACGTGCGCCCGGGCCCCGTCGTGACGCTCTACGAGCTGGAGCCGGCGCCGGGCACCAAGTCCTCCCGCGTCATCTCGCTCGCCGACGACATCGCGCGGTCGATGTCGGCCGTGTCCGCGCGCGTCGCGGTCGTGCCCGGCCGCAACGCCATCGGCATCGAGCTTCCCAACGCGCGGCGCGAGACCGTCTACCTGCGCGAGCTGCTCGCCAGCCAGGACTTCGAGACCGCCAAGGCCAAGCTGGCTTTGTGCCTGGGCAAGACGATCGGCGGGGAGCCGGTGATCGCGGACCTGGCGCGCATGCCGCATCTGCTCGTGGCCGGCACCACCGGCTCGGGCAAGTCGGTCGCCATCAACACGATGATCCTGTCGATCCTCTACCGGCTGCGGCCGGAAGAGTGCCGGCTCATCATGATCGACCCGAAGATGCTGGAACTGTCCGTCTATGACGGCATCCCGCACCTCCTGACCCCCGTCGTCACCGACCCCAAGAAGGCGGTCGTCGCCCTCAAATGGGCGGTCCGGGAGATGGAGGACCGCTACAAGAAGATGTCCAAGGTCGGCGTGCGCAACATCGACGGCTTCAATGCGCGCGTGCAGGAGGCGAAGGCCAAGGGCGAGGTCATCGTCCGCACGGTCCAGACCGGCTACGACCGCGATACCGGCGAGGCGATCTACGAGGAGGAGGTCATGGACCTCGAGCCTCTGCCCTACCTCGTCGTCATCGTCGACGAGATGGCCGACCTGATGATGGTCGCCGGCAAGGAGATCGAGGGCGCGATCCAGCGTCTGGCCCAGATGGCCCGCGCCGCCGGCATCCATGTCGTGCTCGCCACGCAGCGCCCCTCGGTCGACGTCATCACCGGCACGATCAAGGCCAACTTCCCGACGCGCATCTCCTTCCAGGTCACCTCGAAGATCGATTCGCGCACGATCCTTGGCGAGATGGGCGCCGAGCAGCTGCTGGGCCAGGGCGACATGCTCTACATGGCCGGCGGCGGGCGCATCACCCGCGTCCATGGCCCCTTCGTCTCCGACGAGGAGGTGGAGAAGGTGGTGGCGCACCTGAAGATGCAGGGCCGCCCGCAATATCTCGACGCCGTCACCGCGGGCGAGGACGAGCCGGAGAGCGCCGAGGACGGCGCCGTGTTCGACCAGGGTTCGTTCGGCTCGCCCGGCGGGGACCTGTACGACCAGGCGGTCGCGGTCGTCCTGCGCGACAAGAAGGCCTCGACCTCCTACATCCAGCGCAGGCTGCAGATCGGCTACAACCGGGCTGCCTCGCTGATGGAGCGGATGGAGAACGAGGGCATCGTCGGGCCGGCCAACCATGCCGGCAAGCGGGAGATCCTGCTCGAGGATCAGGGCCGACGGCACGACGACGACGATTGAGGCGCGGGGGGCGGCGCGCGCTCCCTCGCCTCCGTCCTGCCACAGCGGCCGGCTAGGGATGAAACCTCCCGCGACCGAAAGCCGTCGGAACCTTCGCGCCTCCGGCGCCATTGGACAGACATGGACCGCACCTTAGCCCGCATCGCCACCCGGACGGCCCTGGCCGCAGCGCTCGCCGCGCCGACCGTTCCCGCCATGGCGCAGTCCTGGCTGTTCTCGCCGCGTCCGATCGCCCCCGTTCCGGGCGCGCTCGTGCCCCGCACCGCCCCCGTCGGGCAGCCCGCAGCCCTGCGCGAGCCCGCGCCGGAGGCTCGCGCTGAGCCGGTGCGCGAAGCTGCTCTTGCGGGCGAGGCGGCGCCTCCCGCTCCGGCGCGGGTCACGATGCCCGTGCCGCCCCGGCGCCCAGCCGATCTCGCGCCGCCGCCGCCCGCCGCGGCCGCCCCGCCGCCGATCAGCCTTTCGCCGGTCCCCACCACGCCGTCCCAGCCGCCGCGTGCCGTCGCCGCCCTCAACCCCGCAGCGCCCTTGTCGGAGCGCGGGGCCGTGGAGCGCGTCAACGCCTATCTCAACAGCTTCACCACGCTGACCGGCCGGTTCGTGCAGCGCGCCGGCGGCCGCCAGACCACCGGCACGCTCTATCTCCACCGGCCGGGCAAGCTGCGCTTCGAATATGACCGCCCGAGCAATCTGGAGATCGTGTCCGACGGCAATTCCGTCGCCATCCGCGACCGGCGCCTGAACACGCAGGACCTGTACGCGCTCAACCAGACGCCGCTGAAATTCCTGGTCGGCAGCCGTGTCGAGCTCGGCCGGGACCTGGCGATCAAGGACGTGAATGTCGGCGCGGACCTGGTGCGCGTCACGGTGGAGGACCGCTCCACGCTCGGCGGCACGTCCCGCGTCACCCTCGTCTACGATCCCTCGGCCAACGTCCTGCGCCAGTGGACCATCGTGGATGCCGCCGGGGCCGAGACGACCGTCGTTCTCGATGATTTGAAGACGGGGAAGACTCCGGACCCCGGCCTCTTCCGCATCAATTACGAGCGGATGATCGACACCGACCGGCGCTAGCGATTTGGCGGCCCCCAAGGTAGCCCGGTTGTAGTCGCGCGGGGTGCATCGGCAAGCGAAGCCGCAATCGTGCCCGCCGATCTGCGTATTCTTTGACCATCGGAGGGCTTGCGTCGCGGCACGCTTTGGTGGCGGATTGCGGATGCAGGGTTGAACAATGTTGCCGGCGCCCCCCGTTCCGGCGGCATCGTCCTGCATATCAGCCGCCGGTTCCCTCCTGGCGGTTGTGCCGAAAGGCGTGAGCGCCCAACCTCCCCCCGGGGTTGGGCGCTTTGCTTATGGGCCGCGATCGGCTAGCCAGACGCCCGTGTCCTTCACCGTCTCCACCTGGAACATCAACTCGGTCCGGCTGCGCATCGACCTCGTCGCGCGCTTCCTGGCGGCGCGCGCGCCCGACGTGCTGTGCCTCCAGGAAACCAAGTGCATGGACGACCAGTTCCCGGCGGCCGCGTTTCGCAAGATGGGGTACCCCTACATCGCGATCAGCGGCCAGAAGGGCTATCACGGCGTCGCCATCGTCTCCCGCCTGCCGCTGGCAGGCGTGGAGATCCGCCGCTGGTGCGCCAAGCAGGACGCCCGCCACATCGCGGTGCGCCTGTCCGACGCGGCCGGCGCGGCGCGGGACGTGACGATCCATAATTTCTACATCCCCGCAGGGGGCGACGTGCCCGATCCGGCGGTGAACGAGAAATTCGCCCACAAGCTGCAATTCCTCGACGAATTGCGGGACTGGGGCCGGGACGAGGCGCCCGCCGCCTCGCGGGCGATCCTCGTCGGGGACCTCAACGTCGCCCCTTACGTCAACGACGTGTGGAGCCACCGCCAGCTTCTGGACGTCGTCAGCCACACGCCTGTGGAGACGGAAGGACTGGAGGCGGTGCGCGAAGCCGGCGGCTGGGTGGATGCCGTCCGCACCCTCACGCCGGAACCCACCCGCATCTACACCTGGTGGAGCTACCGCTCGCCGGACTGGGCGGCCGCCGACAAGGGTCGCCGGCTGGACCATGTCTGGCTGTCGAAGGATCTGGCCGGCCATCTGCGCGGCGCCGAGATCCTGCGCGAGGCGCGGGGCTGGGAGCGCCCGTCGGACCATGTGCCGGTGACGGTGACGCTCGACCTCTGAAACGGGGTTCGGCGCGCCTACTCGTCGATCGCCAGGAGCGTCCTGCGTACGCCGGACAACTCGCCCGAGAGCCCGGTGACGCGGGCCGCGATCGCCTGCGCCACCGCCTTCGCCGTGTCGGGGGATTCCTCCAGCACGCGGTGCATCGCCTTGCGCGACAGCTTCAGGACGGTCGTCGCCTCCCGCGCGACCGCGGTCGCGGGCCTCTCGGTCTCGGCGAACATGGCAAGCTCGCCCACGAGCGCCCCGGCCCGGATCAGCGGCGCCGGCGACCCGTCGTCGCGCCCGTCCATGGCGATCGAGCCGCCGACCACCAGATAGGCCCCGTCGCTGGGCTCGCCCTTGCGGAACAGGACGTCACCCGCCGAAAGGATGCGCGTCTCGGCGGTGAAGGCCAGCAGGCGAAGGGAATCGCGGTCGAACAGCGAGAGGATGGGGATCGCGGAGAGCAGCGCGATGTCGCGGTCGAGCGCCATCGGGCGTCAGTCCCCGCTCACGGGACGAGCTTGTAGCCGCCCTGCTCGGTGACCAGCACGCGGGCATTGGACGGATCGGGCTCGATTTTCTGGCGCAGCCGGTAGATATGCGTCTCCAGCGTATGCGTGGTGACGTTGGCGTTGTAGCCCCACACCTCCGCCAGCAGGACGTCGCGGGTCACCACGCTCTGGCCGGCGCGGTAGAGGAACCGCAGGATCGCGGTCTCCTTCTCCGTCAGCTTGAGCTTGGAGCCCTTGTCGCTCACCAGCAGCTTGGCGCCGGGGCGGAACGTGTACGGGCCGATGCGGAACACCGCGTCCTCGCTCGCCTCGAACTGGCGCAGCTGCGCGCGGATCCGCGCCAGGAGGACGGCGAACTTGAACGGCTTCACGACGTAGTCGTTCGCGCCCGATTCCAGGCCCTGGACCGTGTCCGCCTCGCTGCCCTGGGCCGTCAGCATGATGATCGGGCTTTTGAAGCCCGCCTTGCGCATCTCGCGCACGGCGTCCCGGCCGTCCATGTCCGGCAGGCCGACATCCATGATCAGGCAGTCCACCCGCTGGCTGCGCGTGGCGGCCAGCGCCCCCGCGGCATCCTCTGCGGTGGCGATGGCGAACTCGTCGGTCAGCAGGAGCTGCTCCGCGAGGGCGTCGCGCAGGTCTTGTTCGTCGTCGACGATCAGAAGATGATGGGCGCTCGGCATCGAGGACTTGCGGGCTCTTGTGGACGTTTTGCGGACGGCGCCCGATTGACGGCCGGAGCCGTCGGGCGCATGTGCCGTTTATTGACATGCGCCTCCGCTCAACACAATCGCCCCGCCCGCCCCGCAGCCGCGCCCTGTCCCGGATCGTCGTCCGCAAGGCGCCCGGCGACGCCCGCCGCGGCATCCTCGTTGCGGGGTCCTTCGTCCTGCCCTGCGCCCTGGGGCGCGGCGGCATCGTGCGCGGCAAGCGCGAGGGCGACGGCGGGACGCCCGCCGGTACCCACCGCCTCCTGGGCGGCTTCTACCGCGCGGACAGGCTGGGCCGGCCCGCCGGGACGCTGCCGTTCCGCGCCATCCGGCCCGGCGACGGCTGGTGCGACGATCCCCGCAGCCCTGCCTATAACCGGCCGGTGCGCCTGCCCTCGCGCTTCGGCCACGAGGTGATGTGGCGCAACGACGGGCTCTACGACTGCGTCATCGACATCGCCTGGAACAGGGGTCCGATCGCCCGCGGCCGGGGCAGCGCGATCTTCCTGCACCTGGCCCGCGACGGGCTGAAGCCCACGGAGGGCTGCGTCGCCGTGCCGCGCGCGCGGCTCGCCCATCTGCTGCCGCGGATCGGCCGCCGCACCCGCCTCGTCGTGCTGTGAGAGCCGCCGCCCCGCAAAGGACCTGCCCGTCATGAAGCCCGGCCTCCTGTTCGACCTCGACGGCACGCTCGCCGACACCGACGACCTGCATTTCGAGGCCTTCAACGAAATGCTGGAGGGGCGGCGCGAGCCGCTGACGCTGGCGGACTACAAGACGCAGGTCATGGGCCGGGCCAACGCGGACATCTTCGCGGACCTTTTCCCCGATCTGAACGATCCGGCGCGCCGGGAGCTCGCCGACCGCAAGGAGCTCCTGTTCCGCCGGCGGCTCACCGGGCCGCTCGCGCCGATGCCGGGCCTGCTGGCGCTTCTGGACTGGGCGGAGCGGCGGGCCATCCCGGCGGTCATCGTCTCCAACGCGCCCCGTGCCAATTGCGAGCTCATGCTGGCCGCGCTCGGCCTTGCCGCGCGCTTTCCGCAGGTGGTGCTTGCCGAGGACCTGGCCCGCGGCAAGCCCGACCCGCTGCCCTACCTGACGGGCCTGGACGTGCTCGGTGCCGACCCGTCCCGCAGCATGGCCTTCGAGGATTCGCCCTCCGGCGTCAGGGCCGCCGTCGCCGCGGGCCTGCCCGTCATCGGGATCGGCTCCGGCGCCGCCGCCGAGGCGCTCCTGTCGGCGGGGGCCGCGCTGGTCGCGACCGATTTCCGCGACGCACGCGTCATGGAAGCGGTGGAAGCACGGCTTGCCGCGTGATCGGGGCTTCCGGCGGCGGAACGGTCGGGACCGGGCTCAGCGGGCGCCGAAGATGGCGCTGCCGACGCGCACATGCGTCGCGCCCAGCATGATCGCCTGCTCGAAATCGGCGCTCATGCCCATGGAAAGCCCCTGAAGGCCGTGTTCGCGGGCGAGCTTGGCCAGGAGCGCGAAATGGGGCGATGGAGGCTGGTCCGCAGGGGGGATGCACATCAGCCCCGACACGGTGAGCCCGTGCTGGTCCCGGCACGCCTGGAGGAAAGCGCCCAGATCCGCCGGGGCGATGCCCGCCTTCTGCGGCTCCTCGCCCGTATTCACCTGCACGAAGAGCCGCGGCATGCGCGCGCCCCGCCGGGCCTCGGCCGCCAGGGCCGCGGCGAGCGAGGGACGGTCGAGCGTGTGGATCACGTCGAACAGGGCGACGGCCTCCCGCGCCTTGTTGGACTGGAGCGGGCCGATCATGTGCAGCTCGACGTCGGCAAAGTCCGCGCGCAGGGCGGGCCACTTCGCCTTGGCCTCCTGCACGTAGTTCTCCCCGAACACGCGCTGGCCCGCATCGAGGGCCTCGCGCACCGCCTCCGCCGGGAACGTCTTGGAGACGCAGACGAGCTGCGCGGCGCCGGCGGGACGGCCGCTGTCGGCCAGCGCCCGGGCGATCTCGTGCCGGACCGCGGCGAGCCTTCCGGCGATGCCGCCCGCCTGCCGCCCGTCCGCCCCGGAGGCGGTTTCGCCGTCCTCGCCCAAAGCCGCCTCCAGAACCGCCGCCGGACTGTCCGGCGGCCCGCGAGAGAACCGCTCCGCGATTGACCGGAAACGGTTTTCGGTGTCCTAGTCCGACTTGAAACCCCTATGCAACTCCGCCGGCGCGGCTTCGCGCGGCGGCACGCCGTTTCCGGCGTCAGCGAGACGATCCAGACAGACCATGAGTGTCGAGCGCTACAACGCGAAGGTCAGCGAGCCGAAATGGCGCAAGGCCTGGGACGAGGCCGCCCTGTTCCGCACGCCCAACGAGGATTCGCGCCCGAAATACTACGTGCTGGAGATGTTCCCCTATCCGTCGGGGCGCATCCATATGGGTCACGTGCGCAACTACGCCATGGGCGACGTCGTGGCGCGCTACAAGCGGGCCAAGGGCTTCAATGTCCTGCATCCCATGGGCTGGGACGCCTTCGGCATGCCCGCCGAGAACGCCGCCATGGCCAACAAGGTCCATCCCCGCGAATGGACCTACGCCAACATCGCCACCATGCGCGCCCAGCTGAAGACGATGGGCCTGTCGCTGGACTGGAGCCGCGAGATCGCCACCTGCGATCCCTCCTACTACCGGCACCAGCAGAAGCTGTTCCTGGACTTCCTGAAGGCCGGGCTCGTCGCCCGCCGCACCGCCAAGGTGAACTGGGACCCGGTCGACCAGACCGTCCTGGCCAACGAGCAGGTGATCGACGGGCGCGGCTGGCGCTCCGGCGCGCTCGTGGAGCAGCGCGAGCTGACCCAGTGGTTCCTGAAGATCACCGACTATTCCCAGGATCTGCTCGATTCCCTGGAGACGCTAGATCGCTGGCCCGAGAAGGTCCGGCTGATGCAGAAGAACTGGATCGGCCGGTCCGAGGGCCTGAGCCTGCGCTTCTCGCTGGACGCCTCCACCGCGCCCGGCGGCGAGACCGAGCTGGAAATCTACACGACCCGGCCGGACACGCTGTTCGGGGCGAGCTTCATGGCGATCGCCGCCGATCATCCGCTGGCGCGCGCCGCCGCGGCGCGGGACGCGCGCGTGGCCGATTTCGTCGAGGAATGCCGCCGCTCCGGCACCGCCGCCGAAGCGGTCGAGACCGCTGACAAGAAGGGCGTCGACACCGGCATACGGGCGATCCACCCGTTCGATCCGTCGTGGACCCTGCCGGTCTACGTCGCCAACTTCATCCTGATGGACTACGGCACCGGCGCCATCTTCGGCTGCCCGGCCCACGACCAGCGCGACTTCGAGTTCGCCACGGCCTACGGCCTGCCCATCCGCACCGTCGTGTGCCCGCCCGATGCCGACCCGGCCTCGTTCCGCGTCGCGGGCGAGCCCTATGACGGCGAGGGGCGGATCGTGAATTCCCGCTTCCTGGACGGCCTGACGATCGCGCAGGCCAAGGAGGAGGTCGCGCGCCGTCTGGAGGCGGAGACGCGCGATGGCCGCCCCATCGGGGCCCGCAAGGTCAATTACAGGCTGCGCGACTGGGGCATCTCCCGCCAGCGCTATTGGGGCTGCCCGATTCCGGTCGTGCATTGCGAGGCCTGCGGCGTCCAGCCCGTGCCCGACGACCAACTGCCGGTCACCCTGCCCGAAGACGTGACCTTCGACGTGCCGGGCAATCCGCTCGACCGGCACCCCACCTGGAAGCACGTGTCCTGCCCCGCCTGCGGCGCTCCCGCCCGGCGCGAGACGGATACGATGGACACGTTCGTCGATTCCTCCTGGTACTTCGCCCGGTTCACCGATCCGCAGAACGAGGCCGAGCCCACCACGGCCGGCGTCGTGGACGGGCCATCCGGCTGGCTGCCGGTGGACCAGTATATCGGCGGCATCGAGCACGCGATCCTGCACCTGCTCTATTCGCGCTTCTTCACCCGCGCCATGGCCCGGACGGGCCACGCCACGATCGCCGAGCCCTTCGCCGGCCTGTTCACGCAAGGGATGGTCGTCCACGAGACCTATCGCGACGCGTCGGGCCAGTGGGTGACCCCGTCTGACGTGCGCATCGAGACCGTGGACGGCCAGCGCCGCGCGGTCGTCGAGGCCACCGGCGATGCCGTCGAGATCGGCGCGATCGAGAAGATGTCGAAGTCCAAGAAGAACGTCGTGGACCCGGACGACATCATCGAATCCTTCGGCGCCGATACGGCCCGCTGGTTCATGCTGTCGGACTCGCCCCCCGAGCGCGACGTCGTCTGGACCGAGGAGGGCGTGCAGGGCGCCCACCGCTTCGTGCAGCGCCTGTGGCGCCTGGTGAACGACGTGGTCGAGATCGCCTCCGCCCCCGACATGGATGGCGACTTCGAGACGACGCTGAACCCCGCATCGCTCATCCTGCGCAAGGCCGCCCACCGGGCCCTGGCCGGCGTCGAGGAGGATCTGGAGCGCCTGCGCTTCAACCGCTGCGTCGCGCAGGTCTACGAGCTCGCCAACGCGCTGCAGGCCGCCGTCGCCGGCGCCCGCGAGGCGGTGGAGGTCTCCGCCGACATGCGCTTTGCCCTGCGCGAGGCGGCCAGCATCATCGTCCAGCTTGTGGCGCCGATCATGCCGCACCTGGCGGAGGAGTGCTGGCAGGCGCTCGGCCAGCGCACGCTCGTCGCTGCCACGCCCTGGCCCAACGCGGACCGCTCGCTTCTCGTCGAGGACGAGATTACGCTGCCGGTCCAGGTGAACGGCAAGAAGCGCGCCGACGTCACGGTGGCCCGCGATGCGGACCAGGCCCAGGTGGAGGCCGCGGTCCTCGCGCTGGAAGCCGTGCAGCGCGCGCTGGAAGGCCGTCCGCCGCGCAAGGTCATCGTCGTTCCCCAGAGGATCGTGAATGTCGTCGTTTAAGCGCCTGCGCGCCCTCGCCGCCGCCTCGGCCGCCGCCCTCGCCCTGGGCGGCTGCTTCCAGCCGCTCTACGGACCATCCGGAGCGCCGGGCGCCGGGCTCGGGGCCAGCGTGGCCGACCGGCTGGCGGCCGTGGAGGTCGCGGCCCTCAAGGAACTGCCCGGCCAGGAGCGCGCGGCGCACTACCTGACGCAGGAGCTGAAATACCTCCTGGACGGCGGCGCCCCGGTCGCCGCCCCGAAAAGCTACGTCCTCAGCCTGACGATCAGCCAGACGCTGCAATCGGCGATCGTCGACACGACGACGGGCCGGGCCACCGCCGCAACCCTCGTCGGCACGGTCAATTACACGCTCAAGGCCGCCGGCGCCGACGACAAGACGCCGCCGCTCACCTCCGGCGCGGCGGTCTCGTCCGCCTCCTACGACCGGTTCCCGCAGCGCTTCGCCACCGTCCGTGCGGCGCGCGATGCGGAGATCCGCGTCGCCCGCGAGGTCGCGGAGCAGATCAAGACCCGGCTCGCGGCGCATTTCGCCAGCCGGAGCTGAGCCATGGTGGCCGTCAAGGCCGGCGACGTCGAGGCAACCCTCCGTCGGCGGCCCGGCGCCGCGGTCTATCTCTTCTACGGCCCCGACACGGGCCTGGTGAACGAACGCGCCCGGCGCGTCGCCCGCGAGGCCGTCTCCGATCCCGACGACCCGTTCCAGCTCGTGCGGCTGGACGGAGACGCGGTCGCGGGCGATCCGGGCCGGCTGGTGGACGAAGCGGGCACGATCGGCCTCTTCGGCGGCCAGCGCGTCGTCTGGGTCTCGGCCACCACGCGGTCCATCGTCCCTGCCGTCCAGGCCCTTCTCGCCGCCCCCGCCGGCGGCGCGACCGTCGTCGTGGAGGCCGGGGACCTCAACCGCAGCGCGCCGCTTCGCACCCTGTGCGAGAAGGCGCCGAACGCGCTGGCGCTCCCGTGTTTCCCCGATAATGCGCGCGATCTCGGCGCGCTGGTGGACACGACGCTGCGCGATGCGGGCCTCTCCATCGCGCGGGATGTGCGCGAGACGCTTCTTGCCATGCTCGGCGCCGACCGGTCCGGCTCCCGGTCCGAACTGGAAAAGCTCGTCCTCTACACAGCAGGCACCGGTCAGGTAACCGCGCAGGACGTGGAGGCGGTCGTCGGCGACGTGTCGGCGCTGGCCATGGACGGGGTGGTGGACGGCGCGTTTGCCGGACGCTTCGCCGTGCTCGACCGCGCCTGGACGCGCCTGGCCGCCGAAGGACTGGACGCCGGCGTCGTCATCGGCGCGGCCCTGCGGCACGCGCTCCAGCTCCTGCGGTGGCGCGCCGCGATGGAGGCGGACCGGCGCGCGGCCGGCGAGGTGGTGCCTGAGCGGGCGCTGCATTTTTCCCGCCGCGACGGCGTCCTGCGCCAGCTCACCGGCTGGACGACGGCTGCGCTCGGCGCCGCCGTCGACGACCTGTCGCGGGCCCAGCTCGCGGTCCGGCGGCAGCCCGCCCTTGCGCGCGAAACCGCGCGCCAGGCGCTGTGGTCGGTGGCGACCGCAGCCCGACGCGCGGGAATTAAGTAGTTAAATCAGATATTTAGCCGCGAAGCCGCTGGCAAAGGCCATCGAGCTGTTCGAGGGTCTTGTAGGCGATCCTGAGTTCGCCCGCCTGGCCCTTGTGGTTGATCGACACCTTAAGGCCGAGCACGTCTTCCAACACCTGCTCCAGCGCGCGGGTATCGGCGTCCTTCTCCTTGGCGGATTTGGGCGCCTCGACGGTCTCGCCCTGCGCCTCCCGCTGGGCGATGCGCTCGATGTCGCGGACGGTGAGGCCCTTCTCGATGGCGACCCGCGCCACATGCTCGGGATCGCGCACGCCGAGCAGCGCGCGGCCATGGCCGGCGCTGAGCCGGCCTTCCATCAGGTGGGCCCGCACCGCCTCCGGCAGCTTCATGAGGCGCAGGGTGTTGGCGACATGGCTGCGGCTCTTGCCGATGACCTGCGCGAGGTCGTTCTGCGAATAGGAGAACTGCGTCATGAGCTGGTCGTAGCCCGCCGCTTCCTCGAGCGCGTTGAGATCGGCACGCTGCACGTTCTCGATGATCGCGAGCTCCAGCGCCTCCTTCTCCGTCGCCTCGATCTGGAGGATCGGCACCTCGTGCAGGCCGGCCCGCTGCGCGGCGCGCCAGCGGCGCTCGCCGGCGATGATCTCGTAGACCCCGTCCAGCCCCTCGATCGCCCGCACCACGATCGGCTGCAGAATGCCCTTCTCGCGGATCGACCCCGCCAGATCCTCCAGGTCCGTCTCGCCGAAGGACTTGCGGGGATTGCGCGGGTTGGGCCGCAGGAACTCGATCGGCACGCTGCGCTGCGCCCGGGCGCGCGCCACTGCGTCGTTGTCGTCTCCGGCTTCGCCGATCAGGGCGGCGAGGCCTCGGCCGAGGCGGCGGGACGTATCTTCGGCCATCGGAACTCTCCTCAACGCTGGCACTGGGCGGGATAGCCGGAAGGGGCGTCAGACGGCGTTCACGCCGCCGTCTGGATCGCCCGCTCGCGCTGGATCACCTCGGAGGCGAGGCGCAGATAGGCCTGCGCGCCGGAACACTTGAAGTCGTAGAGCAGGACCGGCTTGCCGTGGGAGGGCGCCTCAGACACCCGCACATTGCGCGGGATGACGGTGTCGTAAACCTTCGCGCCCATGAATTCCCGAACGTCTTCAACGACTTGGTTCGACAGGTTGTTGCGCGGGTCGAACATGGTCAGCACGATGCCGTGGATCGTCAGCGCCGGATTGAGCGCGACGCGGACCTGCTCCACCGTCTTCAGGAGCTGGCTCAGGCCCTCCAGCGCGAAGAACTCGCATTGCAGCGGCACGAGCACCGAGTCCGCGGCGGCCAGCGCGTTGATCGTCAGCAGGTTCAGCGACGGCGGGCAGTCCACCAGCACATAGGTGAAGGGCGCCTCCGCGCGATCCAGCGTCAGCCGGTCGATGGCCGAGCGCAGGCGCCGGTTGCGGTCCGCCTGCGCCGCGATCTCCAGCTCCACCCCCAGGAGATCGAGGGTCGAAGGCGCGACGAACAGGCCGGGCACGGCCGTCTCGCGCACCACCTCCGCCAGGGTCGCCTCGCCCGCCATCACGTCATAGGTCGAACGCCGGCGATCCTTGCGCCCGATCCCGAGGCCGGTGGAGGCATTGCCCTGCGGATCGAGATCGAGGATCAGCACCCGCTCGCCGATGGCGGCGAGCGCCGTTCCCAGATTGATCGCGGTCGTCGTCTTGCCGACGCCGCCCTTCTGGTTGGCAAGCACCAGCACGCGCGGCCGCAGGCCCTTGCGGGGAGCGGGAGGAGGGGGAGGCGCCATCGTCATGGGATCGTCCGTCTGGCTGAACTGCTGGCGCAGCCCTAGCGGGGCGCCGCGCTCCGGACCCTCACGATCCGACCCTTCGGGTCGGATCGGCTCGGGATCAGATCGTACTGAATCATCCAAGATTTAGAGGCTTCGGTCAATTCGGACTCTACATCTTGTCCCTTCATAAACAGGCCGACGGTCCCGCTTCTCCACAGCGGATCGCACCAGGCGATGAGGTCCTTCAAGGGCGCCAGCGCCCGGGCCGTGACGACGTCGACCTTCCCGGAAAGTCCGGGAATGACGCTCTCCAGGCGCGCCTGATGGACCCTAACCGGAGCGCCTGTCGCCCGGGCGGCTGCCCGCAGGAACGCGCATTTGCGCCCGTTGCTCTCGACGAGATCCACCTGCGTGCCCTGCGGCCCGGCGATTGCGACGATCAGCCCCGGAAGGCCGGCTCCAGAACCCAGGTCGAGCCAGCGCCGCGCACCGTCCGGCGCGAGATCGACGATCTGGAGACAATCGTCCACATGGCGCGCCCAGATTTCGCTCAGGGTCGAGGGACCGACGAGGTTCTTGACTGTCTGCCAGCGAGCAAGTTCAGCCACGTACGTATCGAGACGCGCACCTGTTTCACGTGAAACACGCGCCAGAACCTCATCTCGGCCGCTCATGCGGCGACGCTTTCGTTGCGTGCCCGAATCTTTCGCGCGTGCGCTGCGATCAATGTCAGAGCTGCCGGCGTCATGCCCTCGAGGCGGGAGGCCTGACCGAGCGACGTGGGCCGCACCTTATCCAGCCTCGCCTTGAGCTCGTTGGAAAGTCCCGGCATCGCAGCGTAGTCGAGCTCTTCCGGCAGCGACAGTTCCTCCTCACGGCGGAACGCCTCGATATCGGCAGCCTGGCGGTTGAGGTACACCGCATAGATTGCGTCCGTCGCCAGACGGTCGCGGATTGCTCCCGGAACCCTCGCCAATTCAGGCCAGATGCGTTCCAGAGCATCGAAACTGGTGCCCGGTCGCGACAGGAGCTGGAAGGCGCTACGCCGTTGCCCGTCCCTGTTGACGTCCACGCCTGCCTGCGCAGCTTCGTTGGGCGTGCAGGTCAGCTCGGCAAGGCGGCTGCGCCAGGCATCCACGCTCTGCTGCCGCGTGGCGAACAGCTCCGCCCGCTTAGAGCCGACGACGCCGAGCGCGATACCCAGAGGGGTCAATCGCTCATCGGCATTGTCGACCCGCAGGCTCAGCCGGTACTCGGCCCGCGACGTGAACATCCGGTAGGGCTCGGTGACGCCATGGGTGACCAGATCGTCGACCATGACGCCGAGATAGGAGGTCGCCCGATCGGGCACCAGGCCCTCGCGCCCGGCGGCACGGCACGCGGCGTTGATGCCGGCGAGAAGCCCCTGCGCGGCCGCCTCCTCATAGCCGGTCGTGCCGTTGATCTGCCCGGCCAGAAACAGACCCACGCATTGCTTGGTTTCCAGGGTCGGCCACAGGCCGCGTGGATCGAGATAATCGTACTCGATGGCATAGCCCGGCCTGACGATCTCGGCGCGCTCCAGACCGGGAATGGTCGCGATCATAGCCCGCTGCACGTCCTCGGGCAGCGAGGTCGAGATGCCGTTCGGATAGACGAGCGGATCGTCGAGCCCTTCCGGTTCAAGGAAGATCTGGTGCCCGTCCCTGTCGCCGAAGCGAACCACCTTGTCCTCGATGGACGGACAATAGCGTGGCCCGTGACTGGCAATCTCGCCGGAATACATGGGGGCGCGATGGATATTGTCGCGAATGACCTGGTGGGTCGCTTCCGTCGTACGGGTGATCCCGCAGCGGATCTGGGGATTGGGGAGACGCTCCGTCAAAGCCGAAAATGGTTCCGGCTCCGAATCGCCGTCCTGCATCTCCAACGAGGCCCAGTCGATCGTGCGGCCATCGATCCTAGCCGGGGTCCCGGTTTTGAGCCGTCCAAGCCGGAAGCCCAGTGCATCCAGCCGCTCGGCCAGTTTGACGGATGCTGCGTCGCCGACGCGACCGGCCTGGCGCTTCACGTCGCCCATATGGATCAGACCGCGAAGGAACGTGCCCGCCGTCAGGACAATCGCGCCGGCCTCGATGGATAGACCGTCGGCAAGGGTGATGCCAGTCACCCGTCCATCGTTCACGAGCAGGTCGACGACTTCGCCCTCGAGGACAGACAGCCGGTCCTGTTCGGCCAGCAGCTGCTGGACGGCGCGGGCGTAGAGCTTACGATCCGCCTGCGCCCTCGGCCCTCTGACGGCCGGGCCCTTGCGGCGGTTCAGCATGCGGAACTGGATGCCGCCGAGATCCGCGGCACGCGCCATGATCCCGTCGAGAGCGTCGATCTCGCGAACCAGATGCCCCTTGCCCAGCCCGCCGATCGCCGGATTACAGGACATGACGCCGATCGTGTCTGCGCGCATCGTGACGAGCAGCGTGCGAGCACCCATGCGCGCGGCAGCGGCGGCGGCTTCCGTTCCCGCATGCCCACCACCGACTACGATCACATCCGAGCTGTGCGCGTGTTTCACGTGAAACAGGTCCTACTTTCCGATGCAGAACGCACCGAATATCCGATCCAGGATGTCCTCGCTCGACACTTGGCCCGTGATCGATCCGAGCGAGGCCAAGGCGAGGCGGGCATCCTCGGCGATCAGTTCTGGAAGGCCGCCCTCGCTTGCTTCTATCCGCAACAGCGCATCGCGACAATCTTTGAGCGCGGAGACATGCCTTTGCCGGCTGACAAGTGCAGGCAATTGTTGCGGGTACGAATCGAGTCGCTCCGCCAGGTACTGAAGGAGCGGATCGAGGCCATCGTCACGCTTGACGGAGATCGAAAGGGCATCACCGCGACAGGTCGTATCGGCCTTGGATGTGACGACCACCGCGCCCGCCATGTCCGCCGGTGGCGCGCTGGGATCGTCGACGGGGGAAAGCCAAAAAATGAGATCGGCTCCCGATGCCGCGTCCCGCGTCCGGCTCATGCCGATCCGCTCCACCGGATCGTTGCTATCGCGCAGCCCGGCCGTGTCGATGAACGTGACGGCCGCCCCGGCGATGTCGCATCTGACCTCGATCAGGTCTCGTGTCGTACCGGCGATATCAGTGACGATCGCGACGTCGCGCTGCGCCAACGCATTGAGAAGAGACGACTTTCCCGCATTGGGAGGCCCCGCGATCACGACCCGGTAACCATCCCTCACACGCTCGCCGCGGGCCGCATCGGCAAGAGCTGCATCGATCTGCCGACGGACGTCCACTGCGAGGGCCGTGACCCGGAAGCCGAGCCCCTCCGGAACGTCCCGCTCGTCCGAGAAGTCGAGATCCGCCTCGGCGAGGGCCAGCATCTCCACCAGCCTGTCCCGCCATCCGGCAATCGTCTGGCCCAGCCTTCCGCCCAGCAGCGACAGAGCCTGCCGCCGCTGCGCGTCCGTCTCCGCCTTAAGCAGGTCCGCCAGTCCCTCGGCTTCCGTCAGGTCCATGCGGTTGTTGAGGAAGGCGCGGCGGGAGAATTCCCCGGGCTGCGCCGGCCGCAATCCCGGCAGCTCCGACAGGCGCCGCACCACAGCCGCAAGGACGGCCCTGCCGCCGTGGAGGTGCAGCTCCGCGCAGTCCTCGCCGGTGAAGCTCTCAGGCCCCGGGAAGAACACCACGAGCGCCTTGTCGAGCACCTCGCCCGAACCGTCCCGAAGCGCGCGGAGCGTCATGAGCCGCGGCGGCGGGACCGTCGGACCCGCCATCGTTTCGAGAACGAATCGACAGCCCGGACCCGAGAGGCGCAGGATGGTGATCGTCCCGTTGACCGGGGTCGCCGGGGCGAAGATCGTGTCGGTGACGCGTTCGCGCATGGAGGTCCGCAAGATGTGCCGAAGGTCAGCAGCGGCGGGGCTTTCGGTGAACACGGGCCGCCGCTCGCGCGTTCGGATGCCATGAACCGCCTCGCCGAGTCCACCAGCCCATACCTGATCCAGCATGCCCGGAACCCGGTCGACTGGTGGACCTGGGGTCCGGAAGCCTTTGCGGAGGCACGGCGGACGAGACGCCCCGTCCTGCTCTCCATCGGTTACGCGGCGTGCCACTGGTGTCACGTCATGGCTCACGAGAGCTTCGAGGATCCCGCCATCGCGGAGCTCATGAACACGCTGTTCGTCAGCATCAAGGTGGACCGGGAGGAGCGGCCGGACGTCGATCAGATCTACATGAGCGCGTTGCACGCCCTGGGCGAGCAGGGCGGCTGGCCGCTGACCATGTTCCTCGACGGCGAGGGCGCGCCGTTCTGGGGCGGCACCTACTTTCCGCCGGAGAGCCGATATGGCCGGCCCGGCTTTTCGGAA
Organism: Hyphomicrobiales bacterium; assembly: GCA_027489955.1. Lineage (GTDB taxonomy): Bacteria > Pseudomonadota > Alphaproteobacteria > Rhizobiales > Beijerinckiaceae > JAIXTM01. The sequence continues at coordinate 192,417 of JAIXYZ010000004.1, read as the reverse complement.
GTCCTGAAGAAGGTTGCGGAGGCGTACCGAGAGGCCCCCGACACCATCGCGCAGAACACGAAGGCGTTGCGGGCCCATCTGGCGGCGCCGCCGGCCATCGGCGCACAGGCGGTGGATCCTGCCGGTATGGATGAGATCGCGGCCCGCCTGCGCGGCGCCATCGACCCCGTTAACGGGGGCACACGGGGCGCGCCGAAATTCCCCAACCCGCCGCTTCTGGAAATGCTCTGGCGCCATGGTGCCCGTACGGGCGATACGGGCTCGCTGGCGGCCTTCAGACGTTCCCTGGACGGCATGGAGCGCGGCGGCATCCACGACCACCTCGGCGGCGGCTTTGCCCGCTATGCCGTCGACGAGCGCTGGCTCGTGCCGCATTTCGAGAAGATGCTCTACGACAACGCCCAGCTCCTGGAGCTCTACGCCCTGGGCGCCCGGACGTTCGACGAGCCGCGCTTCGCGGCCGCCGCGCGCGGCATCGTCACTTGGCTGGAGCGGGAGATGCGCGTCGGCGATGCTTTCGCCGCGAGCCTCGATGCCGATTCCGAGGGTGAGGAGGGCCGGTTCTATGTGTGGACCGAGGCGGAGATCGCCGCCCTCGATTCCGGCGGCCTTGCTCTTGCGCGGACCTATCTCGGGGTCCGGCCGGAAGGCAACTGGGAGGGGACGAATGTCCTCAACGCCCTCGACGCGCCAGCGGTCCCGGAAGATGACCGCGAGGCCCTTGCGCGATTGAAGTCCGCGCTTCTCCTCCAGCGCGAGACGCGGCCGCGGCCCGCGCGCGACGACAAGATCCTCGCGGACTGGAACGGGCTCATGATCGCGGCCCTGGTGCGCGCCGGCACGGCTTTGGGCGAACCCGCATGGATCGCGACGGCCCGGGCGGCCTATCGTTTCATCGCCGAATCGATGGCGGACGGGGATGGGCTCGGCCATTCCTGGCGGCAGGGCCGGCTCGTGCGTCCGGGCCTGTCGCTCGACCTCGCGGCGATGACGCGCGCTGCCCTGGCTCTTCATGAGGTCACGGGGGAGGCGGTCTATCGGGACGACGCCCGCCGCTGGATCCGTGTCCTCGTCAGGGACTATGCCGACCTGCAGACCGGGCTCCTCGCCATGGCCTCCGCTCACGCGGACGACCTTATCGCGCGGCCGCGGCCGACCCATGACGATGCCGTGCCCAACGCCAACGGCGTTCACGCCGACAACCTCGTGCGCCTCGCCTTCGCGACGGGCGATGCCGCCGACCTTCAGGCGGCGGATGCGTTCCTGGCAGCGCTGCTGTCCGCCGCCGCCTTGTCCCCGTTCGCCCATGCCTCGGCGCTCAATGCTTTGGACCTGCGCATCGGCGCCGCGACCCTGACCGTGCGGCCGGATCGCGCCGATCTGCTGGCCGCGGCACTGGCCGTTCCGTATCCGAATCGGATCGTTCGCAGAGACGAAGAGGCACCCGATGGCGCGCTCATCTGCATCGGCGAGCGCTGCACGCTGCCCGTCACGGAGCCGAATCGATTGGCGGATGCGCTGGCCCGGTTGCGAAGCGGGGCCTGAAACGCGAACGGGCGCCCGAGGGGCGCCCGTCGCAGCTTTAGGCGTCTCGTACGCCTCAGGTGTTCATCGAATCGAAGAAGTCGCCGTTCGTCTTGGTCTGCCGGAGCTTGTCCAGCAGGAACTCGATCGCGTCGACCGTGCCCATCGGATTGAGGATGCGGCGGAGCACGTACATCTTCTTAAGGATGTCCGACGGCACCAGCAGCTCTTCCTTGCGGGTGCCGGAGCGGGTGATGTCGATCGCCGGGAAGGTGCGCTTGTCGGACACCTTGCGGTCGAGAATGATCTCGGAATTGCCGGTGCCCTTGAACTCCTCGAAGATCACCTCGTCCATGCGCGAGCCGGTATCGATGAGCGCCGTGGCGATGATCGTCAGCGAGCCGCCTTCCTCGATGTTGCGGGCCGCGCCGAAGAAGCGCTTGGGCCGCTGCAGGGCATTGGCGTCCACGCCGCCGGTCAGCACCTTGCCGGAGGACGGCACGACGGTGTTGTAGGCGCGGCCGAGACGGGTGATCGAGTCCAGCAGGATGACGACGTCGCGGCCGTGCTCCACGAGCCGCTTGGCCTTCTCGATCACCATCTCCGCGACCTGGACGTGCCGCGTCGCCGGCTCGTCGAAGGTGGAGGAGATGACCTCGCCCTTCACCGAGCGCTGCATGTCGGTGACCTCCTCCGGCCGCTCGTCGATGAGCAGCACGATGAGGTAGCACTCGGGATGGTTGGAGGTGATCGACTGGGCGATGTTCTGCAGGAGGACCGTCTTGCCGGTCCGCGGCGGCGCCACGATCAGGCCGCGCTGGCCTTTGCCGATCGGCGCGACGACATCGATGATGCGCGCCGAGAAGTCCTTGCGCGTCGGGTCCTCGATTTCCAGCTTCAGGCGCTCGTTGGGATAGAGCGGCGTCAGGTTGTCGAAGTGGACCTTGTGCCGGATCTTGTCCGGATCCTCGAAATTGATCGTGTTGACCTTGAGGAGGGCGAAGTACCGCTCGCCTTCCTTGGGCGCCCGGATCGGACCCTCGACCGTATCGCCGGTCCTGAGGCCGAACTTCCGGATCTGGGAGGGCGACACGTAGATGTCGTCCGGGCCGGCGAGATAGTTGGAATCGGAGGAGCGCAGGAAGCCGAAGCCGTCCTGGAGGACCTCCACGACCCCTTCGCCGATGATTTCCACGTCCCGCGCCGCGTGCTGCTTCAGGATCGCGAACATCAGCTCCTGCTTGCGCATGGTGGAGGCGTTCTCGACCTCGAGCTCCTCCGCGGCCGCAATGAGCTCGGTGGGGGACTTGGACTTAAGCTCTTGGAGCTTGATCTCCCGCATCGGGATTGATCCTGGCGTTTGGACGATACCCCCGCGCGCGGCAGGTATCGGAGTTTTGGATGATGACGGGGATGGACGCGTTCGCGCGACAGATGTGTCCGGAGGACGCGCCACCTCGGTTACGCGACTGTCGTTTCCGCGCTCCCCGCCATCGGGCGGCAGGGGGAACCGCAACGTCGTGCACCGATCCGTGGTGGGAGGGCTCCCAAGCCACTACTCCGAATCGCGCACGGCCTCAAGTCCCGATCGATCAGAACGGCTTCACGACCACGAGGACGACGATGCCGATCATCAGCACGGTCGGGACCTCGTTGAGGATGCGGAAATAGCGGGCATCCCGGGTGTTGGCGTCGGCTGCGAAGGCCTTCACGTGCTTCACCAGCACGCCGTGCACGCCCGACATGGCCAGGACCAGCGCGAACTTGCCGTGGAACCAGCCTTCCCGCCATGCCTGGGCCTCGTAGACGAGCCACAGGCCGAGGATCCACGTGACCGCCATGGCCGGATTGATGATCGCCTTCAGCAGGCGCCGCTCCATGACCTTGAAGGTCTCGGACTGGACGGAGCCGGCGGCGGCGGCGGTATGGTAGACGAACAGCCGCGGCAGATAGAGCATGCCCGCCATCCAGGCGATGACCGCGATGATGTGGAAGGCCTTGAGCCATAGATAGAGGTTCACGCCCGCGCCTCCCGAACCCGCTGCACCAGTCGCTCCACATGGGCGATGGGGGTCTCCGGCCTGATCCCGTGGCCGAGATTGAAGATGTGCGGCCGGCCGGCAAAACCGGTCAGCGCCGCATCGATGCCGGTCTCCATGGCCTCTCCGCCGGCGATGAGCGCCAGCGGATCGAGATTGCCCTGGACTGCGAGCCCGGGCGGCACGATGCCATCGGCCTCGGCGGGATCGCTCGCCCAGTCGATCCCCAGCGCGTCCGCAAAGCCGGCATAATCGGCAAGCCGCGCGCCGGCTCCCTTCGCGAACACGATGATCCGCGCGCCGGGATGACGCTGGCGGACGCCTTCAGCGATGCGGCGGACCGGCTCGACCGACCAGCGCGGCAGAAGCGCCGGGGGCAGGGCCCCCGCGAAGCTCTCGAAGATCTGGACGGCTTCGGCGCCCGCCTCGATCTGCTGGCTGAGATAGGCGATCGACCCCTCGACCAGCCGGTCGATGAGCGCGGCCACGAATTCGGGATCGCGATAGGCGAGCAGGCGGATCGGCGCCTGGTCCGGCGTGCCCTTGCCGGCCACCATGTAGCTGGCCACGGTGAAGGGCGCGCCGCAAAAGCCCAGCAGCGTGACCGGACGCGGAAGCTCACGCCGCAGCCGGCGCAAGGTCTCGAAGACCGGCTCCAGCCGCTCCAGATCGATCGTGCCCGCGATGCGCGACAGGCCGTCCCTGTCGGCGATGGGATCGAGCCGGGGGCCCTCGCCCTCCGCGAACCAGACGTTCTGCCCGAAAGCGTGGGGGACGACGAGGATGTCCGAGAACAGGATGGCGGCGTCGAAGCCGAAGCGCCGGATGGGCTGCAGCGTCACTTCGGTGGCGAGGTCCGGATTGTAGCAAAGGTCGAGGAAGGACCCGGCCTTCGTCCGCACCGCGCGATATTCCGGCAGGTAGCGGCCGGCCTGCCGCATCAGCCAGATCGGCGTCGCCGATGGACGCCGTCCGGCGAGCGCCTCCAGAACGAGCTTGCCCTCGTCAGCCATCCCGTTCCCGCCCTTCCCTTGCCTTCGATCTCTTCATTGAAATCTTGAATCTGATGTTGTTGCTAGGGGAGGGCATTAGCGTGCCCCACGACGCTCCACAATCTGTCCACATGCGGACGCGGCGCCGCAGGCTCGTACGCGACCGGAAAGCCGTTCACGATTTGGAAAGGTTAACAGAGCGTTAACGGTCCAAAGGCGCCGGAGGCGGCCTCCTCGCCGTCCCGTCATCCCCATAGAGGGTGGCCGCGCCCCCACAGGACCACGCCTGTGAACCGTGCTGCCCGCTAACCTTTTGGCCGGAGGATTGACTCCCGATTCCCGGGTCTGCCGTCCCCAGGCCGGCCCGACTTCTCCCCAGCTTGCGCGGGGCCTTCTCCCGGACGCGTCGAAGCGCCTATAAGCGATGGAGCCGGGACGACGGGCATGCCCGGCAAAGGGCGCGCGATGGGCCGCAGCTACTTCCATCTCCACCTCGTCTCCGACGCGACCGGCGAGACGCTGATCGCGGTCGGCCGCGCCGCCGGCGCGCAGTACGAGGGGGTCTCCGCCATCGAGCACGTCTATCCGCTCGTGCGCAGCCACAGCCAGCTCGACCGCGTCATCCGCGAGATCGAGGCCGCCCCCGGCGTGGTGCTCTACACGCTCGTGGACCCGGAACTGACCACCAAGCTCGAGGATGCGTGCCGGGAGAGCGGGTCGCCCTATCTCTCGGTCCTCGCTCCGGTCCATACGATGTTCCAGTCCTATCTCGGCGCGGCTTCGACCGCCCGGCCCGGCGCCCAGCACACGCTCAGCGCCGAATATTTCCGCCGCATCGATGCGATGAACTTCACCCTCGCCCATGACGACGGCCAGCTTCCCGACGACGTGGAGGAGGCCGACGTGGTGCTGGTCGGCGTCAGCCGCACCTCCAAGACGCCGACGGCCATCTATCTCGCCAATCGCGGCATCAAGACCGCCAACGTCCCGCTCGTGCCCCATGTCCCGCCGCCGCCCGCCCTGGCCGCCGCCCGCCGCCCGCTCGTGGTCGGCCTCGTCGCGAGCCCGGAGCGCATCGTGCAGATCCGGCAGAACCGCCTGCTCAGCCTGAAGGCGTCGGACACCTCTTCTTATGTCGACCGGGAGGCGGTCGCCGAGGAGATTTCGTCCTCGCGCAAGCTTTTTGCGCGCCACGGCTGGCCGAGCATCGACGTGACGCGACGGTCCATCGAGGAAACCGCGGCGGCGATCATCGACCTGTACCGCGATCATCGCATGAAGTTCATCGTCACCTGAGGCCCGCATGCCGGACACCGCACCCCGCGCCTGCGTCATCGGGCATCCCATCGCCCATTCCCGCTCGCCGCTCATCCATGGCCACTGGCTGGCACGGCACGGGCTCGCCGGGTCCTATACGCGGCAGGACGTGCAGCCGGCCGAATTCGAGGCCTTCGTGCGCGCCATGCCGGCCAACGGTTTCGTCGGCGGCAACATCACCATCCCGCACAAGGAGGCTGCAGCCGCCCTCTGCGACCGGCTGATGTCCAATGCGGCGGCCCTGCGCGCGGTGAACACGATCTGGTTCGAGGACGGGGCGATCGTCGGCGACAACACTGACGTCACCGGCTTCATCGCCAATCTGGACGACCGCGCCCCGGGCTGGAGGCAGGCACGGGAGGGCCGGCCCGGCACGGCGCTCGTCCTGGGCGCTGGCGGTGCCGCCCGGGGGATCGTCTACGGGTTGATCGAGGCCGGAGCGCCGCGCGTGCTGATCGCCAATCGCACGCGGGAACGGGCCGAGGCCCTCGCCTCTCTGTTCCCGGGCCGCGCCGCGGCGCTGGGCCTGGACGAGGCGGCCGAGGTCCTGCCGCAGGCCGATCTCCTAGTGAACACGACGTCGCTGGGCATGAAGGGACAGCCGCCGCTCGATCTGCGGCTCGACCTGCTGCCGGGCCACGCCATCGTCGCCGACATCGTCTACGTTCCGCTGGAGACGCCGATCCTGGCGGCGGCGCGCGCCCGGGGCCTTGGCGTGGTCGACGGGCTGGGCATGCTGCTGCATCAGGCCGTTCCCGGCTTCGCCCGCTGGTTCGGCGTGGTCCCGCAGGTCACGCCGGAACTGCGCGCGCTCGTAGAAGCCGACGTGCTCGGCCAGTCGCCCGCGCCGGGGCGCTGACGGGTCATGTTCGTTCTCGGCCTCACCGGTTCCATCGGCATGGGCAAGTCCACGACCGCCGGGCTGTTCCGGGAGCGCGGCGTGCCCGTCCACGACGCGGACGCCGCGGTCCACGCGATCTACGCCGCCGAGGGCGTGGCGCCGGTGGAGGCGGTCTTCCCGGGCGTGGCGTCGGACGGGCGGATCGACCGGGCCCGCCTGGGCGCGCTCGTGCTCGGCAAGCCCGAGGCGATGGCCCGGCTGGAAGCGATCGTGCATCCGCTGGTCGCGGCCCGGCGGGACGCATTCCTGGCGGCGGCCCGCAAGGGGGGCGCCACCCTCGCCGTGCTGGACATCCCGCTCCTGTTCGAGACCGGGGGCGAAGCGCTCTGCGACGCCGTGCTCGTCGTGACCGCCGATCCGGCCATCCAGCGCGCGCGGGTGCTGGCGCGCCCGGGCATGACCGAGGAACGCTTCAACCTGATTCACGTGAAACAATTGCCCGATGCGCAGAAGCGCCGGCGGGCCCATTTCCTTGTGGACACGGGCCGTGGCCTCGATGCTGCCCGGCGCCAGGTCGGCGATATCCTCAGGTGCCTCGCCGGGCGCACCGGCCGGGCCTGAAGGAGCGGCCATGCGCGAGATCGTCCTCGACACCGAGACAACGGGCATCAATGCCCAGGCGGGCGACCGCGTCGTCGAGATCGGCTGCGTGGAACTCCTGAACCACCTGCCGACCGGGCGGACCTTCCACGTCTACATCAACCCCGAACGTGCGATGCCGCAGGAGGCGTTCAACGTCCACGGCCTCTCCGAGGCGTTCCTGTCCGACAAACCCAAATTCGCCGAAATCTGCGACGATTTCCGCAGCTTCATCGCGGGCGCGCGGCTGATCATCCACAACGCCGCCTTCGACGTTGGCTTCCTCAACGCCGAGCTCGCCCGCCTCGGCCATCCGCCGATTCCGATGTCCGACGCAGTCGATACGCTGCTGCTCGCGCGCCGCAAGCACCCCGGCGCGGCCAACAGCCTGGACGCCCTCTGCCTGCGCTACGGGATCGACAATTCCCGCCGCACCCGTCACGGGGCGCTGCTGGACGCCGAAATCCTGGCGGAAGTCTATATCGAGCTGATCGGGGGCCGGCAGACCGGCCTGGAGCTCACGGTGGGCGGCGCCGTGCGCCGCGGCGCCGAACGCGGCGAGACGCCGCAGCGGCCGCAGCCGCTCCCGCCGCGCATCGCTCCGGCCGAGATCGCCGCGCACGAGGCTTTCGTGGCGACGCTCGGGGCCGAAGCCGTGTGGCGGCGCTACCTGCCGGAGCCCGGCAGCGCCGCGTAAGGGGCTTACGCCGTGGGCTGCTGGGTCTGGAACTCGGCGAGCTTCTGGCGGTAGAGCGCCGCGAAATCCACCGGATCGATGTAGAGCGGCGGGAAGCCGCCATGGCGCACCGCCTCGGCGACGATCTGCCGCGCGAAGGGGAACAGCATGCGCGGGCACTCGATCATCACGAACGGGTGCAGCTGCTCCTGGGGAACGCCGGCGATGCGGAAGATCCCGCTATAGGTCAGCTCGAAGGCGAAAAGCACCTCGTTGTTGACCTTGGCGTTGCCTTCCAGAAGCAGGTCCACCTCGAAATCGGCATCGGCGAGCTGGCGGGCGCCGACATTGATCTGGATCGAGATCTGCGGCGGCTGCTGCTGCTGTCCCAGGGAGTTCGGCGCGTTCGGGTTCTCGAACGACAGATCCTTGATGTACTGGACCAGCGTGTTCAGCACCGGACCCTGGCCCTGCGCCGCTTCGGCGCCACCGTTACCCTCGGCCATGACGGACTCCTTGAGACGAATGTTCGAGAAAGACTGCGCCGGCCGGATCGCGGGCGTGCAGCAGGAAGGCTCGGGGACGCGGCCTATCACGGCTTGCACGACGCTGCAAAGCCGGAAAAAGCCCGGCCGCCGCATGGTCCGCGGCGGGAGAGGGTGGATGTTGCCGCGTCGCTCGCCTATATCGCTTGCTGGATTGAACGGCCGTGTGCCGGCTCCTGCCAGGGATTGAATGCAGACCCCATGGATCTGACGACGATCATCTTCATCGGCCTCGCGATCTTCGTCGCGTGGCGCCTTCGTTCGGTCCTCGGCGAGAAGACCGGCACCGAGCAGCCTCCGCAGGATCCGTTCCCGCGGCGCGAGCGCGCGCCGCTGCCGGACGGCGACGGCAAGGTCGTGCGCCTGCCGGGCGCCGAGCGCCCTGCGCCCGTCGTGCCGCCCGCCGAGCGCTGGACCGGCCTGGTGGACGAGGGTTCGCTCGCCATGGCGGGGCTCGAGGCCATCGCCGCCGCTGAGCCGTTCGACCCGCGCGAATTCGTCGAGGGCGCCAAGATGGCCTACGAGATGATCGTAGGGGCCTTCGCCGCCGGCGACCGCAAGGCGCTGAAGCCGCTGCTCGCCAAGGACGTCTACGAGGGTTTCGACGCGGCCATCACCGAGCGCGAGAAGGCCGGGCACAGGGTCGAGACGACCTTCGTGTCGCTGGACGAGGCCCGCATCATCGCCGCCGAGCTGCGCGGCCGCAGCGCCCAGGTCACGATCCGCTTCGTCTCCAGCCTCATCAGCGCCACCCGCGACGCATCGGGTGCGGTGGTGGAGGGCAGTGCCGACGCCGTCGCGTCCGTCACCGACATCTGGACCTTCGCGCGGACGGTCGGATCCCGCGATCCCAACTGGCACCTCGTCGCCACCGAAGGCGGCCAGTAGCGCGCGCTGCGGCGCGAGGGAGGACCGCCCTTGGCGAGGCTGCCTGCGCCGTTCGCATCCATCCTCGCCTTGGCCGCGCTTGTTTTGGCCGCACCGGCACTTGCCGCGCCGTCGGTATCCGGCGCGACGACGGCGCGTCTGGCGTGGAGCGACGTCCCCGGCTGGCGCGACGACGACCAGTCCGCTGCCTTCCCCGCCTTCCGCGAGACGTGCCGGGCGCTCGCCGCCGGACGAAAGGAAGCCGCCGGCGCCGCGCCGCCCCCGCGGGCGCTCCGTGAGGCGTGCAGGGCTGCGCTCGCGGCCGGTCGCCCGGGAAAGGCGGCCGCCCGCGCCTTCTTCGAGCGGCATTTCGAGCCCTATCGCGTCGTGCCCGAGGCGCGCGCGCTGCTGACGGGTTATTTCGAGCCGGAATTCCGCGGCTCCCTCGCGCCCTCCCGCCACTATCCCCACCCGCTCCTGGCCATGCCGTCGCCGGCGCCGGACCCGTTCCCGACCCGCGCGGAGATCGAGGAGGGCGCGCTCGGCGCGCAAACGCGGCCGATCGTCTTCCTGGAGGACGAGGCGGCCGCGTTCACCGTCCACGTCCAGGGCTCGGCGCGGATCCGCTTCGCCGACGGCCGGGCGCGCCGGGTCGGCTTTGCCGGACGCAACGGCCAGCCCTATTCGTCCATCGGGCGGATCATGGTGCAGGAGGGCATCCTGCCGCTGGAGGAAGCGACCATGGACCGGCTGGTCTCCTGGATCCGCGCCAATCCGGCGGAAGGACGGCGCATCATGCGGATGAACCGCTCCTTCATCTTCTTTCGCTGGGCCGACGAGCTGGACCCCGGCCGCGGTCCGCGAGGCGGGGCGGGCGTCCAGCTCGTGCCCGGGCGCTCCATCGCCATCGACAAGGCGCTCTGGCCCTATGGCCTGCCGGTCGTGCTTGCCGCCGATACCGGCGGCGTTCCCGGCATGCCTGAGCGCTTTGCCCGCCTGACGGTGGCGCAGGACACGGGCGCGGCCATCGTCGGCCCGGTGCGCGCCGACCTGTTCGTCGGCTCCGGCGATGCGGCGGGCCTGACCGCCAGCCGCCTTCGCCATCCCATGGACATGATCGTCCTGTGGCCGAAGACCGCGGAAGGGGGCAGGCGGCGATGACGCGCCGCCGCCGGCTGAGTGCGGACGAGCTGGCGCTGTGGCGCCACGTGACGCGGCAGGTCCGGCCGCTGCCGGGCCGCGTTCCCGAGGCGGATGTCCCCGCCGGGCCGGGCAAGCCCGCGCTCGACCTCAAGGCCCTGCGGACGGGCACCGCCGCTCCGCCATCGCCCGCGCCCGCTTCTGCCAAGCCTGCTCTGCCGCCGGTCCTTCCCCTGGAGCGGCGCCACAAGACCGAGCTCAAGCGCGGCCGCAGGGCCATCGACGGCATCCTGGACCTGCACGGCATGACGCAGGCCGAGGCGCACGATGCCCTGGTCGGCTTCCTGCACCGCATGCAGGCCCGCCAGGCGCGCCACGTCCTCATCGTCACGGGCAAGGGCGGCGCCGGCTCCTCCTCCGGCGGCGAAAGGGGCGTGCTGCGGCGCGTCGTACCCCATTGGCTGCGCCTGCCGGACCTTCGTCCGATCGTGCTGGCCTTCGACGAGGCGGCCGAGCGCCATGGCGGCGCCGGCGCGCTGTACCTGACGCTGCGCCGCGCCAGGGGCGAAGCCGAATGACCCCGTTCGGCGTGCGCATGCGGCAGATGCGCGCCGAGCGCGGCATCACGATGCGCGAGATGGCCGAGGCGCTCGGCGTCTCCAGCGCCTATCTGTCGGCGCTGGAGCATGGCCGGCGCGGGAAGCCGGCCTGGGCGTTCGTCCAGGCGGTCATCGGATATTTCAACGTGATCTGGGACGAAGCCGACGAGCTCCACCGCCTCGCCGACATGTCCGATCCCCGCGCGGTCCTCGACACGGCGGGCCTGGACCCGGCCGCCACGGCCTTCGCCAACCGCCTGTCGCGGGAGATCGGGGCGCTGGATGCCGAAACGATCGCAAAGCTCCAGGCCGTCCTCGACCGGGCCGGCAAGCGCCGCCGCGCTTGACGCCCGGCGACCGCGATGCGACAGGCCGGGACCCGCCCACAGCCCCATCCAGGATCGACCCTTCCATGAACCAGACGGACGTTCTCTGCATCGGCAACGCGATCGTCGATGTCATCACCCACGCGGAAGAGGACGTGCTCGCCGCCCACGGCCTGGCCAAGGGCGCCATGATGCTCATCGACGAGGAGCGGGCGGACTATCTCTTCGCCGCGATGGGGCCGACTTCGGTGATCTCCGGCGGTTCGGCCGGAAACACCGCTGCGGGCCTCGCCTCCCTCGGCGGCCGCGCGGCCTTCTTCGGCAAGGTGCGCGACGACGATCTCGGCCGGCTCTACCGCCACGACATCCGGGCCGCGGGCGTGACCTTCGAGACCGCCCCGGCGACCGAGGGCCCGGCGACGGCGCGTTCCTTCATCTTCGTGACGCCGGACGGCGAGCGGACGATGAACACCTATCTCGGCGCCTGCCAGAACCTGACGGAGGCCGATATCGACGCTGTCGCGGTGGAGGCGGCCGGGATCACCTATCTGGAAGGCTATCTGTGGGATCCGCCGGCGGCGAAGCTGGCCTTCCGCAAGGCAGCGGGCCTCGCCCATCGCTCCGGCGGCCGGGTCGCGCTGACCCTCTCCGACTCCTTCTGCGTCGATCGTTACCGCGACGAATTCCTCGGCCTCGTCCGGGAAGGCCTCGTCGACATCCTCTTCGCCAACGAGCACGAGCTGAAGAGCCTCTACCAGACCGCCGATTTCGACACGGCGCTCGCGGCGCTCCAGTCGGAGACCACGGCCGCCGGCTTCCTAGCCGCCGTCACGCGCTCGGAACAGGACGCACTGGCCGTGACGCGCGAGCGCACCGTCTCCGCCCCGGTCTTCCCCATCGACCGGCTGGTGGACACGACCGGCGCGGGCGACCTGTTCGCCTCAGGCTTCCTGTTCGGCCTGTCGCGGGAGCGGGAGCTGGCGGATTGCCTGCGCCTGGGCGCGCTTGCGGCGGCCGAGATCATCCAGCACGTGGGCGCCCGTCCGGAACGGCGCCTGTCGGACCTCGCGGCGGAGGTCGGGCTCGCCTGACGGGCGGGGTCGACTCCCTGCCCGATCTGGTGTACCAATTCCTGGTACAGGAGCGGCAATGGCACGCAACACATCGGTCAGCCTGGGCGATCACTTCGCGGCTTTCATCGACGGTCAGGTCCAGAGCGGTCGCTATAATTCGGCGAGCGACGTCGTCCGGGCCGGATTGCGCATGCTGGAAGAGCACGAAGCGAAAGTCCGGGCGCTTCAGGACGCGCTGATTGCCGGCGAGCGCTCGGGCGAGCCGGAGCCGTTCGATTTCGATGCGTTCATCGCCCGCAAGCGCAAGGCGCCTGGCGCAGCATGAACCGCCTGGCCCTGGCGCCCGCCGCGCAGGCCGATCTCGACGGAATCTGGGATTACACGGCCCGCCATTGGGGTGCTGACCAGGCGGAGCTTTACCTCACCGCGATACGGGACGCCTGCTTAGACCTGGCGAAAGGCGTCCGCCCGAGCCGTCCCGTCGACATCCGGTCAGGCTACCGAAAGCTCGCGGTCGGATCGCATGTGCTGTTCTTCCGGATTGCCGACGACGGCGGGATCGTGGTCGTCCGCATTCTTCATCGCGCGATGGACGTGGAACGAAACCTCTAGCCGTCACAGCCGCCTGAGCGCGACCTGCTCGATGCGATGGCTGTCGCCCTTCTGCAGGATCAGGCTCGCCCGGCGCCGCGTCGGGACGATGTTCTCGCGCAGGTTCACCAGGTTGATCCGGCTCCACAGGCGCTCTGCGGTCTGCAGCGCCTCGGCTTCCGACACGTCGGCATATTTGCGGAAGAACGAGCGCGGATCGCGGAAGGCGGTCTCCCGCAACCGCATAAAGCGCCGGATGTACCAGTCGTGGAGCGGATCCTCCTCGGCATCGAGATAGACCGAGAAGTCGAAGAAGTCGGAGACGAACGGGATCGCTGCGCCGTCCTTGGGCAGGCGCGCGGGCTGGAGCACGTTGAGCCCCTCCACGATCAGGATGTCCGGCTGGTCCACCTCGATGCTCTCCCCCGGCACCACGTCGTAGGTGAGGTGGGAATAGACCGGCGCGCGCACATGCCGCCGCCCGGCCTTGATGTCCGACAGGAAGCGCAGCAGCGCGTTCGTGTCGTAGCTTTCGGGGAACCCCTTGCGCTCCATCAGGCCCTGACGCTCCAGGTCCGCGTTGGGCCACAGAAACCCGTCGGTGGTGACCAGTTCCACCTTGGGCGTGTTGGGCCAGCGCGCGAGCAGCGCCTGGAGGACGCGGGCGGTCGTCGACTTGCCGACGGCCACAGACCCCGCGACCCCGATGATGTACGGCGTCTTGGTCTCGTTCTCGGCGAGCAGGAAGCGCTGGGTCGCCTTGAACAGGCCCTGCGTGGCGGCGACGTAGAGCGAGAGCAGGCGCGACAGCGGCAGGTAGATCGCCACGACCTCCTCGAGCGAGATCGGGTCGTTGAGCGATTGCAGCCGGCCCACCTCCTGCGCGGTGAGCGTCAGCGGCGTGTCGGCGCGCAGGGAAGCCCATTCCGCGCGCGTGAAAATCCTGTACGGGGCGAGGCCGTCCTCGACGCGCTGGTCCATCCCCGCTCCGATCATGTCCATCACGGCCCGGCCGGCGCGTCAGCGCGGGCGCGAGGCCTTCTCGTCCAGGCCGCTGCGGCCGGTGCGGCGTTGCAGCTCGTCGAGCACATCCTGCAACGGAATGCCGCGCCCGTGGAGCACGACCATTAGGTGATAGAGCAGGTCCGCTGCCTCGGACGTGACCTCCGCCCCCGTGCCCGCCACGGCGGCGATGACGGTCTCGGTCGCTTCCTCGCCGAGCTTCTTGGCCGCCCGCGGCATGCCGTCGGCCAGGAGCTTCGCGGTGTAGCTCTCCGCCGGGGAGGCGTTCGCCCGCTCGGCGACGATCGTAGCGAGATCGGCAAGCGTGAAGGAGCCCATCGTCAGTCCATCCGCATCGGCAGGCCGGCGGCGGCCATGTGGGCCTTCGCCTCGGCGACCGTATAGGTCCCGAAATGGAAGATCGAGGCGGCGAGCACGGCGCTGGCATGGCCGTCGCGCACGCCCGCCACCAGGTCGTCCAGCGAGCCGACCCCGCCGGAGGCGACGACCGGCACCGAGACCGCGTCGGAGATCGTGCGCATCAGCGCGATGTCGTAGCCGGACTTGGTGCCGTCCTTGTCCATGGAGGTCACGAGCAACTCGCCCGCGCCCAGCGACACGACCTCGCGGGCATAGTCGACCGCGTCGATCCCGGTCGGGTTGCGCCCGCCATGGGTGAAGATCTCCCATTTCTCGGGATAGCCCGACGAGACCTTCTTGGCGTCGATGGCGACGACGATGCACTGGTCGCCGAACTTCTCGGCGGCTTCCCGCACGAAGGCCCGGCGGGTGACGGCGGCGGTGTTGATGGAGACCTTGTCCGCTCCCGCCAGCAGCAGCCGGCGGATGTCGTCCACGGTCCGCACGCCCCCGCCGACCGTCAGCGGCATGAAGCAGGCCTCGGCCGTCCGCTGGACGACATCGAGGAGCGTGCCCCGCTCCTCGTGGCTCGCGGTGATGTCGAGGAAGGTGAGCTCGTCGGCGCCCGCGGCGTCATAGGCCTTGGCGGCCTCCACCGGGTCGCCGGCGTCCACCAGGTCGGCGAACTGCACGCCCTTGACGACGCGGCCGTCCTTGACGTCGAGGCAGGGGATGACGCGGATCTTGAGCATCAGGCCGCTCCCTCCTGCCGGGCCGCGCCGGCGATCGTCGCCAGCGCCGCCGCCGGGTCGATGCGCCCGTCATAGAGTGCCCGGCCCGAGATCGCGCCCTCGATGCGCGGGTGGCTGAGCCGCACCATCTCCTCGATGTCGGCGAGGGAGGCCAGGCCCCCGGACGCGATGACCGGGATCGGCGAGCGGTCGGCCAGCGCCGCCGTCATCGGCCAGTTGACGCCGGCCAGCACGCCGTCGCGGGCGATGTCGGTATAGACGATGGCGGCGACGCCCGCGTCGGCGAACCGGTCGGCGAGGTCGTGGGCGCTCAGGCTCGAGGTCTCCGCCCAGCCTTCCACGGCCACCATCCCGTCGCGCGCGTCGATGCCGACCACGATGCGGCCCGGAAAGGCCTTCGCGGCGGCCCTGACGAAGTCCGGCTCGCGCACGGCGGCCGTCCCGATGATGACCCGGGCGACGCCCTTGGCGAGCCAGCCCTCCACCGTCGCCATGTCGCGGATGCCGCCCCCGAGCTGGACCGGCATGCGCGGCACCGCCTTCAGGATCGCGTCCACGGCGGCCGCGTTCATCGGCTTGCCGGCGAAGGCGCCGTCGAGGTCGACCACGTGCAGGTGCGTGAACCCTTGCGCGAAGAAGGCGGCCGCCTGCGCCCCGGGATCGTCGTTGAAGACGGTCGCCTGGGCCATGTCGCCGCGCACCAGGCGCACGCAGCGGCCTTCCTTGAGGTCGATCGCAGGAAACAGGATCACGGCCGCCATCCCAGGAAATTGCCGATCAGCTTCAGCCCCAGCTTTTGGCTCTTCTCCGGGTGGAACTGGGTGCCGGCCATGTTGTCCCGCGCCACGATCGCCGTCACCGGTCCGCCATAGTCCGTCAGCGCCAGCACGTCCTGCGGATCGGCGGGGGTGAGGGCGTAGGAATGCACGAAATAGGCGTTCTGGCCCGAGGGTCCGAGCGGGATGTCGGCGATCAGCGGATGCTCGGCCTGCGGATGCAGGTTGTTCCAGCCCATATGCGGGATCTTCAGCGAGCCGTCATGGGGGCGGATCAGCGCCACGTCGCCGTGGATCCAGTCGAGGCCCGGCGTCGTGCGGTATTCCAGACCGCGCGTCGCCATGAGCTGCATGCCGACGCAGATCCCCAGAAACGGCTTGCCGTCGCGGCGGACCGCCTCGGTCAGCGCGTCCACCATGCCCGGCACGGCATCCAGCCCCCTGCGGCAATCGGCGAAGGCGCCGACGCCGGGCAGGACGATCCGCTCGGCCCGGCGCACGAGGTCGGGATCGGCGGTCACGACGATCTCCGCCGCATGGCCGCTCTCCCGCGCCGCCCGCTCGAAGGCCTTCTGGGCCGAGTGCAGGTTGCCGGAGCCGTAATCGATGATGGCGACGGTCACGGGCGCCTCTCCGGATCGGGAAACAGGCCGAGCACGGGGCCGCCTGCGGCCGGAACCGCAGCGGGCGCACCGGCGCGGGCCGCGGGCGTCCGCCAGACGGGCGCGGCGGACGCTCTGGCCCCGGCCGAACGGCTCCAGACCAGGGCGGCCTTGTCCTCGGCGCCGCGTTCGTCGTCGGCGACCACCACGAACGCCGCCGGCCGGCCCTTGCGGGTCAGGTGCCAGCCGCGGATGGCCGCCGCTTCCAGGCCGAACGCGAGCGAGATGGCGAATTCCACCGCCAGGGCCGCGGCCGGGTGGACGCCCAGCAGGCTCAAGGCGGCAACGAGCGCCGCATCGATCACGAGGACGGCCAGCGCCACCAGCCACATCCGGTGCCACAGCGCCCAGAGGAAGGTGAGCGCGAAGGCGGGCACCGAGAAGCCGTCCTTCACCAGGACGGCATCGTCGAATGCCGGTCGGTCGGCCGGGCCGTCGGCCCGGACATGGACGATATAGCTCGGCATGAGATGCCTCCGCCTTTCAGGGGGCGCCGCGATCGGCGCCCGTCACAGGGCGCCCTTGGTGGACGGCACGCGCCCGCCCTCGCGCGGGTCGACGGCCAGCGCCGCCCGCAGCGCCCGGGCCAGGCCCTTGAAGCAGCTCTCGGCGATATGGTGGCTGTTGACGCCGTACAGCGTCTCCACGTGCAGGGTCAGCCCGGCCTGGATCGCGAAGGCCTGGAAGAACTCGCGCACGAGTTCGGTGTCGAACTCGCCGATCTTCGGCGTCGGGAACTCGGTCCGGAACACCAGGAAGGGCCGGCCGGACACGTCCACGCAGACACGCGTCAGCGTCTCGTCCATGGGCAGGTGGAGGTCTGCGTAGCGGGCGATGCCCTTCTTGTCGCCGAGCGCGCGCGAGATCGCCTGTCCGAGCGCGATGCCGGCATCCTCCACCGAATGGTGGAAGTCGACATGCAGGTCGCCGTCGACCTTCACCTCGAGATCGATCAGCGAATGGCGGGCGAACAGGTCCAGCATATGGTCGAAGAAGCCGATCCCGGTGGCGATGGAGGCCTTGCCCTCGCCGTCCAGGTTCACCTTGACGGCGATCGCCGTCTCCGCCGTCTTGCGGTCGATCTGTCCGACGCGCATTGCCGCTCGCTCCTGAAGAGGGCGCGGGCCGGATGGGCCGCGCCGCCGCGGGCGCTTCTAGCAAGGGGCGTGGCCGAACGCCACCACCGCCTTTGTCATTCGGCGCGCGATGATTAAGTGTGCCGGACCGATCTTCCGGCACGGGACCCCATGAGCGACGCACAGACATTCCACGGCACCACCATCGTCATGGTCCGCAAGGCCGGCCGCGTCGTCATCGGCGGCGACGGCCAGGTGTCCCTGGGCCAGACCGTGGTGAAGGGCAACGCGAAGAAGGTCCGGCGCCTCGCCAAGGGCGCGGTGATCGGCGGCTTTGCCGGCGCCACGGCTGACGCCTTCACGCTGTTCGAGCGTCTGGAGGCCAAGCTGGAGCAGCACCCCTCCCAGCTCGCCCGCGCCTGCGTCGAGCTCGCGAAGGACTGGCGCACCGACCGCTACCTGCGACGGCTCGAGGCCATGATGCTGGTCGCCGACAGGGAGGTGAGCCTGCTCCTGTCGGGCACCGGCGACGTGCTGGAGCCCGAGGCGTCGGAGCACGGGGCCGTCATGGCGATCGGGTCGGGCGGCAATTACGCCCTGGCCGCAGCCCGTGCGCTCATAGACCGGCCCGACATGGATGCGCAGGACATCGTGCGCCGGTCGCTGGAGATCGCCGCCGAGATCTGCGTCTACACCAACGGCAACCTGACCATCGAGGCCCTCGATGCGGCCAGGTGAGCCGCCGCCATCGCCTGCGCTCATCGTGCCCTAGGGTTCGCCGGCTGCCCTTTCGACCGCTCCTCATGCCCCGTCACGCGACAGAAGACCTGCCATGACCGAATTCTCTCCCCGCGAGATCGTCTCCGAGCTCGACAGGTTCATCGTCGGCCAGCGCGACGCCAAGCGCGCGGTCGCCATCGCCCTGCGCAACCGCTGGCGCCGGCAGCGGCTGGAAGGCCCGCTGAAGGACGAGGTCGTGCCGAAGAACATCCTGATGATCGGGCCGACCGGCTGCGGCAAGACCGAGATCTCCCGCCGCCTGGCCAAGCTCGCCGGCGCGCCCTTCCTGAAGGTCGAGGCCACAAAGTTCACCGAGGTGGGCTATGTGGGCCGCGACGTGGAATCCATCGTGCGCGACCTCGTGGAGGTGGGAATCGGGCTGGTGCGCGACGCCCGCCGCAGGGAGGTCCACGCCAAGGCGCATCTGGCCGCCGAGGAGCGCGTCCTCGACGCCCTCGTCGGGCCGACCGCGAGCCCCGGCACCCGCGATGCCTTCCGCCGCAAGCTCCGGGCGAACGAACTCGACGACAAGGAGATCGAGATCGAGCTGAGCGCGTCCGGCGGGGGCGGCGGGCTGCCCATGTTCGAGGTGCCCGGCGTGCCGGGCGCTTCCATCGGCGCCGTCAACCTGTCCGACATGTTCGGCAAGGCGTTCGGCCGCCAGTCGAAGCCCCGGCGGATGAGCGTTCGCGACGCGTACGATCCCATCGTCGCCGAGGAGAGCGACAAGCTGATCGACCAGGACGCCATCGTCCAGGAGGCGATCCGCCAGGTGGAGAACAACGGCATCGTCTTTCTCGACGAGATCGACAAGATCACCGCCCGGGAGGGACGCTCCGGGGCCGACGTGTCCCGCGAGGGCGTGCAGCGCGACCTGCTGCCCCTGATCGAGGGCACGACGGTGGCGACCAAGCACGGCCCGGTGAAGACCGACCACGTCCTGTTCATCGCCTCCGGCGCGTTCCACGTCGCCAAGCCGTCCGACCTCTTGCCGGAGCTGCAGGGCCGCCTGCCCATCCGGGTCGAGCTGTCGTCCCTGGACATCGACGACTTCCGGCGGATCCTGACCGACACGGAGGCCAGCCTCATCAAGCAGTCCGTCGCCATGATGGCGACGGAAGGCGTGACCCTCGCCTTCACGGATGACGCGGTCGACGCCATTGCCCGGGTCGCGGTGGAGGTGAACGGCAGCGTCGAGAACATCGGCGCGCGACGCCTGCAGACCGTAATGGAGCGTATCCTGGACGACATCTCGTTCCACGCCCCCGACCGGTCCGGCGACACGCTGACCATCGACGCGGCCTATGTGGAGGCGCAGGTCGGCGATCTCGCCCGCAACGCCGACCTCAGCCGCTTCATCCTCTGAAGCGGCCGGTGTCGGTCGGCCGCTCAACCCTCCTCGTCGCCGGCTGCGCCGCGCTGTCGCGCATTCTCGGATTCGTCCGCGACATGCTGACGGCGGGGCTGTTCGGTGCCGGCCCGGTTGCCGACGCGCTCCTCCTCGCACTGCGCATCCCGAACGCGCTGCGACGGGTGCTGGGCGAAGGCGGACTGAACGCGGGCTTCGTCCCCATCCACGCTCGCCTCGCGCTCGCCGGAACGCAGGCTGCGGGTCGTTTCGGCTCGGCGTCGCTGGCGAGCGTCGGCACCGCGGTTCTTGCGCTTGCTGCGCTCGTGCACGCGCTCGCGCCGTGGATCGTGCTGGCGCTGGGCGGGCATGGCGGCGATCCGTCCCTGCCCGACCTCGCGATGGGCTATCTGCGCGCCGCCATGCCCTTCCTCGTCGGGGCGACCCTGGCCTCCCTAGCCGGAGCTTGGCTGAACGCGGAGCGCCGCTACGCAGCTGCGGCGCTGGCGCCGCTGGCGGTCAATGTCTGGTTGATCGCGGTCCTCTGGATCCTTTACGCCCGCGGCGGCGACCCGGTGGCCAACGGTCTGGTCTTCGCTGCCAGCTGGAGCCTCGCCGGTCTCGTGCAGCTCGCCTGTCTGATCCCCGCCATGCGCCGTCTTCCCCTGGCGTGGCCGCATTGGCGCGACGTGGCAGCACCCGAGCAGCGCAGCCTCCTGATGCGTGCCGGTCCGGCCATGGCCGCCTCCGGAGCGGCTCAGCTGATTGTCCTGGCCGCGACAGCCGCCGCGTCGCAGACGCCAGGGGCCATTGCCTGGCTCTACTATGCCGAGCGGCTCGTGCAGATGCCGCTTGGCTTCGTGTCCGCAGCGGCCGGGATCGTCATCCTTCCGGAGATCGCCGCGCGTCTCGGTGCCGGCGACAGCTTCGCGGCCCATGCGGCGCAGAACCGTGCGCTTGAGGCGATGCTGGCCCTGGCCCTGCCGTCGGCGGCCGCGCTCGCGGCCCTCGCCCAGCCTATCGTCTCGGTCCTTTTCGGTCGTGGGGCGTTCGGTGCGGCGGACGTAACCGAGACGGCCGCGATGCTCGCCGGCCTCGCGCCCGGTCTGGCGGCGGCGTGTGTCGGCAAGGTCCTGGCCCAGTCAGCCTTCGCCGCCGAGGACGTACGCGCGCCTCTCGTTGCGGCCGCCCTCGGGATCGCGGTCACGCTGGTCCTCGGTTTTGCGGCCGGTCCTGGCGGCTCGCTGGCATTGGGCCTGAGCGTATCGGCAGGTCTTGCCGCCCAGGCGCTTGTCCTCGCTGCGTTCCTGTATCGGGACGGGCGCTGGCGGCCGGATATCCGCCTTGGCCTGCGCTGCGGTGGAATGGCCGTCGCCAGCGCTGTCATGGCCGCCGCCGTGGCGTCGGGGGCCGTCGCCGCCGAGCCCTGGCTCGATCCTGCGGCTGGGACGGTCACCCGCGCCACGGCCCTCGTCAGTCTTTGTCTGCTCGGCATCGGCGTTTACGGCATTCTCGCCACGGTCCTGCGGGCGATCGACTGGCGCGAGGTCTCGCGGGCCATGCAGCGAGGCTGACGCCCGGCCCGCGCTTGCCTCGTCCCGCGGCTTGCCATAAGCGCTCGCTCAGGCGAGCGGCCTTGTCTCAAGGGAACTTCGATCATGGCGTTTCAGGAGCGCGTCTTCTCCGGGATGCAGCCCACCGGGAACCTGCATCTGGGCAATTATCTGGGCGCGATGATCCGCTGGATCGAGCTGCAGAAGTCGATGGACTGCATCTATTGCGTCGTCGACATGCACGCGATCACGGTTTTCCAGGATCCGGCCGACCTGACGCGCGCCATCCGCGAGGTCACGGCCGCCTATATCGCCTGCGGCCTCGATCCTGCCCGCTCGGTCATCTTCAACCAGAGCCAGGTGGCCGAGCACGCCGAGCTCGCCTGGGTGTTCAACTGCGTGGCCCGCCTGGGCTGGCTCAACCGCATGACCCAGTTCAAGGAAAAGGCCGGCAAGGACCGGGAGAACGCCTCCGTCGGCCTCTACGCCTATCCCAACCTCATGGCCGCCGACATCCTGGTCTACCGTGCGACGCACGTGCCGGTCGGCGAGGACCAGAAGCAGCATCTGGAGCTGGCCCGCGACATCGCCCAGAAGTTCAACGGCGATTTCCGCCAGGCCATCGCCGCCCGCGGCCACAATTCCGACGGCTTCTTCCCGCTGCCGGAGCCGCTGATCCAGGGTCCCGCGACCCGCGTCATGAGCCTGCGCGACGGCACCAAGAAGATGTCGAAGTCCGATCCGTCGGATTATTCGCGCATCAACCTGACCGACGATGCGGACGCGATCGCCCAGAAGGTGCGCAAGGCAAAGACCGATGCCGACGCGCTGCCCTCCGAGGAGGCGGGCCTGAAGGGCCGCCCCGAGGCGGAAAACCTCGTGGGCATCTTCGCCGCTTTGGACGGGCGTACCAAGCAGGCCGTGCTCGACCAGTTCGGCGGCGCCCAGTTCTCGGCCTTCAAGGCCGCGCTCGTGGACCTTGCCGTCGCCAGGCTCGCGCCGATCGGCGAGGAGATGCGCCGGCTCGTCGCCGACCCCTCCTCGATCGACGCGATCCTCCGGGACGGCGCCGACCGGGCGCGGGCCATCGCCCGCCCGAACATGGACGCGGTCAAGGACATCGTCGGCTTCATCCGCTGAGCGGGATTTGCGCGCCTTGACCGGCCGGGCCGGGGCGGGCCAGCATCCGCGCCCGGGATCGGGGTGAAGACGGATGCGCAAGAGACGATCCTACGAGGCCGGACACCGGCCGAAATTCCTCGTCGTGGTCGACGAGACGCCGGAATGCGACCGCGCCTGGCGGTTCGCCGCGCGGCGCGTGTCCCGCACCGGCGCCGCCATGGTCATGCTCGCCGCCGAGCCCGCGCCCGACGCGCAGGACTGGCTCGGCGTCGAGGACATGCTGAAGGCCGAGGCCGTAGGGAAGGCCGAGGCCGCCTGCCAGCGGGCCGCCGAATCGGTGCGCTCGCTCGCCGGGATCGAGCCGGAATGCGTGGTGCGGCTGGGGGATGCGGCGTCCGAGATCGCGAGCCTCATCGACGCGGACGAGGACATCGCCCTGCTCATCCTGGCGGCCGGCCTCGGCCAGGACGGGCCCGGCCCGCTCGTCTCGACGCTCGCCACGCGGCAGGTGGCGAGGCTGCCGGTTCCGGTCGTGATCGTGCCCGGATCCCTGAGCGACGCGGAAATCGACGCCCTCGCCTAAGGGTGCTGGAATCATTCTAACGCCGTGACTATGTTGACGGCAGCCGGCCGGCCTTGACCCGGTGCGGCGGGAGCCAGCCATGTTCATCCAGACCGAAGCCACGCCCAATCCGGCGACCCTCAAGTTCCTTCCCGGCCGCACCGTGCTGCCGTCCGGAACCTTCGATGCCCAGTCCGTGGAGGCCGCCGCCGCCTCGCCGCTGGCCCAGCGGCTGCTTGGGGTGCCCGGCGTCGCGGCCGTGTTCCTCGGCTCCGACTTCGTCACCGTGACGAAGGCGGACGGCGAATGGCATCACCTGAAGCCGGCCGTCCTGGGCGCCATCATGGAACACTTCATGTCCGGCGCACCGGTCATGGTGGAAGGCGCCGCGACCGGCGACGACGAGGACGGAGAGTTCTTCGATCCCGCCGACGAAGGCATCGTGGAGACGATCAAGGAGTTGCTGGAGACCCGCGTGCGCCCCGCGGTTGCGGGCGATGGCGGCGACATCACCTTCCGCGGGTTCCGCGACGGCGTGGTCTATCTCGCCATGAAGGGGTCGTGCTCCGGCTGCCCCTCGTCCACGGCGACGCTCAAGCACGGCATCCAGAACCTTCTACGCCACTTCCTTCCCGACGTGCGCGAGGTCGAGGCGGTCTGAAGCCGCCCCGCTTTCGCAAAGCGCCCGGGCTGGTCATCGTAGGCGCGTGATTCGGCCCGGGAGGCCTGCCCCTTGCGCGTTCTTGCCATCGACACGGCGCTCGGCGCCTGCTCGGCCTGCGTCGTCGAGCGCGGCGCGGCGGAGGCCATCGCCTCCGAGACGATCTACATGGAGCGCGGACACGCGGAGGAGCTCGTCCCGCTCATTGATCGCGTCATCGCCCGCGTCGACACGCGCTTCGAGGGCATCGACCGGGTCGTCGTGACGATCGGTCCCGGCAGCTTCACCGGCCTGCGCATCGGCCTGTCCGCCGCCCGCGCCATCGCGCTCGGGCTCGAAGTGCCCGTCGTCGGGGTCTCGACCCTGTCCGCCCTCATTGCCCCGGCCCTCACGACGGAGGCTGGCCGCGTCATCGCCGCTGCCATCGATGCCCGCCACGGCAACGTCTATGTCCAGGCGGTCGCGCCCGGCGGTCGCCCGCTCATGGCGCCGCGCGTCGCCACGATCCGGGACGCCGTGCGCGCCCTCGGCTCGGGCGGGATCAGCCTCGTCGGGCCGGCCGCGCCCGTCGTGGCGAGCGACGCCTTCGCACTCGGCCTCGACGCGCGGGTTGTGGACGCCGCGCCCGCCCCGGACATCGCCTGGGTCGCTCGCCTGGGCATCGCCGCCGATCCGGCGGACGCGCCCGCCCGGCCGCTCTACCTGCGGCCCGCCGACGCCAAGCCCCAGGACAACGGGCGCCTGCCGCGGCAATGAGCCTGTTCAGCTTCCTGCGGCGGGACGGCCCGCCCCATGTGGAGCCGCTGGCCACCTCGGACGCCGGCGAGGCCGCCGCCATCCATGCAGCCGGCTTCGCCCGCGGCTGGGACCTCATGGACATGCAGGCGATGATCGCCGACCGCGCCATCCGCGCCGACGGCCTTTTCGTGGGCACGGGGCGGCGGCTGACCGGCATCCTCCTGTCGCGCACCGTGCTGGACGAGGCCGAGATCCTCACCGTCGCCCTGGCGCCGTCGGCGCGCGGGCGGGGCTGGTCGGGCCTGCTTCTGCGCGAGCACCTGGCAGGGCTCGCGGCCGCCGGCATCCGCACCGTCTTCCTCGAGGTGGAGGAGGACAATGCCCCGGCCATCGCGCTCTACCGGCGCCACGGCTTCACGCCCATCGGGCGCCGCGAGGCCTATTATCCGCGTCCCGGCGGCCGGCACGCCGCCGCGCTCACCATGCGCCGCGCGCTCGATTAAGCGGGACCCGGCCCGGCCGGAGCCTTCCGTTTCCGCCGCGCCGCGGCTAAGACCGGTAGCCGGAACGACATGCCAAGACGGATGCCCCAGCACCTGGCCGACACGCCCGCCGCCCGCCGCGTCGCGGCGATCGAGCGCGCCTGCGCCCAGCAGGGCCTGCGCATGACCGGCCAGCGGCGCGTCATCGCCCGCGTCGTCGGCGAGGCCGACGACCATCCCGACGTGGAGGAGCTGCACCGCCGGGCGGCGCTCTCCGACAGCCGCATCGCCCTCTCCACCGTCTACCGCACGCTGCGGCTGTTCGAGGACACGGGCATCATCGAACGGCACCAGTTCCGCGACGGGCGCGCCCGTTACGAGCGCGCCGAGCGGGAGCACCACGACCACCTGATCAACATCGAGACCGGCGATGTCATCGAGTTCAGGTCGCAGGAGATCGAGGATCTGCAGGCCCAGATCGCCCGCAAGCTGGGCTACAGGCTGGTCTATCACCGTCTGGAGCTCTACGCGGTGCCCCTCGGCGAGGACGAGTGACGCCCCGGTCACGCGGGAGCGATTTCGCGCCGGGCGCGACGACAGCGTGCTTCTTTTTGCCGGCGAAGCGCACTAAGAATGGGGAGCCGGCCTCAAGGACCGCGCCGGCGCCACAGATCGAGACAGCGTGACCCAGACGCCCAAGCCGGCCGGAAAGCGGCTCTTCGTCAAGTCCTACGGCTGCCAGATGAACGTCTACGACGCCGAGCGCATGGCGGACGTTCTCGGCCCCGAGGGGTTCGCCGAGACCGCGGATGTCGCGGATGCCGACGTCATTGTCCTGAACACCTGTCATATCCGCGAGAAGGCCGCTGAGAAGGTCTATTCCGAGCTCGGCCGCCTGCGCGTGCTCAAGGGCGAGCGGGCCTCGCGCGGGCTCGACACCCGGGTCGTGGTCGCGGGCTGCGTCGCCCAGGCGGAAGGCGCCGAGATCCAGCGCCGCATGCCCGTCGTCGACCTCGTCGTCGGCCCGCAGAACTACCACCGCCTGCCGGACCTGCTCGCCCGGGCGCGATCCGGCCCTGTCGTGGACACGGAATTCCCGGTCGAGGACAAGTTCGACCACCTGCCGGCGCCCTCGCGACAGGTCATGCAGCGGCGCGGCGTCTCGGCCTTCGTGACCGTGCAGGAGGGCTGCGACAAGTTCTGCGCCTTCTGCGTCGTCCCCTATACGCGCGGCGCCGAGGTGAGCCGCCCCGTGGCGAAGGTGCTGGCGGACGTGGCGCGGCTGGCGGAGGCGGGCATCCGAGAGGTCACCCTCATCGGCCAGAACGTCAACGCCTATCACGGCGAGGGCCCGGACGGCCGCGACTGGACGCTGGCCCGGCTGATGGCGCGCGTGGCGGAGGTGCCCGGCATCGCCCGCATCCGGTACACGACCAGCCATCCGCTGGACATGGACGACGCCCTCATCGCGGTCCACCGCGACCTGCCGCAGGCCATGCCCTACCTGCACCTGCCGGTTCAGTCCGGGTCAGACCGCATCCTGAAGGCCATGAACCGCCGTCATGACGCCGCGGCCTATCTGCGGGCCATCGACAAGGTGCGCGCGGCCCGTCCCGACATCGCGCTCTCGTCCGACTTCATCGTCGGCTTCCCCGGCGAGACCGACGCCGATTTCGAGGACACGATGCGCCTGGTCGACCGGGTGCGCTTCGCCGCCGCGTTCTCGTTCAAGTACAGCCAGCGTCCGGGCACGCCGGCCGCCGATGCGGGCGAGCAGGTCGCCGAGCCGGTCAAGGCCGAGCGGCTCGCCCGCCTGCAGGAGCGCCTGGAGGCGCACCGCCAGGCGTTCAATGCGGGCGCGCTGGGCCAGGTCATGCCCGTACTGGTCGAGCGGGAAGGCCGCCATCCCGGCCAGCTCGTCGGCAAGTCCCCCTATCTGCAGGGCGTGCATTTCGACGCCGCCGGATCGGGCCTGCGCATCGGCGACATCGCCGATGTGGAGATCGTCGCCTTGAGCACCAACAGTATGACCGGCAGGCTCGTCGGCGAGAGGGCGAGCGCCGCGTGACACAACGAGGCGCCCTCGCGGCGCAGGGCAGGGAGCAGCAGGTTTGCGCAACGACGCCACGACGCTGACGCGCGACCGGACCGGCAAGCCCGCATCCGGCGACGAGCAGACCGAGATCACGCTCGCCTTCGACGACAACCGGCTCGCGAGCCTCGTCTTCGGCCATTACGACCAGAACCTCGCCCATCTGGAGCGGCGACTGGGCGTGATGGCGAACGCCAATGGCAACCATGTCGTGCTCAAGGGGCTCGCCGAGCCTTCCGAGCAGGCCCGGCGGGTGCTGGAGAACCTCTATCGCAAGGTCAAGACGGGCGGCACGGTGAGCATGGGCGATATCGACGGCGCCATCGAGGAGACGTCCCTGCAGAAGTCCCTGTTCCCGTCGGTGGCCGAGCCCGGACGGCTCGGCTTCGAGGCCGTCCACACCCGCAAGCGCGGGGCCGTGAAGGCGCGCAACGCCGCGCAGGACGCCTATCTGCGCGCCCTCAAGCGCCACGAGCTCGTCCTGGCGGAAGGCCCGGCGGGCACCGGCAAGACCTGGCTCGCGGTCGGCCACGCGGTCTCGCTGCTGGAGCAGGGCGTGGTCGAGCGCCTCATCCTCTCGCGCCCGGCCGTGGAGGCGGGCGAGCGCCTCGGCTTCCTGCCCGGCGACATGCGCGAGAAGGTCGATCCGTATCTGCGCCCGATCTACGACGCGCTCTACGACTTCATGGAGGCGCGCCATGTGGAGCGCGGCCTGCAGACCGGCATGATCGAGATCGCGCCGCTGGCCTTCATGCGCGGCCGCACGCTCACCAACGCCGTCGTCCTGCTGGACGAGGCGCAGAACACCTCGTCGATGCAGATGAAGATGTTCCTCACGCGCCTGGGCGAGAATTCCCGGATGATCATCACCGGCGATCCCACCCAGATCGACCTCCCGCCCGGGCAGAAATCGGGCCTGGTCGAGGCCGTGGCCCTGCTCTCGAAGGTCGAGGGCATCGGCTACGCGTCGTTCGGCGAGGCGGACGTCGTGCGCCACGATCTCGTGCGCCGCATCGTCAAGGCCTACGAGGACGCGGCGCGCTCCATGCAGCCGGAGGTCCGCCGGCCGTGACCGGGCGAGAACGGCAGCTGCCGGCCCTGGACGTCGTGCCCGAAAGCCCGCTCTGGGAGGCGATGCCCGGCATCGTGGACGCGGCACCCCGCGCGGTCGCTGCCGCCTGCGCGGTGGCGGAGAGGGCCTTTGCGCCCGGCGCCGAGGTCAGCCTTCTCCTGGCGGACGATGCCACCCTGCGCACGCTCAACCGCGACTGGCGCGGCAAGGACAAGCCCACCAACGTCCTGTCCTTTCCCGCCGTGCCGCCGGAGGCGATCGCGGCCTCCCCGGTCATCGGCGACATCGCCATCGCCTACGAGACCGTGCTGCGCGAGGCGGCGGAGGAGGGCAAGGCGCCCCTCGACCACGCGACGCACCTCGTGGTCCATGGCATGCTGCACCTGCTCGGCTACGACCACGAGACCGACGCCGACGCCGTGCAGATGGAGGCGCTGGAGGTGAAGGCCCTCGCGTCGCTCGGCATCGGCGATCCCTATCGCGACCCGCCGGAAACGGATATCGAGGCGGCAGACAGGAGAACCGGGACCTGACCGTCCCTTTCAGAGACCCATGAACGATCGAAGTTCCAACGACGCCGGCGCCTCTTCCCAAGGAGGACGCTGGCGAGAACGCCTGATGGGAGCCCTGCGCATGCGCGGGGTCTCGTCGATCCGCGAAGGCCTGGCCGACGCCCTGTCGGTGACCACGCCGATGACGGAATTCTCGCCCCAGGAGCGGGCGATGCTCCAGAACGTGCTGAAGCTGCGCAATCTGCGCGTGGACGACGTGATGGTGCCCCGCGCCGACATCGTCGCCATCCAGGGCGAGGTGACGTTGGGCGAACTGCTCCAGGTCTTCCGCACCGCCGGCCATTCGCGCCTGCCGGTCTACGGGGAGACGCTCGACGATCCCCGCGGCATGATCCACATCCGCGACTTCCTCGATTTCCTCGCCGCCAGCGCCGAGGGCAGCCGGGCAAGGGGACGCCGCCGCAAGGACGCCGCCATTCCCGCGGCTGGCCCCAACCTCGCCGGCGTCGACCTGTCTCTGCCGCTGTCGGCGGCGCGCATCCTGCGGCCGGTCCTCTACGCTCCGCCGACCATGCCGGCGCTGGACCTGCTCGCCCGCATGCAGGCGACGCGCACGCACATGGCGCTCGTCATCGACGAGTATGGTGGCACGGACGGCCTGGTCTCCATCGAGGACATCGTGGAGACGGTCGTCGGCAACATCGAGGACGAGCACGACGACGACGAGGCCCCGATGGTGGCCGAATCCGCCGACGGCACCTTCGCCGCCGATGCCCGCGCCGGGCTCGAGGAGGTCTTCGCGACCCTCGGCGTGACCCTGGAGACCGAGGAACTGTCGGAAGAGGTCGACACGCTGGGCGGCCTCATCATCGTCCTGGCCGGCCGGGTTCCCGCCCGCGGCGAGGTCGTCCCCGGACCGCAGAACCTGGAATTCGAGGTGCTGGACGCCGATGCCCGCCGGGTGAAGCGCGTGCGCATCATCCGCCGCGCCGTCACCGAGACCGCCGATCCCCCACCGCCGTCCCTGACCGAGCTCGACCCCGCGGCCCGTCCGACCGAGGACACCAGAGAGCGCCGGGCGTGATGCTGGCAGGCCTGGCGGAGCGCGTGATCCTCTCCTGGGGATGGCCGCGCAGGCTGATGGCGCTGGCCGCGGGCGCCGTGGGCGCCCTCGCCCTGGAGCCCCTTGGCCTGTTTCCGGCGCTGGTACTGTCCATGACACTCGCCGTCTGGCTGCTGGACGGCACCGCGGGGACCGGCTGGCGCGACGCGTTCCGCAGCGCCTTCGCGCTAGGCTGGTGGTTCGGCTTCGGCTTCTTCCTCGCGGGCCTGTGGTGGCTCGGCGCCGCCTTCCTCGTGGAGGCCGACAAGTTCGCCTGGGCGCTTCCGCTCGGCGTCGTCGGCCTGCCCGCTGGCCTGGCGCTGTTCCACGCGCTCGCCTTCGCTGCCGCGCGCCTGCTCTGGAGCCAGGGCGCATCCCGCATCCTCGTTCTCGCCGCCGCCCTCGGCGGGGCCGACTGGCTGCGCGGCCATGTTCTCACCGGCTTCCCGTGGAACAGCTACGGCATGGCGCTGGGCGGCCATCTGTGGACCGCGCAGGCGGCCTCGATCCTGGGGCTCTACGGCCTGGGCCTCCTGGCCGTGGCGATCGCCGCCTCTCCTGCGACCCTGGGCACGACCCGCCGGCGGCCCTGGGCATCGCCCCTGGCGGGGGCCCTTGTCCTCACGGCCCTCGCCGGCTACGGCGCCTGGCGCCTGCCGCCCGGCCCGATGGCGGAGGTCCCGGGCGTGCGCCTGCGGATCATGCAGCCCAACCTGCCGCAGGATGCCAAGTTCCGGCCCGAGAATGCCGGCGCGATCATGCAGCGCTACCTGTCGATCAGCGACCGCGCTACCTCGCCCTCCACCATGGGCGTTGCCGACGTCACGCACCTGATCTGGCCCGAATCCGCCTTCCCCTTCGCGCTGGCGCGCCAGCCCGCGGCGCTGGCCCAGATCGCCGCGCTCCTCCCGCCGGGCGTCACTCTCGTCACCGGCGCGGCCCGCGCCCTGCCCGGCCTGCCGGGGGAGAGCGGCCTGCGCTACCGCAATTCTATCCATGTCGTGGCGGACGACGGCACGGTGGGCGCCACCTACGACAAGGTCCATCTGGTGCCGTTCGGCGAATACCTGCCGCTGGCCCGCCAGATCGAGGCCCTGGCCGCCTGGCTCGATCGCCTGGGCATCCGCCAGTTCGTCGCCATCCCGGGCGGTTTCGAGCCGGGCGAGGCGCGGCTGCCGCTCGCGGTGCCCGGCCTGCCGCCGGTGGCAGCGCTCGTTTGCTACGAGGCGATCTTCCCCGGCGCCGTCACGCCGGAGGGGCCTCGGCCGGGCGTGATGCTGAACGTGACCAACGATGCCTGGTTCGGCGACACGCCGGGGCCGCACCAGCATTTCGCCCAGGCGCGGCTGCGTACGATCGAAGAGGGATTGCCGCTCGTGCGCGCCGCGAATTCCGGCATATCGGCCGTCATCGATCCTTACGGACGAATCGTGGCGTCGCTGCCACTTTCGCGCGAAGGCGTCATCGACTCGCGGTTGCCTATTGCACTTGCTAATACAATCTATGCGCGATATCCGGATGTATTCTTTGCAATGCTGTTCGGGGTCTTTGCATTGTTGGGCTCAAGGGGTGCGAATCGCCGCACCGTCTAAAGCGCTTCGGGGGAACGCTATGACCACGCAACTGAACGACAAGACACCGAACCCAATCGACAAGCATGTCGGGGCTCGCGTGAGGATGCGACGCATGCTCATGGGCATGAGTCAGGAGCGCCTGGGGGATGCGCTCGGCCTGACCTTCCAGCAGGTCCAGAAGTACGAGAAGGGCACCAATCGCATCAGTGCGAGCCGCCTGCAGCAGATCTCCAAGATCCTCGCCGTGCCGGTGGAGTTCTTCTTCGAGGGCTCGCCCGGCGGGGAACCGAACGGCGCCCCGGGCTTCGCCGAGACCGGTGGGCAGGGCTATGTCAGCGACTTCATGGGCACGGCGGAGGGCGTCGCGCTCAGCAAGGCCTTCATCCGCATCAAGAACCCGAAGGTCCGCCGCCGGGTGATCGAGCTGGTGGCGGCGCTCGCGGAAGACGAGACGGCCGAAAACGCCGCCTGACGTTCGTCCAAACGAACGAATCCGCTTCGGCGGCTTGACCGCATCCCGGCTCCCTGTCACAACGTCGCGCCGTTTTTCAGGCCGTTCAGGCCGTTGCGACAGGGAACCGACCAGTGCCGCGCGCGAATTACCTCTTCACCAGCGAGTCCGTTTCGGAAGGCCATCCCGACAAGGTCTGCGACCGCATCTCCGACGAGGTGGTCGACCTGTTCTTCCGCGAGGCGGCCAAGGCCGGCATGGACGCGTCCCAGGTGCGCGTGGCGTGCGAGACGCTCGCCACCACCAACCGCGTCGTGATCGCGGGCGAGGTCCGCACCTCCCTCGACGAGAAGACCCTGAAGCGCAAGGTGAAGGCCGCCGCGCGCAAGGCCATCAAGTCGATCGGCTACGAGCAGGACGGGTTCCACTGGAAGAACGCCAAGATCGACGTTCTCCTCCACTCGCAGTCGCCGGACATCGCCCAGGGCGTCGATGCCGCCGGCAACAAGGACGAGGGCGCGGGCGACCAGGGCATCATGTTCGGCTATGCCTGCCGCGAGACGCCCGAGCTGATGCCGGCGCCGATCTACTATTCCCACAAGATCCTCGAGGTCCTGTCCAAGGCCCGCCGCGCCGGCGAGGGCGACGCCGCCAAGCTCGGCCCGGACGCCAAGAGCCAGGTCACCGTGCGCTACGAGGACGGCAAGCCCGTCGGCGTGACGCAGATCGTGCTCTCCACCCAGCATCTGGACGAGACGCTGACCTCAGCCGACGTGCGCAAGATCGTCGAGCCCTATATCCGCAGCGCGCTGCCCGAGGGCTGGATCAGCAAGGACACCGTCTGGCACGTCAACCCGACGGGCAAGTTCGTCGTCGGCGGTCCTGACGGCGATGCCGGCCTCACCGGCCGCAAGATCATCGTGGACACCTATGGCGGCGCGGCGCCCCACGGGGGCGGCGCCTTCTCGGGCAAGGACCCGACTAAGGTGGACCGGTCCGCCGCCTATGCGGCCCGCTACCTCGCCAAGAACGTCGTTGCCGCCAAGCTCGCCGACCGCTGCACGATCCAGCTCGCCTACGCCATCGGCGTGTCCGATCCGCTGGCCGTCTATGTCGACCTGCACGGCACCGGCAAGGTGGACGAGGCCAAGCTCGAGAAGGCCCTGCGCGAGGTCATGAACCTGCGCCCCCGCGGCATCCGCGAGCACCTGAACCTCAACAAGCCGATCTATGCCCGCACGGCGGCCTACGGCCATTTCGGCCGCAAGGCGACGCGCGACGGCGGCTTCTCCTGGGAGCGGACGGACCTCGTCGACGCCCTGCGCAAGGCGGTCGCCTGATCGCCATGCCGGCCGCTTCGGACGGCGCCACGCGCCCGGCCGGCGCCTTCTACGGGCGCCGGCGCGGCAAGCGCCTGCGCCAGGCCCAGGCCAGCCGCGTCGAGACCGGCCTGCCGGCGCTGCGCATCCCGGCCGACGGCCCGGTCGATCCGGCCGCGCTCTTCGGCACGGTGGCTCAGGATGTCCGGCTGGAGATCGGCTTCGGCGGCGGCGAGCACCTGGCCGCCGAAGCGGAGCGGCATCCGCAGACCGGATTCATCGGCGTCGAGGCCTTCGTCAACGGCGTCGCCAAGCTCGTGGCCGAGGTGGAGACGCGGGGCCTCGCCAACGTGCGCGTCCACGACGGCGATGCGAGCCTGCTCCTGCCCCGGCTTCCCGACGCCGCGTTCGCCCGTGTCGATCTTCTCTATCCCGACCCCTGGCCCAAGCGCCGCCAGCGCAAGCGCCGCTTCGTGTCCGACGCGCGCCTTGCCGAGATCGTGCGGGTGCTGCGTCCCGGCGGGCTGTTCCGCTTCGCCACGGATATCGACGATTACGCGGCCTGGACGCTGATGCACGCGGCGCGCCAGCCGGGCCTCGCCTGGGCGGCGTCCCGCGCCGACGACTGGCGCCTGCCGTGGGACGGCTGGACGCGCACGCGCTACGAGGCGAAGGCGCTCCGGGAGGGCCGCACGCCCACCTACCTGACGTTCGTCCGGGTCTGAGCGGGGGCGGGCCGCGCGGCGCTGGCCTCGCGGATATGCAGGAACCGCAGGACGCGCTGGGCCGTGCCGTGGGTCAGCTGGTCGTAGCTGTCCATCGCGCGGTCGAGGTCGCGGGCGCTCGCCCGTCCGTCGCCCCGCAGGCGCACCAGCGCGCGGGCCGTGGACCAGGCCCAGTTCTGCGCCTTGCAGACGATCAGCAGCAGATCCTGGTCGGAGCCCAGGAACAGGCGCTCGGCGGTCGGCAGCGAGATGTTCGCCAGTGCGGCGACCGCGCAGACGCATTCCTCGAACTGGCCGCGGCCGGCATATTCCGTGATGACGAACTCGTTGAGCTCGTTGCGCTCCACCGCCGCCATGATCTCCGCCAGCGCGGCCTCGTAATTGCGGCTGAGCACCGCCTTCGGCGCCGCGTCCGCCTGGATCGGCGCCTCCGCGTCGCTGGTGGCGACCTTCTCCGCGATCACGACCGCACCCTGGTCGACGGCGTGGCCGATCAGCCCCGAATCGGCGGCCGGCAGGCTGGCGGCGAGGCGCTGGCGCGCGGCCTCCTTGGCGACCGCCATGAGCTGGCGCAGATGGTCCTGGGGCACGTCGATGCGCTGGCTCAGCAGCAGCCGCAGGGCATCGTCCGCGCGCGACTTCTCCACCAGGGCGTCGAGCGATCTCGGGGACAGGCGCGCGGCGCCGTTCCCGGCCACCGCATGGGCCACGACGTCGTCGCCCTTGGTGACGAGGACATCGGTCACCTGCTCCGACAGGGTCGGCCGCTCGCTGATGGCGAGCATGTGGTCGCGGCCGCGGGCGATGGCCACGGATACGAGGTCGGCGTCGCTCAGGCGGGACGAGCGCGTCAGCACCGGCCGCGCCACCGCGATCTCGTCGTGCGCGAGCGAGCGGATCACGCCCGGCGGCGCGTTCGGCACGTCGGCCAGCCGGCGCGCGAGGTCGGCGCGCGCGCGGGTCTCGATCGCCGCCGTCAGGCGGGCGATGACGATGTCGAAGACCTCGACATGCTCCGGCTGGTACGCGTCCGCGTCCATCAGGAACAGGTCGGTCACGCGCCGCAGCGTTTCGACGCGCCGGTCCTTGGACCCCCGCGCGATCGAATCCTCGAGTTCGGCAACCAGTGAAGACACGGCCATCATCGCAATTCGTCCCCGAGGGTCCAGCCTAACGGCCAACCGTCACCGGAGCGTTACCGCCGCCGCTCGCCTTCGCCGCACGCTCAGAGAAGGATTTGCAGCCGGGCCGCGCCCAGACGCTTGGCCGCGGGCGGGTTCTCGGTCTAGGGTCGGCCCCGATGGAGCGGGACCCCGTTAGGCTGGCGTGGCGGAGCGGTCGGGCCGGACACCTCTTGGTGTTCGGCCTTCTTGCGTTGGCGGCGCCGCTGGCGTTCCTGACGATCGACATGCCGCGGCAGATGTTCGCCGACGCGCTCTCGGGCGCCGCGCGCGTGCCCTTCCTCCAGATTGCCTATGACTGGCCGCCCTTCGTGCGCAGCCCCGACCGGATCGTGCTGTTCCCCGGCTTCCAGCTCGGCAGGTCCGCGGTCCTCCTGGCGGCGCTGGGCTGGCTGGCTGCGGTCTTCGCGCTGCGGGCGCTCGCCCATGTCGTCATCGACAGGTGGCGGGCGCGTTCCGCCGACCGCGCCCTTCAGTCCATCTCGACGCGGCTTGCCCGCCGGCTCACCCAGGCCCGCACCATCCAGGGGCTGGACCTGACCGACGGCATGACGCGCGCCGCGGCCGACCTCGCCGCGGTGCGGCCCGCTCTGGCCAGCGCCATCACGCTGCCTGCCTTCGCGGGCGCGCGCATCGCGCTCGCGGTCGTCTATGCCTGCTGGCTCGACGCCAGGCTCGGCCTCGCCGTGGCGGTCATGGCGTTCGCGCTCGTCATGCTGTCCCACTGGCGCCGGCGCGCCTCCGCGGGCATCGCCCGCGAGACCGCCGCCCGCGCCGCCCGGGTCGGCAAGGCCAAGGCGGACCTCGTGCGCCGGTGGAAGGCCGTGCGCGCCCACGGCGCCCAGGATTCCGAGCTCGCCGCCTTCGCCGGGCGCATCGCCGGCCCCGCCTCCGAGGCGGACCGGGGCAGCATGGTCGGCCGGCTGCGCGATGCCATGGCCGATCTGGCGCCCTTCGCCGCTCCCACCATCGCGGGGCTCATCGCCGTCGGTGGCGGGCTGGGCGTCCCGGAGGCTGTCGGCGCGCTCGTCGCCGCGGCGCTGCTGCCCGCGCCAGCCAGGGGTGTCGCGCGCTGGCGCGACGACCGCGCCCAGGCCACCGAGCGGCTGACGCGGGTGTCCGAGCTGATGAGCGCGCTGCGCGCCCGCCGCGAGCCGGACGGCGCGACCGCGCCGAAGGCGCCGGAAGGCCGCATCGTCCTGGATGGGCTCGTCGCCAGCGACCAAGTGGCCGGCCTGCGCGTGGGGCCGCTGTCGCTGGACGCGCCGGCCCCGGCCCACATCGCCATCATGGCGCCGGGCGACCAGGAGGCGGAGCTCGTGGCCGCCACGCTGGCGGGCCTGGCGATCCCGTCCACAGGGTCCGCCGCCCTGGCGGGACTCGATCCCGGCGCCGTGCCGGCTCGCGCGCGGGCGCTGCGGGTCGCCTTCACCTCCGCCGAGCCGGTCATCGCCCCGGGCGCCACCTGGCTCGACAACCTCGCCTACGGGCTGAAGCCCGACGCCCGCGAGGCGCTGCTCGATGCCGATCTCTCCGCCGTGCTCAGGACGGTGGGCCTGGAGCGCATCATCGACGCCCGCGCGCTGAGCGCGCCGGTCGACCCGCGCAAGCACCCCGTCCTGGCGCAGGCCGTCCTGCCCGCCCGCGCCGCGGTTTATGACAGGCTGCAGGCCGACGGGCTGGGAGACCTTGTCGAGCGCTTCGAGCCCGACAGGTTCAACCCGTACGCCACGATCGCCGAGAACATCCTGTTCGGCGTTCCCGTGGGGGATACGTTCGATTCCACCCACCTGGCGTCGCACCCTTTCTTCCGGGCGGTGATGGAGGCCGAGGGCCTGGGACCGGTCCTGGCCGAGATGGGCCTGTCGATCGCGACCACCGTCACCGACATGTTCGCCGACATTCCAGCGGGCCATCCGCTCTTCGGTCGGCTGTCGTTCATGGCCGCCGACGAGCGGGAGATCTACGAGGCGCTCGTCGCCCGGCGCACCCGCAGCCGCCGCGGCGACGGGGCCGCCCGCGACCGGGACCGGCTGATCTCGCTCGCCCTGCGCTACATCGAGACCCGCCACCGCCTCGGCCTGGTCGACGAGGCCATGGAGGCCCGCATCCTGCGGGCGCGCCGGACCTTCGCCCAGCTTCTGCCCCCGGCGCTCAAGCCGGCGATCGACTTCTACGATCCTGCGGGCCTGTGCCGCGCCGCCACCCTCGCCGACAACCTGCTGTTCGGGCGCATCGCCTACGACATGGCCGGCGCCGAGGCGAAGGTGGGCGCCGCCGTGCGCGGCGTCATCGCCGACAGCGACCTGGAGCGCGAGGTCGTGCGCCTGGGCCTGTCCACGCGCATCGAGGGCCAGGACGGCGTGCGGCCGGACGTGGCGGTCGCCATCGATCTCGCCCGCGCGCTGCTGCGCCGGCCGGAAGTGCTGGTCGCCTCGCGGCCGGATTTCGGCCTCGACGCGCCCCAGGCCGCGCACCGGCTCGCCAGCCTGCGGGAAGCGCTGGCCGGCCGCAGCTTCATCGCCGTCTTTTCGGGCGAGCAGGAGCCAGCCGGCTTCGACCACGTGCTGCGCACCGAGAGCCAGGCGGGTGCGCGTGGCTGACGGCGCAGGCGTCCGCGCGCAGGGAGCCCGCGCCGTGTGCGCTGGCGCACCTCGCCCGTCTCGCCGGGCGTGTAGGACCATCCGATGATGACCGCAGAAGGGGCCAAGGGGCTGCGCGTCACGTTCTGGGGCGTACGCGGGTCCATTCCCACCGCCGGCGCGGAATTCGCGCGGTACGGCGGCAATACCGCTTGCGTCGAGATCCGCCTGGGCGACCGCCTCTTCGTCGTCGATGCCGGTTCCGGCATCGCGCGTCTCGGCAAGGCGCTCCTGGATGACGGTACGCCCCATGTGGACCTGCTGCTCAGCCATCTCCACCTGGATCACGTGGTGGGCCTGCCCTTCTTCAAGCCGGCGCTCACGCCCGGCCGAAGCGTCACGATCCATTGCGGCAATTGCGACGGCCAGACCGCCGAGGCGGGCCTGGCGCGCCTTTTCTCGCCGCCGATCTTCCCCGTCACCCTCGACCAGCTCCCCGCGGACGTGCGCCATGTGGGCTTCGTCGCCGGGCAGACGCTGCTTTTCGGCGACGGCGCCGAGGTCCGCACGCACCGGCTGAATCACCCCCAGGGTGCGACCGGCTACAGGTTTACCCATGCCGGCCGGTCGGTCTGCTATCTCAGCGACCTGGAGCATCACGTCTCCGGACCCGATCCCGATCTGGTGGAGTTCGCGAGGGGAGCCGACGCCGTGATCTACGATGCCATGTTCTCCGAGGCGGAATATTGCCGCTGCGTCGGCTGGGGCCATTCCACCTGGGAGGCCGGCATCGCCTTCGCGGACGCCGCCGGTGCGGGCCAGCTCGTTCTGTTCCACCACGATCCCCGCCACGACGATACCGCGATGGACGCCTTCGCCGCCGCCGCGGAGCGGGCGCGTCCCGGCACGGTCGCCGCCCGCGAGGGGCAGACCCTCGTCTACACGCCGCGCTGACCATGCGCCGGCGACGGGTTGCCTGCCGCGGGCGGATGGCTAAGGTCGCGCCGTTTCGCCACCGGGGGGTGCCTTGATCTCGCTTCTGTTCGCCATCGGTCTGATCAGCGCCATCCTCTCGGCGATCCTCGTCATGGCGCTGATGCCGGCCATGCGGCGCTATGCCCTTGCCCGGCCCAATGCCCGGTCCAGCCATCGCGAGCCGACGCCCCAGGGCGGGGGCATCGCCGTCGTCGGCGCGACGCTCGCCATTGTCTGGCTGCCCGCCGTCCTGCTCGGCGGCTCGGCCGGCGGCCCCCTGATCCTTACGGCCATCGTGGCGGGGCTTGCCCTCGTCGGCGGCATCGACGACATCCGGCCGCTGCCGGCGTCCCTGCGCCTCGTCCTTCAGGCGCTGGCGGTCGGCGCGCTGCTGGCAGCCGATCCCACCATGCGCGTCCTGCCCGACCTCCTGCCCGTCTGGGCCGAGCGCGCGCTGATCCTCGTCGCCGGCGTCTGGTTCGTGAACCTCGTCAACTTCATGGACGGGCTGGACCTCATGACGGTTGCGGAGATGGTCCCGCTCTGCGCCACCGTCGCCGCGCTCGGTCTCGTCCTGCGGGAATACGACGCCATGCTGATCGCCGGCGCGCTTGCGGGGGCGCTGATCGGCTTCGCGCCGTTCAACCGGCCCGTGGCCCGGCTCTTCCTGGGCGATGTCGGCTCCCTGCCGATCGGCCTGCTCGCCGGGTTCTGCCTCTGGCAGATCGCGGGAGCCGGGGCGCTGGCGGCAGCGTTGATTCTGCCGCTCTACTATCTCGCCGACGCCACGATCACGCTCCTTGTCCGCCTGCGGCGCGGCGAGCGGATCTTCGAGGCGCACCGCACCCATTTCTACCAGCGGGCCACCGATCACGGCTTCTCGGTCAAGGCGGTCACGGCCCATGTCTTCGTCCTGAACCTCATCCTGTCGGGATTGGCCGGCCTGTCCGTGGCGGCCTCCCAGCCTTGGCAGAAGGCGGGCCTCGTCTTGCTCGCCGCCGCCGCCGTCGCCTTCGTGCTGCGCCGCTTCTCCCGACCGCGGGAGAAGCGCGCGTGACCGGCCGGGTCGTCGCCGTCACCGGCACGACAGGCTTCGTCGGGCGTGCCCTCGTGGCGGGCCTCGCGCGCCGGGGCTGGCGGGTGCGGGCCCTGCTGCGCCGGCCCGGCGACGTCCCGGCCGAGGTGGCCAGCGTCGTCATCGGCGATCTCGC
The DNA here is from genome assembly GCA_027489955.1 of Hyphomicrobiales bacterium. Lineage (GTDB taxonomy): Bacteria > Pseudomonadota > Alphaproteobacteria > Rhizobiales > Beijerinckiaceae > JAIXTM01. Next base: position 152,578 of record JAIXYZ010000004.1, on the reverse strand, counting down.
CGCGCCCCGGCACCTCTCGGAGGCGCTGTCCGGCGCGGACGCCGTCATCCATTCGGCCGGCATCGCCCACGCCATGTCCGGCCGCCCGGACGACGATTACCGCTCGATCAACACGCAAGGGACGCTCGCCCTCGCCGCCGCCGCGCGGCGCGCCGGGGTCCGGCGTTTCCTGTTCCTGTCGTCGGTCAGGGCCCAGAGCGGGCCTTCCTCTCCCGTGCCGCTGCACGAGAGCGATCCGCCCCGCCCGGTCGACGCCTATGGGCGCTCGAAGCTCGCGGCGGAGGAGGGCCTCGCGGCGCTCGACATGGACTGGGCGGCCCTGCGACCCGTCCTCGTCCACGGCCCCGGCGTCAAGGGCAACATGGCGGAGCTGCTGAAGCTCGCGGCGACGCCCTGGCCGCTGCCCCTGGGCGGCTTTTCCGGACGCCGGTCGCTGGTGGCGGTCGACAACCTCGTGGACGCCGCCGCCTTCCTGCTGGAGGCGCCCGCGCCGCTGCGGCGCGCCTTCATCGCCGCCGATCCCGGCCCGCTGACGGTCGGCGACATCGTCGCGGCCCTCCGGCGCGGCATGGGGCGCCCGCCCGGCCTGCTGCCGGTCCCGGCCTGGCTGATGGGCGCTGCGCTGCGGCTGTCGGGGCGTGCAGAATGGATCGAGCGGCTCGACGGATCGCTGGTCGCGGAGCCCGAAGGGCTGCTCAGTGCAGGGTGGCGCCCGCCGGTGCCGGGCCTTGCGGCTCTTGAGGCACTGGGACGGTCTTTTCGGCCCCCCGCCGCCTGAATTCCGGCACGGCCTCCTCGAACACCGCCTCCGCGCCAGCGCGGTCGCCGTTCTCCACGGCGCGCGCCAGCCGGTCGATCCAGCCGTCCAGCCGGTCGCGGTCGGCGAAGACCGGCTTGGCGGCCATCACGCCGTCGATGCCGGTATCGGCCAGCGGCTCCTCGCGGGCGAAGAGGATCTCGTGCAGGCGCTCGCCGGGCCGCACGCCGGTGATCTCGATCTCGATGTCCTCACCGGGCTCGAACCCGGCCAGCCGGATCATGCGCTCGGCAAGGTCCAGGATGCGGATCGGCTGGCCCATCTTCAGCACGAAGACGGCGGCGCGCTCGCCGTTGCCGCGGGCGTCCTCGGCGTGGCTTCCCGCCGTCAGCACGAGGTCCGCCGCCTCGCGCACGGTCATGAAGTAGCGGACCATGTCCGGATGCGTGATCGTCAGCGGGCCGCCCCGCGCGATCTGGGCCTTGAACTTGGGCACGACCGAGCCGACAGAGCCCAGCACGTTGCCGAAGCGCACCGCGATGAAGCGCGTCCCGCGCTCGTCGCGCGCGGTCTCGGCATCGAGGGACTGGGCATACATCTCGGCGAAGCGCTTGGTGACGCCGAGCATGGACACAGGGTCGATGGCCTTGTCGGTCGAGATCATCACCATGGCCTTCACGCCCGCGGCGAGCGCGGCGTCGGCGACGTTGATCGACCCGAAGACGTTGGTCTTCACGCCCTCGCTCCAGTGCGCCTCCAGATAGGGCACGTGCTTGAGCGCGGCGGCGTGGAAGACGACGTCGGGCCGCGTCTGCTTCATGACGTCCAGCAGGCGCTGGCGGTCGCGGATGTCGGCCAGGATGCCGGTGACGCGGGTCGCGCCGCCCTGCATGGCCAGCGTCTCCGACACCTGGAAGAGCGCCGGCTCGGAGCTTTCCACCACGATGATCTCGGCCGCGCCGAAGGCGGCCGCGCGCAGGCACATCTCGCTGCCGATCGAGCCGCCCCCGCCGGTGACCAGCACGATCTTGCCGGCCATGAACCGCTCCAGCCGGGCCCGGTCGATCTCCACCGTCGAGCGCAGGATCAGATCCTCGATCTCCACCGGCGCCAGCTCGGCGCTTGCCAGGCCTTCGCCCAAGGTCGCCACGCGCATGAGGGGCAGGCCGAGCCTGCGCGCGCCGGCGATCAGGCGCTCGGGCGCCTCCTCGGGGGCCAGCGCCGACGGCACGGCCACGAGGCGGCGGATGGCGGTGCCCCGCTCGGCCAGGTCGCCCACCGCCTGGTCGAGGTCGGCGATCAGCCCGAGGACGGGAATCCCGCGGATCGCCTGGCCGAGATCGGCCTCGCGCGGGGACAGGATCGCGACCGGATGGAGCTTGCGGAACGTGCCGGCTTCGATGGCCCGCAGCACGACCTCCACCTCCACCGCCCGGCCCAGGAGCAGGACCGGCACCGTGGCCGCCCGGGCGATCGTGTGCCGCGACTGCGCGTACTTGACGTAGCGATAGGCCAGTCGCGGGCCGCCGAGCAGCGCCATCTGGACCAGCCAGTACAAGGCCAGCGCGATCTTGCCGAAGAAGAACTCGCCGAGGAGGTCGCGCGACAGGAGGATGTAGTCCGCCACCAGCAGCACGAGCGTCAGGACGCTCACCGCCCGGAAGATGTTGAACAGGTCCGGCAGGGAGGCGAAGCGCCACTTGGAGCGGTAGAGCCCGAACAGGTGGTAGACCAGGGCCGCCACCACCAGCAGCGCCGGCAGGATCTGGGGCAGCAGCGCCACCCGCTCCGCCAGCAGCAGGCCCTCGAAGCGCACGTGGAAGACGATGGTGATCGCGAGCGCCGTCGCCACGAGATCGTGGAGGATGACCAGCGATTTCTTCAGGCGGTTGGTGACCATGGCCGGACGCTTCTGTGGGCGCGCCGGGCCTTTGTCAAATCCGCGCGGCCCTTGCGTCATTGCCAGGCCGGATGAAGCCCGCTACGCAACGGCCATGGACGTGATCTCGCTGAGCCTCGACGGTCCGCTTCTCCTGCGCCCGCGGCGCCACGGGGACGAGCGCGGCTGGTTCGCCGAGACCTATCGGCGCGACGTGCTCGCCGCCGTGGGCGTCGAGGACCATTTCATCCAGGACAACCAGTCGATGTCGGTCCGTGCCGGAACGGTCCGCGGCCTGCATTTCCAGAAGCCGCGGCAGGCCCAGTCCAAGCTCGTGCGGGTGCTTGCGGGCGCGATCCTCGACGTGGTGGTCGACCTGCGCGGCTCGTCGCCGACCTTCGGGCGGCACCTGACGGTGGAACTGGACGCCGCCCGCGGCGAGATGCTCTACGTTCCCCACGGCTTCGCCCACGGCTTCTGCACGCTGACGCAGGAGACCGCCGTCGCCTACAAATGCGACGCCTATTACGCCCCGGCCCATGAGGGCGGGGTCGTCTGGAACGATCCGGCCCTCGGTATCGCCTGGCCGGTGACCGCGGCCGACGCCGTGGTCTCGGCCAAGGACGCTGCGCTGCCGCGGCTGGCCGAGCTGGCTTACGTCTTCCCGTGAGGCCCTGACACGATGCGCATCCTCGTCACCGGCGGCGCCGGCTTCATCGGGTCCGCCCTCGTGCGCCATCTGGTGCGCGACCTCGGCCACGAGGTCGTCACCGTCGACGCGCTGACCTACGCCGCCAATCCCGCCTCGCTCGACGACCTGAAAGACGATCCCCGCCACCGGCTCGTCGAGGCCGACATCGCCGATCTCGGCCGCATGCGGGCGGCTTTCGGAGAGGTCCGGCCCGAGGCGGTGGTGCACCTGGCGGCGGAGACCCATGTCGACCGCTCCATCCAGGGCCCCGGCGCCTTCGTGCGCACCAACGTGCTGGGCACGCAGGTCCTGCTGGATGCGGCGCGCGGCGCATATGACGCGCTGGAGGGCGAGGCAAAGGCCCGCTTCCGCTTCCTCCACGTCTCCACCGACGAGGTCTTCGGCTCGCTCGGCGCCGAGGGCGCGTTCGACGAGACCAGTCCCTACGATCCGCGTTCGCCCTACTCGGCCTCCAAGGCCGCGTCCGACCACCTGGTCCGCGCCTGGTTTCATACCTACGGCCTTCCGGTCGTCGTCTCGAACTGCTCCAACAATTACGGGCCCCGGCAATTCCCGGAAAAGCTCATTCCGCTCATGATCCTGAACGCGCTGGAGGGCCGCGACCTGCCGGTCTACGGCGACGGCCTCAACGTGCGCGACTGGCTGCACGTGGAGGACCACGCCCGGGCGCTGGGGCGGATCCTTCAGGCCGGCGCTCCGGGAGCGACATACCTCGTCGGCGGGCGGGCGGAGCGCACCAATCGCTGGATCGTGGAGACGATCTGCGCGGAGATGGACCGGCAGCGCCCGCAAGGCGCGCCCCATGCCCGGCTCGTGCGGCAGGTCGCCGACCGGCCCGGCCACGACCGGCGCTACGCCATCGACCCGGCGCTGATCGAGCGCGAGCTCGGCTGGCGGCCGCAGCGGCGCATCGAGGAAGGCCTCGCCGACACCGTCGCCTGGTACCTGAACAACGAGGCTTGGTGGCGCCCCTTGCGCGACACGGTCTATGGCGGCGAGCGCCTCGGGCTGGTGAAGCCGTCGGGGCTGAAATTCCTGCGATGACCGGCCCCGTCCTCGTCGTCGGCCGCAGGGGCCAGCTCGCGAGCGACCTGCAGGCCGCCCTGACGGCGTCCGGCCGGGCCCATGAAGCCGCCGGCCGTCCCGATTTCGACCTCGCCGACCCGGACGGTCCGGCGCGGCTTGTCGATGCGGTCCGCCCGGCGCTGATCGTCAACGCCGCCGCCTACACGCAGGTCGACGCCGCGGAGAGCGAACCGGACGCCGCCCGCGCCCTCAACGCCGACGGCCCGGGGCGGCTTGCCGCCGCTGCCGCCCGCGCCGGCATACCCCTGATCCACGTCTCCACCGACCAGGTTTTCGACGGCGCCAAGGTCGGCCCCTACACCGAGGACGACGCGCCTGCGCCGCTCTGCGTCTATGGCCGCACCAAGCTCGCCGGCGAGCGCGCGGTGCTGGACGCGTGCCCCTCGGCGCTCGTCGTGCGCGTGTCCTGGGTCTTCGGCCCCTCGGGCGAGAATTTCGTCACCAAGGTCCTGTCCTGGGCGACCGCCCGGCCGCGCCTGTCCATCGTCTGCGACCAGCATGGCCGGCCGACCTATTCGCCGGCCCTGGCGCAGGCGCTCCTGGCGCTGGGCGAGCGGATGGCGGGGGGCGGAGCGGCAGCGCCGTCCGGCATCCTTCATCTGGCGGGCGCGACCGCGACCACGCGCGATGTCCAGGCCCGCGCGATCCTGGAGGGATCGCGGCGGCGGGGCGGCCCGCATGCGCAGGTCGATCCGGTTGCGACGGCGGCGTTCCCGACGCCCGCCCGGCGCCCGCTCAACGCCGAACTCGACACGAGCCGCGCCGCGCGGCTTCATGGCATCGCGCTCGGACCGTTCGGGCCCGACCTCGACGCAACCCTCGACCGGCTGATCGGCCCCGCGCGGGCGGATGGCGGCGCGTGAAGGCCAGACCATGAAGGGCATCGTCCTTGCCGGGGGATCCGGCACCCGTCTCCACCCGGTCACGGCCGCCATCTCCAAGCAGCTGCTGCCGGTCTACGACAAGCCGATGATCTATTATCCCCTGTCCACGCTCATGCTGGCGGGGATACGGGACATCCTCGTCATCTCGACCCCGCGCGACCTGCCCCTGTTCCGGGCGCTGCTGGGGGATGGCGGGCGCATCGGGCTGACCATCTCCTATGCCGAGCAGGCGGCGCCCAACGGCATCGCCGAGGCTTTCGTCATCGGCCGGGACTTCATCGGCGACGATGCGGTTGCCCTCGTCCTGGGCGACAACCTGTTCTACGGCGACGGGCTGTCGGAGCGCGTCCAGGCCGCCGCCGCGCGGACATCGGGCGCCACCGTCTTCGGCTATTGGGTCTCCAATCCCGAGGCGTTCGGCGTCCTGTCCTTCGGCGCGGACGGCCGCCCGTCAGGCATCGTGGAGAAGCCGAAGGAGCCCGCCTCCAACTGGGCGGTGACCGGGCTCTATTTCTACGACAACGACGTGGTGGAGATCGCCGCCGGGCTGAAGCCCTCGGCCCGCGGCGAGATCGAGATCACCGACATCAACCGCACCTATCTGGAGCGCGGCAGGCTGCATGTGGAGCGCCTGGGGCGCGGCTATGCCTGGCTCGACACCGGCACCCACGCCGCCCTGCTCCAGGCCGCGGAGTTCATCCGCACCATCGAGGAACGGCAGGGCCTGTCGGTCGGCTGCATCGAGGAGGTGGCCTGGCGCATGGGCTTCATCGGCACGCAGGACCTGGCCGCGCTCGCCCGCGAGGCGGGCAAGTCGAGCTACGGCGCCTACCTGACGCGCATCCTGGAGCAGCGGGACGGGCCGGCCGCCTGAACGCGCCGCGGCGGGAGCATTCCCTCCCCGTCATTGCGAGCGTGAGCGAAGCAATCCAGGGACTGTCGGACCGCTGGATTGCTTCGTCGCTTCGCTCCTCGCAATGACGGTCGAGGGTGACGCCCCGCGTTCCTTACGCTGCCGTCCGATCCCTCCTCGCAAGGGGAGGGTGGCGCGAAGCGCCGGGTGGGCCCTTTGACCTGACAGGAAACCCTCCCGTCCGGCGCTGACGCGCCGGCCACCCTCCCATGAATGGGAGGGATCACACTGCGGTTGTTCGAGCCGGAGCGGGATCTGATCGAAGGCTTGGATGGTCGGGACAGGCCCGACCATGACGGGCGGAGGCGGCGGTCGGAGCGTGCTAGGCAACACCCCGCCATGCCCGGCCTCGTGCCTGGCATCCTCGCTTCGATGCCCCGGCCACATCATTGCGAGCGTGAGCGAGGCAATCCAGACCGGTGTTGGACGAGCCGGAGCGCGTCGCCCGTTTCACGCCGCCGTGCGGATCGCTCCAGCGCAGGTCAGGCGGTCAGGAGCGCGTCTTGCGGCGCAGGCGGACGATGACGTCGACCCGCGAGATCTCCATGCCGTCCGGCGGCTCCGGCACGTTGCCGACGGAGATCGCATCGCCCGGCAGGTCCACCAACCGTTCCTCGTCCTCGACGAAGAAATGGTGGTGCTCGGACGGATTGGTGTCGAAGAAGGCCTTCGACCCGTCGACCGGCAGCTGCCGCAGCAGGCCGGCCTGCGTGAACTGGTGCAGCGTGTTGTAAACGGTGGCCAGCGAGACCGGCACGCGCGCCCGGGTCGCCTCCTCGTAGAGCATCTCCGCCGAGACGTGACGGTCGCCCTTGGCGAAGAGCAGCCAGCCCAGCGACATGCGCTGGCGCGTCGGGCGAAGGCCTGCGCCCCGCAGCATCTCGCGCAGGTTGTGGAACGGGCACCCGTCCGACACCGCCCGCGCCGCGGGCCTGTCCATGCCGTCTGCCTGTCCGTGCATCGTCGTGCGTGTCCTCGGCCTTGTGTGGCGCCTGATGGCGCGCATGTCGCGAAGGGGCGCGTTGCCCGCGCCGCCGTCAGCCGCCATCTAGCATAAAGCCTGCCAGAGGCCGCTGCAATGCTTGCCGGCCATCCCCTCCGTCGCAGGCGTCCCGCACTTCCGGGCCGCAAAGGCCTGTGTTAGGGAAGCGCCAGCCGCGCGCCTCGCCGCGCCACGACAAGGGACCGCCGGATTGATGGAACGCCGCTCGCACTACGATTACGAAGAGCTTCTGGCCTGCGGGCGTGGCGAACTGTTTGGTCCCGGAAACGCGCAGCTTCCGCTTCCCCCCATGCTGATGTTCGACCGGATCACCGAGATTTCGGAGACCGGCGGCCCCAATGGCAAGGGCCTGGTGCGCGCCGAGTTCGACATCCGTCCCGACCTCTGGTTCTTCGGCTGCCACTTCAAGGGCGACCCGGTCATGCCGGGCTGCCTGGGGCTCGATGCCCTGTGGCAGCTCACGGGCTTCTTCCTGGGCTGGCTGGGCGAGCGCGGCCGCGGCCGGGCGCTCGGCGTCGGCGAGGTGAAGTTCGCCGACCAGGTGCTGCCGTCGGTCCAGAAGGTCGTCTACGGCGTCGATTTCAAGCGCGTGTTCCGCTCCAAGCTGATCCTGGGCATCGCCGACGGCTGGCTGGAGGCGGACGGGAAGCGCATCTACGAGGTCAAGGACATGCGCGTCGGCCTGTTCCAGACCGGCGACGCTTGAACTTTCGATCCAACGCCCGCAGGTAAGGCACCCGGGCCGAACGCCCGATCGAGATCGCGCCGCCCTGGGTAGCGCGCTGCACGAGGAGCACCACATGAGACGCGTCGTCGTCACCGGGATGGGCATCGTCTCGTCCATCGGCAGCAACACGCAGGAGGTGACGGCCTCGCTGCGCGAAGCGAAGTCGGGCATCGTCACGGCGCAGGAATATGCCGATCGCGGCTTCCGCTGCCGCGTCCACGGCGCACCGACGCTCGATCCGGAGACGCTGGTCGACCGCCGCGCCATGCGCTTCCACGCCACCGGCACCGCCTGGAACCACGTCGCCATGGACCAGGCCATCCGCGACGCCGGCCTGACCGAGGCCGAGATCTCCAACGAGCGCACCGGCATCGTCATGGGCTCCGGCGGCCCCTCCGCCCGCGTCCTGGTGGAATCGGCCGACAAGGCCCGCGAGACCGGCTCGTCCAAGCGCGTCGGCCCCTTCGCGGTGCCGAAGGCTATGTCCTCCACCGCGTCGGCGACGCTCGCCACCTGGTTCAAGCTCAAGGGCGTGAACTATTCGATCTCGTCCGCCTGCGCGACGTCCAACCATTGCATCGGCAACGCCTACGAACTCATCCAGTGGGGCAAGCAGGACCGCATCTTCGCCGGCGGCTGCGAGGAGCTGGACTGGACGCTCTCGGTCCTGTTCGACGCCATGGGCGCCATGTCGTCCAAGTACAACGACACCCCCGCCAAGGCCTCCCGCGCCTATGACGTGAACCGCGACGGCTTCGTCATCGCCGGCGGTGCCGGCGTGCTCGTCCTCGAGGAATACGAGGTCGCCAAGGCCCGCGGCGCCAAGATCTACGCCGAGATCGTCGGCTACGGCGCCACCTCCGACGGCTACGACATGGTCGCGCCGTCCGGCGAGGGCGCCATCCGCTGCATGCGCCAGGCGCTCGCGACGGTGAAGACGCCGATCGACTACATCAACCCCCACGCCACCTCGACGCCGGTCGGCGATCTCAAGGAGATCGAGGCCATCCGCGAGGTGTTCGGCACCGGCGACCAATGCCCGCCGATCTCGGCGACGAAGTCGCTGACCGGCCATTCGCTGGGCGCCACCGGCGTGCAGGAGGCGATCTACTCGCTGCTGATGATGAACAACGGCTTCATCTGCGAGAGCGCCAATATCGAGGAGCTCGATCCGGCCTTCGCCGACATGCCCATCGTCCGGCAGCGGATCGACAACGCCAGGATCGGCACCGTCCTGTCGAATTCCTTCGGCTTCGGCGGCACCAACGCCACCATCGTCATGAAGCGCCTCGACGCGTGACGCGCGAGGGCACGGGGGGACTGCCAATGACGAAGCTGATGCAGGGCCGGCGCGGCCTCATCATGGGCGTCGCCAACGACCATTCGATCGCCTGGGGCATCTCGAAGACGCTCGCCGCGCATGGCGCCGAGCTCGCCTTCACCTACCAGGGCGAGGCGCTCGGCAAGCGCGTGGCGCCGCTCGCCCAGTCGGTCGGCTCCTCGCTGGTCGTGCCCTGCGACGTCGAGGACATCGCCTCGGTGGACGCCCTGTTCGAGCGCCTGCAGGCCGAATGGGGCAGCCTGGACTTCGTCGTCCACGCCATCGGCTTTTCCGACAAGAACGAGCTCAAGGGCCGCTACGCCGACACGACCCGCGCGAACTTCTCGCGCACCATGGTCATCTCGGCCTTCTCCTTCACGGAGATCGCCAAGCGCGCCGCCGCCCTGATGCCGCAGGGCGGCTCGCTGCTGACGCTGACCTATGACGGCGCCAACCGGGTCATGCCGAACTACAACGTCATGGGCGTCGCCAAGGCGGCCCTGGAGGCCTCCGTGCGCTACCTCGCCGGCGATTACGGCCCGCAGGGCATCCGCGTGAACGCCATTTCCGCCGGCCCGGTCCGCACGCTGGCCGGCGCGGGCATCGCCGATGCCCGCCTCATGTACAATTACCAGAAGGCCCACGCGCCGCTGCGCCGCACGGTGACGATCGAGGAGATCGGCGGCTCGGCACTATACCTCCTGTCGGACCTGTCCTCCGGCGTGACGGGCGAGATCCATTACGTGGATTCGGGCTACAACATCATCTCGATGCCGCGGCCCGAAGCGCTCAAGGTGCAGGAAGCCGCAGGCGCCCTGGAGGCCTGACGCGGTCATGTCCACCCTCGACACCCTGGTCTCGCTCGCCGCGATCTGGGTGGTCGCCTGCCTGACGCCCGGCCCCAACGTCCTGTTCTTCGCCGCCACGGTCCTGTCCGCGAGCCGGGCCGCCATCCTGTCGGCGGCCGCAGGCATCCTCACCGGCACCGCGATCTGGGGCCTGTCGGGCCTGCTGGGGCTGTTCTGGCTGTTCGAGGCGGTCCCGGTCCTGGCCATCGGCATCAAGATCGCCGGCGCGGCCTACCTCATCTATGTCGGCCTGCGCATCGTGCGGCAGAACTGGCGCGCGGCTCCCGCGCTCGCCGCCGGCGCCGCGATCCGCCCGCGGCCGCCCTTGTCCGTCCGCCGCGCCTTCGTCACGGGCCTTCTGACCAACCTGTCGAACCCGAAATCCCTCGTCTTCGTGACCTCGCTCTTCGCCGTCACGCATCTTGCGCAGAAGCCGCTGGGCGTGGGCCTAGCCGGCGTCGGGCTCATGCTGGCCATCTCGACGGTCTATTACGTCCTGTGCGCGCTGGTCCTGACCGCGGCACCGGCGGCGACGGGCGGGCGCGTCGGCCGCTACATCTCGCTGGGCGTCGGCGCCATGATGATGGCCTTCGGCGTCCGCCTCGGCCTCGACCGCTAGTGAGGGCCGGCGCGCGGCGCCGGCGCAATCTGCGAAGCCAGGCTTGGCGATCGCCGGACCGGCCATCCCCTCCTTGTCCTTGAAACACATTGCCGACCGGCGGCGGACGCCGTGCGTGACGGGTTCGCCACCGCCAGGGTCGGCGTGCATACGGAGCGCGCCGCGCTTGCATCTGGCTGCATCTAGTTTAGAGTAATTCTAATCTAGACCATGGATCGCACGGCCATGAAGCATTTCGACGAGCTGACCGAGCAGGAAGTGCTCGCCCTTGCCATCCAGAACGAGGAGGAGGACGGGCGCATCTATCTCGATTTCGCCCGCCGCCTGCGGGCGGAATTCCCGGCCTCCGCGGCGGTGTTCGAGGCCATGGCGGCGGAGGAGAGCGGCCACCGCCACCAGCTTCTTCAGACCTATCAGGACACGTTCGGCGGCGAGCTTCCCTACATCACCCGCCAGGACGTGCGCGGCTTCCTGAAGCGGCGGCCGATCTGGCTGCTGCCGAACCTGCGCCTCGACGCGGCCCGCCGGCAGGCCGAGCTGATGGAGATGGAAGCCGCGAGCTTCTACGAGAAGGCCGCCGCGCGCTCGCGCAACGTGGCCGTGCGCCGCCTCCTGACCGACCTCGCCGAGGTGGAGAAGAAGCACGAGGACCGCGCCGCTGCTCTCGGAGAGGCCGTCCCCGCCGACAGCCGCACCGAGGAGGAGCGCAACGCCCGCCGCCTCTTCGTGCTCCAGATCGTCCAGCCCGGCCTTGCCGGCCTGATCGACGGCTCGGTCTCGACGCTTGCACCCATCTTCGCCGCCGCCTTCGCCACGCGCAATTCCTGGGACGCGTTCCTGGTGGGGCTCGCGGCCTCCATCGGCGCCGGCATCTCCATGGGCCTCACCGAGGCCCTGTCCGACGACGGCGAGATCACCGGGCGCGGCCATCCCTGGCTGCGGGGCGTGGTCTGCGGGCTCATGACGACGATCGGCGGCCTGGGCCACACCCTGCCCTACCTGATCCACGATTTCTGGACGGCGACCGCCGTCGCCTCCGTGGTCGTCGCCATCGAGCTCATCGCCATCGCGTGGATCCGCTGGCGCTACATGGAGACGCGCTTCAGCTCCGCTATCGTGCAGGTGGTGCTCGGCGGCGTTCTCGTGCTCCTCACGGGCATCTTTATCGGCAGCTCGTGATCGGAGCGCTTCCTCCCGCGCCTTGACTTATGCGTGTTGCACTGCCACATGAGCCGCAGGGCCCCGATGGGCCTTTGCGGATCCGGCCGCGTGAACCGGTCGCCCCTCGCGGGCGATCGTCCTGCCGGACCGCCACGATTTCCCTGAACAGCCCAGATCACGCGGGGCGTTTGACCCCCGACAGGCGGCGCGCCGATTCCGGCGTGCGGCCCCGCGCGGATGTGCATCCGCGTTCACCGAAAGACACGTGAATTGACCACCTTTTCCGAACTGAACCTCGCCGCCCCGATCCTCAAGGCTCTGGCGGCCGAAGGCTATGAGACCCCGACGCCGATCCAGGCGCAGGCGATCCCGCCGCTCCTGGCCGGCCACGACCTTCTGGGCATCGCCCAGACCGGCACCGGCAAGACGGCTGCCTTCGCGCTGCCGATCCTCGACCGCCTCGCCCGGGACCGCCGGCCGCTGCGCCCGCGCACCTGCCGCGCCCTGATCCTCTCGCCGACCCGCGAGCTGGCGAGCCAGATCGCCGACAGCATCCGCGCTTATGGCAAGAACCTGCGCGTCGCCGTCACCGTCGTGGTGGGCGGCGTCTCGGCCGGCCCGCAGTCGCGGGCCCTCCAGGCCGGCGTCGACGTGCTCGTCGCCACGCCGGGCCGCCTCGTCGACCATATGGGCATGCGCAACATCGACCTGCGCCAGACGGAGGTCTTCGTTCTGGACGAGGCCGACCAGATGCTCGACCTCGGCTTCATCCACGCCATCCGCAAGGTCGTGGCGGCCCTGCCGCCCAAGCGCCAGAACCTGTTCTTCTCCGCCACGATGCCCTCGACCATCGGCTCGCTGGCCGCCGAGCTGCTGACCGATCCCGTCAAGGTCTCGGTCACGCCGGTCGCCACCACCGCCGAGCGCGTCGAGCAGCGGATCATCTTCGCCGAGGGCGCCGAGAAGCGCGCGCTGCTGGTGAAGCTGCTGGGCGATGCCAGCCTCGAACGGGTGCTCGCCTTCACGCGCACCAAGCACGGCGCCGACAAGGTCACTAAGTATCTGGAGGATGCCGGCATCAGCGCCGCCGCCATCCACGGCAACAAGAGCCAGCCCCAGCGCGAGCGGGCCTTGGCGAGTTTCAAGTCGGGCCGCACGCGCGTGCTGGTCGCCACCGACATCGCCGCCCGCGGCATCGACGTGGACGCCGTCAGCCACGTGATCAACGTGGACCTGCCCAACGTGCCGGAATCCTATGTCCACCGCATCGGCCGCACGGCCCGCGCGGGGGCGACCGGCATCGCCATCTCGTTCTGCGACCGCGAGGAGCGCGCGTTCCTGCGCGACATCGAGCGGGTGACGCGCCAGACGATCCCGACCACGGACGCCGCCGGCAACCCGGTCGAGCGTCCGGCCCAGACCTCGGGAGCGGGGCGCGGTCCCGACCGCAGCGGCCAGGCGCGCCAGGGCCAGAATCGCAACGGCCAGAACCGGAACGGACAGAACCGCAACGGCGAGTTCCGCGGCGGTCCTGCGCGCGGCGAGCAGAATCGCGGCGGCCAGCATCCGGCGGGCCGCGGCCAGCGCGACCAGGGCAGGAACGGCAACGGCCAGGGCCACGGTCACGGCTCTTCCCGCTCTGCCGGCAACCCGGCCGCGGGCGGTCCCGCCGCGCTCGTGCGCGATCACGCGGGCGGCTCGGGCGGCGGCAAGCCGGGCAGCAATGCCGGCAACTGGCGCCGCCGGGCGCGCCGGCCCTCCGCCCAGGGCTGATATTGCCTCCCTGCCCGGCCTCGGCTAGGCAGGCTCAACGCTGACGAAACGGCGCGGGACCCGGTGGTTCCGCGCCGTTTTCGTCGGGAGCTCGAAGGAGGAGAACCGAAATGGCGATCAAACGCATCGGCGCGGGCGCGCGCATGTCCAAGGCCGTGGTCCACGGCAACACCGTCTATCTGGCCGGGCAGGTGGCCGAGACCAGCGCCGGCCGCCCCGTCGGCGAGCAGACGCAGGAAATCCTCGCCACGATCGACGCGCTTCTGGCGGAGGCCGGCACCGACAAGACCAAGCTGCTCATGGCCAATATCTGGCTCGCCGACATCAAGACCTTCGGGGAGATGAACGCGGTCTGGGACAAGTGGGTCGTCGCCGGGCACACGCCGGCGCGCGCCACGGTCGAGGCGAAGCTCGCCGCCCCGCAATACACGGTCGAGATCGCCGTCGTCGCGGCCATCTGAGGGTACCTGCCTTAACGGAACCTCCGCCCGCTCCGGCGCGTTCTGGGAGGGATGCAGGCGCGGCAGGCGGCCCGATGCGGGCCGCCGCCCCTTGCGACCATCAGGAGGTTCCCATGACCCGACGCCTTCACGCGGCGGCCATAGCCGCCGTCCTGTCGCTGTCCGCGACGGCCGGCTTCGCCCAGACCACGCTCGTCGTTCCGGAAGACCGGACCGGCTCCATCGTCCTCTCGCCGTCGGGCGAGACGGTCGTGCGGCGCACGATCATCGAGGAGCGCGTCGTGCCCTCGCCCTTCCGCGGCCAGGTCCGCGTCGGGTCGGTCGTGCCGGCGGACGTCGATCTCTACGCCTTCTCCGACGGCGTGATCGACGAGGAGCCGGAGATCGAGCGCTACCGCTATTTCCTGTCGCCCGACGACAAGATCGTGCTCGTCGAGCCCGATACGCGCCAGGTCGTGCGGATCATCGACCGCAATTGAGGCGCGCCCGGTCGCGCCGTTCCAGCCATGAAAAAGGCCGCCCCTGGGGGCGGCCTTCGTCGTTTTCGGGATGTCCGGACGTCCGGACCCGGCTCAGTTGAGCTGAGTCTTCATGTCCGCGATGGAGCGGGCGAGGACGTCGTCGGCGGTCTTGCCCGCGACGGTGTCGCGCAGGATCAGTTCGGCGGCCTTCACCGCGGCTTCCGCCGCGGCGGTGCGGACGTCGGCGAAGGCCTGGTTCTCGGCCTGCGCGATGCGCTCCTCCGCGGCGGCGGTGCGGCGCGTCACGAAGTCGTTGAGCTTGGCCTCGGTCTCGCTCGCCAGGCGCTCGGCCTCGGCCTTCGCCGCGCGGACGATGGCCTTGGCCTCGCTTTCCGCGGCGCGGCGCTTGGCCTCGTACTCCGCGAGAAGGGCTTCCGCTTCCTCGCGCAGGCGCTTGGCCTCATCGAGCTCGCGGGCGATACGCGCGCTGCGCTCGTCCAGCGACGCACCGAACGACCGGAAGGCGCCCGCCTTCCAGACGATGGCCATGAAGACGGCGAAGCCGACCCCGACCCAGAAATTGGTATCCTGGAAGATGGCCATGGCTTACCCCGCGTCCTTCGGCGTGACCGATGCCAGCGCCTTTTCCACGGCGCCGGCCGAGGGGGCCTTGCCGACGATCTGGGCCACGATCGCGCCGGTCGTGTCGGCGGCGATGCCGTGGACCTGCGCCATCGCCTGGTCGCGGCGCTTGGCGATCTGCGATTCGGCCTTGGCCAGCTTCTTGGCCAGGTCCGCCTCGAGGGTCTTGCGGGTGGCGTCCGTCTTGGCGGCGAGATCGTCGCGCGCCTTCTGGGCCAGCCCGTTGGCCTTCGTGCGGGCCTCGGTCATGGCCGCCTCATAGGCGGCCACGGCCTCCGCGACCTGGGACTTCGCCTTGGCGGCGGCGTCCAGATCCTTGGTGATCCGGGCGGAGCGCCCTTCGACGATCGCCGTCAGACGCGGCACGACGAACTTCGCCATGGCCCAGTAGAGCAGGACGAAGGTGATCGCGAGCCAGATGAGCTGCGAGCCGTAGGTTTCCGTCTGCAGCGGCGGAAAGACCATCGGATCGCCCGAGGGAGTAGCCATCGTTCAAGGATCCTGGTGAGCGCCGGGAGCGCGCCCGGCCGAGCCGGAACGCGCCCAATGCCGTCCGAAGTCCTGAGGATCAGGCCTTCAGGTACAGCAGGAAGCCGATGACGAACGCGAACAGGCCGAGACCTTCCGCGAGCGCCGCGCCGATCAGCGCGCGGGCGAACTGGCTGTCGGCCGCGGACGGGTTCCGCAGGGCGCCGGCGAGGTAGTTGCCGAAGATGTTGCCGACGCCGAGGGCGGCGAGGCCGACGCCGATGGCGGCAAGGCCGGCGCCGAGCCAGGCAAACGCGGTAGCGGTCATGGAAGTGCTCCTTGGATGCGGATGTCGTGGGTTTGTGGAACCTGGTCGATCAGTGACCCGGGTGGAGGGCGTCGTTGAGGTAGATGCAGGTCAGGATCGTGAAGACGTAGGCCTGCAGGCCCGCAACGAGGAACTCGAGCGCGGTGAGCGCCACGATGATGAGGAAGGGCAGGGGGGCGAGCACCGCGAAGGCGCCGGCGCCGACCAGCGCCACGATGAAGCCCGCGAAGACCTTCATGGCGATGTGGCCCGCGAGCATGTTCGCGAACAGACGCACCGACAGCGAGATCGGCCGCGACAGGAACGAGATCAGCTCGATGACGATCAGGAACTGCTTCAGGCCCGGAGGCGCGCCCTGGGGCACGAACAGGTCCAGGAAGTGCAGGCCGTGCTTGCTGAAGCCGATGGCCAGCACCGTCAGGAACACGAGCGCGGCGAGCGCGAAGGTGATGATGATGTGGCTGGTGACGGTGAAGCCGCCAGGGATCATGCCGAACAGGTTCAGCGTCAGCACGAAGCAGAACAGGCTGAAGACGAAGGGGAAGTACTTCATCCCCTCCTTGCCGGCGGCGCTGCGCACCGTGTCGGCCACCAGCCCGTAGATCATCTCGGCGACCGTCTGGAGCCGGCCCGGGACCACGCTCGCCGTCCGCGTCGCCTGGGCGAAGAACAGCACGATGCCGCCCACCGCCAGCGTCATGAACAGCGCCGAATTGGTGAAGTTCAGCGGCACGCCGCCGACCTCGCCCAGGGGCACGAGGGTCTTGATCTGGAACTGCTCGAGCGGTGAAGCCGCCATGATTGCCTTCTCGACCCTTCTTGACCCGTCGCCCGGCTCAGTTGCCGCCGGACCGCAGGGAGGACTTGTAGATATTCCAGAAGCCGGTCACGAAGCCCAGGATGAGGCCCGTCACCAGTCCGAGGGGAAACCAGCCGGTCGCGAGATCGGTCAGCCACCCCAGAAGAAGCCCGGCCATGGTTCCGCCGACGAATTCGGACACGTGCTTGAGGGCCCGGCCATAGGCGGCCCCTTCCTTCACGAGCGACCCTTTCGCCTCGGTCCGGCCGGTATCGGCCTGGAACTTGGTCAATCGGGCGTCCAGATCGCGCAGACGATCAGGCAGGTCGGTCTGGCCGGGCGGAACCCTGTCCCCGTCGCCGTCCGCATCGCCCGATCTGGAATCTCTCGCCATCGGTCGATCCGTCGCGTTGGAGCCATGCCGCCCCGCCCGAAACCGCGCGAACCCAATATAAGGGGGTGCCATCAGTGTCAAGTTGACGCGGAACCGGTACAAGTCATTGGATTATCGGGACAAACGCCCGATTCAGGGCCATTGGCGGGACCGGTGCGTTTGGTCGCACTCTGTCGAAATTGCGGCGGCTGGCGCCTTAGCCCGCGTCGCGGAGCCTCTCGGCCATCTGCAGGTCCACCGAAACCAGGTCCGACACGCCCCGTTCCGCCATCGTCACGCCGAACAGCCGGTCCATGCGTGCCATGGTGATCGGGTTGTGCGTGATGACGATGAAGCGCGTCTGCGTCTGCCCCGCCATGTCGGCGAGCAGGTCGCAATAGCGCTCGACATTGGCGTCGTCGAGGGGCGCATCCACCTCGTCGAGCACGCAGACCGGCGAGGGATTGGTGAGGAAGACGGCGAAGATGAGCGCCGTCGCGGTCAGCGCCTGCTCGCCGCCCGACAGGAGGGTCATGGTCTGCGGCTTCTTGCCCGGGGGGCGGGCCACGATGTCCAGCCCCGCCTCCAGCGGATCCTCCGAATCCACCAGGGTGAGCTGCGCCTCGCCGCCCCCGAACAGCGTCACGAACAGCCGCTGGAAATGGCCGTTGACGATCTCGAACGCCGCGAGAAGCCGTTCCCGGCCCTCCCGGTTGAGGCTGCCGATGGCCTGCCGCAGGCGCTGGATCGCCGCCGTCAGGTCCTCGCGCTCGGCGACGAGGCCTTCGCGCTTGGCCTCGACTTCGGCAAGTTCGTCCTCGGCCCGCAGGTTCACCGCGCCCAGCCGCTCCCGGTCGGTGCGCAGCTCCGACAGGCGGGCTTCCACCGCCTGCATGTCCGGGAGCGGGCCGTCCCCGTCCAGCCCGGCTTCGAGGCGCAGGGCCTCCGGCGTCGTGTCGAGGCTTTCCCGGATCGCGCGGACGATCTCCTGCAGCCGCAGATGCGCCGCCTCCCGCCGCGCCTCGGCGGCCGCCCGCTGCTCGCGGGCCGTGGACAGACCCTCCAGCGCCGCCCGCGCCGCCCGGTCGGCCTCGGCCTGTGCGGTCTCGGCCCGCACGAGCGCATCCGCCGCCGCCTTGCGGCGGGCCTCCGCCTGCCCGATCTCGTCGAGAAGGACGCGGCGTCGCTCCCGGAACAGCGCCGGCGCGTCGGCGAGCGTCGCCAGCTCGGTCGCCGCCGCCTCCCGCCGGACATTGAGATCGGCCACGACCTCCACCGCGCGGGCCGCGCGTCCGCGCCAGGCCTCGATGTCGGCCGCGATCGCCGCCAGCCGCCGCCGGCGCATGTCGGCCTCCCGCTCCAGCGTCTGCACGGTGGCGCGGGCTTCCGCCGCCTTCTGGCGCGCTTCGGCGACGCTTGCCCGGGCCGCGGCGAGGCGCGTCTCTATGTCGGACGGGGCGATCTCGCCCGCCATGGCGGCGTCCGCCGCCGCGAGCGCGGCTTCCGCCTCCGACAGCTGCGCGTCAAGCCGCGACCGGGCTTCGGTCAGGGCGGCGGTGCGCGTCGCCCGCTCCGCGAGGCGGCGCTCCGCCTGCGCGGCCGCGTCCCGTGCCTGGTCCGACTGGCGTCGGGCAAGCCGGGCCGCCTCGAGCGCCTGCGCCTCGACGGACGCCGCCTCCCGGACGGCAGCCTGCGCGGCTTCGAGCGCCTGCCGGGCGCGGGCCGCATCGCCGCGCGCCTCGTGGAGGCGTGCCTCAAGGTCCGTCAGACGGTTGCGTTCGGCGAGCCGCCGCGCCGCCGCGGAGGGCGCGTCCGCCACCGCGTGAAGCCCGTCCCAGCGCCATAGGTCGCCCTCCAGCGAGACGAGCCGCTGGCCCGGCGCGAGGATCTGCGCCAGGCGCGGTCCATCGCTGCGGCGCACGACGCCCACCTGGCGCAGCCTGCGTTCCAGGGAAGGCACGCCGGCGACCGAGGCCGACAGCGGCACCGCGCCCTCCGGCAGGGCCGGATCGCCGCCATGAAGGCCGCCGCCCGTCCAGCGGATCGGCGCGCCATCGGCGTCCGAAGCATCCAGGTCGTCGCCCAGCGCCGCGCCCAGGGCGACCTCGTAGCCCTTCATCACGACGAGCCGGTCGGCCACGGGGGGAAAGCGCGTGTCGCCCGCCGGCGCGACGAGCTTGCGCACCGTCGCCACTTCCGCCTCCAGGCGCTGCAGGGCCCTGTCGGCCTCCGCCTGGGGCATGCGCGCCGCGGCCTCGGCCTCGCGGCGCGCGGCCAGCTCCGTGCGTGCCAGCGCGACCGCCTGCTCCGCCGCCTCGGCGCGCATGCGTGCGGCTTCGTTCTCCTCGCGCAGCCGCGCCGCCTGGCCTTCCAGGTCCTCGCCGCCCATGGCCGCGGCGAGGTTGCGCTCCACGCCCTCGCGCTCGGCCCGGAGCCGGCGCACGCGCTCGCCCTCGTCCCGCACCCGGCGCTCGGCGGCCGCGCGCCGGGCCGCGGCGTCGGACGCTTCCGCCTGGACCGCGCCGGCGGCCGTCTCCGCCTCCGAAAGGATCTGCTCGGCAGCGGACAGGCGCGCGCGGGCCTCGTCGTCCGCTCCGGCGGCATCGCCCGCCGCGCGCTCCAGCTCCGCCGCCTCAGACGCCAGGCGCGCGAGGCTGTCGGCCGCGTCGGCGTCGGTGCGCCCCTCGCGGGCGATGTCGCGGTCGAGTTCCGCCACCCGCCGCTCCAGCTCCCCGGCGCGATCGCGCGCCCGGACCTCCTCGCCGTCGAGCGCATCCCGCGCCAGCGTCAGCCGCTGGAGCCCGGCGGCAGCGGCGGCTTCCGCCTCGCGCAGGGGCGGCAGGGCATGGGCGGCGACCGCCTGGTGGCGCGCGGCTTCCGCCTGGGCCCGGGTGCGCTCCGCCACGGCCAGGGTCTCGGCCTCCAGCGCCCGGTCCGCGGCGGCGGCCTGGTCGCGGGCCATGGTGTAGCCGATCGCCTGGACAAGGCCTTCCTGGCGGCGGATCTGGGCGGCGAGCGCCCGGTAGCGCTGCGCCTGCCGCGTCTGGCGCTTCAGGCTCTCCGCCTGGGCATCGATCTCGGCGAGCACGTCCTGGAGGCGCAGGAGGTTCTCGTCGGCCGCCTTCAGGCGCAGTTCCGCCTCGTGGCGGCGGGAGTGGAGCCCCGCAATGCCGGCCGCGTCCTCCAGGATCCGGCGCCGGGCCTGGGGCTTGGCGGAGATGATCTCGCCGATCTGCCCCTGGCGCACCATGGCGGCGGACCGGGCGCCGGTCGCGGCATCGGCGAAGAGGAGCTGGACGTCCCGCGCCCGGACCTCGCGGCCGTTGATGCGGTAGGTCGAGCCTTCCTCGCGGTCGATGCGGCGGGACACTTCGAGCGTCTCGGCATCGTTGAAGGCCGCCGGCGCGGTGCGCGCGCCATTGTCGATGGTGAGGACCACTTCGGCGTGGTTGCGGGCGGGCCGCCCCGAGCTGCCGGCGAAGATGACGTCGTCCATGCCGGACGCGCGCATGTTCTTGTGCGAGCTCTCGCCCATCACCCAGCGCAGCGCCTCCACGAGGTTGGACTTGCCGCAGCCATTGGGGCCGACCACGCCGGTCAGCCCCTCCTCGATCAGGAATTCCGATGGTTCGACGAAGGATTTGAAGCCGGTGATCCGGAGGCGCGTGAGCTTCATCGCCGCGCCCCCGTCCGTCCGGCGGAGCGCCCGTTACGGGCCGACGAGCGGCTTGAGGATCTCGTCGAATTCGGCAACCGTGAGGGCTCCGGTGCGCTTCTGTCCGTTGATGAAGAAGGTCGGCGTGGAATTGACGCCCAGCTTGTCCTCGCCGTGCTTCTTCACACCGTTCACGGCGTCATAGATGTCCTGGCGTTTCAAGCACGCTTCGGCGCTTTCCTGTGTAAAACCGGCCTGTTTCACGAGATTGAACAGGGCGTCGACCGGCTTGTCGACGAACACCCACTGGCGCTGCTTGTCGAACAGCAGGTCCGTCATGGGATAGTAGCGGTCATTGCCGTTGCAGCGCGCCAGCATGAAGCCGGCGGTCGCCAGCGGGTCCAACGGGAATTCGCGCAGAACGAACCGCACCTTGCCGGTATCGACGTAATTGGCCTTCAGCGTCGGCCAGGTGTTCGCGTGGAAGCTAGCGCAGTGGGAGCAGGTCAGCGAGGCGTACTCGATGATGGTCACCGGGGCGTCTTCCTTGCCGATCACGACATCGCCGAGCTGGCCCTGGAACGCCAGGTCCACCTTCGATTGCGCCATCGCGCCCGTGCCGAAGCCGGCGGCCAGCGCCGTCGCCAGAATGCCGGCCTTCAGGGCCGAACGCCGCGTCACCATGCTCATCCGTCTGACCTTTGCTGCAAACGACCTTTGGGAAACGTCCGTGGAGCGAGGTAAATCTCGCGGGCGATTGTGGCAAGAGCGGTGCGAGGCGCCCACGGGACGGTCACGACTTCGTGCGGCTCGCCTCCGCGCGGGTCAGGACCGCTTCGCCCAGGGCCTTCAGCGAGGCCTGCAGCCTTTCGTCGCTCACGGCCTCGACGCTGCGGGCGGCGGCTGCGGCCACGGCGGGCGAGGGCGGCGCGGGCCGTGCCCGGGGCACGGGCCGGCGCGGCAGCGGACCCTGCTTCAGCACAAGGCGGCCGATGCAGCGCCAGCCCAGATGCGCGTTGATCCGGTCGATGAGGACCGGCGCCATGTGCTGCAGCTCCAGCGCGAAGGCGCTCTCCACCCGCACGACCAGCGTCGCCGGATCGCTCGGGCCGTCGCCGGCGGGGCGTTTGGGCCAGTCGATGCGGGCCGGTGCGCACCGTTCGGCCAGCCGCTCGCCGGCGATCTCCGGCCAGGACAGGATGAGCGTCGAGCGCGCGAATCCCTGCCGCTTGAGCGCATCCCCGAGACAGGGATCGATCAGTTCGCCGACGAGACGCGGCCGCGTCATGGAGCCCGCCATGGATGTACTGTCCTGCCTTGCGCCGGTCGCCGGCGCCGCCGCCCGCGGCGGCCAAGTGCGCTCTCGACCCGCCGCCGGGCCTTGAGCTAGACCAGCGGCGACCATGGCAGTCCCCGCCCCGCCCGACAAGCCGGCCGCAAGACCCGCGCCCTCGACCCCGAGCGGGCTCGGGGTCTCCCTGCTGGCCTGGTACGACCGGCACCGCCGCGCCCTGCCCTGGCGGGCCCTGCCGGGGGAGACGGCCGATCCCTACCGCGTCTGGCTGTCCGAGATCATGCTGCAGCAGACGACGATCGCGGCGGTGAAGCCCTATTTCGAGCGCTTCCTGGCGCTGTTTCCCGACGTGCGGGCCCTGGCTGAGGCGCCCTCCGAGGCGGTGATGTCCGCCTGGGCGGGGCTCGGCTACTATTCCCGCGCCCGCAATCTCCATGCCTGCGCCCAGGCCGTCGCGCGCGAGCATGGCGGCATCTTCCCCGACACCGAGGACGGCCTCAGGGCGCTGCCGGGGATCGGCGCCTATACGGCGGCCGCGATCGCCGCCATCGCGTTCGGACGGCCGGCGGCGGCCGTGGACGGCAACGTGGAGCGGGTGCTCACGCGGCTTCGCGCCATCGCGGACCCCCTGCCGGGTGCCAAGCCGCGCATCCGCGCGGAGACGCTTGCCCTCGTGCCGCCCGACAGGCCCGGCGACTTCGCCCAGGCGCTGATGGATCTCGGCGCCACGATCTGTACGCCGCGCCGGCCGGCCTGCGCGCTGTGTCCGTGGCGCGACCCCTGCGCCGCCCGGGCCGCCGGCATGCAGGAATCCTATCCGGTGAAAACTCGCAAGCGGGAGAACCCGGTGCGCCGGGGGGCGGCCTTCGTCGCCCTGCGCCGCGACGGCGCGATCCTCCTGCGCACGCGTCCGCCCAAGGGCCTGCTCGGCGGGATGGCGGAGGTGCCCGGCGGGGGCTGGAGCGAGGGCTTCGATCCGGCCTCGGCCCTGCTCGACGCGCCGCTCGACGCCCGCTGGAAGCGGCTGACCGCGCCTGTCCGGCACGTCTTCACGCATTTTCCGCTGGAACTGGCTGTCTATGTCGCGAGCGTGCCGCGCTCGGAGCCGGCGCCCGAGGGCTGCCGGTGGACACCCCTCTCGGCGCTGGACGGCGAGCCGCTGCCCAGCGTCATGAGGAAGGTGATCGCGGCGGCCCTGGAAGACCGCTGAGCGACGGGCCGGTCAGGCCGCGTCGGCCATGGCGCCGCGCATGTGCGTCCGGAACGTGTCGATCAGGACCTTGCGTCCGTCCCGCTCCACGCACCAGAAGGTCCAGCCGTTGCAGGACGGGAGGCCCTGCGCCAGCGCGCCCACCTTGTGGATCGAGCCGACGATGGGTCCCATCGCGAGCGTGCCGTCGGCGCGCACCATGGCCGTGTAGCGGCCGCGCTCGTCGGTCACGCTCTCGCCGGCCTGAACGTGCCCGGCCTCGATCAGCGACAGGAAGGGGATGCGCGGTTCCGTGCGGCGCGCCGGGGCCGTGGCGAACGCGGCAGGGTCCACCGGGGTGACCGCGGCGATGCGGGCGCGGGCCGCCTCCGCATAGACATGGTCGCGCTCGAGGCCGATGAAATGGCGGCCGAGCTTCTTGGCCACAGCCCCCGTCGTGCCCGTCCCGAAGAACGGGTCCAGCACCACGTCGCCCGGGTTGGACGAGGACAGGAGGACGCGGGCGAGCAGGGCTTCCGGCTTCTGGGTGGGATGGACCTTCCGGCCCTCCCCGTCCTTCAGGCGCTCCTCTCCCGTGCAGAGCGGGATGTACCAGTCGGAGCGCATCTGCAGGTCGTCGTTGCCGCCCTTCAGCGCCTCGTAATGGAACGTGTAGCGCCGCGCGTCCGGGCCGCGGGCGGCCCAGATCAGGGTCTCGTGCGCGTTGGTGAAGCGCCGGCCCTTGAAGTTGGGCATCGGGTTGGCCTTGCGCCACACGATGTCGTTGAGGACCCAGAAGCCCAGCTCCTGGAGGATCGCGCCGACGCGGAAGATGTTGTGGTAGGAGCCGATCACCCACAGCGAGGCGTCCGGCTTCATCACGCGCCGGGCGGCGAGCAGCCAGGCGCGGGTGAAGGCGTCGTAGTCGGCGAAGGACGCGAACTTGTCCCAATCGTCGTCGACGGCGTCGACGAGGCTTGAATCGGGGCGGTGAAGCGCACCCTCGAGCTGCAGATTGTAGGGAGGATCGGCGAAGACGAGGTCGACGCTCGCGGCCGGAAGCCGTTCCAGCGCGGCGATGCAGTCGCCGACGAGGACGGTGTCCAGGGGCAACGGAGCCGATGGCTCCGCAAGGCGGACCGAACGGGAGGAGGATCCCATCCGAGGCGCCGGCGCGGCGTTCCCGTTACGCATGACCTGAACCCGGGACGCAGCGCCGGCAACCCCGGTACGCGAGGTACCCATGAGCAACACCGGTGAACGCAACTGACGAACCGGAAAGTGAAGGTTTTAGGTAAAGGCCGCGTTTCCCGGCGCGAGGTTCCCGTGTGCCTTTTTGGGGCTGCAGATTTTGCCGGGTGGCGAGGGCGTCCGTAGGCGGCTGGAAAGGCGGACACGGCCGCTGTATATAACGATTGTTATAACGGAGAAGATGCCATGACCGTGACCCTCAAGCTGACCCAGATCGGCAATTCCGTGGGCGTGATCCTGCCCAAGGACGTGCTCGCGCGGCTGAAGCTGGAAAAGGGCGACCAGGTCTTCCTGACGGAAGGCCCGGGAAGCGTGAAGCTGTCGCGATATGACGAGCGCGTGGCAAGCCAGATGGAGGCCGCCCGCGAGATCATGAAGGAGCGCCGTCACGTCCTGCGGGAACTGGCCAAGTGAACGAGCCCGTATGGGTCGAGCTCGACGTCGTTCTGGCCATTCACGAGGAGCAGATCGCGGAGCACGGCGGCGGCGTTGGCATCCGCGATATCGGCCTGCTGGAATCGGCCCTTGCGCGCCCCTTGAATCTCGCAGCCTTCGGCGAACCCGATCTCGCCGCGCTCGCAGCTGCCTACGCCTTCGGCATCTGTCGCAATCACCCGTTTGTCGATGGAAACAAGCGGGCGGCGTTCGTCGTCTGCGAACTCTTTCTGGCATTGAACGGGCAGGCGCTCACGGCGGCCGATGGCGACTGCGTATCGACGATCCTCGCGCTCGCGGCAGGGGAACTCGACGAGCGCGCGCTGACCACGTGGGTCAGGAACAACAGCCGCGCCCGCTGAGGCGTCAGCGCACGTAGCGTCCTTTCAGCGGCGCGAAGGAATAGCGGTGCAGTGCGCACGGACCGTGGCTGTCCAGCGCGGCCCGGTGGGCCGGGGTGGGATAGCCCGCATGCATCTCGAAACCGTAGAGCGGGAAGGCCTGGCCGAGCCGGGCCATCATCCGGTCGCGCGCGACCTTGGCGACGATGGAGGCCGCGGCGATTGAGGCCACCAGCGCGTCCCCGCCGATGATAGCCTCCGCCTCGCACGGCAGGGCCGGGCAGTCGTTGCCGTCCACGAGCGCATGCTCGGGCGCGATCGCCAGCCCGGCGAGGGCCCGGCGCATGGCCAGCAGCGTGGCCTGGCGGATGTTGATCCTGTCGATCTCCAGCGCGGAGACCGACGCGATGCTCACCACGGCCCGCGCGAGGATGGCGGCGGACAGGGCCTCCCGCTCCTCGCGGTCGAGGATTTTCGAATCGCAGAGACCTTCCGGGATGTCGTCCGGATCGAGGATGACCGCAGCGGCGACGACCGGCCCGGCCAGCGGCCCGCGGCCGACCTCGTCGATGCCGGCGATGCAGCGCAGGCCCCGCCGCGCCAGCTCCGCCTCTCTGGCATAGGCCGCCAGCGGCCTTGCCTCCGCGCGGCGCACCCGGGCCAGCGCGGTCATCGCGCGAGCCCTGCGAGGAAGCCCGCCAGGTCATTGGTCACGTGGTGGACATGCGGCTCGACGACGGCCACCTGCTCGTGCGGCTCGCGGAAGGGATCGAGCGTGCGGGGAATGACCAGCACGGTGCGCATGCCCAGGGCGTGGGGCACCCCCAGATTGCGCTCGATGTCCTCGAACATGGCAGCCCTCGATGGATCGATGCCGAATCGGGCGAGGAACAGATCGTAGGCCGCCCGCTCCGGCTTCGGAACCAGCCCCGCGGCGGCGATGTCGAACATGCCGTCGAACAGGTCTGCGATGCCCAGCTTTCCCGTGACGTTCGCCGCGTGGCGGACCGAGCCGTTCGTCATCACGAACTTCCGGCCGGGCAAAGCGGAGATGGCGGCGCGCAAGGGCGCGTCGGGATCGAGGTCCGTGAGGTCGATGTCGTGGACGAAGGCGAGGAACACGTCCGGATCGACGCCGGCTTCCTCCTGCAGGCCTTTCAGCGTCGTCCCGTACCGGAAATAGAGATATTTCTGCAGCGCGCGCGCCGAAAGCCCGTCGCAGCCATAAAGCTGCGACAGGAACAGGGTGATCCGCTCGTCCACCTGCGGCCAGACGCGCGCCTCGTGGGGATAGAGCGTGTTGTCGAGGTCGAAAATCCACTCGGTGACATGGGCGAAGCCGGCCGCAACGTCGCCGGCGGCCGATCCCGCTGGCCCGCCCGCGCTTGCGCCGTCCATTTCGCCCGCGCGGCTCACCGCTTGATCAGCGTTCCGGCGCCGTGGTCGGTGAACAGCTCCAGCAGCACCGCATGCGGCACCTTGCCGTCCAGGATGACGACCGCCTCGACGCCCTGCTCCAGCGCGTAGATGCAGGTCTCGACCTTCGGGATCATGCCGCCCGTGATCGTGCCGTCCGCGATCAGCCGGCGGCATTCCTCGATCGTCAGCTCCTGGATCAGCTTCTTGTCGCGATCCAGGACGCCCGGCACGTCGGTGAGCAGAAGGAGGCGCTTGGCCTGCATCGCACCGGCGATGGCCCCCGCGAAGGTGTCGGCGTTGACGTTGAACGTCTGGTTGTCCTCGCCCGAGGCGACGGGCGCCAGGACGGGGATGAGATCGGCCTTCAGCACGGCGTCGAGCACGTCGCGGTTGACCCGCTTGGGCTCGCCGACGAAGCCGAGGTCCAGGACCTGCTCGATCTTGGAATCGGGGTCGACGACCGTGCGGGTGACACGCTGCGCTGTCACCATGTTGCCGTCCTTGCCGCACAGGCCGATCGCCCGTCCGCCCTCGGCGGAGATCCAGCCGACGATCTGTTTGTTCAGCGAGCCCGCCAGGACCATCTCGACGACCTCGACGGTCGCCGCGTCGGTGACGCGCAGGCCGTCCCGGAATTCGGACTTGATGCCGAGCTTGTCGAGCATCCGCCCGATCTGCGGCCCCCCGCCATGCACCACGATCGGCTTGAGGCCGGACTGCTCCAGCAGCACCACGTCCTCGGCGAAGTCTTCGGCGGCCGCCGGGTTGCCCATGGCGTGGCCGCCATACTTGATCACGACGACCTCCTGGTCGTAGCGCTGCATGTGCGGCAGGGCCTGGACGAGGATCTCGGCCTGGGTGTGGACGTCGGGCAGGTTGGGCATCGGCTGGAGCTCCCTCGGCGGCGCGGTGCTTCTAGCGGATCGGCGGCGGGGCAGGAAGCGGCGAATTCGGCAAGTCCTGATCAGGGCTATCCGGATAGAAGCCGCTCGGACCGGGTCGCCGGCGTGGGGGAGCCCGTCAGCGCCGCCGCTTCAGCAGCGCCGCGAGCGCAAAGAGCGCCCAGCCAGCCATCAGCGCCATGCCGCCCGCCGGCGCGGCGTTGGGCAGCGGCAGGCGCACGCGGGCGAGCGCCGGGAGCGCGATCGCTCCCACGAACAGGATGAGGCCCAGCACGAAGGCCGCCGCCGCCAGCCGCGAGAGCAGCCGGTTGGTGGCGTTGAGCGCGGCGCACAGGGCAACCAGCGCGATGGCGGGCGCATGGAACAGGGCCATGTTGGCCGCGCTGGCGAGGGCCGCACCGCCGCCCGCATGCGCCGCCCAGGCGGACAGGCCCACTCCCGCCAGCCCCGCGAAGGCGGCGAGGATGAGGATCAGCCGGTCGATCAGGCCCATGGCGATGCTCCCTTGGATCCGCCGGCCGTCATGCGGACCGGACCGGCGGGGCGCGCTCGGCCAGGAGCCGCACGATGGCGGCCCGCAATTCCGGCATGCCGAGCCCCGTCCGGCTCGCGGTGATGGCGACGATGGGGAAGGCCGCAGGCCGCCGCGCCAGGGCCGCCACCGTCGCCTTGTGCACCGCCTCCAGCGCCGTCGCCTTCACCGAATCGGCCTTGGTCAGCACGATCTGGTAGGACACGGCGGTCTCGTCGAGCATGTCGAGGATCGTCATGTCGACCGCCTTCAGCCCGTGCCGGGAATCCACCAGCACGTAGACCCGCGCCAGGTTGGAGCGGCCCCGCAGATACGCCTTGATGAGCTGCGTCCACGCCTTGACCTTGGCCTCGGGCGCGGCGGCGTAGCCGTAGCCCGGCATGTCGACGAGGGTGAAGGCCCCGCCGATGTCGAAGAAATTCAGTTCCTGCGTGCGGCCCGGCGTGTTCGACGTGCGGGCCAGCGCCTTCCGGCCGGTGAGCCCGTTGACGAGGCTCGACTTGCCGACATTGGACCGCCCGGCGAAGGCGATCTCGATCCCCTTCATCGGCGGCAGGCCGTCCAGGTCGGCGGCGCCGCGCAGGAACGTCGCCTCGCCGGCGAACAGCTTCCGGCCGGTCTCGATGTCGTCGGGGTCGGCCGGTATCGGGCTCTCGGTCATGGGCCAGCCTTAGCCCGCTTCAGCCGCCCGCTTCAAGGCGTCGATATCCGCGCCGCGGATCGCGTCCAGGTTGCCGGCGATGGTCGCGGCCGGCCAGGTCCACCAGGCCAGCCGCAGCAATTCCTCCACCACGCTGTCGCGGAAGCGCATCTTGACGATCCGGGCGGGATTGCCGGCCACTACCGCGTAGGGCGGAACGTCCCGGGACACCACCGCCTTGGCGGCGACGATGGCCCCGTCCCCGATCGTGACGCCGGGCATGATCGTGGCGTCCCGCCCGATCCACACGTCGTGGCCGACGAGCGTGTCCCCGCGCGAGGCCGATTGCGGCGCCCCGCCGTCCCATCCCTGCCCGAAAATGCCGAACGGATAGGTGGAGAAGCCGTCCATGGCGTGGTTGGCGCCGTTCATGACGAAGGTGGTGCCGGTGGCGAACGCGCAGAAGCTGCCGATGTCCAGCCGGTCACCGACGAAGTCGAAATGGTAGAGCACCTGCCGGTCGAAGAACCGCTCGGGCGCGTCCCCGTCGTCGTAATAGCTGTACCGCCCGGCGGAGACATTGCCGCGCCCTGCGGCCAGGGGCTTGAGGAAGACGACCCGGGGCAGGTCGGGAAGCGGGTGGACGGCGTCGGGATCGGGTCCCGGAACAACAGGATTCAAGGGCATGGTCCGAAATGGTGCGTCGGGAATGCGGGCCCGCCAAAAAGCAGAACGCCCGGCCATGGGCCGGGCGTCCGGTCTGGTCTGGCGAATGACGTATCTTAGGCGCCGGCCTTGCGGCCGAACATGCCCTTCAGGTTGTCGAACAGCTCAACCTTGACGCCATTTTTCTTCATGATGAACCATTGCTGAGTGATCGACAGCAGATTGTTCCAGGTCCAGTAGATCACCAGGCCCGCGGGGAACGAGGCCAGCATGAAGGTGAAGACGATGGGCATCCAGGTGAACATCGTCTTCTGGATCGGGTCCGTCGGCTCCGGGTTCATCTTCATCTGAACGAACATCGTGATGCCCATCAGGATGGGCCACACGCCGATCAGCAGGAAGGCCGGCACGGCGAAGGGCAGGAGCCCGAACAGGTTGAAGATCGAGGTCGGATCCGGCGCCGCCAGGTCGCGGATCCAGCCGTAGAACGGCGCGTGACGCATCTCGATGGTGATGAACAGCACCTTGTAGAGCGCGAAGAAGACCGGGATCTGCAGCAGGACCGGCCAGCAGCCCGCCACCGGATTGATCTTCTCCTTCTTGTAGAGCGCCATCAGCTCCTGCTGCTGCTTCACCTTGTCGTCGGCGTAGCGGTCGCGGATCGCGAGCATCTCCGGCTGCACCGCCTTCATCTTCGCCATCGAGGCGTAGGACTTGTTGGCGAGCGGGAAGAACAGCGCCTTGATGATCACGGTCACGATCAGGATCGCGATGCCGAAATTGCCCACCAGCCGGTACGAGTGGTCGATGAGCCAGAACATCGGCTTGGTGATGAAGTAGAACCATCCCCAGTCGATCATCAGGTCGAAGTTCTTGATGCCGAAGGCGTCCTTGTAGCCGTCGATCGCCGAGACCTCCTTGGCGCCCGCGAACAGGCGCGTCGTGGCCTGGACGGTCGCGCCGGCGGCCAGGGACTGGCCCGGGCCGAGCACGTCGGCCTGGTAGAAGCGCGGTCCGTTGCCGGCATTGGTGGAGAACCGGCCGTCGAACGGGGCGGCCTGGTCGGGCACGAGCGCGGCGGCCCAGTACTTGTCGGTGATGCCGACGAAGCCGCCGGTCACCCCGCGCCAGAGCTTGCCGCGGCCGTTGGCCGTGGGCTCGGCGTCCTTGTCCAGCTTGTCGTAGGTGATCTCCTGGAGGCCCTTGTCGCCCAGCACGCCGATCAGGCCCTCGTGGAGGATGTAATAGCCCTGCGTGACCGGCTTGCCCTCGCGGAACACGCGTCCGTAGTGGAACAGCGTCGCCGCGGCCTGGGACGTGTTCTCCACGCTGTCCGTCACGGTGAACATGGCGGTGTCGTCGACGGCGATCTGCCGCTTGAACGTCAGGCCCTGGCCGTTGGACCAGGTCAGCGTCACCGGCGCCTCGGCCGTCAGGCGGTCCCGGTCGGCGGTCCAGACCGTGTCGGCCGTCGGCAGGGCGGTCCCTGCGGCGGCCGCGACCCAGCCGAATTCGGCGAAATAGGCATTGGGCCCGCCGGAGGGCGAGAACAGCACGATGTTGGAGCTGCGCGGGTCGACCGTCTCGCGGTAGCCCTTCAGCGAAATGTCGTCGATGCGCCCGCCCTTCAGCGACAGCGACCCGGCGATCTTGGGCGTGTCGATGACGATGCGGGGGCTCGCCGCGATGGCGCCCTCGCGCGTCTGCGCCACCGCGGCGGGGGCGGTCCCCGGCGCCGTGACCGCTTCCGCGCCGCTCGGCTGCGGCAGCGTCGACGAGCCGGCGGGCACCGAGCCCGGCGCCGTCTGCACGGCTCCGGGCTGCGCCTGCTGGCCCTGCACCTGCTGGCTCTGGGCCTGCTGGCGCGCGCGCTGGGCCTCCGGGACCGCGTAGAAATAGTTCCAGCCCACCAGCACGATCACCGAGAGGGCGATGGCGAGGAGCATGTTCTTGTTGTCGCTGGTCATGGACGCGTCACGCCTGGGCTGCGGCGGACCCCGGAACGGCGGGGTCGCGGTGGGACGGGGCCTTCGCGGCGCGGGCGGCCGCGAGAGCCCGCTGGATATCGTCGAGAAGCACGGGGAAGGCCACCGTCAAAACGTCGCGGCGGCCGATGAAGACGAGGTCGCGGCCGGCCGGCGCATGGGCGGCCTGGGCGCGGATCGCGGCGCGCAGGCGCCGGCGGATGCGGTTGCGCTCGACCGAACCGCCTTCCTTGCGCGTCACCGTCAGGCCGACGCGGGCCGGGGCCTCGGCATCGGGACGGGCGAGCGCCTGCATCGTGATGCGGGGCGTACGAAAGCGGCGGCCCGAGGCCGCCGCGACGAATTCTGACCGTTTGGTCAACCGGCCGATCATGACGGAGCCCTCGCGCGCTCGCGGCATTCGGGACCCGCCCGACGCCGGACGCGCCGGGACATTACGCCGAAAGGCGCTTGCGTCCGTGAGCGCGGCGGGCGGCGACGACCTTGCGGCCGCCCTTGGTCGCCATGCGGGCGCGGAAGCCGTGGCGGCGCTTGCGCACCAGCTTGCTCGGTTGATAGGTCCTCTTCACGGCCGTTCTCCGTAAAACATGGGGAGCGCCGGAAACGCTCGACCCCGTCAGTGTCGTTGAAGGCGGCTTCCGGTGACCGGAACGCCGGACGGCGCCGCCGGAGCGGGCAGCCGAACTCGGGGCGGCTTATGGCGGATGGTCGGGTGAAAGTCAACGCGCACGCGGGTCCCCGATCACGAGCCCGCGACGCCCCGGCGGGGGCGGGTGCGCCGCCGGACGCGGCGCTCTATGGTCCGCCGGGCCGGGGCAGCGGGGAACGGGCGTGAACGGGTTGAGGGGCAGGCGTCCGGAATGGCTCGGCAAGGCCGCGCGCCTGCTGCCCTTCGTGGTGCTGGCGGCCGGGGCGGCGCTTGCCCTGTGGTTCGGCCTCCATCGCAAGCTCAGCCTCACCGAACTCGCCGGCCACCGCGAGGAGCTGCGCGAGCTCGTCGACGCCCATGGCTGGCGGGCGCTTGCCGCGTTCGCGGCGATCTACGCCGCCGCCGTCGCGTTCTCCATTCCCGGCGCGCTGGTCCTGACCGTGATGGGCGGGTTCCTGTTCGGCTGGTTCGTCGGCGGCCTGGTGGCCGCTTGTGCCGCGACCCTCGGGGCGGTCCTGGTCTTCCTCGCGGCGCGGACGGCGCTCGGCGATGCGCTCGCGGCGCGCGCCGGCCCCCGGCTGGAGCGCCTGCTGGCGGGCTTCCGCGCGGACGCCGCGTCCTATCTCCTCTTCCTGCGGCTGGTGCCGGCCTTCCCGTTCTGGCTCGTCAACCTGGCGCCCGCGCTCGCCGGCGTGCCGCTGCGGACCTATGTGGTCACGACGATCGTCGGCATCCTGCCCGGCACCTTCGCCTTCGCGCTGATCGGCGCGGGGCTCGACAGCGTGGTGGCGGCCCATCAGGAGGCCTATGAGGCCTGCGTCGCGGCGGGGCGCGAGGGGTGCCGCCTGCGCCTGTCGGTCAAGTCCCTGCTGACGCCGGGCCTGATGGCGGCAATGGCGGGCCTCGGCCTCGTCGCGCTGCTGCCCATCGCGGTGCGGCGCTGGGCCGGCCGCCGCCTGTCCGGCCTCGACGGCGGCCGCCGCCTGCCCTAGTCCTTGCTCACTATGCCCGACGCCGAGAGACGCGCTTCCTCCATGGCCGATCCAGCCCCGCCCGTCCTGAAGCCAGACCTGTGCGTCATCGGCGCCGGTTCGGCCGGCCTGTCCGTCGCCGCGGCGGCGGCGATGTTCGGCGTGCCCGTCGTGCTGGTCGAGAAGGGCGAGATGGGCGGCGACTGCCTGAATGTCGGCTGCGTGCCGTCCAAGGCGCTCATCGCCGCCGGCGCGCGGGCCGAGGCCTTCCGCACCGCCGGTCCCTTCGGCATCGCGCCCGCGGAGCCGCAGGTGAACATGGCCCGCGTGCGCGACCATGTCCGGTCCGTCGTCGCCGCCATCGCCCCCAACGACTCGGTCGAGCGGTTCACGGCCCTGGGCGTGCGGGTGATCCGCGCCCCCGCGCGGTTCGTGTCGCCCCGCGCCGTGGAGGCCGGAGGCGTGCGCATCGAGGCCCGGCGCTTCGTGCTGGCCACCGGCTCGCGGCCCGCAATGCCCGCCATACAGGGCCTCGACCGGATCGAGTGCCTGACCAACGAGACGATCTTCGAGGTCAGCCGCAAGATCGAACATCTGGTCGTCATCGGCGCGGGCGCCGTCGGCCTCGAACTGGCCCAGGCGCACCGCCGGCTCGGCGCCGCCGTCACGGTGATCGATGCCGGTCCCGCCCTGCCGCACGAGGACCCGGAACTGGCCCGCATCGTCGTCGCCGCCCTGGCGCGCGAGGGGGTGGACCTGCGCGAGGGTGCGCGCATCGTCCGGGTCGAGCCGCGGCGCGGCGGAGTGCGCGTCGTCCTGGACGACGGCGAGGGCGGCGAGACCGTCGTGGACGGCTCCCATTGCCTCGTGGCGACGGGCCGCGTCCCGGTCACCGAGGACCTGGGCCTGGAGGCCGCCGGCATCCGCGCCGGACAGGACGGCATCGCGGTGGACCGCGGCCTTCGCACCGCCAACCGCCGCGTCTATGCCATCGGCGACTGCGCGTCGGCGGCCGTCGCGGGTCCACGCCTCACCCATGTCGCCAATGCCCATGCGGGGCTCGTCATCCGCTCCGCCCTGTTCCGCCTGCCCGCCCGGGTCGATGCCGCCGCCATCCCGCGCGCGCTCTATACAGAGCCGGAGCTCGCCGCCGTCGGCCTGACCGAAGGGGAGGCGCGCGAGCGCCACGGGCGGGTGCGCATCGCGCGCTGGCCCTTCTCCGAGAACGACCGCGCCCAGGCGGGGCGCGAGACCGTCGGCCACGTCAAGATCGTCATGGACCGCAAGGGGCGCATCCTGGGGGCCCACATCGTGGGCGCCCGCGCCGGGGAGCTGATCGCGCCCTGGACCATGGCGATCGACCAGGGCCTCAAGCTCTCGGCGATGGCGTCCTACGTCGTCGCCTATCCCACCCTCTCGGAGGCGGGCAAGCGCGCGGCCATCGCCGACATGCAGCCGCTGACGGCCAACCCCTGGATACGCCGCCTGATCGGCCTCCTGAGGCGGCTGGGATGAGGAGCGATTCCGGCTCCGCTTCGCTCGCGGCCGGAGCGGGCGAGCCGCCCCGCCCCGAGGGGCGCATCGGCCTGTCCGGGCGGCTGCTCCTGCTCACGATCGGCTTCGTCATGCTGGCGGAGGTGCTGATCTACGTGCCCTCCATCGCCAATTTCCGGCGCAACTGGCTCAATGACCGGCTGGTCGCGGCCCAGACGGCCGCCCTCGTCGTCGAGGCGTCCCCGGAAGGTCTCATCCCGCCGGACCTCGTGCCCCGGCTGCTCCAGGGCATCGGCGCGCGGGCGGTGGCGGTGAAGGTCCAGGGCTCGCGCCAGCTCCTCAGCGCCTCGCCCATGCCGCCGGAGGTCAGCCGCACTGTCGACCTGCGCGAGGCGTCGCCCCTCGAGCTGATCTGGGACGCGCTCGTCCTCCTCGTTGCCGGCGCGCATGCCGATCCCATCCGCGTGGTCGGCGGGCCCGGGGCGGGCGACGCGTCCTTCGTGGAGCTCGTCATCGACGAGGGGCCGCTGCGCGCCGCGATGCTGGTCTTCTCGCGCAACATCCTCGTCCTGTCGCTGATCATCTCCGCCATCACGGCGGGCCTCGTCTACCTGGCGCTGCACCTCATGATCGTGCGCCCCGTCCGGCGCATGGCGGCCGGTGTCACGGCATTCGAGCGCGACCCGGAGGATGCGAGCCGCATCATCGCCCCGTCCGCCCGCGACGACGAGATCGGCCTCGCCGAGCGCGCCATCGCCCGCATGCAGGCGACCCTCGCCACGGAGCTGCGCCAGAAGAAGCACCTGGCCGCCCTCGGCCTCGCCGTCAGCAAGATCAACCACGACCTGCGCAACATGCTAGCCGCCGCCCAGCTCATGTCCGACCGGCTGTCGGAGGTGGACGATCCGGCCGCACGGCGCTTTGCACCGCGCCTCATCGCCACGCTCGACCGCGCCATCGGCTTCTGCCAGGCGACCCTGTCCTACGGGCGCGCCGCCGAGCCGCTGCCCCAGCGCCGCCCTCTGTCCGTCGCCGCCCTCGCCGAGGACCTGCGCGTTGCCCTGGGGCTGGAGGACGGCGGCCCCGTCCGGTTCCGCACCGACATCGCGGAGGGCCTGACCGTGGACGCCGATCCCGACCAGATGGCCCGGGTCCTGCTCAATCTGGGCCGCAACGCCGTCCAGGCGCTGACCCAGGCGGGCGCCAGCGACGGCGAGCCCACGCTCCTCCTCGCGGGCCGCCGGGAAGGCGCGGCGACCGTCCTCGTCGTCTCCGACAACGGTCCCGGCCTGCCCGCCAAGGCGCGGGCCAACCTGTTCGAGGCGTTCCAGGGCGCCGCGCGGGCGGGCGGCACCGGGCTCGGCCTCGCCATCGCCGCCGAGCTCGTGCGGCTCCATGGCGGCGCGATCCAGCTCGAGGACGGGGCAGGCGGCGCGACGTTCCGCATCCTCGTGCCGGACGCCGCCCCGCCGCTCTGACGCGGGAAGCGCCGGCCCCGCGCGCCCGCGGCCGCTCAGGCCGAACGCCCCGTCCGGCCGGGGTTGCTTTCAGGCCGAAGGTGTCTTAAGTCCGCGCGGGTCGGACGCGGTCGGCACCAGATGCCCCCGCAGCGGCAGGCGCCCGTAGCTCAGCTGGATAGAGCACCAGACTACGAATCTGGGGGTCAGAGGTTCGAATCCTTTCGGGCGCGCCATCCTCCGCCACTCTCGACGCTTTCCTCCGTTGCGATCATCGCCGCCGCGCGCCCGCGCCGGGTCCAGGCGGCGTCACAGGTCCATGAACGGGCTTGACGGAAATCCGCGCCTCAGACGGCCGTAGCGAGGCGGGGTCCGGCGCCCTCGCCCTGCGGCGAGCCGGCGGGACTGTCGCCGCCTTGCGCCGCCTCCGCCAGGAGCCAGTCGCGGAAGGCGAGGAGGCCCGGGCTCGGCGGGCGGGACAGGGGCACGGTGAGGTAATAGCCGTTGCGGCTGCGGCAGCGCAGGCCGAGCGGGTTGTCCAGCCGGCCCGCCGCGATGTCGGCGGCGACGAACACCTCCGGCACCAGCGCGATGCCCAGGCCCGCGATGGCGGCCTGGATCATCACGCCGAAGAAGCCGTAGCGCACGACATGGCCCGGCGCGACGCCGCGCCCGCCCACGGCCTCGGCGAATTCGGTCCACAGGCCGGGCGTCTGGAAGTGCTGGAGCAGGGTCATCCGCGCCAGATCGGGGACGGACGAGACGCCCCCGTGCCGCGCCAGGAGCTCGGGCGCCCCGACGAGGACCACCTCCCGCCCGAACAGGTAGTCGACCAGGAACCCGTCCCATTCGCCGTCGCCGAAGCGCAGCATCGCGTCGGGTTCCTCCGCGTCCTCGGCGGAAACGAAAGTGGTGAACTGCACGTCCACGTCCGGCCGCATGCGGGCAAAGCCCGGAAAGCGCGGCATCAGCCACCGGTCCCCCAGGATGGGCAGGATGTGGAGGCGCACGGGCCTGCGCGGCGTCTTCAGCGCCTCGATCCGCGCCTGCGCCGCCCGAAGCTGGTCCAGGGCCGGCCGGATCTCGTCGTGATAGGCGGCGCCCGCCTGCGTCAGCACGAGGCCCCGGCTCGTGCGCACGAAGAGGGCCGCGCCCAGCGACAGCTCCAGCGCCTTGATCTGCTTGGAGACGGCCCCTTGCGTTAGGCACACCTCGCCGGCCGCCGCCGAGCAGGACCCCGTCCGGGCTGCGGCGTCGAACACACGCAGGGCTGTGATCGTCGGGAGCATGGGACTGTATCCCAATATGGCGCGCCTCGCGTCAAGGTGCATTCCATCGTGGAATACCCTCCCTGATACAATCTCGATTGTGCGCAGCCGGCATACGCGGCCAAATCCGAAACGTTGCGAGGGCACCGGTGATGAGTCAGGCGGCGACGGCGAAGGCAGGTCTGTGGGGTGCGCGATTCCGCGCGGCGCCGGATCCGGCGTTGATGAGGTTGTCTCGGGGGGACGCCTCTCACCTGCGGCTCGTGCCTTACGACGTCGCCGCCTCCCGCGCCCATGCGCGGGAACTGGAGCGGGCCGGCCTCCTCGACGCCGCCGAGACCGCCGCGATGATCGCGGCGCTCGATGCCGTCGCCGCCGGCGTGGCGGACGGTTCGATCGTCGCCACCGGAGTGGACGAGGACGTCCATTCCTTCCTCGAGCGGCTGCTGATCGAGCGGCTGGGGCCTCTGGGCGGCAAGCTCCGCGCCGGGCGCTCCCGCAACGACCAGGCCGCCAACGACCTCAAGCTCTACCTGCGGGACGAAGCCCGCCGGCTCGTATTGGAGGTGCTGGCGCTGCAGGATGCGCTCCTGGCCCAGTCCAAGGCGAACATGGCGACGATGGCGCCGGGCTTCTCCCACCTGCAGCCCGCGCAGCCCATCCTGTTCCCGCACCATCTTCTGGCCCACGCGCAGGCCTTCTCCCGGGACATCGCCCGCTTCCAGGACTGGGACCGCCGCAGCGCCCTGTCTCCCTTGGGCGCCGCGGCGCTCGCAGGGTCCGGCATCGCCCGGCGCCCGGACCTCTCCGCCCGGGAACTCGGCTATGCCGGGCCTTGCGAGAACTCGGTCGATGCGGTCGGCGCGCGCGACCACGTGGCCGAGTTCCTGTTCGCCGCGGCCATGCTGGCGGTGCACATGTCGCGGCTCGCCGAGGAGATCACGCTCTGGGCCTCGCGGCAGTTCGGATGGATCGTGCTGCACGACAGCTTCGCCACCGGCTCCTCCATCATGCCGCAGAAGAAGAACCCGGACGTGGCGGAGCTCACGCGGGGACGGTCCAACCGCCTGATCGGCGGGCTCGTCACCATGCTCGGCGCCCTGAAGGGCCTGCCGCTGGCCTATAACCGCGACCTCGCCGAGGACAAGAAGGCCGCCTTCGACGCGGTCGACACGCTGCACCTCGTCCTGCCGGCCATGACCGGGCTGGTGCGCACCATGGAGGTTCGCAGCGAGCTCCTGAACCGGCAGGCGGTCGACGGCTTCACCCTCGCCACCGAGGTCGCCGACTGGCTGGCCCGGCAGGGCGTGCCCTTCTCCGAGGCGCACGAGATCACCGGCGCGGTCATCAAGGCCTGCGAGGATCGCCGCATCGGCCTCACCGATCTGGACGATGCCGATCTTGCCGCCATCGATCCGCGTCTGGCCGGCGACATCCGGCGCCACATCACCCCGGACGCGGCCATCGCGGCCCGCTCGGGCCATGGCGGCACCGCTCCCGAGCGCGTCGCCGAACAGATGGATCGCCTCGAACATCTCATCCGTCAGCAGGAAGCATGGGCCATGACCTACGAAGGACCGCGGGCATGAGCGCGATCCTCGATCCGACCGTCTCCGCCATCGCCCGCGAGGCGACGAGCGAGAGCGGCCTGCGCATCGTCAGGCGCCGCAATATCGGCCGCTGGGTCGCCGCGGCGCTCCTCCTGGCCGCTCTGGCCTGGCTGGTCCGTGCCTTCGCCCTGGGCGACATCGAGTGGCGCGTCGTCGGCGAGTTCTTCACCGCCCGCGCCATCATGACCGGCCTCGTCAACACGATCATCATGACCGCCTGCGCCATGGCGCTGGGCATCACGCTCGGCGTGGTCTTCGCGGTCATGTACATGTCGCCGAACCCGGTCCTGCGGCTCACGGCGCTGTTCTACATCTGGTTCTTCCGCGGCACGCCGCTGATCCTGCAGCTGCTCATCTGGTTCAACCTGGCGCTCGTCTTCCCGACGATGGGCATTCCCGGCCTGTTCGAGGTGCGCACGGTCGACGTGATCACGCCGTTCATGGCGACGCTGCTCGGCCTGGGCATGAACCAGGGCGCCTACACGGCGGAAGTGGTGCGCTCGGGCATCCTGTCGGTCGATGTCGGCCAGACCGAGGCCGCCAAGTCCATCGGCATGACGCGGCTCACCACGCTTCGGCGCATCGTGCTGCCGCAGGCCATGCGGGTCATCATTCCGCCGGTCGGCAACGAGTTCATCAGCATGGTGAAGCTGACCTCAATCGCCTCGGTCATCCAGTATTCGGAGATCCTGCGCAATGCGCAGACGATCTACTACGCCAATGCCCGCGTCATCGAGCTGCTGATCGTCGCCGCCGCCTGGTACCTCGCGGTCGTGACCCTGCTCCAGATCGGCCAGTACTTCCTGGAGAAGCACTTCTCCAAGGGCCGGGGAGACCGCACCCAGAAGCGCCAGCCGGCCGGGCGCACGCCCGCCCCCGCGGAAGGCGCCGCATCCAGGACGGAGGCCTGACATGGACCATTCCGTGGAACCGATGGTCGTCGCCCGCGGCGTCGACAAGTATTTCGGCACGCTGAAGGCCCTCGACCGGGTCAGCCTCGACGTCGCCCAGGGCGAGGTCGTCTGCATCATCGGCCCGTCGGGATCGGGCAAGAGCACGTTCCTGCGCTGCATCAACCAGCTCGAGGTCATCGAGGCCGGCGCCATCCACGTCGCGGGCGAGCTCGTCGGATACAGGCGCGTCGGCGACGCCCTGCACGAATTGTCCGACGTGGAGATCGCCCGCCAGCGCCTGTCGAGCGGCATGGTGTTCCAGCGCTTCAACCTCTTTACGCACATGACCGCGCTCCAGAACGTCATGGAAGGGCCGGTCACCGTGCAGCGCCGGCCCAGGGCCGAGGTCCGCGACGAGGCCCTGGCGCTGCTGGAGCGGGTGGGCCTTGCCGCCAAGCGCGACGCCTATCCGCTGGAAATGTCCGGCGGCCAGCAGCAGCGCGTGGCGATCGCCCGCGCCCTGGCGATGAAACCCCGGCTGATGCTGTTCGACGAACCGACCTCCGCGCTCGATCCCGAGCTGGTCGGGGAGGTTCTGACGGTGATGCGCGATCTGGCTGCCAGCGGCATGACCATGATCGTCGTCACGCACGAGCTCGGCTTCGCTCGCGAAGTCGCAAACCGCGTCGTCTTCATGGATCACGGCGGCGTCGTGGAAGTGGGACCACCCAAGGAGATCCTGTCGAGCCCGCAGCACCCGCGCACGCGGGACTTCATCGCTGCGGTCCTGAACTGAACGATAACAACGAGGGGAATACAGTCATGAAGCTCGCAACCCTGGCCGCCGCCGCGGCCGCCATCCTGATCGCCGGGGGCGCCGCGGCGCAGACCCTGCCGGACCGCATCAAGCAGGCGGGCAAGGTGGTCATCGCCACCAACCCGAACTATGCGCCGATCATCTACAAGGACCCCAAGACCAGCCAGCTGACGGGCCTCGATTACGATCTCGGCGAGGCCATCGCCAAGGAGCTCGGCGTCAAGGCCGAATGGTCCGAGACCGCGTTCGCCCAGATGCTGCCGTCGCTCCAGACCGGCCGCGTCGATCTGATCATGGCCTTCATGGCCGACCGCGCCGACCGGCGCGAGGTGGCGGATTTCGTCGGCTACATGCGCTCGGGCGCGCAGTTCTACACGGTCAAGCAGCTCGCCGATAAGATCAAGAAGCCCGACGATTTCTGCGGCAAGAAGGTCGGTACCTCCCGCACCACGACCTGGCCCAAGCAGATCGAGGACTGGAGCAAGGAGAACTGCGTCGCCAAGGGCAAG
Organism: Hyphomicrobiales bacterium; assembly: GCA_027489955.1. Classification (GTDB taxonomy): domain Bacteria; phylum Pseudomonadota; class Alphaproteobacteria; order Rhizobiales; family Beijerinckiaceae; genus JAIXTM01. The sequence goes on along the minus strand of JAIXYZ010000004.1, from coordinate 111,386 downwards.
CCGCCGATCGAGGTGGTGGGCACCGAGGGCTCGGTCGACGCCCGCACCCAGCTGCGCACCCTGCGCCTGGACGGCGCGGTCCAGGGCGTTGAGGCCATCGTCTACGAGCAGAGCCTCGATCCCGGCCTCTACGTCCTGGTCGGCGAGCCTTTCACGCTGGTCACCGCCGGGGTCGGCGTCGCCAAGAAGGATACGCAGCTGCGGGACGCGGTCCAGGCGGCGCTGGAGAGCCTGCGCAAGAAGGGCATCTACCAGCAGATCGTGAAGAAATACGCCCTGGAGCCCTACGCGGCGCCGGAATTCGCCATCAACAAGGGCAACTGAGGTCCTTCCGACGACTGGCCGCCGGCTCCTCCCTGCCGGCGGCCGATTTTTTTGGGCGCGCGGCCTGGCTTGACCGTGGCCCGCCCGCCGCCTTCCGTGCCATCGTGAACCCCGGCTGCCGCCGGGGCAGCCTCGTCCGGGCACCGCCGCCACCCGCCATGCTGACGTTCCGCCAGATCGAGGTCTTCACGGCCGTCATGCGCTCCGGCAGCGTCATGGCCGCCGCCCGCGACCTGCGCATATCCCAGCCCACGGTCAGCCGGATCATCCTGCGCATCCAGGACCAGCTGGGGCTGCGGCTGTTCGACCGGGTCAAGGGCCGGCTCGTGCCGACCCCGGAGGCACGGCGCTTCCTGGCGGAGGTCGAGCGGGCCTTCGCCCACATGCGCGTCGCCATCGACCGCGCGGCCCACGACGCCCAGCCCGGGCGCACGCCCGTGCGGCTCGGCAGCTCGCCCAGCATCGGGCGCGGCCTGGCGCCGGCCGTCATGGCGCGCCTTGCCGCCGGCTTTCCCCATCTCGCCTTCCAGTTCGATGTCCTGTCGGTGGAGCAGATCCTGCCCTATCTCGCCGAGCGCGTGGGGGACGTGGCGCTGACGCTCCATCCCGTGATCCACCACGACATCGCCAGCACGCACGTCGGGGAGGGCCGGCCGGTCGCCGTCGTGCCCCGCGGCAGCCTCTTCGACGGCCTCAACGACCTTTCCGATCTCGCACGGGCCGCGACGGAGCCGACATGGCTCGTGTTCCGTCCGCTTTCGGTGCACGGCGAGGCCATGGCGGCGCTCTTCCAGCAGGCCGGCATCAGGCCGGCGCGCACCCACATGGTCCGCTTCGCCGAATCCGCCATCGCCATGGCCGAGGCAGGTCTGGGCGCCACCATCGTCGACGAGTTCTCGGCCGCAGGCGCGCTGCGCGACAAGGTCCGGATCCTGCCGGTGGCGACCAGCCTGCGGTTCCCGGTCTATCTGCATCGGGCGCTCGCGGGCGGCGTCGGCCCGGTCGTGGACGCGCTCGAGGCGGCCCTGCGCACCGAACTCGCCGAACGTGCAGGGTTCATGCCCTGAGGCTATGACCGGCACGAGGAAACGGCGATTGATGCAAGGACGGCCATCGCGTCTCCTCCCGCCGAACGGGCGGGAAAGGCAGGTCGATGGGTCGGGCGGAACCGGCGGGCGGGAACGAGGCGGCGGCAGCCACGCCGGCGCTGGCCCTGCGCAAGTTTGGCCCGCAGCCGGGCGTTGCGCTGGTGCCCGCGCCTGCGGTCGAGCCCGGGCCCGGCGAAGCCCTGCTCCGGGTGGATGCAGCCGGCATCTGCGGCACCGATCTCCACATCGCCGAATGGACCGCGGGCTACGAGTCCATGACGCCCTGCATGCCGGTCACGCTCGGTCACGAGGCGGCGGGAACCGTCGTGGCGGGTTCGCCCGCCTGGCTCGGCCGCCGGGCCGTGCTGCGTCCGTCGGTCGTGTGCGGCACGTGCGAGGCGTGCCTGTCCGGCCGCAGCGCGCTCTGCCGTCGCCGCCGGGGAATCGGCATTCACCGGTCCGGCGCATTCGCAGGTTTCGTGGCCTTGCCCGAGGACAACCTCGTGGCCGTGCCGGACGGGATCGACGCCGAGATCGCCGCCCTGACCGAGCCGCTCACCGTCTCGCTGGAAGCGGCCCGCAATGCCGCCATCGCGGCCGGCGATAAAGTGCTCGTCGTCGGCCCGGGGCCGATCGGCCTGGCCGCCGCGCTTTTCGCCCGCGATTGCGGGGCAGGCCGCGTCGTCCTGGCCGGGCGCGACGACGCGTCCCGCCTGTCCTGCGCCCGTGCGGTCGGCCTGCCGGACTGCTTGGACACCAAAGGCACCACGCTTGCGGGCGCGCTCGAGGCCGCGGGCCTGCCGCGCGAATACGACGCCGTCATCGAAGCCGCCGGCGTGCCCGCCCTGGTGCCCGACCTTCTCGCGGTTCTCGCCCCCTTCGGCCGGCTGGTCATCGCTGGCATCCACGCCGCTCCCGCGACGATCGACCTGACCGGTCTGGTGCGCCGGCACCAGCGCATCGTCGGGTCGTACCGGGCGCCCGTTCCCCTATGGGCGGACGTGCTGGCCTGGCTCGCCGCCAATGGCGACACGGCCCGCCGCCTGATTTCCCATCGCCTGCCCCTCGCGCGCATCGAGGACGGCTTTGCTGCGATGGCCCGGCGGGAGGCGGTCAAGGTCATGGTCTTCCCCCATGGCTGACGCCCGCGCGGACGGCGCCGCGTTCCTCCTCTTCGGCAACGACGTCGACCCGGCGGCGAGGGACGCGTACGAGCGCTGGCATGCCGGTCATCACGTCCCGCAGCGCCTGACCGTCCCCGGCATTCTCGGCGCGATCCGCTTCCGTGCGCAGGGCGAAGGCTGGCCGCAATACCTCACCTTCTACCGGCTGGCGGGGATCGAGGTTCTGTCGGGAGCGCCCTACAGGCGCCTCGTCGATCATCCGGACGCGCAGACGCTGGCGATGCGCCCCGTCTTCCGCCGACCCGTGCGCCTCGCCGCCCGGTGCGGCGCGATCCCGCCCGTTCCCGCCGGCGCCTCGCTGCGGGTCGAGCGGGTGCCTCCGCCCGTCGCTCCCGCGGGCGGCGTGGTCGTGCCGGGCGAGCTGGACGGGCATGTGCCGGGCCATCCCCTGTCCGCCGCCGATCCACCGCCCGTGGGGCCGATCGCGCTGGTGTTCGACGTTTCTTCGGACGAGGTCTCCGCGCAGGCGGTCCAGATCGGGAGCCCGCTGCCGGGCCGGTTCCTGCCCCTGGATCGTTACGGCGTGGATGCCCTCTGCTGACCGGCGCGACCCGCTGCGCCGGTCAGCTGAAGGGCGGCGCCGGGGGGCGCCGCCCTTCGCCTTTTGAAATGCTTGCGCAGCGGTCCGGCGCGGATGCCGGTTCGGCAAAATGGCGCGGGACCGCCGGGCGCGAAGCAGGGCAGGATGCGGCCCGCCCATCGTCCGGATTCGCACCATGCCCGTCCCAGCCGCCACCGTGCTCGCGATGCTCGCATTCGCCGCCAATTCCGTCCTGGCGCGGCTGGCGCTCGAGGCGGGGGCCGCCGAGCCCTTGGCCTATACGGGCATCCGGCTCGTCGCCGGCGCGGCGACGCTGGCGCTGCTGGTCGCCTGGCAGGACCGCGCCGTCGAGGGGCCTGCCGGCTGGAGCCGCGCGCTCCGGTCCGGCTCGTGGGCCGGGGCCGCTGGCCTGTTCGGCTATGCCATCGCATTCTCGATCGCCTATGTCGTCCTCGGTGCGGGGACCGGGGCGCTCATCCTGTTCGGGGCCGTCCAGGCGGGCATGCTGGCCTGGGCGATCGTCAGGGGCGACAGGCCGGGATGGCTGGAATGGGCGGGGCTCGTCCTGGCGCTCGCGGGCCTGGCCTATCTCGTCGCCCCCGGGCTCGCGGCGCCGGACCCGGCGGGCGCCGCGCTCATGGTCGCCGCCGGCCTGTGCTGGGCCGCCTATTCGCTGATCGGGCGCGGCTCGCGCCATCCCCTTGCCGACACGGCGGGCAATTTCCTGCGCACGGTGCCCGCGGCCATCATCCTCCTGGCGCTCGGCCTCATGCAGGCCGCGCCGTCCGCGGCGGGCGTGCTCTATGCGGTCCTGTCGGGCGCCGTCGCCTCGGGGATCGGCTACGCCATCTGGTACCGCGCGCTTCCGGCCCTCTCCCGGTCCCGGGCGGCCTTCGTCCAGCTGACCGTGCCGGCGCTGGCCGCGGCCGGCGGCGTCCTGTTCATCGCCGAGCCGCTGACCGCCCGGCTCGTTGCGGCCTCGGTCCTGATCCTGGGCGGCGTGGCCCTGGCCGTGGCGGCGGGCGAGGCGCGCCGCCGGGCCGGCTGACGGCCGCGCCGCCGCCCGTGACGGGGCGCGCCGCCGCGTCAGGCGACATTGCCCTTTGCGAATCGCGGGCCCGACCGGCCTAATCCAGCTCTTCGGTCCTGGATTTCGACCCGTGCCAAACGTCATTCCGGTCTTCGACGGCCACAACGACACGCTCCTGCGCCTGATCCGCAAGCCGGAGGCGGCGCGCATCGATGCCTTCCTGAACGGCGACGGCGAGGGGCATATCGACCTCCCGCGGGCGCGGGCGGGCGGCTTCGCCGGCGGCTTCTTCGCGATCTTCGTGCCCTCGCCCCATCTGTCGGCGCCCGACGACCTGATGGACCGGGCGGCCTACGACGTGCCGCTGCCGGCGGCGCTGCCGCGGGCGTCCTCGCTCGCCTTCACCCTGGCGATGGCGGCGCTCATGGCCCGCATCGCAAGGGCCTCCGACGGGGCGTTCCGCATCTGCCGGAGCGTGGCGGACATCCGCGCCGCCCGCGCAGACGACGCGGTGGCGGCGATCCTCCATATCGAGGGCGCCGAGGCCATCGACGCCGAGTTCGTCGCTCTCGACGTGCTGGTGGAGGCGGGCCTGCGGTCGATCGGCCCGGTCTGGAGCCGGCCGAACCTGTTCGGCCACGGCGTTCCGTTCCGCTACCCCTCGGGGCCGGATACGGGCCCGGGCCTCACCCCGCTCGGCCGGGAACTGGTCCGCCGGTGCAATCGCTTGAGGGTCATGATCGACCTGTCCCACCTCAACGAGAAGGGCTTCTGGGACGTGGCCGGGCTGACGGATGCGCCCCTCGTCGCCACCCATTCCAACGCGCATGCGGTGTGCCCGACCTCCCGCAACCTCACAGACGCGCAACTCGCCGCGATCCGCGACAGCAGGGGCATGGTGGGGATCAACCTCGCCACGAGCTTCCTGCGGCCGGACGGACGGAAATCGGCCGACACGCCGGTGGCGGACATCGTCGCCCATTACGAGCATCTGCTGTCCGTCCTCGGGGAGGACAGCGTGGGCATGGGCTCGGATTTCGACGGCGCCACGGTGCCCGAGGCGGTCGGCGACGTCGCCGGCCTTCCCGTCATCCTGGAGGCGCTGCGCGAGCGCGGCCATTCCGGCGAGCGGATCGAGAAGTTCGCCTGGCGCAACTGGCTGCGCGTATTGGAACTGACCTGGGGCCGCTAGCCGCCCAGGGCGAAGTCGACGAGCAGCTTCAGGTTCAGGGCCACGATCACGGCCGCGATCAGGCTGGCGAACGCCACCAGCCAGCGCGGCGCCACGAGCGCGCCCATCTTCGCCTTGCTGGCGGTGAACATGACCAGGGGGATCACGGCGAAGGAGAGCTGCAGGCTCAGCACCACCTGGCTGAGGATCAGCAGCCGCGCCGTGCCGCTCTCGCCGTACCAGATGGTGACGATCGCGGCGGGCACGATGGCGACGAGCCGGGTGATGAGCCGCCGCAACCAGGCCGGCAGGCGGATGTCGAGGAATCCTTCCATCACCGCCTGCCCGGCCAGCGTCGCGGTGACGGTGGAGTTGAGGCCGCAGCACAGGAGCGCGATGCCAAAGAGCGTGGGCGCGATGGCCGCGCCCAGGAGCGGCGCCAGGAGCGCATGGGCGTCGCCGAGCTCGGCCACCTCGTTGCGCCCGGTCGAATGGAAGGCCGCCGCGGCCAGGATCAGGATCGAGGCGTTGATCGTCAGCGCGAACATCAGGGCGACAGTGGAATCGATGGTGGCAAAGCGCAGGGCCTCGCGCTTCTCCGGCAGCGACGATCCGTAATCGCGGGTCTGCACGATGGCCGAGTGCAGGTAGAGATTGTGGGGCATCACCGTGGCGCCCAGGATCCCGAGCGCGAGGTACAGCATCTCCGGATTGGTCACGATCTGCGTCGTCGGTGCGAAGCCGCGGATCACCGCGCCCCATTGCGGGTCGGCGAGCGCGATCTGGACGCCGAAGCAGACGGCGATGACCGCCAGCAGCGCGACGATGAGCGCCTCCAGATACCGGAACCCCATCTTCTGCAGGTACAGGATGAGGAACACGTCGAGCGCCGTGATGATGACGCCGATCTCCAGCGGGATGCCGAATAGGAGGTTCAGCCCGATGGCGGTGCCGATCACTTCCGCCAGGTCCGTGGCGACGATGGCGAGCTCCGCCAGGGCCCAGAGCGGCCAGGCGACCCAGCGCGGATAGGCATCCCGGCAGGCCTGGGCGAGGTCGCGCCCGGAGGCGATGGCGAGCCTGGCGCAGAGCGATTGCAGCACGATCGCCATGATGTTCGAGACGAGCGCGACGACGAGCAGCGTGTAGCCGAACTTGGACCCGCCCGCGATCGAGGTGGCCCAGTTGCCGGGGTCCATGTAGCCGACGGCCACCAGGTAGCCCGGGCCCAGGAAGGCCGCGAAGCGCCGCGCGCCCGAGCGGCCCCTGGGGATCGCGATCGACCGGTAGACGTCCGACAGGGCAGCCTCGCCCCGCGCCCGCCGCCAGCCGCCCGCGACGGGATCGGCCGCTTCTCCGGTGATGCGGTCCATCACGCGCTCCAGTTGCTCTTGCAAACGATTTGCAGGAAGATACAGAAAACGTGACGGTTGGGAAGCGTTCTTTTGTTGGCGGGAGGGGCGGCCGTCCGTCGTCCGGACTGCATTCTGGCCGCCACCGATCGCAAGGCGGGCGAAGCGCGGCGCGGCGCTTGTTGACACCCGCGCCCCGCGGCGGCTAAGCCCATCGCACGGAGAAGGCCCGCACGATGCGTTTCGCCACCAGGACCCTGCGACTTAGGACCGGCCATCGGGGCTGACAGTGCCCGGTGGCCCCGTGTGCCCGTTCGGCGCGTGCCGGACGATCGTCCTGACCATCGCTCGCAAGAGGTTCTCCCGTGCAGAACGCGAACCGGAAATACCGGCCTTACGCCCCCGTATCCCTGAAGGACCGCACCTGGCCCGACGCTGTGATCGCGTCGCCTCCGATCTGGTGCTCCGTCGACCTGCGCGACGGCAACCAGGCGCTGATCGAGCCCATGGGCACGGAGCGCAAGCTGCGGCTCTGGAAGACCCTCGTCGCCATGGGCTTCAAGGAGATCGAGGTCGGCTTCCCCGCCGCCTCGCAGACGGATTTCGACTTCGTCCGCCACCTCATCGAGGGCGGGCTCATCCCCGATGACGTGACGATCCAGGTCCTGACCCAGTCGCGGCCCGAAATCATCACCCGCACGATGGAATCGATCAGGGGCGCCCGGCGCGCCATCGTCCATCTCTACAATTCCACCTCCGAATTGCAGCGCCGCGTCGTGTTCCGCGCCGACAAGCCTGAGATCGTGCGGATCGCGGTGGAGGGGGCGAGGCTGATCGAGTCCCTGAAGCAGGACCTCGCCGGCATCACCGAGGTCGTGCACCAGTACAGCCCGGAGAGCTTCACCGGGACCGAGCTCGATTTCGCCCGCGAGATCTGCGAGGCGGTCATGGACGTCCACCGGCCGACGCCGGAGCACCGGATGATCCTGAACCTGCCGGCGACGGTGGAGATGTCCACGCCCAACATCCACGCGGACCAGATCGAATGGTTCTGCCGCAACGTGAAGGACCGCGAGGCGGTCATCATCTCGCTCCATCCCCATAACGACCGGGGCACCGCAATCGCCGCCACCGAACTCGGCCTGATGGCCGGCGCCGATCGCGTCGAGGGCACGCTCTTCGGCAACGGCGAGCGCACGGGCAACGTCGACATCGTGACGCTGGCGCTGAACCTCTATTCGCAGGGCATCGATCCGGGCCTGCATGTCGAGGACATCAACGAGCTGATCCGCACCGCCGAATACTGCACGCAGCTGCCCGTCCATCCCCGCCACCCCTATGCGGGCGAACTGGTGTTCACGGCCTTTTCCGGCTCCCACCAGGACGCCATCAACAAGGGCCTCAAGGCGCTGGAGGCCTCCGGCCAGGATGCGTGGGAAGTGCCGTACCTGCCGATCGATCCCAAGGATCTCGGCCGGTCCTACGAGGCGGTGATCCGCATCAATTCCCAGTCCGGCAAGGGCGGCATCGCCTATGTCATGGAGCGGGAATACGGGCTCGAACTGCCGCGCCGGCTCCAGATCGAGTTCGGCCGGGTCGTGCAGGGCGTCGCCGACGGCGAGGGCGTCGAGCTCTCCGCCGAGCGGCTCTACGAGGCGTTCCGCAACGAATATCTCTTCGACGGCCGCTTCGCCTTCGTCAGCCACCGCACGGAGGCCGAGAACGGCGAGGAGGAGCGGCGCGTCGAGGCCGTCATCGAGGACGCGGGCATTCGCGTCGCGCTGTCGGGCCACGGCACCGGCCCCATCGACGGCTTCACGGCGGCGCTGCAGCAGCATCTCGGCTGGAGCTTCCAGCTCGTCGACTACCGCGAGCACGCCATCGGCACCGGCGCCAATGCGGCGGCGGTGGCCTATGTGGAGCTGCGGGTCGGCGACAAGCCGGTCTTCGGCGTCGGTCTCGACCGCAACATCGTGGTGGCCTCGCTGAAGGCCGTCGTCTCCGCCGTCAACCGCGCCCTGCGCGACGGGCTGGCGTAGGCCCGAGGCGATCGGCCTGTCATCCCGTGCGCGGCGCAGCGCGAAGCGTGGCGCCGCAGACACGGGATCGGGGCGTCATTTGTATTTCCTTTTCTCCGCTGTCATCCCCGGCCGAAGCGCCGCAGGCGCGTAGGGGAAGGGGATCCAGGCTCGATCGGCGCGGTGCTCCACGCCCGCCATTCGCTGGATTCCCTTCCCTCGCTGCGCTCGCCGGGGATGACACGGGGTGCAAAAGCCCGGCCGATCCCGTGTCTGCGAAGCGGCATCGTCATGCCGCGTCGCGCACGGGATGACACCAAGGGGGCCTGCTCTCCGCGCGTCCAGCGCCGCTCCCAAACCAAAAAGGCCCGCATCGCTGCGGGCCTTTTTGCTTGAAGCGTTCCGGTCGCGTCAGACGCGCCACTGGCCGTTGCGGCGCACCAGCACGGTCGTGCCGACGGGCACGCGGCTGTACAGGTCCACGACGTCCTCGTTGAGCATGCGGATGCAGCCCGAAGAGACCTGCTCGCCGATCGACCACGGCTCGTTCGTGCCGTGGATGCGGAACAGGATGTCCCGGCCGCCTTGGTAGAGGTAGAGCGCGCGCGCGCCGAGCGGGTTGTCGACGCCCGCCTCCATGTGCGCGGGAAGCTTCGGGTTCAGGCGGACCATGGTCGGCGTGGGGCGCCAGTCGGGCCACACGGTCTTGTTGCCGATCGTCGCGACGCCCTTCCAGGAAAAGCCCTGGCGGCCGACGCCGACGCCGTAGCGCAGCGCCTTGTTGCCCGGCTGGACCAGGTAGAGGAAGCGCTTGTCGATATCGACGACGATGGTGCCCGGCTTCTCGCTGCCCGCGTAGTCGACCGTCTGCCGGTTCAGCTCGGGGCGCATCTTGCTGCGGTCGACCAGCGGCACGTCGTGCGGCTTGTCGGGCATCGAGCCGATATACCAGCCGGTCGTGTCGCCATCGGAGAAGAGCGCCGGGTTGCGGTCGTTCATCACCGCCTGCTGGCACGCCGCGAGAGGCAGCGCGGCCAGCGCCACCAGCATCGCCCGACGCGAGAGGCCGGCGCCTTCCGCAACCTTCGTGTCAGCCCCGATCGTCACCGTCGTCTCCTTGATCTTTGCCAGGCGCCGCAACGGCGGCGCTGGGATACTCCGGCCTTGAGGCCGGACGGCCATGGGCACCTCATCGCCCTCGCGGGGCGGTGTGCGACCGTAACGGCGGTCTAGCTGTCCCTGTGGCACCGCACAAGACGCGCTCCGCGAAACATGCCGAGCGTTGCGCGATTGCCTCAGGTCAAAGACGCCGCAGCCGCTGGCGGCGAAGCGGCGCCAGGCCTATATGGGCGCCATCGAATTGCAACGATCGGCCGCCACGGTCGGTCTGGACCCTTCGTTCCGACGGACCGCCCGGCCCTTCATGACACGCGACGGACAGCCTGATCAGGCACAGACGGCCCCGCTCCCGGCCGTGACCCTGGCCCCTGCGAGCCGCAAGCGCTGGGCGCTGCTCGGCACGGTGATGAGCGCGATCATCGTCATCGCCTCCTGCTTCGTCCTTTGGGTCATCGTGCGGGAGGTGGACCTCTGGGAGGTCCAGGCGGCGCTGACATCCGCCAGCCGAGCCCAGCTCGCGGCTGCCCTCGCGCTGACCGTGGTCAGCTATCTGCTGCTCACCGGCTACGACGTCCTGGCCCTGCGCCAGCTCAAGATCCGCATTCCCTACCGCACCACGGCGCTCGCCTCCTTCACCAGCTACGCGGTCAGCTTCAACCTCGGCTTCCCGCTCGTGACTGGCGGCACGGTCCGCTACTGGATCTATGCCCCCAAGGGCCTGTCCGCCTCGCGCATTGCCAGCCTGACCGTGATCGCCGGCATCACGTTCTGGCTCGGCATGGGCGTGGTGCTGAGCTGGTCCCTGATCCGCGAGGCAGAGGCGGTGGCGCGCCTCATCGTGTTCGGCACCGATTTCGTGCGCCTGATGGGCCTGGTGCCGATCGGCCTCGTCGGCGCCTATTTCGCCTGGGTCGCCCTGCGCCGCCCCACCGTGCGCATCCAGGGCTGGCGGCTCGAGCTTCCCGGCTGGAAGCTCTCCACCGCCCAGGCCATGCTGGGCATCGGCGACGTCTGCGCGGCCGCCGGCGTGCTCTACGTGCTCCTGCCGACCGGCCACGGCGTCGGCTACGAGACGTTCCTGGCCATCTACGTCGCGGCTGCGATGCTGGGCATCGCCAGCCATTCGCCGGGGGGGCTCGGCGTCTTCGAGGCGACGATCCTGATCGCGCTCAGCCATGTGCCGCGCGAGCCGCTGCTCGGGGCGCTGCTCCTGTTCCGGCTGATCTACTATGTCGCGCCGTTGATCCTGGCGCTCGCTCTCCTGGGCGCCTACGAGGCGACGGGGCGGCTGCGCGCCATGTCGAGGCTGTTCCGCGCCGGCGAGAACGACTAGCCTGCCGCGCGGCGGACGAGGGGGCGCCGGGCACGATGCCGAACGATCCGATCGCGACGCCGGTGGACGCGTTTCTCCGGGCGCTGTCCGACCCCGCCATCGTCGTGGATCCGGCGGGCGGCATCGCGGCCTACAACCTTGCCGCCGGCAGCCTCTTCACGGGGCTGCGCCGCGAGGAGGCCCTGTCGCTGGCGCTCCGCGATCCCGATGCGCTGACCGCGGTCGCCGAGGTGCTGGCGGGCGGCGAGCCCCGCGAGATCGAGCATGTGCGCCACGTTCCCGACGAGCGCATCTTCGTGCTCCGGGTGGCGCCGCTGGAGGGCGTCGGCGCCCTGCTCCTGTTCCGGGACGTCAGCGAGGCGCGGCGCATCGAGAAGATGCGCGTCGACTTCGTGGCCAATGCCAGCCATGAGCTGCGCACGCCGCTGGCGGCCCTCATCGGCGCGGTGGACACGCTGCTCGGCCCCGCGCGCAACGACGCGGCGGCGCAGTCGACCTTCCTGAACATGATGCGCGAGCAGGCCCAGCGCATGCGCCGGCTGGTCGACGACCTGCTCTCGCTGTCGCGCATCGAGAGCAAGGGCGCCGTCGTCCCCCGCGACCGGGTGGACCTGAAGGCGACGGTGAACGAGGCGTCCAACATGCTCTCCGGCCTCGCCCAGGAGCACGGCACGACCGTCGACCGCCAGGTGCCCACGGCGGATGCGGGCATCCTTGGCGACCGGGACGAGATGGCCCGGCTGGCGGAGAACCTGATCGAGAACGCCATCCGCCACGGCAGGCTTGGCGGCCGGGTGACCGTCGCGCTCGCCCGGCGCGACGGATATGTCGACCTCTCGGTCACCGACGACGGGCCGGGCATCCCGCCCCAGCACATCCCCCGCCTGACCGAGCGTTTCTACCGGGCCGAGCCGCGGGACGGGCGCGGGCGCACCGGCACGGGCCTTGGCCTTGCCATCGTCAAGCACATCGTGCAGCGCCATGGCGGCCGGCTGATGATCGAGAGCGAGGTGGGCCGGGGCTCGACCTTCCGGGTGCGCCTGCCGGCCGCGCCCGAGGCCTGATCCGAAAGGCCGCGCGCGCCTGTCATCTGGTTGTCATCCTCCCGCCATAGAGGTTGCCGCGTCCCCGGCCGAAACGGGGGCTGCAACTGGGAGCGTCCCATGACGACCAAGCTTTTCGTGACCGCCGCTACGGTGGCCTTCGCCGCCTCTCTGGCGTCCGTTCCCGCCCTCGCGCGGGATCAGATCCGCATCGTCGGTTCCTCGACGGTGTATCCCTTCACCACCACCGTCGCCGAGCAGTTCGCCCGGGCCGGCGGCGGCCGCGCCCCGATCGTGGAATCCACCGGCACCGGCGGCGGCCTCAAGCTGTTCTGCGCCGGCGTCGGCGTCGATTTCCCCGACGCGGCCAACGCTTCGCGCCGCATCAACAAGAACGAGTTCGCCGATTGCCAGAAGAACGGCGTCAAGGAGATCGTCGAGCTGAAGGTCGGCTTCGACGGCCTGACGATCGCCAACTCCAAGAAGGGCCCGGACCTGAAGCTCACCAAGGAGCAGGTGTTCCGCGCGCTCGCCAAGCAGGTTCCGGATGCGTCCGGCAAGCTGGTGGCAAACCCCAACCGCAACTGGTCCGACATCGACCCCTCGCTGCCGAACCAGAAGATCGAGGTCCTCGGCCCCCCGCCGACCTCCGGCACGCGTGACAGCTTCCTCGAGCTCGTCATGGAGCCCGGCGCCGAGAAGATCGCCGCGCTCGCCGACCTCAAGAAGAGCGACCGCAAGGCGTTCGACGCCGCCTGGAAGTCCCTGCGCGAGGACGGCGCCTATATCGACGCCGGCGAGAACGACAACCTGATCGTCCAGAAGCTGGACGCCAACCCGGCCGCCGTCGGCATCTTTGGCTACTCGTTCCTCGAGGAGAACGCCGCCCGCATCAAGGGCGCCGCGATCGAGGGCGTCGTCCCGGACTTCGACGCCATCGCGGCGGGCAAGTACAGCGTGGCGCGCCCGCTCTTCGTCTACTTCAAGAAGCAGCACATCGGCGTCGTGCCGGGCCTCGACAAGTTCATCGCCGAGTACGTTTCCGACAAGGCGCTGGGCGAGAACGGCTATCTCGGCCCGAAGGGCCTGGTGACCCTGCCCGCCCAGGAGCTGTCGAAGGTGCGCGCCGACGTGCAGTCGATGAAGCCGATGACCTCCGAGGCCGGCATCTGATAATCGGTTCGCGAAGGGCGGCGCGGGCGCTTCCGGCGCCCGCGCTTCCCGTTACGACAGGCGGCCGTCCGTAAGGGGCGCCGCGAGGCGACGGGGCAGGCATGATCGCGCTTTATTTCGTCCTGACGGCGCTCGTCGCGATCTCGGCCTTCGCGGTCGGGCGTGCGCGCAGCCAGCGGCTCAAGGTGGCCGGCGTGCGGCTCCATTCGCTGCCGTCCTATCACGGGCTCTTCCTCGCCGCGATCTGCACCGTCCCCATGCTGCTGGCGGTGGCGGCGTGGACGCCGCTCGCCCCCCGTTACGTCGAGGCCCGCGCCGTCGCGGCGCTGCCGGAGGCGCTCCAGCCCGCCACGGGCCTGGAACACGACGCCCGCATGCGCGAGATCGTCATGGCCGCCGAGGGCCGCGCTCAGGCCCCCTCTCCCGAGGTCGCCGAGGCCGGCCGCGCCTATGTCGCCGCGCAGACCACCTCCAAGACCGTCCTGCTCGTCGCAGGGATCCTGGCGGCGCTCGCCGCCTTCTCCTGGGGCCTGCCGCGCATCTCCGCCGATTTCCGGGCGCGCAACCGGTTCGAGGCGCTGACGCTCTGGCTGCTGATCGCCTGCTCGGCGGTCGCCGTGCTCACCACGATCGGCATCCTGTTCTCGGTGATGTTCGAGACGCTGCGCTTCTTCCAGCGCTATCCCTGGTGGGACTTCCTCTTCGGCCTGCAATGGTCGCCGCAGACCGCCATCCGCAGCGACCAGATCGGCGCGTCCGGGTCCTTCGGCGCGGTCCCGCTCTTCGTCGGCACCTCGCTCATCATGGTCATCGCCATGCTGGTGGCCGGCCCGGTGGGCCTGTTCGCCGCCATCTACATGTCGGAATACGCCACGCCGCGCTTCCGCTCCCTGGCCAAGCCTCTGCTGGAGGTGCTGGCCGGCATTCCCACGGTCGTGTTCGGCTTCTTCGCCGCGCTGACGGTCGCCCCCTTCATCCGCCGCACGGGCGAGGCGCTCGGCCTGTCGGTCGCCTCGGAGAGCGCGCTGGCGGCCGGCCTCGTCATGGGCGTGATGATCATCCCCTTCGTGTCGTCCCTCTCGGACGACGTGATCACCGCCGTCCCGCAATCGCTGCGCGACGGCTCCTACGCCATGGGATCGACCAAGGCCGAGACCATCAAGCGGGTGATCCTTCCCGCCGCGCTGCCGGGCATCGTCTCGGCCTTCATGCTCGCGGTCTCGCGCGCGGTCGGCGAGACGATGATCGTCGTCATGGCTGCGGGCCTGGCCGGCAACCTCACCTTCAATCCGCTGGAAGCGGTGACGACGGTCACGGTCCAGATCAAGACGCTGCTGACCGGCGACCAGGAATTCGACAGCGCCAAGACGCTGTCGGCCTTCGCGCTCGGCTTCGTCCTGTTCTTTTTCACGCTGACGCTGAACGTCATCGCGCTCCGCATCGTCCGCAAGTACCGGGAACAATATGACTGACGCCGCCCTCACCCCCGGTCCGGTCCGCGCCATCGACATCGCCTCCGACGAGGCGCGCACCCGCCTGCGCAAGCGCTACCGGGCCGAGGCGCGCTTCCGCGCCTACGGCATAGCGGCCCTGGCGGTGGCGGGCCTGTTCCTGGTCCTCCTGATCGGCGACATCCTCACCAAGGGCCTGCCCGCCTTCACCGAGTCCCGCGTCACGCTGACCGTGACGCCCCAGCTCGCCGCCGTGTCGACCGATGGCGGCACGAGCCCGGAGAGCCTGCGCGGCGGCGACTATGCGGCGCCCCTGCGCGAGGCGCTGCAGGCCATGTTCCCGGAGGTGACCTCGCGCCAGGACCGGCGGCGGCTGTTCTTCGAGCTCCTGTCGGGCGGGGCGGGCGATGCGCTGCGCCGCCAGATCACCGCCGATCCGCGCCTGATCGGGCAGACCTTCCGCTTTCCCGCCCTGCTCGACGACAGCGCCGATATGTATCTCAAGGGGCGCCTGACCGAGCGCCTGGAGCGCGCCGGCCGCGGCGCGATGACCGTCAGCGCCACGAGCGGCGAGGTGACCCTGCAGAGCGCGACCGGGGATTTCCGCGCGACGCTGGCGACGATCAAGGGCGGCCTGCGGGACGAGGCCGCGGCGCTCGAGGCCTCCGCCGGGCGCGTCGCCCAGCGGCTCGCGGCGCTCGGCGCCGACGATCCCCGACGGGCCGCCACCCAAGCGGGCATCGATGCCGATCGCGCCCGTGCGGCCGCTTTGCGCGCCAGAGCCTCCGCGCCGGACGGGCAGGAGGTGCTGGGCCCGGACACGCCCTCCGAGCTCATCGTCGTCAACGGCGGCATCGTGAAACTGACCGCCATCGGCCCGTCTCAGGCGACCGGCCGCGTGCTCGTCCCGCTGGCGGCGGCGGGCACGGTCGCCGACGGCGCCTGGCGCGCTGTCACCCTCCTGCAGCCGGAAAGCGCGCGGCGCCTCACCGACCAGCACATCGCCTGGCTGGAGGACATGCGGGCCGACGGCCTCGTCTCGCGCCATTTCGCCACGCGGTTCTTCACCTCCGGCGACAGCCGCGAGCCCGAGCTCGCCGGCCTGCTCGGCGGCCTCGTCGGCTCGCTGCTGACCATGGTCGTGACGCTGGTCCTGTGCCTGCCGACGGGCGTCGCCGCGGCGATCTACCTGGAGGAGTTCGCGCCCAAGAACCGGCTGACGGACCTCATCGAGGTGAACATCAACAACCTGGCCGCGGTGCCGTCCATCGTCTTCGGCCTGCTAGGCCTTGCCGTCTTCCTGAACTTCTTCGGGCTGCCGCGCTCGGCGCCGCTCGTCGGCGGCCTCGTCCTGGCGCTGCTCGTCCTGCCGACGATCATCATCGCCAGCCGCGCGGCGCTGAAGGCCGTGCCGCCCTCGATCCGCGAGGCGGCGCTCGGCGTTGGCGCCTCCCGCCAGCAGGCGGTGTTCCACCACGTCCTGCCCATGGCGATGCCGGGCATCCTCACCGGCACGATCATCGGCATGGCCCACGCGCTGGGCGAGACGGCCCCGCTCCTGCTCATCGGCATGGTCGCGTTCATCGTCGACACGCCGCAATCGGTGACCCAGGCGGCGACCGCGCTGCCGGTCCAGATCTACCTGTGGTCCGACCTGCCGGAACCGGCCTTCCAGGCCAAGACGGCGGGCGCCATCCTCGTCCTGCTCGGCTTCCTGTTCGTGATGAACGGGCTTGCCGTCGTGCTGCGCCGCAAGTTCGAGCGGCGCTGGTGAGGCCATGGTGACGGACGACCGCGAAACCAGTCACAATCAGGGACCGACGACCGTGAACAGAATGGCAGACCTGAATATGCCGCTGACGTCCGCCGCGGGTCTCTTCACCGCGAACGCCCCCAAGGTCACCGCCCGGGACGTCACCGTCCATTACGGCGACAAGCAGGCCCTTTTCGGGGTGTCCATCGACATCCCCGAAAAGTCCGTGACCGCCTTCATCGGCCCCTCCGGCTGCGGGAAGTCGACCTTCCTGCGCTGCATCAACCGGATGAACGACACGATCCCGATCTGCCGCGTCGCCGGCGAGATCCTGATCGACGGCGCCGACATCTACGACCGGCGCCTCGATCCGGTCCTGCTGCGCGCCCGGGTCGGCATGGTGTTCCAGAAGCCGAACCCGTTCCCCAAGACGATCTACGAGAACGTCGCCTACGGCCCGCGCATCCACGGCACGACCGCCTCCCGCCAGGAGCTGGACGGCGTGGTGGAGACCAGCCTGCGCAAGGCCGGCCTGTGGGACGAGGTGAAGGACCGGCTCGACCAGCCCGGCACCGGCCTGTCCGGCGGCCAGCAACAGCGCCTGTGCATCGCCCGCGCCATCGCGGTCGGCCCCGAGGTCATCCTGATGGACGAGCCGTGCTCGGCGCTCGATCCCATCGCCACCGCGCGCATCGAGGAGCTGATCTTCGAGCTGGCGGCGAACTTCACCATCGTCATCGTCACGCATTCGATGCAGCAGGCGGCGCGTGTGTCCCAGCAGACGGCCTTCTTCCATCTCGGCCACCTGGTGGAATACGGCGCGACGGAGCAGATCTTCACCGCCCCGTCCGACAAGCGCACCCAGGACTACATCACCGGCCGGTTCGGCTGAGCCGCGCGCAGGGAGCCCACCATGTCAGACCATATCGTCCGCGCCTTCGACGCCGACCTCAGGACCCTGCGCGGCATGATCGCCGAGATGGGCGGCCTGGCCGAGAAGATGATGACCGAGTCCACCCGGGCGCTGGCGGCCAGGGACATCGAGCTCGCCCGCCGCGTCATCGCGATGGACCCCAAGCTCGACGCGCTCCAGCACGAGATCGAGGAAAAGGCGGTGCTCACCATCGCCCGCCGCCAGCCCATGGCGGTGGACCTGCGCGACATCGTCTCCGCCATCCGCATCGCCAGCGACCTGGAGCGTATCGGCGACCTCGCCAAGAACGTCGCCAAGCGCGTGGTGGCCATCGCCGGCCAGTTCCACCCGCAGAAGATCGTCACCGGCGTGGAGCACATGAGCGACCTGGTCATGGGCCAGCTGCGCGACGTGCTGGATGCCTATGCCGCCCGCGACGACGACCGGGCGATGGACGTCTGGAACCGCGACGGCCAGATCGACGCCCTCTACACCGCGCTCTTCCGGGAGCTGCTGACCTACATGATGGAGGATCCGCGCAACATCACGTTCTGCACGCATCTTCTCTTCGCGGCCAAGAACGTGGAGCGCATCGGCGACCACACCACCAACATCGCCGAGACCGTCCATTATCTCGTCACCGGCCACACGCTCACCGCCGAGCGGCCCAAGAACGACACGTCGAGCTTCACCACGCTCGACGAGGCCACCGGAGCCTGACCATGGCCCGGCCCGCTGCCCAGCCGCGCGTCCTGGTCGTGGAGGACGAGGAGGCCCTCTCCCTGCTGCTGCGCTACAACCTGGAGGCCTCCGGCTACCAGACCGAGATCGTCGCCCGCGGCGACGAGGCGGAGGAGCGCCTTCGCGACGACGTGCCCGATCTCCTCGTACTGGACTGGATGCTGCCCGGCGTGTCCGGGCTCGAGCTCTGCCGTCGCCTGCGCCTGCGCACCCAGACCGCGAGCCTGCCGATCATCATGCTGACCGCGCGCGGCGAGGAGCACGAGCGGGTCCGGGGCCTTGGCGTCGGCGCCGACGACTACGTCGTGAAGCCGTTTTCCATGCCCGAGCTCGTGGCGCGGGTGGGCGCCCTCCTGCGCCGGGCCGATCCGGGCCGCGGCGCGCGCAAGCTGATCCGCGGCGACCTCACCCTCGACCGGGAGACGATGCGCGTCTATCGCGGCGACGAGGACGTGCGCCTGGGCCCCACCGAGTTCCGCCTCCTGGAGCACCTGATGGGCCAGGCGGGACGGGTCTTCACCCGCGCCCAGCTCATCGACCAGATCTGGGGCCGCGAGAGCGAGATCGACGAGCGCACGGTCGACGTCCATATGGGCCGCCTGCGCAAGGCCCTGGGCAACGGCACGACCGAGACCCGCGATCCCATCCGCACCGTGCGCGGCGCGGGCTATTCCTTCGACGAGACCTACGGCCGCGGCGCGGCCTGAGGTGCGTGCTTGCCCTGAAACGGCGAAGGCCGGGCGATGCCCGGCCTCCAGCTGCGATACGTGGTCCTGACGGCGAACAGGAACCGTCGGCTCAGAGCCGCGCGGCCGCGCGGCGCTCCCGGTCGCGCTCCCGGCGCCGGTCGGCGGCCGGCTGGTAGGCGATGCGGGCGTGGTGCGTGCAATAGGGCGTTCCGATCGCGCACTTGCCGCCGCAGAACCTGAACTCCGCCTTGGTCGGGTCGCCCATGGGCCAGCGGCACATGCCTTCCTTCAATTCCATGATCGTCACGCGCTCGGAGAACGGCACCAGCACGTCCTCGCTCACCGCGTCGGAAATCTCCGCCTCGACGGGGAATTCCACGACCGGCCGGGGCGGCGTCGAGGGCGGGGTGCGCGCCACGGTGCGGTGGCCGCCGCCGGAGGACGCGGTCTTGCGGGGAGCAGCCTGGCGCACCGCGCTTGCCGCGGCGGGCGCCTTGGCCCGGCCGGACAGGCCCAGCCGGTGCACCTTGCCGATCACCGCGTTGCGGGTGACCCCGCCAATCTCGCCGGCGATCTGGCTGGCGCTGAGGCCGTCCGCCCAGAGTTTCTTGAGAAGCTCGACGCGCTCTTCCGTCCAGGTGTTGTCCATCATCGGCTTCTCCTTCGCGGGCCCGTTCGGGCTCTCGTGTGCGTCTGCCCGGTGCGCGGGCGGAATCCGGGATGCGCCGCGACCGCCGAGGCGGGCACGTCGGAGCGACGCGACCTGGACTGGAACCGTCGAACCCACGAGATGTCGTGGCTGACGAGGGGGACGCTACGATATGGCGTGACTCGGCCGCAAGAGTCGGCCGGGCCCTATCCCTGGCGCATTTCCGTTTTCCCCAGGATCGTGGGACGAGTGAGTCGCGGCTGCAACACAAGCGAAGCCGGACGGCGCCGCGGGGATAGCGGCCGCGCCGCCGATCCTGTTGTCAAAACCGGCCGGTTCTGCCATAAGCCCGGCCTCGACCGATCCGCCCGGCCAAATAGGGCTGCCGTGGCGGTTCGTTTCGCTCCTTTAAAGAGCATCGGTCCGGACTGGCGGGCCACCCTTCGCGGGGTTGGCCTTCCGACGCGGACTTCCAACGATCAAGGACGCAAAATGCCCAAGCTGAAGACGAAGTCGGGCGCGAAGAAGCGCTTCAAGATCACTGGCACCGGGAAGGTCGTGGCCGCCCAGGCGGGCAAGCGCCACGGCATGATCAAGCGGACCAACAAGCAGATCCGCAACCAGCGCGGCACCACCATCCTCTTCGAGAGCGATGCGAAGAACGTGAAGAAGTTCTTCCTGCCGAACCAGCGCTGACCCTAAGCCCTTAAGTCCAGGAGATCATTATGGCCCGCGTGAAGAGGGGCGTTACCGCCCACGCGAAGCACAAGAAGACCCTGAAAGCCGCCAAGGGCTTTTACGGTCGTCGCAAGAATACGATCCGCACCGCCAAGGCGGCCGTCGATCGGTCGATGCAGTACGCCTACCGCGACCGCAAGAACAAGAAGCGCACATTCCGCGCGCTCTGGATCCAGCGGCTCAACGCGGCGGTCCGCGAGCACGGCCTGACCTACAGCCGATTTATCGACGGCCTCGGCAAGGCCGGCGTCGCGATCGACCGGAAGGTGCTGTCCGATCTCGCCATCCGCGAGCCGGCGGCCTTCGCGGCCATCGTCGAGAAGGCGAAGGGCTCGCTCGCCGCGGCGTGATGCCGGGGCGCGGCAGGGTTCCTTCCGCTCCAACCAGCCTTTTCCGAGGCCAGACTGCGCCCGGCGGGACGATAGGTCCCGCCGTGCGTCGCGTATGGCCCGGAGCCATCCGGTCCGGGCCGCCGGGGAGACCCTTCGCCAGAAGGCTCCCGCCGCCAGTCCCGAGGGACCGATGACCGATCTGTCCGCCCTGAAGGGCGACCTGCTCACCCGCATCTCCGCCGCCCCCGACGAGGCCGCTCTCGAGGCTGTCCGCATCGAGGCGCTCGGCAAGGCCGGCTCGATCTCCGGCCTGCTCAAGACGCTCGGCACGATGACGCCGGACGAGCGCCGGGAGAAAGGGCCGCTGATCAACGGCCTTCGCGACGAGGTCCAGTCCGCCCTCGCCGCCCGCCGCGAGGCGCTGGCGGAAGCCGCGCTGGAAGCACGACTCGCCGCCGAGACCGTGGACGTCTCGCTGCCCTGCCGCGAGGCGCCGGAGGCGCTGGGGCGCATCCATCCGATCAGCCAGGTCATCGACGAACTCACCGCGATCTTCGCCGACATGGGCTTTTCGGTCGCCGAAGGCCCGGACATCGAGACCGACTTCTACAACTTCACCGCGCTGAACTTCCCCGTCGGCCATCCGGCGCGCGAGATGCACGACACGTTCTTCCTGCCGCCGGACGCCCGCGGCGAGCGCAAGGTCCTGCGCACGCACACGTCCCCCGTGCAGATCCGGACGATGAAGACCGTCGAACCGCCGATCCGCGTCATCATCCCCGGCCGGACCTACCGCTGCGACAGCGACCAGACGCACACGCCCATGTTCCACCAGGTGGAGGGGCTGGTCATCGACAAGGGCTCCCATCTGGGCCACCTCAAGTGGATCCTGGAGGAGTTCTGCAAGGCCTTCTTCGAGGTGGACGGCGTGACGATGCGCTTCCGCCCGTCCTTCTTCCCCTTCACCGAGCCGTCGATGGAGGTGGACATCCAGTGCTCCCGCAAGGGCGGCGAGATCCGCTTCGGTGAGGGCGAGGACTGGCTGGAGATCCTCGGCTGCGGGATGGTCCATCCCAACGTCATCCGGAATTGCGGCCTCGATCCCGACGTCTACCAGGGCTTCGCCTGGGGCATGGGGATCGACCGCATCGCCATGCTCAAATACGGAATGCCGGACCTGCGGCCCTTCTTCGAGGCCGACATCCGCTGGCTCACCCATTACGGCTTCCGCCCGCTCGACCTGCCGACCCTGGCAGGCGGCCTGAGCGCGTGAGGAGAAACCGATGAAATTCACCCTTTCCTGGCTCAGGGATCACCTGGAGACCGACGCCGCCCTGCCCGAGATCGCGCAGACGCTGACGCGGATCGGGCTCGAGGTGGAGGGCATCGCCGACCGGGGCGCGCAGCTCGCGCCCTACACGATCGCCCGCGTCGTCTCCGCCGAGCAGCATCCCAACGCCGACCGGCTGCGCGTCGCCATGGTGGATTACGGCGCCGGAGCGCCGATCCAGGTCGTGTGCGGCGCGCCCAATTGCCGGGCGGGCATGGTCTCGGTCTTCGCCCCCGCCGGCACCTACATCCCCGGCAAGGACATGACGCTCGGCAAGGGCGTCATCCGCGGCGTGGAATCCAACGGCATGCTCTGCTCGGCCTTCGAGCTCGGCCTGTCGGAGGACCATGAGGGCATCATCGACCTGGCGGCCGATGCGCCGGTGGGCGTTCCTTACGCCCAGTGGGCGAAGCTCGACGACCCGGTGATCGAGATCAACCTCACGCCCAACCGCGCGGATTGCGCCGGCATTGCCGGCATCGCCCGCGACCTCGCCGCCGCCGAGATCGGCAAGCTCGTGACGGGCGAGGTGAAGCCGGTGCGCGGCGCGTTCCCGTGCCCCGTCGGGGTCGAGCTGGCCTTCCCGGACGAGGACAGGCACCTGTCCCCGCTCTTCGGCCTGCGGCTGATCCGCGGGGTGAAGAACGGGCCCTCGCCGGACTGGCTGCAGCGCCGCCTGAAGGCCATCGGCCTCAGGCCGATCAACGCGCTGGTCGACATCACCAACTACATCACCTTCGACCGGGGCCGGCCGCTCCACGTCTTCGACGCGGCCAAGGTGAAGGGCAACCTCGTCGTGCGCCGCGCGGCGGAGGGCGAGGAGGTGCTCGCGCTCGACGGCCGCACCTACCGGCTCGACGGCGACGTCGTGGTCATCGCCGACGACCAGGGCGTGGAATCCATCGCCGGCATCATGGGCGGCGAGCATTCCGGCTGCGACGAGACGACCACCGACGTGCTGGTGGAATCCGCGCTGTGGGACCCGCTGACCATCGCCCGCACCGGCCGCCGCCTCGGCATCAATTCCGACGCGCGCTACCGGTTCGAGCGCGGCGTCGACCCGGATTTCTGCCTGCCGGGCCTGGAACTCGCCACGCAGATGATCCTGGACCTGTGCGGCGGCGAGCCGTCCGAGCGGGTCGTCGCCGGCGAGGTCCCCGATAGCGGCCGCGTCATCGAATATCCGTGGACGGAGGTCCGCCGCCTCACCGGCAAGGACATCCACGCCATCGAGCAGAAGACGATCCTCACGCGCCTGGGCTTCCATGTGTCGGGGCAGGGCGATCTGGTCCGGGTCGCGACGCCGTCCTGGCGGGCGGATGTCGAGGGCAAGGCCGATCTCGTCGAGGAGGTCGTGCGCATCGCCGGGCTCGACCGCGTGCCGTCCGTGCCGCTGCCGCGCATCGAGGCGGCGGTCCCGCGTCCGGTCCTCACCGTGCTGCAGAAGCGCACGCGGCTGGCGCGGCGGGCCCTGGCGACGCGTGGCCTCGTCGAGGCCGTCACCTGGTCCTTCATCGGCAGGGAGGAGGCACGCCTCTTCGGCGGCGGCCATCCCTCGCTCGCACTCGCCAACCCCATCGCCTCCGACCTGTCGGACATGCGCCCGAGCCTGCTCGCCGGCCTGGTCAAGGCGGCGCAGGCCAATGCCGACAAGGGTCTCGGGGACGTCGCCCTGTTCGAGGTCGGCCAGGTCTTCGCCTCGGACGAACCGGAAGGCCAGACGATCTCCGCCGCCGCCATCCGGCGCGGAACGGCGCGCCATGCCGGCGCGGGCCGCCACTGGGACGGCGCCGCCCGGCCCGTCGACGCCTTCGAGGCGAAGGCGGACGCCATGGCGCTCCTGGCGGCGCTCGGCATCCCGCTCGGCGGCCTGCAGATCGTGCAGGGCGGACCGGCCTGGTATCATCCCGGCCGCTCGGCGACCCTGCGCTTCGGGCCCAAGGGCGTCATCGGCGCCTTCGGCGAGCTGCATCCCCGGGTTTTGAAGGCGCTGGACGCCAAGGGCCCGGTCGTGGCGTTCGAGATCACGCTCGACGCCCTCCCCCTGCCCAAGGCCAGGCCGACGCGGATGAAGCCGCGCCTTGTCCTGTCCGACTTCCAGCCCGTCCGCCGCGACTTCGCCTTCGTGGTGAGCCGCACGACGGCCGCCGGCGACATCGTGCGGGCCGCGCAGGGCGCCGACAGGGCGCTCGTGTCCGACGTCTCGGTCTTCGACGTCTACGAGGGCGCGGGCGTTCCGGAGGGTCACAAGTCCGTGGCGCTGGAGATCGTGCTGCAGCCGACCGAGCGCACCCTCACCGATGCCGACATCGAGGCCGTGTCGGCCAAGGTCGTCGCCGAGGTCGCCAAGAAGACCGGCGCGGTGCTGCGCGGATGATGCCCCGCCCGCCGCGCCGTCCGGCAGGGATTGTCGCCGGTGCCGGCCTTGCGGCCGCGGCCCTGGCTGCTTTCGTCCTGGCTGCCTGCATCCTGGCCGTGATCGCCCTGGCCGGCCCGGCTTTGGCCCAGCGCACGCCGGCGCCCCGCACGATCGAGGATTGCGAGCGCATCCAGGCGCCGATGGCCTACAATGACTGCCTGTCCCGGTTCGGGCCGGAGCGGGGCGGCGGCGGCGCCGTCCGGGGCCGCGGGCGCGTGCGGGACGGCGGCGTCGCTCCCGGCCGCGGCGGCGCGGCGATCGGCCGGCGGTCCAACGGCCGCAAGTTCCTGATCATCGAGCCCGCGCCCCGCCGCCGCCGCTGAGGCGGCCCGCCTGCCTCAGGCCCGCGCGATATCCACGCGGATGCCGGCCGGCCCCTCGCGCACCGCGATCGTCACGCCGAACACGCCCGCCACGCGCGAGTCGGACACGATGGCGCCCGGCGCGCCGTCGGCGGCGATACGCCCCGCTTCCATGACCACGATACGGTCGGCATAGCGGGCGGCGAGGTCGAGGTCGTGCATCACCGCAACCACCGCCCGTCCGCCACGCGCCTCCGCCGCCAGCGCGTCCATCACCGCGATCTGGTGCTGCGGGTCCAGCGACGCCACCGGCTCGTCCGCCAGGACGATCGCTGCCTCCACCGCCAGGACGCGTGCCAGAAGCGCCCGCGCCCGCTCTCCGCCCGAAAGCGTCGTGGCGGGCCGGTCGCGCAAGGGGCCGATGGCGGTGAGCGTGAAGGCGCGCTCGATAGCGGCGATGTCCGTGGGCGACAGGCGCCCTGGCGCGGCGCCGTGGGGCATGCGGCCGAGGGCGACAAGGTCCTCGACCCGGATCGGCCACGTGACGCCGCCCGCCTGGGGCAGGTAGGCGAGCGCACGCGCGCGCGCCGCCGGCGGCAGGGCGCGCACCGGCCTGCCATCGAGCGTCACCGCTCCGGCATCGGGTGCAAGAAGGCCCGCCAGCGTGCGCACCAGCGTGGTCTTGCCCGCGCCGTTGGGGCCGATCAGCGCCGTCAGATCCCCCGGCCGGACGGCGAGCGACACGTCCTGAAGGACGCGATGGCGGCCGAGCAGGACCGAGATGCCGGTCGCGGCGAGCCCGGGGGGCACCGGCGCGCTCATGCGGGCGACCCCGACAGCTCGGCCCGCCGCCGCACGACGATGAACAGGAAGAAGGGCACGCCCACCAGCGCGGTGAGGACGCCGACCTTCACCTCGCTGGAGGAGGGGATCAGGCGGACCGCGATGTCGGCCACCAGCAGGAGCAGCGCCCCCGCCAGCGCGGAGGGAATGAGCGCCCGCTGCGGATCGTGTCCCACGAGCGGCCGGATCAGGTGCGGGGCGACGAGGCCGATGAAGCCGATGGAGCCGGCCACGGCGACGCCCGCGCCGACGCACAGGGCGACGCCGGCGACGATGAGCATGCGCGTGCGCGCCACACTGATCCCCAGGCTCTCGGCGGCATCCTCCCCCAGCGACAGCGCCCGCAGCGATCGGCCCGCCAGCAGGATCAGGCCCGCCCCCGCGGCCATGAACGGGGCGGCCAGCGCCACATGGCGCATCGTGCGGTCCTCCAGCGATCCCAGGAGCCAGAACACGATCTCCGTCACCGCGAACGGGTTGGGCGACAGCGACAGGGCGAGCGACGTCGCGGCCCCGGCGAGGCTGCCGACCGCAAGGCCTGCCAGAACGAGCACGGTCGTTGAAGCCCGGGGCCCCGCCACGAGGACGACGAGCCCGACCGACAGCCCGGCGCCCGCGATCGCCGCCGCCGGCAGCGCGGCCGAGAACGCCTCCACGAAGCCGAAATAGAGCGCCGCGACCGCCCCCAGCCCCGCGGCCTGCGGCGCGCCGAAGACCGACGGCGCGGCGAGCGGATTGCGCATCAGCCCCTGCAGGGCGGCTCCCGAAAGGCCGAGCGTGCCGCCGATCAGGATGGCGAGCAAGGCGCGGGGCAGCCGGATCTCGCGCACGATGACGCCGACCGGGCCGCCCTCCCATCCGCCGAGCGCCAGCAGCGCCTGGCCCGGCCCGATCCGCACCGGGCCGAGGCCCAGCGACAGGACGGCCACGGCCGCGACGGCCAGGGCCAGCGCGGCGGTGAGCCGCGCCGGCCCTGCGATGGGCGCCTGCTGCCTCACGCGGTCACCATGTGGCGCGGATGCCTCCATAGAACGAGCGGCCCGCCGTGCCGTAGTCCCGGACCTCCTGATACTTGGCGTCGGTCAGGTTCTCGGCGCGCACGAAGGCGGTGAACGTCTCGTTGAGCCGGTAATCGGCCAGGATGTCCAGCCTGGCATAGGCCTTGAGCTTCTGGTTCTGGTTGGCGCCGGAATAGCGACGGTCCACCACGATGAGCGCGGGCTCGATCGTCAGGTCGCGCCACGGGGTAATCGCCAGCGCGATGCGGCCCTCGTTGCGCGGGCGCCGCGCCAGCTCGCGCCGGTTGGCGAGGTCCTGCGCCCGCAGATACGTGTAGGCGAGCTTCGCTTCCAGCCATCCCTCGATCAGCACGGCCCGGCCCTCGACCTCGACGCCGCGCGTGGCGGCCCGCCCGATATTGACGTAGCACCCGAAGGCCTGGAACGGCAGGCATGTCGGGCTCGCCGCGAAGTCGATGAAGTTCTTGTAGCGGTTGCGGAAGACCGTGGCCGACAAGGTCGCCCGCCCGTCGAGGAACGACTGGTCGATGCCCGCGTCGATGCCGACCGATTCCTCCGGCAGGAGCCCCGGCGTGCCGTAGAGCGCCGAGAACCGCTGGTAGAGGGAGGGCGCCTTGCCCCCCGTGCCCAGGCTGGTGCGCAGCTTGGTGCCGGTCTCGGCGATCTCGTAGGCGGCGGTGAACCGCCCCGTGTTGAAGGTCCTCACCGCCTTGACATTGTCCGAGCGCACGCCCAGCGACAGGTGCAGGCGCTGGAACAGGGTGAGCTGGTGCATGGCGAAGACGGAATCGGTGACCTGCGAGGCCCGGTCGTCCAGGCGCGTTAGCCCCGCCACGGGATAGATCGCGCGGGACGTGCCGAGATAGTTCTCCCGCTCCACCTTGGCGCCGTACACGAACGTGCCGAGCGCGCCGAAATTCACGTCGCCCTGGTATTCCACGCCGTTGCGGTGGCCGTTGTAGAAGAAGTCGGTGCGCGAGGGGCGCACCGGGACGCCGCCGAAGGACACGCCGCGGCTGTCGCGGTCCGTCACGGTGGCGAACGCCGTCAGGCTGTGGCGCCACACGTCGAACATCGTGCCGGTCACGCGGGCATAGCCGTTATAGAGCCTGGTGTCGGCCGTGGACGGCGTGTCCGGGAAGGCTCCGAAGCCGCCGTCGAACTGCGAGCGGTTGAGCGCGGCGCTGCCGCCGATCTCCAGCTTCAGCGTGTCCGCCAGATCGATGCCGACCCGGCCGGACACCGCGCTGCGGCGGGCCGCGTCGGGCTCCAGCCCCCACGGGAAGTTGCGCTCGATCCGGCCGATCCGGTAGCCGAAGCGCGAGAAGCCGGCGGTCTTGTAGTCGGTGGCCGAGAACGCATAGGAGATGCGGTCGGTGCCGCCCGAAATGCCGCCCCGGATGCCGGTCGTGCCGTAGCTGCCGCCCTCGGCCTGCAGCGTGACCCGCGGCGCGCCCCGTCCCTTGCGGGTGACGATGGATATGACCCCGCCCAGCGCGTCCGAGCCGTAGAGCGCCGTCTGGGGCCCGCGCAGGACCTCGATCCGCTCGATGTCGGTGGGGACGAGCGCGGCGAAGTCGAACTCGCCGCCGGTGGAGGTCGGGTCGTTCACCCGGATCCCGTCCACCAGGACGAGGGTGTGGCGCGCGTCCATGCCCCGCAGGCGCACGGTCTGGGTCGCGCCCGCGCCGCCGTTCTGGGTCAGGGTGAGGCCTGGCACCCGCCGCAGGAGGTCCGAGACATCCCTGGCGCTCGCCTTCTCGATCTCCTCGCGGGAGATGACCGAGATGGCGCTGCCGACCCGCGAGATGGCGGTCGGCACGCGCGTCGGCGAGACGACGATGTCGGGAACCGGGGCCGATGGGGTGGAGCCGGGCGGCTGCTGGGCGATGGCGGGCATGGCGCCGGATGAGGCGCATAGGACAAGGATCGCAGCCGCGTGGCGGCCGCGCTGGTAGCGGGACATGGGTAGACCTCCCTCCGCCCCTCCGGCGGAATACGGGTTGCGTTCGTGACGCTGGCCGGTCTCCTGGCTCGCGGGTCGTCGCGGCGATCCACCTTCCCGGGCCCCGATCTGGGCCCAGTGGTCATATCGGATCGCCGCTCGCCGCTTACAGTTGCGGGGGCAGCCCCGGCCTTGGACGCTTGGCAGCGTCCGCACCGGGTTCCCGTTTCACCCCGGTCTCCCGGGGCACCAACGTCGGGGAGACAGTAGAAGGGCGCGACGCGGCGTCGCAACCCGATTCCGGCGATAAAGTGGCGAGGCGGGTGATCCGTGGCGTCCGCGCCACAGGCCCGCTATGGTCCGGCCGCCATGCTCCGAGCCTCTCGCCTCATCCGGTCCGCGCTGGCGGCCGCCTGCCTTCTCGCCGTCGCGGGACAGTCCGCGGCCGCTGCGCCGCCCCGCCGCGTCGCGTCCCTGAACGTGTGCGCGGACCAGCTCCTGCTGGCCCTGGCGCCGGAGGCCGTCGCGTCCCTCTCGCCGCTCTCGCGCGATCCCCGCCTCTCCTTCGCCGCCGCGCAGGCCCGCGGCTTCCCGGTCAATTCCGGACGGGGCGAGGTGATGAGCGTCGAGCGCCCGGACCTGGTCCTGGCCGGTCGCTACGACGGCAAGGCGCGGCGCGACTTCATGGAGAGCCAGGGCATCGACGTCCTTCTCCTGGAGGCGTGGACCTCGCTGGCCCACGGCCGGGAGCAGATCAGGACCCTGGCGGCCCGGCTGGGCGTGCCGGAGCGGGGCGAGGCGCTCGTGTCCCAGATCGACGCTGCGCTGGAGCGGACCCGGGCCATCGCCCCGGGCGGGCGCACCGTCCTGCCCCTGCAGGTCCGCGGCTACACGCCCGGCGAGGCGAGCCTGGTGGCCGAACTGTTGCGCCATATGGGGCTCGTCACGTTCCAGCAGAGGCTGGGCCTGAAGGATGGCGGGTTCGTGCGCCTGGAGCAGGTCGTGGCGACGCCGCCCGATTTCCTGCTCCTTGGCACCGAAAGCGCCCGCGCGATCGACCAGGGCTCGGCGCTGCTCGTCCATCCCGCCTTGTCCAGGGCGGTCCCGGCCGAGCGCCGGCTGGTCCTGCGGGCGCCGCTGCTCACCTGCGGCGGGCCTTCGCTCGTCGCCGCCATCGACGCCCTTGCGGCGGAGATCCGCGACAAGGTCCGCTAGGCGCGCCCATCCGGCCGCGAGCGGGCGATCTCGAGCAGACGCTCCACGTCCAGATGCGCCGCCAGATGCGCGGCGAGCCGGTCCAGCGTCTCCTCCACCAGGCCTTCGTACGACGCGGCGCCCGCCGCTGCGCCCAGCCCGGCCAGATAGGCCCGGCGAAAGCCGTCGGCGCGGAACAGCCCGTGGAGATAGGTGCCGCAGACGAGGCCGTCGGGCGAAGCCGCCCCGTCGGGGGCACCGTCGAGCCGGAACGGCGCCCGGCTGCGATCGGGCCCTTCCGTGAGGCCAAGATGGATCTCGTAGGCATGGACCGTCTCGCCGCTTGCGGCATGGGCGGCCTCCACGACGCGCACGGTCTTGTCGCCGGCAAGGATCGTGTCGACCGCCAGGCAGCCGAGGCCTTTGCTCGTGCCGGCCTCGCCCTCGATCCCCAGAGGGTCGGCCACGGTGCGCCCGAGCATCTGGTAACCGCCGCACAGGCCGAGCACCCGGCCGCCGCGGCGCAGGTGGGCCGCGATATCGACGTCCCAGCCCTGCGCGCGCAGGAAGGCGAGGTCGGAGCGCACCGCCTTGGAGCCCGGCAGCACGATGAGGTCGCAGGACGGGATGGCCCGGCCCGGCCCGACGAGGACGAGTTCCACCGACGGCTCCAGCTTCAGGGGGTCGAGGTCGTCGAAATTCGCGATGCCGGGCCAGACCGGCGCGGCGACGCGCAGGGACGCGCCGGCGCGCGGCCCCGTCGCCATCAGGTCGAGCGCGTCCTCCGCCGGCAGGCGATGGGCCTCGTGGAACCAGGGGACGACGCCCATGGAGGGCCAGCCGGTGCGCGCGGCGATGGTCGACAGCCCCTCGTCGAAGAGGCTGACATCGCCCCGGAAGCGGTTGATGAGGAAGCCGCGCACCATGGCGCGATCAGCCTCGTCGAGCACCGCATGGGTGCCGACCAGGCTCGCGATGACGCCGCCGCGGTCGATGTCGCCGGCGATCACGACGGGGACGTTGGCAGCGCAGGCAAAGCCCATATTGGCGATGTCGCCGTCCCGCAGGTTGGTCTCCGCCGGCGAGCCGGCGCCTTCGATCACGATGAGGTCCGCCTCGGCCTCCAGGCGGCGGAAGCTGTCGAGCACGGGCTCCAGCAGGGGCCGCCGCGCCTCGCGGAACCGGCTGGCGGCCAGGGCGCCGGCCCGCCGCCCCTGGACGATGACCTGCGAGCCGGTGGCGCTCTCCGGCTTCAGCAGGACGGGGTTCATGTGCACGCTCGGCATCGCCCGCGCGGCCCGCGCCTGCAGCGCCTGCGCCCGGCCGATCTCGCCGCCATCCACCGCGGCGGCGTTGTTGGACATGTTCTGCGGCTTGAAGGGACGCACGGCCATGCCCCTGTCGGCGAAGAGCCGGCACAGGCCCGCCACCAGAAGCGACTTGCCGACATTGGAGCCGGTGCCCTGGATCATGAGGGCGGGAATGCGGGCCATCGCCGTTCCATCCATCGTCTCAAGGCCCGCCGTGACGGCGGCCGCGCGGCTGGGGTATACCGGAACCATCCGCGACGCCAGCACGGGCCAGACCATCGATGAACCCGCTTTTCGCCTCCATGCCCACGACGATCTTCGAGGTCATGTCCCAGTTCGCCCGGGACCATGACGCGGTCAATCTGGGCCAGGGCTTCCCGGACGATCCCGGCCCGCAGGACGTGCGCGAGAAGGCGGCGGAAGCCAGCGTCGCCGGCTACAACCAGTATCCGTCCATGATGGGCACGCCAGAGCTCCGCCAGGCGATCGCGGCCCATTACCGCCACTGGCAGGGCCTCGACCTGGACTGGGCCTCGGAGGTCATGGTCACGTCCGGCGCGACCGAGGCGCTGGCCGGGGCGATCCTCGCCTGCGTGTCGCCGGGCGACGAGGTGGTGCTGTTCGAGCCGATGTACGACGCCTACCTGCCGCTGGTGAAGCTCGCGGGCGGCGTGCCGAAATTCGTGACCCTGCAGCCTCCGCATTTCCGTCTCACCCGCGAGGCGCTGGAGGCGGCGTTCTCGCCCCGCACGAAGGCGGTCCTCTTCAACAACCCGCTGAACCCCACCGCGACCGTCTTTCCCGAGGAGGACCTGAAGCTGCTGGCCGAGTTCTGCGTGCGCCACGATGCGGTGGCGATCTGCGACGAGGTCTGGGAGCACGTGGTCTTCGACGGGCACCGGCACGTGCCGCTCATGGCCATGCCCGGCATGCGCGAGCGCACGGTGAAGATCGGGTCGGCGGGCAAGATCTTCTCGCTCACCGGCTGGAAGGTCGGCTTCGTCATGGCGGCCCCGGCCCTGCTCAAGGTTCTGGCCAAGAGCCACCAGTTCCTCACCTTCACGACCCCGCCCAATCTCCAGGCGGCGGTGGCCTACGGGCTGGCCAAGCCCGATGCCTATTTCGCCACGATGCGGGAGGGTTTCGCCCGCTCGCGCGACCGGCTTGCGGCGGGCCTGCAGGCGCTCGGCTTCGCGGTCCTGCCATCCCGCGGCACCTACTTCCTCAATGTCGACATCGCGCCGCTGGGGGAGGCCGACGATGTCGCCTTCTCCAAGCGGCTCGTTGCCGAGCACGGGGTGGCGACCATTCCGGTCAGCGCCTTCTACGCGACGGGCAGCGTGCGCAACGTCGTGCGCTTCTGCTTCGCCAAGCACGATGCGACACTGGACCGGGCGCTGGAGCGCCTGGAAAAAGCCATGCGTCGCGCCGCCTGAGGAGGCTGCCATGAAGTCGGAACGCCGCAGGATCCTCGGCTGGGTGCTCATCGTCGTGAACGGGCTCTTCGTCCTGTTCGGCCTCGCCACCGGGCAGATGGGGGGCCTTGCCGACCTGTTCGCGGGGTTCCCCGACAGCGGGGTCACCTTCGCCCGGCACAGGAGCGCGTTCCTGCTGGGCATGGCGGCGCACGCCGCCTGCGCGGCCGTGGGCGTCCGGGAGATCGTGCTTGCGAACCGCGCGGCGGGCTGACGACCCGGCCGGATCGTCGGGCGGTCTTGACCCAGGCGTCATTGCGAGCGCAAGCGAAGCCATCCAGCGCGCGGGTGATCCCTCCCCGCAAGGGGAGGGTGGCGCGAAGCGCCGGGTGGGGCTTCCACATTCAAAAGACGCCCACCCGTCCAGCGCCGACGCGCCGGCCACCTTCCCTTGTCAGAAAGGGATCGCAGCGCGGATGTCTTCACCGCAGACGTGGATGGTCGGGACAGGTCCGACCATGACGGCGGCGCGGCCAGCGCGGCCAAGGTGGAGGGCCGCCGACGAGAGCGGCGCCCATCCTCCCCGTCTTGCCCGGCCTATCCGCCGTGGCGCGCCAGCACCTCGCGCACGGCGTCCACGAGCCCGGCCACCGGCACGGCGAACTGCGCCCTGGCCTGCTTCTCCAGGTAATCGGCCCGGTCGCGCGCATCCCGCCCCATGGCGGCAAGCTCCGCGCCCAGCACCAGGTCCTTCACCTGCACTTCGCCGCGGGCGTGCTCGTCCGAACCCTGGATGACCACGCACGGGCTGGCGCGGCGGTCGGCATATTTCATCTGCGGGCCGAAGCCCGAACTGCCGAGATAGAGCTCCGCCGGAATGCCCGCGTCGCGCAGAATGCGCACGAAACCCTGGTAGTCCGGCAGGCGGGCTGGGTCCTTGTCCATGACCGTCACCACGACCGGGCCGCGGCGCCGCTCGCCCGCGACGATGGGGCTGCCCACCGCCTTCAGTGCCGCGAACAGGCGCGACACGCCGATGGAGAAGCCCGTGGCCGGCACATCCTCGCCGCGGAAGCGCCCGACGAGCCCGTCATAGCGCCCGCCGCCGCCCACCGAGCCGAACCGCACGGGCCGCCCGTCCTCGCCCGTCACCTCGAAGGTGAGCTCCGCCTCGAAGACCGGGCCGGTGTAATATTCGAGACCGCGGACGACGGAGGGGTCGATGCGGATGCGGTCGGGGCCGTAGCCGGCGGCCGCCACGAGAGCGTGGATGGCCCGCAGCTCCTCGATGCCCTGGCGCGATGTGTCGTTCGCCCCAAAGAGGGCCGCAAGCTGGTCGAGCCGTGCTCCGGTGTCATCCCCGGCGAGCGAAGCGAGGGAAGGGGATCCAGAAGCCCCGGGCGAGATGGCTGGATCCCCTTCCCGCCCGGCTCCGCCGGGCGCCGGGGATGACACGAGCGCGAGAACGCGTTCGGCCTGCTCCTCGCTCAGCCCCGCGCCCTTGGTGAAGTCACCGCTCTCGTCCTTGCGTCCCGCGCCCAGGAGGAGCCGCACGCCCTCCGGCCCGAACTTGTCCAGCTTGTCGATGGCCCGCAGCACGGTCAGCCGCCGCCCGGCATTCTCGTCCCCGGACAGGCCGATGGCCTCCAGGACCCCGTCCAGAACCTTCCGGTTGTTGACCTTGATGACGTAGTGCCCGCGCGGAATGCCAAGGCGCTCCAGCGTGTCGGCCGCCATCATGCAGATCTCGGCATCCGCCGCGACGCTGCCGGAGCCGACCGTGTCGGCATCGAACTGCATGAACTGCCGGAAACGGCCGGGGCCGGGCTTCTCGTTGCGGAAGACGTAGCCCGCCCGGAAACTGCGATAGGGCTTGGGGAGGGCGTCGTAGTTTTCGGCGACGTAGCGGGCGAGCGGCGCCGTGAGGTCGTAGCGCAGCGACAGCCATTGCTCGTCGTCGTCCTGGAACGAGAACACGCCCTCGTTCGGCCGGTCCTGGTCCGGCAGGAACTTGCCGAGTGCGTCGGTGTACTCGATGAACGGCGTCTCCACCGCCTCGAAGCCGTAAAGCTCGTAGACCTGTCGGATCGTCTCCAGCATCCGGTGCGTGGCGGCGATGTCCGCGGCGTTCCGGTCGGCCAGTCCGCGCGGAAGCCGCGCCTTCGGCCTGAACTGCTTCTTCGTCTCGCCCGACATCAAGAAAAACCCGCGCTGAAAGGACCCAGCGCGGGCTTAAAAGGGAAGGGCGGCGGACGCAAGGAGCGTCAGGCCGCGACGCCGGTCCCCACCGGGCACGAGACGCCCGTCCCGCCCAGGCCGCAATAGCCGCCGGGATTCCGGGCCAGATATTGCTGGTGGTAATCCTCGGCGAAATAGAAGTCGGGCTCGGGCAGGATCTCCGTCGTCACCGGCCCGTAGCCCTTGGCTGCCAGCGCCTTGCCGTATTCGGCCCGCACCCGCTCGGCCAGCGCCCGGTCCTGCGGGTCGGAGAGGTAGATGCCGGAGCGGAATTGCGTGCCCACGTCGTTGCCCTGGCGCATGCCCTGTGTCGGGTCGTGGCTCTCGAAGAACAGCTTCAGCAGCTGCTCCAGCGTCGTCACGGCAGGATCGTAGACGACGAGCACCACCTCGTTGTGCCCGGTCAGGCCCGAGCACACCTCCTCGTAGGTGGGATTGGGCGTCTGCCCGCCCGCATAGCCGACCGCCGTGACGAAGACGCCGTCCCGCGTCCAGAACGCGCGCTCCGCGCCCCAGAAGCAGCCGAGGCCGAACACCGCGCGCTTCGAGCCGTCCGGATACGGGCCCTTCAGCGGCCGGCCGTTCACCACGTGCCTTTCGGCGGTGGGGATCGGGTTCGGCCGGCCGGGCAGCGCCTCGTCGCGGGTGGGCAGCGTGGCGCGCTTGCGGGAGAAGAACATGGTCGGGCCTCCTTGTCCGTGTGCGCCCCGATATGGGGTCGCCCGGCCGGAAACGCGAGGCAGGATCACCGTTTCGTGTCGAAACCGATGCCGGGATCGGGATCGCGGCCCAGCCAGAGCAGGACGAGGCCGAAGAGCACGGCATAGAGCGCGGTGGGCGCCATCAGCACATGAACGAGCACCGGATCCCACAGGAAGGGGTGGACGTCGCGGGCGACCGCCGGCCCGAAGGCCTGGAAGCGCTCGCCGAACAGGCGCGCGGCGGTGTCGCGCAGCGGGGTCAGTTCCAGCGTCGAATCGGCGATCGAGCGCGTGCCGTCGATCACGCCGAGGATGAACCCTCCCGCGACGAGCAGCAGCCCCGACAGACGCGCCAGAAAGCGAAGCATTGAAATTCCCGAACCCCGTCAACGGGATGCACTTGCTACAGGAGCGGAGGCAGGAGGCACAAGCCCGGATTGCACCCCCGGGGTGATTGTCCAGAGCTTCCGGGCGCGGGGCAAGCCGGCGCGGGGCGCCGGACCGGCTTGATGTTTGCGGCTTACCCGCCTAAGAACCCCCCGCCGGACAGGTGGCCGAGTGGTTGAAGGCGCACGCCTGGAAAGTGTGTATACGGGCAACCGTATCGCGGGTTCGAATCCCGCCCTGTCCGCCATCGATCCCGCAAGGGGTTGATTTTCCAGAGAACTTAGGCAAATCAAGAGCTTGCAAGCGCCCGAGTGGTACACACGGGTGGTACACAATGGCTCTGGCAATGGCCCGTCCCTGGAAGCATCCCAAGACCGGCATTTACTGGCTTCGCAAGCGCGTGCCGGACGACCTGCAGAAGCTCGTCGGCAAGCGCGAGGTGAAGCATAGCCTTGGCACCCGCGATCCCGCCGAGGCGAAGCGCAAGCATCTCGCGGCCCTCGCGGCTGTCGAGGAACGCTGGGCAAATCTGAAGATCGGACCGCGCAGATTGACCGAGCGCGAAGCACACGAGCTGGCGCAGGCTCAGCACGACGAGTGGCTAGCGCTCTATCGCAACGATCCAAGCGATAACCCCTGGGTCATGGTGTGGGGGCAACATTGCTTCATGAACCTGGAGTATTCTGGAGCTCCGGAGGACTCTGAGGCTCGCCGCCGATATTATGCCGATCTGCAGGAGATTGGCCGATTGGAACAGCGGTGCCGCGACCGTGCTGACGAGAGCCTAAGAGACCAGGGGTTGCTGGTCGATGAGCGCAGTCGCGAACTCTATGCTGAAGCCATCGCCCACGCTTATCAACGTGCGAGCCGCAGACTGCTCGAATGGCGCAAAGGCAACCTCGACGACGATGGGCCGACCCGTCCGTCGAAGCAGTTCAATACCGCTCAGAGCGATTCTGCAGCTACTCGGGCAGCGCTTACGGTTTCGTTCGAAGACCTGGTCAAAGGCTGGGCGGCAGAGAAGAAGCCCGCGGCCAAGACGCTCTACGCCTGGAAGGCCGTGGTCGAGAAGCTGAAGAAGTCAATCGGCCACGACGATGCTGCCAGCGTGACGCCGGAGGATATGCTGCGCTGGAAAGCCTCGCTGATCGAGGCTGGGTTCAAGCCCAAGACGATCCGAGACGCCAATCTCGTGCCCATCCGGGCGATTCTGCAATGGGCTGTCGACAACCGGAAGCTGCCGAGCAACCCGGCCGAGCGCATCACGATGGACGTGAAGAGCAAGGCCGCCGGCTCGCGGCGAAGCTATACTGAGGCCGAAGCCAAGACCGTCCTCGCGGCCGCGGCGAAGGAGAAGGACGCGGTCAAGCGCTGGGTGCCCTTCCTCTGCGCTTATTCCGGCGCCCGTGTCGCTGAAATCTGCCAGCTCCGCCGGGAGGACGTCGTCGAGATCGACGGTATCTGGTGCTTCAAGATCGACCCGCAGGCAGGCTCGATCAAGACCGCCGGCTCCGAGCGGGCCGTGCCGCTGCACCCCGCGCTGATCGAGGCACAGTTCTTGGAGTTCGTCCGCAAGGTGAAGAAGGGACCGCTTTTCGCCGACCTGCCCGCCGATCGCTTCGGCAGCCGCGGCGGAAACGGCACCAAAGTGCTCGGCCGATGGGTTCGCAACCTCGGCCTGACCGACGAGCGCCTGGCGCCGAACCATTCCTGGCGCCACCGTCTCAAGACCCTCGGGCGCCGCCACGGCTTGGCGCCCGACATCGTCGACGCAATCACGGGCCATCAGCGCAAGACCGTCGCCGACACCTACGGCGAGTTCCCCATGGAGGCGCTTTACCGGGAAATCTCGAAGATCCCCACGCTCAAGCTGGATTGATGGGCGAGGACTGAGCCAGCCGCAAACGCTCTGGGAGTGGGGCTTCAATCGGCGCCAGACCGGTGTGAAACGCCTACGCAAAGCACTTTATCCCTTATACCCCCCTTCCAATACACCATCTCCATCCACCCACTCCCTACAACCGCCGGTGACCTCCACCGGCACTCTCCCTCCCTCTCCGATCTCCGGCAGTGCCACTGCCGGCAAACACTCCTTCCTTACCCTTCCTCCTCCCAATGCCTCCTAACATGACCGGCACCTCCGCCGCCGACACATCCAATCAGCCCGGCATGCCTCTGATCTTTCTCAACGCCTGGCCCTTTTCCGGTGACAAGGACTGGCGCCCCAATCGGCAGTCCCTAAAGCCCTTGCTATCTCCCTGCCTTCGTTCGCCTTCCTTCGACGAGTTTCCAGACCAGCACGCCTCGGCTTCCAGAACCGCAATTCCGGACCGGCGCCACGGCCTCCACACCCACGAACTGGCCTTCATCCCGCCCGCGAAGAGGCAGGATTTCGAAAGCTGGGCGCCGGCAAGGCCATGACCGACCCTACCGGCGCCCCCTTCGTCAGAGGTTCAAGGTGTCGAGCCCACGGATGAACTCCGCCTGCTTCGCTTCCTCGGCCGCTTGGATGCGCGCCCAGCGATGTTCGTCCAGTTCGGCGCCGTCATAGATGTCGGTGACATCGGGCTCGTATAGCCGCGGCACGAAGCCGGCTGCGATCTGCGCCTGTGTCCAGATATTGCGCGAACCAGAGGCCAGTTGGTCGCAATTGATCTGATCACCTTCATAAAAGTGTCCCGGGTCGAACAGCTCCCTGGCCTGCCTCAACGTCCTGTTGGGGAAGCGGACGTGGTAATCGGGGTCGAGCGTCTTCGTGATGTACCGGAACCATTTCCAGCAGAGCCAGACGCGCTTATGTTCCATCGACCAGTAGGGCCCCGTAATCTTCAACGCCGGTGCCGGAATATGTGCGCGTCTGCATAGCCTGGCGAGGCAAGCCTCCGCCCAGCTTTCGAAAGCGTGTCTCTTCGCGGGCGGGATGAAGGCCAGTTCGTGGGTGTGCAGCCCGTGGCGCCGGCCCCATTCATGGACATAGACGTAAAAGTGCTCGGAGCCCTCGCTGCTACCGCGCTGAGTGCGGCGTTTACGTCCCGGCCTCATAGCGTCGCCGACCTTGAGCCACTTGCCGGCTTCATGATTGAAGCGCGTCAGCAACCACGCCGCCTGCTCGCCATCGGACACCCCCAGATAGCCCCAAGGGATGGTCAAGTGGGTGTTCAGAACCACGCCGTGATATCGCATGGCGAAGGCGATCGCCTTGTAGAGCTTGAGAGCCTCCTTTCGGAGGACTGACCGCCTCAGCGGCTTCTTCGGCACCGGCTGGAACGGATGCGCCTTCATCCACGCCGCGACGCGCGGATGGTTCGGAGCCGGGGGCCCGACGAAGGGAGGCTTGGTCGACAGGTGAGGCCAAATCGGATGCGCGCCAGGCAACGGCGCGGTGAGCGCCGCTCCCTCCCGCAGTTGTTGCGGCGACAAGTGGCTGTAGGTGGGGAGCAGAATGGAAGGCGGCTTCGGCGGCGAACTCTGGTCAGTCATAGGATGTCCTTCGGAAATGGCGCGACGACGGGCACGGCGCCCACAGGAGCGCCGGCCTTCGTCGGATGAATGCGAGGTGGACCCTGGCGATCAGGGTTCCTTGAAGCCCTCGAACAGGTTAGGCATCTGGATGGGGGGCTGTGGCTTGGGCCGCAGCGCCTTCGTCGGGCGACGCGCCTTACGAACAGGCTCCGGCAACTTCCGGTTCGCGGCGGCCTTCGCCATCGCGTCGAACGGATCGTCGTCTTTAGGATCATTGTCTTGCATGATTGGCCTCTCTAAGCTAACTAAGCGTAGAGGGCCTGCCACGGCGGGGCGGGATTGGAGCCGAATTGGCCCGCTACCCATAGATATAGTGAAAACACCCCCTCGACCCACACGAGCCGAGCCAACTTTCTGCTGGACCGGCGTTAATTCGCAATAAAATTACAAAATTTGCAACGCCGGCGTAATTTTCTGCGACGGCGGATGAGCAATAATCGCTCGCCCGCTGTCGCTTTCGCAACTAGCCCCGCCAACGCGGGTCAAATGCTTATTTTCCTAAATCTGTAATATTCCTGACTGCCTAGGTGAACCCTCCTCGTCATCACCGACAGGAGGCTTCATGACGCCCGACCTTCCCGACACTTTAACGCACGTCCCGCTGCTGCCGGAGGAGCTCCTCCGCAGGCACCATATCTTCGAGCCGCTGGACCACCGCTTCCGCTCGGCCGCGCGTCTTCTCCAGAGCATCTGGCGGCAGGACCGCGAGTTGCCGATCGGCAGCTACAAGGTCGGCACCAAGCGCAAAAAGCTAGGCTCCCGGATCAGCCCCGCAGCGGCACGCGCGGGCGCCAACTTCATGCGTCCGGCCATCGCCTGGCTCGTGCGCCGCGAGCTCGCCTATCGCGAGCCGGCCGCGATGATCGACGAGGCGCGGCTCTATGCCAACCTGCTCAGCTCGATGCCGCTGGCCTTCAACGTCTTCGGCCTGCTCAAGCTCGACCTTTCGTTCGCCTCCCGCGTCCTGGTCGAGTTGTTCCCCGATCTCGACGGCGCCAAGGTGCAGGCCATCCTGTTCGAGCACTCGCCGGGACGCGGCGATCCG
The DNA here is from genome assembly GCA_027489955.1 of Hyphomicrobiales bacterium. Lineage (GTDB taxonomy): Bacteria > Pseudomonadota > Alphaproteobacteria > Rhizobiales > Beijerinckiaceae > JAIXTM01. The sequence goes on along the minus strand of JAIXYZ010000004.1, from coordinate 71,074 downwards.
GCGCTCACAGGCGACCACAGCGCCTTCGACGTCTTCCTGCGCTACGAGACACCGGCCGGCCGCAAGGGCTTCGTCGCGATCGAGACCAAGTACTCGGAGTCCTGCCAGGAGCCGGTGCCGGCGATCCGGCCGCGCTATGACGACCTCGCCGACGCCTCGGGGCTCTTCATCGATCCGAGCAAGCCGGCGCTCCGGACGAACCCCTGCCAGCAGGTCTTCCGCGAGCATCTGCTTGCACAGGCGATGCTGATGCGGGGCGACTACGATGAAGGCCGGTTCGTCGTGATCGCCCCCCGTCTCAACACCCTCGTAAAGAGCGCAGTCGCGACCTACCAGGCAGAGCTTCATCCAGCGGGCGAGGACCAGGTGGGCTTCGCGAGCGTCACCCTGGAGGACACCATCGTCGCACTCGCAATGGCCGGCGAGGAAGAATATGCGGCGAGGCTCTACCGCCGGTACTGCGACTTCACACTCGTCGACGGCGAGCTTCATCTCTTCTGGGCAGGCGACGGGCCTATTGGCAAGGCGGACGAGGCAATCGCCCTGGCCGGCCCTCTAACACTCCTGGCGGAAGGGCGCGCGTGAGTGCGGCCTTCATCTCCCCTTCCGAGCGCGAGCGGTTGCTCGCCAACGGCCGGGCAACTGCCGCCGGAGAAGCGATCGACCCGCAGCCGATCGTGAAGCTCTTCACCCCGGACGCCAACGTCACCTGGCTGCTGACCGAACTCGACCCGGACGATCCCGGCATCGCCTTCGGCCTTTGCGATCTCGGCGTGGGCGCTCCGGAGCTTGGCTATGTTGCCCTCGCCGAACTTGCATGCATCCGGGGGCGCTACGGCTTGCCGATAGAATGCGACGACCATTTCCACCCCGACAAGCCGCTTTCAGCTTATGCGGCCGAAGCCCGACACGCAGGACGGATCACCGCATGAGCAACCCTGAAGCAGAGCCGTCCTGGATCGCGCGCGCAAGGCGGGGGGACTTCGCTGCACTGCCCGAACCCTTCACCTGGGAGAAGACCGGGCAGTTCGCTCATCTGGTCCATGGCTACCGCGTCTCCGAAAGCCTCGGCCTCGGCCGCCTCCGGATCTGGGCGAACAAGAGAATCAGTGAGGCCAGGCAATCCGGCCAATGGACCGGCACAGCGATGGAACTTTGGCTCTGCCTGTTCTATGAACACCGCCGCTATCGGCACATGGACGAAGGTGATCCGGAGGGGGATGAACTCTGCCTCCTCGACCAGCTGTGCGAACAGCTCAGGGAGAAGCTGCAACGCCTCCGTGCTGAAGAGCATGCTGCGATTATGAAAGCCATCTTGGTCTGCGCGCCTGGCGAGGCCACCTCACTACAATAGTCTCAGGAAAGGAGGCCAAAACAATTAAACTTTGCCTCGTGACACCCTCGGCGCGCCATCTCGTACCTCTGGTCGCCAGGCTATGCCCGGTCTCAAAATCGGCATTACCGATCTGCCATCAAAAATGTTTACGATTCAATGTGTTGCAGGCGTTTGCATCCAGAATCTTCCGTCGACTTCCATTTCTGGATTATGGAAGCTGGTCAGGTATCGAGCAGGCTTAGGAAAGGCTTGGCATTCTCCACCTCGCAATATGAGAGACCGCCCGCTCAGTCTCTGACGATCGCCGACGCTGACTCCGTCGCGCCCCAGATGTCTTTCCGACGGTGCAGGTTGGTTAGGAATACGCCCGCTGGTATAGGCGTCTGCTCTTCTTCATCGACGTTGGCCGAGGAGTAGACAGCGACTCTACGGTCTGCCCGACTGAGAAGCAGCAGCTGGATCAGGATAAGAATAAGGCGGACAACCGCATAGATGCGGGCGCAAGCATGACCCGCGCCGTCTAAAGGGGAAGCGTCTTCGCCATGGACGATGTAATTCCTGAATATTCGGACAAGTTCTGCGGCTTTCTCGGCTAAATTCATTGCATAGACGCTCTCCGCCTTTACGAGAGCGTCATGCAGGGAAGTCCGCGTGACACAAAACTTCCGGGCCACCGCGTAGCACCCGCGAAGCGATGAAATCTCCTCTGAAAGCCCAAGCTGCCGGCTGAAGATTTTGCGGCCGCGGGCGGGAATCTTGTCCTTGTGCCAAGCGTCCCGTGCAGACAGCTCAATCGCCCGCTCATAAGCATTCCATACGAAGTTGAACGTGATGAGTGCGCCTGCATACTTCGAGGCAGCTTCTCGATCCTCATTGTCTCGCTCGTAAGCGGGTCGGCACCACATTGAGGTTTCGCTGTCGTCTACGAAGGAGGGGTCCGCGAAGACGTCCTCAATACTGGCCGCGAGTTGTAGCGCCTCCGCAACGCCCGGCCAGAACTCCTCTTGGTCCGGGAACACGCCTTCTCTTCCGCAGACCACAATAGCGCGGCAGAGGCCGGCCATATGTTCACGGAGCGGCAGGAGCTCTCTACTCCAACAGTCGAGCCTGCCGCAGGTACAGCGCACGACCTTGTCGGCGGGATCGATCGCGGTGTAGCGCAAACGCATGGCACCATGTTCGTCGTAGTCGATTCTACCGAGACTCTTCAGCAGCCGTAGGTCTTCCCAACGCGCGAACGGCTGTCTGGGAGGCGCTGGCGGCAGGAGCCTGCCGAACAAACGTGCTCGCAGGTGTTGGAAAAAAGCCACTGGCCTCCGCATGGTGAACGACACCCAAGAATCGATCAAGCCGACGAGTGTGTCGCACGAGTATCCGGCGGCGTGACGGCATTAAACCGAGGCTTCAAAGAAGCATATTACTGGTTGATTTTCAGCCACGGTCAATGTCTGGAAGGCCACACAGCCTTGTCGTCCAAGGCTTTAAATGAGCCGGTTGCCGAGCTGGAAGCGCAGCTGAACGGGCAAATTGCGTCAGTCCATTGGGCTGCGAAGGAGAGGCTAACGCTTGCGGCGCGCGCTTTAATGCCCAACCCACTCCGCCCAGGACCGGGACGGCGGTGGAGAGAATTCCCTCTTCATCTGGCCCGATTGGGGGACACGAGAGAGAGCCGCCGAACTCCCGACTCCCAGGACTCTCTTGTCCGGTTCCGACACGCACAGCGCGTCGGCGGCGTCGTTTGGACGAGGATAGAAACCTTACGGTTGTCGCGGTTGCAAGCATAACGTCGCGGTTGAGCGTGTGATGGGGCACAGCTAGGCTCCCATCGGATCGGCATCAGCCGACATCGCATGGGACGATTCGGGGGATCGATGAACACTGCCGCAAAAATGAAGGCCGAGGAAGCCACGAGCGTCCACGACCAGATCGCGCCCGTCGCCGAGCAAACGTTAGCGCATTTCGAAAAGACCAGCGCGGCCGCGAGCTCCGCGCTGTCCTCGGATCGGCCGATCACGATCGACGTATTCGCGTCGGTGAACACGTTGAATTCCGAGGCGACGCAAAAGTCGCTGGACGCCGTGAATCAGGCTACCCGCGCGGATTTGCTACAGCTTGCGGCGGAGCCGGCGATCGCACGCGTCGTGGTCCGCAATTCGGCCGGCGAACTGAAGACCATCTTCATCGCGAGGGCAGGCGGGGTGGGCCATACGAAGGGCGAGTATTTGACCGCGAGCTACCGCTCGCCTCTGGGGCGGCTGGCCTCGTTAGAGGTCGGCGACGAGCTCGAGGTCGGCAAGGGCGGCAACGAGGTCGTGTACAGGGTGGTCAACCGGGCTCTGTTGCAGCCCCGGAAGACGCTGGGTGAGTGGGATGCCCACAACACCGTCTTCAAGAGCGAGGATGCCGGGCCGGTTACGATCGTGTCCTTGCGCGCAGCGCTCGCGGGGCCGCTCGTAAACCTTTCCGATCTTGACTTGCTGGACTCTTTGCTTGCCGGGGATCGCGAAACGCGCAACATCATCGAGGGTCTCACCCGGAGCGTAGTCGAGAAGATTGGACTGCGCGATCAGTCGGTGGTCGACCGCTTTCAAGACGAAATTTTCCGGCTGCCGCTCGACGTCAGGCTGGCGATCATGGGACCGCCCGGAACCGGGAAAACGACCACCCTCATCAAGCGCCTCGGCCAAAAGCTTGACCATCGGCATCTGGAGGAGGAAGAGAAGGCCTCGGTTTCCAGGTCGATCGCCGGCACCGACGGTCACGATTCCAGCTGGATGATGTTCACGCCGACCGAATTGCTGAAGCAGTACGTCAAGGAGGCGTTCAATCGCGAGAAGGTCCCGGCTTCGGACTTCAACCTCCAGACGTGGGGCAATTACAGGAAGGCGATCGCCCGGCAGGATCTCGGCCTGTTGCGCTCGGGCGGCCGTCGCGGCGCGATCCTGCGAGAGCAACCACAATCGACGACACCGGAGACCTCGGAGCGCCAGATCGAGTGGTTCGAGGATTTTGATCGCTGGCAACTGGAGCGGTTCTGGGAGGACCTTAAGGAGCACGCCCAACGGCTCGCGGCGTCCAGCGACCGACGGATCTCCGCGCTGGGAGCGCGACTAGCTTCGGTCCTTCCTGGTTCTTCCGACGTCGCCACGGCGAGCACGTTCGTGGCCATCGCCGCTCTGGAGCGGGACGTCTCGACCCTGGCGTCGGAACTGCGACGGGTGGTCGACGTCAGGACGCGAGAGTCGCTCGCGTCGCATTTGCGCAGGGACGGCGCACTGTTGGACGATTTCGCTGGGTTCCTGGCGACGCTTTCGGATGCGCCTGACGAGATCGACGACCCGGAGCTAGAGGAGGACGAGGAAGAGGAAGAGAGCTCGGCTCGCAAAAGCGGTCGAGAGCAGGCGTTCGAGGCCTACAGGCGGGTGGCCAAGGCACAGGCTCGCGCGGCCGTGTCGAAGAGGCCCATCGGCAGGCGGACGCGAACCGGCCAAATTCTCGGTTGGCTCGGCGAGCGGAGCCTTTCGGCCCAAGACCGTAAGGAGCTCGGCGAGCATCTGCTTGTCCTGGGGGCGCTGCAGCGCTTCTCGAACCCCGTCCGTCGGTACTTGAGCGGTTTGCTTAGTCGTTACCGACGCTTTCGCCGTGACCGACAGGCCGAAGGCGTTTGGTACGTCGCGACGCCGCTCCAAGGTACCGACCTCACCACGGCGGAGGTGGACCTTCTCATCCTCGTGATGCTTCGCGCCGGGCGTGCGCTGCTCGCCGACCGCACGATCGCCGGCATGATCGACGAGTCTCGCTTCGCTACATTGCGATCGATCCGAGGTCTGCTGCGTAACCAGATCGTCGTGGACGAGGCGACGGATTTCTCGCCCCTCGAACTGGCGTCCATGGCGGCACTCACCGACCCGGCGCTCGACGCCTTTGTAATGTGCGGCGATTTCAACCAACGGATCACGGCCACCGGCATCCGTTCCATGGACGAACTTCGTTGGGTCGCTCCGGCTGTCGAGGTCCGGCCCATCACCGTGACCTATCGTCACAGCCGCGCCTTGGCGAACCTTTCGGAGTCACTGGTTGAACTCGCGGGAGGGGAGCCCGCAGGCGCCAAGCTCCCCGAGGGCATGGTCGGCGAAGGCTTCGCGCCCTTGCTCGCGGTGGGCCTTGGAAGAGACGCCGTCGTGGATTGGCTGGCCGATCGCATCAGGGAGATCGACGCTCACATGAGCGGCCGTCTTCCATCCATCGCGATCCTCCTCAGCAGCGAGGCCGACGTGGGGCCGATCGCCGAGGAGTTGGACACCGCGCTCGCCTCCTCGAACATTCCCTGCGTCGCTTGCCCGAAAGGCCAGGTGCACGGCCAAGACAACGAGGTGCGGGTCTTCGACGTTCAGCACATCAAGGGCTTGGAATTCGAGGCGGTGTTCTTCGTCGACGTCGACGCCTTGGCCCAGCAGCAGCCCGAGCTTTTCGACAAATTCCTCTACGTGGGAGCCACGCGCGCAGCGACATATCTGGGCCTGACCTGCAGGCAGTCGTCGCTACCGGAGAAGCTAAGACCTTTGGCGTCGCAGTTTCGGGACCGATGGACGCCGGCCTGATCCGGTCGTCTGCCGGCGTGTAGGGATCGCCAGCTCGGCCGCATGCCTCCTTCGTCCAATCCGAACCGCCTGGAAGCGGCCCCTCGAACGTTGCGGACGGTCCATCTGCATCAAACTGCGCATCTGGCAGAGATGTCATTCCTGCATTGGGGCGACATTGCCAGCCCCTGATGGGCTCCGGTCCGTGACGCTAGCCAGGCGAGATCAGGGAACCGCCGGACATTCGCCGAAGGGCATCGGTAAAAGCGACTTGGGTGACCAGGCCGCAGGAGGGAGCATCCGGGTTGCCCCGACTCCCAGACGATCGAGCCGTCGATGGATGGTGCGGCCGATCCGTACGCGCCAGATCAGAAGACGTGTGTAAAGGCCGACCGCCTGACCCCGGCCTACCCGTAGCAGGGTTACGCGACCATCCAGCGGCTTGCCGACGGCATGGCTCCGAGGTTCGGAACCGCATTCGGATAGTCGAGGCTTCGCCGCCGCCAGGCGAAGCCTTGCCTTCGGCAAGGGCAGCCCACCTCAAGCAATCACCAAGGTTGGGGGGCAAGAGGAGTATCCAATCTTCTCCCTGGAGCAGGCAGGCCAGCATAATATGAAAGCCGATGGAAGCGGTGACTTACCCAACAGTCCGGAACCACGTCACCCCTGCTGCGGTTCATCAACGGCACGGATCAGCTCGGTCAAGGCTCTTGAGGCAGCCTCCACCCCCGCCATGACCTTGGCCGCTGACGCCGGGCGGGGCTCAGAAGCTTCCCCAGGCAGCCTCCGCCAACATCAGCTTCTCAAGCGTCAGGGTCGAGACCGCCTTCCGAAACCGCTCGTTTCACTTCTCGAGGTCCTTTAGCCGCTTCACCTGATCAGGCTTGTGCTTCTTCTGCGTCTTAGCGGCATCCTCCATGGCTCAGAGACCTACTTCACGGAAGACTACTTTTCAGGGGGCAGGCCACCCGCACGTCGATGTACTGGTCGAGCCCTCCATTCATGACGACCAGCGCCGCCGCGGCGAACCCTTCTTCGACTAGGACGAGACGGCCCACAGCGGCGCTTACTTCGCCGTGGGCTGGCAGTACGACACCACGCTTCGTGTGGCCATCCTGCGGGCAGAACGGGACCGGCAGTTCCCGGTCGCGCATATCTCTACGACCGCGGCTCCGCGCCGGCCGGGTGAAAATGACTTGGAAAGGGGGCCGGTACACGATAGCATCCGTAACCGATTGATCCGACACCGCTTTCTGGGCGGATTTTCCAGATTTGTAGCGCTGTGCTTCCAGAACTGTAATTGTGGAAGCTCGACGATCCCGTTAGCTGCGATGCGCCACATGTCAGCGTGGCACCCGCAAGCGAATGTCGAAACGCCCTGCGCCATTGCACAACGGGTCATCTTGGCAGACATTTGGCTAAGTTCGAATCTCTTATGCTGGCCTGAAGTCGTGACGATCATCTACCTAGACGGCCATGCGACGACACCGCTCGCTCCGGAAGCAGCCGATGCTATGCGCTTGGCGTGGATGGAACCGGGGAACGCCGGCTCGCCGCACTTGGCAGGCGCCAAGGCAGCAGAGATCGTCGAGGCAGGGCGAGCCGCAGTCGCTGATTTGATCGGCGCGGCCCCGAGCGAGGTCACGTTTACCTCCGGGGCCACGGAAGCCAACAACTTGGTGATCCAAGGTGTGGTCAGAACCGCCCGAGCAGCCGGGATCGAGCGTCATCGGTTGGTCGTCGCGGCAACCGAGCACAAGAGCATCCTTGCCTGCGCTGAGGCTTTGACGCGTGACGGTATTGAGGTCGTGATTGCGCCTGTGCAAGGTGACGGTCTAATCGATTTGGCGACGCTCTCAGCCTTAGTCGATGACCGCACCTTGTTGGTGTCAGTCGGCGCAGCCAACGGTGAGATCGGCGTGCTGCAACCCATCGCGGAGGTGTCCGCCATCGCACACCGCGTAGGGAGCTTTATGCATAGCGATCTCGCACAGTTCGCAGGCAAAGCGCCCTGCGATGTGGTCGCGCTTGATCTCGATTACGGTAGCTTGTCATCTCACAAAATGTACGGACCGGTTGGCGTGGGGGCGCTGTTCGTTTCAGCTGCCGCCCTGCCGCCGTCGGCGCTTATGTATGGCGGCGGCCAAGAGCATGGGCTGCGGCCGGGCACGATACCTGCGCCGCTGATCGCAGGCTTTGGCGCCGCAGCGAGAACAAGCGCTACGCTTTTGGACGCCGATAAGACGCGAGCGAAAGCACTCGCGAAAAGTTTCGTGTGCGCCTTATCTGAACGCCAGGTCGCTTGGCGGCTCAACGGTCACCAAAGCCTGCGATTGCCCGGCAGCCTCAGCCTTCAAATAATAGGTATCGATGCAGAAAGTATTGTTGAGCGGCTTTCGGCCAAAGTTGCCATATCGACAGGCTCGGCATGCCTATCTGGTCAGATCGATACATCTCATGTGCTTAGGGCTCTAGGTTTATCTCGAAGCGAACAGCTTTGCACAATCCGGATATTATTTGGCCGATATAATACTCAAAGTGACGTCTTACACGCCGCCGACGCCATCGCCGCTGCTGCCCGGCAAGAAAGCCTTGCGCACTGGACCCCTCGTCCAGTAGTGTCGGGTCATGCTTGACGCGCTTCTAGATTCTTCCGTTCGGGCGCAATTCGCCGGTCACGAGACATTTCCCTTGCGTCTTCTGTGGCTGAAAAAGGCCTACGATGCCGTCAAAGGCGGCGCGGAGCGTGGAACATTTCAAGAACAATCGGCGATCGCACGATTTGGCGTTGGTCGCAATATGGTGCTTGCCATCCGTCATTGGGCGCTCGCGGCGGACATCATTGAAGAGGTGGACGGCGTCCTGCTGCCAACGGCCATAGGAAAAATCCTCTTGGACGACGAGAGCGGGGTCGATCCTTATCTGGAGGACCCTGCTACCGCGTGGTGGGCACACTACGCTTTCGCAGGGTCGCCCGAGCAGACAACCACCTTCTTCTTTGCGTTCAATGGCGTTTCGCAGAGTACATTCGATCGAGCCAGCTTGGTTCGCGGTCTTTTGGACTTGGCCGAGGGGCGCAAGGCTTGGCGCGCTTCCGTCGACACACTCAAGCGAGATGTCGAGGTGTTCGTCCGCTCATATGTCTCGCGGGTCGGTGGCGAGGACGCCGCAGAACCTCTGCTGGCTGAGCTGTGCCTTGTAAGGGAGACGCTGGCTGCAGGCCAGTTTGAGTTCATCCGCGGCCCTAAACCGACCTTGCCCGACGGTGTCTTCGTCGTCGCGCTCCGCCGCTTTTGGCGGCGTTGGCACAGCACCTCACCAACCTTGTCGATTGAGCAGGCGAGCTATGGAGTGGGCTCTCCAGGCCGTGTCTTCAAGTTGGACGATGAAAGTATGCACGCCAAACTGTCGCGCATCGGCGCGATCACGGGCGGTGCTATGAGTTGGACCGATACGGCGGGCCTGCGCCAGGTGATTTTCCATCGTGAGCCCGATGAGGGGAAGCTCTTACGGAGCGCCTATCGTCCCCGGCTGAAGGGCGCGGCATGACCCTGCTTTCTGATGTTGTCTCCGTAGAGCGTCGGTTTGCGCGCTCAGCTCGCATTGATGCGGATCTGAACGGCACACCGCCGCTTGCAGGTTATGTTCTACAACCCAGCGTCCGGAAGGCGCTGGAAACTATGGCCTCCGCGATTCTTGAAACCGGGCAAACGGCCTTCACGTGGACAGGCCCCTATGGCGGCGGCAAGTCGTGCGCTGCGCTCTTGGTCGGCAATCTTGTCGGTGGACACCCCCGGCAGAAGACGATCGCGCGAGAGATCGCTGGGGAGGATTTAGTCGGAAAGTTTACGGCCGCTTTTCCTGGGCGGCGGGCGTGGGGAGTCGTTGCTCTAACTGGCCGTCGTGCTGCGCTTCGGGGTGATCTGGCCGCCGCCGCCGCTGCTGCGTTCGATTGGAGCGCAGATTTGACAGCGGCCGCCCAAGCCGACGACCGATTCCTCTGTGATGCGCTCAAGATGGCTGCTGAGGATCGCGCCGGCGTGCTTATCCTGATCGATGAACTCGGCAAGTTCTTCGAGCACGCCGCCGCCGAAGGCGGTGACGTCCACTTGTTGCAAGACCTTGCCGAGTGTGCGGCACGCTCCAACGGTCGGCTCGTGCTCGTCGGTGTGCTTCATCAGTCTTTCGCACAATATGCGGGGCGGCTCTCGCGTTTAGGGCGCGAGGAGTGGGCAAAGATTCAAGGCCGGTTCCTCGACATTCCCTTTGCGGCCGGTCCGGACGAGGTCGCCGCGCTATTGGCTCGTGCGATCGACGCCCGTAGCGTACCAAAGGGCAACTATGACCGAGCCCTGCGATTAGCCAACGCCGTCGCTGGACGTCGTGCTGTCGATGTCGAGGTCCTCGCCCAAACCCTCTCTCAATCGTGGCCGTTGCACCCCGCCACCGCGTTGATTTTGGGGCCGGTGTCGAGGCAGCGCTTTGCGCAGAACGAGCGTAGCGTCTTCGGCTTCCTGACGTCGGCCGAGCCGCACGGCTTCCACTCCTATCTTGCCACGACACCGGTCAATGCGGCGGGTGCGGGTTACACACCGGACCGCCTTTGGGACTACCTCGTCGCGAACTTCGGCTTGGAGCTGACGGCAGGTTCTGACGGCGCCCGCGTGAGTTTGGCGCTTGAAGCGATCGAGCGAGCCGCCGTACGCGGCCCGGAGCATGCACGCGTGGCCAAGGTGGCGGCCTTGATTGAGTTGTTTCGGAACGGGTCGGGCCTGATGGTATCCGACGCAGTGCTCGGCGCCTGCGTCCCCGATCTTAGCGCCGATGAATTGCAGGCCGTGCTCGCTGACTTGGTCGAGCGCGCCGTGCTTATGCGCCAGCCGCGGCTCGGCGGTTACGCCCTGTTCGCCGGTACCGACTTCGACCTCGAAGAGGCGCTAAACCAACATCGGGAACGCTTGTCCGCGAATGAGATCGCCAACCTCCCGAGCCACCTCGGCGTCGGCCCTGTAGCCGCCAAGCGCCACTACTTCGAGAAGGGCGCACTTCGGACCTTCGAGGTCGTCCTTCAATTATTGGAGGCGGGCGACACCGATTTGCAGGTTTGGGCTGAACAAGTGGCCCGCGTACACGCCCGCCGCAACGCCGCCGGGCTCATTGTTATCTTGATGCCGGACAGTGACGCTGCGACGGGATCACTGGATCGGCCTGCCAAGCTGCTGGCCCAAGCTCTCGCGGATGCCGGCGTCATCGGCGCCGTGGGCATCAGCAAGCGCATATTCCTGCTAAGAGAGAACATAGGCGAACTGTTCGCTTTAGGCCGCGTCGAGGCTGCGCATCCGCAGCTTGAGGGCGACCGCATTGCACGCCGAGAACTATCGGCGCGTCGCGGCGACATTACCGACGCCATCCGGCGCGAGTTGCTGGAGGCCATCGGCGGTTGCCAATGGTGGTCAAGTGAGGGGCGCCTGAAGGCGCTAGACAAGCGGCCGCTCGCATTCATCGCTTCAGAGGTCGCCGATCGAGCCTACTCATCCGCTCCGGTGCTACACAGCGAGCTCCTCTACCGCGATCGGCCGTCCAGCAGTGCCATGGCCGCAGCGCGGGCGCTCGCCCATGCGATGGTGTCAGCCAAGAGCTCCGAAGCCGATCTCGGCTTCGATGGGTTCCCGGCCGAGCTAGGTCTTTATTTGACTATCCTGAAGCCGTTCGAGTTGCACAAACTCGGCAGCGATGGGGCTTGGCGCTTCTGTGATCCTGCTAAGACGGGTGCAGGCGCAAGCCTATGGCCCGCGTGGCAAGAGCTGCAGGCCGCCCCTTCGATGATCCTCTCTGATCTTTACGCGCGCTGGGGACGTCCCCCCTACGGACTTAAGCGGGGGGTGATGCCCATTCTGGCACTGGCCTTTCTTCTCGCTCATCGCGAGACAACCGCCGTCTATGTCGAAGGCAGCTATCAAGCGGTTCTGGACGAAACTTTTGTGGACCGTCTAATCCAGGCTCCCAGCCAGATTGAAGTCCGTGCTATTGCGCGTACAGATCAGGATACAGCCTTCCTTGAGCGGCTTGCCGAGCGCCTCTCCACGGCCGACGAGACCGTACCGGTCAAGGCGCTGCCGGTCGCCGCAGCGCTGTTCAAGCGCTTCCGGCTCCTGCCGGAATGGTCGCAGCGCACATCCACCTTGAGCGAACGTACGCGCAGGGTTCGCGACGCTGTCATTAAGGCCAACGATCCGGAAGGTTTGTTGTTCGTTCAACTCCCGGCAGCGTTGGAAGGCGTCAATGATCGGGTGGCTACCATCGATGCCGCTATCCGCGAGGCCCAGAGCGCCTATCCAGCCATGCTATACCGGCTCCGTAAGATGCTCGCCGAGCGATTGGCAACCGATCCCGAGACGTTTGATGGCGTTGGCGAGCGAGTGACGGCGGTTGCGGGCGTAACGGCTGATCTGCGTTTCGACGCCTTTGCGATGCGGGTCGGCGAGTTCGCCGCGGGTGTTGGCGATATCGAAGGCTTGGCGAGCTTGTTGGTGCATAAGCCGCCGCGCAGCTGGAGCGACCGGGAGCATGACCTTGCCCAGTTCGAGCTTGCTAAGCTCGCTCAACGGTTCCGTGAAGCGGAGTCCATGGCGGAGCTAAAAGGGCGTGAGCCCACTGCCCAAGCCATCTCCGTGATGTTCGGGCTCGACCCCCGTGCGCAGCCCATCCGGCGGGCTTTCCACGTCAGCAAACTGGAGCTTGAAGCGGCCGATAAGTTGGCGGAGGCGCTTCTGGAGCAGCTTCGGCATAGCGATACGCCGCAGAACGTCAAACTCGCTGTCTTGGCGCGCGCATTCGAGCGCCTTCAAGACCGCCATTTGGAAGCCGCGGAATGACGGTCAAGGAACGCCACATTCTAGGTCTGTCAGGCGGTCGTGATAGCGCCTCCCTTGCCGTCTACATGCGAGAGACGCGGCCGGATCTCGCGATCGAGTACTTCTTTACCGATACCGGCAAAGAACTGCCGGAGGTCTATGAGTTCCTAGATCGCCTCGAAGGATTTTTGGGCCGACCAATCGCTCGTCTTAATCCAGATCGCGATTTCGATTTCTGGCTTCGCGAGTACAACCACTTCCTACCATCGCCCAGGACCCGCTGGTGCACGCGCCAGCTAAAGCTGCGCCCCCTTGAGCAATGGCTTCGCGCCGAACTCGACGCAGGCGTCGTCGTTCATTCCTATGTCGCGATCCGCGCTGACGAGCCTACCCGCGATGGGTACCAAGCGACTCACGCCAATATGCGGGTGCATTTGCCGTTTAAGGACGCGGGCATCGATCGGCAAGGGGTTGTCGACATTCTCGACAGCTCGGGGGTCGGCGAACCGGCGTACTACCGTTGGCGGTCGCGGTCGGGATGCACTTTCTGTTTCTTCCAGCAGAAGATCGAATGGGTTCGGCTTATGGAGGAGCACCCCGCTGCGTTCGAGGACGCCAAATCGTACGAGAAGACAGCTCAAGATCACGGCTCGCCCTTTACTTGGAGCCAAGGCGAGAGCCTTGAGGAGCTCAGCCGGCCAGAACGGGTCGCACAAATCCAGACCGAGTACGAAACGCGTAGGCAACGCATGATGGCGCGGCGCAGGATCAACCCGCTTGCGATGGGATTGCCATTGTCGGTCGATGATGCCTACGGAATCGACGAAGCCGCTGGTGGTTGTGTAATCTGCCACAAGTAACTTCGCATGGCCGCAATTAGCGGCCAGCGCCTGCGCGAAGGCGGAGAACGAAACTTTGCGGCGCGATTTCATATCGGTCGCCGAGAAAGTGGGTCAACCATTCGCGAACGATCAGCCAGCGCGTCTCCGGTGCCAGCTCCGCGTCCAAACCCATCTGCCCGATAATGTCGGCACCGCCCGCGTCAGTCAGGTCGCCTGCAGCGGCCTCAAGAATGCGGACGATTGCCGGCATTCGCTGAAACGCGTCTGTCAAAAAGGTGACGAATGCCGGCTCAGTAAGGCCAGGCGGAACACCTAAAGCCTCCAGGTCGGCCATTGCTGTCTCCAGCACGGACGCGCTCAGGCGTTCACGGGTGCGCGGCATATAGGCCTGAAAGAGCCGGTTGGGCGCGCCGGATAGCGGGAGCCACAAGGTTGGCGCAGAGGACAGCTCGACATCTCCAGCCAAGTTTAGTGCAGGCGCCCCGATCGCGCGAGCCAACTCGCGAATGCGATCCCGTTCTTCCTCCGTTGCCGGTCGCGCCTGTGCCAATTCGGCGAGGCAGGCCGTAACCGCTTCGTCGGACGGCGATAGCTCGGTGAGAAGTTCGAGATTCGGCTGCGGCGACCACCCGAGCGCGTTGGCAGTGAGATTCGCAGACCCGGCGAGCACTCGCCCATCGGCAACGTAGAGTTTTGCGTGCAGCCGGTCGAACAAATGCAGCTCGCAACCATCCCTAGCAGCGAGGACGTCGTAGACCTCAAGGTCGCTGACCTTCACCGCAACCTCTGCAGGCAGCCAGCGGGTTACGACGCGCACTCGAACTTTGAGATCGACTTGCCGCAGCAGGTTTGAGAGAACCCCGGCCTTAATATATGGCGCGCATAGCAGAACCTCGTCGCGCGCCGAAGCGAGATGCGAGAGAAGGCGGTCGCCGTCTCTCCGCATCAGCTGTCACCTCCTAAGTCGGCCGGTTCAAGGAAGTCTCGCGCCAGTTTGCCCCAGCTTTCACGGACTCGCTCATAGCGGGTTTGGTTAGGTGGGTCTTCACGCTCCATCCGCGCCCAAGCGGCGAAAAGGATGCGGACTGCCTTGGTAGCGTCGAGGAGCCGGTCTTGTAGCTCAGTGCTCGACAGGCTGTCGAGATCATCATCGGCAGAGACTGTGTCGAATATCATATCGAACGCCGGGTGCCGACGATTGAAAACGACTTCGGTGGTATGGCCGCGCGCCACCACGGTAAACAGTTCGCCAGAGCCGCCAAGCGTCTTGTCGATGAAGATCACTTTAAGGTCGCCGGAGACGACGCGGGCGACGATCTCTTCGACCGCCTCGTCTTGGACGCCGTCCTCCTTCAGATCCTCAGACAGGTCTTCCACATCGTCATTCGACGGAGGCTTGTCGCCGTCAGGAATCGGGTTGGTTTTGTCGCGCTGTTTCCACTTTTCGTTGGTGTCTTCCGTTGGGTCGCCGTCGCCGTGACGTTTACCTTGGCGGCGCGTACCCTTGCCCTGAATCTTGATGCGCTCGCGTAGGCCTCTCAGATTGCGTTTGATGGTCTCGCTGAGAGCCAAGAGCACGCCCTTCGGATCACCTTCCTCTCGCAGCCTCTCGATGACCTCCGGCATCGTCTCACCGGCGTCGGCAAGCTCCTTCCAATCAAGGGCAGACAGCTCGTTGAAGACAGTCGCAGCCTGCTTGTTGTTGGTAACGCCGAAAATTTCATCGAGGTCGGCCGGGAATTCGACTTCGCACCCCCACCAGCGATCACGCGGGTCGTACTGGATCGTCCAAGACCGATCGAGCATCAGCTCGCGCCCGGCGCGCATGACCGATACGCCGATGTTCTCCGCCGCATCCTTGCCATATGCGGTGTCGCCACGTTGTGTCGTTCCCGCGAGATCCAACGTAGAGCTCTTGGCGACCGAGTAGGAGGTCATGACCTCAAAGACTTGGCCGTTGACCTCGATTTTTACCGCCTCGTTCAGCACCGGTTCGAACATCGGCGTGGAGTTATAGGGCGCTGGTAACGTCGGCGCCGGAGTTAGGTACATGGGATCGTTGATGGTAACGAAATTGGCTTCGAGCCCGCCGTCCTCGCCGCCGACTAAGCGAATACTAAGGCTCTTGTCGGCGACGAAGCGCCGGTGAATCCGCCCCAAAAGCCAGCCGGTCTTACGTAAGGTAGCCTTGGCACCTTTCCAGGTCATCCGGTCGGGGCTGAGCTTCGTCCACACGACCAATGTACCGGATTGCCCGAGCCCTTGCGCCCGATCTCGCCACTCGTTCGGCACCGGCGAAAGCTGAGGTGTAGGAACCTCCTTAAGTTCTTTCCGCCGAATTTTATCGACATCGAGGTATGTATGCAGCGCATTGTCTGCGCCGTTTTGCCAGCTCCAAACATCGACGCGGCCTGCTTGGGAAATCGAGGCGTTTGGAAGACCCATCCCAAAACGGCCGATACCGCTGCGGTCGTTCAGCCGGGTGCCGTTGCCGAATTGGAGGGCCTTGCGCAGCACCGTAGCTGTCATGCCGTCACCATCGTCCAGCACGGCCATCTTGGAGAGTCGTCGGCGCTGTCGCTCCTTCACCTGCTGCACTTCCTCAATGCAGATGATCTCCATGTTCTTGGCGTTCGCCTGCACGGAGTTATCAATTAGCTCGGCCAGCGCGTAAGCGGTGTTCTTGTAGCCGTTGTCGCGCATGGCCTGAATTGCCAGGTCCGCGGGAATGAAGGAAGCGTCCTCGTTTTCGGCTTCAGCGTCAGCTGTCATTCCAAACATCTTCCCAGTTGAAGAATGCTTCGGCGATGTCGCCAAAGCCTGGATACGTGGGGTCGTGCACTGTCACGATTTCACAGGTGTCATTGCCTCCGGCCTTTGGACCACGCGTCGCGCGGCCGACCATCTGGCTGAACAAGACAAGCGACTTTGTTGGGCGGGCTATGATCGCTGCACTAGTTTGCGGTGCGTCGAACCCGGTGGTCAGGACGCCGAAGTTGCACAGCACCATTGGACGCTCGACGTTAGACTTAAACGTCTTCAGTGTCGCGGCGCGGCGGCCAAGCGGCGTCTCGCCTGAGACGACCGAGCTCTCAACGCCGTAGGCAGTGAGCGCAGCGGCGAGGTCTTCAGCGTGCCGCACGGAGACGGCGAATAGGATGATCCGCCGGTGGCCGCGCCTAAGCAGGTCCTGGACGCCCTGCAGGATGGCGAGATTGCGCGCGTTATTGGCGGCGAACGTCTCCAGCATCTCATCGGAGAAATCGTCGAGTTTCGCCAATTTCTTCAGCTCGGCGGCCGTTGGCGTGTTCTCAGGCCTGTAGGTCAGCTGTTCGAAGGTTGGCTTCGCTAGGTAGCCTTCTTTCAGCAGATATTCGACGGGATTGTCATAACCATCGACTTCGAGCACTACCTTGGAGCCGTCGAAGAACTCAGAAAGCTGCTCGTCGACGCCCACGTCATTCCAAGTTCGGCCTGGCGTTGCCGTCAATCCAAGGAGGGCTTCGGATTGGCCGGCCTCGGTCAAACCGTTAACTACGGCGCTGTAGGTCGGGGCGATAGCTTGGTGCGCTTCGTCCATGACCACAAGCCGCGTGCGAGCACTAAAACGGAAAAAGGCATTGCCATTCCGCATGCTCCACGCATGCATTTTCGCTAGCCCACCGATCAGCAAGCCATCCTCTAGCTCGACCGGGGAGGTGTTGTAGTCACCCCAGAAGCGTTGAAGCTTGACCTCGCGGTTTCCAAGCGAGTTCCAAGCGCTTTCGAAAGTCTCGGCGGCCTGCTCCAGCAATTCTCGGCTGCTCGCGAGCCAGGTCACGACGCATGGTTCGTTTTCGTTCAAGATGCGGCAGATCAAATGCATCGCAGTGCGCGTTTTGCCCGCGCCGGTCGGCATGTGGATCAGGGTGCGCCCATGCCCGGCGCCAATCTTGGCGTGCGTGCGCCGAACAACAGAGCGTTGGTGAGGAAACAGCGCGAACCGCGAAGGGAGCGCCTGCTGCGGGAGAGGCCGAGCGCCGGTCGCCGTCTCATCCGGTTCTAGCCCAAAAAAACCTTCGGCTACCGACCAAGCTGGCGGGCTGGTGATCGAGTCGAGATCGACGTCCCTGGCGCTCTCGGCGACACCGCCCCGCACCATGCGAAACTTCAGTTCATCGAGCTTTCCGACGTCCAAGTTGCGCAGGACGGTTTTGCGGATGTCTGGGGCGCCAAAAATGGTACGCGGCCGATCCCGCAGCGTCCGCAGCGCCGCTAGGGCAAGGGCGGCCTTGTCGCGTTGCGCCTCTGGCGGCAGTAGCGGAAGTACGCGCTCGCCCACGATAAGCTGGAGATCCTTCACAGTCAGTCGATCCATGAGCGCGCTCAAGCTCTGCCCTGGGGCAGAACCAGCGTAACCGCGTGCCGCATCAAAAGCCTGCGCTGACACTCCCGCCCCGATTCGAATCTTAACCCCACGACAAACTACAGAATTGTGGCCAGTACGGGAGTCTTTCGTCAATGATCCCGTGGATGGTTCCGAAAACGAGATGCCATCGCTTGAAATCGAACCTTTCAGTTCTCGCTGGGGCAGGATTTCGTATTCAGAGCTACGGTGGAGGCCAAATTTCCAAGCAGGCTTTCACATGTCGTAGCCCGGCCGCGCGGTAAAATTCGCGCGATCGCCAAAAAGTAGTCTGTGCTCACCGCCAGTACGCAATCCGAAAAATAAGCGATTGAAAGAGTGCTGCCTTCTGACAGCACTTTCCACGGCAACATTATTCCTCTTCCACAACGGGAATTATGGAAGAGTAGCGCTGGTGAAGGCCGTTTCGCGCTGAAGATATTCGCAAACCTTCAGGCTTACGCTTCTGCTCGATCTTGATTCTATCCGCGGTAGTGCGACTTAGGTTCTTGCTTGATGCTGCTTCAACAGTTCGCCGGCCTCGACACCCAACGCCTCTGCAATCTGGCCGAGCACCGTGACGCTCGCGGAGACATCGGCGCGTTCGATCGCTCCGATATAGCGACTGCTTAAACCGGCACGCTCTGCAAGCTCTTCCTGCGTAAGCCGCTGATCATGGCGCAGCCGGCGCAAGTTGGTCGCCATGACCTCTTTTAGATCCATGCCCCGAGCAAGCCGGGTGAGGAATGATCGAGCCAGGAACGATCGTTCCTATTTCTGCATCAGTGTGCTACACAGCGTCATCGCCGGGAGAGGCCCAGCGGTGCCCTGAATCTACGCAACAAACCGTTCGCTACCGCGAATCCAATCAGGGCGCAGAGCTGGCAGGGCATCCTTTCTACGCTCGGTGAATGCAGAGACGGCTACGGGGCGGATCGGTGAGCGACTGGTTTTTCGAGAAGAAGGGTGAGCGAGGCGGGCCGGTCACGGCTCATGAGATTAAGGCGATGCTGGCCAGCGGGGCGATCGGCATCAATAGTTTGGTCTGGACGGCTGCGTTCGGCAGCGGGTGGCAGCGGCTCGGCGATACCGAGCTTGCCCCACCTCAGCCGATCATACCGCGGCCGTTGCCGAACAACGAGCCGCCGGCCCTCCCGCCCAAGCTCGATCAGCCCGCTTCCGAGCCGAGCGACTTCCTCGACAGCGAGCTCGCCAAGGCGCTGATCGGCAAGAAGCAGGACCACTATCTCGCGAAGTGGCGAGCAATCCTGGCAAGGGCTGGCGGCGATCCGGCCAAGATCGCGACAACGAGCTCCTGGAACTGGCCAGCCCTGTTCATCCCCTACGGCTGGCTGCTTTATCGTAAGCTCTATGTCCTCGGCAGCATCGTGCTCGCCTTTCAGCTTGCCTATGTGCTGCTGCCGGACAGCGTACCGACCTCAGTTGCGCGCTGGTTCCTGTTCGGCACGATCGGAATGGGTGTCGTGTTCGCGCTGTACGGCAACGCATGGTATCTCGACGCCGTCCGCAAGCGCTGGGAGGTGCTTCGCCGGGAAACGGACCGAGCCGCTGCACTCGCGAAAGCGAAGCAGTCCGGCAGCGTCAATCTCCTGGTACCGATCGCGGCGTTCGTTCTGGTCTTCGCCGCGGCGGTCGTTCCGCATCTCAATTTGATTGGCTGGGGCGATCCGGTGGCGCTGGTTCGCGACGGACACATGACCGCCTATCCCAGCACCACGGTCGGCAAGGCCTTCGCCGGCAATTTCGATGAGGGCACCTGGCGCAGCTTCACCACGCCGAGAGGACAGAAGATTGTCGAGTTCACGGGCAAGATCAACGCCGCCCTGCATGCGAACGCGGTCACGCTCCTCGCCGACAGCAGCGAGAAGATGCGCAAGGCCGGACGTTCGAAGGCCGAGGCCGACGCGCTCGAACTCAATTATCTCATCAATCTCTTTCAGGTCGCCCATCGGGATTTGGACGGAAAGCCGAACCTGCTGCAGCTTCAGCGGAAATGGGGCTGCTCCAGCATCGAGCGAGCGAACCTCGACGGCGTGAATTCGGCTATGGTCCCGAACTGCGGCGAGCACACGATCAGTTTCCTGAACGACGCGATCGGTGAATGGGCCGAGCAATCGCACTGGCCGGTCGGGACGCCTGTCACGGTCCAGTGGACGATCAACGTCAACGACGATGGCTTCGAGACTTCGCATATGTCGAGCAAGGCCTGGCAAGGCCTCGACCAGGAGAACGTCCTCGCCATCCTGTTCCAGTGATCCGCGCTGGCCGATGCCCATTCGACAATATCCAGGAGCTTCCCATGCGTGTCCCGCTCATCTTGGCCGCGTGCCTCGCGGCCACCGCTGCCTTCGCCCAAGCCCCCCGGATCGAATGGAAGCCGATGGACTTCCCGCCGATGACGAAGATGGAAGCGAGCGTCCAAGGCGAGCAGCGCGAGCTCGGACCCTTCAGAATGTTCTACGAGTTCGCCAAGATGCAGGACTGGTCCTGTGCCTTCGACAATGCCGGCGGGCCGCGCTCTGGGCCATCAACCTTGAGCTGCCAAGCTCCGAGCAAGCAGCCCTGGCTGTTCTTTGTCGAGCACTACCCCGAGCAGAAGCGGCTTGTCTTCGTGGAGAGCGAGTTCGCCGGCAACGCGCGCAGCGGCGATCAGGTTGGTGCCTTCCTCGCCTTCGCCTTCCAGAACATGAAGTGAGCCCGCATGCGATCGCTTATCCAGCCATCTTTCATGAGAACTGTGCTGATCGGCCTTGCCCTGCCTTGCCTCGGACATGGAGCGAGCAAAGTGCAGGCGCAGATTGCGGTCGAACCCCGAGAGTTTTCAGCGACGGTCACTTCGTATTGGGTCATCACCCAGTCTCGCGCGCCCAAGGATACGAAGATTTACGGCCGATTCGCCTTTCACGCGGAATCAGGCAGGCTGCTCAACCAGATGAACTTCATTTGCCCGAAGAGCAGGCGGACCTACCCCCACCTCACCATCTATCTCGACGACATGATCAAGCTGGGCGCGCCCTACAAGCCATTCACCGGCAAGGTCGAGGGGCAGTTCGCGATCGAGGGAGGCGGCGCCATCACGCTCCCCGGTGCGTCGATTGACACCGAGCTGTTCTTCGACCGCACGCCCGCGACGATCCCCGAACTCGACCGCGTGCTGAATGCCGAGAGCGTCCGGTTTCGCGTGGGAGCCACCCGCGTCGCCTACGAAACCAACACCAAGTTCGATGACCTCATGCGCGAGCTCCTTGTCGAGAATGCAGGGGCGACCGGCTTCTTCGTCACCGAGGACATGCTCACCGATTGCCGGAAATACCGCGGTGAGGGGGCTCCCTAGGAAGCCACCAGTCGGCCTCGACGACGGGTCACAGGAGTGGTACACAAAACGAAAATCGGCGCTTGCTAAGCAATTGATTTTGTTTGGCTCTGGGCGGATTTGGGCCAGTCCCGCCCTGTCCGCCATCCTCTCCGAAAAAGCCCCCGCCAATCCCGGCTCGCTTCCATCGCTGGCCGGTCGCATGGGCCGGCCCAGCATCTCGGTGCCCCGCGCCGGTGACAGACGGGTCCTCCGGCCGGCCATCCTCCGCGGGTTCATGCCTTCTTAGCGCGTCCCGGCGATACTGCCGGCAGACAGGCAGGAGGGCCTTCCGCACATGTTCATATCCACGATCAGGACCATCGCCGCGGCCGCGGCGCTGCTCGTCGCGCCGGCCATGGCATGGGCGCAGCAGGCCGCGCCCGCCTCCGTCGCCTCCGGCGTCACCTATGCCCTCATCGACCGCTGGGACGTCGAGCGGCTCAACAAGATCCTGACCGTGGACACGCCGGCCTTCTCCGGCATCGGCGTGACCTATACGCCCGCCCGGACGGCCGTGAACCTCTACCGGGTGACCTACAATTCCGTCGTCCCGGAGCGCGGGAACAAGCCGATCGTCGCCACCGGGCTCGTCGCCATCCCGGACGGAGCGACCGGACCGTTGCCGGTCGTCTCGTACCAGCACGGCACCGTCTACGAGAAGACGCAGGTTCCCTCGTTCCCCGAGCAGTCGCCCGAAACCCAGCTGATGATCGCGCAGTTCGCCGCGCAGGGTTACGTCCTCATCGGCGCCGATTATTTCGGCATGGGCACGTCCAGGGAGCCGGAAGGCTACATGGTCAAGGGCAGCCACCAGCAGGCGACCCTCGACATGCTCCAGGCCGCGCGCGCCGTCCTGGCCGACCGCAAGGTCGCGACCACCGATCTCTATCTCGCCGGCTGGTCGCAGGGCGGGTTCGTCACCATGGCATTCCTGGAGAAGCTCGAGACCGTCGGCATCCCGGTGAAGGCGGCGGTGACCGCCAGCGCGCCGGCGGACGTCTTCGCCGCGCTCAACGGCTTCCTGAACTTTCCCCGCAAGAACGACGCGGTCTGGGTGAACTCGCTGTTCATCCTCTCGTCCTTCGCGTTCGAGCATTATTACGGCATCCCGGGTCTCGCCCGGAGTCTGTTCAACCCCGACCATTACGAGATCGCGCGAAAGGCCTATTTCCGCGAGCCGTTCAATGCCGCCGACGTGCCGACGGACCTGAAGGTGCTGATCCGCAAGGAGTATTTCGATCCGAACTATTTCGCGGAATCGGCCTATGGCCGGCTGGTCGCCCAGGCGCAGTCCTACCGCTGGGTGGTGAAGACGCCCACGCGCAACTTCTACGGCGAAGCCGACGAGGCGATCACAGTCGGGATCGGCCGGCTGCCCATGGTCTACCAGCAGGCGATCGGCGCGGGAAATCCCACCGTCGAGGCGGTGTCCGCCGGCCAGACCAGCCATCGCGGCACCTTCGCCAAGTCCGTGCCGGACTGGAAGACCTGGTTCGACAGCCTGAACGCGGCCCGCTGAGCGTCCCTGCGGCGGCCGCTTTGCGCCGCCGCGGCCCTGCGCGTGCCGTCTGCACCTCCTCGGGCGGGGAAAAAAACCCGCCCGGTCAGGCGCCAAGGTCGATCGGGACCGCGAGGCTCATCTTGACGCGGTCCATGACCACCGAGGTCCGGAAGCGGCGGACATTGGGGTTGTCGAAGAAGAAGCGCCGGGTGAAGTCCTCGTAGTCGCGCATGGATTTGGCGGTCACCAGCAGCACGAAATCGGTGTCGCCGGTGACGTAGAGGCACAGCATCACCTCGGGCGTCGCCCGCATCGAGCGCTTGAAATCGTCCATGAGGTCGGGGCGCTCGCGCTCGAGCGTCACCTCCACCACCATCATCAGCGGCCAGCCGACCGCATGGGGCGCGACGACCGCGACCTCGCTCTCGATGACCCCGCTTTCCCGCAGTCGCCGGAGCCGCCGCATGCAGGCGGAGGGGGACAGGCCGACCGCTTCGGCCAGGGCGTCGGCGCTCTGCCGGTTGTCGCTCTGCACCAGCGCCAGAAGCTTGCGATCGAATTCGTCCATCTGGCTCATCGCGCTCCGATCCGTCGTCACCTGCGGGCATAACGCGCCAGTGCGGCGCAAGTGCCGGCCATTTTGCGCAATAAAGGCGTGCGCGCTCTCCTAGCCTGAATGGGCCTTCGATCCTCCGGAGACCCGCATGCAAGGACTGCAGCTCCCCCGCGAGCGCCTGCTCGAAGCCTACAGGCTGATGCGCACGATCCGCGTCTTCGAAGACCGGGTGAGCGCCGAGATGGACACCGGCGACATCCCCGGCAACACCCATCTCTATGCGGGACAGGAAGCCTCGGCCGTGGGCGTGTGCCTGCATCTGACGGATACCGACCGGATCGCCTCCACCCATCGCGGCCACGGCCACTGCATCGCGAAGGGCTGCGACGTCGACGGCATGATGGCCGAAATCTTCGGCAAGGCGACGGGGATCTGCCGCGGCAAGGGCGGCTCCATGCACATCGCCGATCTCGGGCGCGGCATGCTGGGCGCCAACGGCATCGTGGGCGGCTCGCCGCCCATCGCCTGCGGCGCGGCGCTGACGGCCAAGGTCAACCGCACGCGGGACGTGGCGGTAGCCTTCACCGGGGACGGCGGCGTCAATCAGGGCACCACGGCCGAGAGCCTGAACCTCGCCAGGGTCTGGATGCTGCCGGTGATCTTCGCCGTCGAGGACAACGGCTTCGGCGAAGCCACCGCCAGCTCCTTCGCCACCGCCGGCGATATCTGCCGCCGCGCCGAGGGCTACGGCATGCCGGCGCGCAAGGTCGACGGCGTCGATTTCTTCGCCGTCCACGACGCCATGGGCGAGGCGGTGGAGCGTGCCCGCGAGGGCGGCGGCCCGACGCTGCTGCACATCGTGACGCCGCGCTATTACGGCCATTTCTCCGGCGATGCCGACACCTATCGCTCTGCGGAGGAGAAGGCCGCCATGCGGCGCGACCAGGATTGCCTCGCGCGGTTCCGCACCCGCGTCACGCAGGCGTCCCTGCTCACGCCGGACGATCTCGACGCGGTCGACCGCAGCGTGTCCGCGGCCATCGACGGCGCCGTCCTCGCCGCGCGGGCCGCCGACAGGCCGGCCCTCGAGACCCTCCTGACCGACGTCTACGTCCGCTACGCCTGAGGTCCGCTCCATGCCCAAGAAGTCGTACCGTCAGGCGCTGAACGAGGCGCTGCACCACGAGATGGGACGCGATCCCCGCGTCGTCGTCATCGGCGAGGACATCACCGGCGGGGCCGGCGCATCCGGCGAGCAGGATGCCTGGGGCGGCGCCTTCGGCGTCACCAAGGGGCTGCTCGGCGCCTTCGGCCGCGAGCGGGTCCTCGACACCCCGATCACCGAGAGCGCCTTCGTCGGCGCGGCGGCGGGCGCGGCCATGACCGGCCTGCGCCCGGTGGCCGAGATCATGTTCGTCGACTTCCTCGGCGTCTGCTTCGACCAGATCTTCAACCAGGCGGCCAAGTTCCGCTACATGTTCGGCGGCAAGGCGATCACGCCGCTCGTCATCCGCACGACCTACGGCGCGGGCACCCGCTCGGCCAGCCAGCACAGCCAGGCCCTGTATCCGATCTTCACCCACATTCCCGGGCTGAAGGTCGTCATCCCGTCCAATCCCTATGACGCCAAGGGCCTGCTGATCCAGGCGATCCGCGACGACGACCCGGTCATCTTCCTGGAGAACAAGGTTCTCTACGACATGACGGGCGAGGTGCCGGACGGCGCCTACACGGTGCCTTTCGGCGCGGCCAACATCGTGCGCGACGGCGAGGACGCTCTGATCATCGCCCTCGGGCGGATGGTGGGCTTTGCCGAGAAGGCGGCCGCCGAACTCGCCCGCGAGGGCATCGAGTGCACGGTCCTCGACCCGCGCACGACCTCGCCGCTGGACGAGGAGACGATCCTGGAGATGGTCGAGGAGAACAAGGGCCGCGTCGTCATCGTCGACGAATCCAGCCCGCGCTGCGGCATGGCCGCCGACATCGCCGCCATCATCGCCGAGAAGGCCTTCGCCCATCTCAAGGCGCCCATCGTCAAGGTCACGCCGCCGCACACGCCCGTGCCCTACGCGCCGGACCTGGAGCGCGCCTACCTGCCCGACCCCGACAAGATCGCCGCCGCCGTGCGGCAGGTCGTCTCCTACAAGGACTGACGCCATGGCCCCGCGCATCCACGCCATCACGATGCCCCGCTGGGGGATGACCATGACGGAGGGGACCGTCGCCGGCTGGCTCGTACCCGAAGGCGGCCCCGTCAAGGCCGGCCAGGAAGTGGCCGAGATCGAGACGACCAAGATCACCAACGTGATGGAGGCCGCCGTCGACGGGGTCCTGCGCCGCTGCGTCCGCCAGGTCGGCGATGCCGCGCCCGTGGGCGCCCTGCTCGGCGTCGTCACCGACGGCGAGGTCGACGAGGCGGAGATCGACGCCTTCGTCGCCGACTATCGCTCCCGGGAGGCGACGACCGAGGACGCGCTGGATGCCGGGCCCGCGCCGCGCCTCGTGGAAGCGGGCGGCCGCCGGATCAACGCCCTGTCCGTGGGGGACGGCGATCGCATCCCGGTCGTCCTCCTCCACGGCTTCGGCGGCGACATCAACGCCTGGGCCTTCAACCAGGAGGCTCTGGCCGACGGGCGCATCGTCCACGCCATCGACCTGCCGGCCCACGGCGCGTCCGATCCCGACGTCGGCTCGGGTGCGGTGGACGCGCTCGCCGCGGCGGCGCTCTCAGCCATCCGCGCGCTGGGCGTCACGCGCCTGCACCTGGTCGGCCATTCCCTCGGCGGCGCGGTCGCCGTCGCCGTCGCCCAGCAGGTGGGCGAGCGGGTCGCCTCGCTCTCCCTCATCGCGCCGGTCGGCTTCGGGCCGGAGATCGACGCCGGATATGTGGACGGCTTCCTGGCCGCCGAGCGCCGCAAGCCGATGAAGGAGGTCCTCGCCCGGCTTTATGTCGACCCCGAGCGCATCTCCAGCGACATGGTCGAG
Organism: Hyphomicrobiales bacterium; assembly: GCA_027489955.1. GTDB lineage: Bacteria > Pseudomonadota > Alphaproteobacteria > Rhizobiales > Beijerinckiaceae > JAIXTM01. The sequence continues at coordinate 44,660 of JAIXYZ010000004.1, read as the reverse complement.
GGCGTGCTTCGCTCCAAGCGCCTCGACGGGGTTCCCGAGGGCCTGAAGGCCGTCGCCGGGCAGTTCGTCAGCGACGGGCGCCAGGCGGTCGACCTGCGCGAGGCCTTCGGCGCGCTGACCTGCCCGCGGCTCGTCATCTGGGGCGAGAGCGACGAAATCATTCCCATCGCCCACGCCTCCGCCCTGCCGGACGGCGTCGAACTGGAGACCGTGCCGGGCGCCGGACACATGCCCCAGGTGGAGGAGGCGGCCGCAGTCAACCGCCGGCTCGCCGCCCACATCGACCGGGCGGAGGGCTGACGGCCATGGCGGGCGGCCTGCCGGGACTGCGCGGGGCCGAGCATGTCGGCATCACCGTGCCCGACCTCGAGGAGGCGCTGGCCTTCTTCGTCGACGTGATCGGCGGCGAGGTCGTGTTCGGCGACGGGCCCTTCGCCGATCCCGATCTGATGGTTCGCCGCCTCGGCGTCCACGCCGACACCCGCATGCGCTACGCCTTCGTGCGCTGCGGCCACGGGCCGAATTTCGAGATCTTCGAATACGACGCGCCGGACCGGAACGCCGCCCATCCCCGCAACAGCGACGCGGGCGGGCATCATGTCGCCTTCTACGTCGACGCGATGGAGCCCGCCCTGGACCATCTGCGCCGGCACGGCGTCACGATCATGGGCGAGCCGGAGACGATCTCCGGCGGTCCGGCCGCCGGGTCGACCTGGGTCTATTTCAAGGCGCCGTGGGGCCTGCAGTTCGAACTGGTCTCCTTTCCCGGCGGGAAGGGGCCCGAGGGCGGGCCGGCCCGGCGCCTGTGGCACCCGGCCCATCCGGAGCGCTAGACGATGAACGCCGCGCCCCGCACCGTTCCGGCCCGGACAGAGGTCCTCGTGATCGGCGGCGGCCTTGGCGGCGCTGTCGTCGCGCGCCGGCTCGCGGAAAAGGGCATCGCGGTCGTCTGCCTCGAACAGGGCCGGCGCTTCGACCGGGAGGATTATCCCGGCCGCACGGCGGAATGGGAGGTCGCGGCCTTCGGCCCCTGGCATCCGAGCCCGAACGTCCGGCGCAGCGCGGCCGATTATCCGGTCGACGATGCGCAGGCGCAGATGAAGCCGCTCCTGTTCAACGGCCTCGGCGGCTCGACCATCCTGTATGGCGGGCACTGGATGCGGTTCCTGCCCTCCGACTTCGCCGTGCGCAGCCTCGACGGCGTCGGCGACGACTGGCCCCTGACCTACGACGAGCTGGCGCCCTATTACGACGAGGCCGACCGGGATTTCGGGGTTTCGGGCCTGGCGGGCGACCCCGCCTATCCGGAGCGTCCCGACTATCCGCTGCCGCCCCTGCCCATCGGGGCCTGGGGCGAGAAGGTCGCCGCCGCCCACGCGGCCCTCGGCTGGCACTGGTGGCCCGGCTCCAACGCCATCGCGTCGCGCCCCTATGACGGCCGCCGTCCCTGCGTCCAGCGCTCCACCTGCGGCTGGGGCTGCAACGAGGGCGCCAAGGCCTCCGTCGACGTCACGCACTGGCCGAAGGCCGAGGCGGCGGGCGTGCAGGTCGTGACCGGCGCGCGCGTCAGCCGCATCGTCGTCGGCGCCGACGGGCGTGCCTCGGGCGCGCTCTACCGGGTCGAGGGCGGGCCGGAGGAGATGATCCGCGCCGATGCGGTCGTGCTGGCGGCGAGTGCGCTCGGCACGCCGCGCCTGCTTCTGGCCTCCGCCGACGCGCGCCATCCCCATGGCCTCGCCAACGGGTCCGGGCTCGTGGGGCGGCGGCTGATGATGCACCCGTTCACCCGCGTCGTCGGCCTGTTCGACGAGGATCTCGGCTCCCACCAGGGCCATTGGGGCCAGAGCCTCTACGCCATGGAATTCGCCGAGACGGACGAACGGCGGGGCTTCGTGCGCGGGGCGAAGTGGAACCTCACGCCCTCCGGCGGCCCGATGCACGCGGCGCTTTTCCCCTGGGGCGAGCGCCGATGGGGCGAGGGGCTCCACGCCCATGTGGGCGAGTGGCTCGGCCGCGCCGCCATCTGGGGCATTTCCTGCGACGATCTCCCCGACCCGGAAAACCGCGTCGTGCTGGACGAGGCCGCGCGCGATGGCGACGGCAATCCCGGCGTATCGGTCGCCTACCGGATCGACGAGAATTCCCGGCGCATGCTGGCCTTCAACGCCGCCCGAGCGGCGGAATCCTTCGAGGCGGCCGGCGCCCGGCGCACCCTGAGCCTGCCGCTCATGGACGATTTCGGCTGGCACCCGCTCGGGACGTGCCGCATGGGCCGCGACCCCGACACCTCGGTGGTCGATCCGTTCGGCCGCTCCCACGAGATCGAGAACCTGTTCATCGCCGACGGCAGCACCTTCGTCACGGGCTCCAGCGTCAACCCGGCCGCCACCATCGCGGCGCTCGCCCTGCGCTGCGCCGACCACATGGCGGCCCATGGCGGGAGGCGCCCGTCATGACACCCGTACTCGACGTCGCCCGCCGCTCCGCGCTCGCCGCCCTGGCCGACATCCTCGTGCCGGCCGGCCGGGGCATGCCTTCGGCGGGCGAAGTGGACCTGTGCCGCGCCGGCGGGCCGGTCGACCGCGTCCTCGCCATCCGCCCGGACCTTGCCGCGGCCCTTCCCGCCATGCTCGACGCCTGGACCGGGCCGGCGACGCAGGACGGCGTGGAAGCGTTCGCGCAAGGCCGGCCCGAATCCTTCGCCGCCCTGCTGGAGACCGTGATCGGCGCCTATTACCTCGACCGGGAGGTCAAGCGGCGGCTGGGCTATGACGGGCAGCAGGCGCTGACGCTGCCGCGCGCGGGCATTGGCGGGGAAGATCACCTGGAGGCGCTGCTCGAGGCTCCAGCCCGCTGGCGCCGGCCCCCCGCAACGGGGGGCGCCGCATGAGCGACCTCGATTTCTCCGTCGCGTGGGAATACCTGCCGGCCCTGCTGGAAGGGCTGTGGACCAACATCCTGCTGACCGCCCTCGGCTTCCTGTGCGGCGGGATCGTGCTCGGCTCCCTCCTGGCCGCGGCCAACCTCTCCCGCTACCGGGTGGTGCGCTGGCCCGCCATGGTCTTCGTCGAGCTGTGGCGCTCCACGCCGCTCCTCGTCCAGGCGATCTGGATGCACTTTGCCGTGCCCGGGCTCACGGGCATCGTCACCAGCCCGTTCCAGAGCGCGCTGCTCGCTCTGGTCTTCAACGTCGCCGCCTATTGCTCGGAGATCATCCGCGCCGGGATCCTGGGCGTGGGGCGCGGGCAGTTCGAGGCCGCCAAGGCGCTCGGCCTGCCGGCCTTCCAGTCCTGGCGCCTCGTGATCCTGCCCCAGGCCCTGCGTCTCGTCCTGCCGCCCCTGGTCGGCACCACGATCAGCATCTTCAAGGCCACGGCGATCCTGTCGATCCTGGCGATCAACGACCTCATCCGCGCGGCGAGCCGCGTGTCCTCCCAGACCTTCCAGCCGGTGGAGATCTACACCACGGCGGCCGTGCTCGCCTTCGCCGTCGGCCTGCTCATCACGCTCGCGGGCCACTGGCTCGAGCGCTACCTGAAGCGGGGCTGGGCATGAGCTTCGATCTCGCCCTGCTCCTGCGCTACTGGCCCCGCCTGCTGGAGGGCCTGTGGACCACGCTGGCGGTCGCGGCCGTCGGCCTCGTCGTCGCGCTCATAGGCGGCGCGCTGGTCTGCGCGGCGCGCCGCTCCCCGTCGCGGGCCTTCACCTACCCCGCCCACGCCTTCATCGCGTTCTTCCGCATCACCCCGGAGGTCATCCTGATCTTCTGGGCCTATTTCTGCATCCCGTTCCTGAGCGGCGCGCGCGTCTCCGGCTTCTGGGCCGGGAGCCTGACGCTCGGGCTGATCGGCGCCGCCTATCTCGCCGAGATCTTCCGCGCCGGGATCGAGACGGTGCCGAAGGGCCAGTGGGAGGCCGCGCGCGCCATGGGCCTGCCGCGCTATCCCCTGTGGCGCTGCGTGGTCCTGCCCCAGGCCCTGCGCTTCTCGATCCCGCCGCTCGTCAACTACTTCACCGAGTTCCTCAAGAACACGACGCTGCTGGCGGCCGTCGGCGTCTCGGAACTGTCCCTGCAGGCCTACCTGCTGGGCGGCCAGACCTTCCGCTACGTCGAATTCCTGACCGCGATCGCGCTCGTCTACTTCGCGATCATCTTCCCCTTCTCCCTTCTCTCCCGCCGCCTGGAGGTCCGCCATGGCCAGTCCTGAGGCGTCGAAGGAGTGCCAGCGGCCGCCGCAGAAGCGGCCCCAACTGCCCCCGGACAAGAACCAGAGGAGAACTACCATGACCCCGTTCAAGACTTGGCTCGCCCGCGCGGGCCTCGCCCTCGGCCTAATCGGCTGCGCGGCTCTTCCCGCCACGGCCCAGCAGGCCGACCTCATCAAGGAGGTGAAGGCCCGCGGCACGCTCAAGGTCGGCATGGCCGAAAGCCCGCCCTGGCAGTCGCCCAACCCGCAGAGCGGCCAGTACGAAGGCTTCAACGTCGACCTCGCCAAGCGCGTCGCCGACATCATGGGCGTGAAGCTGGAGATCGTCTCCGCGACCTGGGCCACCCTGGTGCCGGGCCTGGAGGCCAAGCAGTACGACGTGGTCTTCGCGAACCTGTTCGCGACGCCCCAGCGCGCCCTGATCGTCAACTTCACCGAGCCCTACTCCACCTACGGGTTCCACGTCGTCGTCAACACGAACTCCAAGGTGAAGTCGGTCTCCGAGCTGAACTCCCCCGACGTGACCTTCGTCGGGATGAGCGGCACGGTGGAGGAGAGCTATCCCAAGGAGCTCTACCCCCAGGCCAAGGTGCGGGGGCTTGCCACCGACAACGTCGCCAACTGGATCGGCGAGGTCGCCAACGGCCAGGCCGACGCCGCCTTCATCGATCCCGGCACGCTGCGGATCCTGAAGGCCAAGAGCCCGGCCCTCGACCGGCGCCTGCGCGTGCTCAACGGCGAGGACGCCCTCGTGAAGCCGGTGGGCCTGGCCTACGCGGTCCGTCCCGAGGACGGCCACATGCTCCAGTTCCTGAACACCTTCATCCGCGACTTCGTGCGCAACGGCGAGCACGTCACCCTGCGTGACAAGTGGTTCGACCAGTTGGCCAAGCGCTGATGGTCAGGCGCTGAGCCTTTTCCGCCGGGGCGGCGCGCCGCCCCGGCAGCCCTGCAGCGGAAGAATCAAGCCCATGTCCCTTCCCGATTTCCCGGCCCGCCTGGTCCATAACCGGCTGGCCACCCGGAACCGGCCCTACGGCCCGGCCGAGCGGCACGTGCTGAGCCTGGCCGCCTTCGAGGCCGCGCGCGACGAGATCGGGTCCTGGCCCGGCTACGCGCCGACCCCGCTCGTCGCCCTGCCCGCTCTGGCCCGCGAGGCCGGGGTCGCGGAGGTCCGCTACAAGGACGAGGCGCACCGCTTCGGCCTCAAGAGCTTCAAGGCCCTCGGCGGCGCCTATGCGGTGCTGGCGGTCCTCAAGGAGCATCTGGCGCGAAACGGCGTCGCCGACGTCACCGCCGCCGATCTCATGGCCGGCCGGCACCGGGACCTCGTGCGCCCGGTCACCGTGGCCGCGGCCACCGACGGCAATCACGGCCGCTCGGTCGCCTGGGGCGCGCAGATGTTCGGCTGCGGCTGCACCATCTATCTCCACGAGCATGTCAGCGCGGCGCGCGAGCGCGAGATCGCCCGCTTCGGGGCGCGCATTGCCCGGGTGCCGGGTCATTACGACGACTCGGTGCGCGCCTGCGCCGCCGACGCCCGGCGCAACGGCTGGGTGCTCGTCGCCGACACCGCGCCCGAAACCGGCGCCGCCATCCCGGCCATGGTGATGCAGGGCTATACCCTCATCGCCCAGGAGATCCTCGACGCCCTGCCCGCCGGGGCGCCGCCCACGCACGTCTTCGTGCAGGCCGGCGTCGGCGGCCTTGCGGCGGCGCTTGCGGCGCATTTCTGGGAACGCCTGGGCGAAGGCCGGCCCCGCATCGTCGTGGTCGAACCCACCCGCGCCGACTGCATCTTCCGCACCGTGGCGGCCGGCCGGCCCGTGGCGGTCGAGGGATCGACCGACACGTTCATGGCGTGCCTGGCGGCGGGCGAGGTGTCCGCGCCTGCCTGGGTGATCCTGGAACACGCGGCCGACGACGTTATCGCCCTCGACGACGAGGCCGCCATGGTGACCATGCGCCTGCTGGCCCAGGGCTTCGGCGGCGACCCGCCGCTGGTGGCCGGCGAATCCGGCTGCGCCGCCGCCGCCGGACTGATCGCCGCCGTGCGCGACGGCGCGATGCGCGAGGCCCTGGGGCTGGATGCGTCCGCCCGGGTCGTCGTCATCGGCAGCGAGGGCGCCACCGATTCCGAAACCTATGAACGGATCGTCGGCCGCAGCGCCGAGACCATAGCCGGGGAGGCTGCCTGATGACGGGACTTCTGGATGGCAAGGCCGCCTTCGTGACGGGCGGCGCGCAGGGGATCGGGCTGGCGGTCGCCCGCGCCTATCTCCAGCACGGCGCCATGGTGACCATCGCCGACGTCGTGCCCGAGGCTCTCGAAGCCGCGAAGCACGAGCTGGAGCGCGAGGCTCCCGGCCGCATCGCCGCCGTGCGCCTCGACGTGGCGGACGAGGCCGCGACCGAGGCGGCGGCGGACGCCGCGCTCGCTCGGTTCGGGCGGCTCGACGTGTCGGTGGCCAATGCGGGCATCCTCGTGCTCCGCCGCGCCCTCGACCTGTCGCTTGCCGACTGGCGGCGCGTCATCGACGTCAACCTCACGGGCGCGTTCATTACCTCCAAGGTGATGGGGTCGCGGATCGTCGCCCAGGGCGAGGGCGGCTCCGTGATCATGACCTCCTCCCTCTTCGGCATGCGCGGGGGCGTGGAGAACGCCGCCTATTCCGCGTCGAAATTCGGGATGATCGGGCTCATGCAGTGCATGGCGGCCGAGCTCGCCCCGCTCGGCGTGCGCGTCAACTGCATCTGCCCGGGGCAGATGGATACGCCCATGCTCGACCGTCTGTTCGAGCAGCGCGGCGCCGAGCAGGGCCGCCCGGCGGCCGACCTGAAGGCCGCCTTCGTCAGCCGCATCCCCATGGGACGGCTCGGCCCCCTGCCGGACCTCGCCGACGCCTATGTCTATCTCGCCTCCCCGATGAGCAGTTACATGACCGGCCAGTCGATCACCGTCGACGGCGGCTGGCAGGTGGGCTGACATGCGCCCGCTCGACCCCGGCTTCGCGCGGCTCCTGCGGGACCGCGTGGCGGCCGAGCGGGAGGCTCTGATCTCGCTCTGCGCGGCCCTGGTGGCCGCGCGGTCCGACCAGCCGGAGGGCGACACGCGCGAGGCGGCGCGCGTCGTCGCGGACTTCCTGGCGTCGCGCGGCCTCGTCCCCGGGACGAGGGCGGCCGGCGACACCAAGCCCAACGTCGTCTGCGGCTTCGCCGGCGCGAAGGCCGGCCCCCACGTGGTGCTGAACGGTCATCTCGACACCCTGCCGCCGGGCGACGAGGCGGCCTGGTCGGTGCCGGTCTGGTCGCTGGCCCGCGCGGGCGGGCGCCTCACGGGCCTCGGCATCGGCAACATGAAGGCCGGCACGGCGGCCCTCGCGGTCGCCTTCGCCGTGCTGGCGGGCGAGCGCGAGCGGCTGGCGGGCCGCCTCACCTTCACGGCCGTGGCCGACGAGGTGGTGTTCGGCCCTGACGGCGCCGCCTACCTCATCGACGCCGATCCGGACCTTCTGGGCGATGCCCTGATCAATGCTGAGGGACCCGGCGGCATGGACCTCGCCATCGCCGAGAAGGGGCTCCTGTGGGTGCGGATCGAGGCGAGCGCGCCGCCCGGCCAGGGCATGCTCTCGGTGCGCGGCTCCGGCGCGATCGCGCGGCTGGCATCGGTCCTCGCCGCGATCGATGAATGGAACGACGAGATTGCATCGCCCCCGCCCGGGCTGGAGATCCTGCGGGAGACCTCCGGCGAACACGGCCTGCGCCTCTCGGTCAATATCGGCCGTGTCGCCGGGGGCGGGCTGCCCAGCCAGGTCGCGACGCAGGTCCATGCGGACGTGGACTTCCGCGTGCCCCCCGGCCTCACCATCGAGGCTGTCGAGGCGCGGCTCGACGCGCTCCTGTCCGCGACGCCGGGCCTGTCCTGGCAGCGGCTGAAGGGCTGGAATCCCAACTGGACGGCGCCGGACACGGCCCTCGTGCGCCACGCGTCCGAGGCGGCGCAGGCGGTGCGGGGGGTCAACCCGCGCCCGGTCGTCCGGCTTCCGGCCAGCGACGCGGCGCGCTGGCGCGCCCGGGGCGTGCCCGCCATCTGCTACGGCCCGCAGCCCACCCTCGCCGCCGGCATCGATGACTGGGTGAACGAGGACGACGTGCATGATTGCGCCGCCGTCTACGCCCTTACCGCCGCCTCGCTGATGGAGCGCGGGTCATGACCGGCGCCTCAGACCGCCGAATAGCCCCCGTCCACCACCAGCGACGTGCCGGTCACGTAGCGCGATGCGGGCGAGGCGAGGAACAGGACCGCTCCGGCCACGTCCTCCGGCAGGCCCTGCCGCCGCATTGGGATCGTGGCGAGCAGGCGGTCCTCGGCATCCTTCGGGTCGCTCTGGTGGTCCCAGAACGGGGCGTTGAACGGCGTGTCGATCCAGCCGGGCAGCAGGCAGTTCACCCGCGTGCCGTGGGGCGCGAGCTCGTCGGCCAGGCTCCGGCACAGGCCCAGCAGGCCCGCCTTGGTCGCGTGATAGGCGGGCATGCCGGCATGGCCGCGCAGGCCGCCGGTGGACGAGGTGAGGATGATGCTCCCGTTGTCGGAGCGGGCGAGATGGGGCGCCGCGGCCCTGGCGAGCAGGAACGGGGCCCGGAGGTTCACCGCGACCGACAGGTCCCACATCTGCGCCGTGAACTCGGCCAGCGGCGCCGACAGGAGCACGCCCGCATTGGCGAACACCGTGTCGAGCCGGCCGAACCGCTCCACGCACGCGGCGACGATGCGGTCGCAATCGTCCGGGTTGGCGAGGTCGCAGACGATCGCCTCGGCCGGACCCGGCAGGTCGGCGGCGACCGCGGCGCGCGCGCCCGCCTCGTCCCGGTCGGCGAGAAGCACGGTGTCGCCCTGCTGGCGGAACGCGTCGAGCGCCGCCCGGCCGATACCGCTCGCGCCGCCTGCAATCAGAACCACGCCCATCGATCTGTCTCCCGTCACGCGCTGCCAGCGCCGCTGATCTGGTGAATACCCACGATGACCCGAAGGTCCACCCCCAACCTGCCGATTCTCGCCGATCCGTTCGCGTCGCACCGCCGGCCGGTGCTCGCCGGCATTTCCGGGGCGGTCAGCGCCGCTCATCCGCTCGCGGCCGCCGCCGCCCAGGAAATCCTGTCCCGCGGCGGATCGGCGGTGGACGCGCTCATCGCCGCCCAGGCGGTCCTGTGCGTCGTCGCCCCCGATGCCTGCGGGCTCGGCGGTGACGTCTTCTGCCTGGTGCGCGCGCCAGACGGGGTGACCACGGCGGTCAACGGCGCGGGGGCTTCCCCGGCGGTCCTTGCCGAGGTGACGACCACGGGCGGCGCGAGCGTCACCGTGCCGGGCATCGTCGACGCGTGGGACCAGATGGCCGAGCGCTGGGGCCGCCTGCCCATGGTGCGCCTGATGGAGCCTGCGAGCCGGCTCGCCCGCGGCGGCTTTCCCATGAGCCAGAGGCTGGCCCGCTCGGTGGAGGAGCAGCGCGCCCGCCTCCTGGCGGGCGGCGCGGGCGCCTGGGTGCTCGCCCAGGCAAGGCCCGGCGAGATCGTGGTGCAGAACGAGCTGGCGCAGCTCCTCGACCGGCTCGGCAAGGAGCGCTCCAAGGCCTTCTATGCCGGGGATATCGCCGCCGGCATCACGCGCGCCGTGGCGGGGCGCGGGGGCGCGATGACGAAGGCGGACCTCTCCGCCCACCACACCGTCTTCGCCGTCCCCGTGGAGACGACGTGGCGCGGCCTGCGCGTCCTGGTGCAGCCGCCCATGTCGCAAGGCATCCTGCTCTCCATGTGCCTGGACGGGCTGGAGCGCCTGCGACGCCTGCCGCCGGGCAAGCGCGAACACGCCGCCGTCGAGCTGACGGAAGCCTCCTTCGCCCACCGGGACCGGATCGGCGAGGGGCAGGGCCTTCTCGAGGTCCCGCTGGAGATCGATCTCGCCCGCGCGGCGCGGCGCGGCGGGCCGCGGGCCTATCTCCACACGGCGGGCGTCGCGGTGACCGACCGCTTCGGCATGACCGTGTCCTCGCTGGTGAGCGTCTTCGACGATTTCGGCTCGGGCGTCTTCGTGCCGGAGGGCGGCTTCGTCCTGAACAACCGCGCCGGCGGCTTCACCAAGGGCGCCAACGCCGCCGCGCCGGGCAAGCGGCCGGTCCATACGCTGGCCCCGATCCTGGTGGAGACGCCGCGCGGACCGCTCGCCCTGGCGACCCCCGGCGCGGACGGACAGATCCAGACGCTGCTCCAGGTGCTCGTGCACGCCTTCGCCGACGAGCTCGACCTGGCGGCGGCGATCGACCATCCCCGCTGGCGCAGCGAGAACGGCAAGCTCCTGGTGGAGGAAGGCCATCCCGCCCTGGAGGGCCTGCGCGCCCTCGGCCATGACGTGGACATCCTGCCCGCCGGCCACATGAAGTTCGGTGCGGTGGTCTGCACCGGTCACCTGGACGGCGCACCGGTCGCCATCGCCGACTGGCGCCGGGAGACCTGGGCCGGAGTCCTCTAGCCGGGCACCGGGTCCGATTGCTTCGTGAGGAAGATGCGATCCTCGCGCCGGATGAAGCGCTCGCGCCGCGCGAAGTCGAAGGCCGCCCGGCCCGCCTCGCTGGCCTTCAGCCGGGCGCGATAGGCTTCGTAGGCCGCAAGGTCCGGCAGCGAGTAGACGCCGTAGGCCGTGGTGAGCGATCCTTCATGCGGGCCGAAATAGCCGATGAGGTCCGCGCCGCAGGCGGGAATGGCCTGTCCCCACATGCGGGCATAGGCCGCAAAGGCCTCCTGGCTGAACGGCTCGAGGTCGTAGCGGATGAAGCAGGTGATCATGGGTGAGGCCTCTCGTGAGGCCCGGACCATCGCCCGCAAGGAGCGCGCGATGGTTCGGCCGCGTCCGAAGCGTCGCCCGGCCCGGATGCGCCAGATTGAGGCCGCATGAAGGACGGACCGGACATCGCGCGCCTCGGCTCCCTGCTCGGCGATCCCGCGCGCGCCAACATCCTCGCCGCGCTCATGGCCGGCCGGGCCCTCACCGCGGGTGAATGCGCCGCCGAGGCGGGCGTCTCGGCGCCCACCGCGTCCGGACATCTCGCCCGGCTGGTGGAGGCCAGGCTGCTCCTGGTCGAGGTCCAGGGCCGCCACCGCTATTACCGCATCGCCGCGCCGGACGTCGCCGAGGCGGTGGAGGCTATGATGGGGCTTGCCGCCCGCGTGGGCCTCGTGCGCACCCGGCCGGGCCCGCGGGACGCGGCGATGCGCGCCGCGCGCTTCTGCTACGACCACCTCGCCGGCGAGGCGGCGACCGCGCTCTATGCCGCCATGGTCGAGAACGGTCTCGTCGCCGCCTCCGCCGAGGGCGTGGCGCTCACGCTCCGGGGGCGGGCGCATTTCGTCGCCGAGGGCCTCGACGTGGCGGCGCTGGAAGCCAGGCCCCGCCCGGTCTGCCGGTCCTGCCTCGACTGGTCGGAGCGCCGCCCGCATCTGGCGGGCAGCCTCGGCGCGGCCATCGCCCAGCTCGGCACGGCCCGCGGCTGGTTCCGGCGCGAGAGCGCCTCGCGCGCCGTCGTCTTTTCGCCCGCGGGGCGGGCCGCGCTGCTGGCTCTCGCGATCCCGCAGGAGGCCCGCGCGGTGCAGCGTCCGGCGGCGCCTTAAGAGCGCCGCGTCCGCAGCGGGCCGTCCTGCGCGAAGGCGGCCGCCGTCCTCACCGGACGGCTCGTCCGGTCGCCCTGGAACGCGTACCACGTCCCGGCAAGCCGCCCGACAGGGCGGAAGCGGTCGAGGTCGACGTTGAGCGTCGCCGGGTCGACGAGGCCATCGCGAACGTGGACGCCGACGATCTCGCCGATGACGATGGACCGGAACGGGCCGAAATCCAGCGTGACCTTGCGCCGGCACTCGAACGCGAAAGGGGAAGCCGCCAGCCGGGGCGGGGCGACGTGGAGGCTCGGCTCGGTCGCCAGACCCAGGCGTTCGACCTCGCTCTCCCCGGGCGGGAAGGCGATGGCGCAGTCCACCATGTCGGGCAGCATCGGCTCGTCGACGATGTTGACGACGAATTCGCCCGACCGGGCGATGTTGGCCGCCGTGTCCTTCGGCTCGCCGGCCCGGTCGCTCTCGTCGGGATGGACCTGCAGCCCCAGCGCCAGGAGCGGCGGGTCCTCGCTCATGTAGTTGAACGCGCTGAACGGCGCCGCGTTGCAGCTGCCATCGGCGTTGAGGCTCGTGACCAGGGCGATCGGCCGGGGCACGACGGCCCCGGCGATGAGCTTGTAGCGCTGCTTGCGGGCGAGATCGGCGAGGTGGAAGTACATGGCCCTCCGCCGCCGGTCAGCGGTGCAGGCCTGCCGCGCGCGGCAGGGTCAGGACGAGGTCCGGCACGAAGGTGATGAGCAGCAGCACTGCGGTCATCACCGCCCACGGCGACCAGATCTTCCGGGCGATGGCCGCGATCGGCCGGCCGGCGACGGCGGCCACCACGAACAGCACGCCTCCGATGGGCGGCGTGATCATGCCGATGGCGCAGTTGAAGACGAAGACGGTGGCGAAGTGCACCGGATCGACGCCGTAGGAGATGGCGATCGGCACGAGCACGGGCGACAGGATGAGGATGATCGGGAAGGTCTCCACGAACATGCACGCGATCATCAGGATCGCGTTCACCGCCAGGAGGAACGCAACCGGCGAGGCGATGAAGGTCTTGAAGAAGCCCTCGACGGCGGCCGGCACGTCGGCGGTGGCGATCAGATAGGTGAAGACCGTGCCGGTGCCGATGAGCAGCAGGATGCCGCAGGACAGGCTGGTCGCGCGCAGGAACACCTTCGGCAGGTCCGCGACCTTGAGGTCCCGGTGCACGACCATGCCGACGAAGAGGCCGTAGAACACCGAGACGCAGGCCGCCTCGGTCGGCGTGAAGAGCCCGCCGAGGATGCCGCCCGTGATCAGCACCGCCATGCCGAGCGAGGGCATCGCGACCAGGAACGTCTCACCCAGGCGGCGCAGGCTGAAGGGCTGGACCTCGCGGTATTGCGGCCCGCCCCGCCGGGCATGCAGGTAGCAGATGGCGAAGAAGCCCGGCACGACGAGCAGGCCCGGGATGATCCCCGCCAGGAACAGCGCGCCGATGGACAGGTCGTTCGCCACCGCGATCAGCACCATCATGATGCTGGGCGGGATGATCTGCGCCAGGCACCCCGCGCAGGCGATGATCGCCGACGAGAAGTCGATGTCGTAGCGGCGGCGGCGCAGTTCGGGGGTCATCACAGACGACACGGCGACCGCGTCCGCGCTGCCCGAGCCGGACATCGCCGCCAGCGCCGTGGCGGCCGAGACCGAGACCATGAGAAGGCTTCCCGTGATCCACCCCACCAGCGCGGAGGCGAAGTCGACGATGCGGCGGGACAGGCCGCCATGCTCCATGATGACGCCGGCCAGCACGAAGAACGGGATCGCCATGATGGTGAAGCCGTTCATGCCGCCGAAGAAGTGATGGGCGATGACGTTGAGCGGCACGTCCTTGAGGACGAGCGTCGTGGCGGTCGCGGTCAGCCCCAGCACGAAGGCGATGGGCAGCCCGAGCGCGATCAGGCCGATGAGCGATACGAATGCGACGGCCATGTCAGTCCACCTCCGGGCCGTGCCCGCTCTGCGCGAAGGGATCGTTCCAGCGCTCGGCCAGGGCCGCGACGCTCTCGAAGGCGAGGTAGCCGGCGCTCACCGGCAGGGCGAGGTAGATCGTCCACATCGGCAGGCCGAGGGACGGCGAGGTCTGGAACTCGCCGATCCGCATCAGGAAGGTGCTGCCGTAGAAGATGACCCACAGGAAGACGAGGGACAGCAAGGTGTTGAGGACCAGGACGCCGCGGCGGATCGCCAGCGGAAGGACCGCGACCAGGCTGTCCATCGCAAACAGCGTCCCGGTGCGCAGGGCGTATCCCGCGCCCATCGTGGCGAGCCACACCTGCGCATAGGTCGCGATCTCCGCGAACTGCGCGATGGGGTAGTTCACCAGGTAGCGCCCGACGATCTGGATCCCCACCGACAGGCACATGACCACGTAGGCGAGGATGGCGACGGACAGGAAGGCGCCGCGGGCAAGCGCGACCGCCTTGCCCGCCGCCGCCGCAGGAGCGCCGGAAGCCAGCGTGCTCATGGCGTCTCCTGGATCAGCTTCAGGAGCCGCTTCTGGCCGTCGGTCTTCATGAACTGCTCGTAGACCTTCTCGCTGGCCTTGCGCAGCGGAGCGGGATCGAGCGTGGTCACCGTGATGCCGGCCTGCTTGCGCATCTGCGCGAGGAAGTCCTCGTCGCTCTTGCGCCAGATCTCGCGCTCGTAGGCGCAGGTCGCCTCGGCCGCCCCGAGCAGGGCCTGCTGGTCGGCCGCGGCCAGCGAGCGGAACTTCGATTCCGACATGACCAGCGCGTTGGCGAAGGTGATCCAGTTCGCCAGCGCGAAGTTGGGCGCGACCTCGTAGAACTTCTCGACCATGTAATTGGTCGGGGCGGCGTCGGCCCCGTCGATGACGCCGGTCTGGAGCGCCCCGTAGAGCTCGGGATAGGCCAGGGCGACCGGGTTCGTCCCGAAGGCGCTGAAGGCGGCGATGTAGGCGGGGTTCTCGGCGGAGCGGACCTTCAGCCCCTTCAGGTCGTCCATCGTGCGCACGGGGCGCTTGGTGATGAAGTGGCGCTCACCTGCCGTGTACATGCACAGGTACCGGTAGCCCCGGGCGGAGGCCATGGCGACGATCTCCTTCGTCGCCGGGCTGTCGGCGCCGAGCGCCTTGTCGAAATGCGCGGCGTCCCGCAGCAGGAACGGCATGTTCAGCGCGTTGAGGTCCGGGACGAAGCTGGCCAGGAGTGCGGTGCCCGCCGGCGTCAGGTCGACATTGCCGAGCAGGATGCCTTCCAGCGCCTTCTGGGCGCTGCCGAGCTGGGCCGCCGGGAAGATCCGGGCCGTCATGCGGCCGTTGGAGCGCTTGGATAATTCCTCGGCGAAGCGCTGCCCCGCCAGATGGAACGGGTGCGAGGGCGAGGACTGGTGCGCGTATTTGAGCTCGATGCCCTGGGCGCTGGCGGGAGCGGCGAGACCCGCGGCCACGAAGAGGCCTGCGAGCAGGGGCCGGATCGATACGAGACGACGTGGCATGGCGAGGTTCTCCTGGTGGAAAAGGGCGGGATCAGGTGGACGGGGCCTGCGCGCGCACCACCACCCCGTCTGGGTCGGCGGCGATCCATGCGCCGGGCACGAAGGTGACGTTTCCAAAGCGCAGCGGGATGTCGGCGAAGCCGGCGCCGGTCTTGGTGCTGACGCGGGGCGTCGTGCCCAGCGCCTTCACGCCCAGCGGCAGCTTGCCGATATCCGCGACGTCGCGGATCGCGCCCAGCACGACGAGGCCCGCCCAGCCATTGGCGGCGCCCATCCCGGCGAGCACGTCGCCGACGAGCGCGGTGCGCAGCGAGCCGCCGCCGTCGACGACGAGCACGGCCCCGTTGCCGGGCGTGGCGAGCGTCGCCTTCACCAGCGCGTTGTCCTCGAAGACCTTCAGCGTGCGGATCGGCCCGCTGAACGCGGCATGGCCCCCGCAATCGCGGAACTGGATCTCGCACACCTGCAGGTCGGCGCCGTATGCGTCGACGAGGTCGGCGGTCTTGAACGTGGTCTCAGCCATGATGCGCCGCCCGCGTCTGCAGCGCCTGCGGCTGGGTCTGCGTCTGGCTGACGAACCAGTCGTGGATCTGCTGGCCGTTCCAGTGGACCACCCCGGGATGGCTGTTGATGTAGGCGTACATCTCCTCGACGTAGCGGATGCGATGGGCCGCACCGCTCACGTAGGGGTGGACGCCGATGGCCATGATGCGGGCCGAGTCGGCGGATTCCGCATAGAGCCGGTCGAACGCGTCGCGCACGCGCTTGCCGAGCGCGTCGGATTCGTGCTGGCCCGACACCATGACCGTGATGTCGTTGAGCTCGACCGAATAGGGCACCGAGACGAGGGGGCCGTGCTTGGTCTTCACCCAGAGCGGCTGGTCGTCGAGGATCCAGTCCCCGAACCATTCCAGCCCGTTCTCCTTCAGGAATTCGAGCGTGTGCAGGGTCTGGGAGCGGCCCGGGCCGAGCCACCCGCGCGGCCGCTTGCCGGTGAAGCGCTCGATCCGGTCCAGCGTGGCGGCGATCATGCCGCGCTGGTCCTCCACCTGCGTGATGGGCATCTGGACCATGCAATGGGCCATGATCTCCCAGTCCGCCTCGTCCGCGGCCTTCACCAGCGGAGGGCAGGTGTCGCAGACCGCGGCGTTGAGCGAGAGCGTCGGCCGGATGCCGAGGGAATCGAAGGCCTGCTTCAGGCGCCAGAAGCCGACGCGCATCCCGTATTCGTGCCAGGTCCAGTTCGGCATGTCGGGAACCGGGCTGACGCCCATCGGCGCGGGCGAGGCCTGTCGCGCCATCGGCCGGCTCAGCTCCCATTCCTCGACGTTCACCACCGACCAGACGGCAAGCCTTGCGCCGCCGGGCAGGGTCATCGGAGGGCGGGTGAACGGGCTGGAATAGGGGATACGGTCCCGCGGCAGCATCAGGCACTCCCTGCAATGGCTTTTGATTGGGCGCCTGCCTCCCCGTCGAGGAAGAGGGCCGGATGGTGGCGCGTCGCCCCCAGCGCGGTCTCCAGCGCGTGGGCGATGCGAAGAAGCTCCCGCTCCCGGTAGGGCGCGGCGGCAAGCTGGACGCCGAGCGGCAGCCCCTGCGGCGAGAAGCCGACCGGGACCGCGATCGCCGGGTCGCCGGTGACGTTGAACACCGCCCGAGCCTGGCGATCGTAGGTCGCCGCCAGCTGTGCCCGGTCGTCGATCCGGCAGGGCAGATGGAAGGACGAGAGCGCGACCACCGCGTCGAGCCCGCGCGTGGCCTCGCGGTAGCGCGCAGACAGCTCCCGGCGGGCCTGCTGCGCGGTGACGAAATCGGCCGCGCTGACCAGCGCCCCGGCGGCGAGCTTCTCGCGGCTCATCGCGCCGTAATCCTGCGGCCGCTCCGCCAGCCAGCGCCGGTGCACCGCGTAGGATTCGCCCTGCTGGATGATCCGCAGGCAGGTGAGGAAGGCCGCCAGCGGCGGCGGCGACACGGGAACGAGCGTCGCTCCCAGTCCGCGCAAGGCGTCCAGGGCGGTGGCGAAGCCCGCCTCCACCTCGGCGTCCACCGGGCCGCCCTCGACATGAAAGGTATCGAGCACGCCGATCCGCAATCCGGCCATTCCCTGCCCGATCAGGCCGCCATAGGAGCCCCCGCCCCGGTCATCGGCCATGGCGTCGAGCAGGATCGCGCAATCGGCGACGCTGCGCGCCAGCGGGCCCACATGGTCCAGCGAGAACGACAGCGGGAAAGCGCCCTCGCGCGGGATCAGGTCGTAGGTCGGCTTCAGGCCCACGATGCCGCAGGCCGTCGCCGGGTGGCGCACGGACCCGGCCGTGTCGGTGCCGATGGCGGCCATGGCAAGGCCGGCCGCGACCGCCGTGCCCGAGCCGCTGGACGAGCCGCCGGGGTGATGCCGGGGATCCCAGGGGTTGCGCGCCGGCGGGAACGGCAGGTCGAAGCCCGGGCCGCCGGTGGCGAATTCGTGCAGCGCCGTCTTTCCCAGAAGGATGGCGCCGCCGGCCTCGAGGCGGGCCACCGCCGGGGCCGAGCGCGATGCCGGGCGGTCCGGCATGATCCGCGACTGGCACAGGGTCGGCAGGCCTTCGACGTCGAGGATGTCCTTCACCGCAAACGGGATGCCGGTCAGCTGCCCGGCCTCGCCGCCGCGGGCGAGCCGGTCGTCGGCCCGGCGCGCCGCCTCCATCGCCGCCACGCCGACGACGCAGACATAGGCGTCGAGCTGCGGATCGTGCGCCGCGATGCGGTCCAGGTGCAGCCGGGTCAGCTCCCGCGCGCTGATGGCACGCGCGCGAAGCGCCTTGCCGGCGTCGGCGATGGTGAGGAAGGCCGCGTTCATCGCGCACCGTCGCCCAAGGGGACGAAGTGATAGGCGGGCTCGCCAACCTCAGCCATTCCATCGGGGAATAATGTGCGCTGCTTCGATGCGCGATCGACGATGGCGGCCCACGTGTCGGGGGCGCCCAGGCGCAGAGCCTCGGCGTAGGGGTCGCGCTCCGGCGAGGGCCTGGTCTGCGGATCGCCGGGAACGGACGTGACGCTGGCCATCGCTGCCTCCTTAGATAATTCCATATCGGAATTCTAAAGAGACAGCAATATTCCCTTTTAGAATTTACCCGGCCATCTGGCGCGGCTTGGCCAGCCGCGACGGCTTGATCGCCTCGCTGCGCTTCAGCGTGGCCGCGAGGATGGACACGAACTCGCCGGCATTGCCGGTGAGCTGCACCTCCTTCTTGGTCACGATGCCAACGAGTTCGGACGGCAGGAACGGGCTCAGGGGCACGATGCCCATGTGCTTGATGTCCTCCGGATCGAGCGCGGCGCGGTGGCCGATCGCGATGCCGAGGCCCAGCTCCACATAGCGCTTCACCATCTCCATGCTGTCCACCTCGACGGCGACCTCGTGGGCGACGCCGTGCTGGTGGAACGCCCGCTCCAGGAGGGTCCGCGTCTGGGTCTGGTAGCCAAGCATGACGAGGGGATAGACCGCGAGCTCGGCGATGGAATGCAGCGGGCGGGTCAGGAGCGGATGGTCGAGCGGCGTGATCACCACGCGCTCGGACGCGGCGATGGGCTGGAAGGCCAGGCCCGAGAGCCTGTCGGGATTGGGGGTGATGCCCATGTCCACGGTGCCGTTCAGCACCATGTCCAGGACCTCGGGCTTGGTGCCGACGCGGATGTGGATGGGGCAGTGCGGAACGCGGTCCCGGAAGGCCCGCACCGTCTTCAGCAGCATGTCGTTCATGAAGCCGTGGGCGCAGCCGACCGTGATCGGCCGCGCGGGCGCCTGCCCGGTCCCGGCCTCGGCGAACCGCCTCAGGCCGTCGATGAGCGGCGCGGCGATGCGCATGAGCGAGATGCCGGCGGCGGTCAGCTGAACGGGCCGCTCCTCGCGGTGGAACAGCTCCTTGCCGAGCTCGGTCTCCAGCTTCTGGATGTGCTTGGTGACCGTGGACTGGCCGACCTTCAGCGCCTTCGCCGCCCGCGAGAAGCTGCGCAGATGCGCCGCCGTGCAGAAGCTTTCCAGCTCGCGAATATCCATGGCAATTCCCCCAAATCGCGCCCGAAGGCCGGATGAAAAAAACGTCGGCGCTAGCCCAGCGTGTCCCCCGTGGCCGCGTCGAACAGATGAAGGCGTCTGGCATCAAATCCGAGACCGACGCTGTCGCCCACCCGAAATCCGGAATCGGGCGCCGTGCGCGTCACCAGACGCCGTCCGTCCACAGAAACCGTCACGATCGCCTCGTGGCCGGTGGGCTCCACGATCTCGATCCGCGCCGGAACGCCGCCCTCGGTGATGCGGATCGCCTCGGCGCGAAGGCCGATCGCGACGCGCCGCCCCAGGCTCGCGCCCGTCCGGCCCGCCTCGATCGGTATCGCGATGGAGCCGCTGCGCACAACCGGCGCCCCGCCTTCCGGCGCGATCTCGCCGTCGAGGAAGTTCATGGCCGGCGTGCCGATGAACGCCGCCACGGTGCGGTTGGCGGGGTGGTTGTAGACCTCGTCGGGAGTGCCGACCTGCTGCAGCCGTCCGCCGTCGAAGATGGCGATCCGGTCCGACATGGTCATCGCCTCCAGCTGGTCGTGGGTGACGTAGACCATCGTCGCGCGCACGCGCCGGTGCAGCTCGATCAGCTCGGCGCGCATGTAGGAGCGCAGCTTGGCGTCGAGGTTCGACAGCGGCTCGTCGAGGAGGAACACCTCCGGCTCGCGGATGAGCGCGCGCCCCAGCGCCACGCGCTGCTGCTGGCCGCCCGACAGGTTGCGGGGCTTGCGGTCCAGGAGCGGCTCGATCTGCAGGAGCTGCGCCACGGCCGCGCTGCGGCGGCGGCGCTCGGCCCGGTCGACGCCGCGCTTCTTCAGCGGATACTCGATGTTCTCCCGCACGCTCATGTGCGGGTAGAGCGCGTAGTTCTGGAACACCATCGCGATGTTCCGCTCCGCCGGCGTCAGGTCGTTGACCACGCGCCCGTTGAAGCGGATCTCGCCGCTCGTCGGGGTCTCCAGCCCCGCCAGCATGCGCAGCGTGGTGGACTTGCCGCAGCCGGACGGCCCCAGCAGCGTCAGGAACTCGCCTTCCGCGACCTCCAGGTTGAGGTCCGCGACGGCGCTCGTCCCGCGCACATATTCCTTGCCAAGCCCGCTGACCGTGATCGAAGCCATACCCGTGCGTTTCCTCAACCCTTGACCGCGCCGGCCCCGAAGCCGCGCGTGAGATGCTTCTGCAGGAAGGCGAATGCGAGGATGACCGGCGCGCTCATCATCACCGACGCCGCCATCAGCAGTCCCCACTCGATGTGGTAGGAGGACGTGAGCAGCGTCATCACGCCCGGCGGCAGCGTCTTCACCGCGTCCGAATTGGTGAGGATCAGCGCGTAGAGATACTCGTTCCACGACAGGATCGCGGTGAAGAGCGCCGTCGAGATGATGCCCGGGAGGAGCTGCGGCAGCACCACGTCGACGAAGGCGCCCAGCCGGCTCGCCCCGTCGACCATGGCCGCCAGCTCGATCTCCACCGGCACCGAATCCACGAAGGAGCGCAGCAGCCAGATGGCGAAGGGCAGCGCGAACGTCGTGTAGGCGACGACGAGCCCCGGCAGCGAGTTGGCAAGACCCATCCGGCTCAGCATCAGGTAGATGGGCAGGAAGATCACCACCGACGGCAGCAGGTAGGTGATCAGGATCATCCGCTCCACCACGGCGCTGAACCGCCCGCGGAAGCGCGACAGGCTGTAGGCGGCGAAGACCGCGATGACGATCACGAAGGCCGTCGTCGAGATGGCGACGATGGCGCTGTTGCGGAAATAGGTGAGGAACGGGGTCTCGAAGAGCAGCTTGCTGAAATTGTCGACCGTGTAGGTCCGCGGCAGGAGGTGCGGGGGCCGCACGAACAGCTCGGTATCCGGCCGCAGCGCCGTCGAGATCAGCCAGAACAGCGGGAAGGACAGGGCCAGCACCAGAGCCCAGGTCAGGACCTGGCGCACGAGGTCCCCGCCATGGCGGACGACGGCGCGCATCAGGCGTCCTCGAAGCGCCGGCGGGCGCGGAAATAGACCACCATGAACAGGCTCATCACGGCCATCATCAGCATGGCGGTGGCGGCTGCCTTGCCCATCTGCATCAGCGGGAAGGCCTGCTTGTACACGAGCAGGGGCAGGGTCTCGGTGGAGGATACCGGACCCCCGCCCGTCATCATGTAGATCAGGTCGAACTCCTTGAAGTCCCAGATGGCCCGCAGCAGCACGATGATCGCCAGCACGTTGCGCAATTGCGGGAGCGTGATGTCGAAGAACCGGGCGAAGGCCGATGCCCCGTCGACCCGGGCCGCCTCGTAGAGCTGCTCGGGGATCGTCTGCAGCCGCGCGAGCACGGCCAGGACCACGAAGGGAAAATACTTCCAGCCGCCGATCAGGATGATGGCGATCATGGCGTTGGGCATGGAGCCCAGCCAGTCCACCGGCATGGCGATGATCCCGGCGGACATCAGGAGGTGGTTGATCACGCCGTAGAGGTCGTTGAACAGCCACTTCCAGACGAGGACGGCCACCACCATCGGCAGGAGGTAGGGGAAGAGGATGAGGCCGCGGGCCAGGGACCGGAACCACAGGTTCTGGTGCAGCATCAGCGCGACGGCGACGCCTAGGCCCACCTGCAGCACCAGCGAGCCGACGGTCCAGACCATCGTCGTCACCAGCGACTGCCAGAATTCCGGGCTGGACAGGACCTCGCGGTAGTTCGACAGCCCCGTGAACGACGACGCCAGCGTCATCGTGTTGATCCGGTTGAAGCTCAGCCAGAGGCTGTTCCCGAACGGATACAGGATGAGCAGCGCGAACAGGACGACCGCCGGCAGGAGCAAGAGGATGCCCAGCCGGCGGTCGCGCGATTCAAGGTCGGTGGCGACCTTCATGCCTGATGTTCCCCGACAGCCCGGTGGGATATCCGCCGGTCAGCCCTTCATGATCTGGGCGATGCGGTCCTGGCCCCAGGCGGCGGCGGCCTTGGGCGTCTCGCCGTTGACCACGACCCGCTGCAGCACCTCCGCCATGACGTTGCTGCCGTAGATGTCGCCCATCTTGTAGATGAACGGGTGCCTGGCGGTGGGCTTGATGTTGATGTGCGCCTCGGAGGCGATGGCCATCATCGTGTCGATGTCGGCCTGGTGCGCCTTCAGGATCGGGTGGTCCTGGTAGATCGGCGAGGCGGCGACGCTCTTCACAACCGGCAGGTTGTGGCCGACCGCGCCGTGGACGAACTTGGTGTAGGGACCGGGCGAATAGTGGAACCGGGTGAATTCCTTCGCCTCGTCCACGTTCACGCGCGAGCCCTTGTTGATGAAGTACGCGTCGTAGCCCGAGCACCAGTAGCGCTGGCCGTCCCGGGGATAGGCGTAGAAGGCCGCCTTCACCTTGTCCTTCAGGCCCGGGTTCTGCGCCCAGATGTTCACCAGCGTGCGCCCGCTATAGATGCCGATGGCGCTGGCGCCGGTCACGAACGCGTTGAGCGTCTCGCCGAAGCTGTAATTGTTCGCCCCCGGCGGGCTGTAGGGGCGGATCTCCTTGAGGAATTCCAGCGCCCGATGCGTGCCGGGATTGTCGAACACGACCGACATGTCCGGCGCGACGATGTCGCCGCCCGCCTGGCGAATGAACATGTCCATGATGCGGTTGGCGAACGCGCCCTTGCCGTAGGGCAGGGCCGTTCCGTAGACGCCGTTCTTCGTCATCGCCTTGATGGCGGCGGTGTACTCGTCCCAGTGCTTGGGGACCGAAAGCCCCTCTGCCGCCAGGAGGTCGGTGCGCACCCACATCGTGGTGATGACGGTCAGCGCCGCGCCGAAGGCGAACTGCTCGCCGCCGTCGTTGAACGCGGCCAGCGATTCCGGCGTGAAGTCGATCTCCTTGGCGACATCGTTCAGGGGCTCGAGCAGCTTGTTGCCGTAGAGCGCCCCGGGAACGGCGGTGTTGGTGTTGGAGCAGATCTCCGGCGGCTGCCCGGCCGCGTGGGCGGCCGCCAGCTTGGGATAGATGTCGTCGTTGGAGACGAGCTCCAGCGCGATCTTGATCCTCGGGTTCTTGGCCTCGAACTCCGAGATCATGTCCCGGTAGATCTTGACCTGGTCCGGCGCCGATTGCGTCGTCCAGATGCGCACCGTGCGCTGCGACTGGCCGATGGCGAAATTGTTGACGCTCGACCCGATCGTCGCGCCGGCGGCGAGCCCGCCGACGCCCAGTCCCTTCAACACCTTGCGCCGGGACCAACCCGGGCCAGCCTGCTTGGTCTCGGCCATGACACTTCCCCTTGTCGTCGTTGTCGTCTTGGCGATTGGACGTGCGTTGCGGAACGGTCTGGCCGTCCCGACCTATTCGGCGGCGAGCACCCGGGCATCGATGCCCGGCACGCCGAACCGCTTCAGGCCCTCGCGCAGCTCGCTCAGATGCGGTTCCGCGAGCGGGCGCAGCGGCCGGCGCGGATAGCCGCCCGGCATGCCCAGCATGTTCATGGCGGCCTTGACCGCGCTGTACATGTTGCGGTCGCCGCCCGAGAGCCAGCGCCGGAAATCGGCCGCTACGGCCTGGAGCTCCTTGGCGCGCTCGTGATTGCCCGAGGTCGAGGCGTGGTAGAGCTCCACCGTCAGGGCGGGCCAGAGGTTGGAATAGGTGTCGACCCAGCCCATGGCGCCAAGGCCCAGGGCCGCGTGGCCGAACATGGTGGAGGGGCCGATCAGGACGCGGATCCGGTCGCCCACCAGCGTCTGCAGGCGATAGAAGATGTTGAAGTCGAACGTGCTGTCCTTGATCGCCACCACGGTGGGCAGGTCGGCCAGCCGGTTCACCAGGTCCGGCGTGAGGTCGTTCACCGTGTCGCGCGGGATGTTGTAGAGCAGGATCGGGATCGGGACGGCGTCCGACACGGCCTTGTAGTGGTGGAAGATGTCGTCCGCGTTCGGCCGCACCAGGAAGGGCGGCATGATCATCACGCCGCTGCACCCGATCTCGTGGTGGTAGCGGCTGAGCTCGACGACGTCGTCGGTGAAGTTGGCGCTGGAGCCGCCGATCACGGGGATGCGGCCGCGGGCGGCGTCCACCACGATGCGGACGACGCGCTTGCGCTCCTCCATCGTCTGCGCCCAAAACTCGCCGGTGCAGCCATTGGCGACGATGAAGTGGACGCCCTGATCGATCAGGAAGTCGACGTGGCGGCGCAGGCCATCCTCGTCGATGGCTCCACTCTGGGTGAACGGCGTGATGATCGCCGTGCCCTGCCCATGCCAGTCCACCGTCGAGCGGTCCATACGCGTCTCCCATTCCAATTTGGAAAGATATCTTCTCTCAAGTTTCCGTAATTGCAAGATGGAAAAACAGGCCGACCGCCCTCATAGCGTGCGGTCGAGCTGCTCCTCGTGCGTCAGGCGGCGGATCGGCTGGCCGTCGAGCCAGGCGCGGATGCCCTCGACGACCAAGCTGAAGAACAGCCGGTAATTGTCCTGCGTGACGTAGCCCACATGCGGCGTCAGCACGGTGTTCTTCATGGTCCGGAACGGATGGTCGGCGGGCAGGGGCTCGACGTCGTAGGTGTCGAGCGCGGCGCCCGCGATCGTTCCCGAACGCAGGGCCTTCACCAGCGCCGTCTCGTTGACGATGAAGCCGCGGGACGTGTTGATAAGCAGCGCCGTGCGCTTCATCCGCGCCAGCTCCGCCTCGCCGATGAGGTCGACCGTGCGGCGGCTAAGGTTCGTATGGATGGTGAGGATGTCGGACTGGGCGAGCAGGCCGTCCTTGTCGACATAGCGCACGCCGTGCTCGGCGCAGCGCTCCGGCGTCAGGTTGTGGCTCCAGGCCGCGACGTCCATCTCGAAGGCCCGCCCGATCCGCGCGATCTGCGTGCCCAGATGCCCCAGTCCGACGATGCCCAGCGTCTTGCCCTTGAGGTCGACGCCCACCGAGATCTGCCAGGGCCCGTTCTGCCGGAGGTTGAGGTCCTCGGCGGGGATGTGCCGGCACAGGGCGAGGATCAGGCCCCAGGTGAGCTCGGCGGTGGGATGATGGAACGAGCCCGTCCCGCAGGCGACCACGCCGTGCCTGGCCGCCCCGTCGATGTCCACCGACGGGTTCCGCCGCCCGGTGGTGATCAGGAACTTCAGCCGCGGCAGCTTCGCGAACAGGGATTCGGGAAACGGCGTCCGCTCGCGCATGAGGACGACCATGTCGAAATCCTGCAGGGCGGCGGCGGTGTCATCCTCGTTGCCGGTATGCGTGTCGAATGTGACAATCTCCAGCGCGTCGGCCACGGGAGACCAGTCGGCCATCGTCAGCGCGACGCGCTGGTAGTCGTTGAGGATCGCGCAGCGAAGGGCCATGCTCGTCTCTTGCCATCATTCTAATTTGGAAACATAAATGGCATAGAGAATTCTATTTTGGCAAGTGGATGGTTGCCGGGGCGATGGCGTGAGCATGGGGTCGCAGGATCGGATCGACGAGGGGCCCCGGCGGCTGCGCGCTGCCGGCATCGCGGCTGCGGCGCGGCCCATCGCGATCGCCGTCGACGGCCGCCCGGTCGAGGCCTTGCCCGGCGAAACGATCGCGGCGGCCATGGCGGCGGCCGGCCTCCACGCCTTCGGGGCCGACCCGGCGGGCCGTCCACGCGGCCTTGGCTGCGGAATGGGCGCGTGCGAGGCCTGCCAGGTGGACGTGGAGTCGCTGGGCCGGGTGCGTGCCTGCATGACGCCGGTCACCGAGGGCATGCGCGTTGCGGTCGCGCCGGCCGCCGCGGCCGGCGGCGAAAGGGCCGCCCCGCCCGCTGCGGAAAGCCGCTGCGACGTCGCGGTCGTCGGCGCCGGACCGGCCGGCCTTTCGGCCGCCCTCGTGCTCGCGCGGGCGGGCCTTGCCGTTACCGTGCTCGACGAGCGGCCGTCTCCCGGCGGCCAGTACTTCAAGCCGCTCGCCGCCAGCCACCGCTTCGCAGAAGGCCCCACCGACGCTCAGTTCGCCCGTGGCCTCAACCTGGCGGCCGCCGTGCGCCAGGCCGGCGCCACGCTGGTCGACGCGGCCAGCGTCTGGGATGCAGCTCCCGCGGAGGGCGGGGGCTTCCGGCTCGCCTACGAGCGCCAGGGCGCCACCGGCCAGCTCGCCGCGCGCTCCGTCCTCATCGCGACCGGCGCCGTGGAACGTCCCTGGATCGTGCCGGGATGGACGCTGCCCGGGGCGATGACCACGGGCGCGGCGCAGACGCTGGCCCGTGCGTATCGGGTCTCGCCCGGGACAAGGATCGTGGTCTGCGGCAACGGCCCGCTCAACCTGCAGCTGGCCGCGGAGCTCCTTGCCGGCGGCGCGCGCGTCGTGGCGGTCGTCGAGGCCGCGGGCTCGCCGCTCCGCTCGCCCCTCGCCGCGGCGGCCATGGCCTGGCACCGGCCGGACCTGGTGCGGGACGGGCTGTCCTATCTCGCGCGCCTGCGTGCGGCCCGGGTGCCGGTCCTGCGCGGCCGCGTCCTGGTCGCGGTCGAAGGCGGGGAGCGCGTGCAGGCCGCCATCATCGGGCGCCTCGATGCGGATGGCTCGGTGCGGGCCGATGGCCGGGAGCGCCTGCCGGCCGATTGCGTGACCATGGGCTACGGCTTCCGCCCCGCCGGGGAAATCGCAAGGCTGCTGGGCTGCGCCGTCGACGACGCCTCCGACACACGGCGCGACGAGGACGGCCGCGCCAGCGTCGCGGGC
Source organism: Hyphomicrobiales bacterium (assembly GCA_027489955.1). Taxonomy (GTDB): domain Bacteria; phylum Pseudomonadota; class Alphaproteobacteria; order Rhizobiales; family Beijerinckiaceae; genus JAIXTM01. The sequence continues at coordinate 17,590 of JAIXYZ010000004.1, read as the reverse complement.
GTCTACGTGGCCGGCGACTGCACCCGGCCTCGCGGCGCCGCCATGGCGATGGCCGACGGCGAGATCGCCGCCGCGGCCCTCCTGTCGGACCTCGGCATCGCGGCCGATGCCGCCGCCGCCCGGCGCCGCCGCCGCCGCGAAGCGGCGTTCCAGCGCGCCCTCTGGACGCAGTTCGCCGCGCCGCTTCCCGCGCCCGGCGCGCTGGCGGACGCCGGCACGATCGTCTGCCGCTGCGAAGGGCTGCGGCGGTCCGATCTGGAAGCGGCCCGGGCAGGCTCGGTCGCCGAACTGAAGCGCGCGACCCGCTGCGGCATGGGCGCGTGCCAGGGGCAATATTGCCTGCCGGTCGCGGCGTCCCTCGTCGCGGCCTCGGATGGCGAAAACGCTCCGAAGGTGCAGCCCCCCATACGGCCGGTTGCCGTCTCCGCGCTCGCGGGCGTGCCGGAGCCGCCGCCGCGTCCCGCTCCGCCAGCCGCCGCGGCCGCGCCGGTCGCCGGCGCGACGGAGCCGTCGCCGGCCTCAGGCCCCGGCCTTGAATGCGGCACGCTGGTGATTGGCGGCGGCGTCGTCGGCCTGTGCGCCGCGCGGACGCTGGCGCTGGCGGGGGAGGACGTCATCCTCGCCGAGGCCCATGGCGGCACCGGCGCCGAGGCGTCCGGCGCAAATGCCGGGAGCCTGCATGTCCAGAGCCTCGCCTACGCCTTCCCCGATTTCGACGCCCCCGCGGCCGCCCTCGCGTTCCGCATGCTGCCCCTGCAGCGCGATTCCGTCGGGCTCTGGCGCGCCCTGGCCGAAGAGACGGGCGCTCCCTTCGAGCTGCATGTAGGCGGCGGCCTGTGCCTTGCCCATGACGAGCGCGATCTCGCCCGGCTCCGCGACAAGGTCGACCGGGAGCGGCGGGCGGGGATTTCCGTCGATATTGTGGATGGCGAAGAGGCCCGGCGCCTGCTGCCCGGCCTGTCGCCGGCCGTCGCCGGCGCGTCGCTGTCACCGGACGAAGGCAAGATCAATCCGCTTCTGGCGCTGCCCGTGCTCACCGACCTTGCGCGCGCCGCGGGCGTGCGCATCCTCACCCGGGCCCCGGTCCTGGCGGCGGAACGGCACGGCGGTGCGTTCCGGCTGATGGCGCGGGGCGCGGGCGCGATCCGGGCCGGCCGGATCGTCCTTGCCGCGGGAACCGGCACCGCCGCGGTGAGCCGGCTGCTCGGCGCGCCGCTCGCGGTCACGGGCACGCCGTTGCAGATGACGGTCACCGAGCGGGTGGCCTGGCCCGTGCCCATGCTGGTCTCGCACGTGACCGACCGGCTCACGATGAAGCAGGCGGCGGCCGGCAACCTCATCGTCGGCGGAGGCTGGCGGGCCGATGCGTCCGCCGGTGGCCCGGCGCGCATCGTGCCCGGACGCCTCGCCGCCAACCTGCGGGCCGCCGCCGCGGCCCTGCCGGCCATCGGCGGGGTGCAGGTTCTGCGCACATGGACGGCGACCAACGCCCTTCCGCCCGCCGGACCGCTGATCGGGCCGCTGCCGGGCGTGCCCGGCTGCCACGTCGTCGTCGCCCTGAACGGTCTGACCCTCGGACCCGTGCTCGGGCGCATCGCCTCCGACCTCGTCCGGGGCCGCGAGCCCGAATGGGACATCGCGCCCTTCGATCCGGGACGCCCCGGCACCCGCGCCTGACAGGACATGCCATGACATCCGCCATCGTCTACCTGAACGGCCGGCACGTGCCCGCCGCCGAGGCCTCGATCGGCATCGAGGACCGCGGCTTCCAGTTCGCAGATTCGGTGTACGAGGTGGTCCTCGTCGTCGGCGGCCGGCTGGTCGACCGGGACGGCCATATGGAGCGCCTCTCCCGCTCGATGGACAGGATGGCCTTCGCCTCCCGGCCCGATATTGCCGGCCTGACGGCGGTGCTGGACGGGCTTCCCGGCCGCAACGGCATCTCGGACGGAATGGTCTATGTCCAGGTCACCCGCGGCGCCTGGGCGCGCAACATGAGCCCGGGCTCGGCGCCGGACGGAACGCCGCCGACGATCGTCGCCTATGCGCGGGCTCTCGCGATCCCGCGCCGCCTCGCCGCCATGCGCCCGCTCCATGTGCTCAGCGCGCCCGACCGGCGCTGGGGCCATTGCGACATCAAGACGACCGCCCTGGCGGGCAACATGCTTGCCCGCGCGCAGGCTCAAGCGGCGGGCGCCGACGAGGCCTGGCTCGTCGCCGCGGACGGCACCGTCACCGAGGCGACGGCCGCCAATGCCTGGATCGTGCGGGACGGCGTCATCCACACCCGTGCCGAGGGGCCGGAAATCCTCGGCGGCATCACCCGCCGCCGCATCCTGGCGCTGGCGCAAGATCTCGGCATCCCCACGCGCATTGCCGCTTTCCGCCCGGCCGACGTGGCGGCGGCGGACGAGGCGTTCCAGACGAGCGCCACGGCCCTCATCACGCCGCTGGCCTCCATCGACGGCGTCGCCAAGTCCGACCCCGCCGGCTGGCCGGTCTCCACCATGTTGTTCGACGCCTATATGCGCTTTGCCGGCGCCGACTGAGCGGCTCGCCCCCCTCGCCCGCCCACATTCGGATCACGGTACGGGAACTTGCCGTCGCCGCTGCGGTTATCCGCGGCGAACAGCGGAGGTCGGTCTTGGCGCAGGCGGACGACGGATACGGTTTCGGCATCGAGGAGGAGTTCTTCCTGGCGGACGCGGGCACGCGCGGCACCCCGCGCGACAGCCGCGTGAGCGCCTTCCATCGGGAGCTGGCCCGGCTCGTTCCGGGTGCCGAGCGGGAGATGATGCAGAGCCAGGTGGAGATCTCCTCGCCCCCGGCCACGACGCTGGCCGAGGCCGCGCCGGTCCTGGCCGGGTTGCGTGCGCAGGTGGCGGAGGTCGCTCGGCGCCACGACCTCGTCGTCTTCGCCGCAGGCACCCATCCCATGGCCCGGTGGAAGCGCCAGCAGGTGACCCAGGCCACCCGCTACGAGCAGCTTCTGGCGGAGCTCGGCCTGCCGGGCGCCCGCAACATGGTGTCGGGCCTGCACGTTCATGTCGCCGTGCCCGATCCCGAGACCCGCATCGACCTCATGCGGCGGATGCTGCCCTTCACGCCGCTCCTCCTCGCCCTGTCGGCCTCCTCGCCCTTCTGGCAGCAGCGCGCCACGGGCCTTGCCAGCTACCGGCTCATCGCCAATGGCGAGATGCCCCGCACCGGCCTGCCCGACATCTTCCCGGACGCTGCCGCCTATGACCGGTTCGTCGCGCTGATGTGCGAGACGGGCGCCATCAAGGACGCCTCGTTCCTGTGGTGGATCCTGCGGCCGTCGTCCAAGTACCCCACGCTCGAACTGCGCGTCGCCGACAGCTGCACGCGCCTCGACGACGGGCTGGCGATCGCCGTGTTCTACCGGTGCCTGGTCCGCTGCCTCGTGCGGCGCCCGGACCTGCATGCCGGGTTCGACACGGTGGCGCGCGCGGTCGTGGCCGAGAACCTGTGGCGCGTGCAGCGGCACGGCCTGGCCGCGACGCTCATCGACCCCGAAAGCCGCGCCATGGTCCCCGTCGCGCAGCTGGTGCGGGACGCGCTCGCCCTCGTCGCCGAGGATGCGGCCGCGCTGGGACACGTGGCGGACCTTGAGCATGTCGAGACGATCCTGACCGGCGGCACGAGCGCGGACCGGCAGCTGGCGGTCGCCGCGAAGGCCCGGCATGCCGGTGCCGGCACGCCGGAAATCCTGCAGGCGGTGGTGGACTGGCTGGCGGCGACGACGATCGAGCCGCCGCGCCTTGCCACGGGCGGAACGGGCGGCGCGGCGGTGCGTTGAGTCCACCGCCCAACGCCGGAGTGAAGCCATGTCATCGCGTCCCGCCTGGAAGGGCTACCTGAAGCTCTCGCTGGTCTCCTGCGCCGTCGAGCTGACCAACGCGACCACGCAGGCCGAGAAGGTCTCGTTCCGCACGCTGAACCGCGAGACCGGCAATCCGGTGCGCCGACAATACATCGATTCCGTCACCGAGAAGCCGGTCGATCCCGACGACGAGGTCAAGGGCTACGAGACCGGCGAAGACGAATACACCCTCGTCGAGGACGACGAGATCGAGGCCGTCCAGATCGAATCGTCCCACACGCTGTCCATCGACAGCTTCGTCGACAAGGCGGACATCGCCCAGATCTACCTCGACACGCCCTATTACCTGACGCCGGCCGACGAGGTGTCGCGGGAGGCCTTCGCGGTCATCCGGGAGGCCATGCGCAAGGAGGGCAAGGCGGGGCTCGCCCGCATCGTCCTGTACCGGCGCGAGCGGCCCGTGGTCATCGAGCCGCTCGACAAGGGCCTGCTCCTGACCACGCTGCGCTACCGCAACACGGTGCGCGAGCCCGATTCCGTGCTGGACGACATCCCGGCGGTGAAGGTCGACGCCGACATGATCGACCTTGCCACGCACATCATCTCCAAGAAGGCGGGTACCTTCGACCCGGACACGTTCGAGGACCGGTACGAGAACGCGCTGATGGAGATCATCAGCGCCAAGCAGAAGGGCGCCGCGCCGCCGAAGATCCGGGCGCAGAAGCCCAGCGGCAACGTCGTCAACCTGTTCGACGCGCTCAAGCGCAGCCTTGCGGAGGACGGCGGCTCCGGTTCCGGCAAGAGCGCCGGAGGCAAGGCGGGCGGGCGCAAGGCGGCGTCCGGCAAGAAGGCGGCGTCCAAGACTGCTTCGTCCAAGACCGGCTCGTCCAAGACCGCCTCATCCAAGACTGCTTCGTCCAAGACCCGGTCGTCCTCCAAGGCGGGCGCGAAGGCTCCGGCCGCGCGCCGCAAGTCGGCGTAAGGCCCGGCCATGGCCTCCCTCAAGGCCTATCGCGAGAAGCGTGACTTCAGCCGCACCGCCGAGCCGTCCGGCAAATCCCGGGCGCGCGGCGAGGCCGATCCCGTCTTCGTCGTCCACAAGCATGCCGCGCGCCGCCTGCACTACGACCTGCGGCTGGAGCATGACGGCGTGCTGTGGAGCTGGGCCGTGACCCGCGGCCCGAGCCTCGACCCGTCGGACAAGCGGCTCGCCGTCCATGTGGAGGACCATCCCTTCGACTATCGGGACTTCGAGGGCACGATTCCCAAGGGGGAATATGGCGGCGGATCGGTCATCGTCTGGGACGAGGGGAGCTGGCGGCCGGAGGGCGATCCGGCGAAGGGCATGGCAAAGGGCCATCTCGCGTTCACGCTGGAGGGCAGCAAGCTGCGCGGCGCGTGGCACCTCGTCCGGCTGAAGCCGAGGCGCGGGGAAACGCGCGATAACTGGCTGCTCATCAAGTCCGAGGACGAGGCGGCGCGCGCCGATGGCGATATCCTGGAAGAGGAGCCCCGATCGGTCCTGTCCGGCCGCACGGTGGAGGAGGTGGCGGACGGCGTCCCGGCCCCGTCTCCCAGGGCCAGGAGCAAAGGCCAGTCCGGGGCCGGAAAGGGCGCCCGCGCGAAGGCGGCCAAAGCGAAGACGGCCAGGTCCGAGACGACCAAGGTAAAGTCGGCCAAGGCCAAGGCGACGAAGGCCAAGGCAAGCAGGGCCAAACCGACACGGGAAGTGCCGGCCAAGGCGGGACGCCAGCGGGCGGGCAGCGCCGCGCGAGGCTTCATAGCCCCCGCGCTCGCCACCCTGCGCAGCCAGCCGCCATCGGGGCGCGACTGGGTCCACGAGATCAAGTTCGACGGCTACCGCATCCAGGCCCATTGCGACGACGGGGACATCCGCCTCTACACGCGCTCCGGCCTCGACTGGACCGGGCGGTTCGGCAAAGGCCTCGCCGACGCGCTCGCCGCGCTGCCATGCCAGTCCGCGATCCTCGACGGCGAGGTGGTCGTGCCGGGCGACCATGGCCTGTCGTCCTTTTCGGCGCTGCAGGACGCGCTGTCCGAAGGCCGGACGGGCGACATGGTGCTCTATGCCTTCGACCTGCTGTTCCTGGATGGGGAGGACCTGCGCGACGAGCCGCTTCTGGCCCGCAAGGAGCGCCTTGCCCATCTGCTGGACAAGGCGCCGCAGGACGGGCCGGTGCGCTACAGCGAGCATTTCGTTGAGCCGGGCGCCCGCGTCCTGGGCCAGTCCTGCCGCATGGGCCTTGAAGGCATCGTGTCGAAGCGGTCGGACGCGCCCTATCGCAGCGGGCGCCGGCAGGACTGGGTGAAGTCCAAATGCTCCAACCGCCAGGAATTCGCCATCGCGGGCTACCTGCCCTCGAGTGCCGCCGGCCGGGGCATCCGTTCCCTCGTCATGGCCTACCGGGACAAGGGGCAGTGGAAGCCCGCCGGACGGGTCGGCACGGGCTTTTCCGGCAAGGAGGCCGTGAAGCTGAAATCGGTGCTGGACGCGCTGAAGGCCGACGCCTCCCCCTTCGCCGGAAAGGCCGGCCGGGAACGGGGCGTCGTCTGGCTCCGCCCGGAGGCCGTGGCGGAAGTCTCGTTCGGTTCCTTCACCGCGTCGGGCACGCTCCGTCACGCGGTCTACAAGGGCCTGCGGGAGGACAAGCCGGCCGACGAGGTCGTGGCGGAGAGGCCCGAGGCCGAGGGCGATGCCTCGCCCGACGATGGGACGGCCGGCGGCGGCAAGACAGGCAGCAGGAACGCGGGTGGCAGCAAGCCGGCTGCGAACAGGGCGAAGCCCCGGGCGTCCGCGTCCCGGATGCAGGCCGGTACGCAAGCCGTGCGGCTCAGCAACCCCGACAAGGTGCTCTGGCCGCAGGACGGGCTCACCAAGGCGGGCCTGCTGGCCCATTACGAGCAGGTCTGGGCGCGCATGGAGCCGCATGTCGTCGGCCGGCCCCTCAGCCTCCTGCGGGCGCCGGACGGCATCGACGGCGAGACGTTCTTCCAGAAGCATGCCTCCAAGGGGATGAACGCGGCGATCGCGGTCGCGCCCGATGCCAAGGACGGCGAGGACCTGCTCTTCGTGCGCGATTTCGACGGGATCGCCGCCCTCGTGCAGCTCGGCGTGGTGGAGATCCACGTCTGGGGCGCGACGATGGACGCCATCGAGACGCCCGACCAGATGATCTTCGACCTCGATCCCGGCCCCGGGGTGAAGCCCGCCGCCATACCCGCGGCGGCGCTGGAGATCCGGGATCGTCTCGCGGAGCTAGGCCTTGCCAGCTTCTGCAAGGTCTCGGGCGGTAAGGGCTATCACGTGGCCGTACCGCTGAAGCCGAAGGCCGGCTGGGACCGCGTGAAGACGTTCAGCCACGACTTCGCCCGCGCCATCGCCCAGGCCGAGCCCGACCGCTACACCGCGACGCTATCCAAGAAGGCCCGGACCGGCCGCATCTTTATCGACTACCTGCGCAACGGCCGCGGCGCGACCGCCGTCGCGCCCTTCTCGGTCCGCGCCAGGCCCGGCGCCGGCGTGTCGGTGCCGGTGTCGTGGGCGCAGGTGGAGAAGGGCATCGCGCCCGACGCTTTCGCCGTCGGTTCCCCGGACCTGAAGGCGGCCCTGCGGCGGGCCGATCCCTGGGCCGGCTTCCGGGATGCAGCCGTTTCGCTGCGTTAGCGGCCCCGGGCGTCCGGACGGGGCTCGGGGGCGGCTCCTGCGACATCGTGCCGATTGCTGCGTTTTTGACGCGCGATGGGCCTTGCCGATGACGATGCTCACCTTTAATGCTCTGCTGGCCTATGGAGCACTTTGGAAGAGCGACGATGACAACTGGAACCGTGAAGTGGTTTAACGAGACGAAAGGGTTCGGTTTCATCGCGCCCGAAGACGGCGGTGGGGACGTGTTCGTCCACATCTCGGCCGTGGAACGCTCCGGCCTGCTGGGCCTGAACGAGGGCGACACGGTCAGCTTCGAGATCGAGCAGGACCGCCGGTCCGGCAAGGCCTCGGCCACGAACATCAAGGTCCTCGCGGCCGGCGCTCCGGCCCCGCGCGGCGGTGGTGGCGGCGGCGGAGCCGGCCGTTCTTATGGCGGCGGCGCCCCCTCGGGCGGCGGCGGCGGTGGCCCGGCCGGCAGCGGCACGGTGAAGTGGTTCAACTCCACCAAGGGCTTCGGCTTCATCCAGCCGGATGGCGGCGGACCGGACGTGTTCGTCCACATCTCCGCGGTGGAGCGGGCCGGCCTGCGCGGCCTCAACGAGGGCCAGCGCGTGTCCTACGAGCTGCAGACCGATCGCAAGACCGGCAAGCAGGCCGCGGGCAACCTCCAGGCCGAGTAAGTCCGGGAGGTCGTCGCGGCCTCTCGACCTTTTCGCCTCCGACGAAATTCAGCGCCCCGCGCGTGGGTTATCCCGCGCGGGGTGTTTCGTCGTGCGCGGGTCCGCTCGCCGGCCGGCCGGCAGTCGGATCGCTCAGAAGCCGCTTTCGCGCACGATGATCGCGGCGATGCGCCGCCACAGCCGCGCCACCGGCGCCTCGCCCGCCGCCGAGAGCCGCACCGTGCCCGGCTGAGCGGAGAAATCCGCCCCCGCCCCGGCGCCGGCCCCCATCGCGAAGCTGGCCTTCCAGACCGCGCGCGCCGGGACGATCCGGCCGTCGGGTGCCCGCTCCGCCGGGACGGGGCCGCCATGGACCGACGCCAGCGCCTCGATATCGATCGTCTCCGACGCCGCCGGGGCGATGGCGAGCAGCGTAACGGGCCGCGAGGCCTGCGCTCCGTCCGCCGGCACGAACTGGCCCCTCATGCCCGGCGCGAGCCTGCGGGCATCCTGCCCTTCCAGATATGCCTCGACCCGGATCGGGCCGCCCACGACACGCATCAGCCGCGTGTCGCCGGACACCCACCGTCCCTCGGCAAGGCCGCGGGCCAGGTCGCGGACGATCCCGTCATGGGGTGCGACCACCGCCAGCCGCCGCGCCTGGTCGGCAAATCCCCGCCAGGCGGCGAGATCGGCGGCGAGCCGTTCCTCGATGACCGCGGCGCGCGCGGCGCCCTCCGGCACACCGGCGAGGCGCTGAAGCTGCAACTGCGCCAGCGCGATGCTGCGTGCGGCCTGCCCGGCACGGTGGTCGAGGTCGGGCGATTCCAGCCGCATCAGCACGTCGCCCGCCTTCACCGTCTGTCCCTCCCGCACGGCGACGGATGCGATCCGGGCGGCCGTCGGCGGGAATATGGAGGCCGACAGGGCGGCTTCGCTGCGGGCCGGCGCGCCGATGCCCAGCGGCCAGGGCAATGCGAGAAGAACGAGCGCTCCCGTCAGTGCCGTCAGCGTCAATGCCAGACGGGCGTTGAGGCGCATCTCGCGCCGGCGCTCCCACCAGCGGCCGATCTCGCCGATGACCGGCCAGGCCACGAACCACCCAAGCTCGAGCGCCAGGAGAGGCAGGCCGATGGCCTTGGGCAGGAGGTGGTAGACCGCGACCGCGATGCCGACGAAGACGACGAGACGCCAGAGCCAGGCGGCGTAGCACCAGGCCAGAAGGGCCCGCATGACGGGCCGGTCGAGGGGCTCCGGCGCCGGATCGGCCCATCCGAACAGGGCCTGCCGCATCCGCCACCGGCCGAAGGCGAAGGCCCGCGCCTGCAGGTTCGGCACCCGCAGGAGGTCCGACAGGAGGAAGTAGCCGTCAAAGCGCATGAGCGGGTTGAGGTTGACCAGAAGGGTCATCGCCCATGTCGTCGTCGCCAGCAGGAAGGCCGCGTCGCGCGCAAAGCCGGGCGGCAGAAACGACCAGGCGAGCGTCGCCAGGCACGCGATGGCGAGCTCCACGCCGACGCCCGCCGCGCCGACCGCGAGCCGCCGTCGCCGGTCGGGCAGGAGCCACACGTCGCTGACATCGGTGTAGAGCACCGGCACGAAGACGAGGAACGTCACGCCCATCGTGTGCACGCGCAGGCCCTGCGCCTTGGCGGCGAAGGCGTGGCCCAGCTCGTGCAACACCTTCACCAGAAGCAGCGTAACAGCGAATGCCGTCGCCCCGCCCGGGCTCACCAGGCTCGCCGCCTCCCCGGCGAACCGGTCCCAGTCGCGCATCGCCAGGAACAGCCCCGCGCATCCCGCTGCCGCGATGGCGACGGCGGTGCCCCTGTGGGCGAGCGGCCGGATGAACGGCCACACGCGCGTGAGCGCGCGATCCGGCCGGAGGAGAGGCACGCGCACGAAGAGCAGCCGCTGCAGGACCGCATGGAGCGAGCCCGCCCGCGCCCGTTCCGCCCGCCCGGCGAGCGCGCGGCGGGCGGCGTCGCCTTCGGCCGAGAGGAGATCGTTCGCTTCCAGGAAGCGGGCAAGCTCGGTCACGTCGTCCGGCCCGACCTGCGCACCCTCGCGCCGCGCCGCCGCGAGCACGGCGTCGGGCAGGCCCAGATGCCAGCCCCTGAGCAGCCGGACGGCCGCGTCTTCCAGCGCGAAATAGCGGTTGCGGATCGGATCGACCAGCGTCCACGTCGGCGCCCCGTCCCGCGCGGCCGGGCCTGCGGCGATGACGAGGTCGTTCCTCAGCGCGGGCAGGGGCTGCGCCATCATCGGCCCAGGAACTGGCGCAGCCCGGAGAGCGGCCGCCCGAACAGGTAGAACCCCAGGGAGACGGGGGCGCCCTCGATCCGGGCGGTGCCCCTCAGCCCGATGCGCGGCGGCTGTGCCCCCTCGTCCAGCGCCGCAACGGCGCGGTAGGCCAGCATGCCCCCGGCCATCGCCTCGGCCTCGTAGGAGGCGGAGACGAGCCGGGCCGGGACGGGATGCAGCGGGTCGATGTCGAGGAACAGCATGGTGCGGGCGCCGGCCTTCAGCGCGATGATCTGCCCGACCGGCACGTCGGCACGGATTTCCACCCGGGCTGGATCGGCGATCTCCAGCACGCGCTCGCCCGTGCGCAGGGGCTTGCCGAGGAAGCGGCGCGGATCGGCGAGAACCACCGTCCCGGCGCGGGGCGCGCGGATCGCGAGCCGTTCCAGCAGATCGCGCGCATAGGCGAGCTCGGCGCGCTTGAGGTCGACCTGGGCGCGCAGCGCATCGCGCTGGGCATTCGCCTCGCGGTCGGAGAACGATCCCTGGATCGCCCGGCGCAGTTCCGCTTCCGCCACGGCCAGGCTGCGTTCCGCAACGTCGCGCTGCGCCCGGGCAGCCGTGTCGTCCAGGCGGAAGAGCACCTGGCCGGCGGCGACGACCTCGCCCGGCGAAACCTCGAACCCGTTGAGAACGCCGTCCGCCGGAGCGGCCACGAGGGCAGGTTCGGCCGCCACGATCTCCGCCGGTGCCAGCGCCGTCTGGTTCACCGGGACGAGGGCGAGCGCGAGGGCGGCGGCGATGGCCGCCGCCGCGATCCAGCGCCCGCGTCGCTTCAACCGCCATGGCCGGCGGCGCCGGACGGCAAGCGCGGCGTCCGCGTGGCCGAAGGCATCGGCGATCTGGTCGAGCAGCAGGAGGTCCCCCGCCCCGAACGCCGCGTCGCGGCCATAGAGCACGCCGCCGGTGACCCGGCCGCGATCCTTCAGCGGCGTCCACGCCAGATGCGCCGGAAGCAGCGCGTTCCAGTCGGCGACGTCCTCGGCGGAGAAATCCTCGCGCGTCAGGGCGGCGCTGCGGCCCGACCGGCCCGACGCGTCCAGCCGCGAGGCGATGCGCTCGACCGCCAGCGTGAACGGCGCGGCTCGGTCGACCAGGGAAACGCCCGTGGCCGCCAGCAGCCGTGTCGGCCCGGTGAGGTCGACGAGCGCCGCGACCCGGACCGGCGTCAGGCGCCCGGTATCGTTGACGATGAGGTATCCGAGCGCGGCGCGCGTCTCGGCGGCCCGGGCGGCGCGCTCCAGCTCGAGAAAGGCGGCGAAGCGCTGCGCCCGCGGATCGGCGGCGGGTGCCCCCGCCTGCGTGACGCCGGTCATGGCGCCGGACCGGCCGGATCGAAGCGCGCCGTGCCGCTCATTCCCGCCACCAGGCGCGGGCTCGACCGGTCGAGCCGGCCCACCAGCAGGATCGTCTGGCTCGCCGCGTCGATCCTGGCGCCGATGGCCTCGATCCGCCCCGGCAGCGCCTCCCCGGTCTCGTCGACCTGGAAGGAGAACCGGGCCTGCGGCCGCATCCAGGCGAGCCAGGCGGACGGCGCGAGGATGCGGATTTCGAAATCGCCCTGGTCGACGATCTCGATCGCCGCGGTTCCCGCCACCACGCTCTCGCCGATGCTGACGCGCCGTTCCACCACGGCTCCGTCGAACGGCGCGAGGATCTGGCAGCGGCCCGTGGCCACCTCCGCCAGGCGCGTCTGCGCCCTGGCTTCGTCCAGCCGCGCCTCGGCGAGGCCGACATCGAACGTTCCCGCCGAGCGCAGGCGCAGCAATTCGGTCTTCTGGTCGAGCTGATGGCGCGCGGCCGTCTCGGCGGCGCGGGCTGCCGCGAGCTGAGCGTCATAGGCCGCGCAATCGATCCGCACGAGCAGCGCGCCCCTGGCGAACCGGCCCCCTTCGGCGACCGGCATGTCCAGCACGCGCCCGGCGATCTCGCTCGACAGGATAGCCTGCGAGCGGGCTTTCAGGAGACCGCGCGCGGCCCTGTCCCGGTCGCCGTCCGGCTGCGCGGGCCAGCCGCGCTCCTGCGCCGCCGCCGGCGCGGCCGCGAGCAGCAGCAGCGCCGCCCCGATCGCGCGCCCGTGTCTGCCGCGCCGCGCGAGGGCGCCACGCGCCGTCCGCTGCCATATCCGTGCCATACCGCCCCCGATCCGGCTGGCTGTGGGCGGATTGTCCGGACGCTCTTGCGCCTGACCGCCGCCTCTGGAACCTGTAGGCGTCGCCCGACTGCATTTCAATCGGCGGACCCGGCCAAGGCCGGCCGCACCATTGCCCGATACCGGAGATTGCTCGTGCTCGGACAGCTCACCTATGACGATTTCAAGGACCTGAAGGGGCGCCCCTTCGACCTCCAGGGGCCCGGCGGGCGGGTCGAGGTGACGTTGCTCGACGTGCGCCTGTCCCCCTATTCGCCCGCCTCCCGCATCGGCCGCCATGCCTTCGCCATCCTGTTCGTCGCGCCGAAGGACCCGCCCCTCGGCGCCAGGGTCTACAACATCGTCCATCCGCGCCTCGGCCTGATGGAGGGCGTGCTCATCAACCCCGTCGTGCCGCCCGCCGCCGACCTCGACCGCACGCGCGAGGTGCGCTTCTACGAGGTGGTCTTCAACTGACGCCATGCCGCGAGGGCCCTGCTGCGGATGTCGTTCAGCTCGTCCGCGAGCCGCAGGTGCTCGCTGACGGTCTGTGCGATGGCGCCCCGGGCGGCCTCCGCTGCGGCGGGATCGGCGGCCTCCCACAGCGCGGTCTCGGCGGCATGGCGCCGGTGGTCGAGTTCTCCGATCGCAAGGTCGATCATGGACAGCCGCGCGAGCGCGTCCCGGCAGGTTTCGCGCTCGGGGCCGGCTCCCTGCGCCAGCCCAAGCAGCAGGTCGCGCAGCACCAGGCGCGCCGTCGTGTGCGCGCAGGCAAGGTTCGCCGTGCGCCGTCCACGGCCGCAGATCGGCGGCCGCCTCGGGCCAATGCCGTCGCCCAGGACCCGCTCGTGCACCATGCCGCAGGCCTCGGTCTCGGCCAAGGACGGCGCATCCCGGCCATCGCTGGCCGGCTCCTGCCGCGGCGGGAGAATGGCTTGGTCACGCATGCGTCCAGGTCCCGGGAACGGGAAGGCCGCCGTCCAGTACAGGGCGGCGGCCTCCTGTCTTCACGGCCTCGGCGGGAAGATGCCCTCGAGGCAGATGATCCACTGGATCGCCTGATAGGGCTGGATGATGGGAACCGGCTGGCTTCCGCCGGCGATGCCGATCGCCACGGTGCCGGTCACCGCTCCGCCCTGAAGGGTGGTGTTGGCGGCGGTCGCCGGCGCATAGGCGTTCACCGTCACCGCCTCGCCCTCCGACGTCGTCCCGGTGGTGGCGGCGAAGATCTCCGTGCCGGACGGCGCGGCGGCGCTCGCCGCGGACGTCGTTGCGGAGATCTGCGTGGACAGGCTCGGCTGGGCCGCGTGCGTGTGCATCGGCATCTGGCCCTGGGTGAGCGTGACCGTCTCGGTGCCGGCCAGTTCGCCCTGGGTGTAGAAGCTCGTCCCCGCACTCTGGCCCGCGCCGATGGGGACGCGGCCCTGCAGGTTCGGAAGCCCGAAGGTCTGCACCCCGTTGCCGCCATACGTGGTGCCCAGGAGGCTGAACACGGCGCTGAACTGCTGGATGGAAATGATCTGTCCGGCGCAGAAGGCCCAGCCGCGCGGCGCGAAATTCGGGGCCCAGCCCATGATCGTCCCGATATAACTTTCCATGGCAATGATCCTTGAATGAAAAAACCGGGGCTCGGCCCCGCCGGCAAGAAAGTGGTCCGCCCGGCGAATCGACCGCGGCGGGCAACTGAACCATGTCCCCGACGGGGGCGCCACTACCGCAGGGTTATGCAACCCTAGCGCGAAACAACCGATTTCGCGTTTCGGGTCGCCAGTGTGGCCGCCGGGCAACTGGTCAGACGCCGGTTTTTGCGCCAGAAAGGTCGGTGTTGCGTCACCAGATCCATTTTTCAGGACATTGCAGATGCCGATCCGCCGTCCGACGCGACCGGATTTTCAGCCCCTCACCCGAACGGTGAAGCGCCCCCTGGGCATGGCGCTCGAGCCGCGGCTGATGTTCGATGCGGCGGCCGCGGAGACCCTGGCCGACATCCATCACGACCAGGCGAATTCCTACGACGCCGCGCCCGTCGAGGCGGCTGCGCCGACCGTGGAACTCCCCGCCCCGCCTTCTGCGATCGTCTTCGTCGACCCCCGCCTGCAGGACTGGACGGCGCTTGCCGCAGGCATCCCGCAGGGCGCCGAGATCGTCGTGCTAGACCCCACGACGGACGGCCTCAGGCAGATCGCTGACGTGCTCGACGGCCGCAGCGACGTCGGCTCCATCCACGTCATCGCCCATGGCGGCGAGGGCATCGCCTATCTGGGAAATCTCAACCTGGACGCGAATAATATCGACGACCACGCGACTGACCTGGCGCGCATCGGCGCGGCCCTCGCGGCGGACGGCGATATTCTCTTCTACGGATGCGATATCGGCGCCGGCGCGGGCGGCGCGGCTTTGGTCGACCGGCTGGCGGCGCTGACAGGCGCCGACATCGCGGCCTCCACCAACGACACCGGCTCCCCGGCCCTTGGCGGCGACTGGGTGCTGGAGCGTCAGGCGGGGTCGATCGAGGCGCCGCTGGCGGTCGCGGCGGCGACGCGCGACGCCTATGGGAGCCTGCTGGCCATCGGCTACACGGTGCAGGGCACCAACCCGTTCCCGTCGCTCACCTTCGGCGCGCGGATCGTCACCGGCGACTTCGACAATGACGGCGATTTCGACATCCTCTACCAGAACGGCAATACGGCCAGCACCGGCATCGCCGTTCAGCTGAACAACGGCGACGGCACGTTCGCCGCGGCGATCAGCAAGCCGGTCGGTTCGGCGTTCACGTCGGGGCCGTTCAACGGCATCGATTTCCAGAACATCTCGACCAACATCGCCGTGGTGGACCTGAACGGCGACGGCCGGGTGGACGTCGTCGACAGTCCCGGCGGCAGCACGGTTCCCGTCATCTACCGCAACACGGGCTCCGGCTTCACCACGGTGACGAGCCCGTTCCCGTCGCAGCAATTCGCCAACCGGTTCGTCTTCGGCGATTTCAACAATGACGGGCTGATCGATGCGCTAAACCAGCCGAGCAACGTGAGCGGCAACGGCGTCACGCTCTATCTCAACGCCGGCAATTTCACCTTCACGTCCATCGCCAAACCCGATGGTTCGGCCTTCACGTCGGGGCCGTTCAACGGCATCGATTTCACGCTGGTCACGCCCAGCCTCCTGACGGCCATCGACCTGAACGGCGACGGCCGCGCGGACATCGTTGACAACCAGGGCGGCAGCACGGTGCCGCGCCTGCTGGTCAACAATGGCGGCGCGGGCTTCTCGGTCGGCACCAGCTTCCTGCCCAGCCAGACCTTCTCGGGACGCCTGCTGTTCGGCGACTTCAATTCCGACGGCTTCACCGACGTCCTGAACCAGAACGGCAACGTCAGCGGCTCCGGCTACACGCTGTACGTCAACAACGCGACCGGCGGATACACCTTCACGGCCATAGCCAAGACCGATGGCGCGAATTTCTCATCGGGCCCTTTCAACGGCCTCAATTTCGCGCAGCTGACGGGCGCCGCCTATCTCGTTCGCGACTTCGACGGCGACGGCGACCTCGACATCGTCGATTCGCAGAACACCGCGTCCCGCTACATCACGCAGAACGGCGCACCGCCGACCATCGTCTCCAGCACCCCGGCCGACAATTCCACGACCTTTGCGCCCTCCGCCAACATCGTGCTCAATTTCAGCGAAGCCGTGAATGCCGGCTCGGGCGCGATCAGGATCTACCGCACTTCCGACGACGCACTGATCGAGACCATCGCCGCCAACGGCGCGCGGGTCACCGGCTCGGGCACGGCGACGATCACGATCGACCCGGTCACCACGCTGGCGCAGGGGACCGGCTACTACATCCTGTTCGACATCAACGCCTTTGCGGATGCCGACGGGGCGGCACTCGCCGTGGCCAGCCTGAACACGCGCATCGCCTCGACCGACAAGACAGCGCTGAACTTCACCACCACGTCCAACGTCTCACCCTCGGTGGGCAATCTCGGTGGCGACAGCGTCGCCTTCACCGAGAATGGCGGCGCGGTTCGGCTCGATGCCGGCAGCAACGCGACCGTGACCGACGGCGATTCCGCCGACTTCAACGGCGGCAGCGTCACGGTCTCCATCACCGCCAACGAGGTCGCCGCCCAGGACGTGCTGGGCATCGCGACCTCCGGTGTCGTGTCCCTGAGCGCCGGCGTGACTGTGGGTAGCACCGTGTCCGTCTCCGGCACGGCCATCGGAACGATCAGCGCCAACGGCACGGGCGGCGCCGACCTCGTCATCGCCCTCAACGCGAACGCGACGGCGGCGCGCGTCCAGGCGCTCGTGCGCGAGCTGACCTACGACAACACGAGCGAAGCACCGACGACCGCGACGCGCACGATCACCATCTCCGTCGACGACGGGGATGGCGGCTCGACCGCCTCCGCCACGAGCGTGACGCTGACCGCGGTCAACGACGCGCCGGTGCTCACCCTGCCGGGCTCGATCGCGGTGACCGAGGACGTGGCGAGCGCGCTCACCGGAATCAGTGTCGCGGACGTCGACGCCGGTTCTGGCTCGGTGACGGTAACGCTGTCGGTCGGCTCGGGTTCGCTCGCGGCGACCAGCGGCGGCGGCGTGACGGTCGGCGGGACATCGAGCGCCCTGACGCTGACGGGCACGGTCGCGAACATCAACGCATTCATCGCCGGATCGAACGTCGCGTTCACCACCGCCGCCAACGCGACCTCTGATGTGACTCTCACGGTCGCGGTGAACGATGGCGGCAACACGGGCTCCGGCGGCGCGCTGACCGACACCGAAACCGTCACCCTCGCGGTGACGGCCGTGAACGACGCGCCGGTGCTCACCGTCCCGGGCTCCATCGCGGTGACAGAGGACGTGGCGAGCGCGCTCACGGGGATTTCCGTGGCGGATGTCGACGCAGGCTCCGGCTCGGTGACGGTGACGCTGTCGGTCGGCTCGGGCACGCTGGCGGCGACCTCGGGCGGCGG
>JAIXYZ010000003.1 GCA_027489955.1 Hyphomicrobiales bacterium | reverse complement strand
GTCGTGCGCCAGACCGTGTCGGCGATGGCCGAGATCGAGAAGTCGGCCAAGGAGATCAGCCAGATCATCGGCGTGATCGACGAGATCGCCTTCCAGACCAACCTCCTCGCGCTGAATGCAGGCGTCGAGGCGGCCCGCGCCGGCGAGGCGGGACGCGGCTTTGCCGTGGTGGCGTCCGAGGTCAGGGAACTCGCGCAGCGTTCCGCCGATGCGGCCAAGGAGATCAAGACGCTGATATCCGCGTCCACGGGTCACGTAGGCTCGGGCGTGCAACTGGTCGGGGAAACGGGCGAAGCGCTGGACCGGATCGTGAGGCAGGTGGCCCAGATCAACGGCATCGTCGCCGAAATCGCCGCCTCGACGCAGGAGCAGGCCAGAGGGCTCGCGGATGTCAACAACGCCGTCAACCAGATGGATCAGGTGACCCAGCAGAATGCCGCCATGGTCGAGCAGTCGACCGCGGCGAGCCATGCGCTGGCGAGCGAGGCGGGCGAGCTCGCCCGGCTCATCGCCCAGTTCCGGCTCGCGCCCGGGGAGGGGGAGGAGGCCCCGGTCCGCCGCCGCGTCCGCGCCTGAGCCTTCCGCCGCGCAACAGCATTTGCCGTTCCGGCACCGGCGCGGTTAGTGTCGGTGCAGGCACGGAGGGAATACCGGCATGTTCAAGGTGGAGGAAGGGCGTCTGATCGCCCCGCTCGGCGTCATCGAGACGACGAAATCCGACAACATCCTGCGCTGGGACGGCACGGAGCTCTATGTGGAGCAGGACGTCTACCATAACGGCCAGCTCGTCCATTCCGGCTACCGGCGCAAGGTGACCCGCGACGTCGCGCGGCGGCTGGCGTCCGTCCTCATCGATACCCACTGATCCTGGCGAGCGGGTCGCCCCGCGGCCCTGGCGTCCGGCCGCGCGCGCCTGCGCGGTCCTGAGCTGCCGTCCGCCCGGTCGCGACCGCTGGCGGCGCGATGCGCATCCTGCGTGATTGCCGCGCTGCAACGTCTATTTGCTGCATTGCAGCAACGAAAATGCGAACATTAGTGTTGCGTGCGAACTTTTGTTCATCTAGCGTCGCCCCATGATCGCGCTATGACGGCGCGGTGTGGCGGCTCGCGTGCCGCCTGACGAAGCGAGCGGGAACGGCCGGTGACAGGCAACGCAGCGAACGGACGCACGGGCAGGGGCGGAAGCCGCGGGCTTCTGGCCGATCTTGCCGCCAGGGCCGACAGCGGCCGGCCGGTCAGGATCGGCCTTGCCGGCGCCGGCCAGATGGGCACCGACATCGTCACCGCCGTCTCGCAGATGCGCGGCGTCGAGATCGCGATCATCGCCGATCTCAACGTCGACAATGCCGTGCGCGCGGTGGAGATCGCAGGCCGCGAGGCGCGCACGCTGCGCGCCGATACGGTCGAGGCCGCCGACGCCGCCATCGGCGGGGGCGCCATCGCCGTGACGCCCTCCATCGAGGTCGCCTGCCGCTCCGGCGCCATCGACGTCATCATCGACGCCACCGGCAATCCCAATGCCGGCGCCAACGTCGCGCTCACTGCGTTCGCGCAGGGCAAGCACCTGGTGATGATGAACGTCGAGGCCGACGTCACCATCGGGCCCTATCTGAGGGCGCAGGCGGAGCGCGCGGGCGTCGTCTACACGCTGGGCGCCGGCGACGAACCGACCGCCGCGATGGAGCTCATCAACTTCGTCGGCGCGCTCGGCTATCCCGTCGTCGCCGCCGGCAAGGGCAAGAACAATCCCTTCCGCATCGACGCGACGCCGGACCTCTACGAGGAGGAGGCGCGCCGCCGGAACATGAACCCGCGCATGCTGGTGGAGTTCGTCGACGGCTCCAAGACCATGGTCGAGATGGCGGCCATCGCCAACGCCACCGGCCTCACGGTCGACAGGCCCGGCATGCACGGCCCCGCCGCGCCGCGCGAGGAGCTGCAGGACTATTTCCGGCCGAAGGCCGAGGGCGGCCTGCTCGATCGCAAGGGCGTCGTCGACTTCTCCGTCGCGAAGGGCGTCGCGCCGGGCGTCTTCGTCGTGGCGGAGATGAGCCATCCCCGCGTCCGCGAGCGGATGTCCGACCTGCATATGGGTCCCGGGCCCTATTACACGTTCTTCCGGCCCTATCACCTGACGAGCCTGGAAGTGCCGCTGTCGGCGGTCGCCGCCGTGCTCTACGGCCAGAGCCACATGGAGCCGCTGCCGGTCCCGACGGTCGAGGTGGGCGCGCTCGCCAAGAAGGACCTTCCGGCCGGCACGCGGCTCGATGCGATCGGCGAATATTGCTATCGCGGCTTTGCCATAGCGGCGGCCGAGGCGCGGCAGCTGAACGCGCTGCCCCTGGGCCTGGCGCAGGGCGCCGTGACGGTGAAGCCCATCGCCAAGGGCAACTATCTCACTTACGACAATTGCCGGCCCGACGAGGCCCTGACCGTGGTGAAGCTGCGCCGCGAGCAGGACGCCATCCTGTCGGGCGCGCGGGCGCAGACGGGAGCGCGATGAGCATGGCGACGGGCGAGGCCAAGGCCGCGCGGAGCGAACGGGCGAATCAGCGTCCGGAGCTGGCCGCGCTTGACGATGCGACGCTGCGCGAGGCGCTGCGGCGCATGCACCTCATCCGCAAGTTCGAGGAGGAGGCCGAGAACTCCTACATGCGCGGCCTCATCCACGGCACGATGCACCTGTCCATCGGCCAGGAGGCGAGCGCGGTCGGCACCTGCCTGCCGCTGGAGCCGCAGGACTACATCCTCTCCACCCATCGCGGCCACGGCCACTGCATCGCCAAGGGCGCGCAGCCGGGCATGATGTTCGCCGAGTTCTTCGGCAAGGAGACCGGCTATTGCCGCGGCCGCGGCGGGTCGATGCACATCGCCGACGTCGAGGGCGGCAATCTGGGCGCCAACGGCATCGTCGGCGGCGGCCTGCCCATCGCGGCCGGCGTCGGCCTGTCGATCAAGATGCAGAAGAACGGCCGCGTCTGCATCGTCTTCTTCGGCGACGGCGCGTCCAACGAGGGCGCCTTCCACGAGGCGCTGAACATGGCGTCCATCTGGAAGCTGCCGGTCGTCTTCGTCTGCGAGAACAACCATTACGGCATGTCGATGGCCATCGAGCGGGCCTCGGCGGTCCCCAACGTGGCGGACCGCGCCCCGGCCTATGCCATGCCGGGCATCACCATCGACGGCAACGACCTGCCGCTGGTCGCCGCCACCGCGGGGGAGGCCATCGCGCGGGCCCGTTCCGGCGGCGGCCCCACCCTGATCGAGTGCAAGACCTACCGCATCCGCGGCCATTCCAAGAGCGACCGCAACCTCTACCGGACGAAGGAGGAGATCGACCTGTGGCGATCGCGCTGCCCCATTGTGCGGCTGGAGGAGGAGCTTCTCGGCCACGACCGGTTCGACCGCCAGGCGCTGGACGCCATCGAGGCGGCGGCCGCCGCCGAGATCGCCGAGGCGATCGAATTCGCCAAGGCGAGCCCCGATCCCGACATCAGCGAGCTGACCCGTGACGTCTATGCCAACTGACATCCAGCCCGCTGGCGGCGAGGTGCGCGAGCTGTCCTACGCGGAGGCGATCCGCGAGGCGCTCGGCCAGGCGATGGAAGCCGACGAGCGGGTCTTCCTGTTCGGCGAGGATGTCGGCGTCTATGGCGGCGCGTTCGGCGTGTCCGGCGACCTCGTCCACCGCTTCGGCACGGAGCGCGTCATCGACACGCCGATCTCCGAGCTCGGCATCGCCGGCGTCGCGGTCGGCGCGGCGATCACCGGCATGCGCCCCGTGCTCGAGATCCAGTTCTCGGACTTCGTCACGCTGGCGATGGAGCAGATCGTCAACCAGGCGGCGAAGATCCGCTTCATGTTCGGCGGCAAGGCGACCGTGCCCATGGTCGTGCGCCTGCCCGGCGGCTCGGGCACCGGCGCGGCCGCCCAGCACTCCCAGTCGCTCGAGGCGTGGTTCGCCCACGTGCCGGGCCTGAAGGTCATCCAGCCCGCAACGCCCCACGACGCCAAGGGCATGCTGCTTGCGGCCCTGGACGATCCCAACCCGGTCCTGATCTTCGAGCACAAGCTCCTCTACAAGACCAAGGGCCCGGTTCCGGCCGAGGCCTACCGCGTGCCGATCGGCAAGGCGGCGATCCGCCGGGAGGGCACCGACCTCACCATCGTCGGCACCTCGCTGATGAGCCTGAAGGCCGAGGCCGCCGCTGCGCGGCTCGCCGAGGAGGGCATCTCGGCGGAGGTCATCGACCTGCGCACGATCCGCCCCATCGATTTCGACACGGTGGCGGCGAGCGTGCGCAAGACCGGCCGTCTGCTCGTCGTCTACGAGGGCGTGAAGACCATGGGCATCGGCGCGGAGATCTCCGCCATGATCGCCGAGAGCGACGTGTTCGACTTCCTCGACGCGCCGATCCTGCGCCTGGGCGGCGCCGACATGCCGCTGCCCTACAACCCGCAGCTGGAAAAGGCCGCCGTGCCGCAGGAGGACGACATTGTCGCCGCCGCCCGCCGCCTGAAGCGGGAGGAATAGGACGATGCCCGTCGAGGTCATCCTGCCCAAGGTCGACATGGCGATGGAGACCGGCTCCATCGAGGCCTGGAAGGTCTCGGAGGGCGACGTCGTGCGCGAGGGCGATCTCCTGTTCGAGATCGGCACCGACAAGTCGGTCATGGAAGTGGAGGCGCCGACCTCCGGCACGATCCGCCACATCGCGGCGCAGACCGGCACGCAGATCCCCGTCGGGACCGTCGTGGCCATGATCTACCGCGAGGGCGAGGCGGTCTCCGCCGCGCCCGCCGCCGCCGCACCCGCCGCGCCGGCCCCCGGCGCCGATGCCTCTGCTCCGGCTTCGGCTCCCACCCCTGCCGATGCGCCTGCCGCAGCCGCCGCGCCGGCCGGCCAGGGCGTGCGCGCGACGCCGCTTGCGCGCCGTATCGCCCGCCAGAACGGCATCGACCTTGCCGCCGTCAGCGGCTCGGGCCCGCGCGGCCGCATCGGCCAGAAGGACGTGGAGGCGGCCATCGCCGCCCGCGCGCCCGGACAGTCCGCAACGGTCCCGGCCACGGCCCCGGCCTCGCCGCGTCCCGCCGCGGCCGCCGCGACGGCCCTGCCCGAGGGCGGGCGGCTTGAGCCCTTCTCCCCGATCCGCCGCATCGTCGCGGACCGGCTCGCTGAATCCATGCGGACCTCGCCGCACTTCTACATGACGGCGCATATCGACATGTCGGCGCTGATCTCGCTGCAGAAGCGGATCGCCCCGCGGATCGAGGCGCGCACGGGCCTGAAGCCCTCGCTCACCGTCCTGCTCGCCCGGGTCGTCGGGCCGCTGCTCATGGACCATCCGGTCCTGAACGCCAGCGTCGAGGGCCAGGCGACCCGCTACCGCGATGGCGCGCATATCGGCATCGCCATGGACCGCAACGGCGAGCTCGTCGTGCCGGTCCTGCGGGACTGCCACCGCCTGTCCCTGGCCGAGCTGACCGAGAGGTTCGCCGCCCTGCGCGACCAGGTGCGCGACCGCTCGATCCCGCCTTCGGCCATGCGCGGGGGCACGTTCACCATCTCCAACCTCGGCATGTATGGGGTGGACGGCTTCACCGCGATCATCAACCCGCCCGAGGCGGCGATCCTGGCGGTGGGGCGCACGGTGGACACGCCCGTGGGCGTCAACGGCAAGGTGAAGCTGCGCCCCGTGGCGACCTTCACCCTGTCGTCCGATCACAGGATCGTGGATGGGGTCGCGGCCGCGCGCTTCATGCAGGACTTGCGCAGCGCGGTCGAAACGCCTGAACTGTTGTTGTAGTCACGTCACTAAAGTTCAGCGTCATGACGGTGTCATGACAGAACGGCAACAAGACCAGGTCCGACGCCGCGCCCGCGGCAAACGGACCGGACCCACCCTGGGAACGAAACGCATTTCGGAGGTTGTCATGCTCAAGTCCATCGTCCGCCTGGCCGCCGTGGCCGGCTGCTCTCTCATCGCGCTCGCGACGCCCTCGCTCGCCCAGTCGGGCAAGCTGGTGCTCTACACCTCGCAGCCCGACCGCGACGCCTCGCAGACCGTCGCCGCCTTCAAGGCCGCGAACCCCAATGTCGAGGTCGAGATCTTCCGCTCGGGCACGACCGAGATCATGTCCAAGCTCGCCGCGGAGTTCTCCGCCGGCCAGCCGAAGCCCGACGTGCTCCTGATCGCCGACGCGGTCTCCATGGAGGTCCTGAAGAAGGACGGGCGCCTGCTCGCCTACACGGAGGCCAAGGTCGACGGCTTCCCGGCCGGCACCTACGACGCCGACAAGACCTATTTCGGCTCCAAGCTGATCACGACCGGCATCGCCTACAACACCGCCGCGAAGATGAAGCCGACCTCCTTCGCCGATCTGGCGAAGCCGGAATACAAGGGCCAGGTCATCATGCCGAGCCCGCTCTATTCCGGCGCGGCGGCCATCCTCCTGTCGGCCTTCGCCTCCCGTCCCGACCTCGGCTGGAAGTACTTCGACGGCCTGAAGGCCAACGACCTGGTGGCCGTGCGCGGCAACGGCGCCGTGCTCAAGGCGGTCGCCGAGGGCGAGAAGCCCTACGGCATCCTCGTCGACTTCATGGCGCTCAACGCCAAGGAGAAGGGCTCGCCGGTCGAGTTCGTCTTCCCGAAGGAGGGCGTCAGCCCGGTCACCGAGCCGGTCGCCATCCTCAAGACGGCGTCCAACCAGGCCGCCGCCAAGGCGTTCGTGGACTTCATCCTCTCGCCCAAGGGCCAGGAGCTGGCGGTCAGCCAGGGCTACATCCCGGCGCGTGAAGGCGTGAAGGGTCCCTCGTGGCTCGCCCCGAGCGTCAAGGTCAACCTGATGCCGATCGACACCGCCGCGGTCCTCGAGAAGACCGAGGCCGACAAGAAGCGCTTCGCCGACATGTTCGGCAACTGAGACACCCGGGAAAGAGTGTCCCATCATGGCCCACGCGCATGCCATTCCTGACGGCCGCACCGAACGCGCGCTGATCTACGGATTGGCCCTGCTCGTGGGCCTTCTCTCAATCCTGCCGCTCGGACGCCTCCTCCTGGAGGGGTTCGCGCCCGGCGGCAATCCGTCCCTCACGGCGGCGACCACCACGCTGTCGGCGGACATCACCTGGCGCGCCACGCGCAACTCCATCGAGACGGCCCTCGGCGGCACGCTCATCGCGGTGCTCGTCGGCGGCACCGTCGCCATCATCGTCTCGCTCACCGACATCCGGGCGCGCAACGCCTTCGTCTTCCTCTTCGTCCTGCCGCTCATGATCCCGCCGCAGATCACGGCCCTGGCCTGGCTGCAGGTCGTGGGTCCGGCGAGCCCGATGCTGAAGATGCTCGGCCTCGCCCCGCCGCTGGGCACGCGCAACCCGCTCTATTCCCGCGAGGGCATCATCCTGCTGCTGGGCATCCAGTACGCGCCGCTCGTCTTCCTGACGCTGCGCGCGGGTTTGCGCAGCCTGCCGCGCGAGCTCATCGAGGCGGGCCTGTCGGCCGGCGCGCGCCGGCTGACCGTGCTGCGCACGATCGTGCTGCCGCTGATGACGCCGCCGCTTGTCGCGGGCATCGCCCTCGCCTTCGTGTCCTGCGTCGGCAATTTCGGCATCCCGGCCTTCCTCGGCATTCCCGGCCGCTACCCGGTCCTGACCACGCTCATCTACCAGCGCCTGTCGGGCCTCGGCCCCGGCGTCCTGGGCGAGGTGGCCATCCTGTCGGTGCTGATCGGCGCCATCGCCATGTCCGGCATCCTCCTGCAGGACTTCATGCTCCGCCGCGCCGACTACCGCATCACCACCACCTCGATCGCCGCCCGGCCCTTCGAGCTGCGCCGCTGGCGCCTGCCGGTCGAGATCGGCCTGTGGACCTTAAGCCTCCTGGTCGTCGTCCTGCCGCTGGCGGGGCTGATCATCACCTCGCTCGTCACCGCCTACGGCGTGCCGCTCAATGCCAAAACCGCGACGCTGGCGAACTACGCCTATGTCCTGTTCGACTACGCCGCCGCCAAGCGCGCCTTCGTCAACAGCTTCGCCCTCTCGGCGGGCGCGGCGCTCATCATCGTCGTCGTGGCGGTGCCGCTGGCCTATTTCCTGGTCTGGCGCCGCTCGCGCCTGCTGCGCTTCCTGAACATCGCCGCCGAGCTGCCCTACGCGCTGCCGGGCGTGGTTCTGGCTATCGCCTCGATCCTGATCTTCCTCAAGCCGATCCCGCTGCTCGGGTTCTCCATCTACAACACGGTCTGGATCATCTTCTTCGCCTATGTCGCGCGCTTCCTCGTGCTCGGCCTCCGGCCGGTCGTGTCGGGCTACCATCAGCTCGACCGCGCGCTGGAGGAGGCGGCCCAGGTGGCGGGCGCCGGGCTCCTGCGCCGCATGGTCACGATCATCCTGCCGCTCGTCGCCCCTGCGGCGGCCGCCGGCGCGCTCCTGATCTTCCTCACCGCCTTCAACGAGCTCACCGTCTCCGCGCTGCTCTGGTCCTCCGGGGCCGAGACGCTTGGCGTCGTGGTCTTCAGCCTCGAGCAGGGCGGCGATTCCACCTACGCATCGGCCCTCGCGGTGCTGACGCTGATCGTCACCTTCGCGCTGATGCTCTCCACCCTTCTTCTCGCGAAACGCCTGCCTCAGGGAGTGCTTCCGTGGCGCGACTGACCATCGACCGGCTGACCAAGCGCTTCGGCGACTACAAGGCGCTCGACGCGGTGAGCCTTGACGTCCGGGACGGCGAGTTCATCGCCATCCTCGGCCCCTCGGGCTGCGGCAAGACCACGCTCCTGCGCCTCGTCGCGGGCTTCGACCGCGCCGAGGAGGGCACGATCGCCATCGGCGACCGCGTCGTCTCCTCGCCTGAGGCCCATACCCCGCCGGAGGACCGGCGCATCGGCATCGTGTTCCAGTCCTACGCCCTGTGGCCGCACATGAGCGTCGCCGAGAATGTCGGCTACAGCCTGCGCGTGGCCGGCGTCGCCGCGCCCGAGCGCGAGCGCCGGGTGCGGGAGGCGCTGGAACTGGTGGGCCTTGCCAGCTTCGCCGAGCGTCGCCCCGCCATGCTCTCGGGCGGCCAGCGCCAGCGCGTCGCGCTCGCCCGCTGCCTGGTGGCGTCCCCCTCCCTCGTCCTCTTGGACGAGCCGCTCGCCAATCTCGACGTGCACCTGCGCGCGTCCATGGAGGACGAGTTCCACGACTTCCACGCCCGCACCGGCACCACGATGTTCTACATCACCCACGACCAGGCCGAGGCCATGGCGCTGGCCGACCGCATCGCCGTGATGGACCGGGGCCAGCTCATGCAGCTCGCCACCCCGTCCGAGCTCTATCGCGAGCCGGCGAACGAGATGGTGGCCGGCTTCATCGGCAACGGGCTCATCGTGCCCGGCGAGGTCAGGGACGCCAATGCCGGCCGGGCGATGGCCCGCGTCTTCGGCGTCGACGTGCCCGTGCGCTGCCGGCCGGACCAGAAGCTCGCCGCCGCCGCCAAGCTGTGCCTGCGCTCGCGCGATCTCGTGCTCGCTCCGCCGGGGCCGGGAACGATCCCCTGCCGCGTCCGGCGCTCGGTCTACCAGGGCGGCTATTCCCGCGTGGAGATCGCGCCGGAGGCCATGCCCGACCTCACGCTCGAGGTGCACCAGCCCGAGGGCGATCCGGTCAATTCCGGCGACGCCGTCGGCGTGCGCATCGCGGGCGGCTGGGTGATCCCGGACGCGGGACCGGCGGCGGCATGAGGGTGACCTTCCACGGCGGGTTCGGCGAGAAGGGGCGCACGAGCCTTAGCCTCGCCTCCGCCGGCACGGCGATCATCCTCGACGTCGGCATCAACACCAGCGACGGCACCGCCGCGGCGCCCGGCCCGGACTATTATCCCGCCATCGCGCCCCACGCCCTCGCGGCGGCGCAGGCCATCGTCGTCAGCCACGCCCACGAGGACCATATCGGCGCCCTGGGCTGGTGCCTGGCCAACGGCTTTGCAGGCCGCATCCTCATGACGGCGGAAACCCGCGCCGAGATGGCCGCGTGCCTGGAGGTCTATGGCGAGCCCGCCCACCGGGCGCTGGCGGATCGCGCGGATATCACCCTCATCACGCCCGGCGAGCCGGTCCGCATCGGGCCGTTCACGATCCGCTCCGGCCGCTCCGGCCATACGGTCGGCGGTCTCTGGCTGCACGTGGAGGACGGACGCCGCTCCGTCGCCTACAGCGCCGACGTGGTGCCCGGCAGCCCCGTCCTCGCCATGGACCCGTTGCCCAGGGCCGATTGTCTGGCCATCGACGCGTCCTATGGCGACGACGACGTGCCGCCCTCCGAGCGCGTCGCCGCCATCGCCGCCTGGACCGCGGCGCGGCCGCGCGCGCTGATGCCGACGCCCGTGTCCGGCAAGCCGCTGGAGATCCTGATGGCGGTGCCCGGCCCGGTGGCCTTGCACGAATCCATGCGCGGCCCGGTGCTCGACCAGATCGCGCAGGCGGGCTGGCTTCATCCCGGCGCCGCGGCGGCCCTCGCGGCCCGCGTCGCCGCCGCGCCCGACTGGCACGACGGCGATCCCTGGCCGGACGGGTGCCTTCTCGCCCATGACGGCATGGGCATGGGCGGCCCCTCGCAGGCGCTCATCGCGCGGGCGGACGCGGAGGGCGTGCCGATCCTGCTCACGGGCCACCTGCCCAAGGGCAGCCCGGCCCAGCGCCTCCACGCCGCCGGCCGCGCCGACTGGATCCGCCTGCCCACCCATCCGGTCCTGCGCGAGAACCTGGCGCTCGCCGCCGCGGTCGCGCCGTCGGTCTTGGTCGGCCATTCCTGCGACGGCCCGGCGCTCGCGGCGCTCGCCGCGCGCATGCCCGCGTCCTTCCGGCCGGTCCGCACCGGCGACAATCTCGACCTGTGAGGCCCGAGCCGACGATGCGCATCCTCATCTGCAACGACGACGGCATCGACGCCGCGGGCCTCGCCTTCCTGGAGCGCGCGGCGCGGCGCCTGTCCGACGACGTCTGGGTGATCGCGCCCGACGGCAAGCGCAGCGGCGCCTCCAACAGCCTCACGCTGCACCGCCCGGTGACGCTGACCCGCGTCGGCGAGCGGCGCTATGCCGCCAGCGGCACGCCGGCCGATTGCGTCGTGGCGGCGATGACCGGCCTGTTCCGCGACGGATCGGCCCATGGCCCAAGGCCCGACCTCGTCCTTTCGGGCGTCAACGAGGGCCGCAACGCCGCCGAGGACATCGCCTATTCCGGCACGATGGCCATCGCCCGCGAGGCAACCTTCTGGGGCATCCCGGCGCTCGCCTTCTCCCGCACCAAGGGCATCGATCCGGTGAGCGAGAACGACGTCGCCTGGCTGGCCGGCTTCATCCGGTCCTATCTGGACCGGAAGGACCTGTGGGCGAAGGAGGGCCATTGGCTCGCCTTCAACCTGCCGCGCACCCTGCCGGCGAAGGTGGTGCCGGCCCGGATCGGCCGCGACAAGATCGCCGCAAAGGCCGAGATCATCGAGGACAGCGCCGACAGGCTCGTCCTGAAGACCTCCAGCGCCCGTGCGCACACGACCACGCCGGGGGACGAAAACGACATTATCGATTCCGGTCACATTTCTGTCATATGGTTCACGTGGCTGGGTCAGTCGCCGATTCCCGACGCGCTTGCCGCCGCCGCTCCCCACGCCACGGACAGGACCTGACGCGGGCGCGATCCGTCTCAACCTTTGACCCCAGGAGGGCCGAACCCATTATGGCCGGACACTCGGTACTGCTTCATCTGTTCGGCGGCGTCGCCCTGCTCATCTGGGCCACGCGCATGGTGAAGACCGGGATCCTCCGCGCCTTCGGCGAGCGGCTGCGCGGCGCCATCGCCCGGGCGACCAAGGGGCCGGTGCGCGCCTGCGCCGCCGGGATCATGGTGGCCACCGCGCTCCAGAGCTCCACCGCCACCGGCCTGCTGCTCGTGTCCTTCGCCGAGCGCTCGCTCATCGCGCTCGCGCCCGCCCTCGCGGTCATGCTGGGCGCCGACATCGGCTCCACGATCGTCGTGCAGGTCCTGTCGTTCAACCTGCAATCGGCGGTGCCCGTGCTGATGATCATCGGCGTCGGCGCCTTCATGATCTCCGACACGCCCATCGTGAAGCAGCTCGGCCGCGTGGCGATCGGCCTGGCTTTGATGATCCTGTCCCTCGGCCTCATCGTGCAGGCCTCTGCGCCGCTGCGGCAGAGCGAGGTCCTCGCCTTCATCCTCCAGCGCCTGGGCGACGATCCGCTGCTGGCGATGCTCATCGCCGCCGTGCTGACCTGGCTCATCCATTCCAGCGTCGCGGTGATCCTGCTCTTCATCACGCTCGCCTCGTCCGGCCTCCTGTCGGTGCCGCTCGCCATGGCTCTGATCCTGGGCGCCAATGTCGGCTCGGGCCTCATCCCCATCGGCCTGTCGCTGCGCTCCGGCGCGGCCGCCCGGCGCATCCTGTTCGGCAACCTCGCCTTCCGCGTCATCGGTGCGCTTCTCGTCCTCGCCTTCGTGGACCAGATTTCCGCCGCCATGTCGGCCCTGGCCGCCGACGGCGTCCGCCAGCTCGCCAATTTCCACACCGCCTTCAACGTCGTCCTGGCTCTGGTCTTCCTGCCGCTCACGGGCCTTGCCGCCCGGGTGCTGGAGAAGGTCGTCAAGGAGCCGCAGGCCCAGGGCGGCGAGGTCAAGCTCTCGCATCTGGACGACGCGCTGCTGGAGCGCCCGCAGCTCGCGCTCGCCGGCGCGACCCGCGAGGTCATGCGCCTTGCCGACATGGTCGAGGTGATGCTGCGCGAGTCGCTCGGGACGTTCGAGGCGTCCGACAGCCGCCGCCGCCAGGAAATCTCCCGCATCGACGATCAGGTCGACGCGCTGCAGGAGGCCGTGAAGCTCTACCTCACCCGCCTCACCCGCGGGACGCTGACCGACGACGAGAGCCGCCGCTGCTTCGACCTCATCCTGTTCACGACGAACCTGGAGCATGCGGGCGACATCATCGACAAGAGCCTGCTCGAGCTCGCCGCCAAGAAGCAGAAGAGCCGCACCTCGTTCTCGCCCGAGGGCTGGAGCGAGATCGTCTCCTTCCACCGGCAGGTCACCGACCAGATGCGCCGCGCCATCAACGTCTTCGTCAACCGGGACGTCGAGCTCGCGCGCCAGCTCATCGCCGAGAAGGACAAGCTGCGCGACATGGAGAAGCGCGCCACCGAGAACCACCTCAAGCGCCTGCGCGAGGGCACGGTGGCGTCGCTGGAGACCAGCGCGCTGCACCTGGACATCCTGCGCGACCTCAAGCGCATCAACGCGCACATCACCTCGATCGCCTATCCGATCCTGGAGGCGTCCGGCGACCTGCGCGCCTCCCGCCTCAGGAGCGAGGCGCCGGGTCCGGCGGCGACAGCCAGCGCGGGGTGACCTCGGCGACGCCGAGCCGCCGCAGGATGCCGCGCGCGGCGGCGACGCCGCTCGCCATCGTCGCGGTCAGGAGGTAGCCGCCCGTCGGCGCGTCCCAGTCCAGCATCTCGCCGGCGACGAACGTGCCCGGCATGACCTTCAGCATCAGGTTCTCGTCCACGCCCTTGCGGGCGACTCCGCCCGCGCTGGAAATGGCGCGCTCCAGCCCCGACAGGCCGGAGACCGGCAGCGTCACCGCCCTCGCCAGCCGGGCGAGAGCGGCGGCATCGGAGGGCAGGGCCGCCCCGTGCGCCTCGCGCATCAGGGCGGCGGCCGCGGCGGGAAGCCCCGCGCGGCGCAGCCGGTTGGAGACCGAGACGGATTTTTCCGCCTTGCCGATCCGCCGGGCGAGTGCGTCGAGGTCGAGGTCCGGCCGCAGGTCGAGCGTCAGCGCGGCGGCGCCCCCGGCCGCCAGCGCCCCCCGCAGCGCCCCAGACAGGGCATAGACCGCGCCGCCCTCCAGCCCCTGGCGGGTGACCACCGCTTCGCCCCGCACGCTCCGGCTGCCGCAGGCGAGCGCGATGCGCTTGAGCGGCGTTCCGGCGAACCGATCGCGGATCGTGTCGGACCACGCGATGGTCGCGCCCGCGTTCGACGGCGCCAGCGGCACGAGGGGCACGCCCGCACGGCCAAGCGCGGCCTGCCACGCCCCGTCGGAGCCCAGCCGGGGCCAGGACGCGCCGCCAAGCGCCAGCAGCACGGCGTCGGCGCGCACAATCCGCTCGCCCTCGGGGCCGGCAAGGCGCGCGCCGCCCTCATGGTCCGGCCCGATCCAGGCCGTGCGCGGCACGAGCCTGACGCCCAGCCCGTCGAGCCGCCGCAGCCAGGCGCGCAGCAGCGGCGAAGCCTTGAAGCTGCGGGGAAAGATCCGCCCGCTCGAGCCCGCGAAGGTCGGCTCGCCCAGGGAAGCCGCCCACGCGGCCAGCGCCTCGGGCGGGCAGGCCTCAACCATCGCGCCGATCCAGCCGCCGCCGTCGCCGTAACGGGTGAGGAACCGGTCGAGCGGCTCCGAATGGGTCAGGTTCAGCCCGCCCCGTCCCGCCATCAGGAACTTGCGCGCCGGGGAGGGCATGCGGTCGACGATCTCCACCGCCAGTCCGGACCCGGCGAGGATCTCGGCGGCCATCAGGCCGGCGGGGCCCGCACCCACGACGAGGACGCGCGGGGCAGGGGACGGGCCGGCCGGTCGGGACGCGCCGGGCGCTGGATCGGCAGGCGCGGGATCGGGTCGGGTGTCGGAAGCGGGATCGGTCGTTGACATGGGCGTGCCATGCGCCCAGTGGCCCGATCCGTCAATCGCGCGCGCGGTCGCCCGCCGCCTTAACTTCGCCCAGCTTGGAGGGTCAGTGGCGGGCCGTCCCGGGCGCCCGTGTCCGCGCCGCCCTCGATTCCCCGACCGGACCCGTCATGATCGATCTCTCGCGCCGTTCCGCGCTCCGCCTCCTCGCCGCCGGCGCGGCCCTGCCGCTCGGCGGCTGCCTGCCGTCCATCACCGGCTCGCTCGCCGGAAGCGAGGACGAGGGCCGCCGCTCGCGCATGGCCGAGGACCGGTTCCTCTACGCGGTCACCAACCGCAAGCGCATCGCCGGGGGCACCGGCGGGCCGCATTACGGCGGCGAGCGCGGCGAGCTTGAGACCGTGCGCGTCGCCTTCGCCGCCCCGCCGGCCTCGCTCGTGTCCCGGGCGGCGTCGGTCGTGTCCGGCGACTGGTCGATCGCGGGCGTCACGCCGCTGGCCGCCGAGGACCAGCTCGCGCGCCTCGCCGAGCGCGCCTCCGGCCAGGACGTGATGATCTATATC
This sequence comes from Hyphomicrobiales bacterium, assembly GCA_027489955.1. Taxonomy (GTDB): domain Bacteria; phylum Pseudomonadota; class Alphaproteobacteria; order Rhizobiales; family Beijerinckiaceae; genus JAIXTM01. Next base: position 41,524 of record JAIXYZ010000003.1, on the reverse strand, counting down.
CACGGCTACAACGAGGCCTTCGAGACCTCGGTGACCAACGCCGCGCAGCTCTCCGACGCCATCGGATTCAGGGGCGTCACCGTGGCCTTCACCTGGCCCTCCAAGGGCGGGCTGCTGGACTACAATTACGACCGCGAGAGCGCGCTCTATTCCCGCGATGCCCTGTCGCGGCTCTTCGCCACCCTCGCCGACAGCCAGACCATCGGGCGCATCCACGTCGTCGCCCATTCCATGGGCGGGTGGCTGACGCTGGAGACCCTGCGCGAGATGGCGGCCGTGCGCGGCGCGGGCAACCTCGCCATGCGCTTCGGCGCGGTGGTCTTCGCCGCGCCCGACATCGACGCCGACGTCTTCACCGCCGGCGTGCGGCGGCTCGGGCCCGTGGCCCAGCGCATGACGCTCATCACCGCCGTCAACGATCGCGCGCTCGCCGTCTCCCGGCGCCTGGCGGGCGGCGTGCCGAGGGCCGGCGCGGCCGACCGGGACACGCTCGAGAGCCTGGGCGTGCGCGTCGCCGACGCGTCCGATTTCGGCTGGGGCGTGATCCGCCACGACCTCTTCCTGTCGGATCGCGAGGTGCGCGAGGTCGTGCGCCGCGCCATCGATCGCGGCCGCAGCGTCTGACCCTCCATCTGAACGGTTGATAAGTCCGCCCCGCGCTCTCGCGGGATCGCGCCGCGCAGGGTTACCTTGCGGAGGGCGCGGCCCGTCCATGGAAGGATGCCGTCCGCGCCTCTGGTGCAGGCTCTGAGGGGGGCGACGATGGCGGGTGGCTACTTTCCTGACTGGACGTTGAAGCAGGGCGGCGTCGTGCAGCCCGACGAGCGGCTGCCCGGCGGGCAGACGGTCGTGCTGGGCCTGCAGCACGTGGTGGCCATGTTCGGGGCGACCGTGCTGGCCCCCATCCTGATGGGCTTCGATCCCAACGTCTCGATCCTGTTCTCGGGCATCGCGACGCTGCTGTTCTTCGTCATCACCGGCGGCCGGGTGCCGAGCTATCTCGGCTCGTCCTTCGCCTTCATCGGCCCGGTCCTGGCGGCCACCGGCGCCAGCGTCGGCGCGGGCGCCAATCCCAATATCGGCCTCGCCCTTGGCGGCATCATCGCCGCCGGCGCGGTCTACACGCTGATCGGCGTCGTGGTCGCCATGGCCGGCCACCGCTGGGTGGAGCGGCTGATGCCGCCGGTCGTCACCGGCTCCATCGTGGCGGCCATCGGCCTCGTCCTGGCGCCCATCGCGATCCAGAGCGCGTCCGGCACGCTCGGCAATCCGGACGGCAGCAACTTCGCCCGCTGGATCGCCATCCTCACCATCGTGGCGGTGGGCGTCGTCGCCTGCTACGCGCCGGGCATCTGGCGCCGCATCCCGATCCTGCTCGGCGGCGCCATCGCCTATCTCGCCTACTGGATCCTGGCGAACCTGATGGGCCTTGGCCCGGCGATCGACTTCTCGAAGGTCGGCGCCGCGGCCTGGATCGGCCTGCCGACCTTCGCCGCCCCGGTCTTCGACGCCAAGGCCATGGCGCTCATCGCGCCCGTCGCCGTCATCCTGGTCGCCGAGAACCTGGGGCACATCAAGGCCATCGGCGCCATGACCGGCCGGAACCTCGATCCGTATCTCGGCCGCGCCTTCATCGGCGATGGCGTCGCCACGATGCTCTCGGGCGCCGGCGGCGGCACGGGCGTCACCACCTATGCCGAGAACATGGGCGTGATGGCGGTCACCCGCATCTATTCCACGCTGGTCTTCGTCGTGGCGGCCCTGATCGCGATCCTGCTCGGCTTCTCGCCGAAGTTCGGCGCGCTGATCCTGACCATTCCGGGCCCGGTGCTCGGCGGCCTGTCCATCGTCGTGTTCGGCCTCATCGCCGCCACGGCCGGGCGCATCTGGGTCGAGAACAAGGTGGACTTCAGCAACCCGCGCAATCTCATCGTCGCGGCCGTCGCGCTCGTTTTGGGCGCGGGCAATTTCAAGCTGACGATCGCCGGGTTCACGCTGGACGGGATCGGTACCGCCACCTTCGGCGCGATCATCCTCTACCACATCCTCAAGGATCCCCGGCCCGACGCCGCATGACGGCATCGGCGGGGAGCGGTCCTCCCGCAACTTGGGGCTCGCGCCCGTTCCGGTGCGGGCCCGCTTTTCGCGGTAAGGCTATGTCAGGGGAACGCGCCGGCAGGGAAGGGCTGTTGTCAGCCCTCGGCGGCTTCCTCGGCGGCGGCGGGAGCGGACGGGGCCCGGCCGCACACGGCCTCGATCTTCGTCTTCAGCGTCTGCGCGTTGAACGGCTTGACGATGTAGTTGTTCACGCCCGCCTTCTTGGCCGCGATGACGTTGTCCGTCTTGGATTCCGCGGTCACCATGATGAACGGCGTCTGCTTCAGGTCCTCGTCCGTGCGGACGTGGCGCAGAAGGTCGTAGCCGGTCATCGGCTCCATGTTCCAGTCGGAGATGACGAGGCCGTAGCGCTTCTGCCGCATCTTCGCGAGCGCGCTGGTTCCGTCGGAGGCGTCGTCGATATCCTCGAACCCCAGCTGCTTCAGCAGGTTACGAATGATGCGGATCATCGTCTGGTAATCGTCCACGACGAGGATCGGCATTCCCAGGTCCAAGGCCATCATCCCCTCCGCGTTCGCCGCTCGCTTCTGACCGCGAAACGCCCACGCCACACCCCGCGCTTCCTTGCGCGATCGTTTCCGGAATAGAGCAATCCCGTTTCAAACCGGTTAATCCGGGAAAGCCGGGGCGAGATTTCCTGTCGCGGGGACGCCCGCCCGCCCCGCCGCTGCGCTTGACCCCGGCGTGAGGGCGGTGTTGGTTCCGCCTCTCGTCTCCCGCCGGCCCGAGGTTCCCCGTTCATGCTTCCAGGACGCCTGATCGCGCTCGCGCCCGACGCGCCTGTGCTGCCGCGCGACCTGGAGCGGCCGGTCGTCGCCATCGGCAATTTCGACGGCGTGCATCTGGGCCACCAGGCCGTGCTGCGCCGGACGCGGCTGATGGCCGACGGTCTTGGGCGCCCGGCGGCGATGCTGACCTTCGAGCCGCACCCGTCCAGCTATTTCCGCCCCGTGCCGCCGCTCTTCCGGCTCACCGATCCGCAGGCCAAGGCCGACGCCGCGGCCGCGGCGGGCATGGATGCCACGCTCGTCCTGCCCTTCGGCCCTGAAATGGCGGCCATCGAGGCGGACGCCTTCCTCGACGACCTGCTCGGCTGGAAACTGTCCGTCGCCGGCGTCGTCGCCGGGCACGATTTCCATTTCGGCAAGGGCCGGGCCGGCACCCCGCAGACGCTGGCCGCCTGGGGCGAGCGGACCCGCCGCCCCGTGGAGATCGTCGCGGCCTTCGGCGGCGAGGCGCCTGTCTCCTCCACCGCCATCCGCGCCGCCCTGGGGCAGGGCGACGTGGAGGAAGCCGCCCGCCTGCTCGGCCGGCCCTGGTCGGTCAGGGCCATCGTCCGCCACGGCGCCAAGCGCGGCCGCGACCTCGGCTTTCCCACCGCCAACCTCGCGCTCGACCCCGCCTGCGGCCTGCGCCACGGCATCTACGCCGTGCATTGCCGGGTGGAGGGCGAGCTGTTCGAGGGCGTGGCGAGCTTCGGCCGCCGGCCGACCTTCGACGACGGCGCGCCGCTGCTGGAGGTCTACCTGCTGGATTTCCGCGGCGACCTCTATGGCCGCACGATGGAGGTCGGCTTCCACGCCTGGATCCGCCCCGAGGAGCGGTTCGAGGACGTGGACGCGCTGGTGCGCCAGATGCATGACGACGTGGCGCAGGCCCGCCGGCGCCTGGCCGCGGGCGCGCCGGCGTCCCGCCGCGCCTGAGGGCGCCTGCAACCTGTGGAAAAGCCACCGCTTTCGCCGGGGCGCTTACCGAACCTTAACCACGTGCGCCCCAAGGTCGACGGACGTTCCGGTCCGGCTTCGGCCTTCCTCGATTTCAGCGGGCTTTTGTTTCGATGTCCGATCATGCGCTTTCGCCCCAGGACGGCCATCGCCCCCGCTCCGCCGCCTCCCTGAAGCGCCAGTCGCTCATCGCCGTGTTCGGCGGCGCCGCGGTCGCCGCCGGGGGCTTCGCGCTGCCCTGGCTCCTCCTGCCCGCCGATGGGCTCTGGCGCATCCTGGTCTCGGCGAGCTGCGGCGTCACCGGCCTGTCGCTGGTGGGCATGTGGTTCTCCGCCAAGGCCGAGGCGCATGACGATCTGGCCGCCTGCGCCCGCCGCCTTGTCGCCGATCCCACCGCCCAGGACATTCCCCACGCCGCCCGTAAGGACGCCGCCGGCGACCTCGCCCGCTCGCTGAAGTTCCTGCGCCACGCCATGAACCAGGCGCAGGAGCGCCTGGCCGCCGCCGCCCGCGCCGGCGACGAGCAGGCCAATGCCAGGCTCGATGCCGCCGCCTCCACCCTCGATGCCGTCATCAACGCCTCGGTCGCCGCGCTCACTGGCGCGGCCGGCGTCATGCGCTCCTCCACTGAGAGCGTGCGCGGCGCCGCCAGCGCCACGGTCGGCGAGGTCACCGGCGCCGCCCAGGCCTCGGCCCGCGCCACCGAGAGCGTGCAGATGGCCGCCGCCGCCGCCGAGGAGCTCACCGGCTCCATCGCCGAGATCGGCCTGCAGCTCAACGAAGGCTCCGAGATGGCCACCAAGGCCGTCAAGGAGGTGGACGCCACGGCCGCGCTGATGCGCGCCCTCGACGATTCCAGCGCCAAGATCGGCGAGGTGCTGACCTTCATTACCGCCATCGCCGAGCAGACCAATCTCCTGGCGCTCAATGCCACGATCGAGGCCGCCCGCGCGGGCGAAGCCGGTCGCGGCTTTGCCGTCGTCGCCTCCGAGGTGAAGGCGCTCGCCTCCCAGACGGCGCGGGCGACCGAGGACATCCGCGGCCACATCTCCCGCATGCAGAACGCGGCCGCCGGCGCGGTCGGCGCCATCGGCGGCATTTCCAAGACGATCGAGGTCATCGATTCCATGACCATGTCGATCGCCGGGGCCATGGAACAGCAGAACGCCGCCACCCAGGAGATCGCCCGCTGCATCGCGACGGCCGCCTCCTCCTCCAGCGAGCTGGAACATTCGGTCGCTACCGTGCGCGCCTCCGCCAGCCAGACGGCGGACCTGTCGGGCGAGATCGACCGCGCCGCCGAGCACCTCATGGCCGAGGCCGCCCGCCTGCGCGGCGAGGTCGAGCGCGCCTTGTCGAGCCTGCGCGCCGCCTGAACCCGCTCTTTCGTGACGAAGACCGGGCTTCCGCAAGCGCTGGGCCGCTGCTAAAGAACGCCCCATGACGGCCCGCTTTCCCCTCTGGCGAATTAAGGGCCCGGCCTTCGACTGAGGCGCCGAGCGGCTGGATCAGCGCTCATGGCCCCCCGCGATGGCCGGGACGATGGTCCGCGCCGGCCTCCCGGCCGCGCTTCCCCCCGCAATTTCTCCCCCGGCAGGCGACAGCCTTCGACACGCCGCCGCGGCCCGACGCCGGAAAGACCGATGACCGACGCCCCCGACTATTCCAAGACGCTGTTCCTGCCCCAGACCGAGTTTCCCATGCGCGCCGGCCTGCCCGAGCGCGAGCCGCTCCTGCTGGAGCGCTGGAAGACGACCGGCCTGTCGCGCCGCCTGCGCGAGAGCGCCAGCGGGCGCGCCCGCTTCGTGCTCCATGACGGGCCGCCCTACGCCAACGGCAACATCCATATCGGCCACGCGCTCAACAAGATCCTCAAGGACCTCGTCGTCCGCTCGCAGGGCATGCTCGGCTTCGATTCCAGCTACGTGCCGGGCTGGGACTGCCACGGCCTGCCGATCGAATGGAAGATCGAGGAGGAGTATCGCGCCAAGGGGCTGAACAAGGACGAGGTGGAGAAGAACGCCTTCCGCCGCCAGTGCCGCGCCTTCGCCGAGAAGTGGATCGACGTCCAGCGCGAGGAGTTCAAGCGGCTCGGCGTCGAGGGCGAGTGGGACAACCCCTATACGACCATGGCCTTCCCCGCCGAGGCGCAGATCGCCCGCGAGATCATGGCCTTCGCGACAAGCGGCCAGCTCTATCGCGGCTCCAAGCCGGTCATGTGGTCGGTGGTGGAGAAGACCGCCCTCGCCGAGGCGGAGGTCGAGTACCACGAGCACGTCTCGACGACGATCTTCGTGAAGTTCCCGGTCCGTTTTGATCGCGACTATCTCAACGACCAATGGGTATCGCCGAGTACAGCTGGCCAAGTACTGTCGGTAGCTAGAGCCGCGTACGAGCAAGACGACCTTGCTAAAGCCTCCGTCGTCATCTGGACGACGACGCCCTGGACGATCCCGGGCAACCGCGCCATCGCCTATGGCGAGAAGATCGCCTACGGGCTGTACCGCGTTGACGCCGCCCCCGAGGGCAACTGGCTGAAGGCGGGCGAGACGCTGCTCCTCGCCAAGGCCCTCGCGCCGGTCGTGATGAAGGCCGCCAAGATCGAGGAAGACGGGTTCTCGCTCGTCTGCGACATCGACCCGGCGCGCGATCTGGCCGGGCTGACCTGCGAGCACCCGCTCGCCAAGGCCGATCCCTATTACGCCTTCGAGGGGCGCGGCGTGCCGCTGCTCGCTGGCGATTTCGTCACCGACGATGCCGGCACGGGCTTCGTCCACATCGCGCCAGGCCATGGCGCGGACGACTACAATCTCTGGATCGCCAACCAGCGGCGGCTGAACCTGCCGGACGTGCCGCACACTGTGCAGCCCGACGGCGCCTATTTCCCCCACGTGCCGCTCTTCGCCGGGGCCCGCGTCTACGACGACAAGGGCAAGGAGGGCGACGCCAACAGCCGCGTCATCGCCGCCCTGGTCGAGGCCGGGATGCTGGTCTCCCGCGGCAAGCTGCGCCACCAGTACCCGCATTCCTGGCGCTCCAAGGCGCCGCTCATCTTCCGCAACACGCCGCAATGGTTCATCGCCATGGACCGGCCGGTGGCGGCCCTGGGCAACCGCACCCTGCGCGACATCGCCCTCGGGGCGATCCGGCAGACGCGCTGGGTCCCGGCGGCCGGCGAGAACCGCATCACCGGCATGATCGAGAACCGGCCGGACTGGGTCGTGTCGCGCCAGCGCGCCTGGGGCGTGCCGATCACCGTCTTCGTCGACCGCCGCACGGGCGAGATCCTGAAGGACGACGTCGTCAATGCCCGCATCGCCCAGGCCTTCGAGGCCGAAGGCGCCGATGCCTGGTATGCGCCGGGCGCCGCCGCCCGCTTCCTCGGGCCGGACCGGGACCCGGCCGACTACGAGAAGGTCGACGACATCCTCGACGTCTGGTTCGATTCCGGCTCGACCCATGCCTTCACGCTGGAGGACCCGGACCATTTCCCGACCCTGGAGGGCCTGAAGCGCAAGGCCGACGGCGGCGCGGACACGGTCATGTATCTGGAAGGGTCCGACCAGCACCGCGGCTGGTTCCATTCCTCGCTGCTGGAAAGCTGCGGCACGCGCGGCCGCGCGCCCTACGACGTCGTCCTCACCCACGGCTTCGTCCTGGACGAGAAGGGCGAGAAGATGTCGAAGTCCAAGGGCAACGTGGTGGCGCCCCAGGACGTCATCGCCAAGTCCGGCGCCGACATCCTGCGCCTGTGGGTGGCCGCCGCCGATTATTCCGACGACCTGCGCATCGGCCCGGAAATCCTCAAGACCTTCGTGGAGACCTACCGCAAGCTGCGCAACACGCTGCGCTGGATGCTGGGCTCGCTCGCCCACCACGATGCGGATGCGAATGTCGGTATCGGCGCGATGGAGGAGGCCGACCGGCTCATCCTCCACCGGCTCGCCGAGATGGACGGCGTTATCCGCCAGGCCTACGCCGATTTCGACTACAAGAAGATCGTCGCGACGGTGCTGCAATTCACCTCCGCCGACCTCTCCGCCTTCTATTTCGACATGCGCAAGGACGCGCTCTACTGCGACCCCCTGTCGAGCACGAAGCGGCGCGGGGCGTTGGAGGCGATCGACCATGCCTTCAGGGCGCTCGCGCTCTGGCTGGCGCCGATCCTGCCCTTCACCACCGAGGAGGCCTGGCTCGAGCGCTATCCGGCCATCCGCGAGGCGGGCGGGTCGATCCACCTGGAACTGCTGCCGGAAATCCCGGAATCCTGGCGCGACGACGCGCTGGCCGAGAAATGGGCCCGCATCCGCCGCGTCCGCCGCGTCGTCACCGGCGCGCTGGAGATCGAGCGCGCGGCCAAGCGCATCGGCGCCTCGCTGGAGGCCGCCCCGCTGGTCCACATCGCCGATCCTGACCTGCGGGCCGCGGTGGAGAGCGTGGACTTCGCCGAGGTCTGCATCACGTCCGGCATCGCCATCGCGGCGGGGGAGGGGCCTGGCGACGCCTTCCGCCTGGAGGACGTGCCCGGCGTCGCGGTCGTGCCGCGCACGGCGGACGGCGTGAAATGCGCCAGGTCCTGGAAGTATTTCGACCCGGCCACCGCCGATCCGGACTATCCCGGCATCACTGCGCGCGACGCCCTCGCCATGCGCGAATGGCAGGCGGCGGCGGAGCGCGCGGCGTGAGCGCGGCCGCGCCCGCCCTGCGCGCGCCCGGCCGCCTCGGCTTCATGGTGGCGCTGGCGGTCCTGGTGGCCGACCAGGTCTCCAAGCTCTGGCTGATGTTCGGCTACGACCTGCCGTTGCGCGCGCCCGTCGCCGTAGCGCCGTTCCTCGACCTCACCGTCGTGTGGAACCGGGGCATCAGCTACGGCCTGTTCCAGCAGGAAGGCGATCTCGGCCGGTGGATCCTGGTCGTCCTGTCCATCGTCGCGGCGATCGGTCTTGGCATCTGGTGCTGGCGGGCCGAGCGCAGGTTCCTGGCGGTCAGCCTGGGGCTGATCGTGGGCGGCGCCATCGGAAACGCCATCGACCGGGCGGCCTACGGCGCGGTGTTCGACTTCGTCCACCTGCACTGGGGCACGTTCAGTTGGTACGTGTTCAACGTCGCCGACGCCGCCATCGTTGCGGGAGTGGTCGGCCTTCTGTATGACTCCCTCGTCTTCGACCGGCGGGCCCGGGCGGATTGACGCGCCCCTAGACAGGCCGTCCCGCCCCGAAATCGCCGCGAAGACCGGGCAAGGCGGACGCTTCCATCCGCCCTTTCAACCGAGAGACCGGACATGCGTCATCGTCTGCCATCCTTCCGCCGTTCGCTCCTGGCCGGGGCCGCGCTCGCCGCGATCCTGCCCGCCGGGGCCGCCTTCGCCCAGGAAGGGGTCTTCATGAAGGACCTGCTGGGGACGCTCGGCTTCATCGATAAGGACAAAGAGGAAATCATCTATCGGGAGCGGCCGCCGCTGGTCGTGCCGCCGGGCGCCACGCTGCCCGCCCCGATCGCGCCCGCCGAGCAGCGCACCGCCGGCTGGCCGAAGGACCCGGACGTCGAGGCCAAGCGCCGCGCCGCCGAGGCCGCCCGCGCGCCGCGCGGAACCGCCGGCCCGCAGGACCCGTCCCAGGGCGGGCGCCTCTCGGTGGAGGAGATCCGCCGCGGCCGCCGCCTGACCGACACCCGCGCCGACCCGACGGTCAGCGACATGAACCGCAACAACCCCTACATGAACCCGGAACTGCTGCGGCAGACCAAGCGCACCGAGGCCGAGAACCTTCTGGCCTACGGCGCCGAGCCGGATCGCCGCTACCTGACCGATCCGCCGCGCGGGCTGCGCATGCCGGCCTCGACCGCGCCGCTGCCGAAGGTCCTGAGCCAGGAAGCGCCGGCCAAGGACCTGAACGAGTCCAACGAGAAGGAATACGCGGCCGGCATCCGCAACTGATCCTTTCGGGCGGGCGCGTGCCCGCCCGGCCCTCCAGCCGGAAGACCTGATGTCTGCATCCGCGGAAACCGGCGCGCCTGCCCTGGCCGGCGCCAGCGCGGGCGGCCCCGCCGTCCATGGCGAAACGCTCCCCAACGGCCTCCAGGTCGTCGTCATCCCGGACCGCCGGGCCCCCGTCGTCACCCACATGGTGTGGTACCGGACCGGCGCCGCGGACGATCCGCCCGGCAAGTCCGGCATCGCCCATTTCCTCGAACACCTGATGTTCAAGGGCACGGAGCGCAATCCGGACGGCGTCTTCTCCCGCATCGTCGCCGATCTCGGCGGCCAGGAGAACGCCTTCACCTCCTATGACTACACAGCCTATTTCCAGCGCGTGGCGAAGGAGCACCTTCCCACGATGATGGCGCTGGAGGCCGACCGCATGACCGGGCTCGTCCTCAGCGACGCGGTCGTCGCGCCCGAGCGAGACGTCGTGCTGGAAGAGCGCCGCATGCGCGTGGACGGCGATCCCGGCCACCAGCTCGTCGAGGCCCTCATGGCCTCGCTCTACCTGCACCATCCCTACGGCACGCCGATCATCGGCTGGATGCACGAGATCGAGGGCCTGAACCGCGAAGACGCGCTGGCCTATTACCGCCGCGCCTATGCGCCGGACAACGCCATCCTCGTCGTGGCGGGAGACGTCGATCCGCAGGAAGCCGTGGCGCTCGCCGCCACCCATTACGGCCCCATCGCCCCGGCGCGCGCCCCCCGGGCGCCGCGTGTGCGCGAGCCGGAGATCGTGGCGAGCCTCAGGGTCAGCGTCGCCGACGCCAAGGTCGAGCAGCCGCTGCTGCAGCGCTACTACCTCGCGCCGTCGGTCACCGGCGCCGCCCCCGGCGAGACCGAGGCGCTCGAGGTCCTGGCCCGCTGCCTGGGCGGGGGCACGATCTCGCGCCTGTACCGCCGGCTCGTGGCCGACCTTGAGCTCGCGGCCTCCGTCGGCGCGCATTATTCGCCCCTCGCCGTCGACCTGTCGCGCTTCGGCGTCTACGCGGTGCCCCGCGAGGGCGTGGCGCTGGACCGGATCGAGGCGGCGCTCGACGAGGAACTCGCGGCGGTCGTCGCCTCCGGCTTCCCCGAGGAGGAGGTCGCCCGCGCCAAGACGCGCCTGCTCGCGGCGATGATCTATGCCCAGGACAGCCAGTACGCGCTGGCGTCCCAGATCGGCGCGGCCCTGACGATCGGCCTCTCGGCGGCCGATGTCGCCGCCCGCCCGGCGCGGATCGAGGCGGTCACCGCCGCCGACGTCCATGCCGCCGCCCGGCGCGTCCTCCAGTCCCGGCGGTCGGTCACCGGCCTGCTCGTGGCGGCCTGATCGGATCGGAACCATGGACACGAGCGTTCGCAAGGTCTCCCATTCCGGCCGCGTGCAGCGGGTGGTCTCCCCCGGCGGCATCGAGGCCTGGCTGGTTGAGGAGCACGCGGTCCCGCTCTTCGCGCTGGAATTCTCCTTCCGCGCCGGCTCGGCGCAGGACGCGCCCGGCCGCGCCGGCACTGCGGCCCTGCTCGCCGCCCTGCTGGACGAGGGCGCGGGCGACATGCCGGCGGCCGCCTTCCAGGAGGCCCTGGCCGACCGGGCGGTGGAGCTGTCCTTTTCCTCCGGCCGCGACTGGTTCCAGGGCACGCTGCGCACCCTCGCCCGCAACGCCGACGAGGCGATCCGCCTCACGCGCCTTGCCGTGACGCGGGCGCGGCTCGATCCGGAAGCCGTGGAGCGCCTGCGGGCCGAGACGCTGGCCGGCCTGCGCTACGACGCCAACGATCCCGATTCCGCCGCCTCCCGCCGCTTCTTCGAGCTGGCCTTCGCCGGCCACCCCTATGCCGCGCACCCGCAAGGCTCGGTGGAGAGCGTGTCCGCCATCACCCGCGACGACCTGCAGGCCTTCCGGGCCGGGGCGCTGGCGCGCGACAGCCTCGTCGTCACCTGCGTCGGCGCCGTCACGCCCGAGCGCCTGTCCGCCTATCTCGACGAGCTTTTCGGCGACCTGCCCGCATCGGCGAGCCTTGCACCGACGCCGACGGCCGCCTTCCGAGGGCTGGATGCGATCGACATCCGCGATCTCGACGTGCCGCAGACCACCTTCGTCTTCGGCGCGCCGGGCCTGGCGCGCTCCGATCCGGACTTCATCGCCGCCGCCGTGGTCAACCACATCCTGGGCGAGGGCACCTTCACTTCCCGCCTGTGGCAGGAGGTGCGCGAGCGCCGCGGCATGGCCTACAGCGTGCGCACCTGGCTCCACCCGCTGCGCCAGGGCGCGCTCTATTACGGCTCGACCTCCACCCGCAACGACCGGGCGCGCGAGGCCCTCGACATCATCCGGGCGGAGATCGCCCGCATGGCGCAGGACGGGCCGACCGAGGCGGAGCTGGAGCAGGCCAAGCGCTACATGACCGGCTCCTACGCGCTGCGGTTCGACACCTCCACCAAGATCGCGGGCGAGCTCATGGGCATCGCCTTCGAGGGGCTCGGCATCGACTATATCGACCGCCGCAACGGCCTGGTCGCCGCCGTGACGCTGGAGGAGGCCCGCCGCGTCGCCGCCCGCCTGTTCGGTGACGGGCGCCTCCTGGTGGCGGCCGCGGGCCGCCCCGTCGGTTTCGACTGAAACCGGACCGCCGTAGTCGAGTTGAATCTTGCGTTACGCGGTGCCAAGCCTATGGTCCCGCCTGCCGACACCCGAGCAAGGAATTGCCTTATGGAAATGTCTTTCACTCAGGACATCGAACGCGTGCATGCGGGCCGCATCGGGGCGACGGGCCTTGCCAGCGGCGCCATCGGCGGCGCGGTGGCCCTGACGGAAAAGGCGCTGGCGCGCCTGCGCGAGGACGACGCCACGGGCCGCCTGCCGCTTCTGGCCATGCCCGCCGAGACCGGCGACCTCGACGCCATCCGCGCCGCCGCCCGGCGCCTGACGGACGGCGCCACGGACGTCGTGTTCCTCGGCACCGGCGGCTCGAGCCTCGGCGCGCAGACGCTGGCCCAGCTCGCCGGTCACGCGGTGCCGGGCCTGTCGCGCTTCATGAAGGGCCCGCGCGTCCACTTCCTCGACAATCTCGATCCGCTGACCTTCGCCGCCCTGCTGGAGACCCTGCCGCTCGGCACCACGCGCTTTGCCGCCATCTCCAAGTCCGGCGGCACCGGCGAGACCCTGATGCAGGCCATGGCGGTCATCGCCGCGCTGGAAGCCGCGGGCCATGATGTCGGCGCCGCCTTTCTCGGCCTGTCGGAGCCGCAGAAGGAGGGAGCCAAGCGCAACGCGCTGCGCGGCCTGCTGGAGCCCTATGGCGTGCCGTTCCTGGAGCATCACACCGGCATCGGCGGCCGGTTCTCGGTGCTCACCAATGTCGGCCTGCTGCCCGCGGCCGTGCTGGGCCTCGACATCGCGGCCATCCGCGCCGGCGCCGCCGAGGCGGTCGCCTCGCTGCGCGCGGGCCTCAGCGTCGCCGAGACCCCGGCGGCCCTGGGCGCGGCGGTCAACGTCGCCGCCGCCCAGTCGGGCAAGCCCGTCGCCGTCATGATGGGCTATGCCGACAAGCTGGAGCGGCTGGCCAAGTGGTGGGTCCAGCTCTGGGCCGAGAGCCTGGGCAAGAACGGCAACGGCACCCAGCCCGTCGGCGCCCTCGGCCCCGTGGACCAGCACAGCCAGGTCCAGCTCTATCTCGGCGGCCCGAAGGACAAGCTCTTCACCGTCATCACCACCGGCATCGCCGGCAAGGGCCCGCGCATCGAGCCGCGCCTGGCCGAAGCCGGAGGCGAGCCCGATTTCGGCAACCGCACGATCGGCGACCTGGTGGCGGCGCAAGGGCGCGCCACGGCCGACACGCTGGCCCGCAACGGCTGCGCCACCCGCCTGATCCACGTGCCGGAACTCAACGAGCGCACGCTGGGCTCGCTCCTGATGCATTTCATGCTGGAGACGATCCTGGCCGGCTACGCCATCGGCATCGACCCGTACGACCAGCCGGCGGTGGAGGAGGGCAAGATCCTCGCGAAGAAGTATCTGGCCGAATCGCAGGGCTGACCGCAGAACGGCAGCCATGGCTCCAAGCCCGGTCCGCCGCCTCGACCCCGTCCTCGTCGACCGCATCGCGGCCGGCGAGGTGATCGAGCGGCCCGCGGCCGCCGTCAAGGAGCTGGTCGAGAACGCCATCGACGCCGGCGCCGGCGCCATCGAGGTCGTCATCGAGGCCGGGGGACGCCGGCTCATCCGCGTCACCGACGACGGCCGGGGCATGACCCCGCAGGACCTGGAACTGGCGGTCGAGCGCCACGCCACGTCCAAGCTGCCGGACGGCGACCTGTTCGCCATCGGCACGCTGGGCTTCCGGGGGGAGGCGCTGCCCTCCATCGGCGCCGTCGCGCGCCTGTCCATCGTCACCCGCACCGCGGACGCCGCGCAGGCCGCCGCCATTCTCGTCGACGGGGGCGCCAAGGGGCCGGTGCGCCCCGCCGCGGGCGCCCGCGGCACGCGGGTGGAGATCGCCGACCTGTTCGGCGCCACCCCGGCCCGGCTGAAGTTCCTCAAGAGCGACAGGGCCGAGGCCCTGGCCGTCGCGGACATCGTCCGGCGCCTGGCCCTCGCCCATCCGGCGATCCGCTTCACCCTGGCCGGCGACACGATCTCGACCATAGACCTGCCCGCCGAGGGGAGCGACGAGGCGGCCGCCCTGCGCCGCGCGGCCCGCATCGTCGGCGCGGACTTCGTCGACGACGCCCTGCCGATCGACGTCATGCGCGAGGGCGTGCGCGTCCATGGCTTCGCGGGCCTGCCCACCGCCCATCGCGGCTCGGCCTCCCACGTGCACTGGATGGTCAACGGCCGGCCCGTGCGCGACAAGCTGCTCTCCGGCGCCGTGCGCGGGGCCTATGCGGACGTGCTGCCCGCCGACCGCCATCCCATCCTCGTCATGAGCGTCGATTGCGACCCGCGGGAGGTGGACGTCAACGTCCACCCGGCCAAGAGCGAGGTCCGCTTCCGGGATCCGGGCCTGGTGCGCGGCCTCGTCGTCTCCGCCCTGCGGGCCGCCATCGCCGCCGCCGGCCACCGCGCCACCGCGCAGGGCGGACGCGACGCACTCCAGACGCTGGCGGGCCGTCAGCCGCAATCGTTCGTCCAACGAACATTCGTGGGCTGGCAGGCTCCGGTCGATACGGGCGGCACGGCGGCGTCTGGAGATGCCCATGGCAGCCCTCTACCGGGCTTCGCCGAGGCGCAAACGCCGTTTCGTTCGCAGGACGAACAGATATCGAGCGCTTTCCTGCCCGCTGCCGATGCGCGCGCTCATGCAGACGACGCGCCGGCCCTGGACGCGCCGCTCGGGGCTGCCCGCGCGCAGATCCATGCGAATTACATCGTGGCGCAGACGCGGGACGGTCTCGTCATCGTCGACCAGCACGCGGCCCATGAGCGTATCGTCTACGAGCGCCTGAAGGCGGAGCGCGCCGCCCGCGGCATCGCCCGCCAGATCCTGCTCATTCCGGAGGTGGTGGACCTCGATCCCGCCGATGCCGACCGCCTCCTGGCGGCAGCCGGGCTGCTGGAGGCGGCCGGCCTCGTGGTCGAGGGCTTCGGCCCCGGCGCGGTCGCGGTGCGCGAGGTGCCCGCGGCCCTGGCCGGGGGCGACATCAAGGGCCTCCTGCGCGATGCCCTCGACGCGCTGCTGGACGAGCGCGACGCCCCCGTGGAGGCCCGGCTGGACCGCGTCCTGTCCTCTATCGCCTGCCACGGCTCGATCCGGTCCGGCCGCCGCCTCAAGCCGGAGGAGATGAACGCGCTGCTCCGGCAGATGGAGATCACCCCCTCCGCCGGCCAGTGCAACCACGGCCGCCCCACCTACGTGGAGCTCAAGCTCTCCGACATCGAAAAGCTCTTCGGCCGGCGGTAGGCGCTGGCCGCGACCAAGCGTGTCATCCCCGGCCGATCCCTCCCCGCCAGGGGAGGGTGGCGCAAAGCGCCTAGTGGGTGCGCCGGTCATCGCGCGCGACGGTGGTTGTGTGGCACGGCCGGGGCAAAGACGTGGATGGTCGGGACAGGCCCGACCATGACGATGGTGGCTGTGGCGACGATGGTGGTGACGGCGGTGATGGCAGTGATGGCAGTCGCGGCGGCTGCCAGCGCAGACGGATGGCCCCCCACGTCATGCTCGGCCCTGTGCCGAGCATCCACGCCTTCCCTGGCGTCGGTCACTGCGCACGGTGGAGCGGCACGGCCGGGGCAAAGACGTGGATGGTCGGGACAGGCCCGACCATGACGATGGTGGCATTCGCCGCATGAGCATGGTCACGCCCCCCACGTCATGCTCGGCCTTGTGCCGAGCATCCACGCCTTCCCTGGCGCCGGTCATCGGGCGCGATGGCGGTGGTGCGGCACGGCCCGGCCGAAGACGTGGATGGTCGGGACAAGCCCGACCATGACGGTAGTGGTGGCGATAATAGTGGCGGACAGCGCAGACGGATGGCCCCACGTCATGCTCGGCCCTGTGCCGAGCATCCACGCCTTCCCTGGCACCGGTCTCTGCGCACGATGGCGGTGGTGCAGCCCGGCCGAAGACGTGGATGGTCGGGACAGGCCCGACCATGACGGTGGTTGCTGTAGCGACGATGGCGGTGATGGCACTCCATGACGGTCTTGCCACCCCGTCATTGCGAGCGAAGCGAAGCAATCCAGAACCCGGCCCAACCGCTGGATTGCTTCGTCGCTGTCGCTCCTCGCAATGACGTTGAGCATGAGGTCCGATGTTCGGACAGCGCTTCGCGCCGATTTCAAACGGCGCCTCAGCGTATCTCGCCGATCAGGTCTCGAGCCTCGCGAACACAAACTGCGTCGTGCCGTAATCCCGCCGTTCCAGGAGCTCGAGACCCTCGGGAAGGGCGACAACGGCCTCCCGGGCTTCCTCCAGCACGACCAGCGCGCCGGACGTCAGCCAGCCGCCCGCCAGCGCCGAGGCGAGGGCGGCTTCGCCCAGGCCCCGTCCGTAGGGCGGGTCGCAGAAGACGAGATCGAAGGGCGGGTTGGGCGCGGCGTCCCCAAGCCGCGTGGCGTCGCGCCGGAACACCCGCGTCACGGCGCCAAGGCCCAGCGCCTCGACATTCTGGCGGATGAGGCCGCGGGCCTCCACGCCGTCGTCCACCAGGACCGCATGGGCCGCCCCGCGCGAGATCGCCTCGATGCTCAGCGCGCCGGTCCCGGCGAAGAGGTCGAGCACCCGCGCGCCGCGGCAACGATCGCCGTAGGAATGGGCCAGCACGTTGAAGACGGCCTCGCGCAGGCGGTCGGAGGTCGGCCGGATCGCGTCGGTGCGCGGTCCGGCCAGAGCCCTGCCCCTCAGCGTGCCGCCGACGATCCGCATCGCGGTCAGCGCGCCGGGCCGCGTCCGCCGGGCCGCCCGCCCTTGAAACCGCCGCCCTTGAAACCGCCGCCGCCTTTCGGGCCTCCGCTTCTGGGCCCGCCGCCCTTGAACCCGCCCGGCCTGTCGCCGCGCGGTCCGGAGCGGAACCCGCCTTCGCCGCCTGCGCGCGGGCCGTCCCGCTCGTCGCGGCGGCCGGCGCCGGGTTTGCCGAAGGACGGTTTGCCGGAGAAAGGCCTGTCACCTGACGGCTTGCCGCGCGGCTTGCCCGTAAACGGCCGGTCGCCGCCCTCGCGGGGCGCCCGCTCGTCCCGGCCGCGCTCGTCCCGGCCACGGTCGTCCCGGAACCGCTCGCCGCGCCCCTCGTCGCGGGGCGCCGCGCCGCGGGTCTTGCGGAACAGGCGGCCCTCGCCGGACGGGTCGGAACTCGTCACGCGCTCCACCAGCACGGCGCGGCCGCTCGGGCTCTCCACCTTGCCGGCGCGGGTGCGCGGGCGGGCGGCGTCCGCGGCGCGGGCCGCCACCGGGTCCTCGCCGCGGCGCGGCTTCTTGCCCGAATGGGGGCGGGCGGTCTCGGTCTCCGCATCGCGCCAGACGGAGCGGGCCGGCAGGCCGCGCCCGCCGCGCTCCAGCACCTCGCGCGGTCCCGGCGCCTCGCGCTCGCGCTCCCGCGGGGCGGGCCGGTCGCGTCCGCGCTCGCGCGGCTCGTGCCGGTCATGGCTCCGCTCGGGGCGATCCTGGCCGCGCTCCGGCCGGTCCTCGCCCTCGCGGCGGCGCGGCGCCTCGCGCCGGGCCTCGTGCTCGGTATGGAAGCCCTCGCGCAGGCGCTCCACCGCCGGGAGGTCGAAATCGGCCTCCGCCGCGCGGGTCAGCTCGGGACCGAGCTGGTCGCGCAGGATGCGCGTGCGCACCTCCTCGGCCTGGCCCTCGTCCATCTCGCCGAGCTGGAACGGCCCGAACGACACGCGGATCAGGCGGTTCACCTGCAGGCCCAGATGCTCCAGGACGCGCTTGACCTCGCGGTTCTTGCCCTCGCGCAGGCCCAGCGTCAGCCAGATATTGTCGCCCTGGACGCGGTCGATCCGGGCCTCGATCGGCCCGTAATGCATCCCGTCCACCTCGATCCCGTCGGCCAGGCGCTCCAGGTCCGAGGCGTCGATCTGGCCGTGGGCGCGCACGCGGTAGCGGCGCAGCCACCCGGTCTTGGGGTGCGCCAGCAC
The DNA here is from genome assembly GCA_027489955.1 of Hyphomicrobiales bacterium. Taxonomy (GTDB): domain Bacteria; phylum Pseudomonadota; class Alphaproteobacteria; order Rhizobiales; family Beijerinckiaceae; genus JAIXTM01. The sequence continues at coordinate 23,135 of JAIXYZ010000003.1, read as the reverse complement.
CTGGGCGAGCCCGCCGTCATTGGTCAGGAGCAGCAGGCCCTCGGTGTTGATGTCCAGCCGCCCGACGGACACGACCCGGGGCAGGCCCTCGGGCAGGTTGTCGAACACGGTCGGCCGCCCCTCGGGGTCGTGGGCGGTCGTCACCAGGCCGGCCGGCTTGTGATAGAGCCACAGCCGCGTCTTCTCCTTCGGGGGCAGGGGCTGCCCGTCCACGAGGATGACGTCGTGGGGCCCGGCCACCGTGCCCGGCTCGGCGATGGTCTCGCCGTTGACGGCGACGCGCCCGGCCTCGATCATCGCCTCCGCGTCGCGGCGGGAGGCGACGCCCGCCCGCGCCATGATTTTGGAGATCCGGTCGAGCCCGTCCTCTCGCGGCGCGTCATAGGCCTCGCCCGTCACCGTCTTGCGGAAGGGCCGGTCGTTGCGCGGCCGCTCGCCATAGGGACGCTCGCTGCGCGGCCGGTCGAAGCGCGGCTTGAAGCCGGGCTTGCCCTCGGGCCGGCGAAACGGCCGGTCGCCGCCGCGCGCGCCGCCGGCATTGCGGTCGGCGAAATCGCCGCGGGGCTCGCCGCCGCGGTCCTGCCGGGGCTTGAATCCGCGCTCGTCGCCGGGACGGCGGCCGAAATCGTGGCCGCGCCCGCCGCCGTGCCGTTCCCCGCCGTGCCGCTCGCCGGGCTTGCGATCGCCGAACGGCCGGTCGCCGAATTTCCGGTCCCCGAACTTGCGGTCGCCAAACTTGCGCTCGCCGAAGCCGCCTTCCCCGCGCGGCGCGCGGCGCTCGTCGCCGTCCCGCGGGGGCCGGTCGTCGCGCTGGAAGCCGCCCGGCTTTCCGCCGCCCTTGAAGTCACGCTTGCCCGCGCCCGCGGGCTTTCCGCCCGGCTTGCCGCCAGGCTTGCCGTCCCGGCCGAAGCTGCGTCCGGTATCGCCGCGCCCTGCGCCGCCGCCGCCACGCTTGGGGGGGCCGCCACGGCCGGGGCCGCGCGGCCTGTCGTCTCTGTTGTCGCTCATCGCGGCCTGATAGCAGAGTGATCCGGGACAAGCGAGGGACCTTGGCGGCAGCGTGGGCGGGATTTCGACATCGGCGGCGGGACTGGGGCTGGACGCGGCCTTCGATGCGGCGCGCGCGGCGGCGCTCCGCGGCGAGGTGCCCATCGGCGCGGCCATCGTGAAGGACGGGGTCGTGCTGGCGGCCGCCGGCAACCGCACGCGGGAACTGAGCGATCCCACCGCCCATGCGGAGATGCTCGTCATCCGCGCGGCCTGCGAGCGGCTCGGCGACGAGCGGCTCACCGGCTGCGACCTCTACGTGACGCTGGAGCCCTGCCCGATGTGCGCGGCCGCGATCTCCTTCGCCCGCATCCGCCGTCTCTATTTCGCCGCCGCCGATCCCAAGGGCGGCGCGGTGGAGAGCGGCGTCAGGCTCTACGGCCAACCCACCTGCCACCACGCGCCGGAGGTCTATGGCGGCCTGCGCGAATCCGAGGCCGCGGACCTGCTGCGCACCTTCTTCCGGGAGCGCCGGTGACCGCTCGCGCCGTCGTGATCGCCGCCGCGGCGGGTGGCCCCATCCAGTCCGCCGCAGCCGCCGTAACAGCAGCGTTGCAACATATCCTCAAGGATAGACCATGCTGAAATCCGTTGCGCTCCGCGCCCTTGCCGGCGTCGCGCTGTCCGCCACGGCCATGTCGGCGGCCCTTGCCGCCGATCTGCCCTCGCGCTCGACGCCGCCCTACGCCCCCTCGGTGCCGCTCTTCACCTGGACCGGCTTCTATGTCGGCGTGAACGCCGGCTACGCCTTCTCCGACGGCGAGAACTCGCCCTATGTCGGCACGCCGGCCTATCTGGGCCTTGCGGCGGCGGGCGCGGTCCCGGCGGGCTACACGCTGGACCGGGAAGGCTTCGTCGGCGGCGGCCAGATCGGCTACAATTACCAGATCGGCTCCCTCGTCCTCGGCCTGGAAGCCGACCTGCAATACACGGACATCAACGGCAGCGCGACGGCCACCGGCTTCGGCGCTCCGGGCTTGGTCGTCGGGCAGTCCTCGCTCGATCTGAACTATCTCGGCACGGTCCGCGCCCGCATCGGCTTCACGCCGATCGACCGGCTCCTGGTCTACGCCACCGGCGGTCTCGCCTATGGCGAGGCGGAGCTGAGCGGCACGCTGACGGCCGGCGCGCTGCCGGGCGGGCTCGCCCCCGCCTCCGGCGCCATCTGGTCGGGCTCGCGGTCGCAGACGCGCTTCGGCTTCGCGCTCGGCGCTGGCGCCGAATACGCCTTCACCAACAACCTGACCGCCAAGCTGGAAGGTCTCTACTACGACCTGGGCGACGTGCGCACCGTGCAGCCGGGCATCAACGCCCCGGGCCAGATCGCCCAAGGCCTCGGTATCTTCGCCGTGCAGGAAGCCGAGCTGAACGGCGTCATCGTGCGCGCGGGCCTGAACTACAAGTTCTAGGCTCCAACATGACGTCCGCCCGGCTCCTGTCCATCCGGGAGCCGGGCGGTCTCGCCGTCAGCCCTGCGCAGCGAGGAAGGGCTCCAGCGCGGCGAGCGTTGCGTCCGCATTCTCCTCCGGCAGGAAATGGCCGCCGTCGATCGCCTGCCCCTGTGCCTGCGGGGCGAAGGTGCGGCGCCAGACCGAGAGCGCGTCCTCGCCCGCCGCCGGGATGCCTGCCGTTCCCCACAGGACGAGGACCGGGCAGGCGATGGTGCGCCCCGCATCCCGGTCCGCCCGGTCGAGCCTTAAGTCCGTCGTCGCGCCGGCGCGGTAGTCCTCGCACGACGCATGGATGCGGTCGGGATTGTTGAACGAGGCCCGGTAATGGGCGAGGGCCCGCGGGTCGAAAGCCTCCAGCGACTTCGCCGCCGTCCAGCTCGCGATCGTGTGGTCGAGATAGGCGACCGGGTCGCCGCCGATCATGCGCTCGGGGATCGGCCGCGGCTGCGCCAGGAACATCCAGTGATAGGTCTTCATCGCCTTGTCCGCGTCGATGTCCTCCCACATCGACAGGGTGGGCACGATGTCGATGACGGCCAGCCGCTCCACCCGGCCGGGATGGTCCAGCGCCAGCCGGTAGGCGACGCGCGCGCCCCGGTCGTGGCCGACGACCGCGAAGCGGATATGGCCGAGCTCTTCCATGACGCGGACGATGTCCGCGCCCATGGCGCGCTTGGAATAGGTCTCGGCCCCGCCGTCGCCCGCCGGCGCGGAGGACCAGCCATAGCCGCGAAGATCCACGACGACGACGCGGTGGGTGCGCGCCAGCGCGGGCGCGATCCGGTGCCACATGGCCCCGGTCTGCGGATAGCCGTGGATCAGCACGACGGGCGGCCCCTCGCCGCCGGCGCGGGCGAACACCTTGCCGATGTCCGTGGAGACCCAGTGTGAGGTGAAGCCGGGATAGAGGTCAGCGAGATCGGTCATGGCGGGAAGCCTCCCGCAGGAACGCCGCTCCGCGCAAGCCCGCTCTTTCGCAAAAGGCGGATAGGGCTTCAGCCCTCCCGCGCCACCGCGCGCCAGCCGATGTCCCGGCGGCAGAAGCCGTCCGCCCAGCGGATCCGGTCCACGGCCGCATAGGCCCGGTCGCGCGCCTCGCGCACCGTGGCGCCGCGCGCCGTGACGTTGAGGACGCGCCCGCCACTGGCGACGAGGGCGCCGTCCTTCAGCGCGGTGCCGGCATGGAAGACGGTGACGCCCGGCAGGCTCTCCGCCTCCGCGATGCCCTCGATGGCGCCGCCGCGCGCCGGCGTGCCGGGATAGCCCCGCGCCGCCATCACCACGGTGAGCGCCGGGTCCGGCGACCAGGAGGCCTTCGCCTGCCTGATCCGGCCCTCGCAGGCCGCGCGCATGACCGCCACGATGTCGCCGGTGAACCGCGTCATCAGCACCTGGCATTCGGGATCGCCGAAGCGCGCATTGTATTCGATCAGCCTGGGGCCGCCCTGGGTGATCATCAGGCCCGCATAGAGCACGCCCACATACGGCGTGCCCCGCGCCTTCAGCCCGGCGACGGTCGGCAGCACGATCTCGCGCATGACCGTCGCCTCCAGCTCCGGCGTCAGCACAGGGGCGGGCGAATAGGCGCCCATGCCGCCCGTATTGGGGCCGGTATCCCCGTCGCCGACCCTCTTGTGGTCCTGCGCGGTGCCGAAGGCGATCGCGTCCGTCCCGTCCGAGATGGCGAAGAAGCTGGCTTCCTCGCCCGCCATGAACTCCTCGATCACGACGGCCTCGCCCGCCGCGCCGAGCCCGCCGGAGAACATCATGTCGATGGCGGCGATCGCCTCGTCCACAGTCTCGGCGACGACGACGCCCTTGCCCGCGGCCAGCCCGTCGGCCTTCACCACGATCGGCGCGCCGTTCGCGCGGATATAGTCCCGCGCGGCCTGCGCATCCTCGAACCGCGCATAGGCCGCGGTGGGGATGCCGCATTCGGTGCACAGCGCCTTGGTGAAGCTCTTGGAGCCCTCCAGCTGCGCGGGGATGCGCCGTGGCCCGAAGGCGGCGATGCCGGCCGCCTCCAGGTCGTCCACCAGCCCCGCCACCAGCGGCGCCTCGGGGCCGACCACGACCAGCTTCACGCCCATGAGGCGGCAGAAATCGGCGACCGCGGCGTGGTCCGCGACATCCAGCACGACGTTCTGCGCCAGCGCGGCCGTGCCGGGATTGCCCGGCGCCACGAACAGCCGGCTGCAGGACGGGCTGCGCGCGATGGCGGCGGCGAGGGCGTGCTCGCGGCCGCCGGAGCCGATGAGCAGGATCGGGAAGGGAGCGTCGGGCATCTGCATGGCAGCGCTCCTAGCGGCACTCGCGCCCTAAGGCTAGTGTCGCCGCCGATGAACGATGAATCGCCCGTCTCCAACGCCGCCGAATGGTCGGTTTCCGAGCTGTCCGGCGCGCTCAAGCGCACGCTGGAGGACGCGTTCGGCCATGTGCGCCTGCGCGGCGAAATCTCCGGTTTCAGGGGCCCGGTCGCCTCCGGCCATTGCTACTTCTCCATCAAGGACCAGAACGCCAAGATCGACGCGGTGATCTGGAAGGGCGTCTATGCCCGCCTGCGCACGAGGCCGCAGGAAGGGCTGGAGGTCATCGCCACCGGGCGGATCACCACCTTCCCCGGCAAGTCCAGCTACCAGATCGTCATCGATGCCATCGAGCCGGCCGGCATCGGCGCGCTCATGGCGATGATCGAGGAGCGCCGCCGCCGGCTGACGGCGGAGGGCCTCTTCGCCGAGGCCAGGAAGCAGCTCCTGCCCTTCCTGCCCGAGGTGATCGGCGTCGTGACCTCGCCCACCGGCGCGGTCATCCGCGACATCCTCCACCGGCTGGAGGACCGCTTCCCCCGCCGCGTGGTCGTCTGGCCGGTGCGCGTGCAGGGCGAGACGAGCGCGCAGGAGGTGGCGTCCGCGATAACGGGCTTCAATGCGCTCGCCCCCGGCGGGCGCATCCCGCGGCCGGACCTCATCATCGTGGCGCGCGGCGGCGGGTCGCTGGAAGACCTGATGAGCTTCAACGACGAGGCCGTCGTTCGCGCCGCCGCCGACAGCGACATCCCGCTCATCGCCGCGGTCGGCCACGAGACCGACTGGACGCTCATCGACCTCGCCGCCGATAGGCGCGCGCCCACGCCGACCGGCGCCGCCGAGATGGCGGTTCCCGTCAGGTCCGAGCTCATCGCCGCCGCCGGGCAGGCGGGCCGGAGGCTCGAGGACGGCATCCGCCGCATCCTCGAGCGCCGGCGCAGCGAGCTGCGCGGGCTGGAGCGCATCCTGCCGCGGGGCGACAGCCTGCTCGTCACCCACCGCCAGCGCCTCGACGTCGCGGGCGGCCGCCTGCGGCCCTGCCTGGCGCAGGGTTTCGACCGCCGCCACCGGGCGCTGAGCCGGGCGGCGGCCCTGCTCGCCGCCCACTCCCCCCGCGCCGAATTGCGCGCCCGCCGCGCCGGGTTCGAGGGCCGCGCCGCGCGCCTCACGCCGGCGCTGCTGCACCGGGCGCTCGCGGAGCGCCGCCGGGCCCTGGGCGATCTGGGCGCGCGGCTCGCCCGCGTCCGCGCCAGCCTGGCCGCCCGCGAGGCCGAGCGGAACGCGGTCGCCCGCCAGCGCCTTTCCCGCCTCGGCGCCCAGCTGGAGGCCGCGCTGCGGGGCGGGCTGCAGCGCCGCCGCCAGGGCCTGCAGGCCGCCGGACAATTGCTGCGCGGCCTGAGCTATCAGGGCGTCCTGGCGCGCGGCTTCGCGCTGGTGCGGGACAGGGACGGCCAGCCCGTCCGGTCCGCCGGGGCGGCAGGGCCGGGAACGGCGCTGGAAATCCAGTTCGCCGACGGCGCGGTCGCCGCCACGGTGGATGGCGGGCCGCAGCGGCCCCGGCCGAAGGCGAGGAGCACCGAGGGCGGCGGACCCGCCGGACAGTCCTCGCTGTTCTGAAGGCTATATCAAACGATCATAGATCAATAAGAAACGTATATCTTATAGTTCTTGCGCCAGCCGAGGCGGCGAACGAACATGGTCCCCATAACGATCAAAAACGGGGACCACCACATGACCATTCTCGACCGTCGTCAGATCATGCTTGCCGCGATGGGCGCCGCCGCCCTGCCGCTGCTGCCGCGGGGCGCGCTCGCCCAGGCGCGCGCCAGCCTCGCCCTCGTCTCGGCGGGTCCGGGCAGCGCCTTTCTCGGCTACGGCCAGGCCATCGCCAAGGTGGTCGCCGCCGGCGCGCCGATCGACCTCGATGTCCGCGAGACCAAGGGCTCCAACGAGAATGCCGAGCTCGTCAGCGCCGGCACCGTCCCGCTCGCGCTCCTGAACATGGGTCCCGGCTTCGACGCGTGGAACGGCAAGGGCCCGTTCGCCGGCAAGGAGCTGCGCGGCATGCGCGCAGTGGCGCCGATGTATGAGACGCCCTTCCACACGCTGACCCTGAAGAAGAGCGGCATCGCGAACCTGCGCCAGCTGGCGGGCAAGAAGGTCGGCGTCGGCCCGGCCAAGGGTCCGGGCGAGGTCTTCTTCGATGGCATCGCCGCGGCGCTCGGCATCCAGTACACCAAGGTCAACGGCAATCCCGACGCCCTCGGCAAGCAGGTGGAGACCGGCGAGATCGACGCGTTCTGGTACGGCTCTGGCCTGCCGAGCCCGCCCTTCGCGGCGGCCGTCAGCGCCACCGACGCGGTGGTGATCGGCTTCCAGCCGGACGAGGCCGAGGCCTTCCGCAAGACCTTCGCCTATTTCGCGCCCTACACGATCGCCGCGAACACCTACAAGGGCCAGACCGCGCCGATCCAGTCGCTCGCCGTCTGGAACTTCATCGTCGCCCACAAGGACGTGCCGGCCGATCAGGTCCATGCGATCACCGCCGCGCTCCTGAACAATCCGGCCGCGACCAAGGCCGCCTATCCGGCCGCCGCCGCGACGGTGAAGGAGAATGTGGGGGCCAACACGTTCATGCCCTTCCATCCGGGCGCCGCGCGCTATTACCGCGAGGCGGGCGTCGCCATCGCCCCGGCTCTGCTGCCCTGATCGGGCCGCGCCCGGCGCCTGAGGTTCGCCTAGCGCGCCAGGAATGCGGGTACGCGGCGGATCGCATCTTCCCGCGCCTTGCGGTCCGTCCCCGTCCTCGCCGTCCCCGTTCCGGACCCGGTGAAAGCCAGTCCGGAGCGGGTGCGCGGCGTGAGCGAGGGATGGTCGAAATCGTGCACCGCGCCCGGATAGGTGAGGAGCGTCACCGCTTCCCCCCGGCCCGCCGCCCGCGCCGCCTCGGCCTGGGCCGCCAGCGTCCGGCAGGGCCCGGCGGGCGTCCAGTCGTCGGCCTCGCCGATCAGGATCATCAGCGGCCGCCGGGAGGCGAAGTCCCCGCGGCGGGCCGGCACCCGGCATCCGGGATAGAAGGACACCGCGCGGGCGAAGTCGGCGTTGCCGGGCGCCTTGCGCCGCATGGCGTAGAGCACGGTCCCGCCTCCATTGGACCAGCCCAGAAGCGAGATCGCGCTGCGCTTCACGTCGGGCCGCGCGGCGAGCCAGGCGAGGGCGGCCTGCGCGTCCTCGACGCGCTCCCGCGAGGGACGCACCTGCCGCTCCTTCACCGTGCATTGGGGCGGCAGGCCCCTTGAGGCGAAACTGTCCGGCATCAGCACGAAGAACCCCGCGGCGGCCAGCCGCTCTCCCCAATCGGCGTGTCGCGCGCTCGGCCGGCCGGCGCGGTTGTCGAGACCGCCGCAGCCATGGAGCGCGATCACCGCCGGGTGCGGGCCGGGTCCGGCGGGACGCCACAGCGCCGCCTGCAGCGTCACCCCGTCCGGGCCGGGCAGGCTCACGCGCTCCTGCGCCCCGGCAGGCGCGGCGAAAGCCGCCGCAAGGAGCGGCAGAAGCGCGGCGAGGACCCGGCGGAGGGCGGGTGCGGGAACGGGACGCATGGGGGAGGTGCGGCTCCGGCGTTTGCGGCGGCGGCGGGGATCGCTTATTCGTTCCGCCCAGAATGAAGCCATCGCGCAACGGGCGCCAGCCTCGATGATGAACCGAATGGATCGCTTCCCGCCGGCCGGCGAGGCCGTCGTCGAATTCCTCGACGGGGACCTGCGCGTCGTCCGCCAGGGCACGTTCGTGCGCTGCGCCGTGACCGGCCAGCCCATTCCGCTGGACGAACTGCGCTACTGGAGCGTCGACCGGCAGGAAGCCTACGCGACGCCGGAGGCTTCGCTCGCCCGGGTCAAGGCATCGCGCGGCTGAGCGCGAACCGCGTCGGCACGCTCTCCAGCAGCCGGTCCAGCGCGGCCGGATCGGAAAACACCATCCGCACCGGCAGCACGGAAAGGCTCAGCCCCGCCTCCGCCCGGAACCAGCCCGGCAGGCGCACCGCGTCCTTCTCGGTCGTGACGAGGCTGCGCCCAGCCGCTTGCGCCTGCGCCAGGAGCGCCCGCAGTTCCGCATCCGCGAAGGGATGGTGATCGGGGAAGGCGCGCGCGGCACCGATCCGCGCCCCGGCCTGCCGGAGCGTGTCGAAGAACTTCTCCGGCCGTCCGATCCCGGCAAAGGCGATGACCTCGCGGCCGGCCAGAGCCGCCGCCGCGCCCGCGTCGGGCTGCAGGCGTGCGCCAAGGACCGGGATGCCCCGCGCGGCCGCCTTCTCCGCCACCGCCGCGCCGGCCGCGCCCTCGCCCACCAGGACGAGCGCATGCACGAAGGGCCATTGCGCGGCCAGCGGCGCCCGCAGCGGACCGGCCGGGATGCAACGGCCGTTGCCGATACCGGACGCGCCGTCCACCACCGCGAAGGAGAGGTCCTTGGCGAGCGCCGGGTTCTGGAGCCCGTCATCCATGACGATGGTCGTCGCGCCGGAGACAACGGCGAGTTCTGCCCCCGCGCGGCGGTCGCGGCACACGACGACGGGCGCCTGGCGGGCGAGCAGCAGCGGCTCGTCGCCGACATCGGCCGCGCCGTGGCGGTCCCTGTCCACCAGGACGGGCCCGGCCAGCGCGCCGCCATAGCCGCGGGAGAGGATGACCGGCAGCCCGCCGCGGGCCTGCAGCCGCTCCACGATCGCGGCCGCGAGCGGCGTCTTGCCCGCCCCGCCCGCGACGAGGTTGCCGACGCACACCACCGGCACGGCGGCCCGGCGGCCCGGACGGGCCATGCGCGCGGCTGTCGCCGCGCCATAGGCCGCACCCAGCGGCGCCAGCAGCGCGCTCGCCGGCGCCCCGTCCCGCCACCAGAAGGCGGGGGACCTCACCGGCTCCGTCCGAGCTGGAAGGCGAGGATGTAGGGCTCCACCGCCTGCATCGTCCGCTGCACCGCGCCGCTCAAGGAATCGACGATCTCGGAGGCGGCGCGGGCCAGTGCGCGCGCCCGGGCCGGGTCGCGCAGCAGCGCGGTGGCGGCCGACGCCAGCGTCTGCGCGTCGGACACGGGCAGCGCGCCGCCCGCCCGGTCGAGCGCGGTGTAGATCTCGGCGAAATTGGCCACGTGCGGCCCGTGCAGCACCGCCGTGCCGAGCTTGCTCGGCTCGATCGGGTTCTGCCCGCCATGGGTCACCAGCGAGCCGCCCATGAAGGCCACCGCGGCCAGGCGGTAGAACAGGCCGGACTCGCCCATCGTGTCGGCGACGTAGACCGACACGTCCCGCTCCGGCGCGGCCCCGAGGGAGCGCCGCGCCGCCTTCAGGCCGGTCACCGCCGCCAGATCGGCGATGCGCTCGCCCCGTTCGGGATGGCGCGGCATGATGATCGTCAGGAGGTTCGGCAGCCGCTCTTTCATGAGGTCGTGGGCGTCGAGCACGATCTCGTCCTCGCCCGCATGGGTGGAGGCGGCCATCCAGACCGGGCGCCCGGCGAGCAGGCCCGACATCTGCGCCAGCACCGAGAGATCGGAGGGCGGAGCGGGCACGTCGAATTTCAGGTTGCCGACGACCGACACGCGCGGGGCGCCCAGATCGCTGAACCGGTGCCCGTCGAGCCCGGTCTGCGCCAGGCACAGGTCGAAGCGCGAGAGCAGCGCGCGCGAGGCCTCCGGCAGGCGCCGCCAGCGCCGGTGGGAGCGTTCCGACATGCGCCCGTTGACGAGGATGAGCGGCGTGCCCCGCCTGTGGGTCTCGGCGATCATGTTCGGCCACAGCTCGGATTCCACCACGAGCGCGATGTCCGGCTGCCAGTGGTCGAGGAAGCGGCGCATGTAGCGCGGCACGTCGAGCGGCGCGAACTGGTGGATCGCGCCCGGCGGCAGGCGCCGCTTCAGCACCTGCGCGGAGGTCACGGTGCCGGAGGTGACGACGACCGCGATGCCGCGCGCCACCAGGCGCTCCACCACCGGCATGATCGAGATCGTCTCGCCGACGCTCGCCCCGTGGATCCAGGCCAGCATGCCGGCCGGGCGCGGCACGGCGGAAAAGCCCCGCCGCTCGTCGATCCGGAAGGGGTCCTCCTTGCCGCGCCGGGCCCGGGCGAGCAGCAGGAAAGCCGCCGCCGGCTCCAGCAGGGTCGTCGCGCCCCGGTAGAGGCTCAGGGGCCAGCTCGGCGGGCTCGGCGGGCGCACCATCGCCGTCACGCCTCCGACCGGAGCGCCGCCTCGCGGGCGGCCGAGAGCCCGGCGCCGGGGTCCGCGTCGCCGAGCAGCGCGTAGGCGCGGGCATGAACGGCGTCGAGCCCCAGCTCCACCTGCCGCCGCGCGGCTTCCAGCGCCGCGGGGTCCGCATCGGGCGCCACATGGACGGGATCGCCGATCACCATGGCGCCGCGGCCGAAGGGCAGGCCCATGCTCGCCCGGTCCCAGGACCGGAAGTCGATGCGCAGGCTCGTGGCGACGGCGGCGGGTACGATCGGCCGGCCGGACATGCGCGCCAGCGTCACGATGCCCTCGCCGCAGACCCGCGCGCGCTTGGGCACGTCGGCGGTCAGCACCACCATGCGCCCGTTGTCGAGCGCCCGCAGCATGGCCCGCAGGGCGGCGCTGCCGCCCTTCTCGCGCACCTTCCGCCCCAGGGCGCCCGACCCGCGGATCGGCTCGATCCCCAGATGCCGCAGGGCGACCGCGTTGAACTCGCCGTCGCCGTGGCGGGAGATGAGCGCCGCGGTCGGGTCCTGCGGCCGCCGGGCGAAATGGATCATGAAGTGCTGGCCGTGCCACATCGCCACGATGACCGGCATCAGCGGGCCGACGCGGTCGTAGACGTCCGGCGGATCCAGGACGAGCCGGTTGGTCCGCTCCACCAGGCGCAGGTACCGCGCGAGGAGAAAGCCGAGGCTCTCCTGGACGACCCGCGACCTGACGATGCGCTTGAGCATGCCGCCCGGCCGCGCGCTCAGCTCGACGGGTCGAGCAGGCGGTGCAGGTGCACCACGAAATAGCGGGTCTGCGCGCTGTCCACCGTCTGCTGCGCCTTGGCCTTCCAGGCCGCGTGGGCGCTCGCATAGTCGGGGAAGATGCCGACGACGTCGATCTTGGAGAGATCCTTGAACTCGGTGCCTTCCAGGCTCGTCAGTTCGCCGCCGAAGACGAGATGGAGGAGCTGCGGCTTGCCGGTGGCAGTCGTCATCGCGTGAAATCCCTTGCCGGTCGTCCGGCGCGCGAGGCCGGACCTGTCATGGCTCGAAGGCCGCGCGCGCCGCGGCCACGAGCGGTTCGTGGAGGGCGATGCCGCTGGCCACGAGCGCGCCATGGACGGGCATGGGGCGGTTGTAGAGCGGCACCTCGCCGCCGAGGTTCGTGACGGTGCCGCCCGCTTCCGTCAAGATCAGATCGGCGGCCGCCAGATCCCAGTCGCGGGCGTTGCGCGAAACCAGGGCCGCCTCGATCGTGCCGTCGGCCACCCGCGCCAGCCGCAGCGCCAGCGACGGCACCCGCGGCATGCGCTGGATGGCCGCCATGCGCGACAGGTGGACCAGCGTGTCGGCAGGCCCCGCCGTGCGTGCGCCGTCGAGCCGGTCCCGCGAGGACACGGTCATGCGCGCCCCGTCACGCGTCGCCCCGTGGCCGAGCGCCGCCGCGTAGGTGACCCCGTGGGCGGGCGCATGCACCACGCCCGCGACGGGCCGGCCCTCCACCAGGAGCGCCACCGCCACCGACCAGTCGGGATGGCCCGTGGCGAAGGCGCGCGTGCCGTCGATCGGATCGACGATCCACACGAGCGGCAGCGCCAGGCGCGAGGCGTCGTCGGCGGTTTCCTCGGAGAGCCAGCCCGCCTCGGGGCACAGCGCGCCCAGCCGCTCGTTGAGGAAGGCGTCCACCGCCACGTCCGCCGCCGTCACCGGCGAGCCGCCGCTCTTGTGCCAGAGCTCGGCCGTGGTCGCCGCGCCGGGCCTGAACATCGGCAGCGCCATGCGCCCGGCCTCCTCGGCCGCCGCGACGATGGCGGAGAGGATTCCGCGCGGATCGGCGCGGACGTCGCGGGATGTGAAGGGCTGTCTGTCCACGTGTGTCGGCGTCTTCCGGGATCGGCGGGCCTGTCCCCTCCCTTGGGGCCTTGGCAAGATTCGATCAAGCATATCCGCCGAAACGGCCCGAAAACCACCGCTTAACCCTGCTTCTTAAGCCGGTTCGAGGGGGCCTGCCGTCATAAGGGGACCAACGCGAGGCATCCGCCAAAGAGCGGCCCGCGAGGAGCGTTGAACAGGAAGTCGCAGATGGCAGGCGCCACTCAGCCGGCCGACGGGGAGGCGCGTCCAGCGTCTCCCCGCACGGACCGGCACGTCCGGACGGCAGCATCGACCCGCATCGCGGGGGCGGGCTGCGCGGTCCTCACTCCCGACATGTTTCGGTCCTGCCGGGGCCTGGCGCTCATTGCTGGTCCCGGTCCCGGCGAACTCGCCATCGTGCTCGTGCGCCGAGACGGCGCGCCCGTGCCGCTCTTCGTCCTGGACGAGACGGACGCGGTCGCCCAGTGGCGGTCCATCGCCCGCGGTACCGGCTTAGCGCTGATGGTGGAGACGGGGGAGGGCGCCTTCGGTCCCGTCCGCCCGCAGATCGGCCGGCTCCTGCTGGGCGAGGTGCGCATCCGCCGCCGCCATGGCCTTCTGAAGGGGCGCCGCCCGCGCTTCCTCACCCGCCGCAAGACCGGCGCGATGCCGGTGCGGCCCGTCGTCCATCCCCGCCGCGAGATCGGCGCCTGAGCTAGAGCGTGCGGACGATGGCGTCCGCCGCCAGGCCCGCGAACAGGATGAGCCCCGCGTCCCGGTTGGAGCGGAAGAGCATCAAGGCCGTGGCCCCGTCCCGGGTGTCGATCCGGCGGACCTGCCAGGCGCAATGGGCCGCAAAGCCCGCAAGGCCCAGCCAGGCGAGCACGCCGCCGCCCGCCATCGCGATCGCAAGGCCCGCCGCCGCTACCGCCAGCCCGAAGCACACGCTCACCGCCAGCGCCGTATGGCCCGCGAACAGCCGCGCGGAGGACTTGATGCCCGCGACCGGATCGTCCTCCAGGTCCTGCACCGCGTAGACCGTGTCGTAGCCGATGGTCCAGAACACGGCCGCCGCGTAGATCGCCAGCGCCGGCGCGTCCAGCCGCCCGAACGTGGCGGCCCAGCCCATCAGCCCGCCCCACGAGAAGGCGAGACCCAGCACGAGCTGCGGCATGGAGAAAATGCGCTTCATGAACGGATAGGCGGCCACGACGACGAGGGAGCCGAGGCCGACGGCGATGGCGAAGCGCGGAAGCTGCAGCAGCACCGCGAGCCCCACCAGCGCGAGCCCGGCCGCGAAGAGGGCCGCCGCCCGGGCGCTCACCTGGCCCGAGGGCAGGGGGCGGTTGCGGGTGCGGGCGACCTTGGCGTCCAGGTCCCGGTCCACGATGTCGTTATAGGTCGAGCCGGCCCCGCGCATGGCGACCGCGCCGATGGCAAAGAGCACGAGGAGGACCGGCGCCTGCCGGATGGACCCGGCCGCGCCGGCCGCCAAAGCGGTCGACCACCAGCAGGGCAGCAGCAGCAGCCAGGAGCCGATGGGCCTGTCGATGCGCGCCAGCCGCAGGAACGGGCGCAGCCGCGCGGGCGCGCGCCGGTCGACCCAGTTACCCGCGGGTGCGTCGGGGACGCCGCCGGGCGAAGCGGCCATGGGGGATCAGAGGGCGCCGGAGGGCACGCGGCGGGGACCGCCGGTCACGTCGTCGGGCGCGGCGAAGATGTTGTTCTCGTTGGCGCGCTTGGCCTGCTCGGCCTGGCGCAGCGCCTTCTGATAGTCGGCGGCGACCTTGCAGGCCTGGCCGCGGCTGGTGGCGACCTGCTTCTGCTGGGCCTCCATAGCGGCGACGGCCTCCGGCGGGATGCGGCACCACGAGCCGTTCTCGCCCATGAACTTGATGACGGCGGTGCCGTTCGCCTGAAGCTTGGTGAAGGTGCTGCAGGCGACGTTCGGGTCGACCTTCTTCTTGCCCCAGCTGTTGATCTGGCCGATCAGCTGCTGCCGGTCCTCGAAGAGCTTGCGGCCCGTGTCGCACACGCCCTGGGCCATCGCCGGGCCGGCCGTCAGCGCAACCCCCATCGCCGCTCCGGCCAGGGCCAGGCGGAAAACCGGGAGGAAGCGACGGGACACCGGGACCATGGACGTGAAACTCCGCGACGATGCCGGGGCGCCTTTCGCCCCGCGAGAACGGCTAGCCTATTACCAGAAACATTGGGGCAAGGCCAAGGCGGCCGCCCGAAGCGGGCCGGGAGCCCTCCCGCGTGGCCTTGCGTCCGCGGCGCGGCCGGTGCATCCGGTTGGCGAATGCGGGGATGGCCATGACCTTCGAGCGGAACCGCCAGCGCCTCTTCGTCGCCGCGCCCCTGGCGCCGGGCGCATCCGTCGCCCTCGACAAGGCGCAGGGCCATTACGTCGCCAACGTGCTGCGGCTGAAGGCGGGCGCCGAGCTGCTCGCCTTCAACGGCATGGACGGGGAATGGCTGGTCCGCGTGGCGGCCGAGGGCCGGCGGGACGTGTCGCTCACCTGCGTCGAGCGGACGCGGCCGCAGGGCAGGCCGGGCGATATCCATTATCTCTTCGCGCCGCTGAAATCGGCCCGGCTGGACTACATGGCGCAGAAGGCGACGGAGATGGGCGCCTCCCGCCTCGTGCCCGTCCTCACGCGCCGCACGCAGGTCTCCCGCGTCAATCTCGACCGGCTGCGCGCCAACGCGGTCGAGGCGGCGGAGCAGTGCGGCCTCCTCTGGGTGCCGGAGATCGCCGCGGAGGAGAAGCTGGAGGCCGCCATCGGCCGTCTCGAGCCCGGCCGCATCCTCGTCTTCTGCGACGAGGATGCGCCGCTCGCCGATCCCGTGGCGGCGCTCTCGTCCCTGCCGGCGGGCTCTCCGCTGGCGGTCCTGATCGGGCCGGAAGGGGGCTTCGACGAGGCCGAGCGCCGCATGCTGGCCGGGCGCGCCCACATCCTGCGGCTCTCCCTCGGCCCCCGCATCATGCGGGCCGACACGGCGGCCGTGGCCGCGCTCGCCCTCGTCCAGGCGGTCGCCGGGGACTGGCGCTCCGCCTGACGCGCGGTTGCCCGCGGGCGGCTTTCGATGTATGTGCGCCGCACAATCTCCAGTGATCGGCGATTTTCGCGTGCCGGCTTCCCAAAGCTCGGCGCGGACCCTCCCGGTCATGCTGACCCCCGGAAAGGCCACCTGGCCATGAAGCTGCGCAATATCGCCATCATCGCCCACGTCGACCATGGCAAGACCACGCTGGTGGACAAGCTGCTCGCCCAGTCGGGCACGTTCCGCGAGAACCAGAAGGTCGCCGAGCGCGCGATGGACTCCAACGACCTGGAGCGCGAGCGCGGCATCACCATCCTGGCCAAGGTCACCTCGGTCCTCTGGAAGGACACGCAGATCAACATCGTCGACACGCCCGGCCACGCCGATTTCGGCGGCGAGGTGGAGCGCATCCTGTCGATGGTCGACGGCGTGATCGTGCTGGTGGACGCCGCCGAGGGCCCGATGCCGCAGACCAAGTTCGTGGTCGGCAAGGCCCTCAAGCTCGGCCTCAAGCCCATCGTCGCCATCAACAAGGTCGACCGGCCGGACGCCCGCATCACCGAGGTGCTGAACGAGGTGTTCGACCTCTTCGCCGCCCTGGACGCCACCGACGACCAGCTCGACTTCCCGATCCTCTACGGCTCGGGCAAGAACGGCTGGATGGCCGAGAGCCCGGATGCCGACCCGTCTGTGGGCATGGCCCCGCTCTTCGAGCTCGTTCTGCGCCATGTCGAGGCCCCGGTGGTCGAGGACGGGCCGTTCCGGCTCCTGGGCACGATCCTGGAGGCCAACCCCTATCTCGGCCGCATCGTCACCGGGCGCATCGCGTCCGGCTCGGTCCGGCCGAACCAGCAGGTCAAGGTCCTGGCGCGCGACGGGAGCGTCATCGAGACCGGCCGCATCACCAAGGTGCTCGCCTTCCGCGGCCTCGAGCGCCAGCCGGTTGAGCTGGCCGAAGCCGGCGACATCGTCGCCATCGCGGGCCTGACCAAGGGCACCGTCGCCGACACGTTCTGCGACCCGGCGGTGGAGGCCCCGCTCAAGGCCCAGCCGATCGATCCCCCGACCGTGTCCATGACCTTCCTCGTCAACGACAGCCCGCTGGCGGGCACCGAGGGCGACAAGGTCACGAGCCGCATGATCCGCGACCGCCTGCTCAAGGAAGCCGAGGGCAACGTCGCGCTCAAGATCGAGGAATCGGCCGACAAGGATAGTTTCATCGTCTCCGGCCGCGGCGAATTGCAGCTCGCCATCCTGATCGAGACCATGCGCCGCGAGGGCTTCGAGCTGGGCGTCTCGCGTCCCCGCGTCGTCTTCTCGCGGGACGAGAACGGCCAGGTTCTGGAGCCCATCGAAGAGGTCGTGATCGACGTCGACGAGGAGCATTCCGGCGTCGTCGTGCAGAAGATGTCCGAGCGCAAGGCGGACATGATCGAGATGAAGCCCTCCGGCGGCAACCGCCTGCGGCTCGTCTTCCACGCCCCCACCCGCGGCCTCATCGGCTACCAGGGCGAACTTCTCACCGACACCCGCGGCACCGCCATCATGAACCGGCTGTTCCACGATTACGCGCCCTACAAGGGCGACATCGCGGGCCGCATCAACGGCGTGCTCATCTCCAATGACCAGGGCGAGGCGGTGGCCTACGCGCTGTGGAACCTGGAGGATCGCGGCCCGATGGTCATCGAGCCGGGCGTGCGCGTCTACCAGGGCATGATCATCGGCATCCACAGCCGGGACAACGACCTGGAGGTCAACGTCCTCAAGGGCAAGAAGCTGACGAACATCCGCACCACGTCCAAGGACGAGGCCGTGCGCCTCACCCCGCCGGTGAAGATGACGCTGGAGCGCGCGCTGGCCTGGATCGGCGACGACGAGCTCGTCGAGGTGACGCCGAAGTCCATCCGCCTGCGCAAGGCGATCCTCGATCCCAACGACCGCAAGCGCGCCGAGCGCGCCCGCGAGACCAACGTCGCCTGAGGCTCGTCCTCTCGCGCGATCTTGAGCGGCGGCCGCCCCCACGGGCGGCCGTTTTGCCTTGACGGGCCGTCCTGCGCGCCCAAGCTCTCCCGCCAGCACCCGACGGGCAGACGCCCATTCGGCAAAAGCCCATCTGGCAGGAGAGGACACCATGCGCCTGACGCTCGCCGCATCCGCCCTGGGCATCGCCCTCGCCGGCGCCGCCTATGCCCACCATGGCTGGGGCTCCTACGACGCGGGGAAGATGTTCACCATCCAGGGCGCCGTCTCGCGCCTCGAATGGGCCAATCCCCATGTCCACATCGACCTGCCCCACCAGGGCGCCACGTGGGAGATCGTCCTCGCCCCGCCCTTCCGCATGAGCAATCGCGGCCTGTCGGAGGCGCTCATCAAGCCCGGCGCAACGGTTTCGGTGGAGGGCTATCCCTCCACCCGCGTCGCCACTGAGATGCGCGCCGAGCGCATCGTGGTCGACGGCAAGACGTTCGAACTGCGCTAGCCGATGTACGCGGAGCTCCTGCTCGACCTGCAGACATCCGGCCTCGGCCAGCTCGCCCGGCAATCCGCCTGGCTCTACACGGCGGCGAACCTCCTCCACGTGCTGGGCGCCGCCCTGCTCGTGGGGGCCATCGCCGTGCTCGACCTGCGGCTTCTGGCGGGGTCGGCCGGCGGCATCGCGGCCACCGCCCGCACCGCAATCCCGCTCGCCGCGGCGGGCCTTGCCCTCCAGGTCCCGACGGGGATCCTGCTGCTGGCCCCCGAGGCGGTCGCGCTCGGCCAGAACCCGGCCTTCTACGCCAAGGTCCTGTTCATCGCCGCGGGCATCGCCAACCTCGCGCTCTTCCACGCCCGCCACGGCTGGGGCTTCCATGACGGCATCCGCCCCGCTTCCACCCGGCTCACCGCGCTGGTCTCGCTCACCGCCTGGATCGCCGCCCTGCTGGCCGGCCGCCTGATCGCGTATCTGTAGGAACCGCGCCGTCCTTGCGGGCGCAGCGAAGCAAGCCAGGATGGGCCCGACCACTGGATTGCTTCGTCGCTGCGCTCCTCGCAATGACGGGGAGGGTGATGCCCGGTCGCACCGGCCCTCAGTCCTTCCCGCCCCGAGCCCTCGCCTTTGAGCCGCAGCCCTCGCCTAAGGGCCGCAGCCCTCGCGCTGCCGGCCGCAGCCGATCCCTCCCCGGCAGGGGAGGGTGGCGCGAAGCGCCGGGTGGGCACACGGGCAGGGAAGAGGCCCACCCGTCCGGCGCTGCCGCGCCGGCCACCCTCCCTTCGCAGGGAGGGATCGCGGCGCGGCTGCGTCACCCGCGCATGTCATCCCCGGCCGGAGCGGCGGAGCCGCGCAGGGGAAGGGGATCCAGGGCGGTCGCCGTCGAGGCCGATGCCCGGCATCCCCCTGGATGCCCTTTCCCTCGCTTCGCTCGCCGGGATGACGGCGTGGGCGATGGTTTAACTTGCGGCGCCCCGAACGGCACACCCCACGGCGCCGAATCGGCTAAAGCCTTGCCATGGCGCCTGCCGCATCCACCTCCCGCCCATGACAGTCTGGTCGCCCCAGCAGGACAAGGCCCTGACGGAGGTCGCGCGCTGGCTCAAGCGCGGCGACCGGCCGGTCTTCCGGCTGTTCGGCTATGCCGGCACCGGCAAGACGACGCTTGCCCGCCATCTGGCGGAGGGCATCGACGGGGAGGTCGCGTTCGCCGCCTTCACCGGCAAGGCCGCCATGGTCATGCGCGAGCGCGGCTGCGAGGGCGCCACCACGATCCACAGCCTGATCTACCGCTCCCGCGGCGGCGACGAGGAGGGGCCGAACTTCGTCCTCAACCGCCAGGGCACGGCCGCCAAGGTCGAGCTCATCGTCATCGACGAATGCTCCATGGTGGACGAGGAGCTGGGCCGGGATCTCCTGTCCTTCGGCAAGCCCGTCCTGGTCCTGGGCGATCCCGCCCAGCTTCCGCCGGTCAAGGGCGGCGGCTTCTTCACCGAGGCCGAGCCCGACGCGATGCTCACCGAGGTGCACCGGCAGGCCAAGGACGATCCCATCGTCCACATGTCGATGATCGTGCGGGAGGGCGGCACGCTGCCGCGCGGGGAGTTCGGCCGCAGCCGCGTCATCGGCCGGTCGGAGATCGACGCGCCCGCGGTCATGGCCGCCGACCAGGTCCTGGTGGGCATGAACCGCACGCGCCGGCTCTACAACACGCGCATCCGCCAGCTGCTCGGCTTCCGCGACGCCATGCCCGGCGCGGGCGAGAAGCTCGTCTGCCTGAAGAACGACAAGACCAAGGGCCTGTTCAACGGCGGCACCTACATCGCCAAGGAGGTGGGAACGTCCAAGAAGGGACTGGTCTCGCTGCGGGTGGCGGCGGAGGACGGGCTCACCGGCGCGGTCAAGGTGACGGTGCTGCCGGAATTCTTCACCGGCCAGGACGAGGACATCCCTTACGACCTGCGCCGCCACACGGACGAGTTCACCTATGGCTACGCGCTGACCGTCCACAAGGCGCAGGGCTCGCAATGGGACGACGTCGTGCTGTTCGACGAATCCGGCGCCTTCCGCGAGCACCGGCAGCGCTGGCTCTATACCGGCATCACCCGGGCGGCCAAACGGCTGACCATCGTCGCCTGACCGGCCCTCAGAGCCGGCGGTAGAACACCGTCATCGTGCCGATCTCGACGATCTTGGAGATGGTCGCCTGCACCACGAGCGAGCGCTCGTCCTGCAGCCAGAACCAGTCGTCGAAGGACAGGAGCGACTCCCCACCTTCCGAGTCGGGCACGTTGCGCTTGTACTTCCAGTGGAACGCGTTGCCCGCCTGGCGGCCGACGGCCGCGCCCGCCACGCGGACCTCCTCGCCTTCGTAGGACGCGACCCCGTCCTCGTCGGCGGCCCCGTCCCGGCGGATCGTCCAGTGCAGCTCGTCGACCTGCCCGTCGTCATAGGTGTAGGTCTCGGTCAGGTGCAGCACGCCTTCCGCGGGGTCGAACCGGCCGCGGGCCCGCACGAAGAAGAGCCGCTGCAGGCTGCCGAAGCGCGACAGGGCGAGCCCGTGGCCCTCGAGCTCGCCGTCGAAGAATCGCTCCACGACGAGCGCGGGACCGCGATCGCGAAAATCCTCGATCTTCATGACGCGAAGGGCTTCACGCGTCGTCCGCGCGGTCTTCCCGCGCCAGGTCCTCGGCGAGCCGGTCGAGCGCGGGCGCCGATCCGTCCGGATGGCCGCCCTGGACGCGCTGGTTCTCGATGATGGCCGCCTTGCGCACGCCCGGCACGTTGGCGGCGTCGCCCTCCAGAGCGGCCTCGGCGAAGTCGGCCTGCGTCGGCGCGAAGGGGTTCTCGTCCTCGGGGCGGGACTGGGCGTTGCTCTTGGGGTCCGTCGCGTTCGCCATGGCGGTGCCTCTCGTCTGCTGGGGCGGAAAGCCGGCGGCTTCCGTCTTCGGGCCAACGTGCGGACGCACCGGCGGGTTCCCCAATGCACACGAGCCGGCACGGGGACGGAAGCCGCTGCCCCGGGTTTCAGCCACTGCCTTCATGCGCGCCCTTGCGCGCCATGTGCGCTGGCTCACGCGCGGACGGCCCCGCGCTCCGCTAACGGTTATCCCGAGGGCGCGCGCAAGCGGCGCGGCCCTGCTCGATGCCCGATCAACGTCTGCCCGATGGAGCCTCACCGGTGACCCTGTCCAACGCCCTCCGCCTCGTCCTCGTCGTCCCGGCCATGGGGGCGCTGCTCGCCGCCACGGCCTCGCCGGCTTCCGCGCAGACCTGCGAGGCGAGCTACAATGTCGAGGGCGTGCCGATGATCACGGCCCTGATCTACCGGGTCTCGCAGACCTTCCCGAAAGTGCCGGTCAAGCGCGCCTACGAGAACGTGGCGGCGGCGGTGTCGGCGGAAGGGTTCCAGGGCATCCGCCTGGAGCCGCAGCTCAACGCCGTCTCGGCCGTGCAGGAGACCTCCGGCTCCGGCCGGCCCCAGACCCTGCGCGTCACCGTGCGGCGGGCGGGGAGCGGTTCGCGCGTCGACGCGGTGTTCCAGGTCCAGGCCGGGCAGATCGCCCCCGAAGGCCCCACCCGCGCTGGCCTCTGCCGTGTCGTCACCGCCGCTGCGGACTGACCGCAGAGCGGGGAGACAGGCCGACCGCCGCCGGCGCGCGTCATGGCTGGCGTCGCGCCCGGCCCTGTGCCGCCGCCGATCCCTCCCCAACAGGGGAGGGTGGCGCGCAGCGCCGGGTGGGGTCGGTGGGGCGGCGAGCAGCCGGCCGGCCTGCGCGAAGGGAAGGGCCCACCCGTCCGGTGCTGCGCACCGGCCACCCTCCCCTTGCGGGGAGGGATCAGGCGCCGCCGCGCCACTAATCCCTGTTGTCCCCGGCTGGAGGGTTCCCACGCTCGTCATGCTCGGCCTTGTGCCGAGCATCCACGCCTTCCTGCGCTGGGCGTGGGACCGACCGCAGACGTGGATGGTCGGGACAGGCCCGACCATGACGGCCACGGATATGAGGCCACCCTGCGCCACGACGACGCCCGTCATGCTCGCCCTCGGGCCGCCGCCGATCCCTCCCCGGGAGGGGAGGGTGGCGCGAAGCGCCGGGTGGGGTCGGTGGGGCGAAGACGTGGATGGTCGGGACAGGCCCGACCATGACGGCCTAGGGTATGAGGCCACTCGACGCCACTACGACGCGCGTCATGCTCGCCCTCGGGCCGCCGCCGATCCCTCCCCGACAGGGGAGGGTGGCGCGCAGCGCCGGGTGGGGTCGGTGGGGCCGTACGCCGCCGGCTGGCCTGCGCGAAGGGAAGGGCCCACCCGTCCGGTGCTGCGCACCGGCCACCCTCCCCTTGCGGGGAGGGATCAGGCGCCACCGCGCCACCCATTCTCGTCGTCCTGGGCCGTAGGGCCACCACGCGCGTCATGCTCGGCCCTGTGCCGACCATCCACGCCTTGCTGCGCTGGGCGTGGACCGACCGACGACGTGGATGGTCGAGACAGGCTCGACCATGACGGCTGGGGGGGGAGGTGCCACCCTGCGCCACGACGACGCCCGTCATGCTCGCCCTCGGGCCGCCGCCGATCCCTCCCCGACAGGGGAGGGTGGCGCGAAGCGCCGGGTGGGGTCGGTGGACCAGTAGGCCATCGGCCGGCCTGCGCGAAGGGAAGGGCCCACCCGTCCGGTGCTGCGCACCGGCCACCCTCCCCTTGCGGGGAGGGATCAGGCGCCACCGCGCCACCCATTCTCGT
>JAIXYZ010000001.1 GCA_027489955.1 Hyphomicrobiales bacterium | reverse complement strand
GGGCTTCTTCTGTGGGTACAGTCATTATCTTCCCCACGGAAAGATCTTTACAACCCTAGGGCCTTCATCACTCACGCGGCATGGCTGGATCAGGCTTTCGCCCATTGTCCAATATTCCCCACTGCTGCCTCCCGTAGGAGTCTGGGCCGTGTCTCAGTCCCAGTGTGGCTGATCATCCTCTCAGACCAGCTACCGATCGTCGCCTTGGTGAGCCATTACCTCACCAACTAGCTAATCAGACGCGGGCCGATCCTTCGGCGATAAATCTTTCTCCTCTCGGACGTATCCGGTATTAGCTCAAGTTTCCCTGAGTTATTCCGAACCGAAGGGTACGTTCCCACGTGTTACTCACCCGTCTGCCACTAACCCCGAAGGGTCCGTTCGACTTGCATGTGTTAGGCCTGCCGCCAGCGTTCGCTCTGAGCCAGGATCAAACTCTCAAGTTGGATGAGATTTGATCTCGGCCAGTCACTACGTAATTGACGGAGACTTCACATCGACCGACTTGCGCCGGTCATGTGAGCTCCAAAACGTAGTACCACCGAAGTTCTCACTTTGGCTGCCCGAGGGCAGCCCGCAAGGACTTCGCCGCCTACGTTTCTCTTTCGTCTTCAATTGTCAAAGAGCGGCATCTTTCGATGCAATCGCTTCACCCGCAAACGAGCGACTGTTCCCGACCGAGGTCGGGCAGCGCGGCCCGGCTTACAGAGGAAGCGATGGGCGCCGTCTCGCGTCAGCGGCGGCGTCGATGGGCGGTTTATAGGGGGAGGCCCGTTCGGGTGTCAACACCAATCTTCAAAAAAAGTTCGCACAGACTTCGGACCTTCCTTCAACCCCCTGTAATGACAGGAGAAATGACGGTTCCGGAAGCGCTTTCCCGCCGCTCCGGCCTCGTTTGCGCCACGAATCCATGGCGTGAGGGATGGGCCGGAAGGGACTTCCCGTCCGGCGGGACCGCAACCTGCATCCCGTCCTCTTCACGGACGGAGCTTAAGGACGCGTCCGGGACCCTCGCGCTCGCATACGCGTGGGCGGGCGGTCTCTCTCGTTGATTTATGGGGCTTTGGCGGGCATCTTGCGCCCCGCCGGCCCCCGGCCTGTCCAGGCGGGGTTTCGAAACTTTGGGCGAGATGACGGAACAGGATCCAGCCAGGACGTTGGCCGAGCCGGCGGAGGCGCGCGTGGAGCGCGGCCACGGCGCGTCGGCCCATCTGGATCTCGGGCACGAGCCGCCCCTCTCGCCTTCCGGCCAGTCGGCCGGCGAGATCGACCGCCGCGCCGTCAGCCTGCGCTGGCTCGCCGGCAGCGTGCTCACCGGTCTCAGCGGCGCCCTTCTCATCGGCGCCGCCATCCATATCTCGGTGGAAGGGGACGGCATCGTCGCCGAGCGGCCCGAGGCCGCCGCACCCCAGGCGCGCACCGGCCCCGTCGTCCGCGCCGGCGCCCGCAAGGCCGACAAGCTCGTCCAGACGCAGACCACCGCCGTCGCCCGCCAGACCTTCCGCTCGCCGATGACGATCCGGGTCGCGGATCGCGAGGTCATCAAGGTTCGCCCCTTCGTGCGCATCGCGGCCAACCTCTCGCTGACCACCGGCACCTATGCCTCGGACATCCCGCCGTTCAATCCGCTGCGTCTGTTCGCCGAGGACGGCAACGCGCCGGACCGCTATGCCGAAGTGCCCGCCGATGTCACCGATCCGGAAGTGTCCGTCGTCAAGCGCGACCTGTCGCTGATCGACACCGCGCCCGATGCCGCGGCCCCGACCGACGAGGAGATCGCGGCCCGCCTGGAGGAGGAAAGGCAGAACGCCGCTTCCGGCTCCCGCGGCGCGGCGCTGCCGATCCCGCCGCAACTGCTTCTGTCGCGCTCCGTCCGCTCGCCCGAACCCGTCGGCGCCGCGCTCGGCTATGCCGGGCCGATCGACACCTCCTTCTCGGCCATCGAGGTCAGGGTCGTGCCGGAAAACGTTACGCTCGTGCCCAAGCCAGAGCCGAGCGTGCGCGAGGTGGCGCCCGAGGAACTGGTCGTCCCGCTGCGCAAGGGCGAGACGCTCGACACGCTGCTGAAGGCGCAAGGGGCGACGCCGGCCGAGATCGGCGCCATCGTCGCCGCGCTGGGCGGCCGCGCCAAGGTCAATGCCCTCCCCGAGGGCCAGGGCGTGCGCGTCCTCACCGTGCCGGGGGCGCAGCCGCTCTCGCGCCAGGTCGCCCGCGTCATGCTCTACGGCGAGAAGGGCATCGAGGCGATCGCCGCCATGTCCGACGCCGGGATCTTCGTGCCCGTCGCGGTGCCGGAAGTGGCACCCGAGCAGCAGGATGCCGAATTGTCCGGCGAGGACGAGGACGGCCAGGGCGGCAGCGGCGCCCGGCTCTATGAGAGCATCTACGAGACCGGCCTTCGCTACGAGCTGCCGCGGGCGGCGATCGAGGAGCTGATCCGCGTCTTCTCCTATGACGTCGATTTCCAGCGCCGCGTCTCGGTGGGCGACACGTTCGAGGTGTTCTTCGCCGACGACGAGGAGAACAGCGGCCGCATCGAGATCCTCTACGCGTCTCTCTCGGTGGGCGGCGAGACCCGCAAGGTCTACCGGTTCGTCGCGCCCGAGGACGGTTCGGTCGATTATTTCGACGAGGACGGCCGCTCGCTGAAGAAGTTCCTGCTGCGCAAGCCCATCGCCGACGGCGAGCTGCGCTCCACCTTCGGCATGCGGCGCCATCCCGTTCTCGGCTATTCGAAGATGCATACCGGCATCGACTGGGCCAACAAGATCGGCACGCCGATCCTGGCCGCCGGCAACGGCACGGTCATCAAGGCCGAGTGGGATTCCGGCTATGGCCGGCGCACCGAGATCCAGCACCCCAACGGCTACGTCACCGCCTATTCCCACCAGTCCGCCTTCGCCAAGGGCGTCGCCCCGGGCAGCAAGGTGCGGCAAGGGCAGGTCATCGGCTATGTGGGCAATTCCGGCCTGTCGACCGGCCCGCACCTGCATTACGAGGTGCTGGTCAACAACCGCTTCGTGAACCCGCTCAAGATCAAGGTGCCGCGCAGCCGCGAGCTGGACGGCCGGGCGCTGGTCGAATTCCGCCGCCAGCGCGAGCAGGCCGACAACCTGATCCTCAAGTCGACGACCGCAGCCCGCTTCGCGCAGCGCGACGGCTCCTGACGTGGGAGCCCTGCTCCTCATCGTCCTCCCGGTCTTCGGGCTGATCCTGGTCGGCTACCTGTCGCGGTTTTCCGGCATCCTGTCCGACCGCACGGGCGATGGCCTGTCGGACTTCGTGTTCACGCTCGCCGTTCCCTGCCTCATCTTCAAGACCCTCGCGCGCGCGGACATGCCGGCGGTCCAGCCCTGGGGCTACTGGATCGCCTATTTCGGCGGCGTCGCCATCGTGTGGCTCGCCGCCATGGCGGTTTCCGCCAGGCTGTTCAACGCCACGCCGACCGAGACGGTCGTCGCCGGGTTCTCTGCCGGCCAGTCCAACACGGTGTTCGTGGGCGTGCCCATGATCCTGCAGGCCTATGGCGATGCCGGCGCGGTCCCGCTCTTCCTCCTGCTCGCCATCCACCTGCCCATCATGATGACGGTGGCGACGGTCCTCGCGGAGGGGCGCGGCGCGTCCCCGGTCCTCATCCTCAGGCGGCTGCTCACCCACCCGATCATCCTGGGCGTGCTGCTCGGCTCGCTCGTGCGGCTCGTGCCGGCGGGCATGATCCCTGCCCCGGCCTGGTCCATCGTCGAAACCATCGCCAACGCCGCCATCCCCTGCGCGCTCGTCGCCATGGGCATCGCATTGCGCCGCTACGGGCTGGAGGCGGGCTGGCGCCTGCCGCTCATCGTCTCCGGCCTCAAGCTCGTCGCCCACCCGCTGATCGTCTTCCTGCTGGCGACGCGGGTCTTCGCCATGCCTCCCGCCTGGGCGGGCGTCGCCGTTCTGTTCGCCGCCTCGCCCTGCGGGATCAACGCCTACCTGTTCGCGGAGCGCTACCGGCAGGGCGTGTCGCTGGCGTCCAGCTCCATCGCCCTGTCCACGGCGCTCGCCGTCCCCTCCACCGTCTTCTGGCTCTGGATGCTCGGCGTCCGCTGACCCCGGCGTCAGGAAAATCCGAGCCGGGCGCGGATTTCGGCGGCAGTGAGCCCGGCTTCCCGCAGGTCGGCCAGCGAGGCCGAGCCCCGGCTCTTGGCGAGCTTCTGGCCGCCGGAATCCGTCTGCAGGGCGTGGTGGTGATAGAGCGGCGTCGGCAGGCGCAGCAGCCGCTGCAGCAGCACGTGGATATCGGTCGCCGCCTCCAGGTCGCGGCCGCGCACCACGTGCGTGACGCCCTGGATGGCATCGTCCACCACCACCGCCAGATGATAGCTCGTGGGCACGTCGCGCCGCGCCAGCACCACGTCGCCCCAGCGCGCCGGGTCGCAGGCGACCCGGCCGTCGTCCTGTCCCTCGCGGTCGACCCGAAAGTAAGTGAGCGGCTCCGGCCCCGCCTCCGTCAGGGCCGCCCGCATGTCCAGCCGCAGGGCATAGGGCGCCCCCGCGCTGCGCAGGGCTTCGGCCTCCTCCGGGGGGCGGCTCCGGCAGGTCTGGGGGTAAAGATGCGCCCCTTCGGGATCGCGCGGCCAGGGGCTGCCCAAATGGGCTTCCCGCTCCGCCACCGCTTCCGCTACCTCCCGGCGCGAGCAGAAGCAGGGATAGAGAAGGCCCCGCCGCGCCAGGACCTTGAGCGCCCGGTCGTAATCGCCGAAATGCCGCGACTGGCGACGCTCCGGCCGCTCCCAGTCCAAGCCCAGCCAGGCCAGATCGGTGAGGCACGCGGCCACCAGGTCGGGGACGCACCGCACCGTGTCGATATCCTCGATCCGCACCAAGAACCGCCCGGACGCACGCCGCGCCATCTCGGCGTTCAGGAGGGCGGAATAGGCATGGCCGGCATGGAGCAGGCCGTTCGGGCTCGGTGCGAACCGGAAAACGGGTGTGCCGCCCGCGGCGAAGTCGGGCATGATCGGAGGAGGAATCGACGGGCCTGACATGGGCCGGCACTTTAGCGGAGCAACCGGCCGATGCGCATCCTCGACAGCGAAGCGGTGCTGGATGAGGCGCTGCGGGCCCTGGCGGCCGCCGATCCGGTCATGGCGCGGATGCTGGACGAAGGCGCCCGCCCGCCCCTGCGCAAGCGCGAGGCGGGCCTGGATGGCCTCGCCTCCATCATCGTGAGCCAGCAATTGTCGGTGGCAAGCGCGCGGGCGATCTGGAACCGCTTCGCCGAACGCTTCGACACGGCGGACGCCGCCGCCATCGCCCGGGCGCCGGAGGCGGACCTGCGCGCCTGCGGCCTGTCGGCGCCCAAGATCCGCACGCTACGGGCCGTTTGCGAAGCGGTCGCCGGCGGCGACCTGCCCATCGACGAGCTTCATGCCATGCCCGCCGACGAGGCCCATGCCCGGCTCGTGCGCGTCAAGGGAATCGGCCCGTGGACGGCAGACATCTATCTACTCTTCTGCCTCGGCCATCCGGATGCCTTCGCCGCCGGCGACCTTGCCTTGCAGGAGGGCGCGCGCATGGCCTACGGGCTGGAGGTCCGCCCCGACGCCAAGGCGCTGACCGGGCTGGCAGAGCGCTGGCGGCCGTGGCGCGGCGCCGCCGCCAAGGTGCTCTGGGCCTATTACGGCCAGCAGAAGGCGAGGACCGGCGCGCCGGTCTGAACCCGCCTCAGGCCGGAGGCAGGTCCGCGCTGGGATCGGGCGACGGCCGCGGGCGCAGCGAGCGGCGCAGGATCTTGGACAGGAGCTTGGCGCCCTTGCCCTTGCCGGTTCGCGAGGGCCGGCGCACCTCGCTGGGCTCGCGCGTGAGCATCAGCTTGCGTTCGTGGTAGCGCTCCAGGCTGGGCCTATGCGCGATCGAGATCAGCGTGGAATCGGGCAGCTCGCCGATCAGGAGCTCCATCAGGTTTTCCTGGCTGGCCTCGTCCAGCGCCGAGGTCGCCTCGTCCATGATGACGATATCGGGCCGCCCCACGATCAGCCGTGCGAAGGCGAGCCGCTGCTGCTCGCCGCCGGACAGGACCTTGTCCCACCGCTCGTCCTCGCCGACGCGGTCCGCCAGATGCCCGAGGCCGACGCGCTTGAGGGCCTTGCGGATATCCGCGTCCGACGTCTTGCGCGACTGGTCGGGATAGAGGATCGCGTCCTTCAGCGAACCCAGCGGGATGTAGGGACGCTGCGGCAGGAACGCGAGCGTGCGGCCTTCCGGCAGAAGCACCCTGCCCTGCCCCCAGGGCCACAGCCCGGCAATGGCGCGGATGAGCGTGCTCTTGCCGGTGCCCGATTCGCCGGTGAGGATCACCTTCTCCCCCGGCTCGATCGTGGCGTCGGCATCGGCGATCACGACCCGCCCGTTATGCTGGGCGACCGACAGCCCGCTCAGGTGGATCGCCTCGTCGGGGCTCTTGTCGATCATGATGCGCTCGTCCTTGGTCTCGCCGAGCGAGGCATCGAGATCGTCGAAAGCGCCCCACAGGCCGACGATGCGCGCTACCGAGGCCATCCACTCGGCGATGCGGATGTAGTTCTCCACCAGCCAGTTGAGCGCGTATTGCACCTGGACGAAGGCGGCGGCGCATTGCATCAGCGCGCCCAGCGTGAGCTCGCCCGAGAGGTATTTCGGCGCGCCGAGCAGCAGCGGCACCACGGGCGCCAGCGTGCCGTTCGCATTGATGAGCCAGGTCATCCGGGCCTGCTGGCGGATGACCTCCATCCAATGGGTCACCAGGCGCCGCAGCGTGCGGCGGATGGAGGCGCGCTCGTCGTCCTCGCCGCCGATCAGCGCGATGGACTCGGCGTTCTCGCGGATGCGCGACAGCTCGAACCGCAGATGCGCCTCGGAGGCGTTCTTGGTCTCGACCTTGTCGATGAGCGGGCGGCCGACCCGCGCCATGCTGAAGGAGGCGATGAGCGCATAGGCGACCGAGCCCAGCACCATGTAGCCGGGGATCGTGAACCCGCCGACGCTGATGGAGCCGCCGACGGACCACAGCACGCCGATGAAGGCCGCCGCCATGAGCCCGGCATTGGACAGTCCGATGATGAAATCGACGATCGGCTCGGTGGCGATGCGGCTGTCCTCCGCCATCCGGTATTCCGGGGCGTCGATCTCCGGCGCGGCGATGTTCAGGCGGTAGAAGCGCTGCTCGGCCAGCCATTGCTGCGAGAGCTGCGCGGTCAGCCATTCGCGCCAGCGCACCTGCAGGCGCATGCGGGCAAGCACCATGCAGACGGCGGCCAGCGCCGCGGCGAAGGTGAGGCCGAGGAAGATGAACACCGCGTTGAACGCGGCGCCCGTATCCTTCTGCTCGAGCGCGTTGAAGAAATAGGCGTTCCAGCGGTTGATGCCGATCTGGACGCCGAGATTGAACAGCACCGCGGCCGCCACCGCGCCGATGAGCAGCCACGCCCGGCGACGGGTGCGCCCCGTCCAGAAGCCCTTCACGAAGTCCCAGTAGCGCCGCAGGATCTGCTCCTGCACGGCCTGTTGCGTGTCGTCCGCCACTCGCTCGCCCCTGTCGCATGACCATAGGTCAGACGAAGCGGAAAACGGGCGCTGGGCCGATTCGTTCCGTTGCGGAAAGCGATGCGGCGGGAATCAGCTCGCGCGGGCGGCCTGGAGGGCGGCGCGGGCGCCGGCCCGCAGGTGGGCGGTGTCGTTCTCCACCGCCACGAAACGCAGGCCGAGCTTCACGAACGAGGCTGCCTGCTGGCCGGAAAACGCGAACGCGCCGGCGATGCGCCCCGCCGCGCGGCAGCGGGCGGCCACATGGCCGATGGCTTCGGCGACATCCTGCCTCGTGGGGTCGACATTGGCGCCGTCGGACAGCGCGATGGACAGGTCGGCCGGGCCGACGAACGCCCCGTCGATGCCGGGGACGGCAAGGATGTCGTCGAGCGCGGCCAAAGCCGCCCGGGTCTCGATCATCGCCAGGACGACGGTCATGCGGTTGGCGGCGGCGAGAAAGGCGGCCGGGTCGAGCCCCGATGCCGGCAGGGCGCCGAACGGACCCCAGCTGCGCTCGCCGACCGGCGGGAACCGGGTGAACGCCGCGAGCAGGCGCGCATCCTCGACCGAATTGACCATGGGGCCGATGATGCCCGACGCACCGAGGTCCAGCACCCGCGAGGCGGTCTGGAACTCGCCGACGGGGATGCGCACCACCACGGGCTTGCCCGCGGCATGGACCGCCGGGATCGCTGCGGCGACGGACGCGAAGTCCGCCGCCCCGTGCTGCATGTCGATGGTGACGGCGTCAAAGGCCTCGCGGGCGAGGATGCCGGCCGTCACCGGCGTGGGGAAGGACGACCACGCCGTCAGGACCGGCCCCGCGGCGATCGCCCCGGCGAGCCGGGCGATGGGAGCCGGCGCCTGGGTCACTGGCCGGCCTTGATCTCGGTGACGGCGCGGGCGAGCAGCTCGTCCATCACATGGCGGAGCTCGGCGTCCTGGGCCGGCTTGCCGCCGTCCTCCAGGTCCTTGCGGACCTTGCGCAGCACGTCGTCGTCCCCGGCTTCCTCGAAATCGGCGAGCACGACCGTCTTGGCATACTCGGCCGCCGCGTCGCCGGACTTGCCCAGGCGCTCCGCGGCCCACAGCCCGAACAGCTTGTTGCGGCGGGCGATGGCCTTGAAGCGCAGCTCCTCGTCGTGGGCGAACTTCTTCTCGAAGCCGTCCTTGCGCTGGTCGAACGTGGTCATCGGCGATGGCTCTCCGGATACGCGTTGCGGGCCGGGATCGAAGGCCCTTCCGCGATATAGAAAGCGCGGGCCGCCCGCGCCAGTCCTTTCGCCGCCACAGGTGGCGGCGATTTCCGCCCTTCGCTTGCTTTGCGGGCCATAAACGGCCATATGGCGCGGCAGTTGCGGCCCGCAGGCGCTGGGGACATCCCCGGAAGGCAGCGGGCCGTGTCGTTGTGCGGGCCGGGGGGATCGGCTAGGTTCACGAGGGTCTGCAGCGGATGGGACGGCCTCTCGCGAGGTCAGGACGATCCGCCCGCAGCCTGCCGCGGAACCGCACCAGGGAGCCCCGGCTTGTCATGGATTTTCTCAAGACACGGTACACGCCGATGAACCGCCGCCGTCGCGTCTACGAAGGCAAGGCGAAGGTCCTCTACGAGGGCCCGGAGCCGGGAACGCTCATCCAGCATTTCAAGGACGACGCCACCGCGTTCAACGCGAAGAAGCGCGACGTCATCGATGGCAAGGGCGTGCTGAACAACCGTATCTCCGAATACGTGTTCCAGCATCTCAACGACATTGGCGTGCCGACCCACTTCATCCGCCGCCTGAACATGCGCGAGCAGCTCATCCGCGAGGTGGAGATCATCCCGCTCGAGGTCGTGGTGCGCAACGTGGCCGCGGGCTCTCTGTCGACGCGGCTCGGCCTGGAGGAAGGCACGCAGCTCCCGCGCTCGATCATCGAATTCTACTACAAGAACGACGCGCTCAACGACCCGATGGTGTCGGAAGAGCACATCACCGCCTTCGGCTGGGCGACGCCCCAGGAGATCGACGACATCATGGCGCTGGCCATCCGCGTCAACGACTTCCTGTCGGGCCTTTTCCTCGGCGTCGGCATCCGCCTGGTCGACTTCAAGATGGAATGCGGGCGCCTCTGGGAAGGCGACATGATGCGCATCGTCGTCGCCGACGAGATCAGCCCCGATTCCTGCCGCCTGTGGGACATCAAGTCCAACGACAAGATGGACAAGGACCGGTTCCGGCGCGACCTCGGCGGCCTGATCGAGGCCTATACAGAAGTCGCCCGCCGCCTCGGCATCCTGGGCGAGAACGAGAAGTCCGGCATCGGCGGCCCGCGCCTGGTCCAGACGGACTGAACTGTCCGTCGCTGGCGATCACGCCTATTCGTCGCCGGGGCGATGTCCCGGCGGGCGGTGCTCGACCGGCACGCGGTTCCAGCCCTCGCCATAGATCTTGCGGATCGCGAACCAAGGATAGCCGACCAGTTCGATCTCGTCGGGCTGATTTCGCCGCCATTCGGCGATGATCGCTTCGGCGATCTCCTCCTTCGTCGTTCCGTATTGGAGCTGGCGCACCCACGGCACGCTGTATTCACCGCCGCCGATGACGGGCTTGGCGCCGGCATCCAGCAGACCGTAGATCGCCTGGCGGACGAAATCGTCCAGCTCCTGGTCTTTCAGGCCGAAATCATCACCAGCGCTGACAAGCTGATAAAGGCCGACAGCATCACGAGGAAGTTCACCTGCAAAAAGGCGTAAGCTTTCTTCGATTGTATGGCCGTATGTATCAAATTCTCTCTTCATTTGTGATGAACCTTGTACCCGTTATGGATGCCCGGTCGGGATGATAGGCCCGCAACAGAAGGCGCAGGCGGTGCAGCTTCACCGAAACGCTCAGCGACAGGGGATCGCTGTGCAGGCGTCGCAATGCAGACGTATCGGCGGACGCCAGAAACCCGTTTGATCACGATAAGAGCAATGACATCGAAACGCCCCGATCGGATAATGCACAGATCCCAAGTATAGGAATATATTCGTATTGTCAAGAACAGGTTCGCTCGCCCGGCTCGCGGCCGTTCCGATTGTGGCCGCGTCGCTTCTCGCCGGCTGCATCTACGTGCCGCGCGGGGCGGCCGGCATTCCGGCCGATGCCAGCTGGCACGGCTTGCCGCTTTCCGGCTGGATCGCCGAGGGCGACATCAGGATCGAAGCGATCAGCGTCTGCAATGGCGGCGATTGCCCGCAAGGGTCCGTCGTGGCGGCCCTGACCGCCCGCGGCGCGGCCGCCCGGGACCTGGAAGCCGCCCTGGCCGACCCGCCGCGCATGGCGCGCCTGCTCGATGAAGCCGCGACGCGCCGGCGCACCGCGCGCACGCCGCCATCCGCCCTTTCGGCGCGAGCCGTCACTCTCGCAGGCCGCCGCGCGGTCGCCATCGACATGGCCCGCGCGGACGGCACGATGCCGGTCTCAGCGATCGTCGCGGCCCGCCGCAGCGGCGATGCCCTCGACGTGGTTCTGGTCGTGGCGCGGCGGCCCGACGCCGCCACCGTCCTCGCCGAGGGCGCGATCGCGGCCCGGTTCTAGCCGGCCGCTAGCCGGTACTTCACGAACCCGTCCGCGGCATCGCCCGCCGGCTCGACCTTCAGCCCAGGCGGCACCTTGTCCCTGGCGGCGGGGCCGGTGACGAAGGTGACGTTGACGCCCCTGGGCAGCGGCGCGAGCGACCAGTTCCCGTCCGCCGTCGGGTTGACGGTCTTCAGTTCCAGCAGGTAACGCACGATGACGTCCCGAGTCAGGTCGGGAGCGTCGATCACGATGGTCGTACCGTCATTGCCGGGGAAATTGCCGCCGCCCGAGGCGCGGTAATTGTTCGTCGCCACGACGAACTCGGCCCTGTCGTCGATCGGCTTGCCCTTGTAGGCGAGGTCGACGATCCGCCGGGCATCGGGCGCGACGAGCTTGCCGTTGTCGTCGTAGCGCGAGGGCTGCGTCACGTCGATCCTGTAGGTGACGCCGTCGATGATGTCGAAATTGAAGGCTGGGAACCGGGTGTTGATGAGTTCCTGCTCGTCCGTCCGGGCCGGATCGATCCGGTTGAAGGCCCCGGCCGACCGCTCCAGCCATTCGCGCACCTGCGCGCCCGTGATCTTCACCGCCCGCACCGTGTTCGGATAGATGTAGATGTCGGCGATGTCCTTGATGGCGATCGGCCCGGGCTTGATGTCCGTGAAGTAGGTCGGGCCGCCGCGCCCGCCGAACTTGAACGGCGCCACCGCCGACAGCAGCGGCAGGTCCTTGTGCGGCGTCTGCTTCAGGAGATCGGCCACGTACCAGCTCTGCGCCTGGGAGACGATCTGCACGGACGGATCGTCGGCGATCATGGCGAAATAGCTGGTGATCGCGGCGCTGGTGGCGCTCACCGGCTGGCGCACGTAGTCCAGCGTCGCCTGGTGCGCCTCGCGCACGGCGGCGAGCACCGCGGCGTCCGCCTGCGCCTTGGGCACGACGCGCCGGTCCACCCGCTCGAAGATCGGCCGCGCCTCCACCTTGAAGTCGGCGATGCCCCAGCCGGAGCCCTTCCGCTCCAGCACGAGATCGACGATGCCCAGATGCGAGCCCCAGAAGCCGGGCATGACCGCAGGCTTGCCGTGCAGCGTGCCCTTGACGTTGTCGATCCCGGCAATGCCGTTGAAGCTCTTGTCGCCGGGGAAGACGAGGTGCAGGTGCCCCGTCAGCAGCACGTCGATCCCCTCGACGGCGGCCAGGTGCAGCGCCGCGTTCTCCTCCCCGCCTCGCCGCTCGCCGCCCGCAATGCCCGAATGGCAGAGCGCGACGACGATGTCGGGCCCGGCGGCGCGCAATTCCGGCACGTAGCGCCGGGCCGCATCGACGATGTCGATCGTCGTCGCCTTGCCGTCCAGATGCGCCTTGTCCCACTGCACGATCTGCGGCGGCGTGAAGCCGATGATGCCGATGCGCACCGTCTGAGCTGCGCCGGCCTCGTCGACCACCGCGCGCTCCACGATCGTCCAGGGCTTCACCAGCGGCGTGCCGTCCGGCTTGAAGACGTTGGCGCAGACGACCGGGAACTTCGCCGCCGACAGCGCCGTGTCCAGGAAGCCGAGGCCGTAATTGAACTCGTGGTTGCCCAGGGTGGAACAGGCATAATCCAGCCCGTTCATGGCGGCGAACATCGGGTGCGTGTCGCCCGGGTTCAGGCCCTTCTTGTAGGCGATGAAGTCGCCCATGGGCGAACCCTGGATCAGGTCGCCATTGTCCAGGAGAATGGAATTGGGCGCCTCGGCCCGCGCGGCCTTGATCAGCGTCGCGGTCTTGGCGAGCCCGAGCGTGTCGTCGGCCGCGTCGCGATAATAGTCGTGGGGCACGACGTTGACGTGGAGGTCCGTCGTCTCCATGACCCGCAGCCGCACGCGCGGCGCGCCCTGCGCGAGGGCAAGGCCCGGGATCGCGGCGGCGGCAAGGGCTGCGGCGCCGGTCGCGATCACCTCGCGGCGGGACGGGCCTGTGCGCAAAAGGTCGTCGTCGGGGCGGCTGGACATGGGCACCTCCTGTAACGTCAGGACGCCCAGCCTAGCGCGCCGTCGCGACGGCCTCCATGCGGATTTGCGTCAGCCGGAAAGCGCCTGGTCGAGGTCGCCGAACAGGTCCTCGACATCCTCCAGCCCGACCGACAGGCGCAGCAGGTCCGGCGGGCAGGGCGAGCCCGGCCCTTCGATGGAGGCGCGGTGCTCGATGAGGCTTTCCACCC
Organism: Hyphomicrobiales bacterium; assembly: GCA_027489955.1. Taxonomy (GTDB): domain Bacteria; phylum Pseudomonadota; class Alphaproteobacteria; order Rhizobiales; family Beijerinckiaceae; genus JAIXTM01. Next base: position 274,020 of record JAIXYZ010000001.1, on the reverse strand, counting down.
CGCCGAGCGAGGTCGCGCGCTTCCACAGCCGCACCCTGGCGGCCGCCGCGACCGCGGCCGCTTCGCCCGCCGCCACCTGCACCGACAGCATGTAGCCGAAGCCGTTCTCCATCTGCCGCGCCGCGATGTCGTGGCCCGGGTGCTGCGGCAGGCCGGGATACAGCACGCGGGCGACGCGCGGATGGGCGGAGAAGCGCAGCGCGAGGTCTGCCGCCGCCATGGCCTGGCGTTCGGCGCGCACGTGGAACGTGCGCAGGCCGCGCATGAGCAGATAGGCCTCGAACGGTCCCAGGATCGCGCCCTGCTGCCGCCGGATGCCTGCGATCCGCTGCCAGAACGCATCGTCGCGGGCGGTGGCGAGCGCGCCCGCCACCACGTCCGAATGCCCGTTCAGCACCTTCGTCGCCGCATGCATGACGATGTCGGCGCCATGCGCGAGCGGGCGGGTGTGAAAGGGCGAGGCGCAGGTGGAATCCACCGCGAGCCGCGCGCCTGCCGCATGCGCGATCGCCGCCGCGCCGGCGATGTCCACGATGGTCCAGAGCGGGTTCGCCGGCGTCTCGATCCAGACCAGCTTGGTCTCGCCCGGCCGGACGGCGGCCTTGAGCGCATCCAGATCGTCCGCGTCGACGAGGTCCAGCTTCAGGCCCCAGCGCACCGCCTCGGTCATGAGCCAGTTGCGCAGCGCCCAGTACATGACCCGCGACGCCACGATGTGGTCGCCGGGATCGAGCGCCTGGAACACGGCGGTCGCCGCTGCCATGCCCGAGCCGAACAGCAGCGCCTGCGGGGCGTCCTCCAGCATCGCGATCACGGCTTCGGCCTCACGCACGGTGGCGTTGTCGGGCCGGCCGTAGACGAAACCGGACGAGTAGGCGTTGTCGGGATCGCGGATATAGGTCGTCGCCACGTGGATCGGCATGACGACCGCTCTGGTGGCGGGGTCGACATGGCCCATGGCCTGGGCGGCGAGGCTGCGGCGGGAGAAGCGGGGCTTGGCTGTGTCTGACATGCCCTGCTGATAGCGCAGCGCGGGGCAGGAGCGGAAGTACGGCGGTGGCGGGGAAACGCGCTGCCCCCCTGGCCACTTCCGCACCTCCGGCGAAAACGGAACGGTCCGCAGGCTTAGCCGTTTCGCTCCATGAGGGTTGCTCGCGGCGCCGGCAGCCCCATTTCCTGCGCAACCCAACCAGCGTGGCAGCCCATGACAGCCTCCGGAACGTCCCTGTCCCTTCCCGTCCGCCTCGCGCTTGCCATCGTGCCCGTCGCGGCGGCCGGCGTGCTCGGCAACCTGGCGACGATGCCCAACATCCCCGGCTGGTATGCCGGCCTCGTGAAGCCGAGCTTCAACCCGCCGAACTGGATTTTCGGGCCGGTCTGGACCGTGCTCTACGTGATGATGGCCTATGCCGTCTTCCGGGTCCTGGGCCTGCCGAGGGAAACCAAGGGGCGGGCGGCGGCGCTGGCGGTCTTCTACGTGCAGCTCGCCCTGAACGCGGCCTGGTCCTTCGCTTTCTTCGGCGCCAACAGCACGATCGGCGGCGTCCTCGTCATCGTCCCGCTGCTGGCGATGATCCTCGTGACGATCTGGCGGTTCCGGCTGGTCGATCCGCCCGCCGCCTGGCTGCTCGTGCCCTATGCGGCCTGGGTTTCCTTCGCCACCGTGCTCAACGTCACGATCTGGCGCCTGAACGGGTGAAGGCTCAGGCCGGCAGGTTCCGCTTCACCGCGACCCGCATGTCGGCGAGGGAGAACGGCTTGGTGAGCACGTCGGCGGCGATGGCATCCAGCCCCCTCGCCCGCTCCCGCTGGTCCGCATAGCCGGTCATCAGCAGGATCACGAGGTCCGGGAAATCGCGCTTGGCGGCCAGTGCCAGCGCGATGCCGTCCATCACCGGCATGCGGATGTCGGTGAGCATGAGGTCGAACGGGGTTTCCGCCGACGTCAGCCGCTCGAGCCCGTCCGCGCCGTCGACGCCCAGTTCGACCACGTGGCCGTCCATCTCCAGCCCGCGCTTCAGGAAGCCGCGGACGCCCTCTTCGTCGTCGACCAGCAGGATGCGCGCCATGGCGGCTTAGGCGCCCTGTTCGACGAAGCCGACGAAGGGGAGCTGGCGGTAGGAATGGGCCACGTCCATCCCGTACCCGATGACGAACAGGTCCGGGCACTCGAAGCCGACGAAATCGGCCCCCACCTGCACCGCCCGCTTGCCGGGCTTTTCCAGCAGCACGGCGGTCAGCACCCGCCGCGCCCCGCGCGCCATGAGCAGGTCCTTGGCGAAGGCCAGCGTGCGGCCCGATTCGAGGATGTCGTCCACGAGCAGGATGTCGCGGCCCCGCACGTCGCTGTCGATGTCCTTGAGGATCTCCACCTGTCCCGACGAGACCGTGGCCTCCCGGTAGCTGGACAGGTGGACGAACTCCACCTGAGGCTCCAGGCCCGCCCGGTGCAGCGCGCGGATCAGGTCGGCGGCGAACATGAAGCTGCCCTTGAGCACGGCCACGACGAGCAGTTCGTGCGGCTTGGCCGCGACGATCGCGTCGGCGAGCTCGGCATTCCGGCGGGCGATGCTGTCCTCGTCGTAGAGGACGCTGATCTTCATATCCGACTTCATCGGGTCATCTCGGGGACGCGTTGGCCTGGGTGGCCCCGCCGTCCTTGGCGAACACCACGACAACGTTCTGGCCGTCCGGGGGCGGAGACGCAAGACGGGCGCGGAACGCCATCTTCTGCCCGGCCTCCAGCCGCGGCCGCATGGGCTCCACGCTCCAGGTGTAGAGACCGCCGCCATCGGCGCTGCGTACGGTGATGGAGACCGGCGCGACGGGAACCGCCTCCTGCGCCACGTTCACGATCTCGCCTTCCACGACGAGATAGCGCGTCGTGCCTTCCCACACCGTCTCGGACTTCACGTCCCGGAAGACGAGCCCGCGAAGGTTCACGGGCATGCGGATGGCGGCGAAGACCTTGGCGGTCTGGGGGGCGGCCCGCACGACGGCCTCGCGCTTCACGATGGCGATCACGCCGGCGACGAGGATCAGCGTCAGCAGCGCGGGAGCGCCGAACCGGCTCCCGATGCGGGCGAGCGCCGGCGGCGGCCGCCATGCGATTCGCGGAAGGCGCGGCAGGCGACGACGCCGCGGCGCGGCGGCCTCAGGTTCGGAAGGGAAAGCTGCGGGACTGTCCTCGACGGCGGCGGCCTCGATCGGCGCGGCCGGCCCGGCCGCATTCTCATCGCGGAACGCCACGTCGTCGAAACCCTCGCCGGCGGGACGGACAGCCTCGTCCTCCTCGGGCGGGGGCACGAAGAACTGCGTCCGGCAGGACGCGCAGCGGACCGTGCGCCCCTGCGCGCCGATCTTGTCGGCGGGGAGCGAATAGCGTCTTGCGCAAGATGGACAGACGATGAGCATGGCGAATCAGGCTGGCTCCGCTGACCTGATCGGTTATGGACAAGCCGGACGGCTGCAGCCTCCATTGGCGCCCGTCATGGTTAACGAAGCATGAAGCCGGCTGCGGCCGGCCCGATCCGGGTCCCTCGCGGTCCCGCAGGAGGGCGAACGGTTTGGTCCGCTTCGAGAATGTCGGCCTTCGGTATGGGATGGGGCCCGAGGTCCTGAAGGACATATCCTTCGAGATCGAGCCCCGCTCCTTCCAGTTCCTCACGGGGCCGTCCGGCGCGGGCAAGACGACGCTGCTGCGGCTGATTCTCCTGGCGCTGCGGCCGACCCGCGGCCTGGTCACCGTCTTCGGCCAGGACACGTCCCGCATCGAGAAGCACGAACTGACCGCGCTGCGCCGGCGCATGGGCATCGTCTTCCAGGACTTCCGGCTTCTCGACCACCTGACGACCTACGAGAACGTGGCCCTGCCGCTGCGGGTGCAGGGCAAGGAGGAGGCCGCCTATCGTGGCGAGGTCGTGGACCTCCTCAAGTTCGTCGGGCTGGGCGAGCGCATGCATGTCCTGCCCCCCGTCCTGTCCGGCGGCGAGAAGCAGCGCGCCGCCATCGCCCGCGCGCTGATCACGAGGCCGGACCTGCTGCTCGCCGACGAGCCGACGGGCAACGTCGATCCCAGCCTCGCGCGCCGGCTGCTGCGGCTCTTCGTCGAGCTCCATCATTTCGGCACGGCGGTCGTCATCGCCACCCACGACCTCGCCCTGATGGACCAGATCGGCGCTCGCCGGCTCGTCCTGGGCGACCGCCAGCTCCACATCGACGATTGAGGGCGACGCCATGACCGCCGAACCCTCGCAAGCCTATGACGCCACCGCCGACAGCCAGGCCCGGATGCGCCCGGGCCGTCCGCTGGTGCCCTCAGCGACCATCGCCGGCCGCGCCCTCGTCGTGGTCATAGCGATCCTGACCTTTCTGGCCGCCCTCACCGCCAGCGGCGCCCAGCTCGTCGCCAACGCGTCCCGCGAATGGCGGTCCTCGGTGGCGCGGGAGGTGACGATCCAGGTGCGGCCGCAGCCGCGGATGGATGTCGAGGGCGCCGTGTCGAAGGCGGCCGGGCTCGCGCGGTCGACGAAGGGCGTCGAATCGGTCCGCGTGTTCTCGAAGGGCGAATCGGAGCGGCTGCTCGAGCCCTGGCTCGGCGGCGGGCTGGATCTCGTCGAGCTCCCCGTGCCGCGCCTCATCGTGGTGAAGCTGACGGGAGAGGCGGCGGCGTCCGACCTCGGCGCCCTCAAGGACACGCTGCGACGGGACGTTCCGGGCGCGAGCCTCGACGATCATCGCCTGTGGGTGGAGCGGCTCGCCACCATGGCGGGCGGCGTCATCCTCGTCGGCCTCGTCGTGCTGGGCCTCGTCATCGCCGCCGCGGCGCTCGCCATCGGATTCGCCACCCGGGGGGCGCTCGCCGGGGCCAAGGACATCGTCGAAGTGCTGCACTTCGTCGGCGCCGACGACATCTTCATCGCCCGCGAATTCCAGTCGCGCTTCCTGAGGCTCGGCCTGAAGGGCGGCCTGATCGGGGGCGGTGCCGCGGCCTTCTTCCTCACGCTGGCGGGCTGGCTTGCCGCGTCCCTGCGCGCCAGTCCCGGCGGCAACGAGGTGGAGGCGCTGTTCGGCTCCTTCGAGATCGGCTGGTCGGGCTATGGCGCCATCGGCGCGGTGGTGCTTCTCGTCGCCGCCGTCACCGCCCTGGTCTCGCGCGAAACCGTGCGCCGCCAGCTCCGGTCGATGGCGTGAGGTGGGGAACGGGCTGGCGGACCTAGCCATTGCCTCAATTGACCGCCATCATGACCGGGGGATGACCGTTCTCGAGCGCATGAACCACCCGCCTGACACGACCCGTGGCGACCCGCGTCCGGCGGCGCGGGCTTCGCGCGTGCGTCGGCTGGCCGTGCGCCTTTTCTCGGTGCTGGCCATCGTCGGCCTGGCCGGCCTTGCCGGGGGGTTCGCCCTGTTCGTGCGCGATGTGCTGCAGCCGCAGGGTCCGCCCGCGACCCGCGCCGACGGCATCGTGGTCCTGACCGGCGGGGCCCAGCGCATCGCCGATGCCATCGAGCTCCTGGCCGAAGGCCGGGGGCGGCGCCTCCTGATCAGCGGCGTCAATGTCCGTGTGACCCGCGACGAGATGATCCGCACGAGCCCCGAGCACCGGGCATGGTTCGAGTGCTGCATCGATCTCGACTACCGGGCGCGCAATACGGTGGGCAACGCCATCGAGACCCGGCGCTGGCTGAGGGAGCACAGCTACCGCTCGGTCCTGGTCGTCACCTCGGCCTATCACATGCCCCGCTCGCTGGTGGAACTGTCCCACGCGCTGCCCGGCATCCGCTTCATCGCCCATCCCGTGGGGCGGGATGCCGTGCCGTCCGACTGGTGGCGCGACCTGCCGACGCTGCGTTTGCTTGGCGTCGAATATGTGAAGTATGTGGTGGCGTCCGTTCGCACCCGCCTGGAGGGCGACCCGGAGCAATCCCGCTTCGCCGTCGTGATCGGCGGGCGCAAACCCACCACCGGCGCGCCGCTCGGCCTCTAGGGCCAGCCTCGCGCGCAAGAGGCCGCGATGCTCGTCCTGCGCTCCCTCGTCTTCAACATCCTGTTCTACGCCAACCTGATCGCCTGGATGATCGCGGCCCTGCCGTTCCTCGTCCTGCCGCGCCGCTATTTCGTGCACGTCGCCAAGGGCTGGGCCCGTTCCTGCCTGTGGCTGATGCGCGTCGTCGCCGGGACGAAGGTCGAGTTCCGGGGCCGGGAGCGCATCCCGCCGGGCGGCCTCATCCTCGCCTCCAAGCACCAGTCCCTCTGGGAGACCTTCGCGCTGTTTCCCGAGATGGAGGACGGCGCCTTCATCCTGAAGCACGAGCTGACCTGGATCCCGCTGTTCGGCTGGTACCTGTGGAAGCAGGACATGGTCCCCGTGAACCGCGCCGGCGGCTCGTCCGCGCTGACGCGCATGAACGCCCGCGCCCGCGAGGTGATCGCCGCGGGCCGGCAGATCATCATGTTCCCCGAAGGCACGCGGCGCCAGGCGGGAGCTCCGCCCGCCTACAAGTACGGCGTCGTCCACCTCTATGCCTCCACGGGGGCGCCCTGCCTGCCCGTCGCGCTCAATTCCGGCGTGTACTGGCCGCGCCGCAAGTTCCTGCGGCGGCCGGGCACCATCGTCGTGGAGTTCCTGGAGGTGATCCCCCCGGGCCTGTCACGCGCCGAGTTCTACGACACGCTGCAGCACCGGATCGAGGAGGCGTCCGACCGCCTGCTGGCGGAGGCGATCGCCGAGACCGGCTACGTGCCGCCGCCGCGGGTCCCCTCGCCGGACACCGGCCCCGCCTCGGCCTGAGCCAGGGCACGGTCGAGCCATTCCAGCAACCCGTCGCGCACGCCCAGGGCGACCAGATGCTCGTGCGTGTGGCGGACATAGTCCGGGTTGGGGCCGGAGACGCCCACGCCCTGGCGCACGAGCCGCAGCAATTCCTCCTGCGGCAGGCGGCCGGCATATTGCTCGTGCCCCCTGTCGGCGACGTAGACCAGCGCGCGGACCGTGCGCCCGTCGTCGAGGCGCACCGGTGTGTACCGCTCCAGGTAGACCGCCGTCGCCTGTTCCCGCTCCCGCAGATAGGCGATCACGGCGTCGACCTCCGCGGCCGCCACGCGGTAGACCACGCCCCGGCAGGCCCCGCCGCGATCCAGCCCCAGGACCAGCCCCGGCCGCTCCCGCGTGCCGCGGTGGACGTGGGACAGCACGCAGAGCGAGCGGTGATAGCCGCGCAGCGTCGCCGGATGGCGTTCGACGAACGCAAAGCCCGGTCGCCAGATGAGCGATCCGTAGCCGAAGACCCAGATGTCGTCGGGGGCCGGGGCGGTGGGGGATGGGTCTGCCGCGCTCAATCGCGAACCTCGGTCCGTCTCGTCATTTCGCCGTGTTCAGCCTAGATAAGGTCGCCTGAAGATCAGGTGAAGGACCTCTCCCCATGGCCGCCACGCCGTCCGCCCGCCCCCGCCGCTGGCGGCTCTATGCGCCCTTCGTCCTGCTGGCGATCCTCGCCGCGGCCTGGGCGGTCGGATGGATGTTCGCCCAGAGGCGCGTCCTGGCCGAGACGGCGGCGTTCCGCCAGCGGGAGGCGGCCGCCGGCCGCGTGTGGACCTGTCCGGACGAGACGGTGGCGGGCTTTCCCTTCCGCATCGAGCTGACCTGCCGACAGCCGGTCCTGACCTGGGGGCCGGAAGGCGCCCGCCTCAGCGCGTCGCTGGAAGGCCTCCTCGTCGTCGCGCAGGTCTACCAGCCCAACCGCGTCATCCTGGACGCGGCCGGACCCTTCACCCTCGCGCTGCCGGACGGGCGGCGCGTGGAAGGGTCCTGGCAGGCGCTGCGGGCGAGCCTCTCGGGGCGGCCGGACCGCCTGGAACGGCTGTCGGTCGTCAGCCGCGAGCCCGCATGGCGGGTCGCCTTCCCTGATGGCACGCAGGAGGCGCTGGCCGCCCGGCGCATCGAGATCCAGGGGCGCCCGCATCCGGAGCGCTTCGCCGCCGAGCAGGCGGTCGACGTGTCGCTGAAGCTGGAAGGCGCGTCGCTTCCCGCCATCGACGCCCTTGCTGGCAATGCCGAACCGGCCGACCTCGACGTCGTCGCCACGCTGACGCAGGCCGGGGCGGCGCTGGCGCGCGACCCCGTGACGGCGGCTGAGGATTGGCGCAGCCGGGGCGGCACGATCGCGTTTGCGCCCTTCGGCATCGCCAAGGGACGCCAGAAGCTGGAGGCGCGCGGCGTCCTGGCCATCGACGACACCCGCCGCCCCTTCGGGCGCCTCGACCTGGCCGCACGCGGCCTTGACGATCTCGTCGGCCGGCTGACCGGCGGCAACCAGCGGATGACCGCGCTGGTGATGGGAGGGCTTGCGGCCCTGGGCCGCCAGCAGCAGCCGAACGGGCAGGATCAGGCGCGCGCGGGCGATCTCGGCCCCCTGCCGCCCCTGCGCTTCCAGAACGGCCGGGTCTCCATCGGGCCGCTGCCAGTCGCCGATCTGCCGCCGCTCTACTGACGCCTCAAGGCTCCTTCGGCCCCGGCGGATCGGCATAGGGCACGGACTGCCCGATCTGCACGATGCCGCGCCGGATGGACCGGCTGCGCGCGAAGAATTCGTGCAGCATCGTGCCGTCGCCCCAGCGGATCGCGCGGGCAAGCGCCGCCAGGTCCTCGTTGAAGCGGCCGAGCACCTCGAGCACCGCCTCGCGGTTGTTGAGGAACACGTCGCGCCACATCGTGGGGTCCGAGGCGGCGATCCGCGTGAAGTCGCGGAAGCCGCCGGCGGAGAACTTGATCACCTCGGACTGGGTGACGGCCTCCAGGTCGGAGGCGGTGCCGACGATGTTATAGGCGATGAGGTGCGGCACGTGGCTCGTGATCGCCAGCACGATGTCGTGGTGCTGCGGCGTCATGATCTCGACGATCGAGCCCATGCCCTCCCAGAATTCCTGCACGCGGGCGACCGCATTCCGGTCCGCGCCCTCGGGCGGGGTCAGGATGCACCAGCGACCGAGGAACAGGGAGGCAAAGCCCGCCTCGGGGCCCGAATTCTCCGTTCCCGCCACCGGATGGGCCGGGACGAAATGAACGCCCTCGGGCAGGTGCGGGCCGACATCCCGCACCACCGCGCCCTTGACCGACCCCACGTCGGACACGGTTGCGCCCGCCTTCAGGCCCGGCGCCATCGCCTGGGCGACAGCACCGCAGGCGCCCACCGGCACGCACAAGACGATCAGGTCCGCGCCCTCGACCCCCGAGGCCGCGTCGGCCGCCACGCGGTCGGCGATGCCGAGTTCGGCGCAGCGGCGGCGCACGTCATCGTTGGCGTCGATGGCGACGATCTCGCCGGCAAGGTTCAGCCGCCGCGCGGCCCGCGCCACCGACGAGCCGATCAGGCCCAGCCCGACGATGGCGAGCCGCGGGAAGAGCGGCGTCTCGCGCGGCTGGCCGAGATCGTCGGCGGCCGCGGGATCAGCCACGGGACCCACCCATGAACTCCGCCAGCGCGGCGACGACGAGCCGGTTGGCCTCCTCGTCGCCGATCGTCAGCCGCAGCGCGCCGGGAAGCCCGTAGGCGTCGACGCGCCGCAGGATCAGGCCTCGCGCGGTGAGGAACGCGTCCGCGTCCCGCGCCGTCCGCCCGGCCGCATCGGGGAAGTGAACCAGCAGGAAATTGCCGACGCTCGGCGTCACCGTCAGCCCCAGCGCCTCCAGTTCGCGCGTGAGCCAGGACAGCCAGGCGTCGTTGTGGGCGATGGCCCGGGCCACGTGGCCCTCGTCGGCGATCGCCGCCGCGCCGGCGGCCATGGCCGGCCCCGAGACATTGAACGGCCCGCGGATGCGGTTGAGCGCGTCGGCGACGTGGGCCGGCGCATAGAGCCAGCCGAGCCGCAGGTTGGCGAGGCCGTGGATCTTCGAGAAGGTCCGCGTCATCACCACGTTGTCGCTGGTGGCGACGAGCTCGATCCCCGAGGAATAGTCGTTGCGGCGCACATATTCGGCATAGGCCGCGTCGAGCACCAGCAGCACGTCCGGCGGCAGGCCCGCATGGAGCCGCTTGACCTCCTCGAAGGGGAGATAGGTCCCGGTCGGGTTGTTCGGGTTGGCGAGGAACACGATCCGCGTGCGCGGCGTGACGGCAGCGAGAATGGCGTCCACGTCGGCGGTGAGGTTGCGCTCGGGCGCGACGACGGGCGTGCCGCCCGCTGCCAGGATCGCGATGCGGTAGACCAGGAAGCCGTGCTCGGTGAACACGCCCTCGTCCCCGGGGCCGACATAGGCGGCCGTCAGCAGCGACAGGAGCTCGTCCGAGCCGGCGCCGCAGACGATCCGCGCGGGATCGAGCCCGTAGCGCGCGGCGATGGCCTCGCGCAGCACGGATGCGGACCCTTCAGGATACAGCGCCAGCTTGTCGCCGAAGGCGGCATAGGCGGCGATGGCCTGCGGGCTCGGGCCCAGCGGCGTTTCGTTCGAGGACAGTTTGTGGATCTTGCCGGCGCCGCCCGCGCCGCTCTTGCCAGGCACATAGGCGTGGATGTCCATCACGCCCGGTCGCGGCACGGGCCGGGTGCGGCCGGAAGCGGAAGCGGAGGCTGTCTGGACTGGGCTCGCCATGGCGAACGGATACTCCGGTTGGAAGGGGCGGTTCTACGTCAGGCGCGCGCGGCGCGCGGCCGGGACTGCTTGCGGGCGGGGGCGGCGTAGCGGGGGGCGTGGCCGCCGACCTCGTGCACCTGGGCGACGATGCCGGAGGCCTTGAGGGCGGCCCGTAGTTGCGCGGCGGCGTCGTCCCCCGGCGCGGCGACGAGCAGCGCGCGGCCCTGGCCGTCGACGGCGTCGGCGATGGTCTCGCCGCCGATGCGGCGGACGGCAGCATCCGCCCCGGAGACCTCGGCGGCGAGGTCCACCGAGAGGATCAGCACGTCGCGCACGGCGGCGTCCGCCAGCGGCTTGGACACGACGAAGATCGGCGTTCCGGCGGGATGGCCCTTGCGCTCGACGAACGGCAGCCGCGCGATGATCTTGGGCGCCTCGGGCGCCACCAGGCCGCGCCACCACACCCCGCCCGCCATGTCCTGGTCGATCCGGAAGACGCCGAGGTCCCCCGCCGAATCCGCCACCGCGGCGATCACCCGCCCGGCATCGGCCTGCGGAACGAACGGCACGGTGAACCCGAAATGGAACCGCGCGCTGTCGCGCATGGCGGCGTCGCCGGCGGAAATGTCGCCGTGCACGCTGTAGGGAGCCTGGACGTAGGTGAACGTGCCGATGATGACGCGCCAGATGCCCTCCACCGTGTCCAGCGGCAGAAGCCCCTCGTGGCGCTCAACCAAGGCGCGCATCATCGCGGCCTCGCGGCCGGGGCGGAAGGCCGAGCCGGAATCGCGGGATTTCTTGGTCTCGATCAGCCGCTCGATGATCTCGCCGCGCTCCATGAGCAGGGCGTGCATCGACGCGTCGATACGGTCGATTTCCCGCCTCAGCGCATTGAGTTCGGCAAGGTCCTGCGTCGGCTGCATCGCGGCTTTCCCTCCGCGGCGGCCGGCCGCGGGCGAGTTCTCATAACGGCGCGCGCGGGCGAAGCAAAGCCGTTTGCGCCTGTGGGGTGCCCCGGCGCCCGTCGAGATTGACATGCCGGGCGCGATTTCAATAGGGGATGAGTTCGGAAGGACGAACGACGGCCGATGAGCGGAACGACATCGCGCGACACCGCGGACCTCTGGAAGGCGGCGCTCGTGGAGATCGAGCGACCCTCGAGCCCGGTCGCGCGCTTCTCCGCGGCGGAAAGCCTCGCCATGGATGGCGGCGCCAGCCTCGGTCCCTGGCAGCTCGCCTACCAGACCTACGGCACGCTGAACGCCGACAGGACGAACGCCGTCCTGATCTGCCACGCGCTCACCGGCGACCAGCATGTCGCCAACGTGCACCCGGTCACCGGCAAGCGCGGGTGGTGGGAAACCATGGTCGGCCCGGGCCGGCCCATCGACACCGACCGCTATTTCGTCATCTGCGCCAACGTCATCGGCGGGTGCCTCGGATCCACCGGCCCCGCGTCCACCGACCCGTCGACGGGCCGGGCCTACGGCCTGTCATTCCCGGTCGTCACCATCCGGGATATGGTCCGCGCCCAGGCCGCCCTGGTGGACCGGCTCGGCATCGACACGCTGTTCTGCGTCGCCGGCGGCTCCATGGGCGGCATGCAGGTCCTGCAATGGGCCGCGCTGTACCCGGACCGGGTGTTCTCGGCGATGCCGATCGCCACCGCCGCCAAGCATTCGGCCCAGAACATCGCGTTCCACGAGGTGGGCCGCCAGGCGGTGATGGCCGACCCCGACTGGCGCGGCGGCCGCTATATCGACGCGGGCGTTCGTCCCACCAAGGGGCTAGCGGTCGCCCGGATGGGCGCGCACATCACCTACCTTTCCGAGGCCGCTCTGCACCGGAAGTTCGGCCGGGAACTGCAGGCGGGCCACGCCCCCTCCTTCTCCTTCGATGCCGAGTTCCAGGTGGAATCCTACCTGCGCTACCAGGGCGTCAGCTTCGTCGAGCGCTTCGACGCCAACTCGTATCTCTACGTGACGCGCGCCATGGACTATTTCGACCTCGCGGCCGATTACGGCGGCTCCCTGGCGGCCGCCTTCAAGGGCACGAAGACCCGCTTCTGCGTGGTATCGTTCACCTCGGACTGGCTGTTCCCCACCGCCGACAGCCGCGCCATCGTCCACGCGCTCAACGCCGGCGGCGGACCGGTGAGCTTCGTGGAGATTGAGACCGACAAGGGTCACGACGCCTTCCTGCTCGACATCCCCGAGCTGTTCGCTACGACGCGCGGCTTCCTCGATGCCGCCGCCCGCGCCCGGGGGATCTGACGTGAGCCTTGCCCGCCCGGAGAATGGTTTCCGCCTCGACCACCTGCTGGTCAGCGAGATGGTCGAGCCCGGCTCGCGCGTCCTCGATGTCGGCTGCGGCGACGGCGCCCTGCTGGAACTGCTGACCACGCGGCGCGGCGTCGACGCGCGCGGGATCGAGTTGTCGCGGGACGGGGTGAGCGCCTGCGTGGCGCGGGGTCTTTCGGTCATTCAGGGGGACGCCGACACCGACCTCGCCGACTATCCCGACGATGCCTTCGACTACGTGATCCTGTCCCAGACCATCCAGGCGACGCGCAATCCGCGCATCGTGCTGGAGAACATGCTGCGGATCGGGCGGCGGGCGATCGTCTCGTTCCCGAATTTCGGCCATTGGCGCATCCGGGCGCTGCTGGCCGTCACGGGGCGGATGCCGGTGACGCGCAACCTGCACTATTCCTGGTACGACACGCCGAACATCCATTTCTGCACCATCCGCGACTTCGTCAGCCTGTGCGACGAGGTCGGCGCCACGGTGGAGCGGGCGGTCGCCCTCGGACCCTCGGGCAAGAAGGTGGGCGTCACCGCGCCGTGGTGGTTCTGGAACATGTTCGGCGAGCAGGGCGTGTTCCTGCTGCGCCGCGGCCGCGACTGAACCGCCGCCGACCCTGCCGGTCGCTCAGTCCTCGTCCGCCAGCGGGTGAAGGTCGCGGACCATCCCCGCCAGCCGCTCGTCCAGCACATGGGTGTAGATCTGCGTGGTCGCGATGTCCGCGTGGCCCAGCAATTCCTGCACGACCCGCAGGTCCGCGCCGTTCTGCAGAAGGTGGCTGGCGAAGGCATGGCGCATGACGTGCGGGCTCAGCCGGTCGGGATCGAGCCCGGCAAGGCCCGCCAGCGTCTTCAGGTCCCGGGCGAAAGCCTGCCGGGTGAGATGGCCGCTGTCGCTGTCGGCGGGAAAGAGCCAGGCGCTGCCGCCCTGACGGGAGGCGGCGAGCAGGGCGGCATAGTCCCGCATGGCCGCCCTGGCGGCGCCGTTGAGCGGCACGAGCCGCTCCTTGCCGCCCTTGCCCCGTACCTGGATCATCTCGTCGGACGTGCGGGCCGCAGCCGCCGGAAGGGCGATAAGCTCCGACACGCGCAGGCCCGTCGCGTAGAGCAGTTCCACCAGCGCACGCATCCGCATCCGCCGCAGGCGCTCCAGGGGCGCGATGTCGGGCGCCGTGGCGGCCTGCGCCGCCGCCGCCAGGAGGCGGTCCACCTCGGCGACACCCATGGTCTTGGGCAGGCCCCGGCGCTGGCGCGGACCCTCCAGCGCCGCCGTGGGGTCGTCGCCGCGCTCGCCCTCCACATAGAGGAAGCGGTGGAACTGGCGGATGGCGGACAGGCGCCGCGCCGCGGACGAGGCCTTGAGCCCGCGCTGGTGGAGCGCGGCGAGATAGCTGCGCACGTCGTCGGCGCCCGCGTCGTGCGCGCCCCGGGACCGGTCGCCGAGCCAGCCGAGGTAATCCTCCAGGTCGCGCCGATAGGCGTCCAGCGTGTTGGCGGAGGCGCCGCGCTCGGCGGCGATCATGTCCAGGAACAGCCGCGCGTGGCGCCACGGCGTGGCTGCCCGGGCGCGGGCCAAGTCTAGCGCCCGAGCCGCGACGAGGGGATCGTCGCGGTCATCTCCCGCTGCTCGGGTTCCACGAACAGCGCCAGCGCCAGGATGCCGCCATAGGCGAGGCCGCCGATCACGGCGACCGTGGCGAGGAAGCGCAGCAGCGTCGGCATGGCGGCGTCGGGGTCCCGGGCGGCGGAGGCCGACTATTCGCCCAAACGCATCGCGAACTCAAGGCGGCCGCGCCCCGCGCCCGAGCGGCGCCTCCGATTGTTTCGCGCCCCCGGCCCGTGCTAGTCAGCCGCGATGGACGCAGACGGGCCCGCCATGGTGGACGAGACGCTGAACCTGCCGCCGCGGCGGCCGGGAGCGGCCGGCCGTTGCGAGGCCATCCGCACCGCGCTCGCGGGCCGGCCCGTCGTGCTCGTCGGCCTCATGGGCGCCGGCAAGAGCACGGTGGGCAAGCGCCTCGCCGAGCGCCTGCGCCTGCCTTTCGTGGACGCCGACCATGAGATCGAGCGGGCTGCGGGCATGACCATCGCCGAGATCTTCGCCGCCCACGGCGAGGCCGCCTTCCGCGACGGGGAGCGCCGCGTCATCGCCCGGCTGCTCGCCGATGGCGGCCGCGTGCTCGCCACCGGCGGCGGCGCCTACATGAACGCGGAAACGCGCGCCGCCATCGCCGAGCGCGGCGTCTCGGTCTGGCTGCGCGCGGAGCTGCCGGTGCTCATGCGCCGCGTCCGCCGCCGCACGAACCGGCCCCTGCTGCAGAGCGCCGATCCCGAGGCGGTGATGCGCGGCCTGATGGACGCGCGCTACCCCGTCTACGCGCTGGCGGACCTGACCGTCGATTCCTCCGACGTGCCGCACGACGAGGTGGTCGACGCGATCGAGGATGCGCTGGCCGATCATCTCATCCCGGGCTGGGGCGACGCCGGGCAGCAGGCATGACGGCACCGTCCAGCCCCGCCGGGGGCGCGATCACGCGCGTCCACGTCCCGCTGCCGGGCCGGGAATACGACATCCTGATCGGCCGCGGCGTCGCCGCCACCGCCGGCACGCTCGTCGCCGAGCGCCTGAAGCCCGCCCGCGCCGCCCTCGTCACCGATGAGAACGTCGCCGCGGCGCATGCCCCGGCGGTCGCGGACGCGCTCGAGGCAGCCGGCATCGCGGTGACCCGGATCGTCGTGCCGCCGGGCGAGGCGACCAAGTCCTACGGCCGCTTCGCCGAGGTCTGCGACGGCATCCTCGCCGGGCGCATCGAGCGTCGCGACGTCGTCGTGGCGCTCGGGGGCGGCGTGGTCGGCGATCTTGCGGGCTTCGCCGCCGCCTCGGTCCGCCGGGGCTCGGCCTTCGTCCAGATCCCGACGACCCTGCTCGCGCAGGTCGATTCCTCCGTCGGCGGGAAGACGGGCATCAATTCGCCCCACGGCAAGAACCTGGTGGGCGCGTTTCACCAGCCGAGCCTCGTGATCGCCGACACCGCGCTGCTCGACACCCTGCCCGTACGCGAGATGAGGGCTGGCTACGCCGAGGTCGTGAAATACGGCCTCATCGACCAGCCCGGCTTCTTCGCGTGGTGCGAGTCCAACTGGCGCGGCATCTTCGCCGGCGGCCCGGAGCGCGACGAGGCGGTGGCGGTGAGCTGCCGCGCCAAGGCGGCGATCGTGGTGCGCGACGAGCGCGAGGACGGCGACCGCGCCCTCCTCAATCTCGGCCACACCTTCGCCCACGCGCTGGAGCGGATCACCGGCTATGACGGCGCCCGGCTCGTGCACGGTGAGGCCGTCGCCATCGGCCTTGCCCTTGCCTTCCGCTTCTCCGCCCGCCTCGGGCTCGGGCCGGGCCAGGACGCCAGCCGCGTCGCGGGCCACCTGGCGAGCGTCGGCCTGCCCACGCGCCTCGCGGACGTGCCCGGCGGCGCGGGCGATGCGGACGCCCTCCTCGACGCCATGTTCCAGGACAAGAAGGTCTCGCGCGGGGCGCTGACCTTCATCCTGGCGCGCGGCATCGGCCAGAGCTTCATCGCCAGGGGCATCGACGCGGGCGACGTGCGCGCCTTCCTCGCGGACGAACTGGCCGCGGGAGGCTGACGCGATGACGATGGAATTGTGGCTCTCCTTCGCCGCCGTCGCCGCCTGCCTGCTCGTCTCGTTCTTCTTCTCCGGCTCGGAGACCGCGCTCACCGCGTCCTCGCGCGCCCGCATGCACGCGCTGGAAAAGGCCGGCGATCCCAAGGCCTCGCTCGTGAACCGGCTGCTGGACAGCCGGGAGCGGCTGATCGGCGCGATCCTGATCGGCAACAACCTGGCCAACACCGCCGCCGCCTCGCTCACGACCGGCGTCCTGCTCACTTTGTTCGGCGATGTCGGCATCGCCTACGCCACCATCGTGGTCTCGGTCGTCGTCATCGTCTTCTCGGAAGTCCTGCCCAAGACGCTCGCCATCAACCATCCCGACCGGGCGGCCCTGCTCGTGTCGCGGCCGATCTCGTGGATCGTCGCCCTGTTCGGTCCGCTCACCATGCTGATCGAACACGTGGTGAAGGCCGTGCTGCGCCCCTTCGGCGTAACGCTGGAGGCCGGTCAGAACATCCTCTCGGCCCATGAGGAACTGCGCGGCGCGGTTGACCTGCTCCACCGCGAGGGCGGCGTCGTGAAGTCCGACCGGGACATGCTCGGCGGCCTGCTCGACCTGCGGGAGCTGGAAGTGGCGGACGTCATGGTCCACCGCACCCGCATGCGCACGATCGACGCGGGCCTGAGCTCGGAGGAGATCGTGCGGGAGGTGCTGGCCTCTCCCTATACCCGCATGCCGCTCTGGCGGGACCGGCCGGACAACATCGTCGGCATCCTCCACGCCAAGGACCTGCTGCGCGCCCTCGACGCCGTCGGGGGCGATACCGCCCGGCTGAACGTGGAGACGATCGCGCTGGAGCCCTGGTTTGTGCCGGTCACCACCTCGCTGGCCGCGCAGCTCAAGGCGTTCCTGGCCAAGAAGACCCACTTCGCCCTGACGGTGGACGAATATGGCGAGGTCATGGGCCTCGTCACGCTCGAGGACATCCTCGAGGAGATCGTCGGCGACATCAAGGACGAGCACGACCTGGCCGTGACCGGCGTGCGTCCGCAGCCGGACGGCTCGGTCAATGTCGACGGCTCGGTGCCGATCCGCGACCTCAACCGCGCGATGGACTGGAACCTGCCGGACGAGAACGCCACGACCATCGCCGGCCTCGTCATCCACGAGGCGCGCGCGATCCCCGACACGGGCCAGACCTTCACCTTCCACGGCTGCCGGTTCCGCGTGCTGCGCAAGAGCCGCAACCGCATCACCGCCCTCAAGGTGACGCCGCTCTCCGCGCTCCTGCCGAGCCCGGCGGAGACGCCGCGGCGCTGACGGGATGGCACCTTCGCGCGCGCGTCCGATTTCCGCTTCGTAACAGGAACGATCCGGGCCCGGCGGGGGTTGAGGGATGCGGCTCATTTGGCCGCCTCCCTCCCGGAACCGTCCCATGCGTATTGCCCAGGTCGCCCCTCTCTACGAGTCCTGCCCGCCCAAGCTGTACGGAGGCACCGAGCGCGTCGTCTCGTGGCTCACCGAGGAACTGACGGCCCAGGGCCACGACGTCACCCTGTACGCCGCGGGCGACAGCCAGACCGCCGCGCGGCTCGTGCCGTGCTCGCGCCGTGCGCTGAGGCTCGACCCGGCGGTCGTGGACCCGCTCGCCTACCACATGGTGATGATCGACCGCGTGCTGGAGGATGCCGACCAGTACGACGTCATTCATTTCCACACCGACTATCTCCACTGCGCCGCCTTCGCGCGCTCGGGCGTGCCGCTCCTCACGACCCTGCACGGCCGCCAGGACCTGCCGGACCTGCCCATCGTCTACGACCGGTTCCGGTCGATGCCGCTGGTCTCGATCTCCGATTCCCAGCGCGCGCCCCTGCCCTGGGCGAACTGGACGGCGACCATTCATCACGGCCTGCCGCCCGACCTGCTCCGGCAGGGTCCGGGAGATGGCGGCTACCTCGCCTTCATCGGACGCATCAGCCCGGAAAAGCGCCTGGACCGTGCGATCCACATCGCCCGGGCGGTCGGCATGAAGCTCAAGGTGGCGGCGAAGATCGACCGCGCCGACAAGGTCTATTTCGAGGAGGTGATCGCTCCGCTCCTGGCCGATCCCGGGGTGGAATTTGTCGGCGAGATCGGCGACGGCGAGAAGGGCGAGTTTCTGGGCCGCGCCGCGGCGCTGCTGTTCCCCATCGACTGGCCGGAGCCGTTCGGCCTCGTCATGATCGAGGCCAATGCCTGCGGCACGCCCGTCCTTGCCTTCCGGTGCGGCTCGGTGCCGGAGGTGATCGATCCCGGCATCAACGGCCTCATCGTCGAGACCGTGCCGGAGGCCGTGGCGGCCATGCCCCGTCTCCTCGGGCTCGACCGCAGCGCCATCCGCGCGCATTTCGAAACCCGCTTCACGGCATCGCGCATGGCCCGGGACTACGCTGCGCTCTATGCAAGGCTCGCCCGGCGCCCCGCCCCGGCTCCCGTCGTCCCGCTCTTCCCGGCGGCCGGAGACAGGCTCGCCGCCGGGCAGCCATGATCGCAGGCGGAAGCGGAACGATGAACGAGCAGCGGGAATCCCAGTTCTACATCCCGGCGCGGACCTCGCTCGACCCGGACGGCGCGACGCGCCTGAAGCACGGCGACACGTTCGGCGTGTTCGACCGGGCCGGCGACCTGCTGGGCTTCAAGGGCAATACCGACGGCGTCTACCACCGCGACACGCGGCACATGTCCCATTGCGAGATGCGCATCAACGGGGCGCGGCCGATCGTGCTGACCTCCGCGATGCAGACCGACAATTCCGGCCTGCTCGTGGACCTCACCAACCCCGATTTCTACGCCGATGGCGAGATCGCGCTCGCCAAGGACACGATCCACCTCCAGCGGCTGAAATTCATCTGGAACAACGCGGTCTACGAGCGGATCTCGATCCGCAACTACGACCGCAAGGCCCATTCGGTCGGCCTCAGCTTCACCTTCGGCGCCGATTTCGCGGACCTGTTCGAGGCCCGCGGGCAGGTCCGCTCGCGCCACGGCCACCGCCACCTCGCCCGCGTCGAGGACGGCACGGTGACCCTGCGCTACGACGGCCTGGACGACGTCGCCCGCGAAACGCGCCTCGCCTTCCATCCCGCGCCGGATCATCTCGACGGCATGAGCGCGGCCTACACGCTGGACATCCCGCCGGGCGGCGAGCGCAAGATCGTGTTCTGCATCGACTGCGCCCCCCAGCACCGCACGGGGCAGTTCGACGATGCGGCCTTCCTCGCGGCCTTGCTCGGCGTGCGTCGGGCGCTGGGGCAGGCGGCCAAGCGTGCGCCGCGCATCTCCTCCTCGGAGATCGTCTTCGACGACATCATGTCCCGCGCCCATGCGGACCTGTGCATGCTGACGACGGAGACGCCCGAGGGGCTCTACCCCTATGCCGGCATCCCGTGGTTCTCGACGCCCTTCGGCCGGGACGCCCTCATCACCGGGCTGTTCACCCTGTGGTACGACCCGGCCATCGCGCGGGGCGTGCTGCGCTTCCTGGCGCGCCGCCAGGCCGAGACCGTGGACGCGTTCCAGGATGCCGAGCCGGGCAAGATCCTGCACGAGCTGCGCTATTGCGAGATGGCCGCCACGCGGGAGGTGCCCTTCGGCACCTATTACGGCAGCGTCGATTCCACCCCGCTCTTCGTCATGCTGGCGGGGGAATATTTCGACCGCACGAACGACCACGACACCCTGCGCGACCTCTGGCCGGCCATTGAGAAGGCCCTGGGCTGGCTGATGGAGTTCGGCGATTGCGACGGCGACGGCTTCATCGAGTACGCCCGCCAGCGCGACACCGGCCTTGCCAACCAGGGCTGGAAGGACAGCCACGACAGCATCTCCCACACCGATGGCAGCCTCGCCGACGGGCCCATCGCCCTCGTGGAGGTCCAGGCCTATGCCTATGGCGCGTGGATGGCGGCCGCCCGCATCGGCGCGGCCCTCAACATCCCCACTGCCGCCGCCTATGCCGCCCGGGGCCGCATGCTCAAGGAGCGGTTCGAAGCGGCCTTCTGGCTCGACGATCTGGGCGTCTATGCCCTGGCGCTCGACGGGGAGAAACGGCCCCTGCGGGTCGTCTCGTCCAATGCCGGCCACGCGCTGCTGACGGGCATCGCCGCGCCCGACCGGTCTGCGCGCATGGCCGAGCGGCTGCTGCAGGCCGACATGTTCTCCGGCTGGGGCATCCGCACGCTGTCGGAGGGCGAGTCCCGCTACAACCCGATGAGCTATCACAACGGCTCGGTCTGGCCGCACGACAACGCGATGATCGCGCTCGGCCTGGCGCGCTACGGCCATGCCGACGCCGTCATGCGGATTTTCGAGGCGCTGACCGCGGCCGCCGGCTTCCTGCCGCTCGATCGGCTGCCGGAGCTGTTCTGCGGCTTCGAGCGCCAGCGGCGGACCGGCCCCACCGGCTATCCGGTCGCCTGCGCGCCCCAGGCCTGGGCGGCGGCGACACCCATCGCGCTCCTGGGCGCGGGGCTCGGCCTGTCCTTCGAGGCCGGCCACGCGCAGCTGCGGGGCGGACCGGCTCTGCCCGACTTCTTGGAGCGGCTGTCCGTCGAGGGCATGAACGACCGCCGCGGCCCGTTCTCCATCCAGGTGGATGCGGACGGCGCGCGGATCGCGCGCGAGGAAGCAACGGACTGACCGCTCAGGTCTCGGCGATCGGCCGGGCCGCCTTGTCTTCCGCCGGGGCCAGGAACTGCGCCTTGGCGAGATCGGCGAACCGCCCGCCGAGCTTCACCAGCTCGTCGAACGTGCCCGCCTCCACGATGCGCCCGCCCTCGAAGACCAGGATGCGCGTCGCGTTGCGGATCGTGGCGAGGCGGTGGGCGATGACGAAGGTCGTGCGGCCCTTCATCACCTCGTCCAGCGCCTTCTGCAGCTTCACCTCCGTCCCGGCGTCCAGCGCCGAGGTGGCCTCGTCCAGGATCAGGATCGGCGGGTTCTTGAGCAGCGCCCGGGCGATGGACAGACGCTGGCGCTCGCCGCCGGACAGCGAGCGGCCGCGCTCGCCGATCACCGTGTCGAGCCCTTCGGGCTGACGGGCGATGAAATCGTCGGCCTGCGCCCGCGAGAGCGCGGCGCGCATCTCCTCCTCGGTCGCCTCGGGCTTGCCCGCGAGCAGGTTGTCCCGGATCGAGCGGGCGAACAGCATCGGCTCCTGGAAGACGACGGCGATGTTCCGACGCAGCGACAGGAGCGTCACGTCCCGGATATCCGTGCCGTCCGCCAGGATCCGGCCCGATTGCGGGTCGAAGGCCCGGTGCAGCAGGCCCAGCGTCGTCGACTTGCCCGAGCCCGTGGCGCCGACCAGCGCGATCGTCTCGCCGGGCTTCACCTCGAAGCTGAGGTCCAGCACCGCCGGCCGCTTGCCGTCATAGGAGAACGAGACGTCCTCGAAGCGGATGGCGCCGGTCAGCGTTCCCAGCTCGGCGGCACTCGGCCGGTCCCGCACGGACGGCACCGTGTCCAGCACGTCGAAGAATTCCTGCATCTTCGGCGCCTGCATCAGGAGCGAGTTCACGAAGCTCACCGCCTGCTCCAGCCGCTGGATCAGCATGGTGGCGATGGCCATGAAGCTGACGATCTCGCCGATGCTGGCGAGCCCCTGCAGATGGAGCCACGTGCCCAGCAGGAAGATGGCGGTGACCGTCAGCGTCGCCGCCGCCCGGGTCGCCACCGACGCGAGCGCCCACCAGGACAGGACGGGCGTCTGCGCCGCCAGGAGCTGGTGCATGATGCCCCACAGGGCCCGCGCCTCCGCCTCGATCCGCGTGAAGCTCTGGATGACGGGCACGTTGCCGAGCGCGTCGGAGGCGTGGGCGGCGAGATCCGAATGGTGGCCCTCCACCGCGCCCTGCAGCGCGAAGGTCCGGCTCAGGACGTAATAGGTCAGGATCGCGAAGATCCCGACCAGCACGACGAGGAGCGCGGCGAGCCGCCAGTTGAGGAACAGCGTCAGCGGCAGGAGCACGACGAGCGAGACCAGGGCCGCGCAGTGCTCCCGAAAGAAGCCGAGCCACAGCCATGCCATGCCGTTGGAGCCCTCCAGCATGATCTTCAGCACGCGCCCCGAATGGGTCTGCATGTGGAAGGCGAGCGGCAGGGTCAGCACGTGCTCGAAATAATTGGCCATGACGGCCAGCCGCCGCCGGTGCGACAGCCGGTCGGCGTGCAGCGCGACGAGCACGCCCGCGCCGATCGTGAACAGGCCGAACACGACCCAGGCGATGATGAGCGGCAGGATGGCTGCGAACGTCACCGGCGTCGCCGGGTTCTGGCCGCGGGCGAGCGCATCGATGATCCAGCCGAACAGGACCGGTTCGGCGAAGGCGGCGATGGCCAGCGCCAGGTTGGCGGCCACCAGCAGGTAGCCGAGCTTGAGCTCCGGCCCGAGCTGCTCGAGGACGCGGCCGTAGATTCGGACCAGTTTCATGGGGTTGGCGTCTCCCGCGCAGGCCGTTTCTTGTGCCTTTGCAACGCGTCGCGCGCAAGGCCGCACCGTCTTGCTTAACCCTTCCTTTAACCGGCCCCACTACGGTCTTGGGGTCGAGATACGCCCCGCCCTGCGGTGCCGGGCGGGGAGGACTTCCATGGATCTAGCAACGGCTGTCGGAATCGTCGGCGGCATAGCCACCGTCGTGGCGATCATCATGATCGACGGCGGCAACTTCGCTGCCTATTTCGACAAGCACGCGGTCATCATCATCTTCGGCGGTGCCGCCGCGGCGACGATGATCCGCTTTCCGTTCAGCTCCATCGCCCACGGCCTGCCCATGGGCATCCGCTTCGCGTTCACGATGCGCACGATGCATCCGCGCGAGCTCATCGACGAGATCACCCGCGTCGCCGAGATCGTGCGCAAGTCCGGACCCATCGCGCTGGAGAACGTGCAGGTCGACGACCCGTTCCTCGCACAGGGCGTGCGCTTCATCGCCGACGGCTACGACCGCGACTTCATCCGCGACACGATGGAGCGCGACCGCGACAACTTCCTGATCCGCCTGGAAGAGGGCTCGAAGGTCTATCGCGCCATCGGCGACTGCGCCCCGGCCTGGGGCATGATCGGCACCATCCTGGGCATGGTGACCATGTTCGCGAACATGGAGGACCCCTCCAAGCTCGGCCCGGCCATGGCGACGGCGCTCCTGGCGACGCTCTATGGCGCGGTCATCGCGAACATGATCACCCTGCCCATCGCCGACAAGCTGCACCTGAAGCTCGAGGAGGAGGAGGTCTCGCGCTCCCTCATCATCGACGGCGTTCTGCAGATCCGCGACGCCAAGAGCCCGAACCTCGTGCGCGAGATGCTGCTGGCCTACCTGCCCGAGCATCATCGCACCGAGATGGTCGCGGCGGCGGCCTGACGGGCGGGAGCGGCACATGGCGCGCAAGAAGCGGGGAGCCCATGGCGGTCACGGCTGGTTCGTGACCTTTGCCGACCTCATGGCGCTGCTGATGGCCTTCTTCGTCATGCTGGCCGCCTATTCGACTGCCAACAAGGAGAAGATGCAGGCCGTCGCCGGCTCGATGCGCGATGCCTTCGGGTCGCAGCGCGATTTCCGCATGGAAGGAATCGTGGAAAAAGACGGCATCCCGACCCGCCCCTTCCTCAAGCATGCGCGCCGGGCGTCCCCCGAGGACGGATCGGACTACACCGCGCCCTCCTCCTCCACCCAGAACGACGGCATGACGCAGACCGCGTTCGACCGCGCCTTCGCCCTGGCGGCCGCCTCCCTGCGCCAGGCGCTGTCCGACCTGCCGGAATTCGCCGAAGCCTCCAAGAACGTCATCGTCGAGGAGACCCGGGACGGGCTCGACGTCTCCATCGTCGACCAGGACGGCCGGGCGATGTTCCCCGAGGGCGGCGTGACCCCTTACGAGCGCACCCGCGCGCTCATCCAGCGCATGGCCCCCGCACTGCGCCGCATGCCCAACCGCATCCAGATTTCGGGGCATACCTCGGCGATCCGGCCGGGCACGCGGGTGGGCTGGTCGCAATGGGAGCTGACGATCGCGCGCGCCAACGTCGTGCGGGAGATCCTCGCCACCGCGGGCGTGCCCGAGGACCGGTTCGCGGCCGTGATCGGCAAGGCCGACACTTCGCCGATGTTTCCCGACAACCCCTATCTCGCGGCCAACCGCCGGGTGACGATCACCCTGCTGCGGGAAGCCCCGCCCCTGCCCTTCGACGCCCGCCCCTGACGGGGCCGGCGCACGCCTTCAGGGCGCGACCACGAGCACCCAGTACACCTGATATTTCGAGCCCGGCGCATAGGCCGTCGCGATGCCGATGCGCCCGCCCGCCGGGTCGAGCATCGTGCGGTCGTGCTGGGCGCTCTCGCGCCAGCCGGAGAACGCTTCAGCCAGCGTCCGGTATCCCGCCGAGACGTTGACGGAGGCGCGCGTCCCCTCCTTCGCCAGCCGCGCCTTCACCGCGTCGGCCGAGGCGGGCCGGTCGACCGCCGCCATCTGCCGCGCCTCGGCCTGCGCCGCCGCCGACAGAGCGGGATCGAGCGTCAGCGCCTTGAGGCCGCGGTTCAGGCGGTAGGCCGAGATGGTCGCCCGCGCCGCCTCCTGGTCCACCTGGGCGGACGGGGAGGCGAGCGGCCGGTAGAAGGCGGGCTGCCCCCCGCCCCCGGACGTCTCGCAGGCGGCGAGGCCGAGCGTGGCGGCAAGGGCGGCGGCGGCGGCGGAGCAGGTCATGGGCTTGGTCATGGCTTTCGTGATGTCTGCGCCGCGGCGGGCTGCGATGCGGGAGTGGCGCTTCAGGGCTTGGGCGCGAGCATCGCCTGCGCCTCGTCCTTCGGTGCGGCGGGCGGCACGGACGGGTCCGGCTCGGGCATGTCGGCGACCGGTTCGGGCACATCCGGCACTTCGCCGATCCCCAGCCGCTCGAAGGCGGCGAAGTTCAGGTCGCTGGAGACTCGCGCGACGATGTCGATCTCGTCGACGATGACGATGAGGTCGAATTCGAGCGTCGCCTCGCCGATCTTCTTCAGCCGCACCACCGGCTCGGGATGGCGCAGGACGTCCCGATGGGCATGCGCCACGGACAGGAGCGTCTCGCGCACCCAGGCGGCATCGGTTCCCCGCGGCATGACGATGGTGACCACGACCCGCGCCGTGCGGTCGTTGCGCACGCGGTTGCGCACCACGCCCGTAATCAGCGTCGAATTCGGGACGATGAGCACCGCCCGGTCGCCGGTCTCGATCTCGGTGGCGCGCACGTTGATCCGGCGCACCACGCCCTCGTCCGCGCCGACCAGGATGCGGTCGCCCACCCGGATCGGCCGCTCGCCCAGAAGGATCAGGCCCGACACGAAGTTGGAGACGATGGACTGCAGGCCGAAACCGATACCGACCGAGAGCGCGCCGGCGACGATGGTGAGCTTGTCGAAGGACAGTCCGAGCTGGGCGAACGCGATGGAGGCCGCCAGGATCACGCCCAGATAGCCCGCCACGGTCTGGATCGAATTGCGCAGGCCCGCGTCGAGGTCGGTGGCGGGCAGGAAGCGCTTGTCCAGCCAGCGTTGCACGGCCCGCGTTATGCCCAGGCCCACGCCGAAGAGCAGCGCGGCGAGCAGGATCGCCGACAGCGAGATCGTGTAGTCGCCGATGCGGAAGCCGAAGAACGCGGCCCGCAGCGAGCCCCAGAGATCGCCCGATTCGATGCCCCAGGGTGCGAGCGCCAGCAGGAGCGCGACGGCCAGGAGCACGACGCGGATCGCCCCGCCGGCCAGCACGGACAATTGCTCCAGCGACCGGCGCCGCACGCCCACCATGGACTGGAGCGTCAGCGCGACGCGGGCGTTCTCCGCGGTCGAGGCTCCGAGCGCGGCATCCACCACCGCCAGGAGCAGGACCAAGAGCGCCGACAGCGTCGCGACCCACACGATCTGCGCCATGATGAAGGACGAGAGGGAGACGTATCCGAAGACGACGCCGCCCAGGATGGCGAGGCTGGCGATCCAGCCGCCGAGCCGCAGCGGCGCGGCCACCTTCGATTCGGCGGGCACGTATGGGCCGAGGCAATCCTCGGCGCTCTGGTCGGGGCGCTGCGCGAGCGCCCGCAGCATGCCGACGAGCGCCAGCGCGAAAGCCGCCGCCAGCACGCCCCGCACCAGGACGGTGAGCGGAAGCGCTGCCGCGACCGCCGCCAGCACCGATTCCGCGATCGTGGCGATGAGGATGATGATCGACCCGGCATAGATCAGCCGCATCAGGCGCTGCGCCGTCGGGTCGTCGACCCGCACCAGCCGCCAGTGCATGACGCCGGGGGCCAGCACCGCATCGCCCAGCGAGCGCGCGAAGGCGAAGAATCCGATGCCGGTCAGGATGGCGTAGGCGATCGGCCCCACCCGCGGCGGCAGGAGATAGATGGCGTCCAGCGCGGCATAGAGGATGAAGCATGCGACGGCGACCGGGAGCGTGCCGAGCAGCACGCGGATACCCGCCACCGCCGCCCGCGACAGGGGCGTCACGTCGGTCGCCTCAGGCGGGCGGCTGGCGAGTTCGGGCTTCAGGCGCCGCTTGAGGACGATCAGCACGACGGCCGCCACCAGGGCGATGACGAGGAGCCAGATCCGCCCTTCCCGGTACCGGTCGGTGACCCGCGCCGCCCAGTCGGCGCCGAGCTCGCGCACCGCCCGCATCTCGCGCGGCAGGGATTCGACCGCGCTCAGCCACAATTCGGGATCGAGAATGCTCTGGGAGCGGGCGAACAGGCGCTGGGTGAAGGAGGCGCGGCGGCGGTCGGCGATCGTGGTCACGAT
This sequence comes from Hyphomicrobiales bacterium, assembly GCA_027489955.1. Taxonomy (GTDB): domain Bacteria; phylum Pseudomonadota; class Alphaproteobacteria; order Rhizobiales; family Beijerinckiaceae; genus JAIXTM01. Next base: position 246,708 of record JAIXYZ010000001.1, on the reverse strand, counting down.
CTGGTCCGCTTCCACCAGCATGGCCCGCGCGCGCTTCTGGATCTCGTCGGCCTCCGCCAGGACGCGGCTGCGCTCCTCGCGGTCGCGCTGGACCTCCGGGCTCTCGGCCGGCGCGCCCTCGGCCGGCTTGGGGCCGAGCTGATCGAGGCGCGCGCGCGCCGCGTCGATCCGCGGCTGCGAGGCCTCGATGACCGCGCGCATGCGGGCGGCGACCGGGTCGACCTGCGCCCTCAGCCGCTGGAGCTCGGCATCCGGCAGGTTTGGCTGCTGCAGCGTCGTCTCGATCTCGGAGAGCACCGGCCTTGCCGCATCGAGGACGGCGTTGGCCTCGGCATTCGGGCCCGGGGCCTGCGCCGCGACGCCGCCGGCCCCCGCGATCGCGATGCCGAGCGCCAGAACGAGCGCCAGCGCCAGCGCGGTCAGGCCGCTCCACGCCGTCCTTGCGGCGGCGGCGGGAAACGGGCGGTGCGGGGCACTGGCGGGCATGACGGCTCGTGATTCGCGTGATGACGGTCGGGCAGGGTTGACGGTCCGCCGCGCCGGACGCAAGCGGTGTCAGGCCCTGTTACGGGCGGAGGCGGGCGAGTTTGTGGCGGGCCGGGCCGCGCAGCGGGATTGACAGGCCGCGCCCGCAATGGCGCAAGTCACTCCCGCCATGACCGCTTCGCCAGCCCAGACCGAATACGTCCTCACCCTGTCCTGTCCGGACCGGATCGGCATCGTCGCCGCCGTCGCCGGGGCGCTCGCCGAAGGCGGCGGCAACATCCTCGCCAGCGCCCAGTTCGACGACCGCGACACGGGCCGGTTCTTCATGCGCGTGCAATACGCGCTGGAGCAGGGCGATCCGGAGACGATGCGCGGGCGCATCGCCGCGGTCGCCGCGCGCTTCGCGATGGACTGGCAGCTCGTCGATGCGTCCGTGCGGCCGCGCCTGCTGGTCCTCGTCTCCCGTTTCGGCCACTGCCTCAACGACCTGCTCTACCGGTTCGGCAGCGGCCTCCTGAAGGCGGAGATCGCGGGCGTCGTGTCCAACCACCGGGATTTCTACCGGCTCTCGGCGTCCTACGACGTGCCGTTCCACCACCTGCCTGTCACCCAGGGCACGAAGGCCGAGCGCGAGGCAGACCTCCTGCGCATCGTCGAGGCGGAGCGGATCGATTGCATCGTCCTCGCCCGCTACATGCAGGTTCTGTCGCCTGACGTCTGCGAGCGGCTGAAGGGGCGGATCATCAACATCCACCACTCCTTCCTGCCGAGCTTCAAGGGCGCTTCGCCCTACACCCAGGCGCACCAGCGCGGCGTGAAGCTCATCGGGGCGACCGCCCATTACGTCACCGACGATCTCGACGAAGGGCCGATCATCGAACAGGACGTGATCCGGGTGGACCACACGATGACCCCGGAGGACCTCATGGCCGCGGGCCGCGACGTCGAATGCGCCGTGCTCGCCCGCGCGGTGAAGTATCACGTGGAGCGGCGCGTTCTGCTCAACGGCCATCGCACCATCGTCTTCAGGTGACCAACATGAGCAAGGACGACCGTACCCTCTCCTTCTACGGCACCGAGGCCGCGGCCTATGCCAACCGCGCCGGCCGCACCGCATCCGACCGGCTGGACGCGTTCCTCGCCGCTCTGGCGCCGGGGGCGTCGATCCTGGAGCTCGGCTGCGGCGGCGGCCAGGACAGCCAGGCTATGATAGAGCGCGGCTTCGACGTGACCCCGACCGACGGCACGCCGGAAATCGCCGAGCAGGCCGCGCGCCGCCTGGGCCGGCCCGTGGCCGTCCTGCGCTTCGACGCGATCGACGCCGCCGAGGCGTACGACGCCGTATGGGCCAATGCGTGCCTGCTTCACGTGCCGCGGGCGGACCTGCCCGGCATCCTGGAGCGCGTTCGCCTCGCGCTTCGTCCGGGCGGAATCTTCTATGCCAGCTTCAAGGCCGGGGACGCCGAGGGCCGCGACGGGTTCGGGCGCTTCTACAATTACCCCGATCGGCCCTGGCTCGAGGCGGCCTATGGCGGCCGCTGGGCCGGCCTCTCGATCGAGGACGGCGAGGGCGCCGGGTACGACCGCCAGCCCACGCGCTGGCTCCACGCCACCGCGCGGCGCTAGCGCGCCTCGTCCAGCGCGGCGGAAAGGCGCGCCATCAGCATGTGCGGGTCGATCTCGACCTTCAGCACCGTGCCGCCGAAATCCAGCTCCATCACCGCCATGTCGCCGCGCGCCTCGACGCGGGTCGCCAGCGGCTTCAGCGGCACGCTCAAAGGGTGCGTGGGACCGGACCCTTGCGCGAATTCCCGCGGCGGAAGCGCGGCGTGCACGTCGACCATGCGCGCCAGGAGCTGCGTGAGGATCGGCGAGGAATCGGCGCCGACGAAGAAGGTCTCGTATTCGAGCCCGTTCTCCGCGCGCACGCCGATGGAGAACACCTTGCCGTCCTCGGACACGCCGACCCGCCAGCCGCTCGAGGCAATCTTCTTGACCATGGCATCCTGCGCGGCTGGAGGAATGGCGGTCCCGACAGGATTCGAACCTGTGACCTTCGGTTTAGGAAACCGCTGCTCTATCCTGCTGAGCTACGGAACCGCGCGGCACCGATGTAGCGCCTTTGGGCGCAGCGCTCAATCGCGCGATGGAACCGGGCCTCGCTCCGGCGGCGTGCCGCTGCTATCCAGTCGGGGATGATGCGCGGCGGCGTTCTTCTCCCGGCTTTCGCGGCGGCCGCGCTCCTGTGCGTCCCGCCAGCCTCGGCCTGTCCGGGCGAGGGAGCTTCGTCAGGCATCGTGGCATCCGTGTCCCGGGAGGCCGAAGTGACGCTTCGGGACGGGATCGTGCTCCGCCCCGCCTGGGTGGCGGTGTCGCCTCCGCCCGATGGCACGGATGCGGACGTGCATTTCGCCGTGCCGGTAGGCTCCCTCGTGCGGTACCGCACTCTCATGGCGGAACCGGACCGGTGGGGCCGCATTGTCGCCCAGATGTTTGTCTTCACCGAAGGGCAGGAAGCGCCGGGACGCTGGCTCGAAGCCGACCTCGCCGGCGCAGGCCGGGCCGTCGTCAGGCCGGAGCCGCAGGGGCGGGACTGCGCGGGCGCGCTGCTGGCGCGCGAGCGGGGAGCCCGGGCCGCGGCCAGGGGCGTCTGGGCCAGGGGGGGTATTCGGGTGCACCGGGCGGATGATGTCGCGGAGATCGCCGCGGAAGCGGGGCGCCACGCCATCGTGGAAGGCCGCGTGCTGAGCGTTGGCGAGCGCGCGAGCCGGACCTATCTGAATTTCGGACGCCGCTGGTCGGAGGACTTCACCGTGACCGTACCGAAGCGGCTGTGGGAGACGATGGGCCCGGGCGCCGCCTGGCGCGGCCGGCACGTGCGCGTGCGCGGCGTCATCGACATGGCTGGCGGCCCGCTCATCGCGGTCACGATGGCGGAGCAGATCGAGATCCTGAGCGGGAGCGCCGCCGAGTGACGTTGAGCGCACGCCATCGCATCTGCCTTGCGGCGCCGCTCCTGGCGGCGGCGCTGGCGGCCGGCTGCGCCGAGCAGTCCGTGCGCTCCACGTCCCCGCTGACGACGCCCGTGCCACCGGCGGCGCCGCGCGCCGGGCTCATCGAAAGCGGCCAGACCCGCGAGCACCGGGCGCTGGTGGAGGCCTTCGGCGGCGAATACCGCTACGGGCCGGCGGAGCGCTATTTGGCGGGCATCCTCGCCCGCGTCGCGTCCGCCGCGAATGCCGACGGGGTGAACTACCGCGTCACGATCCTCAACTCCCCAGTGCCCAACGCCTTCGCCCTCCCCTCGGGCGACGTCTACGTCACCCGCGGGCTTCTGGCGCTGGCTTCCGATTCCGCCGAGATCGCCGCCGTCCTCGCCCACGAGATCGCCCACGTCACTGCGCGCCACGCCATGGCGCGGCAGGAGCTGGAGCGGCGCTCCTCGCTCATCACCCGCGTCTCCACAGAGCTTCTCCGGGACCAGACCGGCGGCGAGCGGGCGCTCGCCCAGGGGCAGACGACGCTTGCCGGCTTCTCCCGCCAGCAGGAGCTGGAGGCGGACGAGATCGGCGTGCGCACCATGGCGGCCGCCGGCTTCGACCCCTACGGCGCGGCGCGCTTCCTGACCGCGCTTGGCCGCAATACCGGCGCGCGCCTCGGCGGGGCGAGCGGCAATCCGGATTTCCGCTCCACCCATCCCAACACGCCCGAGCGCATCGCCACCGCGCTGGCCGCCGCCCGGCGCCGCGACGCGGCGAGTCCCGGCCGGGGCGAGGCGGACCGGGACGGCTACCTCGCCGCCATCGAGGGCCTGATGTTCGGCGACGATCCGGCCAAGGGCGGCGTGCGCGGCACGAGCTTCGCCGATCCCCGCGCCGGCATCGGCTTCGATGCCCCCGCCGGCTTCACGCTGGAGAACGGGCAGGCGGTGATCGGCGTGCACGCCGACGGGCGCAAGGCCCTGCGGTTCGAGGCGGTTGACGTGCCCGACGGGCAGACGCTGGAGGCATTCGTCACGTCGGGCTGGATCGAGGGCGTCGTCGCCGGCCAGCCGGAATCGATCTCGCTCAACGGCCTTCCGGCCGCGACCGCGACCGCCAGCGGCCGCACCTGGAACTACAGGTTCGTGGCAGTGCGTGGGCCAGTGGCGATCTACCGGCTGATCTACGCGGTGCAGGGCCCGATCGCCGAGGCGGACGCGGCCTTCCTCCAGTCCATGCGGACGGTCCGCCCGGTGCGGCCGGGCGAGACGCCGCGCCCGCTCAAACTCGACATCGTGGCGGCGGGCGCCGGCGAGACCGCCGAATCCCTGGCCCAGCGCATGCGCGGGGTCGACCGGCCGCTGGAGCGCTTCCTCGTGCTCAACGGGCTTGAGCGGCCGGGCCCGCTGCAGGCGGGCCGCCGCTACAAGATCGTGGTGGAATAAGGTGTCAGGCGCCGCTCAGGCGTAGCTGGCGGCAAGATGCGGGTAGCGGGTCAGAAGCTCGCGGCGCACCTTTTCGAGGGCGCGGTTCTCGATCTGGCGGACGCGCTCCTTGGAGATGCCCAGCCGCCCGCCCAGCGTCTCCAGCGTGACGCTCTCGCTATCCCTGAGCCGCCGCTCCTTCAGGATCCGCAACTCGCGCTCGTTGAGGACGCGCAGCGCCGAGCGCAGCCATTTGCGGCGGCGCTCGCTGTCGATCGTGTCGCCGACGACCTCGTCCGGCAGCGGCGCGGTGTCCTTCAGGAAATCCATCCGCTCCGCGCCGGATTCGTCGGCATCGCCCACGGCGGCGTTGAGCGATGTGTCCGGCCCGGAGAGCCGCGCATCCATGGCGGCGACGTCCGCGACCGGCACGCCGAGCGCCGTGGCGATCTCGCCATAGACGTCGTGGCTCATGCGCTCCTGGCCCTGGCGGGACAGCTTGGCGCGCAGCCGGCGCAGGTTGAAGAACAGCGCCTTCTGGTTGGAGCTCGTACCGCCCCGGACGATCGACCAGTTGCGCAGGATGTAGTCCTGCATCGAGGCCCGGATCCACCAGGTGGCGTAGGTCGAGAAACGCACGTCCCGATCGGGCTCGAACCGCGAGGCCGCCTCCAGGAGGCCGACATTGCCCTCCTGGATCAGGTCCGCCGCCGGCAGGCCGTAATTGCGGAACCGGCCAGCCATGGCGATGACCAGGCGCATATGGGCGGAGGTCAGGCGGTGCAGGGCGTCCTGATCGCGCTGGTCGCGCCAGCGCACCGCGAGGGCCCGCTCCTCCTCGCGTTCGAGGAAGGGCGCGCGCATGGCAGCCTTCACATACTGGCGCTGGGCATCGACGACGTCGTTCACTGCGCTACTCCCTTCGGCCGGAGCGGAGCGACCGCTTCATGCCGTCTACGCCGCCCCGGTCCCGCCGGATCACGTTCCGGCCAGTCGTCAATGGGCCGGAGAGACAGGATGTTCCGCTGGCGCTAGCGTATCGGCGCCAGAGGAGGACCGGATGAAGCTTCAACAGGACGTGATCGCGCTCTACGACGAGTACACCCACAAGCCTCTGCCGCGGCGGGTCTTCCTCGAGCGGCTGGGCGTGCTGCTCGGTTCCGCCGGCGCCGTGCAGGCAGCGCTCGCCGTGCTGGAGCCCAACTATGCCCGCGCCGCCATCGTCGCCGAGACCGACCCGCGCATCCGCGTTTCGGCCTTCGAGGAGATGCGCGACGGCGTCGCCCTCAAGGGCTACCTCGCCGCGCCCGCCGCGGGCGGCCAGGCACCGGCCGTTCTGGTCATCCACGAGAACCGCGGCCTCAACCCGCATATCCAGGACGTGACGCGGCGCATGGCGGCCGAGGGCTTCCTAGCGCTGGGGCTCGATTTCCTGGCGCCGCTCGGCGGCACGCCGGCCGATCCGGATGCCGCGCGGGACATGTTCACCCGGCTGGACCGGGCCCGCGTCGTGGCCCAGGGCAGGGCCGCGCTGTCAGCGCTCAAGGCCCATGCGGGCGGCAACGGCAAGGCTGGCGCGGTCGGGTTCTGCTGGGGCGGCGGGACCGTGAACATCCTGGCCGTGGAGGCGCCCGAACTCGATGCGGGCGTCGTCTATTACGGCGTGTCGCCGCCGGCCGATCAGGCGGCCCGGATCAAGGCGCCGCTCCTGCTCCAGTATGGCGGGCTCGACACCCGCATCAATGCCGGCATTCCCGACTACGAGGCGGCACTGAAGGCGGCGGGCGTGCGCCACACGATCCACATCTACGAGGGCGCCAACCACGCCTTCAACAACGACACCAGCACCGAGCGCTACGACGCCAAGGTCGCCGCCACCGCCTGGGAGCGCACGATCGCCTTCTTCCGCAAGGAACTGGCCTGACGGCGACAGCCAGGCCCCAATAGCTGAGAAGCCCGGCATCGCTGCCGGGCTTCGTGCTTTTCAACTGCGACGGGAGAAGAGCCGATCAGGCCGCCTCTTCCTGCACGTCGTCCTCGGAGGCTTCCGCCTCGGTCTCCTCGGCGGCGCGGCCGCGCTTGGGACCCTTGGCGAGGTTCTCCTCGACCAGCTTAGTCGCCTCGGTCTCGGTGATGCGGTTCACCGCCGCGATCTCGCTGACGATCCGCTCGATGGCGGCTTCGTAAAGCTGGCGCTCGGAATAGGACTGCTCCGGCTGGGCCTCGGACCGGTGCAGGTCGCGCACGACCTCGGCCACGGCGATCAGGTCGCCGGAATTGATCTTCGCCTCGTATTCCTGGGCGCGGCGGGACCACATGGTCCGCTTCACCCGGGCACGGCCGGTCAGCGTGTGCAGCGCCTTCACCACGAGCGCGGGCTCGGACAGCTTGCGCATGCCGACCGTCGCCGCCTTCGCGGTGGGGACGCGCAGCGTCATCTTGTCCTTCAGGAAGCTGATCACGAACAGTTCGAGCTTGAAGCCCGCGACCTCCTGCTCCTCGATGGCGACGATCTCGCCCACGCCGTGGGCGGGGTATACGATCGCCTCGCCGGTCTTGAAGCCTTGACGCGTGACAGTCTTCTTGGGGCTCGACATTCCTGCTCGACTCCTGGCCTGTCGTCCGCCTAAGCGGCGGATCGGGATTTGAGCCGGGCAAACCCGGCTCTCTCCATGAACGGGGCCCCCGCCGGAGGCAGGGGCGCGAAACGGAAGTCAAGACCACGGCTGCGGAAGAGACGCCGGGGACCGGCGCTCGAACGACGCTCTCGACGGCCTGCACTCGTGGGTTGGAGAGCGCTGCCGGATCGATAATGCCGGCGCGCACCGGACGGACTTGACCTCGGGGAAGTGTATATCACAAAAGTCCAAGCGAATCAAAGGCAGCCCCGCGGCGCGGGGGGGCGGCACGCCCGCATGCCGGGCCGGCGCGGGCGGGATCGCAGGGACGCTCGCGGTCAGTCGCCCTCGCCGGGCTCCGGCGAGAACAGCTCCAGCTTTCCGGGCTTGCCGTCGAACGACTTGGCGTCCTCCGGCGCATCCTTCTTCTGGGTGATGTTGGGCCAGGTCTTGGCATATTCGGCGTTGAGCTTCAGCCAGCTCTCGAGACCCGGCTCGGTATCGGGCTTGATGGCCTCGGCCGGGCATTCCGGCTCGCAGACGCCGCAATCGATGCATTCGTCCGGATGGATGACGAGCATGTTCTCGCCCTCGTAGAAACAATCCACGGGGCAGACCTCGACGCAGTCCATGTACTTGCACTTGATGCAGTTTTCAGTGACGACGTAGGTCATCCGCGCTCGTCTCCGGACGTCTCGATCCGCGCTTGGGGCCACAGCCGGGGCCGGCCCCAATTCGCAGGATCCGTCGGTGGATCGTCTGAATTGGCCCGCGCCGGACGCGCGGACCGCGCTCGTCTATCCCGACGCCGCCGCCCGCGCAAGCGCGGCGCCGTCGCAGCGCCCCGCCCCTCAGGGCGGATCGGACGGCTCGGTGAGGTCGCGGTAGAGCAGGGCCGCCGCGGGAGCGCCCTGCCGGCGCTCACCGGTGTCGAGAACCTCGACGACCCGCGTCTGGCCCGGCAGCGCGAGCGTGAGCACGTGGCCCACCCTCACCCGGTAGGCGGGATCGACGGTCCGCCGGCCGTCGACGCGAACGCGCCCCTCCTCCACATAGGTGGCGGCGAGCGTGCGTGTGCGGCCGAAGCGCGCGAACCAGAGCCACTTGTCCAGGCGGATGCGGACGGCAGGCGCCTCGGGGGCCGCCTCGCGGCCCTGCGTCCGGGCGTCCTTCCGGCTCACCGGAGGCTCACCGTTTGCCGTCGTCCTTGTTCTCGAGCTGCTGCTTCAGCGCCAGCAGCTTCGCGAACGGCGAGTTGGGATCGGGCTGGCGATCGGCCTTGGGCTTCTGGTCCTGGAAGAAAGGCCGTTCGGCGCGGCCGTCCCGCTCGCGCCGGTCGGGACGCGGAGCGCCGCGGCTCTGCCGGTCCGGCCGTCCGTCGCGCGGACGCTCGCCCTCGGGCCGCCGCTCGCCGCCGGGACGTCCCTGGCGCTGGGGGCCGCCGTCCTGCCGCCGGGGACGATCGCCGGCGCCGCGGGCCTGGCCGCCCTCGCCCTGGGCCGGGCGATCCTGACCTGAGCGATCCTGACCCGCGCGATCCTGGCCGGGGCGGCGCTGGCCGCCGTCGCGCCGGGGCTGCCGGTCATCGCGCCGATGCTGGGGCCGTCCGGACGCGTGATGGTTGCGGCGGTGGGGCCGCCAGACCTCGATGAGTTCCGGCTCGGCGGGCGCGGAGTCCGATGACGTTGCTTCGGCAGGAGCATCGTCCGTGGCGGGCGCATCGCCCGCGGCAACGGCCTCGGCCGCCTGCGCCTCGACGGGCGCCGCAGTCGGCGCGTCATCGGGCGACGTCTCGGCCGCACCCATGTCCGCAGCTTCCGCGTCAGCCGGGCTCCCGGCTGCCGGCGTCGATGCCTCCGTCGCGGGCGCATCTGACGAAACGGTCTCGCCGGGCGTCTCCCCGGACGCATCGATGGCGGCGTCCGGCTCCTGTGCGGCCTCGGCCCCGGTCGCGGCAGGCGCCTCGGCGGCTTCACCCCCGTCACCGGGGACGGCGGCGGGCTCGGCGCCCTTCGCCTCAGCGAGGGGCGCGGCGGGCGCGAGCGGCACGATGGCGCGGGTGATCGCCGGACCGGGCCGGCGCTCCAGCACGTAGCCGAGGCTCTTGAGGATGGCGGCGAAGTCCTCGCCCGCGCAGCCGGCGAGCGAGGTCATCGCCACGGTGACGACGAAGCCGTCATTGTCGGCGGCGCCGGGCGGCGGCTCGCCAGGCGTCGTGCCCGGGCGGTACTGGATGGCCGGGCGGATCAGGTCCGCCAGACGCTCCAGGATGTCGACGCGGATCGCGCGGTTGCCGCAGACGCGGAAGCCGGCGGCCCGGTACAGGCCCTTGTCGATCTCCTCGTCCACCGCGATCGAGGTGCGGCCCGAGGCGGCGAGGCTCGGCAGCTCGTCGAGGCCCTTCATGCCGGGCTCGCCATGCTTGAGCGCATGGAGCTGGCAGGCGAGCGCGCGCGGGGCGGGCTTCAACAGGGCCGGCAGATAGAGGTGGTAGGCGCCGAAGCGCACGCCATGGGCGCGCAGGGCCGCCCGCGCGGTCTGGTCGAGCCCCTTGACCTCGTCGGCGACGCGGGCGCGGTCGAGCACGCCGAGCGCCTCGGCGATCTGGAACGCGATGCCGCGTGCGACTCCGGTCAGGTCCGGCGGGTTCTCCAGCACGAGAAGCGGCCCGAGCAGCTTGCCGATGCGGGCCGCAACCCAGGCCGAGGCCCGGTTCTCCACCTTGTCGCGAGCGGCACCGGTGAGTTGCTCGTCGGCCAGGAGGCGCACGCGTGGCGCCAGCGTCTTGTCGCCGGCGACCAGCTTGCCGATGGCCTCGCCGTTCCAGCGCAGGGTGCCGTCGGTGGACAGGACGAAGCTGTCGTCGCCGGCTTCCGCCAGGCGGTCGGCGCGCTTCTCGATCTCGCCGGCCAGGGCCTTGGCGGCGGCGGCGCGCAGGGCCCGGTCCTCGGCGCTGTCGCCGCGGATATCGGGCGCGAACTGGAAGCCGTGAAGCGTGCCGACATGCTGGCCCGCGACGAGGACGTCGCCGGTCGCCTGGATTTCCGCTTCGAGCATTCCGTTCTCTCTGAGCCGCCGCATCAACACGCTCGTCCGGCGATCCACGAAGCGCTGGGCCAGCTTTTCGTGCAGGGCGTCGGACAGATTGTCCTCTACCTGACGGGCAACGCCCTGCCAATGCTCCGGATCGGCCAGCCAGTCCCCGCGATTTGCCACGAAGGTCCATGTCCGCACCTGGGCGATCCGGGCCGAGAGCGTGTCGATATCGCCATCGATCCGGTCCACATGGCCGATCTGCCGCGCGAACCAGTCCTCCGGGATGCGCCCGCCCTTCATCAGGAAACGGTAGAGCGTGGCCACCAGGTCCGCGTGGGCGGCGGGCGCGACCTTGCGGTAGTCCGGCACCTGGGCGACCTCCCACAGCCGCTCCACCGCCGACAGGCCGCGGGCAAGATGTCGGATGTCGTCGTCCTTGAGCGCCGCCTCCAGCGACAGCTCGTCGTCGGCCAGGGGCGCGCGGGTCAGGCCGGGCTCCGCCGGCGTTCGCGCCAGGCTCGCCTGAAGCGCCGCCACAGAGGAGAAGTCGAGGTCCGGATTGCGCCATTGCAGCATGCGGATCGGCTCGAAGGCATGTTCCTCCAGCCGCTCCACGATATCCGCGTCCAGGGGCGGGCAGCGCCCGGTCGTGCCGAAGGTGCCGTCGGTGAGGTAACGCCCCGCGCGGCCCGCGATCTGGCCCATCTCTCCGGGCGTCAGGTGGCGGTATTTCAGCCCGTCGAACTTGCGGTCGGCGGCGAAGGCGACGTGCTCCACGTCGAGGTTCAGCCCCATGCCGATGGCGTCGGTGGCGATGAGGTAGTCCACGTCGCCGTTCTGGTAGAGTGCGACCTGGGCGTTGCGGGTCCGCGGCGACAGCGCGCCCAGCACGACCGCGGCGCCGCCCTTCTGGCGGCGGACGAGTTCGGCGATGGCGTAGACCTCGTCGGCCGAGAAGGCGACGATGGCCGAGCGCCGGGGCAGCCGGGTGATTTTCTTCTCGCCGGCGAAGCTCAGCCGGGACAGGCGCGGGCGGGATACGATGTGGGCGCCCGGCAGCAGCGCTTCCACCAGAGGCTTCATCGTCGCCGCGCCGATCACCAGCGTCTCGGAGGCGCCGCGCTGGTTCAGCAGCCGGTCGGTGAAGACATGGCCCCGGTCCATGTCCGCGGCGAGCTGGATCTCGTCGATGGCGACGAAGTCGACCGACACGTCGCGCGGCATCGCCTCCACGGTGGCGATCCAGTAGCGCGCGCCCGGCGGCTTGATCTTCTCCTCGCCCGTGACGAGCGCCACGGCGTCGGCCCCGGCCCGCTCCACCACGCGGTTGTAGACCTCGCGCGCGAGCAGCCGCAGCGGCAGCCCGATCATGCCGCTGGCATGGCCGAGCATGCGCTCGATGGCGAGGTGGGTCTTGCCAGTGTTGGTCGGGCCGAGCACCGCGGTGACGCCGCGGGCGCGGACCTGGGGTGGAAGCGAACGGCGGGGCATCATCGGACCGGAGGCGGGAAGCCACGCCTTAGCACAGGGAACGCCCGCGGGATGCCCCCGCGCGGCGGCTCGCGATCAATTGCCGAAGGAGGCCGGCTCGGGGGCCGGGTCGATCTCCGGCGCGGCGGCGCCGTCCACGGAAAAGCGCGTGGCTTCCATCACGGTCGTGCCGATCATGGTGCGGATGGAGATGCGGTAGGGCATGAAGATGCGGGAATTGCCGACCGGCGCGAGCCAGGCCTCCAGGTCGCGGTTCTCCATCATGAACTTCACCGCCGGCCGCGTCGGCCGGTGGCCGGCGATCGGCACGTAGCGCGCCTTGCACACGGCGACGTCGCCCGTATAGCCCGCCGCCTTCACGCTGCGCGTGCCCGCATAGGTGAGCACCAGATTGAAGCGCGAGGCGCCGTCGAAGACCGGAATCGTGCGGTTGCAGACCGCAGGGTCCTTCGGTCCCGCCCGGCCCGGCACCGGCATGAGCAGCGCGCCCATCGGGTCCAGGATGCCGCGCTTGTGGGTGTCCTTCACCGGCACGCGGTCCGGCCGCTCTTCCAGCGGGGGCACGATCTCCACCGCCTGCACCGCGTTGCCGGCCACGGCCATGCGCACGGTCCGGCTGTCGTCGGAGGCCTGCGAGGTCACGGCGAAGGTCGATGGCGAGATCCGCCCGCCCGCAAGCGTGCCGGTCGCGGTCGCCGAGCCCTTGCCGCCCGTCACCGCGCCGACCAGCCCGGATAGCTTGGCCTGCATGGCAAGGTCATAGCGGTTGGATTCCACCTTGGCCTGCAGGTTGGCGGTGCCGATCGTCAGGCCGATGAGGGAGATCGAATATTGCGCATCCACGCTCGCGGCGGCCGCGGGCAGTGCCATGGCGGCCACGACGGCGCCTGCGGCTGCAGCCGCCACGCCCGTCCGCTTCGCCGTCCGTCCAGCCATCATCGTCAGCCGCTCCCCGATTCGGGCATGCCCGTTCACTATAGCTGCGTTCGGAATCGGCCGATATCGTGGCGCGACGAAGCGGCTCGCGCCGTCGTGAACGCGCGGTCCCGGCGGCAACGTCCTTGACGGGGGCGGCCTGCCTCTCTATAGGACCGCGACCTAATCCGAACACCTGCGGTGTCGGCGCCCGGCAAGTCGTGCCGGCCCGTCGTCGTTCGCGGGCCAGAACAAGGACGACGCACATGGCGCGCCGTTGCGAACTCACCGGCAAGGCTGTCCAGTCGGGCCACCTCGTCAGCCACTCGAACCGCAAGACCAAGCGCAAGTTCCTGCCGAACCTGTGCAGCGTCACGCTCCAGTCAGACGCGCTCGGCCGCGCGGTGCGCCTGCGCATCGCCGCTTCCGCCCTGCGCTCGGTCGAGCATCGCGGCGGCCTGGATGCGTTCCTCGCCAAGGCCGCCGACGGCGACCTTTCGCAGAACGCCCGCGTGCTCAAGCGCGAGATCGAGAAGAAGGCCGCCGCGAACTGATCGCGCGAGCCTGACTTGTCGACCACGAGAAAGCGGCCTTCCGGGCCGCTTTTTTTATTGGCCCGGCTGGACGCTCGCGCAAGGCCGGCCGCAGCCGATCCCTCCCCGCGAGGGGAGGGTGGCGCGAAGCGCCGGGTGGGCCCTCCAGGTTCGGTGACAAGCCCACCCGCCCGTCGCTGACGCGCCGGCCAACCCATGGCCGGGACGTATCAGAGGGCAACTGTCCGGACCCAGGCGGATGTCCTGCGCGACGTCGAAACCCGAACCGGCCCGAGCACTGCGCGCCCTTCAGTCCAGCGCGAATTCCAGCAGCAGCGTGCGCTGGTAGAAGGCGAAGTTGTCGTCCGAGATGAGCGTGAGAACGGTCCGGCCGTCCGCGGCGCGGTGTACGCTCAACCCCTCCATGTTGTCGATCTCGTAGCCGAGATCGGCCTCGATCAGGACTTCTCCGTCCACGCTCGCTCCCGGCCGGATGGCGGCGGCCGGTATGCGGCGGATGCGCATGCCGACCCGGAAGGGCAGGACAGCGAGGCGCTCCAGCACGAGAAGGTCGCCGCCGGGCAGGAAGGCTGCGTCCGTCGCCGCGTAGCCGTCCCGGCGCGCGAGCTTGAATTGCCCGGTCCGCGGGCCGCTGAGGATGAAGCCCGGGATGATGGCGGCATCGTCCCGATCCTCCTCGGCCAGGGCCACCAGCGATCCCGCGAGCGGCCCTTCCACCGCGTGGGCCAGCGCCTCCAGCCCCCGGTTGGACCGCAGCCGCCGCAGCGCCGGGAGCAGGGCCGGCGGCAGCGCGAGCGGGCGGGCGCGGGCCGCGGTGCCAGCCCGGCCGAAATCGAAGGCGAGGACCTGGTGCACGCGCTCCACCGACACATAGGCGGTGCCCCCGGCCAGCGTGAGACCCTCCGTATCGTAGGCGCGCGTGTCGCGCAGCGGCCGCCCCGTGGCGGACAGGACCGGCGCGAGCAGGGCGTCGGTGAGCCCCGTGAGCCGGCCCTCGCGATACGCGAGGGTGGCGGTCAGCCAGGTCGCGTCGTCCGACAGCGCAACGAGACGGCTGCCGTCGCCGGGCCGCTCGAGCGCCGAGAAGCCCCCGAAGCGGCGATCGGGGGAGGACAGGACGAGGCCGGATCGGAAGGTCAGCGCGCCGAAGCGGCGACGGGCCGGATCGCGCGGCTCGAAGGCGCGGACGGGCGTCGCGTCGATCCGGAGAGGGCGGGCTCCCTCGTCCTCACTTCCCTTGGGCCGCCCGACGGCGAGCGGCGCCGCCGCCACGGGTGCAGCGAGAGCGGCCAGGCCGAGCAGCACGCGCCGGCGCGTGAGCCTCATGCGGCCCGTCGGCCGCGTCCGGGCGCCGTACCGCCGTCCTCGTCGAAGAGCTCGGCCAGCTTCTCGGTCATCGCACCACCCAGTTCCTCGGCGTCCACGATGGTGACGGCCCGCCGGTAATAGCGGGTGACGTCATGCCCGATGCCGATGGCCAGGAGCTCGACCGGGGAGCGCTGCTCGATCTCGGCGATCATGTGCCGGAGATGCTTCTCCAGGTAATTGCCCGGATTGACCGAGAGCGTCGCGTCGTCGACCGGCGCACCGTCGGAGATGACCATCATGATGCGCCGCTGCTCCGGCCGCGCCATCAGCCGGCGATACGCCCAGTCCAGCGCCTCGCCGTCGATGTTCTCCTTCAGGAGCCCCTCGCGCATCATCAGGCCGAGATTCTTCCGCGCCCGGCGCCAGGGGGCATCCGCCGACTTGTAGACGATGTGGCGCAGATCGTTCAGGCGGCCGGGATTGGGCTGCTTGCCGGCCTGCAGCCAGGCCTCGCGCGATTGCCCGCCCTTCCAGGCCTTGGTGGTGAAGCCGAGGATCTCGACCTTGACGCCGCAGCGCTCCAGCGTGCGCGCCAGGATGTCGGCGCAGGTCGCCGCCACGGTGATCGGCCGGCCGCGCATGGAGCCGGAATTGTCGATCAGCAGCGTCACCACCGTGTCGCGGAAATTGGTGTCCTTCTCGCGCTTGAAGGACAGCGGCTGGAACGGGTCGATGACGATCCGCATGAGGCGCGCGGGATCGAGCGCGCCCTCCTCCAGGTCGAACTCCCACGAACGGTTCTGCTGCGCCATGAGCCGCCGCTGCAGCCGGTTGGCGAGGCGCGCGACCACGCCCTGGAGATTGGCGAGCTGCTTGTCGAGATAGGCCCGCAGGCGCGTCAGCTCCTCGGCATCGCAGAGCTCGTCCGCCGAGATCTCCTCGTCGAACTTGGTCGTGTAGGGCTTGTAGTCCGGCCCGGCGCGGTCGATGCCCCGCTGCGGCGGGGGCCGGCGGGCTTCGCCCGTGTCCTGCGCGTCGGAATCGTCCGATTCCTCGGGCATCTCGCCGGCAGGCGCATCGGCCGATTCCTCGGCGCCCTCGTCCATGTCGTCGCTGGCCTCGTCCGAGACCTCGACCTCCGCCTGATCGCCCTTGGACTGCTGCTCGGACTCGCCCTCCTGCGGATTGTCCGCCTGGCCGGGCTCGTCCTGGCCGTCGTCGTCCTCCTCGCTGTCGTCGGGATCGAACTGGCCTTCGTCGGCCATGTCGAGCGAGGCGAGCATGTCCCGGACCCCGCGGGCGAAGGCGCGCTGGTCCTCGATGCTGCGGGACAGCTTGTCGAGGTCGGCGCCCGCCTTGTCCTCGACGAAGTCGCGCCAGAGATCGACGATGCGCTGGGCCGACTTGGGCGGGCGCTCCCCGGTCAGGCGCTCGCGCACCAGGAGCGCCACCGCGTCCTCCAGCGGCGCGTCGGCGCGATCGGTGATCGCCTCGTACTTGGCGCCGCGATGGTAGCGGTCCTCGATCATGGCGGCGAGATTGCGCTTCACCCCGCTCATCCGCCGGGCGCCGATCGCCTCCACGCGCGCCTGCTCCACAGCGTCGAACACGGCCCGGGCGGCCAGGTTCTCAGGCCCCATCTTCCGGTGCACGGCGCTGTCGTGGCAGGCGAGCCGCAGCGCCATCGAGTCGGCCTGCCCGCGCAGGATCGCGACGTCCTGCGCGGTCAGCTTGCGCGGCGGCTCGGGCAGCCGCGCCTTGTCGGGCAGGAGCGCGGGCCGGTCTGCGGCGAAGGCGACGTCGATGTCCGGCCGCCGCGCGATCGCCCGCAACGCGCCCGCCACCGCCCGCTTCAGCGGCTCGGCGGGCGCCTCCTTGGGCGAGGCGGGCTTGCGGTTGGAGATGGACAAACGGCCGGCTCCGGCGGGTTCAGCTCATCACGACGTTGACGGCGCTTTCCGGCAGTTCCTTGCCGAAGCAGCGCTGGTAGAACTCCGCCACCAGCGTCCGCTCCAGCTCGTCGCACTTGTTCAGGAACGTGACGCGGAAGGCAAAGCCGATATCGCCGAAGATCTCCGCATTCTCGGCCCAGGTGATGACCGTGCGCGGGCTCATGACGGTCGACAGGTCGCCGTTCATGAACGCGTTGCGGGTGAGGTCGGCGACGCGCACCATCTTGCTGACGATGTCGCGCCCGCCCTCGGCCGCCTGGTAATGCCTGGCCTTGGCGAAGACGATGTCGACCTCCTTGTCGTGGGGGAGGTAGTTCAGCGTCGTCACGATGGACCAGCGGTCCATCTGGCCCTGGTTGATCTGCTGCGTGCCGTGATAGAGGCCCGACGTGTCGCCCAGGCCCACCGTGTTGGCGGTGGCGAACAGCCGGAAGGCGGGATGCGGGCGGATGACGCGCTTCTGGTCCAGGAGGGTCAGCTTGCCCGACTGCTCCAGGATGCGCTGGATCACGAACATCACGTCCGGACGGCCCGCATCGTACTCGTCGAAGCACAGGGCGACGTTGTTCTGCAGCGCCCAGGGCAGGATGCCGTCCTGGAATTCCGTGACCTGCTTGCCCTCCTTGAGCACGATCGCGTCCTTGCCGACGAGGTCGATGCGGGAGACGTGGCTGTCCAGGTTCACGCGCACGCAGGGCCAGTTCAGCCGGGCCGCGACCTGCTCAATATGGGTCGACTTGCCCGTGCCGTGATAGCCCGTGATCATGACGCGCCGGTTGAAGGCGAAGCCGGCCAGGATGGCGAGCGTCGTGTCCCGGTCGAACAGGTAGTCCGGATCGAGATCGGGAACGTGCGGGTCGGTCTCCGAATAGGCCGGCACCTCGAGATCGGTGTCGATCCCGAAGACCTGCCGGGCCGAGACCTTCAGGTCGGGAAGGCCGGCGGCCATGTCTTTCGTCGCGAGCATCGGGGCCTCTTGCGACGGCCAAGCGCGAGCGGCCGTCCTGATGGGTCGTGAAACGTTGCGGGCTGCAATCATCCCGTCTTACAGACCGCGGAAGGACGAGGCAATTTGTCTGCGCGCAGACCCGCCCCGCGCCGTTTCGACGCGCCGGGCCCCATGCGCCCTCAGACGAACTTCGCGCTCTTCAGCGTTCCGTAGGCGCGGATGATCTCCTGCAGCCGCGCCTCGAAGCTGCGGTCTCCGCCATTGGCATCCGGGTGGAAGCGCTTCACCAGCGTCTTGTAGGTGGCCTTGATCCGGGCCGGATCGGCCGTCTCCTCCAGGCCCAGCGTCTCGAAGGCGGCGCGCACGAGCGGCGGCAGGTGGCGCTTTTCCGCCTCGGCCCGCCGGGCCGGCCGGGCCATGCGGTCGAACAGGCCGAACGGGTCGACATAGGACGGGTCCGCCCCCTCCGGCTGGTCCGATGGCCCGGTCCGCGCGCGGCCGGAGGCGTTGACGCCCATGGACCAGGTCGGCCGGTGGCCGATCACCGCGTCCTTCTGGTAGGCGGCGACCTCATCGTCGTTCATGCCGGCGAAGTAATTGTACGACGCGTTGTATTCCCGCACGTGGTCCAGGCAGAACTGGAGATAGCGCCCCTCGTTGCCGCGGCCCATGGGCGCCCGGAACGGCCCGGGCAGCGTGCAGCCGGGATGCTGGCAGCGTGGCTGCGCCTCGTCCTCGCGCGGTTCCTCCGCCTGAGGCTTGATCCGGATGCGGTCGAAGAGGCGCGTGTTGTAGTTCATCGCGTCCTGATTATGTGGTGTGGGCCATCACTTGCAACGCCCCGGGACGCCATGACCCAAGACGCCACGATCAAATCTCTGATCGAGACCCGCCTCAACGACGCTTTCGCGCCGCAGGCGCTGTCCGTGATCGACGAATCGCACCACCACCATGGCCATGCCGGATGGCGGGAGGGTGGCGAGACGCATTTCCGCGTGAAGGTGACGGCCGAGGCCTTCCGGGGCCTGTCGCGGGTGGACACGCACCGCCGGATCAACGCCGCCCTCGCGGACGCGTTTGACCGCGGCCTGCACGCCCTCGCCATCGAGGCGAAGGCGCCTTAAGGGCCCGATCACGCCTCCAGGAGGCGCCTGGCGATCACCTGGGCCTGGATTTCCGCCGCGCCCTCGAAGATCGAGAGGATGCGGGCGTCGCACAGGACGCGGCTGATTGCGTATTCGAGCGCGAAGCCGTTGCCTCCGTGGATCTGGAGCGCGTTGTCGGCGGCCGCCCAGGCGACGCGGGCCGCCAGCAGCTTGGCCATGCCGGCCTCCATGTCGCAGCGCCGGCCCTCGTCCTTGGCCCGTCCGGCGAAATAGGTGAGCTGGCGGGCCATGTGCAGCTCCGCCGCCATCAGCGCGATCTTGTCCGACACCCGGGGATACGCGATCAGCGGCTTGCCGAACTGCACGCGCTCCTGGGCGTAGCGCAGGGCGAGATCCAGCGCGGACTGCGCCACCCCGACCGCCCGTGCCGCCGTCTGGATGCGCGCCGCCTCGAAGGTTTGCATGAGCTGGCGGAAGCCCTGCCCTTCCACGCCGCCCAAAAGGTTCGCCGCCGGCACCTCGAACCCGTCGAAGGACAATTCGTATTCCTTCATCCCCCGATAGCCCAGGACCTCGATCTCCCCGCCGGTCATGCCGGGGGCGGGGAACGGGTCGGCGTCGGTGCCGCGCGGCTTCTCCGCCAGGAGGATCGACAGGCCCCGGTGCCCGGGCTCCGACGGATCGGTGCGCACCAGCATGGTCATCAGGTCGGCGCGGACCGGATGGGTGATCCAGGTCTTGTTGCCCGACACCCGGTAGACATCCCCCTCCCGCACGGCGCGCGTGCGCAGCGAAGCGAGGTCGGAGCCCGTGTTCGGCTCGGTGAAGACCGCGGTCGGCAGGATTTCGCCGGAGGCGATGGCCGGAAGGTAGCGCGCCTTCTGCGCGTCGGTGCCGCCGCACAGGATCAGCTCGGCGGCGATCTCCGAGCGCGTGCCCAGCGAGCCGACGCCGATATAGGCGCGGGACAATTCCTCCGAGACCACGCACATGGAGACCTTGGAGAGGCCGAGGCCACCGAACGCCTCGGGGATGGTCAGCCCGAAGACGCCGAGTTCGGCCATCTTCGCGATCACGTCCATCGGGATATAGGCATTTCGCCGATGCCAGTCGTGGGCGTGGGGTGCGACCTCGGCGGCGGCGAAGCGCGCCATCTCGCTGCGGATCGCCTCCAGCGTCTCGTCGAGCCCGGGATCGCCGGCGATCTCGCCCGGCCGCTCGGCGATCCGCGCCGCCAGACGCGCCCGCGTCGGGGCATCGTTGCCGGCGATCAGCGCCTCCACCGAGGCGGTCCGGGCGGCGTCGATCTCCTCCGGCGACAGGCCGAGGGCGGGAAGCCGGACGAACTCCGTCTGGCTCATGGGAATGCCGCCGAAGACCTGCGCCAGGTAGTCGCCGGCGCCGACGCGGGCCAGGAGCTCTTCGGTCTGCCCGAAGCGCCCCTCCGCGGCCAGCCGCTCGCCATAGGAGGCGAGCTCCGCCAGGGCATTGGCATAGGTGGCAAGCCAGGCAAGGCCGTGCACCGCGTGCTGCTCGCGCTCCAGCGCCTCCGGGGAGAGACGGCTGCCGTCGCCCACGCGCCGGGCGAGGTGATCCCGCGCGCGGCCGAGCAGACCCGCCACCGCCTCCGCCGCGGCGGCAAGGTCGGCGGGCAGCGCCGCCGGCGGGGCGTGCAGCGGGGTAGCCTTGGGGGCAGGCGCGCTCATGAACCGTCTCCGCGTTCTTGTGCGGCGCAGCATAGCAAGCCCGGAGCCGCCGCCAACCGCGCCTTTCGCTCAACAGCCGAAAGGCGGACGCGTCAGGACCTGTTGGCCAGCGCGACGCCCAGCGCGGTGACGCCCATTCCCGCCACCTGGAGCGGCGTCAGCGTCTCGCCGAAGAACAGATAGGCCATCAGCGCCGCCGTCGGCGGCACGAGGTAGACGAGCGTCGCCGCCTTGGAGACCGCTCCGCGCCGGATGAGCAGGAGCAGCAGCGCGATCGCGCCGATGGAGAGCGCCAGCACCGACCACGCCATCGTCAGGACGAGCGTCGTGTTCCACTCCACCCGCATGTCCTCGAGCAGGAACGCGGCCGGCAGGGTGACGGCGAAGGCGCCCGCATATTGCAGGACGGTGACGGTCCTCAGGTCTGCGGCCTGGATGTACCGCTTCTGGTAGAAGGTGGAGGCGGTCACGGAGATCATCGCGACGACGTTGACGATGAGCGGCACCGTGAGCCCGCTCGCGGCGAGCCCTGCGGCGAGCTTGGGCGCCAGCACCATGAGGATGCCGCCGAAGCCGAGCGCGATGCCCAGCCATTGCCGCGGCAGGATGCGCTCGCCAACGATGGCCGGGGCGAGCAGCGCGGTCATGATCGGTTGCAGCGCCGCGATCAGCGCCGAGATCCCCGCAGGCAGGCCGTGGGCGATGGCCCACCAGACGCCGCCGAGATAGACGCCGTGGAGCAGGACGCCGGAGCCGAGCGCATGGCCGAACCCGGCCCGCGTCGTCGGCCACCGCGCCCCCGACAGGACCGCGAAGGCGGCGATGACGGCCCCCGCCAGCACGTAGCGCAGCGACAGGAATGTCAGCGGGTCGGCATAGGGCGCGGCGAAGCGGGCGACGATCCATCCGGTAGACCAGATCAGCACGAACACGACCGGCATGAGCCGGATGAGGGCGGGATTGTCGGTCGGCATGGGAAGGCCTGGTGGCTGACGGGCAGCCCCGCATAGCCCAATGCCGCGCAGGGCGATATGCCCGCGCCGCCGATCGCGCATGCGCGCAAATGGGGCCACAACGCTGCCGGCGCCCCGCCGCCCTGCCGTTGCGCTGCCTTGATCTGGCCATCAACCGGCCGTAACGGCGGCTTCCATGCGCGCGCTTCCGACGATGGGCGCCGGAGCCCTGCTCCTGGCCGCCACTCTCGCCCCGCCGGCTCTGGCCATCGGCGCGAGCACACCCGTGCCCCCGCCCAGGCCGTTCGACCTCCCCGCGAGCCGCGTCGACATGCCGGCGCCGGCAACGCCCGCCGCGGGCCAGGCGGCCCTCGGTGTCACACCTCCTGCGGCCCCCGTGGAAGCCGGCGCGACCCCTTCCGCCGCGACGCCCGCCCCCGAGGCCCAGCCGGCCGTTCCAGGCCAGGCGCCCGCGGCCTTGCCGGTCGTCACCGCCGGTCCGGCCCATCTGCGGCCGCTGATCGCCAGCCACGCCCGGGCCAACGACGTGCCGGAACTGCTGGTGCACCGCGTGATCCAGCGCGAGAGCCGCTACAATCCGCGGGCCGTCGGCCGCGGCGGCGCGCTGGGGCTCATGCAGATCAAGCTCTCCACCGCCCGGCGCCTGGGCTACAAGGGCGACGCGGAAGGCCTGCTCGATGCCGACCAGAACATGCGCTACGCGGTGAAGTACCTCGCCGGCGCGTATCGCGTCGCCGACCGCAACCACGACCGCGCGGTCTCGTATTATGCCAGCGGGTATTATTATCAGGCCAAGGCCAAGCGGATGCTGTGGGTCTACGAGCCCGCGGGCCTCGCCTCGCGCTGAACCGTCCGTTCAAGACGACGCGGCGCGCCTTGCATAAGCGCGTCCGCTCGCAGACAGTCCGATGGCGGCCGATCCGGCGCCGCCGGATCGTCGTAGAACCTCCATGGCAGCCAGCACATCTTCGGTCCCGCGGCGCACCGGCCGCTTCCTGAAGGCGCTCGGCACCGCGCTCTACCGCTTCCTCGCCCATGACGGCTGGGCGATCGCCAGCCACATCGCCCTGTCGGTGCTGATGTCGCTGTTCCCCTTCCTCATCGTGGTGACGGCGCTGGCGGGCTTTGCGGGCTCGACGGGTCTTGCCGACGAGGTGGCGACGCTGCTTCTGGAGGCCTGGCCCGCCGAGGTCGCCAACCCCATCGCCCGCGAGATCGGCACGGTCCTGACCGTCCGCCGCACCGACGCGCTGACCGTCGGCGCGATCTTCGCCCTCTATTTCGCCTCCAGCGGCGTCGAGGCGCTCCGCATCGGCCTCAACCGCGCCTACGAGGTGGTCGACTGGCGCTCCTGGTGGCTGCTGCGGCTGGAATCCATCGCCTATGTCATCATCGGCGCGGGCGTCCTGCTCGTCTTCGCCGTGCTCATCGTCCTCGGCCCGCTGGCCTGGCGCACGGCGATCCGCTGGGTGCCGGCGGCCGCGCCGTTCGAGCTGACCGTCGGCATCCTGCGGCTCGCCACCACCACCGTCATCATCGTCGCGGCGCTGACCCTCGCCCACAAGTTCCTGCCCGCCGGCCGGCGCCGCTGGCGCCATATCTGGCCGGGCATCGCCTTCACGCTCGTGTTCTGGATCGTCGGCGGGATCACGTTCGGCCGCTATCTCGACAGCTTCGCCGATGCGTATGTTTCCACCTATGCCGGTCTGGCGGCAGCCATGATCGCGCTTATCTTCCTCTACACGCTCGCCGCGATCTTCCTGGTCGGCGGCGAGCTCAACGCGGCCCTGGCACAGGCCAGGGGCGAGACCGCCAACGAGAGGACGACATCATGAAGCGCAGCGCGAGCGCCGTCTGGAACGGCTCCGGCAAGGAGGGCACCGGTTCGCTGACCACCGAGAGCGGCACGCTTTCGGCCACGCCCTATTCCTTCAAGAAGCGCTTCGGCGACGAGAAGGGCACCAACCCCGAGGAACTGATCGCGGTCGCCCATGCGGGCTGCTTCTCCATGGCTTTGGCCTTCGCGCTGTCCGGCGCCGGCCACGAGCCCAGGAGCATCGAGACCAAGGCGGACCTGTCCATGGAGCAGCAGGGCGGGGGCTTTGCCATCACCGCCGTGCACCTGACGACGAAGGTATCCGCCCCCGGCCTCGACGAGGCCAAGTTCCAGGAGATCGCCAAGGGCGCCAAGGAAAACTGCCCGGTCTCCAAGGTGCTGAACGCCACGATCACGATGGACGCGACGCTCGCCTGACGCGGGGATGAAGAATGGACGGCGGCGCTCAGCCGCCGTTCACCGCCTCCAGCACATCCTCGAAGGAGCGCAGCCCCGGCCGCGGGCTCGTCACCAGCACGGCCATGTTCCCCGGCGCGTGCTGGTTCTTCCACATCTTCATGTGGGCGAGCGGTATGTCCTCCCAGGCGAACACCTCCGACATGCAGGGGTCGATCCGCCGGTCGATGACGAACTGGTTCGCCGCGGCCGCCTGCTTGAGATGCGCGAAGTGCGAGCCCTGGATCCGCTTCTGTCGCATCCAGACATAGCGGGCATCGAACGTGATGTTGAAGCCGGACGTGCCGGCGCAGAACACCACCATGCCGCCGCGCTTGACGACCAGGGCCGAGACCGGGAACGTCGCCTCGCCCGGATGCTCGAAGACGATGTCGACGTCCTTCTTGCCCGTGATCTCCCAGATCGCCTTGCCGAACTTGCGCGCTTCCCTGACCCAGGTGTCGTATTCCGGGCTGTTGACCGTCGGCATCTGGCCCCAGCAATTGAAGTCCTTGCGATTGATGACGCCCTTGGCCCCGAGCGAGAGGACGTATTCGCGCTTGGACTCGTCCGAGATCACGCCGATCGCGTTGGCGCCGGACGCCGCGCAGAGCTGCACGCCGAACACGCCGAGCCCGCCCGAGGCGCCCCAGACCAGCACGTTGTCGCCGGGCTTCAGCGTATGCGGCGCATGGCCGAACAGCATGCGGTAGGCGGTGGCGAGGGTCAGCGTGTAGCAGGCCGCCTCCTCCCAGGTCAGGTGCGGCGGCTTCTCCATCAGCTGGCGCGACTGCACCCGGCAATATTGCGCGAAGGAGCCGTCCGGCGTCTCGTAGCCCCAGATGCGCTGGGTCGGCGAGAACATCGGGTCGCCGCCGTTGCACTCCTCGTCGTCGCCGTCGTCCTGGTTGCAATGGACGACGACGGCGTCGCCCACCTTCCAGCGCTTCACCTTCTTGCCGACGGCCCAGACGATGCCCGAGGCGTCCGAGCCCGCCACGTGGAAGTCCGCCTTGTGCACGTCGAAGGGCGAGATCGGCTGGCCGAGGCCCGCCCACACGCCGTTATAGTTCACGCCCGCCGCCATCACGAGGACGAGCACCTCGTCATCGCCGATGGACCAGGTGGGCACGTCCTCCAGCTGCATGGAGACGTCCGGCGGCCCGTGCCGGTCGCGGCGGATGGCCCAGGCCTTCATCGTCTCCGGCACCTCGCCCAGCGGCGGGATGCGGCCCAGGCCCTCCTTCGGCACGAGCTTGAGGGCGGCACTGCGTTGCGTTCGGGCGGCGCTCATCGATCCGTCTCCCTGTCCGGCATGGGCGTCCACTATCCCGCGTGATTGTGCACTGCGCAAATTCGCCGAAGGGAGCACGGCCAAGGTCTAATCTCGCTCACCCCGGAGGCGGTCTGGCGCCGCCTCTGGCTCGCGTCTACGATGCTGCGACGCAGCACGACCATCCGGAGGCGCGCCGTGACGGACACGACAGCGAAGGGGGGCCGCGACCGGCCCTGGATCTTCCGGACCTATGCCGGCCATTCCACGGCCGAGGCGTCCAACGCCCTCTACCGGTCCAATCTCGCCAAGGGCCAGACCGGCCTGTCCATCGCCTTCGACCTGCCGACCCAGACCGGCTACGACCCCGATCACGTGCTGGCGCGGGGCGAGGTCGGCAAGGTCGGGGTGTCCATCGCCCATCTGGGCGACATGCGCATGCTGTTCCGCGACATCCCGCTGGAGCGCATGAACACGTCGATGACGATCAACGCCACCGCGCCCTGGCTGCTGGCGCTGTACGTCGCGGCCGCTGAGGAGCAGGGCGCCGACCGGCGCCTGCTCCAGGGCACGACGCAGAACGACATCATCAAGGAATATCTGTCGCGGGGAACGTATGTGTTCCCGCCCGGTCCCTCGCTGCGCCTGACGACGGACGTCATCCTGTTCACCACGCGGGAAATCCCCAGATGGAACCCGGTGAACGTCTGCTCCTACCACCTGCAGGAGGCGGGAGCGACGCCGGTCCAGGAACTCGCCTACGCGCTCTCCACGGCCATCGCCATCCTCGACGGCGTGAAGGCGGCGGGCGTCGACGAGGCGACCTTCGCCGATGTCGTCGGCCGCATCTCGTTCTTCGTGAATGCCGGGATGCGGTTCATCACCGAAATCTGCAAGCTGCGCGCCTTCTGCGAATTGTGGGATGAGATCACGCGGGATCGCTACGGCATTGACGATCCGGCAAAGCGCCTCTTCCGCTACGGCGTGCAGGTGAATTCGCTCGGCCTCACCGAGCCGCAGCCCGAGAACAACGTCCACCGCATCCTCATCGAGATGCTGGCCGTGACTTTGTCCAAAAAGGCCAGGGCCCGGGCGGTGCAGCTTCCCGCCTGGAACGAGGCGCTCGGCCTGCCCCGCGCCTGGGACCAGCAATGGTCGCTGCGCATGCAGCAGATCATGGCGTTCGAGACCGATCTGCTCGACTACGAGGACATTTTCGACGGCAGCCACGTCGTCGCCACCAAGGTCGCCGAACTGAAGGCGGCCGCGCTCGAGGAGATGGCGCGGATCGAGGCGCTGGGCGGAGCCGTCGCCGCGGTGGAGACGGGCGTGATGAAGGAAGCGCTCGTGGCGTCCAACGCCGCCCGCATCGCCGCGATCGAGGCCGGGGGCCAGACGGTCGTGGGCGTCAACCGCTTCACCGAGACCGAGATCTCCCCCCTCACCGCCGGCGAAGCCTCGGTCATGACAGTGCCCGAGACGGTGGAGATGGACGCCGTCGCCCGCATCCGCGCCTGGCGCGACCGCCGGGAGGGCGATGCCGTCATGCGGGCGCTGCGCGCGCTGGAGGACGCCGCCCGGGAGGGCGCCAGCATCATGCCGGCCTCCATCGACTGCGCGAAGGCGGGCGTGACCACGGGGGAATGGGGCGCCGTGCTGCGCGGCATCTTCGGGGAATACCGCGCGCCCACGGGCGTCACGGCCGATCTCGTCACCCCCGTGGGCGACGACCTAAAGCTCATGGTCGCCGACCTGACGGACATGCTGGCGCGCGCGCCGCGCATGCTGGTCGGCAAGCCGGGCCTCGACGGTCATTCCAACGGCGCGGAGCAGATCGCCCTGCGCGCCGGGCAGGCCGGCTTCGACGTCACCTATGACGGCATCCGCCGCACGCCAGACGAGATCGTGGAGCGGGCGCTGGAGACCGGCGCCGACGTGATCGGCCTGTCCATCCTGTCCGGCTCCCACGTGCCGCTCGTGCGCGAGGTCGTCTCCAGGCTGCGCATGGCGGGGCGCGACGACATCCCGGTGGTCGTCGGCGGCATCATCCCCGAGGAGGATGCCCTCGTCCTGTCCAATATCGGCGTGCGCGCGGTCTACACGCCCAAGGACTATCGCCTCGACGCGATCGTGGCGGACATCGCGCGCATCGTGCGCGGCGGGGCGGCGGGTCCGGACGCGCCCTCCGCCAACGCCGCCTGAGCGAGGATGCCCCGGCGCGAGGCTTGACCGGAAGTCACTGGCGCAGTCCATATCCCGGTCCATGACGCTTCGCTTGTCCAGCCTCCGACGGGCGGCCGCCATGGCAACGATCGGCCTTGCGCTGTCCGGCTGCGCCTCGGTCTATTCCGCCGGTGAGACGGTGACCGCCGAGGTGACGGGAGTGTGGACCGAGGCGGCCCTGCGCACTGAACTCTCCCGCAGAAGCCCCGCCGAGCGCGCCGCGATCGAGGCCGCCTTCCCGGCGGGCGCCGTCCGGGCAGGCCGAGCCATCCAGTATGCCTGCGCGGAGGGCACGGACAATTCGACCGGCGGCAATGCGCTGGCCCCCGAGGGCCTGGCGCTGGCCCGCGGCGACACGGTCACCATTGCGGTGGGGGATGCCGCCCGCGGCCTGCCGAACCGCGTCCTTGCACGCGATGCGGACCCGCGGCGCCAGCGCATGAAAGTGCGCGCCTACCGCTTCATCCCGGATTGGCGCGAGCGGGGCCTGTGGAACAATTTCGAGCGCGAGCCGGTCGAGCCGTGGGTCGAGCGCAACTACGCCATCAGCTACGGCGCCTTCCTCATCCGCTGCCGGCAGCCGGGATAAAAAAAGACCGGGTCCCACGAAGGGAGCCCGGTCTAAAGATGGGGCGGACCAGCGCGTTGGCGCCGGAACGTCCAGAGGGGAACGGCCAAGAAACGGGCTCTACGCCGGGAGGAGGAGCGGAGCCCGCCAAATCAGCCACGATCGATATGAGACGCCGGGAGCCCGTTCGCAACGCAACGCGGCTCATGCCAGCCTTGCGCCTAACGCATGGGCATCGCCTGCGCGATTCGCAGGCAGCGCCGTCAGTAGGTCCAGCGCTGGGCCTTGTTGACGAGGAAGTCCCGGAAAACCTGGACCCGGGCCATGGAGCGCATCTCTTCCGGATAGACGAGATAGCTGTCCAGCGAGGGCATCTCCATGTCCGTCAGAATGCGCTGGACCTTCATTTCGGGCTCGACGAGGTAATCCGGCAACACCGCGATTCCCGCGCCCTTCTCCACCGCCTTCTTCAGCGCCGTGATGTTGTTGACCACCAGGTGATAGCCGCGCGGATCGCGCAGCTCGCGACCCGCATGGGCGAGCCAGTGCACCGCCAGCAGATAGGACGGCTGGTCGCCACCGAAGGACAGGAGCCGGTGGTCGTCCAGATGCTCCACCGTCTTCGGCTCGCCGAAGCGCTTGATGTATTCCTCCGACGCATAGATGTGGAAGTGCACCGTGAACAGCCGGCGCTGCACCAGGTCCGCCTGGACGGGCTGGCGCAGCCGCAGCGCCACGTCCGCCTCCCGCATCGACAGGTCGAGTTCCTCGTTGGTGAGGATCAGTTCCACCCGGATGTCGGGATACAGGTCCATGAATTCCGACAGGCGGGGCGTCAGCCAGTGGGAGCCAAGGCCCACGGTCGTCGTGACGCGCAGGTCGCCGGACGGCCGCTCGCGCGTGTCCGCCAGCCGCGCCCGCGTCGTCTCCAGCCGCATCGTCATGTCGCGGGCGGCGCGGAACAGCAGGTCGCCCTGCTCGGTCAGGATGAGGCCCCTGGCGTGGCGGTGGAACAGCGGCGCCTTGAGCTCCCGCTCCAGCGCGCTGACCTGGCGGCTGACCGCCGACTGGCTGAGGCCGAGATCGTCGCCGGCCTTCGTGAAGCTTCCCGCCTCCGCAACCTTGAAGAAGATGCGGATCTTGTCCCAGTCGAGCACGCCGTCCCCCAGCGGCCGGACGGCCGCGCTGTTGGTCTAACTGGCCGTCATTCGGCCGCTTCCCGCACGGATTCGTGCAAGGCAAGGTATTTCTCCGCTTCCAGCGCCGCCATGCAACCCATTCCTGCGGCGGTGACCGCCTGGCGATAGGTCTCGTCGGTGACGTCGCCGGCGGCGAAGACGCCGGGAATGGAGGTCGCGGTCGAATCCGGAGCCGTCCAGATATAGCCGGAAGGCTTCATTTCGATCTGGTCGAGGAAGAGCTCGGTCGCGGGCTTGTGGCCGATGGCGATGAACACGCCGTCGGTGGCCACCTCGCTCGTCGCGCCGGTCTTCACGTTCTTCAGCCGCACATGCGTCACGCCCAGCGGATCGGTCTTGCCGCAGATTTCGTCCACGGCGCTGTCCCAGACCATCCGAACTTTGGGATGCTTGAAAAGCCGGTCCTGGAGGATGCGCTCGGCGCGCAGGGAATCGCGCCTGTGCACCAGCGTCACCGAGCTGGCGAGCCCGGCGAGATACAGCGCCTCCTCCACGGCGGTGTTGCCGCCGCCCACGACGACCACGTCCTTGTTGCGGAAGAAGAAGCCGTCGCACGTGGCGCAGGCCGAGACGCCGAAGCCCTGGAACGCCTGCTCGGACGGCAGGCCGAGCCAGCGCGCCTGGGCGCCCGTGGCGATGATGAGCGTGTCGCAGCTATAGGTCTCGCCGCCGTCGCCCGTGAGGCGGAAGGGCCGCACCGCGAGGTCCGCCTTGACGATGTGGTCGGTGACGAGCCGCGTGCCCACATGCTCGGCCTGCGCGCGCATCTGGTCCATGAGCCAGGGGCCCTGGATGACGTCGGCGAAGCCGGGATAGTTCTCCACGTCGGTGGTGATCGTGAGCTGGCCGCCCATCTGCAGGCCGGAGATCAGCACCGGCTCCAGCATGGCGCGCGCGGCGTAGATCGCCGCCGTGTAGCCGGCCGGTCCGGAGCCGATGATGATGACCTTGGCGTGGGTATGGCCCATGAGAGAAATCTCCGCCGCCGGATGCGGCGCTCTTGGCGTGTCAGGCCCCGCCGGTATGCCGGGCGAGGATGGCGTCCGCGATGACGCGCGTGGAATTTAGGGGTTCGTAGGGTTCCCCTTCAAGGGAGCCGGTGAAGGCGTGCACAAGTCCTTCCCGGCGCAGGGCGTCCAGGAAGGCCGTGATCTTCCGATGGCCGCCCGAAGGCTCGAAGACGAGGATCGGCCGTCCGGTCGCCGCCGCCTCGCCGACCATGTTCACCGAATCGGCGGTGACGACGACCGCGTCCGCCAGCGCCAGGAGCCCCGCATAGGGGTTGTCGCCGGTCCCGTCCCAGAGAAACCCGCCATGGCGGGCGAATACGTCCTGCAGCGCGGCCGCAAGCGGCGGCGGCGTGCGGCGCGAGAGCGTTCCCATGAGCGAGACGCCCGACGCCGCGAGCCTGTCGAGCGCGGCCGCGAACCGGGCGATGTCGCCGGGCTGGAAGCGATGGTGCCGGCTGTCGCCCCCGGCCAGGATCGCGGCGCGCGGCGCGGGAAGGGCGGCGAGGCGCGGATCGGGCATGGCGCGGGCGGCCGCCAGCCGCTCGGCGGTCATGCGATGGGGCGAGGTGGTGGTGACGACGACGTTGGCCCCGCGCAGCCGGTCGTGGGCCGGAACCCAGATCAGGTCCGCGGTGCCGGCGCCGGTGCGCGGGTCCTTGAGCACGACGGTGAAGGTTCTGCCCGCCGACAGCCGGCGGACGGCCCGTAGGTAGGGGATCGCCCTTCGGCCCGAGGCGACGACGAGATCGGGGAAGGGCGGCGCCAGCGGGCTGCCCGGCCGGGACGGCCCCTCCCGCGGATCGATCCCGCCCCAGGGCATGAGCCAGGCGAACGGCGCGCGCGGGTTCACCCTGCGCAGTTCCGGGGTCAGGCCCAGGGCCTCGATCACCGCCACGCACTGGAGCTCATCGCCCGCCTTGCCGTCGCTGAGCGCCCACGCGGTGGCCGGCCAGGCTGGGGCGTCCTGTCCGCGCGGGTTGGGCCTTTCTGTCAACGTCGCCTGCCCTCCCGCCGCCTTGCGCCCTCCCGGCGCGGGCTTTACTCAGGTCGTCGACGTTTAGCCCAAAGCCGCCGGCGTCGCTAACGCCGTTTGCCGCGTGCTGCCGGCCGAAGGGAGCCTCCCGCCTTGTCACCGCGCCTCGATGCCACGGACTGGACCATCCTGCGCGAGATCCAGGCCGATGGCCGGATCACCAACGTGGAGCTGGCCCGCCGGGCCGGCATCTCCGCCCCGCCCTGCCTCCGGCGCCTGAGGGCGCTGGAGGACGACGGCTTCATCAAGGGCTACCGCGCGATCCTGGACGAGCGGCGGCTCGGCTATGCCGCCGTGTGCTTCGCCATGGTGAACCTGTCGAGCCAGGCCGAGCGCGACCTGGAGGCCTTCGAGGAGCGGGTTCGCGCCATGCCCGCCGTGCGCGAGTGCTGGACGCTCTCGGGCGACATCGACTTCATGCTGAAATGCGTCACGCCTGACCTCGCGGCCTTCCAGGCCTTCGTCGCGGACCTGACGCAGCTGCCCCACGTGCGCAACGTGCGCACCGCACTCGCGCTGGAGCGCATCAAGGACGAGCCGATCGCGCCGATCGGCGACGCCCCCGCTCCGCGCTGACCTTCACAGGGACCAGAGCATCTTGGACGGACTGACCCTCATCGACGCGGCGATCCTCGCCGCGTCCGGGCTCCTGGCCGGCGCGTTCAACGCGGTTGCCGGCGGCGGCACGTTCTTCACCTTCTCGGCCCTCGTCGCCACCGGGCTGCCGCCCATCGTGGCCAACGCCACCAGCGCGGTCGCCGTGACGCCGGGCAACCTCGCCAGCACCTATGCCTATCGCCGGGAGATCGCCGAGAACCTGACGCGCTTCCGGGCGCTCGCCATCGTCAGCCTGGCGGGCGGGCTCATCGGCGCGGTGATCCTCACGCGCATCGACAACGCCTCCTTCCGCGTGCTCGTGCCGTGGCTGCTGCTCGTCGCCACCCTGCTCTTTGCCTTCAGCCCCGTCATCGTGCGCATGGCCGCGGGCTTGCGCGGGGGCGAGCACGGCGAGCCCTCGACGCTGATGTGGGCCGTCGGCCTCCTCATCCAGTTCCTGACCTCCATCTATGGCGGCTTCTTCGGCGCCGGCATGGGCATCGTCATGCTGGCGGCGCTGGCGATCACCGAGGGCGACGACTACCACCGGATCAACGCCGCCAAGAACCTGTGCTCGACGCTCCTGCAGGGCGTCGCGATCATCCTGTTCATCTGGGCGGGCCTGGTGCGCTGGCCGCAAACGCTCATCGTCGGCGTGGCGGCCATCGTGGGCGGCTATTACGGCGTCGGCATCGGCCGGAAGGTGCCTCCCGCCGTCATGCGCGGCTTCATCGTCACTGTCGGACTGGCGCTTTCCGCCTATTTCTTCGTGCAGGGCTGACGGAACCGTCGTCGGCAGCGGAAGGAAGCAACAGGGAATGATCCACAAGTCCGGCCGTACGCCGCTCGTCCACCGCATGGGTCCGTTCGTCATCCGCCGCAACCATCCCGGCCGGGCCATTGCGGGCCACAACGACCACGGCTTCGGGCCCCTCGCGGCCATGGACGATTCCAGCCTCGATCCCGGCACGCATATCCGCCTGCACGAGCACAGCAACGAGGAGATCGTCTCCTACATCGTGAAGGGCGTGATGCGGCACCGGGACACGGCCGGCTACGAGCTGGACCTGACGCCCGCGACGCTCATGGTCATGAATGCCGGCGAAAGCTTCTGGCACGAGGAGCGCACGCTCCACGACGACGAGCCGACGCGCGTGCTGCAGATCTTCGTGCGCCCCCATACGCTCGATCTGGAACCCGGCCTGCAGTTCCGCGAGCTGGAGGCGCCCGAGCCCGGGCGCTGGCGCCAGATCTTCGGACCGGAAGGGTCCGGCGCGGCATCCACCGTCCGCAACCGCATCGCGCTCCACCACATCGTCCTGCCTGCGGGCGCCGACGCGTCCCTGCCCGTCATCGAGGACTGGAACACCTATTTCTACGTGTTCGACGGCGCGGTGGAGGCCGGCGGCCAGCATTTCGCGGACGGCGAAAGCGGCCTCGTCGTCGACGAGCCGGGAGCGGCGATCTTAACGCGCGACGGCGCGCGGCTCGTGGCGTTCCAGATCGACCGGAACGCGACTGTCACCCGCGAGGGCACGATCGGCCGCTAGGCGAAATCCCTATCGGCCGGCGACCTTGGTCTTGATCCAGGCGGCGTTGTGCCGGGCCAGCGCTTCCAGCCGGCGCTGGTCCACGTCCGGCAGGTACCAGGCGCCGCCCGAGGACGAGGGGATCGCCGACAGGACGGGGAAGCGCCCGAGCAGTTCTCCCCGCGGCCCGACCAGGACCGCGACGCTTTCCAGATAGTCGGTCTCGCCGCCGCCGTCGGAGAAGCGGCCGCCGCCCCCGCCCGCATAGGACGAGAGGGAAATGCCCTCCACCGTCACGACGAGCCGGGCACCGCCGCGGCCTTGCGCGCCCAGCTGGCTGCGCAGCTCGGCCGCCATGACCCGCGTGACCGCCTGCGCGTTCGGGCCCCAGCCGCGCACGACGTTGGGCGTCGCCTCGACACGGACGGACGCCACGCCCTGCGCGAGCGCAGGCGCGGAGAGAGCCGCAGAGAGGGCGAGGGCCGCAATCCCGGCCAGGACCGGCCGGCGGGCGATGGGGGAGGCTGACATGGCGAACGCTCCGATCGTGTCTGCCATGGATGTGGGGCCCGGCGGCGAAATCGCAAGCCGGGCCGGCCGTGATCCTAGCCGTAGGTGACGGCGGTGATCTCGTAGGCCTTGCCGCCGCCGGGCGTGTTCACCTCGACGCTGTCGCCGACGCCCTTGCCGATCAGCGCGCGGGCGATGGGCGACGTGACCGAGACCTTGCCCTCGTGGACGTTGGCCTCCGGCTCGCCGACGATCTGGTAGACCTTCTCCTCCTCCGTGTCGTCGTCGACCAGGGTGACCCGGGCGCCGAACTTGATCGTGGAGGAGCCGACCAGCTTGGACACGTCGATGATCTCGGCGCGGCCGATGAGCGATTCCAGCTCCAGGATGCGGCCTTCGTTCAGCGACTGGGCTTCCTTGGCGGAATGGTACTCGGCGTTCTCCGACAGATCGCCGAGGGCGCGCGCCTCGGAGATCGCCTGGATGATGCGCGGCCGCTCCACCTGCTGGCGCTGCTTGAGCTCGGCTTCCAGCGCCGCATGCCCGCCCGCCGTCATGGGAACCTTGTCCATGTCTTCTCTTCCCGTCGCAAAAGCTATCTCGGCGCGGGGCGGCTTCCGCCGGCCCGCGCTGCGATGCAAACTCTTCGTGGATGCCCGCGTTCCCGCGGGAACGCCCGTTCAGTGGCGCGTCTGGAAATAATCCTGCAACGGCAACACCTCGAGGTCGCCGGCCAGATAGGCACGGATGCCCTCTGCCGCGGCGATGGCTCCTGCAAGTGTGGTGTAGTAGGGCACCTTATGCAAGAGGGCCGCCCGGCGCAGGGAGCGGCTGTCGGCCAGCGCGGCCGCGCCCTCGGTCGTGTTGAACACGAGCTGGATGTCGCCGTTCTTGATGGCGTCCACCACGTGCGGCCGCCCTTCCAGGACCTTGTTGATCCGGCGGGCCGGGACGCCCTGCTCCTCCAGGAAGCGCTGCGTGCCGCTCGTCGCCACGACCTCGAAGCCGAGCTCGATGAGCTGGCGCAGCGCCGGCAGGACCCGCACCTTGTCGTCGTCGCGCATGGAGATGAAGATCGTGCCCGTCTTCGGCACCTGCGTGCCCGAGCCGAGCTGGCTCTTGGCGAAGGCGACGCCGAAGGACCGATCGAGGCCGATGACCTCGCCCGTCGAGCGCATCTCCGGCCCCAGCAGCACGTCCACGCCCGGGAAGCGGGCGAAGGGGAACACCGATTCCTTGACGCCGATATGGTCGAGCGTCTTGCGCTGCAGCCCGAACGAGGCGAGGTCCTCGCCGGCCATGATGCGGGCCGCGATCTTGGCGATCGGCTCGCCGATGACCTTGGCGACGAAGGGCACCGTGCGCGAGGCGCGCGGATTGACCTCCAGCACGTAGATC
The DNA here is from genome assembly GCA_027489955.1 of Hyphomicrobiales bacterium. GTDB lineage: Bacteria > Pseudomonadota > Alphaproteobacteria > Rhizobiales > Beijerinckiaceae > JAIXTM01. The sequence continues at coordinate 211,596 of JAIXYZ010000001.1, read as the reverse complement.
GTGCCGTCCTTGATGGCGTACTGCACGTTCATCAGCCCGCCCACCTGGAGGGCGAGCGCCATGGCCGCCGTCTGCCGCTCCAGCTCGGCGATGATCTCGGGAGAGAGCGAGCGCGGCGGCAGCGAGCAGGCGCTGTCGCCCGAATGGATGCCCGCCTCCTCGATATGCTCCATGATGCCGGCGATGTAGGTGTCCTTGCCGTCCGACAGGCAGTCCACGTCCACCTCGACCGCATCCGACAGGTAGCGGTCGAACAACAGCGGGTTCTTGCCGAGCACGGTGTTGATCTGGCCGGTCTTGTCGTTGGGATAGCGGGCCTTCACGTCCGACGGCACCAGACTCGGCAGCGTGCCCAGCAGATAGTCGTCGAACTGGTCCTGGTCGCGGATGATCGCCATGGCCCGGCCGCCCAGCACGTAGGACGGGCGCACCACGAAGGGCAGGCCGAGATCGGCGGCGACGAGCCGGCTCTGCTCCACCGAATAGGCGATGCCGTTCTTGGGCTGCTTGAGCTGCAGCTTGTCCAGCAGGCGCTTGAACCGGTCGCGGTCCTCGGCAAGGTCGATGGCGTCGGGCGAGGTGCCCAGGATCGGCACGCCCGCCTCCTCCAGCGGCTGGGCCAGCTTCAGCGGCGTCTGGCCGCCGAACTGGACGATGACGCCGTGGAGCGTCCCCTTCTCGCGCTCGGTGTCGATGATCTCCAGCACGTCCTCCGCCGTCAGCGGCTCGAAATAGAGCCGGTCGGACGTGTCGTAGTCGGTGGAGACGGTCTCCGGGTTGCAGTTGACCATGATGGTCTCGTAACCCGCATCCGCCAGCGCGAAGGCCGCGTGGCAACAGCAATAGTCGAACTCGATGCCCTGGCCGATCCGGTTCGGGCCGCCGCCCAGGATGACGACCTTCCTGGCGTCGGAGGGCCGCGCCTCGTCGGCGGGCGCGCCGGCGAACGGCGTCTCGTAGGTCGAGTACATGTAGGCTGTCGGCGAGGCGAACTCCGCCGCGCACGTGTCGATGCGCTTGAAGACCGGCCGGATGCCGAGCGAGCGCCGCAGCGCCTTCACCTCGGCCTCGGTGGTGCGCGTCAGCGTGGCGAGCCGCGCGTCGGAGAAGCCCATGCTCTTGAGCTGGCGGAAGGCGCCGGGCGTCTGCGGCAGGCCGTGGGCCTTCACGCGCGCCTCCATGTCCACGATGGCCTGGAGCTGCTCCAGGAACCACGGGTCGATGCGGCAGCTCTCGTAGACCTGCGCGTGGCTGACGCCCAGGCGCAGCGCCTGCGCCACCTTCAGCAGCCGGTCCGGCGTCGGCGTGCCGAGCGCGGCCTTGATGGCGTTCTTGTCGTCGCCCTGGTTGAGGCCCGGGATCTCGATCTCATCAAGGCCGGTCAGGCCGGTCTCCAGCGAGCGCAGGGCTTTCTGCAGCGATTCGGGGAAGGTCCGGCCGATGGCCATGGCCTCGCCCACCGACTTCATGGCCGTGGTCAGGACCGGGTCCGCGCCGGGGAACTTCTCGAAGGCGAAGCGCGGGATCTTGGTGACGACGTAGTCGATCGTCGGCTCGAAGGAGGCCGGCGTCGCGCCGCCCGTGATGTCGTTGGCGATCTCGTCCAGCGTGTAGCCGACGGCCAGGCGCGCGGCGACCTTGGCGATGGGAAAGCCCGTCGCTTTCGAGGCCAGCGCCGACGAGCGCGACACGCGCGGGTTCATCTCGATGACGACGAGGCGGCCGTTCTCGGGGTTCACCGCGAACTGCACGTTGGAGCCGCCGGTCTCCACGCCGATCTCGCGCAGCACCGCCAGCGAGGCGTCGCGCATGATCTGGTATTCCTTGTCGGTCAGCGTCAGGGCCGGCGCGACGGTGATGGAATCGCCCGTATGGACGCCCATCGGGTCGATGTTCTCGATGGAGCAGACGATGATGCAGTTGTCCTTTTTGTCGCGGACGACCTCCATCTCGTACTCTTTCCAGCCGAGGACGCTTTCCTCGATCAGGACCTCGTTCGTCGGCGAGGCGTCGAGCCCGCGCTCCACGATGTCGAGGAATTCCTCCTTGTTGTAGGCGATGCCGCCGCCGGTGCCGCCCAGCGTGAAGGACGGGCGGATGATCGCCGGCAGGCCGATGTCGGACAGGGCGATCAGCGCTTCGCCGAGCGCCCGCTCCTGGTAGCGCTTGCGCCGCTCGCTCTCCCCGGCCGCCCACCTGGCCTCGAACGCGGCGAGCGCATCGCCGGAGAGCTTCGCCCGGTCGGCAAGGTAGGTCTCGCGGTCGGCCTTCTTGGCCTGCGTGGCGTTGGCGAGGCGGGACTTCGGCGTCTCCAGCCCGATCTTGGTCATGGCGTCGCGGAAGAGCTGGCGATCCTCGGCCTTGTCGATGGCCTCCGCCGTCGCGCCGATCATCTCGACGTCGTACTGCTCCAGGACGCCCATTTTCTTGAGGCTGAGGGCGCAGTTCAGCGCCGTCTGGCCGCCCATCGTGGGCAGGAGCGCGAAGCCGCCCGGCACCTTGTGGCGCTCCCGGGCGATGATCTTGGCGACGATCTCCGGCGTGATCGGCTCCACGTAGGTGGCGTCCGCCAGGTCCGGGTCCGTCATGATCGTCGCCGGGTTCGAATTGACCAGGACGATCCGGTAGCCCTCGCTCTTGAGCGTCTTGCAGGCCTGCGTGCCCGAATAGTCGAACTCGCAGGCCTGGCCGATGACGATCGGCCCCGCGCCGATGATGAGGATCGTGGAGATGTCGGTGCGCTTGGGCATGGTCACTCGGGCGGTTCGCGCGCGGTCGGTTCCGGCCGCCCCGATGGTGTGTCGGGGCAGGCGGAGGCAACGCGCTTCGGCTTTAGGCTAGAGCGGTCGTTTACAGAGGCGGGGAGCGGAAGGAAACCCCTTTCGGGGATATTCCTCCGCCGATTGGCTTGGCGCCCTCCCCGCCACCCGTGCGGCCCTTGGAGCGGAGCGGGAACATCCGCCGCAGGCGCCGGTTCTTGATCCGTCGCGGGCGGCTTCCCACCTGTGCTATCGCGTGAGGCTGGACCCCGTGTCCCCGCGCGCGTAAAGCAATCCGCGCGGATTCAAAGACGTCGGACGTCGCGGCGCGCCCTCCCCGGGCAGCTGCCGCACCTCGAAAGGCCCTTCATGCTCGGTTCCCTCGCCAAGAAGATTTTCGGCTCGGCCAACGAACGCCGCCTGCGGACCTACGGTCCCAAGGTGGCGGCGATCAACGCCCTGGAGAAGGAGCTCGATGCCCTGTCCGACGAGGCGCTGCGGGCCCGCACCGACGCGTTCCGCGCGCAGATCGCCGAGGGGCGGACCGTCGACGAGCTTCTGGTGCCGGCCTTCGCCACCGTGCGCGAGGCCGCCAAGCGCGTGCTCGGCCTGCGCCCCTTCGACGTCCAGCTGATCGGCGGCATGGTCCTGCACGAGGGCTCCATCGCGGAGATGCGCACCGGCGAGGGCAAGACGCTCGTCGCCACCCTGCCCGTCTACCTGAACGCGCTGGCCGGCAAGGGCGTGCACGTCGTCACCGTCAACGACTACCTCGCCCGCCGCGACGCGGAATGGATGGGCAAGGTGTACCGGTTCCTGGGCCTCACGGTCGGCATCATCGTCCACGGCCTGGACGACGTGCAGCGAGCCGAGGCCTATGCCTGCGACATCACCTACGGCACGAACAACGAGTACGGGTTCGACTACCTGCGCGACAACATGAAGTACGAGCTCGCGCACATGGTTCAGCGCGGGCATCACTTCGCCATCGTCGACGAGGTGGACTCCATCCTCATCGACGAGGCGCGGACCCCGCTCATCATCTCCGGCCCGCTCGACGATCGCTCCGAGCTCTACGCCGCCATCGACGGGCTCATCCCGCAGCTGGCGCGCACCGACTACGACCTGGACGAGAAGCAGCGCGCGGTCTCCCTCACCGAGGCCGGCAACGAGAAGATCGAGGAGCTGATGCGCGCCTCGGGCCTCCTGAAGGATGGCTCGCTGTACGACGCGTCCAACGTCACGCTCGTCCACCACGTGAACCAGGCGCTGCGCGCCCACACGCTGTTCACCCGCGACAAGGACTACATCGTCCGGGGCGGCGAGGTGGTCATCATCGACGAGTTCACCGGCCGCATGATGCCGGGCCGCCGCTATTCGGAAGGCCTGCATCAGGCGCTGGAGGCCAAGGAGAAGGTCCAGGTCCAGCCCGAGAACCAGACGCTGGCCTCGATCACGTTCCAGAACTATTTCCGCCTCTACGGCAAGCTCGCCGGCATGACCGGCACCGCGGCCACGGAGGCCGACGAGTTCGCCGACATCTACGGGCTCGGCGTCGTCGAGGTCCCGACCAACGTTCCCGTCCAGCGCGAGGACGAGCACGACGAGGTCTATCGCACGGCCGACGAGAAGTACCGGGCGATCATCCGCGAGATCGAGCGCGCCAACGCCCGGATGCAGCCCATCCTGGTCGGCACCGCCTCCATCGAGAAGTCGGAATATCTGGCCGAGCTGCTCCTGAAGGCCGGCTTCAAGCAGATCGACTTCGCCGACGCCAAGGCGCTGGACCGGCTCTACGAGGCCGCGCGCTCGGGCACCTCGTCCCGCCAGTTCGCCGTCCTCAACGCCCGCTTCCACGAGCAGGAGGCGTATATCGTGGCGGAAGCCGGCGTCCCCGGTGCCATCACCATCGCCACGAACATGGCCGGCCGCGGCACCGACATCAAGCTCGGCGGCAACCTGGACATGCGGCTCACCCACGAGCTGGCCGGCATCGAGGACGAGGCCGAGCGCGCCGCGCGGACCCGCGAGGTCGAGGCCGAGATCGCGCGCTTCCGCGAGATGGTGCTGGGCGCCCGCGAGGAGATCGAGCTGGAGCCCGCCAAGGGCAGCCGCCCCGCCAAGACCGCGACCAAGCCCGGCGGCCTCTACATCATGGGCACCGAACGCCACGAGAGCCGGCGCATCGACAACCAGCTGCGCGGCCGCGCCGGCCGCCAGGGCGACCCCGGACGCTCCAAGTTCTTCCTGTCCCTGCAGGACGACCTGATGCGCATCTTCGGGTCCGACCGCATGGACACGATGCTCCAGCGCCTGGGCCTGCAGGAGGACGAGGCCATCGTTCACCCCTGGATCAACAAGGCCGTGGAGCGCGCGCAGGCGAAGGTCGAGGCCCGCAACTTCGACATCCGCAAGAACATCCTGAAATACGACAACGTCATGAACGACCAGCGCAAGGTCGTGTTCGAGCAGCGCAAGGAGTTCATGGCGCAGGACAGCGTGCGCGAGACCATCGACGACATGCGCCACGACACGGTCGAGGACCTGGTCGCGCGCTACATTCCCGAGAACGTCTACGCCGAGCAATGGGACACCGCCGCCCTCAAGGAGAAGGTGGCGATGTTCCTCAACCTCGACATGCCGGTCGAGGAATGGGCCAAGGAAGAGGGCATCGCCGACGAGGAAATCCGCGACCGTCTGCGCAAGGCCGCCGACGAGGCCTATGCGGCGCGGATCGAGAAGAACTCCGACGAGGTCATGACCTATGTCGAGAAGCAGGTACTCCTGCAGACCCTCGACCATCTCTGGCGCGAGCATCTGGTGACGCTCGACCATCTGCGACAGGTCATCGGCTGGCGCGGCGTCGCCCAGCGCGATCCGCTGAACGAGTACAAGGCGGAGGCGTTCGAGCTGTTCGACGGCCTGATCGGCCATCTGCGCGAGCAGGTCACCGGCCAGCTCATGCGCATCGAGGTCATGTACCAGCCGCAGGAGCCGGAACTGCCCCCGATGCAGGCCCATCATGCCGACCCGGTGACCGGCCGCGACGAGTTCGAGGTGGAGATGGCGCCGTCCGCGCCGGTCGTGCCGGCCTCCGCGCGCGATCCCAAGGATCCCGCCACCTGGGGCAAGATCGGCCGCAACGAGCCCTGCCCCTGCGGCTCGGGCAAGAAGTACAAGCACTGCCACGGCGTGCTGGCCTAGCCCGGGCCGCACACGTTCCAGCATGGCCCCGCGGCGAAGCATCCTGTCCCGCGAGAGCGGAAGACGCTCTGCAACCGGCGGTCCGTTTTCCTGTCGTTAAGGTAGATTCGCTCTAATCCGATGCAATTCAGGATTGAGCGAATCATGCACATGGCAGCGGCTTCACGGCCGGACGATATCGCGGGGGATCCGGAAACCGGCATCGGGGGGGACGATGCCATGCGCCAGGCGGTCGCCGAGATGGCCGACCGCATCGACCGGCTCGGCATCGAGATCGCCGATATCCACGGCTTCGTGGAGGCGGTGACCCAGCGTCTGACCCGGCAGTCCGACCGGCTCGGCCAGGTCGACGAGGCGGCGCGGCACATGGCCGACGCCAATCGCAAGGTCGCCGAGTACGGCGAGGCGGCCCAGGCCGCCGCCGACGAGGTCCGCCAGGACATGACCCGCACGACGGCCGCCATCCGCAGCGGCCTCGGCACGGCGCGCGAGCACGTGGCGACGCTGACGATCGGCGCCCGCTCCATCGCCCAGTCCCTCGTCGGCGTGACCCGGTCCATCTCCGCAATCCGCGAATCCAGCGGCGCGATCCAGGCGATCGCCACCGAAACGCAGATGCTCGCCTTCAATGCCGGCATCGAGGCGGTGCGCGCGGGCGAGGCCGGACGGGGCTTTGCCGTCATCGCCCAGGCCGTGCGCCAGCTCGCCGACCAGGCGCGCGAGGTCAGCCGCGACAACGCCCAGCAGCTCGAGGCGCTGGTGACCGTCGTTCGCGGCCTCGTCACAGAGAGCGAGGCGGGAGTCGCCCGCGCCGAGCAGGCCGAAGCCTCCAGCCGCGAGATCGACGCCAATCTCGATCAGTTCGACGTGTTCGGCCGCCAGGTCGAAGGACTGCTGGAGCGGATCGAGGCCATCGTCGCCCCGGTGCGCGCCAATATCGAGGGTTGCGAGCGCGTGCTCTTCGAGCTCGACGACCTCGTCGACGGCGTCGCCGGTTCCACCGCCGAGCTGAAGGAGACGGCGACGCGGGTGGACACGCTGCGCGGCATCAGCGAGGGCCTCATCGCGTCCGTCGCCGCCAGCGGCGTGGAGACGGCCGACACCCCGCTCATCCATCTGTGCATGGACGCGGCGCAGGAGATCGCCCAGGCCTTCGAACATGCCGTCCGCGTCGGGCGCATCACTGCCGAGGACCTGTTCGACGCCCGCTACCAGCCCGTGCCGGGCACCAATCCGCAGCAGCACATGACGCGCTTCGTGCGCCTGACCGACGAGCTTCTGCCGCCGATCCAGGAGCCGATCCTCGCCGCCGATCCGCGCGTCGCGTTCTGCGCGGCGGTCGACCGCAACGGCTACCTGCCGACCCACAACCGGCAATATTCCCGGCCGCAGGGCAGCGATCCGATCTGGAACGCCGCCCATTGCCGCAACCGGCGCATTTTCAACGACCGCACGGGGCTGGCGGCAGGACGCAACACCGAGGCCTTCCTGCTCCAGACCTATCGCCGCGACATGGGCGGCGGGCAGTTCGTGCTGATGAAGGACCTGTCGGTGCCCATCCGGGTCCGCGGCCGTCACTGGGGCGGCCTGCGCATCGGCTTCAAGGTCGCCTGACGCGCCGGCCCGGCGCCGGCGTCACGGGTGTCACCTCACCAAGCGGAACCGCTTTGGTCCGGCCGCGTTGTTCCCGGTCGACGGGCGGGGGGAAGCCGCCTGGCGTGGGAGAATTCCGATGGACGTGCGCTCGGCGCCGCGAAACTTCCGGCTGGCCAATCGCGGCCGCCGCAAGAGTGAAGCCCCCGTGCCCGGAGGCGACGACGAGAGCTTCTGGGACCTGATGGAGCGGGCGGCGATCATCGGCATCTTCGTGCTGTTGGTCGTCGGTGCGCTGATTTACAGCCGCCCCGTGGCCCTGCCCGTCTTCTGCGCCATCATCATCGGCAGCATCGTCGGTTCGCTCGTGGACGCGCTCGTCCGGCGGGGCGTGCCGTCCTTCGCCGCCGCCGGCGCCATCGTGCTGGCCCTGTTCGCCGGCGTGTACGGCCTGGCCATCGCCTTCACCGCGCCGATCTCGACCTGGATCGGCCGCGCACCGGAGATCGGCTCGATCCTGCGCGAGCGCTTCCAGATCATGCGCCAGCCGCTGGAGATGCTGAACGAGATCCAGAACTCGATCGCCAGCATGATGGGCGAGAAGGCGTCCGCCCTCACCGTCGACACGAGTGCCTCGATCCTGGAGAGCGTGCTGGCGGTCGCGACCCCGGCGCTCAGCCAGTTCTTCGTTTTCGTCGGCACGCTGATCTTCTTCCTGGCGGGCCGCACGGGGCTCAAGCGCCGCCTCGTCGTCGCGTTCGGCAGCCGCGAGGGGCGGCTGACCATGCTGCGCATCATCACCAATGTCGAACAGTCGCTGGGGCGGTACCTCGGCACGGTCACGCTCATCAATGCCGGGCTGGGCGTCGCCACCGGCATCGCCATGGCGATCATCGGCGTGCCCAATCCGGGACTGTGGGGCTTGCTGGCCTTCACCATGAACTACATTCCGTTCATCGGCCCGGCCATCGTCGCCCTCGTCCTGTTCGCGGTCGGCATCATGAGCTTCAACACGTTCGGTGGCGCCGTTCTCGTTCCGGCCGTCTATCTGGGGCTGCACTGGATCGAGAGCCAGTTCGTCACGCCCAACGTGCTCGGGCGCAGCCTGACGCTGAACCCGTTCGTCGTGTTCGTCGCGCTGGCGTTCTGGGCGTGGATCTGGGGGCCGGTGGGCGCGTTCATCGCCGTTCCCGTCCTCGTCACCGCAGTCGTCGTGTTCGACAACCTGTTCCCGCGGGACGAGGTGGCGCTGCCGGGCTGAGAGGCGGGCAGCGCATGACCGCTATATGGCTAGAAGCCGAGCTCGGTGCAGCGGAACCGTTCGCGGATGTGCTGCTCGAAATAGTGCCCGGCGGAAGGAGCCTTCATGAGTCCCTCATAGGCGGCCTTCGGCACCCCGTCATAGGCGCGCACCTGCCCGGTGCGGAAGACCAGCCGCAGGCGCGAGATCGGCTCCTCGTAGCTGGCGAAGCGGATGAGATCGGAATCGAGCACCGGCATCGTCTGTGGCCGTCCTGTCGCGTTGAACCGGCGGTCAACGCAGGCGAAGGCCCGGGTGTTCCGGGCCTTCGGGCACGATCGATGGCGTGTTGCGAGGAAAGGCAACCCCGGGCTTCGCGGCCGCCCGTGCGAGCCGCCGCCCGCCGGGACGTCAGCCGCGCGGGGCGGCCGGCGCGGACGCGCCGCGGCGCGGGGGCTCCGGCGTGGCCGAGGGAGCCGGCGCGGCCGGCTGGTCGGCGCTGCCGAACAGGCCGCGGAACGGCGTCAGGACCTTCTTGTAGAAGGGCTCGGACGGCGGCGCGAAGGCCGATGCGTTCGGCGTCGGCAGGGCCGAGGGCTGCGCGACAGGCTGGGCGCCGCGCGGGGCCGGCGGCGCGGCCGCGACCACGGGAGCCGTAACGGCCGGGCTCGCTGCCGGGGCCGGGCTCGCCGCCGGAGCCGGGTTCGCGACGGGCGCCGCCGCGATCACGGGCTCAGGCCTGGGCTTGCCGCCGGCATCCAGGATGATCTCGCGCGGACCGGTGGCCAGCGCCTCGGGGCGGCTCACGTCGGAGAAGCGGCTGCGCTGCTCGACCACCGGCACCATCGCGTCGCCGGAGCCGGCCGAGGCGAGCACCTGCTTGAACGACTTGTGCTGGTCGCCGTCCTCGTAGACGAGCTTGATCGCCGGCGTGCCCTTGGCGACGAGCTCGGCCACGCGGCTCTGGTCTGCCCTATCCTTCTGGCTGACGGCGGCCACGATGGCCTCGTTCACCTTGAGCTCGGGGCACGGGGCGGACGCGTCGAGGCGCCCGCTCGCCGGCTCGGCGTTGAAGACGTAGCGCCGGCCGCAGAAGCCGACCTTCGGCTCCGCCTTCGTCACCTCGAAATGGTCGTTGCCCTCTTTCAGGTTCTTCCAGAACGGCATGTGCTGGTCGAGCCGGTGGGCGGCGAGATTCTCGGGCGTCATCCGGAATGGATAGGACTGGAACTGGAACGTGCGCTGGCCGCCGGCAAAGGCCTCGCGGGCGAGCGCGTAGATCTCGGCGATCTGCTCGTCGGTCATGGAGAAGCAGCCGCGCGAGGAGCAGGCGCCGTGCACCATCAGGTGCGAGCCGGTGCGGCCGTGGGCGCGGTCGAACGCGTTGGGATAGCCGGTGTCGAATGACAGGTAGAAGCTGGAATTCGGGTTCATATGGGCGGGGTTGATCATATAGAACCCCTCCGGCGCCTGCCGGTCGCCCTCCTTCACCTTCGGCCCGAGCTGCCCGGACCAGCGGCAGATCGGATACGTCTTCAGCAGCGCGAATTCGCCCGACTTGGTCTTCTTCCAGATCTCGACCTCCGATTCCTTCTTGAAGGACCGGATCAGGATCGAATCGAATTTCGACATGCCCTTCTCGCTCATCAGGGCGAGCGTCTTGGGCGGGATCGGCGCCATCGCGCGGCCGTTGAGCGCGCCGCCGCGCTCGTCGCATCCCGCCAGGGCGAGACCGGAGACAGCAACGGCCGCGAGCGCGGCGAAACGGAAGGGGCGGATGGACGGCGTGATCGGCAGGGACACGATCGGCGCTACCTTTCTTCGGGCCCGAAGCGGCGGGCATCCGAAATCTGTAAAACCGTTAGCCTTAAGCGGCTCTTACTGCAACGCTCCCGATCGCCCGCTCACGGTTAACGGCGGGTGAACGGCCGCCGGTCAGAGCGACCGCCCGATGGCCAGGAACTTGGCGGCGCGCAGATCGCGCACCTGGTCGGGGGACTTGCCCCGGAAGTCGGCCAGCGCGGCGGAGATCGCCTTGCCGGCGGCAATGATCGCGGCCTGCGGGTCGCGATGGGCTCCGCCCACCGGCTCGCCGACGATGCCGTCGATGACGCCGAAGCGCAGGAGATCCTGCGCCGTGATCTTCATGTTCGTCGCCGCGTCCTGCGCCCGGCCGGAATCCCGCCACAGGATCGAGGCGGACGCCTCGGGCGAGGCCACGGTGTAGATGGCATGCTCCAGCATCAGCACCCGGTTGGCGGTGGCGATGGCGATGGCGCCGCCCGACCCTCCTTCGCCGATGACGATGGCGACATTGGGGACGCCGAGCCCCAGCGAGAACTCGGTGGAGCGGGCGATGGCCTCGGCCTGGCCGCGCTCCTCGGCGCCGATGCCCGGATAGGCGCCCGCCGTGTCCACGAAGGACACGACCGGCAGGCCGAACCGGTCAGCCAGCTCCATGATGCGCACGGCCTTGCGGTAGCCCTCGGGCTTGGCCATGCCGAAATTGTGCCGGATGCGGGCTTCCGTCGTGGAGCCCTTCTCCTGGCCGATGACGCAGACGGGCTCGCCGTCCAGCCGGCCGAAGCCGCCGACGATGGCCTCGTCCTCGGCAAAGAGCCGGTCGCCCGCCAGCGGCGTGAAATCCGTGATGAGGCCGGCGCAGTAGTCCAGGAAGTGCGGGCGCTGCGGATGGCGCGCCACCTGCGTCTTCTGCCAGGGCGTCAGCGCGGCATAGAGCTCGGACAGGGCGTGAGAAGCCTTCGCCTCCAGCCGCTGGATGTCGTCCCCGATCGCGACGGCGTCGCCCTTTTCCCCGAGAGCCCGCAATTCCTCGACCTTCGCTTCAAGCTCGGCAACGGGCTTTTCGAAATCGAGGTAGCTTTTCATCGGTTCCGTCGGGTTACGCGCGGGGTGGCGGGCGCGGGCGGCCGCCCCCCTGTCGCAAGGCGGCGGACCTTGGCGGCCAAGGGCCTTCAAGTCAAGGCGGAACGCCCGTTTCCGGCCCCTCCGGGGGCCTCGCCGACCCTTGGGCTGGGCGCCGGGGCGAGCACGGGCTCCAGCGAGAGGCTGAAACGCCGGGCGCGCCGGGCGGGGGCCGGGCGGTAGAGCTGCTTGGTGGCATCCACCAGGTGCAGGCCCGGCGGCGGGAACGACAGCCGCCGGCCGATCCGCTCCCAGGCGGGCGCGGCGCGCACCGACAGCCGCCAGGGCAGCGGCGGCGAGAACAGGGCCTCGCCCCACGCGTCGGGGGAGAACATGGTTTCGCGCATCAGCCGGTTCAGCTGGCCGCGGCTGAAGGGGCGGCCATCGCCGAAGGGCGTCGTGTCCAGTCGCGCCCAGAGGGAGCGGCGGTTCGGCGCGGCGATCATGAGCCGTCCGCCCGGCATGAGCACGCGCCAGACCTCGGACAGGAGCGCGGCCGGGTTGTCCGCCGCCTCCAGCGCGTGGACGAGCACGACCCGGTCGACGCTCCCGTCCGGCAGCGGCAGGTCGGCGGGATCGACCAGCGCCGTGCAGGACGGCTCGTCCGGCGGCCAGTTCACGACGCCCTGCGCGGCGGGCATGAACGCGATCGTGCGTTCGGCCCGGCGCCGCCACAGGGACAGGTACGGCGTCGCGTAGCCGATGCCGAGCACCGCCGCGTTGGGCGTGTCGGGCCAGAGCCGCGCCATCGCCTCGCCGAGGAAGCGGCGGCTCACATGGCCGAGCGGCGAGGCATAGAAGCTGCGCAGGTCGAGAACGTCGAGCGGCATCGTGGTTCCGTGCGGCGGCAACAGGACCGCCTACCCCTTCAATGGGGTTTGACGGGCACGGCCGCAAGGCGGCAAGGAAGAACCGGGGCGATCGCCAAGGAGCTTCCATGTCCGCAGAGATCCGCGTCTTCCGCTGCCTGGACGATAATTTCGGCTATCTCGTCCACCTGCCCGATGCCGGCGTCACCATCGCCGTCGACGCGCCCGATGCCGGGACGATCCAGTCCGAGCTCGACCGCGCCGGATGGACGTTGACGCACATCCTCGTGACCCATCGCCACGCGGACCATATCCAGGGCATTCCCGCGCTCAAGGCCGCCTCCGGCGCTGAGGTCATCGCCGCGCGCCAGGCGGGCGAGGCCGTGCCGGACGCCGACCGCCGCGTCTCCGGCGGCGAGCGCATCGAGATCGGCGGCATCGCCTTCGACGTCTACGACACGCCCGGCCATTGCGCCGACCACATCTCCTTCCACGCCCCGGCCATCGCGGCCCTGTTCTGCGGGGACGTCATCTTCAGGCTCGGCTGCGGCCGGGTGATGGAAAGCCCGCCCGAGACGATGTTCGCCTCCATCCGCACCCTTGCCGCCCTGCCGGGCGGGACCCGCGTCTATGGCGGCCACGATTATGCGCTGTCCAACGCACGCTTTGCCGCCGCGGCGGAGCCCGGCAACCCGAAGGTCGCGGCGGCCCTGGCGCAGGCGGAGGCCGACAAGGCCGCCGGCCGGCTGACCGCGATCACGACCCTCGACGAGGAGAAGGCGACCAACCCCTTCCTGCGCGCCGGCGAGCCGGCCCTGGCGCGGGCGGTCAACCTGGAAGGCGCGTCGCCCGAAGCCGTCTTCACGGCGCTGCGCGAGTGGAAGAACGGGTTCCGCTGATGCTCCAGGCCGACCTGTCCGCCGCCGAGGTCGTGCGGCTGCTGGACCTCAAGCCGCACCCGGAGGGAGGCTTCTACCGCGAGACGTTCCGCGACCCGCGGACCGGCCCCGACGGCCGGTCCGTCTCCACCGCGATCTACTATCTCTTGGGCACGGGCGACGTTTCGGAATGGCACCGGGTCGATGCCGCCGAGGCCTGGCACTGGCATGCGGGCGCGCCGCTCGTCATCACCGTCTCGCCCAACGGGCACGACGCCAGCGCCCATCATCTGGGGCCGGACCTCAGGGCCGGCCAGCGCCCGCAATTCGTGGTGCCGGCGGGGCACTGGCAGACGGCCACGAGCCTCGGCGCCTGGACGCTCGTCGGCTGCACCGTTGCGCCCGGCTTCACCTTCGACGGGTTCGAGATGGCCCCGCCCGGCTGGCGCCCCGTGCCTCGGGCGCCGGGGCGATGAGGATCCCGCTCGCTAAGGGGCATGCCGTCGAGGAGCGCGCCTGCAACGCCTGGCCCGCGCTCCAGACGCTGCTCGTGGGCGGGTGGACGGTGCGGTTCGCGGACGGCTTCACCCAGCGCGCGAACTCGGCGAGCCCCTATGCTTCGGACGCCCTGCCGGTGGAGGCCGTCGCCGCCGAGATCGAGGGGCTCTACGCGCGTCACGGCCAGCGGACGATCTTCCGCCTGACGTCCATGGTCCGCGCCGCCGATTCGGCCACCCTCGCCGCGCGCGGCTATCGCCCGCACGACGAGAGCATCCTGATGATCGCGCCCCTGCCCCCCGGGCTCGCGCCCGATCCGCTGGCGCACCTGACCGAGACGCCGCCGGCCGACTGGATCGACGGCTTCGCCCGCGGCAATCGCTACGGGCCGCGCCACCGGCCCGCGCTCGAGAAGATGCTGGCAGTCATCAAACCGCCTGCGATCTACGCAACCTTGCGGGAGAACGGCCGGGCCGTCGCCTACGGCCTCGGCGTAGTCGAACGGGGGATGGTCGGCCTGTTCGACATCCTGGTGGAGCAGGAGGAGCGCGGCCGCGGACTTGGGCGCCGCCTCGTGCGCTCGATCATGGCGGCGGGCGCCGCCGCGGGCGCCAGCGAGGCCTATCTCCAGGTTCTGGCCGCCAACGCCCCCGCGCTCGCGCTCTATGGCGGCGAGGGCTTCCGGGAGGCCTACCGGTATACGTACTGGATCACGGGCGACTGAGGCGCGGACCACGAAAAAGGCCGCCCTCGCGGGCGGCCCGTGACGATCGGAGCGGCTTACGGCGATCAGTTCGCCAGGACGCTCTTGACCTCGCGCAGCTGCGTCAGGCGCTCGGAGGCGGCCATGCGGGCATCGTCGCCCTGGGCGTCCTCGTAGACCTTGCGCGCATTCTCGATCTGGATGTCGATGAGCTCGTCATGGAGCTCCTCCACCGGCACGGCCTGCTCGGCCAGGATCGTCATCCCGTCGGGCCGCACGTCGGCGAAGCCGCCGCGCACGAACAGGCGCACCGCGGTGCCCTTGCCCTGGTCGACGATCACGATCCCCGGCTTCAGCACCGTCATGACCGGCGCGTGGCCGGCCAGCACGGTCATCTCGCCGTCGATCGCCGGGACGATCACCGCATCGACGTCACCGGAGAACAGCAGCCTGTCCGGGGCGACGAGTTCGAAGGGGAACGGAGTGGCCATGGATCGCATCCTGTTTGTGTCATCCCGCGCGCGCCGTGGCGCGGAGCGGTGTGGCGCCGAGACGGGATCGGCTCGACGCCCTTGCGGCCCCTGATCAGGCCGCCTCGGCCGCCAGGCGCTGGGCCTTCTCGACCGCTTCCTCGATCGTGCCGACCATGTAGAAGGCCGCCTCGGGGAGATGGTCGTACTTGCCCTCGACCAGGCCCTTGAAGCCCTTGATCGTGTCCTCGAGCGAGACGAACTTGCCCGGCGCGCCGGTGAACACCTCGGCGACGAAGAACGGCTGCGACAGGAAGCGCTCGATCTTGCGGGCGCGGGCCACCGACAGCTTGTCCTCTTCCGACAGCTCGTCCATGCCCAGGATCGCGATGATGTCCTGCAGCGCCTTGTAGCGCTGGAGCACCTGCTGCACCTGGCGGGCCACCGCGTAATGCTCCTCGCCCACGACGAGCGGGGAGAGCATGCGCGAGGTGGAGTCCAGCGGGTCCACCGCCGGGTAGATGCCCTTCTCGGCGATCGAGCGCGAGAGCACGGTCGTGGCGTCGAGGTGGGCGAACGAGGTCGCCGGCGCCGGGTCGGTCAGGTCGTCGGCCGGCACATAGATGGCCTGCACGGACGTGATCGAGCCCTTGGTCGTCGTGGTGATGCGCTCCTGCAGCGCGCCCATGTCGGTGGCGAGCGTCGGCTGGTAGCCCACCGCGGACGGGATGCGGCCCAGCAGAGCCGACACTTCCGAGCCGGCCTGCGTGAAGCGGAAGATGTTGTCCACGAAGAACAGCACGTCCTGGCCCTGGTCGCGGAAGTGCTCGGCGACGGTGAGGCCGGTCAGCGCGACGCGGGCGCGGGCGCCCGGGGGCTCGTTCATCTGGCCGTAGACGAGGGCGCACTTGGAGCCTTCGCCGCCGCCCTTCTTGTTCACGCCCGACTCGATGAACTCGTGGTAGAGGTCGTTGCCCTCGCGGGTGCGCTCGCCGACGCCGGCGAACACCGAATAGCCGCCATGGGCCTTCGCGACGTTGTTGATCAGCTCCTGGATGAGCACGGTCTTGCCGACGCCGGCGCCGCCGAACAGGCCGATCTTGCCGCCCTTGGCGTAGGGAGCCAGGAGGTCGACGACCTTGATGCCCGTGACCAGGATCTGCGCTTCCGTCGCCTGCTCGGCGTAGCTGGGAGCCTCCTGGTGGATGGCGCGGGTCGCTTCGCCGACCACGGGGCCGGCCTCGTCGATCGGCTCGCCAATGACGTTCATGATGCGGCCGAGCGTGGCCTCGCCCACCGGCACCATGATCGGCGCGCCGGTATCGGCGACCGGCTGGCCGCGAACCAGACCCTCGGACGTGTCCATGGCGATGCAGCGGACGGTGTTCTCGCCGAGCTGCTGGGCCACTTCGAGCACGAGGCGGTTGCCGTTGTTGTCGGTCTCGAGCGCGTTCAGGATTTCCGGCAGGTGACCGTCGAAATGGACGTCCACGACGGCGCCGATGACCTGGGCGATGCGGCCCGTGGCGACGGGCCGGGCGGGGGCGCTGACCTGGGCACCGGCCTTCGGGGCGCGGGCGGCGGCAGCCTTCGGGGCGGCAGCGGCCTTCGGCGCCGCGGCCGGCTTGGAGGCGACCACCGGCTTGGTGGACGCAATGGCCTTCGGGGCCTTGGCGGCAGCGGCCGGCTTGGCGGCGGTGATCGGGGCCTCGGTCGTCGGAATAGCCTTCTTCGCCATCGTCTCGTCCTCGTTGATTGTCTATCGGGCGGGCGTCAGAGCGCCTCGGCGCCCGAAATGATCTCGATGAGTTCCTTGGTGATCATGGCCTGACGCGAGCGGTTGTAGAGCTGCGTCTGCTTCTTGATCATTTCGCCGGCATTGCGCGTCGCGTTGTCCATGGCGGACATGCGTGCGCCCTGCTCGGAAGCCGCGTTCTCCAGGAGCGCGCGGTAGATCTGGACGGTCACGTTCTGCGGCAGGAGCGAGGCCAGGATCTCCTCCTCGCCGGGCTCGTAGGTGTAGACCGCGCCGCCGACATCCGAGACCTCGCCCGCGCCCGACACGTCGGCCGGGATGATGCGCTGGGCGGTCGGGATCTGGGCGATCACCGAGCGGAAGCGGGAATAGAACAGCGTGGCGACGTCGAAGCCGCCGTCCTCGAACAGCTTGAGCACCGTGCGGGCGACGCCGTCGGCATGCTCGTAGGCGATCGAGCGGGCGCCGCGCAGGTCTACGAACTCGATGATCTGCTTCTCGAACTGGCGGCGCAGGGCGTCGTAGCCCTTCTTGCCGACGCAGATGATCTTGACCGTCTTGCCCTGCGCCAGCAGCGCGTTGGCGTGGTCGCGGGCGAGGCGCGCGATGGACGAGTTGAACGCCCCGCACAGGCCGCGCTCGGCGGTGCAGACGATCAGCAGATGAACCTTGTCGTCACCGGTCCCGGCCAGGAGACGCGGCGCGGAGGGCGAGCCGGCGACGCTGGCGGCGAGGCCCGCGAGCACCTTGTCCATCCGCTCGGCGTAGGGCCGCGCGGATTCCGCGGCCGTCTGCGCGCGACGCAGCTTCGCCGCGGCGACCATCTGCATCGCCTTGGTGATCTTCTGCGTCGCCTTGACCGAGGCGATGCGGTTTCGAAGGTCCTTCAATGAAGGCATCGGATCAATCTCCCGCCGTCATGTGCGAGGAGCGGGCGACGGGGCGGTCCGGCCTGCCGGGCAGGGCTGTGTCCGCTCCGCGCGCGCTCGCAACGACGGTTTGTCCTTACGCGAACGTCTTGGCGAAGTCCTCGACGATGCCCTTGAGCTTCGCCTCGTTCTCCGACGAGAGGTCCTTGCTGTCGCGGATGGCCTCGAGCAGCTTCACGTGCTTGGAGCGCAGCACCGAGAGCAGGCCGTCCTCGAAGGCGCGGACCCGGTTCACCGGCAGCTTGTCCAGGTAGCCGTTGACGCCGGCATAGATCACCGCCACCTGCTCCTCGGTCTTGAGCGGCGAGAACTGCGCCTGCTTCAGGAGCTCGGTGAGCCGGGCGCCGCGGTTGAGCAGGCGCTGGGTGGTGGCGTCCAGGTCGGAGCCGAACTGCGCGAAGGCCGCCATCTCGCGGTACTGCGCCAGTTCGCCCTTGATCTTGCCGGCGACCTTCTTCATCGCCTTGGTCTGGGCCGAGGAGCCCACGCGCGACACCGAGAGGCCGACGTTCACCGCCGGACGGATGCCCTGGTAGAACAGGTCCGTCTCCAGGAAGATCTGGCCGTCGGTGATCGAGATGACATTGGTCGGGATATAGGCCGACACGTCGTTCGCCTGGGTCTCGATGACCGGCAGCGCGGTGAGCGAGCCGAGGCCGTTGTCCTCGTTCAGCTTGGCCGCGCGCTCCAGCAGGCGGGAGTGCAGGTAGAACACGTCGCCGGGATAGGCCTCGCGGCCCGGCGGGCGGCGCAGCAGCAGCGACATCTGGCGGTACGCGACGGCCTGCTTGGACAGGTCGTCATAGATGATGACCGCGTGCATGCCGTTGTCGCGGAAGAACTCACCCATGGCGCAGCCGGAGAATGGCGCCAGGAACTGCATCGGGGCCGGGTCGGAGGCGGTCGCCGCGACGACGATCGAGTACTCCAGGGCGCCCTGCTCCTCCAGCACCTTCACGAACTGCGCGACGGTGGAGCGCTTCTGGCCGACGGCGACGTAGACGCAGTAGAGCTTCTGGCTCTCCGGCGCGCCCTCGGCGTTTAGCGGCTTCTGGTTAAGGATCGTGTCGAGCGCCACGGCGGTCTTGCCGGTCTGGCGGTCGCCGATGATGAGCTCGCGCTGGCCGCGGCCGATCGGGATCAGCGCGTCGATGGCCTTCAGGCCCGTCGACATCGGCTCGTGAACCGACTTGCGCGGGATGATGCCGGGGGCCTTCACGTCCACGCGGGCGCGGCGGGTGGCCTTGATCGGGCCCTTGCCGTCGATCGGGTTGCCGAGCGCGTCGACCACGCGGCCGAGCAGCTCCTTGCCGACGGGAACGTCCACGATGGCGCCCGTGCGCTTCACCGTCTGGCCTTCCGCGATCTCGCGGTCCGAGCCGAAGATCACGACGCCGACATTGTCCTGCTCGAGGTTCAGCGCCATGCCGCGCGTGCCGGCCTCGAACTCGACCATCTCGCCGGCCTGGACGTTGTCCAGCCCGTAGACGCGGGCGATGCCGTCACCGACGGACAGGACCTGTCCGACTTCCGTGACCTGGGCCTCGGAGCCGAAATTCTTGATCTGCTCCTTGAGGATCGCGGAGATTTCTGCGGCGCGGATGTCCATCAGCCGACCTCTTTCATCGCAAGACGAATGGAATTGAGCTTGGTCCGGAGCGACGCATCGATCATGCGGCTTCCGAGTTTCACGATCAGCCCGCCAATGATGGCGGGGTCGATTTTGACGGCGAGATCGATCTCGCCACCGGCCGTCTCGCGCAGAGCGGCCTTGATGTCGTTGAGGCGCTGGGCGCTCGGCGCTTCCGCCAGGGTCACCTCGGCGCGCACGATGCCGGCGGCCTTCGCGACGAGGTCGCGATAGCCGCGGATCATGGAGGAAACCACGAAGAGCCGCTTCTTCTGCGCCACGAGCCGCAGGAAATTGCCGGTCAGCCCGCCGATGCCGGCGCGGTCCAGGACGGCGGAGAGCGCCGCGACCTGCTCCTCGGAGGTGAAGACGGGGCTCTTCACGAGCCGGGCGAGGTCCTCGCTGCCGGCGACGAGAGCCTCGAACCGGGCGAGGTCCTGGCCGACCTTGTCGACGGCGTTGGCCTCGCGCGCGAGCTCGAACAGCGCGGACGCATAGCGCCCCGCCACACCTGAAACGATCGAACCGCTCTGAGCCACAGACGTGTCCCTAGGCATCGGCCCTGCCGGAGCGCGGCGCCGGATCGGCGTGGCTCACGGGCGGGCATGGGAAGGCGCGTCCGGCGGGCAAGAGCCTCCGGAACGCGGCGGTGCACTAGCATGCGAAAACCGGGGGTGCAAGGCGACGGGCGCCACGGAATTGCCGCTATTCCGGCGGCCGCCGCGGCACGGCGCCGCGCCGCCGACCTCCGCCGCCGCTCCGTCACAGGAAGCTGTGGGGATCGACGTCGATCTGCACCCTGATCTGCCCCCGCGGCCGCGGCGCCCGCGTCAACCAGTCGCGGAGATAGGCCTGCACGTCGAAGGCCCGCTCGGTCTTCACGAGCAGGCGCATGCGGTGGCGCCCGCGGATGAGCGCGATGGGCGCCTCCGCCGGTCCGAAGACGAGCGCCCCGTCGGGCGCCTGCGCGGTCTGCGCCAGCGCCCGCGCATGCAGCTCGACCGCGTTCTTGTCGGGCCCGGAGACGATCAGCGCCGCCAGCCGCCCGAATGGCGGCAGGCCCGCCGCCTCGCGCAGGCCGATCTCCTCCTCGTAGAACCGGTCCGCGTCCCCCGACAGGAGCGCGGCGATGACCGGATGCTCCGGCTGGTGCGTCTGGAGCAGCGCCCGTCCCGGCCGGTCGCCGCGGCCGGCGCGGCCCGCCACCTGCTGCAGGAGCTGGAAAGTCCGCTCCCCCGCCCGCGGGTCGCCGTTGGCAAGGCCGAGATCGGCATCGACGACGCCGACCAGCGTCATGCCGGGGAAATTATGGCCCTTCGCGACGAGCTGGGTGCCGATGACGATGTCCCACTGCCCCTCAGCGATGGCCGCCAGCTCGGCCCGCAGCCGCTCCGTGCCGCCGGGGAAATCCGAGGACAGGACGACGGAGCGCGCGTCGGGGAACAGCTCCTTCACCTCCTCCGCCAGCCGCTCCACGCCCGGCCCGCAGGGGATGAGGGCATCCACCGTGCCGCAGGCGGTGCAGGCGTCGGGACGCCGCTCGGTATGGCCGCACGTGTGGCACACCAGGGCTTGCCGGAACCGGTGCTCCACCAGCCAAGTGGAGCAGTTCGGGCACTGGTAGCGATGGCCGCAGGCGCGGCACACGGTGAGCGGCGCGAAGCCTCGCCGGTTGAGGAACAGGAGCGACTGCTCCCCGGCCGCCAGCGTCCGGCGCATCGCCTCGACCAGCGTTGGGGCGAGCCACCGGCCGCGCTCGGGCGGCGTGCGCCGCAGGTCGATCGCCTCGATCCGCGGCAGCGTCCGCCCGCCGAACCGCTCGGGCAGGACGAGGTGGCGATAGCGCCCGCGACGGGCGTTCACCTTGCTCTCGATCGACGGCGTGGCGGAGGCGAGCACGACGGGCGCGCCCTCGATCCCGGCCCGTTTCACCGCCATGTCCCGCGCGTGATAGAGGACGCCGTCCTCCTGCTTGTAGGCAGCCTCGTGCTCCTCGTCGACGACGATGAGGCCGAGCCGGTCGAAGGGCAGGAACAGCGCCGAGCGCGCGCCCGCCACCACCATCGCCTCCCCCGCCGCCACCGCCGCGAAGAGCCGCTCGCGCCGGCGCGCGCCGACGCCCGAATGCCACAGCGCGGGCCTGACGCCGAAGCGCCGCTCGAACCGGTCGAGGAACTGCGCCGTCAGCGCGATCTCCGGCATCAGGATCAGCGCCTGCCGCCCGTGCCGCACGGCCTCGGCCACCGCCTCGAAATACACTTCCGTCTTGCCCGATCCGGTGACGCCCTCCAGGAGCGTCGCCGAGAAGGCGTCCTCGCGCACCGCGGCCGACAGCGCGTCCGCCGCCGCCCGCTGGTCGGGCGACAGGTCGGGGGCTGCGAAGTCAGGGTCGGGCCGCGGCGCCACCGGCTCGGCGGGAAGCGCCACCGCCTCCAGCGTCCCCTCGTCCAGGAGCCCGTCGACCACGCTGGCGCTGACCCCGGCCGCCTGGGCGAGGGCCGCCTTGGAGAAGGCCATGCCGCCCTCCGCCGCCTGCAACACCCGGGCGCGGGCGGGCGTCATGCGCTGCGGCGGTGCCCCTACGAGGCGGATGCCGACCTTGGGCGTGTCGGGCCGCTCCAGATCCGGCGTCTTCAGCGCCATGGCGAGCACTGACCCCCGCTGGCACAGCGTGTAGCCCGCGACCCAGTCGACGAAGGTGCGCAGGCGCGCGGGCATCGGCGGCAGCGGCAACCGGGCGGTGACGGGGCGAAAATTGCCCGGCGGCGCCTCTCTCAGGCTCCAGACGACGCCAATCGCCTCCCGGGGGCCGAGCGGCATCTGCACCACGTCGCCCTCGGCCAGCGCCATGCCGGCGGGCACCGCATAGGAATAGGCGGTGTCGATCGCCAGCGGCACCAGCACGTCGGCGACGCGCGGCGGCAAGGCGGGCCTGTCCTGGCCGGGAGGGCTGGCGGAAGCGGGGGTCACGGGCGAGAGTTACCACCGATTCGGGCCTCTCTTCACGCGCCGTTAGCGCCAGGCTGGCATGGAGGACGGATGGACGCCTTCGCGCATCTCGCCGCCCCGGACCTTGCCGGACCCGCCGGAGCCTGGCTGGACCGGCTCGCCCACGAGCGGCGCCTCAGCCCGCGCACGGTCGAGGCCTATGCCCGCGACCTGCGGCAATTCCTTGCCTTCCTGGGTGCCCGCGAGGGCCGGCCGCCCGCCCTGGCCGACGTGGCGCGGCTGAAGCCGCTGGACCTTCGCGCCTTCCTCGCCCACCGGCGGGCGGAAGGCGTGGAGGGCCGCACCCTGATGCGGCAGATCGCGGCCCTGCGCTCCCTCGCCCGCCACCTCGCGGCGCAGGGCCTGGCCGACGCATCCGCCTTTGCCGCCACGCGCGGGCCGCGGGTCAGGAAGGGCCTTCCCAAGCCCCTCGCCCCGTCCGCGGCGCGCGCCGTCGCCGATCCGGCGAGCCGGGCGGGCGAGCCCCGCGACCCCTGGATCCTGGCGCGGGACGCGGCGGTGATGGCGCTGCTCTACGGGGCAGGCCTGCGCATTTCCGAGGCGCTCTCCCTCACCTGCGCGGACGCCGAGCGGGCCCGGTCCGGACGGCTGACGATCGAGGGCAAGGGCGGCAAGACCCGCATGGTGCCGGTCCTGCCCCAGGTGGCGGACGCGATAGCCGCCTATCTCGCGGCCTGCCCCTGGCGGATGCCGCCCGAGGGGCCGCTCTTCGTCGGGGCCCGCGGCGGCCCGCTGTCCCCGCGCATCGTGCAGCTCGCGATGGAGGGGCTGAGGGGCGCGCTCGGCCTGCCGGAGACGGCCACGCCGCACGCCCTGCGCCATTCCTTCGCGACGCATCTCCTGGCGCGCGGGGGAGACCTGCGCGCCATCCAGGAATTGCTGGGCCACGCCTCGCTGTCGACGACCCAGATCTACACGAAGGTGGACTCGGCCCGCCTGATGGCCGCCTACAAGGCGGCGCATCCGCGGGCCTGAGGCCTCACTCCAGCTCGGCGTACTTGCCGGCCGACCAGCGGTAGACGACGTATTTCGGATCGAGCACGTCGCCCTTGGCGTCGAAGGTGAGCTTGCCGATCACCGTGTCGAAGCTCTGCCCGCGGATCTGGCCGGCGACCGTCTTGCCGTCGGTCTTGCCGGCCTTGCGCACGGCTTCCGCCCAGACCTGCAGGGCGGCGACGGTGTAGAGCGTGTAGCCCTCAGGCTCGATGCCCTGCTTGCGCATGGACTCCACGACGCTCGCGGCGGACGGGTTCTTGCGCTGGTCGGGGCCGAAGGTCATGAGGAAGCCCTCGCCCGCCGGCCCGGTGATCTGCCAGAGCTCGTCGGAGGCGTTGGCGTCGCCGGACATGAACTGGACCTTGAGGCCGGCATCCACGGCCTGGCGCAGCATCAGCCCGACCTCGGTGTGGTATCCGCCCACATAGACCACGTCGACGGACTCCGCCTTCAGCCGCGAGACGATGGCGTTGTAGTCCTTCTCACCCGGCGTGTAGGCCTCGTACAGGACCTCCTTGACGCCGCGCCGGTTCAATTCGCCCCTCGTCTCGTCAGCGAGGCCCTTGCCGTAGGGCGACTTGTCGTGGAGCACGGCCACGCGCTTGCCCTTGAACTTCTCCGCCAGGAACTGGCCCGCCACGACGCCCTGCTTGTCGTCGCGCCCGCAGGTGCGGAACACGTTCCACCAGCCCTTGGCCGCGGGTTCGTCGGTGAAGCGCGGATTGGTCGAGGCGGGCGATATCTGGATGATCCCCTCCTCCTGGTAGACGGCGGAGGCCGGGATGGACGAGCCCGAGCAATAATGGCCGATGACGGCCGCCACGCGCTTCTGCGCCATGAGGTTGGCGACGTTCACCGCCTGCTTGGGGTCGCAGGCATCGTCGCCGATCTCCAGCGCCAGCTTCTGGCCCAGAACGCCGCCTCTGGCGTTGGCGTCGGCCACGAACCACTGGGCGCCGCGCTTCATCTGGTCGCCGAAGATGGCATAGGGACCGGTCATGGGACCGGCGGTCCCGAGCGTGACGTCGGCGGCCGCCGGCGCCGCCATGGCGATAAGGATGGCTGTCGCCCAGCCGAAACGTGTCATCATCGTCCGCTCTCCGCGAATGGGGTCGTGCCGCTGCAACGGCGCGACAGACAATGACAAGCGCGATATAACTAGTAAAGTCGATTTAGGTGGTTATGTGACGACGGACCTTCCCTCCCGTGCCGACGACGCGCCCTCCCGGGCGGGATCGCTCGCGCTCGTCGGTGGCGCGCTGGCGCTCGATTTCGCCAACACGGCCTCCGGCCGGGGCGGAGACCATGCGCTCGACCATCTCACGGAGCCCGGACACGTGGTGGCGTGGGCGGCCCATGCCGGCATCCTCGATCCCGGCGCCAGCGCGGCCGCTCTGGCGCGCCTCGGCGATCAAGGCATGGCCGCGCTCCTGCCCTCGGCCCGCGCCCTCAGGGAGACGATCCACCGCATCGCAACCGCCCTGGCGAACGGCAGGGAGCCGGACCCGGCGGACCTCGACGCGGCGGCGCATGCCTCCGCGCAGGCCATCGCCGCCGCGACGCTCGCCCGCGGCCCGGACGGCTATCGCTGGACATGGCCCGTCGATCCGCTCTCGCTCTGGACCATCCTGGGGCCGGTCGCCCTCTCCGCCGTCGGGCTGCTGCGCGAAGGCGACCTCGCCCGCGTCAAGCAATGCCCGGGCGAGCATTGCGGCTGGGTGTTCTTCGACCTCACCAAGAACGGCTCCCGGCGCTGGTGCGAGATGAGCGTGTGCGGGAACCGCGCCAAGCAGAGGCGCTTTGCCGCGCGCCGCACGATGAAGGCCGAGGAGGTCGGCTGAGCGTTCAGGCGGCGCGGAAGGGCCGGCGCGCCCAGCGGCGCAGGGTCACGATCCGCTGTGTCAGCCGCGAGCGGCCCGCCGCCAGCCGGCGGATCCGGCGCAGAGCGAGCCGCACGCGCAGCCGCGCCGGCGCCACGAGCGCCAGGGCCTTGTGGTGGAGCGCCACGCACCAGCCATGGGCGCGGGCGAACCAGCCGATGGCCATGAGCTGCTGGCGGAACAGGTCGAACAGGAGGGCGCACAGGCCGAGCGCCACGACCTGCGCCACCGCGAACAGCAGGGCGCCTTCGGTGAAATAGCCCTCGGCGACGAGGATCAGCGCATAGGCCTTCAGCGGCTCGACGCCGATGAAAGGCACCAGGAAGAGGATGGCGGCCAGCCAGCCCGGCACGCGCGCGGCCGCGACGACCAGCCAGGCGCGCAGCCGCTGCCAGGGAATGCGCGCCACGAGCGCGGCGACCAGCGGGCGCAGCCGCTCCCAGAACCAGGCTTCCACCAGGAACAGGACGGCGAGGACGATCCAGAGCGGGTGCAGCAGGCGGCGCATCGGAAAGGTTCGGTGAAGCCCGTCGGGGAAGGGAGGGTCCCGGACCCTTGCCGGCCGGTTTCGGCCTTGTCGGCTGCTTCAGATGGGGGGCCGATGCGGCAAAAAGAAGGAGGCCGCCCGTGCGGGGCGGCCTCCTTGCGATGATCGTCTCGTGCGACGTTGCGGGCTCAGACGTGGAGCGCGCGCTTCTCCACCGCGAGCGCGGCTTCCTTGACCGCCTCGGAGATCGTCGGATGCGCGTGGCAGGTGCGCGCCAGGTCCTCCGAGGAGCCGCCGAACTCCATGAGCACGGCCGCCTCGTGGATCAGCTCGCCCGCGCCGGCCGCCACGATGTGGACGCCGAGCACGCGGTCGGTCTCCTTGTCGGCGAGCACCTTCACGAAACCTTCCGTCGTGCGGTTGGCCCGCGCCCGCGCATTGGCCGTGAGGGGGAACTTGCCGACATTGTAGGCGACGCCCGCCTCCTTCAGCTCCTCCTCGGTGCGGCCGACCGAGGCGATCTCCGGATAGGTGTAGACCACCGCCGGGATGACCTCGTAGTTCACGTGCCCCGCCTTGCCGGCGATGAGCTCGGCCACGGCGATGCCCTCGTCCTCGGCCTTGTGGGCCAGCATCGGCCCCGCGATGACGTCGCCGATGGCGTAGATGCCTTCCACGCTCGTGCGGTAGTGCTTGTCGGTCGGGATGCGCCCGCGCTGGTCCAGCGTCACGCCCGCGGCCTCCAGGCCGAGACCTTCCGTGTACGGGCGGCGGCCGATCGCCAGGAGGACGACGTCGGCCTCGACGGTCTGCGCCTCGCCGCCCGCCGCCGGCTCCACGCTGAGCGACACGCCCTTCTTGGACTTGGTCGCGCCGGTGACCTTGGCCCCCAGTCGGAACGAGATGCCCTGCTTTTCGAACAGGCGCTGGGACTGCTTGGCCACCTCGGCGTCCATGCCGGGCAGGATGCGGTCCAGGTACTCGATGACCTCGACCTTGGCGCCCAGGCGCCGCCACACGGAACCGAGCTCCAGCCCGATGACGCCGGCGCCGATGACGACCATCCGCTCGGGCACCTTGTCCAGCGCGATCGCGCCCGTGGAGGACACGATCGTCTTCTCGTCGATCTCCACGCCCTTGAGCGGGGTCACGTCCGACCCGGTGGCGATGACGATGGCCTTGGTCTCCAGGGTGCTGGCCTTGCCGGCGGCGTCCCTCACCTCGACCTTGCCGGCCGCGAGGATCTTGCCCGCACCGTAATGGACGTCGACCTTGTTCTTCTTCATCAGGAAGGACACGCCGTTCACATTGGCGTCCACGACCTCCTGCTTGTGGCCCATCATCGTCTTGAGATCGAGCTTGGGCGCGGGCACCTCGATGCCCATCGCCTTGAAGCCGTGTCCGGCTTCCTCGAACAGCTCGGACGCGTGGAGCAGCGCCTTGGACGGGATGCAGCCCACGTTGAGGCACGTGCCGCCGAGCAGCGCGCCCTTCTCCGTGCCGCGCTTCTCCACGATGGCGGTCTTCAGCCCCAGCTGCGCCGCGCGGATCGCGCAGACATAGCCGCCGGGACCGGCGCCGATGACGATGACATCATAAGACATGTCGGCTTTCCTTCGCGTCGCGGGATCAGAGGTCGAGCAAGAGGCGGGCCGGGTCCTCCAGCGCCTCCTTCACCCGCACCAGGAAGGTGACGGCTTCCTTCCCGTCGACGATCCGGTGGTCGTAGGAGAGCGCCAGGTACATCATCGGGCGGATCTCGATCTTGCCGCCGATGACCATCGGCCGCTCCTGGATCTTGTGCATGCCCAGGATGCCCGATTGCGGCGCGTTCAGGATCGGCGTCGACATGAGCGAGCCGTAGACGCCGCCGTTCGAGATGGTGAACGTGCCGCCCTGCATCTCCTCGATCTTGAGCTGGCCGTCGCGGGCGCGCTTGCCGGCTTCGCCGATAGCCTTCTCGATGCCGGCGATGGTGAGCTTGTCGCAATCGCGGATGACCGGCACGACGAGGCCCTTATCGGTCCCGACCGCCACGCCGACGTGATAGTAGTTCTTGTAGACGAGGTCGGTGCCGTCGATCTCGGCGTTCACCGCCGGGATCTCCTTCAGCGCCTGCACGCAGGCCTTGGTGAAGAAGCCCATGAAGCCGAGCTTCACGCCGTGCTTCTTCTCGAACACGTCCTTGTACTGGTTGCGCAGGTTCATCACCGCGCTCATGTCCACCTCGTTGAAGGTGGTGAGCATGGCGGCGGTATTCTGCGCGTCCTTGAGGCGCCGCGCGATCGTCTGGCGCAGCTTGGTCATGCGCACCCGCTCCTCGCGGGAGGCGTCGTCGGCAGGCGCCGGGGCGCGGGCCTGCGCCGGCGCGGGCGCCGGGGCGGAGGCGCCGCCGGTGGCGACCGCCGCCAGCATGTCGCCCTTGGTGACGCGCCCGTCCTTGCCCGAGCCCTGCACGCGCGCGGGATCGACGCCGCTCTCGGCGGCGATGCGGCCGACCGCCGGGCCGTTGTCCTTTTCCGGCGCGACGGGCGAGGCGCCGCCGAGCACGGCGCCTTCCTTGCCGCCGGCGGCGCCGGGCTTGCCCTCGATGGCGGAGGCGCCGGCGGCCTGGGCGACCGCGGCCTGCTTGGGTTGTTCCTTGGCCTCGGCCTTCGGCTCCGGCTTGGCATCGCTCTTGGCGCCCGCGCCGCCTTCGCTGATCGAGCCGAGCAGCGCGCCGACGCCGACCGTGTCGCCCTCCTTGGCGGCGATCTCGCCGAGCACGCCGGAGGCCGGCGCGTTCACCTCGAGCGTGACCTTGTCGGTCTCCAGCTCCACCAGGGCCTCGTCGGCCTTGACCGCATCGCCCGGCTTCTTGAACCAGCGGCCGATCGTGGCCTCGGAGACGGACTCGCCCAGAGTGGGCACGCGGATTTCGGTCGCCATGTCGTTTTCCAATCCCTTGCTGGCCGCCGCCCGTCATGCCGGGCCGGCGGCCGTTATCCTTCGGTTCAACCTGCGAAAGCCTCGTCCAGGAACGACTGGAGCTGGGCCAGATGCTTGGACATGAGGCCCACCGCCGTGGAGGCGGAGGCCGGGCGGCCCGCATAGCGCGCCCGCTTCACCTTGGCCCCCGAATGGTCGAGCACCCATTCCAGGTACGGCTCGACGAAGGACCAGGCGCCCATGTTCTTCGGCTCCTCCTGGCACCAGACCACGTCCGCCTTCTTGAAGCGGGCGAGCTCGTTGGCCAGGGACTTCGCCGGGAACGGATAGAGCTGCTCGACGCGCAGCAGGTACACGTCGTCGATGCCGCGGCGCTCCCGCTCCTCGACGAGGTCGTAATAGACCTTGCCGCTGCACAGGATGACCCGGCGGATCTTGTCGTCCTTGACGAGCTTCACGCCCTCCAGGCCGCGCTCGGTATCGTCCTTGAGCACGCGGTGGAACGAGGTGCCCTCGGCGAATTCCGCCAGCGTCGACACGCAGCGCTTGTGGCGCAGCAGCGACTTGGGCGTCATCAGGATGAGCGGCTTGCGGAAGTCGCGCTTCAGCTGCCGGCGCAGGACGTGGAAATAGTTCGCCGGCGTCGTGCAGTTGGAGACCTGCATGTTGTCCTCGGCGCAGGACTGGAGATAGCGCTCCAGCCGCGCGGAGGAATGCTCGGGACCCTGGCCCTCGTAGCCGTGGGGCAGGAGCATCACCAGGCCCGACATGCGCAGCCACTTGCGCTCGCCGGACGAGATGAACTGGTCGATGACGACCTGCGCGCCGTTGGCGAAGTCGCCGAACTGCGCTTCCCACAGGGTCAGCGCGTTCGGCTCGGACAGAGAGTAGCCGTACTCGAAGCCGAGCACCGCCTCTTCCGAGAGCATCGAGTTGATGACCTCGTAGCGGGCCTGGCCCTCGCGGATGTGGTTGAACGGCGTGTAGCGCTGCTCGTTCTCCTGGTCGATCAGCACCGAATGCCGCTGGGAGAAGGTGCCGCGCTCGCAGTCCTGGCCCGAGAGGCGTACCGGGTGCCCCTCCAGCGCCAGCGTGCCGAAGGCCAGGGCCTCGGCGGTCGCCCAGTCCAGGCCCTCGCCCGACTCGATCATCTTGCGGCGGTTGTCGAGGAAGCGCTGGATCGTGCGGTGGACGTTGAAGCCCTCCGGCACCTCGGTGATCTTCGTGCCGATCTCCTTGAGCGTCGCCATGGCGACGCCGGTGGCGCCGCGGCGCGGATCGTCCACGTCCTCGCGCACCGCCTTCATGCCGGCCCAGCGCCCGTCCAGCCAGTCGGCCTTGTTGGGCTTGTAGGTAGCGCCGGCCTCGAACTCGACCTCCAGCTTCGCCTTCCAGGCGGCCTTCAGCTCGTCGATCTCCGCCTCGCTCATCACGTTGTCGGCGACGAGCTTCCGGGCATAGAGCTCCAGCGTCGAGGGATGCTGCCGGATGAGCTTGTACATCAGCGGCTGCGTGAAGGCCGGCTCGTCGCCCTCGTTGTGGCCGAACCGCCGGTAGCAGAACATGTCGATGACGACAGGCTTGTGGAACTTCTGCCGGTACTCGGTCGCGACCTTGGCCGCGAACACGACCGCTTCGGGATCATCGCCGTTCACGTGGAAGATCGGGGCCTCCACCATCTTCGCCACGTCCGACGGATAGGGCGAGGAGCGCGAATAGCGCGGATAGGTGGTGAAGCCGATCTGGTTGTTGATGATGAAGTGGATCGAGCCGCCGGTGCGGTGACCCTTCAGGCCCGACAGGCCGAGGCACTCCGCCACGACGCCCTGGCCCGCGAAGGCGGCATCGCCGTGCAGCAGCAGCGGCAGCACCTTGGTGCGCTCCACCACGTCGCCGTGCTGGTCCTGCTTGGCGCGCGTCTTGCCGAGCACGACCGGGTTGACGATCTCCAGGTGCGAGGGGTTCGCGGTGAGCGACAGGTGCACCTTGTTGTTGTCGAACTCGCGGTCCGACGAGGCGCCCAGGTGATACTTGACGTCGCCCGAGCCCTCCACGTCGTCGGGGGCGAAGGAGCCGCCCTTGAACTCGTGGAACAGCGCCCGGTGCGACTTGCCCATGACCTGGGTGAGCACGTTCAGGCGGCCGCGATGGGCCATGCCCAGGACGATCTCCTTCACGCCCAGATTGCCGCCGCGCTTGATGATCTGCTCGAGCGCCGGGATGAGCGACTCGCCGCCATCGAGGCCGAAGCGCTTGGTGCCCGTGTACTTCAGGTCGAGGAACTTCTCGAAGCCCTCGGCCTCCACCAGCTTGGCCAGGATGGCGCGCTTGCCCTCCTTGGTGAAGGCGATCTCCTTGTCCGGCCCCTCGATCCGCTCCTGGATCCACGCCTTCTCCTGGGGATTGGAGATGTGCATGAACTCGTAGCCGATGGTCGAGCAATAGGTCCGCTGCAGGATCGCGATCATCTCGCGGATCGTCGCGAATTCCAGACCGAGCACGTGGTCGATGAAGATCTTGCGGTCGTAGTCGGCTTCCGTGAAGCCGTAGGACTTGGGGTCCAGCTCCTCGTGGTCGGTCTTGCCCTGGATGCCCAGCGGGTCGAGCTGCGCATGCAGGTGGCCGCGCATGCGATAGGCGCGGATCATCATCAGCGCCTTGACGCTGTCGCGGGTCGCCTGCTGGACGTCCGCCGCCGAGAGCTCGACGCCCTTCGACTGGGCCTTGCCCTTCAGCTTGTCGCCGACCGCCTTCTCCACCTGCGCCCAGTTGCCGTCGAGCGCCGAGACGAGCTCGCCATTGGCGGCGATCGGCCAGTTCGGCCGCGCCCAGGACGCGCCCTCGGCGTTCTTGGCGACGATCGCCTTGTCATCCTTCAGCGCGCCGAAGAAGGCCTGCCATTCCTCGTCGAGCGAGGCGGGGTTCTCCTGGTAGCGGGCATAAAGCTCCTCCAGATAGGCCGCGTTGCCGCCGTAGAGGAACGAGGTCTGGAGGAAGGATTCGTTGGCGTCCTGGCGTGCCATGGCACTGTCGTCCTTGTGGCTGGTTTCCCCGCCGCCCCGAACGGGGAGGGAGGGTTCGGGCGAGGGGCGGTGACGCCGCCCCTCTCCCTGTTCGCGGGCGATGCCGCCGCCCCCGCGTGCGGGGACGGGCGGGCGTCAGCCCTTCAACACCTCGACCAAGGTCTTTCCGAGGCGGGCCGGAGAGGGCGAGACGCGGATACCCGCGGCTTCCATCGCCGCGATCTTGTCCTCGGCGCCGCCCTTTCCGCCCGAGATGATCGCGCCGGCATGGCCCATGCGGCGGCCCGGAGGCGCCGTGCGGCCCGCGATGAAGCCGACCATCGGCTTCTTGCGGCCGCGCTTGGCCTCGTCCTTGATGAACTGCGCCGCCTCTTCCTCGGCCGAGCCGCCGATCTCGCCGATCATGATGATCGACTGCGTTTTCTCGTCGGCGAGGAACATCTCGAGCATGTCGATGTACTCGGTGCCCTTGACCGGGTCGCCGCCGATGCCGACCGCCGTCGTCTGGCCGAGGCCCTCGCGGGTGGTCTGGAAGACCGCCTCGTAGGTCAGCGTGCCGGAGCGCGACACGATGCCGACCGAGCCGGGCTTGAAGATGTTGGCCGGCATGATGCCGATCTTGGATTCGCCCGCCGTGACGACGCCCGGGCAGTTCGGGCCGATGAGGCGCGACTTGGAGCCCGCCAACGAGCGCTTGACGCGCACCATGTCGAGCACCGGGATGCCTTCCGTGATGCAGACGATTAGCGGGATTTCCGCCTCGATCGCCTCGCAGATCGCGTCCGCGGCGCCCGGCGGCGGCACGTAGACGACGGAGGCGTCGGCGCCGGTCGCGGCGCGGGCTTCCGACACGGTGTCGAAGACCGGCAGGCCCAGATGGGTCGAGCCGCCCTTGCCCGGCGAGACGCCGCCGACGACCTTCGTGCCGTAGGCGATGGCCTGTTCCGAATGGAACGTGCCGTTCTTGCCGGTGAAGCCCTGCGTGATGACCTTGGTGTTCTTGTCGATGAGGATGGACATCCGGGCTCTCCTTACGCGGCCGCCTTGACGGCGTTCACGATCTTCTGGGCGGCGTCGTCGAGGTCGTCGGCCGGGATCACGTTGAGGCCGGACTCGCGGATGATCTGCTTGCCCTCCTCGACGTTCGTGCCCTCCAGGCGCACCACCAGCGGGACCTGCAGGCCGACCGCCTTCACCGCGGCGAGGACGCCGCGCGCGATGACGTCGCACTTCATGATGCCGCCGAAGATGTTGACCAGGATGCCCTTCACGTTCGGGTCGGCGGTGATGATCTTGAAGGCCGCGGTGACCTTCTCCTCCGAGGCGCCGCCGCCGACATCGAGGAAGTTCGCCGGCTCCATGCCGTAGAGCTTGATGATGTCCAGCGTCGCCATGGCGAGGCCCGCGCCGTTCACCATGCAGCCGATATTGCCGTCGAGCGCGATGTAGGCGAGGTCGTACTTGGACGCCTCGATCTCCTTGGCGTCCTCCTCGGTCTCGTCGCGCAGGGCGACGATGTCGGGGTGCCGGTACAGCGCGTTGCCGTCGAACGAGACCTTGGCGTCGAGGGCCTTGATCTCACCCTGCTTGGTGATGATCAGCGGGTTGATCTCGAGCATCTCCATGTCCTTCTCGACGAAGGCCCGGTAGAGCTTGCCCAGGATCGCGTCCGCCTGCTTGGCGAGGTCGCCGGAGAGCCCCAGCGCCTTGGCGAGCGTGCGGCCGTGATGAGGCATCACGCCGGTGGCGGGGTCGATGGTGAAGGTCAGGATCTTCTCGGGGGTCGAATGGGCGACCTCCTCGATGTCCATGCCGCCCTCGGTGGAGACCACGAAAGCCACGCGGCTCGTCTCGCGGTCGACCAGCGCCGAGAGGTAGAACTCCTTCTCGATGTCCGAGCCGTCCTCGATATAGAGGCGGTTGACCTGCTTGCCGGTCGGGCCGGTCTGGATCGTGACGAGGGTGTTGCCCAGCATCTGCTGCGCGAACTGCTTCACCTCGTCGATCGAGCGGGCGAGGCGCACGCCGCCCTTGTCGCCGGCCGCCGGCTCCTTGAACTTGCCCTTGCCGCGGCCGCCGGCATGGATCTGGCTCTTGACGACCCAGAGCGGGCCCGGAAGCTCGCGGGCCGCGGCTTCCGCCTCGGACGCGGAGAAGATGGCCTTGCCCTTGGAGACGGGCACGCCGAACTCCTTGAGGACGGCCTTGGCCTGGTATTCGTGGATGTTCATGTCGGGTTCCTTCGGAACGGCAATGGCGGGGGGCGGGCTTGTCCCGTCTGGCCGGGCGGGCGGGCCCCGAAGGGCCGCCCGGCGCCGGCGAGGCGCTGGGGAGCCCTTAGTTCTTCAGTGCCGGCACGATGCCCTGGCAGGCCTCGATCAGGCCCTTCACCGAGGCGACCGACTTGGCGAACATCGCCTGCTCCTCGCCCTTCAGGCGGATCTTGACGACGCGCTCCACGCCCTTCTCGCCGATGACGATCGGAACGCCGATGAACAGGCCGCGGGAATCGGCGCCGTACTCGCTCTTCAGGAAGGCAGCGGCCGGCAGCACGCGCTTCTGGTCCTTGAGGTAGCTCTCGGCCATGGCGATGGCGGAGGCGGCCGGGGCGTAGAAGGCGGAGCCCGTCTTGAGCAGCGCGACGATCTCGCCGCCGCCCTTGCGGGTGCGCTCGACGATGGCGTCGATCCGCTCCTGGGTCGTCCACTTCATCCTGACGAGGTCGGGGAGCGGGATACCGGCGACGGTGGAGTAGCGCACCAGCGGCACCATGTCGTCGCCATGGCCGCCCAGCACGAAGGCGGAGACGTCCTTCACCGACACCTTGAATTCGTCGGCCAGGAAGTGGCGGAAGCGGGCCGAGTCCAGCACGCCGGCCATGCCGACGATCTTGTTCGGCTTCACGCCGGAGAACTTCTGCAGCGCCCAGACCATGGCGTCGAGCGGGTTGGTGATGCAGATCACGAAGGCCTTGGGCGCGTACTGCTTGATGCCCTCGCCCACCGACTGCATGACCTTGAGGTTGATGCCCAGCAGGTCGTCGCGGCTCATGCCCGGCTTGCGCGGCACGCCCGCCGTGACGATCACAACGTCGGCGCCGGCGATGTCGGCATAGGAGTTCGTGCCCTTGTAGGCCGCGTCGAAGCCGTCGACCGGCGCGCTCTCGGCGATGTCCAGGCCCTTGCCCTGGGGAACGCCCTCGGCGATGTCGAACAGGACGACGTCGCCGAGTTCCTTGAGACCGGCGAGATGGGCGAGCGTGCCGCCGATCTGTCCTGCGCCGATGAGAGCGATCTTCTTGCGGGCCATGGGGAGCCTTTCCTTGCTGGCAGAGCGGCCGTCCATGGAGGATGGCGGCCAAATTCGCGGGTTCTGTGACCTGAAACGCGAATCGCATCAAGCGCGCCCGCCGGAACGGCTCGAGGGCCGTTAACGCGGAAAAAGCGCCATTTCCGCTGCGGTTTCAGATGTTTGGGGCGGAATTCGCCTCACTCGGGCCTGGACGCCCGTTAACACAATGATCCGTAAGAATTTACAAATTCTGTCATTTGTAACAGGAGGTCACCGGATCAGCCCGTTTGCGAGCGCCCGGAGCACCACGCGCATGGCGCTCGCCAGGCGCTGGTCCAGCGTGCCGCGCGGCATCGCCACGTCCTGCCGCACCGAGAGCGGATTGAGGAACCGGTGCATGCAGTCCAGCACCAGCGCGATCGCCCGGTCCTTGTCGGAGGCCTCGAAAGCGCCCACGCTCAAGCCCTCCTCCAGCACGCGGTCGATGAGGTTGCGCACGCGGATGCGATGCTTGCGCGCCACGCCGCGGTTCGCCTCGAAGGCCTCGGTGAAGGCGGCGAACAGCTCCGGCTCCGCCTCCGCCTGCTCGCGCAGCTCGCGCGCCAGCCCCAGCACGATGCGCTCCAGCTTGTCGTCGGCCGGGTCCGGCGCTCCCGCGATGTCGGCGAGGTCCGCTTCCAGCGTCCGCAGCCAGGCGGTCGTCACCGCGTCGACGAGATCCGCCTTGGAGGGAAAGTATCGGTAGACGTTGGCGTGGCTCATCCCCGCCTCCTCCGCGATGCCGACCACCGTGATCCGCCGGCGTCCGAAGCGGCGGATGTGGTCGGCGGCGATGGCGAGCAGGCGCGCGTCGATCGTCTCCCCCGCGGCAGGGGCGGCGCGCGTCAGGGTGGGGGCCATGGTCGGTCGGCTCCTGGCGACCGGCGAACCGGTCATTGACCTTTCCCTTAGCATGGCCTCGCATGGCGCGTTGAGCGGGCAAGGTTTCCCCCATGCGCTGGACCCGGCGAACGGTCTCACGCGTCTTCCGGTCGCTCGGCCCCGGCCTCATCACCGGCGCGGCAGACGACGATCCGTCCGGCATCGCCACCTATTCCCAGGCGGGCGCCCAGTTCGGCTACGGCTTCCTGTGGACGATGGGCCTGACCACGCCCTTCATGATCGCCATCCAGTCGGTCAGCGCGCGCATCGGGTGGGCGACGGGCCAGGGCCTGGCGGCCAACATAGCCCGCGTCGGCCCGCGCCCGCTCCTCCTGGCGACGGTCGGCCTGCTGGTGGCGGCCAACACGCTGAACATCGCCGCCGACATCGCCGCCATGGGCGCGGCGCTGCAGCTCGTGGCGGGCGGCTCGCCGCACTTTCACGCCCTGGGCTTCGGGCTCCTGTGCATCGTCCTGCAGGTCTTCGTGCCCTACCGGCGCTATGCGGGATACCTCAAGTTCCTCACGCTCGGCGTGCTCGTCTATGTCGGCGCCGCCTTCACCGTCGCGGTCGACTGGGGCGAGGCGCTGGCCCGCACAGTCCTGCCGCACCTGTCCGCCGACCGGGAGACGGCGATGATGGTGGTCGCGGTCTTCGGCACGACGATCAGCCCCTATCTCTTCTTTTGGCAGGCCGCGCAGGAGGTGGAGGAGCGCAACCTCCATCACCTGCGCGCAGGCGTCAGGCTGCGGCCGGGCTTCGTCCGCGCCGGGCTGGCCCGCATCCGGTTCGACACAACCGTCGGCATGGTCCTGTCGAACGCGGTCGCCTTCTTCATCATGGTGACGACCGCCGCCACGCTGCATGCCTCCGGCGTCACCGACATCCAGACCGCGTCCCAGGCGGCCGAGGCGCTGCGGCCACTGGCGGGCCCGCTGACCTTTGCCCTGTTCTCGGCGGGCATCATCGGCACGGGCCTCCTGGCCGTGCCCGTCCTGGCGGGCTCGGCCGCCTATGCGGTCGCCGAGACGCTGCACTGGCGCGGAAGCCTGGAGGACCGGCCGCGCGACGCGAAGGGCTTCTACGCTATCGTGGCGGTGGCGACCGCGGTCGGCGTCCTCGCCGAGTTCGCCCCCGTCGACCCGTTTCGGCTCCTGTTCTGGAGCGCGGTGATCAACGGCCTGGCGGCGGTGCCGATCATGGCGGTGATGATGGTCGTGGTGACGCGCCGCTCGGTGATGGGAGACCTCGTCGCCAGCCGCAGGATGGCGGTTCTGGGCTGGATGGCGACCGGGCTCATGGCGCTGGCCGCGATCGCGCTCGTGGCGCTGACCCTCGCCTGATCAGTCAGGTCTCGACGAGGCCCGTCGTGGCGCCGCTCGCCGCGGAATCGGCCGGCCCGTGCGGCAAGGCGAGGTAATCGGTGGACCGCATCTCGATAAGCCGCGACACGGTCCGGTCGAACTCGAAGGCCTCCCGGCCCTCGTCCGCTACGTAGAGCGCGTGCGCCTCCGCCTCCGCCGAGGCGACGAGCTTCACATGGTGGTCGTAGAGCGCGTCGATCAGGATGATGAAGCGCTTGGCCTCGTTGCGCCGCTCGAAGCCGAGCACCGGAATGTCGTCCAGCACCAGCGTGTGGAACGTGCGGGCGATGGCGAGGAAGTCGCTGGCGCCGTAGGGCCGGCTGCACAGGTCCGCGAACCGCGCCCGCGCCACGCCGCCCGCGGCCTCGGGGATCTCCACCGCATGGCCCTTCACCTGCAGCGCCGCGGGCTGGCCCCTCGCCTCCCCCGACAGCGCCTTGAACGCCCGGTCGAGGGCTGCGCGGGCGCCTGCATCCGCCGGCGCGTGGAAAACCGGCGCGCCGCCCAGCTTCTCCAGCCGGAAATCGGTGCGTGCGTCGAGCCGCATCACGTCGGCATGGGCCTTCAGCGTGTCCACGAAAGGCAGGAACAGCGCGCGGTTGAGCCCGCCTTCGTAGAGCCGGTCCGGCTCCACGTTGGAGGTCGCGACCACGGTGACGCCGCGAGCGAACATGGCCGTGAACAGTCGACCCAGGATCATGGCGTCGGCGATATCGGTGACGGTGAACTCGTCGAAGCACAGGACATGGGCCTCGTCCGCCAGCGCCGCCGCCACGGCCGGGATCGGATCCGTGTCCTTGACCTCGCCCGCCTTCACCTTCTGGCGGAAGGCATGGATGCGCTCGTGGACGTCCGCCATGAAGGCGTGGAAATGGGCCCGGCGCTTGCGGGGCTCGGGCAGCGCCTCGAAGAACATGTCCATGAGCATGGTCTTGCCGCGCCCGACCGATCCCCACAGATACAGCCCGCGTACCGGGTCCGCCGCCGGGGACTTGCGCCCGAAGAGCCAGCCGAGCGCGCTGCCCTTGGCCGCCAGGCGCCGCTGCGCCAGCGCCTCGGCAAGCGCCGACAGCCGCGCCACCACGCGCACCTGCGCCGGATCGCGCTCGATCGCGCCGGAGGCGATCATCGCCTCGTATCGGTCGGAAAGGGTCGAGGGCATCGCCTGGCTGAAGGTTCTGGCGCCTGGAAGGGATCGTACCGGCCGCAAGGTCCTGGGGCCGGAAGGCCTGTCTAGGACGCGCGCCGCGGCGTCTCAAGCGTCAAGACCGCCGGGCAAGGCCGATCCAGCCGCATATCGGGCGCGTATGAACGGCCAAGGTGGGGGAAGCCGAAGCCATGACGATCGCGCTCTGGTGTGTGCTGGCCGTGGCCCTGATGCCGATCCTGGGGGCCGGGATCGCCAAGTGGGGCACGACGATCGACAACAACAATCCGCGGGACTGGGCGGCCTCCCTCGAGGGCTACCGCCGCCGGGCCTTCGCCGCGCATCTCAATTCCTACGAGTTCTTCCCGGTCTTCGCCGTGGCGGTGCTCGCCGCCCAGACGGCCGGCGCGGCCCAGCGCCCGGTGGACTGGCTGGCATTGGGCGTGGTCCTCGCCCGCGCCGCCTACCTCGCCTGCTACGTGGCGGATCTCGCCACGGCGCGGTCCCTCGTCTGGACGCTGGCCATGGCGGGGGCGGTGGCGATCTTCACTAGCCCCGCCTGGACCTGACAGGCCTGCCTCAGCGCGCCATCGAGATGGCGGCACCGGACTTGGTGAGAACGCCCTCATAGCCCTCGCCGCCCGGACGCAGCCGGGCCACGACGTTGCCGCCGGGCTGATAGAGGTAGATCTCGCCGTCGCGGCTCTCCCAGGCGGTGATGCGCGCCAGGTCGCGGTTGGCGCAGGAGGCGGCCGATGCACGGTTCAGCTCCAGCACCTGCGCGCTGGACAGGTTGAGCCGGCAGGTGCCGCCGGCCGCGTCCCGCGCACGCCACGTGCCCACGGCGCCGAGCCGGCCCGCGGGCGGCGGCGTCACGGCGCGCGGTTCCTCGGGCGGACGGGCCGCGACGACGGCGCCGCCTCCGCCGGGAAGCGTGGGATCGATCACCGCGCCCGGCGTCGCCACCGGACCGGGAGCCGGCGCGCCGTAGGGCGCCGCCCCGCCGGGAGGCGGCAGCGGCTCGGCCGTGATCGGGCCCGACCCCGGCGCGCCGTAGCCGCCATAGCCGGCGCCGGGCGGCGCGGTTTCGGGGGCGTCGTTGTAGATGACCGTGGGGCCGCCCACATTGCCGGCCACGGGGCCGGGCGCGTAGACGGGCTGGCCGCCGCCCGAGAGACGGGCGGAGGAGCAGCCGGCGGCGCTCAAGGCGAGAATGCCGGCGGCGACGAGCGCGACGCGGTAGTTCTGAGTGGTCGAGACCATGTGTGTTGACCCGTGCCGGCGCTGGTGGCCGCTCCCGATTCGCATAAGACCATCGTAGCTTTTTTAGGGCTGGCGCGGCATTTGACCACCGGCCGTTCCTCGGCGAAGACATCGATGTCGCGCTGCGTCAACGCCGCGCCCGCCGCTCCGTTCCGTCAGCCCGCCACCGGACATCCCGCCATGCAGCCTCAAACGCCCGCGATCCGTCCCCGCCGCAGCGTCCTCTACATGCCCGGCTCCAACGCGCGGGCGCTGGAGAAGGCGCGCACCCTCCCCGCCGACGCGGTCATCCTGGACCTGGAGGATTCGGTCGCTCCCGAGGCCAAGGAGACCGCCCGTGCGCAGGTCGCGGCGGCGGTGGCCGCCGGGGGGTTCGGCGGCCGCGAGGTGGTGGTGCGCGTCAATGGACTGGACAGTCCCTGGGCCGAGGCCGACATCGCGGCCGCGGCCGCTGCCGGTCCCGACGCCGTCCTGGTGCCGAAAGTGTCGGGGCCGCAGGCGCTGGAGCGCGTCGCGCTGCTGCTCGACGCGGCCGGCGCGCCTGACACGCTCGCCGTGTGGGCCATGATCGAGACGCCGCGGGCCATCCTCGATCTCGATGCCATCGCGGGCGCTGGCGGCGACACGCGCCTTGCCTGCCTGGTCCTGGGGCTCAACGACCTCGCCAAGGAGACGCGGGCGCGCTTCGTGCCGGGACGGGCCCCCATGCTGCCCTGGATCGTCGCCGCCCTCACCGCGGCGCGGGCCCACGGCCTCGACGTGATCGACGGGGTGTACAACCGGCTCGACGACGCGGACGGCTTCCTGGCCGAATGCGAGCAGGGCAGGGACCTGGGCCTGGACGGCAAGACGCTGATCCATCCGGGCCAGATCGCGACGGCCAACGCGGTCTTCGCGCCTTCGGTCGCCGAGGTGGACGAGGCGCGCACGATCGCCGCCTTGTTCGAGCATCCGGACAATGCGGGCAAGGGCGCCGTTGCCCATAACGGGCGGATGGTCGAGCGGCTGCACGCGGACATGGCCCGGCGCGTCGTCGCCCTGGCCGACGCCATCGCGGCGCGGGCCTGAGCCGATGCAGGTCCTGGCGTCGCCGTCCGTCCTGCCCATCATCCTGCTCGTCCTGTCGAACGTGTTCATGACGTTCGCCTGGTACGGGCACTTGCGCTTTGCCACCGCACCGCTCTGGATCGCGGTGATGGCGAGCTGGGCCATCGCCTTAGTGGAGTACTGGCTGGCGGTGCCCGCCAACCGCATCGGCCATCAGGTCTATTCCGCGGCCGAGCTCAAGACGATGCAGGAGGTCATCACCCTCGTCGTCTTCGCAGGCTTCGCGGTGTTCTACCTGAAGGAGCCGCTGACGCTGAACCACCTCGTCGGCTTCGGCTTCATCGCGCTCGGCGCCTTCTTCGTGTTCCGCGGGCCGCTGGGCTAAAGGCGAGGCTCGCGGTTCAGCGGGCCGGCCGCAGCCGCAGCAGGCTGCCGTTGGTGGCGTCGGTCAGGAGATAGAGGAAGCCGTCCGGCCCCTGCCGCACGTCGCGGATCCGGGCGCCGAGGCTGGTCAGAAGCCGCTCCTCGCCCGTCACCCGGCCACCGGAGAGCTTGAGCCGCACGAGCGCCCGGCCCGACAGGGCGCCCACAAAGGCGCTGTCCCTGAACGCGGGGAAGGCATCGCCCGTGTAGAAGGCGAGGCCGGACGGGGCGATCGACGGGTCCCAGTAGAAGACGGGCTGCTCCATGCCCGCCTTCTGGGTCCCTTCGCCGATCTTGAGGCCCGAATAGTCCACGCCATAGGTGATGACCGGCCAGCCGTAATTCTTGCCCGCCGCAGGGATGTTCACCTCGTCGCCGCCCCGCGCGCCGTGCTCCACGGTCCAGAGCTGCCCGGTCTGCGGATGCAGCGCCGCCGACTGGACGTTGCGGTGGCCGTAGGACCAGATCTCGGGGCGGGCGTCGTCGCGTCCCACGAACGGGTTATCCCGCGGGATCGAGCCGTCGCGATTGATGCGGATGATCTTGCCGAGCGTCTCCTTCAGGTCCTGCGCCTTTTCCTTCTCGGTGAAGCGGTCCCCCGTGGTGATGAACAGCGTCTTGTCCCTGGCGAAGACGAGGCGCGACCCCCAATGGTTGGGGCCGCCATAAGCCGGCTCCTGCCGCCAGATCGTGCGGACCTCGCTCAGGCCCGTCGCGTCGGCATTGAGGACGCCCCGGGCGACCGCGGTCGCGCCGTTGCCGCCCTCCCGCTCCTCGGCGAAGGACAGGTAGATCGCCCTGTTCTGCGGGAAGTCGGGATCGAGCGCGACGTCCAGCAGCCCGCCCTGCCCGCGCGCCCGCACGGCCGGAACCCCGGACAGCGGCTCGGAGAGCTTGCCGCCCGATACGACCCGCAGCCGGCCGGGCCGCTCCGTGACCAGCACCTTCCCGTCCGGCAGGAACGCCATGCCCCAGGGGTTGGTGAGCCCCGACGCCACGGTCTCGACGGCGATGCCCGGCGCGTCCGGCCGGGCCGACTGGGCAAAGGCGGGTGCCGCCGCAAGAGCGGCAAGGAGGGCAAGGCTTGAGGCGGACGGGAGGGTCAGGCGCATTAAAAGCGTCTCCGGACGGTGGAATGGCGGTGCGCGCGGCATCCGCGGTCGGGAGACAGGCTAGGCAGGTTCACCGGTGAGGCAAGGCGTGCCCGCGGACATGTGACCTGGAGGAGGCGGATTTCGAAGTCAGGCTCGAAACCGTGCGGACGCTGGGCGACGTCGGCGTCAGGCGCATGGACGGAATGAAGGCGAGAGGCGCGGCGCAGACCGGGCGGAACGCACGTCTCGCCGGAAAGATATCAGCCGATCTGCGCGAGGGTGGCGAAGGTCGTGGCGATGCAGGCGCTGCCGATCAGCGCCATCAGGACCAGCGAGGCCTTGAACTGGCGATCGGCCTCCTCGCGCCGCATCGTCGTGGCGACCGGGCGGCGGTAATCGGCGATGCGGATCGGCTCGTTCGTGTTCATCGTCCTGCTCCTCGATCCTGTCGGCCCTTGCCGATGTCCGGGACCATGTCCCTTTTCGGCTCCGGTCGCGGTGCGCTGGCGCACGGGGTTTTCGCTGTCTCGAAGGGCCGAACGTGCGTCCTGGCCCATAGGTTCCCTCACGGGGCCGTGAGCGTCTCAGCGCACGTCGAACAGATGGGCGGCGGACGGCCGGTCCATCAGGGCGGAGGGCGGGGTGGCGGTGCCGACCAGGTCGCCCATGGCCGCGTTCAGCGCGCCGGCGAACCCGGCGACGACGACGATCAGGGCGAGGCCGAGCCTGCGCTCGGCGCGGCGGCTGCGGTCCTTGTAGGACGGGCGCAGGCGGCTGGCGGGGTGGATGTCGAGCGTGTGTGACATGGCGGCGGTCCCGAAACGCGAGGTTTCCATGGACGCCACCATGCCGATGTCGCGGCGGCGGCGCGGTGCGCCGCCGCACGCTTGTTATAGGGCCGTCAGGCGGGCTCGACGCCGGCGGTCTTCACCACCGCCTGCCACTTGGCGATCTCCTCCTTCAGGTAGGCGGAGAAGGCGGCCGGGTCGCGCGGATTGACGGCGATGCCCTGCTTGACGATGGCCTCGCGCACGGCGGGCCGGGCCAGCGCGTCGAGCACCGATTTCGTCAGTGCCTGATGGGCCGGGCCCGGCACGGCGGCAGGCGCGAAGATGGCGATCCAGGCGTCGGCCTCGGCATCGGGGATGCCCGCGTCCTTCAGGAGCGGAACGGCCGGAAGCTGGGGCGCAGGGACGGTGGAGGCGATGGCGATCGCCTTCATCTGGTTGCCCTGGATCTGCCCCAGCACGCTCGGCAGCGTCGAATAGGCGACGTCGATGCGGCCCGCCACCAGCTCCTGCGCCAGCGGCGCGGCGCCGCGGAACGGCACGTGGGCCATGTCGATCCCGGCGCGCGTCTTGAGCAGCTCCATGGCGAGGTGGGACGCGGACCCGGCGCCGGTGGAGCCGTAGTTCAGCTGCCCGGGCTTGGACTTGGCCAGGGCGATCAGGCCCTTCACGTCGCTCACGCCCAGGTCGTTCCTGACCACGAGCGCGTGCTGGAGATCGGCGACGCCGGCGACCGGCACGAAATCCTTCACGGGGTCGTAGCCGGGCTCCTTGAGGAGGAAGGCGTTGGTGGCGTGGGTCTGGTTGGTGCCCAGGACGAGCGTGTAGCCGTCCGCGTCGCCGCGAGCGACCTGCCGGGTACCGGCGGCGCCGGACGCGCCGGGCACGTTCTCCACGAACACCGTCTGGCCCAGCGCCGGCGACATCTCGGCCGCGATGATGCGGGCGAACACGTCGACCGAGCCGCCGGCCGGATACGGCACGATCAGCTTGACGGGGCGGGCGGGAAAGGCTTGCGCGCGCAGAGCGGAAGGCACGGCGAAAAGGCCGGCCATCGCGCCCAGGGCGGCGCGGCGGGTGATGGTCATCAGGCGTTACTCCCATGGGCCGCGTCGTCCGCGAGCGCGGATCGCGCGGCCGGATTGATGCCCGCGTGTTGCGGGCTTGAACCTTGATGATGGCACAGCCCACCGGCCCGGTCAGCCGCGGGCTGATAACGCGAATGCACCAAGCCATGCCAA
This sequence comes from Hyphomicrobiales bacterium, assembly GCA_027489955.1. GTDB lineage: Bacteria > Pseudomonadota > Alphaproteobacteria > Rhizobiales > Beijerinckiaceae > JAIXTM01. The sequence goes on along the minus strand of JAIXYZ010000001.1, from coordinate 167,300 downwards.
GATTGCATGCTGGGCCCCCGCCGAAAGGCCGATTCCGCCTTGCCGTCACGACATGGCGGGACTAGGTTCCGCGCCGTTTGACAGCCCAGGCCGAAAGGATCCTTCCGATGGGTTTCATCTCCGACGCCCTGTCCCGCATCAAGCCGTCCGCGACGATCACGCTGACGCAGAAGGCGCGGGACCTGAAAGCGCAGGGCAAGGACGTGATCAGCCTGTCGGTCGGCGAGCCCGACTTCGACACGCCCGACAACATCAAGAACGCGGCGATCGACGCCATCCGCCGGGGCGAGACCAAGTACACGCCGGTGCCCGGCATCGTGCCGCTGCGCGAGGCCATCGCGAAGAAGTTCAAGCGTGAGAACGGCCTCGACTACAAGCCGAGCCAGACCATTGTCGGCACCGGCGGCAAGCAGGTCATCTACAACGCGCTGCTGGCGACGCTGAACCCGGGCGACGAGGTCATCATCCCCTCGCCCTACTGGGTCAGCTATCCCGAAATGGTCGCGCTGAATGGCGGCGTGCCGGTCTATGTCGAGACCCGCTTCGAGGACAATTTCAAGCTCAAGCCCGAGCCGCTGGAGCGGGCCATCACGCCCCGCACCAAGTGGATCATCCTGAACTCGCCGTCCAACCCGTCCGGCGCCGCCTATGGCCGTGACGAGATGAAGGCGATCACGGACGTGCTGGTGCGCCATCCGCATGTCTGGATCCTGACGGACGACATGTACGAGCATCTGGTCTACGGCGACTTCACCTTTGTCACGCCGGCGCAGGTGGAGCCCAACCTCTACGACCGCACGCTGACGATGAACGGCGTGTCCAAGTCCTACGCCATGACCGGCTGGCGCATCGGCTATGCGGCCGGCCCCGAGCAGCTCATCAAGGCGATGGACCTCGTCCAGGGCCAGCAGACGTCCGGCGCCTGCTCCATCGCCCAGTGGGCGGCGGTCGAGGCGCTGAACGGCACGCAGGAGCACCTGCCGAAGTTCCGCAAGGCCTTCGAGGAACGCCGGGACCTCGTTGTCTCCATGCTCAACCAGGCCAAGGGGCTGAAGTGCCCGATGCCCGAAGGCGCGTTCTACGTCTATCCGTCCTGCGCCGAGCTGATCGGCAAGACGGCGCCGTCCGGCAAGGTCATCCAGACCGACGAGGACTTCGTGCTCGAGCTCCTGGAGACCGAGGGCGTGGCCGCCGTTCACGGCTCGTCCTTCGGCATGGGCCCGAACCTGCGCATCTCCTACGCCACGTCGAACGCGGCGCTGGAGGATGCGTGCAACCGCATCCAGCGCTTCTGCGCCAACCTGCGGTGACGGACGGGCGGCGGCCGCGCCGCCGCCCCTGTCCGCCGAAGGGAAGCCCTTGGCCGAGCACGTCCACACCCTGCCCGTCCGCGTCTATTACGAGGACACGGATTTTTCCGGCGTCGTCTACCACGCCAGCTACCTGCGCTTCATGGAGCGCGGGCGGACCGAGATCATCCGGGACCTCGGCATCGCCCAGTCCGAGCTCTTCGACGGGGACACCGCGCTCGCCTTCGCCGTCCGGCGCATGGCCATCGAGTTCCTCAAGCCAGCCCGCATGGACGATCTGCTGACGATCGAGACCATCGCGACCGCCGCGCGCGGGGCCACGATGGACCTGGCCCAGCGCGTGCTGCGCGGGGACGAGACGCTGGTGACGGCGCAGGTGACCGTCGCCTGCATCGGCGGCGGGCGCGCCCGGCGGATCCCCGATGCCCTGCGCCGCCGGCTGAACCTGCCGGACTGAGACAAAAATAACGCGGCCTTAACCTTACCTCTGCCTTAAAGGGACCGCGGCGTTTGACTTCGTCGCGAATGCCGCTCCACGCCCTCATTTCGACAGATTCGGGGCAGAGTGAGCGCATATTCGCACGATATCTGCCGTCAGCCGCCGCACACGGCCTTGATGAGGCCCGCGCGTTTCCGCGCGGCCGACGACGAGAAGGACAAGGGACGCATGAACCCCGCCGACCTGGCTCCCGTGGCCGCCGCACCGGACATGTCCGTGTGGCACCTGTTCTGGCAGGCCCACATCGTCGTCAAGCTCGTGATGATCGGGCTTCTGGCCGCCTCCATCTGGTCCTGGGCCATCATCGTCGACAAGACGCTGCTCTTCGCTCGGACCAAGCGCGCCATGGACCGCTTCGAGGAGACGTTCTGGTCTGGCCAGTCGCTCGAGGACCTCTATCGCGGCCTGTCCCAGCGCGCCGTGTCGGGCATGGACGCCGTCTTCGTATCCGCCATGCGGGAGTGGAAGCGCTCCTTCGAGGGTTCGGGCCGCGGCGTCGCGAGCCTGTCGCAGCGCATCGACAAGGTGCTGGACGTGACGATCCAGCGCGAAGCCGAGCGCCTGGAATCCAAGCTGCTCGTCCTGGCGACGATCGGCTCCTCCGCTCCCTTCATCGGCCTGTTCGGCACGGTCTGGGGCATCATGAACTCCTTCACCGCCATCGCGGCCTCGAAGAACACGAGCCTTGCGGTCGTCGCGCCCGGCATCGCCGAGGCCTTGTTCGCCACCGCCATCGGCCTGTTCGCCGCGATCCCGGCGGTCATCGCCTACAACAAGCTGCAGGCCCAGGCCGCCAAGGCGGTCGGGCGCCTGGAAGGCTTCGCCGACGAGTTCTCCGCGATCCTGTCGCGGCAGATCGACGAGCGGCTGGCCCACGCGGCCTGACGGGAACGATCGCCATGGCCATGTCGGTAGGAGCTTCGGGATCGGGCAACGGACGCAGGCGGCGGGGCCGCGGGCGGCACGCGCCCATGTCCGAGATCAACATGACGCCGTTCATCGACGTCATGCTGGTCCTGCTCATCATCTTCATGGTGGCGGCGCCGCTGCTGACGGCGGGCGTTCCCATCGACCTGCCGCAGACCTCCGCGCGGCCGCTGAACATCGAGACCAAGCCGATCACCCTGTCCGTCGACGACAAGGGCAAGGTCTATCTCGGCGAGGTCGAGGTTCCGGACGCCGAGATCGTCAACCGCATCCGCGCCGAGGCCAAGCAGGGCTTCGAGGAGCGCATCTACATCCGCGGCCATCGCAAGGTCGATTACGGCCGCGTCGCGCAGATCATGTCCATCGTCACGGCGGCCGGCTTCAAGAAGGTGGCCCTCGTCACCGAGACCGACGGAAAGGCGTGAGGAAGAGGTGAAGTTCACCCGCGAACCCGGCATCCTCGTTTCAGGGCTCGGCCACGCCGCCGTGCTCGTGGCGGGGCTCGTGGCGTTCCAGGGGAACTCGCTGAAGGAGGCCGAGGAGGCCATCGCCGTCGAGGTCATCAGCGACACCCAGGTCTCGCAGCTGACCAAGGGCGAGCGCCAGGCCAAGACCGTGCAGGACAACCCCAAGCCGCGCGCCGACCGCGTGGCCGAAGTGGCCGAGCAGAAGGAGCCGGGCGAAGCCAAGCGCGACACGCCGGCCCCGCCGACGCGCCCGCCGGACCTCAAGGTCGCCGACGAGGCCGTTCCGCCGCAGCAGACCCCGCCGCCGCCGGCGCGCCCCCAGGTCGCCCAGCCCAAGCCCGAGCCCCAGAAGGCCGAGCCGCAGCCCCAGCCCGACCAGACCGCGAAGGAAGAACTCGCCCGCCTCGCCGAGCAGGCCGAACAGGTCCGCCGCGCCAAGGTGGCGGAGGAGGAGGCCCGGGCGAAGGCGGAAGCCAAGGCCAAGGCGGACGCGGAGGCGCGCGCGCAGGCCAAGGCGAAAGCCGAAGCGGACGCCAAGGCAAAGGCCGAAGCCGAGGCGAAGGCCAAGGCGCGCGCGGAAGCCGTCGCCAAAGCGAAGGCCGAGGCTGAGGCCAAGGCCCGCCGCGAGGCGCAGCTCGCCGAGAAGTTCAACCCGGGCGACATCAACCGCCTGCTCACCTCCAAGGAACCGACGCAGTCCACCGGCGCCACCGGCCGGGAGGTCGTGCGGACCGCGTCCCTGGGCGCGCCGACGGCCAACGCACCCAAGCTCAGCGTCAACCAGATGGGCGCGCTGGCCGGCATCCTGCGCGAGCAGATCGAGCGCTGCTACAGCGCGCCGATCGGCGCCACCGGCGGCCAGATCGTGCTGCCGATGATCAAGGTCGAGTTCAACCAGGACGGATCGCTCGCCTCCGACCCGCGCATCGTCCGCTCCGGGCCCTCCTCCATCGATCGCGCCGTGACGGATGCGGCCCTCCGGGCCGTCCGCCGCTGCGCGCCCTACCGGATCCCCGCCCAGTTTGCGCCGTTCTACAGCGACTGGCGCGCGCTGAACGTCGAGTTCGAGCCGCCGGCCTGAACCACCGGCACCCGCCCTGAACGAGCGGAGCCCTCACGGATGAGAACCATGCATCGCCGCCAATTCCTCGGAGCTTTGTCCCTGCTCGCGCCCGGCATCGGGCTCGTGGCGCAGACCGCTCCCGCCTCCGCCGAGCTGACGATCCGCGTCGGCCCCGGCTCCACGTTCCAGCCCATGCCGATCGCGGTCACCGATTTCGCGGGCGACCCGCAGGTCGGCCAGCAGATCGCCGGCGTCATCACCAACAACCTGCGCCGGTCGGGTTATTTCCTGCCGGTGGACAAGGCGCGCTTCCCCGAGCGCGCGCCCTCGATCGACGCCGTTCCCGCCTTCCAGGCCTGGGCCGCTGCCGGCGTGCAGGCGCTCGTCACGGGCCGCGTCAGCCGCGACGGCTCGGGCCGGCTCAAGACCGAGTTCCGCCTCTGGGACGTGCTGACCGGCCAGCAGATCGTCGGGCAGCAATATTTCTCCGGCCCCGCCGACTGGCGGCGCATCTCCCACGTCGTGTCCGACGCGGTCTATTCCAAGATCACGGGCCTTGGCGGCTTCTTCGACACCAAGATCGTCTTCGTCGACGAATCGGGTCCGAAGGAGAATCGGGTCCGGCGCCTGGCGGTCATGGACCAGGACGGCGCCAACGTGCGCTACCTGCGCACCGGCCAGGGCAGCGTGGGCATGCCGCGTTATTCCCCGGTCGGCCAGACGATCGCGTACATTTCCCAGCGCATCGGCGAGCCGGCCCGCGTCAGCATCATGAACATGGATACCGAGGAGCAGCAGCTCGTCGTCGATGCCCAGGAGATGACGACGAGCCCGCGCTTTGCCCCCGATGGCGGGCGCGTGGTCATCACGCTCAACCGCGGCGGCAGCTCCAACCTCTACATGGTGGACCTGCGCTCGCGCGCGGCGACCCCGCTCACCGACACGAGCGGCATCGACACCGCCGCGTCCTTCTCGCCCGACGGCTCGCAGATCGTCTTCGAGAGCAACCGCGGCGGATCCCAGCAGATCTACCTGATGGGGGTCGGCGGCGGCGGCGCGCGGCGCCTCTCCTTCGGCGAGGGCGGCGCCTACGGGCAGCCCGTCTGGTCGCCGCGCGGCGATTTCATCGCCTTCACCCGGCAGCGCGGCGGGGCCTTCGCCATCGGCATCATGAAGCCCGACGGCACCGGCGAGCGCATCCTCACCGAGGGCTTCCACAACGAGGCGCCCACCTGGGCGCCCAACGGGCAGTACATCATGTTCTACCGCGATCCGGGCGGCCAGGGCGGCGGCAAGCTGTATATGGTCGACATCACCGGCCGCGTGGAAGTGCCCGTCCAGACGCCGGGCTTCGCATCCGAGCCGGCCTGGTCCCCGCTCCTGACGGAGGCGGGCCGCTGAGCTTTACCCAGCGTTAACCCTGACAACCGGTTTCACGAAATTGCCCAAATGCAACAGCCTCCGGAAAGCCCCGATCAAGGTTGACGGAACCTTCGCTTAACCAACCCCCCGTAGTCCTGGACCCCGAGAAGCAAGGGGTCGCAGCGGGCCGCACCGCCCGAGCGCCAGAAGGAGTTTTCCGCCGATGATGACCATCGCCACGCCGCGAGCCGGAAAGCTCGCCATCCTGCTCGCCGTCGGGCTCGCGCTCGGCGCGTGCTCGAAGAACCAGACTGCCGACGGCTTCGGCGCCGGCGGCGCCGCCACCCCGGGCAGCGCCCAGGACTTTGTCGTGAATGTCGGCGACCGCGTCTTCTTCGAGACCGATTCCACCGACCTCACCCCGACCGCGGCCGCCACGCTGGACAAGCAGGCGCAGTGGCTCAACCAGTATCCGCGCTACACCTTCACCATCGAGGGACATGCCGACGAGCGGGGCACGGCGGAGTACAACTACTCGCTCGGCGCCACCCGCGCCCAGTCGGTCCGCGACTACCTCGCCTCCCGCGGCATCGCCCCGTCCCGGATGCGGACGATCTCGTATGGCAAGACCCGCCCCGTGGCGGTCTGCAACGACATTTCCTGCTGGTCGCAGAACCGCCGCGCGGTGACGGTGCTCGGCGGCGGCCCGGCCTCCTGACGTCAGGCAGGCCTCACCGGCCCTGCGACAGGCAAGCGGCGCCCGGCGAGGGCGCCGTTTTCCGTTTCAGCACTGCCCGCCAGCCCCGCCAGCCGCATTTTGGCCTTGAGATTGGCGTGTGATACAGCCGCTCTGCTTTGCCGATCCCGGCTGCCGGCACGCATGCAAGGACAGGTTGCCATTTCCATGTTCAAGGCCCTCACCGTGACGACCGGCCTCGTCCTCGCCGCCGCATCTTTGGGCCCCGCACGGGCGCAGGACGCGGCCGACACGTTCCTGCGCGTGAACCGGCTCGAGGGTCAGGTTCGGCAATTGTCCGGCCAGATCGAGCAGCTCCAGTTCGAGAACCGCAAGCTCGCCGACCAACTCCGCCGGTTCCAGGAGGACATGGAATTCCGCATGCAGGAGCGCGGTGGCTCCCGCAGCGGCGCGGCACCCGCCGCAAGGCCGGCGGCGCCCCCTGCGGCCTCGCCGGCCGCCCCGCCCGCCGCCGCGCCGCAGCGGCGCGGGGACGTGTTCGACCCCGCGGCCGACCCCGATGCGCCGGGCGCGCCGCTGCCGCTCGGCACGACGCCCCCGTCCGGGCCGCAGACCTTCGGCCAGGCGCCTGGCGCCATCATCGAGGACGAGGGCGCGCCGGGAGCGCCGCTTGACATCAACGGGCTGGCCCGGCGCGGCGACCCTGTGGTCGCGGGCGGCGGGGGCGTCATCCCCGCCCCGGTGCTCGAGCCCTCGCCCAACCGGCCGAGCGTCGCCGCCGTCGGCCCCCAGGACCCGCGCGAGAGCTTCGACGCCGCGTTCGGCCTGCTTCAGTCCAAGCAGTACGACGCCGCCGAGATGGGCTTTCGCCGTTTCCTGCAGTCCCACCCGCGGGACCGGCTGGTCCCGGACGCGCTCTTCCTGCTGGGCGAGAGCTATTTCGCCCGCCAGCGCTACGAGGAGGCGGGCCAGCAATTCCTGAAGGTCACGACCGACCACCCGAAATCGGCGAAGGCGCCGGATGCGCTCGTGCGCCTGGGCGTGTCGCTCGCCGCGCTCGGCGCGAGGGAACAGGCCTGCGCCACCTTCGCCAAGGCCGGCCGCGACTATCCGCAGGCGGACAGCGTGCGGCGCGGCCTCGATCGTGAAAGGCAGCGCGCCCGTTGCGCGGCGTGACCGGCCCCGCCCGCATCGCGGCGCCGCTCGGCAGCGCGGAGGCGGACCAGCTCCTTTCGCCGCTGTCGGACGCGGCGGGTATCGTCGTCGCGGTCTCCGGCGGCCCCGATTCCACGGCGCTCATGGCGCTGCTCGCCCGCTGGCGGTCCGGGCCCGGGCGCCCCCCGGTCACCGCCGCCACCATCGATCACGGCCTGCGTCCGTCCTCCGCCGACGAGGCCCGGGCGGTGGCGCGCGCCGCCGCCGATCTCGGCCTGCCCCACAGGACGCTGGCCTGGACTGGCGAGAAGCCCGCGACCGGCATCCAGGAAGCGGCCCGCTCCGCGCGCTACGAGGCCCTGACCGGGCTCGCCCGCGAGATCGGCGCGACGCACCTTGTCACCGCGCACACCCTCGACGACCAGGCCGAGACCGCGCTGATCCGGCTGGCGCGGGGCACGGGGCTGAACGGGCTCGGCGCCATGCGGGCGGTCACCGACCGCCACGGCATCGTCCATGTCCGCCCCTTCCTTGCCATCCCAAAGGCGCGCCTCGTCGCCACCTGCGACGCGCTCGGCGCCTTCTACCTTCACGACCCCTCCAACGAGGACCCGCGCTTTGCCCGCGCGCGCTGGCGCCGGCTCATGCCCGCCCTGGCCGCCGAGGGCCTGACGGCCGAGCGCCTCGCCCGGCTCGCGTCCCGCGCCGCCCGCATCGAGGAAGCGCTCCAGGTCCAGGCGGCCGCGCTCCTCCACGGCAGCCGGTGCGACAGCGGCATCGTCGTCTCCGGCTGGCACGACGTCCCCTTCGAGATTGCCGTGCGGGCGCTCGGTCTGGCGCTCGCCGAGGCCGGCGCCGCCATGGGCGGCCCGGCCGCGCCGCGCCTGGCGCGCATCGAGGCGCTGGCCTCCGGCCTGACCCAGGCCGCCGCGGCGCGCCGCCCCTTGAGGCGCACGATCGCCGGCCTGGTGGCCGATCTGGGCGGCGACGGCGTGCTGCGCCTCACGCCCGAGGGGGAAAGGCGGCGCGGAATGCGTAAACCTTTCCGTGAAGTGGAGGGCCGCGACGCCTTGGCTCCCTTGGCAACCCTCCGAGCCAACCATAAGTTAGACGCAGCGAGGGACGCGGGCACCGCCTCCGCCTTCGCCGGACAGGACCCATGAACCCGAACCTTCGCAATTTCGCCCTGTGGGTGATCATCTTCGTGCTGGTGCTCGCCCTCGTGACGCTGTTCCAGAATCCGGGGCAGCGCGGCAGCGCCAACGACATTCCCTACAGCCAGCTCCTGGAGGATGCCGCCGCCGGCCGCATCCAGAGCGTCGTGGTGGCCGGGCAGGAGATTTCCGGCACCTATCGTGACGGCCGCGGGACGTTCTCCACGTTCGCGCCGAACGACCCGACGCTGATCTCCAAGCTGTCCGAGCGCGGCGTCGCGATCACCGCGCGGCCCCCGCAGGACAGCACGCCCTGGTTCCTGGCCCTCATCAACTGGCTGCCGATCATCGTGCTCATCGGCGCCTGGGTGCTCCTGTCCCGCCAGATGCAGAACGGCGCCGGCCGCGCCATGGGCTTCGGCAAGTCCAAGGCCAAGCTCCTGACCGAGGCCCACGGCCGCGTCACGTTCGAGGACGTGGCCGGCATCGACGAGGCCAAGGAGGACCTGCAGGAGATCGTGGAATTCCTCCGCGACCCGCAGAAGTTCCAGCGCCTGGGCGGCCGCATTCCGCGCGGCGTCCTGCTCGTCGGCCCGCCCGGCACCGGCAAGACGCTCACCGCCCGCGCCGTCGCCGGCGAGGCGAACGTGCCGTTCTTCACCATCTCGGGCTCCGACTTCGTGGAGATGTTCGTCGGCGTTGGCGCCAGCCGCGTCCGCGACATGTTCGAGCAGGCCAAGAAGAACGCCCCCTGCATCATCTTCATCGACGAGATCGACGCGGTCGGCCGCCATCGCGGCGCGGGCTTGGGCGGCGGCAACGACGAGCGCGAGCAGACGCTGAACCAGCTCCTCGTGGAGATGGACGGCTTCGAGGCGAACGAGGGCGTCATCATCATCGCCGCCACGAACCGCCCCGACGTGCTCGATCCGGCGCTGCTGCGTCCGGGCCGGTTCGATCGGCAGATCGTCGTTCCCAATCCGGATGTCTCCGGCCGCGAGAAGATCCTGCGCGTCCATGTGCGCAAGGTGCCGCTCGCTCCGGACGTGGACCTCAAGATCCTGGCCCGCGGCACGCCCGGCTTCTCCGGCGCGGACCTCATGAACCTCGTCAACGAGGCGGCCCTGCTGGCAGCCCGCCGCGGCAAGCGCATCGTGACCCATGCCGAGTTCGAGGACGCCAAGGACAAGGTCATGATGGGCGCCGAGCGCAAGTCCATGGCCATGTCCGAGGAGGAGAAGAAGCTCACCGCCTATCACGAGGCCGGCCACGCCATCGTCGGCCTGCACGTGCCGGCGGGCATCCCCGTCCACAAGGCGACGATCATCCCCCGCGGCCGCGCGCTGGGCATGGTCAAGTTCCTGCCCGAGGGCGACCGCTATTCCATGAAGTTCAAGGAGTTCACCTCCCAGCTCGCGGTGGCCATGGGCGGCCGCGTGGCGGAGGAGATCACCTTCGGCAAGGAGAACATCACCTCCGGCGCCACCGGCGACATCCAGCAGGCGACCAAGATGGCCAAGGCCATGGTCACCCAGATGGGCTATTCCGATGAGCTCGGCCTCGTCGCCTACGGAGACAACCAGGAAGAGGTCTTCCTCGGCATGTCGATGGGCCGCCAGCAGGCGGTGTCCGAGGCGACCGCCCAGAAGATCGACGCCGAGGTCCGCCGCCTGATCCACCAGGGCTACGAGGATGCCAAGCGCATCATCACCGAGCACCACGAGGAATTCGTGCGTATCGCCGAGGCGCTGCTGGAGTTCGAGACCCTGACCGGCGACGAGATCCGCGACCTGCTCGCGGGCAAGCGTCCCGAGCGCGGCAGCGACGAGCCCCCGGCTCCGACTCGCGTCTCCCCCGTCCCGAGCGCCGGCCGCGCCCGGCCGCGCGGCCCGGAAGGGCTGGAGCCGCGGCCAACCTGATCACCGCCCGTTCCTGGTGACATCGATGCGAAAGGCCCGGCTCCGTCCGGGCCTTTTTCGGGCCGGCGGCTGAAACAAGCGCTTACAATTTTTGAATGCGGCCCCGCCCGCGGCGGCGCTATACACGCGGGCCGGCGGTGGAAAGGTCGATGACGCCTCCCACCGGGACCGGGGACTGGGAGCCGCACATGACGCGCAAATATTTCGGGACGGACGGCATCAGGGGCCGCGCCAACGGCAAGATCACCCCGGAGCTGGCCCTCAAGGTCGGGCAGGCCGCCGGCCTCCTGTTCCAGCGCGGCGATCACCGGCACCGTGTCGTCATCGGCAAGGACACGCGCCTGTCCGGCTACATGATCGAGTCGGCCCTGCAGGCGGGCTTCACCTCGGTGGGGATGGACGTGCTGCTGCTCGGCCCGATGCCGACCCCGGCGGTGGCCATGCTCACCCGCTCCATGCGCGCCGATATCGGCGTCATGATCTCGGCCTCGCACAATTCCTACGAGGACAACGGCATCAAGCTGTTCGGGCCGGACGGCTACAAGCTGTCCGACGAGGTGGAGACCACGATCGAGGCGCTGATCGACGGCGGCATCGACGGGCGGCTCGCCGCATCCGAGCATCTCGGCCGCGCCAAGAGGATCGAGAGCGTCCACGCCCGCTACATCGAGGCCGCCAAGCGGACCCTGCCGCGCCACACCGACCTGGAAGGCATGCGCATCGTCCTGGATTGCGCCAACGGCGCCGCCTACAAGGTCGCGCCCGAGACGCTGTGGGAGCTGGGCGCCGAGGTGATCTCGATCGGCGTCGAGCCCGACGGGTTCAACATCAACCACGACGTGGGGTCGACCTCGCCGGAAGCCCTCGTGGGCAAGGTCCGCGAGCTGCGGGCCGATATCGGCATCGCGCTGGACGGCGACGCCGACCGGGTGCTCATCGTCGACGAGAAGGGCCAGGTGGTGGACGGGGACCAGCTCATGGCCGTCGTCGCGTCCTCCTGGCAGGACGACGGGCGCCTGGCGCAGGGCGGCATCGTCGCCACCATCATGTCCAATCTCGGCCTGGAGCGCTTCCTGGGCGAGCGCGGCCTGACGCTGGCGCGCACCGCGGTCGGCGACCGCTACGTCCTTGAGCACATGCGCGAGCACGGCTTCAACGTCGGCGGCGAGCAGTCCGGCCACATCATCCTCTCCGACTACGCCACGACCGGCGACGGGCTGATCGCGGCCCTCCAGGTGCTGGCGGTGGTCAAGCGCCTGAACCGGCCCGTCTCCGAGGTCTGCCACTGCTTTGAGCCGCTGCCGCAGGTGCTCAAGAACGTGCGCTACAAGTCGGGCGGCCAGCCCCTCAAGGAGGCCCCGGTCGTCACCGCCATCGAGAGCGGCCGCCAGCGGCTCGGCACGCTGGGGCGCCTCGTCATCCGTCCCTCGGGCACCGAGCCGGTGATCCGGGTCATGGCCGAAGGCGACGATCGCGCCCTGGTGGAAAGCGTCGTGGACGACGTGATCGACGCCCTGTCGCGCACCGCCGCCTGACCGCGCGCGCAATCGGATTCAACCGGGACGGTAAAAAAGCGTGGTTAAACGTTAGGGTTAAACCTGTTTTAACCCGCATGGTGAATGGTCCTTCCTGAAAGGGCGTCTGTCTGCGCCCGAACCGCGGTGCGTCGCAGAGACGCCCGCCATCAGGGAAACCGGACCATGGGCCAGATCGCGCGCCTCGTCTTCACCACCGTCGCAAGCCTCGGCGTCAGCCAGGCCCTCGCTGCCGACCTTCTGCCGCCTCCCCCGCCTCCGCCCCCGCCTCCCGCCGAGATCGGCGGCGGCTGGTACCTGCGCGGCGACATCGGCATGACCAACCAGAAGGTCGACAAGGTCGTGAACCCGCAGCTCGATGCGGCCTTCCCGGTCGCGCGGGTCGCCTTCGACCAGTCGGAATTCGCCTCCGCGCCGTTCTTCGGCCTCGGCGTCGGCTACCAGTTCAACTCCTACTTCCGCGTGGACGTGACCGGCGAATATCGCGGCCGCTCCTCCTATCGCGGCACGGACCGGGTGGGCTGGCTCGGCACGCCGGCCGGCACCTACAACCAGACGAACGACTTCACGGGCTCCAAGACCGAGTATGTCGGCCTCCTGAACGCCTATGTCGACCTCGGCACCTGGCACGGGATCACGCCGTTCATCGGCGCCGGCGTCGGCTTCGCCAACGTCTCGATCGACAATTTCCGCGACGCCGGACAGGGCATCAACCCGTTCACCGGCAACGGCTTCACCAGCCTGGCCACCAGCGGGAACAAGTCGAAGACCAACTTCGCCTGGGCCCTCATGGCGGGTCTCGGCTACCAGGTCACGGACAACCTGACCCTCGAGCTCGGCTACCGCTACATCAACCTGGGCGATGGCGAGACCGGCGACAGCGTGTCCTTCAACGGCGCCAACGCCGTGCCGGACAGCTGGAAGTTCAAGGACATCACCTCCCACGACCTGAAGTTCGGCATGCGCTGGGCGCTGGGTTCGGAGACCTATTACGAGCCGCGCCACCGGCCGCTCGTCACCAAGTACTGACCACCTCTCCCTCCAGGGGGCAGAGCGGCGGCGCGGGTCCGGCAGGACCCGCGCCGTTTCGCGTCGGGCGGGGTCTTTCATGGTTAAGAAACACGGTTAAGTGGCCCTTAACCACTCCGGTCCATGCTCATCGGCGAACCACCCTCACACGAGGCCGCAATGGCCGGGGATGACGCCATGACCACATTCGCCAGGGCCGCGATCGGCGGCCTCGCCCTTGCCGCCACTCTCGGCTTCCAGGCATCGGCCGCCGACTACAGGCTGCCCGCCCCGCCGCCGCTGGAAGGCCCGCGGCCGCTCGTGTCCGAGCTCGGCGCGGGCTGGTACCTGCGCGGCGACATCGGCTACGCGGTCGCGGTGGATCCGAGCGTCACGCTCACCCAGCCGCTTCTGGGGCTGCGCACGCCCTACACGAACGAGAAGATCGACCCCGGCTTCACCATCGGCGGCGGCTTCGGCTACAAGTTCCTGAACTGGCTGCGCGCCGACGTCACCGCCGACTACCGGCTGGACACGGACTTCTCGGGCGCCCTCGGGCCCTTCCCGCAGCGCGCGACGCTGAGCGGTTGGACCACGCTCGGCAACGTCTATCTCGACCTGGGCAGCTGGTACGGCATCTCGCCCTATATCGGCGCCGGCGCAGGCGTCGCGCAGGTCCAGCTCAGAGACTATTTCGACAACCTGACGGGCGTCGGCACCGGGACCGACAAGTGGTCCTTCGCCTGGGCGCTCATGGGCGGCGTGGCCGTGCAGGTCTCGCCCGGCTTCTCCCTGGACCTCGGCTACCGCTACCTGTCCATCGCCAACACCGACCTGAACCTGATCGCCGGCGTCATGGTCAACGCCAAGGACCTCGCCTCCCACGAGTTCCGCATCGGCGTGCGCTACATGATCGAGTGACGCAATTCGGATCCCCTCGCACAGGGGGGATCCGGCCATCGCCTCAGGGCGGACGGGGAGCCATGCCGCCTTCCCGTTCGCCGCGCGTCCCGCTTGCACGCGGACGTCGCAGTCCGGCCTGGGCGCCATGCCCCCTCGACAGCCGGCCTTCGCCTGTCGCATGAGCAGGCATCATGACCTCCCGCTTCGCCACCCTGACCGGATGCGGCGCCATCGCGCTGTGGTCCCTGCTCGCGCTCCTGACCGCCGGCACCGGCGCGATCCCGCCCTTCCAGCTCGTGGCGATGACGCTGGGTCTGGGCGGCACGCTCGCGGTGCTGATCGCGCTAGGGCGGGGCCGGGCCGCGCTGCTGAGGCCGCACCCGCCGGCCCTGGCCCTGGGCATTGCCGGGCTGTTCGGCGACACCGCCCTCTATTATTCCGCCCTGAAGCTCGCACCGCCGGCGGAAGCCAATCTGCTGCACTATCTCTGGCCGCTCCTGATCGTGCTGTTCGCCATCCTCCTGCCCGGCGGGCGGCTGCGGCCGGGCCATCTCGTGGGAGCGGCCTTCGGCCTTGCCGCCGTGCTGCTCATCGTGGGGGACAGGATGGGCGCGGGGGGCGCCGCGGTGCCGCTCGGCGCGGGCGCGATCGCGGGCTATGCCTGCGCGCTCGCCGGGGCGGTGCTCTGGGCCGGTTACTCGGTCCTGTCGCGGCGCGTCGCATCCGTGCCCACAGAAAGCGTCGCCGTGACCCTGCTGGTCTCGGCCGCCATGGCACTGGGCGTCCACCTTGTGGCCGAGACCACCGTCTGGCCGGCCGATCCCCTGACCTGGGCCTCGGCCATCGGCCTCGGGGTCGGGCCGATGGGCCTCGCCTTCCTGCTCTGGGACATCGGCATGAAGAAGGGCGACGTGTCCTTCCTGGGCGTCGCCAGCTATGCGGCGCCCGTCCTGTCGACGCTCACGCTCGTCGCGGCCGGCTATGCGCAGGCGAGCTGGGCGCTGGCCGGGGCCTGCGCGCTCATCGTCGCCGGCGCGCTCGTCGCGTCCCTGGGCGGGCGGCGCGCTTCGCCCGTTGAGCGGCCGCGCGAAACGCGCTAAGCCCCCGCCATCCATCGGAGGCATCCATGAAGGCGCGCGTCACCGTCACGCTTAAGTCCGGCGTTCTCGATCCCCAGGGCAAGGCCATAGAGGGGGCGCTGGCTTCGCTCGGCATCGACGGGTTCGCCTCCGTGCGCCAGGGCAAGGTCTTCGACATCGACCTCGACATCAACGACAACGCGGCCGCCGAGGCCGCGCTCAAGGCGGCGTGCGAGAAGCTCCTCGCCAACACGGTCGTCGAGAATTACCGCGTCGAGCTGGTGGGCTGACGCCATGAAGGCCGCGATCATCGTCTTCCCCGGCTCCAACCGCGAGCGCGACGCCGGCACCGCGATCCACACGGTCACCGGCCACGAGCCGGCCTATGTCTGGCACGCCGAGACCGCCCTGCCAGCCGGCACGGACCTCGTCGTGCTGCCGGGCGGGTTCTCCTACGGCGATTACCTGCGCTGCGGCGCCATCGCGGCGCGCGCGGGCGTCATGGACGCGGTGCGGGCCCATGCGGCGCGCGGCGGGCTCGTCCTGGCCATCTGCAACGGCTTCCAGATCGCCTGCGAGGCGGGGCTGCTGCCGGGCGTGCTGATGCGCAACGTCAACCGCCGCTTCATCTGCAAGCGCCAGTTCCTGACGGTGGAGCGCGCGGACACGGCCTTCACCCGCCGCTACCGCCAGGGCGAGGCGATCGAGGTCTGCATCGCCCATGGCGAGGGCAATTACGTCGCCGACGCCGAGACGCTGAAGCGCCTCGAAGGCGAGAACCTGGTGGCGTTCCGCTATTGCGACGCCAGGGGGCAGGTCACCGACGCGGCCAATCCCAACGGTTCGGCCAACGGCATCGCCGGCATCTATTCGCCCGGCCTCAACGTCCTCGGCATGATGCCCCATCCCGAGAACTTCGTGGACGACCTCGTCGGCGGGACCGACGGCAGGGGCCTGTTCGAGAGCCTCGCCAAGGCGGCGTGAGCATCCCCACCTCGCGAGGGCGAGGATGCGTGGCGCCTTGAAGCACGCGCAACGTCAGTCCCAGCCCGATCGCTCCCATTCATGGGACGGTGGCGCGAAGCGTCGGATGGCCACACCCGCCCGGCGCTGCCGCGCCGGCCACCCTCCCCTTGCGGAAAGGGATCGGAGCGCGGCCCTCATGCCCAGCGGCATCCTCGTCCCGGCGCTGCGTCGTCGGAGATGACAGCGAGAGGGACGCTTCACTCCCACCGCCCGAGGGCGTCATCGTCGTCCGCCCTGGCAGAGACCCAGTCGCGGGCGATGCCGTCCGCGCCGATCTCCTTCTTCCAGAACGGCGCGCGGCTCTTCAGGTAGTCCATCAGGAAATCGGCGGCCTCGAAGGCGGCGCGGCGGTGGCCCGAGGCCGTTGCGACGAACACGATGGTCTCGCCCGGCACGATGCGGCCGTGGCGGTGCACGATGCGGATGGCATGGAGAGGCCAGCGCGCGGCGGCGGCCTCCGCGACCTTGCGGATCTGCGCCTCCGCCATGCCGGGATAGTGCTCGATGTCGAGGGCGGCGAGGCGGCCGCCCTCGTCGCGGCATTGACCGGCAAAGGTGACGATCGCGCCGATGGCCGGATCGCCCGCGGCGAACCGGGCCGTCTCGCCGGCAATGTCCACCGCACCGGCCGTGATCGCGACGGAGATGGCGGCCGGCATCAGCCTAGCCCCCGGTCATGGGCGGAAAGAACGCGACCTCGCGGGCGCCGGCGAGCGGGGCGTCGTGGGGCACCAGCTCCTGGTCGATCGCGGCGCGGATCGTGTCCCGCTCGGCGAAGGCATAGGCATAGCCCTCGTCCCGCGCGCTCAGGTGATCGATCAGGTCGGCCACGGTGGTGACGCCGGGCGGCAGGACGATCTCCTCCTCGCTCCGGCCAACCCGCTCCCGCACCCAGGCGAAATAGGCGATCTTCACGGGTTCTTCTCGTCCTCGGCCATGAGGTGGCGGATGCCCGCCTGCAGGTAGTCCCAGCCGGTATAGAGCGTCAGCAGGGCCGCGACCCACAGGAGCACGAGCCCGATGGACGTCGTGCCCGGGAGGATGCGGTCCCCCGCAGGGCCGGCGACGAGGAAGCCGACGGCGACGATCTGGGCCGTCGTCTTCCACTTGGCGACGGTGGAAACCGGCACGGAGACGCGCAGCTCGGCCAGGAACTCGCGCAGGCCCGACACGAGGATTTCCCGGCACAGGATGATGATCGTCGCCCACAGGTCCCAGCTCTCGATCGTGCCGTCGGCGACGAGCATGAGCAGGCAGGCGGCGATGAGAAGCTTGTCGGCGATCGGGTCCAGCATGCGGCCGATGGCCGATTGCTGCGACCAGGCGCGGGCGAGATAGCCGTCGAAATAATCGGTGATGCCGGCCGCGACGTAGATCGAGAAGGCGAACCAGCGGGACCAGAGATCGCCGGGCCAGAACAGGCACGCCACGACCGCCGGGATCGCGGCGATCCGGCCATAGGTCAGGATATTCGGCAGGCTGAATGCCCGGGATCGGCGCGGCGATCGGCTCATCGTCATGGCGACCCGAGAAAGCACGCGGCGGGAGAAAGCGTCAACCGAAGATGGCATACGCCGGAGCCGCCATCGCCCCCCGATCCTCCCGCTTCAGGGAGAGGTGGGGGCGCGGCGTCGTCGGCTCCCCGCCCACCGCTCGGCGGCGGAAGGAGGGGGACGCGTGCCGTCACCGGGCTTGGCCTGATCCGGGCCATCGCAGCCGAACCGTCACCCACCGCGCTCGTGGAAATGGTCGTAGACCAGCCTGGCCGTGGCGGCGTTGACGCCGGGCGCGCCCATCAGGTCCTCGAGCGAGGCGCGGGACACCGCCTTCGCGGTGCCGAAATGGAGCAGGAGGGCGCGCTTGCGCGCCGGACCGATGCCCGCGATCTCGTCGAGCGGGCTGCGGACCAGCTCGCGCTTGCGCTTGGCGCGATGGGCGCCGATGGCGAAGCGATGCGCCTCGTCCCGCAGCCGCTGCACGAAGTACAGCGCCGGATCGCGGGGCGGGAGGCGGAAGGGCTGGCGCCCGGGCACGAAGAAGGTCTCGCGCCCGGCGTCCCGGTCGCGGCCCTTGGCGATGCCGACCAGGTTCACGCCGCTGACGCCGAGCCCTTCGAGGATGGCGCGGGCGGCCTCGAGCTGGCCCTTGCCGCCGTCGACCAGGACGAGGTCCGGCCAGAGCGGGAAGGCGTCGGGGTCGGCGGGCGCGCCGTCCCTCGGCGCGTCCTTCAGCAGCCGGGAGAACCGCCGCTGCATCACCTCCCGCATCATCCCGAAATCGTCGCCCGGGGTGAGCTCCTCCGATCGGATGTTGAAGGTGCGGTAATGGGTCTTCATGAAGCCGCCGGGTCCGGCGACGATCATGGCGCCGACCGCGTTCGTGCCCATGATGTGGGAATTGTCGTAGACCTCGACCCGCCGGATCGGCTCCTCGATGCCGAAAGCCTCTCCCAGGGAGGCCAGGAGGCGCGTCTGCGCGGTCGTGTCAGCCAGCTGCCGGGCGAGGGCCTCCTGCGCATTGCGCCGCGCATAGGCGACGAGGTCGGCCTTCTCGCCCCGGCGGGGCACGGCGATGTCCACCCGGTGCCCGGCGCGCACCGCCATCGCCTCGGCCAGGACGTCGGCGTCCTCCACCTCGTGGGAGAGAAGGACGAGGCGGGAAGCCGGCTTGTCCTCGTAGAACTGCGCGAGGAAGGCGCCCAGCACCTCCATTTCCGACAGCGTCCGGTCGGCGCGGGGGAAATAGGCCCGGTTGCCCCAGTTCTGGTGGTTGCGGAAGAAGAAGACCTGGACGCAGGTATGCCCCGCCTCCTGGGCGAGGGCGACGACGTCCGCTTCCTCCACCCCTTGCGTGTTGATGTCCTGGTTGGACTGGACCGCGGAGAGCGCGGCCAGGCGGTCGCGGTACCGGGCGGCGCGCTCGAACTCCAGGTGCTCGGATGCCTGCTGCATCTCCTGCGCCAGGCGCTGCTTCACCGCGGAGGAGCGGCCCGACAGGAAGAGCCGCGCCTCGTCCACCAGGGCCGCGTAGTCTGTGTGGGAGACCTCCCCCGTGCAGGGTCCGGCGCAGCGCTTGATCTGGAAGAGCAGGCAGGGCCGCGTGCGGTTCTCGTAATAGCTGTCGGAGCAGGTCCTGAGCAGGAAGGCGCGCTGCAGGGCGTTGATGGTGCGGTTCACCGCCCCGGCATTGGCGAAGGGGCCGTAATACTCGCCCTTGTGATTGCGGGCGCCCCGATGCTTGGCGAGCTGGGGCGAGGGATGGTCGCCCGTCACCAGGATGTAGGGGAAGGACTTGTCGTCCCGCAGCAGCACGTTGTAGCGCGGCCGCAGCTGCTTGATGAGGTTGGCCTCCAGCAGCAGTGCCTCGGTCTCGGTATTGGTGGTGACGAACTCCATCGCCGCGGTCTCGGCGATCATCCGCGCGACGCGGTTCGTATGCGCCTGGCCGCGGGCATAGGCCGAGACGCGCGCCTTCAGGTTGCGGGCCTTGCCCACATAGAGCACGTCGCCGGCCGCATCGAACATGCGGTAGACGCCGGGCTTGCCCGGCAGCGTCTTCACGAAGCGGCCGATGACCTCCATGCCCGAGCGCAGCCGCTCCGGCGTCGCCTCCACGAGGATCTCGACCTGCGAACCGGCGCTTTCCAGCGTCGCCTCGGGTTCGTCGTCGCCGGCGGGCTCGTCGGGCGGCAGGTCCTGGTCGGTCTTGCGGCTGGTCATGGGTCCCATGTAGGCGATGGCCGGCCCGCGCGCCAAGCCGGTGCGACTCCGGCGCCGGCCAAGAACCCGGCTGGTCGGCGTTGCGGGCAGCCGCTACAGTCCCGGCCGTTTCCGTCGGGGGGCGGGAGGAGGA
Source organism: Hyphomicrobiales bacterium (assembly GCA_027489955.1). Taxonomy (GTDB): domain Bacteria; phylum Pseudomonadota; class Alphaproteobacteria; order Rhizobiales; family Beijerinckiaceae; genus JAIXTM01. The sequence continues at coordinate 147,344 of JAIXYZ010000001.1, read as the reverse complement.
TCCATGTCGTTCTTGCGCCGGCTGTCGCGGGCCGCCGTCCTTGCGGCGGCATCCCTGGCGCTCGCCGGGTGCCTGGAGACGACGATGCGCGGCACGCCGCCGGACATTCCCGTCAGCCTGGAAAGCCTGGACGGACCGCCCGACGCCATGCGCAACCGGCTTGCGGCCTTGATGGCGAGCGAGGCGTCCCAGCGCCAGCTCCGGCTGGTGGCGGCCGGCAGCCCGGCCCGCTACCGCCTGCGCGGGCATCTGGCGACCGCGCCGACGACCGGCATCACCTATGTCTGGGACGTGTATGACGAGGCGGCCCGGCGGGCGCAGCGGATCACGGGGGACAGCCCCGCCCGCGTCGGCGCCCTCTCCGATCCCTGGACCGGCATCGACGAAGCGGCCCTGCAGGCGCTGGCCCGGCGCAGCCTGGATGGGATCGCGGTCTTCCTGGTGCAGAGCCAGGCCTCGCCGCCGGAGGAGGCTGCCGGGCCGGAGGCGGAGGCCGCCGAGTGAAGCCGCCCGCGGCGCGCCCTTGGGGACGGGTCACCTCGCCCGTATTGTGACGGCGGCTTGACGCTGCTAAGAGCCGGACCATCGGGACCGGTCCGGCGGCCCGACAGCGTCGCCGGGAGCCGGGCCAGCGGAACCCGGCATCCATGACCATGTCCATCAAGCTCGTCGCGGGCAATTCCAACATTCCCCTGGCCGAGTCGATCGGCGCGTATCTCAACGTGCCGCTGGCCAGGTGCGTGGTGCGCCGCTTCGCCGACATGGAGGTGTTCGTCGAGATCCAGGAGAACGTGCGGGGCGAGGACGTCTTCGTCATCCAGTCCACGTCGTTCCCGGCCAACGATCACCTGATGGAACTGCTGATCATCATCGATGCGCTGCGCCGCTCCTCGGCCCGGCGCATCACGGCGGTGCTGCCCTATTTCGGCTATGCCCGCCAGGACCGGAAACCCGGCCCGCGCACGCCGATCTCCGCCAAGCTGGTGGCCAACCTCATCACCCATGCCGGCGCCGACCGCGTCCTGACCCTCGATCTCCATGCGGGGCAGATCCAGGGCTTCTTCGACATCCCCACCGACAACCTGTTCGCCGCGCCCACCATGGTGGCGGACATCAAGGACCGGCTGGACACGTCCAACGTCATGGTCGTGTCGCCCGACGTCGGCGGCGTGGTCCGCGCCCGGGCGCTGGCCAAGCGCATCGACGCGCCGCTGGCCATCGTCGACAAGCGCCGCGAGCGGCCGGGCGAATCCGAGGTGATGAACATCATCGGCGAGGTCGAGGGCCGCTGCTGCATCCTGGTGGACGACATCGTCGATTCCGGCGGCACCCTGTGCAACGCCGCCGAGGCCCTGCTGGCGCAGGGCGCCAAGGAGGTCCGCGCCTTCATCACCCACGGCGTGCTCTCCGGCGGCGCGGTGGCGCGCATCGCCTCCTCCAAGTTGAAGGAGCTGGTCATCACCGACTCCATCCAGCCGACCGAGGCGGTGAAGGTCGCCCACAATATCCGCGTGATCCCGATCGCCGCCCTTATGGGCGAGGCCATCGGCCGCACGGCGACGGAATCCAGCGTGTCGAGCCTGTTCGACTGATTTGACCGATGGCGAGGCGATGAGCGAGCCGGCCGCCGATCCCGCCTCCAGCGCCCTCGTCCTGTTCTCCGGCGGGCAGGATTCCACCGTGTGCCTTGGCTGGGCGCTGCAGCGCTTCTCCCATGTGGAGACCGTGGGCTTCGATTACGGCCAGCGCCACCGGGTCGAACTGGAGTGCCGCCGCACGATCCGGGCCGCCTTAGCCCAGCCCGGCACCCTCGGCGATGGCCGCGACGGCAGGGGCGCGCTCGGGCCGGATCACGTCCTGTCGCTCGATGCCCTGGGCCTCATCTCCGAGACGGCGCTCACCCGCGAGACCGAGATCGCGATGACGGAAGGCGGGCTGCCCTCCACCTTCGTGCCCGGCCGCAATCTCATCTTCCTGACCTTCGCCGCCGCCCTCGCCTATCGCCGGGGCATCCGGCACGTGGTGCTCGGCGTCTGCGAGACCGATTATTCCGGCTATCCCGACTGCCGCGACGACACGATCAAGGCCATGCAGGTGGCGCTGAACCTCGGCATGGAGACCCGCATCGTCCTGCACACGCCGCTGATGTGGATCGACAAGGCCGGGACCTTCGCCCTCGCCGACACCATCGGCGGGCAGCCCTTCGCCGACCTGGTGATCCGCGAGAGCCACAGCTGCTATCTCGGCGACCGGGCGCGCCTGCATCCCTGGGGCCATGGCTGCGGCGAATGTCCCGCCTGCCGCTTGCGCGCGGAGGGCTTCGCGCGGTATCGCAGCGCCATCGCGAAGGAAGTGAGCCCATGACCGAGACCGCCGGCACCCCGATTGCCGTCCGCCGCCGCGCCGAAGGGCTCGTCTTCCTGGCGCTGTTCGCGCTGACGATCCCGGCTGCGAACTGGCTGATCGGCAATGTGGGCACGGTCTGCGTGCCGAACGGCCCATGCCTCATCCCCGTCGCGCCCGGACTGACGGCGCCGAGCGGCGTGCTGATGATCGGCATCGCGCTCGTCCTGCGCGATCTGGTCCAGCGGCGCCTCGGCGCCTGGGTTTCGCTCTTTGCCATCGCGGCGGGCACGACCCTGTCCGCGTGGCTTGCGCCTGCCAACATCGTCCTAGCCTCGGCGGCGGCGTTCCTAGTGTCCGAGCTGGCCGATTTCGCGGTCTACACGCCGCTCCAGCGCCGCCGCTTCCTTCTGGCGGTGATCGCCTCGAGCCTCGTCGGCCTCGTCGTCGACAGCGCCATCTTCCTCCACCTGGCCTTCAACAGCCTCGAGTACCTGCCCGGCCAGATCGTCGGCAAGGCGTGGATGGTGCTGGCCGCCATCCCGGTCGCCGCCTGGCTGCGCGACCGCGACGCCCGTCTGGGGCTTGCGCCCGCCTGATGCTGGATCCGGCCGCCTTCGTCACCACGCCGGCGCCGGGACGCTCCTGCGGCACCTGCACTTTGTGCTGCAAGGTGTACGAGGTTCCCGCCGTCCCCAAGCCCATGGGCAAGTGGTGCCAGCATTGCCTGCCGGGCCGCGGCTGCGCGATCCACGCCACCCGGCCCGACCATTGCCGCGCCTTCCACTGCTTCTGGATGACGAGCGACATCCTGGGCCCGGAATGGAAGCCCGAGCGCTCCAAGTTCGTGCTTACCGTCGACCCCCTGACGCGGTTCCTCTTCGCGCAGGTCGATCCCGGCGCGCCGGCCGCGTGGCGGCAGCAGCCCTTCTACGGCCAGTTCAAGGACTGGGCCGCGCGCGGTGCGGGCGAGGGCCGGCATGTCGTCGTCTTCGTCAACCGCAGCGCCATTCTCGTCCTGCCGGACCGGGACGTCCCGGTGGGCGTGCTGGAGGCAAACGAGCGCCTCGTCGTCAAGCCGCTGCCGACCGGCGGCTTCGACGTGCACAAGGTCGCTGCCGCCTGAAGCCTTCCGGTCCCGCTCTGCGACCGATTTGCGGTTTGCGCCCGCCGGCGCTATAAGCCCGGCGCCTTCCCCGCCAGACACCCCTGGAGGCACGGGACGGAGGCGAAGACGCCGGCCGCAGGGCGACACCCCGCGGCCTTCCCATTTTCAGGAGACTTCCATGTCCGACGTGAAGCACATCAAGGCTGTCGCGCGGGACCGGGCCGGCAAGGGGGCCGCCCGGGCCGTCCGTCGCGAGGGCCGCGTTCCTGCCGTCATCTACGGAGCCGGTCAGGCGCCGCAGACCATCGCCCTCGACTTCAACCAGACCAAGCAGCTGATCTTCGCCGGCCATTTCAAGACCACGGTCTTCGAGATCGACGTGGACGGCAAGAAGACCCGGGCGATTCCGCGCGACTACCAGCTCGATCCGGTCAAGGACACGCCCGTTCACGTGGACTTCCTGCGCCTGACCTCCGGCCAGAAGCTCAAGGTCGACGTCCCGGTGCACGTCACCGGCCAGGACCAGTCGCCCGGCCTCAAGGGCGGCGGCGTCCTGCAGATCGTCGAGCATGCGATCAGCGTGCTGGCCCCGGCGGACGCGATCCCGGACTCCATCGACGTGTCGGTGGCCAAGCTCTCGGTCGGCGATTCGGTGCACCTCAGCGACATCACGCTCCCCAAGGACGTGACGGCGGTGAGCCACGACAACCTGACCATCGTGACGCTGCTCGCCCCGACCGTGATGCAGGAGCCGGCGGCGGAAGAGGCCGAGGCCGCGCCGGAGGCGTAAGGGCCCCCGCGACCGCGAACGATCCCGACGGCCGCGCGCTTCGCACCGCGCGGCCGTTTCCGTTTGGCACCTGACCAGGACGGCGCCCGCATGCTGCTGTTCGTCGGATTGGGCAATCCCGGCCCCGAATATCGCCGCCACCGGCACAATGTCGGTTTCATGGCGCTGGAGGCGATCGCCGACGCGCACCGGGCGGCGCCGTGGCGGCGCAAGTTCCAGGGCGAGGCGACGGAGGCCGTGGTCGGAGGGGAGCGCGTGCTCCTGCTCAAGCCCCAGACCTACATGAACGAGTCCGGCCGCTCCGTGGCGGAGGCCGCCCGCTTCCTGAAGATCGCGCTGCCGCAGATCGTCGTCTTCCACGACGAACTCGACCTTGCGCCGGGCAAGGTCCGGGTCAAGACCGGCGGCGGCAATGCCGGGCATAACGGCCTGCGCTCCATCACCGCGCATCTGGGCAACGACTACCGCCGGGTCCGCATCGGCATCGGCCATCCCGGCCACAAGGCGCTGGTTCACAACCATGTCCTGGGCGACTTCGCCAAGTCGGAGGGGCCCTGGCTCGAGGACCTGCTGCGCGCCATAGCGGACGCGGCGCCGCATCTGGCCGCGGGGCAGGATGCGCGCTTTGCCAGCGACGTGGCGCTGAAGACCGGCGACCGGGACTGAAGGCGGGAACCTCGGGACAGGGCTCCAGGCGGGCGGCGCCTCACGCCCGCACATGGGCGCAAAACGGGTGGCACGGCGGCGCCGATTGCGGTTTGGTGCCCGGCCTGGAGCGACGATGACCCCGATTTCAGCACGCATGTCCGCCCGCGACTGGGCGCTTCTGGGCCTCCTGTCCTTCATCTGGGGCGGGTCGTTCTTCTTCGCGAAGGTGGCGGTGGCCGAAATTCCGCCGCTGACGCTCGTCTTCGGGCGCGTCCTCCTGGCGGCCATCGCGCTGGGGCTGTGCCTGGCCGCCATCGGCCAGTCGCTGCCGCGCGGCGCGCCGCTGTGGCGGCTGTTCTTCATCATGGGGCTGCTGAACAACGTGGTGCCGTTCGGCCTGCTGTTCTGGGCGCAGACGGAGATCGCCTCCGCCCTCGCCTCTATCCTCAACGCCACGACGCCGCTCTTCACGGTGCTGGTCGCCCATGCCTTCACCGACGACGAGAAGCTGTCGGCGGGCAAGATCATCGGCGTCCTGGCCGGACTGGCGGGCGTCGCCGTGATGATCGGGCCGGGCGTCCTCACCGGCCTCGACCGGGCCGTGCTGGCGGAGCTCGCCTGCATCGCCGCCGCCGTGTCCTACGCGGTGTCGGGCACGATCGGCCGGCGCTTCCGCACGATGGGCATCACGCCGATGCAGACCGCGTTCGGCCCGCTGGTTGCGTCCAGCGCGATCCTGCTGCCGCTCTCGCTCCTGGTGGACCGCTCCTACGCCCTGCCGGTGCCGGGCCTTAAGGCGATCGGCGCGCTGATCGGGCTGGCGCTGATCTCCACCGCCTTCGCCTACATCATCTTCTTCCGGCTGATGGCGCGCGTCGGCGTCACCAACGTCACCCTGGTGACGTTCCTCATCCCGCCCAGCGCCATCCTGCTCGGCGTCGGCCTGCTCGGCGAGCGGCTGCTGCCGAGCCATGTGGCGGGCATGGCGCTGATCGCGCTCGGCCTGTCGGCGATCGACGGCCGGCTCTGGCGCCGGCTGCGGCGTCAGGCCCCCGCCAGCGAGGCGAAGGCGTCCACGACGCGCTCATAGACGGGGCGCTTGAACGGCACGATGAGATCGGGAACGCGTTCCAGCCGCTCCCAGCGCCAGGCGTCGAATTCCGGCTTGTGCCCGCCGCCGCCGGGGGCGCCGATGTCGATCTCGGAATCGTCGCCCGTGAAGCGCAGCGCGTACCATTTCTGCGTCTGGCCGCGATAGCGCCCCTTCCAGCTCTGGCCGGCAATGTCGGCGGGAAGGTCGTAGGCGTACCAGTCCGGCGCCTCGGCGATCAGCTCCGCCGAGCGCACGCCGGTCTCCTCCCACAATTCCCGGAGCGCCGCCGGCAGCGGGTCTTCCCCCGCATCGATTCCCCCCTGGGGCATCTGCCAGGCGAAGTCCTCGCCGCCCGGCCCCAGGTCCCGCGCGCGCACGCGCCGCCCGAGGAAGACGCGCCCTGCTGAATCGAACAGGGCGATGCCCACGCAGGGCCGATAGCCGGGATGGGGTTCGCCGCGCGGCGCGGGGCCGGTGCCCGTCACGGCGTGCTCCAGGCCGAGCTCACCGGCACCAGCAGGATCCCCTTGGCTTCCAGCGCCTGCGACCACCGGGCGAGCCGGTCCACAGTCAGCGGCAGGGCGGATGCCGAGCCTATGGCGAGGCCCTTCTCCGTGGCCTGGCGCTCCAGCCGGGCAAGGGCGGCGTCGATGGCCGCCGGGGTAAGGGTCGCGTCGACGACCACGTCCGCCTTGCGGGCCGGAACCCGCAGCTTGTCGGCGGTGGCGGTCGCGACCGAGCGCGGCGAGGACCCGTCGTCGAGGAAGAACAGGCCGCGCCCGCCGATCTCCCGCAGGATCGGCGTCATGGCGGCCTCCTCGGCGGTCAGGCGCGCGCCCATGAAGTTGACGATGCCGACATAGCCGGGAAACCGGCCGAACAGCCAGGCCAGCCGCTCGGCGGTCTCGGCGGGCTTGCCCGTGGCCATGAGCGTGTGCGGGCCGGGATCGTTGTCGGGATAGTCGAACGGCTCCATCGGCGCCTGGAGCATCACCTCGTGGCCCGCGGCGCGGGCCTCGGTCACGTTCCGCTCCAGCTCGGCGCCGTAGGGCGCGAAGGCCAGCGTCACGGCGCGGGGCAGGCGGGCGAGCGCGTCCGCGGTCGCGCTCTGGCTGATGCCGAGCCCGCCCACGACCACCGCGATGCGGCCCTTGGGCGAAGCGCCCCCGGGCAGCGGCACGACGGGACGGGCGTAGACGTCCATGGCCCTGAGCCCGTCCGCGCCCATCCGCGGCGCGATGCCGAAGCGGGTCTGCTGCGCGATGCGCGGATCGGGCGCGGGGTTGAGGCGGACGGGCCCGCCGTCGCCGACCGAGATGACGATGGAGCCCGGCGCGTTCGCGCCCGGGCGGACGACCGTAACGCCGGCCTGGCGCTCCAGGTCGCCGGCGGTCGCGGGACCGCGGGGCGCGGCGGCCGGGGCTTCGGCGATCGGGTCGGGGATGGCGCGCGGGACGATGACCGAGACGGCGTGCGGCTCGCCGCCGAAGGGATCGTGGACGAGGGCGGCATAGAGCAGGACGGCGAGGCCGACCGAGGCCGTGAAGCCGAGGGCGACGCGCATCAGCGGCAGCCGGGACATGAGGCCCGGCTTGCCGGAGGCCTTCGCCCCCTTGCCCTTGGCCGCCTTGAGCGGCCTCGTCAGATCGTCCTGGGTCGTATCGGTCACGCGCGCTCGCACCGTCGCGGACCGGAACAGGCGTCCGAATCAGGAACGGCCCGCGCCCGCATATTGTGTGTGCGGGGACGGGCCGTCGAGAGGGTCCGGCCCTGTGCGGGCCGGATCGAGGCGGTGCGGCGTCAGTTCGCCGAGTTCGGCGCGGGGGCGGCCGCGTCCTTGCGGACGCCGCGCAGGTGCTCGAAGGCGGCGATGAGCTGCTTGTCCTTCGTGGCGTCCGGCGGGACATAGGCCGAGGAGCCGGACTTCTCGTCCTTCTCGCCGTTGCGCAGGTGGCCGCGCAGGCCAGCTTCGCCCTTCGTCTCGTCCTTGCCCTTGATCTCGTCCGGGATCTCCTGGAGCACCTGGATATCCGGCTCGATGCCCTTGGCCTGGATCGAGCGGCCGGCGGGCGTGTAGTACCGCGCCGTCGTCAGGCGCACAGCGCCGTTGGACCCCAGCGGAATGATCGTCTGGACCGAGCCCTTGCCGAAGGAGCGGGTGCCCATCAGCGTGGCGCGCTTGTGATCCTGCAGGGCGCCGGCGACGATTTCCGACGCCGAGGCCGAACCGCCATTCACCAGCACGACCAGCGGCTTGCCCTTGGTCAGGTCGCCGGCCTTGGCGTTGAAGCGTTGCGTCTCGTCGGCGTTGCGGCCGCGGGTTGAGACGATCTCGCCCCGGTCGAGGAACGCGTCGGACACCAGGATCGCCTGGTCGAGCAGGCCGCCCGGATTGTTGCGCAGGTCGATGACATAGCCCTTGAGCTTGTCCGCCGGCAGCTCCGTCGCGATCTTCTCGACCGCGGCCTTGAGGTTGTCGAAGGTCTGCTCGTTGAACTGGGTGATGCGGACATAGCCGATGTCCTCGCCCTCGACGCGCGAGCGCACGGCGCGGATGCGGATCACGTCGCGCACGAGGCGAACCTCGAGCGGGTCGGAGCGGCCCTGGCGCTGCACCTTGAGGCGCACCGGCGTGTTCACCGGGCCGCGCATCTTCTCGACGGCCTGGTTGAGGGTCAGGCCCTGGACCTGCTCTTCCTCGATATGGGTGATGATGTCGTTGGCCATGATGCCCGCGCGGGCCGCCGGCGTGTCGTCGATGGGCGAGACGACCTTCACCAGGCCGTCCTCCATCGTGACCTCGATGCCGAGGCCGCCGAACTCGCCGCGGGTCTGGACCTGCATGTCCTTGAAGGTCTTGGCGTCCATGTAGCTGGAATGCGGGTCCAGCGACGTCAGCATTCCGTTGATGGCCGATTCGATCAGCTTCGATTCCTCGGGCTTCTCGACGTAGTCCGAGCGGATCTTCTCGAACACGTCTCCGAAGAGATTGAGCTGCCTGTACGTCTCGGGCGCGGCGGCGACCGCGCTGGTGGAGCTGAGGAGCCGCGTTTCCAGGACGAAGCCGGTCGCCCCCGCTCCCAGGACCACGCCCGCCAGAAGAAGAGAAGCCTTGCGCATCATCCGCGAACCTTTGTGCCGCCTGAATGTCCGGAGCCGTCGGTGCGCCGCTCGGGGGCGGCTCGGGGACCGGCGGCCTTGGCCCACCACGGTCCGGGATCGATGGACGCTCCGTCCTTCCTGAACTCAACGTAAAGGACGGGGCCGGTTCTGTCACCGTCCAAAGCCGTCTCGCCGGGCGCGGCGCTTTCACCCATGACGCCGATGGGCTCCCCGGCCAGCACGAACTGGTTGAGTTCCACGTCCAGCCGCTCCAGCCCCGCGAGTAGGACGAAATAGCCCGAACCGGTGTTCAGGATGACCATGCGGCCGAAGGAGCGGAACGGGCCCGCGAAGGCGACCCAGCCGTCCGCAGGGGCCGAAACCAGCGCGCGGGCGCGGGTGGAGAACGACATTCCGCGGGTCGTCCCGCCAAATCCGTCCGGGGCGCCGAAGGGCACGGCGAGCGATCCCGCGACCGGCATCGGCAGCGCGCCGCGCGTCTCCACGAACGGAACCCGGGGCGCGAGCCTGGCGGGACCGAGGGCCGCGGCGGCGGCGAAGCGCTCCCGCGCCTCGCGACTTTGTGTATCGAGCGCCTGGCGCTCGGCTTCCGCCCGCCGGTTCGCTTCGGCAATCTCCCGGTCGATCCCGTCGAGGAGCTCGCGCACGGACTGGGCGCGGGAGGCGAGCGTCGCCGACCGTTCCCGCTCGGCGGCGACGTTCTTCTCCGCCAGCGCCAGCTGCTGCTGGCGGGCAGCCACGAGGACGGCCAGGCGCTCGCGCTCCTCGGCGAGGGTTTTCAGCTCCGCGGAGACCAGTTCGCGCTCGCGGCCGGCGGCCTCGCGCAGGCGGGCCAGCTCGGCGAGGTCGGAGGCGAGGATCTCGGCCTCGGCCTTCAGCTCGGGCAGGACGGCGCCGAGCAGGATGGCGGTGCGCACGGCCTGCAGCATATCCTCGGGCCGGGCAAGGACCGCCGGCGGCGGCCGCCGCCCCAGGCGCTGGAGCGCGGCCAGCACCTCCACGATCACGCCCTGGCGGCCGGCGAGCGAGCCGCGGATCGCCTCTTCCGTCGTGCGCAGCGTGACCAGCCGGTCTTCAGCCTGGGCGGCGCGGTTCTCGGCGGCGCGCACGCGCTCGCCGGTGTCGATGAGCGCCTGGTTCAGGCGCGCGCGGTCGGTCTGGATGGCGGCAGCCTCGGCCTCGGCCTTGCTCCTGGCATCGGCAGCCGCCTTGGCGCCGTCCTCCAGCTCCTTGAGCTCGAGCGCCCGCAGCGCGCGGGCCGCCTCGCGCCGGGCGGCGGTCTCGTCAGGGGAAGCCGGGGCCGGCGCCGCCTGGGACGGCGGTTCGGCGGGAGCCGGTGCCTGCGCCATCGCCGCACAGTCGGGCGCGAGCCAGGCCAGGCTCGCAAGGAGCAGGCCGGTCCTGCGGCGGCTGTCGGCGATTCGCGTCATCAGGCGCGATGATAGGGATGTCCGGACAGGATTGTCATGGCGCGGTAGAGCTGCTCCGCCACGAGCGCCCGCACGATCTGGTGGGGCATGGTCAAGGCACCGAAGGCCAGGACGAGGTCCGCCCGCTGGCGCACGGAAGCGTCGAGCCCGTCCGGGCCGCCGACGATACAGGCCAGCCCGGGGCTGCCGCCGTCCCGCCAGTCGCGCAGGCGGCCGGCGAAGGCCTCGCTGGTCAAGCCGGCCCCCCGCTCGTCGAAGGCGACGAGCACCTGGCCCGCGGCGGCCTCCACGATGGCGCCGGCCTCCTCGCGCCGCCGGTCTTCCGGACGGCGGGCGCGGCTCTCAGGCAATTCGACGACGGTGAAGGGCGAGAAGCCGAGCGTGCGGCCGACCGCCGCCACGCGCTCGCCGTAGCGCGCGGCCAGTTCGGTCTCGGGGCCGGATTTCAGCCGGCCGACCGCGATCAGGGACAGTTTCAACGGGGCGGGCGGCTCAGCCGGCCGCGCGCTCGCGCGGCCGGTCGGCGCCCCACATCTTCTCGAGATTGTAGAAGGCGCGCACCTCGGGCCGGAACAGGTGGACCATCAGGTCGCCGGCATCGATCAGGACCCAGTCGCAGGCGGGCATGCCTTCGACCTTCACCGTGCCGAAGCCATGATCCTTGAAGGCGCCGATGATCCGCTCGGCAATGGCGCCCACGTGGCGGTTGGACCGGCCCGTGGCGATCAGCATCGTGTCGGCGATGGAGGTCTTGCCCGCGAGGTCGATCTCCACGATCTCCTCGGCCTTCATATCATCGAGGCAAAAGCGAACCAGATCGAGCGGGGTTGCGAAGTCCGTGTCCCGATGGCTGTCCGCGGAAGAGGACGGACCGGCAGCGGCACCGCCGCCGGTGGCCGGGTGGGGCGCAGTGTCGTGCGCCGCCTGCAGAGACCAGGAGTTCAGCTTGGGACCCTCATCCAATCGCGCGGATCCTGTCCGCACCTCTTCAGTATAGTCGCTCGCGGACATTTCTTCAATGTGACGGCGCGATCCGGTGCGAGGCCTGCAACTTCTGCGTGTTCTGGCGCAGCCATGTGGAGGACAGGGCCGACGTTTTGCCGTGGAGGAAGACCCAGGCCGGGGCCCGGGTTCCGGCAAGCGCCCGCGCCGCCGATTCCGGCCTGCGGAACCGCGCCAGCGCATGGGCCGCCCGCCCCGCCTGGGCGGCGAGCCGCAAGCCCTCGCGGTCGTAGACGGCGATGGGCAGGAGGCGGGCGATGGCCTGCCAGTCCTTCCAGCGGTGGAAATCCCGCAAGCCGTCCGCGCCCATCAGCCAGGTGAAGCGCGCCTGCGGGTAGCGGCGCTTCAAGGCCCGGATCGTGTCCACCGTGTAGACCGTGCCGAGCCTCGCCTCGATCCCGGTCGGGACGATGCGCGGATGGGCCGCCACCTGCCGGGCGAGCGCCAGGCGCTGCTCGAGCGGCGGCAGGGCGCGGTTGTCCTTGAGCGGGTTGCCGGGCGTCACCAGCCACCACACCGCATCGAGACCCAGCCGCTTCATCGCCTCGACGCTGACGAGCCGATGCGCCGCATGGGGCGGGTTGAACGACCCGCCGAGCAGGCCGATGCGGCGGGTGTCTGCCATCCGCCTCAGCCTCTAGTCTGCCCCGTGCCCCGCACGCGATACTTGAACGAGGTCAGCTGCTCCACGCCCACCGGGCCGCGCGCGTGCATGCGGCCCGTGGCGATGCCGATCTCGGCGCCGAAGCCGAACTCGCCGCCATCGGCGAACTGGGTCGAGGCGTTGTGGAGGACGATGGCGGAATCGACCTCCGCCAGGAACCGCTCGGCGGCGGCCCCATCGTCCGTGACGATGCAGTCGGTGTGGTGGGAGCCGTAGGCCTCGATATGGGCGATGGCGGCGTCGAGACTGTCGACGAGGCGCACCGAGATGATCGCGTCGAGATATTCGGTCGACCAGTCGGCCTCGCTCGCGGCCGTCACCCGCGGATCGGCGGCGCGGGCCGCCTCGTCGCCGCGCACGGCGCAGCCCGCCTCGATCAGCGCGGTGACGAGCGGCTTCAGATGCGTTTGCGCGCAGGCGCGGTCCACCAGCAGCGTCTCGGCGGCGCCGCAGATGCCGGTGCGCCGCATCTTGGCGTTGACGACAAGGCGCCTTGCCAGGTCGAGGTCGGCGGGCGCGTGGACATAGACGTGCACGATCCCTTCCAGATGCGCGAAGACCGGCACGCGGGCCTCGGTCTGGACGCGCTCCACCAGGCTCTTTCCGCCGCGGGGCACGATCACGTCGATGGCGCCGGAGAGGCCCTTGAGCATCTCGCCGACGGCGGCGCGGTCCTTGACCGGCACCATGATGATCCCGTCCTCCGGCAGGCCGGCAGACGCCAGCCCCCGGCGCATGGCGTCCGCGATGAGCGAGGAGGTGCGCAGGCTGTCCGAGCCTGCGCGCAGGATCGCGGCATTGCCGGCCTTGACGCAGAGCGCCCCGGCATCGGCGGTCACGTTGGGCCGGCTCTCGAAGATGATGCCGACGACGCCGAGCGGCGTCGCGACGCGCTCGATCCTCAACCCGTTGGGCCGCTCGAACGTGGCGAGCACGCGCCCCACCGGATCGGCCAGGGCGGCAATGTCCTCCACCGCCGCCGCAATGGCCTCAAGCCGGGCTCCATCGAGACGCAGGCGGTCGAGGAACGAGCCGGCGAGCCCGGCCTTCTCGCCATCCGCCATGTCGGCGGCGTTGGCGGACAGGATCGCGGGCGCGGCGGCGCGGATCTCGGCGGCCATGGCGCGCAGGGCCTCGTCCTTCTTCGCAGCCGGGGCGAGCCCGAGCGCGCGGGCGGCGGCGCGGGCGCGCCGGCCGATCCCGTCCATCAGCGCCGGGATGTCGGCGCCGGAGGCGGCGGCAAGCGACAGGGGCGAGGCGGCGTTGGGCGACACGGGGTTCATCCTTGCGAGCGGGCGGGCGGAAGGGCCGGACCGCTCCTCTAGCACAGGTTCGGCCGCGGCGGCAGCGATCAGGCCTTCGGGGCGGCGCCGAGCACGAGGTCGTCGCGGTGGATCATGGCCGCGCGTCCCTCGAAACCGAGGATCGCCGGGATGTCGCCGGACGAGCGGCCCTTGATGCGGGCGGCGTCCTCGGCATCGTAGGCGGCGAGGCCCCGGCCGATCTCGCGCCCGTCCGGGCCGGCGACGATCACCGCATCGCCGCGCCGGAAAGCGCCGGACACCGCGGTGACGCCGGCGGGCAGAAGGCTCTTGCCCTTGCGCAGCGCGGTCACCGCGCCCTGGTCGACTACGAGCGTGCCGCGCGGTTCCAGCGAGCCGCCGATCCAGGCCTTGCGGGCGCTGGCGGGGGTCGCCGGCGTCAGAAACCAGGTGCAGCGGGCCCCGGCGGCGATGGCGCGCAGCGGGTTCTTCACCTCGCCCCGGGCGATGAGCATGTGCGCGCCGCCTCCGGCCGCGATCTTGGCGGCTTCGATCTTGGTCTTCATGCCGCCGCGGGACAGTTCGGACGCGGCGCCCCCGGCCATGGCCTCGATCTCCGGCGTCACCTGCTCCACCACGGGCAGGTGCCGCGCATCGGGGTTCGCGGCAGGCGGGGCGGTATAAAGGCCGTCGATATCGGAGAACAGGACGAGCAGGTCGGCGCCGATCATGCTGGCGACGCGCGCGGCGAGCCGGTCGTTGTCGCCGTAGCGGATCTCGGACGTCGCCACCGTGTCGTTCTCGTTGACGACCGGCACCGCGTTCAGCTCCAGGAGCTTGAGGATCGTGGCCCGCGCGTTCAGGTAGCGCCGGCGCTGCTCGGTGTCGTCCAGCGTCACGAGGATCTGGCCCGCGGTCAGCCCGTGGTGGGACAGCGCCTCGGCCCAGGACCGGGCCAGCGCGATCTGGCCGACGGCGGCGGCGGCCTGGCTCTCCTCGAGCTTGAGGTCCCCGGCGGCAAGGCCGAGCACGGTGCGCCCCAGCGCGATGGCGCCGGAGGAGACGACGAGGACCTCGACGCCGCGCCCGCGCAGCTCGGCGATGTCCTCGGCGAGCGAAGCCAGCCAGGCGTGCTTGAGGCGCGAACGCTCCCGGTCGACGAGCAGGGCCGATCCGACCTTGATGACGATGCGGCGGAAACTGGAGAGGGTGGGCAGGTCTGTCACGGCGTCCAGGCGGGCTCGATGTCGGTCTGCGCGAAGTCGCTCCCCTTGAACAGGAGCGGTATGCCGCGCTTCTTCGCTACCGCGTATGCCATGCAATCGCCGAAGTTCAAGCCGGCCGGATGCCGGCCCTTGCCGTAGCGGTCGAAGGCGGCCTTGGCGATATGCGCCATGTCGGCATCGAACGGCACGATCCGGACCGAACGGCGATGGCTCAGCGGCGTCAGGATATCGGGCGCTTCGGGACCCATGCGGCCGCGATAGACCATGTGGGCTTCCAGCAGGATCGGCGCGCCGATCAGTGCCGTGCGCATGACGATCAGCCGGTCGAACGCCTCCGCCTCGGGCTCAGCAAGGGCGATCGCGATCAGGGCCGACGTGTCGACCGCGATCATGCGGGCAGGCCGTTCTCGTCGTAGAGATCGGAATGGTCGGAGGTGGCGCCGGGCTTCTTGAATCGCTGCACGGACCGGACGAGCTCCATGAAGGCCCGGTGGTCGGCCTCCTGATCGGGCGGCAGATCGCCGCCCGCGGGCTCGGGCACCTTTCGGTCCAGCTCCATCAGGGCCTGCTCCACGACCTTCGTTGTCGACAGATTGAGCCGGCGGGACAATTGCGTCGCCAGCCGATGGGCGGCGTCGCTACGGACATTCAGCTGCTTGGCCATTGCTAGCGCTCCTGTGCGGAATGCTAGCATGATGATCGTGCCCTGACTACGGCCGCCATTCCGCCGGCGCTGCGGCCGGCGCCTCGGCCCCGCGGGCCTCGTCGATCACGCTGAGAAGCTGCCGCAGGACCGCCTCCACGCCCTGGCCGGCGGCGGCGGAGACCACGAAGGGCTTCGTCCCGCAGGCGCGCTTCAGGCGCGCGACCTGTTCCTTCAGCGTCTCCTCGTCCAGCGCATCGGCCTTGGTCAGCGCGACGATCTCCGGCTTCCCCGCCAGGTCGTGGCCGTAGGCCTCCAGTTCGCCGCGGATGACCTTGTAGGCCTTGCCCGCATGATCGCCGGTCCCGTCGACGAGGTGGAGCAGCACGCGGCAGCGCTCCACGTGGCTCAAGAACCGGTCCCCGAGGCCGGCGCCCTCGTGTGCGCCCTCGATGAGGCCGGGAATGTCGGCCAGAACGAATTCGCGCGTGTCCACCCGCACGACGCCGAGACCGGGATGGAGCGTGGTGAAGGGATAGTCCGCGATCTTGGGCTTGGCGGCGCTGACCGTGGCAAGGAACGTGGACTTGCCGGCATTGGGCAGCCCCACGAGCCCGGCATCGGCGATGAGCTTCAGCTTGAGCCAGAGCCACCTCTCCTCGGCCGGCTGGCCGGGATTGGCGCGCCGGGGCGCCTGGTTGGTCGAGGTCTTGAAATGGGCATTGCCGAAGCCGCCATTGCCGCCACGGGCGAGGACGAAGGTCTGGCCCGGCTCGGTGAGGTCGGCGATCAGGGTCTCGCCGTC
Organism: Hyphomicrobiales bacterium; assembly: GCA_027489955.1. Lineage (GTDB taxonomy): Bacteria > Pseudomonadota > Alphaproteobacteria > Rhizobiales > Beijerinckiaceae > JAIXTM01. Next base: position 131,207 of record JAIXYZ010000001.1, on the reverse strand, counting down.
CTCCTCGAAGATCTGCGTCCCGCGCGGCACTTTCAGGACCATGTCCTGGCCCCTGGCGCCGTGCCGGTCCTTGCCCATGCCGTGCATGCCGCGCTGGGCCTTGAAGTGCTGCTGGTAGCGGTAGTCGATCAGCGTGTTGAGCCCGTCCACGCATTCCGCGATGACATCGCCGCCCCGGCCGCCGTCGCCGCCATTGGGTCCGCCGAACTCGATGAACTTCTCGCGCCGGAACGAGACGCAGCCATTGCCGCCGCCGCCGGACGCGATGAAGATCTTGGCCTGGTCGAGGAATTTCATGCCGGTTCCTCTACAGGAGGCGGCCGGAGGCGTCCACGCTCGGCGCGTGTCTTGACGGGATCGGCGGACGGGCAGACCTTGGCCTTCACAGCCTTTGTGCGCGGAGACCCTCAATGGTCGACCGTCCCGGCCTTCTGCAGCTTCTGCCTGCCGTGGCGGCCATGCTCGCTGCCGCTGTCATAGTGCCTGCTGAGGGAGCCGCCCAGACCCGCCGCTTCCCCGTTCGCGTCGGCGTGGAGGCAGCCTTCTCCGAATGCTATTGCCGCGCCGGTGGGCGCCGCTACGAGGTGGGCGAACAGGCCTGTATCCGCACGCCCGGCTCCGCGCGTCTGGCCGCCTGCCGCATGGAGCAGAACGTCACCTCCTGGCGGATGACGGACGCGCCCTGCCCCGATTCATGAGCCTGCGCGGCAACGGCGGGAAGCGTCCCCGGATTTGTCGTCAAGCGAAGCGCGAGCGTTGAGGCTTCGTTAATCCGTTCGGTCGAATGTCGCGGAATGTTCGGCCGTGTTGCGTTTTGGCCCCAGTCTGCCGCGCAGTGGAAGCGCGCCGCCCTCGGCGGCGGCGTGCTGGCGCTCGTCGGCGTGGCGATGTCCGCCTGCGGGTTCCGCATGGAACAGCGCGAGCCCTGGCGCGCCCAGGCCGAGAACGAATGCATCGCCCGCGGCGAGGTCCGGCCCTCCGCCGTCATCACCCCCATGGCTCCCATCGATCGCGGCGTGTGCGGCATGGAAAAGCCGTTCCGGGTGGAGGCCCTGGCGCAGGGCACGATGGGCCTGAAGAGCAAGCTCGTCCTGGCCTGCCCGATGGTGTCCATGGCCGACGTCTGGATCGCCGAGGTGGTGCAGCCTGCGGCCGAGCTGTATTTCGGCGCCGCCGTGGTGGAGATGAAGGCGGGCTCGTATTCGTGCCGGACCATGAACAACCAGCGCGGCGCCCGGATGTCCGAGCATTCCTTCGGCAACGCGCTGGACGTCATGTCCTTCCGCTTCGCCGACGGGCGCGAGATTTCGGTGGTGAAGGGCTGGAAGGGCCCGGCCGTGGAGCAGGAATTCCTGCGCGAGGTCTTCGTCGGCGCGTGCCGCTATTTCTCCACGGTGCTCGGCCCCGGCGCCGACATCTTCCACTACGACCATTTCCACATGGACCTCGCGCGCCACAATCCTGCGGGCACGCGGCGCATCTGCAAGCCGGCGATCAAGTTCGCCCCCCGGCTGGAGCCCGGCCGCCCGGCGACGCCGGTGCGCGTGCCGCCCAGGCTGCCGGGCGTGCAAAAGCCGCTTCTGCCCTCCGACGACATACAGAACGATCCGTTCGTCTCTGACGACGAGATGGCCGATGCGGGCGGCGCCCGGCAGCCTGCCGGCGCCCGGCCCTCGCCTCCCGAGGACGCGATGGTGGCGCGCGCGGCGCCCGTCCCGCCCGCCCGGGCCTATCCCGAGCCGGTCGCGGCCGCGCAGGCCTACCCGCGCCAGGATGCCTACCGGCCGCAGCCGCAGCCGGATTACCGCCCGGCCCAGCCGGTGCCTCAGCCATACCGGCCGGAGCCGGCCTACGCGCCGCCGCCGCAGCGCCCGCTATATGCCCAGCCGGAACGTCCGGTGCCACCGGGCTGGATCAAGGGGCCGCCGGGGCGGGAGATCGCGGCGCCGCGCGGCGCGGGCCGATCGCTGGACATGGCGGGCCCCGGATCGGGCTTCACCGGAAGCGGGCTCTACTAACGGGTCTCAGCCGAAGACCGACCATTGCATCGCCCGGGCGAGGCGCTCCAGCGCGATGCGCCCGAGCAGCGAATTGCCCTTGGCGTCGAGGCCCGGCGACCAGACCGCGATCGACACCGTCCCCGGAGCGACCGCCAGCACGCCGCCACCCACGCCGCTCTTGCCCGGCAGGCCGACGCTGAACGCGAAGTCGCCGCTGCCGTCGTAATGGCCGCAGGTGAGCATTAGCGCGTTGATGCGCCGCGCCCGGTCCGGCGTGATGATCCCGGCCTCAAGGCTCGGAATGCGCCCGTTGAAGGCCAGGTAACGCCCCGCCCGCGCCAGGTGGCGGCAGCTCATGGCGATGGCGCAATGGTGGAAATAGACGCCCAGCACGTGCTCCACCTGCCCCTGCACCACGCCGAAGGCCCGCATGTAATTGGCGAGCGATGCGTTGAGGAAGCCCGTCTCCCGCTCCGAGCGGGCGACCGCCTCGTCGATGGCGATGGCCTCGTCCTCGGCCACGAAGCGGATGAAGCGCAGGATCTCGCCCAGTGCCTCGCGGGGCCGGTTGCCGGACAGGAGCACGTCGGTGACCGCGATCGCCCCGGCATTGATGAACGGATTGCGGGGAATGCCGCGCTCGTGCTCCAGCTGGACGATGGAATTGAACGGATCGCCCGAAGGCTCCCGGCCCACCCGCTTCCACAATCCGTCGCCGACGCGCCCCAGCGCCAGCGTGAGGGTGAAGACCTTCGAGATGCTCTGGATCGAGAAGGGCTCGTCGGCGTCGCCGCCCACGATCTCCTCCCCGTCGCGCGTGACCACGGCGATGCCGAACCGGTCCGGCGATACGCGGCGCAGTTCGGGAATGTAGTCGGCGACCGTGCCGCGCGCCGTCTCGGCCCGCATCGTGGCGGCGATCTCGGCGACGATGGTGCTGAGGTCTGGCATGGCGCGCGGGCCCCCGTGTGAGGCGACAGGGGTTACGACAGGCGGGCTCAGACCGGAAGGGGTCCGTCGCGCTTGACCTCTTCCATCACCGGATAGGTCCGCGTCTCGGTGACGCCCGGCAGCGCGAGCAGCGTATCGCCCAGGAAGCGGCGATAGGAGCCCATGTCCGAGACCCGTGCCTTCACCAGGTAGTCGAACCCGCCCGCCACCATGTGGCACTCCAGCACTTCCGGCGCCCGCATCACGGCCTGCGCGAAGCGCTCGAAGATGTCCGGCGTCGTCTTGTCGAGCGAGACCTCGACGAAGACGAGGAGATTGAGGCCGAGTGCCTGGGGATCGAGGCGGGCGCCATAGCCAGTGATGTAGCCATCGCGCGTCAGCCGCCGCAGCCGGTCGCTGGTGGCGGTCGGGGACAGCCCGATCCGCTCGGCGAGGTCGACGGTCGCGATCCGCCCATCGGTCTGCAGGAGGGCGAGGATGCGTCGGTCGATCCGGTCGATTTCCGTGGATGTCACGGTCATACCCTTTAGTGGCCGCGTAAGGCGCGGCGCAATCCGCATATCAGCTATCGAACCACGGCGCCAGTTCGCCTACCCTTCGCGGAACTCGCCAAGTCCCAAGGGTCCGCCATGAACGCCCATGCTCCGCTCCCAGCCTTCGACGCGCCCTTTGCCGGCGACGACGCCGCCATCGCGGCGCGCCTGTTTGGCGAGGTGACGCTCCCCGCCGAAGCCGACGCCCGCGCCGACCGCCGGGCGCGCCGTCTCATCGAGGCGATCCGGGCCAAGTCCGGCGGGCTAGGCGGCGTGGAGGAGCTGCTGCGGGAATACGCCCTGTCCACCAAGGAGGGCCTCGCGCTCATGGTGCTGGCGGAGGCCCTGCTCCGGGTGCCGGACGGGGCCACCGCCGACCGGCTGATCGAGGACAAGCTGGGCCAGGGCGATTTCGCCCATCACGAATCCCGGTCCGAAGCCTTCCTGGTGAACGCCTCGGCCTGGGCGCTCGGCATCACCGCGCGGGTCATCCAGCCCGGCGAGACGCCGGAAACCGTGCTCGGCCAGATGGCCAAGCGGCTCGGGCTGCCCACGGTGCGTGCGGCGACGCGCCAGGCGATGCGGATCATGGGCAACCATTTCGTGCTGGGCCAGACGATCGGCGAGGCGCTCAAGAAGGCGTCGGCAGGGGATGCCCGGCGCTACCGCTATTCGTACGACATGCTGGGCGAAGGCGCGCGGACGCGGGAGGACGCGGCCCGCTACCTGAAATCCTATGCCGACGCCATCGACGCCATCGGGCAGGCGGCCGGCAACCGCCCCCTTCCCGACCGGCCCGGCATCTCGGTGAAGCTGTCGGCGCTTCACCCGCGCTACGAGGCCGTGAGCCGGGACCGCGTGATGGCGGAACTGGTCCCCGTCGTCGTCGAGCTCGCCCGCAAGGCCAAGGCGCACGACCTGAACTTCACCGTCGATGCCGAGGAGGCGGACAGGCTGGAACTGTCGCTGGAGGTGATCGCGGCGGTGGCGTCCGATCCCGCGCTGGCGGGCTGGGACGGGTTCGGCCTGGCCATCCAGGCCTACCAGAAGCGCGCCGCCGCGGTGATCGACTTCATCGCGGACCTGGCGACGCGCCTCGATCGCCGCTTCATGGTGCGCCTCGTGAAGGGTGCCTACTGGGACAGCGAGGTGAAGCGCGCCCAGGAGCGCGGGCTCGACGACTATCCCGTGTTCACGCGCAAGGCGATGACCGATCTCAACTACCTCGCCTGCGCCCGCCGGCTTCTGGCCGCGCGGCCGCGGATCTATCCGCAATTCGCCACCCACAACGCGCTCACCGTGGCCTGCATCGTCGAGCATGCGGGCAATCTGGAGGGCTACGAGTTCCAGCGCCTCCACGGCATGGGCGAGACGCTCTACGGCCGCCTGCTCGACGACGAGCCCCAGGCCGCCTGCCGCACCTACGCTCCCGTGGGCGGGCACAAGGACCTCCTGGCCTATCTCGTGCGCCGGCTCCTGGAGAACGGCGCCAATTCCTCGTTCGTCTCGGTCGCGGCCGACCCGGCCGTGCCGGTGGAGACGCTGCTGCGGCGCCCGCAGGCGGTGATCGGCGATCCCTCGGCGGCGCGCCATCCGCGCATCCCCCTGCCCGCCGGGCTCTACGGCGCCGAGCGGCGCAATTCCGCCGGCGTCGAGCTGGGGCACGCGGCGAGCCTGGCGGCCTTGAGCGCCGAAATCGGCCGCTCGCGCGCCGCGCCGCTGCGCGCGGCGCCGGTGGTGGACGGGCGGACGCTCACCGGACCCTCCCGCGCCGTGACGGCCCCCGCCACGGGCGAACCCGTCGGGACCGTGGTGGAGGCGGACGCGGACGTCGCAACGCGCGCCGTGGATGCCGCGATGAAGGGCTGGCCAGCATGGGCGCGGACGCCCGTCGCCGCGCGCGCCGGGGCGCTCGACCGAGCGGCGGACGCCATGGAGGCGGCGCGGGGCCCGCTGCTGGACCTGCTGCAGCGCGAGGCTGGCAAGACCCTGGACGACGCCATCGCGGAACTGCGCGAGGCGGTGGATTTCCTGCGCTATTACGCGGCGCAGGCACGGGCCCTCTTTGCCGCCCCCCGCCCGCTTCCGGGGCCGACGGGCGAGGACAACAGCCTCGCCTGGCGCCCGCGCGGCGTGTTCGTGGCGATCTCGCCGTGGAATTTCCCGCTCGCCATCTTCACCGGGCAGGTGGCAGCCGCGCTCGCCGCCGGCAACGCGGTCGTCGCCAAGCCGGCAGAGCAGACCCCGCTCGTTGCGGCGCAGGCGGTGCGCATCCTGCACGAGGCGGGCGTGCCCGTGTCGGCGCTTCACCTCGTGACCGGGGCGGGAGAGGTCGGCGCGGCGCTGGTGGGCCATCCAGGCGTCGCGGGCGTGGTCTTCACCGGGTCCACGGAGGTGGCGCGGATCATCAACCGGACGCTCGCCGCCAAGGATGGCCCGATCGTGCCACTGATCGCCGAGACCGGCGGCATCAACGCCATGATCGCCGACGCCACCGCCCTGCCGGAGCAGGTGGCCGACGACGTGGTGGCCTCCGCCTTCCGGTCCGCCGGACAGCGCTGCTCGGCGCTGCGGCTGCTCATGGTGCAGGAGGACGTGGCGGACAGGATGATCGAGATGATCGTCGGGGCCGCGAGGGAATTGCGGATCGGCGACCCGGTCGACCCGGCGGTCCATGTGGGACCCGTGATCGACGCCGAGGCCCGCGACAGGCTGGACGCCCATGTCGCCCGCATGACGGGCGCGGCCAAGGTGCACCTCGCCGCGCCGCTTCCGCCGGACTGCGCGCGCGGCACGTTCGTTGCCCCGCACGTGTTCGAACTCGGTTCGGCCGGCGAGCTGACCGAGGAGGTCTTCGGGCCGATCCTGCACGTGGTGCGCTACCGCGCCAGGGACCTCGACCGCGTGCTCGAGGGGATCGACGCCTCCGGCTACGGGCTGACCCTGGGCGTCCATTCGCGCATCGACGAGACGGTGGACCGGATCGTCGCCCGGCTCGCGGTCGGCAACGTCTACGTCAACCGCAACATCATCGGCGCGGTCGTCGGGACCCAGCCCTTCGGCGGCCACGGGCTTTCCGGCACCGGCCCGAAGGCGGGCGGCCCGCACTACCTCACCCGCTTCGCCACCGAGCAGACGGTGACGATCAACACGGCAGCCGCCGGCGGAAACGCCAACCTGATTGCCATGGGGGACTGACGATCAGGTTTTCCGCCACCGCGCGTAGCGACCCTTTTCTTCACAGCGCAGGTGCCCCGCCTGGCGCTGTTCCCGCAGCACGTTGCGGATGTGGTCCCGCCCCACCGTCGGGACCGCATTCTCGATATCACCGATCCTGAAACTGTCTCCGGCGCGCTCGATCGCGTCCAGGACGAGCTGTTTCTTGACGCCATGGCTGGTGTTCAGGTCGCCGAGACGGAACTCCAGATCGAAATAGGCGGCCTGGATCACCGACAGGAAGTAACTGACCCAGGGAAGCGGGTCGTGCCGGCTCTCATGCCACCCTTGGGACGACTGGTACAACGTGTCGTAATAACTGTCCTTGGTTCGCTCATAGAGCTGCTCGATCGAAATCCATTTCGCGACTTCATAGCCGTGCCGGTAAAGCAGGAGCACGGTCAGCAATCGCGCCATCCGTCCATTCCCGTCTGCGAAGGGGTGGATGCAGAGAAAGTCGAGGACATAGAGCGCGATCAGGACGAGAGGATCGGCAGGGCCGCCGTCGAGCTCGGAAGCGAACCCCTGATGAAGACGATCGACAGCTTCGGGCGTCTGCCATGCCGGCGTCGGTTTGAACCGCACGAAGACGGTTCCATCCGGCGCCGTCTGGGTGATGAGGTTGTCCGCGGCCTTCCAGCGCCCCCCCGTCCCGCCGGAGAATTTGAACAGGTCCCGATGCATTTGCAGCAGCAGGTTCGGCGAGGGCGCCATGACGTCGCTGGACTCGTGGATAAGGTTCAAGACGTTGCGATAGCCGGCGATTTCGCCCTGCGGGCGGTCACCCTCGACCGGATTTGCATTGTCACGGACCAGATGCCTTAGAACGGCAGCGGGAACGGTGATCCCTTCGAGCCGGTTCGACGATTCCGTGCTTTCGATCATCGATCGTCGCCGCAGGTGCTCCAGGAGCTCCGGCGCGCGCTCCCGGAACAGGTCCTGCTGGCCGCGGCCCGTCCCGATAGCTCTCAACGCCCGCACCATCCCGTGGTCGAACCGGATCGCGCGGATGAAGGACGGTTCGAAAGACGTCATGGGGACCATTTCAATGAGGTATGATCATCTTTAATGAGGCACTAGGCGCCATACAATACCTCATTAAATGACATTTCGCTTGACGGTGGCTGGACCGGGATGGGAACAGCCCCCAACATTTCCGGAGGTTGGCATGCAGCCGTTCACCACGCTCACCGGCGTCGCCGCGCCGCTCGAGATCGTCAATGTCGACACCGACATGATCATCCCGAAGCAGTACCTGAAGACGATCAAGCGTACGGGGCTGGGCAAGGGCCTGTTCTCGGAGAAGCGCTATCGCGACGATGGCAGCGAGAACCCGGATTTCGTGCTGAACAAGCCTGCCTACCGCAACGCGCAGATCCTCGTGGCGGGCGACAATTTCGGCTGCGGCTCGTCCCGCGAGCATGCGCCGTGGGCGCTCCTGGACTTCGGGATCCGCTGCGTGATCTCCACGTCCTTCGCCGACATTTTCTACAATAACTGCTTCAAGAACGGCATTCTGCCGATCACGGTCAGCCCGGCCGAGCTCGACAAGCTGATGGACGACGCCCGCCGGGGCGCCAACGCCACGCTGACCGTCGACCTGGAGAGCCAGACGATCAAGGGTCCCGACGGCGGCTCGATCAGCTTCCAGATCGACCCGTTCCGCAAGCACTGCCTGATGAACGGTCTCGACGATATCGGCCTCACGATGGAGAAGGCGCCCTCCATCGGCACCTATGAGAGCAAGGCCGCAGAGACCCGTCCCTGGCTGTGAGGAACGGCCCGGCCGCGACCGGCCTTGAGACCGCCGCGCTTTTTCCAACGGGGCCCTTGCGGCCCCGTTTCGTTTGTGGTGAACAGCCGTAGTCTTCCTACGGAGTCCCCGCGCCCATGGCACTCAAGGCCCTCCTGTTCGACCATGACGGCACCCTGGTCGATTCCGAGATGATCCATTACGCCATGTGGAAGACGACGATCGCCGCCCATGGCGGCGACCTGACCGAGGACGTCTACATCCGGCATTGCGTCGGCGTGCCGACGCCCCAGACGGCGCGGGCCATGGTCGACCTGCTGGCCCTTCCGGTGGTGCCGGAGGCCCTCGCCGACCAGAAGAACGCCGCCACCCGCGCGTGGCTCGCGGCGCAGCCCTTCCCGCTGATGCCGGACACGCGCAACGTGCTCGACCTCTGCCGGGCGAGGGGCCTGCAGACCGCGATCGTCACGGGCGCCAATGCCGACGGCATCCGGCGCACGGTCGACGGCTACGGCCTGAAGGCGTTCTTCGACACGCTGGTCTCGGCCGACGACGTGAGGCGCAGCAAGCCCGACCCGGACTGCTACCTCCTGGCCATGGAGCGCCTCGGCCTGGTGCCGCAGGAGTGCTTCGCCTTCGAGGACACGACGCCGGGCGTCGCGGCGGCGGCCGCTGCGGGCCTGCGCTGCGTGGCCATCCGCAACGTCTATTCGGCCCACCACGACCTGTCGAAGGCCGTGCACGTGGCCGGCAGCCTCGGCGAGGCCGTCGCGTGGGCGCTCGCCGCCTGAGCGCTCAGGCGGCCTCGACGGCGATGAGCCGGCGCCCGTCCGTCCCTGCGATGGGAAGGTCCGCGATCGTGCCGGCGGGCATGTCGCGCCCGAGCCTCACGGCGGCATAGGCTTCCGTCCGGCCCATCCCGCCGCCCTCGGCCATCACCGGCAGGACCCGGCCGACCTGCGCGCCCAGATGCGCGGCCAGGGCCACCTCGCCCGCGGCGCGCAGGCGCGCGGCCCGTTCGCGGATGATTGCGCCGTTCACCTGGGGCATGCGGGCCGCCGGCGTCCCCTCGCGGGGGGAATAGGGAAAGACGTGAAGGTGGGTCAGCCCGCATTCCTCCACCAGCGCCAGGGAGCGGGCGAACATCGCCTCGGTCTCCGTGGGGAAGCCGGCGATGATGTCCGCGCCGAAGACGATGTCCGGGCGGCGGGCGCGGATGTCCCGGCAGAAGCGGATGGCGTCGTCGCGGGAATGGCGCCGCTTCATGCGCTTCAGGATCAGGTCGTCGCCGGCCTGCAGGGAGAGATGGAGATGCGGCATCAGCCGCCGCTCCCCCGCCATGGCGTCCATGAGCGCCGGATCGGCCTCGACGGAATCGATCGACGACACGCGCAGCCGGGGCAGGTCCGGCACATGGCGCAGGATGGCCTGGACGAGCGTGCCCAGGGTCGCGCGCCCCGGCAGGTCCCGTCCATAGGCCGTGATGTCGACGCCCGTGACCACGATCTCGGCGGCGCCGTGGTCGAGGTGGCGCTTCACCTGGTCCACGACCGCGCCCATCGGCACCGAGCGCGAGGGCCCGCGGCCGAAGGGGATGATGCAGAACGTGCAGCGGTGATCGCAGCCCGTCTGCACCGGCACATAGGCCCGCGGCATGCCGCGATGGCCGGGGACGATCGGCGCCTGCGCCACCTCCTGCGCCATGATGTCGGAGACCGCGAACGGATGGGCGGTGCCGGCCGCCAGGCCGCGCCAGGTGCTGCTCTCCAGCTTCTCCGCATTGCCGACGACGGCGGCGACCTCGGGCATGGCGGCGAAGCTCTGGCCCTCGGTCTGGGCCGCGCAGCCGGTCACCACGATCCGGGCGCCGGGCCGTTCGCGCGCGATGCGGCGGATGGCTTGCCGCGCCTGCCGGACGGCCTCGCCCGTGACGGCGCAGGTGTTGAGCACGACGGCGTCCGAAAGGCCGGCCTGCCGGGCGCCCGCCCCGATCACCTCGGATTCGTAGGCGTTGAGGCGGCAGCCGAACGTGAGGACCTCGACGCCCATCAGGCCGCGCCCGCGAAGATCTCCGGGGCGAAGGTGCCCGCATGCTCCAGTTCCACCGGGCCGGTCATCAGCACGTGGTCGTCCTGTTCGCGCCACTCGATGAACAGGTCCCCGCCGGGCAGGGTCACGCGGACCCTGCGGTCGGTCAGCTTCTTGCGGACGGCGGCGACCACCGCCGCGCAGGCGCCCGAGCCGCAGGCGAGCGTGATGCCCGCGCCGCGCTCCCAGACCCTCAGGTCGATATGGTCGCGCGCGCGCACCGCGGCGAGTTCGATATTCGCCCGCTCGGGGAAGACCGGGTGGTTCTCCAGCAGCGGGCCGAAGCGCTCCAGGTCGTAGGCGTAAGGATCCTCGACCCAGAAGATCGCGTGGGGATTGCCCATGGAGACAGCCGAGGGCGAATGCAGGACCGGGGCGTCGATCGGCCCGATCTGCAGCTCGATCATCCGGGTGTCGCGGAACTCCTCCGCAAGCGGGATCTCGTCCCACTTCAGGCGCGGCGCGCCCATGTCCACCGTGAAGGAGAGGTCGCCCTTGCGCGTGACGTGGAGCAGGCCCGCCCGGCTCTCCAGCGTCAGGCGCTCGCGCCCGGGCTCCAGCACCGGCCCGAGCATGGCCCAGGCGACGCAGCGCGTGCCATTGCCACAGGCCTGCGCCTCCGAGCCGTCGGTGTTGTAGATGCGGATGCGCGCGTCGATGCCCGGCGTGCGCGAGGCGTGGATCACCATGAGCTGGTCGAACGCGGTCGCGGGCTGGGCGGCGATGGCCCGCGCCTCGGCAGGCGTGACGGCGACATCGACATCGCGCAGGTCCAGCACGACGATGGCGTTGCCGAGGCCGTTCATCTTGAGATAGCGGCGCTGGGCCAGAGGGCTCGGGATGCTCATGGACGGCAGGCTCGACGGGGGCCGGCGGTCCGGCTCCGGCGCTATATGGGCGAAAAGGCGCGCATGCGCTACCCTCAGCCTCCCCAGCGTCATCCGTCCGCCCTATCCTAGCCGACGGGCATGGCGGCCGATTCGCCGCGGAGGAACCACGATGGCTGGACGGTTCAAGGGTGCGATCGGCGCGGCGCTGGCGGTGGCGATGGCCATCGGCGCGGGAACCGGCCCGGTCGCCTCTCAAGCGCCGGCGACGCCCGAAGCCGCCACGCCGGCGCCTTCGGCGCCTCCGGCCGCGACTTCGCCTTCTCCGCCTGCCCCGGCCGCGCCGTCCGCCGCGCCGGCGCAGCCTGCGGTCCCGCCCGCCCCCGCGACCTCCCAGCCGCCCGTCCTGACCGACATGCCGCCCCGGCAGGCGCCATCCACCTTCAAGGACTATCCGACGCTCGTCGCCCCGTCGGCCAACCCGGCCGACATGGACGAGGTCGTGGTGCCGGCCAAGCCCGCCCTGGCGCAGGAGGGCCGCACGACCTGGGACAACGGCTTCACCACGCTGATGCAGACCTTCCGCCGCATCCACCAACAGGCCGTGGATTCAGGGCTCAAGCCGGCCGGCCGGCCGATCGCGCGGTTCCTGGAGACCAACGACGAGGGCTTCCGCTTCCAGGCCCTGCTGCCGGTGGAGGCGCCGGCCTCGCCGCCTGCCCTGCCGGGCGGGTTCAGCATGGCCCAGACGCCGGACGGCCCGAAGCTGCGCTTCGTGCACAAGGCGCCCTATGAGGAGATCGATTCCACCTACGAGGCGATCACCGCCTATCTCGACGCGAAGAACATCACGGTCGAGGACAGCTTCGTGGAGGAATACGTCACCGATCTCACCGATCCGGCCGACCCGGAGCTGGAGATCAACATCTTCGTGACGCGCAAGAACTAGCCCTCACGTTTGCCCTCACGCCTGCCAGACCTGGCCGGGGCGCAGGGGCACGAACCGCTCCTGCGGCACGCCGGCGGCGGCGAGCGCGGCCGTCAGTTCCTGGGCCGGCTCCTCGATCGGCTCGTTGGTAAGCTGGAACGTGCCCCAATGGTGGCCGAGCGCCTGTTCGGCCTCCAGATCGGCCATCACGCGCACGGCTTCCTCGGGGTTCATGTGGTTGTCCTGCATGAACCAGCGGGGGGCATAGGCGCCGATGGGCAGGAGCGCGAGGCGGAACGGCCCGAAGGCGGCCCTGGCCTGCCGGAAGATTTCCCCCGTGTGATAGGCCGTGTCGCCGCAATGGTAGACGCGGCCCTGCGGCGTCGAGAGCACGAACGACGCCCACAGCGCCATGCGCCGGTCGGTCACGCCCCGGGCGGACCAGTGATAGGTCGGCACCACGTCGACGGATACGCGCTCACCGAGCGCGATGCGCTCGCCCCAATCGTGCTCGGAGACGGCCATCGTGTCGTCGTAGCCGCGCATGATGGCGCCGTTGGCGAGCGGCGCGATCATGCGCGGACGGTCGCGCTGCCACAGGCGGGCGAGGGTCGGCCCGTCCATGTGGTCGTAATGATTGTGGGTGACGAGCACCGCGTCGAGTTTCGGCAGGTCCTCGAAGGCGACACCCGGCGGGTTGACGCGCTTCGGCCCGGCGAAGGCGACGGGGCTCGCCCGCTCGCCGAACACCGGATCGATGGCGAGGTTGACCCCGCCCGCCTGCACCAGGAAGCCGGCATGGCCCAGATGGGTGACGCGCAGCGCCTCCGAGCGCGCGGGCGGGGTATCCCGGAACGGACTGGGGAAGGCGGCCGGCCAGGGCGCACGACCGCCCTCCCACTGCCAGCGCACGAACTCGGCGAAGCCCTTGGTGACCGGCCGCCCCGGATTGAAGAAGCGCACCCCGTCGAAATGGTCCGAGACCGGGCCGTCGTAATACGGGTTGCGGCCGCGCGCATGGCTCACATAGGCGCCTCCGGTCAGAAGGGCGAGGCCGGGCAGGCCCAGGATTTTCAGCAGCGTGCGGCGGTTCATGGAGACCTTCGTGGCCGTTCGTCGGTGCAGCTCAAGGTGGCGTCGGCGCTGTGCCGATCAAGTCCGCCGGCGCCGGTCAGGCGAGGCGCGGCAGGGCACCGGCGAGGCAGGCGAGCGCCGCCAGCGCGATCATCGTGAAGGTCAGGCCCATGCCGGCCTGCCGGAACACGAAGGGTTCGGGGTTACGCGACACGCCCCACGCATGGGCCGCGCGGCCGATCACAAGCATGAGACCGAGCCCATGCAGGACCGCCCTGTGGGTGCCGAGGCTCTCCGCGAGGCCCAGCAGGATCAGGGCGAGCGGCGCATATTCGGCGAAGTTGGCCTGGACGCGCATGCGCCGGACCAGCTCGGCATCGCCGCCGTCGCCGATGGCCACGCGCCGGCTGGCCCGGGCGCCGATGACCCGCACCGACAGGAGGATGAAGAGCGGCGCCAGAAGGCTCGCATAAAGGGCGGTGACGGGCATATCATCCTCCGGTCCGGCCTGTCCGGACGGCCGCCATCCTACGCGGCGCCAAGCCCGGTGGACCGCTCCAATCTTGACTTTCCACCGCGCCGGCGTCATGAGCGGCGGCATAATTCGCCCGACAGAGCGATCCGACACCCGCCGACCGGTCCGACTAAAGAGGCCGGAGGTCCCCGCCCGACAGCGCGCAGCGCCCTCGGGCGCGAACGTGCTTGGAGCGTGAAGGCCGGCCGGACCAGACCTGAACCGGGATCGACGCAGACACGATGTTCGAAGGCCTCGCCGACAAGCTGTCCGGCATCCTCAACGGCCTCACCCGCCGGGGTGCGCTGACCGAGGACGACGTCAACGCCGCCATGCGCGAGGTCCGCCGCGCGCTGCTGGAGGCGGACGTCGCGCTGGAAGTGGTGCGGTCCTTCACCGACAAGGTCCGGGCGCGCGCCGTCGGCGCCGAGGTGCTGAAGTCCGTCACGCCGGGCCAGCAGGTCATCAAGATCGTCCATGACGTGCTGATCGACACGCTGGGCTCCGACGCCGACCCGATCTCCCTGGACGCCGCGCCCCCCGTTGCCGTCCTGATGGTCGGTCTGCAGGGTTCGGGCAAGACGACCACCACCGCCAAGATCGCCCGCCGCCTCGCCGACCGGGGCCTGGGCGAGACCGGGCGCCGCAAGGTCCTGCTCGCCTCGCTCGACACCCGCCGCCCGGCGGCGATGGAGCAGCTGGCGATCCTCGGCCGGCAGGTGGGCGTCGACACGCTCCCCATCATCGCCGGCCAGGGCGCGGTGCAGATCGCGCGGCGCGCCATGGAGGCGGGGCGGCTCGGCGGCTACGACGTCGTGATGCTCGACACGGCCGGCCGCGTCACCGTGGACGAGAGCCTCATGGACGAGGCCGCCGAGGTGAAGGCGGCGACCCATCCCCACGAGGTCCTGCTCGTCGCCGACGCGCTGACCGGCCAGGACGCGGTCAACACCGCCAAGGCCTTCGACGGCAAGCTCGGCATCACCGGCATCGTGCTCACCCGCATGGACGGCGACAGCCGCGGCGGCGCGGCGCTCTCCATGCGCGCCGTCACGGGCAAGCCGATCAAGCTCGTCGGCACCGGCGAGAAGGTCGATGCCCTGGAGGAGTTCCATCCCGGCCGCGTCGCCAACCGCATCCTTGGCATGGGCGACATCGTCTCCCTCGTCGAGAAGGCGGCGGAGACGATCGACCAGGAACAGGCCGTGCGCATGGCCGAGAAGATGCGCAAGGGCTCGTTCGACCTGGACGACCTGCGCACCCAGCTCGGCCAGCTGGAGAAGCTCGGCGGCATGGGCAGCCTGATGGGCATGATGCCCGGCATGGGCAAGATCAAGGAGCAGATGGCGGCGGCGAAGATGGACGACGGGCTGGTGAAGCGCCAGGTCGCCATCATCAACTCCATGACGCGCGCCGAGCGCCGCAACCCGGACATCCTGAAGGCCAGCCGCAAGAAGCGCATCGCCGCCGGCGCCGGCACCAGCGTGGAAAACGTCAACAAGCTCCTCAAGATGCACCGCCAGATGGCGGACATGATGAAGATGATGGGCAAGGGCGGGAAGCGCGGCCCGATGGCCGGTCTTGCCAACATGTTCGGCCTGGGCGGCGGGGCCATGCCTGGCATGCCGGGGATCGACCCCTCGAAGGTCACGCCCGAGATGCTGGAAGAGGCCAAGCGGCAGATGGGCGGCCTCTCCGGCGGCCTGCCCTCCACGCCCCCGCCCGGCCTGTTCGGCGGCGGCAAGCCGGGTCTGCCGGGCCTGGGGCCGAAGCCTCCCGGCCTGCCGGGCCTCGGCGGCTTCAACCCCTTCGGCGGAAAGAAGAAATAGCCATGATCGAGTGGCTCTCCGCCAAGGCGCAGGTCGATATCGGCAACTTCACCGTGGGCATGGCGACGCTTGCGGTGGCGGCGAGCTCGTTCTACGTCGCGCTGTCGGCGAACGCCCATGCCCGCAGCCGGGTCTTCGTCGATGTCGGCGGCCTGTGGATCGAGGAGATGCGCAAGGCGCTGTCCGCCTATCTGGGCACCGTCGACGCCATCCTGGCGGCGACCGACCCCGCCGAGCGCCGCCGGCTGATGAGCCGCCTGGCCGAGCAGGACGCCTATATCCGCCTGAAGTTCGACCTGAACGACCCGAGCGCCGCGACGCTGTTCCCGCTGCTCGACGAAGTTCGGGCCGCGCTCGCCGGCGCCTCGCCCTCCATCGACCGTCTGGTCGGGGAGATCGTTTCAGCCAGCCGCCACATCTTCGAGCGGCGCTGGCAATCCGAGACGCACCGGCTGACCGGCCGGCGCAAGCCCTCCTGACTTTCAACGGACATCCCAAAGGAGTTTCCCATGTCCCTGAAGATCCGACTGACCCGCGGCGGCGCCAAGAAGCGCCCGTACTACCGCATCGTGGTGGCCGACAGCCGCGCCCCGCGCGACGGCCGCTTCATCGAGAAGATCGGCTCGTACAACCCGATGCTGGGCAAGGATGACGCGGCCCGCGTGCAGCTCGACCTCGACAAGGCCAAGGACTGGCTCGCCAAGGGCGCCCAGCCGACGGACCGCGTCCTGCGGTTCCTGGACGCCGCCGGCGTGCTGAAGCGCGACGCGCGCAACAACCCGAACAAGGCCCAGCCGGGCAAGAAGGCCAAGGAGCGCGCCGCCGAGCGCGCCAAGGCCGAGGAGGCCGCCAAGGCCGCCTCCGCCCCGGCCGCCGACGAAGCCGCCGCGTGATCCGGGCCGTCGCCCCGCTTCCGCCGCAGGGCGGAGCGGGGCGGCGAACCGATACGATGACCGGTGACAAGCTCGTCCTTGTCGCGGAGTTCGGCCGGGCGGTCGGGTTGCGCGGCGAACTGCGCCTGAAATCCTACACCGCCGATCCCGAGGCGGTGGCGGATTACGGCCCGCTGCTCGCGCCCGACGGGCGCAGCTTCGTCATCGAGGCCGCCCGGCCGGTGCCGGGCAATCCCGACATGCTGGTCGTGCGGGTCCGCGGCGTCGGCCGCCGCGACCAGGCGGAGGCCCTCAACCGGGTCACGCTCTGCGTGCCCCGGTCCCGCCTGCCGGCGCCGGAGGAGGACGAATACCTGCAGGCCGACCTCGTCGGCCTTGCCGTGACTGGCCCCGACGGCACCGTGCTGGGCTCCGTCGTCTCGGTCTTGAATTTCGGCGCCGGCGATATCCTCGAAATCCGGCCCCAGCGCGGCCCGACCGCACTCGTGCCGTTCCGCGATCCCTTCGTGCCCGAGGTGGACATCAAGGGCGGGCGGATCGTCATTTCCGGGCCGGACCTGCTCGCCCCGGCGGACGACGAGCCGAACGGCCGGGGCCCGCGCAAGGGACAGGACAGATGACACGGCCCGCCCCCCGGGGGCTCATCTTCGACATGGACGGAACCATCGTCGACAACATGCGCTTCCATGACGATGCCTGGGAGCTCTGGCATGGGCGGCACGGGCTCGCCTTCGATCGCCCGAGCTTCTTCGGGCGCACGGCCGGGCGCACCAACCCCGAGATCATCGTCGAGCTCATGCCGCATCTCACGCCGGAGGAGATCGCCGCCATGGCCGAGGAGAAGGAGCTGGTCTACCGGGAGGTCTACGGCCCGCGTGTCGCGGCGCTTCCCGGCCTGCCGGACCTGCTCGCGGCGGCCGAGGGCGCAGGGGTCCCGATGGCCGTCGCCACCGCCGCGCCGCCGGGCAACGTCGCGATCGTGCTGGACACGCTCGGGCTGCGCGACCGCTTCGTCGCGGTGGTCTCTCCCGACATGGGCTATCGCGGCAAGCCGCATCCGGACCTGTTCCTGGCCGCCGCCGAGGCGATGGGCGTTTCGCCCGCGCACTGCCTCGTCTTCGAGGACGCACCCCTGGGCGTGGAGGCCGCGCGGCGCGCGGGCATGGACGCGGTCGCCATCCTGACCTCCGTCCCCGATCCCTCGGGGTTCGCCCACTTCCCCAACCTTCTGGCCTGCATCCGCGACTTCACCGAGGAGCCGGCCTCAAGCCTGTTCCGCGACGCCGCCGCCTGAAGGAGAAACTGCCCATGTGGCGCGCCACGGTCCTCACGCTCTACCCGGAGATGTTCCCCGGTCCGCTCGGCCTCTCGCTGGCGGGCGAGGGCCTTTCCCGCGGGCTGTGGTCACTGGAGGCACGGCAGATCCGGGACCACGGCCTGGGGCGCCATCGCTCGGTGGACGATACGCCCGCCGGGGGCGGTCCCGGCATGGTGATGCGATGCGACGTGCTGGCGGCGGCCCTCGACGCCGCGACGCCCCCCGGCGACCAGCGCCCGCGCCTGATCATGTCGCCCCGCGGCCGGCCGCTGACCCAGGCCCGCGTGCGCGACTTCGCGGCGGGCGACGGGGTCGTCATCGTCTGCGGGCGCTTCGAAGGGGTGGACGAGCGGGTCATCGAGGCGCGGGCGCTCGAGGAGGTGTCGGTCGGGGACTACGTCCTGTCCGGCGGCGAGGTGGCGGCGATGACGCTCGTCGACGCCTGCGTGCGGCTCGTTCCCGGGATCATGGGCAAGGACGCCTCGGGCACCGAGGAAAGCTTCGAGGGCGGGCTGCTGGAATATCCGCATTACACGCGGCCGCGGGACTGGGAGGGCCGGTCCATTCCCGACGTGCTCCTGTCCGGCGACCACAAGGCGATCGCGGCCTGGCGCCGCGAGCAGGCGGAGCGGATCACCGCCGAGCGGCGGCCGGACCTGATGACCGGGCGCGGCAATCCGTTTCGCGACGGGGACTGGCCGATCCATCCCACCGAGGACGCGTGACGGCGTCGCCCCAAGGGCCATCGACAAGCGCCGGAAGCTCGTGTATAGCCCCGCGCAATTCAAAACAGCGCGCCGAAACGCTCGCACCGGAACGACCGGATGCGCCCGGCAGGAGTTAGACCGATGAACATCATCCAGCAGCTCGAGCAGGAGCAGGTTGCCAAGCTCGGGAAGACGATCCCGGACTTCCAGCCCGGCGACACGCTCATCGTGAACGTCAAGGTCAAGGAAGGCGAGCGCAGCCGCATCCAGGCCTATGAGGGCGTCTGCATCGCTCGCGACGGCGGCGGCCTCAACGAGAGCTTCACCGTCCGCAAGATTTCCTACGGCGAGGGCGTGGAGCGCGTGTTCCCGCTGCATTCGCCGAACGTGGACTCCATCAAGGTGGTCCGCCGCGGCAAGGTCCGCCGCGCCAAGCTCTATTACCTGCGCGATCGCCGCGGCAAGTCGGCCCGCATCGCCGAGCGCGCCGAGCGCCAGGGCGGGGACACGCAGAAGGCCGCCGAGTAAGTCCGGCGCCGTCACGTTCAAGCCATGCAGAGGCCGCCTGAGGGCGGCCTTTTTGCTGAGGCCTCCTGCATTGGTTGCAAGCGCAACGCGTTGTCGCCCGCCCGCCGATTTGGTAAGGGAAGCCATGGCTCTCATCACGGACATGAAGCGGCTTGCCAGCGTGCGTCCGGTCGTCCTGGACGACCATACGCGCCTGCCGTCCCGGTTCTTCGGCCGGTTCACCGCCTGCGCCGCTGCCGGGCTTCGCTAGAGCCGCCGGGCCATCGCGGCCCGCTTCAGCCCCGCCCTTCACGTCCGGCGCGCCGAGCGTAACGCCCGCGCCCCAGCGAAAGACCAAGCCCATGGCCCCGCGCACCCTCTATGACAAGATCTGGGACGACCACGTCGTCGACATCCAGCCGGACGGCACCGCCCTGCTCTACATCGACCGCCACCTCGTCCACGAGGTGACGAGCCCGCAGGCCTTCGAGAGCCTACGCAATACTGGCCGCAAGGTGCGCCAGCCGCAGAAGACGCTGGCGGTGGTCGACCACAACGTGCCGACCTCCGACCGCTCGCTGCCCAATCCCGATCCGGAGAGCGCCGAGCAGATCGCGGTCCTGGCCGAGAACGCGCGCGATTTCGGCATCGAGTACTTCAACGAATTCGACGTCCGCCAGGGCATCGTCCACATCATCGGGCCGGAGCAGGGCTTCACCCTGCCGGGCACGACGATCGTGTGCGGCGACAGCCACACCTCCACGCACGGCGCCTTCGGCGCCCTCGCCCACGGCATCGGCACGTCTGAGGTGGAGCACGTCCTCGCCACGCAGACGCTGATCCAGAAGAAGGCGAAGAACATGCGCGTGACGGTGGACGGGCAATTGCCCCCCGGCGTCACCGCCAAGGACATCATCCTGGCGATCATCGGCGAGATCGGCACCGCCGGCGGCACCGGCTACGTCATCGAATATGCGGGCGAGGCCATCCGCGCCCTGTCGATGGAAGGCCGCATGACGGTCTGCAACATGTCGATCGAGGGCGGCGCCCGCGCCGGCATGATCGCCCCGGACGCCAAGACCTTCGCCTATCTGAAGGACCGGCCGCGCGCGCCCAAGGGCGAGGCCTGGGATCGCGCCGTGCGTTACTGGGAGGCGTTGCACTCCGACGAGGGCGCGCATTTCGACGCCGAGATCCGCCTGAACGCCGCCGAGCTGCCGCCCATCGTCACCTGGGGCACCAGCCCCGAGGACGTGGTCTCCGTCACCGGCACCGTGCCGGACCCGGAGGCGATCGCGGACGAGAACAAGCGTATCTCCAAGCGCCGGGCGCTCGAATATATGGGCCTGACGCCGGGGCAGAAGATCACTGACATCGCCATCGACCGGGTGTTCATCGGCTCGTGCACCAACGGGCGCATCGAGGACCTGCGGGCCGTGGCCCGTGTCGTCGAGGGCAAGCGCGTCCACCAAGCGGTCAACGCGATGATCGTTCCGGGCTCGGGCGTGGTGAAGATGCAGGCCGAGGCCGAGGGCCTGGACGCCATCTTCAAGGCCGCCGGGTTCGACTGGCGCGAGCCGGGATGCTCCATGTGCCTGGCGATGAACCCGGACAAGCTGAGCCCCGAGGAGCGCTGCGCCTCCACCTCGAACCGCAATTTCGAGGGCCGTCAGGGCTTCAAGGGCCGCACGCACCTGGTTTCGCCCGCGATGGCCGCCGCCGCCGCCATCGCCGGCCGGTTCGTCGATATCCGTCAGTTCGGCTGAACGCTTCAGCCCCTGACCTCCGACACGAAAAAGGCCGGTCGCAAGACCGGCCTTTTCCTTGTTGGCGCTTTGCCTGACGTCAGCGACGGCAGACCTCGCGGCGCACGATCACGACACGGCCGCTCGGGCGCACACGGCGCTCGCTGACGATGCGGCAGCGGACCGGACCGCGGCGCCAGCGCGGGCCCGGACGGTGCCAGGAACGGTGCCATGCACGCTCGACGGGCGTGTGGACCTCAGTGGCGAGGCCGGCGGCGGCCGAAAGCGGCGCGGCGCTGGCGGCCGAGGGAAGCGCGAGGGAGGCGGCCGCGAGCGCGGCGCCGGCAAGGATCGCTTTCAGCATGGGAACTCCAATTCTTCTGCCCGCGGTCGAAACGTGCGGGCAGGACGCAATGTTCCGGCCGAATGCGATGGGAGCGGTCCCGCGCGCTTTCGACCCAATTGACCGCACGCCGGCTCGCGGCTAGCGGAAGGCATGCTCCGCCCGGCTCGCTTCCAGGCCCTCCGTATCGCCATCGCGTTCGCGATGACGCTGACGCTCGGCCTGCAGGGCATGCTCCTGTCCACCAAGGCCGGCCTCGCGGCCGCGCCGCATCTGGACGGCCTGCGCATCCTGTGTCTGGGCGGCGAGGTGCCTCGCGACGGTTCGGGCGAAGCGACCGACCATGGCGGAAGCCTCTCGTGCCTGGCGGCCTGCGTCAGCGCCACCATCCATGCGGGCCCCGCCCCGGAGGCTGTGCTCCAGCCGGTGGCGCTTCTCGCCTGTGCCAGCGCATGGCAGCCTTCCGGCCGCGCGGACCCGATCTCGCGGCGCGACCCCGGGCAGCCCGGCCCCCGGGCGCCACCCGTTTCGGCCTGACGACCTTCCTTCGATCGTCAAGACCAACCGAAACAGGACCATTCTCATGTCGTTCATTTCCCTCCGCGGGGCGCTCGGCGCCGCCGCTCTCGTGCTCGTATCCGCGCCCGCGTTCGCCCACGCCACGCTGGCCGTCACCGAAACGCGCGCAAACGCCGCCTACAGGGCCGTCGTCGTCGTGCCCCATGGCTGCGGCAGCCAGGCCACCCACACCGTGACCGTCGCGATCCCCGAGGGGATGGTGGACGTGAAGCCGATGCCCAAGGCCGGCTGGACGCTGGAAACCCGCAAGGGTGCCTACGCCAAGACCTATACGCTCTTCGGCAAGCCCGTCTCCGAAGGCGTCCGCGAGGTGATCTGGCGCGGCGGCAACCTGGAGGACGGCCATTTCGACGAGTTCGTCTTCCGCGGCCGTTTCGACGGCGAACTGGCAGGCAAGACGGTGCCGGTTCCGGTCACCCAGACCTGCGCCACGTCCTCCGTGGCGTGGACCGAGGTGGCAGCGCCGGGCCAGGACCCGCACGCGCTGAAGACGCCGGCTCCCACCGTCAAGGTTCTGGCGGCGAACGCTTCCGCCGCCCCGGCCGCTCCGGTCTCCGTCTCCTCCGCCTGGACGGCGGCGACGCCCGCCGGCGCCAAGGTGGCGGGCGGCTATGCTGTCATCGCCAATGCCACCGCGAACGCCGACAGGCTCGTCGGCGGCTCGTTCGAGGCGGCGGGGCGCGTCGAGGTCCACGAGATGACCGACGTCGCCGGCGTGATGCGCATGCGCGAGGTCACCGGCGGGCTGCCCGTTCCGGCCAACGGCCAGGCCGAGCTGAAGCCCGGCGGCTACCACCTGATGTTCATGGACCTCAAGCGCCAGCTCAAGGAGGGCGAGACGCTCAAGGGCACGCTCGTCTTCGAGAAGGCCGGCGCGGTGCCGGTGGAGTTCGCGGTCCGTCCGCTCGGCTCCAAGGATGCCGGCGCCGGCGGGCACCACAACCATCACTGACCCGGTGACTCATGGAACCGGGGCGGCTTGCGCGCCCCGGTTTCATCTGGCTTGTTCTGGCGCATGAAGGAAGACGACAGACAGCGCGAGGCGCGCGAGGCGCTGGAGCGGGTGGCCCGCGAGAGCGAGACGATCGGCTCGTCGTCCATGGCGCGCACGGGCCGCCGCGTATCCGACCATTTCCTCGGCAAGGACGCGGAGGGCGCCGGCGAACACGGCGCGACCGATCCGGCCGAGCTCTGGGGCCGCCGCATCGGCCGCGCGCTCTCGGCCATCGGCGTCGTCGTGCTCACCTACTGGCTCGGCCAGACCCTGCGCTGGTGGTGACGATGGCTCAGCAGGCCGACTGGCGCATCCTCCAGGCGCCCTCGCTCGCCGCGTTCGAGGCCATGACGCAGGAGGCCTTCGACCGGCTGCCTCCCGAATTCCGGCAGCTCTGCGACGGCGTCGTCATCCGCGTCGAGGATTTCCCCGACGACGAGACGCTGGACGAGATGAAGTGCGAGAGCCCGTTCGACCTGCTCGGCCTGTTCCGGGGCGTGGGACTGGCGCAGGGCGCGGACACGCCGATGACCGGCCAGTTCCCGAACATGGTGTTCATCTACCGGCGGCCGGTGCTCGACTACTGGGCCGAGCACGAGGAGACGCTGGGCGACATCGTGACCCACGTCCTCGTCCACGAGATCGGCCACCATTTCGGCCTGTCGGATGAGGACATGGAGGCGATCGAGGCGGCCGCGGGCTGAAGCGGGCGGCCGCCGCAAGGGACGGCCTCAGTCGTCGAGGCCGTCGTCGTGATCGTCGGAGCGCTTGAGCGTCTTCAGCTTGGCGAAGACCGAATCCACGTCGATCTTCTCTTCCTCGCGGCGCGTCGGGGGCTCCATGCGGCCGAAGGGTTCCGCCGCCGGAGCGGCCGGCGCGGTGGTCTGCTCGGCCGGCAGCAGCGTCTGGTCGGCCTCGGCCGGGACGACGGCGGGACGGTCCTTGGCGGCGCGGCCGACCTCGAAGTCGAGGTCGATCTGCGAGCACAGGCCAAGCGTCACCGGGTCCATCGGCGAGAGGCTCGCCGAGTTCCAGTGGGTGCGCTCCTTGATCTGCTGGATCGTCGTCTTGGTCGTGCCGACCAGGCGGATGATCTGGGCGTCCTTCAGCTCAGGATGATTGCGCACGAGCCAGAGGATCGCGTTCGGGCGGTCCTGGCGGCGCGAGACCGGCGTGTAGCGCGGCCCCTTCTTCACCTTGCCGAAATCGGGCAGGCGCACCTTCGGCTCCAGGAGCTTCAGGCGGTGGGCCGGATCGGCCTGCGCCTTGTCCAGCTCCTCGCGGGAGAGCTCGCCCCGGGCCACGGGGTCCTGGCCCTTGATGCCGGCCGCGACCTCTCCGTCGGCGATGCCCTTCACCTCGAGGGGGTGGAGCTTGCAGAAGTCGGCGATCTGCTCGAACGTCAGGGACGTGTTCTCCACGAGCCAAACGGCCGTGGCCTTGGGCATCAGCGGTCCGGTGGACATGGCCTTGTCTCCTTCGTCGCGCCGGCGGGGCGTCGAAGGCGCCTGCCGTCCGGCTGCGGATATGCGTTCTTGAGCTCCGAACCGGCCTGTCCGGGCCGGAGCGTTCTTCGTCCATCTCGATGACTGGGAACGTCCGCTATATAGAGGCGGGACGGCCGCCGCGCAATCGGCATCGCTGCGGTCCGCACTGTCCCAATCCGGGACCGGGCCGGCCCGCGAGGGTCTCGCCCGGCGCCGGACAGAAGGAGCCAGGCCCCATGACGTTCACCATTGACGACGACCGCCCGCGCCCACGTCCCGCCCACGAGATTGGCCAGGATCTCAGCCTGCTCTCCGTAGGGGAACTCGACGAGCGCATCGCGGTGTTGCGGCAGGAAATCGTGCGCCTTGAGGCCGACCGGAGCCGCAAGGAAGCATCCCGCGATGCGGCCGCTTCGTTCTTCAAGACGTGACGGGCCAAGGCGAACGGCGATTGCCCTGTCTTCGCGTTAACGGCTGCTTAAGCTTTCCAGGTTATTACTGCCTCGTATCCAGTTTTCTGGATGTCGAGTGGCTCCTGTCACTCTGTTTGACGCCTCCCTGTTATGACTTTCACAAGCCGCCTTCGGGCGGCTTTTTTTCGTGGTTGTCCACAGCGTTAAGGTTAATGTTTGATGAGCGGTCGCCGGATGGCCCGGCGGCGCTATCCTTGCGACATCGGCTTCATGTGCTGCCGCGCCGTCCCCAGCCGGGACAGCGGCCCGAGCCGGGAGAGCAAGAGCCTATGACCGAATTCGCCACCGCCATGGACCCCGACGCCGCCATCCCGTTCGCCAAGCGCTTCGTGTCCTCGGATGCGTTCCGCGCCCTGTTCCGCGAAGGCATGGCTCTGGTCGAGGAGACCGCGAGCTATCTCGACGGCCCCGGCCGCGAGGAGGCCCGCGCCCTGCAGCGCATGGGCGCCCTCAGCTACGCCACCGAGAGCATGCGCCTAACCACGCGCCTCATGCAGCTCGCCTCCTGGCTGCTGCTGCAACGCGCTGTCGCCGAGGGCGAGCTGTCGCCGGAGCAGGCCCAGGGCGACCGGCACCGCATCCGCGTCAACGGCAACGAGACCGTGTCCAACCCGCAGGCGATCGAGCTCCTGCCGGAGAAGCTGCGCGACCTGATCGAGCAGTCCTCGCGCCTGCAGGCCCGCATCCGCCACCTCGACGCGCTGATGAGCGAGGAGCGTGCGCCGATGCCGGAGATCGTCACCAATCCCATCGCCGGCCAGCTCGACCTCCTGCGCGCGGCCTTTCCCGGCCGCTGAGGCCGGCGTCAGGCGCGCCCGCAAGGCGCGACAGGCCCCGCGAGGGAGCCCTCCCGAACGACAAAAAGCCCCGGATCGCTCCGGGGCTTTTTCGTTGCGCGGCTTGTCGCCCCCTTTCCGGGAGCGCCGGCTCACTTCTTGGCGAAGGAGAGGCCGCCGAACTTGTTGTTGAAGCGGGAGACGCGGCCGCCGCGATCGAGCAGCTGCTGCGTGCCGCCGGTCCAGGCCGGATGGCTGCTGGGATCGATGTCGAGGGCGAGCTTGTCGCCTTCCTTGCCGAGGGTCGAGCGGGTCGTGTACTCGGTGCCGTCGGTCATCACCACCTTGATGAAGTGGTAGTCGGGGTGCGTGTTCTGTTTCATCGCCAGTTCCTTCGCCGAGACGCGGCGCCTTCTTTCCACGGGCCTTCGCCGACCGACCGCCAGAGGCCGGCCGTGGCGTCCACGGCCAATTCGATGAGCGCGCCCCTATAACGCAGACGGCCGAGGGTGACAAGCACGGGCCTTTGCACCAGAACAGGCCCCGCGCATCCTCAAGAGCCTTGCATCCGTTGTCCGACGCCGCCCCGACAGACCGCCCGAGCTTCTCCTCGCTCACGCCGCTCGTGCCCATGGCGCTGCGCTATCGCGGCCGCATCGCGCTGGCGATCCTGGCGCTGCTCGTCGCCTCGGCCGCGACGCTGGCTCTGCCGGTGGCGGTCCGGCGCGTGATCGACCAGGGCTTCGGCGCCGAGCAGGGCCATCTGGTGGACGCGTATTTCGGCGTGCTGATCGGCGTCGTCGCTGTGCTCGCGCTGGCAAGCTCCGCCCGGTTCTACCTCGTCATGACCATCGGCGAGCGGATCGTGGCGGACCTGCGCACCGCCGTGTTCCGGCACCTGACCCATCTGGACGCGTCCTTCTTCGACACGACCCGCAGCGGCGAGATCGTATCCCGGCTCACCGCGGACACCGCGCTGGTCAAGGCCGCGTTCGGCGCCAGCGCCTCCGTCGCGCTGCGCAACCTCGTGCTGTTCGCTGGGGCCGCCGTGATGATGGTCGCGACCAGTCCCATGCTGTCGGCGATCGTGCTGGGCGCCATCCCGGTCATCGTGCTGCCGCTCGTCCTGTCCGGGCGCCGCGTCCGCGCGCGCGCGAAAGCCGCGCAGGACCGGCTGGCGGACGTTTCCGCCTTCGCGGCGGAGGCCGTGGGCGCGTCCCGCATCATGCAGGCCTACGGCATGGAGCAGGCGACCGCCGCGCGGTTCGGCGGCGCCTCGGAGGATGCCTTCACCGCGGCCACCGTCGCGACCCGCTCGCGGGCCTGGCTGTCGGGCGTCGCGATCTTCCTCGTCTCGGCGAGCGTGGTGGGCGTGCTGTGGTACGGCGCGCAGCTCGTCCTGTCGGGGGAGATGACCGGCGGGCGGCTGTCGCAGTTCATCCTCTACGCCATCTTCGCCGCAAGCTCGGTGGGGCAGCTCTCGGAGGTCTACGGCGAGGTGTCCCAGGCGGCCGGCGCCGCCGCGCGCCTGTCCGACTGGCTGGCGATCGCGCCGCGCATCGCCGCGCCGCCGCAGCCCGTGGCGCTGCCCGCGCCGCGCGGCGAGATCGCGTTCGAGGACGTGGCTTTCTCCTATCCCACGCGGGCGGGCGATCCGGTGCTCGACGGGCTGACCTTCCGCGTCGCGCCGGGGGAGACGGTCGCAATCGTCGGGCCCTCGGGCGCGGGCAAGACCACCGTGCTCCAGCTCGTCTGCCGCTTCTACGACCCGACGCGCGGCCGCGTGCTCGTCGACGGGGTGGACATCGCGAGGGCCGACCCCGCGGCGGTGCGGGCGCGCATCGGCCTGGTGCCGCAGGACCCGGTCGTGTTCGGCGTCAGCGTCGCCGAGAACATCCGCTACGGCCGGCCTGAGGCCAGCGATGCCGAGATTCGCCGCGCCGCCGAGCTGGCGGCCGCCGACGCTTTCGTCTCGCTCCTGCCGGAGGGCTACGACACGCCGGTCGGCGAGCGCGGCGTCACCCTCTCGGGCGGCCAGAGGCAGCGCCTGGCGCTGGCGCGGGCCATCCTGAAGGACGCGCCGATCCTGTTGCTGGACGAGGCGACCTCGGCGCTCGATGCCGAGAGCGAGCGCGCGGTCCAGCACGCGCTGGAAACCGTGGCGCGCGGGCGCACCACGCTTGTCGTTGCCCACCGACTTGCCACCGTGCTCAAGGCCGACCGCATCCTCGTCATGGAGCACGGGCGGATCGTGGAAGAAGGCACGCATGCGGCGCTGGTCGCGCGCGGCGGGCTCTATGCGCGGCTGGCGCGCCTGCAGTTCGCGGATGCCGCGGCGTAAGGCCGAAGCCTCACGGATCAGCGCTCGGTGAGCTTCAGCTCGATGCGGCGGTTGCGCCGCAAGGCGTCCTCGGTCTCGGCGAGGTCGAGCGGCTGGAATTCGCCGAAGCCGGCCGCGAGCAGGCGCTGCGGCGGCACGCCCTTGCCTGCCAGGTATTGCACCACGGAAATGGCGCGCGCCGCGGACAGGTGCCAGTTGGACCGGAACTCGCCGGAGCCCGACAGGGGGCGGCGGTCGGTATGGCCGTCGATGCGCAGCACCCAGGCGATGTCCGGCGGGATGGTGCGGTCGAGCTCCAGCAGCGCCGGGGCCAGCTTGTCCAGCTCGGCCTGGCCCTCGGGCTTCAGCACCGCCTGGCCGCCGTCGAAGAACACCTCCGACTGGAACACGAAGCGGTCGCCGACGATGCGGATCTCGGGGCGGTTGCCCAGGATGGCGCGCAGGCGCCCGAAGAAGTCCGACCGGTAGCGGGCGAGTTCCTGCACCTTCTGGGCGAGCGCCACGTTCAGCCGCTGGCCGAGATCGGCGACGCGCGCCTGGCTCTCGCGCTCGCGCGCCTCCGATGCATTGAGCGCGTCCTCGATGGCGGCAAGCTGGCGCCGGAGCGCGGCGATCTGCTGGTTGAGGATTTCCACCTGGGCCAGCGCCCGGCTGGAGACGTTCTTCTCCGATTCCAGCTGGCGGCTCAGTTCGCTGGTCTGGCCGGAACTGGCGGCGCCCATGTCGACGAGGCCCTGCAGCCGGGCGCGCTCGGCGTCCGCGGCCGACAGGGTGGAGCGCAGGGCGGCGAGGTCGGCCTCCGCATTGCGGCGGCCGGATCGTTCGAGGGCGAGCAGGTTGGTGAGTTCCGCGACCTCGCGGTTCAGCCGGTCGAGGGCCGTGTCGCGGTTTCCGACCTCCTGGGCGAGGTAGTATTGCGCGAGCGCGAACACCGCCATGAGGAAGACGATGGCGAGAACGAGGGTGGACAGCGCGTCGACGAAGCCCGGCCAGTAATCGACCGTGCGGATTCGTCCGAGCCTCCTGCCGGTGGCCATGGCGTCAGCCGATCCGCTCGCGGGCGAGCTGCTCGATGAGCTTCTTCAGCTCCTTCTCGCGCACGGCCTGGGCCTCGACCCAGTCGCGGATCATCTGCTGCTCGGAGCGCATGTGCTGGACGAGGCCCTGCACGCCCTCGGCGAGGTTGGCGATCGCCTGGGACGGGTTGTTGCGCCCGCCCTCGCCGGCAAGCTGCGCGCTGAGCCGGTTCATGGCCGCCGCCAGCGCTTCCGACGCGCCGCCCGAGCCCGCATGCTCCAGGCCGTGGCTGGCGTCTGTCCGGGCCGCGAGCCAGTCCTCCACCTCGGCATAGAAGCGGCGCTGGGCCTGCCCCGCCTGCAGGTCCAGGAAGCCGACGACAAGGGAGCCGGCAAGGCCGAACAGCGAGGACGAGAACGAGATGCCCATGCCCGCCAGCGGCGCGGCCAGTCCGCTCTTGAGCTCGCCGAACAGCGAGCCGGCATCGCCGCCGGTGCCGAGCGTGCCGATCACGCGGCCGATGGAGCTGACGGTCTCCAGCAGGCCCCAGAACGTGCCCAGCAGGCCGAGGAAGACAAGCAGCCCCGCGATGTAGCGCAGGATCTCGCGGCCCTCGTCCAGGCGGTCGGCCAGGGAGTCGAGGATGGAGCGCAGCAGCGTCGGCGTCACCGAGAAATCGTCGCCGCGCTCGCGCAGGATGGCGGCCATGGGCGCCAGGAGCACCGGCGCGCGGGCCGGCTTCACGCCCTCGGGCGTGCGGGCGGACCGCGCCCAGCGGATCTCGCGGAACAGCCTCTGCACCTGCCGGAGCGCGAGCGCGATGCCGACGAGAAGGACGCCGACGATCAGCCCGTTCAGGCCCGGATTGGTCAGGAAGGCGGTGGTGATCGCCGGGTAGAGGATGAACGCGATGAAGCCGATGAGCGTGAGGAACACCGCCATCCGCACGAGGTAGCGCGTCGGCGAGGAGAAGCGCGCGGACGGGAGGGCCTCGAAACCGGCGGTCAAGGGCTCGGCGTCCTCGGTTCCGGGCAGACGAATCGTGGGCGCGGGCGGATGTCGCATGGCGCCGGGATGTTCTGTCACCGGGGCGGCCCAATCAAGGCGGCCGGCATGTTTTTTTCAAAGTCAGGCCGCCGATTTCAGGATGGCGAGCAGTTCCCGGTGCATCGTCTCGTTGCCGCAGGCGACGCTGGGAACCTCCACAAGGCCGGGGCTGATGGCCGGTCCGGCGCCGTCGGCGGAGGTGATGAAGCCGCCCGCCTCGCGCAGGATGACGTCCGCCGCGGCCACGTCCCAGGTCGACAGGTCCCGCTCCCAGTAGGCGTCCAGCCGCCCGGCCGCGACATAGGCGATGTCGAGGGCGGCCGAGCCGAGGCGCCGCACGCCCGCGGCGCGGACCGTGATCGCCGCCAGCTCGCGCACGAAGCGCGCATGGCCGCCCTTGCCCAGATGGGGCACGCCCATGCCGATCAGCGCGTCGGCGAAGGCGGTCCGGCCCGCCACGCGCAGGCGCCGGTTGTTGAGGTAGGAGCCCTTGCCGCGCTCGGCGACGAAAAGCTCGTCCTTGACCGGATCGTAGATCACGCCCGCGACGATGGCGCCCTCGCGCTCGAGCCCGACCGAGATCGCGAATTGCGGGATGCCGTGGAGGAAGTTCGTCGTGCCGTCGAGCGGATCGATATGCCAGCGATGGCTCTTGTCCGAGCCCTCGATCACGCCGCCTTCCTCCATGACGAAGCCGTAGCCGGGGCGCGCCTTCTCCAGCGTCTCGTGCAGCACCTTCTCGGCGCGCTTGTCGGCCAGCGAGACGAAGTCGCCCGGGCCCTTGCGGGACACCTGCAGCGCCTCGACCTCGCCGAAATCCCGCTTCAGCGAGCGGGCGGCCTTCATGACGGCGTCCGTCATGACGGTGATGAGAGGCGAGCGGATCATCGGCGGGCTTTCGGAACGGGGAACGGCGGTGGTGATGCGACGGGGCCTGGCCGGCGTCAAGGCCGGAGGGCGCCTCAGCCGCCCAGCGTGCGTGCGGCGGCGCGCCGCTCGGCCTCGGTGCGCTGCTCGGGGCTAAGGTCCGACAGGGCCTGGTCCAGCCAGGAATCGGCGAGCCCCTGGCGCGCGGCCTGGAGATGCCAGGACGCCGCCTCGACCCGGTCCTGCGGCTTGCCGCGGCCCAGCGCCAGGATGCGCGCATAGCGGTTCTGGGCGATGGCGGAGCCGCGATAGGCCGCCTGGCGCAGGAGCTCGGCACCTGCGGCCTCGTCCTTGGCCACGCCCTCGCCGTTATAGGTCATGATGCCGAGGTCCACGAGCGCGTCGCGGTGGCCGTTGCGGACCGCGCGGCGCAGCAGCGTGGCGGCTTCCGCATCGTTGGCGCCGACGCCGCGGCCCTGGCGATAGAGCACGGCGAGCGCATATTGCGCGTCGGGCACTTCTTGGTTGGCGGCCTGCCGGAGCAGCGCGGCGGCCCGCGCCTGGTCGTTGAACTGGTCGCTGGGGATGAGCAGCAGCGCGAGGTTGAACGCGGCGAGCGGATGGTTCCGCTGCACGGCTTGCTCCAGCAGGATGCGGCCGCCGCCCTCGTTGCGCTCCACGCCCTCGCCCCGCAGCGTCGCCATGGCGAACAGGAAGGTCCCGTTGACGTCCCCGCGCTCGTGGGCGCGGCGGAACCAGATGGCCGCCGCCTTGGCGTCCGCCGCGACGCCCAGGCCCTGCTGGTAGATGACGCCGAGAAGCGTCATGGCGGCGGCATCGTTGGAGTCGCGCCCGATCCGGTCCAGCGCCTCGCGGACGGCGGCGATGTACTGGCCGCGCTGGAAGGCGGCATAGGCGAGATCGGGCTGGTCCCCGGCGGCCTGCGGCGCGGCCGGTTGGGCGGGAGCTTGAGCCGGAGCGGGCGCCGGCGCCTGTCCCTGGGCCAGGAGCGGCTGCGCGGCGAAGGCCGCGACGCAGGCGACGGCGATCCGGAGCGCGGCGGCGGACGCCCTCATGCCATCGCCCTTGCGGAGAAGGCGGCGAGCGCCTCGGTCATCGCCGCGTCGACGCCGGCCGGATGGGACCAGACCGCATCGCCGAGTGCGACGAACTCGACGCCGGTCGCGGCGAGGTCCGCCACCTGCGACAGGTCCGGCGCATAGGCGACGCAGGGCGTCTCGAAAATCTCGGCCCACCATTCCGCCCGCTCGCGCACGGCGCTGTAGGGCGGCGTCGTCCCGTCCGCGCGCGGCTCGCCGAACAGCACGTAGTCCACGCCCGCCTCGCCCGCCTCCATGGCGTCGTGGCGGGAGCGCAGGTCGCCGGCGCCCAGGATGCGCCCGTCGGTGAGGGCGGGACGCAGCCGCGCCGCCTCGGGGGCACCCGCCACATGGGCGCCGTCGGCCCCGCCGCGGATGGCGACGGCGGCGGGATCGAAGCCCTCGCCCGCCACCAGCACGGCCGCCCCTTCCGCCTGCGCCACCGGCGCCAGCCGCTTCACGCGGTTGACGAGGGTGCGCTCGTCACCCTCGGCAAGGACGAGGATGAGCGCCGCCACGCGTCCGCCCGCGCAGGCCGCGCCGAGGGCGCCTGCGAAGGCATCCGCATCGGCGACGGGCGGGGTGACAAGGACGATGCGGCTGGCGGACATGGTGCGGACGTGACCCTGGACGAACGAGAACAAGCGTGTGCGGACACCGATAACGGCATCCGAAGGCGGCGGCAAAATGAAAACGGGCGCAAGACGCGCCCGTCGCCATCATCCCGGAGCGATGTCACCCCCGGCGCGAGCGCGCTGCACGCGCCGCCGGGGATGCCGGGCGCCGTATCAGGCCGCCTGGCGCTTGCCCCCGAAAGTGGGGTCCAGCTCGCCCTTGGCATAGCGCCTGGCCATCTCGCCCAGGGTGAAGACCCGCTTGATCTTCGAGGCATTGCCGGCGGTGCCGAACTGCTCGAGACGCTCCTTGCAGAGCTTCGTCATCGCCTCCATGGCGGGCTTCAGGTACTTGCGCGGGTCGAACTCGCCCGGATGCTCGGCCAGGATCTTCCGGATCTGGCCGGTCATCGCCATGCGGTTGTCGGTGTCGATGTTGATCTTGCGCACGCCGTGCTTGATGCCGCGCTGGATTTCCTCCACCGGCACGCCCCAGGTCTGGGGCATCTTGCCGCCATACTGGTTGATGACGTCCTGGAGATCCTGCGGCACGGACGAGGAGCCGTGCATGACCAGGTGCATGTTCGGGAGTTTGGCGTGGATCTCCTCGATGACATGCATCGCGAGGATCGCGCCGTCGGGCTTCCTCGTGAACTTGTAGGCGCCGTGGGAGGTGCCCATGGCGATGGCGAGCGCGTCGACCTTGGTCTCGGCGACGAACTTCACCGCCTCGTCGGGATTGGTCAGGAGCTGGTCGTGGGAGAGCTTGCCCTCGAAGCCGTGGCCGTCCTCCTTCTCGCCTTCGCCGGTCTCGAGTGAGCCCAGCACGCCGAGCTCGCCCTCCACCGAGATGCCGCCCAGATGCGCCATCTCGACGACCTTGCGCGTCACGCCGACATTGTAGTCCCAGTCGCCCGGCGTCTTGCCGTCGGCCTTGAGCGACCCGTCCATCATGACGGAGGTGAAGCCGGCCTGGATGGCCGTCATACAGGTGGCGGGCTCGTTGCCGTGATCGAGATGCACGCAGACCGGGATGTGCGGATAGATCTCGGTCACCGCGTCCATCATGTGCTTGAGCATGACGTCGTTGGCGTAGGAACGGGCGCCGCGCGAGGCCTGGATGATGACCGGCGCGTCCGTCGCGTTAGCCGCCTCCATGATGGCGAGCGCCTGCTCCATGTTGTTGATGTTGAAGGCGGGAACGCCGTAGCCATGCTCGGCCGCATGATCGAGCAGCTGGCGCAGGGTGATGCGGGCCATGAAAATCTCCTGACGTCGGTGTTGGGCAACCGACTACAACAAGACTACGAAACGGCCAAATGGTTCCGGGCCTACGAAGCGACAGGTGACACCATGCGCGCCTGCCCGGAACACGGCTCCAATCCTGTGAATAAGCGAACCGCGGCGGATGCAAGAGCGACGCGGCGACCGTAGCGTCACGCCGCCAAGCCGCAATGCGAATGGGGGTTCGACGATGGCGCGCGCCGTGATGATCAAGAATCCGACCAATGGCCTGATCAAGAAGGGCTATTTCGGATTTTCGTGGACGTATCTGTTCTTCGGGTGGTTCGTGCCGCTGTTCCGCGGCGAGCTCGGCGTGGCCGCGCTCCACCTGCTGTTCTCGATCGTGACCTTCGGCCTGTGGCAGCTGATCGTCGCGTTCCTCTATAACCGCCAGTACATGAGCCGGCAGATCGCCGCAGGCTTCAGGCTCGCCGATCGTCCGGAGGTCAACCTGGCGGCATCGGCGGCCATCGGGGCCGATCCCGCCATCGTCGCCCTGCCGGCCTGACGGGACCGCCCGGTCAGCCGCGCGAAAGCGCGGCGACGCCGGGCAGTTCCTTGCCTTCCAGCCATTCGAGGAACGCGCCTCCGGCGGTCGACACGTAGGTGAAGCCGTCGGCCGCGCCCGCATGATTCAGCGCCGCGACGGTGTCGCCGCCGCCGGCGACCGAGAGCAGCTTGCCGGCCTTCGTCCGCTCCGCCGCATGGCGCGCCGCCGCAACCGTGGCGGCATCGAAGGGACGCAGCTCGAAGGCGCCGAGCGGGCCGTTCCAGACCAGCGTCGCGGCATCGTCGATGACGGACCGCACGCGCTCTACCGATTGCGGCCCGGCATCGAGGATCATCCCGTCCTCGGGGATGGCGTCGAGCCCGTAGGCCTGGTTCGGCGCGTCGGCGGCGAAATGGTACGCCACCACCGCGTCGACCGGCAGGATGATGGCGCAATTGGCCTCCTGCGCCCGGGACAGGATGCGCAGCGCGGTATCCTTGAGGTCCTTCTCGCACAGCGACTTGCCGACGCCGATCCCTTGCGCGTGCAGGAACGTGTTGGCCATGCCGCCGCCGATGACGAGGGCATCGACCCGGCCGACGAGGTTCTCCAGCAGGTCGATCTTGGACGAGACCTTGGCGCCGCCGACGATGGCGACGACGGGGCGCCTCGGCTTGCCGAGCGCCTGGCCCAGCGCCTCGAGCTCGGCCTGCATCGTCCGCCCGGCATAGGCCGGCAGCACGCGCGCCAGGCCCTCCGTGGAGGCATGCGCCCGGTGCGCGGCGGAGAAGGCGTCGTTGACGTAGATGTCGCCGCTGGCGGCGAGCGCCTTCACGAAGGCCGGATCGTTCTTCTCCTCTTCCGCATGGAAGCGGGTGTTCTCCAGGAGGAGGATCTCGCCGTCCTTCAGCGCGCCCACGGCCTTGGCGGCCGGCTCGCCGACGCAGTCGTCGGCGAAGGCGATGGTGCGCTTCATGTGCTCGGACAGCGCGCCGGCGACGGCCTTGAGAGAGTCCTTCTCGCTGCGGCCCTTCGGCCGGCCGAAATGCGCCAGCAGCACGACGCGGCCGCCCTTGTCGGCGATCTCGGCGATGGTGGGGATCACGCGCTCGATGCGGGTCGCGTCCGTGACGCGGCCGTTCTCCATCGGGACGTTGAGGTCGACGCGAACGAGGACCCGCTTGCCGCGGACGTCCACGTCGTCGAGGGTCTTGAACGCGCTCATCGGGCGACGATCCCCGGGGCGTAGCGGATGATGGCGATGGTGATCGCGGCCGTCAGGACCGCAGTCACGACCGCGAAGGCGACAAGCGCGGGGAAGCGCGGCAGGCGCCCGACGCGGCCGGACAGCTTCTCCATGTCGGTCCGGCGCGCCACGTCCTCCAGGTTCAGGGCGGCGGCCTCGACCCGGTGCAGCAGGTTCTCGATCCGGGCGAACTTCTCCTCCACCCGGGCCGTCTTGTCCTCGATCCGCGAGAGCTGGTCGAGCCGGGCGGCGGGCTGGGCCGCGGCGACGGGCGCGGGCTCGATGGCGGCGGGAGGCGGCGGCGGCGTGGTGGCCCGGGCCTCTGGGGCCGCGCCGATGGACGGCTCGACGCGGGACTGGCTGGCGGTATCGCTCATCGCGCTCTCCGAAAATGGGATGCGGCGCCGCGCCCGGGAGAGCGCGGCGCCGGATGTCAGATGTGTCAGATCAGCTTCGCGAAGGCGACGGCCGTGTCGGCCATGCGGTTCGAGAAGCCCCACTCGTTGTCGTACCAGGACAGGACGCGCACGAGCGTGCCGTCGAGGACCTTGGTCTGGTCCATGTGGAACACCGACGAATGCGGGTCGTGGTTGAAGTCGGCCGAGACGTTGGGATGCAGGGTGTAGCCGAGCACGCCCTTGAGCTGGCCGTCGGCCGCCGCGCGGATCGCCTCGTTGACCTCGTCCTTCGTGGTCGGCCGCTTGGCGACGAACTTGAAGTCGACGACCGAGACGTTCGGCGTCGGCACGCGGATCGACGTGCCGTCCAGCTTGCCGTTCAGCTCCGGCAGGACGAGGCCCACCGCCTTGGCGGCGCCGGTCGAGGTCGGGATCATCGAGAGCGCCGCGGCGCGGGCCCGGTAGAGATCCTTGTGCATCGTGTCCAGCGTGGGCTGGTCGCCGGTGTAGGAATGGATCGTCGTCATGAAGCCGCGCTCGATGCCGATGGCGTCGTGGAGCACCTTGGCGACCGGGGCGAGGCAGTTGGTCGTGCACGAGGCGTTGGAGATCACCAGGTGGTCCTTGGTGAGCTTCTGGTGGTTCACGCCGTAGACGACGGTGAGGTCCGCGCCGTCGGCCGGGGCCGAGACGATGACGCGCTTGGCGCCGGCGGTCAGGTGCGCGGCCGCCTTGTCGCGGGCGGTGAAGATGCCCGTGCATTCCAGCGCGATGTCGACGTTCAGCTCCTTGTGGGGCAGCGTCGCGGGATCCTTGATCGCGGTGACGCGGATCTTGGTGCCGTCCACGACGATGAAGTCGCCGTCGACCGAAACGTCCTTCGGGAAGCGCCCGTGCACGCTGTCGAAGCGCAGCAGGTGGGCGTTGGTCTCCACCGGGCCGAGATCGTTGATCGCCACGACCTCGATGTCCTTGCGCCCGCTCTCAACGATGCCACGCAGCACGTTGCGCCCGATGCGACCGAACCCGTTGATTGCGACCCGAACCGTCATTGTCCTCTGCTCCTTCTGCGGAGCCGGCAACGCGCCGGACTCCCTGGCCGTTCCCGGCCCCGATCCAAAACCTGCGCCTAGCGGTTGTGCTTGGCGTAGACGGCGTCGGCCACGGCCTCGGCCGTGATGCCGAAATGCTTGTAGAGCTCCTTGTAGGGAGCCGACGCACCGAACCCGGCCATACCGACGAAGATGCCCTTGCGGCCGATGACGGCATCCCACCCGAAGCGCATGCCGGCCTCGACCGCGACGCGCACCGGCGCGTCGCCGATCACCTTCTTGCGGACCTTTTCCGGCTGGGCGAGGAACAGTTCGAGGGACGGAACCGAGACAACGCGCGCCGCCACGCCGCGTTCCTTCAGGAGCGCCTGCGCGGCCACGGCGATCTCGACCTCAGAGCCGGAGGCGAAGATGGTCGCTTTGGCCTTGCCCTCGGCCGCGGAAATCTCGTAGGCGCCCTGCGCCGAGAGGTTCTCGCCCGCGTCCTTGCGCAGGGCCGGCAGGTTCTGGCGCGTCAGCGCCAGCACGGTCGGGCCGTCCGTGCGGGTCAGGGCGATCTCCCAGGCTTCCGCCGTCTCGATCGCGTCTGCCGGGCGCATCACGCGCATGTTGGGCATGCAGCGCAGGGACGCCAGATGCTCCACCGGCTGGTGCGTCGGGCCGTCCTCGCCAAGGCCGATGGAATCGTGGGTCATCACGTAGACGACCGGCGTTCCCATCAGGGCCGACAGGCGCATGGCCGGGCGGCAATAGTCGGAGAACACGAAGAACGTGCCGCCCGCCGGGATGTAGCCGCCATGCAGGGCGATGCCGTTCATGGCCGCCGCCATGCCGTGCTCGCGGATGCCGTAATGGATGTAGCGGCCGGCGAAGGCGCCGGGCTTCACCGCGGGCAGGTCCTTGGTGCGGGTATTGTTGGAGGGCGTCAGGTCGGCGGAGCCCAGGACCAGCTCCGGCACCGCCGGGACGAGGGCCTCGAGCGCGAGCTCGGACGCCTTGCGGGTTGCGACCGTCGGCGCCTCGGCGGCGAGCCTGGCCTTGAGGGCGGACACGGCGCTCTTCAACGCCGCCGGGCGCTTGCCCTTCATGCGGCGCTCGAACTCGGTGCGCGCGGCGGGAGCCAGCGCCGACAGCCGCTTCTTCCAGGCGCGGTGGGCGGCGCGGCCCTTGCGCGGCGCCTTGCGCCAGGCATCCAGCACGTCGGCCGGGACCTCGAACGGCTCGGACGTCCAGCCCAGCGCCTTGCGGGTGGCGGCGAGCTCGGCTTCGCCGAGCGGCTCGCCATGGGCCTTGGAGGTGCCGGCCTTGTTGGGGGCGCCGAAGCCGATCTGAGTCTTGCAGGCGATCAGGGTCGGGCGGTCGGAGGATTGCGCCTTCCTCAGCGCCCGGGCGATCGCGGCCGGGTCGTGGCCGTCCACGCGCACGGCGTTCCAGCCGGCGGACTTGAAGCGCGCCACCTGGTCGACGCTGTCCGACAGGCTCAGCGGCCCGTCGATGGAGATGCCGTTGTCGTCGAACAGGACGA
The DNA here is from genome assembly GCA_027489955.1 of Hyphomicrobiales bacterium. Classification (GTDB taxonomy): domain Bacteria; phylum Pseudomonadota; class Alphaproteobacteria; order Rhizobiales; family Beijerinckiaceae; genus JAIXTM01. The sequence continues at coordinate 92,691 of JAIXYZ010000001.1, read as the reverse complement.
TGAGGCGCGACAGCTTCAGGTGCCCCGCCAGCGCGATCGATTCCTGGCTGACGCCTTCCATCAGGTCGCCGTCGGAGGCGAGCACATAGGTGCGGTGGTCGACGAGGTCGTCGCCGTATTCGGCGTTTAGCATGCGCTCGGCGAGCGCCATGCCGACCGCCGTGGCGATGCCCTGGCCGAGGGGACCCGTCGTCGTCTCGACGCCCAGGGTCTCGAAGTTCTCCGGATGGCCGGGCGTCGCCGACTTGAGCTGGCGGAAGCGCTTGATCTCGTCCAGCGTCACGCTCTCGTAGCCGGTCAGGTAGAGCAGGCTGTAGATCAGCATCGAGCCGTGGCCCGCCGACAGGACGAACCGGTCGCGGTCGGGCCAGTGGGGGTTCTTCGGATCGAACTTCAGGAATTTCGTGAACAGCACCGTCGCCACGTCGGCGGCGCCCATGGGCAGGCCCGGATGGCCGGACTTGGCGCGCTCGACCGCATCGGCGGACAGGAAGCGGATGGCATTGGCCAGGCGGTCGTGGGAGACCTTGGCGGCCGTCCCGGTCTTGGTCGTCCCGGCGGGAGAAGCGTTCATGCGGCGGATTCCAGCGTTGGTGAGAAAACGGGCGGTCTCACGGCCGGGATGCGGGCGGGCGCTTGATAGGAAGCGCCCTGCCGCGAGTCAATTCCCGACCGCGGTTTGCCGTTGCGCTCCGCTCCCGCCTGTCCCAGGGGAAGCCGTGCGGCCTCGCTGTGTCCGTGCCACGCCACGACGGGGCGCTTCGTAACCCAAACGGAGGCGGCCGGGAAGCTCCGGACGGGCTTTTTCCCATGCGCCTGGCGCGGGGCGGATCACGGCGCGTCGATCAGCAGGGACGCCGTTTCGGCGTCCGTGCCCAGGGCGTTGACGATGCCGCCCTTCAGCGCCGCGAGGATCGCCGGGGCCTTGTGGCGCCCGCAGGCGACCGCCAGCCGCACCGGCGCGCGCATCAGGGCGGCGGCGGGCACGGACATCGTGCGGGCATCGAGCTCGGTGGCGATCGGGCGGCCCTCGCGGTCGTAGAACCGGGCGCAGACCGTCCCGGCCGCGCCGGCGGCCACCAGGCTCTTCAGCCGGTCCACCCCGACGACGCCGTGGCGGAAGAGGGTCGCGTGGCTCGACACGTCGCCGATGCCGACGAGGGCGACGTCGAGGCGCTGTGTCTTCTCCATCACCTCGCGCACCGCCGACATGCCGCGCAGCGCCTGCGCGGTCGCGGCGTCGTCCGCCACCGCCGGCACGGGCAGCACCCAGGCCCGCCCGCCGGAGCCGGCCGCCATGGCGCGGGCGACCTCGCTGGAATGGCTGCGCTCGCCCGCCCGGCCGACGCCGCCGACCAGTGTCACGATGTCGACGTCCGGCGAGCGGCCGCGGCGCACCGCATGGGCCACCCCCGCGACGGTGTCGCCATCGGACACGCCGATCACGGTTCCAGGCTCCATGAGGTCCTCGACCACGCGGGCGACCGCCTCCGCCAGCGGCGCGGGGGCGGTCCCGGCATCGCCCGGCGCGCGCACGACCACGGTCCTCACCAGCCCGAACCGGCGGGCGAGGCGCTCCTCCAGGCCTGAATCCCGCAGCCCGGCGGCGGCCACGCGGATCTCGACGAAGCCGAGGTCCATCGCCTCCTTCAGGCAGCGGCTGACCGTGGCCTCGGACAGGCCGAGGCTACGGGCGATCTCGGTCTGGGGCAGGCGGTCCTCGTAGCGCATGCGCGCGATCCTGAGGATCATGTCCGGGTCGCGGCGGGGTCTTGGCATCGCTTGCGGGATCACTGGCGGGCCGCGCTCGGGGCGGCATCGGGGATGCATAACGGAGGCTGCGGCCGGTGGCAAAGAAAGCCGCCGCACCGGCCGCGGCGATCCCGCTGGACCGCGAATGCATTCTTTTTGTGAACGGCGCGGCTTAAGCCGTTGACGGCGTTGGCACGCGGACCCCAGAGTCGCTCGCATTGCCCAACGGAGCGGCACGACATGGCCGACTCGACGCACGCTGGACCCCACTCACCCGGTTCCCGGCCGCTCGCCGACGCCATCGGCCGGCTCGATCTGGCGCTCGCCGCGCTGGAGGCGGCCCTGGCGCGCCGCCTCGACCTCGACGCCCGCCGGGGCGACCTGGAGACCGAGCTCTCGGTGATGCAGGACGACCGCGCGCGGCTGGCGGCCGACCTCGACGGGGCCCTGTCCCGGCTGGAGCGGCTGGAACTGGCGGCCTCGGACGTCGACCGCCGCGTGGAGCGCGCCATGGGCGAGATCAGGGCCGCCATCGCGGCCGCGGAAGCCGGTCCGCGGGATTGACGCGGAGGCCGGGCGCGGGCCTAAGGCAGCCGGGGCCTTCGAGAATCAGGAGTGTCGGATGGCGCAGGTCACGGTGACGATCGCCGGCAAGGTCTACCGCATGGCGTGCGGCGACGGCGAGGAAGCCCATCTGGAGGCGCTCGCCGCCGAGCTCGACGGCAAGATCGGCGAATTCCGCGCTGCCTTCGGCGAGATCGGCGACATGCGGCTCCATGTGATGGCGGCGCTCGCCATCGCCGACGAGCTCAGCGAGACGCGGCGCAAGCTCGCCGCGATCCAGGCGGACGCCAAGGAATTGCAGCGCGCGCTCGGCTCCGGCGACGAGCGGATCGTCGCCGCCGAGGGCCGCATGGCCGAGAGCATCGTCAAGGCCGCCGAGCGCATCGAGCGCATCGCCCGCACCCTCGGCCAGCCCGCGCAGGCCGCGGGCTGAACTTCCCGGAAAGAGCCCCTTCCGCGCGGAGCCCCGGCGCACTATGTTGATGGCGCGGTGCTGCGGGGCTCGTCAGGAGACACATTCCCCGGGGCCTTATCGATCTCCTAGGGAGCTGTCCCTGGCCGGGTCCGTGGACCCGGGCATACGGCGCCCACCTACTCTGTAGGTTCCCGGGATCGATCATCCAACGGCTTTCGCGGCTCCGCACTTATCCCTCCTTCGCTCGCCCGCCCCCGCCGATCAAGTCCCGCCTTGCCAACCGCCGCGGTCTCGGGCTTGGTTCGCGGGACAGGACGATCCGCAGAAGCCTTCCCCATGCACGCACCATCCGACATCGACGCGGCCAAGGCCGCCCTGCGCCAGCGCATGGCGGCACGGCGCGACGGGCTGGAGATCGACGACCGGCTGGAATGGGACGCGGCCATCGCCGAGGCCGTGGCGGGCCTCGACGAGTTCGGCGGCCCCGGGCCCCTTGGCGCCTACTGGCCGTTCCGGAGCGAGGTCGATCCGCGCGCCATCCTCGAGGCGGCCGACCAGCGCGGCATGGCCTGCGCGCTGCCGTCCTTCGACGGCGCGGGCGAGGTGATCTTCCGGGCGTGGAAACCGTGGGAGCCCGTCATGCCCGTCGGCTTCGGCATGCTGGGGCCGGCGGAGGAGCAACCGGCGGTGGAGCCCGCCATCCTCATCGTGCCCCTTCTGGCCTTCGACCGCAGGGGCGTCCGGCTCGGCTGGGGCAAGGGCCATTATGACCGCGTCATCGCCCGCCTGGCCCAGACCGGGCGGCTGCTGACGGTGGGCGTCGCCTACGCGGCGCAGGAGGCGGACGAACCGCTGCCGTTCGCCCCGCACGACCGCCCGGTCGATATCGTCGTCACCGAGCGGGAGGTCATCCGTCCCGCCTCGCCCACCTGAGGCGGCCGATGCGGCTTCTCTTCCTGGGCGATGTCGTCGGCCGCTCCGGCCGCGCCGCCGTCGCCGACCTGCTTCCGGACCTGCGCCGCCGCTGGGCGCTCGATTGCGTGGTCGTCAACGGCGAGAACGCCGCCGGCGGCTTCGGCATCACCGAGGCGATCTGCGAGGAGCTGGTGGAGCTCGGCGCCGACGCCGTGACGCTCGGCAACCATTCCTGGGACCAGCGCGAGGCGATGGTGTTCATCGCGCGCCAGCGGCGGCTGGTCCGGCCTGCCAATTACCCGGCCACGGCCCCCGGGCGCGGCGCGACGCTCGTCGATATCGCCGACGGCCGGCGCGTGCTGGTCGTCAACGCGCTCACGCGGCTCTTCATGGACCCGATGGACGACCCCTTCGTCGCCATCGAGCGGGAGATCGGCCAGGCGCCGCTGGCCCAGGTCTGCGACGCGATCGTCGTCGACATCCACGGCGAGGCCTCGAGCGAGAAGCAGGCTGTCGGCTACCATTTCGACGGGCGCGTCAGCCTCGTCGTCGGCACGCATACCCATGTCCCCACCGCCGATGCCCGCATCCTGCCGGCGGGCACCGCGTTCATGACCGATGCGGGCATGTGCGGCGACTACCAGTCCGTCATCGGCTTCGACCGGGACGAGCCAGTGCGGCGGCTGGTGGAGAAGACGCCGGGCGCCCGCTGGTCCGCCGCCGATGGCGAGGGCACGCTCTGCGGCATCGCGGTCGAGACCGACGACCGGACGGGACTGGCGGTGAACGCCGCTGCCTTGCGCATCGGCCCCACCCTCGCCGGCGCGCTGCCGGACTTCTGGGAATAAGGCTGTCCTGTCGTCTCGTGTCATCCCCGGCCGGAGCGCGAAGCGCGGAGGGGAAGGGGATCCAGAGCAGCGGCTACCTTGGCGCCCGACGTCCGGCGCGTTTCTGGATCCCCTTCCCTCGCTTCGCTCGCCGGGGATGACAGCGAGCGTGGCATGAGACACTGCCCATCCACCCACCCGCTTCCTTTTCAAGCGGGCCTCACGCTCCTATAAGCGCGCCACGACGCGAACCGCCCGCAGCGGAGACCCCTATGGCCGGACATTCCCAGTTCAAGAACATCATGCACAAGAAGGGCAAGGCCGATGCGGCCCGGTCCAAGCTCTTCTCCAAGCTCGCCCGCGAAATCACCGTCGCCGCCAAGCTCGGCATGCCGGACCCGGCGATGAACCCGCGCCTGCGCGCGGCGGTCCTCGCCGCCCGGGCCGAGAACATGCCCAAGGACAATATCGAGCGCGCGATCAAGAAGTCCCAGGGCGGCGACAGCGAGAATTACGAGGAGATCCGCTACGAAGGCTACGCTCCCGGCGGCGTCGCCCTCATCATCGAGGCGCTGACCGACAACCGGAACCGCACCGCCTCCGACGTGCGCTCGTTCTTCACCAAGGCGGGCGGAAGCCTCGCCGAGACCGGCGCCGTGTCCTTCATGTTCGACCGGCTCGGCGTCGTGGAATACGACGCCAAGGCGGCCTCCGCCGACGCGATGCTGGACGCGGCCATCGAGGCGGGCGCCGACGATGTCGTCTCCACCGAGGACGGCCACGAGATCTACACGGCGCAGGACGCGCTGCGCGAGGTCGCGACCGCGCTCGAGGCGAAGTTCGGTGAGGCGCGCAAGGCGGCGCTAACCTGGCGGCCGCAGAACAACGTCGCGGTGGACGACGAGGCCGGCGAGAAGCTGATGAAGCTGCTCGACGCGCTCGACAACCACGACGACGTGCAGAACGTCTACGGGAACTACGAGTTCTCCGAGGCGCTCATGGCCAGGCTCAGCGACTGATCGCCAATCACGGAGCGTGGTGGGGCCGGAACAGCCGGCCCCGCTCGGCGACCAGGACCACCGCGAGGCACCCGACGCCCAGGGCCAGATAGCCCGCGCAGAGCGGGATCAGCGTGCTGTCGAAGGTGCGGGCGATGAGCCCCGCGATGAGCGCGCTGCCGGCGGTGGAATAGAAGCCGATGAAGGAGGACGCCGTACCCGCGATGTCCCCGAAACGCTCCATCGCCATGGCGTTGAAGTTCGGCATCATCAGGCTCGCCAGGAAGTGGCTGACGGCGAGCAGGGGCAGGAACAGCCAGAGCGGCGGCACACCGCCATAGGCCAGCGACGCGCCGAGCATGATGGCGGCCACCGCGATGAACGCGACGAGGCCGGAATGCGACAGGTTGCGCATGCCGAGCCGCATCACCAGCCGCGAATTGACGAAGGACGCCATGCCCATCAGGAGGCCGATGGCCCCGAAGGCGAGGGGAAATCCCACCGGCCCGAGGCGGTAGACATCCGTCTGGAAGATCTGCGCGGCCATGCCGACATAGGTCATCACCACGCCCACGGCGAGCAGCATGGCGGTGGAATAGCCGAAGGCGAGGCGCGAGCGCAGGATGCGCGTCACCCCCGCGCCGACCGAGCCGAACGAGACCGCCTTGCGGTATTCCGGCCGCAGGCTCTCCGGCATGCGCATCAGGAACCAGACGAGGATGACCAGCCCGAGCGCGAACATGGCCCCGATGATGGCGCGCCAGCCGGACACCGCCAGGATCACGCTGCCGATGGCCGGCGCGACGATGGGCACGGTGATGAACAGCATCATGACGAGCGACATGACGCGGGCCATCTCCCGGCCCTCGTACCGGTCGCGCACGAGGGCGACGACCAGGACGCGGGTGCCGGCCGCGCCCATGCCCTGGATGACGCGCGCGGCGATCATCCAGGCATAGGTGGGAGCTAAGATGGCGAGCACGGTGCCTGCCAGGTAGATCGCGAGGCCCACCATCATGACCGGGCGCCGCCCGATCATGTCCGCGAACGGCCCGGCCAAGAGCTGGCAGACGCCGAAGCCCGTCATGTACGCGTAGATGACGAGTTGCAGGTCGTTGGGATCGGCGATGCCGAAATGCCGCTGGATCGGGCCGAAGGCGGGCAGGAGGCTGTCGATGGAGAAGGCGACGATGCTCATCATCAGCGCGATCAGCGTGACGAATTCGCCGAAGGGCGGCCAGGCCGGCTGCGAGGCCGGACGGTCCGGCGGACCGCCTTGTGATGGGGGAAGGCTCATGGAATTGATGCGGGCGGCGAATCGCGAGGCGGCCGGCCCGGCTCCCGGTGTGACGCGCCCTGTCTAGCATCGAACGGCCCCATGCATGCAAGGTCGGCGACTGCGGACGAACCGCCGGAGGCATGCGCCGCGTTCATGGCTGAGACCATCCGCATCCTCGGGCTCGATCCGGGCCTGCGCCGCACCGGCTGGGGCGTCGTGGACGTGGAGGGCACGCGCCTCGCCTTTGCCGGCTGCGGGGTCGTGGCGAGCGAGGACAAGGCGCCCCTCGCCGAGCGACTGCGGCAGATTCACGAGGGCCTGACCCGCATCGTTGCCGCGTTCGCGCCCCACGAGGCGGCGGTTGAGGAGACCTTCGTCAACCGCGATCCGCAATCGGCGCTGAAGCTCGGCCAGGCCCGCGGCGTCGTCCTCGTCGTCCCCGCCCTCGCGGGGATCCCGGTCGCCGAATACGCGGCAAACCTCGTCAAGAAGAGCGTGGTCGGCGCCGGCCACGCCGACAAGAACCAGGTGGCTGCGATGGTGAAGCTGCTCCTGCCCAAGGCGACGCCCGCCAGCGCCGACGCCGCGGACGCCCTCGCCGTCGCCATCGCCCACGCCCATCACCGCAAGGCCCGGGCGCTCGTGGGGCGCTGACGGCAGAGCGCGATCGTCATTGCGAGCGTAAGCGAAGCAGTCCGAGCGCGGTCGGCCCGCTGGATTGCTTCGTCGCTTCGCTCCTCGCGGATGACGGAGGAGCGCGACGCCTCGAAGCACGCACGAACGGCCGTGAGCGGGCGATCCCTCCCCGCGAGGGGAGGGTGGCGCGAAGCGCCGGGTGGGCTCGACCGGACAGCATCAACGACCAGCCAGGGCCCACCCGTCCGGCGCTGCCGCGCCGGCCACCCTCCCATGAATGGGAGGGATCAGGCGCGCCCCTCACCCGCGTTTGTCATCCCCGGCCAGGGGTGACAGCGCGGTCGTCATTGCGAGCGTCAGCGAAGCAATCCAGAGCGCGGTCGGCCCGCTGGATTGCTTCGTCGCTCTCGCTCCTCGCAATGACGGGGAAGCCCGACGCCTCGAAGAACGCAGAATGGCCGTGAGCGCATCACCCTCCCCCCGCGAAGCGGCGGGGAGGGGTTAGGGGTGGGGGGTGCCGGGCGTAGAGATCTTTCCTCGCAAAATCGGACCTCGTCTAGCCGCCCCTCACCCCAACCCTCTCCCCGCGAGCGGGGAGAGGGGGCCCAGCCACAATGCCAACCATCCCCTCGCCCCCATCGGGGGAGAGGGACAGGGTGAGGGGGTGCCGGGCGTAGAGTGCGATGGCGACAGCATCGGACTCCGTCCGACCGAAGCCGTGGATGGTCGGGACAGGCCCGACCATGACGATCGGGGGTGGTTTCGGCGCGGGTAAGCGGAGGGCGGATGCAAGGGTGGGCACGAGGGCCGGCATCGACCCTCCCCGTCATGCTCGGCCTTGTGCCGAGCATCCACGCCTTCCCTGAAGCCGGGCGTGGAACTCAACGGCACGACCGAACGCCGTCGCACCGCCTCAACCCTCCCCGCCACAAGTGGGGAGCGACGCGCGCCGCCCTCGCCTCACCGGAAGGCGTAGAGGTCGAGGTCGGGGTCCTCGCCGAAACGGCCCTTCTGAGTGAGCGCGGTGCGGATCGCCTCTGCGGCGATGCGGCTGTAGGTGATGCCGTTGCCGCCATAGCCCATCACGGCCCAGCAGCGGGACATGCCCGGCACTTCCGCGATGGTCGGCAACCCGTCGTCGCTGGCCCCGAAAGCGGCGGTCCAGGCGAAGTCCGCTTCCGTGTCGAGATCCGGCATGAGCTGGCCGAGCTTGGCGGAGATGGCGAGGGTCTTGTCCGGCAGCAGCGCGTCGCGGGTCGCGGCGTCCGCGATCTCCTCGTCCTCGCCGCCGCAGATGGCCCGGCCGTCGGACGTCACGCGCATGTAGAGATAGGGGTCCGACGCCTCCCAGATGAAGACGCCCTCCGGCCACAGCCGCCGCCGCTGCGGGCGTGTGGCGATGGCCCAGGTCGACACGATCCGATGGCCCTTGGCCGGCACCTCGCCCCACAATTCGTAGCCCGTGGCGAGCACGCAATGGCGCGCCGCAATGCGATGACCTTCAGACGTGCGCGCCGTGACCTTGCGGGGCCGCGCGTCGATCTCGACGATCTCGGTCGGAGCGTAGACCTTTGCCCCCGCCGCGATGGCGGCATTAAGGAAGCGCGCCGTCATGATGCGGGGATCGGCGGCGAGGTTGTCGTAGGACAGGAGCGCGGCCGCGCGCTCGATGCCGAACCGTTCCTTCAGCGCCGCCGCATCGAGGAACAGCGTCTCGAAGCCGGCGGCGCGCCTGGCCTCGCCCTCCTCCCTCAGCCTGTCCGCGTCCAGCACGTCGCCCGCGAGGTAGAGCGAGTCGGTCAGGGTCGCCCCGGCGATCCCCCCGTCCCGCAGGCGGGCCGACAGGCCGTCGAGCGCCAGGCGCGAGCGGCGCCAGGCCCGGACGGCGTCCCTGACGCCGATCTTGCGCGCCAGCGTCGTCAGCGGCACGTCGATCTCGTACTGGAGCAGCGCGGTCGAGGCGGCGGTGGACCCGTCGATGGGTCCGCGCCGGTCCGCGACGACGACGGACAGCCCCGCGCCGGCCAGCGCGTCGGCGATCATGGCGCCGGAAATGCCGGCGCCGACGACGAGGACGTCGGCCTCGATCGATTCGGCGAGCGGCGCGTGGGGAACGGCGGGCTTGCGCTTGGCCTGCCAGACCGAACGGCCGGTGCGGAGCTTGCGATGGCGGGTCAGGGTCGTGATCATGCGACAGCGAACGCGCCAGCCGCCGCTTCGATCCATCACGAAAGGCGTGAATTGAAATGCGGTGGGCGCATCCGCCTGCCGCGCTGGCGGCGCGGGCGGGACGTGGTAACAGGAAGCCATGATCGGGAAGCTGAAGGGCGTGGTCGATTCGTACGGCGAGGACTTCGTGGTCGTCGACGTCCACGGGGTCGGCTACGTCGTCCATTGCTCGAGCCGCACGCTCCAGCACCTGCCGCCGGCCGGCGAGGCCGCGACGCTCTCCATCGAGACCCATGTCCGGGAGGACATGATCCGCCTGTTCGGCTTCCGCTCCGACGCGGAGCGGGAATGGTTCCGGCTGCTGCAATCGGTGCAGGGCGTGGGAGCGAAGGTCGCGCTCGCCATCCTGTCCGTGCTCGATCCGGGCCAGCTCGCCACCGCCATCGGCACCAACGACAAGGCCGCCATCGGCCGGGCGCCGGGCGTGGGGCCCAAGCTCGCCGCGCGCATCGCCGCCGAGCTCAAGGACAAGGCGCCGGCCTTCGGCGCCGTCGATCCCGCCCTGGTGCGCCTCACCGACGACCTCGCCGACCGGCGCGCGCCCGCCGCCGTCACCGACGCGATCTCCGCGCTCGTCAATCTCGGCTACGCCCAGCCCCAGGCCTCCGCCGCCGTCGCCGCCGCCATGAAGAGCGCCCCCGAGGATGCCCCCGCCCCGACGCTGATCCGGCTGGCGCTGAAGGAGATGGCGAAGTGACCGGGCGGCATTGTCTCCCGATGTCATCCCCGGCGGCGCGCAGCGCCGGGAAGGGGATCCAGGAGAATGCCGGGCATGGGGCGCGGTGGCAGGCGCGGGCCTGGATCCCCTTCCCCTGCGCCGCTGTCGCGGCTCCGGCCGGGGATGACACGCGGGCTTTGTCATGACCCGCCCCGGCCTCCTCACCCCCGAACGGCGCGACGACGATCCGGAGACCTCGCTGCGGCCGCTCTCGCTCGCCGACTTCACCGGCCAGGCGGCAGCGCGGGCGAACCTCCAGGTCTTCATCGACGCGGCGAAGACGCGGGGCGACGCCCTCGACCACGTGCTCTTCGTCGGCCCGCCGGGCCTCGGCAAGACGACGCTGGCGCAGATCGTCGCCCGGGAGCTCGGCGTCAATTTCCGCTCCACCTCCGGACCGGTGATCGCCAAGGCGGGGGACCTCGCCGCGCAGCTCACCAACCTCGAAGAGCGGGACGTCCTCTTCATCGACGAGATCCACCGGCTGAACCCGGCGGTGGAGGAAATCCTCTATCCCGCCATGGAGGACTTCCAGCTCGACCTCATCATCGGCGAGGGACCGGCGGCCCGCTCGGTGAAGATCGACCTGCCGAAGTTCACGCTGGTGGGCGCGACGACCCGCGCCGGCCTCCTGACGACGCCGCTGCGCGACCGGTTCGGCATCCCGGTGCGGCTGCAATTCTACACGGTGGAGGAGCTGGAGCTCATCGTCTCGCGCGGGGCGCGGGTGCTGGGCATCGGCATGTCGCCGGACGGCGCCAACGAGATCGCCAAGCGCTCGCGCGGCACGCCGCGCATCGCCGGGCGGCTGCTGCGCCGGGTGCGCGACTTCGCCATCGTCGACGGCGATCCCGTGGTCACGCGCGCGGTGGCCGACAAGGCCCTGCGCCTGCTCGACGTGGACGATGCGGGCCTCGACCAGATGGACCGCAAGTACCTGACCATGATCGCGTCCTCGTTCGGCGGCGGGCCGGTCGGGATCGAGACCATCGCGGCGGCCCTGTCGGAGCCGCGCGACGCGATCGAGGAGATCATCGAGCCCTTTCTCATCCAGAAGGGGCTGGTGCAGCGCACGCCGCGCGGGCGCGTCCTCACGCCCCACGCCTTCCGGCATCTGGGCCTCAAGGAGCCCAGCGGGCCGGCCGCGCAGTTCGGGCTGTTCGCCGGCGGCGACGAGGACGACTGACGGTCAAGCGGAACGGATGCGGGATACGGCGCGTTAGACCGCTATTCCGTTCCGTCAAGGAGACCGTCATGATCCATCGCTCCGTCCGCGCGCCGCTCCTGGCCGCCGCCACCGCCGCCGCGCTCGCCGGCCTGTCCGCGCCCGCCTCCGCCCAGAACGTCCAGGTCGGCCGCCTGTCCTGCTCGGTCTCCGGCGGCATCGGCCTCATCATCACCTCGCAGAAGACGATGAACTGCGTGTTCAACAAGGCCGGCGGCGGCCGCGAGCGCTATGCCGGCACGATCCGCAAGTTCGGCCTGGACATCGGCGCGACGACCAAGGGCCAACTCGTCTGGCTGGTCTATGCCCCGTCCGGCCGCTATCGCGCCGGCGCGCTGGCGGGCGACTATGTCGGCGCCTCGGGCGAGGTCTCGCTCGGCGCGGGCATCGGCGCCAACGCCCTCGTCGGCGGCTTCGAGCGTTCCGTATCGCTGCAGCCCTTCTCGGCACAGGGCCAGGTCGGCGCCAATCTGGCGCTCGGCGTCGCCGACCTGAGGCTGTCCCGCGTCCGCTAAGGGATACCCTCACTTCCTCCTATCGACAGGCTGTCCGACGCCCGCCACTATGGCGACAAAAGCCGGGCGTCGGACCGGCTGCGGCATCGACCGCACGGAGGAGGAACAGATATGAGCAGCGCCATCGCGGCGCGGACGTCCGCGTCCGCGTCATCCCGTCCCTGGATCGCCCATTACCCGGACGGGGTCCCGGCCGACATCGACGTCGCCGGGCTCGAGACCCTCGCGGAGATGCTGCGCCGCTGCGGACGGGATTTCGCCAACCGCCCGGCCTTCGAGAGCTTCGGGCACCGCATCACCTACGCCGACCTGATGGGCGCCGCCGAGCGCGTGGCCGTCTGGCTGCAACGCCAGGGCCTGCGCAAGGGCGACCGCGTGGCGCTGATGATGCCGAACGTGATGGCCTATCCCGCGGCCCTGTTCGGGACGCTGATCGGCGGCTTCACGGTCGTCAACGTCAACCCGCTCTACACGGCGCGCGAACTCGCCCACCAGATCAACGATTCCGGCGCCAAGGTGCTGTTCGTGCTGGAGAACTTCGCGCATGTCGTCGAGGAGGCGCTGCCGGAGACCCCGCATCTGCGCCATATCGTCGTGACGAAGCCCGGCGACATGCTCGGCCTCAAGGGCACGATCGTGAACGTCGTCTCCCGCTACGTGAAGAAGGCGGTGAAGGGTTTCAGCCTGCCCGGGTCCCACAACCTCTCCGCCGTGCTCGGCACGACGGGCGCGCTCGCGGCGGTCGACGTCTCCCTCGATGACGTCGCCTTCCTGCAATATACCGGCGGCACGACGGGCGTGGCCAAGGGCGCGACGCTGACCCACCGCAACGTGGCGGCCAACGTGGCCCAGTGCTCCGCATGGTTCTCGCCGCGGCTTTCGCGCCATCCCGGCGAGAACGTCATGGTCACGGCGCTGCCGCTCTACCACATCTTCGCGCTGACCTGCTGCTGCCTGTTCATGATGCGCATCGGCGCGTGCTGCCTGCTCATCGCCAATCCGCGGGACATCCCGGGCTTCGTGAAGACGCTGAAATCCCGGCCCTTCACGATGATGTCGGGCGTGAACACGCTCTACAACGCGCTCGCCAACAATCCCGACATCAAGGGCGTGGACTTCTCGCGCCTGATCTTCGCCGTCGCGGGCGGCATGGCCACCCAGGCGGCCGTCGCCAAGACGTGGAAGGCGCTGACGGGCGTGCCGATCTGCGAGGGCTACGGCCTGTCGGAGACCTCGCCCGTCGTGTGCGTCAACAGCCCCGACATCGCCGAGTTCACCGGCACGATCGGCTACCCGGTCTCGTCCACCGAGATCGCGATCCGGGACGAGGACGGCGAGGACGTGGCGGCGGGATCGCCCGGCGAATTGTGCGTGCGCGGCCCGCAGGTGATGGCCGGCTACTGGCAGCGGCCGGACGAGACCGCCAAGGTCATGACCGCCGACGGCTTCTTCCGCACCGGCGACGTCGCCGTGCTGCAGGATGACGGCCAGGTGAAGATCGTCGACCGGATCAAGGACATGGTCCTGGTCTCGGGCTTCAACGTCTACCCGAACGAGGTGGAGGACGTCATCGCCAGCCATCCCGGCGTCATGGAGGCGGCCGTCATCGGCCTTCCTGACGAGCATTCGGGCGAGGCGGTGACGGCCTATGTCGTCCGCCGCGACCCGGCGCTGACGGCCGAGGAATTGCGCGCCCATTGCCGCGAGACGCTCACCGCCTACAAGGTCCCGCGCCAGATCTTCTTCAGGGACACGCTGCCCAAGACCAATGTCGGCAAGGTGCTCCGCCGCGTCCTGCGCGAGGAGGCGACCGCGGGCCGCTAAGACGCGCCGCACAAGGAGCGCGACGGGACGGAACCGAATCACGGGAGGCGGCGTTCTCCGGGGCACACAACCCGGATTTCGCCATGCCCAAGAGCCTCGCCACCGTTCCCGCCGCGCGCCGCACCGGCCTTGCCGCGCTCACCGCGCTGGCCCTCGCCACGGGAGCGGGCACGATCGTCGGCACGCCGGCGGCACTCAGCTCCGACCGGCTCGACATGTACGAGGTATTCCGGGGGTCGGGGCGCGCCGCGCAACCGTCGGCGCAGCGTCCGGGCCTGATCGAGAGCCTGTTCGGCGGCCCGTCCCGGCGCGCGCCGGAATTGATCGAGGCGGCGCGTCCGGTGCCGGTCCTGCTGCCCCAGGGCGACATGCAGGAAGGCCCCTTCCGCACCATTTCCGGCCCGGACATCCCGGTCCTCATGCAGAAGCCCGTGGCCTCGGTCTACGAGGATCCCACCCTGCGTCCCGGCGACATGGTCGTCACCGAGCGCGGCGTCGAAGTGTTCCGGGGCCGCGCCGGCCGCGACCGGCACAGCCAGGCCGACTTCGTCGCCGTGGACCTGCGCCGCCTGCCCAAGGCCGAGCGGACCATGCTCTCGCAGGTCGACAACCAGGTGAAGGGCATCTACCGCGAGGCGCGGCGGTCGGCGGACGGCCGCGTGGCGGAGGCCGAGACCTTCACCGTGCGGTCGGTGAAGCCGCGGGTCATCCCCGGCGTCGCCGCGATCATCCCGACGCTGGAATAAGTCCTTCGCCTCGCAGGATGGCGCTAGAGAATGGCGTTTTGGGCGACGAGGGCCCGGCGTAGCGCCTCCGGATCGGGAGCCGTGCCGGAGCCCTGCAGCGCCGCGCCGGACCCCGCCGCGTGCCCCGAGGCGAAGGCCGTTCCCATGACGCGGATCGAGCCATAGGCGATCCGGTCGCTGCCCATGGCGCGACCCGCCAGCCAGACATTGTCGGCGCCCTTCAGCCGGAGCGCGCCGATAGGCAGATCGAAAAATCCCTCCCCGCCGATATCGATGAAGGTGGCCCTGCCCGGCCGCTCGTGGATTTCCACGGGCCAGCAGGCCCGCCCGACGCCGTCGGCGCGCCTCGTGCCGTCGCGGGTGTCAGCGGCGGTCACGGGGTCGACGGCCACGGGCCTGCGGGTCTCGCGGATGCCGATCTGCGGCCCCGTCGTCAGGATGGCGATGTCCGCAAAGTCCGGATGCTGGGCGCGCAGATGCGCGATGACCGCCCACGCCGCCTTCCGCCCGGCGCGCTCCGCGGCGGACAAATCGGCCGCGGTCAGTCCGTCGGTCCGCAGGTCGATGCCCATCCACCAGACCGACGGCATGGTGCCGATGCGACTGACGAAGCCCCCGCCCTCGCGCAGCGAGACGTTCGCCGAGGTCAGCCCGGCAGCGGTCGCCGCGACCGCTTCGGCGAGCCCGGCCTTCAGCCGCGCCAGGTCCGGACCCACTCCGCCGAGCCGCACGCAGGCGGAGGCGGCCTGGAGCGGATGGCCGTCCGCGGGGAGGGATGCGAGCCCGGCCAGAGCCGCCAGAGCCGCATCGCCGCTGGCGTCGACGACAGCGGCGGCCTCGACCTCGATCGGGCCGGACGGATCGGTGATCGTGAGCCGCGTCAGGCGGGAGCCTTCGCGGGCGATGGCGGTGAGCGAGGCATGGAGCCAGACGGTGACGCCGGCTTCCGCCATCTGCTCGTCGAGCGCGAGTTTCACCGCCTCGCCGTCGATGGGCACGATCCAGTTGCCGCTGGGGGCCTGGCGGGGAGCGGTCGTGATGCCAAGGCCGTCC
Source organism: Hyphomicrobiales bacterium (assembly GCA_027489955.1). Taxonomy (GTDB): domain Bacteria; phylum Pseudomonadota; class Alphaproteobacteria; order Rhizobiales; family Beijerinckiaceae; genus JAIXTM01. The sequence continues at coordinate 76,995 of JAIXYZ010000001.1, read as the reverse complement.
AGCCGCTCCAGGAGTTCGGCGCCGGCGCCGCCGACCATCAGCTCGGGCTCGTCCCGCCGGGGGTAGAAGCCGCAATAGGCCAGCACGTTGGCGGCCGTCGCCGCGCCGCCGAGAAAGCCGTAGCGCTCGACGAGCAGGGTGCGGCGGCCCAGCCGGGCGGCCCCCCAGGCCGCCGCGCAGCCGCCTGCGCCGCCGCCGATCACCACCACGTCGAATCCCGCCGTCCGCACGCGAAGTCTCCCTAGCCGTTCGCGCCAAGGTGGCGGCAGCGGGCAAGGCTGTCCAAGATCATGAATGGGCTATGCCGTAACCTGATGTTATGCGGCGAGCAGCATTGCGGGGTCTTCCCGCGCCGCCTGCGCCATGGCTCCGCGCAGGGCGGCGGCGAACCGCGCGCCGGCCATGGACTGCGCCAGGTGCCGGTGGCGGTGCAGTTCCACGCGGAAAAGACTCGTGCCGTGGAGCGGGCGCACGGCGAGATCGGGAAACGCCTTGCCCATCACCGTGAAGGCGTCGACCAGCGCGACGCCCAGGCCCGACTCGGCGAGCGCGCAGGCGGTCTGCGCGAACCGGACCTTTCCGGCGATGCGCGGCTTGACGCCCGCATCCGAAAACACCGACTCGATGACCTGCGCATGGGGGGAGCCGGGCTCGAAGGCGACGATGCCGTGGGGCGCGATGTCCGCGACCGTCAGGTCGGCGATGCCAGCGAGCGGATGGTCCGGGCGAAAGGCGCAGACCAGCCGCCCAGCCCCGATGAACTGGGACTCCACGAGCGGGTGCTCGAAGGGAAAGATCGTGACGACCTGCTCCGCCGCCCCCGCCAGGAGATAGTCCTGCACCTGGTTCATGGGCAGGATCTCGAGCCGGGCGATGGTGCCGGGCATCGTGCCGGACAGTTCCGCCAGCGCCCGCGGCACGAGGGAGCGGCCGACGCTGGGGGACGCGCCGACGGCCAGTTCGTGCCCCTCGCCCTCGGCGATGCGCCGGATCGACTGGTCGAGGCCGCCCACCCGCTGGTAGATGAGGTCCACCTCCATGAACAGCCGGTGCGCCTCGGGCGTCGCCACGAGCCGCCCGGCCCGGCGCTCGAACAGGCGGAAGCCCACCCGCTGCTCCATGTACTTGATCAGCCGGCTGAGCCCCGGCTGGGACACGTTGAGCATGCGGGCGGCGCCGCTCACCGATCCGGAGACCATGACGGCGTGGAAGACTTCGATCTGGCGCAGGCTAAGCATGAGGCAACCGATGGGCGTTCCTCATAACATCATGTTCTGCCCCCATCCGAAAGGGGTATTAGACGCCCCGGCAGCCCGGTCATAACGTTCCCGTCCCACGTTTCCTTCCGCTTCTGGCAAGGTTCGGCATGGACGGCCGCGGTCCGGCGCAGCTCTTCCTCATCGTCGGCGGTCCCACCGCCTCCATGCGCTCGCCCGCGATCTGGAACGCGCAGTTCGCGCGCACCGGGCGCAATGCGCTGCTTGCCCCGCTGGCGATCCGGGCGGACGACCTGCCCGCCGCGTTCGCGCTCCTGCGCTCGCCCGGCTCCAACGTCTCCGGCCTCATCGTCACGACGCCCCACAAGCGCGCGGCCGCCGGCCTCGTCGACAGGCTCGACGGCGATGCCCCGATCGCCGGCGTCGTCAACGCGGTGCGCCGGGATGCCGATGGCCACCTGCGCGGGACGCTTCTCGACGGGGATGCCTGCGTCGCCGCCGCGGGCCCCCGGGCGACGGGGCTCGTCTTCGTCGCAGGCGCCGGCGATGCGGGGCGGGCCGTCGCGGCGGCGTTCGCCCGGGCCGGGGCCGTGGTCGCCCTGCGCGATGCAAATCCCGACAAGGCCGCGGCGGCCGCCGCCGCGCTCCAGGCCGCCGGCCATAAAATCCGGTCGGACTTTGCCGATGCGGAGCTGGAAGGCGCGGACGTCGTCGTCAACGCGACGCCGCTGGGCGAGAGGCCGGGCGACGAGCCGCCGGTGGCGCCGCGCGGGCTCGATCCGCGCACGGTCGTCATCGACCTCGCCGGCGGGCCGGCGACGCGGCTCGCGGGGCTTGCCCGGGGCTTCGGCTGCCGGCTGGTGGACGCGGGCCAGGCGGCGGCGGCCCAAGCGCCGCTCCTGGCGGGATTTTTCGGTTTCGACTGGCAGGACGGCCCCAGGGGCGCCACTCGCATCGCGGGCGGCGCGGGGCTATGCTCGCCGGCGAAAAACGGGCCTTCAGGCCCGGCGGCGATGGTCATCGCCGGATAACAACGAGGGAGTGAAGCATATGCGATGGTTGAACAAGACGGGTTTCATGGCGGCCGCGGCCGCGGCGCTCTGCGCCGTCCTGCCGGGGCAGGCCTCGGCGCAGGACAAGGCGAGCGTGGGCGTGCTGCGCTTCGTGTCGTCGGGCGGCCTCTTCCTGGCGGTCGAGAAGGGCTACTTCAAGGACGAGGGCATCGACATCCAGCTCAAGTTCTTCGAGGCGGCGCAGCCGATCGCCGTCGCGGTCGTGTCGGGTGACACGACGTTCGGCGTCACCGCCTTCACCGGCGGGTTCTTCAACCTGGCGGGTAACGGCGCGCTGAAGGTGATCGCCGCCCAGGCCAAGGAGGCCAAGGGCTTCGAGGGCAACGCGCTCCTGGCCTCCAACGCCGCCTTCGAGAAGGGCCTGAATTCGTTCGAGAAGCTGTCCGGCAAGACCCTGGGCGTGACCCAGGTCGGCTCCTCGTTCCATTACCAGCTCGGCCAGATCGCCAGCGCGAAGAAGTTCGACATCAAGTCGGTGGACATCAAGCCGCTGCAGTCGCTGCCGAACATGGCGGCGGCGCTCAAGTCCAACCAGATCGACGCCATCATCATCGCGCCGCACCTGGCCAAGCCGCTGATCACGTCCGGTGAGGCCAAGCTGGTCGGCTACATGTCCGAGATCGCGGACTACCAGTTCGGCGGGCTGTTCACCTCCACCAACCTGATCGACAGCAAGCGCGCCATGGTGCAGCGCTTCGTGCGCGCCTACCAGAAGGGCCAGGGCGACTACAACAAGTCCTTCGCCACCAAGGATGCGTCCGGCAAGGTCGTCCATACCGCGGACAGCGACAAGGACGCGGCGCTGATCGGCAAGTACGTCTACCCGACGGATACGCCCGAGCAGGCGATCCCCAAGGTCAAGGCCTCGGCGTTCTTCGCCGATCCGCAGGCGCGGCTCGACATCGCCGACATCAAGACCCAGATCGCCTGGATGAAGGAGCAGAAGCTCGTCGACGCCTCGGTGAACGCCGACGCGATCATCGACAAGAGCTTCATCCAGGGTCACCTCAACGACAAGTAATCCGCTTCCGCGGGGGATATGCCCAAAGCCGGCGCGCCTTCATCGGCGCGCCGGCCGAAGGCTTTGAGAAGCAGGATCGCCATGCGCCTGATCGCAGACAGAATTCATCACAAATACGGGCCGCTGCCGGTGCTGGAGGACATCTCCTTCACCGTCGAGGACGGAGAGGTCGTCGCCATCGTCGGCCCGTCCGGCTGCGGGAAATCCACGCTGCTGCGGATCCTGGGCGGGCTGGAAAAGCCGGCCTCGGGCGGCGCGCTCTGCGCCGGAGAGGCGCCGGCCGGGTCGCTCAACCCGTTCACCTTCGTCTTCCAGGACTTCGCGCTCCTGCCGTGGCGGACGGTCGCCCAGAACGTGCGGCTTCCGCTGGAGGGGCACGGCCTGCCGGAGGCGGAGATCGCCGCGCGCATCGCCGATACGCTGGCGCGCACCAAGCTGACGGATTTCGCCGACGCCTATCCCAAGCAATTGTCGGGCGGCATGAAGCAGCGCGTCGGGATCGCCCGGGCACTGGCCGTGAAGCCGGCCATCCTGCTCATGGACGAGCCGCTCTCCGCGCTCGACGCGCAGACGCGCGAACTCCTGATGGACGACCTCGTCCACCTGCACGAGCAGGGCAACCTGTCGAGCGTCTACGTCACCCACAATCTCGACGAGGCGGTGCGGCTGGCCGACAAGGTCATCGTCCTGCGCCGCCGCCCGGGCAAGATCAACGCCGTCGTCGAGCTCAAGGTACCGCGCACCGCGCGGGACGGCACGGATGCCGAGATGGCCCGCCAGACCAAGGAATTGTGGCACCTGATCCGCGCCGACGCGGAAGCCGCCGACCGGGAGATCCTCGATGCGTGACACCGCCACGATGCCCGCGCCGGCCGCGGCGCCGACGCCCGTCGTCTTCCGCGGCGGGCTCTTCACCCCCGCCACCAGCCGCATCGCCGGCGCGCTTGCCCTGTTCGGGCTCATCGGCCTCTGGCAGGGGGCCTCGAGCCTGGGCTGGATCAGCCCGATCTTCGCGCCCAGCCCGGCGCGGGTGGCCAACGCCCTGATCGGGATGGCGCAGTCCGGCGAACTGCAGGACCACATCATGGCCTCGCTCGCCCGCCTGTTCGGGGGCTATGCGCTGGGCATGACCGGCGGCGTCCTGGTCGGGCTGATGATCGGCCTGTTCGGCGTGTTCCGGTCCGCCGGGATCGCCGTGGTCTCGGCCTTCTTCCCGATCCCCAAGATCGCGCTGCTGCCGCTCTTCATCCTGTGGTTCGGCATCGGCGAAGGCTCGAAGGTCGCCACCATCGCGTTCGGCACCTTCTTCCCGACGGTCGTGGCCACCTACGGCGCGGTGGACAATGTCGACCGCTCACTCGTGCGCATGGGCCGGGCCTTCGGCCTGTCGACGCTGGCGATCATCACCAAGATCATCCTGCCGGGATCGCTGCCCGGCATCATCTCGGGCCTGAAGATCGCCTCCTCCATCGGCATCGTGCTGCTGATCGCGGCCGAGATGATCGGTGCCAACCAGGGCGTGGGCGCGCTCGTCCTGTCGGCGGGCAACCTCATGCAGACCGACCAGCTCCTGGCCGGCGTGGTCATGCTTTCGGTGCTGGGACTGACGATCGGCGGCTTCATCGGCGCGATCGAGAAGCGCCTCCTGGTCTGGCGCTAGGCGCACGGCGCCCGTCCGGTCCGCCTCAATAGGGCGGGCCGGCATAGCTTTCGGCCATGGCCATCGCGGCGGCGCGGGACGAGACGAGGTTGTCGAACTCCGCCCGCTGCATGCGCCGCTCGAACGGCCCCATGTCCGGGAAGGTGTGGAGGAGCGTCGTCATCCACCAGGAGAAACGCTCCGCCTTCCACACCCGCGCGAGGGCCTTGGCCGAGTAGCCGTCGAGGCCGGCATCGCTGCCGTCGCGGTAATGGGCGATCAGCGCCCCGGCGAGGTAGCGCACGTCGCCCAATGCGAGATTGAGTCCCTTGGCGCCGGTCGGCGGCACGATATGGGCCGCGTCGCCCGCCAGGAACAGCCGCCCGAAGCGCATCGGCTCGGCGACGAAGCTGCGCAGGGGGGCGATCGATTTCTCGATGGACGGCCCGGTCTGGAGCGCGTCCGCGGCGGCGGGGGGCAGCCGGCGGCGCAGCTCGTCCCAGAAGCGCTCGTCGCTCCAGGCCTCCACCTTCTCGTCGATGGCACACTGCACGTAATAGCGGCTGCGCGTCGGCGAGCGCATGGAGCACAGGGCAAAGCCCCGCGCGTGATGGGCGTAGATGAGCTCGTCCGCCACCGGCGGCCGGTCCACCAGGATGCCGAGCCAGCCGAACGGATAGGCGCGCTCGAAGGTGCGGATCGCGTCCGCCGGGATGCTGGCGCGGGCCGCGCCGTGGAAGCCGTCGCAGCCGGCCACAAAATCGCAGGCGATCTCGTGAGTCTGTCCGTCCCGGATATATGTCACGCGCGGGCGGGCGCCATCGATGTCGTGGATCGCGACATGGGCCGCGTCGTAGACGGACGGCGCGCCGTCGGTGTTGCGCGCGCGCATGAGGTCGCGCGTCACCTCCGTCTGCCCGTAGACCATGACCGAGCGGCCGACGAGGTCGGTGAAATCGAAGCGATGGGAATCGCCGTCGAAGGCCAGCACCGTGCCGTGGTGGACGATGCCCTCCTGGCGCATGCGCTCGCCGATGCCGGCCTGCTCGATGAGCTCCACCGAGCCCTGCTCCAGCACGCCGGCGCGGATGCGCGACAGGACGTGGTCGGCGCTCTGGCGCTCGACGATGACGTTGTCGATGCCCGCCCGCGACAGGAGCCGCCCCAGCATGAGACCGGCGGGGCCAGAGCCGATGATCGCCACCTGCGTGCGCACGCCGTCCTCCGTCTCCCGGCGTCGCCCGGGTCCGGAGAACCGGCCGGGCGCTTCTGCCAAGGCAAGACTGCGCCCTGGCCCCTGCCTCGCCAATGGACAGAAGCCGCTGCGGCTGGAACTATCGAAACATCGCGGAGCTGGCTGGCCCCATGTCCATCCCGACCTACTGGCTGTACAGGGACGATGCCGACGCGCTGGCGATGGACTGGATTCATTGCGAAACCATCCAGGCCCGCAGCAAGCTGCACGATTACCGGATCGAGCCGCACCGGCACGAGAACCTGTTCCAAATCCTGCATCTGGCCCGCGGCCGCGCCGAGATGGTCTGCGACGGGGAAAGCCATGTGCTCGAGGCACCCTGCATCGTCACCGTCCCGGCCATGAGCGTCCACGGCTATGCCTTCTCCGCCGACGTGGAGGGACGGGTCCTGACCCTGTTCCAGGCGCGCGTGCCGGCCCTGGCGGGCTCGCGCTCGCTGGAGGCCGTGTTCGCGGCCGCCCGCATCATGCCGCTGGAGCGCGGCGCCTCCGCCACGCGGCTGGCGGCGGACGTCGCGGCGATCGCCGACGAGTTCGTCCAGCGCCGGCCCGACCGGCTGGCGGCGATCGAGGCGCGGCTCCGCCTCGTCCTCATCTCGCTCGGCCGGGCGATGCGCGGGCAGGCCGCGGGCGCGCAGGCCGAAGGCGGGCCCGCCTTGCGCCACGTGGCGCGCTTCCGGGAGCTGGTGGAGCGGGACCACGCCACGCACGCCCCCGTGGAGGCCTATGCACGCCGGCTCGGCCTCACGGCTGTCCATCTCAACCGCGTGTGCCGGGAGGCCACGGGGATGAGCGCGCTGATGCTCATCAACGCACGCCTGGCGCTGGAGGCGCGGCGGATGCTCGCCTTCACCTCCATGAGCGCCAAGGAGGTCGCCTTCGCGCTGAACTTCAACGATCCGTCCTATTTCGGGCGCTTCTTCCGGCGCATGACCGGGACGAGCCCGGCGCGGTTCCGCGCGCTGCACAACCCGGCCGCCGACGCCGCGCCGGAGCCTCCCGGCCCGATGCCGCCCCGCAGCGCCGGCCGCCCCCATCTGGAGACCCTGCGATGAGCGCCTTCGCCTCGACCGGCGACACCGCCGAGAAGACCGTGTCCTTCACCGAGATCGGCCCGGACCTCTATGCCTATACCGCGCAGGGAGACCCCAATTCCGGGATCATCGTGGGCGACGACGGCTGCATCGTCATCGATGCCCAGGCGACGCCCGCCATGGCGCAGGACGTGATCGCCCGGGTCCGGACGGTCACCGACAAGCCGATCCGCTACGTGGTGCTGACCCATTACCACGCGGTGCGCGTGCTCGGCGCCAGCGCCTACGGTGCGCAGGGTGTGGTGGCGTCCGACGGGACGCTCGCGCTGATCCGCGAGCGCGGCGAGCAAGACAAGGCTTCCGAGATCGGCCGCTTTCCCCGGCTGTTCCGGGGCGAGGACACGATCCCGCCGGGCCTGACCTGGCCCAACATCACCTTCGAGAGCGGCATGACGCTGTTCCTGGGCAAGCGCGAGGTGAACCTGTTCCACCTGGGCGCGGGCCACACCGCCGGGGACATCGTGGCATGGGTGCCGGATGCCGGCGTGATGTTCTCCGGCGATCTCGTCGAGTACCACTCGGCCTGCTATTGCGGCGACGCCCATCTGCGGCACTGGCCGGACACGCTGGACGAGATCCGCGCTTTCGCCCCCGCCGCCCTCGTGCCGGGCCGCGGCGACGCGCTGACCTCGCCGGGCCAGGTGGCGGAGGCGCTGGCGATGACGCGCAGCTTCGTCACGTCGCTCTATGGCGCGGCGGAACTCTCGGTCGCCCGAGGACGCGACCTGAAGGAAACGTTCCAGGCCACCCGGGACGCGATGGACCCGGCCTTCGGCAGCTTCGCCATCTACGAGCATTGCCTGCCTTTCAACGTGTCGCGCGCCTTCGACGAGGCGTCCGGCATCGAGCATCCGCGCATCTGGACGGCCGAGAGGGACCGGCAGATGTGGGCCGAGCTTCAGGGCTGACGCCTTGGCGGGGCGCGCGCTCTACCAGTTCGCCTACCGGCGCTCGCCGGACCAGGACGCGCCCCTCCCGGTGCGGCGGCCGGTCGTGGTGGTCGGGGCGGGGCCGGTCGGCCTCGTCCTCGCCATCGATCTGGCCGGGCGCGGCGTTCCCGTCGTGGTGCTCGACGATTCAGACCGCATCGGCGAGGGCTCCCGCGGGCTCTGCTACGCCAAGCGCACGCTCGAAATTCTCGACAGGCTCGGCGCGGCGCGCCCGTGCCTGGAGAAGGGCGTCGTCTGGCAGGTGGGCAAGGTGTTCCAGGGGGAGGAGCTTCTCTACGCCTTCGATCTCCTGCCGGAGGCCGGATACGCGATGCCGGCCTTCATCAACCTGCAGCAATTCTACCTTGAGTACGTCCTCGTCTCGCGCCTGGCGTCGTTTGGCCTCGCGGAACTGCGCTGGCGCAACCGCGTCTCGGCGATGGAGGCGCTGGCGGACGGGGTCCGGCTGACGGTCGACACGCCGGACGGGCCTTATGCGCTCGAGGCCGACTGGGTGGTGGCGGCGGACGGGGCCCGCTCGACGATGCGTGCCCTCGCGGGCCTGCCCTTCGTCGGGGAGGCGTTCGAGGATAGGTTCCTCATCGCCGACGTCGCCATGGAGGCCGACATGCCGGCGGAGCGGCGCTTCTGGTTCGATCCGCCCTTCCATGCGGGGCGCTCGGCGCTGCTGCACAAGCAGCCCGACGGCGTCTGGCGCATCGACCTGCAGCTGGGGCCGGACGCCGACCCGGAGGCGGAGCGCCAGCCGGACCGGGTCATTCCGCGCATCCGGCGGATGGTGGGCCACGACCGTTTCCGCGTGGAATGGGTGTCCGTCTACACGTTCCAGTGCCGCCGCATCGCGCGGTTCGTCCGCGACCGGCTCATCTTCGCCGGGGACGCGGCCCACCAGGTCTCGCCCTTCGGGGCGCGCGGCGCCAATTCGGGCATCCAGGATGCGGAGAACCTGGCCTGGAAGCTCGCCCGCGTCGTCCAGGGACGGAGCCCCGCCTCGCTGCTCGCGAGCTACGACGCCGAGCGCTCGGCGGCGGCGGACGAGAACATCGCCCATTCGACGCGCTCGACCGACTTCATCGCGCCGCGAACCCCGCAGGAGAAGCGCTTCCGGGACGCGGCGCTGGCGCTGGCGCGCTGCACCGATCTCGGCCGGCGCATGGTCAATTCCGGGCGGCTGTCCACGCCCTCGTCCTATCGGACGGCCCTCTCCACCCCCGACGCGGACGGCGAGACCTGGACCGGCGGCTGCACGCCCGGCTCGCCCCTGCCCGACGCGCCCATAAGCTGGCGCGACGGCCGGACCGGATGGCTTCTGGAGGCGGTCGGCGGCGACGAGGTCCTGATCGAGATGGGCGAGACCGGAATCGCCCTGCCCGAGGGCGTGCGCCGGCTGCGCATCGGGATCGACGTCCACGACGACCAGGGGCTCGTCGCGGCCCGGCTGGGGGCGCCGGCGGGCGCGGCCCTGCTGGTGCGGCCGGACCAGCACGTGGCGGCGCGGTGGAAGCGCCCCGAAGCGGCTGCCGTCGCCGCCGCCTCGCGGCGTCTCAACGGATGGACGGAGGCTGGCGCATGACCGAAACGCAAGGACCGCACCGGCTGGAGACGAAAGCCCGCCTGCCGGACCCCGACGCGGCCTATCGCATGCTGGTGGAGGCCCATCGCGGCCTGAGCGACGAGGAGAGCGCCGCGCTCAACACGCGGCTCGTGCTCATCCTCGCCAACCAGGTCGGCGATGCCTCGCTGCTCGCCGACGCGATCGCCCTCGCCCGCCGGGCGGACGACGGCGCGCCCGCTCAGCCTTCCGGATAGATCAGCCGCATCAGCTCCGTCGCGATCGGCGGCTGGTATGTCGCCGCCTCCATCGCCGCCATCGCCAGGAAGTAACGCAGGGCGGGCAGCTTCAGGTCGTCCGCGATCTCGATGGCGCGGTACAGGTGCTGGCAGATGGCCTCGATGCCCACCCCGAATCCGGGGTCGGCGAGGATGGCCTCGCGATGGGCCGGGCCGGTCAACCGGTCCTCCTGAATTCGGCGGCGAGCACGCTCTCGCTGTCGCCGCGCATCTCGCGCAGGCGCTGCAGCGTGCCCCAGTTGAACGTCGCGGTGACGGCCATCGTGTCCCGGCCGGACATCTCCCGCGGGAACCCCAGCGGCGTCACCATGAAGTGGAGCTGGACGAGCCGCAGGAGCCAGAGCGGGTCCATCTGGATGATGACCGTGTCGATGCCGCGATCCAGCCCCCATTCGACGACGCCGGACAGCAGCGCGTTCGCCACAGGGCTCAGCTTGCGGCCGCGCTCGCGGTGCTCCTTGGGAACGCAATAGCGCGTCCATTCCCAGATGTGCTCGCCCTGCGGGCGCGGCCCCTCGCACAGTTCCGGCATCACGTCCGACAAGAGGTGCGGCGCGGTCGTCGGCAGCATGCGCTGGTACCCCAGGACCCGGCTCCCCTCCAGGTACACCATGTGCACGGCCTGCCCGCTGTCGAACTGGTCGATCTCCAGCCCGTCCCGGCGGCGCAGGGCCTCCCAGCCCATTTCCTCGACGAAGACCTCGTGCCGCAGGCGGAAGGCCTGCTCCATCACCGATGCGTATGTCCCGAAATTCTCAGCTGTGACCAGGTGAATCATGTCCCGTAACTCCATCCCCACGCGTGTGAGTCTGGCGATCGGTCCGGGCCGGTCCCATAGCAGGTTCCTGCTATTGACCCTCAGGTGATGATCCTGTGACGAAAGGCGAGAGCGAGCATCTGGGTGTTGCGGGTCGCGCCGAATTTCTCCCGCAGGAGCCTTAGCTGGTTGTTCACGGTGTTCTCGGCGGTGTTGAAGATGCGTCCGATCTCCCATGCCGTCTTGCCCTCCGCCAGCCAGCGCAGGATGTCGATCTCGCGCTGGGTGAGGCGCGGCGCGGGCTTCCTGTCCTGGATGAGCAGGGCACGCGCCATGGCGAAGTTCGACAGCATGGTCAGCATGGGCTTGGCGCCCGGCGGCATCTCGATCTTCGGGCCGGCGAGGGAGAAGCCGATCACCCCGCCCTCGATCGGATGCAGGGGGACGGTGAAGCCGTCACGCAGGCCGAAATCCCCTGCTTCCGCCATGATCCGCCGGCCTTCCGGGCTGTCGCGGAAGGCGGGCTCGAGTTCCGACCACTGGAACGGCGCGTCGGACTGGACGACCCGCTGAATCGCCGGATCGTTGCGCAGATAGCCGCGCGTGAAATACCGCTCGGTCCAGCCGGGCGGCCACAATTCGAGAATGACGTGCCCGTGATGCGCGGTCTCCGGCACGCCCGGGAGCGGGATGGAGCCTGCGAGCAATTGTTCAAAGCCGTAATCGCCGGCGATGTTGAGCAATTCCTTGCAGACCGCCAGCTCGTCCGGCGCCGCATCGATACGCGCAAGAAAATCGAGCGTCAGATCGAGTGATCTGCGCGGCATAAAAATATCCCCGGCCCTCGGCCCATTACGGACGCCGGAGCCGGAGAGATCAAGATGCGATAGTCACACAATGCGTGCGTGAAACGTGCTGATCCGCCGTGATTTATGCATGATCAGCCGATCGCCGCCTCGATCGCCCTGGCGAGCTCGGCCTGGCCGAACGGCTTGGACAGGCGCACGAGGCCTTCGCCGAGGCCGGGCGCGAGCTCGGCATAGCCGGTGGCGAGGATGACGGGGAGCGACGGACGCTCGGCCCGCACCCGCTCCAGCAGCTGCAGGCCGGTCATGCCGGGCATGGCGTGGTCGGTGATGACGAGGTCGGGCGCGGGGCCGTCCTTCAGCATCGCGAGCGCCTCCGGTCCCGACCGCGCGGCCGTGACGGCGTGGCCCAGGTCCTCGAGCATCGCGGCCGCGTTCTCCAGCACAAGCGGATCGTCGTCGACCAGGATCACCCGCAGCCGACGGTCGCCCCCACCGGCGGGGGCGGCCAGGACCTCGCCGATCTCCTCCCCGGCCTCGTCGTCGGTGTCGGCGACGGGCAGCCAGATCTCCGCCGTCGTGCCGACGCCCTTGCGGCTGTGCAGGATGAGGCGGCCCTTCGACTGCTCGGCGAGGCCGTGCACCATGGAGAGGCCGAGCCCCGTGCCCTTGCCGACGCCCTTGGTGGTGAAGAAGGGCTCGCGCGCCCGCTCCAGGGTCGCCTCGTCCATGCCCTCGCCCGTGTCGGTGACGCTGAGGCACACATAGCGGCCCTCCGGCAGCCCGCTCGCCTCCCCGCCCTGGGCGAGCCGCGCGGCGACGACGATCCTGCCGCCGGCCGGCATGGCGTCGCGCGCGTTGACGACGAGGTTGAGCAGGCCCAGCTCGAGCTGGTGCGCATCGGCCACCGCCCTCGGCAGGCCGGCGGGAAAGTCGGTCTCGATGACGAACGAAGGGCCGATGGACCGGCTGAGCAGTTCGTCCATGCCGTGGACGAGCTCCGCGACGTCCAGCGGCCTCGGCTTGAGGTTCTGGCGGCGGGCGAAGGCCAGCATGCGCTGGGTGAGCGCGGCGCCGCGCTGGGCGCCCTGAACGGCGTTGTCCAGCAGCCTCTCGGCCCGCGGATCGGGCGGGAGGCGCTTGCGCAGCAGTTCGAGGCTCCCGAGCACGGCCATCAGGAGGTTGTTGAAGTCGTGGGCGACGCCGCCGGTGAGCTGGCCGATCGCCTCCATCTTCTGGGCCTGGGCGAGGGCCTGGCGGGTCTGCTCCAGCGCCTCGCTGGCCTGCTTGCGCTCCGTGATGTCGCGCGTGACCTTGGCGAAGCCGAGCAGCGTGCCGTCCGGCGCCTGGATGGCGTCGATGAGCACGCTCGCCCAGAAACGCGTCCCGTCCTTGCGCACCCGCCAGCCTTCGGCCTCGAACTTGCCGTCCCGGCGGGCCGTCTCCAGGGCGCGGGCGGGAACGCCCGCCTCCTGGTCCTCCTGCGTGTAGAACCGCGACATGTGGCTACCCACGGCCTCGTCCGCCGTGTAGCCCTTGATGCGCTCGGCCCCGGCATTCCAGTTGGCGATGCGGCCCTCGGGATCGAGCATGAAGATCGCATAGTCGCGCACGCTCTGGACGAGGAGGCGGAAGCGCTCCTCGCTCTCGCGCAGGGCGGCGGCCTCCCTTTCGGCGGCAGCCGCGAAATGGCGGTCGAACATTGCCGCGATCAGGGCGAGCACGAGGATGAGGAAGGTCGTGCTGGTGATCCACAGCGCCAGATGCGTTTGGCTGACGCCCGCGACGACCGTCTCGGCGCCTGCGATGGGCGCGACCTTGAGGCCGTGCATCGCGGAATAATGCATGCCGGCGACGGCCAGGCCCATGGCCAGGGCCGCGCCGAGCTTTTCGCTCCATCCGGACTGGCGGAAGGCCAGCCACAGGGCGACGGTGGCCGCACCGATCGCGATGGCGACCGAGATGGCCACCCATACCCCATCGTAGGCCAGCGCTGCCGGCATCCGGATCGCCGCCATGCCGACGTAGTGCATGCCGGCGATGCCGAGGCCCATGACGAGCCCGCTGAGGGCAAGGACGCGCGGCGTCGCGCCGGCGCGGCTCGCCATCAGGAAGCCGAAGGCGGTCACGACGATGGGCAGGCCCAGCGACAGCAGCGTCAGGGACAGGTCGTAGGACAGCGAGATGCCGGGGATGGAAAAGGCCAGCATCGCCACGAAATGCATCGACCAGATGCCGCCGCCCATGGCGAGCGCCGCCGTGCCGAGCCAGGCATAGCGGGTGAGGCCCGTCGCGGCCCGCATCCGTCCGGCGAGGTCGAGCGCCGTGTACGAGGCCAGCACGGCGATAAGGATGGACAGAACCACGAGGGTCCCGTCATGCGTGCCGGCATGGCCCATTCTGGTCGCTTCGCCCCGCCCAAACAATCGGCGGTCGACGGACCACCGGTCGATCCCAACGCGCCGTCACGCCTCGAGGTTCCGGCTCCTGCCCGAATCGGGGCGTCGACGGCGATCCTCGATCCCGCCATAGCCCGGTTCGCGTGCTTTTCCCACCGCCGTGACGGACGCTGGACCCGCATCCGGGTCCGGATCGTCCGCTTTCGGGCGGATCATCGCGTGAAAGAATGACTGGAAAAGGCGCCGGCAGGCAGGAAGCCGGGCCGGTGGCGCTCCCTAGGGGACTCGAACCCCTGTTTTCGCCGTGAGAGGGCGACGTCCTAGACCGCTAGACGAAGGGAGCTTCCGCTGGCCGGGTGCGGACCCTATACCGGGGGCCGTCCCGGCATTCAAGCCGTTTTGGAAAGTGGTGCCTTGTCAGGCTCTCTCGACGTCATCGTGCCTCCCGCCCTCGCCGGCGAGCGCCTCGACCGCGCGCTGGCCCAGCTCGCGGCCGAAGCGGGCAGCGATCTTTCGCGCACGCGGCTGCAGGCCCTGGTGCGCGACGGCGCCGTCACGGTAGCGGGCGCTGTGGTCGCCGACCCCAAGCACCGCGTCCGCGAGGGCGATGCCCTGTGCGTGAGCGTGCCCGATGCCCTGCCGGCGGAACCGGCGGGGGAGGCCATCGCCCTTGTCATCGTCCATGAGGACGAGGACGTGATCGTCATCGACAAGCCGGCCGGCCTCGTCGTCCATCCCGCGGCGGGGCACGAGACCGGCACGCTGGTCAACGCGCTCGTGGCCCATTGCGGCGACACGCTGTCGGGCATCGGCGGCGTGCGCCGCCCGGGCATCGTGCACCGGCTCGACAAGGACACGAGCGGCCTTCTCGTCGTCGCCAAGAACGACCGGGCCCATCAGGGGCTGTCGGCGCAGTTCGCCGACCATGGCCGCACGGGTCCGCTGGAGCGCGCCTACGAGGCCATCGTCTGGGGCGTGCCAGACAGGGTCCGCGGCACGATCGAAGCCCCCATCGACCGCGACAGCCGCAGCCGCGAGCGCATGGCCGTGGTGCGCGCCGGCCACGGGCGCGAGGCGGTGACCCACTGGGAAAGGCTGGAGGCTTTCGCCGACGCGGACGGCAAGCCGCTCGCCGCGCGCCTCCTGTGCCAGCTGGAGACCGGCCGCACGCACCAGATCCGCGTGCACCTCACCCATGCGGGCCACCCGCTCCTCGGAGACCCGCTCTACGGAACGGGCTTCCGCACCAAGAGCGCCCGGCTGCCTCCCGGAACCCGCGCCGTCGTCGACGCGTTCCCCCGGCAGGCGCTCCATGCCCGCACGCTGGGCTTCGCCCATCCCCGCACGGGAGAGACGCTGCGGTTCGAAAGCCCGCTTCCGCCGGACATGGCGGCCCTGCTGGCAGCCCTCAGGGGCTGACCTGAAGGGCGGCGCGTTGCCCGTCATGTGCGCCAGCGCACATCGGGCCGGTTGCGCGAGCGCCGATGATCGGCCTGCCCGGAAAGGCCCGGCCGCGCGGCGATGCCCATGCTTGTGGCATGCACCCCGCCATGGCGGGTCTTCCGGATCGGGCGCTTTCCGCTATGATCGGGGGTCCGCGACGGCCGAACGGCGTCGCGCGAAGCCCGCCTCAGGAGAGGGGGCCAAGGAGACGATTGATGGCTACTGGATCCATTCCCGCGATTTCCGCCGAAGGCGGGCTGTCGCGCTACCTCGACGAGATCAGGCGGTTCCCCATGCTGGAGCCGTCGGAGGAGTACATGCTCGCCAAGCGCTGGCGCGAGCATGAGGATCGCGACGCCGCCCACAAGCTCGTCACCTCCCACCTGCGCCTCGTGGCGAAGATCGCCATGGGCTATCGCGGCTACGGCCTGCCGATCGGCGAGGTGATCTCGGAAGGCAATGTCGGCCTCATGCAGGCCGTGAAGCGGTTCGAGCCCGACAAGGGCTTCCGCCTGGCGACCTATGCCATGTGGTGGATCAAGGCCGCGATCCAGGAATACATCCTGCGCTCGTGGTCGCTCGTGAAGATGGGCACGACCGCCAGCCAGAAGAAGCTGTTCTTCAACCTGCGCAAGGCCAAGAGCCGCATCTCGGCCCTGGACGAGGGCGACCTGCGCCCGGACCAGGTGAAGTACATCGCGACCCAGCTCGGCGTGCCCGAGCAGGACGTGATCGACATGAACCGCCGGCTCGGCGGCGACGCCTCCCTGAACGCGCCCCTGCGCAATGACGGCGAAGGCGGCGGCGAGTGGCAGGACTGGCTGGTCGACGACCAGGAGGACCAGGAAACCCGCCTGGTCGCCGATGAGGACAAGCAGAACCGGCTGACGGCGCTGCGCGATGCCCTGTCGGTGCTCAACCCGCGCGAGCGGCGCATCTTCGAGGCGCGGCGCCTCGCCGACGAGCCGATCACCCTGGAGGACCTGTCGACCGAGTTCGGCGTGTCCCGCGAGCGCGTGCGCCAGATCGAGGTTCGCGCGTTCGAGAAGGTGCAGGACGCGGTGCGCGACCTCGTGGCGCGCCGGGAAATGCCGGCGGCGGCCCTGCCGGCGCGCTGATCGCGCGCCGGTTTCCCTTCGCGTCCTACTGGCCCCAGGCCGTGAACGCTTCGCGGATCGTCCGCTCGCCGGAAATGCCCCGCTCGATGGCGATGATGGCGCGGCGGCCGCTGGCGAAGCGGACCGGCAGGTCGATCCAGCCGTTTTCCTTGATCGCGGCGACGTTGCGCTGCACGTCGGTGCGGATGTTCGACAGGCCGATCAGGTAGACGTCGGGCGTGACCGGCACGGGCAGGCCCGCCAGCGGCTGGCCGCGGGCGTTCTCGTCCTGCTTCATCTGCAGCACGCCCACGTCGCGCACCGCCCTCGCATCGCTCGCGGTGGCGAAGCTGAGCTGGACCAGGTGCGAGGCCGGCAGCGTCGCATCGGTGTTGCGGCGCAGGATCATCGTCAGGTTGAAGCCCGCATCGGCCACCTCGATGTCGGCGCGGATCGCGGTCTCCGCCGGCTGTCCCTGGCCGACATTCACCGAATCCAGGCGCCAGACGACGCGGCCGTTATAGACGACGGGCACGCGCGGATTGTCGGCGCTTTCCTCATAGAGGATGGCGCGCTGGGCGACCGGAACGGCCTGCGAGCCCGACTGGGCGGGCGGCGCGGCCTGCTGGGCCGGCGGCGCGGCCTGGCCCTGGGATGCACCGTTCGCGGGCGTGCCCGCCGGAGCCGGCGCCTCGCCGCCCACCCGGTCGGCGAACTTGCGGTCGCCGCCCGCCTGGGGCTCGGCGGCGGTGGTGCGCGGCTGGGTCTCCGGCGCGCGGTCCTTGGTGACGAGCGCGACCCCCGCGATCGCGGCGATGACGAGCCCCAGCACCACGCCCATGACGATGGTGCGGTTGCGGGCGGAGCGATCCGGCTTCGGGGCGGGCGCGTCGATGCGCGGCCGCGCCGGCCGCACGACGGCATCGTCCTCGTCGGGCTCGGCGCGGGGCGCCTCCGAAACGGGGGCGGGCGGCTCGGGATCGACGGCCTCGTCCCGGATCTCGGACGGAGGCAGCGCCTCGTCGGCGCGGGGTTCGGCGGCGCGCAGCTCGTCCAGGAACGACGGCATGGCCGCGGCCACGCGCTCGGCCTCGACGCGGGCGATGGCATCGTCCAGCGACACCCGCTCCTGCGCGATCGCGTCCTCCGACAGCGGCGGATGGAGCGAGCGCAGCTGGTGGTCCAGCGCGGCGCGGGCGCGCTCATAGATCGCGCGCCGGGACTCGGGCGTATCGCTCTGCAGGTTCGCGACGGCGCGGGAGATGAGGGGGAGGTAGTCGGCCATGGGCTTGCTGGAATGACCTCGTTAACCGCCCCCGTCAACCCTCGCGCGCGCCGGGCGGCCCCGTCACCCTTCGAAAGGGTTGCGCACCAGGATCGTGTCGTCCCGCTCGGGACTGGTCGAGACCAGCGCCACCGAGGTGCCGATCAGCTCCTCGATCCGCCGGACATACTTGATGGCCTGCGCCGGCAGGTCCGCCCAGGAGCGGGCGCCGGCGGTGGAGCCGGACCAGCCCTCGATCTCCTCGTAGATGGGCTCGACGCGGCCTTGCGCGCCCTGGCTCGCGGGAAGGTGGTCGACGACCGCGCCATCGAGCCGGTAGCCGGTGCAGACCTTCACGGTCTTGAAGCCGTCCAGGATGTCGAGCTTGGTGAGCGCGATCCCGTCGATGCCCGAGGTCTTCACCGTCTGGCGCACCAGCGCGGCGTCGAACCAGCCGCAGCGGCGCTTGCGGCCGGTGACGGTGCCGAACTCGCGGCCGCGCTCGCCGATGAGCTGGCCGGTCTCGTCATGGAGCTCGGTCGGGAACGGGCCCTCGCCGACGCGGGTCGTATAGGCCTTGGCGATGCCGAGCACGTAGCCGATCGCGCCCGGTCCGAGGCCGGAGCCGGTGGCGGCCTGGCCGGCCACGGTGTTGGACGAGGTCACGAAGGGATAGGTGCCGTGGTCGATATCGAGCAGCGCCCCTTGAGCGCCCTCGAACAGGATGCGGCGGCCCGCGCGGCGGTCGTCGTCCAGGATGGACCAGACCGAACCCATATAGGGCAGGACCTTCGGCGCGATGCTGGCGAGCTCGTCATAGATCGCGGCGAGCTGGAATTCCGGCAGGTTGAAGCCGCGGCGCAGCGCGTTGTGATGCACCAGCAGCCGGTCGATCTTCTCCGGCAGGCTCGAAAGATCGGCGAGGTCCATCAGGCGGATGGCGCGGCGGCCGACCTTGTCCTCGTAGGCCGGACCGATGCCGCGCTTGGTCGTGCCGATCTTGGTGCCCGAGCCCTCGCCCTCGCGCAGCGCATCCAGCTCGCGGTGGATGGAGAGGATGAGCGTCGCGTTGTCGGCGACGACGAGGTTGGCCGGGTCGATGACGATGCCCTGGCCCTGGAGACGCTCGATCTCGGCGGCGAGGGCGTGGGGATCGACGACGACGCCGTTGCCGATGACGGCGCGCTTGCCCGGGCGGATGACGCCGGAGGGAAGCAGGGAGAGCTTGTAGACCGTGCCGTCGATGACGAGCGTATGGCCGGCATTGTGGCCGCCCTGGTAACGCACGACGACGTCGGCCTGCTCGGAGAGCCAGTCGACGATCTTGCCCTTGCCCTCGTCGCCCCACTGGGCGCCGACAACGACCACATTGGCCATGGCACTCACCTGTCGTTCTCAAGCAAAACCCCGGCGCAAGGCCGGGGTTCTCGAATTCCTTGCACGCCCTCTTGGTCGATCGGGCTCGCGAGGTCAAGCCCGGGCCGCGGGACGTGCCGCCCTGCCGTTGCGGCGCTCAGGCGCGCCCGCGCCGGCTCGCTCCGGGCTTCACCTGCCGCTCCAGGAAGTTGCGGATTTCCAGCGTGCGCAAGTCGTCGTCCAGCACCTGCTCGTCCAGCCCGAGGCGCCAGGCAAGGTCGCTCCGGCCGCGATCGGCATGGAGCGTGTCGAGATCGTCGGCATAGGCCGCGACCGACGGCCGGTCCGGCGCGAAACCCTCCTCGATCATCAGCGGCGCGACCCGGCGCAGCAGGACCGCGAGCTCGGCGAGGGAGAATTCCGGGTGATATTGCACGCCCCAGAACGTGCCGCCCTCATGGGCGATCTCGGCCGCCTGCATCGGCGTCAGCCGGTTCGACGCGAGGATTGTCGCGTTCGCGGGCGGCGCCGCGACCACGTCGAGGTGGATCGCCGGCGCCGTGAAGGCCCGCGGCCGGCCCTGCAGCAGCGGGTGGGCAAGACCCGCCTCGGTCAGCGCGATGTCGCGGGCAAAGCCGATCTCGCGCCCCTTGGGATTGCGGATGACGGTGCCGCCGGCCGCGGCGGCGCCGATCTGGATGCCCCAGCACGAGCCGAAGGCCGGCACCTTTGCCCGGTAGAGAGCCCGCATCAGCTCGATCTGGCGCATCACCTCCGGGCCGCCCTGCCAGACATGGAGGGCCGAGCCGGTGAGGACCGCGCCGTCATACGCTTCGAGACTCCCGGCAGACGGGCCGTTCCAGCCCTCGTCGGCTGGAAAGGCGATGTCGGCCTGGAGGCCCGGCGCCATCCGGCCGAGGAGATCGGCATAGGCTTCCGAGGGCGTCATGCCCCATTCGGCGCGGTGCTGCTCGCGGGGGGCACGAAGATTCCCCTCGACGACGAGGACACGAAGCGTCACGAAAGCCTCCGGTCAGCGCAACCCACCTGCGCGTTTAGGCCCCTTAATCTGCGCCAGCAAGGCGCGTAACGTCCCCCTCCGTTTTCGCAGCCCGCACACGATGTCCCCCCAGGCCGCCAGCCGCGCCCTCTACGGCAATCCCTACCTGCTCCTCGCGCTGACCACCGCCATGTGGGGCGGCAACGCGGTCGCGGGCAGGCTGGCCGTGGGCGAGGTCTCGCCGTTCCTCCTGACCGGCCTGCGCTGGGTCGTGGCGGCGGTGACGCTGGCGGTGCTCATGCGCAAGCCGCTGGTAGAGGGGATCGCCGTCCTTATCCGGCACTGGAAGACGGTGCTGGCCATGGCGGCCTTCGGCTACACTGCCTTCAACGGCCTGTTCTACGTGGCGGCCCGCTACACGACCGGCGTCAACCTGACCCTGCTCCAGGGCTCGATCCCGATCTTCGTCCTGATCGGCGGCGCCATCGTCTACCGCACGCCGGTGCGCCCGCTCCAGGTGCTGGGCATCGTCACGACGATCCTCGGCGTCATCGTCACCGCCACCCATGGCGACCTGACGCGGCTCGGCGCGCTCGCCTTCAATTACGGCGACCTGCTGATCCTGGCGGCGTGCTTTCTCTATGCCGGCTACACGCTCTCGCTGCGGGCGCGGCCGCGCGTGCCGGGCCTCGTCTTCTTCTGCGCGCTGGCGATCGCGGCGCTCGCCACCTCGCTGCCGCTGGCGGCGTTCGAATGGGCGGCGGGGGACCTGCGCTGGCCCTCGATGCAGGGCTGGCTGGTCGTGCTCTATGTCGGGCTCTTCCCGTCGCTCATCTCGCAGATCTTCTTTATGCGGGGTGTCGAGCTGATCGGCCCCGACCGGGCCGGCATCTTCGTGAACCTCGTGCCGATCTTCGGCGCCCTGTTCTCGGTCCTGATCCTCGGCGAGCCGTTCGGTCTATACCACGCGGTCGCGCTCGCTCTCGTGCTCGGCGGCATCTGGCTGGCGGAGCGCCGCGTCCCACCGCCGGCGGCGTGAAGCGTCAGAAGGCTTTCGGCAATCCGGCCTGCTTGAGCGTGGCGTTGGCTGAGTGGCGCGACTTGATCTTGCCGTCGACGGCAACCTTCCGTCCGGTCTTGTCCTGCCGCCAGATCTCGTGATCCCCCTTGCCCTGCCGCCACAGTACGAAGCCGTTTTCGCGAAGGATGCGGCGGACGGCGGGCGCGAAATCGTTCATCAGAAATGTCCGAGCCGGTTAACAGAAAATCCACCATTCATCAGGTCGGATTACTGATTTCCTAAGGCTCACGCTGCAGTCGGCACGCGTTCGTGGGAATAGGCGATGAAATCGATCTCGAGCTCCGCCGGAACGTCGGCGGAGTCGTCCAGGAGGTCGGGGATGATGGCCTTGACCCTGGCGCGCAGGGCTTCGACCGTCTCGGCCTCGGCGGCGAGGCCGGGAATGTCCGTCTCCTCGACGAACCAGACCTTGGCTTCCTCGTCCCAAGCGGCGCGGACGACGGCATAGCGGCGCATCTTAAAAACTCCTGCGGCGGCACCTCATCGATGCCGCCGCCGAGTGTATCAAGGAAGCCCGTAAATCAGAAATTGACCGCCCGGGCGCGCTTTACCTGAGGGATCTGCTCGATCTTGTCGAGGAGGTCCTTGCCCACCGGCTCGTCCACCGCGACGAAGCAGATGGCGTCGCCGCCGGCCCGGTCGCGGCCGAGCGCGAAGGTCGCGACGTTGACACCGGCTTCGCCCAGCAGCGTGCCGAACCGGCCGATGAAGCCCGGCTTGTCGTCGTTGCGGATGTAGATCATGTGCGGCGCGAACTCGGCGTCGACCGCGATGTCGCGGATGACCGTGACGCGGGGCTTGCCGTCCTGGAACACGGTGCCGCCGGCATGGCGGACCATGTCTTCGGCGGTGACGATCACCTTGATGAAGCTCTCGTACTCGCTCGTGTTCGTGTCGCGCTTCACCTCCTCGATCATGATCCCCTTCTCCTTCGCCACGGCCGGCGCGGAGACCATGTTGACCTCGGGCAGGAAGGGCCGAAGCACGCCGGTGACGGCGGCGGCGGTGAGGGCGCGGGTGTTCATGCCCGCGACCGCGCCCTCGTACTCGATGCGGATGCCCTTGACGGTGGCCTCCGTCAGCTGGCCGAGGAACGAGCCGAGCTTTTCGGCGAGCGCCACGAACGGCTTCAGGCGCGGGGCTTCCTCGGCCGAGATCGAGGGGAAGTTGATGGCGTTCTGGATGGCGCCCTGGATCAGGTAGTCCGACATCTGCTCGGCCACCTGGAGCGCGACGTTCTCCTGCGCCTCGTTGGTGGCCGCGCCCAGATGCGGCGTCGCCACCACGTTGGGGTGACCGAAGAGCGGGTTCGCCTTGGCCGGCTCCTCGGAGAACACGTCGAAGGCCGCGCCTGCGACATGGCCGGAATCCAGCGCCTCGCGCAGGGCCTGCTCGTCCACGAGGCCGCCGCGCGCGCAATTGATGATGCGCGCGCCCTTCTTGGTCTTGGCCAGGTTCTCGCGGGAGAGAACGTTCTTGGTCTTCTCCGTCATCGGCACGTGCAGCGTGATGAAGTCGGCGCGGGCCAGCAGCTCGTCGAGTTCGACCTTCTCCACGCCGAGCGCCAGGGCGCGCTCGGGCGAGAGGAACGGATCGAAGGCGATGACCTTCATGCGCAGGCCGATGGCGCGCTCGGCGACGATCGAGCCGATATTGCCGCAGCCGATGATGCCGAGCGTCTTGGCGGTGATCTCGACGCCCATGAAGCGGTTCTTCTCCCACTTGCCGGCCTGGGTGGAGGCATCGGCGGCGGGAATCTCGCGGGCAAGCGCGAACATCATGGCGATGGCGTGCTCGGCGGTCGTGATGGAGTTCCCGAAGGGCGTGTTCATCACGATGATGCCGCGGGCGGTCGCGGCCGGGATCTCGACGTTGTCGACGCCGATGCCGGCGCGGCCGATGACCTTCAGGTTGGTGGCGTTCTCGAGGATCTTGGCGGTCACCTTGGTGGCCGAGCGGATGGCGAGGCCGTCGTAGTTGCCGATGATGGCCGCGAGCTTGTCCTTGTCCTTGCCGAGATCGGGCTGGAAATCGACGTCGATGCCGCGATCCTTGAAGATCTGCACGGCGGCGGGGGACAGGGCGTCGGAAATGAGGACCTTCGGAGCGGGCATGGATGCACCTTGAGTTTCCCCTCCCCCTTGCGGGGAGGGGTCAGGGGTGGGGGTCGTGCCGCTTGGCGCGGCGGCGTTTTAGGGGAGACGGCCGGCACCGCGGCCATCGAATTGGCATGGGTCGAGGGCAGCGGCGGCGACCCCCACCCCGGCCCTCCCCACAAGGGGGAGGGAGAAGAGCGCGCTCAGGCCGCCTTGGCGAGCTTGGCCTTCTCCTGGGCGAAGGCCCAGTCGAGCCAGGCCGTCAGGGCCTTGACGTTCTTGGCCTGCACGGTGGCGCCGCACCAGATGCGAAGGCCCGGAGGCGCGTCGCGATAGCCACCGATGTCGTATGCGACACCCTCCTTCTCCAGGAGGGCCGCGATGCCCTTGGCGACCGCCGCGACCGCCGCCTCGCCCTTGGCGAGCACGTCCGGGTCCACGATCTTCAGGCACACGGACGTGTTGGACCGCGTCTTCGGCTTCACCGCGAGGAAGTCGACCCACGGGGACTGCTTCACCCACTTGGCGATGACGCGGGTATTGGCGTCCGCGCGCTTCACCAGGCCGTCGAGGCCGCCGACCTTCTTCGCCCACTGAAGCGCGTCGATGTAGTCCTCGACGCAGAGCATGGAGGGCGTGTTGATCGTTTCGCCCTCGAAGATGCCGGCGATAAGCTTGCCGCCCGAGGTCAGGCGGAAGATCTTCGGCAGCGGCCAGGCCGGCTTGTAGGTCTCCAGCCGCTCCACCGCGCGCGGGGAGAGGATGAGCATGCCGTGGGCCGCCTCGCCGCCGAGCACCTTCTGCCAGGAGAAGGTGACGACATCGAGCTTGTCCCAGTCGAGGCGCTGGGCGAAGGCCGCCGAGGTGGCGTCGCAGATGGTCAGGCCCTCGCGGTCGGCGGCGATCCAGTCGCCGTTCACGACGCGCACGCCCGAGGTCGTGCCGTTCCAGGTGAAGACGACGTCGCGCTTCTTGGTGTCGACCTTCTTCAGGTTCGGCAGTTCGCCGTAGGGCGCGCGGAACTCGCGGACATCGGCGAGCTTGAGCTGCTTGACCGCGTCGGTGATCCAGCCCTCGCCGAAGCTCTCCCAGGCGAGGAGATCGACGCCGCGGGCGCCGAGCAGCGACCACATCGCCATCTCGACCGCGCCCGTGTCGGAGGCCGGCACGATGCCGATCTTGTAGTCGGCGGGGACCTGGAGGACTTCGCGGGTGAGGTCGATGGCGAGCTTCAGCTTCGCCTTGCCCACCTTGGCGCGGTGGGAGCGGCCGAGCGGCGCATCCTGGAGGGCCTTGAGGTTCCAGCCGGGGCGCTTGGCGCAGGGGCCGGACGAAAAGTTCGGGTTGGCCGGAACGGCCGCGGGTCTATCGCTCATTGTGATCCATCCTTGCAGATGGGCGCTCCTCGGTGGGGAGGAGTGTCCCGCGGACGGCGTTACGCCGATCGGGCCGGGCCGTCAACGCCAAATGCAGAGGGCCGGCCCTCACGGACCGGCCCTTCTGGCCTCGCTAACGGCGTCGTGCGCCGCAGGCGACGACGATCCCGTCAGCCGTTGGCGATGTACTGGCCGCCGTTGATGGTCATCACCGAGCCAGTAATGAAGCCGGACCTGTCGGAGGCGAGATAGACGACCGCGTCGGCGATCTCGTCCGCCTTGCCGAGCCGGCCGACCGGAATGCCGCCGATGATCTTCTTCAAGACGTCCTCCGGCACGGCCGCGACCATGTCGGTGTCGATATAGCCGGGGCAGATGCAGTTGACGGTGATTCCCTTGAAGGCGTTCTCCTGGGCGAGCGCCTTGGTGAACCCGATCACGCCGGCCTTGGCGGCCGAGTAATTCGTCTGGCCCATCTGGCCCTTCTGGCCGTTGATCGACGAGATGTTGATGATCCGGCCGAAGGACCGCTCGCGCATGCCGTCGATGACGGGGCGGGTCATCGTGAACATCGAATCGAGGTTCGTGGCGATGACCGCCTTCCACTGGTCGAAGCGCATGCGGTGGAACATGCCGTCCCGGGTGATGCCGGCATTGTTGACCAGCACGTCCACCGGGCCGAGCTCGGCGGCCACCATGCCGAGGCCCTCCGCGCAGGCGGCCTCGTCGGCCACGTCCCACTTATAGACGTGGATGCCGGTCTCGTCCTTGAACTTCGCCGCCGCCTCGTCGTTGCCGGCATAGGTCGCGGCGACCTGATACCCCGCCGCCTTCAAGGCCCTGGAGATCGCAGCGCCGATGCCGCGCGTCCCCCCCGTCACCACCGCAACCCTCGCCATCGCCGTTCCTCCGGTTATCTTGTTGTCTCAGTTCCGCAGCGCTTCGCCGATCGTGTCAAGCACGACCTCGCGGCTGCCGTCGATCTCGTGGTTCCAGAAGCGCAGCACACGATAGCCGGCCTCGGCCAACCGCAGGTCGCGCACCCGGTCCCGAGCCTGCGCTCCCACATGTCCATGCTGCCCCCCGTCGACCTCGATCACGAGGCGCCTGCGCAGGAACGCGAAATCCACAATGTAAGGCCCGATCGGCACCTGCCGCCGCGGATGGAAGCCCTGCGGCCGGAAATTCTCCCGCAGCCAGTTCCACAGCTTGATTTCCTGCGGGGTCATCCGCCGGCGCAAGGCGCGTGCTTGCCCTGCAGGATTGGCCGTTGGCCTGGCCCACCCGTCCGGCGCTCCGCGCCGGCCACCCTCCCCTGCCGGGGAGGGATCAGGCCGTCGCATGAGGTCCAGAGCCGGTCCGTCACCGTCAGACGACCGCGCTCGGGCCCGGGAACCGGGCCCCGATCCCTCCCCGTCAGGGGAGGGTGGCGCGAAGCGCCGGGTGGGGCCGCCTGTCAGATCACCGCTCGACGGTGAGCGCCACGCCCATGCCGCCGCCGATGCAGAGCGTGGCGAGGCCCTTCTTCGCGTCGCGCTTCTGCATCTCGTGCAGCAGCGTCACGAGGATGCGCGCGCCCGAGGCGCCGATCGGGTGGCCGATGGCGATGGCGCCGCCGTTGACGTTTACCTTGGCCGTGTCCCAGCCCATGTCGCGGTTCACGGCGATGGCCTGGGCGGCGAAGGCCTCGTTGGCCTCCACCAGATCGAGGTCGCCCGCCTTCCAGCCGGCCCGTTCGAGCGCCTTTCGTGCCGCCGGGATCGGCCCCGAGCCCATGATCGCCGGGTCGACGCCCGCGGTCGACCAGGAGCGGATCGTCGCCAGCGGCTTCAGGCCCCGGCGCGCGGCCTCGGAGGCCGACATGACGACGAGCGCCGCCGCGCCGTCGTTCAGGCCGGAGGCGTTGCCCGCCGTCACCGTGCCGTCCTTGGAGAAGGCAGGGCGCAGCTTGGCGACCGCGTCCAGCGTCGCGCCGTCGCGGATATACTCGTCGGTGTCGACGATGATGTCGCCCTTGCGCGAGGCGATCGTCACCGGGACGATCTCGTCCTTGAAGCGGCCGGCCTTCTTGGCGGCCTCGGCCTTGTTCTGCGAGGCGACGGCGAACTCGTCCTGCTCCTGCCGGGAAATCTGCCACTTCTGCGCGACGTTCTCGGCGGTCGTGCCCATGTGGTAGCCGTGGAAGGCGTCCCACAGGCCGTCCTTGATCATCGTGTCGACGAAGGCGACGTCGCCCATCTTGGTGCCCGAGCGCATGTGGGCGGCGTGGGTGGACAGCGACATCGACTCCTGGCCGCCGGCGACGATCACCTTGGCGTCGCCGTTGGCGATCTGCTGCATGGCCAGCGCCACGGCGCGCAGGCCCGATCCGCAGACCTGGTTGAGGCCCCACGCGGTGGAGGAGACCGGCAGGCCGGCCTTGATGGCGGCCTGGCGCGCCGGGTTCTGGCCCTGCGCGGCGGTGAGGACCTGCCCGAGGATGACCTCGTCCACGTCGGCGGCATCGACGCCCGCGCGCTCCAGCGCCGCCTTGACGGCGATCGCGCCCAGCTCGTGGGCGGGCAGCGAGGCCAGCGCCCCGCTGAAGGAGCCGACCGGGGTGCGCGCCGCGCCGACGATGACGATGTCGTCCTGAGCCATCAAACTCTCCTTGAAAAACGTTTGCGCGATTGTCCCGGCCACTGCCGATCCGTCAAGCGTCCGTTCTGCGAACGCCGCAATTGCCGCCAAAACACGCAAATCGCGCTTCGCGCGTGCAATCAGCAGTTTCCGCGCCGCAGCGGACGTCCTATCGTGCGTCTCCTGGGGCCTGACGCTGGAGGACGAAGCCGGACATGGCGACGGAGACCGATCCGATCATCATCAAGAAATACGCCAACCGCCGCCTCTACCATACGGGCACGTCGAGCTACGTGACGCTGGAGGACCTCGCCAACATGGTGCGCGCGGGCGAGGACTTCGTCGTGACCGACGCCAAGACCGGCGAGGACATCACCCGTCCGGTCCTGGCGCAGATCATCTTCGAGGAAGAGACCAAGACCGAGCAGAACCTGCTGCCGATCGCCTTCCTGCGCCAGCTCATCCGCTTCTACGGCGACAGCATGCAGGGCGTCGTGCCCAGCTACCTGCAATTCTCGCTGGAATCGCTGGCCCGCGAGCAGGAGACGTTCCGCACCCAGATCGCCAAGAGCTTCGAGGGCAATCCCTTCGGGCAGGCCGCCCTCCACGCCGTGGAGGAGCAGACCAAGATGAACATGGCGATGTTCCAGGAGGCCTTCCGGCTGTTCAATCCCTTCGCGGCCCAGGCGGCGGCGATGGCGGCCAAGGGCCAGGGGGGCGAGGCCAAGGCGCCCGAGCAAGGCATGCCGACGGACCTCGACGAGCTGAAGCGCCAAGTGGCG
The DNA here is from genome assembly GCA_027489955.1 of Hyphomicrobiales bacterium. GTDB lineage: Bacteria > Pseudomonadota > Alphaproteobacteria > Rhizobiales > Beijerinckiaceae > JAIXTM01. The sequence continues at coordinate 48,819 of JAIXYZ010000001.1, read as the reverse complement.
GAGATGCAGTCCAGGCTCGACAAGATCGGCCGCTAACGCGCGACCTGGAGGACCTCAGCCGCGCCCGGCGGCCGCCACGCGCCGGAGCACGCCTGCATCCGCCTCGGCCGGCAGCGCCGCCCGGCCGATGACGTCGCCCTGAAGGTAGTCGACGCCCCAGCCCGCGAGGATTCGGGCGGTCTCCTCGCTCTCAACCCATTCGGCCACCGTGGCGATGCCGAGGTTCTGGGCGAGGTCGACGAGGGTGCGCACGAAGAACCGGTCGTCGGCGGAGGTCGCGAGGTTCTGCACGAAGGCCCCGTCGATCTTCACGAAGTCGACCGGGAAGCGCCGCAGGTGCTTGAACGAGGTGTGGCCCGAGCCGAAATCGTCGATCCCGATCGTCACGCCCAGCGCCTTCATGCAATTCAGCCGCGCCGTCAGCGCCTCGGGATCCTGAACCGCGGCGGTCTCGGTGATCTCGACGATCAGCCGCTCGGCGATGCCGGGCCGGGCGCCCACATGGGCGGCGAGCGCGTCCAGCCAGGCGGGATCGGCGAGGCTCACCGGCGAGACGTTGACCGACAGCCGGGCCGCCGGGTCGGCGGACAGGTGGTCGGCCGCCAGTTCCAGCACGCGGGCGTCCAGCAGGCGGATGACGCCGAGGCGCTCGGCCTGCGGCACGATCTCGTGGGCGCCCTGGAGCCGTCCGTCCTCGCCGAGGATGCGGATCAGGCCCTCGTGGAACGACAGATCGCGACTGCGGGCATCGACGATCGGCTGCAGCGCCAGCACGACGCGGCGCTCGTTGAGCGCGCTGACCAGCTCGTGGCGCTGGCCCGCGGCGGTCTCGCGCGGGTCCCGGCGCATCGCCCGGTCGAACAGGGCGAAGGGCTCGCCGCCGGCCTTGGCATGGCGGAGCGCCTCCTCGGCGCAGCGCAGGAGCGAGGCCCCGTCCGGGCCGTGGGCGGGAAACACCGCCGCGCCCATCGCCACCTCCGGAACCATCGGTCCCGCCCCGGTCTCCACCGGGCCGCACGCGATGGCCTCGCGGAAGCGTGCGGCAGCCTGGGGCACCTGCTCGGTCGTGCAGGAGGCCAGCACCGCCCCGTAGCGGTTGCCGGAATAGCGCGAGACGCTGTCGCTGCCGCGCAGGGCGCGATTGAGCCGGCGGCCGACGGCGCGGATCAGTTCGTCCGCATCCTCCTCGCCCAGCTCGTCGTTCACCTGGGCGAGCCCGGGTATGGCGGCGGCGATGACGGCGACCGAGCGGCCGCTGGATCGGGCGGCGGCGATCTCCTCGTCCAGCCTGCGGATGAGGGAGACGCGCTGCGAGAGCACGGCCTCGGGCGCGGCATAGTCTTCCGGCCGCGAGAGACGGCGCACATGCAGCACGCCGTGGGCACGCGAGGGCCGCCCGTCCGGGCCGGCGAAGCAGCGCCCGGCATCCTCGACCGCGAACAGCCGGTCCGGCGCGGTGCGCAGGAGGTAGCGGGTGCGGAACGGGGCGCCCGCGGACCGGTCGGCATCCCCGAGATCGGCGATCGTGTCATGGGGGGAGCGGCCGGAGCCGGGCTCGATGCACAGGGCGAAGGCCCTGCCGGTGGCCAGCGTGTCGGCGGTGCGGCCGAGCAGCTCGGTCAGGTTCGGCCCGAAGGAGAGCGCGTCGCCCGCGATGTCCCAGTCGTAGACGATCTCGCCCAGGGCCGTCAGCGCCTGCCGGGGCTCGAGCGGCGCGTCGTCGTGGCTGCCGGACCTGTCCATCACCCTGTCGTTGCCCCCGAGGCGGGTCGGCGCGTCGGGAGGACCTTCGCGCCGCCTTGCCGGTTGATATGTGCCGAAATGGTGCGGACATCAGGGTTAACGAACCCTAAAAATCGGTATGCGGCTTGCACGGAAAAGTCGCACGAGCCCGATTTCGCCGCTCCTCGCGTCGTTTCGGGCCAGACCGGCAGGGGTTCATGCGATGCGGGATGAAAGGGGAGAGGCGGCGGCGAGGCGGGACAGCGCACAGCGCGCGGCCGGACGCGCCGATCCGGCCTTCCTGACCCAGCTCATCGCCACGCGCCTCGACCTGCCGCAGCACCGCAGGCTGCGCCGGGCCGGCGCGGGCGAGGCGGCTGCGAGTTACCGGGCACGCGGGCGCGCCGCCGCCATGGCGCCGCTCTTCCACGACGACAGGGCCTGACGCTCAAACAGGCGGCCGCAAACGACGAAGGCGCCGGACCGCATGCGGCCGGCGCCCGTCGGGCGGCCTCAGATCCGGGCGTCCCAGACGGGACGCCGCAATCGATCAGGCTTCGGTCTTGGGGGTGAGGACCTGGCGGCCGCGATACATGCCGGTCTTCAGGTCGACATGGTGCGGACGGCGCAGCTCGCCCGAGGACTTGTCCTCGATATAGGTCGGCTGCTTCAGCGCGTCGGCCGAGCGGCGCATGCCGCGCTTGGACGGCGAGGTCTTTCGTTTCGGAACGGCCATGGTCTTGAACTCTCCGGGACGGACCGCCGTGCCCTCGCCCCCGTTCCGGGGCCAGGCGCCGGCAAGCCGTCGGTCATCTGGGTCGCGGGCTTATACAGAACGGTGGCGGCCGTGGCTAGCCCCGTGCGACGAATCCGGGAACCGTCAGTCCAGGCAGGCCAGATCCTCGTTCCCCATCCGCGCGGCGATGGTCCCGGCGCGGCGCGAGACATAGGCCGAGGGCCGCCCCGCGTTGCGCCGGATCGGGTTGGGCAGCACGGCGGCCAGGAGCGCCGCCTCGCGCGGGCTCAGCGCCTTGGCGCTCTTGCGGAAATGATGCTGCGCCGCCGCTTCCGCCCCGAAGATGCCCTCGCCCCATTCCGCGACGTTGAGATAGACCTCCATCACCCGGCGCTTGGACCAGACCGTGTCGATCACCAGCGCCACGGGGATCTCCATGCCCTTGCGCACGACCGAGCGCGACGGCCAGAGGAACACGTTCTTGGCGGTCTGCATGGCGATGGTGGACGCGCCGCGCGCCGGCCCGTCCTCGCCGGCCTCCTCGATGACCTGCTGGAGCGCGGTCCAGTCCACGCCCCCATGCTGGCAATAGCGGCTGTCCTCGGCAGCGATGACCGCCCGCGGCAGGTGCGGCGAGATGTCCTCGATGGCGACCCAGTCCCGCTGCGCGCCGCTGAAGGTGAGCCAGCGCGCCAGCATCAGGGTGGAAACCGGCGGCACGACCGCATAGGCAAGGACCAGCGCGACGAAGAGGCCCGCGATGGAAGCCAGAATCCAGAACGACCAGCGCATCGCCCGGCGAATGCCGCTGTCCTTCCGTTTGCGGCCGCGCATGAAGGCCAGTGACGCCATGCCTGTTCCGGATGCCTCCATGGATGCCGCGCCGGCGGCGCGCCGGGCAGACTTGACCGCCCCGGCGCGGTCAGGCAAGCGCGACGGCAGGCATTTGGTTCCATCGAACGGCTGGGAGTGCGCGCCGTGAGCAAGAACGAGGCGCCCGGCACGGCCTTCGACCGCCGGCTGTCGGCGCTGGCGGCCCGCGTCGAGGCGCGGCTGGAGGAGTGGCTGTCGGACGCGGTCCGCCCCGGCGAGATCGCCCGTCCGGCGCGCCTGATGGCGGCGATGCGCCACGGGGCGCTCGGCGGCGGCAAGCGCCTGCGGCCGTTCCTGACCGTGGAGGCGGCCGCCCTGTTCGGCGTGCCCGAGAAGGTCGGCCTCGATGCCGGCACCGCCATCGAGTGCCTGCACTGCTATTCCCTGGTCCACGACGACCTGCCGTCCATGGACGACGACGACCTGCGCCGGGGACGTCCCACGGTGCACCGCGCCTTCGACGAGGCCACCGCGATCCTGGCTGGCGACGCGCTGCTGACGCTGGCGCTGGAGGCGCTGGCCGACCGGGTGCAGGCCGATGCCGACGTGCGGGCCGCGCTCGTCGCCGGCCTGGCCCGGGCCGGGGGGCTCGGCGGCATGGTGGGCGGCCAGATGCTCGATCTCGCCGCGGAGGGACGCTACGGCGCGCCGCTGCGCGATCCCGCCGCCACCCGCACCTTGCAGGCGATGAAGACCGGGGCGCTACTCGTCTTCTCCGCCGAGGCGGGCGCGATCCTCGGCCGGGCGGGCGCGGGCGAGCGGGCGGCGCTCGCCGCCTATGGCCGCGCGATTGGCGCGGCGTTCCAGGTCGCCGACGACATCCTCGACCGCACCACCGATGCGGCGACCTTGGGCAAGGCTACCGCCAAGGACGCGCAGAAGGGCAAGGCGACTCTGGTCGATCTGCTCGGCATGGACGCCGCGATCGCCGAGCGTGACCGGCTGGCGGAGGAGGCGGTCGCCGCCCTCGCCCCGTTCGGGCCCGCGGCCGACCTCCTGCGGGATGCCGCGCGGTTCACGGTCAGCCGGCGCAGCTGACGGGCACGGCCTGAACGACTTTTGCCAACGCCACCGTCATGGTCGGGCCTGTCCCGACCATCCACGTCTTCCTCACCGACGGTCGCGCCAAAAGCCCCTAGATCGTGACCTGCGTGCCCACCTCGACGACGCGGCCCGTCGGGATCTGGAAGAAGTCCGTCGCGTCCGACGCCGTCTTCGACAGGCCGATGAACAGCTTGTCCTGCCAGATCGGCATGCCCGAATGCGCCGCCGGGCGGATGGACCGGCGCGACAGGAAGAACGACGTCAGCATGATGTCGAACTTGAAGCCGCGCTTGCGCAGCACCGCCAGCCCCTTGGGGATGTTCGGCGTCTCCATGTAGCCGAAGGTCATGACCACGCGGGAGAACGTGTCGTCCACCGGCTCGATAGTCACGCGCTCCTCCTCGGCCACGCGCGGCGTGTCCACCGCCCGCACGGTCAGGATCACGTTCTTCTCGTGCAGCACCTTGTTGTGCTTGAGGTTGTGCAGCAGGGCCGCCGGCGCGGTCTCCGGGTCGCTCGTGAGGAAGACGGCGGTGCCCTTCACCCGGTGCGGCGGGCTCTTCTGCAGCATGGCGCAGAGCTCGGAGAGCGGCACGTCCGTGCGCCGGGTCTTGTCGAAGAGGATGCGCGTGCCGCGCACCCACGTGCCCATCACGACGAGCAGGCCCGCCGCCATCAGGATCGGCAGGTATCCGCCCTCGAAGACCTTCAGCATGTTGGCGCCGAAGAACATGAGCTCGATCGACAGGAACGGGATCATGACCAGCGCGACGCGCGGCCAGCCCCAGCCCCAATGGTTCCGCAGGACCACCGTGGTCATGAGCGAGGTCAGGATCATGACGCCGCACACCGCGATGCCATAGGCCGAGGCCAGGTGGGCCGAGGAGCGGAACATCACCACCAGGATGATGACGCCGATCATCAGCAGCCAGTTGATGCGCGGCAGGTAGATCTGCCCCGACTGCGTCTCGGAGGTGTGGCGCGTATCCATGCGCGGCAGCAGGCCGAGCTGGATGGCCTGGCGCGACAGGGAGAACGCCCCCGTGATGACCGCCTGGCTGGCGATGACCGTTGCGATGGTGGCCAGGAGGACGAAGGGCAGCAGCGCCCAGCCCGGGACCAGGAGGAAGAAGGGGTTCTCGCCCGAGGCCGGGTTCTCCAGCACCATCGAGGCCTGGCCGAGATAGTTGATGACCAGGCACGGAAAGACGAGCGTGAGCCAGGCCCGCACGATCGGCTTGCGGCCGAAATGGCCGAGATCGGCAAACAGCGCCTCGGCGCCGGTGATCGCCAGGAACACCGCGCCGAGCGCGACGAGGCTGCCGACGCCGTGCTGGCTCAGATACATCACCGCGTAATAGGGATTGAACGCCTTGAACACCTCGGGATGGGCGAGGATGTGCGGCACCGCCGCGATCGCCATGCAGAGGAACCAGACGATGGTGATCGGCCCGAAGAACCGCGCGACCTTCGCCGTGCCGCGGCTCTGCACGAGGAAGATGCCGACGATGATCACCAGCGTGATCGGCACGACGTAGTCGTTGAAGGTGGGCGTGACGAGTTTGATGCCCTCCACCGCCGAAAGCACCGAGATCGCCGGGGTCAGCACCGCGTCGCCGTAGAACAGGGCCGCGCCGATCAGGCCGAGCAGGAAGATCGTGCCCCGCGCCCCGGCGCGCTGGCGGGCGAGCGCCATGAGCGAGAGGATGCCGCCCTCGCCCTTGTTGTCGAGGCGCGTGACGACCAGCACGTATTTCAGCGTGATGATCGCCGTGAGCGCCCAGATGATGAGCGAGGTCACGCCGTAGATCTCGTCGGGATAGACCACGCCGTCGGCCGCAGCCGTCGCAAACGCCTCGCGGAAGGCATAGAGCGGGCTCGTGCCGATATCGCCGTACACGATGCCGACCGCGCCGATCGCGAGCGTGAGCTGCGAGGGGTGGCCGTGGGCGCTGTGGGCCGCCGCCGCGCCGTCCTGCGGAGCGTTTGATGTGTCGCTGGCTGTCAAGGGAAACCCGCCGTCCGGTTGAGCTGCGGCGCCGCATGGCGTCTTCGCGTGGTGGACCACCCGTCGTCAAAGGCGCGGCTCTCTACCACGGTCGATATAACCGCGATACGGCCGAAGAGTTGCATGCCAGGCGCACCGGCTATTCCGCCGCGTCGCGTCCCACCCGGCCGAACCGCTTCTCCACGTAGTCCTGCACCAGGGTGATGAAGTCCTGGGCGATGGTCGGCCCGCGCAGCGTCACCGCCTTGCGTCCGTCGATGAACACGGGCGCCGTCGGCGCCTCGCCGGTGCCGGGGAGCGAGATGCCGATATCCGCGTGCTTGGATTCGCCCGGCCCGTTGACGATGCAGCCCATCACCGCGACGTTCAGCGCCTCGACGCCGGGATATTTCACCCGCCATTCCGGCATCGACTTGCCGATCCAGGACTGGATGTCCTGGGCCAGTTCCTGGAAGACGGTGGAGGTCGTGCGGCCGCAGCCCGGGCACGCGGCCACGAGCGGGACGAAGGCCCGAAAGCCCATCGTCTGCAGCAGCTCCTGCGCCGTCTTGACCTCCAGCGTCCGGTCGCCGCCCGGCTCGGGGGTGAGCGAATAGCGGATCGTGTCGCCGATGCCCTCCTGCAGGAGGATGCCCATGGCGGCCGACGAGGCGACGATGCCCTTGGTCCCCATTCCCGCTTCGGTCAGGCCCAGATGCAGCGCGTAGTCGGAGCGCCGGGCCAGGTCCCGGTAGACGCCGATCAGGTCCTGCACGTTGGAGACCTTGGCCGACAGGATGATCCGGTTGCGCGCCAGCCCGATCTCCTCGGCGCGCTCCGCCGACAGGAGCGCCGACTGGACCATCGCCTCGCGCGTGATGGCGCGGGCTTCCAGCGGCCGCTCCGAGCGGGCGTTCTCGTCCATCAGATGGGTCAGGAGCTCCTGGTCGAGCGAGCCCCAATTGGCGCCGATGCGCACCGCCTTGTTGTGGCGGATCGCCATCTCGACGATCTGCCCGAACTGGCGGTCGCGCTTGTCCTTGAAGCCGACATTGCCCGGATTGATCCGGTATTTGTCGAGGGCCTCGGCGCAGGCCGGGTGATCGGCCAGCAGCTTGTGGCCGATATAGTGGAAGTCGCCCACCAGCGGCACGTGGACGCCCTTGCGGGCCAGCCGGTCGCGGATGTGGGGGACGGCGGCGGCAGCCTCGTCCCGGTCCACGGTGATGCGCACGATCTCGGAGCCGGCCAGCGCCAGGTCGGCCACCTGGCGGACGGTGGCCTCGATGTCGGCGGTGTCGGTGTTCGTCATCGACTGGACGACGATCGGGGCGTTCCCGCCCACGACGACGCGCCCCACGCGGACCGCGACGGTCTGATGTCGGCGGGCGGGGCCGGCAGGGGCGGTCGGAATATCGATCATGGGCGTTCCGGCGGGAGCGTTCGCGTTGAGTTGCGCCTGCATTGCGATTTCGTCAAGCCGTCCGGCAATGGCTGCACGTGCCGGCGACCTCGATGACGCGGGCGCGGGGCGCGAAGCCCGCCTCCCGCGCGACCGCATCGAGCGCCTTCCGGACGGCCGCGGGCGAGGTCTCGTCGACGCCCCCGCAGGTCTCGCAGATCAGGAACACGATGAGGTCCTCCTCGCCATGGGCATGGGGGCAGGCCACGAAGGCGTTGCGGCTCTCCAGGCGATGGACGAAGCCCTGCCCCATGAGGAAGTCGAGCGCGCGGTACACCGTGATCGGCGCGACATAGCGCCCGTCCCGCTCCCCCAGCGCGCCTGCGACCTCGTAGGCGCCCAGCGGCTTGTGGGTGGAGAACAGCGTCTCCAGGACGCGCCGGCGGATCGGGGTCAGGCGCGCGCCGCGGGCCGTGCAGGCCGCCTCCGCCGCCTCGATCGCCTCGCGGGCGGCGCCCGCCCGGTCGCGGGCATGGTCGCAGCCGCCGCCATGGCCGTGCGCGTGCCCGTGCGCATGGCTGTGATCGTGGGAATGGTTGTGCTGCCGTTCGGCCGAACTCATGGGGCAACCCGTCTGCGAGCCGTCACCGGGCTCCGGCTATGCGCCTTTGTGCGGGATCGTGCGGACTGGCGCAACCGACGGCCCGATCCTATCTTCGCCCCACGGGCCTCGCTGCGGCGCAACATAACCCGTGCCGCCCCGCGGGCCAAGCGAACGGAGTGTCCCATGCCGCAAACCGCCTCTCCCGAAGACAAGTCCCTGTCCGGCCGCGTCGCCCTCATCACCGGCTCCACCAGCGGCATCGGGCTCGCGATCGCCCGCGCCCTCGCCGCCGAGGGCGCTAACGTCGTCATCAACGGGCTGGGTGATGCGGCGGCCATCGAGAAGGAACGTGCGGGGCTCGAGGCGGAATTCAAGGTCCGTGCGGCATATTCGCCCGCGGACATGACCAAGCCGGCCGAGATCGCCGACATGGTGGCCTTCGCGCAGAAGACGTTCGGATCGGTCGACATCCTGGTCAACAATGCCGGCATCCAGCACGTCTCGCCGGTGGAGGATTTCCCCCCCGAGAAGTGGGACCAGATCATCGCGATCAACCTGTCCTCCGCCTTCCACGCCATCCGCGCCGCGGTTCCGGGCATGAAGAGCCGCAAGTGGGGCCGCATCATCAACACCGCCTCCGCCCATTCGCTGGTCGCCTCGCCCTTCAAGTCGGCCTATGTCGCGGCCAAGCACGGCATTGCCGGCCTGACCAAGACCGTGGCGCTCGAGCTCGCCACCCACGGCGTCACCGTCAACGCCATCAGCCCCGGCTATGTCTGGACCCCGCTCGTCGAGCGGCAGATCCCCGACACGATGAAGGCCCGCGGCCTCACCCGCGAGCAGGTCATCAACGACGTCCTGCTCGGCGGCCAACCGACGAAGCAGTTCGTCACCGTCGAGCAGGTCGGCGCCATGGCCGCCTTCCTGTGCTCCGAGGCCGCCTCGCAGATCACCGGAGCGAACATGCAGATCGACGGCGGCTGGGTGGCCCAGTGACAGGCCGCGGCGGCTCCCGCAGGCGCGTCTCCGGCATTGCCGGGCCGGGGGCGCGCAAGACCGTCTCGCTGGCGCTCCAGGGCGGAGGCGCCCACGGCGCCTTCACCTGGGGCGTGCTGGACGCCATCCTCGAGGACGGCCGGCTGGCGATCGAGGCGGTCTCCGGCGCCAGCGCGGGCGCGATGAACGCCGTGGTCATGGCGGAGGGCTATCTGGGCGGCGGCATCGACGGCGCCCGCGCCCAGCTGGAGACGTTCTGGCGGCGGGTCTCAGTGAACGGCTCGCTCGCCGACAGCCAGCGCCGCCTGCTCGGAAACCTGTTCGGCTTCTGGGGCGCGCCCGGCCGCGCCGCCCTGTGGGGCGACCTCGTGGCGCGGGTGGCCAGCCCCTACGACGTCAACCCGCTGAACATCAACACGCTCAAGAGCACGGTCGACGACCTCATCGACTTCAGCAAGGTGCGCGCCTGCGACAGCGTGAAGCTCTTCGTGTCCGCCACCAACGTCCAGACCGGCAAGATCGTCGTCTTCGAGAACGGCGAGCTCACCGCGGACCACCTCATGGCCTCAGCGTGCCTGCCGACCGTCTTCCAGGCGGTGGAGATCGGCGGCGTGCCCTATTGGGACGGGGGCTATACCGGCAATCCGCCGCTCTTCCCGCTCTTCTACAATGCGGAGAGCGACGACATCCTCCTGGTCCAGATCAACCCGATCGTCCGCAAGGGCGTGCCCAGGACGGCGCAGGAGATCCGCGACCGGCTGAACGAGATCAGCTTCAACGCCACGCTCCTCTCGGAACTGCGCGCCGTCGACTTCGTCGTCCGGCTGATCGACGAGGGCAAGCTCTCGCGGGACGAGTACAAGCGCGTCCTGATGCACCGGATCGACGCCGACAAGGCGCTCGCCCGGTTCACCGCCTCCTCGCGCCTGAGCGCGGACTGGTCGTTCTTCCAGCGCCTGCGCGATGCGGGCCGCCGCTCGGCGAAGGCCTGGCTGAAGGCGCATTACGACGACCTCGGCAAGCGCGCCACGATCGACATCCGCAAGACGCTCGCGGCGAAGAACAAGGCGTCATCCAGGTCCGCCGCGTGAGGCTGGACTGCCGAACGACACGGTTGTCATCCGCGGCGAGCGAAGCGAGGGAAGAGGATCCAGCAGAATGCCGGGCATCGAGCACGATCGTCGCTGCTGCCCTGCATCCCTTCCCGTCCGCCTCCGGCTCCGGCCGGGACTGACACGCGAGCCTTTGACGGCCGGGGCGATGCCTAACCCCGCAGGCGCCAGACGCTCGCGCGCTTCACCTCCGCGTCCTCCAGCGAGCGCGTGACCGGCACCTCGTAGGTCGCCACGCTCTCCAGCCGGGCAAGCGGCAGGTAGGCCCTGCGGGGATCGCCGATCAGCACCACGGCGCCGCGCGCCTGGAGCGCCGACAGCCAGTCGACGATGCGCCCCGCCATCCCCTGCTCGTAGCAGACGTCGCCGGCCAGAACGTGGGTCCAGCCCTCGTCCGTGCCGACGAGGTCCTCCCCGCGCACCCGCACCGCGACGGAATTGGCCGCGGCGTTGAGGGCGATCGCGTGATGGGCGATGGGGTCGATGTCGTTGGCCTCGGCCAGCGCCGCGCCCGCCATTGCGGCGGCGATGGCGACGAGCCCCGACCCGGACCCGACATCGAGCACGTGGCCGCCGGCCACCAGTTCGGGATGATCGAGCACATGGCGCGCCAGCGCCTGCCCGCCCGCCCAGGCGAAGGCCCAGAACGGCGGCGGCAGCCCGATCTCGCCCAGTTCGTCTTCGGTCTTCTGCCATAGGGCCGTCGCCTCGTCGGCAAGATGAAGCCGGATGGACGGCGCATGGGGCACCGCGAGCAGCCGCGTGTGGCTGCGGATGAACCCTTCCGGATCGGCGATCTCACCCATGGCGCAGCAGCATGTCCCGGTAGAGCCCGGTCACCGCGCCCATCACCGCCTCCTCCGTATGGCCGTCTAGGACCCGGGCGCGGGCCGCCTGCCCCATGGCGGCGACGCGCGCCGGATCGGCGGCGAGCGCGGCGATCCGCGCCGCCAGCGCCGGCACGTCGTCCCGGGCCGTGACGAAGCCCTCCTGCCCGTCGCGCACGAAGGTGCGGCACCCCGGCACGTCGGTGGTCAGCACCGCGCGGCCGCACGCGGCGGCCTCCAGGATCGCCCGCGGCAGGCCTTCGCCGCCCCGGGACGGCATGATCGCCGCGTGATGGGCGGCCCAGACGCCCGCGACGTCGCGGGTGGGGCCGGGCCAGGCGATGCCGGGGCGCTCTGCCCACGCGCGCAGGGTCGCCTCCGGCACCGCCTTGGGATTGGAGGCGTCGGGCGCGCCGACGAGGGTGAGCGTGACGTCCGCGCCCAGGGCCCGTGCCGCGCCGACCGCCTCGACCGCGACGTCGACGCCCTTCGACCAGAGCATCCGCCCGAGGAAGGCGAGCCGCAGCGGAGCCGGCGGCGGCAGGGGCGCCGGGCTCAGTGCCTGCGGGTCGATGCCCGCGCCGCCGACGATGGTGACCCGGCGCGCCTCGGGCCGCAGGCCGAAGATCAGCGGGTCGTCCGGGTTCTCGAACAGGTAGCGCGTGCCTGCGCTTTCCAGCGGGCCGCGCACGATCCGCGCGATGACGGCCCGCGCGGCCGCAGCGACGGCGTCGGTGCGGGCGGCGAGAAAGCCGAGGCCGGTCACGGCATAGACGCGCCGGCCGATCCCGGCGAGCCGCGCCGCCGCGCCGCCGACCAGGATCGCCCGCAGCGCGATGCAATGGACGATGTCCGGGTGCTCGGCTTGCAGGATCGCGGCGAGACGGCGCACGGCGGAGACGACCGCCAGCGGATTGAGGCTCTGGCGCTCCGCCTCCAGCGGGATCACCCGCAGGTCCTCGGCCTCCAGCACCGCCCGGTGGTCGCGCACGCGGGCGATGACGGCCACGTCGAAGCCGGCCTGCCGGGCGGCCCGCGCCATGGGCAGGAAATGCGAGACGAAGAACCAGTCCTCGGTGACGACATAGGCCAGCCGCGGCGGACGGCGCGCGGCGTCGGGGGCGGCTTCGATCGGGGTCTGGCTCATCGCGGACGTCTTATTCCGGCCGCGGCGGCCGTTCCAGCCCGTTCAGGCGACCTCGCGCGCCGCCGGGGGCGGGGACGAGACCGCGACGCGGTCGCGCCCCGCTTCCTTCGCATCGTACAGGGCCCGGTCGGCGCGGGTCATGGCATGCGCTATGTCGGCCTCCCCGGCGTGAAGTTCGGCGACGCCGATGCTGACCGTGATCCGCAGCCCGCCGTCCTCGAATTCCAGTCCCGCCACGGCTGCCCGAAGCGCTTCCGCCAGCCCCGCCGCCTCCGCCAGCCCGCAATCGGGCAGGAGCGCCGCGAATTCCTCACCGCCCAGCCGCGCCAGGAGGTTCCGGTCGCCCAGGCCGTGGCGCAGGGCATCGGCGCAGCGCCGGAGCGCCCGGTCGCCGACCTGGTGGCCGTGCGTGTCGTTGATCGCCTTGAACCGGTCGATGTCGATCATCAATACGCCCAGCGACCGCCCTGAGCGGGCGGCGGAGCGCACCTGCCGTTCCGCGACGCCGAAATACCGGGCGCGGTTGGCAAGGCCCGTCAGCGGATCGGTGGTGGCCAGGGCCTTGAGCCGCGTCTCCAGCGCCTTGCGCTCGGTGATGTCCACGACCCCCGCCATGATCGAATCGGTCTCGCCGAACCGCGTCGCGACGGCGGACAGGAGGACGTCGCGGACCGAGCCGTCGGCGGCGCGGATGCGCAGCTCGAAACCCTCGACGCGGCCGCGCGCCTCCAGTGCCCGCAGCAGGATCGCCCGCCGGGCCGGATCCTCGTAGACGGCGGCGATGCCGGCAGGCTCGATCCGCCCCGGCTCGGCCCCGAAGAACCGGCCCGCCGCCTCATTGAACTGGAGAACCGCCCCGTCCGCCTTGGCGGTCACGACCAGCGGCACCGGCGCGGTGGCGAACAGCTCCTGGAACTGGCGCTGGCTCGCCGCCAGCTCCTCCTTGGCCCGGCGCTCGGCCTCGGTGGCCGCCCATGCGATCCGCGCCATGCGGTTGGACTTCACGACCACCAGGGTCAACGCCGCGTTGAGCATCAGCACGACCAGGCACATGCCCAGCACCGTCGACCGGTCGCTGCCCTCCCAGAAATAGCCCGCCAGCATGGCGGCGCTGCAGGCGATGCCGCAGGCCAGTGTCCAGCGGAAGGCCACCGGAACGACGAGATAGAAGATCGCGGGCAGCATCATCACGACGAACAGCGCGATGTCGCTCTGCGACGAGACGAGCGCCCCCACGGCCAGCGCGCTGCCGGCCATCCAGACAAGGAGCGCACGCTGGAGTGCGACGACGTCGCGGGCGCGCCAGACGGCAGCGAGGCACGCCAGCGACAGGGCCACCTCGGCCAGCCGCGCGGGCACCGCCACGTAGAAATGCGGATCGCCGTGGAAACGCCAGTCGCTGGCGAGGAAGAGCGCGTTGAGGATGGCGGATACGGCCAGCAGGAGGCGCGCCTGCCGCCACGCCTCGCCGAAGCGTTCGGCACGGAAAGCCTGCTCCCGCGCCCGGTCGCGGAATTCGCCGCCGAAGGTGAGGAGCCGATCGTCCTGCATCGATCCGCGAGGATAGGCCCGGCTCGTGATCAAGCCGTTAAGCGGACCCGCGCGAGGGACGAAAAAGCAGGTCAGGGCCGGCAGTCGATCCGCAGCACCGACCCGCGCCGCGCCTCCACGATGGCGCCGGTCGTGAGATCGCCCGCACCGGCCCCCGCCGGTCCGGCCCCCGCCTGGCCGCCATTCGCCTCGACGCGCTCGGCCGCGTGATTCCGCTCGGGCACGATCCCCGCGACCATGAAGGAGCGCCCGGGATCGGCGCTCACGACGAGCGCCAGCCGTCCCGCCCGATCGAAGGCGGGGCTGCCCCCGGCTCCGGGCTGCAGGGGCGCCGCCAGGGCCAGCCGGCCGTTCGCCGTCACGGCCCGCGCCGGGATCGCCACCAGTCCGTCCGGCCCGGGCGCGAGGACGACGAGCGCCTCCCCGTCGGGAACCGCGTCAGCGCGCATCGGAGCCGGAGCGCCGCCGGCTGCCTCGATCGTCGCCAGCGGCCCGGTTCCGGGCAGGACGGCGACCGGACGTCCCCCGACGCTCGCGCCTGTGCAGGCCTCCAGCGCCGCGCGGGATGTGACCGCCCGCCCGGGCGCCACGATCACGCCGCCCAGCGCGCGCGCGCCGGCGGGTGTCGGCGCGGCCGGCGGGGCTCCGGCCTGGGGCGTCGCGGGCACGGCCGGCGCGGCCGCTCCCGGGAATGGCTCAAACGCGGCGGCGATGGCGATGACGAGCCGGTCCACCCGGTCGGCCATCGCCTTGTCGTAGCCGACGGAAAAGCCCCGGAGCCCCTCCGGACCCTGGGCCATGCGGGCGTAGAACTTGCCGGTGCGCGTCTCGCCGCTGACGACGTAGAAGTCGGGCCGCTGCAGCTTGTAGGTGACCTTGCGGTCTGCGGAGGCGGCACTGGCCCGCTCGAACAGCGTCTCCAAGGTCTCGCCCGGCTGGCCCGTCCGGGTGTCGAGCGTCACCTTCTCGTCGGCGCTCTGCCAGCGCGTGCCGCCGAGGGCATTGGTGGCGCGCTTGGTCAGGACGCGCGTCGGCACGCCGATACGGATGCCCGAGCGCGGATCGGTCAGGACCTCGAACCCGGCGGCGGCGCGCGCGCGGGCGGCCCCGTCCTTCAGCGCGGCCCGCTGCGCCGGGGCGAGCAGACCGTCGGCGGCCGGGCCGCTCTTGCCCGTGAAGGCGTTGATCGCCCGATAGGTCAGCGGGCCGAACCCGCCCGTGACCGTGCCGTTGTAATGGCCGGTCCAGATCAGGTCCGCCTGGATCGCCCGGCGCTCGTCCTCCGGCAGAACCTCGAAGACCCGCTGCGCCGCCTCGATTTTCGGATCGGGGGCGGGCTGCGCTGCGGCGGGGGCCGCGCCGAGGGAGAAGGCGAGAAGCGCCGCGGCGCCGCAGGCGATGAGGGCGGACGTGGTGCGCATGGCCTGGCTCCGGGACGGGACCGCATCAAAGCGCGCGCCGCCGGTTCCGGCAATCCCGATTGCCGCGCCGATCGGGCGGAAGCGATTGTTTCCGGCGCGGGCTTTGATAGCCTCTCTCCATCGGCCCGCCGCGCGGACCCCCGACCCGAACCCATGGAGACGACGATGGCCCTCTTCCTGCGTCCAGCCGGCGCGAGGCGCCTGGCGGCCGGCCTACTCCTGGGTTTCGGGCTGGCCCTCGCCACGGGCGCCTCCGCCCAGAAGGCCTTCGTCCGCAACGATCTCGCCACCGAAGGCCAGCAGCTCGAGGAGCGGCTGAAGCGGGAGGTCGCGGGGGGCCAGCGGCCCCTGGCGCAGATCCTGCGGGAGGGCGAGACGGCCCTGGCGCGCAACAACCCCAGAGCGGCCCTGCCGCTCGCCAATCTCGCAGTCGTCGCCGACCCGGCCTCGGCTGCCGGCTGGCGCCTCATGGCCCGGGCGGCGCTTGCCACCGACCCGCGCGACTACCGCGAGCGCTGGGAGCTGCGGCAGAGGGCGGCCGCGGCCGCCTACCTCGCCTATCAGCGCGGATCAGGCCGCGGGGACGAAGCCGCCGCGCTCGCTCTCCTGGCCCGCACCTTCGTGGCGAACGAGAGCTGGCGCCCGGCGCTCACCGCCTACCGCCTCAGCCTGGACTTGCAGGACGACCCGGCGATCCGCACCGATTACGAGGCGCTGCGCTCCGAGCGTGGCTTCCGCCTCCTGTCGAACCAGGTGGACGCGGACGCCGCCAGCCCGCGCGCCTGCTTCGAGTTCTCCGAGCCGCTGGCCCGCGGCCGCGTGGACTTCGCTCCCTATGTGGCGATCTCGGGCGGCCGGGGCGATTTCGCCGTCACCGCCGAGGATCGCCAGGTCTGCGTGAACGGCCTGCGCCACGGCGAGCGCTACGCCATCGTCGTGCGCCAGGGCGTCCCGTCCGCGATTCCCGGCGAGACGCTCCAGAAATCCGCCGACTACGAGATCTATGTCCGCGACCGCACGCCTTCGGTGCGCTTCTCGGGCCGCACCTACGTCTTGCCGCGCACCGGTCAGCAGGGACTTCCCGTCGTTTCGGTGAACACCGACAGGCTGGCGGTGGAGATCCTGCGCATCGGCGACCGCAACCTCATCAACTCCGTCCATTCCGACGACTTCCTGAGCCAGATCGGCAGCTGGGGCACGCGCCAGATCGCCGACGAGAAGGGCGCGCGCGTCTGGCAGGGCACGCTGGAGGTGAAGTCCGAGCTGAACCGCGACGTCACCACCGCCTTCCCCGTCCTGGAAGCGGTCGGCAGCCTGAAGCCGGGCCTGTACGTCATGGCGGCCAAGCCGACCGTCCAGGGGACGGCGACCCCGGAGGAGGACGCCTATGACGGCCCCTCCCAGGCAGTGCAATGGTTCATCGTCTCCGACCTCGGCCTGACGACGTTCACCGGGCCGGACGGGGTCCATGTCCTTGCCCGCTCGCTGGAGACGGCGGCCCCCGTCGCCGACGCGGAAATCCGCCTTCTGGCGCGCAACAACGAGATCCTGGGCACGGCGCGCACCGACGCTTCCGGCCATGCCCGCTTCGAGGCGGGCCTCGCCCGCGGCCAGGGCGGGTCCGCGCCGGGCCTCGTCGTGGCGACGCTCGCCGACGATTACGGCTTCCTGGACATGAAGCAGGCTGCGTTCGACCTGTCCGACCGCGGCGTCAGCGGCCGCGTCGCGCCCGCCGGCCTCGACGCCTTCCTCTATACCGAGCGCGGCGTCTACCGCTCCGGCGAGACGGTCCAGCTGTCGGCGCTCCTGCGCGACGCGCGCGGCACCGCGGTGACAGGCCTGCCGCTCACCCTGGTCGTCAAGCGCCCTGACGGCGTCGAATACCGCCGCCGCTCGGTGGAGGATCAGGGCGCGGGCGGGCGCGCCTACAGCATCCCGCTCATCTCCGGCGCGCAGACCGGCACCTGGCGCGTGCAGGCCTATGCCGATCCCAAGGCGCCAGCCATCGGCGAGGTCTCGTTCCTCGTCGAGGACTACGTGCCCGAGAAGCTGGAACTGACGCTCAGCCCCAAGGCCGCCGCGCTACGGGCCGGGCAGCCCGCAGAGATCGACCTGACGGCGCGCTACCTGTACGGCGCCCCCGGGGCCGAGCTTGATGTGTCCGGCTCCACCGTGGTGAGGCCGGCCGCGCGCTCCGCCATTCCCGGCTTTGCCGGCTACGAGGTGGGCCTGACCGACGAGGACGTGCAGGCGGTGCAGGGCGAGCTGGAGGAGACCGTGCGCACCGACGCCGCCGGCCGCGCCGTCGTCGCCGCGGCGCTGCAGATGCCCGACACCAACCGGCCGCTGGAGGCGGAGATCACGCTGCGCGTGGCCGAGCCCGGCGGACGGGCCATCGCCCGGTCGGTGACCCTGCCAATCCTGCCCTCCGGCGCGGCCATCGGCGTGCGCAAGGCGTTCCGCGACGGCGATGTGGGCGCCGGCGGCGAAGCGACGTTCGACGTGATCCTCGCGGAGGGCGACGGCAGGCGGATCGCCCGCAACGGCCTGAAATGGACGCTTTCGCGCGTCTCCCGCACCTATCAATGGTTCTTCCAGGACGGCCGCTGGAACTACGAGGCCGTGAAGACGACGCGCCGCGTCGCCGACGGCGAGGTCGCCGCCGCACTCGCCGAGCCCGCCCGCATCGCCGCCCGCGTGGATTGGGGCACCTACCGGCTCGACGTGGAGGCCCCAGGCCTCGACGGCGCCCAGACCAGCGTCCTGTTCACCGTCGGCTACGAGGCCGACCGCACCGCCGATACGCCGGACGCCCTCGACGTCGCCCTCGACCGCCAGGCCTATGCCCATGGCGAGACCGCGCGCGTGCGCCTCTCGCCGCGCTTTGCAGGCAAGGCGACGCTGGCCGTCGTCTCCGACCGCGTGACGCTCACCCGCGTGGTCGACGTGGCGCCGGGCGGCACCAGCGTCGACATCCCGGTGGACACCGCCTGGGGCGGCAGCGCCTATGTTGTGGCGCTCGCGCACCGGCCCATGGACGTGGCGGAGAAGCGGCTGCCCGGCCGCGCCCTGGGCCTGGCCTGGTTCGCCATCGGCCGGGCCGAGCGCACGCTCGCCGTCGCGCTTCAGCCGCCGCAGCTCGCCCGTCCGCGCACGACCCTGCCGATCCCGATCCGTGTCGAAGGCGCGGCGGCGGGCGAGGAGGTCTATGTCACCGTCGCCGCGGTGGATGTCGGCATCCTCAACCTCACCCGCTACGAGGCGCCGGACCCGACCAAATTCTATTTCGGCCAGCGCCAGCTCAGCCACGAGGTGCGCGACCTCTACGGCTTCCTGATCGACGGGATGCAGGGCGTGCGCGGGGCGATCCGCTCCGGCGGCGATATCGGGCCGCAGCTCGACGGCGAGAAGCCGACGCAGGAGCCCCTGGCCCGCTATTCCGGCGTCGTGCGCGTGGGCGCGGACGGCACGGCCAATGTCGGCTTCGACCTGCCGCCCTTCAACGGCACCGTGCGCGTCATGGCGGTCGCCTGGTCGAAGAACCGCGTGGGCCAGGCCTCCACCGACGTGATCGTGCGCGATCCGGTCGTTGCCCAGGCGACCCTGCCGCGCTTCCTGAACCTCGGCGACCAGTCCCGCTTCCATCTCCAGGTGGACAACGTGGAGGGAGAAGCCGGCGCCTACACGATCGACCTCGATGTGCGCGGTCCCGTCGTCGTGTCCGCCGACGCCACCCGCCGCACAGTGCAGCTTGCCAAGGGCGCGAAGACCTCACTCTCGATCCCCGTCGCGGCCGCCGGCCTCGGCACCGCCACGTTCGACATCCGCATCACCGGGCCGAACGTCTCGGCCATGCAGGTCGCCGCCGTGCGCGTCCAGCCAGCTGCGGCGGCCATCGCCCGGCGCACGGTCCGGCCGCTCGCCGCCAATGGCGGGCGCATCGAGGTGTCGGCCGATCTCTTCGCCGATCTCGTCCCGGGCTCCGGCTCGGTCTCGGTCTCGGTGTCGCCGCTGGCGGCCCTGGACGTGCCGGCCCTGCTGAAGGCGCTGGACCGCTACCCCTATGGCTGCACCGAGCAGACCGTGAGCCGCGCCCTGCCGCTGCTTTACGTCAACCGTCTCGCCCGGGCCGAGGAGCTTGCCCTCGACACCTCCGCGCAGGAGCGGATCGACCAGGCGGTGGAGCGCGTCATGGCCCGCCAGGGCGCCAACGGCTCCTTCGGCCTGTGGGGCGTGGGCGGTGAGGACCTGTGGCTCGACGCCTTCGTCGCGGACTTCCTGACGCGGGCCCGCGAGACCGGCGTCACGGTTCCGCAGGTCGGCTTCAGCCTCGCCCTCGACCGCCTGCGCAACCAGGTCGTCAACACCGGCGACATCCGCAAGGAGGAGGCCGCCGGCATCGCCTACGCGATCTATGTCCTGGCGCGGAACGGCCGCCCCGTCATGGGCGACCTGCGCTATCTCGCCGACAACAAGCTTGGCGACTTCGCCTCGCCGCTCTCGCGGGCGCAGATCGGCGCTGCGCTTGCCATGCTGGGCGACAGGGGCCGGGCCGGCCGCGCCTTCGGCAGCGCGCTCGGCGCGTTGCAGGACAGCCGCGACGACGGCCTGTCCCGCCCCGATTACGGCTCCCGCCTGCGCGACGGCACGGGTCTCCTCGCCCTGCTCGCCGAGACGGGTGGCGACCGCGCCGAGATCCAGCGGGCAAGCGTCGTCGTCGAGACCGCCCGGTCCGCGACCCGCTCCACCTCCACCCAGGAGAATGCCTGGATGGTGCTGGCGGCCCAGGCGCTCGCCCGCGAGGCGGAAGGATTGTCGCTGACCGTCGACGGCGTCGCGCGCTCCGGCGCGTTCTACCGCACGATCCGCCAGGCGGACCTGGAGGCCAGGCCGCTCTCCATCGCCAATCCCGGCGGCGCGGCGGCCCGCGCCGTCGTCACCGTGTCGGGCATCCCGACGACCCCGGAACCGGCGGTTGCGCAGGGCTTTGCCGTGGAGCGCTCCCTCTTCACCACCAAGGGCGCCGCGATCGATCCGGCGCAGCTGCGCCAGAACGAGCGCTACGTCGTCGTTTTGAAGGTGCGGGAGACGCCCGCCCGCTATGGCCGCCTGCTGCTGGTCGATCCCGTGCCGGCGGGGCTGGAGATCGAGAATGCGAGCCTGACCGACGGCGCGTCGCTGGAGGGCATGGACTGGCTGAAGCAGGACGTGCCGCCCGTCCACGTGGAGGCGCGCGACGACCGCTACGTCGCCGCCTTCGAGCGCGACGGGGCGGCCAACGCCCCCGCCGAATTCACGGTTGCGTATCTGGTGCGCGCCGTGTCGCCGGGCCGCTACGTGCACCCCGCCGCCTCGATCGAGGATATGTACCGCCCCGACCGGTTCGGCCGGACCGGAAGCGGCATCGCCGAGATCGCCTCGGTGCGGTGAGGCGGCGATGGCGGCGGACCGCGCCCGCATGAAACGGCTGGTGGCCTTCGCGGCCGGCGGGCTCGGCCTTGCCGTCGCCGGGGCCGCCCTGTCCCTCGCCCTCTATGCGCGCGCCCTGCCGCCCCTCGACCTGTCGGCGGTCGCGGCCCGCTCCACCCTGGTGGTCGACCGGGACGGGCGCCTGCTGCGGCCCTTCGTCAGCCCGGCCGGCCGGTGGACGCTGCCGGTGACCCACGGGGACGTCGATCCCCGCTATCTTTCCATGCTCAAGGCGTTCGAGGACCGCCGTTTCGACCGGCATGCCGGCGTCGACCCGCTCGCGGTGCTGCGGGCCGCCGGCCAGATGGCGGTGAACGGCCGGATCGTGTCGGGCGGGTCGACGCTGACGATGCAGGTGGCCCGGCTCGTCGAGCCCCGGGCCGAGCGCTCCTTCCTCGCCAAGCTGCGCCAGGCCGTCCGGGCGGTGGAGCTGGAGCGGAGGCTGACCAAGGGCGAGATCCTCGATCTCTACCTCACGCTCGCGCCGTTCGGCGGCAACCTGGAGGGGGTGCGCGCGGCGAGCCTGGCCTATTTCGGCAAGGAGCCCAAGCGTCTCTCGACCGCCGAGGCCGCGCTCCTGGTGGCGCTGCCGCAATCGCCGGAAGCCCGCCGGCCGGACCGGGCTCCCGCGGCGGCGCGCATCGCGCGGGACCGCGTTCTTGCCTCGGCGCGGGCGGCCGGGCTGCTGACCGAACCCGAGCTGGAGGCCGCGACCGCGGCCGCCGTGCCCGACGGGCGCCTGCCCTTCCCGGCCCATGCGCCCCATGCGGCGGAGGCGGCCCTGCGGGAACGCCCCGGCCTTGCCCTCCACCGGCTGACGATCGACGGCCGGATGCAGCGGGCGCTGGAGCTCCTTGCCCGCGAGCGCGTCGTCGGCCAGAACGCCGCGCTCTCGGTGGCGATCCTGGCGGTCGACAACGAAACCGGCGAAATTCGCGCCCATGTGGGCGGCGTGGACCACCTGTCCACCGAGCGGGCCGGCAGCCTCGACCTGACGCGGGCGCTGCGCTCGCCCGGCTCGGCGCTGAAGCCCTTCATCTACGCGCTGGCCTTCGAGAACGGCATCGCCCATCCCGAGACCGTGCTGGAGGACAGGCCGACCCGCTTCGGGCTCTACGTGCCGGAGAATTTCGATCTCGCCTTCCAGGGCACGGTCACCGCCCGCAAGGCCCTGCAGATGTCGCTGAACATCCCGGCGGTCGATCTCCTCGCCGCCCTGGGGCCGCAGCGCTTCCTCGCGCGGCTGAAGGGCGCCGGCGCCGCCCTGGCCATGCCGCGCGCGGGCTCCGGCCCAGCCTTCGGCGACGACGCGCCGGGGCTCGCGGTCGGCCTCGGCGGCCTCGGCCTGACCCTCCACGACCTCACGCGCCTCTATGTCGGCCTGGCGCGGGGCGGCGACACGGTCGACCTGCGCATCCGAGCCGGGAGCGAGGCGGGCCCGCCCCTGCGGCTGGTCGATCCGGTTCCGGCCTGGTACGTCGCCGACATCCTGCTCGGCGCCCCGCCCCCGGCCAACGCCCTGCCCGGCCGCATCGCCTACAAGACCGGCACGTCCTACGGCTATCGCGACGCCTTCGCCGTCGGCTTCGACCGGCGCCACACGATCGGCGTCTGGGTGGGCCGGGCGGACAACGCCGCCGTGCCCGGCCTCGTCGGCCGCCTGGTCGCCGCGCCCATTCTGTTCGACGCCTTCGCGCGCATCGGCGGCGACGCCCGCCCCTTCCCCCGGCCGGACGGCGCGCTGGCTGCGACGCCCGCGACCCTCCCGCCTCCCCTGCGCCATCTGCGGCAGGACGTGCCCAAGACGGCCGGGGCGGTGGCGCAGCCGGCCCTCAGGCTGGCCTTCCCGCCGGACGGCGCCCGGATCGACCTCGCCTCCGGGGGCGATGCCGGAGCCGCGCAGGATCTGGCGCTGAAAGTGTCGGGAGGCGTCGCGCCCTTCACCTTCCTGGTGGACGGCATGCCGGTGCTCGGCCCCGTCCCCCGTCGCCAGGCCCTCTGGCGCCCCGGTGGTCCCGGCTTCCTGCGGATCTCCGTGATCGACGCCGCCGGCGCGACCGACAGCGTCAGCGTCCGGGTGCAATAAAGAAGGGGCGGCCCCCCGACCGCCCCCAAGGTTGTCGCTCGGGAGGATTGAGCGTCAGCGCGGGATGCTGTTCACGTCCTTCTCCCACCGGTCGAGCAGGCGCTTGCGCTCGGCCGAGGAGCCGTACTTGATGAAGTCGTAGTTCACGAGCTTGAGGCGGCTCAGGTCAGGAGCGCCGGAAGGAGGCTCCGCCGCGGTGTTGGAGGGCGACACGTTCATCTTGCCGACCTCGTGGCCGATCTTCTGCGCCGCCGGCTGCAGCGCCCATTCGTAGAAGCGCTTGGCCGATTCCAGGTTGCGGGCGCCGGTGATGATCGACATCGAGCCGATCTCGTAGGCGGTCCCCTCGCACGGGGCGTTGTACCCGACGGGGAAACCTGCCTTCTGCTCCGTCACGGTGTCGTGGATGAAGTTGATGGCGACGCCGGTCTCGCCGCGCGCGGCCGCCTTGATCGGTCCGGCGCCGGAACGCGGATAGGCGTTGATGTTGGCGTGAAGCTTCTTGAGATAGTCGAAGGCCTGATCCTCGCCCATGAGCTGGACCAGCGTCGCGATCGCCAGATAGGCGGTGCCCGACGAGTTCGGGTTCGGCATCTGGATCTCGCCCTTGTAGTCGGCCTTCAGCAGGTCAGCCCAGCACTTGGGCTCGGCCACCTTCTTCTTCGCGAGGACTTCCTTGTTGAACCCGATGCCCAGCGCGCCGGAATAGACGCCCACGGAACGCTTCTTGGACTGCGCCCACTGGTTCTGCGCCCATGGATGCAGATTGTTCAGGGCCTTGGGCGTGTATTCCTGCGTCAGGCCCTCGGTTGCCGCGACGAGATGCGGATCCTGCGTTCCGCCGTACCAGACGTCGCCCCGGGGATTGTCTTTCTCGGCGCGTACCTGGGCGAAGGTCTCGCCCACGGATTTCTGCACCATGTTGACCTTGATGCCCGTCTCCGCCTGAAAGGCCACAGCCATCCCCTGGCACCACTCGACCTGCATCGAGCAGTAGACGTTCAGCTCCTGTGCCCGAGCCCCCGTGGCCAGAGCGCTCATCGAAACGGCGGCCATGAGGGCGCCAGCCCATTTCCCCTTCATCATGCGTTCCACTCCATGTCCGGCCCTCTCGCGGGACCATGACGTTGTAATACTACTATTACCCAAAGTTATAAAGCCATATATGCCACTTTTTGGCCATGTATGCCTATTTTTGCATGTAGTCTAATTGTAGTGATCCTACATCATCGGTGGTTTTGCCTGCCAGGGCTTTCGCCCGAGCCCGCGGCTCGGCTAGAGGGAAGCGCAGGAGAAAACCATGACCGACCGCCCCGAACCGAAGATCCGCGTCGCCATCATTCCGGTGACGCCGTTCCAGCAGAACTGCTCCCTGGTCTGGTGCACCCGCACGATGAAGGCCGCAGTGGTCGATCCCGGCGGGGACCTGGACCGCATCCGCGACGTCGTCGCCCAGGCCGGCGTCACCGTGGAGAAGATTCTGCTGACCCACGGCCATATCGATCATGCCGGCGGCGCGGCCGAACTCGCCGCCGAACTCGCCGTGCCGGTAGAAGGGCCGCACGAGGACGACCTGTTCCTGCTGCAGGACCTCGTCGCCAAGGGCCGGGAATTCGGCATCGACGGCGCGCTGAACCTCACGCCGGACCGCTGGCTTTCGGAGGGCGATACGGTTCAGGTCGGCGACGTCTCGTTCGACGTGCTCCACTGCCCCGGCCATTCCCCCGGCAGCGTCGTCTTCGTGCAGAGGGAAAACCGGTTCGCCCTGGTGGGTGATGTCCTGTTCCAGGGCTCGGTGGGACGCACGGACCTGCCGCGCGGCGATCATGCCACGCTGATCGCCTCCATCAGGACCAAGCTCCTGCCGCTGGGCGACGACGTCGCCTTCATCTGCGGCCACGGCCCGACGAGCACGATTGGCCAGGAGCGCCTGACCAACCCGTTCCTGCAGGGCGACTGAACGCTCAGGACGCGGCGGCGCGCTTCTTGCGCGTTGCCGCCGCCTTTTTGGCCGATGCGGAGCGTTCCGCGGCGCTGCGTGAGGCGGACGCGGCGCCACCCTTCGCGCCGCCCTTCTTCGCGGCGGGATGGCCCGTCTCCTTGCCGCGGCCGGAACCGCTCTTCTTGCCGCCGCCGTCGTCCTTGTTGACAATGGCCCAGGCGCGCCGCTCCGCCTCATCGGAGGAGACGCCGCGCTTCTCATAGCTCTCCTCGATATGCTCGGCCTTGCGCTTCTGCTTGTCGGTATAGGCGTCCTTGTCTCCGCGCGGCATCGCGACCTCCTGGTGCGGCGAAGGCCCCCATGGGTGGAAAACTTTCGCCGTTCTCCAGCGTTCCCTGCATCCGATCCCCCCTCCCGCGTGTAGTCGCATTGGGCGGGGGCGCCGGAACGGGACCACGATGAGCGACGAGATGCGAAACGCAGAGACGGCCGACAGCTTCTGGATCGTCAGGGACCGCGAGCGCGATGCCGCGGCGGCGGAGCCGGCCTATCACGAGATGGCGGAGCTGACGCGGGCCTTCATGGCGATCCGCGATCCCGAGCAGCGCGCGGCGCTGCTCGTCCTTGCCCGCACGCTGGCGCGCAGCAGCCGCATCGGGACCTGAGGCCGCCGGCCGGGAGGCGCGCTCAGCCGGCGCTGAAGGCCTCACGCGGAGAAGCGGATCGTCACCACGCCCGCAAGGAGCAGCGCGACTCCCGCGATGCGGGAGGCGGAGATGGCGCGGACGGGAAAGCCGAGGAGGCCGAACCGGTCCACGACGAGCGCGGCAGTCTGCTGGCCGGCGACCGTCAGCGCCACGACGCTGGCCGCACCGATGGCCGGGATCCCGGTGAACACCGTGGTCACGTAGAACGCACCCATGATGCCGCCCAGCCAGCCCCAGGCGGGCATGGCCTTCAAGCCGCGGACGTCGACAGGCGGCAGCCGCGCCAGAAGACGCGCGGGCACGAGGAAGGCCAGCATCGAGGCCGTCGCCACCGCGAAGCTCACCAGCCCCGTGGCCAGGGGTGCACCGAGCTCGGCGCGCAGCAGCCCGTTCACCGCGCCCTGGACCGGAAGGAGCGCGCCCGCCGCGAGCGCGAGCAGGACGAGGGCCGGCCGGGTGCGGATGGCGGACACTTCGCCCTGCTGGGCGCGAACGATGGCCGCGACGCCGACGAGCGCCAGGGCAGAGCCGGCGAGCACCGGGATCGGAAAGCCCCGCGGCACGAGCCCGAGCAATCCCAGGCCGTCCAGCAGCAGGGACGCGAATGTCTGGCCCGCGATCAGGAGGCCGATCGCGACGACGGCGCCCAGGCGCGGCGCGACGAGGATGACGGCCAGAACGTAGATCGCGCTCGCAGCGCCCCCTGCCGCGTGCCACGGGACGACATGGGGCAGCCGGGCCAGCGCGCCCAGTTCCCCGGCGCCGGCAGCCAGAACGGCAAGGGCCAGCATGCCGACGGCGAGCTGGAGCGCCGTTGCGGCGTGAGGCGTGCCGAGCGCCCGGGCGAGGCGGGCATTGGCGCCGGCCTGGACGGCGAGGCCGAGGCCCGCGGCAAAGGACAGGATGGCGAGCAACGACGTCATGGCGGGTCCCGACAGGAAGGAGAGCACGGACATTGCCTGTGCAGGACCGCGACGTCATTGTGTCAGTCTCGTCCCGATGCTCTGCGGAAACGCACGATGGCACTGACCGGCTGGAACGACCTGGAGATCGTGCTCGCGGTGGCCGAGACGGGCTCCCTCAACGCCGCCGCTCGCCGCCTGAGGGTGAACCACACCACCGTCCTGAGACGTCTTGCGGCTATCGAGCGGCGCTTCGGCATGCCGCTTTTCGAGCGGTCCGCCGCCGGGCAGGCGCTGACGCCCGCGCTGGAGCAGGCGCTTCCCGCCCTGCTGCGGATGGCGGAGGCGGCATCGGAGGCCGAGCGCCAGTTCGCCGGGGCGGAGCGGGCGCTCGGAGGCACGCTGCGCCTGGCGACCAGCGACACGCTGGCGGTCACGCTGATCGGCGAGCTGGTCGCCGCCTTCCGCGCCGCGCATCCGGGCATCGTCGTGGAGATGACGACGGCCAATGCCTTCGCCAACCTGACCCGCCGCGAAGCCGACGTCGCCATCCGCCCGGCGGCCGATATCCCTGCGAACCTCGTGGGCCGGCGCGTCGGACCTGTCGCCTTCGCCATCTATGTCATGGCGGGCCATCCGGCCGGTATCGCCGCGCCCTGGATCGGCCTCGACGACTCTCTGTCGGGAACCGCCGTCGGCCGATGGATGGCGGACCGGCCCGCGGAGACGGTGGCGATCCGCGTGGACAGTTTCGTGGCCGCACGCGATCTCGCCGCCGCGGGTGCTGGCCGCGCCGTCCTTCCGCGATATCTCGGCGACCGCGATCCGCGGCTGCGCCGGTTGGAGACGGTCCCCGCCGTCAGCGAGATGTGGGTGCTGACCCATGCGCAGCTCGCACGCTCGGCCCGCATCCGCGCCTTCACGTCCTTCGCCTTCGAGCATCTGAAGGCGGCAATGGACTGCTGAACGGTGCCAGCCGGCGTCGGGCGCGGCCCTGAGGAGGGTGGAGGACCGGGATTTGGCCATTGCCGGCCTTGGCCCCGACGGAGCTTGGCCCCGCACGGCCGGGCGCGCACAGTGGGGTCCCGCTCTCCCCGTCCCTGCCGGACGGCGTCCCATCGCTCCGGAGCCACAGCCCATGAAGCCGCTTCAGCCCGACCATCCCGCCCCGCCGGATGCGCAGGCGCGCAGGGCCGTCCGACCTGTCGTCTGCTATCCAGTCGAGACGCTGCCGCCCGCGGGCGTTGCGGCCATGCGCGCGGTGCGTGGCGGCGCCCGCAAGGTGTCGGAGACATGGGTTCCGCCCCGGGACGCGGCCACGTTCGCCGTTCCGGCGGGCGCGTTCTTCCGGATCGTCTGCGTGGAGGGGCCGCAGGTGGGCGACCTGAACCTGTGGAACGCGCACGACCTCTCGGAGCGCTTCTTCTCCGGCAAGACCCGGGCGCTCCACGGCACCCATGTTTCGACCGGCGACCGCCTGTGGTCGAGCCTGCCGCATCTGCGGCCGATGGCGACGATCGTGGACGACACGCTGGACTGGTACGGATTCGATGCCCACGGCGCCTCGGTCCACGACGTCATCGGCACGCGCTGCGACCCCTACACCCACCGCCTCCTGTCGGGCGGCGAATACCACCATTGCTGCCATTCCAACCTGACGCGGGCGCTGGCGGCCCGGACCGGCCTGCCCCTGAGGGAGGCCGAGACCCATGTGCACGACGTGCTCAACGTCTTCATGTGCACCGGCTTCTCCCGCGAAACGGGGCAGTACCTGATGAAGGCGAGCCCGGTGCGGCCGGGCGATTATCTGGAATTCTTCGCCGAGACCGACCTGATCGGCGCGCTGTCCGCCTGCCCGGGCGGCGATTGCGGGCAGGAGCATTCCAGCGACGCCGCACGCTGCCATCCGCTCAAGGTGGAGGTCTTTGTGCCGCAGGCCCCGCCGGAGGGCTGGTCGGCGCCGCTGCCCAGCCCCTATTCGGGCGGACACGGCGCCTGAGACACTTCAGGGCGAAAGGGCCACGCCCAGCGCCTTCTGGACCTGCTCCAGCGTGTAGGGCTTCTGCAGGGCCGGCATGTGGGACCATTCCGGGGGCAGCCCGCCCGCGCCATAGCCCGTCGCGAACACGAAAGGCACATTCCGGTCGGAAAGAGCCTGGGCGACCGGGAACACTGGCTGCCCGCCGAGGTTGACGTCCAGGACGGCGAGATCGACCTCGGAGGTGCCGGCCAGTTCGAGGGCCGCGTCGAGGCGGCTGGCCGGTCCGACGACGGTGCAGCCGAACTCCTCGAGGATTTCTTCGAGGAGCACGGCGACGAGCGGCTCGTCCTCGACGACCAGCACCTTGCGGCCTGCGAGGCTCGCGGGGTCGGACGGTGCCGCCTGCGGCGGCGTCATATTGGCTGACAAATGGTCCTCGGAGCTCGGTTCGACGGCACGGACCGTCCGTCAGGTGTCATGACCGCAGGCCGAAAGGCCCGCGGCCATATGGTCCGGTGGCGGTGCAACGCACGCAACCGGCGGTTTGTTCCCGTCGATCGGAACAGAAATTTCGCGGGCGTGCAGGTTGAGGTGCGGCCCGCCGAAGCGCGGGCCGTTGCCATAGATCGGATCGCCCAGGATCGGCCAGCCCATCGCGGCCATGTGGACGCGCAATTGATGCGTGCGCCCGGTCAGCGGCTCCAGCGCCAGATGCGTCAGCGGCCGCCCGTCCGGCCGTGCGCCGCGCCCCAGCACCCGCCAGCGTGTGCGGGAGGGGAGCCCATCGGGATCGACCTTCATCCACCAACCCCGCGTCGCATCCTTGCGGCCGAGGGGCATGTCGATCTCCCCCGCCTCCGCCTCGGGAGCGCCCTCCACGATGGCCCAGTAGGTCTTGTCGATGCGCCCCGCCTTGAACAGGGCCGTCAGCCGCGCCAGCGCCTCCCGGTGCCGGCCCAGCACGA
Source organism: Hyphomicrobiales bacterium (assembly GCA_027489955.1). Taxonomy (GTDB): domain Bacteria; phylum Pseudomonadota; class Alphaproteobacteria; order Rhizobiales; family Beijerinckiaceae; genus JAIXTM01. Next base: position 19,345 of record JAIXYZ010000001.1, on the reverse strand, counting down.
GGCAGCCCGACGTATCGCGATCCAGCCTGTGGGCCAGCGCGGGCGGCTGCGGCAGCCCGAAGGCAAGGTGCGGGAAGAGGCGCTCCAGCACCGGGCCCGATTGCGTCGCCGAGCGCGGTCCGGCATGAACCGGCATGCCCGCCGGCTTGTCGATGACAAGCATCAGCGCATCGCGGTAAAGCACGCGGGCGACGATCTCCTCGGGGGTCAAGCGTCGGGCTCCTCGCGGGACCATCCCGCCACGGGTCCGGGCTAAAGCGCGCGAACCTTCCCCGCAAGTGCGGGTTTTCCCCGGGCGGGCAGCGGCGGCAAGTGCAGGGACGGACATGGCGGACGACGGCGACGGCAAGGGCGGTTTCCTCTCGAGGCTCTTCGGGCGCGGCAAGCCGCAGCCGGAAAAGCCCGCCCCTGCGCCGGAAGCGGCGCCTTCCGCAGAACCCGAGCCCGCGCCTGCCCCTGAGCCCGCGCCGGACTTTGTCCCGGCCTCCGCCCCGGCTCCCGAGCCGCCGCAGGAGGCCGCCGGGGTGCCTGAACCCCCGCCGGAACCGGAACAGGCGCCCGCGCCGGAACCCGAGCCGGAGCGCCTCGCGGTTCCCGTTGCGCCGGAGCCGCCGGCCCCGATCCCGATGCCGTCCGCCGAAATCCCCATCGCAGCCGCCGCGGCCCCGCTTTCCTGGTGGCAGCGGCTGAGCGCCGGGCTGTCGCGGACGTCCCAGTCCATCGGCGGCAGCGTCACCGCCCTGTTCTTCAAGCGCAAGCTCGACGCCGCCACGCTGGAGGACCTGGAGGACATCCTTATCCAGGCCGATCTTGGCCTCGACGTCGCCGCCCGCATCGCCAGGGCCGTCGGCAAGGACCGCTACGACAAGGAGATCGCGCCGGAGGAGGTCAAGGCGGTGCTCGCCCGCGAGGTCGAGGCGATCCTCCGGCCCGTCGCCCTGCCGCTCGCCGTCCCCGAGGGCCCCGGTCCCTTCGTGGTGCTCATGGTCGGCGTCAACGGCGCGGGCAAGACGACGACGATCGGCAAGCTCGCCGCCAAGTTCCGGGCGCAGGGACGCTCGGTCCTGCTGGCGGCGGGCGACACGTTCCGCGCCGCCGCCATCGAGCAGCTCAAGGTCTGGGGCGAGCGCACCGGCGCGGCCGTGGTCGCGCGCGAGCAGGGGGCGGACGCGGCCGGGCTCGCCTTCGACGCGCTGGCGCAGGCCAGGGCCGCCGGCACGGACATCGTCATGATCGACACGGCCGGGCGCCTGCAGAACCGCACCGAACTCATGGCCGAGCTGGAAAAGGTCGTGCGCGTCGTGCGCAAGGTCGATCCAGCCGCCCCGCACGCGGTCCTGCTGGTCCTGGATGCCACGGTCGGCCAGAACGCCCTGTCCCAGGTGGAGCTGTTCTCGAAGGCCGCCGGCGTCACCGGCCTCGTCATGACCAAGCTCGACGGCACGGCCCGCGGCGGGATCCTCGTCGCGCTGGCGGCGAAGTTCGGCCTGCCGGTGCACTTCATCGGCGTCGGCGAGGGCGTCGACGACCTGGAGCCGTTCGACGCGGGCGACTTCGCCCGGGCGATCGCGGGGATCGACCGGGTCTAGGCTGCGGCTTCGCCGGGTTCGCCCGTGGAGGCGGTCCTCATGCCGTCTCCTGGTCCCGCAGGATGCGGCGGATCACCTTGCCCGTCGTGGTCAGCGGCAATTCGTCCCTGAAGGCGATCTCGCGGGGATATTCGTGCGCCGACAGCCGGGTGCGCACGAAGGCCTGGATGTCCGCCGCCAGCGCATCGGACGGCGCGTGCCCGGCCTTCAGCACCACGAACGCCTTGACGATCTCGGTGCGCAGCGGATCCGGCTTGCCGATCGCGGCGGCCAGCGCCACGGCGGGGTGCTTGAGCAGGCAGTCCTCGATCTCCCCCGGCCCGATCCGGTATCCGGCGGAGGTGATGACGTCGTCGTCCCGGCCAAAGAAGCGCACATAGCCGTCCCGGTCCATCACGCCCTGGTCTCCGGTGGTCATCCAGTCGCCGATGAACTTGGCCGCCGTCGCGTCGGGGCGGTTCCAGTAGCCGAGGAACATGACCGGGTCCGGCCGGCGGATGGCGATCTGGCCCGGCTCGTCCGGCCCGCGCACCGCGCCGTCGGGTCCGATCACGGCCACGACATGGCCCGGCACCGCGCGGCCGATGAAGCCCGGGCGGGAGACGCCGATCGCGGCGCAGGACGACAGGACGAGGTTGCACTCGGTCTGGCCGTAGAACTCGTTGATCGACAGGCCGAGCGCCTCCCGGCCCCACACGAAGGTCGGCTCGCCGAGCGCCTCCCCGCCGGAGGCGAGGGTGCGCAGGTTCAGGCGGAACCGTCCGCGCGGATTGTCCACCGCGCGCAGCATCCGCAGCGCCGTGGGCGGGATGAAGACGTTGCGGATGTCCAGGTCCTGGATGAGCCGGAAGCCCTCCTCCGGATCGAACTTCTCGAACTTGCGCGCCACCACCGGCACGCCCAAGAGAAGCCCCGGCAGCAGGATGTTGAGCAGGCCCCCGGCCCACGCCCAATCCGCGGGCGTCCAGAACCGGTCGCCCGCCTTCGGCAGGAACTCGTGCGGGAACTCGACGCCGGGCAGGTGGCCGAGCAGCACTCTGTGCCCGTGCAGCGCACCCTTGGGCGCCCCGGTCGTGCCGGACGTGTAGATCATCATCGCCGGATCGTCGGCGGCCGTGTCGGCGGGCGTGAAGTCGGCGCCGGCCGCCGCCATCGCCTCGCTCAGCCCCAGCACGTCGCCGTCCGGCCCGTCGGTGGACAAAACGAGCGGCAGTCCCGCAAGGCCCCCGTCCATGGCGCGCAACTTGGCGAGCCCGGCCGCATTGGTGACGATCGCCCGCGCGCCCGCATCCGCGAGCCGGTAGGCGATGGCGTCGACGCCGAACAGCGCGGCGAGCGGCAGCGCGATGGCGCCGAGCTTGTAGATCGCGAGGTGGGCGATCGGCACCGCGCTGCCCTGCGGCAGGAGGATCGCCACCCGGTCCCCGCGCCGCACGCCGCGGGCGGCCAGGACGTTGGCCAGCCGGTTCGAGGCCTCGCGCAGCGTGCGGTAATCGACGGGATCGACGCGGCCGTCCGCCGCCACGTCCAGGATGGCGACGCGGGACGGCTCGGCGGCAGCCCAGCGGTCGCACGCCGCCACGGCGATGTTGAACCGCTCGGGGATCTGCCAGCGGAAGGCGGCGAAGAGCCGGTCGTAATCGTGGATCTCGGGAAGCATGGGCGTCTTTAAACCGGCTGGCCGCGGGGTTTGCACGGGCGGCGAGCGGACCGGGCGCGGGCCGTCCTGTCAAGCCGCGCGGGGCCAAGCGAGGCTCTTGCGGCCCCGTGCTTGAGCCGCCGGGGAGGCCATGCTATGCGCACCGCGCCGCTCGACAACCTCGGCATCGCGGAGAGGTGGCAGAGTGGTTGAATGCACCGCACTCGAAATGCGGCATACGGGCAACCGTATCGGGGGTTCAAATCCCTCCCTCTCCGCCACTTCCTTCCTGAAATCCGTCATTTTCGCATGATGCGCGAACCGGGCCGGCTTGTCCGGACATCGCGTGCGGTGTGTGATGCCATGCGGTCACGACCAGGTGGTGCCGCAAGGAATGGCACGCGAACGAAGATGGACGTAGACTGACGATGCCGGCAACCAAGAGCCCGGCGACAAAGTCGGACGCTTTGGGCCGCCCCCCAAGAGACTTGCATGCCAATGACACCAGACGGACTTTTACAGTATTTCTGATGGTTCGCGACAATAACGATTCTTGATAGTAATTTGAAATATGGAACAGGTGCAAAATGCCGAATTCTGCCTCTCCATTCAAGCTAATTAATAATACAGATGACACGCTGAATGTCATGCTTGAACCGCGGAGTACGCATATAAATTTGGCTTCAGGCGATGAAATCATTATAATCGACAATTACAAGCCTGAAATAGATATATATGAAATTGTATTGAATCGTGATGGAATATCAGTGTGGACTGGAGTTGACGCTCATATATTGCACAAGGGAAAAATACTCAGATAAGGACTATCCGCTCTACGCCAATGACAACTGGACCTACGCCTACGATGAGCTCGACCAGTTCACAGTGGCCACCAATGGCGGCAACTCGGCGCTGCTGACGCAGACATTCGCCTATGACGCCGCGTTCAACGTGGTCTCCAGCTCGAAGGTTGGGGCCTATGTCTATCCCGCAATCACCCCGCCGCAGCCTCACGCGCCGCTCTCCGTGGCGGGGCAGGCCTACACGTACGACGCCAATGGCAATGTGCTGACCGGCGGCGGTTGGGCCATGATCAATGGCCTGAAGCCTGTCAGACACCGCCCGCTTCAGGACATCGCAGGTCGCGTCGCCATCGCTTCCGCTTCGCGCGGTGGGGGGCTCGCGCCGAGCAGAACCGGCCACGCGTCGTCGAGGGAGACGCAGGGGATGACGCCGAGGTTGCGCAAATCGGCCGTCACGTCGACCGGCAGGTCGGTGTTGCTGCCGTCCGGCACCTGGTTGAGACGGCCGCCGACGAGCACCGGCATGGCGAGGCCGCGGCCGCGTAGCTCGGCCATGAGCGAGCGCGCATAGTCCAGCGCCACCCCGTTATAGGTCGACAGGGCGATGCACCGGGCGCCCTGCGCGACGGCGATGTCGACGAGATCGTCGGGATCGACCGCCGTGCCGGCATCGACGCAGCGCACGCCCAGCTGCTCGAACACGCCCGCCAGCAGCACCTTGCCGTGCTCGTGGACGTCGGTGGTTCCCACGCACACGGTGAGGCCCGGGCCGATGGCGGCAAGCGCCGCCGGGGCGCGCGCGGCCCAATGCGCGATGGACTCGTCGAGCTCGGCCGCCCAGGACGCCTTGACGACGGGCCGGCGGGCATCGCGCCGCTCTTCCGGCTCGCCCGCGCCGAACAGGGCCTCCAGCCGCCGCGGGCCGAGCCGGCGCAGGGCCAGCAGCATCTGCGCCGCATCTCCCGTGTCGACGCCCGAGCGGGCGAGCCCCTCCAGGATGCGGGCGGCAAAGCGCCGGCCCTCGGCCACCAGGGTCTCGGCAAGCGCGTCGCTGGCGCGCCAGTCGATCAGCGGCTCGTATCCGGGCGCGTGCTCGGCGAGCTTGCCGGCGAAGATCTGCGCATCGACGATCTCGTCGACGGAGGGAATGCGGCTGTTCTCGGTGACCGGGACCGGGTTGATCGCGTGGCCGCTCGGCATGCGCCGCAGACTGAGGATGTCGGTCAGGAGATAGGACGCGCAGCTGGCGTAATTGCCCGCCGGCGTGGACCGGTAGCTCACCGTGTTGCCGTAGATCATCGTGCCGGGCGTATCGCTGACGAGGTTCAGCGCCCGGTGGAAGGCATGGCGCGAGACCGGGTCGGAAAAGTGGTGCCCGTAGCAATGGGCCAGCCGCGCGCCGATCAGGTCCTCGACGATGTACTTCTCGATCAGCACCATGCCGATGCTCGAGCACATGTCTAAGAACATGGCCGCGAACCCGTCGTCGAGGTTGGAATGGACCAGGACCTCCTGGCCCTGCGCCGCGATGAGACCGAGCGCGCGCACGGTCGCCTCCGTCGTGGCCACGTCGTCGTCCCAGCCCAGAAGGCGGAAGGTGAAGTACTGGCCCATATTGCCGAGCGCGGTCACGCCGGCGAGCAGCGCGGCGCGCGTGTTCTCCAGCGCGCCGGGCAGGCCGAGCATGAAGTCGCCGCAATGGATCGCCGCCGGCGCGGCGTCGGCCATGCGGGCGAAATCGTCCGCCCCGCGCAGCACGATGCCGGTGCCCCGCGGCCGCGCGGCCCGGTCCCGCTCGGGATAGCCCATGGACCAGTCGAGCGTGATGCCGAAGCGGTCGACCACGAAGCCCGCTTCGCCCACCCGCGCATGGACCTCGCGCATGGCCTCGACCGTGCGCTCGGGCTCGCGATAGCCGATATGGGCATGCTGCATGATGCGCCCGCCGGCCGCGACGCGGCGCTTGTACGCGGCCTCGCTGCCGACGCCCTCGCCCGACAGGAAGCGGTTCGCGCCGACATGGACGGTCGCCGCCTCCGCGGCGCCCTCGGCCAGCAATTCGGCCGCCGGGCGCGGACGGCCCTGCGCAAACAGCTCGGAGGCGGACGGGAGGGCGATCATGCGGCCTTTCCGGCGCTGGCGGAAGCAAGCCGGTCCAGGACGAGCCGCGCCATGGCGGCGTCGCTCAGCGCATTGCCCGGCGCCACCATGTAGACCGGACCGGCCGGCATCGCGCCGCTCTCGCCCAGCAGGTCGGAGAGGTCGGCGTCGATCCGCCCCTGATAGGCCAGGTGGCCCCCGCCCATCAGGCCGGTCGTATGGGCCCTGTCGTCGGTCAGGACCTTGGCGAACCGGTCCTGGCCCCGGGCGATCCACGGCTTTCCGAGGTCGATCGAAGCGATGAAGGCATGGGGACGCGCCCAGGCCGGATCGAGGAACCGGGCGATCCCGGACGACAGCGGCACGGCGCTGACGACGACATCGGCGCCCTCGACCGCCTCCCGCGCGGTCTCGACGACGCGCGTGCTGGCGCCGCGTGCCTGCATCTCCTGCGCGAACTGCTCCGCCGTGGAGCGCCGGCGGCTATAGGCCAGAAACCGGGTCACGCCCTGCTCGATCAGGACGTCGGCATGAACCCGCGCCTGCAGGCCGCAGCCGATGAAGGAAGCGACCTGCCGCCGCGGATCGGGCATGAGGCGCAGGGCAAGGCCCGTCACGGCGGCCGTGCGCAGGGCGGTCAGCTCTTCCGCCTCCATCACGGCCAGCGTCGCGCCGGTGCGTCCATGGGAGGCGACCAGCGTCGCGTTGATGTAGCGCGACCCCGGGCTGCCGTCCCCCGACACCACCCATTTGAGCACGGCCAGCTCTCCGACCCTGACCGGCATGGCATGGGCGAACGCCCCGTCCGGCTCCTGCGTGCCGAACTTCGGCACGAGCCTCACCCGCCCGGCGCGGCGCTCGCCATAGGCCCAGCGCACGGCCTGCTCGCATGCGGCGGGGCCGAGCCGCATGGCGCGGATGTCGTCCTCGGTGACGTAGCGGACCCCGGTCTTCGAGTTCATCGTGCTGGTTCCGGTTGGAGATGCCGCGGCCTGACGGCCGGCCGGCGGCTGACGCTCCCAGAATCGACACTGGCCAGCAAGCGCCGGCGCCTGCCGGACCCATCGGTGCCGGACCAGCGCCTGCAAGGCTAAATAGCGGCAATGATTTGCGTTTTTCGGCCGCCGCCCGGAAGACGATGAGCTGCGCTCATGCAGGCGCTAGCGCCGCGCAGGGTTCTCCAGCGCCGCGATCAGTCCCGCTGGCGCTGGCTGGACAGGCTCCGCCGGGCTTCGGTCAGAAGCCAGCTGCGGAAAGCCTGGAGGCCGGGATTGGCGCGCTTCTCTTCCGGATAGACGAGCACGTAGGATTCCTTGGAGCGGATATCCGGACCGGGCAGGGCGACCAGCGAGCCGTCCGTCAGCTCCCGCTCCACTAGCACCGTCCGCACCAGCGCGACGCCCAGCCCGCCCTTCGCGGCCTCGATCATCGCCTCGTAGGAATCGAACATGTGCCCTTGCGCCGCGCCTGGCCTATCGATGCCGGCCTCGTCCAGCCATTCGCGCCAGGCATGCGGCCGAAGCCGATGCTGCAGGAGCGGCGCCTCGGCGATCAGCGCGAGCGTAGGCTCGCGCCGGTCGAGAAGCGCGGGGGCGAGCACCGGCACCAGGTGCACCGGCATGAGCGGGTCGCAGATAGCGCCGGGCCAGGCCTCGCTGCCGAACTGGACGGCCGCGTCCACGCCCGTCCGGGTCAGATCGAACGGCTGCGCCTGGGTCACCAGGTCGATGGAGATGTTGGGATGGCGGGCGGCGAAGCGCTTGAGGCGCGGCGCCAGCCAGCGGGACCCGAAAGTGGGCAGGGTGGCGATCGTGAGCTGGCGTCCGTCCGCCCGGTACCGGACGAGCTCCAGGGCCGAACGGTCGATCTCCCCCAACGCCGTCCTGATCTGTGCCGCGAACCGGCCGCCCGCCTCGGTCAGGACGAGGCCGTGGCCCGTGCGCTCGAAGATGCGCACGCCGCCCCAATCCTCGATGGCCTTGATCGCCCGGCTGACGGCGCCCTGGGTCACGCCCAGCTCGGCGGCCGCCTTGGAGAAGCTCGACAGGCGCGCCGCGGATTCAAGGGCGCGCAGCGTCGGCAGGGATGGGGAAGGACCGCGGTCGGCCGCCATCAGCCTGGGGCCATGACATCGCCGAAGGGTGGCGACCCTGCGGCACGATCGTGATGCGTTCGGCTATTCGACATGCATGCCCGAAACGGACCGCGCCCGCAGACGGGGCGCCAGGGTGCGCCACGTGACAAGGCCGATCAGGAGAGCGGTCACCACGAGGAGGCTAGCACTGATCGGCCGCTCCAAGAAGACCCAGAAGTCGCCGCGCGAGAGCAGCAGCGCCCGCCGGAAGTTCTCCTCCATCATCGGACCCAGAATGAAGCCGATCAGGAGCGGGGCGGGGTCCAGCTCCACCTGGCGCATGCCGTAGCCGACGGCGCCGATCACGAGGACGAGGAAGACGTCGAAGACGCTGTTATTCACGCTGTAGACGCCCGTGCAGATCAGGCACACGATCACCGGGTAGAGCAGCGCATACGGCACTTTCAGCATCCGGACCCAGATGCCGATGAGGGGGATGTTGAGCACCAGCAGCATCAGGTTGCCGATCCAGAAGCTGGCGATCACGCCCCAGAACACCTCCGGATGCTTGGTCATGATCAGCGGGCCGGGCTGCACCCCGTGGATCATGAGCGCCCCCAGGATCAGCGCCATGGTCGCGCTGCCGGGAATGCCCATGGTCAGCGTCGGGATGAAGGCGGTCTGGGCCGCCGCGTTGTTGGCCGCCTCCGGCGCGGCGATGCCCTCCAGCGCCCCCTTGCCGAACCGCTCCGGCTGGCGCGCGGTCCGCTTCTCGACCGCATAGGCGATGAAGGAGGCCAGCGTCGGCCCCGTGCCCGGAAGCGCGCCCAGCAGCGAGCCGATGACGGTGCCGCGCGTCATCGGCGCGACGCAGTCACGGGCCTCCTGGCGGGCCGGCAGCATCGAGCGCAGGGTGATCCTGCCCTGGTAATGCTCCGAACCGCGGGCAAGGCGGATGGAGGCGATGATCTCCGAGATGCCGAACAGGCCCATGGCCAGGGCCACCAGGCTCAACCCGTCGGACAGCATCGGGAAACCGAGCGTGAAGCGCGTCGCGCCGGTCTCCACGTCGGAGCCGACAGAACCGAGAAGGATGCCCACCAGCACCATCGCCACACCCTTGATCGGCGTGCCCTGCGAGACGGAGGCGGCGGCGATCAGGCCCAGCATCATGACGGCAAAGTAGTCCGCCGGGCCGAAGGCGAGCGCGGCCTCGGCGAGAGCCGGCGCGGCGAGAACCGTGACGATGATGCCGATGCTGGCGCCGAAGAAGGAGGCGATCGTCGTCATGAACAGCGCGACGCCGGCCCGGCCCTGCTTGGCCAGCGGATGGCCGTCGAGGCAGGTCACGATCGAGGAGGTCGTGCCCGGAAGGTTCAGCAGGATCGAGGCGATCGAGCCGCCGTATTCGGCGCCGTAATAGACGCCCGCCAGCATGACGAGGGCGTCCGTGGGCGTGATGTAGAAGGTGACCGGCAGGAGCAGCGAGACCGCAGCCAGGCTGCCGATCCCCGGCAGCGCGCCGATGACCATCCCCGTGGTGACCCCCAGCAGGCAGAACAGCAGCGTCGATGGCGACAGCGCCGACTGGAAGCCCAGCGCGAGATTGGCGATCAGATCCACGGGCTTGTTCCCCGAAATGCCGGCAGCGGCAGGCCAAGTATCTTTGCAAAGAGCAGCCACACCGCCACGGCCGTTGCGGCCGCAAGGACGAGGGTCGGCAGGAGGCGGGGCCGCTCGTCGGCATGGCTGGCGACGAGCACCGCCGCGAAGGCGGCCGGCAGGAAGCCGACATTGGCGATGAGCACAGCGAAGAGCAGGACAGCCACCAGGATGACGGCCGCCGGCCGGATCTCGATCTCGATGCGCGCCGCCGCCCGCGTCAGCCCGAACACAAGGATGACCAGGCCGAGCCCGATCGTGACGAGCCCGACCATGGTCGGGAAGAAGCCCGGCCCCATGTTGCGCGCGGAGCCGAAGCCCAGCGACCGGGCCCCGAAAACGAAGGCCGCGCCCACGAGGCATATGAAGAGGCCGGCGGCGACGTCGCGCAGATCGATCCGTGTCATGTCCCTCGAGTCCCGGTTGCCGCGTGCCTTTCATGGACGCCGCGCCGATGCCGCCGGGCCGGGAGGATCGTTCCCCCAGGCCGGGCGGCGCGTGCGACGGCCAGATGACGAGCCGATTGTCGAGCCGCGCCGCGCGGCGGCACAAGCGCCCCACGGCTCATCCCGACATGACTGAAGGTCATGGTGCGCCTGTCGTCGCGCTCATGGCGGTATCAGCCGGCGTCCACTGGCGGCACCCCACCATCCGTCGCACGCTTCCTCCCGAAGCGCGTACGATGGGCGAGGATCCAGCCGGCCGGCGGGTCCTTCACAACGTGCAGCCGGGAGACGCCGCCATGACCACGACCCTATCCGTCGACCGCAGGACCGTGCTTCTGGGCATGGTCGGCGCGGCGCTCCTTCCCGGAGCCGCCCGGGCGGCATTCCCGGACCGGCCGATCATGACAGTGGTCGGCTGGAACCCCGGCGGCACCAGCGATATCGCGGCCCGCATCGTGTCGGACAGGATGGGTCAGGCCCTGGGCCAGCGCCTCGTCGTCGAGAACCGGGCGGGGGCGTCCGGCAGCATCGGCGCCGACGTCGTGCGCCGCGCCGCGCCGGACGGCTACACGATCGGCACGGCCGATCCGTCCTCCCATGCGCTGGCGCCGCGCCTGCTGAAGGCGGTCACCTACGATGCCGTCCGCGATTTCACCCCGATCGGCGGGATCGGCGAGGGACCGATGGTCGTCGTCGTCCCCGCCAACGGACCGCACAAGACCCTCAAGGACCTGCTCGCTGCGATCAACGCCAAGCCGATGGGTCTGTTCTATGCCTCGTCCGGCAGCGGCGGCATCGCGCATATCGGCGGCGCCGGCGTCCTCATAGCCGCCGGAGGGCTCCAGGCCGAGCACGTCGCCTACCGGGGCGGCGCTCCCATGGTGGAGGCCATCATCAAGGGCGAGGCGGCTTTCGGCGTCGCCGTCCTGGCGTCGGCGGCCGGGCAGATCGAGGGCGGCCGCTTGCGCGCCTTGGCCCTGCTCAGCAGCCGTCGGCACCCCTCCTTCCCGGATATCCCGACCGCGGCGGAAGCCGGCCTTGCCCTTACGCTGTCCACCTGGCTCGTCATGCTGGGCCCGCCCGGCATGCCCGCGGAGCCGGTGAACCGGCTGAACGCCGCGCTGAACGAAGCCATCGCCGACAAGGCCGTCATCGAGCGCCTCGCCAAGGCGGGGATCGATACGTTTCCGTCGATGAGCCCGGCCCAGACGGCGGACTTCGTGCGCGCCGAGGCCGAGAAATTCCGTGGCATCGTGGCCGCGGCCGGGATGCAGCCCGAATGAGCCAGACCGCTTTTCGCCCCGCCCGCCGCGACGACGGATCGATCCTGATCCTGTCCGCCCGCGCGCTCGACGACCTGGCGCTCACGCCCCAGATGAAGGTCGGAGCGCTGGAGGAAGGTTTCCGCCGCAAGGCCTCCGGCGACATCGTGGCGCCGCCCATGACCTTCGTGCGCCGTTCGGACCAGGCATTCTTCAGCTCGATGATGAGCTGGTCGGAGGCCTGGGGCATCGCGGGGTGCAAGTTCCAGAGCGGCGACGGCGCCAATCCGGCCCGCGGCCTCCCGTTCCTCCAGGGGCTCTACGTGCTGGCGGATGCCGAAACCGGCGGGATGCGCGCGGTGATGGACTCAGCCTGGCTCACGGCGAACCGCACGCCTGCCGCCTCGATGGTGGCGGTGGACAAACTGGGGGGCAGCACCGCCCGCACCCTCGCGATCCTGGGATGCGGCGTGCAGGGTCTCGCCCATGCCAGGCTCATCGCCCCGCACCTGCCCGATCTGGAGGAGATCCGCCTCTACGACCGCCTGCCCGCGACCGCCGAGGCGGCGCGCGATGGGCTCTCGGACCTCGGGGTGCCGGTCGCCCGCTGCGCCACCATGGCCGAAGCGGTCGTCGACGCGCACGTGGTCGTGTCGGCGACCACCCTGCGCAAGTCGCGCCAGCCGGAAATCGATCCGCGCATCCTGAGCGAGGACTGCGTCTTCGTCTCCATCGACCAGTGCGCGATGCTGACCGATGCCGCCATAGCGAGCTTCGGCGTGGTCACGACCAACGACATCGCCCAGTTCCGCTACAAGAAGGCCTCGCTCGACGTGATGCACGCCGTGCCCGAGCCGGACATGGACATGGCGGCCATGACCGCCGCGCCCGAGCCCGTCTGGCCCCGCGCCGGCCGGCGGCTTGCGGTCATGCTGGGGTCCTCCATGGAGGATCTCGCCCTCGCCCGCCTGGTGGCCAGCCGCCTCTGACATAACTGAACGGGCCGCAGGCGGCGATCGAAGCCGCGCGGCGCGTTCCGCGCTCGCCAGCAAGACGCGCGCTTCAAGCCCGTACCGTCATGAAAAAAGGGGCGGCTCCGTCAGGAGCGGCCCTCGCCCGCGCTCGCCAGGGGAGCAGGTCCCGGCCGGACGCTGCGGCCGGCGACGAACCAGTCGCCGGGATCGCTGTCCACGAACACCACGGTCACGTCGTGGGCCTGCGTGCCGCAGGTCGAGACCAGCGCATCGGTGATCGCCTTGGCGGCGGCGCGCTTCTGCGCCTCGCTGCGGCCGGCAAGAAGTTCGACCCGGACAACCGGCATGGACAGGGCTCCTCAGAATGGCAGGCGGGTGATCTGCGGCTGGTGGCCCAGCTTTCGCCAGACCGTCACGGCGCCGGCAAGGTCCGCGATCGGAAGTCCGATCGCCATGGTCAGGGTCCGTCCGGTCCGCGATGCGGCCGGAGCCGTCCCCGTCACCAGTTCGGCGATGTCGAAATCCAGCCGGGGGATTGCGCCGAACGCGTCCTCGTGCGCCTTCGCGTGGTCGAAATAGCGGCGGTCGTCCGAGGCATAGGCGGACATCGATGAGAGCGCCCCGTCGCTGAAGCAGCAATCGCGGTCGAGCGCCAGGATCAGGCAGTCCTTGCGCAGCCATCCGTCCTCGATGAAGGGCTGCCGCGCGGCGGTGATGACCGTCGCGGTCACCAGCACGTCCGCCTGGCTCACGCAGTCCCGCGCCGAACCGGCGACCTCCACCGGGATGGCCGCACTGGCGCGCGCCCATTCCGCCAAGGCCGCAGCCCGCTCCGGCACGACGTCGTGGATGACGCAGCGCTTCAGCGAGGGCAGGAGGGCCGGGAGCATGTCCAGATGAAGGCGGCCCTGCAATCCGGCGCCGACGAGGCCCAGTGTCTCCGCCCCGGACGGCGCCAGGCTCCTGGCGAACAGCCCTGATACCCCGACCGACCGCATGGCCGTGACCCAACCGGCTTCCATCAGCGCGATCGGCAGGCTCGCCGTGTCGTCGAACAGGACGAGCAGGCCCTGCACCTGCGGGCGGCCGACCTTGAGATTGTCGGGATCGCCGAGCTGGAGCTTGCCGCTGGTGAAGCCCCATTCGGGAACCCAGGTGACCAGCGCGTTGCAGAACTGGTCGTCCCGCCGCCGGAAATAGATGGGCGAGGGCATCGCGCAGGCGCCGCGGGCGTGAAGTCCGAAGACCTCCTCGAGCGCGGGCAGGAAATCCAGTCCCGTCAGCCCGCTGCGCTCGAGCAGGTCGCGTGGAAAATAGCCGAAACTATGTGTCATCGGGTCCCTGTGGCCGAACGCTGCGGCGCGTGATCGGCCCAATCAAACCCGAAGCGGCCCCGCCAGAAAGAGACCGCCCGCTCACACGTTCATGACCCCGCCGCATACCGGCGCGAGCCGCCGCTTCGGTGAGTTTTGCGCATGCATCCATGACGCACGGCGCGGTTGCAGTCCGCAGGACGCGCTCCGCATCATGCGGCCAAGATTAAAATGACAGGGGAATGACCATGCGACGTCTCACGCGCTCGACCGCTTCCGTCTTCGGCACGGCCCTTGTGGCCGCCGGCCTGCTGGCCGGGCCCGCCACGGCCCAGACTTGGCCGAGCCAGCCCGTGAAGTTCATGGTCGGCACGCCGCCCGGCGGCCTGACGGACATTCTCGCCCGCAGCCTCCAGGAGCCGCTCTCGAAGGGCCTCGGCCAGCCGGTCATCGTGGAGAACAAGCCCGGCGCCAGCGGCATGATCGCCGCCGAGCAGCTCGCCAAGGCGCCCAAGGACGGGCACACGATCTCGATGATGTTCAGCTCCTGGTCCTCGATGCCCGCCATGGGCGCCAAGCTGAACTTCGACCCGGGCAAGGACCTGGCTCCCGTCGCGCTGATCGGCCAGATCCCGCTGCTGATCGCAGCCCATCCGTCGCTGCCGGCCAAGACGCTCAAGGAGCTGGTCGACTACGCCAAGGCCAATCCCGGCAAGCTCAGCTACGGCACGCCCGGCGTGGGCCTGGCCCAGCACTTCTCCGGGGAACTGCTCAAGCAGAAGGCGGGCATCGACATGGTGCACGTGCCCTACAAGGGTGCGGCGCCGGTCAACCAGGACCTCGTCGGCGGCCAGATCCTTGTCGGCATCATCAGCCCGGCCTCGGCCCTGTCGCTGATCGAGGCAGGCCGCATCCGGCCGATCGCCGTGACGGGCGCTGCCCGCGTGCCCAGCCTGCCGGACGTGCCGACCGTCGCGGAATCCGGCTATCCGGACTATGACGTCACCGAATGGTACGGCATCGCCGCGCCCGCTGGGGTCGACCCCGCCGTCATCGCCCGTCTCAACAAGGAGATCGTGGCCTATTTCTCCACCGATGACCGTCAGGCCTGGCGCAAGACGGTGACGATGCAGGGCGGCCTGGGCGATCCGGCCTCGTTCGCCACCTTCCTCAAGGCCGACATGAAGCTGCGGTCCGACATCGCCGCCGCGGCCAAGATCACGCTCGACTGAGGCAGCCGCCGGCGTCCGGCGCGGTCACCAGGTTCTCCCGCCTGGCCGGCTGCGCCGGATGGCCTTGCACTCAGGAGGCCGGAGCCAGGCCGGCGCCGCGCGCCAGGTCCTCGCTCCGGCGGCGGGCATAGGCCGTCTCCCCGGCGATCCATGCTCCGAAGGCCCGGATGAGAGGGTCGTCGAGCTTGCGCTCGGGAACGACGAACCAGTACGCGCTGCGGCTCTCGACCGGCGGCGCCTCGATGAGGGCCAGGCGCCCGTCCGCAAGCTCCGGCTCCACCAGGAACCGCGGGACCAGCGCGATCCCCAGCCCGGCAATGGCCGCTTCCGCAATCATGCCGAACTGCTCCAGCCGCGGCCCGCGCAAGGCGCCCTGCGCCTCGACGCCCTGCCGGTGGAGCCAGTCCGACCAGGCATCGGGGCGGGTGATCTGGTGCAGGAGCGTGGCGCGCAGCACGTCCGCCGGCCTGCGCAGGCGCTCCCGCTGAAGCAGCGCGGGGCTGCCGACCGCCACGATCTGCTCGTTGCACAGACGGAAGGTCCGGGCACCCGGCCACGCGCCGTCGCCGAAATGGATGGCGGCGTCGCAGGGCTCCTCGTCGAAGCTGAAGGGCTCGAGCCTCACCATGAAGTGGATCGTCACGCCGGGATGGCCGGCCACGAAATCGGGAATCCGCGGCATCAGCCAGCGTGTGGCGAAGGTCGGCAGCACGGCGAGGCTGATGACGTCCTTGGCGCCGAAGGCCGAAGCACGCTCGGTCGCCGCCTGCAGGTCGCGGAGGATGCGCCCCACATCGTTCAGGTACAGGCGGCCCGCATCGGTGAGGACCACGGAGCGCCGGACACGCACGAAGAGCGATATCCCCAGCGTCTCCTCCAGGCTCCGGATCTGCCGGCTGACCGCGCCTTGCGTGAGGCTCAGCTCCTCCGCGGCCCGGGTGAAGCTGCCATGGCTGGCCGCGCGCTCGAACGCGACGAGCTCCATGAGCGAGGGCAGATGACGGCGGCTCAAGTTCATTCTGTTCTCTCATGCAAACCGGAGAAAACGGCGCAAGAACGACGATACGTCCTCGATTACGATGCGGTCAAAGAATGGATGCAGGAGTTTGCCGTGTCCGCCCATGTCGTGCCGCCCCACGAGATCCGCCGCCGTTTCGCGCAAGCCATGTCCCGCATGTATCGCCAGGAGGTGCCGGCCTACGGGACGCTGATGGAGCTCGTCGCGGAGGTGAATCGGCAGGCCATGGCGGCCGACCCCGCCCTGCGCGAGGGTCTGGAGGCGACGGACTCCCTCGACCGGATCTCGGAGGAGCGCCACGGCGCCATCCGCCTCGGCACGCCGGCTGAACTGGCGACGATGCGGCGTGTCTTCGCGGTCATGGGCATGTATCCGGTCGGCTATTACGACCTGTCGGCCGCGGGCATCCCGGTCCACGCCACGGCGTTCCGGCCGATGACGGAGGCCGCGCTCAAGACGAACCCGTTCCGCGTCTTCACCTCCCTGCTGCGCCTCGACCTCGTGGCCGATCCCGATCTGCGGGCTGACGCCGAGAAGGCGCTTTCGCGCCGGGACATCTTCACCCCCGGCGTGCGGGACCTGATCGGGCGCGCCGAACGTCAGGGCGGATTGTCGGCTGAGGAAGCCGAGACCTTCATCCAGGAGGCGCTGGAGACCTTCCGCTGGCACGACCGGGCGCTCGTCTCGCGCGACCTCTACGAGCGGCTCCACCGCAGCCACCGGCTTCTGGCCGACGTCGTGTCGTTCCGGGGGCCGCACATCAACCATTTGACGCCCCGCACGCTCGACATCGACCGCGTCCAGGAACTGATGCCGGCGCGCGGCATCGCGCCGAAGGAGACGATCGAGGGCCCGCCGCGCCGCCGCTGCCCGATCCTCCTGCGCCAGACCTCTTTCAAGGCCCTGGAGGAACCGGTCGCCTTCCGGGACGAAACCGGCGCCTTCGTGCAAGGCACCCATACGGCGCGGTTCGGCGAGATCGAGCAGCGCGGCGTCGCGCTCACGCCCGCGGGCCGCGCCCTCTACGACCAGCTGCTCGCCAGGGCGCAGGCGCGCCAGAAGGAAGAGAAGGCCGGACCGGCCGCGGCCGCCGCGATCCTGGCGGACGTGTTCTCCGACTTCCCCGACAGCTACGCGGAATTGCGGGCGCGCGGGCTCGCCTATTTCGAGTATGCGGTGGCGCAGGGCGTGTCCGGCGCCCGGCCCGGCGCCTCCATCGAAGACCTGGTCGCGGCCGGTGACGTCGTTGTCCATCCCATCGTCTACGAGGATTTCCTGCCGGTAAGCGCGGCGGGCATCTTCCAGTCCAATCTCGGCGAAGGCGCCGCCCAGTCCTTCGCGCGCAGCCCCAACCGGGAGGCTTTCGAGGCCGCGCTCGGCGCCCCCGTCGCGGACGAATTCCGGCTCTACGAGGACATCGAGCGGGCCTCGATCGACCGGTGCCTGCGGGCGCTCGGCGCCTCCGCGGCATGAGCGGATCGCCCCGATGATCGACCTTGCCCATCTCGACGCCGTCGCCGGAATCGTCGGCGCGTCCCACCTCGTGGGACCGGGCAGCGATACCGGTCCCTATGAGCAGGGCGCCCGGCACGATCGCGGGCGGGCCGCCTTCGTGGTGCGCCCCGCCGACACGCGCGAGGTGTCGCAGGTGGTCGCCTATTGCGTGCGCCACGCGATCCATCTCGTGCCGCAATCGGGCAATACCGGTCTCGTCTCCGGCTCGACGCCCGACATGTCCGGGCGGCAGGGCGTCCTCAGCCTGGAGCGCCTGCGCGGGCTCGATCTCGATCCGGCGAACCGGACCGCACGGGTCGGGGCCGGCGTGCGGCTCTCGGCCCTGAACGAGGCGCTCGAGCCCCACGGCCTTTTCTTCCCGATTGACCTCGGGGCCGATCCGATGATGGGCGGCATGGTTGCCACCAATACGGGTGGGGCGCGCTTCCTGCGCTATGGCGACGTGCGCCGCAACGTGCTGGGTCTGGAGGTGGTGCTGCCGGATGCGCAGGGCACGGTGCTCGACCTCGCCTCACCCCTGCGCAAGAACAATGTCGGGGCCGATCTCAAGCAGCTCTTCATCGGCTCCTGCGGCGCCTTCGGCGTGGTGACGCAGGCGGTGGTCGAGGTTCACCGTCGCCCCGCCCAGACCGCGACCGCGATCCTGGTGCCCCGCGACGACGACGCGCTTGTCGAGCTTCTCGTGCTGTTCGAGGAACTGGCGGGCGAGTACCTGTCGGCCTTCGAAGGCATGTCCCGCCCCGCGATGCAGGCGGCCATTGCCCACGCGCCAGCGGTGCGCAATCCGTTCGCGCGAGGGGAGATCCCCGCCTATGCCGTTCTCGTCGAGCTGACCCGCAGCTGGGCGAATGCGGACGGGGAAGCGCCGCTCGACGCGGTGCTGGAAGGCATCCTGACCCGCATCTGGGAGCGGGACGACGCTCCGCTCGCGGATGCGCTGGTCGCGCGCAGCGACGAGGCCTGGGCCCTGCGCCACGCCATCTCCGAGGGGCTCAAGGCCTCCGGCCATCTGCTCGGCTTCGACCTCTCCTTCCGGCGGGCCGATCTGCCGGCCTTCCGCCGGTTCATGCTCGCGGAGCTTGGCGCCCGCCATCCGGCCTGGCGCGTCTGCGATTTCGGCCATGTCGGCGACGGCGGGGTTCATTTCAACCTGGTCCATCCGCACGCGGCGGGCCCGGTCCCGCGCGAGTCCATCGAGGCGCTGCGGGCCTTTGTGATGGGCGAGGCGGTGACCCGGTTCGGCGGCAGCTTCAGCGCCGAGCACGGGCTCGGCCGCGCCAACCAGGTCTTCTACGACGCCTATGCGCCGGACGCCCTCAAGCGGGTCACCGGGGCACTGCTCGGAGCCATCACCCACCACCCGCTTGGAACCCCCCGGCTCGGCCCGCCTCCGGCGGCGCAGGGCGCCCGCTGAGCATCCCGAAGGAGACGCGACGATGAACGTCCAGATGCCTGCCACCGATCTCGCCGCCGAGGTCGCATCCATCCTCCGGCGCCTCGGCATGCAGGCGACGGCCTTGCAGGAGGGCACGTTGCCGGCCCGCTCGCCGATCACCGGGGAGACGCTGGCGCACGTCCGCGAGACGAGCCCCGACGACACCCGCGCCGCGATCGGGCGGGCCCATGCGGCCTTTCTGGCCTGGCGCGCCGTTCCCGCCCCGCGCCGGGGCGAGCTGGTGCGCCTCCTGGGCGAGGAACTGCGCGCCGCCAAGGACGAT
>JAIXYZ010000008.1 GCA_027489955.1 Hyphomicrobiales bacterium | reverse complement strand
CCCTGACGGTGCGGGCGGCTCTGAAAATTTCCCAATGAAGTTAAAGGCGGCAGAATGGCCCGCACCTGATGTCAAACCGCTGATATGGTTAACGACTTGGACAACTGCCGGGCCCACCAGATTCCCGCCAGCTCCGGCCCAAATCGCGTTACCGCAAAGGTCGCCATACCCGACGTGACGGAGCGAAGCGGCCGTTCCCGCTACCATTTTCCGCGCGAATGGCTATGCTGCCGGCCGGTTTTCGTGCGTCAGGACGGCAGATCATGATGAAGGACGGCAGCAGCGCCCGGGCGGGCGGCGCGGACGGTTTGGGCTCCGCTGCGGAGCATCGCGGCGGCTTCAGCCGGCGCTCGTTTCTGGTCGGATCGGCCGTCGGGATCGGCGCCATGGGCCTTGGCGGCTGCGTGACGTCCGACGGGATGAGCCTTGCCGAGGCGCAGAAGGTCTACGGGCCGCTGCCGAACGAGAAGTTCCCGGTTCCGGCGGTCGACGTCACCAAGGTCGACCCGAAATATTTCCGCCGCACGGTCAGCTACGACACGAAGGAAGAGCCGGGCACGATCATCGTCGATCCGGGCAATTACTACGTGTACCGGGTCGAAGAGGGCGGGCAGGCCACGCGCTACGGGGCGAATGTGGGCCGCGACGGCTTCCGCTGGCATGGCGACGCCTATGTCGGCCGCAAGGGCGAATGGGCGACCTGGACGCCGCCGGCCGAGATGATCAAGCGCCAGCCGGAGGCCGCCAAGTGGGCGCGCGGCATGCCCGGCGGCCTCGACAACCCGCTGGGCGCCCGCACGCTCTACCTCTACCAGAACGGGCGCTACACGCTCTACACGATCTACGCTTCGAGCGATCCGGAATCGATCGGCTCGGGCGTGACGAGCGGCTGCGTCGGGCTTCTCAGCCAAGACATGCTGCACCTCTACGACCAGACGCCGGTCAAGACGAAGGTCGTCGTCCTCCCGGCCTGACGGAAGCGGACAGGAGGGCGGCGGGCGCCGCCCTCACTTCAGCTCGGACGACCAGCCGAAATCGATGAAGGCGTCGCGCGTGTCGTGGCAGGCATTGCCATAGGCCTTCAGATAGACATCGCGGCGCGCCGGGTCCCGGTAGACGGCGCCCGGATCGGCGGCGTCCCGCTCGAAACGGGCGATCGTCTGCGGCAGGAGAAGGCTGGGCAGGATGTCGAGCCCCTGCGGCACCGACCGTCCATCCAGCCAGTCCGCCGCGTGCTGGCCCAGCGCATAGCCGAAGATGGGGGAGGCTAGGCTGACGGTGGCCTTGTAGGGCCCGCCCTTGCGCATTTCGGCCAGCGCCTCCGGCTCCCCGTCGATCCCTCCCAGGAACTGGTCGTCCCGGGCAAGGCCCGCCTCGCGCAGGGCGGCCAGCGCCCCGAGCACGACGGTGTCCGCGCCGAGCACGACGTCGATGCGGGAATGGGCCAGGAGGATGGTGCGCATCATGGCGTAGCCCCCCTCCTTGTCCACGGTCCGCGGGGAGATGTCGGCGACGATCCGCGCGCCCGGCACGGCCTTCAGCGCGGCGCGCATGCCGACGAAGCGCTGCGCCAGGAACTGGTTTGTGTCGTGCGTCAGCAGCACGACCCGCGCCTCGCCCTTGAGATGCGTGCGGATATAGTCGGCCGCGGCGTCGCCGAGGGCCTTGCCCGTGGCGCGCTGGGGGGCGTTCAGGATCGTGGTCGCCGGCGGGGGCACGATCGAGCCGACATAGCCGCCCCTGGCGATGAACTGGCGCACCGCCGGGGCCAGGGTCGCCACGTCGATCGGCGCGGTCACCAGCGCTCCGACGCCCGCCTCGGTTGCGCGGCGCACGTGCCGCACCATGGCGGCGGGGTCATTGTCGGCGAGCGCGACCTCGAAGGCGAGGCCGCGGTCGCGCGCGGCCAGTTCCAGGCCCCGCGCCGCTCCCTTCATGAAGTCCCGCTGGTTGTCCTGGGCGAACAGGAGCGTGCGCGTCAGACCTTTAGGCGGCGAGCAGGCCGGCGCGCCGGGGTCGAAGGCAGGAAGCACCTTCGGCGTCGTCAGGCCTCGGGCCGGCTCCTGCGCCAGCCCCGGCGCAGCCGTTAAGGCGGACAGTCCCAGAGCCCCCAGCAGGGTGCGGCGCGACACGATCATGGACGTCTCCGAAAGGCCGTCGGCGCGGGCGGTCATGCGGGCTCGAGCGGCAAGAGGATACGCGCGTCGGTGCCGGGATTGAGGTTCAGGTACTCGACCCTGGCCTCCAGAGACCGGGCGATCGTGGTCACGATCCGCGACCCCACGCCCGAGCCGCGGGCGG
Organism: Hyphomicrobiales bacterium; assembly: GCA_027489955.1. Classification (GTDB taxonomy): domain Bacteria; phylum Pseudomonadota; class Alphaproteobacteria; order Rhizobiales; family Beijerinckiaceae; genus JAIXTM01. The sequence continues at coordinate 45,473 of JAIXYZ010000008.1, read as the reverse complement.
GCTGGCCGGGCGCGATGCCGGTGCCGTCGTCCTGGACGGCCACGAGGAGGTTGCTGTCCGACCTGCGCGCCAGGACCCTCACCTCGCCGGCGCGGCCCTTGTAGGCGTACTTGAACGCGTTCGTGACCCATTCGACCACGATGATGCCGAGGTTGATGCTCGCATTCGTGGAAACCCGGACCGGCTCGATGTCCTGCCGGATCCAGGCGCCGTGCCCCTCGGAGGCCAGCGTCTTCTCCAGCTGCGCGAGCAGGGCGCCCATGTAGCCATCGAGTTCGACGGAGGTCACGTCGCCGGCCGTGTAGAGGTGCTTGTGGATTTCCGTGATCGCCTGGATGCGGGCATTGGTCTCGTCGAGGGCGGCGCGCGCCGCCTCGTCGACGACGGCCTGCCGCTGCATGTGGATCAGCGCGCCGATGAGCGCCAGGTTGTTGGCGACCCGGTGGTTGACCTCGGTGAGGAGGATCTCCGCCCGGTCGCGGGCCTGGACGAGGTCCTTCGTGCGCTCCGCCACGCGCGCCTCCAGGCCCGCATTGGCCTTTGCCAGGGCGTCGCGCGCCTCGACGATCTCGCGGGTATAGCGCGCGAAGGTGACGACGACGCCCGCGACGACGCCCAGGATCAGGATGCTGACCAGCACGGTCCCGATGCGCAGGGCCAGGATGTTGGCCGTCTGGGTGGAGAGGTTCACCGTCTGCGCGTCGTCGGCTTCCAGCACGATGGCGGAGAGGAAGACCTGCAATTCGTCCATCAGGGCCTTGCCCTGGTTGGTGCCGGCGGGCGCCCCGCCGCCGTTCAGCGCGCCCGCGTCGCGCAGCCGGATGCCCTCGTCCAGCTCCGCCAGGCGCTGCTCGACCAGGGTCCCCAGGCGCGGCAGCATGGGCTGGAACCGCGCCACCATCCGGACGGCGGCGACCAGCTCGGCGAGCTCGGCCTGGGCGACGAGCTTGGCGTTGTCGTACGGCGCCAGGTAGATCTCGTTGCCGGTGATGATGTAGCCGCGCTGGCTGGATTCAGCGGTGAGCAGCGCCTCGCGCACGCTGACGGCGCGGTTGCGCACGACGCGCTGCTCGTTGACGAGCCCGGCATCGACCTGCGCCTTCTGGCTCAGCCACACGGTCGCGCCGACCAGCGCCAGGAGCGCTGCCGCGCCCACGAGCAGGAACAACAGCGTCGACGTGATCAGATAGCGTCGCGAAATCGGCATTCCGTCGCACCCCGGCCCCGCGCGCGAAAAAACCTCGAGGGCGAAGCCGACCCTCGGCGCCGGGGGACTGTACCGGGGTTGCGCGGGCGGGCAACGGGATTTTGAGCGCCCGCTTCACAGCGGTTGCCGCAAGGGAAGGGAGCTGCGAACCGAAACTTCTGTCATTGCTGCCGAATATCCGCCGCGCGCGCGATGAAAGCGCGAATGCCGTCGGCCTGGAGAGCGGCCTCGGCGAGATCGCGGAGGGGCTCGGCGTAATCCTTCGCATCCAGAGGCGGCCGGGGCACGTTCATGTTGCCATCGCGGAACACGTTCACCTCCTGGGTCATCGCCCTCCCGGACTGGAGATCGTGAAGAAACCAGAGGAACAGGTTTAGCGTGTGCTCGGTCTCGACGGGGCCGGCACACTCGAAATCGAGCGCAGTGACGCCTTCCCGCGACAGCATCAGGTTGTGGGTGCGGAAGTCGTTCCAGTAGAGGCCCGCATCCGCGAACGACCCAAGGATGTCGAGGACCGACAAGGCAATCTGACGGATGTCGCGTGCCTCACCGGCGCGGATGGCGTCCTGAAGCCAGACCCCCTCGATCCGCGGTAGGGTCAACAGTCCCAGCCGACCCCGGATTTCGCTGCCGATGAGGGGAAGAAAGCCCGGCTTGCGCCCGATCCGCCGGTAAGCGGCCTCCTCGGCCAGGAACCGGGAATAGGTCTCGATCCGCGGGCCGTCGAACACGAAGCACTTCGTGAAGAGCGTGTCGGACAGGTAGTATTTCCGGTTGCGGGTTTCGCCGGTCCGGATCGCGGACCTTCGGACATCCAACGGTCGATGCGGCACGCCGTTGAAGGCCTTGCGCGTCCGTCTGACCCGGTACAGCGGGCGGACCGTGATCGCGCCCAGCGCCGGGAAATCGCCGAGATGCTCGATCTCGATCTCGCCGGCGGACGCGAAGATGTCGAGCTCGTTGGCAGGAATGTGCTCCTTCCAGCCGAAAGGAACGTCCTCGGATGGCCGGGCAAGCTCGACGAAGAGCATGTCCGTGCGGTCGAGCAGCGTCGCCATCATGGCCTGGACGGCAGGCAGGCCATGTTGCGTGATCACGTGATGGAGAACGCTGAACAGGAAGACGACGTCGTATCGGCCCTCCGGCAGCGCCGCGCAGAAATCGGGCGTGAACGCATCCACAGTGAACCGAGCGGGAATCGCGTGGACCTTCGCCAGCTCGCTGCAGAACACGACGTTCTCCGGTCGCATGTCGATCCCGTGAACGACAGCTCCGCGTTCGGCGAAGTAGAGGCTGAGGTAGCCCATGGAGCAGCCCACATCCAGAATGCGCAGGTTGGGGATGTCGGGCGCCAGTTCCCGGTCCAGGAGAATGCAGCGGTCCGTGCAGGTGCGGGACACGGGTCGGTCCCGGAAGGCGTCTTCCAGCCGGTAGACGGGCTGGTACTGATCGACGTTGGCGAACGCGGCCTTCAGGGCGGCGTGCGGATCGTTAGCGTCGGCAACGGCCAGCGCTGTCTGCGGCAACATGGGCAACTCCGGGCAATCCGTTGGTCTCAGCAATGAAAAATTCCCGACCGCGACGGATGGATGTCGGGCCGGATCATGAAACAGCCGGCATTGGACTGAACGCGCTCGTAAAGATCAACCGTTCGGGCGCTGATCGGTGCAGAATTCTGCTCTCCTCACCGAAGGCAAGCGTTCGTCCAGCGCTTAGCCCGAAACCGTGGCGCTAGCTTCCTTGACCTCGAAATACGCCGTGTATACCGTAGGTGTAACGGGTCTGCCCCAGGTCTCGCTGCGGTGCGGGGCGGGCGTGGATCCGGCCGATTTCCGCCAAGGCTGAAGGCCATCGATGTCCACATCCCCGCAGCGGCCGAGCCATGACGCCACCGGCAAGGTCATCACGTTCCTCTATTACAAGGACCTGCCGGCGGCGATGCGGTTCTACGAGGACGTCCTGGGCCTGACGCTGGCCATCGACCAGGGCTGGTCCAAGATCTACCGCGTCACGCAGGACGGGTATGTAGGCCTCGTGGACGAGGCGCGGGGCAGCCACCGGGCGCATCCGGTCAAGCCCGTCCAGCTGTGCATTCGCGTCGCGGACGTGGACGCCTGGTACGCCTACATCGCCACGCAATCCGTCGAGGCCCTGCGCGCGCCGCGCAGCAGCGCCGAACTGAAGATCCGCGCCTTCGTCTTCAACGACCCGGAAGGGTACCAGATCGAAATCCAGTCGGCGCTGGACTGACGCGTCCGCCGCCGTTCACGATCCGCTCGAACGACCACACAAACAGGGGAGCATCGGATGACCTACGACACGACACTGGCATGGACCCGGCGCGGCGTGCTCGCCGCGGCCCTGGCCGCCGGCATCGCCCTGCCGGGCGCGGCCTTCGCCCAGCAGAAGGCGGTGACGATCGCACTGACCGCCGACGCGGTGATCCTCGATCCCCACGCGGCGAACGAGTTGTCCGGCAACATCATGTTCTACCACTTCTACGATCCGCTGGTGCAGCGCACGGCGGATCTGAAGTTCGAGCCCGGCCTGGCCGAGAGCTGGCAGGTGGTGGACGACACGACGTGGGTCTTCAAGCTGCGCAAGGGCGTGAAGTTCCACAACGGCGACGAGCTGAAGGCCTCCGACGTCGTGTTCACCGTCGAGCGGCTGAAGAAGGCGCTGATGGCGAGCCTCGTCGCCAACATCGCCTCGGCCCGCGCCATCGACGACTACACCGTCGAGTTCAAGACGCCCAAGCCCTATGCCGTGCTGCACATGGCGCTGGCGGAGATCCTCATCGTCAACGAGAAGTACGCCAAGAGCGTCGGCGACGAGCAGATGGGCCTCAAGCCCATGGGCACGGGCCCCTACAAGCTCGCCGAATGGGTGAAGGAAGACCGGATCGCGCTCGATGCCTTCGCCGATCACTGGCGCGGCAAGCCCAAGATCGACAAGGTGACGTTCAAGCCGATCACCAACCCCGCAACGCGCACCGCCTCGCTGCTGACCGGCGGCGTCGACGTCATCCAGGATCTCTCGGTCCGCGACGTTGCCAGCGTTCAGGCCAACAACAACTTCAAGGTCATCACGCGGCCTAGCCTGCTCAACCTCGTGATCGCCATCGACACCCGCGACAAGTCCCCGACGATCGACCTGCCGGTCAACCCGATGAAGGACCGGCGCGTGCGCGAGGCGATCGTGCGCTCCATCAACGTGGACGCCATCCGCACCGTGGTCATGAACGGGTTTGCGACGCCGAGCGACCAGTACGTGCCGTCGTCGCATCTGGGCTACGTGCCGGGCCTCGATTTCCGCAAGGAATACCCGTTCGACCTGGAGAAGGCGCGGGCGCTCATGAAGGAGGCGGGGTTCGAGAAGGGGTTCACCATGACCCTGGACACGACCAACAACCGCTACGTCAATGACGGCGCCATCGCCCAGGCGCTGGCCGGCATGCTCTCGCGGATCGGCATCACGCTGAACCTCAACCTGATGCCGCGCTCCAACTTCTTCGGCTACATCCGCGTCCCGTCGGACAAGTCGAGCTTCATCATGTCCGGCTGGGACACGCCCTCGGGCGATGCCGGCAACATGTACAGCGTGCTGATGTACAGCCGGAACAAGAAGCAGGGCTACGGCCAGGCCAATCGCGGCGCCTATTCCAACGCGGCGTTCGACGAGTGGATCGACAAGGCCGACGCCACGGCGGACATGGCCAAGCGCAACGAGTTCCTGCAGGAAGCCACCAAGATCGCGGTCAAGGACATCCCGATGATCCCGATCCACTACGAGCAGGACATCTACGCCGCCAAGAACGGCGTCACCGTCGTGCCCCGCATGGACAAGTTCATCTGGGCCTACGAGATGGACGTGAAGTGATCTGCGGGGCCCCGCCGGGGCCCGGCGCAACCGATGCCGGCGGTCCGGGGACCCGGGCCGCCGCGCACCCCTCCCGCTTACCAAGGTCGGTGTCGTGTTCGGCTATCTGATCAAGCGATTGATCCAGATGATCGTCGTGCTTTGGGTGGTCTCGGTGCTCGTCTTCGCGATGATGAGCTTCACGGGGGACCCCACCTACATGATGGTCCCGCTGGACGCGACGGAGGAGCAGATCGCCCAGGCGCGGCGGCTGCTGGGTCTCGACGAGTCCCACCTCGTCCAGTACTGGCGCTTCCTCCTCAACGTCCTCCAGGGCGATTTCGGCCGCTCCTTCGTGTTCCGCCAGCCCGCGCTGCAGCTGATCCTGGAACGCCTGCCGGCGACGCTGGAGATCGTCTTCCTCGCCATGGTCATCGCGCTCGTCGTCGCGATCCCGCTCGGGGTCTATGCCGGCGCCAATCCCGGCCGGCCGCTGAGCCGCGCGGTGATGGCGGGCTCCCTCGTCGGCATCTCGCTGCCGGGCTTCTGGGTCGGCATGGTGCTGATCTTCGTCTTCGCCGTGCGCTTCCAGTTCTTCCCGTCCTCCGGGCGCGGGCCGACCACCGAGCTGTTCGGCCTCCGGGTCAGCTTCACCTCCTGGGAGGGCTTCCGGCACCTTATCCTGCCGGCCATCACCCTCTCCATCGGCACGCTCGCGATCCTAATGCGGATCATCCGGGCGGAGATGATGGAGGTGATGAAGCAGGACTACATCAAGTTCGCCCGGGCCAAGGGTGCCGCCCAGAAGGGCGTGCTGTTCAAGCACGGGCTCAAGAACGCGCTGATCCCGCTCGTCACCGTGTTCGGCCTGATGCTGGGCGACCTCATCGCCTTCGCGACGCTCACCGAGACGATCTTCGCCTGGCCCGGAATCGGCAAGCTCCTGGTCGATTCCATCTATCGCGGCGACCGGCCCGTCATCGTGGTCTACCTGATGTTCGTGGCCTTCATGTTCGTCGTCGTGAACTTCGTGGTCGACGTGCTCTATGCGCTCATCGATCCGCGCATCAAGATCAAGTGAGGGCCATGCCTTGACCGCCCTCGCGCAACGCTTCCTCGCCTCCGAGCTCTTCCACAATTACCGGCGCAACGCGTCGGCGATCATCGGCAGCCTCATCGTGCTGTTCTTCGCCGGCATGATCACGATCGGCCCTTGGGTCGTGGCGCAGGACCCTTACGACGTCGCCCAGCTGGAACTGCTCGATTCCTTCAAGCCGCCGGTCTGGCTGGAGGGCGGCAGCCCGCAATACTGGCTGGGCACGGACGGGCAGGGCCGGGACGTGCTCGCCAGCATCGTCTATGGCAGCCGCATCTCGCTCTTCATCGGGCTCACCGCCATGATCGGCTCGTGCCTCATCGGCACGACGCTGGGTCTGCTCGCGGGCTTCTATGGCGGCCGGCTCGACAGCGTCATCATGCGCATCGCCGACATCCAGCTGTCCTTTCCCTCGGTCCTGACCGCCCTCTTCCTCATGTCGGCCTTCGGCACGGGGGTGGAGAAGGTGCTGATCGCGCTGATCTCGGTCGGCTGGGTCGTCTATGCCCGCACGGTGCGCGGCTCGACGCTGCGGGAGACGCAGAAGGAATACATCCAGGCGGCGCGGGTCTCCGGCCTGCCCAATGCCAAGATCATCCTGCGCCACGTCCTGCCCAACGTGCTGACCCCGCTCATCGTCGTGGCGACGATCCAGGTCGGCACGTTCGTGCTGATCGAGGCCTCGCTGTCGTTCCTGGGCGTCGGCGTGCCGATCACCAAGCCCTCGCTGGGGCTTCTCATCAAGAACGGGTTCGACGTGCTGTTCTCCGGGCTCTGGTGGATCTCGGTCTTCCCGGGCCTGTTCATCATGCTCATCGTCTTCGGCATCAACCTGCTCGGCGACTTCCTGCGCGACGAACTCAATCCGAGGCTGAAATGAACGAGGCCGCGCGCATCCCCGTGGCGCAGCCCGCGCCGCTTCTCTCCGTCCGCAACCTGCGGACCTGGTTCCACACGTTCGGCGGCGTGGTGAAGGCCGTGGACGGGGTCTCGTTCGACGTCGCGCCGGGGGAGATCCTGGGGCTCGTCGGCGAATCCGGCGGCGGCAAGTCCATGGTCGGCTTCTCGATCATGGGCCTCATCGACCCGCCCGGGCGGATCGAGGCGGGCGAGATCGTCTTCGAGGGCGAGGACCTGGCGCGGCTGGACGAGGCGCGGATGCGCCGGGTGCGCGGCAAGCGCGTCGCCATGATCTTCCAGGACCCGATGACCGCGCTGAACCCGCTCTACACGATCGGGAACCAGCTGGAGGAGATGCTCAAGCTCCATACCGACCTGCCCTCGGCCCGGCGGCGCGAGCGCGCCATCGAGATGCTGCGCGAGGTCGGGATCCCCCAGCCGGAATCCCGGCTGGACAATTACCCGCACCAGTTCTCCGGCGGCATGCGCCAGCGCGTCGTCATCGCCATCAGCATGATCGCCCGGCCGCGCCTTCTCATCGCCGACGAGCCGACGACGGCGCTCGACGTGACGATCCAGGCCCAGCTCCTGCGGCTGATGAAGCACCAGGTGACGCAGAACGCGGCCTCGCTGATCCTGATCACCCACGACCTCGCCGCCGTGTCCCAGATGGCCGACCGCATCGTCGTGCTCTATTGCGGGCGCATCGTGGAAAAGGGCCGGGCGGCGGACGTGATCGAGCGGCCGCGGCACCACTACACGCGGGGCCTGCTGGACTCCATCCCGCACCATGACAAGGCGCAGGCGCGGCTGCGGCAGATCCCCGGCAGCGTGCCGGACATCCGCAAGCTGCCGCCGGGCTGCGCCTTCGCGCCGCGCTGCCCCGCCGCGCAGGACATCTGCCGCCGCGTCGAGCCGGAGCTGGTGGAGACCGCGACCGGCCAGGCGGCGGCCTGCCATTTCCCCATCGAGGCGATACGCTGATGGCCCCGCTCCTCGCAGTCCGCGACCTGCGCCAGCGCTTCGACGTGAGCGGCAGCATCTTCGACCGCCTGCGGATCCGGAACGGGCGCATCACCGCACCGCGCCGGATCGTGCACGCGGTCAACGGCGTCAGCTTCGAGATCGCCCGCGGCGAGGTGCTGGGCCTCGTCGGCGAGAGCGGCTGCGGCAAGTCCACCCTCGCCAAGACGGTGATCAAGCTGCACGAGCCGACCGGCGGCGCCATCGCGCTCGACGGCGAGGACATCACGCAGCACGACTTCCACCGCATGCGGCCCATCCGCAAGAAGATGCAGATGATCTTCCAGGACCCGTATGCCTCGCTCAATCCGCGCCAGCGGGTGCGGGACATCGTGATGGAGCCCTATCTGGAGAACGCCGCCGGGCCGGTGCCGGACGTGGCGGAGCGCGCGCTGGCGCTGCTCGCCAAGGTCGGGCTCGGACGCGAGCACGCGGACCGCTATCCGCACCAGTTCTCCGGCGGCCAGCGCCAGCGCATCGGCATCGCGCGGGCGCTGTCGGTGGAGCCGGACCTCATCATCGCGGACGAGCCGGTCTCGGCGCTGGACGTCTCGATCCAGGCGCAGATCCTCAACCTGATGATGGACCTCAAGGACGAGTTCGGCTTCTCGTACCTGTTCATCACCCACGACCTGTCGGTCGTGCGTCATATCAGCGACCGGATCGGCGTGATGTATCTCGGCTTCATGGTCGAGACCGGGCCGAAGGACGCGATCTTCGAGAACCCGCTCCACCCCTACACGCAGGCCCTGCTCGCCGCCGCGCCGGTGCTGGGCACCCCGCTACCGCCGGCCGCGGACGCGATCAAGGGCGAGGTGCCGAGCGCGCTGAACCTGCCCACGGGCTGCCCGTTCCGGACGCGCTGCCCGCTCGCCTTCGATCGCTGCGCCGCCGAGCGCCCGGTGCTCAAGTCCCAGGGCGGCGGCCACGCGGTCGCCTGCCATCTCCACGACGCGGGCGTCCCCGTCGCCTGAAGGGCCCACAAATGACCAAGACGATCCGGATCGCGCAGCCGCGCATCGCGTTCGACGATCCCCATGCCTGCACGGACGCGAACGACGTGCTCACCGTGTTCGGCGCGCTGTTCGACGCGCTGGTGCGGCGGGGGCGGGACGGAGCCTACGAGCCGGCGCTCGCCACATCCTGGACGGTGTCCGACGACGCGCGCGTCTATACGTTCGCGCTGCGGCGGGGCGTGCGCTTCCACGACGGCGAGCCGTGCGACGCGCAGGCCGTGCGCTATTGCCTCCTGCGCATGGCGCGGCCGGACATGGGCGCGACGCTGGGCGCGCCGGGGGTCTATTCGCAATATCTCAAGGGCATGGAGGTCGAGGTCCTCGACGAGGCAGGCATCCGCGTGACGCTGGCGCATCCGATCGCGGACCTGTTCGACATCCTCGCCTATGGCCACATCGTGTCGCCGCGCGCCGTCGAGGCTGCGGGAGACGACCTCGTCCGGCGGGCGGTTGGGACCGGGCCGTACAGGCTGGTCGTCTGCGAACCGGACGTGCGCATCGAGGCGGTCGCCAATCCCGATCATTTCGACGGGCCGCCGGCCCATGACAGGATCGTCTGGATCAAGGGCGAGACGGGCGCATCGCGGGTCGCCATGCTGGAGGCGGGCGATGCCGACATCGCCAACGGCCTCGATCCCGTGGCGGCCCGGCGGCTGGCGGCGGCGGACTTCACGGTGCGCGAATTCCTGGCGCCGACGGCGATCATCTACATGTTCAACGCCAGCCGGGGTCCGCTCGCCGATCCGCGCCTGCGGCTGGCGCTGAACCTCGCCATCGACCGGGACGCGCTGGTCCCCCGGGTGCTGAAGGGCGCCGGCAGCCCGCTGCACGGGTTCATCAGCCCGGTCCATTACGGTGCGGACCGCAGCGCGCCGCCCTTCGCGCAGGACCGCGACGAGGCGCGCCGGCTGATCGCCGAAGCGGGCCATGGCGGCGGGCTAACCCTCGACGTCTATTGCCCGACACGGCTGCCCGACGAGGCGCAGGCGCTCACCGCCGAAGTGGAGGCGCAGCTTGCCGATCTCGGCATCCGCTTCCGCATCCACCTGGAGGCGGACCGCACGCACTACGCCAATCAGGTGAGGCTGAAGAACATCCACGACCTGTGCGTCTTCGACTCCAGCCCGATGAGCGCCTTCCGGGTGCTGCACGAGAAGATCGATTCGCGGGTGAAGGGCGCCTGGTGGGAGGGCTATGCCAATCCGCAGGTCGAGCGGCTTCTGGACGAGGGGCGCCGCACGGTCGACCCCGCCGCGCGCGAGGCCGTCTACCGCCGCTGCTACCGGCTGCTGCAGCAGGACCCGCCGTGGCTGTTCCTCTACAACCACCACCGCACGATCGGCCTTGCCGGACATCATGCGGGATGGACGATGCGGGCAGACGGCGTCCTCGACGTGCGCCGCCTGCCGCTCTGACGTTCAGCCGATCTCGGCCAGGCGCTTCTCCTGCCGCGCGATCAGGCGCTCGATATCGGCGATATCGCCGGCCGAGAGCTTGCCGCCAGGCTTGCGCAGGGCGGCGGAGGCGATGACGCCGCGCCTTGCCAGCACGTATTTCCGGATCTGCAGGCCGAATACCGGCTGCTGCTCGTAGCGGGCGAGGGGCAGATAGGCGTCGAAGATGTCGTGGGCGCGCTCCACGTCGCCCCCGGCATGCGCCTTCACGACATCGACCATCATCTCGGGATAGGCGAAGCCGGTCATGGCGCCGTCGGCGCCGCGGCTCATCTCCTCGGGCAGGAACAGCCCGCCATTGCCGCACAGGATCGAGATCCGGCGGGTGTCGCCCCTGTCGCTGGCGGCGCGCAGGGCGCTGATCTTGTTGAGGCCCGGCCAGTCCTCGTGCTTGAGCATCACGCAGGTCGGAAGGTTCTTCACGATGCGGTTGATGACGCCGGGGGCGATCTGGACGCCCACCGCGAGGGGAAAGTCCTGCAGCACGAACGGGATCGACCCCAGCGTTTCGGCGGCGGTCTCGAAATAGGCGTAGATCTGATCGTCCGTGCGCACGGTCGGTGCGGGCGCGACCATGACGCCGGCGGCGCCGAGGTCCATCACCGCGTCGGCCAATTCCTTCATAGGCGCGAAGCCCGGAGCGGACACGCCGACGACGACCGGCACCCGTCCCGCGGTGCGCGCGATCACCCGCTTCACCACGGCGATGGATTCGGGCGCCGCGAGCTTGGGCGCCTCGCCCATCATGCCGAGCACGGTCAGGCCTGTGGCCCCCTTCTCCAGGTAGAAGTCGACCATCCGGTCCGTGCTTTCGAGGTCGAGCGCGCCGGTATCGGTGAACGGCGTGACGGCGATGACGTAGACGCCCTTCGCGTCCTCGGTCAGCAGGGCCATGGGTCGGTGTCTCCTTGGGACTTTTGTTGTCGTTGTCGTCTTCGAGCGAACGTGGTCAGGCGTCGGCGAGGCGGACCCGGCCAACCGCCATGGCGGTCGCGGCCTGGGTGGGCTCGACCACGGGGATGCCCAGGGCCTGTTCCAGCGGCGCGCGGAACCGGGCCATGCCGGCGCATCCCATGACGAGCACGTCCGCGCCGTGGACATCGCGAAGGCGCCGCCCGGTCTCGGTCATGCGCTCCAGGGTCCTGGCCCCGTCGGCCAGCTCCGCCACGCCCATGCCGATGGCGAGGTCGCCGGCGAAGCGCTGCCCCACGCCCATTGCGCCGACATAGCGCAGATGCCGCGGGATCGAGGTCGGCAGGATCGCGATGATGCCGAAGCGCTGGCCGAGGGTCAGGGCGGTGAGGATGCCGCTCTCGGCGATGCCGAGGACGGGGTGGCGGCTCTGCTCCCGCAGCGCATGCATGCCGGGATCGCTGAAACAGGCGACGACGAAGGCCGACGCCTCCGCCTCGAGCGCGGCGGCGCGCTTGAGCATCGGCATGACGACGCCGTCCACATGCGCCTGCGTCTGGATGCCGGGCGGTCCTTCCGCCAGGGTGACGCAGACGATGGGAGGACCGTCGCTGGAGCGCAGCGGGGCCACTGCGGCGTCGATGCCCGCCGTGACGGCCTCCGACGAATTGGGGTTGATGACGAAGACGGTCATGGCCGCGCTCCTGCCGGGCTGCCTAGTAGAGATCGGCGCCGAAATTGTGCGCCGGGTCGAATTCGGGGGAGAGGCGTCCGGTCGGGCGCGTGGCCTCGCCCGCCTCGCGCAGCAGCAGCCGGCCGGAGCCGGGCTTCGCGCGCAGGACGCCGTCCTCCACCGCGACCGCGCCGCGCAGCATGACGAGCTCGGGGTAACCGGTCACCGTTCGCCCTGCGAACGGGTTGTAGCCCGTATTGTCGTCGAGAGCGTCCGGGAGGACCGTCTTGCGTTCGGGGTCCCACAGGACGATGTCCGCGTCCATGCCCGGCGCGATGGCGCCTTTCCGCGGCAGGTCGTAGATGCGGGCCGGCGTGGCGGCCGTCAGGTCCACGAAGCGCTCCAGCCCGAGGCGTCCGCCGCCGACCATGGCGTCGAACAAAAGCGGCATGCGGATCTGCAGGCCGGGCTGGCCGTTGGCGATCTGCTTGAAGTCGGGATCGGCGCCGGCGCTGAGCTTGCCGGACGCGTCGAAGCGGTAGGGCGCATGATCCGACGACAGGACCTGCAGGTCACCCAGTTCCAGCCCGCGCCACAGCGCCTCCTGATCCGACGGCGTGCGCTGGGGCGGCGAGCAGAGCAGCTTGGCTGCCTCCAGGCCGGGCAGGTCCAGGTCCGCCATCGTCTGGAACAGGTAATGGGTGCAGGTCTCCGCATAGACCTTCGCGCCCTCGGCCCGCGCCTTGCGGATGAGGTCGAGGCCCTCCGCCGTGGAGACGTGGAAGATCATGATCGGCTGGTCGACCAGGAGCGAGAACTGGATCAGCCGGTGGATGGCCTCGATCTCCGCCGCGCGGGGATGGCTCACGGCGTGGAATTTCGGCGCCCTATAGCCGCGGGCGACGAGGCGATCGCCCATCCATTTGAGCATGCCGTGGTTTTCGGCATGGACGCAGACGAGCCCCCCGGCGCTGCGCGTGGCCAGCAGCACGTCCAGGAGCTGCTCGTCCGTCACCTGCACCTTGTCGTAGGTCATGAAGACCTTCACCGACCGGTGGCCGGCGCGGATCAGCGCGGGCAGGTCGGTCTCGATGGTCTGCCGGTCCGGATTGGCCACCATGAGATGGAAGGCGTAGTCGGCCATCGCGCCGCGCGCGGCCCGCGCCGCGTAATCGTCGACGACGTCCGTGAGCCGCATGCCCCGGTGCTGGGCGGCGAAGGAGATGACCGACGTGGTCCCGCCCATCAGCGCCGAGCGCGTCGCCGTCTCGAACGTGTCGGCATTCATGATGCCGCCGCCGGACAATTGCTCGATGTGCGAATGGCTGTCGACGCCGCCCGGCAGGACCAGACGGCCGCGCGCATCGATCTCGCGGCGCCCCGGCGCAAGGCCCCGCCCGACGGCGGCGATGGTCTCGCCCGTTAGGCCCACATCCGCCTCGAAGCGGCCGTCGGCGGTCGCGACGGTGCCGCCGCGGATGACGATGTCGAAGGCTTGGTCGGCCATGGCGCTAGCGGTCCTTCCGGGATTGTCAGTGCCTGCCGGCGGAGCGGGTATGGCCGAAGAAGTCCGCCGGCATGTCCAGCAGGTGGCGAAGGCCCGTGCGCTCCAGCATCAGCTCGCACTCGCGCTGGGCCGCCTCCAGGACGCGGTCCTCGTCGACGCTGAGCACACGCCGCCCCTGCATCAGGAGGCGGCCGTCGACGATGACCGTGTCAACGTCGTTGCCGTTGGCGAAATAGGTGACGCGGAACGGTGCCATGTTCAGGGGGTAGAGGTGCGGCCGGGCGAGGTCGACGAGGATGATGTCCGCCTTCCGGCCGATCTCCAGCGCGCCGATCTCGGAGCCCATGCCCAGGGCAGACGCGCCGTCGACCGTGCACATCTCCAGCACGCGGCCGGGCGGAAGGTAGCTGGCGTCGCGGAAATGGGTGCGGTGATAGTGCATGCATTGCTGCATGTGGCGGAACATGTCGCCCGAGCGGTCCGGGGCGGTGGCGTCGGAGCCGAGGCAGACGGTGGCGCCGGCGTCGATCAGTTCGGGCACGGGGCACCGCCCGAGGATGGAGGCGACCGCGCTGGGATTGTGAGCGATCTTCGCGCCGGTGTCGGCGCAGATGCGGATCTCGTCGGCGGTCAGGTCCGTGGCGTGCGACAGGAGCGCGTCGGGACCCAGGAGCCCGAGCTCATGGGCATAGGCCACGCTGTTGCGGGTGTGGCCGTCCTGGGTGAAGACGAGGCCGCGCTCGCGGCTCAGCTCGCGGGCGACAAGCGCCTGCCGGCGGGTCTCGGCCAGGGTCGCCGCGTCCATCGCCTCCACGTGCTCGTCGCGGATCGTCGGCGTCAGCATGGCGATCCCGATGCGCCGGCCGTGACGGCCATGCCAGCGGTCGATGATCGTGCGGCACGTCTCCATCTGCCGGTCGAAGGAGACGGGATAATCCGTCCGCTCCATCCCGTTCCAGCGGGCATAGGTGAGGGGGTGGGGCGGGCGCGTCGGCCCGATGGCAATGAGCGAACGGGTGCCGACCGCCGTCACGCCCTCGCAATGCGCGTCCGCGTGGGCGGGATCGTCGGTGCGCATGATGCTGTCGCCGCCGCCGAGCAGCGACACGCCCGTCGTGACGCCGAAGCGCAGGCGCTCCAGCGCGGCAAGCTCGGCTTCGGCGCGCCAGAAGTCCGGCGTGGAGCCGATCGTGTAGGCCTTCAGGCAGGCCTCGTACCAGAGGTCCCCGCGGCCACCGCCCATGGTCTTGATGAGTCCGTGGCCCGCATGGGCATGACCGTCGACGAGGCCCGGCATGACCGCCTTGCGCTGGGCGTCGATCACAGTGCGCGCCTCGTGGCGCTCGGTCAGGTCGGCGGTGGTCCCGACATCAACGATCCGGTCGCCGTCCACCGCGATCGCGCCGTCCTCGATGATCCGGCGGGAGGCGTCCATTGTGATGACGACGCCGCCTGTAATAAGGAGATCGGCCACGATCCGTGAGCTCCGGGAGACGTCCTGAACCATGCGCCGGGGGAAAGCCACCGACGACGCCGGCACAGTGCGCCGACTGCGCTGGCCTAGTCAACATACCTGCGGTATACACGGTGCATGTCGTGACTTCGCACGGGGCGCGCGGGGCGGCCTGCGCGGGGCGGAATCATCGCAAAGCGGACATTGCTCGCATGAATGAGCTTTCGCCCTCCACCCTCGGCAACACCACCTACGAGCGCCTGCGGGAGATGATCCTGAACGGCACGCTGTCCGCCGGGACGGCCCTGCAGGAAAAGAAGCTCGCGGAGCGGCTGGGCGTGTCGCGCACCCCGGTGCGCGAGGCGATCATGCGCCTCATGGTCGAAGGCCTGGTGCTGCGCAGCGCCGGCATCACGCCGGTCGTGCGGCGGCTTTCGGTCGACGACTTCATCGAGATCCTCCACGTACGCCGGCTGCTGGAGGTGGAGGCCGCGGGCCGCGCCGCCGAGGCGGGCGGATCGGAGGACCTCGTCCTCATCCGCGACCGCATCCAGGCCTATGCGGACGGCGTGGTGCCGAGCGCCGAGGAGCATGTCGCGGTGGACGACCGGCTGCACCGGACGATCGCGGGTCTCGCCGGCTCCCGGCTCCTGTCGGAACTCATCAGCGACCTGCGCCAGAAGACCAAGATCTTCGACATGGGCCGGGTGCCCGAGCGCTTCCAGCCCGGCGTGCAAGAGCATCTCGAGATCATCGACGCGGTGATGGCGCGCGATCCAGAAAGAGCCCAGGCGGCGATGCGCGTGCACATCGACAACGTGCGCGGCAGCGTTCTGACGCATTTGCGCCGGCTGTTCTGAGACCGAGCCGGCGCGGTCAGCCCATCAGCAGTTTCGGTAGGAAGAGCGTGATCGCCGGGAAGGCGACGAGGAGCGCCACCCGCACCGTGTCGGCCATGAGGAACGGCACCACCCCCGCAGCAGCCGTCTCGAAGCGGATCGAGTTCGACACCGCGGCGATGACGAAGAGGTTCATGCCGACCGGCGGCGTGATGAGCCCGATCTCGACCACCGACGTGACCAGGATGCCGAACCAGACCGGGTCGTAGCCGAGCTTGACGATCAGCGGGAAGAAGATCGGCAGGGTGATCAGCATCATCGACAGGCTGTCGAGGAAGCAGCCCAGGATGACGTAGACGATCAGGATCAGGATCAGCACGCCGATGGGCGGCAATTGCAGCCAGTTGATGCCGTCCAGCAGGAGGTTAGGCAGCGTCGATGTCTCGATGAAGAACTGCAGCACCGACGTGCCGACGAGGATCATGAAGATCATGCCCGTCGTGACCGCCGTCTCCATCAGCGATTCCCGCACGACCTCCCAGGTCAGCATGCCGCGCATGGCGGCGAGCACGATGGCCCCGAAGGCGCCGACGGCGGCGGCCTCCGTCGGCGAGGCGATGCCGAAATAGATCGAGCCCATGACCGAGCCGAACAGGAGGAGCACCGGGCCCATCTGCCGGAAGGCCTCGAGCTGGTGCTCGCGGCCGAGGCGCGGCGCGAGCGGCGCGCTCTCCGGACGCAGCCGGGCGATGATGTAGACGGTCAGCATGTACAGCCCGGCGGCCATGAAGCCGGGCACCATGCCGGCCAGGAACATGCGGCCGATCGATTGCTCGGTCATGATCGCGTAGATGACCATGATGATCGAGGGCGGGATGAGGATGCCGAGCGTGCCGCCGGCGGCGACCGTGCCGGCGGTGAGCCGGTCGTCGTAGCCGATCTTCTGCATGGTCGGGACGGCGACGCGCGTCATCGTGGCGGCGGTGGCCAGGCTGGACCCGCAGACCGAGCCGAAGAGGGCGCAGGCGCCGATCGTGGCGGTTGCAAGCCCCCCGCGCCAGTGGCCGATCAGGGCATGCAGCGACTGGAAGAGCGAGGCCGAGAGCCCGGCCCTTGCGGCGAACGCGCCCATCATCACGAAGAGCGGGATGACCGAGAGCGTATAGGGAAAGACGGTGACGAAGGGCTGGGAGCCGAGCACGAAGCCCAGGCTGAACCAGCCGTTGATGGCCACGCCGCCGACGATGCCGACGACGCCCATGGCGATGGCGACCGGAACGCGCAGGGCGATGAGCGCCAGCAGCGAGACGACGCCGATCAGTCCGATGACGGCGGGGCTCAATGGGAGGCCTCCTCGATGCGCGCCGCGGGAAGGCCGTTGCGCACCAGATCGAGCGCCACGGCGAGGGTGGCGAGGATGGACAGGCCGATGCCGGCCAGGAAGGGGGTCCAGTACCAGGCCATGGGGATGCCGATGGTCTGGCTGCGATCGCCGCCCGCGGCCTCGATCATCGCCTGCTGCAGCGAGAACCAGAACACGCCGGCCAGGAACGCTGCGCCGAGCAGGGCCGCGAAGACGCGCAGGGCAAGCTGCACCCGGCGCGGCATCCGGTCGGTGAAGAGGTCGATCGCGACGTTCTGGTCGGTGGCGAAGCAGTACGGGATGGCCAGCATCGCTCCGGCCATCACGCAGAGCTGGCCCAGATCGACCGCGCCCTTCACCGTGCCGGAGCTGAAGCTCCTGAGCGCGATGTCCACCATGGTGAGGCCGACGGCGGCCAGGAAGGCCAGCGTGCCCGCCAGCGCCAGAAGGCGCATTGCCCGTATCATCGTGCCGACCTCTCCATGTCTGCCGGGGCCGATCGCCGGGCCGGGAAGCGCTCGCCGGAAGGCGGCGCGGCCCGGCCCCGTGTCCGAAACGCGTTCGGCGCAAGGCTACTCGTACTTCTTCAGGGCCGTGACCATGGCGTCGTAGATCTCGCGCGAGCCGGGCACGGTCTTCTCCTGCTCGTCGACATACGCCTTCACGACGGGGCTGAGCTTCTCGCGCCAGGCGTTGCGGCTGGCGTCGGGCAGCTCGCGCACGGTGTTGCCCGCCTTGAGCGCCGCATCGATGGCGATCTGGTCGGTGTCCTTCCACCACTTGCCCCAGTTCTTGGCGAAGAAGTCCCTGCTCTCGTCGAACAGGACCTTGATGTCCGGCGGCAGCGAGTTGTAGCGGCGCTCGTTCATGAGCGTGTACATGGCGACGGCGTCGACGCGGGCGTTCAGGTGGTTCTTCAGCACCTCGTGGAGCTTGAAGGCGCCCACCGGTCCCCAGGGCATGACGTTGCCCTCCACCACGCCGCGCTCGACGTTCTCGTAGATCTGCGTCGGCGGCAGGCCGACCGGCGTGGCGCCGAGCGCGTTCAGCATCGCGGTGACGCTGGGCGTGGGCGCGCGCAGGCGCATGCCCTTGAGCTGGTCCAGGTCGGCGACCGGCGTCTTGGTATGGATGCCGCTCGGCTCGGTCACGGTCAGGTTGAGCATGACGGTGCCAGCGAAGTCGTCCTTGAGGTACTTGTCGTAGAGCTCCATCAGGACCTTCGTGCCGGCTTCCGCCGACTTGATGGTGAAGGGCAGCTCGATGAGCGTCGAGCGCGGATGGCGGCCGCGCGGGATGGCCGGAATGCCGATGGCGATGTCGACGACGCCGCTGCGGACCTGGTCGAACTGGCGCGTCGCGTCGCCGAGGGCGGAGCCGGCGGCGAAGATCTGGATGCTGACGCGTCCCTTCGACTTCTCCTCGATCGACTTGGCCCAGGGCTGGAGCACCAGCGTCTGGATGAAGTGCGTCGGGGGGAACATGTGGGAGACCTTGAGGTCGAACTCGGCGGCCTTGGCGCCCCCGCCGGCCAGCATGGCCGTCAGCGCGCCGATCAGTATCGTCCTGCGTTTCATGGGCTTCCTCCGGGATGTCCTTGCTTGTTCTTGGTCTGGCTGTCGTGGCGTCCGTTGGCTCAGACGGCGTTCTTGAAGTCGAGGATCTTGGTCTTGTAGTCGGTGCGCGGCAGAGTTCCGTGGGGCACGAGCTCCACCTGCGTCGTGACGATCAGCGTGGACCGGATCTCCTTCACGATGCGGTCCGCGAGGTCGGGCGTGGGTTCCACGCCCTCGTTCAGCTCCACCACCAGGGGCAGCGGCGGCTCCTGCTTCACGGCCCTGACCTTCGGCCGGATGGCGATGACGCCGCTCACCAGCGGCTGGAAGCGGTTGACGACCTCGCGCACGGCGGAGGGGAAGACGTTGACGCCGCGCACGATCAGCATGTCGTCCGTGCGGCCGATGCAGCGCACGCGCGGCGTGGTCCGCCCGCAGGCGCAGGGCGAGGTCCAGACCATGACGTGGTCGCGGGTGCGGAAGCGCAGGAGCGGCGCGGCCCGGTGCTGGAGATGGGTGAGCACAAGCTCGCCCGTGGCGCCGTCCTCCCAGGGGACGGACTTGCCGGTCTCGGGCTCGATCAGCTCGATATGCACGAAGCCGCGGCCGCTGAAATGCATGCCCTGCTGGTGCTCGCACTCGCCCCAGAGCGAGACGGAGATGTCGCCGATGCCCATGGCCTCGGTGACCTTCGCGCCCCAGGCCTCCTCCAGCTTGCCGCGCATGGCTGGCTCGCCGCCGCCGGGCTCGCCGGCGACGAGGATGCGCTTGACCGAGCTGTTCTTCGTGTCGATGCCCCGGTCCTTCGCCCATTCGGCCAGGTGCAGCGCGTAAGACGGCGTGCAGCCAAGGACGTGGGGCTTCAGCAGCTGCACCGCCGCCATGAGGCGCTCGGTGTTCCCGGTGCCGACGGGAATGTGGCACATGCCCAGGCGGTTGAACGCGTCCAGGGCCGCGCCGGCGACGAAGGGCCCCGCATTGTACGTGCTGACCATGCGCTCGCCGGCCTGGACGCCGGCGGCGGCATAGGAGCGCGCCGAGGTGCGGACCCAGTTGTCGAGGTCGCCGGCGGTCAGCGGGATGTAGCTCGGCACGCCCGTCGTGCCGCTGGTGGAGAAGATGCGCACGACCTGCTCGATGGGCGCCGCGAGATGGGTGCCGATGGGATCGGCCTCGCTGCGGGTGGCCCGCAATTCGTCCTTCTCGGTGAAGGGCAGGTTCGTGATGTTGTCCAGCGAGCCGCAGGACCTGGCGTCGCTGAAGCCCGCGCCGCGCAGCTTGGCCTGGTAGAAGCGCGAGCGGTCGAACAGGTAGTCGAGCTGCGCGGCGTAACGGACGGCGTCCTCGGCGCGCTGTTCCGACCAGGGGCGGGATTCGATCGCGGGTTCGAACATCGTCAGGCCTCCGGGGAGCGGGTGTAGGCGATGGCCGCCTCGGCATGGTGGGCCATGAGGAAGCCGATGGGCCGGGCCTGCTCCTCGGCGAGGTGGCCCAGGAGCCCTGCGGTCCGCGCCAGGATCGGGATCGCCTTGATCATGGCGGGGGGGAAATCGAGGTCGAGCAGCACGGCCGCGATCACCATCGACACGTTCATCGGCATCGCCTTGCCCCAGGCGGCGGCCACCGCCGGCTCGAAGGCGCGGGCGAGGGCGACATGCGGCCCCGCCGCGCCCTGTTCGTCCGAGAGGGCCAGGATCCGGACCGATCGCGGGTCGACCGGATGGTGCAGGGGATGGCCGAAGCCGGGCATCTTCGCGCCCGAGGCGCGGATCGACTTGGCCATGGCGGCGGCGACGTCATCGGGCGTCTCGCCAGTGGCGACCCTGGCCTGCGCCTCCACCAGCACCCGGCCGCAGGACTCGGCGGTGCCCATGACCACGGACCCGCAGCCCAGGATGCCGGCCGCGACCGCGCCCTGCAGGCAGGCGGGATCGGCCGCGAGCGTCATGCGGGCCGCCTGCGCGGTGGGCGTCAGGCCATGCTCGGCGATGGTGACCAGCAGCAGGTCGAGGAAGTAGCGCTGCCTGTCGGTCGGCATGCGGCCGTTGACGAGCAGGAAAAAGAAGTCGGTGAACCCGACATGGCCCATCAGCTCGTTGCACAGGTCGCGGCCGCGCACCTCGATGCTGGCGGCATCGGACGTGCAGATCGAGCTCTCGGCGGGCCCGGCCTTGCCGATCATCATCGCCATGCCGAGCACCTCCGGCCGGAGGTTTCGGACGCGCGCAGCCCACCGGGCGCGGCAAGGATGCCGTCGGGACGTCTCATGGGCGTATCCTTCCTTGCGAACCCATTGTCTTCCGGGATCGCTTTCTAATTTTGTAGGACAATATTGAACGGCATACGATTGTCAATCCAGCCGCGGAAGTGGTATCTGAACGGCATGCTGCAGGACGCCGCACTCGATTCGCCGGATGAGCGCAACGGCTCCGCCCGTGCGCGCGGATCCACCGTCGAGCACGTGTTCCTGCACCTGAAGGACGGGATCCTGTGCGGGCGCTATGCCCCCGGACAGCGCCTGATCGAAGCCGATCTCACGCGCGACCTCGGGGTCAGCCGCGGTCCGCTGCGGGAGGCGTTCCGGCGTCTGTCGGCTGAGGGCCTGGTGGAGAGCGTGCCCAACAAGGGCGCGATCGTGCGCCGCCTCTCGGCGCGCCAGACGCAGGATCTCTTCGACATCCGCACCGCTCTGGAGGGGCTCGCCGCACGGCTGGCGGCGCAGAAGGTCGCCGATCCCCAGGTGCGCGCCGAATTCGAGCGCGCCATCGCGCCGATCTGGATCGAGGAGCCGCGCGATGTCGCGGTCACCTATCTCGACGAGAACCGGATCTTCCACCAGGCGGTGGCCGACGCCAGCGGCAACGAGCAATTGTCCTCGCTCGTGCGCCAGCTCCAGCTGCCGCTGATCATGTTCCAGCTCAGCGGGGCGCTGACCTCGGAGACGCTGCGGCTGTCCAACCAGGAGCACCGCGCCGTGGCGCGGGCGATCCTGGAGGGAGAAGGCGAGCGCGCCGGGGCCCTGATGCAGGCCCATCTGGACCGCGCCCGGCGTTTCGCGGACAACCTGCCCCGCGGCGTATTTCGCGACGGCGAGCGCTGAGCGGACCGGACCTCAGACCAGGGCGGGCTTGGCCTTCGGCGCGCGGGCGAGATCCCGCAGGATCGTCTCCATGTCGTCGAGCGCCTCGTCCACCAGCGCGCGGGTGTGGCTCAGGGACAGATAGAGACGCTTGAGCGGCAGCGGCTGGCTGATATAGCGGCGCGCCACCATCGCCTGCCGGAACGCCAGGTCGAGCCTGTCGTCATTGGCGAGCAGATCCTCGTAGCAGCGATAGTCGCCCTTGAAGAAATAGGGCAGCCAGACCGAGCCGAACCCCGCGGCCTGCGCTTCGACGCCGGTGCGCTGGAAGATGCCGTCGAGCTGCCGGCGCAGATAGTCGCCGAGCTCGAACAGGCGGCGATAGGTATCGGGCTTGCGCAGTTCGTCGAGCGTTGCGAGCAGCGCGGCCAGGGAGGCAGGCGTGCCGTTGAACGTGCCGCCCATGAAGACCGCCCCGTCGCCCCCGCGCCCCACGCGCTCCAGCAGGTCGCGGCGCCCGGCGACCAGCCCCAGCGGATAGCCGGAGGCGGCCGCCTTGCCGAAGGTGGCGAGGTCCGGCGTCACGCCCACGAGCGACTGGTACCCGCCGAGTGCGTGGCGGAAGCCGGTAATGACCTCGTCGAAGATCAGGACGACGCCGTGCTCGCGCGTCATCCGGCGCAGCGCTTCCAGGAAGGCGCGGTCCGCGATGACCGAGCCGACATTGTGCGCGATCGGCTCGATGATGATGGCGGCGACCTCGTGGCCGCGCGCCTTGAGGCACGCCTCCACAGCCTCTGCATCGTTGTAGCGCAGGACGATCGTGTGGCGGGCGGCGTCCGCCAGAATGCCGGCGCTGATCGGGTCGTAGTCGCCGATGGCCCCGGCGGCGGACTGCACGTTCATGGCGACGTAGTCGTGCCAGCCGTGATAGCCGCCCTGGAACTTGATGATCTTGGTCCGCCCGGTCGCGGCGCGGGCGAGGCGCAACGCGTGGTAGGTCGCTTCCGAGCCGGAGCTGCAGAAGGCCACCTGCTCAGCGCAGGGGATCGCCGCGACGAGCGCCTCCGCGGCCTCCACCTCCAGGTCCATCATGCCGGCGCCGACGAGATCGATCCGGTCGCCGACCTCGCGGATGCGCGCGGCGACGGCGGGATGGCAATGGCCCAGCACGTTGGCGCCGAAGCCGCAATGGAAGTCGACATGGGCGTTGCCGTCCGCGTCGTAGAGGTGGGCGCCAGAGGCCCGCACGAACACGTAAGGGTGCCCGAGGCGCCGGCTGGGGCTGAGATGGCCGCCGGGGATGACCGCGCTGGCGCGGGCGGCGAGGGCGGCGTTCGAAACGATCTTGGGCATGGCGGTCTTTCGGCCGGAAGCGTCAGGACAGGCGGTTCAGCGCCTCGCGGGCGACGGCCTCGATGCCGTCCGCGTCGAGGCGGTAGTGCCGGTAGAGGTGCGTGGGCGGCGCGATCAGGCTGTACTCGTCGCGAATGCCGTGGCGGACGAGGCGCGCGCGGGCGCCGGACTCGGCCATGACCTCAGCGACGGCGCCGCCGAGGCCGCCCAGGATGTTGTGCTCTTCTAGGGTGAGCACGATCCGCGCGCGGCCGGCGGCGGCCAGGATCGCCTCCTCGTCCAGCGGCTTGATCGTCGGCATGTCGATAAGGCCGGCATCGATGCCGGCGGCCCGCAGCGATTGCAGCGCAGCCCGCGCCGGATGGACGAGCGTGCCGCAGGCGATAAGGACGATGTCCGAGCCTTCCGCGTGGACGATGGCCTTTCCGAACGAGAAGGGCGCGTCCTCCGCGTAGACGTTCGGCTCCTGGCCGCGGCCGATGCGGAAATAGATCGGCCGCGGGTGGTCGGCGGAGGCGCGGATGGCCGCGGCGAGCTGGGGGCCGTCCGCCGGGGCGACGACGGTCAGGTCGGCGATGCTGCGCATGATCGCCAGGTCCTCGGTGGCGTGGTGGGACGTGCCGTAGAAGCCGAGCGCGATGCCGGCGTGATGCCCGATCAGCCGGACGGGCAACGCCGAATACGCGATGTCGGTGCGGATCTGCTCGCAGCACAGGAGCGCCAGGAACGAGGCGAAGGTGGCGACGAAGGGCATCGCGCCGGCGGCGGCCATGCCGGCCGCGGCCGAGACCATGTTCTGCTCGGAGATGCCGAACTGGACGAAGCGCTCGGGATGGCGCTCGGCGAAGCGCACCAGGCCGTTGGAATATTGCAGGTCCGCGGTGCCAGCCATGACGGGATGGCCGGCTTCCACCAGCGAGGTCAGGGCGTTCGAGAGGTAGCCGAGGCCCGGTGCGCGGGCGTTGATCTGGCGGTACTGCCAGCTCTGGGGGTCGAGGGGCGCGGATGTCATGTCAGGCGTCTCCCCGCGCGATCTCTTCGGCGGCGCGCGCCTCGTCGTCCGGGCTGAGGTAGCCCAGATGCCAGCC
The DNA here is from genome assembly GCA_027489955.1 of Hyphomicrobiales bacterium. Lineage (GTDB taxonomy): Bacteria > Pseudomonadota > Alphaproteobacteria > Rhizobiales > Beijerinckiaceae > JAIXTM01. The sequence goes on along the minus strand of JAIXYZ010000008.1, from coordinate 21,093 downwards.
GGGCTCGGTCTCCATGTAGCTGACGCCCTTGCCCTTGACGGTGCGGGCGATGACGCAGACGGGCCGGTCCCGGTTGCGGTCGGCCTTGAGCCTGCGCAGGAGGCCGGCGAGGGCGGCCGCGTCGTGCCCGTCGACCTCGTGCACGTCCCAGCCGAAGGCGCGCCATTTGCCGGCGAGCGGCTCGACGCCGATGATGTCGTCGACATTGCCGTCGAGCTGGTAGCCGTTGCGGTCGACGATGGCGATCAGGTTGCCGATCCGGTGATGGGCCGCGGACAGGGCCGCCTCCCAGACCTGCCCCTCCTGCATCTCGCCGTCGCCGAGCAGGACGTAGACGTCGAAGTCGCGCTTCAGCAGCCGCCCGGCCAGCGCCATGCCAATGCCTCCCGAGAGCGCATGGCCGATGGAGCCGGACGAGAAGTCCACCCCCGGCACCTTGCGCATGTCGGGATGGTCGCCGAGCGGGTTGCCCAGGCGGGTATAGCCGTCGAGCAGGTCCTTGCCGAAGAAGTCCCAGTCCGCGAGCAGGGGATAGAGCCCGACCGCGGCGTGGCCCTTGCCCATGAGGAAGCGGTCGCGGTCCGGCCAGGCCGGTTCGCCGCGCTTCAGCCGCATCGCGTCGTAGTAGAGAACGGCGAAGATCTCGGCGCACGAGAAGACCGACGTGTAATGGCCGACCTTGGCGATCTGGATCAGCCTCAGCGTCTCCAGCCGAACGAAGCGCGCCCGCTCGCGCAGCCGCGCGATTTCGGCCGCAGTCGGCACAAGCTTCCCGGCGCTGGATGGATCGGCGGCGGTCCGCAGGGGCGCGGTCATGGATGGCTCCGGGCTCGCAGGCGGCCACTGATGCGGCAGCGCCTATCCTGTAACTTATAAGTTATATGATTGACACACCGATTGCAAATGGCGAAGCACCTGAAAAGATGCGGCAAACCGGAGCGGTTGAGATCGGCCGTCATGGCTCATTGCCTCGCAGACGCGCGGCCGGGTGCGAAGGCCGCCAGGTCGTGGGACGGCTTGCGTCCGGCCACCGCCTCCGCCGCCAGCAGCGCGCAGAGCGGCCCGAGGGTGAAGCCGTAGGTGTTGCAGATGGCGAGGAAGAGCCCGTCGCGCCCCGGCACAGCCCCCAGATAGGGGCGCCCGTCGGGCGTATAGACGTTGTATCCTGCCCAGGTGCGCAGGAGGTTGACGGGCGCCAGCGAGGGGACGACCGCGACGGCCACGCCCAGCGCACCTTCGATGCTCTCGCGCAGGGCCGCAGGCCGTCCGAACCGCCCGTCCAGGCTCGCGCTCCAGCCGCCGCCCATTAGCACGTTGCCGTTGGCCGTCTGTTTCAGCGTCATGCGCTGCTCGGCGTGGTAGACCAGATGCGGCACGAACGGCGCGCAGGGTTCGCTCGCAGCCATCTGGATGACGCGGCTCGTCAGGCCGAGCGAGAGGCCGAGCGCGTCCGTCAGCGCCGCCGATCCGTGGCCCGCCGCCACCACGACGCGGGGCGCGCGCAGCAGCCCGGCGCTACTATCGAGTTCCCAGTGCGACCCGTCGCGCGTCATCGCCCGGACGTTCGCGCCGGTGCGGAAACGGGCGCCGGCCCGCCGCGCCCCGTCGGCGAATGCGGCGACCGACAGCATGGGGTTCGCCATGCCCTCGCCCGGGCACCAGGCGGCGCCCAGCACGTCCCGCGCCAGATAGGGCGCGAGCGTGGCCACCTCGGCGCGGGAGAGCAGCGCGATATCCAGCCCCTGGGCGGTCTCGATGGCGGTCTTGCGCTGCAGGGTCTCTAGCTGAGCGGCGGTCTGCGCCACCATCAGGCCGCCGGTGATCCGCAATTCCACGTCCCGCGGCAGGGTCGGCACGACCTCGCGCCAGAAGGCGACGCAGTCGCGGAAGAACGGGATCGTGTCGGAGAAGGACCGGATCCACGCTTCGTCCTTCTGCGCGTAGGTGGACGGGGAGAGCTGCAGGTGCAGGTTCCCGGCGGTGGCGCCCGAGGCGTCGGCGCCGAGCCCGCCCTCCCGCTCAAGGACCAGCGTGTCCAGCCCGAAGGCGGCGAGGTAGTAAGCGGTCGCGCAGCCGAACAGGCCGCCGCCGATGACGATGACATCCGCATCCGCGCTCATGGTTCGGGCCGCCGGGCGATGGCGCCGATGGGGACTGGCCGGGCAGGCTGGCGAGGCGCCTGGACATCCGTTTCGGAAGGGGCAGAGGGGCCGGACCCGGCCGCGCCGGCCGCGCCGGCCAGCAGCTCGGCGACGGAGGCTCCGCAATAGCGACCCTGGCAGCGGCCCATGCCGATGCGCGTGCGCCGCTTGACCTCGCCGATCGTGGTCGCGCCGTCCGCGATGGCGGCCTGCGCCTCGGCGCGGGTCACGCCCTCGCACCGGCAGATCGGCGTCGCCGGATCGGCAAGCGCCATGCCGGGACGGGGTGCCGCATAGATGGACCAGAGGGCCGCCTGGAAGCGCAGGTGCCGGCGCAGATCGCGGCGGGTCCGCTCGGCCTCGTCCCCGATCTCCGCCGGTATGGTGCGGCCCAGATCGCGGGCAGCGGCAAAGCCAGCCAGGAACCCTTGCGCGAGGGCGGCGCGCGCCCCGTTCATCGCGGCCCCGTCTCCGGCGAGGAAGACGTCCTCCCGGGTCGACCGGCCGTCCCCGTCGACGCGGGCGACCAGCACGCCGCGGACCGGGTCCGCATCATGGCCGCACCCCAGCGAACGGGCGAGCTCGTTCGACGACAGGAACCCATAACCCGCGCAGACGATATCCGCCTCGAAGACCCGCTCCGTGCCGGGCACGGCGCGGCCGTCCGCTCCGAGCTTCGCCACGACCGCGCGCTGGACGCTGTCGTCGCCCTCGGCGCGCACCAGCGCCAGGCCGTGGAGCACGGGCACGCGGGCGCGCATGAGGCCGAGGCGATAGCCGATGCCGTCCCGCACCAGGTCGGGGCTCTCGAACGCCGCCGAGGCGAGGGCGAAGGCATGGGAGAGCCCGGGGGCCGGCGCGGTCTCGATCACCGCGACGACCGCGGCGCCGGCCTTCACCAGTTCCGACGCGACCTGCAGGTTCAGCGGGCCGTTTCCGGCGATCAGGATGCGGCGGCCCGGCGCCACGCGGTACCGGCGCAGGAAGGACTGCACGGCGCCCGTGGTCATCACGCCCGGCAGCGTCCAGCCCGGGAAGGGCGGGACGCGCTCGTACGCGCCGGTCGCCAGGACGAGGCGGCGCGGCGCGAACAGGACCGGACCGTCGGGCGTGTCGGCCGCGATCTCGTGCGGGCCGAACGCGCCCCAGACGGTGACGCCGCCGATCATCGAGACCCCGAGCCGCGCGACCTCCGCGATCAGGGCGCGGCCGCCGGCATATTGCCGGTCGGGAACGGCGCCGTCGGCGAAGGCCTGGCTGCCGGCGAGCTGCTTGTAGTACTGGCCGCCGAAGCGACGGCGCTCGTCCACGAGCGTGACGGCGGCCCCGCACAGGGCGGCCGCGCGCGCTGCCGCGAGGCCGGCCGGCCCGCCGCCGACGACGAGCACGTCGGTGCTCAGCGAGGCGGGAATGGCTTCGGGCCATACGCCCGGATTGGCGGGCGGAGACACGGCATAGGCGTGGCCGGAGACGGCAAGGCCCGCGACGGTCTCGGTCATGCAGGCCCGCGTGCCGGGGCGGCCATCGACGGTAACCACGCATTCCTGGCACACGCCCATGCCGCAGAACACGCCTTGGCCATCACCGGTGCGGCGGGTGCCGGTGCGGATGAGGCCTGCGGCAGCCAGCGACGCGGCGAGGCTCTCCCCGGCAAGGCCGCGGACCGGCGCGCCGTCGAACGTGAAGGTGACGGCGTTGCCGACGGCCCGGAAGCCGCCGCCGTGAAGCCTGCGTGCGCCGGATTCGCCGCTCATTCGGCCGCCTCCGCGTCCGGCGCCGGGGCGAAGTCCGCCGGCTGCCGCGTACCCGTGATGCGCCCGGCATCCATCGTGAGGATCCGGTCGGCGAGCACCCGGGCGAGGGCGGGCTCGTGGGTCACCACGACCATCGTCATCCCGCCGCGGGCAAGTTCGGCCATCACGTCGATGACCTCGTGCTTGAGCTCCGGGTCCAGGGCGGATGTCGGCTCGTCGAAGAGCATGACGTCCGGCTCCATGCAGAGCGCCCGCGCGATGGCGACGCGCTGCTGCTGCCCGCCCGACAGCCGCGCCGGGAGCCGGTCCGCGAAGTCCTGCATGCGCACGCGGGCGAGCATGGCCCTTGCCCGCGCCTCCGCCTCGGGCCGCTTGAGGCCGAGCACGTCGACTGGGCCCAGCGTCAGGTTGCGAAGAACCGTGAGGTGCGGAAAGAGGTTGAACGACTGGAACACCATGCCGACCCGGGGCACGGCGCGCACCCGCGTCGCCCACGAGCCGGAGCGCTGCGTACCGCCCACGCGGATCGCGCCCTCCTGGAACGGCTCCAGGCCCGCCAGGCACCGGATCAGCGTCGACTTGCCGGAGCCGGACGGACCCCAGAGGACGAGCTTCTCGCCACGCCGGACGGTCAGGCTCACGTCGGCCAGCACCTGGAACGTGCCGAACCACTTGCTCACGCCGTCCATGACGATGACGGCGTCCGCGGAGCCGGGCGCGTCAGCCATGGGGCTTCAACTCCCGTTCCAGCCGATGGCCCCAGGCGGTGATCGCGCCGGTTCCCACGAGGTAGACGAGGGCGACGAAAAGGTAGAGCTCCACGAAATAGGGCGCCCAGGCATCGCCCGTGATGGCGGTGTTGGCGGTGGCGACGAAGTCGAACAGGCCGACGGTGATGACCATCGAGGTGTCCTTGAACGCCACGACGAGCAGGTTGACCGTCGCCGGCACGGCGATGCGCAGCGCGATGGGCAGTTCCACCAGCCAGATGTAGTGGAGCGGGCGCAGGCCCAGGCTCATCGCCGCCTCGCGCTGGCCGGCCGGCACGCCCTGCAGGGCCCCGCGCACCACCTCCGCCTGGTAGCAGGCATAGAACAGCGCCATCGCCACGACGATGCGCACGATCTTGTCGGGGTTGAGCCAGCCGGGCACGACCAGCGGGGCGACGACGGCCGCGCAGAACAGCACGGTGAGCAGCGGGACCGCGCGCACGCCCTCGATCAGGCCCGTGCAGACGATGCGCACGAGCGGCAGAGACGAGCGCCGCCCGAGGGCCAGAAGGATCGACAGCGGGAAACCTAGGACGACCGTGCCGGCAAAGACCAGGATCGACAGCGGCAGGCCGCCCCAGCGGTCGAGCGGCACCGGGGCAAGCCCGAAGCGCCCGCCGCCCATCAGCACGAGGAAGATGCCGGCGGTCGCGAGCGCGAGGGGAATGGCGAGAAGCCTTCGCAGGCGCGGAAAGGCCACGATGATCGCGGCGGCCGCCAGGACGACGACCAGCGCCGCGAACGGCCGCCATTGCTCGCCCGTCGGATAGAGGCCGAAGGCGATGACGCGGGCATTGCTCGTCACGATCGCCCAGCAGGCTCCTGCCGCGCCGCGGCAGGCGTCCGGCGAGGCGGCCACGAAGACGGCATCGAACACGGCCCAGCGCAGGGCGCGGGCGATGCCGAGCGCGGCGACGGCCAGCACGGCGATCGTGATGGCCGCCTGGATCGGCGCCGCGACGATCGTGTCGCGCAGGCGCCGCCAGATGCCGCCGCGAGGCCGGCGCGGGCCGCCTTCCGCCAAGGCGCGGGGCTGGGCGAGGGTCATCGGCGGCCCTCCGCCGGCTGGACGCGGGCGTTCAGCCAGTTGCCGCCCGCCGAGAGCAGGAGGCTGATCGTGAGGTAGACCGCCATGAGGATGGCGATGACCTCGAGCGCCTGCCCCGTATGGTTAATCGCGATCGTGCCGATGGAGAACAGGTCGGTCAGCCCGATGGCGACGGCGAGCGAGCTGCTCTTGGTGATGGAGATGACCTGATTGGTCAGCGGCGGGATGATGACGCGCACCGCCTGGGGCAGCGTGATCTTCCAGAAGATGCGGGCTTCGCCGAGGCCGAGATTGCGGGCCGCTTCGAGCTGGCCCTGCGGAACGGCGTTGAGACCCGAGCGCACGATCTCGGCGACGAAGGCGGCGTTGTAGACCGTGATGGCGGCGACCAGCGCGAGGAATTCCGGCGGCAGCAGCATCCCGCCCTGGAAGTTGAAGCCGCGCAGGACCGGAATTTCGATGCCGGCGCCCGGCGGCATGAGGATCGCGGCGATGCCTGCGGCGAGGAGGGCGAATGCGACGATGCGCCGGCCGGTCAGCGCTGTCGGCGCACGGGCGCGGACGGCGAAGGCGAGAAGGGCGGCGAGCGCGATCGCGGCCAGCGCACCCGCGAGGGGGCCGCCATGGGCGAGGGTGAGGCTCGGCACCTGCAGGCCCCGGTTCGACAGGTAAGCCGCGTCGCCGATGGCGATGGCCTGCCGGATGGGTGGAAGCTGGCGGGTCAGGTGGTACCAGAAGAAGACCTGGACGATCTGCGGCACGTTGCGGATCAGCGTGACGTACAGGCTGGAAAAGCCCGTCAGCAGCGGATTGCGGGAGGCCGCGAGCAGCGCGATGACAACGCCCGCCAGCAGGGCGAGGACGATGCAGACCGCCGAGATCGCCAGCGTGTTCGACAGCCCGACGAGGAAGGTCCACCAGTAGGGATCGCGGATCGAGTGCGGCAGCAGGCCGAAGCTCAGGTCCCAGCCGGTCGGGCGGAACAGGATGTCGAAGCCGGTCGCGATGTTCTGGCGGGAGATGTTCTCGTGGGCGGTGCGCACGAGCGCGACGAGACCCAGGACCAGGCCGGCCGCGACGAAACCCTGGACATATGTGGACGTGCGAGACGCCATGTGCCTGTCCGCTCCGGGCAGCCGGCCGTACCGGCCGATCGCCGCCGTGTGCCGCCGTGGAAGAAAAAGGGCTTCGGCCGGGATGCGGGGCGACCGGGAGTTCGTTCCCGCACCGTCGATCCGGCCGAAGCCTGCGGCACGCGCTAGAGTGCCATCAATCGAAGGGCGGCGAATAGAGAACGCCGCCGGCGTTCCAGGGCTTGCTCAGGCCGCGGTCCAGCTTGAGCGGGGACTTGGCGCCCAGGTGACGGTCGAAGATCTCGCCGTAATTGCCGAGCGCCTTGATCACGTCGAATGCCCAGGCCTCGCGCAGGCCGAGCTTCTTGCCGACGCCCGGCGTGGTGCCGAGCAGGCGGCCGATGCGCGGATCGGCGGACTTCTTCATCTCCTCGACATTGGCCTGGGTGATGCCCAGTTCCTCGGCCTCGATGAGCGCGAAGATGGTCCAGTTCACGACGTTGAAGAAGCGGTCGTCGCCCTGGCGCACCAGCGCACCCTGGACCTCCTTGCCGAGGAAGTCGGGCAGGATCACGTGCTCGTCGGGGTTCTTGGCGGAGAAGGCGCGGATCGCGGCGAGCTGGGCGAAGCCGTTGACAATCGCATCGCAGCGCTGGGCCAGATAGGCCTGGTCACGCTCCGTCGTGTTCTCGAACGGCAGCAGCTTGTAGCGCTTGTTGTTCTTGGTGAAGAAGTCCGCGGTCGCCTTCTCGAGCGTGGTGCCCGAGCTGGTGCAGATCGTGGCACCGTCCAGGTCCGTGCCCTTGGTCACGCCGCTGGACTTGTAGACCATGATGCCGTTGCCGGTGAACAGGTACGGCGAGGTCACCTGGAAGCCGAGTTCGGTGTTGCGGGTCAGCGTCCAGGCGGTGTTCTTGACGATGACGTCGATATCGCCGGACTGGAGCGCCGGGAAGCGCTGCACGAACGAGACCGGAACCAGCTTCATCTTGTCGGGCGAGCCGAGAACGGCGATCGCCAGCGCCTTGCAGACGTCGATGTCCAGGCCGCTCCAGGTGCCGTCCGAGCCGAGCATGGCGAAGCCCGGCGAATTGGCCGTGGCCCCGCTGCACAGCAGCTCGCCGCGCTTGGTGATGGCGTCCAGCGTCGGGCTCTGTGCGCTCGCCTGCCCGGCCGCGAGGAGAAGGCCGAGGCCGGCCCCCGCGATGGCCTTCCATGCCCGGCCGCGGCTTGTGGCGCGCTGGTCCAGCTTCGATACGATCATGACAAGTCCTCCCGTCCTATTACGGCCCGTGCGGGCCATTCACGCGGCGGCGACCCGCCCGTTTTCCGTGATCCTGGGGACGCCAAAGCGCCTGAGGCCCGCGTCGAGGCGCTCGACCTCGGCGGGCGGCAGGGGCCGCAGCGGCAGCCGCGGCTCGCCGCCGGGCAGGCCGATGAGCGCCATCGCGGCCTTGATGGCGCAGTACATGTTCCAGCCGGGCTGGAGCATGAAGCTGCGGAACTCGGCGGCGGTCTTCTGGATGGCGCGCGCCTCCTCGACCCGGCCCTCGCGGGCGGCGCGGTAGAGGCCGACCGTCAGCTCGGGCCAGACGTTGGAATAGGTGTCCACCCAGCCGTCCGCGCCCATGTGGATGGCGGCGGCGCCGAACATGGTGGAGGGGCCGATGAGGATGCGGATGCGGTCGGCGACCGTGGTCTGCAGCTTCCAGAAGATGTTGTAGTCGAACGTGCTGTCCTTGATCGCGACGACGGTGCGCAGGTCGGCGAGCCGGGCCACCATGTCGGGCGTCAGGTCGGCGCCGGAATCGGACGGGTTGTTGTAGAGCAGGATGGGGATGTCCACCGCCTCCGACACCACCTTGTAGTGGTTCAGCATGTCGTCGCGGTTGGGCTTCACCATGTAGGGCGGCATCAGCATCACGCCGTCGCAGCCGACATCCTTGCAGTCGCCCATGAGCTGGATGACCTCGCGGGTGCCGCTGGCAGTCGCGCCGCCGATGACCGGCACGCGGCCGCGGGCCGCCTTCACCGTGGCGCCCACGACCTCGCGACGCTCCTCGCGTGTCTGCGCCCAGAACTCGCCTGTGCAGCCATTCGGCACGATGCCTGCGATTCCCTGCCCGATGACGAAGTCCACATGGCGTGCGAGGCTTTCGGCGTCGAAGGACCCGTCCGCGCGGAACGGGGTCACCAGAGCCACCATCGGGCCGGCCCAGTTCACGTCGTTGCGGTCCATCGCCTGTCTCCGTCGTCGCCGATCGCGGAGGCGCGTCCGCGCATCCGACGGCCAATCTATAACTTATAAGTTGTCAGTCAAGCGCGGCGCTTGCTATGGCGTCGGACGGCCGAAGCGGCGCCCGCGGCCTTGCCCGCGGGCGCCGGCCATAGGACGCTCGGCAGCGCGCACAACCCGGAGGAGAGCCATGATCATCGTGACCGGGGGGACCCACGGCATCGGCCGCGCCTGCGTGTCCGTCCTGGCGGAGGCCGGGCATGCAGTGACCTTCACGGGCCGCGACGAGGAGGCCGGGCGCGACGTGTCCCGGTCGACGGGCGCGGTCTTCGCTGCGGCCGATGCAGCGTCTCCCGCCGATTGCGAGCGCGTCGTCGCCGACGCGCTTGCCCGCAGCGGCGGGTGCCTGGACGGGCTCGTCAACAATGCCGGCATGTCGCGGCGCATCTCCTTCGCCGATGCCGCCGTCGACGACTGGGACGCCGTCATGGACGTCAATGCGCGCTCCGCCTTCCTCTTCATCCGGCAAGGGCTTTCGGCGCTGCGGGCCTCCCGCGGCGCGGTCGTCACCGTGTCGTCGATCGCGGGGCTCGCGGGCGAGGAGGGGCTCGCGGTCTATTGCGCGTCCAAGGCCGCGCTGCTCGGCCTGACGCAGGCGCTCGCGCTGGAATTCGGCCACGAGGTCCGCTTCAACGCGGTCTGTCCCGGCCAGATCGACACGCGCATGCTGGCGGGCATCAAGGCGGCGCCCGAGCGGCGGCGGGCCCTGGAGGCGCGCATTCCCGCCGGGCGTTTCGGCGCGGCGGAGGAGGTGGCGCAGACGGTGGCCTGGCTGCTGTCGCCGGCCGCGTCCTACGTCAACGGGGCAGTCATTCCGGTGGATGGCGGCGAGACGGCTGGCCTGCGTACCCCGCGCGGGCGTTTCGACGAGGCGTGAGGCCCTATCAGGCGGGCGCGCCCGCCGTCAGCGAGGCCAGGATGCTGGCGCCGCCGCGCTCCACGTCCCGCTGGATCGCGGTGCGGGCCGCGGCCGCGTCGCCCCGGCGCATGGCGTCCATCAGCACCACGTGCTCGCCGGCCCCGACGTAATCGGTCTGCAGGGTGTAGTAGACGTTCAGGATCGGACCCATGGAGATCCAGAGGCTCTCGATGTGGGAAACCAGCATGTCCATGCCGGAGAGCTGGTAGAGCGCGAAATGGAAATCGCGGTTGGCCTTGGTGGCCGCCTCGCGGCGCTTGGCGCGCTCGGCCGCGACGAACCGGGCGTGGATCTTCTCCAGTTCGTCCACGTCCTTCGCCGTGGCGTGCTCGCATGCCTTCTCGGCGGCCAGGCCCTCGAGCACGAGGCGGATGGCGCGGATCTCCAGATAGCGCTCGCGGGTCAGTTCCGGCACGACGACGAACCGCCCCGAGCGCAGCTCCAGCCCGCGCTCCGAAACCAGCCTGAGGCAGGCCTCGCGCACCGGCGTGACGCTGGTGCCGAAGGCGACGGCCAGGTCCTGCATGACCAGGCGCTCGCCGGACCGGAAGCGGCCCGAGATCAGCGCCTCGCGCAAGGCGTGATAGGTGCGCAGGGACAGGTTTCCGGGCTCGGGCTGCTGGACCTTGGCTGGCAGGCTGCGCGCGGCGCGGTTCATCCAAAAACCCTTTCGCGAGGAGAAATCCGCCGGAGGCGAGCCGCGCCGGCACGATGGCGGCGCGAAGGAAAAACGATGGCTCGACCTATAAGTTATCAGGTCTGGGCAGGCAACCGGCGCGAGGCTCCCCTTTAGCGGGCGCCGTCGTGGGCGGGCGGCACGGCGCGGATGATGTCCCAGGCCTGCTGCGCGTCCTCGGCGAAGCGGAAGATGGACATGTCCTGCTCGGCGATCATGCCTTCGCCCAGCAGCGTTTCGAAGCCGACGACGGCGCGCCAATAGTCCTCGTCGACCATGACGATGGGGATGTCCGGCGCCTTGCGGGTCTGGCGCAGGGTCAGGATCTCGAAGAGCTCGTCGAGCGTGCCGAAACCGCCGGGGAACACGACCAGCGCGTTGGCCCGCATCGCCAGGTGCATCTTGCGCATGGCGAAGTAGTGGAAGCGGAAGGTCAGCGCCGGGGTCGAATAGGGGTTCGGCTCCTGCTCGTGCGGAAGGGTGATGTTGAAGCCGATGGAGGGGGCGCCCGCGTCGCGCGCGCCGCGATTGGCCGCCTCCATGATGCCGGGTCCGCCGCCGGTGGCGATGACGTTGTCGCGCTGGCCGCCGTTGTCGATCAGTGCGCCGCCCTGTTCGGACACCAGGCGTCCGAACGCCCGCGCCTCGCCATACCAGCGCCGGTGGCGCGGGCTGCCGGTCTCGCCGACCCGCGCCGAGCCGAACACGACCACGGTGGAGCGCACGCCCCAGCGGCGCAGTTCCTCCTCGGCCTTGGCGAATTCCAGCAGGAACCGCACGCCGCGCATGGAATCGCCCAGGATGAAATCCTGGTCGAGGGCGGCCAGACGGTAGGAGGGCGAGGCGAGCTGATCGGCGTTGGACGGCACGGTGTCGGTCATGGCGGCAGACTAGCCGCCCGAGTGCGCCGGCGCGAGGCGCGCGGTGAGCCATGCACACAGGCAATCGCTCAGAACAGGCCGCTGCCCTGGATCTGCCGTGCCGCGCGGCGCAGCACGGGGAGATAGCCGGAGACCATCGCCTCGGCGGTGACGCGCGCGCTCTGGGCGCTGGTGTTGATGGCGATGCCCGGGCGGCCCGGCGAGACGACCGGGACGGCCATGGACCTCAGGCCGACCTCCAGTTCGTCGGTTACGATCGCGTAGCCGCGCGCGCGCACCTCGGTAAGGCGCGTCTCCAGCGCCTTGCGCGTCGTCAGGGTGTGGGGCGTGAGCGCCACGAGCCGGGCGGCGGCGAAATAGGCATCGAGCGCCGCCGGGTCGAGTTGCGCGAGCAGGGCCTGACCCATGGATGTGGCATGGGCCGGCAGGCGCGAGCCGATGGACAGGCCGATGGAGACGACGCGATCGCGGGCGGCAGAGCGCGACACGTAGATGATGTCCGTCCCGTCCAGCACCGCGGCCGACGCCGATTCCCCGATCTGGCGGGTGACGTCCATCAGGATGTCGAGCAGCGCCTGCTGCTCGGTCTTGCCGGAGAGGTAGGCCTGGCCGAGCTCGAGCACCGCCGGGGACAGGCGGAAGCTCTTGCCGTCGGTGGTGGCAAGGCCCGTTTGGCACAGCGTGCGCAGGAAGCGCCGGGCCGCGGCGCGCGTCAGGCCGGTGCGTTCGGAAACGTCCGTGATCGTCTGGCTGCTGCGGCCGGAGAAGCTGCGTAGGACGTCCAGACCCTTGGCGAAGGATTGTACCGTCTCGTCGATCACGATGGCGCCCCCACGGCAGTGCCGCCCCGCTGCCTTGACAAGGCCAGCCGGCGGATTAGTGTTCGTCAATAGATCATATGTTCGATAAACGAACAAGCGGAAAACGCCATGGCTTCCTTCACCACTCTGCGTGACGCGGTCGCCGCGCATGTGCGCGATGGCGACGTCGTCGCCATGGAGGGGTTCACGCATCTCATCCCGTTCGCCGCCGGGCACGAGATCATCCGGCAGGGCCGGCGGGACCTGACGCTGGTGCGCATGACGCCGGACATCATCTACGACCAGATGATCGGCATGGGCTGCGCACGGAAGCTGGTCTTCTCCTGGGGCGGCAATCCGGGCGTCGGCTCGCTGCACCGGATGCGCGACGCGGTGGAGAACCAATGGCCGCATCGGCTGGACATCGAGGAGCATTCCCACGCCGCCATGGCCAATGCCTACGAGGCCGGCGCGGCGAACCTGCCCTTCGCCGTGATGCGCGGCTACAAGGGCGTGACGCTTCCGGAGGTGAACCCCAATATCCGCTCTGTCACCTGCCCGTTCACGGGCGAGGTGCTGGCGGCAGTTCCCGCCGTGCGCCCGGACGTCGCCGTCATCCACGCATTGCGGGCGGACCGGCGCGGCAACGTTCTGATCGAGGGCATCACGGGCGTGCAGAAGGAAGCCGTGCTGGCCGCGCGGCGCTCCATCGTCACGGTGGAGGAGATCGTCGAGGATTTCGGCCCGCGCAGCCCCAACGCGGTGATCCTGCCGCACTGGACGGTCGGAGCGATCGCCGTCGTCCCGCGGGGCGCCCACCCGTCCTACGCCCACGGCTATTACAAGCGCGACAACGCCTTCTATCAGGCGTGGGATGCGATCGCGCGGGAGCGGGACGCCTTCCTCGCCTGGATGGAGGAGAACGTGATGAAGCGCGCCGACCTGGCTTTGGAGCCGGCCCGATGAACGCCGTCACCCCCAGCGAGATGATGACCATCGCGGCCGCCCGGGCACTGCGCAGCACGGATGTGTGCTTCGTGGGCATCGGCGCCCCGTCCGCCGCCTGCAACCTGGCGCGGCTCACCCACGCGCCGGGGATCACACTGATCTACGAATCCGGGACGATCGACACGCGGCCCGACGTGCTGCCCCTGTCGATCGGCGACGGTGAATTGTGCGACACCGCGCTGACCACCGTCTCCGTCCCGGAAATGTTCCGCTACTGGCTGCAGGGCGGCCGCATCACGGTCGGCTTCCTCGGCGGGGCGCAGATCGACCGTTTCGCCAACCTGAACACGACGGTCGTCGGCGATTACGACAAGCCCAAGGTGCGTCTGCCGGGCGGGGGCGGCGCGCCGGAGATCGCGATCCATTGCGGCGAGATCTTCATCACCATGCAGATGGGCTCGCGCGCCTTCGTGGAGACGCTGCCCTTCATCACCTCGCTGGGCCACGGCACGGGCCCTGGAAGCCGCGAGCGGCTCGGCGTCACGACGAAGGGCCCGACCCGGGTCATCACCGACCTGTGCGTTATGGAGCCGGACGCGCACACCTGCGAGCTGACCGTCACCTCGCTCCATCCCGGCGCGACGCGCGAGGCGGTCCAAGGCGCCTGCGGCTGGCCGGTGCGCTTTGCCGCCGACATTGCCGAGACGCCCGCGCCGACGGCCGAGGAGCTGACGGTCCTGCGCGACCTGCACGCCCGCACCCGGCGCGCCCATTCCGGGGAGGTCTGACCTTGGCCGAGGCGTTCATCTGCGATTTCGTGCGCACGCCGATCGGCCGCTATGGCGGCGCGCTGGCGCCTGTCCGGGCGGACGATCTCGCCGCGATCCCGATCCGCGCGCTCATCGAGCGCCACGAGCGGCTGGCCGGCGCCGTCGACGAGGTCATGCTCGGCTGCGCGAACCAGGCGGGCGAGGACAATCGCAACGTCGCGCGCATGGCGGCGCTGCTGGCGGGCCTGCCGGACACGGTCCCCGGCGTCACGCTCAACCGCCTGTGCGCATCCGGGCTCGATGCCGTTGGCGCCGCCGCGCGGGCGATCAAGGCCGGCGAGGCCGACCTCGTCATCGCCGGAGGCGTGGAATCGATGTCCCGCGCGCCCTTCGTCATGGGGAAGGCGAGCGCCGCGTTCCAGCGGCAGGCGGACATCCACGACACGACGATCGGCTGGCGCTTCGTCAATCCGCGGATGAAGGCGGCTTACGGCGTCGATTCCATGCCCGAGACGGCGGAGAACGTCGCCGACGATTTCAGCGTGTCGCGCGCCGACCAGGACGCCTTCGCCCTGCGCTCGCAGCAGCGGACGGCGGCGGCCCAGGCGGCCGGGATCTATGCGCAGGAGATCGTCCCGGTCGCGGTGCCGGGAGCGAAGGGCGCCAGCGTCATGGTCGAGCGCGACGAGCATCCGCGCGCCGACACGAGCGCGGAATCGCTCGCCCGGCTGAAGCCGGTGGTGCGGCCGGACGGCACGGTGACCGCGGGCAACGCGTCGGGCGTGAACGACGGTGCGGCGGCACTGATCGTCGCCTCCGGGGCGGCGGCCGCGCGGCTCGGCCTCACCCCGCGCGCCCGGATCGTCGGCATGGCGAGCGCCGGTGTCGCGCCGCGGATCATGGGCGTCGGTCCGGTGCCCGCGGTGAAGCGGCTCCTGGCGCGCACCGGCATCGCGCTGGAGGATGTGGGCGTCATCGAGTTCAACGAGGCCTTCGCGTCGCAGGCCCTGGCCTCGTTGCGCGGTCTCGGCCTGCCGGACGACGCGGCGCACGTGAACCGGCATGGCGGCGCGATCGCCCTCGGCCATCCGCTCGGCATGTCCGGCGCGCGCATCGCGGGAGCGGTGGTGCGCGACCTCGAGCGGGACGGCGGGCGCTACGGGCTCGCGACGATGTGCGTGGGCGTCGGCCAGGGCGTGGCGCTCCTGGTCGAGGCGGTCTGAACGGAGGCGAAGGCGATGTCGATCATCTATCCCCTCAACTCCCTGGCAAGCCATCCGCCCTATCTCGCGCCGGACTATGTCTCGACGCGGCTGCGCTCGCCCTCCCGCCCCCTCGTCATCCTCCCGCACACGCTGTCCGAGCTGACCGGGCCGGCCTTCGGCCACGACGTCGTGCGCGAGAACCACATGGACCTGACCGTCCATCATGCGGGCGAGCCGCTCGGCGAGCGGATCATCGTGACCGGCCGCGTGACCGACGAGGACGGGCGTCCCATTCCCGACACGCTGATCGAGATCTGGCAGGCCAACGCCGCGGGCCGCTACGTCCACGTCAACGACCAGCATCCGGCGCCGCTCGATCCGAACTTCACCGGCGCGGGCCGCTGCGTGACCGGGCCGGACGGCTCCTACCGGTTCGTCACGATCCGTCCCGGCGCCTATCCCTGGCGCAACCATCACAACGCCTGGCGCCCGGCCCACATCCATCTCTCGCTCTTCGGGCCGAGCTTCCTGACCCGGCTCGTCACGCAGATGTACTTTCCGGGCGATCCGCTGCTCGCCATCGACCCGATCTACCAGTCGATCCCGGACGCGGCCGCCCGCGAGCGGCTCGTGTCCCGGTTCGACCTGGAGACGACCGTGCCCGAATGGGCGCTGGGCTACCGCTTCGACATCGTGCTGCGCGGCCGGGGACAGACGCCGTGGGAGGACCCGCATGACGACTGACGGAAAGACGCCGCGGGGGATCACGCCGTCGCAGACGGTCGGGCCGTTCTTCGCCTACGCGCTGACCCCGAACGGCCGCTATCCCTTCGAGACGCTGGCCGGGAACGACATGGCCGTGCCCGGCGCGGCAGGGGAGGTGGTCACGATCTCCGGCCGCGTGCTGGACGGCGAGGGCAAGCCCGTCGCCGACGCCTTCCTGGAAATCTGGCAGGCCGACGGCGAGGGGCGCTACCCTGCCGGCGGTGCCTCGGGCAATACGGGCTTCCGGGGCTTTGCCCGCGCGGAGACGCTGGACGAGGGCCGGTTCGAGGTCAGGACCGTCAAGCCGGGTCCCGTGCCCGCTCCCGGTGGCGGTTTGCAGGCGCCCCATCTGTGCATCGGCCTGTTCGCCCGGGGCGTGCTGCGGCGGCTCTATACCCGGCTCTACTTCCCCGAGGACGGGGCGATGCATGCCGGCGACGCGGTGCTGGCTCTCGTTCCGGCCGAACGGCGGGACACGCTGATCGCCCGGCGGTCGGGGGATGGGCGCTATGTCTTCGACATCGTGCTCAACGGCCCGGACGAGACGGTGTTCTTCGAAGCCTGACAGGCCGGCTCCGCCTCGCGTAAGCTCGGCCGGCATCGGAGACGCATATGAGCCTGTCGGCCCTGGAATCCGTCCTCACCGGACCGCTCTTCACCACCAAGGAGATGAGCGCCGCCTTCGGCGACGACAGCCTCGTCGCCGCCATGCTCGAGGTCGAGGCCGCGCTGGCGCGGGCGCAGGCCCGCTTCGGCCTGGTCCCGCCGGGACTGGCGACGGCCCTGTCTCTCATCTCGCCGGGCGACCTCGACCTGGTCGAGATCGGGCGCCGGACCGAGGCCGCGGGCGTGCCGTCCATTCCCTTCCTCCAGGCGGTCCAGGCGCGGCTCCCGCGGGAATACGAGCCGCACGTCCACAAGGGGGCGACGACGCAGGACCTCCTGGACACCGCGCGCATCCTCCAGATGCGCAACGGGTTCGATCTTTTGGCGCTCGATATCGGCGTCGTGCTGGACGGGCTCGTCGCGCTCGCAACGCGTCACCGCGCGACGCCGTGCGTGGGCCGCACCTATGGCCAGCACGCAGCACCGACGTCGTTCGGCGCAAAGGCCGCGGTCTGGGCGTCCGGCCTTGCGGCGGTGGCTTCCGGCTTGAAGCCCCTCCGCGAGCGGGTTCTGGCGGCTTCCCTCGGCGGTCCGGTGGGCAACCTTGCGGCGTTCGGCGCGCGCGGGCCCGACCTCGCCGATGCCTTTGCGCAGGAACTCGCCCTGCGCCCGGCGCCGATGGTCTGGCACGCGAGCCGGTCCCGCATGGCGGAGACCGGCGCATGGCTCGCCATGCTGATCGGCGCGCTCGCCAAACTGGCGACGGACGTCGCGAGCCTGGCCTCCACCGAGATCGGCGAGGTGTCGGAGCCGCACGCGCCCGGCCGCGGGGGCTCCTCGGCCATGCCGCACAAGCGCAATCCCGTCTCCTCCACCGTGATCCTCGCCGCCCATCAGGTGGCGCCGGGGCTGGCCCAGTCGCTGGTCGCCGCCATGGCGGCGGCGCACGAGCGCCCGGCCGGCGCCTGGCACGGCGAGTGGCACGCCCTGCCGCACCTGTTCGGCCTCGCCGCGGGCGCGCTGAAGGAGGCGAAGTCGCTGGCGCTTGGGCTGCAGCCCGACCCGGCGCGAATGGCGGCCAACATCGATCTGACGCGCGGCCTCCTGTTCGCGGACAAGGTGGCGGCCCGGCTCAGCCCGCGCCTGGGCCGCGAAGCCGCCCATGCGCTCGTGGAGCGCGCGGCGGAGACTGTCCGGACCACCGGCCGCCACCTGGCAGACGTGGTCCGCGAGGATCCCGACATGGCGGGCATCGGCGTCGACGAGGCGTTCGACGTCTCGGCCGCCCTGGAGGGCGCGTCCGCCTGGGTGGACCGCGCGGTCAAGGACGCGCGCACCGTCCGCCTGCAATTTCCCTGATCGACGAGGACACGATGCCTGCCATCGACACCGGACGCACGACGCTCTTCTACGACCTCACCGGCCCCGAGGATGCGCCGGTCATTCTGTTCTCGAACTCGCTCGGGACGACGCTGGAAATGTGGGACGAGGTGGTGCGGCGCATCGGCGGGCGCTATCGTTGCCTGCGCTACGACACGCGGGGCCACGGCCGCTCGCCCACCATGCCCGGCGCGGCCACGATCGACGACCTGGCCGACGACGCGGCGGGCCTGCTCGACGCGCTGGGGCTCGACGCGGTGCACGTTGCCGGCCTCTCCCTCGGCGGCATGACCGGGCAGGCGCTGGCCAGCCGGCATCCGGCGCGCGTGCTCTCGCTCGTGCTCATGGCCACGGCGGCGCAGATGCAGCCCGCCGGCGCCTGGATGGAGCGGGCCGAGCTGGTGGAGCGGCAGGGCATGGAGACCATCGTCGAAGCGACGATGGGACGCTGGTTCACACCGGGCTTCCGCCAGGCGCAGCCTTCCGCCGTGGAGAAGGTGCGCCGCCGGTTCCTGGCCTGCGACCCGCCGGGCTACGCCGCCTGCTGCCGTATCATCGCCGGCATGGACCTGCGCGAGCGGATCAAGGCGATCACCGCGCCGACGCTCGTCATCGCGGGCGCCCAGGACCCCGCGACGCCGCCGGCGGCGGGCGAGGCGATCGCGGCCTCGATCCCCGGCGCGCAGGTTCTCGTGCTCGACCCGGCCGCACACCTGCTCGCGGTGGAGAGGGGTGCGGAGGTCGCCGAGGCGCTGGAGCGTTTCCTGTCCCGCCACGGCGCCGAGGGACGGCCCGGCACGGGCGGGGCCTCGCTCGCGGCGGGCATGGCGAACCGCAAGTCCGTGCTCGGCGTCGCCCATGTCCAGCGCTCGCTCGGCCAGGCGAGCGAGTTCAATCGCGGCTGGCAGGACTTCATCACGCGGGTGGCGTGGGGCGAGGTCTGGGGCGACCCCACGCTGCCGCAGAAGACCCGCTCCTTCCTGACGCTGGCGATCACGGTGGCGCTCGGCCGGGAGGAGGAATTCCGGCTGCATGCGGGTGCGGCGCTGCGCAACGGCGTCAGCCCGGACGAGATCCGTGCGGTGCTCCAGCACGCCGCCATCTATGCCGGCGTCCCGGCGGCGAACTCGGCGTTCAAATGGGCAGCCGAGGTGATCGAGGCGGAAGGCGGCAGGCCGTGATACGCAGGTGATCTTCCTGCCCGCGCAACAGGCAGCGCGAATCAATCCGATTTGCGCATGACGTTACGAAAGCAACGTGCGTAAGTTGTATTATGCAACTTGAGATATATTCTGGTTAAAAGTTGGCGCCTGGAAATGGCGAAAAAGCCGCCGAATAAACGCATTGTTTAAGACATTCCCGCCCAATGGCCCCGAACGAGGGACTCCAGGGGTCGGGATATGCGTGTTTCCATGCCGAAGGTCGGATTGCGTGCGAAGCTGGTGGCCGCACTGCTTGTCTGCACGCTGGCACCGCTGCTCGGGCTTCTCACGCTCTTCCTCACGCAGGTGCAGCCGGTGCTCGAGCACCAGGCCATCAACGAGGTCGAGAAGGCCGCGGGCCAGGTGGGCGAGACGATCAACCGCAACCTCGCCCAGCGCTACGCCGACGCGCAGGCATTCGGCACCAACATCGCGGTGCACCAGCCTGCCAACTGGAAGCGCAAGGACGGCGGCGGCGGCCTCGTCTCGGCGATGAACTATTACGTGCGCGCCTACGGCACCTACCGCCTGTCGATGTATGTCGACACCAAGGGCGAGGTGCTGGCGGTCAGCACCGTCGACACCAAGGGCAACCCGCTCGATACGGCCGATCTCTACGATGAGAATTTCGGCGACGCGCAGTGGTTCCAGGACGCGATGGCCGGCAAGTTCCTCAAGGGCGAGGGACTGGATGGCACGGTCGCGCTGCCGGCCGAGCGCCTGTACTTCGTCAGCCGCATCTACAAGGACGACGGCGTCGTCATCCCGTTCGCCGCCCCGGTGCGGAACCTGCAGAACGAGGTCGTCGGCGTCTGGGTGAACTTCGCCGACTTCAACATGATCGAGAAGATCGTTGAGGACGAGTTCCGCAAGCGCGAGGCGGTCAACCCGCAGACGGCGACCAAGCTGCAGTTGCTGGACGTCAGCGGCAAGCGTCCCAAGCGGATCATGGCGTTCGATCCCGAGCTCCACAGCGCCAAGGGCTATGTCCGCAACCCGTTCCTGTTTGGCTCCAGCCCCGACGGCGCGCTCGCCGAGCTGCTGGCTTCCGAGCCGGTGAAGCCGGGCGTGCAGACTGCCGTTCTGGAGAACGAGCTCATCACCGCGGTGGCGACTCCGACCCAGTACGGCTTCCCGGGCATGGGCTGGAAGATCGTGATCCGCATGCCGGCGGCGGAAGCCTTCGCCTCGGCCAACCGCATCACGCAGGGCGTGCTCATCGCCGTCGGCGTCTCGTCGGTCGCGGCGCTGATCTTCGGCCTGTGGTTCGGCGGTGCGCTCACCAAGCCGGTCCTGCAGATCGCCCAGCGCATGCGCGACCTCGCCAACGGCGACAAGGACACGCCCGTGCCCTTCGCCCAGCGCCAGGACGATATCGGCCAGATGGCCCAGGCCGTGCTGGCCTTCCAGCAATCGGCCATCGAGAAGGACCGCGTCGAGGCCGAGGCCCACGAGGCACGGCAGATCAGCGACGAGGAGCGCCGCCGCAACGAGGCCGCCCGCGCCGTCGCCGCCCGCGAGCAGGCTCAGGTGGTCGAGGGACTGGCCAACGGCCTCTCGCGCCTGTCGGCGGGGGATCTCACCTGCCGGATCGAGGAGCCGTTCGCGGAGGATTACGAGAAGCTTCGCAGCGACTTCAACGAGGCGGTGGACCGGCTGCGCGAGACGATGACCGTGATTGCCGGCAACGTGCAGAGCTTCCGCTCGGGCACCTCTGACATCAGCCAGGCGGCCGACGATCTGTCCCGGCGCACCGAGCAGCAGGCGGCCTCGCTGGAGGAGACCGCGGCGGCGCTCGACGAGATCACCGCGACGGTGCGCAAGACCGCCGACGGCGCGACCCATGCGCGCCAGGTCGT
>JAIXYZ010000005.1 GCA_027489955.1 Hyphomicrobiales bacterium | reverse complement strand
TCGCAGATCAAGGCGCAGATCGAGGAGACCTCCTCGGACTACGACCGCGAGAAGCTGCAGGAGCGTCTGGCCAAGCTCGCGGGCGGCGTCGCGGTGATCCGCGTCGGCGGCGCGACCGAGGTCGAGGTGAAGGAGAAGAAGGACCGCGTGGACGATGCGCTGAACGCCACCCGCGCTGCGGTGGAAGAGGGCATCCTGCCGGGCGGCGGCGTCGCCCTGCTGCGCGCGATCAAGGCGATCGACTCGGTGCAGACCACGAATTCCGACCAGAAGACCGGTCTCGAGATCGTTCGCCGCGCGCTCATCGCGCCGGCCAAGCAGATCATCGACAATGCCGGTGACGAAGGTTCGATCGTGGTCGGCAAGCTCGTCGAGGCCAAGGACTATGCCTTCGGCTACGACGCCCAGACCGGCTCCTACGGCGACCTGTTCAAGGCCGGCATCATCGACCCGACCAAGGTCGTGCGCACGGCCATCCAGGACGCCGCCTCGATCGCGGGCCTGCTGATCACCACCGAGGCCATGATCGCCGAGCTTCCGAAGAAGGACGCTGCGCCGGCCATGCCGGGCGGCGGCGGCATGGGCGGCATGGACTTCTGAGGAAGTCCATTCGCCCAAGACGAAACGGTGTCCAGGTCGGGCAGGCCCGACCTGGATGGCGGCATGGACTTCTGAGGAAGTCCATTCGCCCGAGAGAAAACAAGGAAGGGCGGCCCTCGCGGCCGCCCTTTCTGTTGGTGCCGGATTGGTTGCCTCAGGCAAGCAATCGGGTCTACCGTTGCGCAAATGGAACGACCTATCGCCACGCCGGCCGATCCCGCCATCGCCGCCATACGCCGCTTCAGCCGGTTCTACACGGCCCGGATCGGCGCCGTCGGGCGGAGCTATCTCGGAGTCGACCTGACGCTCACCGAGAGCCGGACGATCTACGAGATCGCGCAAGGAGACGGCGTCACCGCCCGGGATATCGGCGCCGTCCTCGGTGTCGATGCGGGCTATCTCAGCCGGCTCATCTCCCGTCTGGTCCGGGCGGGTCTGGTGGAGCGGCGCACCAGCCTGGCCGACCGGCGCGAGCGCCTGCTCGTCCTCACCGGAAAGGGCCGCGATCTCTACGCCCTGATGGATACCCGCTCGAGCCGGGAGATCGAGGCGGCCATCGGCCATCTCGGCGACGACGACCGCGCGCGGCTGACCGGCGCTGTGGCCGAGGTGGAGCGGCTGATGAGCGGCACGCCTGCAGGCGCCGTCACGCTGCGCGCGCACCGGCCCGGCGACATGGGCTGGGTGGTGATGCGGCATGCGGAGATCTACGCGCGGGAATATGGCTGGGGCGAACGGTTCGAGGCGATGGTGGCGGAGATCGTCGCCGCCTTCATCCGCGACTTCGATCCCTCTCGCGAGCGCTGCTGGATCGCCGAGCGCGATGGCGTGCGGCTCGGCAGCGTCTTCGTCGTCGCGCAGGCCGCCGACGTCGCCAAGCTGCGCCTTCTCATCCTCGACCCGGCGGCGCGCGGGACGGGCCTCGGCCGCCGGCTGGTGCGCGAGGCCGTGGCCTTCGCGCGCGCCTGCGGCTACCGGCGCATGACCCTGTGGACGCAGAGCTGCCTCACCGCCGCACGGGCCATCTATCTCTCCGGGGGCTTCCGGCTGGTTTCCAGCGAGCCCTACGACGAGATCGGCGTGCCGCTGACGAGCGAGTTCTGGGAGATCGACCTGGCGTGAGCGGGGATCAGAACGGGAAATGGGCCCGATGGGCCCATGGCCCGCCGCGATAGTGCCAGAGGTCGAGGCCGGTCCCCGTGGCGGCGAAGGGCGAGAAGAAGGCGCTCAATGTCTCGTGGAGCTCCTTCGCCTTCCGGGGCGCCACCTTGTTCTGGATCGTGACGTGGGGCTTGAAGGGCTGGCCGTCCTGTCCGGACAGCGCGCCGGCGAATTCGGCGGCGATGGCCCGGCGCAGGGCGAGAAGGTCCGGCGCCTCGATCTCGTAGGCGACGCCCGCGCCCATGAAGCGCAGGCCCGAAACGGTCAGGGCCAGCGGCGGCGTGATGGCCGCCAGGTCCGCCAGCACGTCCTCCACCCGGTCGATCTCCGCGCCCGGCAGCTGGTGGAACAGCGTGAGATGGGCGGGCACCTTGTTGCGCTCGGGCGGAAAATAGGCCCGCCGGCGCGCCTCGAAGAAAGCCGCCGCCTCCTCGTCGAGGGTCAGGGTCAGGATGAGCGGATCGTCGTGCATGGCGGCCGGCAGCCTTCAGTCCCGATAGCTTTCCGGGCCCCAGTTGATGGCATCCAGGGCGTCGGAGAAAGGCACGGTCTGGCCGATGGCGTCCATCAACGCAACGAGGAGCGCGGCCAGCACCGCCAGCCCGGCCAGCGCCGCCAGCGCCTGGATTTTCGTCAGGGGAGTGCCGGCGCCCGCAAGGCGGCGCGGGGACCGGGCGGCAGCGAAGCGGGCCGCGGCGAACGCGCCGAAGATGAGGGCGAGGATGTAGATGCCGATATAGGCCGACATGGCCGCGGCGATGGCCAGGAGCGCCACCTCGATCCAGTACCGGACGCCGTCGGACACGAAGGGGCGCAAGACAGCCATCGTGATCTGGCCGCCGTCCAGCATCGGGATCGGCGCGAGATTGAAGAGGTTGAGGAAAGCGAACATCATCGCGGCGCCCACCAGGAAGGTGCTGCCCAGCCACTCTCCCAGCCACCACGTGGCGAGCGCCGACAGGGCGCCCGCCACGGGGCCTCCGAACACCATGAGCGTGTGCGACGCGTCGTTGCCCGCAGGGCGGCCGGTCGCGACGCCGCCCAGGAAGGGCACGAAGTAGAACGCGCTGGTGCGATCGCCCAGCGCGCGCATGACGGCGACGTGGCCGGCCTCGTGGAGGACCAGTCCGGCGGCCAGGACGATGGCGAACCACAGGCCGTCCTGCCAGGCCCACCAGCCGAGCGCGACGATCGCCAGCGCCAAGGCAGGCCAGGACAGGCGCATCCCCAGGAGGCTGACCGGCTCGGCGGGCCGCCGCCCGTGGCGCTCGGCATAGCGGGCGAAGGCGCCGCTCGCCGTCAGCATGGTCCTGAGGTTGGCATCGTACAGCCAGCGGGTCAGCGGACGCTGGATGCGGGCGATCCGATGCTGCCATTCGGTGCGCCCGACGAGATCGATATCGGCCACGAGCCGCAGGCGGGTTCCCCGCGGATGGGGCTCGATCCGGCAGTAGGAGGTCCACACCTCCACCAGGCCCCCATCCTGGCGGAACAGCCGCAGCACCTGCGCCAGTTCGCCCGTGGCCTCGTCGGGGCGGTTGGCCACGTGCATGGCGAGCCCGCTGCGGAAGCGATACGTGCCGTCGATGTCCGACCCCTCGTCGAAATCGATCCCCTCGATATGCGGCAGCCAGATCGGCCCGCCGCGTCGCGGCAGGCTGACGGCCCACATGTCCTCAGGGTCAACCGCATAGACCCGATCGAACCGGAACACGTGGCGCCGGCGCAGGGACAGAAGCCAGAAGACCGCCAGAATGGCGCCCAGGGCGATCATTTCGGACCAGGGGCGCAGATCGGCGATGCTCATGGGAAGCCTGAAATCATTGATTGAATGAAAGACAGCCTTGCCCGCCGTCGCGGCCGGCGGCAAGGGCCGCAGGGGCGCGCACTTGCCAGAATCGTGCGGACGGCGGACCCTTTCCCCATGCTGACCTCCCTGACGGTGCGCGCGCTCGCCATCCTCGCCGGCTTTTCCATGCTCCCGGCCCTCGCCCAGGACAGGGGCACGCTGGAGCGCAAGCCCCTGCCGCCGCTCGCCAATCCGGACGACCCGAAGCTCGCGGCCAAGGAGCTGTTCGGGCGCGCGACATCGGGCGCACCCCTGGAGGCGCGGGCCATCGGCTTCTATTCCCGCGGCTGCCTCGCCGGCGGCACGGCTCTGCCGCTCGACGGCGAGACGTGGCAGGTGATGCGCCTGTCGCGGAACCGCAACTGGGGCCATCCGGCCATGGTGGATTTCCTGCGCCGGTTCGCGGCGCAGGTGCCTAAGGCCGGCTGGCCGGGCATCCTGGTCGGGGACATCTCGCAGCCGAGGGGCGGGCCGATGCTGACGGGCCACGCCTCGCACCAGATCGGCCTCGACGCCGACATCTGGCTGACGCCCATGCCGCGGCGGACCCTGACGCGGGAAGAGCGCGAGTTCACCTCCGCCACGAACGTGGTGCGCGAGGACAGGCTGGACATCGACCCGTCGGTCTGGACCGCGCAGCACAGGGAGGTGCTGAAGATCGCCGCCAGCCAGCGGGAGGTGGAGCGGGTCTTCGTCAACCCGGCGATCAAGAAGGCATTGTGCCGGGAAGCCGGGCGCGACAGGGCCTGGCTGAACAAGGTGCGCCCGATCTGGGGTCACAACTACCATTTCCACATCCGCCTGGCCTGCCCCGCCGGCGAGGAGGGTTGCCGCACGCAGGACCCCGTGCCCGCGGGCGAGGGCTGCGATGCTTCGCTCGACTGGTGGTTCACGGAGGAGGCGCTGAACCCCAGGCCGGGCAAGCCGCGCCCGCCGATCACGCTGGCGGGTCTCCCGGCGGAATGCCGCCGCGTGGTCTTCTCGCGCTAGTCCAGCGTGCGGCGGAAGCGCAGCAGCGCCAGCCCCGCATAAAGCGGGATGAACAGCGCGAGGATCGCGAACTCCATGCCGATGTCGGGGAGCGTCGCGCCCTTCAGCATCACCGCGCGGATGACCCGCAGGAAGTGGGTCAGCGGGAAGATCTCGCCGATGGCGCGGGCCCAGGCCGGCATCCCGTCGAAGGGAAACATGAAGCCCGACAGCATCAGCGAGGGCAGGAAGAAGAAGAAGGTGAGCTGCATCGCCTGCATCTGGGTGCGGGCGAGGGTCGAGATCGTGTAGCCGAGCAGGACGAGCGACAGCACGAAGACCAGGACGCCGGACAGGAGCAGCGGCAGCGAGCCGACGAACGGCACGTGGAAGAGCAGCTTGGCGGCGCCCAGCACCACGGCGACCTGCACCGCGCCGACGCCCATGAACGGCAGCACCTTGCCCAGCATGATTTCCGTGGGCGTCGCGGGCATGGCGAGGAGATTTTCCATCGTGCCCCGCTCGACCTCGCGGGTGAGCGCCATGGCGGTCATCATCACCATCGTCATCTGCAGGATGACGCCGAGCAGGCCCGGCACGATGTTGTACTGGGACATGCCCTCGGGATTGTAGCGGCGGTGGACCAGCACGTTGAGCTCGGTCTTCTCCTGCTCCTCGGCGATGGCCTCGCGGCCCTGCTCGCGCAGCAGCGCCCGGCGCGCGATGGTGCCAAGGGCGGCGACCGCGCCGCTCGCGGCGGCCGGATCGGACGCGTCGGCCTCCACCAGCAGCGTCGGGCTGTCGCCGCGCTCCACCCGCGTGCCGAAATCGCTGGGCACGGTGACCACGAAGGAGACCCGCCCGCCCGCGATCAGGCTCTCGGCCTCGGCCGCCGTGCCGGGGAGCGCGACGAAGCGGTAATAATTGCTGACCTCAAGAGCGGTGACTATGGCGCGCGTGTATCGATCCTGCCCCGTCGCCAAGATCGCCGCCTTCAGGCCCTTGGGGTCGTTGTTGATGGCGAAGCCGAACAGCAGGAGCTGGATGACCGGCACGCCGAGCATCATGGCGAAGGTGATGCGGTCCCGCCGCATCTGCACGAATTCCTTGGAAAGCATCGCCTTGAGGCGGGGCAGGGACAGGAACGTCATGCGTCGTCCCCCTTGGCCCGCGGTCCGGCCATGAGCTGGATGAACACGTCCTCCAGGCTCGTCGTGCCGGGCTCGACCACGATGCCGGGCAGGCGCGCGACATCCTGGAGCGCCAGCCGCAGCCGGTCGGGATCGGAGCCGACGACATGCAGCGTGGCGCCGAAGGGCGCGACCTGCTCCACCCCGTCGCGGCCCTCAACGAGCGCGGCGACCGCCCCGAGATCCGGGCCGCGCACGATGAAGGTCGACAGCCCCGACCGGGCGACCACCTCGTCCACGGTGCCGCCCGCGAGCATCCGCCCGTAGGCGATGTAGGCGATGCGGTGGCAGCGCTCGGCCTCGTCCATGTAATGGGTGGACACCAGCACCGTGAGCCCGCCCTGGGCGAGCCGGTGGATCTCGTCCCAGAACTCGCGCCGCGCCTTGGGATCGACGCCGGCGGTCGGCTCGTCCAGCAGGAGCAGCCGGGGGCGGTGCATGA
Organism: Hyphomicrobiales bacterium; assembly: GCA_027489955.1. Taxonomy (GTDB): domain Bacteria; phylum Pseudomonadota; class Alphaproteobacteria; order Rhizobiales; family Beijerinckiaceae; genus JAIXTM01. The sequence continues at coordinate 114,869 of JAIXYZ010000005.1, read as the reverse complement.
TGCAGGCCGCAAGCGCGAGCCGCTGCTTCCAGCCGCCCGACAGCGTGCCCGCCAGCTGGTCCCGGCGCGATGCCAGGCCCAGATGGTCCAGCGTCTCGTTCACCGCCGCCTCGACCGGATCGAGGTCGTAGAGCCGGGCGACGAAGGTCAGGTTCTCGGCGATGGTGAGGTCCTCGTAGAACGAGAACCGCTGCGTCATGTAGCCGACCTCGCGCTTGATGAGCGCGCTCTGGGTCCGGACGTCGAGCCCCAGGACGGTGCCCTCCCCCCGGTCCGGGGTCAGCAGGCCGCAGATGAGGCGGATCGTGGTCGTCTTGCCCGAGCCGTTGGGGCCGAGGAAGCCGACGATCTCGCCGGCATGGACCGTCAGCGCGACATCGTCGACGACGGTGCGGGCGCCGAAGCGCTTGGTCAGTCCGCGCACCGCGATGACCGGCTCGGCCGTCATGGCCTGGCGGCCGTCTGCCAGCGGGCGTCCACGATCTGCCCGGGCTGGAGGAAGGCCGCGCTCGCCGCATCCGGCCTTGCCTCCACGAGCACGACCAGCTTCTGCCGGTTCTCGACCGAATAGATCACCGGCGGGGTGAATTCGGGTTCGGGCGCGATGTAGGTGATGCCGGCGCGCAGGCCCTCGCGGCAGCCGTCGCAGGCGATGGCCAGCATGTCCCCGATCCGCAGCGTCCCCAGGGCGGCCTGGGGAACGTAGAGCTTCAGCTTCACCGCTCCGTCGGGGAGCATGGTCATGACGGGCGCGGTCGGCCCCGCCACCTCCCCTGGATGGCGGATCACGTCGGAGACGCGGCCGTCGGCCAGGGCCGCGATGGTGCGCTGGGACAGGCGCCAGCGGGCCTGGTCGAGGGCGGCGCGGGCCTGGGCGACACGGCTGCGGGCCGCCTCGATCTCCTCGGGCCGGGCCGCCAGCTTCGCAACGGCGAGGTTGGCCTTGAGCTCGCCGACGCGGGCCGTGCCGACCTCCAGGGCGGTCTGGGCCTGATCCAGCTCGGCCTGGGTGGCGAAGCCCCGCCCGAACAGGTCACGGCGGCGGTCCAGGACGCGGGCGGCATCGCGCGCCTGCGCCTCCGCGGCGAGGATCGACGCTTCGATGACGGCGATCTCCTCCGGGCGGCGGCCGCGCCGCAGGTTCTCGAACTCGGACTCGGCCTGGGCCAGCCGGGCGCCTGCGTCCCGGACGGCGATCTCGCCATCGGCCGTCTCCATGGCGGCGACGCTGTCCCCGGCCTTGACCCGGTCGCCGCGGCGGCGGTCGATGGACACGATCCGCGCCACGTCGATGGGCGCCAGGTGCACGTATTCGCCCTCCACGTAGCCGACCGCGCCGCCGCCGGCGGGGGCGCAGAAGGGAAGCCAGGCCAGCACGGCGAACGTGCAAAGGGACGCGGTCATGACGATGTCCTCCGGCCGGAACGGGCAGCCGCGACGCGAGCATGGAGGGCCGCGCCGATCGATTCCTTGATCTGGCTCGCCTCCTGCGGACCGATTTCGGTCCAGCCGAGGCGCCGCATCGCCGCCGGCCGCGCGACGCGGAAATAGACGACCTGGCCGATGAGCCCGAGGGTCGCCAGGCGCGTGGCCGCGCTGTCGGGATCGTCGCCCGTCGCGACCGCCCAGAGCGCGCAGATGCGGGCGTGGGTGGGCGCCATGAAGGCGGCGTAGATCCGCTCGAAGGCCTCCGAAGGCTCGGCCATCTCGCGCAGGATGAAGCGCGCGATGGGCTCCGCCTCCGGCGACGCGACGAGGAAGTCGACCATCGCGGCCATGAGCGCGGCGAGCGCCGCCTCGGCCTGCGCGGCGTCGTCGGGCGCCGGCATGTCCGAGACCGGGCGCACGACGGCGGCGACGCGGGCGGCGATCGCCTCCGCGCAGGCGATCCGCAAACCGTCCTTGCTGCCGAAATGGTACGCGATGGCAGCGACATTGGCCCTGGCCGCCGCTGCGAGCTCGCGGGTCGAGACGGCATCGAAGCCGCGGCGGCCGAACAGGTCGATCCCCGCCGCGACGAGGTCGGCGGCGGTGTCGGGACGGGACGGCGCGCGCGTCGCGGCTTTTCCGGCAGGGCTCATCCCGCCTTGTCGCACGCCACTCTGATTAAATCAATCGTTTGATTTAATGTTCACTCCGATGGACCTTGCGGTGGTCCATGGCGATAGTCAGGAGAGGAGCGCAGGGTTGGAAGCGCCCGCGCCGACAGCCGGAAGGAGACACCCGCAATGCAGCCCGCCACCCCGCACGACGAACATCGCTGGCTGAAGCGGCTCGAGGGCGAGTGGATCGTCTCGACGCCGACGCCCGAGAGCAAGGTCGAGTCCTGGCGGGAGCGCGTGCGGATGCTGGGCGAGCTATGGGCCCTGGCCGAGGGCGAGGGAACCATGCCGGACGGCACCATCACCCGCACCCTGATGACGCTCGGATACGATCCGGCGCGCGGGCGCTATGTCGGGACCTGGGCGGGCTCGATGATGACCCATCTATGGATCTACGACGGGGCCGTCGACGGCACGGGCAACGCGCTGGTGCTGGACTGCACGGGGCCGGATTTCGAGCATCCCGGCCGCACGCTCGCCTACCAGGACATCCTGACCTTCCTCGACGACGGCCACCGCACCCTCACCTCGCGGGTGAGGACGGACGACGGCGGCTGGAAGGAGATCATGAGTGCGGATTACCGGCGCGCCTGACACGCGCCGGGAGCCGAGGCCTAGTGGCCGGCCTGGGCCGCCTTGGGCGGCTTGGAACCGCCCTTGTGGCCCGCTTCGCTGATCCGGTCCGTCAGGGCGAGCACCACGCCCGACAGGACGAAGACCACGTGGATCACCACCAGCCAGATCAGGTCGCGGTCGGAGATGTTGTTGACGTTCATGAACGCCTTCAGCACCTGGATCGCGGAGATGGCGACGATGGATGACAGGAGCTTCAGCTTGAGGCCGCTGAAGTCGATCTTGCCCATCCATTCCGGCCAGTCCTTGTGATTGGCCTCGTCGATCTTCGACACGAAGTTCTCGTAGCCGGAGAAGATCACGATGACGATCAGCGAGCCGGTGAACGTCAGGTCGACCAGGGCCAGGACACCGAGGATGACCTCGGACTCGCTCGCCCAGAACACGTGCGTGACGAAGTGGAAGAGCTCCTGCATGGCCTTGAACAGGAGACCGGCCAGCGCGAACACGAGCGCCACATAGAACGGCGCGAGCAGCCAGCGGCTGGCGAAGAGGAACTTCTCGAGGGCGCGTTCGATCATCGCGGGGGGCTCACGCTGGGGAAGCGGCGTGGGACATGCCACGCCGCTCCGGTCCGCGCAAGCGCGCCCCGCGCGCGGTCAGGCCACTGCGCGGATGATCCGGCCGAGCTTGTCCGCGACCTCGTCGATCTGCTCCTCGCTGATCACCAGCGGAGGCGTCAGCGCGATCGTGTCGCCCGTGATGCGCACCATCATGCCGATGTCGTGGAAGCCGCGCTCCATCGCCTCGAAGGCGCGCTTGCCCGCCCCGTCGGCGCGTGGGGCGAGGTCGACGGCGGCGACCAGCCCGAGCGTGCGGATGTCGAGCACGTTGGGCAGACCCTTGAGCCCGTGGATGGCGTCGGCCCAGACCGGCTCCAGCCGGCGGGCGCGGGCGAACAGGTCCTCGTCGCGATAGAGGTCCAGCGTCGCCTGCGCGGCCGCCACGGCAAGCGGGTGGCCGGAATACGTATAGCCGTGGAACAGCTCGATGACGTGCTCCGGGCCCTTCATGAAGGCGTCGTGGATGCTCTTGCGGATGAGGACGCCGCCCATGGGCACGGTGCCGGAATTCACCGCCTTGGCGAAGGTGATCATGTCGGGCACGACGCCGTACCGCTCGGCGGCGAAGGCGAAGCCGAGGCGCCCGAAGCCGGAGATCACCTCGTCGAAGATCAGCAGGATGTTGTGGCGGTCGCAGATCTCGCGCAGGCGCTTGAGGTATCCCTTGGGGGGCGGGAGCACGCCGGTGGAGCCGGCCATCGGCTCGACGATGACCGCCGCGATGGTCGACGCGTCGTGGAGGGCGACGATGTCCTCCAGCTTGTCGGCCAGATGCGCGCCCCATTCCGGCTCGCCCTTGGTGAAGGCCTGCTCCTGCCGGTTGTAGGTGTGCGGAAGGTGGTCGACGCCGGCCAGCAGCGTGCCGAAGAACTTGCGATTCGGGACGATGCCGCCGACCGAAATGCCGCCGAAGCCGACGCCGTGATAGCCGCGCTCGCGGCCGATCAGGCGGGTCTTCTGGCCCTGGCCGGACACGTTCCAGTAGGCGAGCGCGATCTTGAGCGCGGTGTCGACCGCCTCCGAGCCCGAATTGCAGAAGAACACCGTGTCGAGGTCGCCCGGCGCCATGGAGGCGATGCGGCTTGCCAGCGTGAAGACCTCCGGGTGCCCGAACTGGAAGTGGGGCACGAAGTCCAGGGTCTCGGCGCGCGTCTTGATGGCGTCGACGATCTCGCGGCGGTTGTGGCCGGCATTGCAGCACCAAAGGCCGGCCGCGCCATCCAGGACCGCGCGGCCCTCGGGCGTGAAATAGTGCATGTCCTTGGCGCGCGCGATCATGCGCGGGTTCTTCTTGAACGCGCGGTTGGCCGTGAACGGCATCCACAGGGCGTCGAGGTCGTTCGGCGCGGACGCGGCGTGGAGGTCGGCGAGATCGAGGGACATGGCATTCTCCGGCCAGAAGCGGGTCATTGCGCCCGCGGACCGTCTCGGACGGCAGTGTCAGGACCGTAGCAAAGCCGCAGGCGGGCCGTAACCCCGCTGCCGGGCGCGCGGTTGCGCACACGCCGTCCGCAACCGCGCGTAGAGAGCGCGTGACGTTCGGGCATGGGCACGGTAGATTGCCGCCGTCGTCGATCGCCAGACCCACCCCTTCGCCGTGAGTGCGACTTGACCGAGACCAGGCCGACGAATTTCGCCGCCAGCCCCGGATCGGAGGGGCCTGCCGCTGCTGCCGGGATCGGCGCGGCCGAGGCCGGCCTTGCGCTGGAGCGCGTGCTGGCCAGCGAGCAGTTCCGCACGGCGCCGCAATTGTCCGCCTTCCTCGCCTTCGTCGTGAACCGCACGCGCGAGGGCCGGTCCGCCGAGATCAAGGGCTACACGATCGCCACCGAGGCGCTCGGCCGCCCGGCCAGCTTCGATCCCCAGACCGACCCGATCGTGCGCGTGGAAGCGATGCGCCTGCGTCGGGCGCTGGACGCCTATTACGGCGGACAGGGCGCTGCCGACCCCGTGCGCATCGTCCTGCCGCGCGGCGGATACGTGCCCGCCTTCGTCGCCGCCGATGCGGTGCGCGCCGCTCCCGAGCCCGCCGCCCGGCGGCGTTTCGGCGGCATGGCCGCCGCGGCGCTGGCGCTGGCGGCCGCCGTCCTCGTCGCCGCCCTGATCGTCCTGCCGCTGCGCCCCACGCGTACGCCCGATTTCGCGGTCATCCCGGTGCCGGGTCTCGCCCTCATCGAGGTGGTGGCCAGCGACGGGGAGAGCCCGGCCCACCGCTTCGCCGGGCGGGTGGCGGAGTTCCTCGCCCGATTCGAGGAGATCGAGGTCGTCGACCTGACGCACCGGCCGGCTCCGGCCCGCCGCGCCGTCGAGGCGCCCTCCCTGCGCTATGTCCTGTCCGTCACCGGCTTTTCGGGCGGGGACGAGGATCGCATCGCCGCCCGTCTGACCTACGGGCCGACGGGACAGATGGTGTGGAGCGCCGACCTTCCGGCGAGCGTCGAGGCCGACATGACCGCGATCTCGACCATCGCGGCGCAGATCGGCCAGCCCTATGGAATCATCTTCGCGGACCTGCGCGGGCGCGAGGGAATCCACCGCACGGCGCGCTGCCTGATCGACGCCTACGATCACCGCACGGCCCCGAGCGCCGCTGGCCACGCCGCCGCGCGGGACTGCCTGGAATCGATCGATGCATCCGGCAACGCCCTCGCCGCGATCCGCTTCCACCTCACGCGCCTTTACATCGAGGAGGAGCGCCGCGGCTTCAACCGGCGGCCCGATCCGCTCGGACGGGCCCTGGCCGCGGCCGAGAGCGCGGTGCGCGCCTCTCCGGCAAGCGCCCGGGCGCGCCATGCGCTGATGACCGCGCTCTTCGCCCGCCGCGACTTCGACCGGGCCATCGCCGCCGGGTTCGAGGCCCACCGGCTGAACCCAAGCGACACCGTGACCATGGGCGATCTCGGCATCGCGCTGATCGCGACCACGCGCTACCGCGAGGGTCTCGACCTCGTCGAGCGGGCCCTGGACCTAAACCCGGCCCGGCCGGCGGGGGCCGATTTCCACATCTTTCTGGCCGCCCACATGCTCGGCGAGCGGGAGAAGGCGCAGGCCGCCGTGGCGCGGCTTGCCCGCCGCGACACGGTCCTCAGCGTCCTGGCCCAAATCGCGGTGGCGGACGAAACGGACGACGAGATCGAGGCGCTCGTCCAGCGGCTGACCCAGCTCGACCCGGAAATCGCGCGCAAACCGGCCAAAGCGCTGGAGCGGCTCAACATCGCGCCCGAGATCGCCGCGCGGCTGGCGGCGGACCTGCGCCGCGTCGGTCTCGTCACCGCGGCGACCTCCACAACCGGCAAGCCGCAGACCGTCCCGCAATAGCCCGGGTTTCCGGCCCCCGGGACAGGCCCCGATCGCCCCTCGCGGCACTGGTGGCGCAGGGGGCGCGCCTGTATCGTTCAATCATGTGATTCGGGCTTCGCGAGATCGCGAAATGGGGCGCGCTTGAGCCAGTCCAGCAAACGCTTCGCGCTTGCAGGCGTCAGCCTGGCGAGCCTCGCTGCCGGCGTCACGGTCGCCGTCGCCGCGCAGAACGGCGCGGCTCTCGTCTCCAGCATCAGTGCGACAGGCATCCTGGCGGCGCTCGGCCTTGCGGGCGGGGCCGGGGCCATGGTCTTCGCGCGCCGGGTCTCGCGCCAGGCGGACGAGATGCGCCGGGTCCAGGCCGCGCTCGCGGCGCGGCTCGCCTCCTTCGAGACAAGGCTGTCCCAGGTGGATGTGGACCCCGCCTCCGGCCTGCGCGGCAACGTTTCCGAGCTCACCGCCGAAATCGGCCTCCTCGGCGGGCTCATGCGCGATCTCGCCGAGACGGTCTCGTCCCATGATCGCGCCATCGAGACGCTGAACCAGGCGCGCCTCGCGCCTCCCACCGTCATCGTGCAGAAGGTGCCGGTCCCCATGCCGGCGCCGCAGCCCGCGATGCAGACGCAGGCCCCGGCGCCGGTCGCGCCGCCCCCGCCCGCCCCGCCGGTGCCCGACTGGTCCATCGCCGACTGGCCCATGGCCGATGCCCGCCCGGCTCCGCCGCCGCCGGCCTTTGACCAACCGCTGGAAGACGATCCGCGCACCGATGCGATCCTGGCCGCGGCCATGGACGACCGCGCCGAAATCCATCTCCAGCCCATCGTGACGCTGCCGCAGCGGCGCGTGCGGATGTATGAGTGCCTGGGGCGGATCCGCCTGAGCGAGACCGAGCTCTTGACGCCGGCGGAGTTCCTGCCCGTCCTGGAGCGCCGCAACATGGCGGCCGCGTTCGACGAGCGCACGATCCGGCGGGCGCTGGTCATCGCGCGGCACCTGGCCGGACGCGGCAGCGACGCGCTGGTGTGCTGCAACCTGTCGCGCGCCGCGATCATCACGCCGGGCTTCCTGCGGGGCGTGGCGCGCATCCTGGCCGACCATCCCGACGTCGCCGGCCGGCTCGTCGTGGAGGTGTCGCAGCAGATCGTCCGGCAGCTCGACGCGGAGCGCCTCGGCGCGCTCGGCGAGGTCACCGCCGCCGGGGCGGGCCTGACGATCGACCACGTTGTCGACTTCCGGTTCGACCCGCCGTCCCTCGCGGACCGCGGCGTGCGCCACATCAAGATCCCGGCGCGGATGCTGCTGGGCGTCGAGGCGCGCCGGGCCGACATCGACATCGCGGACCTTGCCGCGCTGCTCGACCGGGCCGGCATCGCGCTGATCGCCGAGCACGTGGAGAGCGAGGACGCGGTCCGCGACATCCTCGATTTCGACATCCCGCTCGCGCAGGGCTTCGTCTTCGCGCTGCCGCGCCTGGTGCGCAACGAGGTCTACGAGGCCGGCCCCGTGCAGCCGCCCGAGGACGCGCCGCCGGCGCTGGCCGATTCCGCCGTTGCGGCGCCAGCGGCAGAGCGCAAGCCGTTCCGCGCCTTCCTCCGGCGCGCCCCCGTCTGACGGGTCGGACCTTACGCATGGCACAGACGCGGCATCCGTCCTTCCTGCACGGCCTGTCGTCGGTCGCGGACCGCTACGACCTGCTCCTGTGCGATATCTGGGGGGTCATCCACAACGGCGTCGCGGCCTTTCCGGCCGCCTGCGACGCGCTTTCGCGCTTCAGGGACGCGGGCGGGAAGGTGGTGCTGCTATCCAATGCGCCGCGCCCGGCGCACGCGGTCGTCGGCGCCCTCGACAAGCTCGGCGTTCCCCGCGACGCCTATGACGGCATCGTGACGTCAGGGGACGTGACGCGCGAGATCATCGCGCAGCGGGCCGGTCTTCGCGTGTTCCACATCGGTCCTGAGCGCGACCTGCCCGTCTTCGAGGGGCTCGACGCCCCGCTCGTGGGGCCTCGGGAAGCCGATTATGCGGTCTGCACCGGCCTGGCGGACGACGACCGGGAAGGCCCGCAGGATTACGCGCAGGTGCTGCGCGTATTGCGCGACCGCCGGCTCCCCATGCTCTGCGCCAATCCGGACATCGTCGTGGATCGCGGCGGGCGGATGATCTTCTGCGCCGGCGCGATCGCCGCCGCCTATGACGAACTGGGCGGCGAGGTTCTGCAGGCGGGCAAGCCGCACCTGGCCATCTACCACGCGACCATGGACTTCGTGCGGGAGCGGTGGGGCGAGATCGCGCGCGAGCGCGTCATCGCCGTCGGCGATTCCATCCGTACGGACATCGCGGGCGCCAACGCGTTCGGCATCGATTCCCTGTTCGTCGCCCGCGGCATCCATGCGGGCGACGCCATCGCGGGCCAGGCCTTCGTGGAAGCCGACCTCCATGGCTGGCTGGCGCGGCAGGCGGAGCCGCCGGTCTACGCCGCCGATCATCTCTCCTGGTAGCGCCGCCGGATCACCCGGCCAGCGAACGCTCGATCGCCGGGAGCGAGCTCTGGGTCGGCGGCGCGCGGTTCGCCTGTTCGGAATTGGCGTAGAGCAGCATGGACAGGATGTAGATCGCGCCCAGGACCAGTCCGCCGATCAGGACGAACAGGACCGGCCAGCCGCGGAAGCCCTGCCGGGCCTGATCGGGCGTCGCATGCTCCTCGGTGGGACGCGGCTCGCTGCGCATCTCGGGAGGGCGGGTCTCGTTGACGGGGGGGCGGTCGGTCATGCTGGCGGTCCTCGCTCAAGCTTTTGACGGGAATCGGTCGACCGGGAAACGCGGGCCGGCTCGCGAGGGTTCCCGAGCGTCCGACCGACGGGCGGCCGCCCCCGAGCGCCTATTGCGGCTTGGCGAAGCGGCTGCCCCTGTGCAAACGTCGGCGCGGCCAGCGGGATGCCGCGCGGTGCCCGTGTCCAACGCCCTCAAAGGAGCGTCCCATGAAGTGGGTCTTCATCGGCTTGATCGTCGTCGGCCTGCTCTATGCGGTGATGGTCTATAACGGCCTGGTCACGCTGCGGCAGCGCACCAACCAGGCCTTCGCGGACATCGACGTCCAGCTCAAGCAGCGCCAGGACCTGATCCCGAACCTGGTGGAAACCGTAAAGGGTTATGCGGCCCACGAGAAATCCACCTTCGATGCGGTGGTGGCGGCGCGCGGTGCGGCCATGCAGGCCTCGACGCCCGGCGAGAAGCAGGCCGCGGAACAGGCGCTGACCGGAGCGCTCGGCCGCCTGATCGCGCTGGCGGAGGCCTATCCGGACCTCAAGGCCAACGCGAACTTCCAGCAATTGCAGCTCGACCTGTCGGACATCGAGAACAAGCTCGCCGCGGCGCGGCGCTTCTTCAACAACGCCGTCAGCGAGTACAACGCCGCCCGGGAGGCTTTCCCGGCCGTGCTGTTCGCCGCGAGCCTCGGCTTCCACCCGCGCGAGTTCTTCGACGTCGGGATCGAGAAGCGCGCCGAGCTCGACGCCGCGCCGCCGAAGGTCGCCTTCTAGCGACGCCAGCCGCACGCGGAGGCGGCCATGCAGGCCTACGGCCTGTACACCCATATCCGGGCGAACCGGATCCGGTCCGGCCTGCTGATCGCGGGGCTGTTCCTCCTCGTCTACGTCGTGACCTTCGCCGGCGCCCTCGCCGTCGAGGGTCTTTCCGACGACGGGCTCGACGCCATCGCCGGTCGTGCGGCGGCGGACATGGTCGTGCTCGTGCCGCTCGCCACGATCGGCGCGGGGCTGTGGCTGTCCATCGCCTGGCAGTTCCACCAGGGCCTGATCGGGCTCGTCACCGGCTCGAAGGGCGTGACGCGCGAAGCCGAGCCGCGCCTCTACAACCTGCTCGAGAACCTGTGCATCTCGCGCGGCGTGACAATGCCGAAGCTGTCCATCATGGAGACCGACGCGACCAACGCCTTCGCCACCGGTCTCAACGAGAAGCAATACGCGATCACGGTCACGCGCGGGCTGCTGGAGACGCTGGACGACGCCGAGATCGAGGCCGTCCTCGCCCACGAGCTGACGCATATCCGCAACCGCGACGTCGCCGTGATGGTGATCGCGGTCGTCGTCGCCGGCGTCCTCTCCTTCTTCGGCGAGATGGTCTTCCGCTGGCTCGTCAACGGACCCCGGCGCTGGGACGCGCCGAGCGCGCCGCGCTCCGACAGCAACCGCAAGGGAGGCGGCGCCTTCGCGGCGATCCTCATCGCCCTGGCGCTCATCGCGGCCGCCTGGTTCCTGTCGCTGGTGATCCGGTTCGCCCTGTCCCGCTCGCGCGAGTTCCTGGCCGATGCGGGCGCCGTCGAGCTGACGAAGAATCCCGACGCGATGATCTCGGCGCTGACGAAGATCCAGGCGAAGGCGGAGCTCGAGGCAGTGCCGTCCGGCATCATGGAAATGTGCGTGGAGAACCCGCGCAGCGGCTTTGCCGACCTGTTCGCCACCCATCCGCCGGTGTCGGAACGGATCGAGGCGCTGGTGCGTTTCGGCGGCGGCCGCGTCCCGGAACAGACTCCCACGGCGGCAGGCCCGTGGGGCGCGCCCGACCCCGCGCCGCCCGCAGCCGGGAGCGAGCCGAGGGTTTAAGCGTCGCGCGGCGCGGCCCCACGCTCGCGCCTCAATTTCGTGCTGCGGTGCGGAACGATCCGCGGCGTTCCGCGTTTCGCTTCCATGAGCTTGCCGCCCGAGGGCCGCGTCGTGGCCCATCGCCGCGCGCCCAAGTCCGTTCCCGAGCCGGCCCGACCGAGTGGGTACATGCCGTCCCAGAACTGCCTCAGCGAATTCGACCCCGCGACCTGCGCGCTGCTCCTCGACGTGGACGGGACGCTGATCGACCTTGCCCAGCATCCCGACGATGTCGTCGTGCCGCCCGATCTCATCGACGATCTCGCCTTCCTGCACGAGCGCATGGGCGGCGCGCTGGCGCTCGTCAGCGGGCGCACGATCGGCGTCATGGACCGGCTGTTCAAGCCGCTGCGGCTGCCGGCCTCCGGCGCCCACGGCGCGGAGTTCCGCTTCGACCCGGCCGCGCCCGCGATCCGCGCGGTGCGCGGCGACCTGCCCTCGACCCTCCTGGAGCGCCTGACCGCGCTCGCCCGCCGCACGGACGGCCTCCTCCTGGAGGACAAGAAGGTCTGCATCGCCGTGCATTACCGCGACAACGCCGCCGCCGGCCCCTGGCTGCGGGCGGAAATCGACGAGATCCTCGAGGACATGCGCGAGCTCGCGCTGTCGGTCATCGCCGGCCATTTCGTGTTCGAGATCAAGCGCCGGGGCCACGACAAGGGCACGGCTGTCAGCCACATCATGCAGCGGGCGCCGTTCAAGGGCCGCAAGCCCTACATGATCGGCGACGACGTGACGGACGAGGCGGGCTTCGCGGTCGCCCCCTCCTTCGGCGGCTACGGGATTTCCGTCGGCCGCGAGGTGCCCGGATTTCCGACGCTGTTTTCCACAGCTTCTGACGTTCGGGCATGGGTTGCCGCGACGGCTTCAAGACATAGGGTGGCGGCATGACGGAGGTTGACGGACACGGCGGGCAGGCGGCCGGGCACCTGGATCTGGGCTTGATCGGGAACGGGCGCACGGCTGCGCTGCTCGACACGAAGGGCCGGATCGTCTGGTGGTGCTTCCCCCGCTTCGACGCCGATCCGATCTTCTCGCGGCTCCTGGCGGCCGACGAGGAGAAGGGTTTCTGCGACGTGGTGCTCGACCGCATGGTCGAGTCGCGCTCCGGCTATGTCGCCAACACCGCGATCATCGAGACCATCCTCACCGACGAGCGCGGCGCGTCGATCAAGATCACCGATTTCGCGCCGCGCTTCGAGCGTTTCGAGCGCGGCTTCCATCCGGCCCAGATCGTGCGCCGGATCGAACCCCTTTCGGGCGTGCCGCGGATCGCCATCCGCGTGCGGCCGACCTTCGGCTACGGCAAGCCGTTCACGGAGCGGGTGCTGGGATCGAACCACATCCGCTATGGCGGCGGCACCGAGACGGTGCGGCTGACGACCGACGCTCCGCTCTCCTACATCGCCAACGAGACGACCTTCGTCCTGACGCGGCCGCTGACGCTGATCCTCGGGTCGGACGAGCCGTTCCAGTCGGCGATCGACACGTCCGCCCGGGAGTTCCAGGACCGCACCGCCGACTGGTGGCGCCGCTGGGTCCGGTCGCTGGCGATCCCCTACGAATGGCAGGACGTGGTGATCCGCTCGGCGATCACGCTGAAGCTCTGCGCCTTCGAGGAGACGGGCGCGATCATCGCCGCGCACACGACCTCGATTCCGGAATCGCCGGGCTCGGTGCGGAACTGGGACTATCGCTATTGCTGGCTGCGGGACGCCTATTTCGTCGTCCAGGCGCTGAACCGGCTGGGCGCCACGAACACGATGACGGCGTTCATCAACTACATCACGTCCATCGCCGTGGACGAGGACGGGCCGATCAAGCCGGTTTACGGCATCGTCCACGACGAGCCGCTGGACGAGCGCTACGCCCCCGATCTCGAGGGCTTCGAGGGCCACGGCCCGGTCCGCGTCGGCAACCAGGCGGTGGAGCAGATCCAGCACGACGTCTATGGCAGCGTGGTGCTGGCGGCGGCGCACATGTTCATCGACCAGCGCCTCGACTGGGTGGGCGACGAGAGCCTGTTCCAGCGGCTGGAAAAGCTCGGCAAGCGGGCCGCACGCTTCGCGCTGGAGCCCGATGCCGGCATCTGGGAATATCGCGGCCGGCAGCGCATCCACACCCATTCGGCCGCCCTGTGCTGGGTCGCGTGCGACCGGCTCTCGCAGATCGCCGAGCGGCTGGGCATCACCGACCGCATCAATTACTGGCGCACCCGCGCCGACACGATCCGCGATGCGATCCTGGAGCGGGCGTGGAACCCGGAGCGCGGGGCCATCGTCGGCGCCTTCGACCATGACGACCTGGACGCCAGCGTCCTGCTCCTGCCCGAGCTCGGCCTGATCGAGGCGAACGATCCGCGATTCCTGGCGACGGTCGACGCCATCGGCCGGGAACTGGTCCGGAACGGGCACGTTATGCGCTACACCGCGGAGGACGATTTCGGCCTTCCCGAAAACGCCTTCCTGGTCTGCCGCTTCTGGTATCTGGACGCCCTGGCGGCCACTGGCCGTCGGGACGAGGCCCGCGCGATGTTCGAGGACGTCATCGGCTATCGCAACACCTTCGGCATCCTCTCCGAGGACATCCACCCGCAGACAGGCGCGCTGTGGGGGAACCTGCCGCAGACCTATTCCATGGCCGGGCTGATCAGCTCGGCGACGCGCCTGTCACGAAGCTGGGAGGACGCATGGTCTCGCGCCTGATCGTCGTCTCGAACCGCGTCGCGGTGCCCGAGCCAGGCCGCAAGGTGGCCGCGGGCGGCCTTGCGGTGGCCGTCAACGCCGCGCTCAAGCATCGCACCGGCGTGTGGTTCGGGTGGAGCGGAAACGTCGTGGACGAGCCGGCTGACACGCCGACCACGTTCGAGCGGGACCGCGTGACCTATTCGGTCATCGACCTGTCGAACGCCGACTTCCAGGAATATTACAACGGCTTCGCGAACCGGGTGCTCTGGCCGATCCTGCACTACCGGGTGGACCTCGCCGAGTTCTCGCGAATGGAGCTCACCGGCTATTTCCGGGTGAACGAGAACTTCGCCGACCAGATCTCCAAGATCCTGCGGCCGGACGACGTCGTGTGGGTGCACGACTACCACATGATGCCGCTCGCCCGGTACCTGCGGGCGCGGGGACACGAGAACAAGATCGGGTTCTTCCTGCATATCCCGATGCCGCCGCCGGACCTGATCCAGGCCCTGCCCCGGCATGCCGATATCGTCGGCGCGCTTGCCGACTACGATCTCGTGGGCTTCCAGACCGAGAGCGACCGGGACAATTTCGGCCGCTACCTGTCGAGCCAGGGCGCGCTCATGAGCCGCGACGGCTTCACCTACGATTTCAACGGCCGGCTGGTGCGGATCGCCACCTTCCCGGTCAGCATCGAGACCAGCTCCTTCGCCAAGACGGCCCGGCGCTCGGCGCGCTCGACCTTCGTGCGGGAGGTGACGGACAGCCTGGCGGGGCGGCGCCTGATGATCGGCGTCGACCGGCTCGACTATTCCAAGGGCATCCTGCACCGGATGGAGGCCTTCGAGCGGTTCCTGCGGGATTACCCCGATAAGCGCTCGCAGGTGACGTACCTGCAGATCACGCCCAAGAGCCGGGCGGACATTCCCGAATATGCCTCGATGGACCAGCAGGTCTCGGCGCTGGCGGGGCGGATCAACGGCGAGTTCGGCGAGGCGTCCGGCGTGCCGATGCGCTACGTGAACCGCACCTATTCGCGCACCGCGCTCGCGGGGCTCTACCGCTCCGCCAGGGTGGCGCTGGTGACGCCCCTGCGGGACGGCATGAACCTCGTCGCCAAGGAATACGTGGCGGCGCAGGACCCGGAGGATCCCGGCGTCCTCATCCTGTCGCAGTTCGCCGGGGCGCTGGGCGAGCTCGGCCAGGGGGCGCTCGTGGTGAACCCCCACGAGGGCGAGGGCGTGGCGGCCGCGATCAACCGCGCGCTCGACATGCCGCTGGACGAGCGCAAGGCCCGGCACAAGCTGATGTACGAGGTCATCGAGCGCTACGACATCGACCGCTGGGCCGAGACCTTCCTGTTCGCGCTGGGCGAAACCCGCCAGCGGCTGAAGATCTTCGGCAACCTGCGGGCGATGTTCTCCCTCTAGCCGCCGGCGCGGTCAGGCCGCCCGCGGCAGGGCGCGCTCGACGAGTTCCGCCCAGTAGCGGATGCCGACGGGCAGCGCCTTGTCGTTGAAGTCGTAGGCCGGGTGATGGAGCCCGGCCGTGTCGCCGTTGCCCATGAAGATATAGGCGCCGGGGCGCTCCTCGAGCATGAACGAGAAGTCCTCCGCACCCATGACCGGCGCGACCGCCGTGTCGATCTGCGCGGCGCCGGAGACGGCGCCGGCGACCGCAGCGGCGAAATCGGTCGGTCCGGCATGGTTGAACGTCACCGGATAGCCGCGCTCGTAGTCCACCTTCGCCTCCGCGCCGAGCGCCCGCGCCAGCCCGGTGGCGATCGCGGTGATGCGCGTCTGGCAAAGCTCCTGCACCGCCGGGTCCAGCGTGCGCACCGTTCCCAGCAGCCGCGCGGTCTGCGGGATGACGTTGAACGCATCGCCCGCGTGGATCGACGTGACGGACACGACCGCCGATCCCAGCGGATCGACGTTGCGGCTGACGATCGTCTGCAGGGCGCCCACCATCTGCGTCGCCACGATGACCGTGTCCACGCACTGATGCGGGGCGGCGCCATGGCCGCCGCGACCCTCGATGTCGATGATGAACCGGTCGGCCGCCGCCATGATCGGGCCCTGCCGGATGGCGAAGCCCCCGACGGGGATGCCGGGCATGTTGTGGAGCCCGTAGACCTCCTCGATGCCGAACCGGTCCATCAGCCCGTCGGCGCACATCTCTTTGCCGCCGCCGCCGCCTTCCTCCGCGGGCTGGAAGATCAGGACCGCGGTGCCGGAAAAGTCGCGCGTCTCGGCCAGATAGCGGGCGGCGCCGAGCAGCATCGCGGTGTGCCCGTCATGGCCGCAGGCGTGCATCTTGCCCGACACGGTCGAGCGATAGGGCAGGTTCGTCGCCTCCTCGATGGGCAGGGCGTCCATGTCGGCGCGCAGGCCCACCGCCCGGCCCGGCCCGCCCTTGCCGCGCACGATCCCCACGACGCCGGTGCGGCCGAGGCCCGTCACCACCTCGTCGACGCCAAAGGATTTCAGCTTCTCGGCGACGAAGGCGGAGGTGCGGTGCGTGTCGAACAGCAGTTCGGGATGGGCGTGAAGGTCGCGGCGCCAGGCGACGGCGTCCGCCGCCAGCGACTCGATGCGGCTGATATCGGCCATAGAATCCTCGTCTTCAGCGGTCGTTGGCCACGCTGAAGAGGCGCGCCTTCGGCCGTTCCGTCCGGAACTGGCCGCGCTCGGCGGCCACGAAGGCGAGGGCCACGACGCCGATCGCCGCGAGCCACCACGCCTGCCCGGCATGAGGACCGAGGATGGCCAGCACGAAGGCCGTGGTCAACGCCGCGATCTTCGCAGGCGCAAGCGGCCCGCCCGCACGGCCGATGGCGAGGGTCGCGCCCGCCAGCGCCACCATGGCGGCGCCGACGCCGACGATGCCCAGATCGTGCCAGACGACGAAGAGCGCGCCGGTGGGGGCGTCGGCGGGAAGCATCCCGGCGAGGCGCCCGCGGAAGCTCGCATCCAGCCCGTGCCCGGTGACGAGGCGCAGGGGATCGCGCGCCACGGACCAGCTCCACGCGTTGAGCGACTGGATCACCGGATCGGTGGCGGAGAGCGACAGGCGCAGGATCGGCCGCAGGATGAAGGGCAGGAGCGGCGCGGCGACGATGGTCGCGGCCATGGCGCCGGCGACGACGCGCGGGCCCCCCGCCCGGTTGAGCGCGACGATGCCGAAGGCGAGGCCGCCGAGGACCAGCGAGGCGACGACGGCGGACGGCGCGCCGATCAGGGCGGCGATCAGGACGCCGCCGGAGAGGATCAGCGCCTCCATGCGCCGGTCGCGGGAAGCCAGCCAGCCGATGGCGGGCCAGGCGAACAGCGCCAGGATGAGAAGACCGCGCTCCAGGCTGCGGCCTTCCGCATCGGCGGTGGCGCCGCTGTCGAAGGAGCCGCCGGCGGCCAGGCCCATGGAGAAGAACACGGCGGCGCCGGTGCCGATGGCCATGAGGTAGAGGTTCGAGGATCGCATGCGCTGGGGCAGCGACAGGACGCCGAGGAAGGTGATCAGCGCCGTGCCGGCGAGGTTCACGAACTTCTCGAGCCCCGATTGCGGAAACGGCGTCCAGGCCAGCGACAGGCCGGCCCAGGCGATGAGCAGCGTCAGCGCGGCGCCCGCGGGCGACAGGAGCGCGCGGCGCACGCCCTCGCCCACCGGCGTGCCCTGCCCGTCGATCAGGGCGGCCAGGATCAGCAGCGACAGGCCGATCGGCGCCAGCACGACGGCGGCGCGGCGCGACACGAGCGCCACCATGGGAATGGCGAGGACAAGGGTCGCAAAGCCGATGCGGCGCAGCAGCGCGGCCGCGTCGAGCGCCGGATCGAGCCGGGGATTGTGGGGCGCGCTGGGTGTCATTCGTCGGTCAGATGCAATGCGTGAAGCGCCCGCGCGGGAGGCAGGGTTGCCTCCCAGGGAGGTCACCCTATCGCGGGGGGCTTCGCCGCGCTGTAGAAGCGATGCAACACTTCGCCACACGCGATCCGGCGAATGATCGGCAAGGCGCAACGATGGCGGACGGGGCAGGCAGTCGGCAGGTCGTCCTCATCGGCGGGGGGCATGCCCATGTGGAGGCGCTCGACGCGTTCCGCCGCGGCGGCGCCCCGGGCCTCGCCGTGACGCTGGTGAGCCGCGAGCCGGCAACGCCCTATTCGGGACTGCTTCCGGCCTATGTGGCGGGCCTCGATACCCGTGCTTCCATGGAGATCGACCTGGCAACGCTGGCTCCGGTCTGCGGCGCGCGCTTCGTCGTGGGCGACGTCGTCGCGGTGGACCGCGCGGCGCGCCTGGTGCGCCTGTCCGACGGCCGTGCCCTGCCCTACGACATCGCGTCCCTGGACATCGGGATCGCGCCCGATCTCTCCCGCCTGCCGGGCGCCGCCGAGCACGGGGTGCCGGTCAAGCCCATCGCGCGCTTCGCCGATCGCTGGGAGGCGTACCGGTCGGCACTGGAGCGGGAGCGGACGCAGCCGCGCGTCGCCATCGTCGGCGGCGGGGTAGCGGGCGTCGAACTCGCCATGGCGATCCGCGCCGCGCTGTCCGAACGGCACCCGCGCGTGACCCTCGTCTGCGAGGGCGAACCCGCCGCGAGCCTCAACCCCGGTGCGCGCGCACTCCTGCGCCGGGCGCTGGCGGAGCGGGGCATTGCGGTCGAGCCCTCGGGCGCGGTGCGGCTGGATGCCGGGGCGGTCATCCTGGACGATGGGCGCACAATGGGCTGCGATGTCGCCTTCGTCACGACCGGCGCCGCCGCGCCGCCGCTGGCGGCCGCCTCCGGCCTGCCGGTCGACGCGGACGGATTCCTTTCGGTCGGCGAGACCCTGCAGGTGCAGGGCGAGCCCGACCTGTTCGGCGCGGGCGACTGCGCGACGATGGCCGCTCATCCCCGCCCCAAGGCCGGCGTGTTCGCCGTGCGGCAGGGCGCGCCACTCGCCCGCAACATCCTCCTGCGGGCCGCCGGGCGGCCATGCCGGCCATTCGTGCCCCAGCGCGCGCATCTGGTGCTCGTGGGCACCGGCGACGGCCGGGCGGTCGCGGCCCGCGGCGGCTGGCTTTCGGCATCCGGCCGCCTACCCTGGTGGCTCAAGCGCTGGCTGGACCGACGCTGGATGGCGCGGTTCCGCCCCTAGCCTGGCCGCCGCGTCAGTGTGCGGCCGACGGCGTCGGCCCAGGCGTCGAGCCGCCGCCGGCGCGTTGCCTCGTCCATGGCCGGCACGAAACGGCGCTCCAGCCGCCAGCGGTCGGCGAAGCGGGCCGGGTCTGGATAGAGCCCGGCCTGGTAGCCTGCCAGATAGGCGGCGCCGAGCGCGGTCGTCTCCTTGACGACGGGCCGGTCGACATCGGCCCCGATCAGGTCCGCCAGGCGCTGCATCGTCCAGTCGGACGCGGCCATGCCGCCGTCGACGCGCAGGACCGTGCCGCCGCCGTCCGCGCCGGACCAGTCGGCGCGCATGGCGGTGATGAGGTCCGCGGTCTGGAAGCAGACGCTTTCCAGCGCCGCTCGGGCGAACTCGTTGGGACCCGTGCCGCGCGTCAGGCCGAAGATCGCGCCGCGGCAATCGGCGTCCCAGTAGGGCGCGCCCAGCCCGACGAAGGCCGGCACGAGGATCACCTCCTGGCGCGGGTCGGCGGCCTCGGCCATGCGGCCCGTCTCGGCGGCATCCTTCACGATCTTCAGGCCGTCGCGCAGCCATTGCACGGCGGCACCGGCGATGAAGATGGAGCCTTCCAGCGCATAGGTGCGCCGCCCGCCGAGCTGGTAGGCGATGGTCGACAGCAGCTTGTGGCTGGAGGCGATGGGCTTCTCGCCCACGTTCATGACGGCGAAGCAGCCGGTGCCGTAGGTGGATTTCAGCATGCCCGGCTCGAAGCAGGCCTGGCCCACCGTCGCCGCCTGCTGGTCCCCGGCCACGCCGCCGATGGCGATGGCGCCTCCGAAGAGGTCCGGCGTCGTGGCGCCGTAATCGGCCGCGCAGTCCTTCACCTGCGGCAGCATGGCGCGCGGCACCCGTAGCAGCGCCAGCAGGTCGTCGTCCCAGTCGCCCCTGTTGATGTCGAACAGCAGCGTGCGGGAGGCGTTGGTGGCGTCGGTGGCGTGGACCGCGCCGCCGGTGAGCCGCCAGATGAGGAAGGAATCCACCGTACCGAAGGCGAGTTCGCCGCGCTCGGCCCGGGCGCGCGCACCCGCGACATTGTCGAGGATCCAGGCGATCTTCGTGCCGGAGAAATACGGATCGAGGATCAGGCCCGTCCGCTCGCTGACCATGGGCTCGTGCCCCTGCGCCTTCAGCGCCGCGCAGACGGGGGCGGTGCGCCGGTCCTGCCAGACGATGGCGCGGTGGATGGCGCGGCCGGTCGTGCGATCCCAGACGATGGTGGTCTCGCGCTGGTTCGTGATGCCGATGGCGGCGATGTCGGCCGCCTTCGCGCCGGCTTTCTCCATGGCCTCACGGCAGGTGGAGAGCACGGTGTCCCACAGGTCCTCGGGCTCGTGCTCGACCCAGCCGGACGCGGGGAAGTGCTGGGGGAACTCCTTCTGGCCGATCGCGGCGACGGCCAGGTCCGCGCCGAACAGGATCGCCCGCGAGGACGTGGTTCCCTGATCGATCGCGAGTACATATTTGGTCATCCGTTTCCTCCATGATCCGGCGACGCATCGACGCCGACACAGGACCCGCGCTTGAATCCCCTTGCAGAACTCGGCGGCCTCTTCGCCTCCGCCTTCCTCTCCGCCACGCTTTTGCCCGGCACGTCGGAGGCCGCGCTGATCGCGGTGATGACGCTGGGCACCGCGAGCGCGGTGATCGCCGTCCTGGTGGCGACACTCGGCAACACGTTGGGCTCCATCGTCAACTGGGGGATGGGACGCTTCGCGTCGCAATACCGGGACCGGAAATGGTTTCCCGGCGGGCGCGGCATGGCCAAGGCCGAAGCCTGGTATGCGCGCTACGGCGTCTGGTCGCTGCTCATGTCATGGGTGCCGCTGCTCGGCGATCCCCTGACGCTCGTCGCGGGCCTGATGCGCGCGCCCCTCTGGCTCGTCGTGCCCATCGTGGCGCTCGCCAAGGGCGCGCGCTACGTGGTTGTGGCGGGGGCCATCGGGCTGGCGAGCTGAGGCGAGGATCGCGGCCAGGGCCCGCCTGCACTGTCATCACCGGCCGGAGCGCCGACAGGCGCGCAGGGGAAGGGGATCCAGCCGAGGGTCAGGCGTCGAGCTCCACTTCCGCGTTCTCTGGATGCCCTTCCCCTCCGCTTCGCTCCGGCCGGGGATGACAGGGGTGTGCGCCTGGCGGCCGGCCCGGGATGACGGCGTTGCCCTTCCGGCGGCCGGCGGGAGCCGGCCTCACAGATCGCCCGAGCGCAGCGCCTCGATAATCCCCGAGAAATCCCGATCGCCGTGGCCTTCCGCGAAGCGCTCGTAGAGCGCGGCGGCGGCGGCGCCCATGGGCGTGTGGGCGCCGGCGGAGGCGGCGGCCTCCTGCGACAGCTTCAGGTCCTTGAGCATCAGGGCGGCGGCGAAGCCCGGACGATAGCCGTTATTGGCCGGCGAGGTCGGCACCGGGCCCGGCACGGGGCAATAGGTTGTCAGCGACCAGCACTGGCCGGACGAGGTGGACGCCACGTCGAACAGGGCCTCGTTCGACAGGCCGAGCTTCTCGGCCAGCGCGAAGCCCTCGCAAACGGCGATCATCGAGATGCCGAGGATCATGTTGTTGCAGATCTTGGCAGCCTGGCCGTTCCCGGCCGGCCCGCAATGGACGATCTTCCTGCCCATGGCCTCCAGGACCGGCTTTGCGCGGGCGAAGGCATCGGCCTCGCCGCCGCACATGAAGGTGAGCGTCGCCGCCTTGGCGCCGCCGGTGCCGCCGGAGACCGGCGCATCGACCGACTGGAGCCCCGCCTGGGCGGCGACCGCGTGGGCCGCACGGGCGCTGTCCACGTCGATCGTGGAGCTGTCGATGAGGAGCGCGCCCTTCCGGCAGGAAGGGGCGATCTCCGTCCAGACCGCGAGCACGTGGCGGCCTGCGGGCAGCATCGTCACGACGATGTCCGCGCTGCGCACGGCCTCGGTCGCGGTCGCGGCGATCGTGACCCCGGCCGCCTTCGCCTCGGCCTTGGCGGCCTCCACCAGGTCGAACCCGGTGACGGCATGGCCGGCCTTGATGAGGTTGGCGGCCATCGGCCCGCCCATGTTGCCGAGCCCGATGAAGGCGATGGTGCTCATGGCCGCTTCTCCCTGAAATCGCCCGCCCTGGGGGCTTGCCTCAATTGCCGCTGGAGCGCCCGACGAGGCCGCGCGCCACGATCAGCCGCATGATCTCGTTCGTGCCTTCCAGGATCTGGTGGACGCGCAGGTCGCGGACGATCTTCTCGATGCCGTACTCGGCGAGGTAGCCGTAGCCCCCGTGGAGCTGCAGCGCCTGGTTGGCGACGGCAAAGCCCGTGTCGGTGCCGATGCGCTTGGCCATGGCGCACAGCCGCGTGGCGTCCGGGGATTTGGCGTCCAGCGCCGAGGCGGCCCGCCACAGGAAGGTGCGCGCGGCCTCCAGCTCGGTCGCCATGTCCGCGAGGCGGAACTGCAACGCCTGGAACTCGTCCAGGCGCTTCCCGAAGGCCTTGCGCTCCTTCATGTAAGCCACGCTGCGGTCGAGCGCGGCCTGCGCCCCGCCGAGGGAACAGGCGGTGATGTTGAGCCGCCCGCCGTCGAGCCCGGCCATGGCGATGCGGAAGCCGTCGCCCTCCCGGCCGATCAGGTTGGCGGCCGGAACCCGCGCGCCCTCCATGATGACCGCGCGGGTCGGCTGGGCGTTCCAGCCCATCTTGCGCTCGTTGGCGCCGAAGGAGAGGCCGGGCGTGTCCTTCGGAACGACGAAGGTGGAGATGCCGGCCGCGCCCTCGCCGCCGGTGCGCGCCATGACGACGTAGATGTCGGCTTCGCCTGCGCCCGAGATGAACTGCTTCTGCCCGTCGAGGACGTAATGGTCGCCCTCGCGCACCGCCCGCGTCCGCAGCGCCGCAGCGTCCGAACCCGCGCCGGGCTCGGTGAGGCAGTAGGAGGCCAGGTGCTCCATCGTGCACAGGGCCGGGAGGAAGCGGCGCCGCTGCTCGTCCGAGCCATAGGCGTCGACCATCCAGGCGGCCATGTTGTGGATCGAGATATAGGCCGACACGGAGGGACATCCGGCGGCCAGCGCCTCGAAGATCAGCGTGGCGTCGAGCCGGGTCAGGCCGGAGCCGCCCACGTCCTCGCGCACATAGACGCCGCCCATTCCCAGCGCCGCCGCCTCCCTCAGCACGTCGACGGGCAGATGCTTGCGCTCGTCCCATTCGACCGCGTGGGGCGCGATGCGCTCTGCGGCGAATTCGGCCGCCATGTCGCGGATGGCCCGCTGGTCTTCGGTGAGGTCGAACTGCGACATGGATGCCTCCCGGACGCTGGTTCAGGCGGGACGGGCCGTCGGCATGAGATCGTAGGGCAGCGCGAACCGCGGCAGCGCGGCGATGCGCCCGCGCCAGGCGTCGATCGCCGGGTATTCGGCGGCGATGTCGATGCCGCTCTCCTGCGCGGGGTAGAAGACGTAGCCCGCCAGGGAGATGTCGGCGATGGTCGGCCGGTCGCCCGCAGCGAAAGGCGAGGACGCCAGGCGGCTTTCCAGGATCCTGTAGGCCGCCTGGACGCGGCCCTTCAGGAAGGCCATCACGGCCGGATCCATGGGCTTGCCCGCCAGGGAATGCAGGAAGCGGTAGGTCGCGAAGTAGCTGGTGAACTTGTGGTTGTCGAAGAGGATCCAGCGCAGGATCTCCTCGTCCTCCAGCGCGTCCCGGCCGCCGAACTGGCCTGTCTCGCGCGCCAGGTGGCTCAGGATCACGCCCGACTGCGTGATCCGGCGCCCGCCGGTCTCCAGCACGGGGACCTCGCCCATGACGTTCACGTCCGAGCGGTAATCGGCCTCGCGCGTGGCGCCGTTGAAGAAGTCGACGAAGACCGGCTCCCAGGGCAGGCCGCAAAGCTCGAGCATCAGCGCGGCCTTGTAGGCATTGCCCGACTGGCCGAAGCAGTGAAGCCTGTAGGTCATGCCCGGCACCCCGGCGCTCAGTTCATGGTGGGGATGACGAAGTCCGCGCCGTCCTTGATGCCGGACGGCCAGCGGGACGTCACGGTCTTGGTCTTGGTGTAGAAGCGGATCGAATCCGGCCCGTGCTGGTTCAGGTCGCCGAAGCCGGAGCGCTTCCAGCCGCCGAACGTGTAATAGGCGATCGGCACCGGGATCGGCACGTTGATGCCCACCATGCCGACATCCACCCTCGCCGCGAAATCGCGCGCCGCGTCCCCGTCCCGGGTGAAGATGGCGACGCCGTTGCCGTATTCGTGGCTGCTGGGCAGGGCCAGCGCCTCCTCGTAGTCGGCGGCGCGCACCACCGAGAGGACCGGGCCGAAGATCTCTTCCTTGTAGATCTTCATCTGGGGCTTCACCTCGTCGAAGAGGCAGCCGCCCATGTAGAAGCCGTTCTCGTAGCCCTGCATGGTGAAGCCGCGCCCGTCGACGACGAGCTTGGCGCCTTCCTTGACGCCGGTGTCCACATAGCCCTTCACGCGCTCCAGCGCGGCGCGGGTGACGAGCGGGCCGAAATCGGCCGAGGCGTCGGTGGACGGTCCGACCTTCAGCGCCTCGACGCGGGGGATCAGCCGCTCCACCAGGCGGTCCGCGGTGGACTTGCCGACGGGCACCGCCACGGAGATGGCCATGCAGCGCTCGCCCGCCGAGCCGTAGCCGGCGCCGATCAGCGCGTCGACGGTCTGGTCCATGTCCGCGTCGGGCATGACGATCATGTGGTTCTTGGCGCCGCCGAAGCACTGCGCGCGCTTGCCCGTGGCGGCGGCGCGCTCGTAGATGTACTGCGCGATCGCGGACGACCCGACGAAGCCCACGGCGCGGATGTCGGGATCGTCCAGGATGCCGTCCACGGCCTCCTTGTCGCCGTTCACGACGTTGAGGATGCCCGGCGGCAGGCCGGCCTCGATCATGATCTCGGCCAGGCGCATCGGCACCCCTGGGTCGCGCTCCGACGGCTTGAGAATGAACGCGTTGCCGCACGCGATCGCCGGGGCGAACTTCCACATCGGGATCATGGCGGGGAAGTTGAACGGCGTGATCCCGGCGACCACGCCCAGCGGCTGGCGCATCGAGTAGATGTCGATGCCGGGGCCGGCGCCCTCGGTGTATTCGCCCTTCATCAGGTGCGGGATGCCGCAGGCGAACTCGACCACCTCGACGCCGCGCTGGATGTCGCCCTTGGCGTCGGGGATCGTCTTGCCGTGCTCGCGGGCGAGCAGTTCGGCGAGCTGGTCCATCTCGCGGGCGATCAGATCCAGGAAGCGCATCATCACCCGCGCGCGGCGCTGGGGATTGGTCGCGGCCCATGCAGGCTGCGCAGCCTTGGCGTTCTCGATCGCCGCGCGCATCTCGGCCTTGCTGGCCAGCGCGACACGCCCGATCACCGAGCCGTCGAGGGGCTGGAACACGTCTCCGAAGCGTCCGGACCGGCCCGGAACCACCTTGCCGCCGATGAAATGCCCGATCTCGCGCATGGCCACACCCTCGACGCGTTCGACCACGCCATGCGGTGCTCGCATGACTGGTATGTCATTCTCGTGATAGTTTAGTATACCTGCACCGGTATAGCTGATCCGCCGAACGTTTCGTGCGGTAATACAACACACTCCACATGCGCGTTTCGCCCGTCGCCGCGGAGCCGCTGCCTCAGGACATACCATGAGCCGCTTCGACTGGGACGACCTGCGCTTTTTCCTCGCCGTGGCGCGGGCCGGACGACTGACCGTGGCGGCGCGCCGCCTGGGCGCCGACCATGCCACGGTCTCGCGCCGCATCACCGCGCTGGAGACGGCGCTCAAGGCCAAGCTGTTCGAGCGGCGGCCGCAGGGCTACGCGCTGACCGAGCAGGGCGAGCGGCTCCTGTCCAAGGCGGAGGCCATGGAGACCGAGGCGCTCGCGGCCTCCAGCGAGATCGGCGGCGCGGACCTCGCGCTGTCGGGCGCGGTGCGGATCGGCGCGCCCGACGGCTTCGGCACGACGTTCCTCGCGCCCCGGCTCGCCAAGCTCGCGCAGGCCTATCCGGAACTGGAAATCCAGCTCATTGCCATGCCGCGGCTTCTGTCCCTCTCCAAGCGCGAGGCGGACATCGCGATCACGCTGAACCCGCCCAAGGAAGGCAAGATCGTCGCGAGGAAGCTGGTCGACTACCGCCTCGGCCTGTTTGCCGCCCCGTCCTACCTGGAGACGGCGCCGCCGGTGACCAAGCCGGAGGACCTCTTCGAGCACCGCATCATCGGCTATATCGACGACCTCATCTTCAGCCCCGAGCTCGACTATCTCGACGAGGTGGTGAAGGGCCTGCGCGCCCATGTGCAGAGCTCCAACGTCGTCGCGCAGATGAATGCCTGCGTCGCGGGAGCGGGCATCGGCGTGCTGCACCATTTCATGGCCGCCGACGATCCGCGCCTCGTCCCGGTCCTGCCCGAGACCGTGTCGATCACGCGCTCGTTCTGGCTCATCGTCCATGCCGACCTGAAGGACGTGGCGCGGGTGCGCGCCACCGTCGACTTCATCGTCAAGGAGGCCAAGGCGGCCCGCGCGGTGTTCATGCCCGAATAGGACGCTATCCTCGCTGCCATTCCTGCTTTACGGACCGGGTTGTCCGTGGCAAATGATAGTGCAAGAAAAATCGTATAAGAAATTTCTTTCTTATACGGGAAGCGAGGACCGATGCCGTCGAAGCTGGATCAGCTCAGGACCATGACCGTGGTGGTCGCCGACACCGGCGATCTGGAGGCCGTGCGCCGGCTCCATCCGGTGGACTGCACCACCAACCCCACCCTGATCCTCAAGGCGGTCGAAACGCCGGCCTATGCCGCCCTCGTGGACGAGGCCATCGCCTGGGGCGGGCGGCAGTCCGGCGCGCGCGAGGCGGTCGTCGCCGCCACCTGCGACCGGCTGGCGGTGACGTTCGGCGCCGAGCTTGCGGGGATCGTTCCCGGCCGGGTCTCCACCGAGGTGGACGCGGACCTGTCCTTCGACACCACCGCCACGCTGGAGAAGGCGAGAGCGCTGATCGCGGCCTACGAGGCGCGCGGCATCGGGCGCGACCGCATCCTCATCAAGATCGCCTCCACCTGGGAGGGCATCCAGGCGGCCAAGGTGCTGCAGTCCGAAGGCATCGACTGCAACCTCACCCTCCTGTTCTCGCTCGTCCAGGCGGTGGCCTGCGGCGATGCGAAGGCGTTCCTCATCTCGCCGTTCGTCGGGCGCATCCTGGACTGGTACGTCAAGGCCGGCCAGGGGCCGTACACGGCCGAGACCGATCCGGGCGTGCTGTCTGTCCGGGCGATCCACGCCTATTACAAGACCCACGGCGTCGGGACGGTGGTGATGGGCGCCTCGTTCCGCAACATCGGCGAGATCGAGGCGCTGGCGGGCTGCGACCGGCTGACGATCGGGCCGGGCCTGCTGGACGAGCTGGCGGCGGCGCAGGGCGACCTGCCGCGCCGCCTCGATCCGGCGAGGCCCAGTGAAGCGGGCCCGCGCCTCACCATCGACGAGAAGAGCTTCCGCTTCCTCATGAACGAGGATGCCATGGCGACCGAGAAGCTCGCCGAGGGCATCCGCGGCTTCGTCAAGGACCTGCGGGCCTTGCGCGCCCTGGTGGCGAAACGTCTGGCGGCATAGGCCGCCCGGGCCGAACACCGTCATGGTCGGGCTTGTCCCGACCATCCACGTCTCTGTTCAGCCGCGCGGATCCCCGCCACGCGGGCGGGCATGACGGTGAGCGTTGACGCTTTCCATGCTCAGCCCCTCGCCAGCGCCTTCTCGCGGATGGCGTCCAGCGTCGTCGAGGGCGTGATCGCCTGCGGATCGATGAGGCAGTGCAGGATGGCGGGCTTGCCCGATGCCCGCGCCCGCTCCAGCGCGGGCGCGAACTCCGCCGTCTCCCGCACCGTCTCGCCATGGCCGCCGAAGGCCCGCGCATAGGCGGCGAAGTCGGGATTGACCAGCGCAGTGGCTGAGACGCGGCCGGGATATTCCCGCTCCTGGTGCATGCGGATCGTGCCGTACATGGCATTGTCGAGCAGCACGACGACGACGCCGAGCCCGTACTGCACCGCCGTGGCGAATTCCTGCCCATGCATGAGGAAATCGCCGTCGCCGGCGAAGACGACGACCGTGCGGGCGGGATCGTGGCGCTTGGCGGCGACGCCGGCGGGCATGCCGTAGCCCATGGACCCGGATGTCGGGGCGAGCTGCGTGCCAAAGCCCCGGAAGGGCCAGAACCGGTGCACCCACGTGGCGAAATTGCCCGCGCCGTTGCAGAAGACGGTATCCGGAGGCAGGACCTCGCGCAGATGCGCCATGACCTCGCCCATCTGCAGCGCGCCCGGAATGCGGATCTGACCGGGATTGCTCCAAGCACGGTAGGCCTCGTTCGCCTCCCGGGCCGCGCCGGCCCAGGGGATCGAGACCGGCGGATGCACGCTCTCCAGCGCGGCGCAGAAGGCCGAGGCGCTGGCGTTGATGCCGAGCGTAGCGTGATAGACGCGGTTGAGCTCGTCGGCGTCCGCGTGGACGTGGACGAGGGTCCGGCCCGGCTCGGGGATTCCGAACAGCTCGTAGGACTGGGAGGGCATTTCCGACAGCCGGCCGCCGACGAGAAGGACGAGGTCCGCCTCCTGCACGCGCGCCAGGAGCCTGGGATTGGGGCCTATCCCCAGGTCGCCCGCATAGTTGGGGTGATCGGCGGGAAACAGCATCTGCCGGCGGAAGGTCACCGCCACCGGCAGGTCGAAACGCTCGGCGAAGCGTGCCAGCGCAGCCGTCGCCGCGGGGCTCCAGCGCGAGCCGCCAATGAGGACGACCGGCTTCCTGGCGGCCCAGAGCAGCTTCTGGAGCTGGGCCATCTGGGTCAGTCCTGGATGGGTCTCGACCGGCGTGAAGGGCTGCGCGTCGGGGACCCGCGCCTCCTCCACCAGCATGTCCTCCGGCAGGGCCACGACGACCGGGCCGGGCCGCCCCTGGCAGGCGACGTGGAAGGCCCGGGACACCAGTTCGGGAATGCGGGCGGGATCGTCGATCTCGACCACCCATTTGGCCATCGTGCCGAACACGGCCTTGTAGTCGAGTTCCTGGAACGCCTCGCGCTCCTTCATGCCGCGCGCCACCTGGCCCACGAACAGGATCATCGGCGTGGAATCCTGCATGGCGATGTGTATGCCGGCGGACGCGTTCGTCGCGCCGGGGCCGCGCGTCACCATGCAGATGCCGGGGCGCCCGGTGAGCTTGCCGACGGCCTCCGCCATCATAGCCGCCCCGCCCTCCTGCCGGCAGACCGTGACGCGCACCTGCGCATCATGCAGCGCGTCGAGCACCGCAAGATAGCTCTCGCCGGGGATGCAGAACACGTC
This sequence comes from Hyphomicrobiales bacterium, assembly GCA_027489955.1. Classification (GTDB taxonomy): domain Bacteria; phylum Pseudomonadota; class Alphaproteobacteria; order Rhizobiales; family Beijerinckiaceae; genus JAIXTM01. Next base: position 85,442 of record JAIXYZ010000005.1, on the reverse strand, counting down.
CGTGACGCCGTGGATCGCGAGCTGGTCGACCAGAATGCGGCCGCCAGTGCGGGAGGAAAGGCTCATCGGCGCTCCGTCGTTGCAGTGCGATGCCGGGTTAGCTAAGCTCTTAGCTAAGGAGCACCGTCATGAAGACCGTTACGGTCCATCAGGCCAAGACGCAATTATCCAAACTGCTCGCCGAAGTGGAAGCCGGCGAGGAGGTCGTCATCGCGCGCGGCGCGGTGCCGGTGGCGCGGCTGGTGCCGCTGGCGGCGGCGCGGAAGGTTCGGCCGCTGGGCCTGTTGCGCGGCCAGATCAGCATCGGCCCTGAATTCTTCGAGCCATTGCCGGAGGACGAATTGCGGCTTTGGAACGGTGAAGGCGATTGAGACATCTGCTCGATACGCACGCCTTGATCTGGAGCCTGATCGCACCGGAAAGGCTTCCGCACGCAGCGCGTTCGGTTCTCGCGGACGCAGAGATCGAGGTTTACGCCAGCGCGGCGTCAGCCATGGAGATCACGACCAAGTTTCGCCTGGGCAAATTGCCGGAGGTGGCCGCGCTCGTCGATCGCTACGAGACGATCATCGATCAGTTCGAGTTCCTGCCGCTTCCGATCACCGTCGCCCACGCGCACCTCGCCGGCTCACTGGCCATCCCGCACAAGGACCCGTTCGACCGATTCCTGATCGCGCAGGCCCTCGCCGACGACCTGATCCTCGTTTCCAACGAGGCCGTGTTCGACGGCTTCGGCGTCAGGCGCCTTTGGGACTGACGCCGCCCCAATGCGGGTCGGCCTCGACCTCTGCCTGGTGTTCCCCGTGGCGGGGTGACGGCGTCAGCGCCACCTGGGGCACGCCGTCGATGACGATGGGCGTGCGGATGGAGGGGATGTAGCCGGCCCTGGCGTCCGGGTCGGGCAGTTCCACGCGCATGCCCCGGGCGACGACCTGGGGATCGGCGAAGACGTCCGCGATGGTGTTCAGCGGCCCGGCCGGCACGCCCGCCGCGTCGAGCCGCGGCAGCAGATCCGCCCGCGTCCACCGCGACAGCACCTCCTGCAATTGCGGGATGAGCGCGGCCCGGTGCCGGACGCGGCCCTCGTTGTGGACGTAGTCGGGATGGGTCGCCAGGCCCGTCGCGCCGATGATCTCGCAGAACTTGCGGTACTGGCCGTCATTACCCACTGCCACCAGAAACGGCCCGTCCGCCGCCTGGAAGGTCTGGTAGGGCACGATGGAGGGGTGGGTGTTGCCCAGGCGCTGGGGCACCGCCCCGGTGACGAGATGGTTCATCGCGACATTGGCGAGGACCGCGATCTGGCTGTCCATGAGGGCGAGGTCCAGATGGCTGCCCTCCCCCGTCGCGTCGCGCCGGCGCAGCGCGGCGAGGATGCCGATCGTCGCGTAGAGGCCGGTGATGATGTCGGCGGTAGCGTAGCCGGTCTTCATCGGCTCGCCGTCGGGCGCGCCGGTGATCGACATGGCGCCGGCCATGCCCTGGATCAGGAAGTCGTAGCCAGCCCGCGGCGCATAGGGGCCGGTCTGGCCGAAGCCGGTGATGGAGGCGTAGACGACGCGCGGGTTGACCGCCTTCAGGCCCGCATAGTCGAGCCCGTACTTCACCAGGCCGCCGACTTTGAAGTTCTCCACCACGACGTCGGCGTGGTTGGCGAGCCTGCGCACGAAGTTCTGGCCCTCCGGGGTGCGGAAGTCGGCGACCACCGAGCGCTTGCCGCGGTTGGCGGCATGGTAATAGGCGGCGGACAGGTCGCCCCCGTCGGCGGCCTCCACGAAGGGCGGCCCCCAGGTGCGGGTGTCGTCGCCCTCCGGGCTCTCCACCTTGACCACGTCCGCGCCGAGATCGGCCAGGGTCTGGCCGACCCAGGGACCGGCGAGCACGCGGGCGAGTTCCAGGACGCGCAGGCCCTTGAGGGGACGAGTGTCGTTGGCGTCGGTCATGGGGTGTCGTCCGTCATGCTGTCGCCTGCGTCCGCGTCGATGCCGAGCATCACGGCCGCGAGCGTGAGGATCACGATCTGCGCCGCATAGAGCATGAGCGAACGGCGGCCGCAAAGGCGCAGGAACGCCGCAACCGGAACGGGCGGCTGCCATTGGACGTCGTCCCGCCGGAACCCGACGAGCAGCGCCGAGACGGCGGCCACCAGCCCGATGAGGGCTGCCGCCTGCGGGGGATCGAACGAGAAGTCGGCGATCTCCACCGCGCAGAATGCGCCGCCGGCATAGATGGCGATGGCGGCGCGCCGCCAGAGCGTCTCCCCGTCCGGCGCCTCCAGCCAGCGCCGGTGCGCGAGGCCCACGAGGGCGAGCAGCCACCCTTCGGTGCCGTATTCGACGATGAAACCGCCGACGGGCAGCAGCAGCGTCAGGACGGCCAGCAGCGCCGCGATCCGCCACCGGCTCGGCCAGATCCTTTCCTCGATCCACGGCAGGGCGAGGCGGATCAGCGCGAAACCCAGCACGATGTTGAGCGGGGCTTCCGCCGGGTCCAAATCCTCGTACCAGAGATCGAGCAGCGTCAGCCCGATGCCGATGGCCAGCCAGGTCCAGGGCACGGTCCGCGAGCGGGCGAACCCGACGAAGAAGAACCAGATGGGGAGTGAAGCCCGCCCGGCCACGCGCCACCAGTCCTGCGCGGGATCGAGGAACAGGCCGTAATGATCGAGGGTGATGAGCAGGAGGGCGAGCGCCTTCCACAGGTCGGTCGTGGAGACCCGGGCCGCATGCCCGGCCGCCGGAAGCCCGGCCGCCGCGTCGCTCATGGCATCATGGCATCCGGGCCGCGATGCCATCCGCTAAGGACGGCGATGCGGAACCTGACTGCCGCCGGCGCCCTGCCGAGCCGGCCGGCGCCGCCGGCGACGGGGATGCTGGCGGTCACGGGCGCTCCCTCTCAGCTCGTGCGGATCGCGGCGGATGCGACGCCCGCGCCGATGAGCAGCCCACCCCCGGTGCGGTTCACCGCCCGCAGCACGGACGGCTTCGTCATGAGGCGGCGGGCGCGCGAGGCGAGCCAGGCATAGGACGACACGTTGAGGAACGCGATGGTGACGAAGGTCGCGATCAGCACAGCCACCTGGGGCAGGTAGGGAGACGTGCGGTCCACGAACTGGGGCACGAAGGCGACGAAGAAGACGATGCTCTTCGGGTTCAGCGCGGTCACGGCGAAGGCATGGGCGAACATGCGCCGGGACGAGGCGGGCGGCGGGGCGGGACCCGCCGCGTCCCCGACGGGCGCCCGCCAGAGCTTCCAGCCCAGATAGACGAGATAGGCGGCGCCCGCGAGCTTGACGATCGTGAACAGCGTCGCCGAGGCGGCCAGGATCGCGCCGAGGCCCAGCAGCGAGAGCGTCATCGCCACAGCGTCGCCGAGCACGACGCCGAGGGCGGTGGCGAGCGCCGTGCCGCGCCCCTGGGCGAGGGCGTAGCCGACCACGAGGGTCACGGTCGGCCCGGGAATGACGCACATGATGGCGGCGGCGGCGACGAAGGCGAGCCAGAGTTCCAGCGACATGGTCCGCCTCCCTTCGCGGCGGCGTCGGTCAGAAGAAGGCCTGCAGCCCGGTGACGGCACGCCCCAGGATGAGGGCGTGCACGTCGTGGGTGCCCTCGTAGGTGTTCACGGTCTCCAGGTTGGCGGCATGGCGCATGACCATGTACTCCTCCTGGATGCCGTTGCCGCCGTGCATGTCGCGGGCCTGCCGGGCGATGTCCAGCGCCTTGCCGCAATTGTTGCGCTTGACCAGGCTGATCATCTCCGGCGCCACGCGGCCCTCGTCGAACAGCCGGCCGACGCGCAGCGAGCCCTGCAGGCCGAGCGTGATGTCGGTGATCATGTCGGCCAGCTTCTTCTGGACGAGCTGCGTCTGGGCCAGCGGCTTGCCGAACTGGCGCCGGTCCAGCGTGTAGGACCGGGCCCGGTGCATGCAATCCTCGGCGGCGCCCATGACGCCCCACGAGATGCCGTAGCGCGCGCGGTTGAGGCAGCCGAACGGGCCCTTCAGGCCGGACACGTTGGGCAGCAGGTTCTCCTCGGGCACCACGACGCCGTCCATGACGATCTCGCCGGTGATGGAGGCGCGCAGGGACAGCTTGCCGCCGATCTTGGGAGCCGAGAGGCCCTTCATGCCCTTTTCCAGCACGAAGCCGCGGATCTCGTTGTCGTGGGCGGCCGACTTCGCCCAGACGACGAAGACGTCGGCGATCGGCGAGTTGGAGATCCACATCTTGGAGCCAGTCAGCCGATAGCCGTCGGCCACCTTCTCGGCGCGCGTCTTCATGCCCGCCGGGTCGGAGCCGGCGTCCGGCTCGGTGAGGCCGAAGCAGCCGACCCATTCGCCGGAGGCGAGCCTGGGAAGGTACTTCTTGCGCTGCGTCTCGTCGCCATAGGCGTAGATCGGGTACATGACGAGGGAGGACTGCACGCTCATCATCGAGCGGTAGCCGGAATCAACGCGCTCCACCTCGCGGGCGACGAGGCCGTAGGCGACATAGGACGCGCCGGCGCAGCCGTAATCCTCGGGCAGGGTGACGCCCAGGAGCCCGAGCTCGCCCATCTCGTTGAAGATCTCGCGGTCGGTCTTCTCGTGCGCATAGGCCTCGATGACGCGCGGCAGGAGCTTGTCCTGCGCGTAGGCGCGGGCCGTGTCGCGGATCATCCGCTCGTCGTCGGTCAGCTGCTCGTCGAGGAGGAAGGGGTCTTCCCAGTCGAAGCGGGCGGGCTTGTGCGGGTCGGCGGCGGCGGCTTTGCGGGTGAGCGCGGTCATGGGGTCTTCTTCTGCCGTTTCAGGACGCGTTTGGCGCGCAATGTGGCGCGGATGAACGGCAAAAGCGAGGCCACAGGGGGTGCGACCGACATGCGCAGGATGCACATCCGGCCGTCCGGTTGGCATTTGTCCCGCGTGCGGGCACTGTGCGGCACCCGAAAAGGACGGGCGGGGGACGAAACGCATGGACGGAACTGACCGCGCGGGCAAAGGCCGGATCGGCCTCCTGCCCCTCGCGGCGGCCGGCATCGCCGGGCTGATCGCGTGGGAATTCTGGGCCCGGGTCGTCGCGCCGCCGGCGATCGGCGGCCCGATCGAGCCCGGCGCGCTGGTCCAGTCCTTCGCGCGCTACAGGCTCGGCCTGGAAATCCCGCGTTATGCGGGCGAGGCCGTCCACATCCTGGCGCAGGCGGTGTTGTTCCCCCTCGCCTATCTGCGCCTGATGCGCGGCAGGCCCTGGCCGGCCGGCGCGGCTCTCGACCTCATCTTCCTGGGCGCCTTCGCCGCGTATGTCGTGCGGGAGGTGTGGCGCGGGGACGACCTGCCGACGGGGATCATGCTGGGCTTCGTGCTGGCGCTGTTCGCGCTCAGCCGACCCTTCAACCCCTCCCGCCGCTATGCCGACGCGGCCAGCTTCGGGGCGGCGACCTGGTTCCTGTCCCTGGCCGTCATCGCGCCGATCTCGGGGCTGCCCTTCATGCTGCTGGACTGGGGCGGGCAGTTGTCCTTCATGAGCTTCCTCGGCCACACGCTCTACGGCATCGTCGTGGAGCTTGCCCTGTCCGCGCACGAGCGGCGGCAGGGTCCGGCCGGCCGGACATGAAAAAGCCGGCCCGAAGGCCGGCTTTTCCCGATGGTTGCGAGGAGGCGGCGGAGGATTACTCCGCGGCCTCGCCCTTCTTGCCTTCCAGGTCCTCGCCGGTCTCCTGGTCGACGACCTTCATGGACAGGCGGACCTTGCCGCGATCGTCCAGGCCGAGGAACTTGACCTTCACCTTGTCGCCTTCCTTGACGACGTCGGTGGTCTTCTGGACCCGCTGCTGGGCGAGCTGCGAGATGTGGACCAGGCCGTCCTTGGCGCCGAAGAAGTTGACGAAGGCGCCGAACTCCATGGTCTTCACCACGGTGCCCTCGTAGATCTGGCCGACCTCCGGCTCCGCGACGATGCCGCGGATCCAGTTGAAGGCGGCCTTGATGGCCTTCTGGTCGGCGGAGGCGATCTTGACCGTGCCGTCGTCCTCGATGTTGATCTTGGCGCCGGTCTTCTCGACGATCTCGCGGATGATCTTGCCGCCGGTGCCGATCACTTCGCGGATCTTGTCGGTGGGGATCTTCATCACCTCGATACGCGGCGCGAACTCGCCGAGCTCGGCGCGGGCGCCGGACAGGGCCTTCGACATCTCGCCCAGGATGTGGTCGCGACCGCCCTTGGCCTGCTCGAGGGCGACCTTCATGATCTCCTCGGTGATGCCGGCGATCTTGATGTCCATCTGCAGCGAGGTGATGCCGCTGGCCGTGCCGGCCACCTTGAAGTCCATGTCGCCGAGATGATCCTCGTCGCCCAGGATGTCGGACAGAACCGCGAAGCGGTCGCCCTCAAGGATGAGGCCCATGGCGATGCCGGCCACCGGAGCGCGCAGCGGAACGCCCGCGTCCATCAGCGCCAGCGAGGTGCCGCAGACGGTCGCCATCGAGGACGAGCCGGTGGACTCGGTGATCTCGGAGACGACGCGCAGGGTGTAGGGGAACTCGTGGTGCGGCGGCAGGACCGGGCGCACGGCGCGCCAGGCGAGCTTGCCGTGGCCGATCTCGCGGCGGCCGGGCGAACCCATGCGGCCGGTCTCGCCCACCGAGTAGGGCGGGAAGTTGTAGTGCAGCAGGAAGGTCTCCTTGTAGGTGCCCTCCAGGCTGTCGATGTACTGCTCGTCGTCGCCCGTGCCGAGCGTCGCGACCGCGAGGGCCTGCGTCTCGCCGCGGGTGAACAGCGCCGAGCCGTGGGTGCGCGGCAGGACGCCGGCCTCGGCGACGATCGGACGGACGGTCTTCACGTCGCGGCCGTCGATGCGCTTGCCCTCGTCCAGGATGTTCCAGCGCACGACCTTGGCCTGCGCCTCCTTGAACACGGTCTTGACCTTCTCGGCCGGGAACCTGGCTTCGCCCTCCGCGGGGCAGAGCTCGGCCATGACCTTGGCCTTCACCGCGTCGACCGCGGCGTAGCGCTCGGCCTTCTGGGTGATCTTGTAGGCCTCGCGCAGGTCCTTCTCGGCGATCTTCAGCACGGCGGCCTCGACGTCCGACAGGTCCGGCGGCGTGAAGTCGCGCGGCTCCTTGGCGGCCTTCTCGGCCAGGCGGATGATCGCGTCGATCACCGGCTGGAAGTGCTTGTGGCCGAACATGACGGCGCCGAGCATGACCTCCTCGGAGAGCTCCTTGGCCTCCGATTCCACCATCAGGACGGCGTCCTGGGTGCCGGCGACGACGAGGTCGAGCGCGGAATCGGCGATCTCGTTGACCAGCGGGTTCAGGCGGTACTCGCCATCGAAATAGCCGACGCGGGCGGCGCCGACCGGGCCCATGAAGGGCACGCCGGACAGCGTGAGCGCGGCGGAGGAGGCCACCAGCGCGACGATGTCGGGGTCGTTCTCCAGGTCATGCTGCAGAACGGTGACGATCACCTGGGTGTCGTTCTTGTAGCCCTCGACGAAGAGCGGGCGGATCGGCCGGTCGATGAGGCGGGAGACCAGCGTCTCCTTCTCGGTCGGGCGGCCTTCGCGCTTGAAGTACCCGCCGGGGATGCGGCCCGCGGCGAAGGTCTTCTCCTGGTAGTTTACCGTGAGGGGGAAGAAGTCGAAGCCGGGCTTGGGCTCCTTGGCGGAGACGATGGTGGCGAGCACCACGGTCTCGCCATAGGTGGCGAGGACGGCGCCGTCCGCCTGGCGGGCGATGCGGCCGGTCTCGAGGGTGAGCTTGCGGTCACCCCAGATGATCTCTTCGCGTTGAATGTCGAACATGTCTCGTCTTTCGTAACGACGGGCCGCTGCCCGATCACGTCACCGACAAGACGGCGAGACGCTCCGACGGCATCATGCGTGGAAGCGTCCGGCGATCCTGCCGCATGGCCGTGGGGCTGCGGCGAGGGTTGGGACCGGGCGGCGGCGGAAATGCGTGGCCGCCCGATCGGGAAAGACCTTGAAGCCGCACCTTTGCGGCGAAGGTCGTCAGGACCGAAACGTCAGCGGCGGATGCCGAGGCGCTCGATCAGGGTCTTGTAGCGGCCTTCGTCCTTGCCCTTCAGGTAGTCGAGGAGCGAGCGGCGCTGCGAGACGAGCTTGAGAAGACCGCGGCGGGAATGGTTGTCCTTCGCGTGGGTCTTGAAGTGGCCGGTCAGGTTGGCGATGCGCTCGGTGAGGATCGCGACCTGGACCTCGGGGGAGCCGGTGTCGCCGGCCTTGGTGGCATATTCCTTGACGAGCGCATCCTTGCGCTCAGCGGTGATCGACATCGGTCACTCCTTGATGGCTGGCCCGGCCGGGATGTCGTCCAGCGGGGTCGAACAAAAGCGAAGCGGCGCCAAGGCCCGAAAGGACCGCGCCGCATCGACGCGACTGGCTATACACGAATTGTGGCGGAAGGAAAGCGTGGGGCTGCGACGAGCGCGTTGACAATAGGTTTGACTTCCTATGTCCTGCTGCTTTCACTCACCGAAGGCATTCCCCATGGTCCCTCACAGCAGTTCTAGGACATGATGGCGTTCGTCCCTGCAGCATGCCCGGGACAAGTGGCGAAGCTTCCTCTCGGAATACAGGCGCTTCAGCCCAGACCTCCCCTTCCAAGGGCTTCGATGAGAACCAGCCAAGAGCACCAAGAGGAACCCGTATCGGAGGGCGCTGGATCAGGCGAGATCGCACCGCTGCAAACTTCACGCCGATCAACTGGGATGAAGCCGACCGGATCGCAGAATGCGAAGCTCAATATAAAAGAGATCTCTTCCATTGCAATATGGTTGGCGTCCCAGGTTGTTATGAGAGAGCTGAATTAAGGCGCTATCGATGTCAGAGAGGACAGCCAATTCCCCCGTTTAACTATTAGGAGAGACCTGTGATCATAAGCCAACGAACTCTCACTATGCAGTTGACAATAGTGAAATACGCGTGAAAATTTTTGAACCGGTGCAGGAAGAGGTAGGCTGGTCATGCGCCTACGAGATCGGCTGGCCTGAAGGGCCATTTAAACGATCCGCCCACGGCATTGATTCAATGCAGGCGCTGATACTGGCAATCTACAGTATCGGATCAGACTTGCATACCAGCCAATACAACAAGCAGGGCTTGATATTCTACCACACGCCCGGCCGAGGTTTGGGTTTCCCCGTCGCCAATCCGTTTCGCGACGAGCTGGTCGGAGACGATCTCGAATTCTTCTGACTCCGTTCGTCAGGCTCTTGCTTACCGGTCGGCGGCGAATCGGCTGGAAGATGTGTCGGCTTCGCTCCATCGACGGCACGGCAAAGACGAGCCGAATGACGGCAAGGCAGTGGGCCTTGCCCGCGCCAAGTTCCGAACTCTGCGCACTTTCAAGGTAATCGAGCATGATCATTGCCGAACGCGTATTGCACGTCGAACTGCCGGACGGGATCGTTCCCGTGCCCGTGCGTCTGTACCAGCCGCGAAAAGACCAGCTGTCCTATCTGTGCCGGATCGAGATCGACTGGCCGGACGGGCGTTACGACATGGAGATAGGCGGCATCGATGCGATGCAGGCCCTCGAGCTTGCCATGAAAACCATCGGCGCGGTCCTCTACGCAAGCACCTACCACAAGCAGGGACGCTTGTTCTGGGACGAGCCGGGCAAAGGCTACGGCTTACCGGTCACGCGCAACATCCGCGATCTGCTCGTCGGCGACGATGCGGAGTATCAGTAGCCGGCGACCGGCTGGATTCTGGCGCTACTCCAGCACCTCGCGGCATGTGACATCCCCCGCCTTCGCCCAGCCGAGCGGGTTGTCGTAGGCGACGAGGTAGACCCGCGCCCAGTCCTTGCCGTTGACCTGCCGGACATGCTGCTCGCCGGCCTGGCGGCGCAGGTTCGTGCCGCTGGGATAGGAGGCGATGACGCGTCTGCCGGCCGGAGCGTCGCGCAGGTTGGTCGGCGTGCCGGACGGATCGGCGACCTTGCACAGCCCGTCGACGCCCTCCTTCAGGTCCGCCACCGCCCTGGCGTCGCAATCGAGCAGGCTCGCCAGAACGTAGCCCGGGCCGGAGGCCGGGGCGCGGCCGATGGCGTACCAGGTGGCGCCGCCCGCCCTGCGCCGCTCCCAGGCTTCGAGACCAAGCCCCGCGGGCACGGGATCGCCTGAGGGACCGGCGATTTCGGCCGAGGGCTTCAGCACGCGGCCGGGCTTGGCCTTGCAGGTGAAGACCTCGTCGGCGAAGGCCGGCGGCGGGGCGACAAGGCCCGTCAGAAGGATTGCGACGACGAGGGCTGGCGTGGCGGCGCGCATGGGCTGATCCTCCGGCGATCTCCTCGGCAACGTCCACCACATTGCCAGGCATGCCGGTGCGGGCGCGCACGCGGCGGACCAACTCCGCCGCGCCGCGCCGCCGGGATCAGCCGTCGACGATCGGCGAGAACCCGCCGAAAATGCGCCTGCGGCCGTCATAGAGGTCGCGGCCCTCGTGCATGCGGGGGTCCTCCATGAGCTTGGGCCAGGCGGCGTCGCGGACCTCCTTGGACGGCCACTCGACCCAGGAGAAGACCGGTATCTCGCCCGCCTCGACCTTCACCGCGCGGCGGAAATCCGTGAGCTTGCCTTCGGGGATGTCGTCCCCCCAGGCATCGACGACGCGCAGCGCGCCGTGCTCCATGATGGCGGCCGATTGCAGGGCCGACAGGTCGCGGAAGGCGGCTTCCGACGCGGCCGGAACCGGCAGGACCGACCCGTCGATATAGGCGCCCCTGGCGCCGCCATCGGCCTGGAGGACGGAGAAGCCGCCATAGATCAGGCGCTTGCCGTCGAAGGGCATGGTCTCGGACATGGATTTGGCCCGCGGGTCCTCCGTCATCCTGCGGACGGCGGCATCGCGGGTGGCGCGGTCCGGATATTCGAGCCAGGCCAGCACCACGACCTCGCCGGGCTCCGCGTTCACGGCGCCCTTGAAATCGGTGATCGCGCCGTCGGGCACGTCGTCGCCCCAGGCTTCCACGAGGCGCGTCACGCCGAACTCGTGAAAGAGCGGCATCGCCTCGCTCGCGTAGCGGCGATAGGCCTCCTTGTTGGCGGCCGGCACGGGAACGACGAAACCCTCCACATAGGCCATGGGATCCTCCTCTTGTCTGGCGGTGGCGGCTCAGGCAGCCGCGTCGTGACGCGCGAAGGCGTCGAGCTGGGCGGCAAGAGCGCGCTGGAATGCGGGCCTTGCCTCGCAGCGCGCCTGAAGCGCGGCGAGATTGGGAAAACTCTCGACGATGTCCTTGCCCTCAAGGATGCGCAGCATGGTGCTCATCATCAGGTCGCCGGCGCTGAAGCGGTCCTCCAGGTAGTCCCGCTCGCCCAGCCAGTCGGACAGGCGGGCCAGGCGCCCGCGGACCTTCTTCTCCACTTCGGGGCGGCGGGCCTTCGCCCACTCGGCATCCGGATTGAAGATGTCGATGGTGGAGAGCTCGAGCAGCGAGGGCTCGACGCTGTTGAGCGAGGCGATGATCCAGCACGTGGCGCGGGCGCGCGCCGCCGGGTCCCGCGGCAGCAGCACCTCGCTGCGCTCGCCCAGATACAGGACGATGGCGCCGGTCTCGAACAGGCGCACCGGGCCGTCGTTCAGGATCGGCACCTGGCCGAAGGGCTGCTCGCGGAAATAGTCCTTCGGCCGCTCCGTGCGCGGATCGAGCAGGCGCTCGCGGTAATCCAGCCCGGCCTCCTCCAGGGCCCAGCGGACGCGCAGGTCCCGCACCTGGCCGCGGGCGAAGCCCGGAACCCAGGAGAAGGCGCTGATCTCGATGGTGGCGTCGGGCCTGACCGGCATGGATTTCACTCCCTTTTCCGGCGCGCTTTTTCGTGAAACGCGCCGCTTGACTTTTAGGTTGATATCAACGTAAATAAGGCATGTCAACCGAAGCCCTCGATTTCCGCACCACGCTGCATGTCCGGGACCATTGTCTGTGCTTTGCCGCGCAACGGGCGGCGCGGGCGCTGGCGCGGCGGTTCGACGAGGCGTTCCGCCCGCTGGACCTGACGAACGGGCAGTTCTCCCTGCTCATGTCGCTCAACCGCCCGGAGCCTGCGGCGATGGGGGCGATCGCGGATTTCCTGGGCGTCGACCGCACGACCCTCACCGCCAATCTCAAGCCGCTGGAGCGGCGCGGGCTCGTTACCATCGCCGCCGATCCCGAGGACCGCCGCAGCCGCAGGCTGTCGCTGACCCCGGCCGGCCATCGCCTGCTCATCGCCGCCGTTCCCGTGTGGCAGGAGACCATCGCCGCGGTGGAGCGGGAGACCGGGGCGGCGGCGCAGACGCGGCAGGCTCTCGCGGCGATCGCCCGGCTCGACTGAGGCGCCCGCAACCGCCCGCAACCGCCGGGCGCCTTGCGGGCGCCCCGGGACGCGCTACGCTCCGCTCCATTGCGTAGCGTGCCATTTGGATGACCGATGTCGATTGCGTATCCGGCGACCGGGATCCTTGCTCCGGCCCGGCATCGCGCCCGTGCGGCCACTGGGCTTCGGGGCGCCGCCGTGCCTGTCGGCCCCCCGCCCTCGCCGCTGGAATGCGGGCTCATCGCCCGCCAGATCGCCCGGACGATGCCCCCGGCCGGATGGCCCGGCAGCGGCCTCGACCTCCTCCTGGCGATCGCGGATGCGGCCTGGCTGCGCCGGGAGCTTGCATCCATCGAGGCCTATCGCGACCCGCCGCGCCCGCTGGACGAATTGCAACTGGCGGTGGATGATCCGCGACCCGGCTACCACATCCACCATATCGTCGAGCGCACGCCGGCCGCGCGCGACGGCTTTTCCCGCTCCTTGATCCACCGCAGGGACAATCTGGTGCGCATCCCGGCCTATCGGCACGAGGAGATCACCGCCTGGTTCGCGACGGTCAGCCCGCTTCACGGGTACCTGTCGCCCCGGGATTACCTGCGGGGCCGCACGTGGGAGGAGCACAGGACGATGGGGCTGGCGGCGTTGCGGGCGCACCTGATACTCACGTGAGCGCCGCGCGGCTGCGGAACCTCTCCGTGGCGGCCCTGCTGGAGCGCTGGATCGGGACGGGGATTGCCCAGGGCGAGGCGCTGGCCGCGGGCGAGGTCGGCGCGCATAACCGTCTGGCCCGCGCGCTGCGCGCGGTGGAGCAGGAGCTGGCGCGGCGCGACGCTCTCGATGGCCTCCTGACCCAGCTGGACCATGTCGCCCCCCAGGTGCGCCTCAACGCGGCGCGGGCGCTCGCGGCGCGCCATCCCGCCGCCGCACGCCGGACGCTAGCCGCCCTCGCCGCCGCGGCAATCGTCCCCCAGGCCGCCGCGGCGGCCATGGATCTGTGGATGATCGATAAACGCGATCCCTGAAATGGCAGGATGAGGCTTTGCAATACGACCGGGTTCCCCACGGAACGTGGGGCCCTGTCAGGGTCGATATCTTTGCGAGCCCTGCGAATAATCAGATTTGCGTGTACGCTACCGAAACTGACGGGTCCGGACTTTCGTCTGCTCGTTTTGAGCAGACTGCCATAACGATCAGGACCTGAGATTTAAACGTAAGCAATTTTTAGATGATTGAGATACGTCCGTAGAATGGTCAAGAAGCGGCAATTATTCAGGGTCGCCCGCGAGTCATTGGGTGATATCGACGATCTTTTCGTCCACGAAGATCTGGCCATGATGCTGCCGACGCATCATATCGCCCGCCTGATACAATTCGAGACCTGCAGCGACCCCGGCACGTTTCTCATCTCGTGGCATCATGGGCCGCTGTTCACTTTGGGCACAGGGTTGCCGTATTACAGCGGCCAGCGCATAGCCCATCCGGGAGGCCAGGGTTGGTCCCTCGACATGCCGGATCTCACCGACCGGGTCCGCCAGGAGGTTGAGGCGAAGGCGCTCGGGACACTGCGTGAAGGCGGGTCGCTGGACACGCTGGAGGCGTTCATGCGGCGCCATTCGGCGCCCATAGAGCTCGGGCCATGGTTCGAAGCGATCATCGCCATCGCCATGGGTGACCTGGACTGTGCCGCCGAGAAGATGATGAGCGGCGGCAGCATGGCGTGGGGACCGGATCGCCTCAATTGTTTCGTGCGCGGCCTCGGCGACCGGCTGCGCGACAAGGGTGCGGCGCTCGGCTCCGATGACCGCCGGCTCCTCGCCAAGACGCTGCATTTCTGGGAGCGAAGATCGGTCGCGGTCAGCCGGCTCGGGAAGGCGTGGGTCTCCACGCCGTTCCCGCTCGAGGAGACCTTCTGAGCCCCCCGCAGCATCCACCCGGCGGGGTCACATATTTCATATTATTGAATTGAGAACATAATGGTCACTCGTCTGTATCTTAATAGACTTCTCAAGAAGACATGCAGCGATGCCGAATCTTATTCCGTCTTCGATAGCTCCCTCGTCCTGACACCCTTGCGGCACATCAGGGCGCAGGTCTGGTTTGCCGCGACCCCCTACAAAGATCTGTTCGATGTCGCATGGATCGTGAAACCCATGTTTGCGATCGGCTTCGGCTATCCGGGTTTTGCGCCCATACCCGTATCCCCCAAGGGTGGTCCCTACTGGCACACGGGACTTCCCGATCTCGAGCGTGTCGTTCGCGAGACGATCGACACGAAGGTCGTGCCAATTCTGAAAGAGGGATTGGACATCACCGGCTATGAGACATTTCTGGCAAGGCATATGCTAGGCGGTGTGCCCGATCATCCATACGCCGCCCTGCTTTCACTTGCGCTGGGCGACCTGGATCGCGCCGCCTTCTATATCAAGCATGGGCGCGTCCATTGGGGCGTCGAGTCGCTGAACGCCTTTTCGCCGGGTCTGGGCGACCGGCTGCATCAGCGCGGCAATCGGGTCTCGAAGCGCGACCGCGCCGCGCTCGTTGCGGCGCTTCACAGCTGGGAGAGGTCCTTTGCCGAGAAGGCAGGCTTCATGTCGATCTGGCAACCATCGCCGTTCCCGATCGAACAGATCGGCACGCCAGACGATCCATTGAAATGGCGAAGGTGACGTAGCGCGCCGGAATGTCGTTCGGGTCTCCACACACTTCCCGCTCGAGAAGACCTTCCGAGAGGTGCCTCGCATTCCAGCTTCCATCCGGTCATGCCGAACGGGAACCGACGGTACGCCGGTGCGTTTGCCCGTCAGTCAAACGTAACGGAGGGCTTTTCAATGGCTGAAGGTTCCGGAAGCAGCGGCATTCTCGGCGTCATCGTCGGCGCCGTGCTGGTGATCGGCATCGGCTTCTTCTTCTTCAACGGCGGGTTCGGCAATGTCGGCAAGAGCGTCAACGTCAACCTGAACCCGCCCGCCGCCAGCGCGCCGAAATAGCGCGTTTGCGCCTGACAGCGGATTGGGAAAGGCCGGGCCTCGCGCCCGGCTTTTTCCATGCCCGCCTGTCAGCTCCCGACGAAGACGCGGCTCGCGACGAATTCGCCGTTCTGGATCGCGCCCAGGGCCACGACGGCGCCGGCGCAGCTCGCATAGACCGGGCTTGCGTCCAGGGGGGCGTCGCGCCCGCGCAGGAGAACGGTCTGGCCCCGGCGCAGGCGGGCGGCCGCATCGCGGTTGACCACCAGCTCCGCGATCTCCTTCAGGCCCGCCTCGACCGCCTTGAGCCCCGCGGGGACGGGGTCGGCCGCCGCGCGCAGGTCGTCCAGCGTCACGGCGTCGGCCAGCGAGAAC
Source organism: Hyphomicrobiales bacterium (assembly GCA_027489955.1). Classification (GTDB taxonomy): domain Bacteria; phylum Pseudomonadota; class Alphaproteobacteria; order Rhizobiales; family Beijerinckiaceae; genus JAIXTM01. The sequence goes on along the minus strand of JAIXYZ010000005.1, from coordinate 69,802 downwards.
GGGCCGACGCGGGTTCGCCGCAGCGCCACGATATGGCCGAGGCAGCCCAGCGCCCGGCCCATGTCGCGCGCGATGGCACGCACATAGGTGCCCTTGCCGCATTCGGCCTCGAGCTCGGTGGTCTCGCCGTCATGGGCGACGATGGACAGGCGCTCGATGGAGACGTCGCGGGCCTGGAGCTCGACCACCTCGCCGTCCCGGGCCAGATCGTAGGCGCGCTCGCCCTGGATCTTGATGGCCGAGAAGCGGGGCGGCACCTGCGCGATCACGCCGGTGAAGCGCGGCAAAAGCGCCTCCACCGCGTCGCGGGCGGGCCGGTCCTGCGTGGTGCCGACGGCCCGTCCTTCGGAATCGTCGGTGTTGGTCTCGACGCCCCACCTGACCGTGAAGCGATACGCCTTCCGGCCGTCCATCACGTAAGGCACCGTCTTGGTGCCTTCGCCGAGCGCGATGGGCAGGATGCCGGAGGCGAGCGGGTCGAGCGTGCCGGCATGGCCTGCCTTCTTGGCGCCGAAAATGCGCTTCACCGCGCCCACGGCCTGGGTCGACGTCATGCCCACGGGCTTGTCGAGCACGACCCAGCCGTTCAGGTCGCGCTTCTTCGGGCGGGGCGGCGGCGCGGCGTCAGTCGTCATCGGAACCGGGCGTGTCGTCGGCATCGGAGCCCTTGGGCTTGCGCAGGTCGGCCTGCACGCGCTCGGAGCGCAGAAGGGCGTCGATGCGCGAGGCCTCGTCGAAGGTCTCGTCGCGCAGGAAGCGCAGGTCGGGCGCGAATTTCAGGTTCACGCGCCGGGCGATCTCCTGGCGCAGGAGCTTCTTGTGCTTGGCGAGCGCCAGGATCACGGGCCGCTCGTCCTTGCCGCCAAGCGGCATGACGTAGCAGGTCGCGATCTTCAGGTCCGGCGACATGCGCACTTCCGGCACCGTGATGACGTGCGAGGCGAGCACGTCATCCTGGATGTCGCCGCGCGAGAGGATCGCCGCCAGTTCGTGGCGGATGAGTTCGCCGACGCGGAGCTGGCGCTGGGACGGGCCGGCCGTCTTGTCGAAACGTTTGGTCATCTTCGTCCTCCCGGGATCGGACCGGGTTTGCCTGCGGGTGCCGGCACCGCAGCGCCAGTCGATCGTCATTGCAAGGAGCGTCGGCGACGAAGCAATCCGGCGGTCTCGGCCGCGTTCCGGATCGCTTCGCTACGCTCGCAATGACGGCTCCCGTGATGGGCAGGGCATCACAGCGTCCGCTTCACTTCCTCGACGCGGTAGCACTCGATGACGTCGCCCACGCGCATGTCCTGGTAGTTCTCGAAGGACATGCCGCATTCCTGGCCGGCCAGGACTTCCTTGGCGTCGTCCTTGAAGCGCTTGAGCTGGCTGAGCTTGCCTTCGTGCACCACGACGTTGTCGCGGATGAGGCGCACGTTGGCGCCGCGCTGGACCACGCCGTCGGCGACGCGGCAGCCGGCGATCTTGCCGACCTTGGAGACGTTGAAGATCTCCAGGATCTGGGCCTCGCCGAGCCGCTCCTCGCGGAGCGTGGGCGCCAGCAGGCCCGACATCGCCGCCTTCACGTCATCCACGAGGTCGTAGATGATGTTGTAGTAGCGGATCTCGGTGCCCGTCCGGTCGGCGGCCTCGCGGGCCTCCTTGTGGGCGCGCACGTTGAAGCCGAGCACGACCGCGCCGGACGCGCCGGCCAGCGTGACGTCGGATTCGGTGATGCCGCCGACGCCGGAATGGATGACGCGGGCCGAGACCTCGTCGGTCCCAAGCTTCTCCAGCGCGCCGGCGATGGCCTCGACCGAGCCCTGCACGTCGCCCTTGACGACGAGCACGAACTCCTTGCGGCCGGCGCCGTCCTTCAGGTCCTTCATCATGTCGACGAGGGACTTGCCGGTGCCGCCCTGCTTGGCGGCGGCCTTCTCGCGCTTCTGGCGGGCGCGGTACTCGGTGATCTCGCGGGCGCGGGCCTCCGATTCCACGACGCCGACGCGGTCGCCCGCCTCCGGCGTACCGTTGAAGCCCAGCACCTCGACCGGCATGGACGGGCCCGCATCCTTGCGGGTCGCGCCCTTGTCGTCGACGAGGGCGCGCACGCGGCCCCACTCGGAGCCGGCGACGACGAGGTCGCCCTGGCGCAGCGTGCCGCGCTGGACGAGGACCGTGGCGACGGGGCCGCGGCCGCGGTCGAGCTTGGCCTCGATGACCGTGCCTTCCGCCGGGCGCTCCGGGTTGGCCTTGAGATCCAGGATCTCGGCCTGGAGCTGCAGGCCTTCCAGCAGCTTGTCGAGGTTGGTGCCGGCCTTGGCCGAGACCTCGAATTCCAGCGTGTCGCCGCCGAGGGATTCCACCACGATCTCGTGCTGGAGGAGCTCGGTGCGCACGCGGGACGGATTGGCGTCCGGCTTGTCGATCTTGTTGATCGCCACGATCAGCGGCACGCCGGCCGCCTTGGCGTGGGCGATGGCCTCGATCGTCTGGGGCATGACGCCGTCATCGGCCGCGACCACGAGCACGACGATGTCCGTCACCTTGGCGCCGCGGGCGCGCATGGCGGTGAACGCCGCGTGGCCCGGCGTGTCGATGAAGGTGATCTTGCCGCCCAGCGGCGAGGTCACCTGGTAGGCGCCGATATGCTGTGTGATGCCGCCGGCCTCGCCCGAGACCACGTTGGTCTTGCGGATGGCGTCGAGCAGCGAGGTCTTGCCGTGGTCGACATGGCCCATGATGGTCACGACCGGCGGGCGCGATTCCAGCACGTCGTCGGCGTCGGGGCTGTCGAACAGACCCTCCTCGACGTCGGACTCGGCGACGCGCTTGACCGTGTGGCCCATGTCCTCCGCCACGATCTGCGCCGTGTCGGCGTCGATCACGTCGGTGATCTTGAACATCTGCCCCTGCTTCATCAGCAGGCGGATCACGTCCACGGCCCGCTCCGACATGCGGTTGGCGAGTTCCTGGATGGTGATCGTCTCCGGGATCGTGACCTCGCGGAGCAGCTTCTCCTTCGGCTCGCTGGCGCCCTGGCGGTGCAGGCGCTGCTGGCGGCGGCGGAAGGCCGCGACCGAACGGGTGCGCTCCTCCTCCTCCGCCGTGGCGCTGGTCACCGTGAGGCGGCCGCGATTCTTGGGGTCGGCGGCGAGCTTGGGCGTCTTGGGCGCGACGGGCGCGCGGGCCGGCAGGGCGATGCTGGGGCGGCGGATCGGCCGCGCCGCGGCATTCGTCTCGTCCTCGAGCATGCGGGCGCGGCCGGTCGGGGCGGCGCCCACGAGCGGACGCGGGCCCGACGGGGGAGCCACGCGCGATGCGGGCGATGCCGACGCGGAGCGGGGACCGGCTTCACCGGCGCCCAGGCGACGGCGGGCCTCGTCCTCGGAGCGGCGACGGCGGTCGTCCTCCTGGCGGCGGCGCTCGTCTTCCTCGCGCTTGCGGGCCTCGGCGGCCTCGCGCTCGACCTTCTCCCTGGCTTCGCGCTCGGCGCGGGCCTTGGCCTCGATCTCGGCGTTGCGGCGCTCCTCGGCCTCGCGGACCTTGGAATCGGCGAGCGCGCGGGCGCGGGCGTCCATCTCCTCCTCGGAGAGGGAGCGCAGCACCATGCCGCCGCGGCCCGGATTGGCGGTCAGCGGCCGGGTCGGCTGGAGCGGGGGCTGGGGCGCCGGACGGGCCGGAGCGGGCGCAGGCGCGGCCTCGCGCGCCGGGGGCGGCGTCGTCGCGGCGGGCTGGTCGCCGCCGGGGCCGATGACACGGCGCTTCACCTTCTCGACCACGACGGCCTTCGACCGCCCGTGGGAGAAGCTCTGACGCACCATGCCCTGCTCGACCGGCCGCTTCAGCGACAAGGTCTTCGGCGAGACGCTGATGGTCTTGTCGCCGGGATTCTTCGTATCTGTCATTCCGCCGTTCTGTCCTGCCGGGCCCCTTGGCCCGAATTGCGCGATTCCATGCCGCCGTCCGTTGCCGGACCGGGCGCAAGCTTGCCGTCATATCGCGCCAGGCGGCGCCATTTCGACAGGAAGCCGTCGCTGCCCGGACCCGCGACGAGGGCTGCATGTATCACAAGTGCCCCGCCCAATGCCAAACTCAATTCCTCCGCCGCGAAGCTCCGGATCACCGGGATCGCGGCGGATCGTTCCCCGTGCACGCGCCAGAGCGCCTGCCCGATCTTCCTCACGCCGTCCTCGGCCGCGTCGGCCGCATGGACCAGAGCCGCCAGTCCCGGCGCTCCGGCGGCGGCCTCGACCTTGCCGAAACCCGTGACCAGGTCGCCGGCCTTGTTGGCGAGCGACAGGCCCTGGATCGCCTCGCGGCGCATGAGCGCAGCCACGTCGTCCGCCAGCGTGGCGGCGGCCTCGGCCGGACGCCGGAAGCCCCGGGCGAACAGCCTGCGCCGGACCGCCTCGGCGACGGCGTCGCGGGTCGCATCGACCCAGACGCCGCGCCCCGGCAGCTTCGCCTTCAGGTCCGGCACGACCCGGCCCTGCGGGTCGAGCACGAACCGGACGAGGTCGTCCGGCGTACCTTTGCGCCGGGTGACGATGCAGGTCCGCTCCGGCAAGGCGCCCAGGTCCTCGTCGCCCGCGGCTTCGGGATCGGGGCCGGTCACGGCCGCGCTCCCCGTCCGCCCCGGCCTCAGCCCTGCTCGCCCTCGCCGGCCTCGGGCGCACCCTCGTCCGCTTCCGGCTCGGCCTGCGGCTCGATCCAGCCCGCCTTGACGCGGGCGGCCATGATCATGCCCTCCGCCTCGGTGCGGGAGATCTCGAACCCGTCGAGATAGCCCTTCTGCTTGACGGTCTCGCCGTCCTTGCGCTCGGTCCAGCCGACGAGATCGTCGGTGGCGCAGCCGGCAAGGTCCTCGACCGTCTTCACGTCGTTCTCGCCGAAGGCGACGAGCATCGCCGTCGTCACGCCCTCGATCTCCTTCAGCTCGTCGGCCACGCCGAGCTCGCGGCGGCGGCCGTCGAGTTCAGCCTCGCGGGCGGCGAGGTAGGAGGTGGCGCGGTCCTGGATCTCGGCCGCGGTGTCCTCGTCGAAGCCCTGGATGGAGGCGAGCTCGGACGTCTCGACATAGGCGAGTTCCTCGATGGAGGAGAAGCCTTCCGAGGCCAGGAGCTGGCCGACCACCTCGTCGACGTCGAGCGCGTTCATGAACAGCTCGGTGCGCTCGGCGAATTCCTTCTGGCGGCGCTCCGATTCCTCGGCCTCGGTCAGGATGTCGATGTCCCAGCCGGTGAGCTGCGAGGCGAGGCGCACGTTCTGGCCGCGGCGGCCGATGGCGAGCGAGAGCTGGTCGTCGGGCACGACGACCTCGATGCGCTCCGAATCCTCGTCGAGCACCACCTTGACCACCTCGGCCGGCTGCAGCGCGTTGACGATGAACGTCGCCGGGTCGTGCGACCAGGGGATGATGTCCACCTTCTCACCCTGCAATTCGCCGACCACCGCCTGGACGCGGGAGCCGCGCATGCCGACGCAGGCGCCGACCGGATCGATGGAGGAATCGCGGCTGATCACGGCGATCTTGGCGCGCGAGCCCGGATCGCGGGCGACCGCCTTCACCTCGACGATGCCGTCGTAGATCTCCGGCACTTCCTGCGCGAAGAGCTTCGCCATGAACTGCGGATGGGTGCGGGACAGGAAGATCTGCGGGCCGCGGACCTCCCGGCGCACGTCGTAGACATAGGCGCGGATGCGGTCGCCGACGCGGAACGTCTCGCGGGGGATCAGTTCGTCGCGGCGCACGATGGCTTCGCCGCGCCCGAGATCGACCACCACGTTGCCGTACTCGGCGCGCTTGACCACGCCGTTGACGATCTCGCCGATGCGATCCTTGAACTCGTCGTACTGCCGGTCGCGCTCGGCCTCGCGCACCTTCTGCACGATGACCTGCTTGGCCGACTGGGCCGCGATGCGCCCGAAGTCGAACGGGGGCAGGGTCTCGGCGATGTAGTCGCCGGACTGGGCCGCCGGGTTGCGGCGGCGGGCATCCACCACGGAGATCTGCGTCGCGTCGTTCTCCACCTCGTCGACGACGAGCAGGAGGCGCGACAGGCGGATCTCGCCGGAGCGCGGGTTGATCTCGGCGCGCACCTCGGTCTCGCTGCCGTAGCGCGAGCGGGCCGCCTTCTGGATGGCGTCCTCCATGGCGGCGAGGACGATCTGGCGGTCGATGACCTTCTCCCGCGCGACCGCGTCGGCGATCTGGAGAAGTTCGAGCCGGTTGGCGCTGACGGCCATGGAAGTGCTCCCTCGGATGGTTCTGTTCAGTGACGGGTCGGAGCGGCGTCGCCGGGTTCCGTGCCCTCTTCCGGTTCTTCGGCGCCGGCCAGGGCGGCCTTGCCCCGGCGCAGCGATTCCTTGATCAGGTCGTCGGTGAGGACGAGGCGGGCCTCGCCCATGTCCGCGACGACGAGCTTGGCGGTGACGTCCTCGTCGGCCTTGCCGTCCGACAGCTCGATCACGGCGCAGTCACCCTCGGTGCCGCGGATGAAGCCGCGGAAGCGCTTGCGCCCTTCCACCGGCACGGCCATCTCGACCTTGGCCTCGAAGCCGGCCCACCGGTCGAAATCGGACAGGCGCACCAGCGGCCTGTCGATGCCGGGCGAGGAGACTTCGAGGTAGTAGGCCCGGTCCACCGGGTCCTCGAGATCGAGGACGGGGGACACCGCGCGGCTCACCGCCTCGCATTCGTCCACGCCCATCGTGCCGTCCGGCTTCTCGGCCATGATCTGCACGGTGCAGCCGTTCTGCCCGGTGACACGCACGCGCACGAGCCGGAAACCCAGGTCCTCGACCACGGGCTCGATGATCGCGGCCACGCGGGCGGCGACGCCGTTCTCGGTAATCAGGCGCTTCTCGTGCTGGGACATCGGTCCTTCGGTCGGCCTTCGCGTCGATTCACTCCGCCGGACGGACCAGGGCGCATCGCGATGGAGATGCGCATAAGGTCCTTCGGAGCGGGCCCCGGGGGACCCACTCTCCATCAAGGCTCCATCAGGAACCGATCAGGACTGTCGGAATGACGCCGATATACGCTCGCAGGCGTAAATTGGCAAGGGACGGGGCGGCGGCCGGCGGCTCAGGCGGCCCGCAGGCTGGCGAAGAACGCTTCCATCTCCGCGCGCATGACGCGGGCGTCATCCTCCAGCGCGCGGGCGAGCGCGGCCACCTTCTCGGCGCCGGCATTGGTCTCGGCGGTCGCTTCGCCGACCGTCGCGACCGAGGCGGACGTGGTCGCCGCCCCTTCGGCGGCCGCGCGCACATTGGCGGCGATGAGGTGGGTCGAGGCGCTCTGCTCCTCGACCGCAGAGGCGATGGAGACGGCGATGTGATCGATCTCGGCTACGCGGGTGCGGATCGTCTCGATCACGCCGATGGAATGGCGCGTGGCGTCCTGCACGTCGGCGATGCGCGCCGAAATGTCCTGCGTGGCCCGCGCGGTCTGGGAGGCGAGCGCCTTCACCTCGGAGGCGACGACGGCAAACCCGCGGCCGGCCTCGCCCGCGCGCGCCGCCTCGATGGTGGCGTTGAGGGCCAGGAGATTCGTCTGCTCGGCGATCTGGCCGATGATATGGGCGATGGCGCCGATGCGGTCGACGTTCTCCGCCAGCTTGCCGACGGCGTCGGTGGTCGCTGCCGCGTCGGCGACGGCGCCGCGCACGATATTGGCCGAATCGAGCGCACGGGCGCCGACCTCGGCGATCGAGTTCGACAATTCCTCCGCGGCGTGGGCGAGATCGCGGACGCGCTCAGCGGTGCCGTTGGATGCGCCGGTGATGGCGAGCGCGCCATGGGTCGCCTGGCTGGCCGAGCCGATCAGCGTGTCGGAGGCAGCCGACAGGGCGCGCGCCGTGTCGGACAGGCGGGAAGTGACCGAGGTCATCGCGGCGTCGAGCGCGGCGGCGCGTTCCTTCACCGCCGCGTCGCGCTTGAGCAGCGCCTCCCGGTCGTCGCGCTCGCGCATCTCGTCCATCAGTTCGTTGTTGCGCTTGACCGCCGCCACCAGGATGGCGAGCGCCCGCCCCATGGCGCCGATCTCGCCGCCGCGGCGGGCGATCTGGACGGTGGAGATGCCGGTGTCGCCCGCGGCGAGCCGCGCCATGCCGTTCGTGAGCTGGCGGATGGGGCCGGCGATGAGGCGCTGGCCGAGGAGGACCGCCAGCAGGATCGTGGACAGGGTCCAGATGGCGGCGACCGCCACGAGGTCCTTGCGCATGGCGCGGGTCTGGCCGGAGATCGCGCCGATATTGTCGGCGAGCGTCTCGGCATCCAGCCGCGCGAAGGCGGAGATGTCGTTGGACAGGGCGATCCGCTGGGCGCGGTTCATCTCGTCCTCGAAGACGGACGCGACCGATCCGGGGCTGCGGTCGGCGGCGTCGGCGAGGGCGTTGCGGGTCTCGATGAAGGCCTCGACGCGGCCCCGGAGCACCACGAACTTGCGCTGCTCATCCAGGGTGAGGCTGGATTCCCAGACGCGGATGAGCGCCCGCATCTCCGACAGATGGCGGCGCAGGCCCGCATTGAACCGGTCCACGGCCTGCTTATCTCTGGCCATGTACAAGGCGCGCGATTCCATCACGACGCCGTTCACCAGGGCCTGGAGGCGCTCGCCATAGACCACGCGCTGTCCGGCGCCCGACAGGCCCTCGACCTGCTGGTCGATGGTCAGCGCCGCCCGGGCGACGTAGAACGTCACGCCCAGCGTCGCCAGCCCGACCAGGCAGATGCAGGCGGCGATCTTCGTGCCGATCGAATTGAGGATGCGGTTCTTGCGCATGGTCCCGGCCACGCTGCAGAAACGTGATTAATTTTCAGTCAATCCGGCTGCGGGGCGGCCGTGTCAGGAGACGCTCATGGGACTGCGCATCGCCGTTCAGATGGACCCGATCGAAACCATCCGGATCGCCGGCGACTCGACCTTCGCGCTGATGCTGGAGGCGCAGGCGCGGGGCCATACGCTCCATACCTATACGCCCGACCGGATGACCCAGCGGGACGGGCGTGTCACCGTCCGGGCCCGGCGCACGCAGGTTCGCGACGTGGCGGGCGACCACGCGACGCTGGGCGAGCCCGAGCGGCTGGACCTGGAGACCGACATCGACGTCGTGCTGATGCGCCAGGATCCGCCCTTCGACCTGGCCTACATCACGGCCACGCACATGCTGGAGCGCATCCATCCGAAGACGCTCGTCGTCAACGACCCGGCCAGCGTGCGCAACGCGCCCGAGAAGATCTTCGTCCTCAACTATCCCGAGCTGATGCCGCCGACGATCGTCACCCGCGACCGGGAGGAGATCGAGGCCTTCCGCGCCGAGTTCGGGCAGATCGTGATGAAGCCGCTCCACGGGCATGGCGGCGCGGCGGTGCTGCGCGTGACGGAGAAGGACCCGAATTTCGGGTCCATGTTCGACATCTTCTCCACCACCTGGAAGGAGCCCTGGGTGGTGCAGCAATTCCTGCCGGCGGTGTCGAAGGGCGACAAGCGCATCATCCTCGTGGATGGCGAGGCGATGGGCGCGGTGAACCGCGTGCCGGCGGAGAACGACATCCGCTCCAACATGGTGCGCGGCGGTTCGCCCGCGGACACCCAGCTCAGCGAGCGCGAGCGCGAGATCTGCGCGACGATCGGCCCCGCGCTGAAGGCGATGGGCCTCATCTTCGTCGGCATCGACGTGATCGACGGCAAGCTGACCGAGATCAACGTGACCTCGCCGACCGGCATCCGCGCGATCAAGCGCCTCGGCGGGCCGGACCTCGCCGTCGCGATCTGGGACGCGATCGAAGCGAAGCTCTAGGCCGCCGCCCCCGGGATCAGGCGCGGGCGAGGGAGGTCGGCGCGCCGCTCACCACGGCGGACGCGCCGCCGCGGATTTCGTAGACCGCCAGCGCGCGCTCGTTCGTGCCGTTGCTCAGGAACCGGAAGACGCCGTCGACGCCGGCAAAGCCGGACGCGTTCGTCAGCGTGGCCTCCGTGAAGCGCTGGGCGCCCTGGGTGCGCACCAGGGCGGCCGCCAGCGACACGGCGTCGTAGGCGAGGGTCGCGATCCGGGTCGGATCGGCGTTGAACCGCGCCCGGTAGCGCTGGGCGAAGGCATCGTAGCCGGCCCCGTCGGGGGCCGCAAACCAGCCGCCCGCCAGCTGGGGCACGCGGAAGGCCCGCGCGTCGTTCCACAGGCCGGTGCCGAGCGGCCTGGTGCGCTGGAGGTTGAAGCCGGCGGTCTGCGCCGCGCCGGCCAGCAGCGCGATCTGCTCGCCGCCCTCGGGCATGAACAGCGCATCGGCCTGGGCGGCGGTCTGCGCCAGGCGGCGGGCCGCCTCGGTCATGGCGTTGCGGTCGCCGGCGGGATAGCGCTCGAGCCCGAGCAGACGCCCCGAACGGGCGGCGACGGCCTGCTGGAAGGCGGCCTCGGTCACGCGGCCATAGGGCGTCTCGGGAACCAGCGCCGCGAAGCCGCGACGGTTCTGGGAGACGGCATAGGTCACGACCCGCTCCACCTCGTTTTCAGCGAGGAAGCTCAGCAGATAGACGCCCCGGGTCGCGACGCTGGCATCGGTGGAGAAGGCGATCATGGGGCGGTTGGCGGCGCGCGTGACCTGCGCGGCGCCCTGCACGGCCTGGGCGAAGAGCGGGCCGATGACGAGCTCGGCGCCTTCGCCGAGGGCGGCCTGCGCGGCGGCCCGCGCGCCAGCGGCAGTACCCTGGTCGTCCTTCACGAGGAGCTGGATGTCCGGGTTCTGGAACTCGGCGATGGCGAGATCGGCGGCGTTGCGCAGCGCCGCGCCCGCGACCGCGCCCTGCCCCGCGCCGGTGAGCGGCAGGATGAGCGCCACCTTGACGCTGCCCTGTCCCAGCGCGTTCGGATCGCCGGCGGGCGCCTGGGCGACCGGCTCCTCGCCCGTCAGCGCGCCGCCGGAGCCGGCAAGGCACCCGCCGAGGGCCAAGGCGGTCGCAGGCAGGACCACGAAGCGGGCCAGGTCGCGGCGGGTGAGGGAAGACGTGTCGGACAAGTGCCTGCTCCCGGCTTTCGTTCGGAAAGGGCGAGATGCAACGATCTCAACGAATGGTAAAGGTTACCTTGTCCGTCCCGCGGGTCCAAACCCGGACGCAACGGAAGCCGCGTCACTTTCAATTCACATTTTCTTTCGGGCATGCGAATAATCAACAATGACGAAGCGGATAATCGAGCGGCGGGATAGGCCCGCGGGTCCTTCGGGCGGCGGCGCGGGCCGCGGCCAGGGCGTTTTCACGGCCTTCGGCCTCGCGGCGGAAGCCTCGCCCATCGCGGCGGGGCTGCACATCGTGGCGACGCCCATCGGCAACCTCCAGGACGTCTCGTTCCGGGCGCTGAACGTGCTCGCGGCCGCGGACGCGATCCTTGCCGAGGACACGCGCGTCACCAAGACGCTGCTCGCCCATTACGGCATCGCCACGCCGCTCGTGGCCTATAACGACCATTCCGCGCCCGTGATCCGGCCCCGCATGATCGCCCGGCTGGAGGCCGGGCAGGCCCTCGCGCTCGTGTCGGATGCGGGCACCCCGCTGGTGTCCGATCCCGGCTACAAGCTCGTGGAGGCGGCGATCGAGGCCGGCATCCCGGTGACGGGCGTTCCGGGCCCGTCCGCCGTCCTGTCCGCGCTCGTCGTCTCGGGCCTGCCGACGGACCGCTTCTTCTTCGAAGGGTTCCTGCCGCCGAAATCGTCGGCGCGGAAGGCGCGCCTGCAGACGCTCGGCGCCATACCCGGCACGGTCGTGCTGTTCGAATCGGCGCGACGACTGCCGGAGATGCTCGCCGATGCCGCCGCGACCCTGGGCGAGCGGCCCGCCGCCGTCGCCCGCGAACTCACCAAGATGTTCGAGACGGTGCGCCGCGGCACGCTGCCGGAACTGGCCGCGACCTTCGCCGCGGAGGGGCCGCCCAAGGGCGAGATCGTCGTCCTGATCGGCCCCGCGCAGGAGGGCATGGCGGCCGCCCTCACCGACACGTCGCTGGATGCCCGCATCGCCGAGGCGCTGCGCCACCATTCGATCAAGGACGCGGCGGCGATCGTCGCCGACGAGACCGGGACGCCCCGCCGCGACGTCTATGCGCGGGCCCTGGCGGTCGCCAAGGCCCGGGACGCGTGAGCCGGGCGGGCGCCGCCGGCCCGGATACGCGCCGCAGCGCCTATCGGCGCGGGCATCGCGCCGAATGGCTGGCCCTCCTCGCGCTCATGCTCAAGGGCTGGCGGCCCATCGCGCGGCGCTATGGCGGAAAGGGCGGCGAGATCGACCTCATCGTCGCCCGGGGGGACACGGTCGCCTTCGTCGAGGTGAAGGCCCGCGCCCGGCTGGACGATGCCGCGATCGCGGTCACGGCGGAGAAGCGGCGGCTGTTCTCGCGGCTGTCGCGCGCCTGGCTGGCGCGCAACCCCTGGGCTGCGAACCGCAGCCTGCGCTTCGACACGGTGTTCGTGGCGCCGCGCCGCTGGCCACTCCACGTGCCCGACGCCTTTCCGCTCGAGCCGTGACCGAGCCGACAGTCCGAGGAGCGACCACGGCACGCTGCATCACCCCCGCCTGTCATCCCCGGCGAGCGAAGCGAGGGAAGGGGATCCAGACAATGGGAGGCATCGCGCGCGATGGCGGGCCATTCTGGATCCCCTTCCCCTTGCGCCTTCGGCTCCGGCGGGGGATGGCGCGCGAGCGATGGCCGCCACGCATGGCCGCGCGTGACAGGCTTTGCCTGCTGCGGGCATCATGGCGCCGGATTCGCCGCAAGCGAACCGACGGGGGCATGGGATGAGCCTGATCACGCGCGTGAAGAACCTGATCCTCTCGCCCAAGCGGGAATGGGAGGCCATCGCGGCGGAGCCCTTCGCCATGAGGGCGATCTACGCGAACCATGTCGTCCCGCTGTCGGGGCTGTCGATCCTGGCCGCCTTCGTCGGCACCTCGCTCATCGGCTACACGGTGCCGGGCCTGCCGACGTTCCGCATCCCGGTCGCCGCCGGGCTGATCGCGGGGATTGCGCAGTTCGTGCTCGGCCTTGCGATGGTCTGGGTCATCGCCCAGGCGATCCGTGTCATCGCGCCCCATTTCGGCGGCCGCGACGACGCGCAGGCGGCGTTCAAGGTCGCGGCCTATGCCTATACGCCCGCCTGGGTCGCAGGCCTGTTCCAGGTGCTGCCGGGGCTGTCGATCCTGTCGGTGCTGGGCCTTTACGGCATCTATGTCCTGCATGTGGGGCTGCCCCGGCTGATGGGCAGCCGCACCGACAAGGGACTGGTCTATACTGCCTGCATCGTCGCCATCGGGGTCGTGCTCGGCGTTCTCGTCTCCCTGGTGGCCGCGCAGTTCATCCCCGCCTCGGCGCGGGGCTTCTGACCCGGATCGGAGCCGGACATGGCCGTCATCGCCCGCCTTGACGTCGAGATCGCGCTGGCGGACGGCCGCCAGTCGCCGGCGGCCTTGGCGATCCAGCGCGGGGTCCGTCGCCTCTTCGCGGGGCTCGGTGCCTGCTCGCTGGCGGAGGTCACGCTCGCGAGCGGGCGGCGTGCCGACGTCATGGCGCTGCATCCCGACGGCGGAATAACCATCGTGGAGATCAAGTCCTGCCTCGCCGATTTCCGGGCCGACCGGAAATGGGAGACCTACCGGGACTATTGCGACCGGCTCTTCTTCGCGGTGGACGCGGACTTTCCCTGCGAGATCCTGCCCGATGGCGTCGGCCTCATCGCCGCGGACCGGTTCGGCGCGGCGATGGTGCGCGATGCGCCGCTGCATCCCCTGGCGGGGGCGCGGCGCAAGGCGGTGACGCTGCGCTTTGCCCGCGCGGCGGCCCTGCGGCTGCATGCGCTCGCCGATCCCGACGGCGCGGCCTTTCCCGAATAGCGGGCGTCAGCCGTAGCGATGAAGGTCCGTGCCGTTGCGCTTGAGCCAGCGCTCGGCCTCCTCCGTGCGCGGGCACAGGCGGTGCAGCAGGGACCAGAACCGATGGGAATGGTTCATCTCCTTCAGGTGGGCGACCTCGTGGGCGGCGAGGTAGTCCAGCACGAAAGGCGGGGCGAGGATGAGCCGCCAGGAGAAGGACAGGTGCCCCCGGGACGAGCAGGAGCCCCAGCGGCTCCTCGTGTCCCGCAGCGTGATCTTGCGGGCGGGGATGCCGAGCGTTGACGTGTGGCGCGCGACCGCGGCGTCGAGGTCCCGCGAGGCCTCGCGGCGCAGGTAGTCGCGGATGCGGCGCGGCAGGTGCGCCTTCTGTCCCGCCACGGCCAGGATCGCCCGGCCTTCGGCGTCGGTCGTCGCCCGCGCCACACCGGGCACTGTGGACCAGTGGACGATCCTGTGCGGCACGCCGCGCAGGGGAATCTCCGCGTCCGGCACGAAGGCGACGCGCATGGGCAGGCGCGCGACCCGGGCGGCGATCCAGCCGCCATGGGAATCGGCGAAGCGCCGCGCGGCGTCCATGGAGGCGCCCTGCGGCAGGGTCAGGACGATCTCGCCGGTGGCGTTGGAGACGCGCAGGGTGAAGCGGCGCGCCGCAGGCCGGCGCTTCACCGCGACCCGGAACGCGCATGCCTCGTGGGCGACCTCGATATGGTCGGGATCGGGCTCGGCGCGGAAGAAGGCGAATCGCATGGCAGGATCATGGGAAAGGGGGAGCCGCTTGTCAGCGGCCCCGTCTTGTCCCGCCCATCTGGGGCGACAATCGGGCGATCGCGGCGCGTCCCTCAGGCGGAGGCGCGCGCCTTGCCCTTCGTGCGGTTCAGGTAGTCGATGCTGGCGATGAAGTCGCAGATGCGCGGCGCGATCTCGGCGCGGAAGCGGGAGCCGTTGAACACGCCGTAATGGCCGACCTTGGCCTGCAGATGGTGCGCCTTGCGCTCCGCCGGCAGGTTCGAGCACAGATCGTGGGCGGCATAGGTCTGGCCGACGCCGGAAATGTCGTCCTTCTCGCCTTCCACCGTGAGGAGGCCGCAGCGGGTGATGGCGCTGAGGTCGACTGGGTTGCCCCGGTGCAGCATCTCGCCCTTGGGCAGCGCATGGCGGACGAAGACCGTGTCCACCGTCTGCAGGTAGAACTCGGCCGTGAGGTCCATCACCGCCATGTACTCGTCGTAGAACTCGCGGTGCTTCTCGGCGCTGTCGCCGTCGTCCTTCACGAGGTGATTGAACATCTCCACATGCGCCATCATGTGGCGGTCGATGTTCATCGCCATGAAGCCGGACAGCTGCAGGAAGCCCGGATAGACGTCCCGCATGAAGCCGGGCGAGGTGAACGGCACCTTGACGATGCAGTTGCGGCGGAACCAGTCGATTCCGCGCTCGTTCGCAAGCTTGTTGACCGCCGTCGGCGAGCGCCGGGTGTCGATCGGCCCGCCCATGAGCGTCATCGAGGCGGGCACGAGCGGATCGCCCTCCGCCTCCATGCGCGCCACGGCCGCGATGACCGGCACGGCCGGCTGGCAGACGGCGAGCACGTGCACGTCCGGTCCCAGGGAGTGGACCATGTCGATGACGTAGTCGATGTAGTCGTCGAGATCGAAGGTCGCCACCGCCAGCGGCACCATGCGGGCGTCGATCCAGTCCGTGATGTACACGTCGTGGGTGGGCAGGAACGCCTCGACCGTGCCCCGCAGCAGCGTGGCGTAGTGACCCGACATGGGGGCCACGATCAGCATGATGGGCTGGTTCGGCGCCTTGCCGGTGAACTCGCGCTTGAAGTGCAGGAGCTTGCAGAAGGGCCGCTCCCAGACGATCTCCTCGGTGACCGCCACGCGCTGGCCGTTGACCAGCGTCGTCGGCAGGCCAAACTCGGGCTTGGAATAGCGCCGCGTCGTCCGCTCGAAGAGCTCGCACGCCGCCGCGACCGTGCGCCCGTAGGGCGTGTAGGTCAGCGGATTGGCGGGGTTCTTGAAGGCGAGGTGCGTGGCGCCGGACATCATCCGGGCCGGGCCGACCACGGCGTGGGCGGCCTCGTACCAATAATATGCAAAGCCCATCCAGCCCCCGATCATGGCGGCCCTCCGATCATCGGATCCGTCCGGATCCGCCGGCCGCCGGTTCAAAAGGAACGCGTCCCTTCGGCAGGATAGCGGCGCAACCCACGCGTACAATGCACCGAAAGCCTAAGGGAAAGCTTAGTCTTCCCGCACCGCACAGGCAATCTCGCAACCGCGGCAACCTGTGCACGGGCAGGAAAAGCGGGACGGCAGCGCCTTAAGGCTTTGAAACCGCGCGCCATCGCCCTACCGTTTTCCCCACCATGCTCGACATTGCCGACATCGCGCTCGGCCGGAACGCCCGGCAGCTCAGGCTGGACACGCTCGTCAAGCTGCGCTGGCTGGCCGTGATCGGTCAGAGCGCCGCGGTGGCGCTCGTGCAGTTCGGCCTCGGCTTCCCCCTGCCCTTCGGCGCGTGCTTTGCTGCGATCGGCGTCTCGGCGCTGCTGAACGTGGCGTTGCGGGTGGGCTATCCGGTCAGCCACCGCATGTCGGACCGGGCGGCGGCGTCGCTTCTCGCCTACGACATCCTGCAGCTGGCCGTGCTCCTCTACCTGACCGGCGGGCTGCAGAACCCCTTCGCCATCCTGTTCCTGGCGCCGGTGCTGATCTCGGCCACCGCGCTGCCGCCGCAGAAGACGCTCATCCTGGGGGCCTTCGCCATCGCCTGCGCCAGCTTCCTGGCGGTCTGGCACCTGCCGCTGCCCTGGACGCCGGGCGAGGCCTTCCGCCTGCCCTTCGCCTATGTGGCCGGGATCTGGGTATCGATCCTGCTCGGCATCGCGTTCATCGCCGCCTATGCCTGGCGCGTGGCGGACGAGGCGCGGATGCTGGCCGAGGCGCTCACCGCGACCGAGCTCGTGCTCGCCCGCGAGCAGCACCTGTCCCAGCTCGACGGGCTCGCGGCGGCCGCCGCCCACGAACTGGGGACGCCGCTGGCGACCATCGCCCTCGTCGCCAAGGAACTCGACGGGCTGGTGAAGGACGACGGGCCGGTGCGGGAGGACATCGCGCTCCTGCGCGAGCAGGTCGCCCGCTGCCGCGACATCCTGGGCAAGCTCGCGTCGCTGGCGAGCGGGGACGCGGGCCCGCTGGACACGCTCACCCTGCGCCACCTCATCGAGGAGGTGGCCGGTCCGCAGCGTCCCTTCGGCGTGCCGATCCGCATCAGCATGGAGGGAGACGGCGAACCGCCGACCTGCCGGCGCAATCCCGGCGTCCTCTACGGTCTGGCGAACCTCATCGACAACGCGGTCGACTTCGCGCGGCAGGAAGTGTCCATCGCGGCCTCGTGGACGGGGGAGAGCGTGCGCCTGTCCATTCGCGACGACGGTCCCGGCTTCCAGCCTCTCGTCCTGCTGCGCCTGGGAGACCCCTACGTCACGACCCGCGGCCGGGACCGGCGGCCGGAACAGGCCGGCGGCGGGCTCGGGCTGGGATTGTTCATCGCCAAGACGCTCCTGGAGCGCTCGGGCGCGAGCGTGACCTTCGCCAACGCGGCGACGCCGGACACGGGCGCCATCGCGACCGTGACATGGCCGCGCGAGGCGTTCTCGCGCGCGCCCTCGCTGCCCGGCGATCCCGGCGATGCCACGAATTCGCGAGCGGGGGATGTTTCGCCCGCCTATGCGACCTAGATAACGTCACGCATGCGACACAGGAGTTCCTTCCCATGATGTCCCAGACACATGCCGGCTCCACCCAGCCGGCCGGTGCCGCGGACGCGGCCGCCCTGCCGGCGGACCGGTCTCTCCTCATCGTCGACGACGACAAGCCCTTCCTCACGCGCCTGGCGCGGGCGATGGAGACGCGCGGCTACCTGGTGCGCACCGCCGACACGGTCGCGGACGGCATCGCCGCCGTCATGAGCGAACCGCCCGCCTTCGCCGTGATCGATATGCGGCTGAACGACGGCAACGGCCTGGAGGTCATCACCCGCCTGAAGGAGCGCCGGCCCGACGCGCGCGGCGTCGTGCTCACCGGCTACGGCAACATCGCGACGGCGGTCACGGCGGTGAAGCTCGGCGCCTACGACTATCTCGCCAAGCCCGCCGATGCCGACGAGATCCATGCCGCGCTGATGGCCCAGCCCGATCACCGCCCGGCGCCGCCCGACAACCCGATGTCGGCCGACCGCGTGCGGTGGGAGCATATCCAGCGCGTCTACGAGCTGTGCGGGCGCAACGTGTCGGAGACCGCGCGCCGCCTGAACATGCATCGCCGGACGCTGCAGCGCATCCTCGCCAAGCGCGCGCCCCGGTAAATCCAGCCCCGCTCCGATCCCTCCCCTCGCGGGGACGGATCGGCTGCGGGCCTCCTCGCCTTGGCATGGCGGGAGGGAACGCTTCGCCGCCTCTCGAAAGGCGCACGGGACAAGCGGGCGGCTCCGGGTTAAGCGAGCGCCATGCGCCTTCGCCCCGAAACGCTCGCCCTCACCGCCACGCTCGCCGTCCTGACCTCGCTCGGGCCGCTGGCGACCGACATGTACCTGCCCTCGCTCCCGGCGATCGGGCGGGACTTCGCGGTCCCGGTCGCCAGCGTGCAGCTCACGCTCTCGTCGTTCCTCTTCGGGTTCGCCAGCGGGCAGGTCTTCTACGGCCCGCTCTCGGACCGGCTGGGCCGCAAGCGCGTCCTGATGACCGGGCTGGTCATCTTCCTCGTGGCCACGGTCCTGTGCGCCTTCGCCCCGGACATCGGCTGGCTGACGGCGGGGCGGTTCATGCAGGCCTTCGGCGCCTCCGGCCCCATCGTGCTCGCCCGCACCATCGTGCGCGATCTCTACGAGGGCCGCCGCGCCGCGCGCGAGCTGTCGCGCATGGCGATGATCATGGGCGTCGTGCCGGCGCTGGCGCCCATCGCCGGCGGCGCGCTCCATACGCTGTTCGGCTGGCGCTCGGTCTTCTGGACCATCGCGATGGTGACGCTCGTCGTCGGCATCGTCGTGGCGCTCGCGCTGCCGGAGACGATCCGCTCGCGGCTCACGGACCGCTTCTCCCTGAAGGCCGTGCTGCGGGATTTCGGCACGCTGCTCGCCCACCCGACCTACCGGGTCTATGTCGCGCTCTCGACGCTGACCTTCGGCGGGCTCTTCGCCTTCATCTCCGGCTCGTCCTTCGTCCTGCAGGGGATCTACGGCCTCTCGGAAATGGCCTTCGCCCTATCTTTCACCGCCATGGTCGCGGGCTATGTCGGCGGCACGGTGCTGGCGCAGCGGCTGGTCGACCGGCTCGGGCTGGACGGCACGATCGGCGCGGGCGTGACGTGCCTGGCGCTGGGCGGCCTCGTGATGCTCGTCGCGGTGGCGGGCGGAGCGGCCTCCCCGCTCGGCATCGTCCTGCCCATGGCGCTGTATGCGGTGGGCGTCGGGCTCGTCATGCCGCAATCGATGGCGAGCGCGATGCAGCCCTTCCCCAGCCATGCGGGGGCCGCGTCTTCGCTGCTGGGGATCTGCCAGATGACCGGGGCCGCGCTGGTGGGGATCCTGGTCGGCCATTCGCTCGGCGGGTCGGCCCTGCCGCTGCCGGCCATCATCACCGCGACCGGCCTTGGCGCGGCGACGCTGTTCGCGCTCACGCGCAGGCGGCGCGCGCTCTAGGCCTCAGCCGCCGAACAGGCGCTCCAGCAGGCCCTTCTGGTTGGGCGGCGGGGGCACCCATGCATTGTCGGACGAGCGCGGCTGCTGCGGCCCGCGCACCGGCTGGAGACGCGGATCGCCCGACGCCATGGGCACCTCGCGCTGGCCCTGGAAGGGACCCCCGATCAGGGGCGTCGGCGGCACGTTCTCGTGGGCCGCCTTCATGAAGCGGCTCCAGACCTCCACCGGCAGGTTGGAGCCGGAGGCGCGCTTGGTGGGCGAGGAATCGTCGTTGCCGAGCCAGACGCCGGTGACGAGGTGGCTGGTATAGCCGATGAACCAGGCGTCGCGGAAATCCTGGCTCGTGCCGGTCTTGCCGGCCGCTTCCCAGCCGGGGAAGTCCGCCTTGCGCGCCGTGCCCGTCACCAGGGTCTCGCGCAGCATGGAGTTCATCGTCACGGCGACCTCCGGGCGGATGACCTGGCCGAGGCCGGTCGCCTTGCGCTCGAACAGGGTCGCGCCATCCACGGTGCTGATCTTGCGGATGACGTAGGGCACGACGCCGTCGCCGCCATTGGCGAAGGCGGCATAGGCGCCCACGATCTCGATCGGCGCGACCTCGGACGTGCCGAGGGCGATCGACGCATTGGGCTGCAGGGCCGAGTTGATGCCCAGGCGCTGCGCCGTCTGCGCCACCGTCTTCGGCCCGACCTCGAGGGCGAGCTTGACCGACACCGTGTTCAGCGAGGAGGCCAGCGCCTCGCGCAGCGTGACCGGCCCACGATAGTCGCGGGAGAAATTCTCCGGCCGCCAGCCCTTCACGGAGACGGGGCCGTCCTCGCGGATGGTGGACGGCGTCAGCCCGCGTTCCAGCGCGGCGAGATAGACGAAGGGCTTGAAGGCGGAACCCGGCTGGCGGCGCGCGGCCGTCGCCCGGTTGAACTGGCTTTCGGTGTAGTTGCGCCCGCCGACGAGCGCCCGGACGGCGCCCTCCGGCGTCATGGCGACGACGGCGCCCTGGCCGACGCCGAACTTGCCGCCCTTGGCGTCGAGCTCCTCGACGAGGGCGCGTTCGGCCGCCGCCTGGAGGCGGGAATCCACCGTCGTCTGGACCACGATGTCCTTCTCGATCGTGCCGACGACGTCGTCGATGACGTCCATGACGTAGTCGGCGGCGTAGTTGACCGAGCCGGCACCGGCGGTGCGCACGGCTTCCGCCGGCGCCATCAGCGCATCCTTCGCGGCCTTGTCCGTGATGAAGCCGTTCTCCACCATGGCGGACAGGACGAGCTCGGACCGGGCGCGGGCCGCCTCGGGGTTGCGGTTGGGGGCGAGCCGGGAGGGAGCCTGGACGAGACCCGCAAGCGTCGCCGCCTCGGCGACCGTCACCGCCCGCGCCGACTTGCCGAAATAGCGCTGCGCCGCCGCCTCCACGCCGTAGGCGCCGGAGCCGAAATAGACCCGGTTGAGGTACAGTTCGAGGATCTGGTCCTTCGAGAAATTGCGCTCCAGCCACACGGCCAGGATCGCCTCCTGCGCCTTGCGGGAGGCGGTGCGCTCCTGCGTCAGGAACAGGTTCTTGGCGAGCTGCTGGGTGAGCGTCGACCCGCCCTGCGCGACGCCGCGGGAGGCCATGTTGCGCACCATCGCGCGCACGATGCCGATGGGATCGATGCCGAAATGGTGGCGAAACCTCTTGTCCTCGATGGCGATGAACGCGTTCGGCAGGTGCGGCGGCAATTCCGCGAGCGAGACCGCGCGACCGCCCGTGTCGCCGCGATTGGCGAGCAGCGAGCCGTCGGCGGCCAGGATCGCGATATTGGGCGGGCGCTTGGGAACGGCGAGCTGGTCGATCGGGGGCAGCTTGGTCGCGTGATAGGCGATGAGCCCGCCCAGCGCGATGAAGGCCCACAGGCCGAGCACGAGGCTCCAGTACACCAGCGTCCCGAGGAACGAGCGCCGCCGCCGCCCGCCGCGGCGCCTGCCGCCGCCGGAGCTGCCGCCGGAGCCGCCCTTGCGGCCGCGGCCGCCACGGTCGAAATCCTGGATGTCGTCGTCGCGCCGGCGCTCGCGCCGGGGCTTGGGGTCGGGGCGATAGCTGCCGGCGACGGGACGGTCGTCCCGCGTCACGCGCAGGTCGCCTCCGCCCTGCGGACGCTCGAAGGTCGGCTCCCGCCGCGTTCGTCCCCGGTCCGCCATCTGTCCTCTATACGCCCCCATGCGCGAAGGGGCCGGCGCATCGGCCCGGTCCGTCGCCGGGGCACCTTAAGGGAGTGCGCGTGAAGCGCGGGTTAAGCATGCCTGGCGCCGGACCATCGCCCTCGTGCCCGTCCGCTATGGCGCAATTGCGGCCAATGCCGGGGAGGACGCGCCCGCCCGCCTCGGCTATGTGTGATGGCGCACGCCCCTCGCAGGACGGTTTCCACGGCAGGACAATTTCCATGACGGTCAGGATCGACGGCGCCCGGCTCACCATCGGCAAGGTCGCGGAGGTCGCGCGGCGCGGTGCGAACGGTCGCTTCCGCAAGGCGGCCCTGCATCCGAAGGCGGCGGCGGCGATCGCCGCGACGCGCGCCTATATCGACGCCAACTGGATGCGCGACGACGCGCCGCTCATGTATGCGTTCAACACCGGCGTCGGCCTGTTCAAGGACCAGCGCGTGGCGATCGCCGATATGGCGAGCTACCAGACGAAGACGATCTACGCCCACGCCACCGGGATCGGTGAACCGCTGCCGGAGGACGTGACGCGGGCCACCATGCTGCTGCGCGCCAACGCCTTCGCGTCCAACTATTCCGGCCCGCGCATCGAGGTGGTGGAGCGGCTCCTGACGTTCCTCAACAGGGAGCTGCATCCGGTCATCCCCGCCAAGGGGTCCGTCGGCGCGTCCGGCGACCTGGCGCCCCTCGCCCATCTGGCGGGGGCCCTGTGCGGCTTCCCCGAGGCGGAGATCGTCTGGAGGGGCAGGCGCATGCCCGCGCGCGACGCCATCGGAAAGGCGAAGCTCGATCCCGAATTCCCGCTCGGCGCCAAGGACGCATCGGCGCTCATCAACGGCTCCACCGTGTCGCTGGCCCTGGCGGCGCTGGCCGTCCACGACGCGCGCCGCCTGATGAAGGCCGTCGATATCGGGCTGTCGCTGTCGCTGGAGGCAATGCGCGGCGAGCTGGCCGCCTTCGATCCGCGCGTGCACAGGGCCAGGCCGCATCCCGGCCAGGCCCGCACCGCGCGCAACGTGCTGCGGCTGACGGAGGGCACGCGGCGCTGCTCGGAGGAGGCGCGCCGGGTCGTGTTCCCCGACGAGCGGCGCGCGCCGGGCGAGAACCCGCCGCCGCGGGTGCAGGACGTCTATTCCCTGCGCTGCGCGCCGCAGGTCCACGGGCCCGTCTTCGAGGCCATCGATTATGTGGACGGGATCGTCACGACCGAGCTCAACGCCGCGACCGACAACCCGCTGATCTTCCCCGATGGCGCCGACGGGTACGTGTCCATTTCCGGCGGGCATTTCCACGGCCAGTACCTCGCCCAGGCGATGGACGTGCTGGGCATCGCCATGGCGGACCTAGGAGCGATCAGCGAGCGGCGCCTGGCGCGTCTCATCGATCCGACGCTGAGCTACGGCCTTCCGCGCAACCTGCTGGCGGGCAAGCGCGGGCTGAACACGGGCTTCGCCACGGTGCAATGCTCCATGTCCGCGCTCGTGATGGAAAATCGCGGGCTGGCCACTCCCGGCTCGGTCGACTCGATCCCCGGCAAGAGCAACGCCGAGGACCACGTGTCCAACTCCACCTGGTGCGGCCGCAAGGCGAGGACGATCGTGGAGAACGTGGAGCAGATCGTGGCCGGCGAAATCCTCATGGCGGCGCAGGCCCTCACGCTCGTGGAGCCGGTCGCGGGGGACCATCCGCTCGGGCGCGGGACGGCGGCGGCGCTCGCGGCCGTCAGGCAGGTGATCCCGCCCGCCCTCGACGGCGACCGCTGGTACGCGACCGAGATGGCGCAGGCGCTCGAGCTGGTCCGGTCAGGCGCGCTCGTCGCCGCCGTGGAGGATGCGGTCGGCACGCTCGAATAGCGTCATAACGGCGCCGCATTCAGGCGCGGATATACGCGCTCTCGCCCCCTGGCCCGCCGGGTCTGCTCCAGGTTTCTCCATGCATCGCCTTTCCTTCGCCCGCCCGCTGGTCATGGCGGCTGTCGCAATCGTATCGATCGCAGGCCCGGCCTTGGCGCAGGGCGCCTCGCCGGCCGCCACCATCCGCGCGGCGGCCGCCGACATCTCTGTCCGCAGCGGGAGCGTCTTCACGCTCAAGGGCGAGCGCTTCCAGGTTTCGGGCGTCCGCGCGCCGCGGGTGACGTCGGCCGGCTGCACCTTCGAACGCCTGAAAGGACGCGAGGCCCGCAAGACGCTGCAGCGCCTCCTGCGGCGCGGAACGATCGAGATCGTGCCGACGGGCGGCGTCTCGGGCCGGGGCAACCGCCTCGTCAATGTCCGGGTCGACGGGCGCAGCCTGCGCACCCTGCTCCTGCGGACGAAGATCGTGCTGCCGTCCTCGCAGGCCAGGGGCAATCCCTGGTGCGTCCGGCCGTCCGGCTAGGCTCCGGCGAGGTTCAGCACGGCGTCCAGCATCGCGCGCACGCAATAGCCCGCATCCTCGGCCGTGATGGATTCCGCCGGGTTGTGGCTGATGCCGCCGGCGCAGCGCACGAACAGCATTCCGACCGGCGCGAAAGGCGCCATCGCCACCGCATCGTGTCCCGCGCCCGACAACAGCCGCCGGACAGGCAGGCCGAGCGACGCGATGGACGCGCCGAACGCATCCGCCACCAGCGGGGCCATCGGCGTCGCGGGCGAATCCATCGTCGTCTGCCAGGCGAGCGACACGCCGCGGCGGGCGGCGATCGCGTCCATCACGGTGCGGATCTCGGCGACCATGGCACGGCGGACGGCATCGTCCGGCGAGCGGGCATCGAGGGTCAGGTCGACCCCGCCCGCGATGACGTTGACCGCGCCGGGACGAACCTCGCAGACGCCGACCGTCGCCACCGTATCGTCGCGGCGCGCGCCGATCCGCTCGACCAGCGCGATCATCTCCGCGGCGGCGGCCAGCGCATCGCGGCGCATCGGCATCGGCACAGTGCCCGCATGGCCGGCCTCGCCGCCGATCGCGATCCGCGCCCGGGTCACGCCCGCGATGGCCGAGACGACGCCGAGCGGGAGCCCCTCCGCCTCCAGGACCGGCCCCTGCTCGATATGGGCCTCCAGATAGGCGCGGACCGAGCCGGAAGGCCGGGCAAGGCCGGGAATGGCGGCGGCATCGCCGCCGAACGCAGCGAGGGCGTCCTTGAGCACGATGCCGTCCCGGTCGGTCCCGTCCAGCCAGCGCGGCTCGTAGGTGCCGGTGAGGGCATGGGCGGTCGACAGCGTCGTCGGGAAACGGACATTCTCCTCGTCGCCGAAGGCCACGACCTCCACGGCGCAGGGAAGGCGCCTGCGGGCGCGCGCCAGTTCCTCGACCACGACGATGCCGGCGACGACGCCCAGGACGCCGTCGAAGCGGCCGGCATCGACGACGCTGTCGATATGCGATCCGATGAGGATGGACGGCGCGGCCGGATCCGCGCCCTCGAACCGCCCCTGCACCGAACCGGCGGCATCGACGGCCGCCTTCATGCCGGCGGCTTCCATCATGCCGCGCACGGTCCGGGCGGCCGCGCGGTGCGCGGGGGACAAATAGAGCCGCGTGATCTGCCCGGGGACGTCCGTGTGGCGGGCGATGGCCTCCACATGCGCCATGGCGCGGGCACCGAGGGCGGCGATGTCGTTGGAGGCCATGGCGGATCGGTCCGGTCGAGGGAAGGGCGCAAGGTGGCGCCGGGAGACCCTAGCCCTGCGGGCGCAGGCGCTCAACCGGGCCGGGCCGCGTGCCGCCGCACTGGGCCCTGATGGCCGACGTCATGCCCTCGGCCTCCCGGTCCGCGATGGCCACCTTCTCCGCCCGCTCAGGACCGGTCAGGCAGCGGCGGAACGTGGCGCCGGCCTTGCGCATGGCGTCCTCGTGGCCCCGCCACGCCGCGCATCGCGTGGCCTGGTCGCCGGACGCCGCATCGTTGAGCTTGTAGCGGCTGGCGCGCATCGCGCCCTCGGCGAAGAACAGGTCGCGCTGGCATTGCGGGGAGCCTTGCGGCAGGGCCGGCGAGACCGCGGCTGCTGCCGCAAGCAACGCCAGGACCAGCACGGAAGCGGGCTTGCGACCCATATCATCCTCCTCAGGCATGCCGCCTCGACGGACGGCACACCACGACAATGCGGCGAAGATCAGCCGAGGTTCAGCTCGCGGAAGAAGTCGTTCCCCTTGTCGTCCACCACGATGAAGGCCGGGAAGTCCTCGACCTCGATGCGCCAGATCGCCTCCATGCCGAGCTCGGGATATTCGACGACCTCGACCTTCCGGATGCAGTCCTGTGCGAGCCGGGCGGCGGGGCCGCCGATGGAGCCCAGATAGAAGCCGCCATGCTTCTGGCAGGCTTCCCGCACCTGCGCGGAGCGGTTGCCCTTGGCGAGCGTGATCATCGATCCGCCGGCGGCCTGGAACTGGTCGACATACGAATCCATGCGTCCGGCCGTGGTGGGGCCGAACGAGCCCGACGCCATGCCCTCGGGGGTCTTGGCGGGACCGGCATAATAGATGGGGTGGTTGCGGAAATAGTCGGGCATCGGCTCGCCCCGCTCCAGCCGCTCGCGGATCTTGGCGTGGGCAAGGTCGCGGGCGACGATGACCGGGCCGGTGAGCGACAGGCGCGTGCGGATCGGGTGACGGGTCAGCGTGCCGAGGATCTCGCTCATCGGGCGCGTCAGGTCGATCCGGACCACGTCCCCGCCCAGGGCGGTCTCGTCGATCTCCGGCAGATATTGCGCCGGGTTGGTCTCGAGCTGCTCCAGATAGATCCCGTCCCGCGTGATCTTGCCGAGCGCCTGCCGGTCGGCGGAGCAGGACACGCCGAGCCCGATCGGCAGCGACGCGCCATGCCGCGGCAGGCGGATGACGCGCACGTCGTGGCAGAAATACTTGCCGCCGAACTGCGCGCCGACGCCGAGCGACTGCGTCAGGCGATGGATCGCGGCCTCCATCTCCAGGTCGCGGAAGGCATGGCCGGTCTCGGAACCCGCAACGGGCAGGCCGTCGAGATAGCGCGTGGAGGCGAGCTTCACCGTCTTGAGCGTCTGCTCGGCCGAGGTGCCGCCGATCACGACCGCCAGGTGATACGGCGGGCAGGCCGCCGTGCCGAGCGTCAGGATCTTCTCCTTCAGGAAGGCGATCATCCGCTCGCGCGTAAGGAGCGAAGGCGTGCCCTGATAGAGGAAGGTCTTGTTCGCCGAGCCGCCGCCCTTGGCGACGAAGAGGAACTTGTAGGCCTCCTCCTCATGGCCCCTGCCCTGCGCATACAATTCGATTTGCGCCGGGAGGTTGGACCTGGTGTTGCGCTCCTCGAACATCGAGACCGGAGCGAGCTGCGAATAGCGCAGGTTGCGCTTGAGGTAGGCGTCGCGGATGCCCTCGGCGATGGCGGATTCGTCTTCCCCCTCCGTCCAGACGCGCAGGCCCTTCTTGCCCATGACGATGGCGGTTCCGGTGTCCTGGCACATGGGCAGGATGCCGCCGGCAGCGATGTTGGCGTTCTTCAGAAGGTCGTAGGCCACGAACTTGTCGTTGGAGGTCGCCTCCGGATCGTCGAGGATCGAGGCGAGCTGCCTCAGATGGCCCGGCCGCAGCAGGTGGTTGATGTCCATGAAGGCCTGCTCGGCCAGGAGCCGCATCGCCTCGCGGGAGACGGTCAGCACCTCGCGTCCGCCCAGACGCTCCACCCCCACGCCCTCCGTCGCCAGCTTGCGATACGGCGTCTGGTCCGGTCCGAGGGGAAACAGGTCGGCATGGGCATAGGACATGGGGATTTCCGGGGCGTGGTCCGATCGGGTAGCGGCGTTGTAGGGCGTCTTTCCGGCAAGGCCAAGCGCCTGCGCGATCAGCCTTTCCGGGCATGCGCCGCGATGGCGTCGCGGCCCGTTCTTGACGGCGGACACGGCAGGGAACATCCATGCCGTCGCTTCGGTTGTGATGGCGTGACCATGTTCTCGTTTCCTGCGCTCGTCGGCGATATCGGCGGGACCAATGCCCGGTTCGCGCTCGTCGAGGCGAGGGGCGCCGCGCCGCGGCAGATCGCGCGAATCGGCACGGGCGACTATCCCGACGCCGTAACCGCCTTGAGATACGCGCTCGATCAGGCCGGGCCTATCCGTCCGCGCTCGATCCTGCTGGCGGGGGCGGGCCCGCTCGAAGGCCGCTCGCTGCACCTGACCAATGCCGGCTGGACGCTGAACGGCCCGGCAATCGCCGCTGCGCTTGGCTTCGAGCAGGGCATCATCCTGAACGATTTCGAGGCCCAGGCCCTGGCGCTCACGGTCCTCGACCCCGTGGACTTCGAGCCGATCGGCGAGGTGCGCGCCGGAACGACCGGGACGCGGCTGGCGCTGGGGCCGGGGACCGGGCTCGGCGTTGCCGCGCTCGTGCCGGTGGAAGGGCGGATGCTGCCCTTCGCGACGGAGGCGGGCCATGTGGGCTTCGGCCCGGACGGCCCGGACGAAGAGGCGTTCTGGCCCCATCTGGAACGGGTGGACGGACGCATCACCGCCGAATCCGTGATCTCGGGCTCGGGGCTCCTGCGCGTTCACCGGGCGCGCATGCAGGCCGCCGGCCGGGAGGATCGCCTGGATTCGCCGCAGGCCGTCAGCGATGCGGCACTCGACGGCCAGTCGGACGACGCGAGGGACACCATCGCGGCATTCTGGCGGCTGATCGCGCGCTTTTCCGGGGACATGGCCATCGCCTTCATGGCGCGCGGCGGGGTGTGCCTGATGGGCGGCGTCGCGCCGCGGCTGCTTCCGCTTCTGGACGAGCGGGCGTTCCGCCGGGTCTTCGCCGACAAGGCGCCGATGGCGGACCTCGCCGCCACGATCCCGACGGCCATCGTCACCGACACGGACGCCGCGCTGCACGCGCTGGCGGGCCTTGCCGCCAATTCCGACTATTACCTGCTGGACTACGAGCGGCGGCTCTGGCGCTGACGCCCTGCAATCACGCGGCGGCTTCGGCCGCGTCGCTTCCGGTCAGGACCGCGTAGATGGCTTCCGCGTCGCGCGTCGCGCGCAGGGTTTCCACGAGCCCGGGCGTGCGCAGCACGCGCGCGACCTTGGCGAGCGCCTTGAGATGGTCGGCGCCCGCCCCTTCCGGCGCGAGGAGCAGCACGAAGAGGTCCACCGGCTGGCCATCGAGGGCCTCGAAATCCACCGGGCGGTCGCAGCGCGCGAAGACCGCATACATGCGGTCGATGCCGGCAGGCTTGCCGTGGGGAATGGCGATGCCGTCGCCGATCCCGGTCGAGCCGAGGCGCTCGCGCTGGAGCAGCGTGTCGAAAATGGCGCGCTCGTCGAGGCCCGTCAGCCGGGCCGCGTGATGGCTCAGCTCCTGGAGGACCTGCTTCTTGCCGTTCGCCTTGAGGGCCGGGACGATGGCGTCCGGCCCGATCAGATCCGTCAATACCATGATGTCATGCCGCGAGCGGACCTCCCGTCGCCCTTGAAGGCGCCGGATCCCCCCACCCGTCCTGTCAAAAATGTCACGCCTGCGGACCGGCAACGGCCGGTGGATCCACCCAGCCGATCGTTCCGTCGCGGCGGCGATATACGATATTGACGCGCCCGTTGCCAGCGTGGCGGAAAACGACGACCGGGACGCCGGTCATGTCGAGCTCGACGACGGCCTCGCTCACCGACAGGCGATGAAGCTGGGCCGTCTGCTCGGCCACCACGACGGGATGGAAATCAGCCGGCTCGTCCGCCTCGTCGGCCGGGGCTTCGAGCACGTAGGCCGGCATCTCGATGGCGTCGGCGCGCTTGATCGTGCCGTTGGCATGACCGCGCAGCCGCGTCTTGTACCGGCGCAGGCGCTTCTCGATGCGGTCGGCGGTCTCGGAGAACGAGGCATAGGCGTCGTGGGCGTTGCCGTGGGCCTCGATCGTCACGCCGGACGACAGGTGGAGGATGCAATCGGTCCGGAACCCGGCGCCGTCCTTGGAGACCGTGACGTGGCCGGAATAGCCCGCGCCGTCGAGGTATTTCGACAGCGCGCTGGCCACGCGCGCCTCGACCTGGCCGCGCAGGGCCTCGCCGATGTCCATGTTCTTTCCGGAGATTCTCAGCGCCATTGGGCGTCCCCTCGAGCCTTGTTCCTGGCCGGCGCGCAAGGGGCCGGCCGGGGCTTCTGATCCCCCGAGTCGTAAGCCAGCGCGTTGCGTGAAGTCAACGCGCGAGGGCGGCCGACTTCTCCCTGCGCCGCTCGACCGAAGACGGAATTCGCAACGATTCCCGATATTTGGCGACGGTGCGGCGCGCGATGTCGACACCGGATTCGCGCAGGCGCTTGACGATCGTGTCGTCGGACAGGACGTCCTCCGCGCTCTCGGCATCGATCATCTGGCGGATGCGGAACCGCACGGCCTCGGCGGAGTGGGACTCCCCTCCGGCGACCGCCGAGATGGCGGCCGAGAAGAAGTATTTCATCTCGAACACGCCGCGCGCCGTGCCGATCGACTTGTTGGCGGTGACGCGGGACACGGTCGATTCGTGCATGCCGATCGCGTCGGCGATGGTCTTCAGGTTCAGCGGCCGGAGATGCTCGACGCCGCAGGCGAAGAACAGGTCCTGCTGCCGGACAATCTCGGTCGCGACCTTCAGGATCGTGCGGGCGCGCTGCTCCAGCGAGCGGGTCAGCCAGTTGGCGTTCTGCAGGCAGTCGGTGAGGAAGCTCTTGTCCTGGGGGTTGCGGGCGGAACCCGACACCCTTGCGAAATAGGTCTGGTTGACCAGGACGCGGGGCAGCGTGTCGGGGTTGAGCTCCACCAGCCAGCTTCCGTCCGGCGCGGGGCGCACATAGACGTCCGGCACGAGGAGCTGCAGCGGCGAGCCGCCGAAGGCCCGGCCGGGCTTGGGATCGAGCCGGCGGATTTCCGCCAGCATGTCCATGATGTCCTCGTCGTCGACGCCGCAGAGCCGCCGCAGGGCGGCCATGTCGCGGCGGGCGACGAGATCGAGGCGCGAGACGAGCGCCGCCATGCACGGGTCGAACCGGTCGCGCTCGCGCAGCTGGATCGCAAGGCATTCGGCCAGGTCGCGCGCGGCGACGCCGGCTGGCTCGAAGGTCTGGACGACGGACAGGATGCGCTCCACGCGCTCCACCGGGGCATCGAGCCGGGCGGCGACGGCCGCGACGTCCTCCGAGAGGTATCCGGCCTCGTCGACCGCGTCGATGAGATGGCGTCCGATGACGCGGTCCACGGGATCGGACACCGCCAGGTCGAGCTGGGCGATCAGATGCTCGTGCAGCGAGAGGTCGGCGGCGAGCGTGCCCTCCAGATCGGGCCCTTCGCTGTCGTCGAAGGATCCGCCGGACGCGCCGCCCCAGACCGACGACCCGCCGGCGAAGGGACCGTCCGCTTCCGCAGGCGCCGGCGCGGCCACGCGCGGCGGCTCGTCGGGGAAGACGTTGTCGACGCCCGTATCCAGCGCGCCCTCGATGGATTCGCGGCCCGACTTCAGCTCGGAGGAGAACCATTCGCCCTCCGCGCCGTCCTCGAAGCCGCCATCTCCGTCGCGGGCGCCGTCTGCCCCGTCGCCCGCCTCGGGCTCTCCGCGCTCGGCGGCAGGCTCCCCGCCGCCCTCGCCCTGGTCGTCGGCGCGCTCGAGCAGCGGGTTGCGTTCCAGCTCCCCGTCCACGTAGGCGGAGAGCTCGGTATGCGAAAACTGCAACAGCTTGATCGCCTGCAGAAGCTGCGGCGTCATCACCAGGGACTGGCCCTGCCTCAGTTCAAGCCGGTGCGAAATTCCCATCCGTCCATCCCGTCAGGTCGACGGCACGTTTCTTGCTTTTTCCGTCTGCCTCATTCTTAGCCGCAACAGCGCGATGCGTCAAAGCGATCACGAGGGTAAGCGCAGCGGCACGGCGGCCGGGCGGTCAGAGGCGGAAGTCCTCGCCGAGGTAGAGCCGGCGCACGTCCGGATTGGCGATGATCTCGTCGGCGCGGCCCTCCATGAGGACCTGGCCGGAATGGATGATGTAGGCGCGGTCGATCAGGCCCAGCGTCTCGCGGACGTTGTGGTCGGTGATCAGCACGCCGATGCCGCGGCTCGTCAGATGGCGGACGAGGTTCTGGATGTCGCCGACCGCGATCGGGTCGATGCCCGCGAAGGGCTCGTCGAGCAGCATGAAGGACGGCCGGCCCGCCAGGGCGCGCGCGATCTCGCAGCGGCGGCGCTCGCCGCCCGACAGGGCGATGGACGGCGACTTGCGCAGGCGGGTGATGGAGAACTCCTCCAGCAGCGCATCGAGCTCCCGCTCGCGGGTCTTGCGGTCCGGCTCCACGACCTCGAGCACCGCGCGGATATTGTCCTCGACGCTGAGGCCGCGGAAGATCGAGGCTTCCTGCGGCAGATAGCCGATGCCGAGGCGCGCCCGCCGGTACATGGGCAGGTGGGTGACGTCGTGACCGTCGAGCGTGATCATGCCGCGGTCGGCGCCGACCAGTCCGGTGATCATGTAGAAGATCGTGGTCTTGCCCGCGCCGTTGGGGCCCAGGAGGCCCACGGCCTCGCCGTTGCGCACCGTCAGCGACGCGTCCTGGACGACGGTGCGGCCGCGATAGCTCTTCTGCAGGCCCGACACGGCCAGCACGCCCGGCCCGCCGAGACCGGAGAATGTCGGGCGCGCATCGTGCGGCTCGTCGCCGAGGGCGGGATTGCGGCTGCGGGAGAAGAACTTCAAGGGCGGGGTCCGAAGGCTCGTCGGGTCGGTGGCGGAACGGGTCAGCGGCCGGACGGGCCGTCGCGGTGGTAGCCGAGGCCGGAGCGGCGGGCAATCGTCCGCGGCCGGCCGTCGGTGAAGGCGAAGCGATCAGCGCGGCTTGGCTTCGCCGGCCTTGGGCTTTTGCTCGCCGGGCTTGGCGTCGTCCTGGCCGGGCACGAGCAAAGCGCGCACGCGTCCGCCGCCGCCCTCGACATTCGCGATCCCGGTGGTGACGTTGTAGACGATGCGCTCGCCGCGGGTGACGTTCTCGCCCTGGCTCAGCGCGGCGTTCCCCGACAGCGTCACGAGGTTGGCGACCCGGTCGAACACGGCGCGCTCGCCGGTGGCGACCTGGTCCTTGGACGACACGGTGACGGGGCCCTTGCACTCCACCCGGCGGATGGCGTTCTCCGTCGTGCTGCCGCCCGGCGCGGCAGGCTGTGCCGCCGGCGCATTCGCGGCCGGTTGGGCGCGCCCGCCGCCAAGGCCGCCGGCGCCCGCCTCGTAGAAAACGGTCATCTCGCTGCACTTGATCGTCGTCTCGGCCTGCACGGCGACGACATTGCCCGCGAAAATCGCCTTGCGATCCTTGTCGAACACGTCGAGCCGGTCGGCATCGATGGCGATCGGCTCCTTGGACCCTCCGCCCAGAGCATTGAGGCCCGTCGGCCGCTGGGCTCCCTGGGCGGAACGGGCCGGCTGCTGGGCGGCGGCTGGAAGGATCGCTGCGGCCAGGACGGCCGCGCCCAGGCATGCGGCGAGCGCGAGCGGGCGGCGGGAGGAAGGGCGGACTGTCATTGCGCGGTCTGTCCTTGCGGGCTGGCCGGCGGCGTCGCCGGGCTGCGGGTGCGGGGCTGGGCCCCATTTTCAGGAGCGTCGAAGACGGCCTTCACCCGGCCCTCGAAGGCCAGGCGCTTGCCGCCGTCGGTGATGTGAAGCCGGTCGGAGCGGACCGAGCCGTCGGTGAACTTCACCTCGACGGGCTTGTCGGAACGGACGGAGCCCGCCTTGAAGTCGACGAACGCAGCGGCGAGACGGGCATCGTAGCCTCGCGCCGACTGGACGCGCACGTTGTCCGTCAGCTCGATCTGTTCCTTGGACGTGTCGTAGACGCCCAGATCGGCCACGAGGCGGACATTCTCCTGGTTCTCCAGTTCGACCCGCGCGACGAGCTTCTTCATTTCCACCACGGTGGGGCGCCGCACGTCCTGCGTCGCGCTCTCGGCGGTGACCTCGTACGGCTTGGAATCCTTGACGCGGAAACCGGTCAGCCGGGGCTGGTCCATGGTGATCCGGGTGCCCGACAGGTTGATCGGCCCGATCGAGACAGCGCCGATGGAGCGGAAGGGATCGAAGATGCCGATGAGTGCCACCAGGAGGACCGCGATCCCGGAACCGAGCGGGATGGCGCGCTTGAGCAGCCGCACGCGCGTGCTGTGCCGTCGCGCAGCCTCGAACGAGGCCCGCCAGGGGCGCGCCGCGCCGGAAAGGCTGGCGCCTGGATTGAGCATCGTCGCGTCGGTCATGGCGCTGTTCTAACACTCCTTTGTGCCGCGGTGCAGCCTCTGCTTCGCCGCGATGGCGAAGTTGTGGCCCCGAGGCGCCCTCGCGGCGATGAACCGCGGGGAGACACGGGCCTCGCTTGACTCGCCGTGTCGCGCCCATACAAGGCGGGCCACATCATCGACGGAGCCGGAAGCCCATGTCGCACCAGGACCTCGCCCAGATCATCGACGCCGCCTGGGAGGATCGCGCCTCCATTGGCAGCGGCACGAGGGGCCCCGTCCGCGATGCGGTGGAGACCGCGCTTGAACTGCTCGATTCCGGGAAGGCCCGCGTCGCCGAGAAGACCGGCGGCGGCTGGAGCGTGAACCAGTGGCTGAAGAAGGCAGTCCTGCTGTCCTTCCGCCTGAACGACATGGCCGTCGTGCCGTCCGGCTCGGCCGGCACGCCCGCGTGGGACAAGGTGCCGTCCAAGTTCGCCGGCTGGACCGAAGACCGGTTCAAGGCGGGCGGCTTCCGCGTGGTGCCCGGCGCCGTCGTCCGCCGGTCGGCCTATATCGCGCCGAACGTGGTGCTGATGCCCTCCTTCGTGAACCTCGGGGCCCATGTGGGCGAGGGGACGATGGTCGACACGTGGGCGACCGTCGGCTCCTGCGCGCAGATCGGGAAGAACGTCCATCTCTCCGGCGGTGTCGGAATCGGCGGCGTGCTCGAGCCGCTTCAGGCCGGGCCGGTCATCATCGAGGACAATTGCTTCGTGGGGGCGCGCTCGGAAGTGGTCGAGGGCGTCATCGTCGGCGAGGGCTCGGTGATCTCGATGGGCGTCTTCATCGGCGCCTCGACGAAGATCGTCGACCGGGCGACCGGCGAAGTGTTCATCGGCCGCGTCCCCCCCTACTCCGTGGTGGTGTCGGGCTCGCTTCCGGGCAAGCCGCTGCCCGACGGCAGCCCCGGCCCTTCCCTTTACTGCGCGGTCATCGTGAAGCGTGTCGACGAACAAACCCGCTCAAAGACGTCGATAAATGAGCTTCTGCGCGACTGAGACGCCGCGGCGCGATTGACAATCGCGCACATATCCGTTTCGCGTATCCGCAATTCGCCACACGGATGGCGAGAAGTGGGGATTCGCGGGGGATATGGGGCTTCTTTTCGGATTTTCGGGGCGCATTCCCCGCGACGTCTACTGGCGGGCGACGGTCGCCGTCGTCGTTGCTACCGCGCTGGCCCTCTACGCCGCCCGCCTCTACGGCAACCTGACCGTGATGCTCGGCATCATGGCGGCCGCCCTGTACATGTCGGTGGCGGTGGGCGCCAAGAGGCTGCACGACTCCAACATTACCGGTTGGTGGATCGTCCTCTTCTACGTGCTTCCGGTCATCTTCTTCATGGCGATTCTCGCCATCCAGGAAGACCGCACGATGCTGGACGGCACCTCGGTCGCGCTGGGCTTCTTCGGCCTGCTCAGCCTGAGCGTCGGCATTCTGCTGATGGGTTTCCGGCTCGGCACGCGCGGTCCTAACCAGTTCGGCAAGGATCCGCTCCAGGAGCGGGCGCGCAAGGCCGAGGAAAAGCGGCGGCGCAAGAAGATGGCGACCCGGCGTTGACGGCCGAGCCGGTCGGCGCGTAAGCGGCTGGCATGGATCTGAATTCCCCAGCGGTCATCGAAGACCCGACAGACGCCCTTTCGCTTGCGCAGGCGCTGATCCGGTGCCCGTCGGTGACGCCGGAGGACGGCGGCGCGCTGGCGCTGTTGGATTCGGTGCTCGCAGCCGAGGGGTTTCAGGTCGAACGTCCGATCTTCTCCGAGCCCGGCACGCCGGACATCGAAAACCTCTATGCCCGCTTCGGATCGGCCTCGCCCTGTCTCGTGTTTGCGGGCCATACCGACGTCGTGCCGCCGGGCAATGCAGAAAGCTGGACGCACCCGCCTTTTTCCGGCGCACTGGCCGATGGGTATCTGTGGGGTCGCGGCGCGGCGGACATGAAGGGCGGCGTCGCGGCGATGGCCGCGGCGGCCATCGCCTTCGTGCGGCGCCATCCGGACTGGCCCGGATCGATCGCATTCCTGATCACCGGCGACGAGGAAGGGCCGGCGGTCAACGGCACTGTGAAGCTGCTGGATTGGGCGCGCGATCGCGGCGAGCGCTTCGACCATTGCATCCTGGGGGAGCCCACGAACCCGAACGCGCTCGGCGACATGATTAAGATCGGCCGGCGCGGGTCCCTGACAGGACGGCTGACGGTCCACGGCACGCAGGGCCATGTCGGCTATCCCCATCTGGCGGACAACCCGATCCCCGGCATGGTCCGCCTGCTGGCAGCCCTGACCGCGACGCCGCTGGACGCCGGAACGACCCATTTCGACGCCTCGAACCTCGAGCCCACGACCGTCGATGTCGGAAACGCCGCGACCAACGTGATCCCGGCGGACGCGAAGGCGGTGTTCAACATCCGGTTCAACGACCTCTGGTCGCCCCAGACCCTGGAAGCCGAAATCCGCCGACGGCTGGACGCCGCCGCGGGCAATTCGGTTCGCTATACGCTCGCCTTCGATCCCACCAACGCCGTGTCGTTCCTGACGGCGCCTGGGCCGTTCACTAACCTCGTCGCCGGTGCGATCGAGATGGAAACGGGCAGGCGTCCGGCCCTGTCCACGACGGGCGGGACATCGGATGCGCGGTTCATCAAGAACTACTGCCCGGTGGTGGAGTTCGGACTGGTCGGGCAGACGATGCACCAGATCGACGAACGGGTGCGCGCTGACGACGTCAACGCCCTCGCGGCGATCTACGAGCGGGTCCTGTCGGCATATTTCTATCCCGACGCCTGACGCCTAGCGGCCGTATCTGACATCCGTCAGGTAGAGCCCATGCGCCGGAGCCATGCCGGGACACGCCTTGCGGTCCCTCGCCTCCAGAGCCGTTCGCATCCGGGCCACCGGCCAGCGTCCGCCGCCGACCTGCATCAACGCACCCACCATCGAGCGGACCTGGTGATGCAGGAAAGACCGGGACGCCGCGTGAATGCGGATTTCCTGGCCGATGCGCTCCACGTCCAGCCGGTCCAGGGTCTTGACCGGGCTGGAAGCCTGGCACTCCGCGGCGCGGAACGTCGTGAAGTCGTGATGGCCAACCAGGATCTGTGCCGCCTCGTTCATCCGCATTTCGTCCAGGCGCCATGGCACGTGCCAGACACGCGTCAGTTCGAGCGCGGGCGGAGGACGGCGATCGACGATGCGATACAGATAGGCGCGCCCGGTGGCGGAGCGCCGCGCGTCGAACTGCGCATCCACCGTCTCGGCCGACACGACCGCGATCGGATGCGGTCTGAGATGCGCATTGCAGGCGTCCCGCACCCGATCGGCGCGAATATCCTTCTGGATATCGACGTGGGCGACCTGATGCAGCGCGTGCACCCCCGCGTCCGTGCGCCCGGCGCAATGGAGACGGACGGGGTGACCGGCGAAGATCTCGATCGCCTCCTCCAGCACCTGCTGGACCGTCGCCAGGCCGTCCTGGCGCTGCCAACCGTGAAAGGGCGTCCCGTCATACTCGACGACGAGCTTGAAGCGGGTCATCGACGGTCTGTCCCGAATGCCGGGGAGCGGGACGAGCCGGCCCTTGCCGGCGTCGCTGCGCCGGTCTTGGCGGGGTAGCGGCAGAGGTCGGCGATGAGGCAGCGCGGGCAGTCGGGCTTCAGCGCCTTGCACACGTACCGGCCGTGCAGGATCAGCCAATGATGCGCGTGCAGGCCGTATTGCGCAGGTACGCGCTTGAGAAGACCGAGTTCGACGGCGAGCGGGTTGGCGCCGGGCGCGATGGGAATGCGGTTGGACACCCGGAACAGGTGCGTGTCCACGGCGATGGTCGGCTCGCCGAACGCGATGTTCAGAACGACGTTTGCCGTTTTCCGGCCGACGCCGGGCAGTGCTTCCAGGGCTTCGCGGGAGCGCGGTACCTCGCCGCCGTGACGGTCGACGAGCATCTGCGAGAGGGCGATGACGTTCTTCGCCTTGTTGCGGAACAGGCCGATGGTGCGGATGTGCTCGCGAACCGCATCCTCACCGAGTGCCAGCATTCTGGCAGGCGTATCCGCGACGGCAAACAGCGCGCGCGTCGCCTTGTTGACGCCGGCGTCGGTGGCCTGGGCGGAGAGCACCACGGCAACGAGC
Source organism: Hyphomicrobiales bacterium (assembly GCA_027489955.1). GTDB lineage: Bacteria > Pseudomonadota > Alphaproteobacteria > Rhizobiales > Beijerinckiaceae > JAIXTM01. Next base: position 31,685 of record JAIXYZ010000005.1, on the reverse strand, counting down.
AACGTGAAGGGATTGACGTATTCCAGCTCCCCTTTCGGCTCGGGTTCGGCCGCATGGAAGCGCGCGAAGATTTCCGCGACGGTCGTATCGTCGACCGGCTTTGGCGCGCGCAGGCGACCGCCGCGCGCGGGCGCGGCCTTTCGTCTCCCGGCGGCTCCCGATGCGGGTTTGATCTTCATCTCGGCCATGGCCGCCTTATAAAGGGAGCATGATCGCCAGCAACCCGAAACCGGAAGGCGAAGCGGTGTCCCAAGGGGACCGGCCGCAGCCGGTCTTCGCGGCCACGATCACCCCGCACCGGTCCCTGACCCCTGCCGGCTTCCGGCTGACGATGACACTCATATGTTTGGTGATGGTCGCCGCGACCGTGCCTTTCATGGCGCTGGGCGCCTGGCCGGTCCTCGGCTTCGGCGGCCTGGACGTGCTGGCGCTCTACATCGCGTTCAAGGTCAACTTCCGGGCAGGTCGCGGCGTCGAGGAAGTCGTCGTCACACCCATCGAGTTGATGCTGCGGCGGATCACCCCCGGCATGCGAAAGGAATGGCGGTTCAATCCGCTATGGACCCGGCTGGAGCGCAAGGAGACCGCCGAATTCGGCGTCGAGCAACTCGCGCTGGTGTCCCGCGGGCAGCGGGTGACGGTTGGCGCATGGCTGTCACCGCCCGAGCGCGCGACGTTCGCCGAAGCGCTGTCTCGGGCTCTGGCGCAGGTGCGCCGCGGCTGACGGGCCGGCAGGAAACGGGTGGGCGTCCTGGATCCGCCATCCTATCGTCGGCCTGCATCATCCGGAGATCGCCATGCTGCAGCGCGCCGTCGACATCACCGAGGATATCGCCCCCCTTCCGGGATCGACCGCATCGGACGATTACGGCCGGGTGACGGACATCATCGCCTACATCTCCCGGCGCTGGCGCAAGCAGCCGTCGGTGGAGGAGATCGCCGCGCATGTGGGACTGACGCCCACGCAGGTCCACCAGCTCTTCCGCCGGTGGGCCGGGCTGACACCGAAAGCCTTCCTCCAGGCCGTCACGCTCGACGCAGCAAAGCGCATGGTAGCCGACACGCCAAGCCTCCTCGACGCCGCCTATGAGCTGGGGCTTTCCGGTCCCGGCCGCCTGCACGACCTCTTCGTAACCCACGAGGCGATGAGTCCGGGCGAGTGGAAAACAGGCGGCGCGGGCCTTTCCATGACCTATGGCTTCCACCCTTCGCCATTCGGCGAGGCCATCGTGGTGACCACGCCGCGGGGGCTGGCGGGGCTTGGTTTCGTCGATAACGGTGACCGCGCTGCGGCGCTCGCCGACATGCAGGTGCGCTGGCGCAACGCCTCGTTCCTCGCGGATCAGGAGACGACGGCGCCCGTTGCCTCCCGCGTTTTCGACCCCCAGCGCTGGCGGTCGGGCGAACCGCTACGGATCGTTCTGATCGGCACCGACTGGGAGGTTCGGGTCTGGGAGGCACTGCTCGCCATTCCCATGGGCCGTGCCGAAACCTATGGCGGCATTGCCGGCAAGGTCTGCACGCCGCGGGCGGCGCGCGCGGTGGGCGCGGCCGTCGGCAAGAACCCGATTTCGTTCGTCGTTCCCTGCCACCGCGTGGTCGGTAAATCCGGGGCGCTCACCGGCTATCATTGGGGTCTGACGCGCAAGCAGGCTATGCTCGGCTGGGAGCTGGGGCGCACAAAGAGCGAGCAAGACAACGGCTGCAATTAAGGCAGCAGGCCGCAATTTTCAGCACACGCGGGGGTGGAATTTGCCGCTCGGGTTCGCGGGTCTTTAAGAACTTTCGACGAATATCGCTCGCATGGAAGGCGGGCGAATGCCGGGTAAAGGAGCGGGGGGCTCCTTTTCGTGCCAGATCGCCCTCGGAGACCTTCCTGTTTATTACGCAACGGAAGGTTTTTGGCATGGTCGGCCAGAGAGCGTCATCGTCCCCCTCGTCGCGTTCCCGTCTTTCGATTCCGCTCGGCGTCAAGGTCGTCCTGGTTGCTGTCGCCATAGCGGCGACTTCGCTGGGCACTGCGGTGACGGTACAGACGTTCGAGAAGGTCCAGCAGATCCGTAGCGAGTTCGAGGACCGGCGGGCGATGATGACCGCGATGGTCGCCAAGGCTGCCCCGGTGCTGGCGGTCGGCCGCGACAACACGACCATCGGCTACATCCTGGAATCCCTCGTGCGCGATCCGGATTTCGAGGTCGGCTTCGTCGCCGACGATATGAGCGTGAGCCTGGGCTCGGCGGGCCGGGACGAGGTCGCGCGCACGAGCTTCAGCCCTCTGCGGTTCGAGCGGGCGACCAAGATCGATCTGTGGAAGCTGGTGGAGACGACCGACCTGACGATCATGCCCTATGAAACGTCGATCCTTCATATCCAGGCGCTGCGGATCAATGTCGGCAACAAGCTGGTGGGCTATGCCGTGCTGCGTTTCGACGCGCGCCGGGTCGAATCTCTGGTGGCGGCCGAGATTCGCAACAACGTGCTCATCGGACTGGGGATCGTGGGCGTGATCGCTCTCGTGCTGTCGCTGGTTCTCGCCCGGCTGACCCGCCCGATCCGGCCGTTGACCCAGGCCATCGTCGATCTCTCCGCGGGCCGACTGGACACTGCCATTCCCGCCCGGGATCGCGGCGACGAGATCGGCGCCATCGCGCGAGCGCTGGAAGTGTTCCGGGACAACCTTGCCGAACACGAGCGGCTGCAGGCCGAAAGCAGCGCGCAGCGCGACACGAGCGAGCGCGAGCGGCGCATGAACGAAGAGCAACGCGCCCGCACCGTGGCCGAGCAGGAGGCCGTGGTGGCGGCCATCGGTCAGGCGCTCGAATCGCTGTCTTCAGGCGACCTGAGCCACCGCATCTCGGTCGACTTCCCTGCCGAATACCGGAGCCTGAAGGACAATTTCGACGCGGCGATGGACAGCCTTGCCGGCACGATGACCGATATCCGCGGCGACGTGGAGGCAATCCGTTCCGATGCCGGCGATATTTCCCGCTCCTCCGACGATCTGGCGCGCCGCATCGAGAACCAGGCGGCGAGCCTGCAGGAAACCGCGACCGCGCTGGACGAGATCACGGCAACGGTGCGCCAGACCGCCGAGGGCGCGCGCCGTACGCAGCAGGTCGTTGCCAGCGCCAAGGGAGCTGCCGAGCGTTCCGGCGAGGTCGTGACAGAGGCCATCGCGGCGATGGGCGGCATCGAAAGGTCTGCCAAGGAGATCAGCCAGATCATCGGCGTCATCGACGAGATCGCCTTCCAGACCAACCTCCTCGCCCTCAATGCAGGCGTAGAGGCCGCCCGGGCGGGCGAAGCCGGCAAGGGCTTCGCCGTCGTCGCCACCGAGGTGCGAGCTCTCGCCCAGCGGTCCGCGGAGGCGGCCAAGGAAATCAAGGGCTTGATCTCGGCCTCGACCGCCCAGGTCGGCCGCGGCGTCGATCTCGTCGGCGAGACCGGCAAGGCCCTGACCACCATCGTGTCGCAAGTGGTGGAAGCCAATGCACTCGTCACCGAGATCGCCGGCGCCGCGCAGGAGCAGTCGACGGCACTCGCTGAGGTCAATGCGGCAGTCAACCAGATGGACCAGGTGACCCAGCAGAACGCAGCCATGGTCGAGGAGACCAACGCAGCGAGCCAGACGCTCGCTGGCGGCGTCGAGCGGCTCGCCGCCAGCATCCGGCGATTCCGGACGACCGAAGACGAGGACTTCGACCCGGTCGCCGAAGCGGCCTGATGTCAGCGGACGGTCAGGCCGTCCCTCACCTTCACCAACCGCGCGCGGGCGTTGGCGTTGCCCATGGGATACTGGCCCATGACCAGCGCCAGCGCGCCGCCGGTTACCTTCGCCCAGGCGATGCCGGCAACCCTGGCGCCAGTCTTGACCGACCGCTCATAGACGATCTCGGCGACCTTGCTGCCGCCTACCTCGATCACGCGCCGGGAGATGATTGACGCGCCGGGGAACTGCTTCTGAACGCGCGCCGCCATGGCGTGGATATCGCGATCGAAGTCCAGCGTCTGGCCGGCAGGCAGCCGGATGGCAACGATCGTCGCGAACGACTGGTACGGGGCGTCGGTGTCGTCGGAAGAGCCGTCGGTCAGGACCGCCACTGTACCGAGGCCGATCGTCGAGACACGCATGCCCGCACGGTCGCCGATCTGGAAGGGAAGCGAGGCCAGCTTCTCCTCCTCCGTCCTCGGTCGTTCCAGAGCCGAGGTCAGCGACGCCAGCAGGACTTGTCGAGGCACCGCATCTCTCGCGGCGTCCGGCACTACGGCCATCACCATGGCATTTCCGGCCTCCCCTTCCAGCACGAGGGAATGGACGCGCGCCTTCCGCGGGATGTGCAGCGCTTCGAAATAGACGCCCTTGCGATCGCCGGCCTGCATGTCCTCAACACTTATGACCTGCATGTCGGCGTTACGCTCCTTCTCGATCTCTACCCGGGACACCGGCGCCTTCGGCGCTTCCTGGATGAAAATCGTCACGCCGCTGGGATGCTGGAACCGGACGATCGGTTCCATGACCAGAGAGAATCCCGGGGGTGGCACCACGCCCCAGGAAGAGCCGCGGGGGAAGACGCGCTCGGTGGCGAGGGGAGCATCCGAGGGCGGAGGGGGCAGGCCCAGACCGGGATCCGGAGGGCTGCTCTGGCCGAGGGCCATGGACGGCGCCAGCAAGAGCAAGCCAACCGCGATGCCAGCGCGCAACCTTGCAAACATGGGGCACTCCCCGACATCGGATGTCATCACCCAGCATACGACAGAATCGGGGGGCCGGCACCGCCCTTGCCGACCGAGCGATCGTGCCAGACGACCGGTCTGCGCCTCGCTTGCGGCTCTCCGTGCCCCCTCCTATATAGCCGCGCAACGGACGCACTGGCGGTCCCGGCTGCCCATACGGCGGAAGCAACCCTTCGCGGGGTCATTCGGCCGCCTCACGTCTTGCAAGCCGTCGTTGCGCCCACCACCTCTGGGTTATTCCACATGGCCGGATGCCTCATGGGTCCGGCGGTCTCGCTAGAGAAGGATCAGGAGATCAAGATGGGTAAGGTCATCGGTATCGACCTCGGTACCACCAATTCCTGCGTTGCCGTCATGGAAGGCACGACGCCGAAGGTCATCGAGAACGCGGAAGGCGCACGCACCACGCCGTCAATCGTCGCCTTCACCGACGAGGGCGAGCGGCTGGTCGGCCAGCCGGCCAAGCGCCAGGCGGTCACGAACCCTGAGCGTACCTTCTTCGCGATCAAGCGCCTGATCGGCCGCACGTTCGAGGATCCGATGACCCAGAAAGACATCGGCCTCGTCCCGTACAAGATCGCCAAGGCGAAGAACGGCGATGCCTGGGTCCAGGCGGATGGCAAGGATTATTCGCCTTCCCAGATCTCCGCATTCACGCTGCAGAAGATGAAGGAGACCGCCGAGGCTTATCTCGGCCAGAAGGTCGACCAGGCGGTCATCACGGTCCCCGCCTACTTCAACGACGCCCAGCGCCAGGCCACCAAGGATGCCGGCAAGATCGCCGGCCTCGAGGTGCTGCGCATCATCAACGAGCCGACGGCGGCGGCGCTCGCCTACGGCCTCGACAAGAAGTCCACCGGCACCATCGCGGTCTATGACCTGGGCGGCGGCACGTTCGACGTGTCGATCCTCGAGATCGGTGACGGCGTCTTCGAGGTGAAGTCGACCAATGGCGACACGTTCCTCGGCGGCGAGGATTTCGACATGCGCCTCGTTGAGTACCTCGCCGAAGAATTCAAGAAAGAGAACGGCATCGACCTGAAGAAAGACAAGCTCGCGCTCCAGCGCCTCAAGGAGGCCGCTGAGAAGGCGAAGATCGAGCTGTCCTCCACGGCGCAGACCGAGATCAACCTGCCGTACATCACGGCCGACGCCTCCGGTCCCAAGCATCTGACGCTCAAGCTCACCCGCTCCAAGTTCGAGGCTCTGGTGGATGACCTCATCCAGCGCACGATCGAGCCGTGCAGGAAGGCGCTGAAGGATGCCGGGCTTTCGGCCGGCGAGATTTCCGAGGTGGTCCTTGTCGGCGGCATGACGCGCATGCCGAAGGTGCAGGAGGTCGTGAAGCAGTTCTTCGGCAAGGAGCCGCACAAGGGTGTCAACCCGGACGAGGTGGTCGCCATCGGTGCGGCCATTCAGGCCGGCGTGCTCCAGGGCGACGTGAAGGACGTCCTGCTGCTCGATGTGACCCCGCTCTCGCTCGGTATCGAGACGCTGGGCGGCGTCTTCACGCGCCTCATCGACCGCAACACCACGATCCCCACCAAGAAGAGCCAGGTCTTCTCCACGGCGGAGGACAATCAGAACGCCGTGACCATCCGGGTCTTCCAGGGTGAGCGCGAGATGGCGGCCGACAACAAGCTGCTCGGCCAGTTCGACCTTGTCGGCATTCCGGCGGCCCCGCGCGGCACGCCGCAGATCGAGGTGACGTTCGACATCGATGCCAACGGCATCGTCAACGTCCAGGCCAAGGACAAGGCGACGGGCAAGGAGCAGGCCATCCGCATCCAGGCCTCCGGCGGCCTCTCGGAATCCGACATCGACAAGATGGTGAAGGACGCCGAGGCCCATGCCGAGGAAGACAAGAAGCGTCGCGAGCTGGTCGAGGCCCGGAACCAGGCGGAAGCCCTGATCCACACGACCGAGAAGACGATCGCCGAGAACGGCGACAAGATCGCCGCGGCCGACAAGGACGGCGCGACCGTGGCCATCGACGCGCTCAAGACGGCGATCGCCGGCGAGGACGTCGAGGTCATCAAGGCCCGCACCACGGATCTGGTCCAGGCTTCGATGAAGATCGGCCAGGCGATGTATGAGGCCGCCCAGGCCGCCGGCGGCGATTCGGCTCCGGCCGAAGGGGCGTCGGAGGCCAAGAAGGATGACGACGTGATCGACGCCGACTTCCGCGAGGTCGATGGCGACGACAAGAAGAAGGCGTCCTAAGGTACGCTTTAGGCAGACGTCATGAGCGGCCGGGCCACGCCCGGCCGCTTCCGCATCATCGAGGGGTTGGCAATGGGCAGTCGGCAACCGGCAGTCGTCGCGGGCAGCGGGCGGAGATCGCCGCCTGCCCCCGGCTGTATGTCGCCGAGTGCCGGTTGCCGTATCTGAGCCATGTCCAAGCGCGATTATTACGAAATCCTGGGCGTAGGCCGGACCGCGTCCGAGGCGGAGATGAAGTCCGCCTTCCGGAAGGCGGCCATGGCCTGTCATCCCGACCGGCATCCCGGGGACCCGCAGGCGGAAGCCCGTTTCAAGGAACTTAACGAGGCCTACCAAGTCCTGTCGGACCCCCAGAAGAAGGCGGCCTATGACCGCTTCGGCCATGCCGCGTTCGAGAACGGCATGGGCGGCGGCGGCCAAGGCTTCGGGGACGGCTTCGCTTCCTCCATGGCCGACATCTTCGACGACCTTTTCGGCGATTTCGTCGGCAGGGGCGGAGGTCGCGGGCGAACCGGCGGTCGGGAGCGTGGTGCGGATCTGCGCTATAATCTCGAGATCACGCTCGAGGAGGCATTTTCCGGCAAGGCGGCCTCGCTGAAGATCCCGACATCGGTGACCTGCGAAGCCTGTTCGGGCTCCGGTGCCAAGCCGGGCTCCAAGCCGCGCGCCTGCCCGACCTGCGGCGGCATCGGCCGCGTGCGGGCAAGCCAGGGTTTCTTCTCCATCGAGCGGACCTGCCCCAATTGCCACGGCCGCGGGGAGGTGATCGACGACCCTTGCGCGAGCTGCGGCGGGGCGGGGCGCGTCACGCGGGAGAGGACCCTCTCGGTCAACATTCCCGCTGGCGTTGAGGACGGCACACGCATCCGGCTGGCCGGCGAAGGCGAGGCGGGCATGCGCGGCGGCCCCTCGGGGGACCTGTACATCTTCCTGTCGGTGAAGCCTCACGCCTTCTTCCAGCGCGACGGGGCCGACCTGTTCTGCCGGGTTCCAATCTCGCTGGTGACCGCCGCCCTGGGTGGGGAGATCACGGTCCCCGTGCTCGGAGGCGGACAGGCCAAGGTCAAGGTTCCCGAGGGTACGCAGACCGGCAAGCAGTTCCGCCTGAAGGACAAGGGCATGCCGGTCTTGCGGTCGCGCGAGGTCGGGGACCTTTACATCCAGGTCGCGGTCGAAACCCCGCAGAACCTGACGCGCCGTCAACGCGAATTGCTGGCCGAGTTCGAGCGGGAATCGTCCAAGGACACGCACCCGGAGAGCTCGGGTTTCTTCGCCCGGGTGAAGGAGTTCTTCGACGGGCTGGGTAACTGATCGGCGATGGGCACGGAACTTTTCCTGTCACGCGGGCTTCGCATTCATGTGCCGTGGCGCTTGACCCTGCGTGCACGTCGTTTAAGCCTTACGCGCCGTTAGGGTCAGTCGGGTCCCACCTTGTTCGACATCAGCCGTCGCGAACCCAATCCCTCCCTCACCCGTCGCCGCCCGATCCTCCGGCGCGACAGGCTGGACGATGAGGCGACGTTCCTCCGGTCCTGGCTGGAAAGGCCGCTGCAAACCGGTGCAGTCATGCCGTCGGGACGGTTCCTGGCACGGGCGATGGCGCAGCCGGTCGATCCGACGGGGACTGGCCCGGTTATCGAGCTCGGTCCCGGCACCGGACCGGTGACGGATGCCCTGATCCAGCATGGAGTCGCGGAAACGCGGCTGGTGCTGGTGGAGTACAATGCTGACTTCTGCGCCTTGCTGCGCACCAAGTATCCGCTCGCAACGATCGTGCAGGGCGATGCCTATGGCCTGGCCAGGACGCTGGCGGGCGTTCTGGATCGGAAGGCGGACGCAGTCGTATCTTCTCTGCCCCTGTTGACCCGCCCGCTTCCGGTCAGACTGAACCTTTTCGCCGACGCGCTCGACCTCATGGCGCCCGGGGCCCCGTTCGTACAGTTCACCTACGGCGTCGCGCCGCCGATCCCGACGCGAGCGGCAGGGGCAACGGCGCACGGTTCCCAGCGCATCTGGCTGAACATCCCGCCGGCGCGGGTCTGGACCTACCGGCGCGCCTGACGTAATCCCGGCCAGCTGGCATTCACTGCCGGTCACCGGAGTCGCCTGATGCAATCTCCTGCCTCATCCCGGCCCGATCCGCGCGATGCGCTTATCGTCGGACTGGACATCGCCTCCCTGTCGGAGGCCGAAGCGATGGTGCGGATGCTGGGTGATGCCGTTTCCTTCTACAAGATCGGCTACCGGCTTGCCTTCGCCGGTGGATTGCCGCTCGCAGAACGACTGGCGAAGGAAGGCAAGAAGGTCTTCATCGACCTCAAGCTGCACGACATTGGCAATACGGTTAAGGAAGGCGTGGAGAGCATCGCTGCGCTCGGCGCCACCTTCCTCACCGTTCATGCCTACCCGCAGACGATGCGCGCCGCCGTCGAGGGCCGGGGCGACAGCGGACTGCGCATTCTCGCCGTGACGGCGCTGACATCCTACGACGACCACGACGCCGCTGAGGCCGGTTACGGCCTTGCCGTCCGCGACCTCGTGCGCCTGAGGGCCGAACAAGCACGGGCCATCGGCATCGATGGTATCGTGTGCTCCGCGGCCGAGACCGGGCTCGTCCGCGACGTGGCGGGCGGAGCGCTGGCCATCGTCACACCAGGCATCCGGCCCGCCGGGGCCGATGCAGGCGGCCAGAAGCGCACCCTCACGCCGCGCGAAGCCATTCTCGCGGGTTCCGACCATCTGGTCGTGGCCCGTCCGATCATCCAGGCCCGCGACCCTAGGGCGGCCGCCCTCGCCATTCTCGACGAGATCGCCGCCGCGCGAGGCTGAAGACGAATTCAACCGAAGGAGACGAGCATGCCCAAGGGCTACGTGATCGCCCGTGTTACCGTGACGGACCCGGACAAGTATGCGGTCTACGCCAAGGCGGCGAGCGAGGCGATCGCCAAGCACGGGGGCCGTCCGCTGGCACGCGGAGGCCGCTTCGAGCAGCTGGAGGGCGAAGCCAGGGCGCGCAACGTGATCATCGAGTTCGACTCCTTCGAGCAGGCCGTGGCCTACTACAAGTCCGCCGAATATCAGGCGGCGAAGGCACATCGCGAGGGCGCGGGTACCGGCGAGTTCGTGGCCGTCGAAGGGGCTTGAGGCGGGAGTACCGGGATGCCGAAGGGGTATTGGATCGGACGGGTCGACGTCACGAACGCGGATGCGTACCAGGCCTACGTCAAGGGCAACGGCCCGGTCTTCGCACGGTATGGCGCGAAGTTCCTCGTGCGCGGCGGCAGCCTGAAGGCTGTCGAAGGCGAGGCGCGCGCCCGCAACGTGGTCATCGAATTCGACAGTTACGACATCGCGCTCGCCTGCTGGAACGACCCGGAATATCAGCGCGTGAAGGCGCTCCGCGACGGCCATTGCGTGGCCGATATCCTCGTCGTCGAGGGGTATGACGGGCCGCAGCCTGCCTGATCGCGTATTGGCGCCAGGCTCGGCGCGCTTGCGGCGGGCGTCAGCCTGCCGCTATACCGCGTGGCAGCAGAGGAGCTGGTCATGACGGAAATGCGTCTCGTCGTCGTCGGCGCCGCAGGCCGTATGGGCCGCGCCCTGCTGAAGGCGGTCATCGAGCATCCGGAGATCACGCTCGCCGCCGCCGTCGTCAACGCGCATTCCCCGCATCTGGGCGCCGATGCCGGAACGATTGCGGGCCTTGCACCGGTCGGCGTCGCGCTTTCGGGCGATCTCCACGCGGGCCTGGGCAATGCCGACGGGGTGATCGACTTCACCACCCCTGCCGCCACGGCCGCATTCGCCCGGCTCACGGCAAAAGCGGGCATCCCCCATATCGTCGGGACGACCGGGCTCGGCGCTGAAGACATCGCGCTCTTGAAGCAGTCCGCGTCGGAGACGGTCGTCGTACAGTCCGGCAATATGAGCCTGGGGGTCAATCTGCTGGCTGCGCTCGTACGCCGCGTTGCCGCGACCCTGGACGACGGGTTCGATGTCGAAATCCTGGAAATGCATCATCGCAACAAGGTGGACGCTCCCTCCGGAACCGCCTTGCTCCTCGGCGAAGCGGTTGCGGACGGTCGCGGCGTTCAGCTCGATCAGCGCGCGGTCATGAGCCGCGAAGGCCATACCGGTGTGCGGCGAGTTGGCGATATCGGGTTCGCCACGCTTCGCGGCGGGTCCGTCGTCGGCGAGCATAGCGTTATGTTCGCGGGCGCCGCGGAACGTCTTGTCCTGTCTCATCACGCGGAAGACCGGGGCATCTTCGCTCATGGGGCGGTCCGAGCAGCCCTGTGGTCGCGCGGTCGCCGACCCGGCTTCTACTCCATGGCGGACGTGCTCGGCATCGCCGACGTCTGACCGCTCCACGACACCAGCAGGAAGGTCCATCGACCCATGTCCGATCGCGTTCTCGTCCTCGTCCGTCACGGCCAGAGTGAGTGGAACCTCAAGAATCTCTTCACGGGCTGGAAGGATCCGGACCTGACGCCGCAGGGTGTGGATGAGGCGAAGGCCGCCGGGCGCCGGCTTAAAGAACTCGGTTTGTCGTTTGACATCGCCTTCACGTCCAATCTCGGCCGCGCCCAGCGCACCTGCACGCTCATCCTCGACCAGCTCGGCCAGTCGTCGCTGACGACGATCCGCGACGAGGCGTTGAACGAGCGCGACTACGGTGACCTGTCGGGCCTCAACAAGGACGACGCCCGTGCCAAATGGGGCGAGGAGCAGGTCCACATCTGGCGGCGGTCCTACGACATCGCGCCTCCCGGCGGCGAGAGCCTGAAGGACACTGTCGCCCGCGCGCTCCCATATTACTGCCAGCACATCCTCCCGCGCGTGCTGCGCGGCGAGAAGGTGCTGGTCGCCGCCCACGGCAACTCGCTTCGCGCGCTTGTGATGGTTCTCGACGGGCTCGACCGGGATGGCATCATGACCACCGAGCTGAACACAGGCGAGCCGCTCGTCTACCGTCTCAACCCCGATTCCACGGTCGCGTCGAAGGAAATCCTGAAGGGATAACCCTCTCGCCAAGCGTCCGTTTCGCGTCGACCTGCGTAGAGCAGGCTGATGTCATCGATCATGCTCTTGCCCGGCGTCGTCTATCACCCCGGCTGGCTCGACCGCGCCGGGCAGGAGACGCTCGTGGCGGATCTGCGGGCTGCCGTGCGCGCTGCGCCTCTGTTCACGCCGACCATGCCGCGAACCGGCAAGCCCTTCTCTGTCCGAATGACCAATCTCGGCCGCCTCGGCTGGGTATCGGACAAGGAACGCGGCTATCGGTACCAGGGAACCCATCCGGAAACAGGTGCGCCCTGGCCGCCAATGCCGGCCGTGCTCGAGCGCCTGTGGAACGAGCTTTCCGGCTTCCCAGCGCCCGCGGAAGCGTGCCTGGTGAATTTCTACGATCCGAAGGCGCGGATGGGCCTCCATCAGGATCGTGATGAGGAGACCTTCGAGGCCCCGGTCGTCTCACTCTCACTCGGTGACGCCGCCCTGTTCCGCATCGGCGGCCGCAACCGCAAGGATCCGACCCGTTCGATCCGGCTCGAGTCAGGCGACGCGCTGACATTCGGCGGCGAGGCGAGGCTTGCATTTCACGGGATCGATCGCGTCTATCCCGGCACGTCGACGCTCCTGCCGCAGGAAGGTCGCATCAACCTGACGCTCCGGCGCGTGACAGCCCCCTAGTCGCGCGCTTTCGGCTGGAACGTGGGCAATTGCCAGCCGTACACCAGCGCGAGGGCGCGCAGGACGAAACCTGCCGCGACGCCGAAAAGCGCGGCAAATGTCAGCGGGACGCCTGCCGAGAGCGCCAAGACGAAAGCGGACGCACCGAGCGTGGCCGCCGTCACGTAGATTTCCCGGCTGACGATCACGAGCGGTGGTTCGCCGGCCAGCAGGTCGCGGATGATGCCGCCGAACGTGGCTGTCATGACGCCGAGCGCGATGGCCGACAGGGGCGGCGCGCCGAACGACAGCGCCCGCTCCGTTCCCGTCACGGCGAACAAGGCCAGCCCGACTGCGTCCGCCCACACGATGGCCCGGCGGCGGCGACCCTCCCCGGCCTCTACCGGAAACTGCTCCGCGCCCGCGAACACGACGAGCGCAACGACGATGCAGATCACGACGTCGGTGGGATTGGCGACCCAGAAGACAGGCCGGGCGCCGACGAGAAGATCGCGCAGCGTGCCGCCGCCGACGCCGGTGGCGACCGCCAGAAGTGCGAAACTGACCGGGTCGAGCCCGCGGCGGGCGGCCGCCAGAGCACCCGTCAGGGCGAAGACGGCGACGCCGGTCCATTCAAGCCAGGGGCCGACGACGCCGAACATCGCCGATCAGGCGGTCCGGGATTCGGTGGACCCCGGTGGGGGGGTGTCGGGGGTGCTGGCGCCGGCCTTGGGGCCCCCGCGCGCGACGCCGACGAGCGCAGGGCGCAGAACCCGGTCCCCGATCGTGTAACCCACCTGGACCACCTGCATGACATGACCGTTGGGCAGTTCCGGGTTCTGCGCCTCGAACATTGCCTGATGCAGGTTGGGGTCGAACTTCTGGCCGAGCGGGTCGATCGGCTTCACCCCGTGACGCTCCAGCTTGTTGGTCAGGTCGCGCTCGGTGAGCTCCACGCCTTCGACGAGCGCCTTGAGCGGTCCCTCGCCCAGAGCGTCCTGCGGGACGGCCTCCAAGGCGCGACGCAAATTGTCGGCGACGCCCACCATGTCTCCGGCGAACTTCGTCACGCCGTAGGCACGGGCATCGGCCGCCTCCTTGTCCGCACGGCGGCGGACATTCTCCATCTCGGCGAGCGTGCGCAGCACCTTGTCCTTGAGCTCGGCGACTTCCGCCTGGGACTTCGCGAGCGCATCGGCGAGCGCCTGGGCAACCGCCTCCGGCGAGCCGTCAGGCGCAGTCTCGTTTGCGGCTTCGGCGGACGCCTCGGCGATATCGGCGGCGAGCTCCACGGACGGATCAGCGGGGCGGCCGGAATGGGAGTTTTTCGTCGTCGGCTTGTCGGACATGTTCCTCGACCATGGTTTTGCGGCGGGACGGATAATGCGATCCGCCCCGGGGGTCGGCCTGCCGGATATCAGGGCTCGGGGCCGGAAAATCAAGCTTTGCCGCGCCCTGTCAGGTTGCTGGCCAGCCAGCAGGGTGTGGCTGCGAAGCGACAGGCCGGGGCACAGCGCACCTCGGGCAGCAACGGATTTGACCCCGATCAAGTCCGGCTCAGCCCGGCCGCTTCAAGAGGAATTCCGTGTGGGATGCGAAAGATGCCCCGGGCTGGAGACCGAAGACATGATGTTCACCAAGACGGTGCTTGCCGCCGGGCTGGCCGCACTCGCGGCCGTTCCCGCCATGGCCGCCGACATCCCTCAGCGCAAGGCCATCCCCGTCGAGGCGTTCGAGTCCTTCAGCCCCTGGATGATCCGAGGCCGGGTGCTCGTGGTGCATCCTCAGGAGAGCGCGAAACTCGACATCGGCGGCGTTCGCGCGCCGGGTGCGGACGTATCGATCTCGACCTCCGTGGTGCCGGAACTCGATATCACCTACTTCTTCACCAAGAACATCGCGGCCGAGCTGATCCTGGGCGTCACGCCCCACAAGGTGAAGGGCGCCGGTACGCTGGCCGGCGTGGATATCGGCGAGGCCTGGCTCCTGCCGCCGACCCTGACGCTCCAGTACCATTTCACCGAGCTTGGCACGTTCAAGCCGTATGTCGGTGCGGGCATCAACTACACGGTGTTCTTCAACGAGAAATGGAAGGGAGGCTTCACCTCCTTCGATCTCCAGGACCAGTTCGGCTTCGCCCTGCAGGCCGGCATGGACATCATGCTGGACCGCCACTGGGGCATCAACTTGGACGTCAAGAAGCTCTTCCTCGAGCCGAAGGTGAACGTGAACAACGGGCTGGTGACCGGCAAGGTCAAGATCGACCCGTGGCTGTTCGGGTTCGGCGTCGCCTACAAGTTCTGAGCCGGCGGATCATCCCCTGCGGGATGCGGCCAGAGGGCCGGGGCGCAAGCTCCGGCCCATTTTTCTGCGCCGCCTCAGTCAAAGACCTCGAGGAGCGTCTTGCGGATGGCATTGTGGCGCTGGACGGACGCGATCTTCGCGCCCGTCAGGTCGGTCACATAGAACACGTCAACCGCCTTCTCCCCGAACGTCGCGATATGGGCTGACGCGATGTTCAGGTTGAGCTTTCCGAGCGCGGTCGTGAGCTCGTACAGGAGGCCGGGACGATCCAACCCTGAGACCTCGATCACGGTGTGACGGCCCGAGAGCGAGTTGTCGATGGTGACGTCCGGCGCCAGCGTGAAGGCTTCGGCCCGCCCGGACCGCGCGGCCGGCTTTCGCGCCTCCACCAGATCGGCGATGCGGACCTCGCCTTTCAACGCCTGCTTGACCGCGCGCGCAATGCGCTCACCGCGGCGCAACTCGTCCTCGTCCCGGTCGAAGGCGCGGGACAGGAACAGGGTATCCAGCGCCAGCCCGTCGGCGGTCGTGAAAACGAAGGCGTCGACGATGTTGCCGCCTGCGGCCGCGCAGGCGCCGGTGAGGATGGCCAGGAGCCGCGGATGGTCCGGCGCGACGACCGTGATTTCGGTGACGCCCCGGAAATTGTCGGTGTCGACGCGCGTCGCCATGGTCTCGCCTGAGGCCTCCGCCTCGTCGATCAGCGTGGCATGGCGTTCCTTGCGGGCGAGATCGACCTTGAGCCAGTAGGCGGGATAGTGCCGCGAGGCATAGGCCTCGAAGCGGGTATCGTCCCACCCGGGCAGCGTCTCGCGCAGGGCGGACTGAGCATTGGCGACCCGCACCTTGCGCTCGATCCCGGAATGACCGCCGGCCAGAACGATCTCGGTCTCATAGTAGAGCGTGCGCAGGAGTTCGCCCTTCCACCCGTTCCAAACGCCGGGCCCGACTGCCTTGATGTCGCAGACGGTCAGGACGAGGAGCAGCTTCAGGCGCTCCAGCGACTGGACGATTTCCGCGAAGCTCTCGATGGTCTTCGGGTCGGACAGGTCGCGACTCTGAGCGATGGTGGACATGTCGAGATGGTGCTCGACCAACCAGGCCACCGTGTCGGTCTCGGCCGGCGTCAGGCCAAGCCGCGGGCAGAGCTTGCGCGCGACGGCAGCACCGGCGATCGAATGGTCCTCCGGCCGGCCCTTCGCGATGTCGTGGAGGAACAGGGCGACATACAGCGCGCGCCGGTTGCGGATCGTCGGGAAGATCTTGTTGGCCAGCGGGTGCTCGGCCTCGACCCTGCCGCCGTCGATCTCGGCCAGCACGCCGATGGACCGCAGCAGATGCTCGTCCACCGTGTAGTGGTGGTACATGTTGAACTGCATCATCGCGACGACGCGGCCGAATTCCGGCACGAAGCGCCCCAGCACGCCTGCCTCGTTCATCCGCCGCAGCACGGTCTCCGGTGCGTTCTTCGACGTCAGGATGTCGAGGAAGAGCGCGTTGGCCTCTGGATCGTCACGCAAGGTGCGGCTGATCAGCTTGAGCGAGCGGGTCGCGAGCCGTGTCGCATCCGGATGGATCGCCAGGTTCTGACGATCTGCCAGCCAGAACAGCCGCAGGAGGTTGACGGGGTCCGCCTCGAAGACGCCGTCATCGGCGATGGTGATGCGCTCGGCATCGATGCGGAAGCCCGCATGGCTCGTCAAGCGCCGCTTGCGGCGGAACGTGCCCATCACCCTGTCGAGGACCGGACGATGCTTCTGCTGGCGGGCTTCGAGCGCGGCGCAGACGATGGCCGTCAGGTCGCCCACGTCCTTCGCGTTCAGGAAGTAGCGCTTCATGAACCGCTCGACCGCCGACAGGCCGCCATGGGCCTGATAGCCGACGAGGCCCGCGATCTGCCTCTGGAGGTCGAAGGTCAGCCGCTCCTCGGGGCGGCCGGTGATGAAGTGGATGTGGCAGCGCACCCGCCACAGGAACTCCTCGCAGCGGTTGAACAGCTTGAGCTCCGCCTCGCTGAACAGGCCGGATTTCACGAGCTCCCGCGGATCGTGGACGCGGTAGACGTACTTGGCGATCCAGAACAGCGTGTTCAGGTCCCGCAGCCCGCCCTTGCCGTCCTTGACGTTGGGCTCCACCAGGTATCGCGAGCTGCCAGCCCTGGACACGCGCGTCTCGCGTTCGGCAAGCTTGGCCTCCACGAACTCGGCGGCGGTGCCCTGCATCAGGTCCCGGTCGAAGCGCAGGACGAGATCGTCGAAGAGGGGCCGCTCCCCGGTGATGAACCGGGATTCCAGCAGGGCCGTGCGGATCGTCATGTCGGCGCGGGCCTCGCGCAGGCATTCGTCCACAGAGCGCGAGGCGTGGCCGACCTTCAGCTTCAGGTCCCACAGGACGTAGAGGATCGTCTCGACGACGCTCTCGCTCCACGGGTTCTGCTTGTACGGGAACAGGAACAGGAGATCGACGTCGGAGCCGGGCGCCAGGGTGCCCCGGCCATAGCCGCCGGTGGCGACGACGGCGATGCGCTCGTTCGAGGTGGGATTGTCCACCGGGTGGATCAGCCGCGTCGCGACGCCGTGGATCGCGGTGACGACGCAGTCCATCAGGCCGCAGAGGCGGATGACGCAGGCATGGCCGTCATTCTCCGAGACCAGGAGGTCCCGCGCCTCGGCGTGGCCTTCGTCCAGGGCCCGGCGGGTGGCCTGGAGGAGCCGGGACCGCACCTCGTCCCGGTCCGGCGGATCGGCGTGGAGGGCCGCCATCTCGGCCTTCAGGCGGGTGGCGGCGGGAAGCGCTTTGACGGACATGGCGGGCGCGGGGCCTTCAGGCGAGCCGGATGATCCCGCCCGCTCTAGCACATCGCCGCGATTCACGAAGCGCGTGCCTCAGGCGGCGAGATCGGCCACCACCGCGTCGAGAACCGGGAAGCCGCCCGGCGTCACGCGGATGCGCCCGTCCGCCAGGGTCTCCACCATGCCGTGCTGCACCAGGTCGCCGATCCGGGCGGGATCGAGCGGCCGGCCGGCGATGGCGGCGTAGCGCGCCGGATCGATGCCCTCGGTGAGCCGCAGGCCCATGACGAGGAACTCGTCCGCCTGCATCTCCGGCAGGATCGCCTCCTCGTCCACGACCCCGTGGCCGCCCGCCTCGACCCGGCGCAGCCAGTCCTCGGGCACCCGCTCGGTGGACAGGCCGAGGCGCTTGGCCCCCGACGTCAGGCGGGAATGGGCGCCCGGCCCGACGCCGGCATAATCGCCGTAGCGCCAGTAGACGAGGTTGTGCCGGCTCTCGGCGCCGGGCCTTGCGTGGTTCGACACCTCGTAGGCGGGCAGGCCGTGACGGGCGCAGACCTCCTGTGTCGTGTCGTAGAGCGCCCGCGCCGCGTCCGGCTCGGGGATCGTGAGCTTGCCGGCGGCACAGAGCCGCTCGAACCAGGTGCCCGGCTCGATCGTCAGCTGGTAGAGCGAGAGGTGCTCCACCGCGTGGCCGATCGCCGTCTCCAGCTCCGCCGCCCAGTCCGCATGCGTCTGGTGCGGGCGGGCATAGATCAGGTCGAACGAGAACCGCTCGAAGATCGAGCGGGCGATGGCCACCGCCTCCAGCGCCTCGGCGGCGGAATGGAGCCGGCCCAGCCGCCGCAGGTCCGCGTCGTTCAGCGCCTGGACGCCCAGCGACACGCGGTTGACGCCGGCGGCGCGATAGCCCCGGAAGCGCCCCGCCTCGACGCTGGTGGGATTGGCCTCCAGAGTCACCTCGGCACCAGGGGCCATCGTCCACAGGCCGGCGATCGCATCCAGGATCGCGCCGACCGTCTCCGGCCGCATCAGCGAGGGCGTGCCGCCGCCGAAGAAGACCGAGCCGACCTCGCGCGGGCCGGACAAGGCCGCCATGTGCGCCAGTTCCCGGCGGAAGGCCGCGACGAAGCGCGCCTCGTCCACCGGCGCCTGCCGGACATGGCTGTTGAAATCGCAGTACGGGCACTTCGACGCGCAGAACGGCCAGTGCACGTAGACGCCGAAGCCGGCTCCGCCCTGCGATTCGGGCACGGAAATCCTCGTCATGGCGCTCTTCTGACAGGTTCGGCGCCCGCCGTCACGCGCCCCGCCCGGCGCCCATGCGCCGTTCACAGGGCCGATCCGGTTTGCGCAAACGGCGCATCGGGTTAGAGGTGGTCCCCATGCGCCCCTTCCGGCCCGACACCGAACGCAAAGGCTATCACCACGGCAACCTCAAGGAGGCCTTGGTGCAGGCCGCGCAGCGCTTCATCGCCACCCGCGGCATCGGCGGCTTCACGCTGGCGGACGCCGCCAAGATCGTCGGCGTGACGCCCGCCGCGCTCTACCGCCATTTCAGCGGCCGGGGCGAACTCGTCGAGGCCATCGCCTCCCGCGGGTTCGACGACCTCGGCAAGCGCCTGGCGGCGGCGGTGGCGGGCGGCGGCACCGCGCTGGAGCGCTTCACCCGGATGGGCGAGGCCTATCTCGACTTCGCCGAGAAGGAGCCCGGCTATTACGGCGCGATGTTCGCCCCGCGAACGCTGGACGAGGCTACCCCGCGCGGGCCGTCCGGCGCCGGGGAGGTGGGCATGCCCCCGGCCATGCGGCTTCTCGTCGATGCCCTCGCCACCGCCTTTCCCGGCGGCTTCCGGGTGGATCCGCGCTTCGTGGCGTTGGAGGTCTGGGCCCTGTCCCACGGGCTCGCGACCCTCGACGCCGCCGGGCACCTGCCCAAGGGGCCGGGCCTGCCGGACAAGCGCGAATTGCTGCGCGCGGGCGTGCTCGCCATCGTCACCGGCGTCCAGAAATAGGGACTTGCCGGGCGCCGGCGCCGGCCGGGCCCGAACCGGGAACTTCCCTTGCCGTCGCCGCCTCCCCGGCAGGGTCAACACCCGCCCTGCCCCGGACGCGTCCGGCGTCCCGCGTGCCGCGCCTCCCGCGCACCGCCCTGCCGCACCGCCTCGGCGATCATGCCCATCACCGCCTGGCGCAGGCCGGGCGGATGGACGTCGAACCAGCGGCGCACGCACAGGGCGGGGTCCACGGCCGGGCAATGGCGCGCGCGGCGGCAGCGCGGCCGGCAGATGCGGTAGACGCCCAGCGCCCGGGCGAGCTTGCGCATGCCGGGCGAGCCGGGCTCGGTGTCCAGCATCGTGCCGGGCGGGGCGGGCACGCCGCGGGAGGCGGGATCGAGCGCCCGCCGCCGCACCGCCTCCGCCGCCTGCGCCCGGTCCCGCTGCCAGCCGGCCGGCCCGTCCGCCACGCCGAACCGATCGCCGCCCTCTCCGTCCGATTGCGCCATCGCTGGTTCCTTTCCGTTCGTGACGTGCGCCGGGCGTGGGGCGCGGCCGGCGTTGGATTTCCTCCGGCACCGACCCCACCCCTGGCCCCTCCCCGCAAGGGGGAGGGGAAATGGCGCGGCGGCTGCCGTCCCCTCGCCCATCCCCCCCCCGGTCATCCCCGGCGAGCGAAGCGAGGGAAGGGGATCTAGTAATTGCCGGCCATGGAGCCCGGTGCCTGCCGTCCCCTCGCCCCCTCAGGGGGAGAGGGACAGGGTGAGGGGGCGCCGGGCGTGGAGTGCAATGGCTGGCATCGCGCTCCTGCTCCACTGACCCCCACCCCTGCCCCTCCCCGCAAGGGGGAGGGGAAAAGGGCGCTCTGGCGGCCGTCCCCTCGCCCCCTTCGGGGGAGAGGGACAGGGTGAGGGGGCGCCGGGCGTGGTGTGCAATGGCCCACGCTGCCTGGATCCCCTTCCCCTCCGCTTCGCTCCGGCCGGAGGTGACCGCGGGCGACTGGCAGAGACACACGTCCGCGTCCGGCCGCGCTGGCGCGCCGGGGGATGAACCGTCGAGGGGTGGCGGAGCGCCGGCAGGCGCGGGTTGAAACGCCATCCATGTCCAGCCGGGACACGGCGCGCGGGAGAAACGTCCCCGCGCACGCCTCCCGGCGCTCCGCCTGCGGCGATTTCGGGCCGGGGGCCGCGCTTGCGGGACGAGACCTGGCGATCAGGACCGCCGTCCGCCCCGCCAGGTCCCCTCATCGGGTTGTCGCGGGACGAGACGAAACGATCCGGGCCGGGCCCGTCCACCTAGCGAGCTCCTCGCGGGAGGATCGTAGTGTCCTCCGGGCGGGGTCCCCACGGGCCTCCCGGGAGCGGAGCGCAACCTCCGCCCGCAGGCGCCGCCGTCCCGCCCCAGCCTCAAGGCATGCCTCCGGACGGCCACCCCTCGGGGACGAGATGGAGTTAGGAATATATTCTGTTGGTGGGTTTGTCAAGGTGGATGGCGGGCCGGCTTACCCTTCCGTGTCATCCCCGGCGGCGCGGCACGCGCCGGGAAGGGGATCCAGAAAACGCCGGGCATGGAGTGCGGTGGCAACCGATTCCTGGATCCCCTTCCCCTACGCGCCGCCGGCGCTCCGGCCGGGGATGACAAGGGAGGATGGGACGCCCGTGGGGCCGCACAGCCGCCACGCTCGCACCGCACCCTCCCGCGTCATCCCCGGCGAGCGAAGCGAGGGAAGGGGATCCAGAAGAGGCCTGGCATGGAGATCGGCGGCAACCGCTTGCTGGATCCCCTTCCCCTCCGCGCCTTCGGCGCTCCGGCCGGGGATGACAATCGAGGATGAAGTGACAAAGGCACGACGGCCGTTACGCTTGGCGTTATGGAGCGCCGCTATTTCGTCTACATGCTCGCCAGCCGCCGCAACGGCACGCTGTATGTCGGTGTGACGAACGATCTGCCGCGGCGCGTGCACGAACATCAAACCGGCGCGGTGCCGGGCTTCACGAAGCGCTACGGCGTGATGCGGCTCGTCTGGTCCGAGGCCCACGCGGACATCAACGAGGCGATCGCCCGCGAGAAGCAGATCAAGGGCTGGAACCGGGCGTGGAAGCTCAAGCTGATCGAGGCGAGTAATCCGGAGTGGAATGACCTGACAGACGCGTTGTTGTGATGGCGCGCGTCATGCCGCCGACGTCATACGCGCAATTGTCATCCCCGGCGAGCGAAGCGAGGGAAGGGGATCCAGAGAAAGCCGGGCGTGGAGCGCGATGGTTGGCGTTGCCCTGGATCCCCTTCCCCTACGCGCCTTCGGCGCTCCGGCCGGGGATGACGTCGAGCATGAATGTCCGTGGAAAAGGAGGGAGCGCCCCCTCAATCATCCATCTTCAGCGCCGCAATAAACGCCTCCTGCGGGATCTCCACCTTGCCGAACTGGCGCATCTTCTTCTTGCCCTCCTTCTGCTTCTCCAGAAGCTTGCGCTTGCGGGTCACGTCGCCGCCGTAGCACTTGGCGGTGACGTCCTTGCGCAGGGCGCGGACGGTTTCGCGGGCGATGATCTTGCCGCCGATGGCCGCCTGGATAGGGATGACGAAGAGGTGCTGGGGGATGAGGTCCTTCAGCTTCTCGCACATGGCGCGGCCGCGCGCCTCGGCGCGGGTGCGGTGCACGAGCATGGAGAGCGCGTCCACCGGCTCGGCGTTGACGAGGATGGACATCTTCACGAGGTCGCCCTCGCGGTAATCGGTGATGGCGTAGTCGAAGGAGGCATAGCCCTTCGAGACCGATTTCAGCCGGTCGTAGAAGTCGAACACCACCTCGTTGAGCGGCAGGTCGTAGACGACCTTGGCGCGGCTGCCGACATAGCCGAGATCGATCTGCATGCCGCGCCGGTCCTGGCAGAGCTTGAGCACGGCGCCGAGATATTCGTCCGGGGTCAGGATCGTCGCGCGGATCCAGGGCTCCTCGATCGTCTCGATCTTCATCACGTCCGGCATGTCGGCCGGGTTGTGCAGCTCCTTCAGCGTGCCGTCGCGCAGGAGCAGGCGGTAGACCACCGACGGGGCGGTGGAGATGAGGTCGAGGTTGAACTCGCGGGTCAGCCGCTCCTGGATGATCTCCAGGTGGAGGAGGCCCAGGAACCCGCAGCGGAAGCCGAAGCCGAGGGCGGCCGAGCTCTCCATCTCGAAGGAGAAGCTGGCATCGTTGAGCCGCAGCTTGCCCATGGCGGCGCGCAGGTCCTCGAAATCGGCCGCGTCGACGGGAAAGAGGCCGCAGAACACGACCGGCTGGACCGGCTTGAAGCCCGGCAGCGGGCCGTCGCAGCGGCGGCGGTCCTCGGTGATCGTGTCGCCAACGGCGGTGTCCGCCACCTCCTTGATGGAGGCGGTGATGAAGCCGACCTCGCCGGGGCCGAGGACGTCCACGTTCGTCATCTTGGGCTTGAAGACGCCGATGCGCTCCACCGTATAGGTGGCGCCGGCGCCCATCATGTGGATGGTCGTGCCCTTCTTCAGTTCGCCGTCGACGATGCGCACCAGGACGACGACGCCGAGATAGGCGTCGTACCAAGAGTCCACCAGCAGCGCCTTCAGCGGCGCCTTGCGGTCGCCCTTGGGCGCGGGCAGGCGCGTGACGATCGCCTCCAGCACGGCCTCGATGTTGAGGCCGGTCTTGGCGGAGATGGCGACGGCGTCGGAGGCGTCCAGCCCGATGACCTCCTCGATCTGCGCCTTGATGCGCTCGGGCTCGGCGGCGGGCAGGTCCACCTTGTTGAGGACCGGGACGATCTCGTGGTTGGCGTCCAGCGCCTGGTAGACGTTGGCGAGCGTCTGCGCCTCCACGCCCTGGGACGCGTCGACGACGAGGAGCGAGCCCTCGCACGCGGCGAGCGAGCGGGAGACCTCGTAGGCGAAGTCCACGTGGCCGGGCGTGTCCATCAGGTTGAGGATGTACTGCTTGCCGTCCTTGGCCGTGTAGTCGAGCCGCACGGTCTGCGCCTTGATGGTGATCCCGCGCTCCTTCTCGATGTCCATCGAGTCGAGCACCTGCTCGGTCATCTCGCGCGCGGACAGGCCGCCGGTGATCTGGATCAGCCGGTCGGCCAGCGTCGATTTCCCGTGGTCGATATGTGCCACGATGGAAAAGTTGCGGATGTTCGGGATCGTCTCTTGCGCCATGCGCGGCGCATAGCAGGCGTTAAGGATGGCGTCGAGGGGAGCGGTGTCGCGCAGGTCTGGTCGCCGCGCGCGTCCCCTTGCCTCGCCTCGCTCGCGGTGGACGAGCGCGGCCTTGACTCCATTATGAGAGACCATAATCTCTTATCATGGAATCAACGCGGCGCCCCGCCCCTCCCCCGCCTGCCGAGCTTGAGGACGTGCGGCCCGAGGCGATGGACGGGCTCATCGGGGAGCGGGTGAAGGCGCTGCGGGCGGCTGCGGGGCTGACGCTGGATGGCCTTGCCGCGCGCTCCGGCGTCAGCCGCGCCATGATCTCGCGGATCGAGCGGGGCGAGGCGAGCGCCACGGCGGTGCTGCTGTCGCGCCTCTGCGCGGGCCTCGGCGTGCCGCTGGCGAGCCTGTTCGCCCCCGCCGCCCCGGCGGCCGAACCGGTGGCGCGGCGCACGGACCAGCCGGTCTGGCGCGATCCGATGAGCGGCTATGTCCGCCGCAACGTCTCGCCGCCGGGCCGCTCGGCCGTGTCCATCGTGGAGGTCGATTTCCCGCCCCGGGCCCGCGTCGCGTTCGACCAGGGCTGGGAATGGCGGCGGCTGGACCAGCAGGTCTGGGTGCTGGAGGGCGTGCTCGACTTCACGGTGGAAGGCGTCACCCACCGGCTTCAGGCCGGGGACTGCCTGGCCGCGCGCATCAGCGGACCGACGCTGTTTGCCAACCCCACCGACGCGGTGACGCGCTATGCCGTCGTCATCGTGCCCGAACCCGCGCTGCCGGCGGCGGCCCCGCCCGGCATCGCCCCTGCCCCGGAGCCCGACCGTGCCTGAGACCGTCTCCATCCGCAGCCTGCCCGCGAGCGAGGCGCCCGCCCGCCTGGCCGAGCTCGCCCATGTCCTGCACGATTGCGTGGAGGGCGGGGCCTCGGTGAACTTCCTTGCCGATTTCACGCCGGAGCAGGCGGAAGGCTTCTGGCGCGGGCAGATGCCGGGGCTGGAAGTTGGCGACCGCGCGCTGTTCGTTGCCGAGGAAGCGGGGCGCATCGTCGGCACCGTCATCCTGTTCTTCGCCCAGCAGCCGAACCAGCCGCACCGGGGCGAGATCGGCAAGATGCTGGTGCTGCGCTCCCATCGCGGCCGGGGCCTCGGGCGGCGGCTGCTGGCGGCGGCGGAGGACGCGGCCCGCGCCGCCGGGCGGACGCTCCTCGTCCTCGACACCGCCGACGGCTCGGCGGGGGACCGGCTGTACCGCGCCTGCGGCTGGACCGCGTTCGGCACGGTGCCCGGCTACGCGCTGACGACGGACGGCCGCCCGGAGGCCGCGACGTTCTTCTACAAGACCCTCTGACCGGGGCATCCGCCCCGCCGCAGGATGCGCGCAATGGAGCCTTATCGTCTTCCTGGCCGTGCTGGCGAGCGCGCTGCTGCACGCGGCCTGGAACGCGGGCGTGAAGGTCTCGCCGGACCGGATGGCGGGGATGGCGGCGGTCTCCATCGCGGCCTCCGGCATCTGCGCGCTGGGCCTGCCCTTCGTCGCGCTCCCTCCCCCTCCGGCCTGGCCGTGGCTTCTCCTGGGGGTGGGGGCGAGCTTCGGCACGCAGTTCGTTCTCGCCCGGGCCTACGAGACGGGCGAACTCGGCGTCGCCTATCCGCTGACGCGTGGCCTCGCGCCGGTCATCACGACCCTCGCGGCGTTCGCGCTGTTCGGTGAATGGCCGGCGCCGGCGGGGCTGATGGGCATCGCTGCCATCGCGCTCGGCGTCTCGGCGCTGGCCGCCGAGGCCTGGCGCGCCGGGCGGGGCGCGGGGGCGGGCGCGTTCCACACGATCGGGCTGGCCAGCCTCGCGGCGCTCCTGGCCGCCATCTACACGGTGGCCAATGCGCGCGGCGTGCGGCTCTCGTCCTCGGCCCTGTCCTTCGCCTTCTGGTCGTCCGTGCCCAACGGTCTCATCTGGATCGCCATCCTCCACCGGCGCGGCGTGCCTTTACGGGCGATGCTGACCGACAGGCGGGCGCGGGCCCTCGGCGGCGGGCTGGTGGCGACGGTCTCGTTCGTGCTGATCCTCTGGGCGACCACGCAGGCCCCCGTCGCCCTGGTCTCGGCCCTGCGCGAGACGGCAGTCCTGTTCGGCCTCGTCCTGGCAACCGTCTGGCTGAAGGAGCGCCTGACGCCCGCCCGCATCGCCGCAGGGCTCCTGATCCTCGCAGGCCTGTTCCTGCTCAAGGCGGGATGAGGAGCCTTGCGCCTGTTGCCCGCCCGCGACGGGCCGGCCTAGGCTCTCGGGCCGTTTTTTTGACCGCACCCCTGGCACACCATGACCGACATCGACGCCCTTTCGCCGACAGATATCGCCGCGTTGACCGCCTGGCGCCGGGCGCTCCACGCCGCGCCGGACGTCTCCGGCGACGAGGCGGCCACCGCCGCGCGGGTGGAGCGGTTTCTCGGAGAGACCGGGCCGGACGCCATCCATT
Source organism: Hyphomicrobiales bacterium (assembly GCA_027489955.1). Taxonomy (GTDB): domain Bacteria; phylum Pseudomonadota; class Alphaproteobacteria; order Rhizobiales; family Beijerinckiaceae; genus JAIXTM01. The sequence continues at coordinate 5,336 of JAIXYZ010000005.1, read as the reverse complement.
CCGGGCTCGGCGGCACGGGCGTCGCGGTCGTCTACGACAGCGGGATGCCGGGGCCGACGGCTCTCTTCCGCGCCGAGCTCGATGGATTGCCGATCGAGGAGACGGGCACGGCGGCGCACCGCTCCACCGTGCCGGGCAAGAGCCATATGTGCGGTCATGACGGGCACATGGCGATCCTGGCGGGGCTCGGCCGCGTTCTGGGACGCAGGCGCCCCCGGCGCGGGCGCGCCATTCTCATGTTCCAGCCCGCGGAGGAGACCGGCGCGGGGGCGGCCGCTTTGATCGCCGATCCGCGCTTTTCCGCCGTGAAGCCCGATTTCAGCTTCTCGCTGCACAACATGACGGGCCTGCCCTTCGGCCATGTCTGGCTGAAGGACGGCATCGCCAATTGCGCCTCGCGGGGGCTGAAGATCGTACTCAACGGCCGCACGGCCCACGCATCTATGCCGGAGACCGGAATCTCGCCGGTGCCCGCGATCGCCCGCTTGGCGCCCCGCCTCACGGCGCTGAGCCGGGGCACGATCGCCGGGGAAGACCTCGTCCTGGCGACGGTGACCCATATCGCCGTCGGCGAGCCCGCCTTCGGCATCGCACCGGCGCGGGCCGAGATCTGGGTGACGCTGCGCACGATCCACGACGAGGCGATGGCGGCGCTGACTGAGGCCGCCGAGGCGCTGGCGCGGGAGGCGGCGGCCGCCGACGGGCTCGACCTGAGCTTGAGCTACCACGACGTGTTCCTGCATTCGCGCAACGACCCCGAAGCCGCCGCCCGGCTGCGCGCGGCTCTCGATGCGGAGGGCATGGCCCACGAGCCGGGCCTGACGATCCGCGCCTCTGAGGATTTCGGGCGGTTCGGGCAGGTGTCCCGCTCGGCGATGCTGTTCATCGGCACAGGCGAATCCGTGCCGGCCCTGCACAATCCCGACTACGATTTCCCGGACGATCTCATCCCGCTCGGCGTGCGCATCTTCGCGCGCACGGCGCGCGACCTCCTGGGCTGAGCGCCCTACCGCTCCAGCAGGCGGCCCACGACGCGGGCGGTGTAGTCGACCATCGGCACGATGCGGGAATAGTTCAGCCGCGTCGGGCCGATGACTCCGACGACGCCGACGATCTGCTGGTCGGCGTCGCGGAAGGGCGCGGCGACCATGGACGAGCCCGACAGCGAGAAGAGCTTGTTTTCCGAGCCGATGAAGATGCGTACGCCTTCGGCCGTCTCGGCGCGGGAGAGAAGATCGGCGACCTCGGTCTGGGCCTCCAGGTCCGCGAAGAGCAGGCGGATGCGCTCCAGGTCCTCGGCGGCCTTGACGTCATCGAGGAGGTTGGCCTGGCCGCGCACGATGAGCTGGCGCGTCTCGGCATGGCCCACGGCGACGGCGAGCCCGTCCTCCACCACGCGCGCGGTGAGGCTGTCGAGCTCCCGCTCCATGGCCTCGCGCTGGCGCTCGATCTCGCTGCGCGCGCCGGCCAGCGTGCGGCCGGCGAGGCGCGCATTGAGGTAGTTCGCCGCCTCCGTCAGCGCCGAGGCGGGCAGGCCGGGCGGCAGGTCGAGGATGCGGTTCTCCACCGAACCGTCCTGCCCGACCAGCACGACGAGGGCGCGGGCGGGATCGAGCCGGACGAACTCGATCTGCTTCAGCGGCGCGTCGCGCTTGCTGGTGACGACGACGCCGGCGCCGCGCGACAGGCCCGACAGGAGAGACGACGCTTCCGCCAGCGCGCCCTCGAAGGTGCGCCCGGCGGCGGCAGCGCGGACCTGCGCGGCGATCTGCTCGCGCTCGCTCTGCGCCATCTCGCCGACCTGCATCATCGCGTCGACGAAGAAGCGCAGGCCCGTCTGCGTGGGCAGGCGCCCGGCGCTGGTATGGGGCGCGTAGATGAGGCCGGCCGCCTCCAGGTCCGCCATGACGTTGCGGATCGAGGCAGGCGAGAGCGAGACCGAGATGAGCCGCGACAGGTTGCGCGAGCCCACCGGCTCGCCCGTCGTCAGGTAGCTGTCGACGATGCGGCGGAAGATCTCGCGCGAGCGGCGGTCGAGATCGGCGATGGCAAGGCCGGTATCGGCCGGCGCGGCCGGCCGGGGGCGGAACGGTTCGTTCATCCGTGGCGGCGGGGTCGGTTCATGGTCCGCGTAATGTGAGGGCTTGCCGCGCGCGCGGCAAGCGCCTGCGTCGGGCGATCAGCCGGTTGGGACGCTTGCCCCCTCCCCCCGCTTGCGGCGGGGAGGGCCAAGGGTAAGGGGGCAGTGCGACGGGGTTCTGTCCTGCGAGGTCGAGCCCTACGCCCGGCACCCCCCACCCCTGACCCCTCCCCGCCGCTTCGCGGGGGGAAGGGGGATGCGCTCACAGGCATATTGCGTGTTTCGAGGTTCGGCCTTGCCGGGAGCTTCAGCATGAGGACCGTCGCGGAAGGCTGCGTCTCTTGGAAGCCTCATCCCGAGGTGTGAGCGCGACGAGCCTCGAAGGACAACGCCCGATCCTCCACCGTCATTGCGAGGAGCGAAGCGACGAAGCAATCCAGCTTTCCGACCTGAGCGCTGGATTGCTTCGCTCCGCTCGCAATGACGTCACCCGCCTGACTGTTGCCAGCCCCCTCCCCTTGCTCGCCACACGCTGCCTTCGTAAGACGCTGGCGACCTCAAGGAGAATCCCATGCGTCCTTCCAAGCGCGCCGCCGACGAGCTGCGCAAGGTGAGCCTGGAGCGCGCCGTCGCCCGTTATGCGGAGGGCTCGTGCCTGGTGAAGTTCGGCGAGACGCATGTCCTGTGCTGCGCCACCGTCGAGGAGAAGGCCCCGCCGTGGCTGCGCGGCCAGGGCCGCGGCTGGGTGACGGCGGAATACGCGATGCTGCCGCGCGCCACCGGCGAGCGCACCCGCCGCGAGGTGACCGCCGGCAAGCCTTCGGGGCGCACGCAGGAGATCCAGCGCCTGATCGGCCGGTCGCTGCGCGCCGTGGTGGACCTGAAGGCGCTGGGCGAGCGGCAGATCGTCGTGGATTGCGACGTGATCCAGGCCGATGGGGGCACGCGCACCGCGGCGATCACCGGCGCTTGGGTCGCGCTGCACGACGCGCTCGCCTGGATGAAGGCGCGCTCGATGCTGTCGGGCGAGGCCCTCAAGGACCATGTCGCCGCCATTTCCTGCGGCATCTATGAGGGCCACCCGGTTCTGGACCTCGACTATATCGAGGATTCCTCGGCGCATACGGACGCGAACTTCGTGTTGACCGGCTCGGGCGGCATCGTCGAGGTGCAGGGCACGGCCGAGGGCGCGCCCTTCTCCGAGGAGGAGCTGATGAGCCTGCTGCGGCTCGCCCGCCAGGGCACGCAGAGGCTGGTGGACCTGCAGAAGCTCGCGGTCGGCTGATGGACGGGACCTTTCCGCCGCTGGCGCCCAAGGCGGTCATCGCCACGCACAATGCGGGCAAGCTCGCCGAGATGCGCGACCTCCTGGAGCCGCACGGCGTCGCGCTGGTCTCGGCGGGGGAGCTCGGCCTGCCCGAGCCGGCCGAGACCGGCCACATGTTCTCCCAGAACGCGGCGATCAAGGCGCATGCGGCGGCGCAGGCCTCGAACCTTCCCGCCATCGCCGACGATTCCGGCCTGTGCGTCGACGCGCTGTTCGGCGCGCCGGGGCTCTTCACCGCCGACTGGGCGCTGGACGCTCACGGCAACGGCCCGCGCGACTGGACGCGCGCCATGGGCCGCGTCGAGGCGGAGCTGCGCAAGCGCGGCGCGACGGCGCCGGAGCAGCGGCGCGGCCAGTTCGTTTCCGCCATCGTGGTCGCCTGGCCGGACGGGACGGAGGCGCTGTTCGAGGCGGCGGTGCCCGGCACGCTCGCCTGGCCGCCACGGGGCGAAGCCGGCTTCGGCTACGACCCGATGTTCGTGCCCGACGGCGAGAGCCGCACCTTCGCCGAGCTGACGCGGGCGGAAAAGCACCGCTTCTCCCACCGCGCCCGGGCGCTCGCGAAGCTGACGGCGGCGTTGTTCGGGTAGCCCGTAAGTCATCCCCGGCGACGCGGCCCGCGCCTGCGAAGGACGTCGCCCCGCACACCTTCCGAACTCATGGCGGCGTTTGCCCGGCACCCGCTGTCATCCCCGGCGAGCGAAGCGAGGGAAGGGGATCCAGCCAATGGCAGCCGCCGAACCTGGTGGCGGACATCTGCTGGATCCCCTTCCCGGCGCGTGCCGCGCCGCCGGGATGACAAGGCAGGGGGACGACAAGGCAGTTCGGCCGAACCCGCCCGCCCATGAAAAGGCAGTTCGGCAGGACCCGTCCGCCCATGAAAAAGCCCTCCCCCGCGGGCGGGGGAGGGCTCGTGTTCCGGCCGGCGAACCGGTCAGGCGTCGGCGCGCGGGGCGGCGGCGCGGCGGTTCTTCATGAAGGCGTCGAACTCCTCGCGGTCCTTGGCGCGCTTCAGCTCCTCCACGAAGGAGGAGAATTCGCGGGCCTCGTCGTCGAGGCGACGGCGCTCCTCGTCCAGGCGCTTCAGCTCGGCCTGCCGGTACTCCTCGAAGGCGAGGTTGCCGGTGTCGCGGGCGAAGGTGCCGTCGGCGAAGTCACGGGCGCTCTCGCGCATCTTCGCGCCGCAGCCGCGCCAGAAGCTGCCCGAGCGGTCAAAATGACGGTTCATGTAGCCCTCCAGGGCCTTCGGCACCGGGTATCCGGCGAATTTCCACACGAGATAGCCGACGGATGCCGGCCAGACGAAAACGAAGCCGACGACGACGGCCGCGATCTCGAGCCCGCGCCGCGGGAACGGACCGTTACGCCAGTCGCTCGACGCGCCGGACCACCCGGCAGCGGACGCATGAGACATCGAACACTCCTCCGATGTTAAAGTGAACAACATTAACATGCGGATGTGTGCGGGCGGATTCAAGGGTCCCGGCGGCGGAAATTTTTGCAGGGGTGGTGGCGGTCCGGATTCGTGACCCGTGAGGGTTGTAGGGCGGCGGTGGCCGTCATGGTCGGGCCTGTCCCGACCATCCACGTTTCCCACTCACGGAAAGCCCAGCGCGCAAAGGCGTGGATGCTCGGCACAAGGCCGAGCATGACGAGCGTCGTCGTGGCGCAGGGTGGCCCCATATCCTTGGCCGTCATGGTCGGGCCTGTCCCGACCATCCACGTCTTTGTCGGTCCCCACGCCCGGCGCAGGAAGGCGTGGATGCTCGGCACAGGGCCGAGCATGACGCGCGTGGTGGCCCTACGGTCCAGGACGACGGGATGGGAGGCGCGGCCGCGCCTGATCCCTCCCCGCAAGGGGAGGGTGGCCGGTGCGCAGCACCGGACGGGTGGGCCCTTCCCTTCGCGCAGGCCGGCCGATGGCCTACT
>JAIXYZ010000012.1 GCA_027489955.1 Hyphomicrobiales bacterium | reverse complement strand
TGCGCCGCGTTCAACGCCGACTTCGACGGCGACCAGATGGCCGTGCACGTCCCGCTGTCGCTCGAGGCGCAGCTGGAAGCGCGCGTCCTCATGATGTCGACCAACAACATCCTGCACCCCGCGAACGGCGCGCCGATCATCGTGCCCTCGCAGGACATCGTGCTGGGCCTGTACTACCTCTCCATCCAGTCGGACGGCGAGCCGGGCCAGGGCAAGGCCTTCGCGGATCTCGGCGAGCTCGAGCACGCGCTGGCCGAGAAGGTCGTCACGCTGCACACCCGCATCAAGTACCGGTGGACCGGGCTGGGCGAGGACGGCAAGACCGTCACGCGCATCTATGACACCACGCCGGGCCGCGTGCTGCTTTCGCGGGTCCTGCCGCGCAGCAGCAAGGTTCCCTTCGACGTCGTGAACAAGCTCATGACGAAGAAGGAAATCTCCGGGATGATCGATGCCGTCTACCGCCATTGCGGGCAGAAGGAATCGGTCATCTTCTGCGACCGGATCATGGGTCTGGGCTTCTACCACGCCTTCAAGGCGGGCATTTCCTTCGGCAAGGACGACATGGTCGTGCCGGAGAACAAGTGGCCGATCGTGGAGGAGACCCGCGCGCTCACGAAGGACTACGAGCAGCAGTACCAGGACGGCCTGATCACCCACGGTGAGAAGTACAACAAGGTCGTCGACGCCTGGGCGAAGTGCTCGGACCGTCTGGCCAGCGAGATGATGAACCGCATCTCGTCGGTGCAGAAGGACGATGCCGGCCGCGACCGCCAGGTCAACTCGATCTGGATGATGTCGCATTCCGGCGCGCGCGGCTCGCCCACGCAGATGCGCCAGCTCGCCGCCATGCGCGGCCTCATGGCCAAGCCGTCCGGCGAGATCATCGAGACGCCGATCATCTCGAACTTCAAGGAAGGCCTCGACGTTCTTGAGTACTTCAACTCGACCCACGGCGCCCGCAAGGGCCTCGCGGACACCGCGCTGAAGACCGCGAACTCGGGTTACCTGACGCGCCGTCTGGTCGACGTCGCCCAGGACGCCGTGATCCGCGAGAAGGATTGCGGGACGACGAACGGCATCCGCATGCGCGCGATCATCGACGCGGGCCAGGTGGTGGCCTCGCTCGCCTCGCGCATCCTGGGCCGGTTCGCCGCGGAGGACCTGACCACGCTCGACGGGGAGGTGATCCTCGCCGCCGGGACGATGATCGAGGAGAAGCACATCGAGGCGATCACCGCCGCGGGCATCCAGGAGGTGAAGATCCGTTCGGTTCTCACCTGCGAGACCCGCAACGGCGTCTGCGCCTCGTGCTACGGGCGTGACCTGGCGCGCGGCACCCCGGTCAACATGGGCGAGGCGGTGGGCGTCATCGCCGCCCAGTCGATCGGCGAGCCGGGCACCCAGCTCACGATGCGCACCTTCCACATCGGCGGCGCGGCGCAGATCGCGGACCAGTCCTTCATCGAGTCGAACTTCGAAGGCACCGTCCGCATGCGCAACCGCAACGTGGCGCGCAACTCCGATGGCGACCTGATCGCCATGGGCCGCACGATCGCGGTGGTGATCGTCGGGCCGGACGGGGTCGAGCGTGCGGTGCACCGCATCCAGTACGGCGCGCGCCTGAAGGTCGACGAGGGCGACCAGATCAAGCGCGGCCAGCGCATCGCCGAGTGGGATCCCTATACCCGCCCGGTCCTCACGGAGGTCGACGGCACCGTCGGCTTCGAGGACCTGAACGAGGGCGCCTCGCTGGCGGAGACGGTCGACGAGTCGACCGGCATCGCCAAGCGCGTCGTCATCGACTGGCGCGGCTCGGCCCGCTCGGCCGACCTGAAGCCTGCCATCGTGGTCAAGGGCGAGGATGGCAAGATCGCCAAGCTCGCCCGCGGCGGCGAGGCGCGCTCCATGCTCTCGGTCGACGCGATCATCGCGGTCGATCCGGGCGCGAAGGTCAAGGCCGGCGACATCCTGGCGCGTATCCCGATGGAGAGCGCCAAGACCCGCGACATCACCGGCGGTCTGCCGCGGGTGGCGGAGCTGTTCGAGGCGCGTCGTCCGAAGGATGCCGCCATCATTGCGGAGAAGGCTGGCACGATCCAGTTCGGCCGCGACTACAAGAACAAGCGCCGCGTGGTCCTGACCCCGACGGACGGCACGGAGCCGGTCGAGTACCTGATCCCGAAGGGCAAGCACATCCACCTGCAGGATGGCGACGTGGTCGAGGTCGGGGATTACATCCTCGACGGCAACCCCGCGCCGCACGACATCCTGGCGATCAAGGGCGTCGAGGAGCTCGCGGCCTATCTCGTGAACGAGATCCAGGAGGTCTATCGCCTCCAGGGCGTGAACATCAACGACAAGCACATCGAGGTGATCGTTCGTCAGATGCTCCAGAAGGTCGAGATCACCGATCCCGGCGAGTCCGAGTATCTGCAGGGCGAGCAGGTGGACCGGATCGAGCTCGAGGAGGCCAACGACCGCCTCATCGAGGAGAAGAAGAAGATCGCCTCTGGCGTTCCGGTTCTTCTGGGCATCACCAAGGCCTCGCTCCAGACCCGCTCGTTCATCTCGGCGGCGTCCTTCCAGGAGACCACCCGCGTCCTCACCGAGGCGGCGGTCAATGGCAAGGTCGACACGCTGGACGGGCTCAAGGAGAACGTCATCGTCGGCTCGCTCATCCCGGCGGGCACCGGCTCGGTCGCGACCCGCATCCGCGAGATCGCGACCCGCCGCGACGAGATGATCGTCGAGCAGAAGTCGGCCGAGGTGCAGCGCGCCGCGGCGGCAGCCGCGCCGGTCGAGGTTCCTCCCGCGGAGTGACCTCGTCCCTCACGGCGACTTGGCAAGAATGGAAAGGGCCGCCCGCCGGGGCGGCCCTTCTCATTTCACGGTGACGAGGAAGGTGAAGGGCCGCAGGTCGGCCGAGTCATTCGCGTTGTTGGCCAGAAGCAGCGTGAACTCGGATCGTCCGGCGGTCGGCCCCGCCTCGAAGACCACTTCCGTGATGCCCGAAGGCTTTCCGACGCAAGGGCCGCTGCCGGCCGGCTTGACCGAGCGCTCGATCCGCACCTTGCCGACGGACGGCTGCGCCCAGACGTGAATGTCCGGACCCGGAACGGGCACGCACTGGTAGTCGTAGCTGGTATAGCGGTAGAGCAGGAGAGACTGACCGCGCCTGGCCTCTTAGCGGAAGTCCTGGGCGAGGGCGGGGAGGGCGGCGAGGGACAGGATGGCAGCGGCGGCGAGCCGGCGGCAGGCAATCACGGAATGACACTCCATCAACGATCGATCGGGCAATGGAGCTATCCGTACCAGCGCCGCTGGAGGCTGCAAGTCCTGAGCGCGGTCCGCGAGGGGCTGCGACAGGGCGCCGGGGGCGCCGGGAAGCGCGCCGGGGTTGACGCAGGCCGACTCTGGGGCTAAACACCGCGCACCTTCGGCGGGCCGTAGTGCTCAAGTCGTCGCTGGCCGCCACGGCCGGGACGCAGGATCGCTAAACGCTGCCGGTTCTAGCACCGACTGACGGCAAGTCAGACTTGTAGAGTCAGAACTGGGGCATGATCGCGGACTTGTCCGTGGTCCTCTGCATGAAGAACGCGCCGCGGCCCGGCAAAGGCCGATGGCGCGGATTCGTTTTGCGTACCCTTCCGGGCGCGCAGGCGGTCCGACGAGGTTTGGTTCGAGACGCTCAAGACGAGCGAAGAGGGCGAAGAATGCCGACGATCAGCCAGCTGATCCGCAAGCCGCGCGAAGTGCGGCGTTACCGCGACAAGTCTCCCGCGCTGGAGGCCTGCCCGCAGAAGCGCGGCGTGTGCACCCGCGTCTACACGACGACCCCGAAGAAGCCGAACTCGGCTCTCCGCAAGGTCGCCAAGGTGCGTCTGACGAACGGCTACGAGGTCATCGGGTACATTCCGGGCGAGGGTCACAACCTCCAGGAGCACTCGGTGGTCATGATCCGCGGCGGCCGCGTGAAGGACCTGCCGGGCGTGCGCTACCACATCCTGCGCGGCGTGCTCGACACGCAGGGCGTCAAGAACCGGAAGCAGCGCCGTTCGAAGTACGGCGCGAAGCGTCCGAAGTAATCAGACAAGAGACGGAGACCGACCCATGTCGCGTCGTCACAGCGCCGAGAAGCGCGAGATCACCCCGGACGCGAAGTTCGGCGACATCATCGTCACGAAGTTCATGAACTCCGTGATGTATGACGGCAAGAAGTCCGCCGCCGAGACGATCGTCTACGGCGCGTTCGACATCATCGAGCAGAAGGCCAAGGCCGATCCGCTCGGCGTGTTCAAGCAGGCGCTGGACAACGTCGCCCCCGCGATCGAGGTCCGGTCCCGCCGCGTCGGCGGCGCGACCTACCAGGTCCCCGTCGAGGTGCGCACCGAGCGCCGCCAGGCCTTGGCCATCCGCTGGCTGATCCAGGCCGCGCGCGCCCGCAACGACAAGACGATGGTGGAGCGCCTGTCCGCCGAGCTCCTCGACGCCGCCAACAACCGTGGCAGCGCCGTGAAGAAGCGCGAAGACACCCACCGCATGGCGGAAGCGAACCGCGCCTTCTCGCACTACCGCTGGTAATCCCGGCGCCGGTGAAGAGACAGAAACGGACGGATTGAGACAATGCCCCGCACGCACGCGATCGAGGACTACCGCAATTTCGGCATCATGGCCCACATCGATGCCGGCAAGACGACGACGACCGAGCGGATCCTCTATTACACCGGCAAGTCCCACAAGATCGGCGAGGTGCACGAAGGCGCCGCGACGATGGACTGGATGGAGCAGGAGCAGGAGCGCGGCATCACGATCACGTCCGCCGCGACGACGTGCTTCTGGCGCGAGAAGCGCCTGAACATCATCGACACGCCCGGCCACGTGGACTTCACGATCGAGGTGGAGCGTTCGCTCCGCGTGCTCGACGGTGCGGTCTGCGTGCTCGACGGCAACCAGGGCGTGGAGCCGCAGACGGAGACCGTCTGGCGCCAGGCCGACAAGTACGACGTGCCGCGCATCGTCTTCGTCAACAAGATGGATAAGACGGGCGCCGACTTCTACAACTGCGTCCAGGACATCATCACCCGCGTCGCCGGCAAGCCGGTCCCGCTGCAGCTGCCGATTGGCGCCGAGGCGGACTTCCAGGGCGTCATCGACCTCGTGAAGATGAAGGCCATCGTCTGGTCGGGCGAGGCGCTCGGCGCCAAGTTCGACGAGGTCGAGATCCCGGCCGACCTGCTGGACAAGGCGAAGGAATATCGCGCCAAGCTGGTCGAGGCTTCGGTCGAGCTCGACGACGAGGTGATGGAAGCCTATCTCGAGGGCAAGGAGCCCGACGAGGCGACGCTGCGCCGGCTCATCCGCCTGGCGGTGTACAAGCGCGCCTATCATCCGGTCCTGTGCGGCTCGGCCTTCAAGAACAAGGGCGTGCAGCCCCTGCTCGACGCCGTCGTCGACTACCTGCCGTCCCCGGTCGACCGCGAGGCCATCAAGGGCATCAACCCGGACACGGACGAGCCGATGGAGCGCAAGCCCTCGGACAGCGATCCGTTCTCCATGCTCGCGTTCAAGATCATGGACGACCCCTTCGTCGGCACGATCACGTTCTGCCGCGTCTATTCCGGCAAGATCGAGTCCGGCTCGTCGGTGGTGAACTCCACCCGCGAGAAGAAGGAGCGCGTCGGCCGCATGCTCCTGATGCACGCGAACAACCGCGAGGACATCAAGGAGGCCTATGCCGGCGACATCGTCGCCCTGGCCGGCCTGAAGGAAGTCCGTACCGGCGACACGCTGTGCGATCCGCTCAAGCCCGTCATCCTGGAGCGCATGGAGTTCCCGGAGCCGGTCATCGAGATCGCGATCGAGCCGAAGACGAAGGCCGACCAGGAGAAGCTGGGCCTGGCGCTCGCCAAGCTCGCCGCCGAGGATCCGTCCTTCCGCGTCTCGACGGATGCCGAGTCCGGGCAGACCCGCCTGAAGGGCATGGGCGAGCTCCATCTCGACATCAAGGTCGACATCCTGCGCCGCACCTACAAGGTGGACGCCAATATCGGCGCTCCGCAGGTCGCCTACCGCGAGACGATCACCAAGCGCGGCGAGGTGGACTACACCCACAAGAAGCAGACCGGCGGCACCGGCCAGTTCGCCCGCGTCAAGATCGTCGTGTACCCGAACGAGCCGGGCAAGGGCTTCGAGTTCGAGTCCAAGATCGTCGGCGGCGCGGTTCCGAAGGAATACGTGCCGGGCGTGCAGAAGGGTCTTGAGTCGGTCATCGGCTCCGGCGTGCTGGCGGGCTTCCCCGTCGTGGACGTCAAGGTCGAGCTGATCGACGGCGCGTTCCACGAGGTCGATTCGTCGGCGCTGGCGTTCGAGATCGCTTCCCGCGCCGCCCTGCGCGAGGCGCTGCAGAAGTGCGGCTCGGTTCTGCTCGAGCCGATCATGAAGGTCGAGGTCGTGACGCCGGAGGAATATACCGGCTCTGTCATCGGCGACCTGAATTCCCGTCGTGGCCAGATCCAGGGCCAGGACATGCGCGGCAACGCGGTGGTCATCAATGCGATGGTCCCGCTGGCGAACATGTTCGGTTACGTCAACCAGCTGCGGTCCTTCAGCCAGGGCCGCGCCAACTACACGATGCAGTTCGACCATTACGAGCAGGTGCCTTCGGCGGTCGCCGCCGAGGTTCAGGCCAAGTACGCCTGACGCACCCGCACGACCGAACCGGCATCAGCGAAACACGAGAGATTGAAGGAGCCTGACCATGGCGAAGGAAAAGTTCGAACGGACGAAGCCGCACTGCAACATCGGGACGATTGGCCATGTTGACCATGGCAAGACGTCCCTGACGGCAGCGATCACGAAGGTCCTGGCGGAGGCTGGCGGCGCGACGTTCACGGCGTATGACCAGATCGACAAGGCTCCTGAGGAGAAGGCGCGCGGGATCACGATCTCGACGGCTCAC
>JAIXYZ010000006.1 GCA_027489955.1 Hyphomicrobiales bacterium | reverse complement strand
GTGCTGGGCCTGCGCCACCGCCATGCCGTAGCCGGGCACGATGATGACCTTGCCGGCGTTCTTCATGAGGTAGGCCGCGTCGTCGGCCGAGCCCTGCTTGACCGGGCGGGTCTCCACCGCCCCGCCGGCCGCCGCGGCGGTCTCGCCGCCGAAGCCGCCCAGGATGACAGAGATGAACGAGCGATTCATGCCCTTGCACATGATGTAGGACAGGATCGCGCCCGAGGAGCCGACCAGCGCGCCGGTGATAATCAGCGCGAGGTTGCCGAGCGTGAAGCCGATGCCGGCGGCCGCCCAGCCGGAATAGGAGTTCAACATCGACACGACGACGGGCATGTCCGCGCCGCCGATGGGGATGATGAGCAGCACGCCGAGGGCGAACGAGACCAGCACGATCAGCCAGAACACCGCATGGCTCTCGGTGGCCAGGAACACGCCCAGCAGCACGACGAGCAAAACCGCCAGCGCGATGTTGATGGCATGGCGCTGGGGCAGCATGATCGGCTTGCCGGACATCCGCCCGTCGAGCTTCAGGAAGGCGATGATGGAGCCGGTAAAGGTGATCGCGCCGATGGCGGCGCCGAGCGCCATCTCCACCAGCGTCGCCTTCTTGATGGCGCCCACCTCGCCGATGCCGAACGCGGTCGGCGCATAGAGCGCGCCCGCCGCGACGAGCACGGCCGCCAGGCCCACGAGCGAGTGGAAGGCGGCGACGAGCTGCGGCATGGCCGTCATGGGCACGCGCCGGGCGGTCACCGCGCCGATGCCGCCGCCGATGGCGATGCCCGCGATCACGATCAGCCAGGACAGGAAGCCCGCCGGCGGGAACGTGACGAGCGTGGTCACCGCGGCGATGCCCATGCCGATCATGCCGTAGCGGTTGCCCTGCCGCGACGTGGTCGGATGGGAGAGGCCGCGCAGCGCCAGGATGAACAGGACGCCGGAGACGAGATACAGAAGAGTGGCGATGTTGGCGGACATGGCCTCAGCCCTTCTTCTTGTACATGGCGAGCATGCGCTCGGTGACGAGGAACCCGCCGAAGATGTTGATGGCGGCGAAGACCAGGGCGAAGAAGCCGAGCACCTTGGCCCAGAGCGGCCCGGTGCCGAGCTGCGGGGCGGCGCTGACGCCCACCGCCAGCAGCGCGCCCACCACGATCACCGAGGAGATGGCGTTGGTGACCGACATCAGCGGCGTATGGAGCGCGGGCGTCACCGACCAGACGACGTAATAGCCGACGAAGACCGCCAGCACGAAGACGGCGAGCTGGAAGACGAAGGGATCGACCGCGCCGCCGGTGGCGGCATGGGCCAGCCCGCCGAGGCCGGCCGCCGCCTGTTCCACGTAGGTCTGCGTCGCCTCGGCGGCCTGGCGGGTGGCATCCGCCGCCGCGCGGGCCCGCTCGAGCGCCTGTTCGGGAGTGAGGTTTGCCATGGCGAGGATCCTTCGGGTCAGGCCTTGGGCTGGAAGGCGGGGTGGACGACGGCGCCGTCGCGGGTCAGGCAGGTCGCCTTGACGAGTTCGTCGTCCCAGTTGACGGCGAGCGCCTTGGCGTTCTTGTCCACCAGCGTCTCGACGAAGGCGTAGAGGTTGCGCGCGTAGAGGCTGGAGGCTGTCGCCGCCAGGCGTCCGGGCACGTTCTCGAAGCCGACGATCTTCACGCCGTTATGGACGACGACCTGCCCGGGCCGGGCGAGCGCCACGTTGCCTCCGCGTTCGACCGCGAGGTCGATCAGCACGGAGCCGGGGCGCATCGATTCCACCATCTCCTGCGTCACCAGCAGCGGCGCGGGCCGGCCGGGGATGAGGGCGGTGGTGATGACGATGTCCTGCTTGGCGATGTGGCTGGCGACGAGGGCCGCCTGCTTGGCCTGGTATTCCTTGGACATTTCCTTGGCGTAGCCGCCGGCCGTCTGCGCGTTCTTGAACTCCTCGTCCTCGACGGCGAGGAACTTGGCGCCCAGCGATTCCACCTGCTCCTTGGTGGCGGGGCGCACGTCCGTCGCGGTCACGACGGCGCCCAGGCGCCGCGCGGTGGCGATGGCCTGCAGGCCCGCGACGCCCACGCCCATGATGAAGACCTTGGCGGCGGGCACGGTACCCGCGGCCGTCATCATCATCGGCAGCGCCCGGCCGTATTCGGCCGCCGCGTCCACGACGGCGCGGTAGCCGGCGAGGTTGGCCTGCGAGGACAGAACGTCCATCACCTGCGCGCGGGTGATGCGCGGCATCAGCTCCATGGCGAAGGCGGAGACGCCCTGGTCCGCCAGGGCGGAGACGGCCGCCTCGTTCCCGTGCGGATCCATGATGCCGACGACCAGCGCGCCCTTGGGCAGCGCCTTGACCTCGACCTCCGACGGACGCCGGACCTTGAGCACGATGGCCGCGCCCTTGGCGGCGTCCTTGGCCGATTTCGCGATCTCCGCGCCGGCCGCCTGGTAATCGGCGTCCGGGATGCCCGATGCGGTGCCCGCACCCGTCTCGACCGCCACCTGGGCGCCGAGCGCGGCGAACTTCTTCACGGTCTCCGGCGTCGCCGCGACGCGCGGCTCGCCCGAGACCGTTTCCTTGAGGACGGCAATACGCATCGACGCTCTCCGATGGCAGACGGGAGGCGCGAGCTCCGGCGCGATCGGCCGGCGCAGTCCGCCCCCCAGCGGACGTGTGGACTTGAGATCAGACCAGGAAGATCGCCATGCCGATCAGCACGACGGCGACCGCGATCGTGCCCCACTTGGTGAAGACGACGAAGCCGGAATAAGTGCGCTCGTGTTCCTTATAGTCCATGGGCGTTTCGCCATGGGAATGGTCGGCGTGCTGAGCCATGCGTTTCCTCCATCCCGCTTGGGGATGCCTTCAACCAAAGTCTGATGCGCTTTAGCGCAGGGTGATATGCCGATCAATCGTGCACATGGATGACGTGCATGAGAATCGGGCGAATGGACACCCGACCGGATGGCGCATGGAGACGCCGTCCCGGCGGGCGGCGCATCCTAGCGATGTCACCCGCCGCGGTCACCTGCGGCCAATGTCTACGATGGGAGGTTCAGGCCAGCGGATTGAGGCCCGCTTCCGTCAGCGCCTCGGCCTGCCGCGCGGCGACGCGGGAGACCGCGAAATCGGCGAGCTCGGCCTCGATCAGGCGGAAGAAGTTGAGCTCGGCGGAGAGATGGAGGAACACGCCGCCGAGCCCGATCGCGGCCCGATCCATGAAGACGAATTCGCGCGGGATGAGGACGGGACCCTTCTCCTTCAGCGCCTTGTGCACCTGGAACGCCTCGCGGCGCCCGTATTCGGCGGGGCTGACGCCGTCGGCGATCGTGCGGACCCGGTCGTCCAGCAGCGGCCCGTAGATGAACCGCGCCCAGATGTTGAGCGTCGCGATCAGGTCGCGGTTGAGGCCCTTGAAGCCCCAGGTCTCGTAGGCGTGGACCCTCAGGTCCTCGTCGTCCTCCAGAAGGCCGCGCCTCAGGTCCACCACGCCCTTGACGAAGCTCGCCGGGAAGATGCGCACGCAGCCGTAATCCAGAAGATTGATGCCCCGCGCCTCTCCCTCACCGTCGCGGAAGACGGCGTAATTGCCCAGATGCGGGTCACCGTGGATGACGCCGTAACGGATGAAGGGCCGCCACCAGGCGTGGAAGAGCGCCACCGCGATCCGGTTGCGGACCTCCTGCGGCGCCTGCTTGAAGGACAGGATGGGCTCGCCCTCCAGCCAGGTCTGGGTCAGGAGGCGACGGGTGGAGAGGTCCGGCACCACCTCCGGCACGCGCACGTCCAGCGCGTCCTTCAGCATCTGCCGGTAGAGGGCCGCGTGGCGGGCCTCGCGGACATAGTCCAGCTCCTCGCGCACGCGCTCGCCGATCTCCTGGGCGATCTCGCGGGTGTCGATGGCCGGGTCGAGCCGCCGGTGCAGGGCGAAGACGACGCCGAGCTGGCTGAGGTCCGCCTCCACCGCCGATTCCATGTCCGGATATTGCAGCTTGCAGGCGAGCGGCGCGCCCTCCTGCGAGACCGCGCGGTGGACCTGGCCGAGGGAGGCGGCCGCGGCGGGCTTCAGGTCGAAGGCGCCGAACCGGTGCGACCAGTCCGGCCCCAGCTCGGCCACCATGCGCCGCTTGACGAAGCCGGCGCCCATCGGCGGCGCCTGGGACTGGAGCGTCTGGAGCTGGGCGGCATATTCCGGCGGCAGCAGGTCCGGGATGGTGGCGGCGAGCTGCGCCACCTTCATCAAGGGACCCTTGAGACCGCCCAGCGCGGCGGTCAGCGCGCTGGCATTGTCGGCGTCGCGCCCGGTGAGGTTGAGCATGGCCCGGCCGGCCATGCGCGCGGCGACGCCGGACATGGATGTGCCGACCCTCGCGTAGCGGGCGGCCCGGGCCGAAAACCGGTTGGCCTCGTCGTCGCGGCCGGACATGGCGCCCTCAGTCCATTCCTTCGAGCTCGACGATCATGCCCTCGATCATGCCGAGCCCGATCTGCCAGAAGGAAGGATCGCGCGCGTCGAGCCCGAAGGGCGCGAGAAGCTCGGTGTGATGCTTGGTGCCGCCGGCTTCCAGGAGCGCGAAATAGCGCTCGGCGAAACCCTCCAACGCGGTCTGGTAGACCCCGTAGAGAGAGTTCACGAGGCAGTCCCCGAAGGCATAGGCGTAGACGTAGAACGGCGAGTGGATGAAGTGCGGGATGTAGGTCCAGAACGTCTCGTAGCCTTCGCGCAGGGTGATCGCGGGGCCGAGGCTCTCGCGCTGCACGCCGAGCCAGATCTCGCACAGCTTCTCCGCCGTCAGCTCGCCCTCGCGCCGCTCCAGATGGACGCGCCGCTCGAACGTGTAGAACGCGATCTGGCGGACCACCGTGTTGATCATGTCCTCGACCTTGGCCGCCAGCATCGCCTTGCGCTGGACCGGGTCGGTCGTGGCGGCAAGGAGCTTGCGGAAGGTGAGCATCTCGCCGAACACGGAGGCCGTCTCGGCGAGCGTCAGGGGCGTGGGCGCCATCAGCGCGCCGTTGGGCGCGGCCAGCACCTGGTGGACGCCGTGGCCCAGTTCATGGGCGAGCGTCATCACGTCCCTCGGCTTGCCGAGATAGTTCAGCAGCACATAGGGGTGGGCCGAGGGCACGGTCGGGTGGGCGAAGGCGCCCGGCGCCTTTCCGGGCCGGACCGGCGCGTCGATCCAGTTGCGATCGAAGAAGCGGCCGGCGATCTCCGCCATCCGGGGATCGAAATCGCCATAGGCCGACAGGACCGTGTCCCTGGCCTCGTCCCAGCCGATCAGCCGCTGGTCCACCTTGGGCAGGGGGGCGTTGCGGTCCCAGTGGTCCAGGGATTCGCGGCCGAACCATTTGGCCTTGAGCCGGTAATAGCGGTGCGACAGGCGCGGATAGGCCGCCTGGACGGCGGAGACCAGGGCGTCGACCACCTCGGGCTCGACGCGGTTCGCCAGGTGGCGGGAGGCCGCCACGTCGTCGAACCCGCGCCAGCGGTCGGCGATCTCCTTGTCTTTGGCCAGCGTGTTGGTGATGAGCGTGAAGGTGCGCAGGTTGGCGCGGAACACCTTGGCGAGGGCGTCGGCGGCGTCCTTGCGCACCGTGCCGTCCGCATCCTGCAGCTTGTTCAGCGTGGTCTCGAGCGCCAGTTCCTCGCCGCGCACCTGGAAGCGCAGGCCGGACATCGTCTCGTCGAACAGGCGGTTCCACGCCGCCCGCCCCGTCGTGGACTTCTCCAGGAACAGGCGCTCGATCTCGTCGTCGAGCTGATAGGGCTTCTCCCGGCGGATGTCCTCGAGCCAGGGCCGGTAATGGGCGAGGGGGCCATCGGCCATCGCGCGGTCGAGCACCGCGTCGTCGATGCGGTTCAGTTCCAGCGTGAAGAAGAGAAGGTCGCTGGAGGCGGCGGTCAGCTTGTCCTGGGTGTCGCCGTAGAACTTGGCCCGCACCGGGTCGGCCGTGTTGCCGGAATAAATCAAGCCCGCATAGGACATGGCCCGCCCCAGCAGATCCTCCAGCTCCTCGTAGCGGCGCACCGCCTCGGCCAGCGTGGCGCTGGCTTCGGGCGCGGCGGCCATGGAGGCGAGCTTGCCGCGATAGGCGTCGGCGAAGCTCTTGCAGGCGGCGATGCCCCTGGCGAGGTCGTTCTTGAACTCGGCCGAGTCCATGCCCGGATAGAGATCGTTCAGGTTCCATTCCGGCAGCGCGCCCAGATCGGGGGTCGACGAAGCGGCGGCGGCCGGCGACAGGACACGGGACGAACTCGCGGCGGCGGACAGGGGTGAGGTCATGGATCTCTCGTGCGGTGGGTGCGGGAGATATCGGGCGGATGCCCCCGCCGATCAACCGCCTTGCGACGTTTCGTGAACGATCGGGCCGCTTGTGCGCGGGCCGCGCGCGGAAACGGTCGCGCCGGCCTCGGCGATGCGGTTAAACGGATGCGCATGACCAGCCTGACCGATCCCGATTCCGTGCCAGTGCAGCCCGCTGCCGGACCGTCCGCCCCGGCGCCCGTCTCCTTCCGCGAGGCACTGCGGGTATGGGTGCGCGTGGCGGCCCTGTCGTTCGGCGGCCCGGCAGGCCAGATCGCGGTGATGCACCGCATCCTAGTCGAGGAGAAGCGCTGGATCGGGGAGGCTCGGTTCCTGCACGCCCTGAACTATTGCATGCTCCTGCCCGGACCGGAGGCCCAGCAGCTCGCCACCTATATCGGCTGGCTGATGCACGGGACCCGCGGCGCGCTTGCGGCGGGCCTCCTGTTCATCCTGCCCGGCGTCGTGGCGATCATGGCCTTGAGCGTGCTCTACGCGCTGTTCGGGCAGGTCGGGCCGGTGGCGGCCCTGTTCTTCGGGCTCAAGGCGGCGGTCATCGCCATCGTGCTCGCGGCGCTGGTCCGGCTGGCGCGCAAGGCGCTCCACGGACCCGCGCTCGTCCTGATCGCCGGGCTCGCCTTCGTGCTCATCTTCGCCTTCGGCGTGCCGTTCCCCGTCATCGTGCTCGGAGCGGGACTGGCGGGCCTTGCCGCCGGCCGCGCGGGGCTGAAGGGCTTCACGGGCGCTGCCGCCGAGGCGGACGATGCGGGCGCAACGGTGCTCGGCGAGGGCATGCCGGACCACGCCCGCCGCAGCCCGATGGACACGGCGCGCGTCGTCGCAGGCTGGCTCGCCATCTGGCTCGTCCCCGTCGCCGCGCTCGTCGTCCTGCTCGGCCCACGTCACGTCCTTGCCGAGATCGCCACGTTCTTTTCGGGCTTGGCGCTCGTCACGTTCGGCGGCGCCTATGCGGTGCTGGCCTACGTGGCGCAGGAGGCGGTGGAGGGCCGCGGCTGGCTCGAGGCCGGACAGATGCTGGACGGGCTCGGCATGGCCGAGACGACGCCCGGCCCGCTCATCATGGTTCTGCAATTCGTGGGCTTCATGGCCGCCCATGGCCGGCCCGAGGGGCTGCCTCCGCTGCTCGCGGGTGCGGCGGGCGGGCTCATCGCCACCTGGGTGACCTTCGCGCCCTGCTTCCTGTTCGTGCTGGCGGGCGCCCCTTACGTGGAGCGGGTCCGCGGCAACAGGGCGATCGCCGGAGCCCTGTCCGCGATCACGGCGGCGGTGGTCGGCGTCATCCTCAACCTGGCGGTCTGGTTCGCCCTCCACACGATCTTCTCCCGGCAGGTGCCCTTCGCCGCCGGGCCGCTGCGCTTCGAAAGGCCGGATCCGGCGAGTCTCGATCCCTGGGCCCTTTCGCTGGCGGTGGCCTGTATCCTCGCCATGGTCGCCTTACGCGCCGGGATGGGAACCGTCCTGGCCGGCGCGGCCGCCGCGGGGCTCGCTCTCCACGCGCTCGGCTGGATCGGCTAGGGAAGGGCGCATGAGACGCCGCCTTCTCCTCGTCCTGCCTGCCCTGGCGCTGGCCCTGTACGCCGCGCCGCTGGCCTATCTCTACGCGTTCCAGAGGGCCTACGTGTTCCGGCCGTCGCAGGAGCGCGTCCATCCCGCCGAGGCCGGGCTGCCGGGCGCGCAGGTGCACGAGGTCGCGACCGCGGACGGGGAGCGCATCCTGGTCTGGTACGTGCCGCCCCCCGCTTCGGGGGCGCCCGTCATCGTGTCGTTCCACGGGCAGACGGGGACGGTCGCGCGCGTGGCCGAGCGCCTGCGCGCGTTTGCCGCCGCCGGGTTCGGCGTGCTCGGCGTCAGCTATCGCGGCTATGGCGGTTCGACGGGCGTGCCGACGGAGGAAGGGCTTCATCGCGACGCGCAGGCGGCCTTCGCCTGGCTGGAGGCGCGGTCCGCCGGGGCCCGCCGCTTCGTCCACGGCTTCTCGCTGGGCGCCGCCGTCGCGGTGCGGCTGGCGGCGGAGCGCGCCGTGGACGGGCTGATCCTGGAAGCGCCGTTCGCCTCGGCGGTGGATGTCGCCGCGATCCGCTACCCCGTCTTTCCGGTGCGGTGGCTGATGCACGATCCCTTCCGCTCCGATCTCGCCATCCCGAACGTGACGGCGCCGCTCCTCGTCCTGCACGGCACCGAGGATCGCACCGTGCCGATCGCGCAGGGAGAGAAGCTGTTCGGGCTCGCCGGAGGCACCAAGCGGTTCGTCGCCTATCCCGGCGCCGGCCACAACGACCTGCCGCGCCACGGCGCGGTGGACGAGATGGTGCGCTTCGTCAGGGACCTGTCCCGCGCGCCGTCGGCGCTAGCGGAATAAGGCGACGCCGCCGCCGCCGAGCCGGCTCTGGCCGGCGCGGGCGGCCGCGTTGCTGTTGTCGATCGACAGGGCGCGCTGATACGATTCGGAAGCGTTCTGCCGGTCGCCCTTGCGCTCGAAGGCGAAGCCCCGCCCGGCCCAGGCATCGGCGTTGCGATTGTCGACGTTCAGCGAGGCGTTGAAGTCCTCGATCGCCTGATCGTACTTGCCGACGACGGACAGCGACTGGCCGCGCGCGGTGTAGGGCGCCGCCACATAGGGATTGCGGTCCAGCGCGGCGTCGAAGTCCAGGATCGCCTTGTTGTGGTCGTTCAGCGCCTGGTGGACGAGGCCGCGGGCGTGGAGCCCTTCGGCCGATTCGGGGTTGAGGCGGATGGCCTGCGCCAGATCGGCGAGCGCCGCGTCGTACTGGCGGCGGGCGCGATAGAGGTTGCCGCGGCCCAGATAAGCCGGGCCATAGGACGGGTTGGACTGGATCGCGCGGCTGAAATCGGCCAGCGCCTGGTCATCCCGGCCGGTCTGGCGCAGCGCCAGCGCCCGGTTGGTATAGGCGGAGGCGAGGTTGGGATCGAGCTGCACCGCCTTCGTGAAGTCGGCGATGGCGTCGCTGTAGCGACCGATCCGGGCATAGGCCGCGCCGCGGGTGTTGTAGGCCTGCGGATCGTTGGGATTGCGGGTGATGACGTCCGACAGGGACGCGATGTTGACGCTGGCGGCCTGCGGGTCGCCGCGCTCGACCTCGGCGATCGGGCGGTCGATCGCACCGCGCCCCATCGTCTCGCAGCCGGCGAGCGCCAGGCCCGCGCAGAGGACGGTCAGGACGGCCGGAAACCGGCGGCGGGGCAGGGCGAAGGGCAGGGCGGCGTCATGCTGCAAGTCGTCGTCTCCTCGCATCGTCTCGTCGCGTCGTCTCGTCACCCGGCTGCATCCGGCCGGATATGCCGGATCGAATATGGCGGCTGCACGGCGTGGCGCTCCTGGCCGCCATATGGACCCGCGATCTCAAACGACAAGGCGCCCTCCGAAGGAGAGCGCCCGGTAGCTTCTGGCGATCCGCCGCCCTGGGGCGGCGTCGGACGCTGGGCCAGGACGGCGTCCTGCCGGCCGGCCGCTGCGAATCAGCGGGTCGGCTTCGGCTTCGACGGCAGCAGGCCCTCGCGCTGCATCCGCTTGCGGATGAGCTTGCGCGCCCGGCGGACGGCCTCGGCCTTCTCGCGCGCCCGCTTCTCGGACGGCTTCTCGTAGTGACCGCGCAGCTTCATCTCCCGGAAGATGCCTTCGCGCTGCATCTTCTTCTTCAGCGCGCGGAGCGCCTGATCGACGTTGTTGTCACGAACGAGAACCTGCACGCGTCATCCTGCCTTTTGAATCGAGACGATCTGGATAAAGCCAACCGGGGTCGCCGGCGCAAAAGCCGCGCCGCAACCCCTCTCGGTGCGGCCGATTAACAGAAATCGCCGGGGCTGTCCACACGCAAGGCGCGTCAGGAGCGGGCCGTGACGCGCGTGACGTGGCCCATCTTGCGGCCTGGGCGGGCCTCGGCCTTTCCATAAAGATGGAGGCGCGCGCCAGGCTCGGCCAGGATCTCGCGCCAGCGATCGGCATCCGTGCCGATGAGGTTGGTCATCGTCACGTCGCCCATGCGGGCCGGGGAGCCCAGCGGCCAGCCGCAGATGGCGCGCACATGCTGCTCGAACTGCGAGGTCTCGGCGCCCTCGATGGTCCAGTGCCCGGAATTGTGCACGCGGGGCGCGATCTCGTTGACGACGATGCTCTCGGCCCCGCCGCCGGCCCCGCCGACGATGAACATCTCGACCGTGAACACGCCGACGTAGTCGAGCGCGGCGCCGATGGCGGCGGCGGCCCGCAGCGCGGCCTTCTCCGTGGCCGGGGCGATGGAGGCCGGCACCGTGGTCACGTCCAGGATGTGGTTGCGGTGGGCGTTCTCGCAGACGTCGAAGGCGGCCACCGCGCCGTCCTCGCCGCGCGCCGCGACGACCGAGACCTCGCGCGCGAAGGACACGAAGCCCTCCAGGATGGCGGGCTGGCGGCCGATCGCCTCGAAGGCGGCGGCGGCATCCATGCCCTCGGCGATCTTGACCTGGCCCTTGCCGTCATAGCCGAAGCGGCGCGTCTTCAAAACCGCCGGGCGGCCGAGGCGGGCGAGCGCCGCCTCCAGATCGGCCAGGCTGTCGATGCCGGCGAAGGGCGCGGTCGGCAGGCCCAGCCCGGCGACGAAGCTCTTCTCCGCCAGCCGGTCCTGCGTCGTGGCGAGGGCGCGGGCGCCGGGGCGCAGCACGGTGTGGGCCGAGACGATGCGCGCTGTTTCGGCCGGCACGTTCTCGAACTCGTAGGTCACGACGTCGACGCCGCGGGCGAAGGCCTCGAGGGCGGCGGCGTCCTCATAGGGCGCCACCGTGACCCGCGCGCAGACCTCGGCGGCCGGGCAGTCGCGCTCCGGCGTGAAGACGTGGCATTTCAGGCCGAGCTCGGCGGCGGCGAGGGCCGTCATGCGGCCGAGCTGGCCGCCCCCCAGGATGCCGATGGTCGCCCCCGGACGCAGCATCGCGCTCAGCCTTCGTCGGAGGGGCGTTCGGCGACCGACTCGCTCTGGCGGCGGCGCCAGGCGTCGAGCCGGCCGGCCAGCGCCTCGTCGGTGAGCGCCAGGACGGCGGCGGCGAGCAGCGCGGCGTTGACAGCACCGGCACGGCCGATGGCGAGCGTGCCCACGGGGATGCCGGCGGGCATCTGCACGATGGAGAGCAGGCTGTCCTGTCCCGACAGGGCCTTGGACTCCACCGGAACCCCGAAAACCGGCAGGGGCGTCATGGAAGCGGCCATGCCCGGAAGGTGGGCGGCGCCGCCGGCCCCCGCGATCACGATGCGGAAGCCCTCGTCCCTGGCGCCCTTGGCGAAGGCCACGAGCCGGTCGGGCGTGCGGTGGGCGGAGACGATGCGCGCGTCATAGCCGATGCCGAGCGCGTCCAGCGTCTCCGCGGCGTGGCGCATGGTCGCCCAGTCCGACTGGCTGCCCATGATGATGGCGACGGGGCGGGAGGACGCGCTCATGTCGTTTCCGTTTGGCTCGCTTGCGGCCGAAGCCCGCGCAATAGCCGAGCGGCGGGCTCGCCACAAGCGACAGGCGGCTTCAGGCGATGATGTCGGGGGTGAGCTGGTCGTCCAGGAAGGAGATGCGGTCGCGCAGGTAGAGCTTGCGCTTCTTCAGCCGCTGCAGCTGGAGCTGGTCGGCGGCCCCCAGCCGGTCGAGCGCGTCGATCGCCGCGTCGAGGTCCCGGTGCTCCTGCCTGAGGCGGCTCAGTTCGTCCTGGAAGGCGATCCGCTCCTGTTCGTCCAAGTCGACCGCCATGACGCTGCAAAGGCCCCCGAAATGCGTTGCGGCGCGAGTATGGAGAAGGCCCCGCAAGGGGACAAGCGTTTGAGAATCCTAAACTTGGAGTGGTATCCCGCGGCGCACGTCAATGGTGCGGCGCACCACGTCAAAGCCTTCGACTTGCCCCAATTTCCATGTCACGATGATGACGTTGGGGAGAATGAAGGAGACGATTGCATGTCCCTGCAGACTCATCTCGCGGAGCTCGAAAAGCGTCATCGGGCGATCGAACGCGAAATCGACCACGCCGTCACACGCCCCTCTTCGGACGATCTCAAACTCGTCGAACTCAAGCGCCGCAAGTTGCAGCTCAAGGACCAGATCAGCCGGCTCCAGGCCGCGGCCCGCTCGGTCCACTGACCGGGCCCTAGGGCCGCCATCCGTTCGCCGGACCGGCCACGCCACCAGCCGTCGCGCCCGCCCCGCGGGCCCGGCGGCTTTTTCATGTCGGCTCCCCTTAGAGCTCGCCGCTCCCTTCGTAGCTCCCTGGCAGCGCCGCCGGGCAATCCATCGATCCACCGCCCTCGCGCAAGGGCCCTGCCAGGGTCTTTATTTCCGCACGCGCCTTGCCTAAGGCTGAGGACGGGGCCTGTAGCTCAATGGTTAGAGCCGACCGCTCATAACGGTCTGGTTGCAGGTTCGAGTCCTGCCGGGCCCACCACGACGAATTTTTGCCGTTGAAATCGTTCAGGTTTTCGCAGCTTTCCCCGCACCGGATTGCGAGGTGCGGGCGGCGGTGTTCCCGTTCCGCCCTCTCAAGAGCGC
>JAIXYZ010000013.1 GCA_027489955.1 Hyphomicrobiales bacterium | reverse complement strand
CACCTGCCGGAAGGCACGGAGATGGTGATGCCGGGCGACAACATCGCCATGGAAGTTCACCTGATCGTGCCGATCGCGATGGAAGAGAAGCTGCGCTTCGCCATCCGCGAGGGCGGCCGCACGGTTGGCGCCGGCGTCGTCGCCTCCATCATCGAGTGATCGAGCGGAGGAGGGCGCCGCAGCGTTTCGCCGAAACGCGGCGCCCCCCTTCCTCCCTTTAAGTTCGGCCCGAGGGTTTCCCTATGAACGGTCAAAACATCCGCATCCGCCTCAAGGCGTTCGACCACCGCATCCTCGACGCGTCCACGCGCGAGATCGTGTCGACCGCGAAGCGGACCGGCGCGCAGGTCCGGGGCCCGATCCCGCTGCCGACGCGTATCGAGCGCTACACGGTGCTGCGGTCGCCGCACATCGACAAGAAGTCGCGCGAGCAGTTCGAGATGCGCACCCACAAGCGCGTCCTGGACATCGTCGAACCGACGCCCCAGACCGTGGACGCGCTGATGAAGCTCGACCTCGCCGCCGGCGTCGACGTCGAAATCAAGCTCTGATCCGGCAACGGATCAGGTGGTTTTAAACGCCTTAGAGGATACGCAGATGCGCTCAGGCGTGATCGCTAAGAAAGTCGGGATGACCCGGGTCTTCACGGACGCCGGCGAGCATGTTCCCGTCACCGTGCTGCAGATCGAACAGTGCCAGGTGGTCGCCCACCGCACCGTCGAGAAGAACGGCTACACCGCGCTCCAGGTCGGCGTCGGCACCGCGAAGGTGAAGAACGTCTCCCGGGCCGAGCGCGGCCGCTTCGCCGTCGCCCAGGTCGAGCCCAAGAAGAAGCTCGCCGAGTTCCGCGTGCCGGAGGATCGCCTGATCCCCGTCGGCGCCGAGATCACGGCCGACCACTTCGTCGTCGGGCAGTTCGTCGACGTCAGCGGCACGACGACCGGCAAGGGCTTTGCCGGCGGCATGAAGCGCTGGAACTTCGGCGGTCTTCGCGCCTCGCACGGCGTGTCCATCTCGCACCGCTCCATCGGTTCGACCGGTGGCCGCCAGGATCCGGGCAAGACCTTCAAGAACAAGAAGATGCCGGGACACCTCGGCGTCGAGAAGGTCACGACGCAGAACCTGAAGGTCGTGCAGACGGACGTCGAGCGCGGCCTGATCCTGGTGCAGGGCGCCGTTCCCGGCGTGGCCGGCGGCTGGATCACGGTGCGCGACGCGGTCAAGCGCGCGCTGCCGAAGGATGCGCCGATGCCGGGCAAGTTCCGCGAGGCGGGTTCCGCCGCGGACGCGCCGCAGGCTGCCCCTGAGGCTCAGACCGAAGGTCAGGAGAACGCGTGATGAAGCTCGATGTGACCACTCTCGACGGCGGCAAGGCCGGCGCGATCGAGCTCAACGAGGCCATTTTCGGTCTCGAGCCGCGCCAGGACCTGATCGCCCGTTGCGTGCGCTGGCAGCTCGCCAAGCGTCGCGCCGGCACGCACAAGACGCTCGGCCGCTCGGAAATCGACCGCACGACCAAGAAGCTGTACAAGCAGAAGGGCTCGGGCAACGCGCGTCACGGCGCGGCGTCGGCTCCGCAGTTCCGCGGCGGCGGCAAGGCTTTCGGCCCGGTCAACCGGAGCCACGAGCACGACCTTCCCAAGAAGGTGCGCGCCCTGGCCCTGAAGCATGCCCTGTCGGCCAAGGCCAAGGCGCAGACCCTGATCGTCGTGGACAAGGCCGTCGCCGACGAGCCGAAGACCAAGGCGCTCAAGGAGCGGTTCGGCAAGCTCGGCCTGAACAGCGTGCTGATCGTCTCCGGCGCCGAGGTCGATGCCAATTTCGGCCGCGCGGCCCGCAACATCCCGAACGTCGACGTGCTGCCGGTCCAGGGCATCAACGTCTACGACATCCTGCGGCGTGACACCCTGGTTCTGACCAAGGATGCCGTCGATGCGCTGGAGGCGCGCTTCAAATGAGTCAGGATCCGCGCCATTACGACGTGATCGTCGGCCCGGTCGTCACCGAAAAGGCGACGACCTCCTCCGAGCAGAACAAGGTCGTCTTCAAGGTCTCCAAGACCGCGACGAAGCCGCAGATCAAGGCGGCGGTCGAGAAGCTTTTCGATGTCAAGGTGACGGGTGTGAACACCCTGGTCACCAAGGGCAAGGTCAAGGCGTTCCGCGGCCGGCTCGGCCAGCGCTCGGACGTCAAGAAGGCGGTCGTGACGCTGGCTGAAGGCCAGTCGATCGACGTCACGACCGGCCTTTGAGATAGGTTGAAGGAACGAAGCCATGGCTTTGAAATCATTCAAGCCGGTCACCCCGAGCCTTCGCCAGCTCGTGATCGTGGACCGCAGCGAGCTCTACAAGGGCAAGCCGGTCAAGTCGCTGACCGAGGGCCTCAGCGCCTCCGGCGGCCGTAACAATCTGGGCCGGATCACCGTCCGCTTCCGCGGCGGCGGGCACAAGCGTGCCTACCGCATCGTGGACTTCAAGCGCCGGGGCCAGCTCAACGTGGCGGGCAAGGTGGAGCGGATCGAGTACGATCCCAACCGCACGGCGTTCATCGCGCTGATCGGCTACGAGGGTGGGGCGCAGGCCTACATCCTGGCGCCGCAGCGCCTCTCGGTGGGCGACACCGTCGTCGCCGGCGAGAACGTGGACATCAAGCCCGGCAACGCCATGCCGCTCGCCAACATGCCGATCGGCACGATCGTGCACAATGTCGAGCTGAAGGTGGGCAAGGGCGGCGCGCTGGCCCGTTCGGCCGGCACCTACGCGCAGATCGTGGGCCGCGACGACGGCTACGTGATCCTGCGGCTCAACTCGGGCGAGCAGCGCCTGGTGCACGGCCAGTGCTTCGGCACGGTGGGCGCGGTCTCGAACCCCGACCACATGAACATCAACATGGGCAAGGCCGGCCGCAACCGCTGGCTCGGCCGCAAGCCTCACAATCGTGGCGTCACGATGAACCCGATCGACCATCCGCACGGCGGCGGCGAAGGCCGCACCTCCGGCGGCCGTCACCCGGTCACGCCGTGGGGCAAGCCGACCAAGGGCAAGAAGACGCGCGTCAACAAGCGGACGGACAAGTTCATCGTGTCCAGCCGCCACAAGCGCAAGAAGTAAGGAACCGCGAGCGATGACACGTTCGGTTTGGAAGGGTCCGTTTATCGACGGCTACCTCCTCAAGAAGGCCGAAGCCGCCCGCGCTTCGGGGCGCAGCGATGTGATCAAGATCTGGAGCCGTCGCTCCACGATCCTGCCGCAGTTCGTGGGCCTCAACTTCGGCGTCTATAACGGGCAGAAGCATATCCCGGTGCACGTCACCGAGGAGATGGTCGGCCATAAGTTCGGCGAGTTCTCGCCGACCCGCACCTTCTACGGCCACGCTGCCGACAAGAAGGCGAAGAAGAAGTAACCGGAGGGAGATGACAGATGGCCAAGCCCGCCACTCCCCGCGCCCTGAGCGACCAGGAAGCCAAGGCCGTGACGCGTAACCTGCGCGTCTCGCCCCAGAAGCTGAACCTGGTGGCCCAGCTCATCCGCGGCAAGAAGGTCTCGACGGCACTCGCCGACCTCCAGTTCAGCCGCAAGCGCATCGCGGTCGACGTCAAGAAGACGCTGGAGAGCGCGATCGCCAACGCCGAGAACAACCACAACCTCGACGTCGACGATCTCGTCGTCGCCGAGGCCTATGTCGGCAAGGCGCTCGTCATGAAGCGGTTCCATGCCCGTGCCCGCGGTCGCGGCGCCCGGATCATGAAGCCCTTCGCGAACCTGACGGTCGTCGTTCGCGAAACGGCCGAGACGGCCTGAGGAGAAATCGATGGGTCAGAAAATCAACCCGATCGGTCTGCGTCTCGGCATCAACCGGACGTGGGACAGCCGCTGGTTCGCCAACAAGGGCGAATACGGCAAGCTCGTTCACGAGGACATGGCCATCCGCGAGGCGCTGATGAAGCTCCTAAAGCAGGCGGCCGTCTCCAAGATCGTGATCGAGCGCCCGCATCGGAAGTGCCGCGTGACGATCCACTCCGCCCGCCCGGGCGTGGTGATCGGCAAGAAGGGCGCCGACATCGACAAGCTGCGCAAGGTCGTCGCGAAGATGACCGACGCGGATGTCGCGATCAACATCGTCGAGGTGCGCAAGCCCGAGATCGACGCCACGCTGGTGGCCGAGTCGATCGCCCAGCAGCTGGAGCGCCGCGTGGCCTTCCGCCGGGCGATGAAGCGGGCCGTCCAGTCCGCCATGCGCCTGGGCGCCGAGGGCATCCGGATCAACTGCTCCGGCCGTCTCGGCGGCGCCGAGATCGCGCGCATGGAGTGGTACCGCGAGGGCCGCGTTCCGCTGCACACGCTGCGCGCGGACGTGGACTACGGCATCGCCACCGCGTTCACGACGTACGGCACGTGCGGCGTGAAGGTCTGGATCTTCAAGGGCGAGGTCCTCGAGCACGATCCGATGGCGCAGGACAAGCGTCTCGCCGAAGAGGGCGGCCAGCGGTCGTCCGGCGGCGGCCGCCGCGACGCAGCGGCGTAAGGTTTTTGGAGCCAAAGCGATGCTTTCCCCCAAGAAGACCAAGTTCCGCAAGCAGTTCAAGGGCCGTATCCATGGTACGGCCAAGGGCGGCACGGAGCTCAACTTCGGCCAGTTCGGCCTGAAGGCCCTGGAGCCGGAGCGGGTCACCGCGCGGCAGATCGAGGCGGCCCGCCGCGCGATCACCCGCGAGATGAAGCGCGCCGGCCGGGTGTGGATCCGGATCTTCCCGGACGTGCCGGTGTCGGACAAGCCGACCGAGGTGCGCATGGGTAAGGGTAAGGGTTCGCCCGAGTACTGGGCCTGCCGCGTCAAGCCCGGCCGCATCATGTTCGAGATCGACGGCGTGTCGTCGGAGATCGCCAAGGAGGCTCTCCGCCTCGGCGCGGCGAAGCTCCCGATCAAGACCCGCGTCATCGAGCGCATCGCCGAGTAAGGATTTCAGATCATGAAGACCAAGCAGCGGCTTTCCGACCTCGGTGCCATGTCGACCGACCAGCTCCAGGACGAGCTCCTGAAGCTGAAGAAGGAACAGTTCAACCTTCGCTTCCAGCGGGCCACGGGCCAGCTGGAGAACACCGCCCGGGTGCGCGAGGTCCGCAGGGACATCGCGCGGATCCAGACGATCCGCACCCGCAAGGCGACCGAAGCGGCGAAGGCCTGAGGAGAGAACCATGCCCAAACGCGTTCTTCAGGGCGTCGTCGTCAGCGACAAGCAGGAAAAAACTATTGTCGTGAAGGTCGAACGGCGCTACACGCACCCGCTCTTGAAGAAGACGGTCCGTCGCTCCAAGAACTACCACGCCCATGACGAGGCCAACCGGTTCAAGGTCGGCGACGTCGTGTGGATCGAGGAATCCAAGCCGATTTCCAGGCTCAAGACCTGGGTCGCGCTGGAAAACGCTCCGTCAGCCTGAGAAGGCTCGCGGCTAGAAAATTGATAGGGGCGTCAGAACCCCCGTCAGGCGTAGTCCCGCCAGGGTGAAAGCCCTCGGCGGGAAACCGGTCTGAAACAGAGAAAGGATCAAGACCATGATCCAGATGCAGACGAATCTGGACGTCGCCGATAATTCGGGCGCTCGCCGCGTGATGTGCATCAAGGTGCTCGGCGGCTCGAAGCGCAAGTATGCCGGCGTCGGCGACATCATCGTCGTTTCGGTGAAGGAAGCCATTCCGCGCGGTCGCGTGAAGAAGGGCGACGTGATGAAGGCGGTCGTGGTTCGCACGGCCAAGGACATCCGCCGCGCCGACGGCTCCGTCATCCGGTTCGACAAGAACGCCGCCGTTCTGATCAACAATCAGAAGGAGCCGGTCGGCACCCGTATCTTCGGGCCCGTGCCGCGCGAGCTGCGTGCCAAGAACCACATGAAAATCATCTCGCTGGCGCCGGAGGTGCTCTGATGGCCGCGAAGATCAAGAAGGGCGACAAGGTCGTCGTCATCACCGGCCGCGACAAG
This sequence comes from Hyphomicrobiales bacterium, assembly GCA_027489955.1. Taxonomy (GTDB): domain Bacteria; phylum Pseudomonadota; class Alphaproteobacteria; order Rhizobiales; family Beijerinckiaceae; genus JAIXTM01. Next base: position 1,316,549 of record JAIXYZ010000013.1, on the reverse strand, counting down.
GGCAAGTCGGGCGAGGTCGTCCGCGTCCTCCCGTCCGAGTCCAAGGCGCTGGTCCGCGGCGTCAACGTGGTCAAGCGCCACCAGCGCCAGACCCAGACCCAGGAAGGCGGCATCATCTCCAAGGAGCTGCCGCTCCACCTGTCCAATCTCGCGCTCGCCGACCCGAAGGACGGCAAGGCCACGCGCGTCGGTTTCAAGATTCTGGACGACGGCCGGAAGGTGCGGGTCGCCAAGCGTTCCGGGGAGCTGATCGATGGCTGATGCTCAGATCAACGGCTACACGCCGCGCCTGCGCAAGCACTACGACGAGGTCGTGCGCAGCAAGATGGTCGAGGAGTTCGGTTACAAGAACGCCCTCGAGGTGCCGCGCATCGAGAAGATCGTCATCAACATGGGCGTCGGTGAGTCCACCGGCGATTCCAAGAAGGCCTCGGTGGCCGCTGCCGACCTGGCGCTGATCGCCGGTCAAAAGCCGGTCATCACCAAGGCGCGCAAGGCGATCGCGGGCTTCAAGGTCCGCGAGAACATGCCGATCGGCGCCAAGGTCACCCTCCGCCGCGAGCGGATGTACGAGTTCATCGACCGCCTGGTCACGATCGCGCTCCCGCGCGTCCGCGACTTCCGCGGCCTGAACCCGAAGTCCTTCGACGGTCGGGGCAACTTCGCCCTCGGCATCAAGGAGCACCTGGTGTTCCCTGAAATCAACTACGACAAGGCCGAGGCGGTCTGGGGCATGGACGTCATCGTCTGCACGACGGCGAAGACGGACGAGGAGGCCCGGGCGCTCCTGAAGCATTTCAACTTCCCGTTCCGGCAGTGAGGACAGTGTTTCGCTGACCTCAGACGCGGACACCGGAGAGACAACATGGCAAAGAAGAGTTCTGTCGAGAAGAACAACCGGCGTCAGCGCCTGGCGAAGAAGTATGCGGGCAAGCGCGCCCGGCTTCTCGCCGTCGCTAACGACGAATCCAAGGCGATGGAGGAGCGCTTCGAGGCGCGCCTCAAGCTCGCGGCCCTGCCGCGCAACGCCAACCCCACCCGCGTGCGCAATCGCTGCGAGGTGACGGGCCGTCCGCGGGCCGTCTACCGGAAGCTGAAGATGAGCCGCATCGCGCTTCGCGAGCTTGGCAACCGTGGCCTGGTGCCCGGTCTCGTCAAGTCCAGCTGGTAAGGGGAGGGACGCACAATGGCGATCAACGATCCGCTTGGCGATCTGCTGACCCGCATCCGCAACGCGCAGATGCGCCGCAAGAGCACGGTCACCACGCCGGGCTCCAAGCTCCGGGCGCGCGTCCTCGACGTGCTCAAGGAGGAAGGCTACATCCGCGGCTATTCCACCACCGAGTTCGGCAACGGCCGGACGGAGTTCGAGGTGGAGCTGAAGTATTACGAGGGCACTCCGGTCATCCGCGAGATCGCCCGCGTGTCCAAGCCCGGACGCCGGGTCTATGCCTCGGTCAGCGCCATGCCGCGCGTTGCCGACGGCCTCGGCATCACCATCCTCTCGACCCCGCGCGGCGTGATGTCCGATCACGCGGCCCGGGAGCAGAACGTGGGCGGCGAAGTGCTCTGCACGGTCTTCTGACCTGCCGAACGCTCGCAACCTGACGGAGAAGCACAATGTCTCGTGTAGGCAAGAAGCCCGTGGCGGTTCCCGCCGGTGTCACGGCCAACGTCGACGGCCAGCAGGTCCGCATCAAGGGGGCGAAGGGCGAACTGTCCTTCGTCGTTCCCGAGGCGGTGCTGGTCAAGCTTGAGAACGGCGAGATCAAGGTCGATCCGCGCGACCAGTCCAAGGACGCGCGGGCCAAGTGGGGCCTGTCGCGCTCGATGGTGAACAACCTCATCGAGGGCGTGTCGAAGGGCTTCGAGAAGAAGCTGGAGATCAACGGCGTGGGTTACCGCGCCGCCGTCGCCGGCAAGGTTCTCAAGCTGTCGCTCGGCTACAGCCACGACGTGGACTACGAGATCCCGGCCGGCATCACGATCGTGACGCCCAAGCCGACCGAGATCGTGGTCTCCGGCATCGACAAGCAGAAGGTCGGCCAGACCGCCGCGGAGATCCGCGAGTTCCGCGGGCCCGAGCCCTACAAGGGCAAGGGCGTGAAGTACGCCGACGAGTTCATCTTCCGCAAGGAAGGCAAGAAGAAGTAAGGAGCAGCGGTCATGACCAAGGACCTGCAAGCGCTGACACGGCGCAAGGCGCGCGTCCGCCGCGCGCTCAAGGCGGCGGCCAACGGCCGCGTCCGCCTGTCCGTCTTCCGTTCGTCGAAGCAGATCTACGCACAGATCATCGACGACGCGGCGGGCAAGACCCTGGCTTCGGCCTCCACGCTGGAAAAGGATATCCGCTCCAGCCTGAAGACCGGCGCCGACATCTCGGCCGCCCAGACGGTCGGCAAGCTCATCGCCGAGCGGGCCGTCAAGGCGGGCGTCAAGGACGTGGTCTTCGACCGCGGCGCCTATGTCTATCACGGCCGCGTCAAGGCGCTGGCCGAGGCGGCCCGCGAGGGCGGTCTGAACTTCTGACGGTTCGCCTTTGGCGAACCCCGCCGCCCGGTCGGGCGGCGTGAACTGACAAGCGGCGTCCGGCGCGCCTTCCTCGCGCCGGGCACGACATCATCAAGCGAGCGGACCAGCCGCGGTCCGCGCAAGTGAGAGAGATCATGGCGAGAGAACGTCAGCAGCGCGAAGAGCGCGACAGCGAGTTCGTGGACCGGCTGGTCCACATCAACCGCGTCGCCAAGGTGGTGAAGGGCGGCCGTCGTTTCGGCTTCGCTGCCCTCGTCGTCGTGGGCGACCAGAAAGGCCGTGTCGGCTTCGGCCACGGCAAGGCCCGCGAGGTTCCCGAGGCGATCCGCAAGGCCACCGACGCCGCCAAGCGCGGCCTGGTGCGCGTGTCCCTGAAGGAAGGCCGCACCCTCCATCACGACGTGAACGGCCGCCACGGCGCCGGCAAGGTCGTGCTGCGCGCGGCTCCTCCCGGCACCGGCATCATCGCCGGCGGCCCGATGCGCGCCGTCTTCGAGGCGCTCGGCGTCCATGACGTCGTCTCGAAGTCGCTGGGCTCCTCCAACCCGTACAACTTGGTCCGCGCGACGTTCGACGCGCTCAAGAACGAGGACAGCCCCCGTTCGGTCGCGGCTCGCCGCGGGATCAAGGTTTCGGTGCTCCAGGGTCGCCGTCGTGACGGTGGCTCCGAAGCGGCCGAAGCGTAAGGAGAGCGCCCCATGGCCAAGAACGCCAAGCAGGCGGCCGCCAAGACGCTCGTCGTCGAGCAGACCGGCAGCCCCATCCGCCGCGAGGCCGCCCAGCGCCAGACGCTGATCGGCCTCGGCCTGAACAAGATCCGCCGCCGCTCCACCCTGCAGGACACCCCTGCGGTTCGCGGCATGATCGAGAAGGTCAAGCACCTCGTGCGCGTCGTGGACGATCAGTCCGCGGCCGCCAAGTGAGGGAGGGCGCGATGAAACTCAACGACATTCGTGACAATGCCGGCGCTTCCAAGAAGCGCATGCGCGTCGGCCGGGGCATCGGCTCCGGCAAGGGCAAGACCGGCGGCCGCGGCGTGAAGGGTCAGACCTCGCGCTCGGGCGTCGCCATCAAGGGCTTCGAGGGCGGCCAGATGCCGCTGCATCGCCGCCTGCCCAAGCGCGGCTTCTGGAATCCCTTCTCGAAGGATTTCAACGAGGTCAATATCGGCCGCATCCAGACCGCGATCGACGCGGGCAAGCTGGACAAGGGCGCCGCGATCACCCAGGACGCGCTCGTCGCGGCCGGCGTGTGCGCCAAGGCCCGGGACGGCGTGAAGCTGCTGGGGCAGGGCGAACTGAAGGCGAAGCTCGCCTTCGAGGTCGCCGCGGCCTCCAAGTCGGCGGTCGCCGCGATCGAGAAGGCCGGCGGTTCGGTCACGATCCTCGGCGCTCCGGCTGAGGCCTGACGCGCCGGAGACGTCTGACGCGCCGTCCGGCGCGGCCAGTTTTATCCGTCGGAAGACTTGAGCGGGGCGGCCCGAGAGATCACATCTCTCGCGGCCGCTCACGCATGTCAGGCCGAAGCTCGCTCCACACGGCCTGCGACACGAAGGACCAAAGATGGCATCGGCAGCAGAACAGCTCGCAGCCAACCTGAATTTCGGGGCTCTCGCCAAGGCGACCGAGCTCAAGAAGCGCATCTGGTTCACGCTGGGCGCCCTCATCGTCTACCGGCTGGGCACGTATATCCCTCTGCCCGGGATCAATCCGGAAGCCCTCGCGGACGTCTTCCGCCAGACCCAGGGCGGCGTGCTCGGGCTGTTCAACATGTTCTCGGGCGGCGCGGTCAGCCGCATGGCGATCTTCGCCCTGAACATCATGCCGTACATCACGGCCTCGATCGTCATCCAGCTCCTCACCAGCGTCATGCCTTCTCTGGAGGCGCTGAAGAAGGAGGGCGAGCAGGGCCGAAAGGTCCTGAACCAGTACACCCGCTACCTGACGGTGTTCCTGGCCCTCTTCCAGGCCTACGGCATCGGCATCGGCCTGCAGGGGCAGGGGAACGTCGTCATCAATCCGGGGATGTTCTTCCTCATCTCGACCACGATCACCCTCGTGGGCGGCACGATGTTCCTGATGTGGCTCGGCGAGCAGATCACCGCGCGCGGCATCGGCAACGGCATCTCGCTGATCATCTTCGCCGGCATCGTGGCGGAGCTGCCCTCGGCCATCGCCGGCACGCTCGAGCTCGGCCGCCAGGGCGCGCTGTCCACGGCGATCATCCTGGGCGTCATCGTGATGGCGGTGATCGTCGTCGCCTTCATCGTGTTCATGGAGCGCGCCCAGCGCCGCCTCCTGATCTCGTATCCCAAGCGCCAGGTCGGCAACCGCGTCTATGAGGGGCAGACGTCCTTCCTGCCGCTGAAGCTCAACACCGCCGGCGTCATGCCGCCGATCTTCGCCTCGTCGCTGCTGCTGCTGCCCACCACGATCGCAAGCTTCGCGCAGAACCAGGGCACCGGCTTCCTGGGCACGATGGCGACCTATCTGGGCCACGGCCGGCCGCTCTACATGGTCCTCTACGTGGCGATGATCGTGTTCTTCGCGTTCTTCTACACGTCGATCATGTTCAATCCGGCCGAGACGGCGGACAACCTGAAGAAGCAGGGCGGCTTCATCCCCGGCATCCGTCCGGGCGAGCGCACGGCCGAGTTCATCGACAAGGTGCTGACGCGGATCACCGTGATCGGCGCGATGTACCTGGCGCTGATCTGCCTGCTACCCGAATTGCTGATCTCATATGCCTCGCTCCCCTTCTATTTTGGCGGTACCTCCCTCTTGATCGTGGTGTCCGTCACGATGGACACTGTCGCGCAGATCCACGGGCATCTGCTCGCGCATCAGTACGAGGGCCTCGTCAAGAAGGCCAAGCTCAGGGGGAGCCGCCGCAAATGAGACTGATCCTGTTGGGCCCGCCGGGCGCCGGGAAGGGCACGCAGGCCAAGCGGCTCGTCGACAAGCACGGCATTCCGCAGCTTTCGACCGGCGACATGCTTCGCGCCGCGGTCGCTGCCGGCACGCCGGTCGGTCTCAAGGCCAAGGCGGTGATGGAGGCGGGCCAGCTCGTCTCCGACGAGATCGTCATCGGCATCGTCGCCGACCGGATCGAGGAGGCCGATGCCCGCCGCGGGTTCATCCTGGACGGTTTCCCGCGCACGGTGGCGCAGGCCGAGGCGCTCGATTCCATGCTCGCGGGCAAGGGGCTGGCGCTCGATGCCGTCATCGAACTGAAGGTCGACCAGTCGGCCCTGGTGGGGCGCATCGTGAAGCGCGCCGAGGAAACCAAGGCCCGGGGCGAGCCGGTCCGCAAGGACGACGACCCGGACGTCTTCAAGACGCGGCTCGACGCCTATAACCGGGACACCGCGGTCGTCGCGCCCTACTACAAGGCCAAGGGCGCGATCGTGGAAGTCGACGGCATGCAGCCCATCGATGCCGTCTCGGCGGCCATCGACGCCGCGCTCGCTGGTTCGCAGCCCAGGGCCGCCCACGGTTGACATCCCGGGCGGCAGCCGCTAGGGCACACGCTCGTTTCGACAAAAGCGATGCCGATGCCTCGTTTCGAGGGATGGCATCGCTTGTTTTCGTGAAACGCCCGCAGGGGCCGGCCTCCACCGGACGCGGGTGAAACCCGCGGAAAGGTCAGCGGACCTTTTCGCCCACATGGAGCGAGAGACAGATGGCGCGTATCGCCGGCGTAAACATTCCGACCAACAAGCGCGTCATCATCGCGCTCCAGTACATTCACGGCATCGGCTCCAAGAAGGCCGAGGAGATCTGCGAGAAGGTCTCCATCCCGGCCGACCGCCGCGTCAACCAGCTGACGGATGCCGAGGTCCTGCAGATCCGCGAGACCATCGACCGCGACTACCTCGTGGAAGGCGACCTGCGCCGCGAGGTGTCCATGAACATCAAGCGCCTGATGGACCTGGGCTGCTATCGAGGCCTGCGCCATCGTCGCGGCCTGCCGGTTCGCGGCCAGCGCACGCACACCAATGCCCGCACCCGCAAGGGCAAGGCCAAGCCGATCGCCGGCAAGAAGAAGTAATCCGCCGCATTCGCGGTGACGACAACGGGCCCGGCGTCGCGCGCAGCGCCGCCGGGTTGACCACCTGAAATCCCCAGCGCCTGGCATGACGGGCGCGCCCGAAGGATAAGACAAGACATGGCGAAGGAAGCCACCCGCGTCCGCCGTCGCGAACGCAAGAACATCGTGTCCGGCGTCGCCCACGTGAACGCCTCGTTCAACAACACGATGATCACGATCACCGATGCCCAGGGCAACACGATCTCCTGGTCGTCCGCCGGCATGATGGGCTTCAAGGGCTCGCGCAAGTCGACCCCGTATGCCGCCCAGGTCGCCGCCGAGGATGCCGCCCGCAAGGCCTCCGAGCACGGCATGCGCACCCTCGAGGTCGAGGTGACGGGTCCCGGCTCCGGCCGCGAGTCCGCGCTGCGCGCCCTTCAGGCCGCCGGCTTCACGGTGACCTCGATCCGCGACGTGACGCCGATCCCGCATAACGGCTGCCGCCCGCGCAAGCGTCGCCGCGTCTGACGTCCGACATGAACCTGCGGCGCCGCGCCGGCGCCGTCTTTCGCGGAGGGCAGGGGCCTTCCGCATCAGCCGATCCAACGAGGTTGCGGCCGTGATTCAGAAGAACTGGCAAGAGCTCATCAAGCCGAACAAGCTCGAGATCATTCCGGGCGACGACGCCACGCGGGAGGCGACGGTCGTCGCCGAGCCGCTGGAGCGCGGCTTCGGCATGACCCTCGGCAACGCCCTCCGGCGCGTGCTTCTGTCCTCGCTCCAGGGCGCGGCGGTCACGTCCGTCCACATCGACGGCGTGCTGCACGAGTTCTCCTCGATCCCGGGTGTCCGCGAGGACGTGACGGACATCGTGCTGAACGTGAAGGCCGTGGCCATCAAGATGCAGGGCGACACCGCCAAGCGGATGACGCTGCGCAAGCAGGGCCCCGGCCAGGTCACCGCCGGCGACATCGCCACCACGGGCGACATCCAGATCCTGAACCCGAACCTCGTGCTCTGCACGCTGGACGAGGGCGCGGAGATCCGCATGGAGTTCACGGTCGCCACCGGCAAGGGCTACGTCCCGGCCGAGCGCAACCGTCCCGAGGACGCGCCGATCGGCCTCATCCCGGTCGACTCGCTGTACTCGCCGGTGCGCAAGGTGTCCTACCGGGTGGAGAACACCCGCGAGGGCCAGATCCTCGACTACGACAAGCTGACGATGACGGTCGAGACCAACGGCGCGGTCACGCCGGACGATGCGGTGGCGTTCGCCGCCCGCATCCTGCAGGACCAGCTCTCCGTGTTCGTCAACTTCGAGGAGCCCCGCAAGGACGAAGCCGCCGCCTCCTCGGCGCCGCAGCTTCCGTTCAACCCGGCCCTGCTCAAGAAGGTCGACGAGCTCGAGCTGTCGGTCCGTTCGGCGAACTGCCTGAAGAACGACAACATCGTCTATATCGGCGACCTCATCCAGAAGTCGGAAGCCGAGATGCTGCGGACCCCGAACTTCGGCCGCAAGTCGCTCAACGAGATCAAGGAAGTGCTCGCCGGCATGGGCCTTCACCTCGGCATGGATGTCGTGGGCTGGCCGCCGGAGAACATCGAGGACCTCGCCAAGCGGTTCGAGGAACATTACTGAGCCGGCGGGCTCGTCAGCCCGCCCATAACGAACGGCCGTTCCTTGGCACGGCGGCCGTAACATCCTGAAGGAGAGCCATCATGCGTCACGGTTTTGCGGGTCGCCGGTTCAACCGGTCCTCCGAGCATCGCAAGGCGATGTTCGCCAACATGGCGGTCGCGCTCATCAAGCACGAGCAGATCGTCACCACGCTGCCGAAGGCCAAGGACCTGCGTCCGGTCGTCGAGAAGCTGGTCACGCTCGGCAAGCGCGGCGATCTGCATGCGCGCCGCCAGGCCGTCGCGCAGATCAAGGACCAGGCCATCGTCAAGAAGCTCTTCGACGTGCTGGGCCCGCGCTACAAGGACCGCAACGGCGGCTACACCCGGGTGCTGAAGGCGGGCTTCCGCTACGGCGACAACGCCCCGCTCGCGGTGATCGAGTTCGTGGATCGCGACGTCTCGGCCAAGGGCCAGGATTCGGGCCCGGTTCAGGCTCGCGAGGCCGATGAGGCCGCCTGATCGCGCTGTCAGGCAATTCATTTACGGACAAGGCGGCCCCGCAAGGGCCGCCTTTTTCGTCATGCGAAACTCAGATTTCGGCTTCCTGCTCGGTTTCGGCGTCGGAGCGGCGGCGGCCCGCTTCCAGATCGACGAGATCGCGGGCGAGCGCGACGAGCCTGGACAAGGTGAGCCGCGCGGGATCCATCCCCTGGCTGAAGCCGTGGCGGAGATAGACCTCCTGCTGGTCGACCGTGCGCAGGCCGCCACCCATGGCCCAGTTGTCGAAGTCGCGCGTTGCGATGGTGCGCTGGCCCAGCACGACGACCGTCTCGTGGCGCGGATCGTTGCGGATCGTGGCCATGAGTTCGGCCACCGCAGCGCGCGGCCCCTCCAGGATCTGCACGAACGAGACCTTGTCGAAGGCGAGGTAGCCAGTGATGCCCGCCGCCTCGTTATGGCCACGGGCCGCTGCCAGGATCTCCCTCAGGCCCTGGAGCATGGCTCTTCCGTCGCTGCCCAGCCTGCTGCGGCTGTGATAAGCGGTTTGAATCAGGTGCATTGGCATCATCCCCCAAGGGCACGATGCGCCGATATTCGTTAATCATGCCTATCTCGTGTGCACTTCGGAGGTTCCCGTGAAACGCATTTCGGCCTGGCTCATCCTTGCGGCCCTGGCGTCAGCGGCGCCGGTGGCCGCGTTCGCGCAGGACCGTGTGGTGCCGGAGAGCCGCGCCCAGGTGCAGTTCTCGCTCGCGCCTGTGGTCCGAAAGGCTGCGCCGTCGGTCGTCAACGTCTATGGTGCGCGCGCCCAGCCGCGGAACCCGCTGATGGACGACCCGATCTTCCGGCGCTTCTTCGGCGGCGATTCCGGCATGCCGCAGGAGCGGATGCAGCGCTCCCTGGGCTCCGGCGTGATCGTTGACCCGGCGGGTTTCGTCGTGACGAACCACCATGTCATCGAGAACATGACCGAGGTGAAGGTCGCCTTCGCCGACCGCCGCGAATTCGAGGCCGACATCGTGCTGCGCGATCCGCGAACGGACCTCGCGGTGCTGAAGCTCAAGAACCCGCCCCCGGTCACGGCGCTGGAGATCGGCGACTCGGACGCGCTGCAGGTGGGCGACTTCGTGCTGGCGATCGGCAACCCGTTCGGCGTCGGGCAGACGGTCACCCAGGGCATCGTCTCCGCGCTCGCCCGCACCCAGGTCGGCATCTCGGACTACCAGTCCTTCATCCAGACGGACGCCGCCATCAATCCGGGCAATTCCGGCGGCGCGCTGATCGACATGAACGGCCGGCTGGTCGGCATCAACACGGCGATCTTCTCCCGCTCCGGCGGCAGCCACGGCATCGGCTTCGCCATCCCGACGGCGATGGTGCGGGTCGTCGTGGAATCGGCGCGGGGAGGGGTGAAGACCGTCCGCCGCCCGTGGTTCGGCGGCTCGGTCCAGGTCGTCGCCGCCGACATGGCCGAGACGCTCGGCCTCGACCGGCCCATGGGCGTCCTCGTCACCGGAGTGGTGCCGAAGGGCCCCGCTGCCGAGGCGGACCTGCGCCGGGGCGACGTCATCATCGCGGTGGACGGGCTCAACGTCGACGATCCGGACGCGTTCGGATACCGCTTCGCCACCCGGACGCTGGGCGGCACGGCATCCCTGACCGTGATGCGCGGCGGCAAGCGCGTGGTCGTGCCGGTCAAGCTCGTTCCGCCGCCGGAGACGCGCCCGCGCGATCCGGTGAAGCTGACGGGCCGCACGCCGTTCGCGGGCGCAACCGCGCTCAATCTCTCGCCGGCGGTCGCCGACGAATTGTCTCTGGAGGCGAGCGCCGAGGGCGTCGTTCTCGCCGAGATCGAGGACGGCAGCACCGCCCAGCAGGTCGGCTTCCGCAAGGGCGACGTGATCCTCGCGATCAACGGCGCGGCCGTCGAGACCTCGAAGGACCTGCAGCGCCTCTCCACCACGCGCCAACGCTATTGGGAGGTGACGCTGAATCGGGGCGGCCAGGTCATCAGGACGGTTCTGGGCGGCTGACGGCCATGTCCAACCTGTTCACCGCCGCCGGGCTCGAGAAGGAGGCGCCGCGGCCGCTGGCCGACCGGCTGCGGCCGCAGCATCTGGCCGATGTCGTCGGCCAGGAGCACCTGACCGGGCCCGACGGGGCGCTGACGCGGCTTCTTGCCTCCGGCTCGCTCGGCTCGATGATCTTCTGGGGTCCGCCGGGCACCGGCAAGACGACCGTGGCGCGGCTTCTGGCGGGTGAGACGAAGCTGCATTTCGAGCAGATCTCCGCGATCTTCTCCGGCGTCGCCGACCTCAAGAAAGTGTTCGAGGTGGCGCGGGGGCGCCGCAATTCGGGGCAGGGCACGCTGCTGTTCGTCGACGAGATCCATCGCTTCAACCGGGCCCAGCTCGACGCCTTCCTTCCCGTTATGGAGGACGGCACGATCACGCTGGTCGGTGCGACGACTGAGAACCCGTCCTTCGAGCTCAATGCGGCGCTCCTCTCCCGCGCCCGGGTGATGACGTTCCGGGCGCTGGACGAGGCGGCGATCGAGCGGCTGCTCGTGCGGGCCGAGGCGGAGGAGGGGCGGCCGCTGCCCCTGACCACCGAAGCCCGGATGGCGCTGGCCCGGATGGCGGACGGCGATGGCCGGGCGGCCCTGACGCTGGCAGAGGAGGTGTGGCGCGCGGCCAAGCCCGACGAGATCTTCGACAACGAGACGCTGCAGGAGATCGTGCAGCGGCGCGCGCCGATCTACGACAAGGGCCAGGACGGGCACTACAACCTCATCTCGGCGCTTCACAAGACGATCCGCGGCTCGGACCCCGACGCCGCGCTGTACTACCTGGCGCGGATGCTGGATGCGGGGGAGGCGCCGCTCTTCATCGCGCGGCGGCTGGTGCGCATGGCGGTGGAGGATATCGGCCTCGCCGACCCGCAGGCGCTCGTCGTGGCGAACGCGGCCAAGGATGCCTACGACTTCCTCGGCTCGCCGGAGGGCGAGCTCGCTCTGGCGCAGGCGGCCGTGTACCTGGCGACGGCGCCGAAATCGAACGGCGTCTACAAGGCCTACAAGGCCGCGCGGCGCACGGCCAAGGAGGGCGGCTCGCTGATGCCGCCCAAGACGATCCTCAACGCCCCGACCAGCCTGATGAAGGCCGAGGGCTACGGGTCGGACTATGCCTATGATCACGACGCGCCCGACGCGTTCTCGGGCCAGGACTACTGGCCGGAAAAGCTCGGGCGCCAGCGCTTCTACGAGCCGACGCCCTACGGCTTCGAGAAGGAGATCGAGAAGCGGCTCGCCTGGTGGGACAAGCTGCGAAACGAGCGACGGCAGGCGGGAGGCGGCGAGACCTGAACGGCCGCGCCGCCTTTTCGCAGCCGTCAGGACGTGGGCTTGGGCTCGGGCGGCGGCGAAGCGGCCGGCGCCCTGCGAACCGGGCGACGGGCCGGCGGCGCCGGACGATCGGGCTCCAGGGTCAGCGCGACCGGGTTGGGGAAGTGCTCCAGCGTCGCGCCGGTCGCCGCGTCCGCGGCCATGCCGACGATGCCGCCGACCAGGACGTTGCCGGCAAAGCCCGCCGCTCCGGAACCCGCGACGCGGGTCGCGACGGGCGTCGAGGCTTCCTTGTAGCCGTCCTTGCGCGCGACGACCGTGAATTCGGCCTTGCGGTCGACGGTGAGCGTGCATGGGGAGCGGCAGCTATGCCCCATGGACGTGGTGATCTGCGCGTCGGATGGCTCGGTGTTGATCTGGACCTGGCTCGTCGTGCCCCGGGTCACGGTGGCACAATTGGCCGTCATCAGCGCCATCAAGATGACGCCTGCAATGCGGACGAATGTCATATCTGGAAGCCCCATACCCCATTTTGCGCTCTGCGGCGCAGCCATCAGCGTTAGCGGCCGGATGGCCGGCACGAAACAGCTTTTGCTTCAGCAGGATGACAGCATCCACAGAATCGCCGTGACACGATGCGCCGGCGGGGCTAGGCACGGGCCATGAACCTCGTTCTGGTCTTTCTGGGCGCCGGCATCGGCGGCGTCATGCGCCACGGCGTCAATGTCGGCGCCGCGCGGGCGTTCGGCACGGACTTTCCCTGGGGCACGCTGGCGGTGAACGTCCTCGGCGGCCTCGCCATGGGGCTCGTGGCCGGCTGGCTCGCCTTCCGCACGGACTGGGACATGGGCCAGAATGTCAGGCTCTTCCTGGCCACCGGCGTCCTGGGTGGCTTCACCACCTTCTCGGCTTTCTCGCTGGACGCCGTGCTCCTGTGGGAGCGGGGGGCGCTGCTCCAGGCGGCCGTCTATTCGGGCGCATCCGTCATCCTCTCCATCGCCGCCCTGGCATCGGGGTTGGCCATCGTCCGGGGGCTTTCATGAAGACGCCGCGTGGACCCAGGGGCGGAAGCGGACCGCGCCGTCCCGACGAGCGCCGTGTCGGCCCGCCGCGGACCGCCCGGCCGGGCAGGCCCTCGAACAGCGCGGATGAGCGCAGGCCCGCTCGTGCACGGGACGAGCGGCCCGCATCCGACAGGGCCAGGCCGGAGCGGGGCAAGCCCGCGGGTCCGAAGGCGTCGCGATCGCCCGCATCCGCGCCCGCCCGGGCGCCGGCCGCCTCCAGGCCAGCGGCGGCCTCCAAGCCGCCAGCCACCACCGCCAAACCGGCGACGCGCCGCGAGGTGAAGGCCGGGACCGGGGAGGCGCTCGCCACCGGCGTGCAGACCCTGCCGGTCGAGGCGGACGATGCCGACATGCGCGTCGACCGTTTCCTGGAATCCCGTTTCCCGCAGCTGTCCTTCAGCCATATCCAGCGGATCGTCCGGAAGGGAGAGCTGCGCGTCGACGGCAAGCGCGTGAAGCCCAACGACCGGCTGAAGGCAGGCCAGAGCGTGCGCATCCCGCCGCTGAAGCTCGAGGCGGAGGCGAGCCGGCCCCGCAGCGTCCAGCGCGACGAGACCGATGCCGCGTTCCTGCGCTCCATCACGATCTACGAGGACAAGGACGTCCTCGTCCTCAACAAGCCCATGGGGCTGGCCGTGCAGGGTGGTTCGGGCACGACCCGGCACGTCGACGGGCTCCTCGAGGCGCTGCGGGACAAGGAGGGGCAGAAGCCGCGCCTGGTGCACCGTCTCGACAAGGACACGGCAGGCTGCCTCGTCATCGCCAAGACGCGCTTTGCGGCCGCCGCGCTCGCCAAGAGCTTCCGCTCGCGTTCCACGCGCAAGATCTACTGGGCGCTGGTGGCGGGCGTGCCGCGCGTGAAGCAGGGCCGCATCTCCACCTATCTCGCGAAGGAGACGGTGGAGGACGGGGACGCCCGCATGGCGGTCGCTGCCCATGGCGACGAGGGCGCGACCCACGCGCTGACCTATTACGCAGTGGTGGACATCGCGGCGCAGAAGCTCGCCTGGCTGTCGCTGAAACCGGTGACGGGGCGGACGCACCAGCTACGCGCCCATACGGCGCATATCGGCCACCCGATCGTGGGCGACCCGAAATATTTCAACGTCGAGAACTGGGAGCTGCCCGGCGGCATCCAGAACCGCCTGCACCTCCTGGCGCGGCGGATCGTCTTCCCGCATCCGCGCACCGGCCAGCCGGTGGACGTGACCTCGCCGCTGCCGCCGCATATGCGCCAGAGCTGGAACCTGCTCGGCCTCGAGGCGGACCAGTACGATCCGATCATCGAGGCGCCTGACGCCTGAGACGATGATTCAGGTCCGTGAGGAACCGATTCAAGCCGCTGCCAAATCGATTCAAGTGCCTCCCGGACTGATTCAGGAAAGAAGCGTAAGTCCTTGAAGCTGATCGTCTTCGACATCGACGGCACGCTGGTGGACAGCAAGGCCATGATCCTCGCCGCGCAGCGCGAGACGTTCCGGCTGCACGGCATCCCCGCGCCGGACGAGCGGCGCAGCCTGTCCATCGTCGGGCTGTCGCTGCCCCAGGCCTTCCGCGTGCTCGTGGGCGAGGACGCACCCATCGACGCGCTTTGCGCGGACTACAAGCGCGTCTTCCGCGACCTGAGGATCGGCGCCGTCCACGACGAGCCGCTTTTCCCCGGCGCCGCGGAGACAGTGGCCGCGCTCGCCGCGCGGGACGATGTGCGGCTCGGCATCGCGACGGGCAAGACGCGCAACGGCGTCACGCATCTCGTCGAGAAGCATGGCTGGGACGGGCTGTTCGTCACGATGCAGACGGCGGACGACGCCCCGTCCAAGCCGCATCCGGGCATGCTCCTGCGCGCCATGGACGAGGCGGGGATCGGCCCCGGGCAGACCTACATGGTCGGCGACACCACGTTCGACATGGAGATGGCGGTGAGGGCCGGCTGCCGGCCCGTCGGCGTCGCCTGGGGCAACCACGACCCGGCGGACCTTGCGGCCGCCGGAGCGGAGCGCGTGCTCATCGCCATGGAGCATCTCAGCGACCATATCGACGCGCTGGCCTCCGATGCCGGCACGGCCTAGGTAAGCGCCATGACCGAAGCCGATCCGCCCGCCGGCCCGTTTGCGCGGCCCGAATTGCCCCGCCGCTTCTATCGCGAGGCCGGCATAGCCGAGCGCGAGGGCGCGTTCGCGGTCGTGCTCGACGGCCGGAATACCCGCACGCCGGCGCGGCGCCCGCTCGCCGTCGCCCAGCGCAGCCTCGCCGAGGCCCTGGCCGCCGAATGGGCCGGGCAGGGCGAGCGCATCGATCCGGCGACCATGCCCATGACGCGGATCGTCAATGCCGCCCTGGACGGCATCGCGGACGATCCCGCGCCCGTGGCGCAGGACATCGTCAAATATGCGGGCTCCGACCTGCTGTGCTACCGCGCCGGGGAGCCGGAGGCGCTTGTCGCCGCGCAGGCGCAGGGCTGGGACCCGATCCTCGCCTGGGCGCGGGACGAACTGGGCGCGATGCTGATCCTCTCCCAGGGCATCGCCTTCGCGGCCCAGCCTGAGCGGGCCCTGTCGGCGGTCCGCGCCGCAGTCGCCGGGTTCGACGATCCCGTTGCCTTGGGCGCGCTGCACGCGATGACGACGCTGTCGGGCTCGGCGATCCTGGCGCTGGCGACGGCGCTGGGCCGCCTCGACGCGGCCGAGGCCTGGCGACTCGCTCACCTGGACGAGGCGCACCAAGAGGCCGTGTGGGGCGAGGACGACGAGGCGATGGTGCGTCGCAGGCGGCGGGGCGAGGAATTCGCCGCCGCCGCCCGCATCGTCGCGCTGGTCCGGGCCGACGCCGGCTAGGCCAGCGGCGGAAGAACCGCCTCGATCCGGCTGCGCTGCGCCTCGTACTGCGCGGGCAGCTTCAGCGCCGTACCGAGCTCCTCCACCGCCTCGTCGACGGCAAAGCCCGGCTCGTCGGTGGCGATCTCGAACAGGACGCCGCTCGGCTCGCGGAAATAGACGGAGCGGAAGTAGTTCCGGTCCTTCTGCTCCGTGACGCCGATGCGCCCGGCCACCAGGCTTTGCGCCATGGCGGCCTGCTCGCCGTCGGTGGCGGCGCGGAAGGCGACGTGATGCACGCTGCCCGCGCCCATCCGGCCGCGGACCGGCGGCGATGGCCGCAGGTCGATCGCGTCGGAGCCGGACACCGAGACGAAGCGCTTCATGTCGCCCTCCGAGCCGGCCTCGCTGTAGCCGAATACGTCGGTGAGGACGCGCGCGGTGCCCGCCATGTCGGAAACCGCGAGCGTTACCCCGCCGATGCGGCGGATGGCGATTTCCGCGTCGATCCCGTCGGCCGCCCAGCCGGGGCTGTCCGACAGGTCGCCAGCCTCGACGAGAGCAAGGCGCATGTCGTCGGGATCGGCGAAGACGAGCCGTGCCTGGCCGAAGCGCTGCTCTCGCCGCGCCTCGATGCCGAGATCCGCCAGCCGGCGCTCCCAGGCGTCGAGCGCACCTGCAGGCACGAGGAACGCGGTTTCCACCGGTTCGCCCGAGCCCTTGATGCCGCGGGCGGCGTGGGGCCAGGGGAAGAAGGTCAGGATCGATCCGGCCGTGCCCGTCTCGTCGCCGTAATAAAGGTGATAGACGGACGGGTCGTCGAAGTTGACGGTCTTCTTGACCAGCCGCAGGCCGAGCGTGCGCGTGTAGAACGCGACGTTGCGGCGGGGATCGGCGGCCATCGCCGTGACGTGATGAAGTCCCTGGCTAACGGGCATGGAAGCCTCCTTCTGTTGATCGCAATGTAGTGTGCGTGGCGGAAAAGTCCCTTGCCCGCGGGCGGTCCCGCATTTGCGAATCTGCAAGCGTCGGGCGCTGCGCATCCCCCCTTCGGTGCGGCGCGGCAAGGGTCGCATCGCTGCCGGATGGCACGGATCAGTAACCATCGGCCATCACAGGCGTTTAACCTCAACGCCGATTCATATTTGCGCGTTAACCGCCGTTAGACCCGGGCGCTGCAAAGTCATCGCCAGACAGGGACACAACACCGCTCGAGAACAGAAGCGGGGAGGCGTCAAATCATGATCAAGAATTCGCTGCAGTCTTTCATCGACCGTGTACTGGAAAGCCGCCGCATCTCGGACGACGACGTTCGTCTGCTTCAGCGCGATATCCTTCCGCACGGTCTGCTCAGCCAGGAAGATGCGGACGTGCTGATCGCGCTGGATCGCGCGGTGGCGACGCAGTCCTCCCTCTGGGCCGATTATCTCATCGCCTCGGTCGTCGACTTCGTCGTCTGGGGCACGCGGCCCACCGGGCATGTCGGCGGCGAGGCCGCCCACTGGCTGCTGTCGTCCATCAGGGCCGGCGGCGGCCCGACGGCGAACGGCGTCCGGCTGGCGCTGGAAGTCGTGCGCGAGGCCGAGCATGCCGACTCTTCGCTGGCGAGCTTCGTCCTGCGCGCCGGCCCGGCCGCCGAGCCGGCCTATGCCTCCGTCGTGGCGCGGATGGCCTGAGCGCCTGCGAACGCTTCCGTAACGAAGCGGAGCCTAACCTGAAGGTCGAGCCGCCGCGTCGCGTGGAGTTCTGACGCCATGATGCCAGCCGTCACGATCCTGAAGGCCGTGATCGACCCGCGTGGCCGGGCCGACCGGCGGGGCTTCCTCATCACGATGACGGTCGGCGGCATGTTCGCGCAGGCGACCATGCTGTTCGCGCCGTCCGGCGGAACCGGCAGCCTGGCCTTCGCCGCCGTGGCGCTCTGGCTCTGCGCGGTGCCGTGCCAGCGCCGTCTCCACGATCTGGGGATGAGCGGCTGGCTCGTCTTCGCGGTGCTGCCGCTCCTGTTCATCTGGAGCGTCGTCGCCTCGCTGATCGTCGGGGCCGCGGCTTTCGCCATGGGCGGCGCGACGCTGGCCATGCTCGAGACGGGCGGGCCGCTGCACCTGGCGCTCGCCGCGATGATCGGCCTGCCGCTCATCGTCGTCGGCGGCTGGCTCTCCTTCGCGCGCGGTTCGGCCACTGCCAACAGCTACGGTCCGGCCCCCGGTGCGTTCGGCCTGTCGGAAGGCCACGGCCACGCCGCCCCCGTGCCGGTGCGCGTTGCCGCCCGCCGGGACGGCGCGGCCGCCTGAGCCGTCGCCTTCGACGCTGCGATGCCGCTCTATTTCGCCTACGGCGCCAACATGGACCGCGACGCGATGGCCAAGCGCTGTCCGCAATCGCGCGTGCTCGGTCCGGCGCGGCTTGCGCGCCACCGCTTCGTCATCACCGCCGACGGGTTCGCCTCCGTCCTGCGCGATCCGCGGCGCACGGTCCACGGGGTCCTGTGGGAGCTCGCACTTTCGGACATTCCCGCGCTCGACCGGTACGAGGAGGTCCATCGCGGCCTGTACGCGAAGATCAACCAGCCGGTCATCGCCGCGGACGGTCCGCGCCGCGCCCTTGTTTACGTCTCGCGGAACGGGGAACAAGGCGTGCCCCGTCCCGGTTATCTGGAGGGCGTGCTCGCAGCCGCCGCGGCCTGGGACCTGCCTGCCGACTACCTGCAGGACATGGCCCGCTGGTCCTCGGAGACGAGGGCCAGGCCCCGGCGCTAACAGGCGGAGGGACGGTCTTGGACCAACCGGTATCACCAGCGCGTCGCGCCGCAGCCGACAGGATCGTGAAGGTCACGGTATCTGGCCGTGTCCAGGGTGTCGGCTACCGCGATTTCGTGAGGCAGAACGCGGACGACCGCGGCATCGGCGGCTGGGTGAGGAACCTGCCCGACGGGCAGGTGGAAGCGATCCTGGCGGGTGCCGGCGCGGCGATCGACGCTCTTGTTGCCATGCTGCGCGAGGGGCCGCGCTTCGCGGTCGTCGACCAGGTCACGATCGAGGATCTGGGTCCGGACAGCGACCCCGGCCGTGCACCCTTCGCCATCCTCGAGACGCGCGTGCCCTGACGGGCCGCGCCGCTCATTCCGGCTTTCGCTCCCTCGGCCCGGTCTCCACGGGGCCGCCGGACGCCTTCCAGGCACCGAAGCCGCCGGCCACGTGGGCCACCGGCTTCAGGCCCATCTCCTGCGCCGTGCGCGCCGCCAAGGCCGAGCGCCAGCCCCCCGCGCAAACGAACACGAAGCGCTTGTCCTCGCCGAAGACCGGCTTGTGATAGGGGCTTTCGGGATCGATCCAGAATTCCAGCATGCCGCGCGGGCAGTGGAATGCGCCCGGGATGCGCCCCTCGCGCTCCAGTTCCCGCGGATCGCGGATGTCCACCAGGACGACGTCGTCGCGCCCGGCGAGGCCGACCGCGTCGGCCGCCTCAATCGTCTCGATGACGGCTTCGGCCTCGGCGATCAGGGCCTTGTAGCCGCGATGGATCGTCTGGGGCATGGTCCTCTCCTTGCGCAGCGATGGATGACGGTGGCAGCGGGCGTGCGGCGCCGTCAATCGCTGAGGCGTGCGGCCGTGGCGAACGCCGCTTGCGCCGAATCTCGCGGCGACGGAGATTGCCGCCCATGACGCTGTTTTCCACCGCCGACTATATCGCGCTCGCCTTTTTCGGCGTCGCCTGGTGCGGCTATCACCTGGCGGTCGAGGTCTCGCCCGCGAGCGCCAACAGCCTGAACAGCATCATGAACCGCCATCGCGTCGCGTGGATGCGCGAGATGCTGGGCCGGGACGCCCGCATGATCGACACGACGCTCATGGCGAGCCTGCAGAACGGCACGGCCTTCTTCGCCTCGACCTCGCTGATCGCGGTCGGCGGATCGCTGGCGCTGCTGCAGGCTGCGGACACGGTGGTGCAGGTGTTCTCCGACCTGCCGTTCGGCATCCAGACCACGCGCCCGGCCTGGGAGGCCAAGGTGATCGGCCTCGCCGTGATCTTCGTCTACGCCTTCTTCAAGTTCGCCTGGTCGTACCGGATCTTCAATTATGCGGCGATCCTGGTGGGCGCGACGCCCATGCCGTACCGGCGCGACCAGGGCGGCGAGAAGGCCGCGGAGCGCGCCGGCGCCATGCTGACCGCCGCCGGCCGGCACTTCAACCGCGGCCAGCGGGCCTTCTTCTTCGCGCTCGCCTATCTGGGCTGGTTCGTGGGGCCATATGTGATGATGGGCGCAACCGCCGCCGTCCTCCTATCGATGTGGCGGCGGCAATTTGCGTCCGACGCCTGGAAGGCGGTTGCCGGCGGAGGCCCCCCATGAGCGGCGACCGGGAGCGGATCGAGGCGGAGATGCTGGCGCTCGCGGCGGCGCGCGGCGCGGGCAAGACCATCTGCCCGTCGGAGGTTGCCCGCGCCATCGGCGGACCGCATCCCGATGGCTGGGGTCCGTTGATGACGCCGATCCGCAAGGTGGCGGTGGCGCTGATGAAGGAGGGCAGGGTGGTCATTACCCGCAAGGGAAGACCCGTCGATCCCGACGACTTCCGCGGCGTCTACCGCATCCGCCTGCCTGAAGGCGGCGATCAGGGGCCCGGCAGCACGTCGGGGATGTAGCCCGCCATGCGGTAGGCGACGAGCCCGATCCATTCCTTCGTCGCAAGATCCGCCAGCCGCAGCCCGTCGGCGAAAGAGCGGGAGATCGTGCGGTAGTCGGCGGCCGTCCCCTCGCTGCGATAGTCGACAGGATAGGCCTCCGCCCGGAAACCCGCCGCCCGGAAGCAGCCGATGGCGCGCGGCATGTGGTAGGCGGACGTCACCAGGAGCCAGCGCTCGCCTGACTTCGGCACGACCATGCGGGCCGTGAACACGGCATTCTCCCGCGTGTTGCGGGACTGGCCCTCGAAGGTCAGTCTCGCGTCGTCGATCCCGGCATTGCGGAAGAACACCCGCGCCGCGTCGGCCTCCGAGAGGTCGTCGGTGCGCACGATCTCCGCATGCCCTCCGGTGAAGACAATGCGGGCCTGCGAATGCCGGCGGGCGAGGGCAAGCGCCTCGGTCATGCGCGAGGCGGCCTCGTTGAACGCCACCTGCCCACGCCCGAAGCCGATGGCGCCGCCCAGCACGACGATCCCGTCGACGGGGCGGGGATCGTCGGCGGCGATCTGGGGGAAGCGGTCTTCCAGCGGGCGCACCAGCAGCGTCGCAGCGGGCGAGGCGCCGAGGATAAGAAGCCCGGCGACGGCGATGCCGGCCAGCCACAGGCCGGCGCGCCTGAAACGCGTGAGCGCAGCGGCCGCAAGGCCGGCCGCTGCCGCCAGCAGGAGCAGGTTCGTCGGCGCCGCGACGATCCAGAGGATCTTGGAGAGATAGAAGAACAAGGACGGCCTCCGTGCGCCACTCTAGCACGGCCGCCTTGCGGAACCCTTGCCGATCAGGCGGCCCTGTCCCAGGCGGGCGACCATTCGGGATCGATCAGCCGGCCATCCGGGCGGGCAAGGCCCGAAAGGGCGGCCATGTCCTCCTCGGCAAGCGCGAAGTCGAAGACCTGGAAGTTCTCCTCGATCCGCGTCGGATCGGCCGATTTCGGGATCGCGCAGACGCGCGGCTGCTGGATGTGCCAGCGCAGGACGATCTGCGCCGGGGTGCGCCCGAGCCGTTCCGCGATGCCGGTGACGACCGGATCGCGCAGCAGGTCGCCGCGGCCCAGGGGCGAATAGGACACGAAGGCGGAGTTGAACCCGCGCACCGCCTCCAGCACCGCCGTCTGGTCGAGCCGGGGATGGTACTCGCACTGGTTCGCCACCAGCGGCTCCGAGGCGAGATCGACGGCCTCCCGCAGCATCGCGGCCGGGAAGTTCGCGACGCCGATATGCCGGGCGAGGCCATGCTTCTTCACCGCGCACAGGGCACGGATCGATTCGGCCAGCGGAATGTCCCCGTTCGGCCAGTGGATCAGCACGAGATCGGCATAGGCGACCGAAAGCGCGCGCAGGCTCGCCTCCGCCGAGCGCTGGAGACACCCCTCGGCAATGTCGGTCCACCAGACCTTGGTGGTGAGAAAGACATCCTCCCGGCGGACGCCCGACTGCCGCAGGCCGCGCCCGACCTCCGTCTCGTTGCCGTACATGGCGGCCGTGTCGAGATGGCGATAGCCGACCTTGAGCGCGTGGGAGACGGCATCGACGCAGTCCTGTCCCTTCATCGGCCAGGTCCCGAGGCCGATCACGGGGATGTCCGCTCCATGGGCATGAACCGCCATTGGCTTCATGGCTCGTCTCCTCGTCGGGTGGGGGATACGTTCAGTCTAGGACGCGGCGGGCCCGTGGCAAGGGGGCCATTCCGCTACGTTCAGCGCGCGGCGGGGCGTATCGGCTCGCCGCCGGCCAGCAGGCTGGCGAAATAGACGATAGCCTGGCGGTAGACGAGGCTGCGGTTCCATTCCCGCAGGACCTCGAAATTCTCCGTGCCTTCCTCGTAGGGCTGGCCGCGCTTCCAGCCGCTGGAGGCCAGCAGGTTCGCCGTCGAGGCCAGCACGTCGGGCACGGAGCGCACGAGGTCGCGGCGGCCGTCGCCGTCGAAGTCGACCGCATACTTCACGTGGTTGCCGGGCAGGAACTGGGTCTGGCCCAGCTCTCCCGCCCATGCGCCGTACATCTCGTCGAGGGTGAGGTCGCCCCGGTCGACGAGTTCCAGCGCGGCGAACAGGTGCGGCCGGAAGAAGTCCGACCGGCGGCAATCGTAGGTCAGGGTGGCGAGCGAGCGGATGACGGGCAGCTTGCCTGTCACCACGCCGTAATCGGTCTCCATCCCCCAGAGCGTCACCACGAGCTCCTTCGGCACGCCGAAGCGCTGCTCGACGCGGGCGAGAGTCGCCGCATGGGTCCGGAGCATCTGCCGGCCCTTTGCGACGCGGCCGCTCGACACGCGGTTCCTGATGAACTGCTCGAAGGTCAGGCCGAACGCCTTGCGCTGGCCGCGATCGAGCGAGATCACCTTCGCGTCGTAGGTCAGGCCGTCCAGCGTGGCCGCGATCGTGCGGCGGGATATGCCCTTGGCGGCGGCTTCGGCCTTGGTGCGCTCCAGCCATTCGGTGAAGGACGGTCCCGGTCCGCACTCCTTGCGGCGCTGGGCCTGGGCGGGCAGGGCGGACCCGACCAGCATCGCGGCCATGAGCGTGGCGGCCAGAAGGGGTGCGCGCATGCAATCGTCCTCTCAAGCGGGCGGGAGATTGGCGCGAACGCGCCGATGCTGCAACGCGGCGCGCCGCCGCCGCGTTCCCCACCGGCAGGCTTTCAAGGTCGCGGACCTGCCGGGCTCAGGCGCGTGGGCGTCGTTGCGCGCGGCCGCCTAGGCTCCGGTCTTGGCGAACAGCTCGCGGCCGATCAGCATGCGCCGGATTTCGCTCGTGCCCGCGCCGATCTCGTAGAGCTTGGCATCGCGCAGCAGGCGGCCTGTCGGATATTCGTTGATGTAGCCGTTGCCGCCCAGGAGCTGGATGGCGTCCAACGCCAGCTTCGTCGCCTTCTCGGCGGAGTAGAGGATCGCGCCGGCGGCGTCCTCGCGCGTGGTCTCGCCCCGGTCGCAGGCCTTGGCGACGGCGTAGACGTAAGCCTTGCAGGCATTCATCCCGACATACATGTCCGCGATCTTGCCCTGGACGAGTTGGAATTCGCCGATCGGCTGGCCGAACTGCTTGCGCTCGTGGATGTAGGGCAGCACGACGTCCATGCAGGCCTGCATGATGCCGAGCGGGCCGGCGGCGAGCACGACGCGCTCGTAGTCCAGCCCGGACATCAGCACCCGCACGCCCTTGCCGACCTCGCCGAGAACGTTCTCTTCGGGGACCTCGCAGTCCTCGAAGACGAGCTCGCACGTGTCGGAGCCGCGCATGCCGAGCTTGTCCAGCTTCTGCGCGGTGGAGAAGCCCTTCATGCCCTTTTCGATGATGAAGGCGGTGATGCCCTTGGGGCCGGCTGCCGGGTCGGTCTTGGCGTAGACGACCAGCGTCTCGGCGACCGGGCCGTTGGTGATCCACATCTTGTTGCCGTTGAGGACGTAGCGATCGCCCTTCTTCTCGGCGCGGGTGCGCATCGAGACCACGTCGGAGCCCGATCCGGGCTCGGACATGGCGAGCGCGCCCACATGCTCGCCGGAAATGAGGCCCGGCAGGTATCTGCGCTTCTGCGCTTCCGTGCCGTTCCGCCGGAGCTGGTTGATGCAGAGATTGGAATGGGCGCCGTAGGACAGGCCGACGGAGGCCGAGGCCCGCGACACCTCCTCCACCGCGATGCAGTGCTCGAGATAGCCCAGGCCCGTGCCGCCATACTCCTCCTCGACCGTGATGCCGTGCAGCCCGAGGGCGCCCATTTCCGGCCAGAGATCGCGGGGGAAGAGGTTGGACCGATCGATTTCTTCGGCGCGCGGCGCGATGCGCTCCTGCGCGAAGCCGCGCACGGTGTCCCGGATGGCGTCGGCGGTATCCCCGAGGTCGAAGTCGAGGAAGCGGGGGGCGTTGGCGAGCATCGTCTGGCTCCTGAGCGATCGTCCCAGTCGGTGACTGTATAGGCGCACGGCGGTGCGCTGTCAGCGGCGGCTTCGGTGCGCCTTTGTGCCGATGGCATGGGCCAGCACGACGGACGGCCGGGGCCTTAGCGCGCCATTAAGCCGACGGAGCTATGGTCCGCGCACTCATGCATGCGACGAACGACACGCCCGGCGCCGGTGCCGAAGCAGGTTCAGCCGGGACGACGCCGGCCCTGGCCGCGCGGCTGCGCCGCCTCCTCGCCGGGGGCGCGGTTTCCGGCTTCCTGGTCCGCGTCGCCGCGGCAGGCATCGGCTATGTCCTGCAGATCGGGCTCGCCCGGCTGATCGGGGCCGAGCAGTACGGCGTGTTCGCGCTGGCCTGGGTGCTGGTGGCCGTCGGAGGCTTCTCGGCCTGCCTCGGCTTCAGCCAGGCGGCGGTGCGCTTCCTGCCCGTCTATGCCGAGCGGGAGGCTGCTGCTTTGCGGGCAGGCTTCCTGCGTGACAGCACGGCGGTGGTCGCCCTTGCCGGAACGGTCGTGGCGATGAGCGGCGCCCTGGCCGTGTGGCTCGATCCTCCGGAGGGAGGGCTGGCCCCGTTCGTGCTCGCGGCGGCCTGCGTGCCGGTCTTCGCCTATCAGGACCTGCTGGAAGGCTATGCCCGCGCCCATGGCTGGGTCCGGCTCGCCCTCGTGCCGCCCTACATCCTGCGCCAGGCGGCGCTGCTGGTCTTCGCCGGCGGCGCGATGGTGCTTGGCGCGGCGGCCGACGCCACGACGGCCATGGCTGCGGCGCTGGCGGCGACCTTGTGCGCCACCGCCATCCAGCACGCGCTGGTGCGCCGCGCGATGCAGGCGCCGCCGGTCGTGCCCGCCCGGGAGCGCCGCGTGTGGTTCCGGTCGGCGCTGACGGTGTTCCTCGCGGACGGCGCGCAGATGCTGCGCTCCTATGCCGACGTCCTGATCGTCGGCGCGCTCGCGCCGGCCTCGACCGTCGCAATCTACTTCGCCGCCACGCGGGTGGCCGCGCTGCTCGGCTTCGTCGAATACGCGATCGGCGCGATGGCCGCCCACCGCTTCTCCCGCCTCGGCGAGCGCGGCGACGCGGCCGAACTGAGGGCCTATGCGCGCAAGGCCGCGCTGGTCACGTTCTGGCCAACGCTGGCGGGCGCGGTCCTCGTCTCGCTGGCCGCGCCGGCGATCCTCTCCCTCTTCGGGCCGGGCTTCGCCGACGGGGCCCTGGCCGTCGCAATCCTCGCCGCCGGCTATGCGATCCGCGCCGCCGTGGGACCCGCCGACGACCTTCTCGTCATGCTGGGCCGGGAGAGGCTGGCCTTCCTCGCCCAGGCGGCGGGCCTTGCCGCCAGCATCGCCGGAGCGCTGCTCCTCGTTCCGGCCTACGGGACGATGGGTGCGGCCATCGCGGCGACCGCGGCGCTCGCGGTCACCACGGTGCTGCTCGCCGTCGGGGCCCGCGCCAGCCTGCGGACGCGGGCATGAGCGCGATCGCGACCGCCTGGGAGCATCCGGGCACGCTTCTCAAGGACGGTCGGGCCGAATGGCGCGACCTGCTGGAGCGCTCGGTCGAGCCGAACCCGTTCTACGACCACAGCTTCGTGGGCGCCTGTCACGCGCACCTGCCGGGCCATCGCGACCTGCGCATCGTCACCGCCCGGGCGGAAGGACGCCTCGTCGGCCTGCTGCCGGTCCTGCCGCTGCCGCGCGCGCGCGGCGGGCTTCCGGGCCTCGGGCTCTGGACGGGGTTGTGGAACCCGTTCGTCACGTCGGGGATGCCCCTGCTCGACCGGTCCTGCGCGCCCGAGGCCTGGGCGGCGATGAACGCCGCGCTCCATCGCAACGGCGTGCGCCAGCTCGTCCTGCCGCTGCTGCCGTCCACCCATGAGGGACGGCCGGCGGTGGAGGCGGGCTGGAACGCGGCCGGCATCGCGGCCACGGAGATCGCCGCGCATGAACGGCCGGCGATCGAAAGCCGCCTCACGCCGAAGGCCTACCGCGAACGCTATTCGCGCAAGCGCCGCCGGAACGTCGAGGGCCGCATCAAGCACGCCGACAAGCTCGGCACGGTCGTCGCGCGGACGCTGCCGGGAGCGGGCGAACCGGACGCGGCGGAGGTGTTCGAGGCGTTCCTCACCCTTGAGGCCAGCGGCTGGAAGGGCGAACTCGGCACCGCCCTGGCCTCGCGCCCGGACACGGCAGCGTTCGCCCGCGAGGTCTTCCGCTACGGCGGCGACATCGTCCACCTGGATATCCTGACCGTCGAGGACAGGGCCGCGGCCGCCAACTTCAACTTCGTGGTCCCGGGCGCGATCTTCGCGTTCAAGAGTGCCTACGATGAGCGCGAATCGGTCCTCGGTCCCGGCGTCGTGCTGGACCACCATCTCCTGTGCCAGGTGCTGGAAGGCCGCTACGCCCGGGTGGATTCCTGCGCCGACGAGACCCACAGGCTGATGGGCGAGTGGCTGGAGCGGGAGCGCGTCGCCACCTTCGTCGCGCCGACCTCGGCGCAGGAGCCGGCCTGGCGGACGCTTGCGGCGAAAGCCGCCGTGCTGGCCGCGTGGCGCGGGCGGGCGCGGGCGAAGGCCTTGCTGGCGCGGATCAGGGGCTGACCGGGAGCCACGGGCTCCCGGCTGCTACTTGCCGGTGCAGAGACCGCGGCGCTCCAGGTGATGGCGGATGCGCGGATCGCAATTGGTGGACACGAAGCTCTGCCAGTCCTGCTCGGACCCGTAGAACGCGTTGCGGTCCACGTCGCCGACGATGCCGGGCACGCGGCCGGTCGTGGTGTACTGCCAGAACATCCAGTTGGGGCGGCCGTTATAGCGCTCGTGCGGTTCGGCTGCGACGCTGCGGATCCAGAACGGATAGTCCTCGAACTCGCCCTCCAGGATTTCCTGGTGGAAGGTGATGTCCGTGTAGATGATCGGGCGCTTGCCGGTATGGGCCTCCATCTCGGCGAGCATGGTGCGGATCATCTCCAGCGCCTGCGCGCGCGGCACCTTCTTCGGGCAGTTGCGCGAATGGCCATTCCATTCCACGTCCAGTACGGGGGGCAGGGCGGTCGGGTCCGCGGGAACCGTGCGGCGGAACCATTCGGCCTGCTCGTGGGCCGGGCGACACCAGAACACGAAGTGATAGGCCCCGCGCGGCACGCCGGCGCGGGCCGCGCCGACCCAGTTCGTCAGGAAGCGCTCGTCGGCATGGTCGCCGCCCTCGGTCGCCTTGATGAAGGCGAAGCGGGTGCCGGCCGCGCGAACCGCGTTCCAGTCGATCTCCCGCTGCCATTTCGAGACGTCGATGCCGTGCACAGGCAGGCTGTGGGCGCTCGCCACGCCCGTATGGGGCTTGGCGTCGCCTTTCAGCGGATAGCGGTTGGGTACGGCGGAGCAGCCGGCCATCGCCGCGACGGCGAGGCACAGCAGGGCGCGCGCGATCAGGCGCGGGCGAGGGGAATGGGACGCGACCATGACAGCGACCATTCGACCGAAATCGTTGAGCTTCGGTTTACGATAGCCCGAGCCACAATGTCGCAATGCCGAGGACCGACAGGAAGCTGATCACATCCGTGATGGTGGTGACGAAGGGCCCCGACGCCACCGCGGGGTCCGCGCCCATGCGGTTCAGGACAAGCGGGATGACGATGCCGCCAAGGCCGGCCGCCAGCAGGACAGTCGTCATCGCGAGCGCGACGACGAGGCCGAGGTCCGCGAGGCGGAAGAAGGTCGCCGCGAGGACGCCGAGGATCAGGGCGAAGACCAGCCCGTTGATGAGGCCGACGGTCATCTCGCGGCGCACGACCCGCCAGGAATTGGAGCGCGTCAGCTCGCGGGTGGCGATGGCGCGCACCGCCACAGTCATCGTCTGCGTGCCGGCATTGCCGCCCATGGAGGCGATGACGGGCATCACGACCGCGAGCGCCACCAGCTTCTCGATGGCGCCGTCGAACATGTTGATGACGCTGGCCGAGATGAGGGCGGTGAACAGGTTCGCCAGGAGCCAGGGAAAACGGCTCTTCACGATGTCCAGGACGGAGTCCGACAGTTCCTCGTCGCTGGCGACGCCGCCGAGCGCCTTCAGGTCCTCGTCGGCTTCCTCGTCGATGACGTCGACCACGTCGTCGACCATGAGCACGCCGACGAGGCGCTCGGTCTCGTCCACGACCGGCGCCGAGACGAGGTTGTAGCGCTGGAAGACGCGGGCAGCGTCCTCCTGGTCCTGCGTGACGCGGATGCGGTGGCGGTCCTCCACGAGGATGTCGCCGATCTTCACCGGGCGCTTGCTGCGCAGGAGCGCGTCCAGCGGCACCGAACCCACCAGCTTGTGGCCCGGATCGATGACGAAGATCTCGTAGAACGTCTCGGGCAGGTCCGGCGTCTCGCGCATGTAGTCGATGGTCTGGCCGACGCTCCAGAACGGGGGCACCGCGATCAGCTCGGTCTGCATCAGGCGACCGACCGAATCCTCCGGATAGTCGAGGCTGCGCTGCAGGACGAGGCGCTCGAGCGCCGGAAGGCGCTCCAGCACCTCCGCCTTATCGGCCTCGTCGAGGTCTTCCAGGATGTAGACCGCGTCGTCGGAATCGAGTTCGCGGACACCTTCGGCGAGCGCGTCGTTGGGGATCTGCTCCAGCAGCTCCTCGCGGACGGCGTCGTCGATCTCGGTGAGGGCGGCGAAGTCGAAGTCTTCGCCCATCAGCGCCACGAAGCGGGGCCTGTCCGCCGCGCCGAGCGCCTCGATCAGCGCGCCCATATCCGCTTCGTGCAATCCGGCGGCCAGGTCCCGCAGGCCAGCCGCGTCGCCGGCGGCGATCAGGTCCTCCGCGTGCTCCACGAAGGCGCGCGAAACCTCTCCCTCCGGTTCGCGGAAGGCGATCTCCGCGCCTTCGGGCGCGGCCGTCCTGTCGTCGGCTTCGGCCATGGATCGTCCGGTCCGGGCTGTCGTGCGGAGGGGAAAAACGCCGTCTCTTCTAGGTCGTTCCGCGCGGACGTTGCAACGCCGCGAGAGCCCTTGTCACGGCTTTTGTGGCGAGGTTTCGCGGACCGTGTCGGCACCATGACGGACGAACCTGTCTTCGGACATGGCGCCGATCACGTAATCGCGAGATCGTGGCGGCTCGCTTGCTGAACCGGAACGCGGGCGGGAAACGGCGGTTAGCTTCCCATGAATGCAGATTCACCCGAGACGCCGCCCGTTCACGCCCAGTCGCGGGACGAGGCGCGCAAGGCTGCCACCGTCAGCGGTGGTCCGGAAGGCCTCAAGCGCCACGACGACATCTTCTTCGCCGCCGTCCAGACGACGCGGATGCCGATGATCGTCACCGATCCGCACCAGCCGGACAATCCGATCGTGTTCGCCAACGGTGCCTTCCAGGGCATGACGGGCTATGCGCTCGACGAGATCATCGGCCGGAACTGCCGCTTCCTGCAGGGGCCGGAGACCGACCGGGGCATCGTGGACCAGATCCGCTCGGCCATCGCCCAGCGACAGGAATTCGCGACCGAGATCCTCAACTACCGCAAGAACGGCTCCTCGTTCTGGAACGCGCTGTTCATCAGCCCGGTCTACGACCGCGAGGGCAACCTCATCTATTTCTTCGCCTCGCAGCTCGACGTCAGCCGGCGCCGCGATGCCGAGGACGCCTTGCGTCAGTCCCAGAAGATGGAGGCCCTCGGCCAGCTGACCGGCGGCATCGCCCACGACTTCAACAACCTGCTGCAGGTCGTGACGGGCTATGCGGACGTGCTGAAGCGCGGGCTGAACGACGAGGGCTCGCCGCGGCTCCTGCGCGCCGTGGACAACATCGCCTCCGCCGCGCGGCGGGGCGCGACGCTGACCCAGCAATTGCTCGCCTTCGCGCGCAAGCAGCGGCTGGAGGGGCGCAATCTCAACCTGAACACGCTGGTCGAAAACCTGCAGGACATGACCACGCGCACGCTCGGCGAGCACATCAACGTGGTGCTGAAGCTCTCGCCGGACCTCGCCAATTGCCGGCTGGACCCGGTGCAGGCGGAGCTTGCCATCCTCAACCTGCTGATCAACGCGCGGGACGCGATGCCCCAGGGCGGGCGGCTGACCATCGCCACCGAGAACCGTGTGGTCGAGGACGGCGACGCCGCCCTGTTCGGCAACGTGCCGCCGGGCGACTATGTCTGCCTGTCCATCACCGATACCGGCACCGGCATGTCGCAGGATCTGCTTGACCGGGTCATGGAGCCGTTCTTCACCACGAAGGAGGAGGGGAAGGGCACGGGGCTCGGCCTGTCGATGGTCTATGGCTTCGTCAAGCAGTCGGGCGGCTCGGTCCGCCTGTATTCGGAGCCCGGCCACGGCACGACGGTGAAGCTCTTCGTGCCTTCCACCGACCAGCGCGTCGACGGATTGCCGGCGGAGCGCACGCACGGCCTGGAGCGCACGGGCGGGAGCGAGACGATCCTGGTCGTCGAGGACCGGGCCGACGTGGCCGAACTCGCGACGATGATGCTCTCGGAGCTCGGCTACAACGTCATCAATGCCAGTAACGGGCGCCATGCCCTGTCGCTGGTCGACGGGCGCGACGACATCGACCTCATCTTCTCCGACATGATCATGCCGGCCGGCATGAACGGCGTCGTGCTGGCCCGCGAGGCGCGCAAGCGTCGCCCCGGCATGAAGGTGCTGCTTACGACCGGCTATGCCGAAGCCTCCATCGAACGCAGGGATATTGGCGGGGAGGAGTTCGACGTGATCAGCAAGCCCTATACGCGGATGGAGCTTGCCAAGAAGATCAGGCTCGTTCTGATCGGGCCGACCGGCGTCGGCTGAGCCCTGCGTCTTTTGACGCAGCCGCGTTCCGGTTGCTCCCTATGGTTGAGGATTGACGGTCCGAGTCTCCGTCACCTAGTTGACGTACAGGAACCGCCGGTCGCTCATGTCACCTCTCTCCGCCGCGTCCATGGTCAGGCGCGACAAGCTGGTCGGCTATCTGCTGGCTGTCGCACTTTTTGCCGCGGCCCTGGGCCTGCGCATCGTCGTCGGCGACGGGCTGCCCGATGGCTTTCCCTTCCTTACCTTCTTCCCGGCCGTGCTCGTCACCGCGTTTTTGGGCGGCCTGGGGCCGGGAATCCTCTGTGCGACGCTGTCGACGCTCGCCGCGTGGTACTTTTTCATCCCGCCGTTCAACAGCTTCGGCCTCAGCCATACCACGATCGTCGCGCTGGCCTTTTTCGTCGCGATCATGGTCGTGGACATCGTCATCATCGACCAGATGACGCGGGCGCTCGAGAAGCTGAAGCGGGAGCAGGCCGTGACCGCATCGCTTCTGGACCGCCAGAAGACGCTGTTTGCCGAGCTGCAGCACAGGGTCGCTAACAACCTCGCCTTCGTCGCCAGCCTGCTGAGCCTCCAGTCGCGCAAGCTCGCCCACAACCGCGAGGCGGTGGCGGCCATGGACGAGGCGAGGCTGCGCCTGGAGACGATGTCGCGGATTCACCGGCGCCTGTACGATCCCGAGCGCCTCGACGCGCCGCTGGGCAGCTTCATCCAGGACATCTGCGACGATCTGGTCCGCAGCGGCGGGTCGAAGGCGCGGTGCCGCGTGGACGTGGTGGATGCTGCCCTGCCGCCGGAGCGCATCATCACCCTCTCGCTCATCGTCGTGGAGGCGATCACCAACTCGCTCAAGCATGCCCTGCGCGACCGCGAGGACGGCCTGATCACGGTGAAGCTGGGCCGGGACGGGGACAATTACGCGCTCGCCGTCAGCGACGACGGGCCGGGCCTGCCGGACGGGTTCGACCCGTCGGCTTCCAAGAGCCTCGGCATGCGCATCCTGCAAGGGTTCGCGCGCACCCTGGGCGGGCAGCTGGAATTCCGGACCGATAACGGGCTGACGACCCGCGTGGTGTTTCCGCAGCAGGCCTGACGCCCGTCGGCAGGTGCCACACATGAAAGCGGCGGCGGAAGGGTGAACCTTCGTGCCGCCGTGCTTTTTTCATCCTGGATCGGACCGACTTCGTATCGGATCAGATCGATGGTGCGGCCAAGAGGACTCGAACCTCCACCCCTCTCGGGACTAGCACCTCAAGCTAGCGCGTCTACCAGTTCCGCCATGGCCGCTTGCCGGGGGAAGGACGCGGGGTCCGTTCCGAAAGCGAGCGGGGTCTAACAGATCGATTTCAGGGAAACAAGAGCGCCCGGACGGGTTTCGACGGGCGGGCTGCTTCAACCGGCGCGGAGCGTGTCGAGGTCGGTGCCTGCGAGCGATTCCGCCACCGAGCGCACCTGCTCGGGCTTGCGGATGATCTCGGTGATCTCCACCGATATATCCTCGCCGTTGACGACCACCTGGCCGCGGGCGATGGGGAAGTTGTTGGCGAGGATCTCGACCTCGTCGTTGGCGCCGGTCTCGAGTTCGACCACGGAGCCGCGGCCCATGCGCAGCATGCGGTGGATCGGCATGTGGGCGCGCCCGAGGACGACCGTCACGTCGACAGTCACCGTCTCGATCGTTGCGCTCAAGGGCCGCCTCCATACCGGCATCCCGAAGGACCGGATACCTTACCGATGACTAGACCGGATCATGGTGAACCATTGGTTAACGCTGCCGGGGCGCGGCTGGCGCGGGCGTCGGACGCGCTGGCGATGCGCATCGACGGGCCGCCTGTGGAATGGACCATCGCCGAGGGGCTCGTGCCCTATGCGCAGGCCGTGGAGGCCATGGAGGCCCGCGCCGCCGCCATCGCCGCCGGGGAGGTGGCCGAGCAGGTCTGGCTCGTCGAGCACCCTCCGCTCTACACGGCCGGCACGTCGGCCGACGACGCGGACCTCGTCGATCCCGGCCGCTTCCCCGTGCACCGCACGGGGCGGGGCGGGCAGTACACCTATCACGGGCCCGGCCAGCGGGTGGCCTATGCGATGCTCGACCTCACCCGCCGGCGGCAGGACCTGAGGCTCTACGTGGCGGCGCTGGAGGACTGGCTGATCGGGACGCTCGGTCATTTCAACGTGCGCGGGGAGCGGCGCGAGGACCGGGTCGGGGTCTGGGTCCGGCGGCCCGAGAAGGGCGCGGCGGTCGAGGACAAGATCGCCGCGATCGGCATCCGCGTGCGGCGCTGGGTGACCTATCACGGCATCGCGCTCAACGTGGAGCCGGACCTCTCGCACTTCTCGGGCATTGTCCCGTGCGGCGTGGCCGAGCACGGGGTGACGAGCCTGGTCGATCTCGGGCTTCCGGTGACCATGCCGGAGGTCGATTCGATCCTCCGAGCCGAATTCGAGCGCGTGTTCGGACCGACCGTGACGCGCTGACGAGCGACAGGGAGAGATCGGAATGGGCCTGTTCGACGCACTGCTGGGGCATGGCAGCGATATCAGCCCCGACAAGGCGAGAGAGGAGCTGGCGGAGGTCCTGCTGCCGGGCGAAGACGTGAAGCTCGCCTTCAAGGTCGTGCGCGACCTCTACGTCTTCACCGAGAAGCGCATGATCCTGGTGGACCGGCAGGGGCTGACCGGACGCAAGGTCGAGTATCTCGTGGTGCCATACCGGGCGATCAACGCCTATTCGATCGAGAGCGCGGGCACGTTCGATCTCGATTCCGAACTCAAGATCTGGATTTCCGGGCGGGCGGACCCGATCTCCCGGACGCTCAAGAAGGGCGCCAATATCCGCGGCATCCAGGCGGCGATCGCCGCCTCCCTGTAAGGCTCGCCCGCGGCAGGCGCGCGCAACGCCTTAACCCGGCGTTCACCAACCCGCCGCACCGTTCCCCTCAAGGGCTCTGCCTGTCCATCAGGGGATCATCCATGCTCACGAAGTTCGTTTCCATCGCCGCGCTCGCCGTGGTCCTGGCCGCCTGCACCGCCACCGAAGGCCGCATCGCCGGCGGCGCCGCGGGCGCGGGCGCCGGCGCGCTCATCGCCGGGCCGATCGGGGCCGTGGCGGGCGGAGCGGTCGGTGTCATCGCTGGGCCGACGGTGACCGGATCGCTGCAGAACCGCTGATCCGGGTGAAGCGCGTGCGGCCAGAACCGGACGCGCTTTTCCCTCTCGCGCATTGCAGGCCGGAGCGGGCGCGGCCATAACCGGGGCCGATGTCCTCCCGGGGAGGGATGCGTGCCGGTTCTCAAGTCTGAGTTCGATCCGACCAGCGCCGATGCGCGCGCCAATGCGCAGGCCTGGGACGGCCTGCGAGGGGAGCTCGGCGCGCGCCGCGCCGCCGTGGCCGAAGGCGGGCCGCCCAAGGCGCGCGAGCGCCATGTGGCCCGCGGCAAGCTGCTGCCGCGCGAGCGCGTCACGCGCCTGCTCGATCCCGGCTCCCCGTTCCTGGAGATCGGCGCCCTCGCGGCCTTCGGCATGTATGGCGAGGACATCCACGGCGCCGGCATGATCGCAGGGATCGGTCGGGTGGAAGGCCGCGAGGTGATGGTGGTCTGCAACGATTCCACCATCAAGGGCGGCACCTACTACCCCATGACGGTGAAGAAGCACCTGCGCGCGCAGGAGATCGCGCGCGAGAACCGCCTGCCGTGCATCTACCTGGTGGATTCGGGGGGCGCGAACCTCCCTCACCAGACCGAGGTCTTCCCCGATCGGGATCATTTCGGCCGCATCTTCTACAACCAGGCCACGCTCTCGGCGGCGCGCATCCCGCAGGTCGCCGTCGTGATGGGCTCCTGCACCGCCGGCGGCGCCTACGTGCCCGCCATGTCGGACGAGAGCGTCATCGTGCGCCGGCAGGGCACGATCTTCCTCGGCGGGCCGCCGCTGGTGAAGGCCGCGACGGGAGAGGTCGTCTCGGCGGAGGATCTTGGCGGCGCGGACGTCCATGCCCGGCTGTCGGGCGTCGTGGACCATTACGCGGCGGACGACGTGCATGCGCTGGCGATCGCCCGGCGGATCGTGGCGAACCTCAACGGCGTCAAGCGCACCGACATCGCGCTGTCGGAGCCCGTCGATCCGGTGCTGGACGAGGCGGAGCTCGAGGCGCTCGTCCCCACCGACCTCAAGAAGCAATACGACATCCGCGAGGTGATCGGCCGGCTGGTGGACGGGTCGGAGTTCGACGAGTTCAAGCGGCTGTACGGGACCACTCTGGTCACCGGCTTCGCGCGCATCTGGGGCATGCCCGTCGGCATCATCGCCAATAACGGCATCCTGTTCTCGGAATCGGCGCTGAAGGGCGCGCATTTCATCGAGCTGTGCTGCCAGCGGCGCATCCCGCTCCTGTTCCTGCAGAACATTTCCGGCTTCATGGTCGGGCGGCAATACGAGTCCGGCGGCATCGCCAAGGACGGCGCCAAGCTCGTCACCGCCGTCGCCAGCGCGCGCGTGCCCAAGATCACCGTGCTGGTGGGCGGCTCGTTCGGCGCCGGCAATTACGGCATGTGCGGACGCGCCTACAGCCCGCGCTTCCTGTTCGCGTGGCCCAACAGCCGCATCTCGGTGATGGGCGGAGAGCAGGCGGCCAGCGTGCTGGCGACGGTCCGGCGCGACAATATCGAGGCCGAGGGCAAGAGCTGGGCGGCCGAGGAAGAGGAAGCCTTCAAGGCGCCGATCCGCGCCAGGTACGAGGAGGAGGGGTCTCCCTACCACGCCACGGCGCGGCTCTGGGACGACGGGATCATCCTCCCCTCCGAGACGCGCCGGGTCCTCGGGCTCGCCTTCTCCGCCTGCCTCAATGCGCCGGTGGAAGAGACCGATTTCGGCGTCTTCCGCATGTAGGCGAGCGGGACGGGCGTTTCCGGAACGGAACCGTCGATGCGCTGACGCGTTGGCTCCCCGAAATAACCATCGGGAGAACCGTCACATGAAGAAGATCCTGCTTGCCGCCGCCGCCGTCATGGCGCTCGGCACCTACGGCGCCGCCGCCCAGGACGTGGGCGTGCGCATCGGTCCTGACGGCGTGCGCATCGGCGCCGAGCCGCGCCGCGAGCGTGTCATCGTCCGCGACCGACGCCCGGACCGGGTGATCGTACGCGAGCGCGGCGCGCGCTCCTGGGAGCCGACCGGCTCCATCGGCTGCCGCACGGTGACGACGCGCCGGGTCAACCGCTTCGGCGAGACCGTGGTGACGCGCGAGCGCCGCTGCTGATCGCGTAGGCACCTGCCAACACTCTCCGAAACCACGGAAAGGGCCGGGTCACTCCGGCCCTTTTCGCGTGCGGATTCCGGCTCCTCGGCGGGCATGCCGGCGGCATTCGCAGTCCTGCGCACGAGCGGACCGAGCCGCCTGATCGAAAAACCTGCAAGCGATTGCGTTTAAATCGCTCTCGGGCGGTTTAAAAACGGGACCGCAGGCTCCATAAAGGAGTCATGCCGCATCATACGCCCCTCATCGCAACCATCTGTGCTGGCCTCTTCATCGCGTTCGTCGCAGGTGCGATCGCTCATCGACTGAAGGTGTCCCCGCTCGTCGGTTATCTGCTTGCAGGCGTGATGGTCGGACCTTTCACGCCGGGATTCGTGGCCGATCAAAGTCTTGCCAACGAGCTGGCGGAGATCGGCGTCATCCTCCTGATGTTCGGCGTCGGCCTGCATTTCTCGCTCAAGGACCTGCTGTCGGTCCGCGCGATCGCGATACCCGGCGCCGTCGTGCAGATGGCGACGGCGACGCTCCTCGGTGTCGGGCTCGCCTATCTCCTGGGGTGGACGCTCGCCGCGGGCCTCGTCTTCGGCCTGGCGTTGTCGGTCGCCTCCACCGTCGTGCTGCTCCGGGCCCTGCAGGAGCGGCGCCTCGTCGAGACCGAGAAGGGCCGCATCGCCGTCGGCTGGCTCATCGTCGAGGACCTCGCCATGGTCCTCGCGCTGGTGCTGATTCCGGCCTTTGCCGGCATCGCGACCAGCGGCCAGGCGGACACGCGCGAGGTCTGGTCGGTGATCGGGCTGACGCTGGGCAAGGTGGTCGCCTTCGGCATCGTCATGCTCGTGATCGGCCGGCGCCTGATCCCCTGGGTGCTGCACTGGGTGGCGCATACGGGATCGCGGGAGCTCTTCCGCCTCGCCGTGCTCGCCATCGCGCTCGGCGTGGCCTTCGGCGCGGCCAAGCTGTTCGGCGTGTCGTTCGCACTCGGCGCGTTCTTCGCCGGCATGATCCTCAACGAATCCCCGCTCAGCCATCGCGCGGCGCAGGAAACGCTGCCGCTGCGGGATGCGTTCGCCGTGCTGTTCTTCGTGTCGGTCGGCATGCTGTTCGATCCCAGCATCCTCATCCGAGACCCGCTCCCCGTCCTGGCGACGGTCGCGATCATCGTCGCCGGCAAGTCGGTCGCAGCGTTCGTCATCGTCCGGGCCTTCCGGCATCCCACGGGCACCGCGCTCACTATTTCGGCGAGCCTTGCGCAGATCGGCGAGTTCTCCTTCATCCTGGCAGGCCTCGGCGTGTCGCTCGCCATCCTGCCCGAGCGCGGCCGCGATCTGATCCTGGCCGGGGCCATCATCTCGATCCTCGCCAATCCGGTCGTCTTCCACCTGATCGACATGGTCCGCGAGCGTTCGGCGCGGCGCGCCGAGGCCGATGCGGCGGCTCAAGGGGCAGGCGAAGCGGAGGATCCGGAGGATGTGCCGCCCCCGGTTGTGGAAATGTCCGGCCATACCGTCCTTGTGGGCTTCGGCCGTGTCGGCAGCCTCGTCGGCTCGGCGCTGCGGGCCAAGGACGCGCCGCTTGTCGTGATCGAGCGCAGCGACCGGATCGTGGGCACGCTGCGGCAGCAGGGCTATACGGTCCTGCCGCAGCTGGACGAGCCGGCGGAGATCGTGCGCGTCGCCAACGTCGCGCAGGCGGCCCGCCTCATCCTCGCGGTTCCGGAGACGTTCGAGGCCGGCCAGATCGTCGAGAAGGCGCGGGCGGTCAACGCCACGATCCCGATCATCGCGCGCGCGCACTCCGACGAGGAGGTCCGCTACCTGTCGGGGCTCGGCGCGACGGAGATCGTCATGGGCGAGCGGGAGATCGCCCGGGCGATCCTCGACCATATGGGCATCGTGGAAGCCATGCCGGCCGTGCCCCAGCCCAAGGCTGGACAGGCCGCACCGGACGCGCCTGCGCAGGGTGCGCAAGAGCAGGCCGATCCGCAGCAGGATACGGCCGCCACGGACACTCCACCCGAAGCGGCCCCTTCCGGCGAGCCGTCGAGCCCGCAGGGCAATGTGCGCCCGACGCCGGATAACCCGCCGCCTTAAGGATTCCGCTTCCACCTGAAGACCGACGCCCTATTCTCGCTCTGACGAGCCCGGCCGCGCGATTCCCCGTGCCTGCCGGGACGCGATCCCGAGGAGACCATGCAGGCAGGCGGCAAGGTTGCGCTGGTGACGGGTGCAGGCTCGGGCATCGGCAGGGCGGTGGTGCTGCTGTTCCTGGCGCAAGGATGGTCGGTCGTCCTGGCCGGCCGGGACCGCGAGAAACTGGATGCGACCGCGCGCATGGCCGGGCAGGACACGAGCCGCGCCCTCGCGGTTGAAACCGACATCCGCGACCCGCAATCGGTGACGGACCTGTTCGACGGCTGCGTCGAATGGTTCGGCCGGCTCGACGTGCTGTTCAACAACGCGGGAGTGAGCCCGCCCGCGGCCTCGGTTGCCGACTGCACGCTCGACGACTGGCGCCTGGCGGTGGACACCAACGTCACCGGCGCCTTCCTGTGCGCGCAGGCGGCCATGCGGGTGATGCGGACGCAATCGCCGAAGGGCGGGCGCATCATCAATAACGGCTCCATCGCGGCGCAATCGCCCCGTCCGCTGTCGGGGGCCTACACGGTGTCCAAGCACGCCATTACCGGGCTGACCCGATCGATCGCGCTGGACGGCCGCGCCGACGATATCGCCTGTGGGCAGATCGACATCGGCAATGCGGCGACCGAACTCCTGAGCGGGATCTACGCCTCGGCCGCCGCCAAGGGGCAGGCGACCGATCCCGTGATGGACGTGGAGCACGCGGCCCGGTCCGTCCTGCACATGGCGAGTCTGCCGCTGGACGCCAACGTCCTCTTCATGACGGTGATGGCGACGAAGATGCCGTTCGTCGGCCGCGGATGAGCGCGCTCGGCCGGGCCTGGCTGGCCCCGGTCCCTCCCGACCGGGAAGGGCGGCAGTTCCGCGTCACGATCTGGGCGATGGTCGCAGGCATCGTGGTCTTTGCCGCGAGCGTCGTCGCGTGGGGGCTGGCGACCGGCAACCGCCAGCTCACCAAGGACGGCATCGACTGGGTCTACGACGTGGTGATCTACGCCGTGGCGGCGATCATCTACGGCCGGGACGACCGCGCCGAGCGGATCGCGTCGGCCGTGATCGCGGTGGCGATCGCGGTGGCGGGTTTCCACACGCTCTACGACCTCTGGGACAAGATCGAGAATCCGCGCCCGATCGTCATCGAGGCGCTCGGCTTCACCGCCGGCACCGTCATCATCATCGCCTATCTGTGCGCGCTGGCCATGTACCGGTTCCGGGACACGCAGAACGCGCTCATCACCGCGACCTGGCTGTCGTCCCGGAACGACGCCATCAAGGTCACGGGCTTCGCGCTGCTGATCTTCGCCGTGCGCGTTGCACCGGTGCGCTGGCCGGAATACGCACTGGACCTGCTAGGCGCAGGCCTGAATTTTCAGGCAGCATGGCTCATCCTCCGGCAGGCGCGTTCGCCCGCGCCGCGGGAGCAGCAGGGAGACGCGTCGCGTGCTTGAATCGGTCCTCATCGCCAACCGGGGCGAGATCGCCTGCCGGATCATCCGGACCGCGCGCCGGCTCGGCCTGCGCACGATCGCGGTGCATTCGGACGCCGATGCCGATGCGCCATTCGTGGCGATGGCGGACGAGGCCTATCGCATTGGCCCGGCGGCCGCCTCCGAGAGTTACCTGCGCATCGACGCGATCCTGGAAGCTGCGCAGCGCTCCCGCGCGGCCTCCATCCATCCCGGCTACGGCTTCCTGTCCGAGCGGGCGGAATTCGCCGAGGCCTGCCAGAAGGCCGGGATCGTCTTCGTCGGCCCGCCGGCATCCGCCATCCGCGCGATGGGCCTGAAGGACGCGGCGAAGTCGCTCGTGGAGAAGGCCGGCGTGCCGGTCGTACCGGGCTATCACGGCGAGCGCCAGCAGCCGGACTTCCTGCGGCAGAAGGCCTACGAGATCGGCTATCCCGTCCTGATCAAGGCCGTGGCGGGCGGCGGCGGCAAGGGCATGCGCCGCGTCGACAAGCAGACGGATTTCGACGCCGCCCTCGAAAGCGCCCAGCGCGAGGCGCAGAATGCGTTCGGCGATCCGCGCGTGCTGGTGGAGAAATACGTCCTCGCGCCGCGGCACGTGGAGGTGCAGGTCTTCGCCGACACCCACGGCAACGTGGTCCACCTGTTCGAGCGGGACTGCTCGCTCCAGCGCCGCCACCAGAAGGTGATCGAGGAGGCGCCGGCGCCGGGCATGACGCCGGAGGTGCGCGAGGCCATGGGCCGCGCGGCGGTGGAAGCG
Source organism: Hyphomicrobiales bacterium (assembly GCA_027489955.1). Lineage (GTDB taxonomy): Bacteria > Pseudomonadota > Alphaproteobacteria > Rhizobiales > Beijerinckiaceae > JAIXTM01. The sequence goes on along the minus strand of JAIXYZ010000013.1, from coordinate 1,275,652 downwards.
GCCCGGGCGGTCGGATATGCGGGCGCCGGCACGGTGGAGTTCATCGCCGACGGCCGCGAGGGGCTGCGCGCCGACCGCTTCTACTTCATGGAGATGAACACCCGGCTCCAGGTCGAGCATCCGGTGACGGAGGAGATCACCGGGCTGGACCTGGTGGAGCTCCAGTTCCACGTCGCCGCCGGCGGAAGGCTGCCCTTCGCCCAGGAGGACCTGGCGGTGAACGGCCATGCCGTGGAGGCGCGGCTTTACGCTGAGGATCCCGAGAAGGGCTTCCTGCCTTCGACCGGACGGCTCTGGGCGCTGCGGCTTCCCGAGGGCGAGGGGATCCGCGTCGATACCGGCGTGGAGGAAGGCGGGCTCGTCACGCCGTTCTACGATCCGATGATCGCCAAGGTCGTCGCCCATGGCGCGACCCGCGACGAGGCGCTCGACCGGCTGTCGCAGGCCCTGTCGGAGACGATCGTCGCCGGGCCGAAGACCAATGCGCGGTTCCTGCGGGCGTTGGCCGATGCCGAGGGCTTCCGCGCCGGGCAGTTCGACACCGGCTTCATCGACCGGCACCTGGAGGGGCTGGGCGCCGTCGCCCGGCCGGCCGATCCCGCCGCCATCGCCGCGGCAGCGCTGGCGCTCGTCGACCGGGAGGCCGCGCGGATCACCGACGCTGCCGTGGCGCGCGGGGAGGTGCTCTCGTCACCCTGGTGGCAGGACGACGGGTTCCAGCTCGTCGGTGCCCGATCTCAGGGCCTGCCGCTGAGCGTCGACGGCGAGCGGCTCGATATCCTGATCGCCCATGAGGACGGCACGGCGCGCATCGGCGTACCCGGCCGCCCGATGGGCGAGGGCGAGCACGAGGTCAGCCTGGTGGAGGCCGGCGAGGCCATGATCGCGCTGGCGGACGGGCGGCAGACGCAGGTCGCGCTTCACGACCCCTTCGCGGTCGATCTCGACCAGCTCGGCGACGGCTCCGGCGCGGTGAAGAGCCCGATGCACGGCAAGGTGGTCACGATCGCGGTCTCCGTGGGCGACCGGGTGGAGAAGGGCCAGCGCGTCGGCGTCGTCGAGGCGATGAAGATGGAGCACGCGCTGACGGCGCCCGTTTCGGGCGTCGTGAGCGAGGTCGCGGCCGAGCCGGGCCAGCAGGTGGCCGAGGGCGCGCGCATCGTCTCGATCGAGGCCGACGGCTGAGGGCCGCCATCCCCAGCCGCGACGCCCTGCGGGGGTGATGGCCGCTCCGGGCTGCGCTAGAACGACGCCATGGCCCTCAATCTGATCAAGCTGTGCGTCGGCTGCGATTCCATCGCCGACCTGGAGGAATGGATCGCCGAGAACGAGGCGCTCCACCGGCGCCTCGGCCGTCCCTACGAGCAGACCCATACGACGCGCATGGTTCCCAAGCGCATGGCGGAGCTGACCGACGGCGGCTCGCTCTACTGGGTCATCCGGGGCCAGCTCGCGGCGCGCCAGCGGCTGCTGGATGTCCGGCCCTTCGTCGACGGGGAGGGCATTTCCCGCTGCAAGCTGGTGCTGGAGACGCGGGTCGTGCCCGTGAGCCCGCGGCCGTGCCGCCCGTTCCAGGGCTGGCGCTACCTTGCTCCAAAGGACGCGCCGCCGGACCTCGCCTTCGGCGGCGGTCCCGCCGACGCCGCCATGCCCGAGGACATGCGCCGCGAGCTCGCGGCCCTCGGCCTTCTCTGACGCGTCCGGTGCGCCGTCACACCGCAGCCGCCGGCGTTCTCCGCCAGTCTGCCCGCATGGGGATACGAGCCCAGAAGGAGGCTCCCATGCTGATCGGTGTTTCTGAAGGGACGGGCTTTGCCTACGAGGTGACGATGCGTTCGGACGGGTTTCTCGTCCAGATGCGCGACCTGGCAACCGGGGAGGTCGAGCCGGAATCCGGCCGGCTCTTCCGCAATCCCGCGACGGCCTACGCGTTCGCGGACTTTGCGAGCGCGCTCGACCGCTGCACCGTGTCGGCAGCCGCGGGCGAGGACGACAGCACGGAGGTGGAGGCCGCACACGCGCTGTTCGCCGACATCGCCGGCGCGCTCCACGACGACGGCATCGCGCTGCGCGCCGTGGCGGCCTGGGACAGCGAGCGGCGCGCCGACGCTGCGCGGCTGCTGCACTAGACGCCGGCAGCGCGCTCCACCTTCGTCGGAATTTCGCGTGGCGGGCCTGCGCGCGGCCAGCGCGTCAGTCCCGGTCCGGCGCTCCGAGGGGAAAGTACGACCGGTACCGGCGTCCTTCCTCCACGGCGCGGGCAAAGGAGGGACGCTGCAGGAGCCGCGTGCGGTAGGCGCGCAGGATCGGGTATCTATCACCGATGGGATGGATCCAGTCGGCATAGAACAGGGACGGCGCCGCCGCGCAGTCCGCCATGGTGAAATCCGAGCCCGCCGCCCAGGGGCGGCCGGCCAGCCGCGTCTCCAGCCAGCCATAGGCCCGCTCCAGCGCCGCAGCCGTGGCGCGCCTGGCCTCGTCCAGCCGGTCGGGCGCCTGGCGCAGCGACTCGTTCACGGCCACCTGCGCCGCGTTCATGACGTGCTGGTCGAAGAAGCGATCCATCAGCCGCACTTCCAGCGCGGCCTTCCTGTCGTCCGGCACGAAGCGCACCGGGCCGGGATGGCTGATGTCCAGATGCTCGATGATGATGCTCGTCTCGGCGATCGGGCGGTCGCCGTCGACCAGGACGGGGAACTTCCCGATCGGCCAGAGAGCCGTCAGCTCATCCTTCGCGCCGGGCTCCTCCAGGTGCCTGTAGGCGAAGGGCGTCCCGTTCTCCCACAGGGCCACCAGGACCTTCTGGCAATAGGAGGAGAACGGGTGGGCGTAGAGGGTCAGCGGCATAGGGGACTCCCATAAGGTGCCGAACCGGCATCGCGCGGGGCGGGTCAGGCCCGGCGCGCGGCCAGGTGCTCGGCGAGCTTGTCCAGCGTCTGGTTGCCGTATTCGACGGCGCCGAAGCCGATGGTCTCGTCGCGGCGGGCCCGGCTGGGGTGCATCTGGCGCAGGGTCAGGACCGTCCTGCCGTCGGACTGGACGTCGAACGTGACCAGCATGCGGAAGCGGGACGGATCGTCGTCCCGGTCCGCGCCATGCTCCACCTCGATGGCGCGGGGCCGGTCGATGGTGAGGAACGTCATCCGGTTGTCGTACCGGGTTCCGTCCGGGGCGACCATGTCGAAGCGCCAGGTCCCGCCCTCGCGCACCGCGATCTCCCGGGTTTCGATGGCCATGCCCCGCGGGCCGAACCATTCGACGATCTGCGCCGGATCGGCCCAGGCGTCGAAGACGACGTCGCGCGGGGCGTCGATGACGCGGGCGAGGACGATCTCGCGGTCGAGCGGCCATGCGGCCCAGGCGGAGCGCGGCCTTCCGGCTTGGTCAGTCATCGTGTCGTCCATCGTTGCGAGGTTGAGCCTTCGCGGCCTTGCCCGTTTCTGCCTGAACCATCCGGGCTTCCACATGGGCCTCCAGGCGGTCGAGGCGGGCCTCCCAGGTCGCGATGTGCCGGCGCAGCCAGGCATCGGCCGCGCCCAGCGCGCCCGGGTTGAGCGTACAGGTGCGGACGCGGCCGGCCTTGGCCGAGGAGACGAGGCCGCCGCGCTCCAGGACGCGGATATGCTTGAGCATCGTCGGAAGCCCGATCGCGAAAGGCTCCGCGAGCTCACCGACGGTGGCGTCGCCGCGGCTGAGCCGGGTCACGATGGCGCGCCGCGTCGGGTCTGCCAGCGCGGCAAAGGCTTCGTTCAGGTGACGCTCAAGGTTTTCCATGCGGCGAACTAAACCGACGGAGCGCGCGTCGTCAAGATCAGTTTGCCGTTCGGTGAAGTTTTGGGCGGGCAGCAGTTGCTGCCAGCGGCGCGGCCGCCATAGGGCGGGTCAGACGGGAATGTTGTCGATGAGCCGGGTCGCGCCGAGGCGCGCCGCCACGAGGAGCCGGATCGGGCCGGACCCGTCGGCGACCGGCGCCAGGGTCGCGGGGTGCCGGGCTTCCAGATAATCGAGCACGAACCCGGCCTGGGTCACGGCCTGCCGGGCCTCCTCGACCGCCGCGTCCACCGGCCGCCCGGCCCGGATCGCAGCGGCGCAGGCGCGCAGGGCCGCCGCGAGAGCCGGCGCCGCGGCGCGCTCCGTGTCGGAGAGGTAGCGATTGCGGGAGGACAAAGCGAGGCCGTCGTCCTCGCGGATCGTTTCGCCCGGCACGATGGCGAGCGGTAGGCCGAGATCGGCCGCCATCCGGGTCACAACCTGCAATTGTTGCCAGTCCTTTTCGCCGAACACGGCGATATCGGCGCCGGCCGCGATGAAGAGCTTGGCGCAGACCGTGGCTACCCCCGCGAAATGCGTGGGCCGGAACCGGTCCTCGAGCCCCGCCGCCGCCGGCCCTTCGAGGCTGACGGTCGTGCTGAAGCCCGGGGGGTAGATCTCCTCCACCGCCGGCGCGAACACGACATGGGCGCCCGCCTCGGCGGCTCTGGCACAGTCGGCGTCGAACGTGCGCGGGTAGCGGCTGAAATCCTCGTTGGGGGCGAACTGCGTCGGGTTGACGAAGACCGACACGATTACCCGGTCGGCGCGGGCAGCAGCCAGCCGCACCAGCGCGGCATGGCCCGCATGCAGCGCGCCCATCGTGGGCACGAGCGCGACGCTCAGGCCCAGCGCCCGCCACGCCGCCACGTGGCCGCGCAGCGCCGCAACGCTATCGGCAATCGCAATTCCGTCAGCCATGGGAAAGCCCGCCCGCTTGATCTTGTGCCCAAGGACGCGGATTGATCGGCATCCTCGGCGGCGCGGTTATGCTGACTCGCTCCCGCCATGACAAGCAGGCGGAGAACGGGATGCGACGGGACGGGGCGGCATGACGATCCTGGCCGGGCTGGCTGCGGCCGTGCTCCTGTGGTGGCTGCTCAAGCCGTATCTCAAGCCGCTGCTCTCCGGGGACCGCGCGGCGCTGATGGGAAAGCTGCGCCAGGCGGCGGGTTTCGTCGCCATCGGCATCGGCGTTCTCATGGGTCTGAGAGGGCGGATCGATGCGGCGGTCTTCGCCGGAGGCGTGGGCGCCTGGCTCATCGGCTGGTCCGGAAGGCCGACCTGGCTGGGCGGCGGCGAGGCGGCCGGCCCGGCGCGTTTCCGTTCGGCGATGCTGGAGGCGAGCTTCGATCCGGCCACGCGCCGGATCGACGGGCGCGTCATCGCCGGCAGGCTGGCGGGGCGGCCGTTCGACACGCTCGACATGCCGGCGCTGATCGCCCTGAGGGCCGAGTGCCGCCAGGTCGATCCGGATGGCGTCGGGCTTTTAGAGGCGTATCTGGACAGCCGGTTTCCCGGCTGGCGAGAACACGCTGATGCGGACGGAGACGCGGGGCCGCATGTCCGCCGCGGCGCGTCCGCGATGTCCCAGGAGGAGGCCTATGAGGTACTCGGCCTTCGACCGGGCGCCGGACCCGACGAGATTCGCCGGGCGCATCGCGCGCTGATCAAGAAACTTCACCCCGATCAGGGCGGGACGGACGACCTTGCCGCCCGGGTGAATGGAGCCAAGGACGTGCTGATGCGCCGCCATCGGTGACACTCCGTACGCAACTGACCTGCCGCCCGGCTATCCGGACGGAAACCCTTGAAACCTGACGTCAGCCCCGCGTGGCGAAGCAGGCGAACCCGCTGCGCTTCAGGGCCTTGCACGCGGCCTGCGCCTCGTCGGCTTCCTCGAAGCCTGCGAAGCGGGCGCGGTAGAGCGTCTCGCCACCCTTGGCGACCACCTTCTCGGTGTAGGGCACCGTGCGGCCGAGCGCGCGGGGCGACTTCGCCTTGGCGTTTTCCAGGATGGCGCGGGCCTTGGACTCATCCTCGGCGGCACCGAGCTGGATCGACCAGCCGGACGGGCGGCGAGCCTCGGGCGCGGCGGCGGGAGCGGCCTTGGCGGGCGCAACGGCGACCGGCGCCACGGACGCGACCTTCACCTCGGCCTGGGCCGGAAGGACAGGAGCCGGGGCCTGCGCGACAGGCGCCTGGGCCGACGGAATGGTGCCCGGAGGAACCGGCGCACCCTGCGGCCCGGCGTTCCAGCGCATGCCGGAGGGCGTGGCCGTCGGGCCGGCCATGGAGGCCTGGACCGGGCGCATGGCGGACAGGTCGAGCGGCGGCTTCACCGAGCCGGTCGTGACGGCGGCGGGCGCGGGATCGGCCTGCGCCACGCGAACGGGCGCCACGACCGTGCCGCTGGGCGCGGTGCCGGCGGCGGCGACCACGGCCGGGCGGGCCCGCTCGACCGGAGCCTCGGCCACGATCGGGGCGGTGCGGCGGCCCGCATAGGCGCGGGGCAGGGTGGAATCGATCAGGCTGGCCATGCGCTGGTCGCGGCTGGCGCCGGAGCGGCCGCCCAGGACGACGGCGACGACGTGGCGGTCGTCGGTCTTGGCGGAGGTCAGCAGGTTAAAGCCCGAGGCGCGGGTGAACCCGGTCTTGATGCCGTCCACGCCCTCGACGCGGCCGAGGAGCTTGTTGTGGTTGGCGTGGGCCGAGCCCTGGTAGTGGAACACCCGGGTGCCGAAATAGGCGTAGTAGCGCGGGAACCGGTCCTGGATTGCCCGGCCGAGCGTCGCGAGGTCGCGCGCCGTCGTGATGTTGGGCGGGTTGGCCGGCAGGCCGTGCGGATTGCGGAACGTGGTGCTCGCCATGCCGATCTGGCGCGCCTTGTTGGTCATCATGCGCGCGAATTCGGCCTCGGAGCCGCCGACATTCTCGGCGACCACGACCGCGACGTCGTTGGCGGACTTGGTGACGAGCGCCTTGATGGCGTCCTCGGTGCGGATCGTGTCCCCGGCCTGGAGGCCGAGCTTGGAGGGAGCCTGGGCGGCGGCATAGGCGGACACGCGCATCGGCGTCTCGGCGCTGAAGCGGCCCTTCTCCATCTGCTCGAAGAGCACGTAAAGGGTCATCACCTTGGTGATGGAAGCCGGAATGCGCGGGGCATCCTCGTTCTGGCCGTAGAGGACCTTGCCGGTCTTGGCGTCGACCACGATGGCGGCCTGGGGCGGCGCGTAGCCGCCGCGCTTGGCCTGCCGTTTCCTGGCCGCTTCCGCCGGCGCGACGGCGCCGAGCGACACGGCTGCCAGCAGCCCGAGGAGAACCACGATGCGTCCGCTGCGGACGCCCACGCCACGACCAATCATTGAGAACCCCGACGCCTACGCAACCCGACCGATGCGGCCCTCCCGGGGGAGAGCCGGGCACGGAGCCCGCCGTTCTGGGCGTGTCATCCGTGCCACACACCCAGACGCTAGGCGGACGCGGTTACGGATCGGTTAAGCGGGGTGGCCGGCCGTCCCGGAATCGCTCGGCGGCCCCGGGCCTTGGCGCTCCGGGCCAGCATTTATGCGGCGTTGCGGGATAAGTCTTGACTTTATTGTGCGGTGCAACATATAAGGGACGCAAGCGGCTCGATTCCCTCCCGGAAGCGTGCCGGGCAGTTCCAGCGGCGGTGCGGCATGCACCCCAAGGCAAGGAGACGAGACATGGCTTTCCAGCAGTTCGAGACCGTCCAGAAGCTCAGCAAGGATAACGTCGACGCGGCCCTCAAGGCTTTCGGCGCGGTGTCCAAGGGCGTGCAGACCGTCGCCGCCGAGATCGGCGACTATTCCAAGAAGTCCTTCGAGACCGGCACCGCCACGATTGAGAAGCTCGTGGCCGTGAAGAGCCTCGACAAGGCCTTCGAGGTCCAGGGCGAGTACCTGAAGGCTTCCTACGAGGCCGCCGTCGCCCAGGCCACCAAGCTCGGCGAGATCTACGCGTCGGTCGCCAAGGAGGCTTACAAGCCTTACGAGTCGCTGTTCGCCAAGGCGGCCCCGGTCGCCACCAAGTAAGGCAGGTTCCGGGGCGGCCAGCCGCCCGGGGCTTCCCCTCTAGCGATTCTGAGCAAAGCCCGGCCCCGTGCCGGGCTTTCGCCGTTTCGAGGTCACTCTCGCAGGCTCCGCGACAGGTCGGGCGAGGCGGGTCCGCGCAAAAGCGCCGCTGCGGCCCGCGAGCCACTGGCGAAGCAGCCTTGCTCGACTTAAATTGGGGAGGATGATCGATCCGCCCGCGCCGACCGCCCACCATGCCTGAGCCAGGACAAAGCTCCGCCCGAGCCCGGACGACCAGCCAGAGGATCACGTTGGCCGGCGGATCCGAGCGCGGCGGCGGGTCCAATCCGGGCACGACGATCCTGACCCGGACGAAGACCCGCACGAAGCGGCCCAATCTCTACCGCGTGCTCCTTCTGAACGACGACTACACCCCGATGGAGTTCGTGGTGGCGGTGCTGCAGCGGTTCTTCAACAAGAACGCCGAGGACGCGACGCGGATCATGCTGCACGTCCACCAGAACGGGGTGGGGGAGTGCGGCGTCTTCACATACGAGGTCGCCGAGACCAAGGTGACCCAGGTCATGGACTTCTCGCGAAAGCACCAGCATCCTCTCCAGTGCGTGATGGAGAAGAACTGACCGGCGGGACGAGTTCTCAACGCCGGTCGAAAGGACAGACATTGCCGAGTTTCTCCCGCAGTCTCGAACAGGCCCTGCACCGGGCGCTCGCCTTCGCGAACGAGCGGCATCACGAATACGCCACGCTCGAGCACCTGCTGCTCGCCCTGATCGACGACCCCGACGCCGCCGCGGTCATGCGCGCCTGCAGCGTCAACCTCGACACCCTGCGCCGCAACCTGCTGGAATACGTGGACACCGAGCTCGCCAACCTGACGAGCGACGGGCGCGACGACAGCAAGCCGACCGCAGGCTTCCAGCGCGTCATCCAGCGCGCGGTCATCCACGTCCAGTCGTCCGGCCGCGAGGAGGTGACCGGAGCCAACGTGCTCGTGGCGATCTTCGCCGAGCGCGAGAGCCACGCCGCGTACTTCCTGCAGGAGCAGGACATGACGCGCTACGACGCCGTGAACTACATCAGCCACGGCATCGCCAAGCGCGGCGACATGTCGGTCAACAAGGCGCCGCGCGGCACCGCTCCCGATCCCGAGGAGCCCGAGGCCGGAAAGCCCGCCGACGGCGAGACCAAGCAGAAGCGGAAGGTCGACGCCCTCGAGGCGTATTGCATCGACCTGAACGAGAAGGCCCGCGACGGCCGCATCGACCCGCTGATCGGCCGCGAGCCGGAGGTCCAGCGCACGATCCAGGTGCTCTGCCGGCGGCAGAAGAACAACCCGCTCCTGGTGGGCGATCCCGGCGTCGGCAAGACGGCCATCGCCGAGGGCCTGGCGCGCAAGATCGTGCTCGGCCAGGTGCCGGACGTGCTCGCCGACGCCACCGTCTTCGCCCTCGACATGGGCACGCTGCTCGCCGGCACCCGCTATCGCGGTGACTTCGAGGAGCGGCTGAAGCAGGTCGTCAAGGAGATCGAGGCCCATCCGAAGGCCATCATGTTCATCGACGAGATCCACACGGTGATCGGCGCCGGCGCCACGTCCGGCGGCGCGATGGACGCATCGAACCTGCTGAAGCCCGCGCTCGCCCAGGGCACGCTGCGCTGCATCGGCTCGACGACCTACAAGGAGTACCGCCAGTACTTCGAGAAGGACCGGGCGCTGGTCCGCCGCTTCCAGAAGATCGACGTGAACGAGCCCTCGGTTCCGGACACGATCGAGATCCTGAAGGGCCTGAAGCCGTATTTCGAGGAGTTCCACCGGCTGCGCTACACCAACGACGCCATCAAGGCGGCGGTGGAGCTGTCGGCGCGGTACATCCACGACCGGAAGCTGCCGGACAAGGCGATCGACGTGATCGACGAGACCGGCGCCTCGCAGATGCTGCTGGCCGAGTCCCGCCGCAAGAAGACGATCGGCATCAAGGAGATCGAGGCGACTATCGCCACGATGGCCCGCATCCCGCCCAAGACGGTCTCGAAGGACGATTCAACCGTCCTGCAGAATCTCACCGAGACGCTGCAGCGGGTGGTCTACGGGCAGGACGCGGCGATCGGGCAGCTCTCCTCTGCGATCAAGCTCGCCCGGGCGGGCCTGCGCGACGTGGAGAAGCCCATCGGCTGCTACCTGTTCGCGGGTCCGACCGGCGTCGGCAAGACCGAGGTGGCCAAGCAACTCGCCACGGTGCTCGGCGTGGAACTGCTGCGCTTCGACATGTCCGAGTACATGGAGCGGCATACGGTCAGCCGGCTGATCGGCGCGCCGCCCGGCTATGTCGGGTTCGATCAGGGCGGCCTGCTGACGGACGGCGTCGACCAGCACCCCTATTGCGTGCTGCTGCTGGACGAGATCGAGAAGGCCCATCCGGACCTGTTCAACATCCTGTTGCAGATCATGGATCACGGGAAGCTGACCGACCATAACGGCAAGCAGGTCAGCTTCCGCAACGTCATCCTGATCATGACGACGAATGCCGGTGCGGCCGACATGGCGCGCTCGGCCTACGGCTTCACGCGTTCCAAGCGCGAGGGCGAGGACGTCGAGGCGATCAACAAGCTGTTCGCCCCGGAATTCCGCAATCGCCTCGATGCGATCGTGTCCTTCGGCCAGTTGCCGAAGGAGGTGGTGGCCAAGGTCGTGGACAAGTTCGTCATGCAGCTGGAGGCCCAGCTCGCCGACCGGAACGTGACGATCGAGCTCTCGGACGAGGCCCGCGCCTGGCTCGTGGAGAACGGCTACGACGACGCCATGGGCGCCCGGCCGATGGCCCGGCTCATCCAGAGCACGATCAAGACGCCGCTCGCCGACGAGGTCCTGTTCGGCCGGCTGCGCCATGGCGGCGCGGTCCGCGTGGTGGTCGAGACCGACAAGGACGGCAAGGCTGCGCTCGGCTTCTCGTTCCCGGAGGGGCCGGTGGAGCCCAAGCCGGAGAAGGAGACCGTCGACCAGCCGCGCAAGACCCGCAAGCCCAAGGCCAAGGCCGCCGCGAGGGCGGAGGCGGCGGAGGCGCCCGGCGGTCGCAGGGCATCCTCGAAGCCGCGATCCGCGGCGAAGCCGTCGGCCAAGGCGTCGCCCGCCAAGGCGTCGCCCGCCAAGACCGAGCCGTCCGAGCGCTCCCAGCCCTCAGGTCGCGGCGGGATCGTTCCCAAGATCCCCCGGAAGTGACCTGACGGGGCGATCGGGGCATTCATGGCGGGGCGGCGGCAGAGCCGGTATCAGCGGCAGGCGGCGCGGCGGCGGTTCGAGGAGATCGCCGCCTGGATCGTGCTGCCGCTGGTCGTGCTCATCGCCTGGTGGATCGGATCGCAGGTCTGGGGCGCGATGAGCATGTCGTCGATGGACTGGTTCCAGGCCGCGCCCTGAGCGCAGCCGTCCGGCGCTGCCCGCCGGGCCGTTCGACGGCTGCGGCCCCCATGCGACCGGAATTGGCCGGGAGCCCGCCTCAGTCAAGCGCGGCGACGATGGCGTCCCGAAATTTCAAGAGATCCTCGCTCGCCGCCATCTGGCCCGTATGGGGGCGCAGGGGCACGCCCTCCCACCGGGGGATGACGTGGACGTGCAGGTGGAACACGACCTGGCCGCCGGCGCTCTCGTTGAACTGCTGCACGGTGATGCCGTCCGCGCCCAGCGCCTTACGCGCCGCCAGGGCGACGCGGCGGGCCGTCGCCATCACTGCGCCGAGCATCGCGTCGTCGGCGTCGAGCAGGTTGCGCGCCGGCCGCTTGGGAATGACCAGCGCATGCCCGTCGCCCCTGGGCATGATGTCCATGAACGCCAGGGTATGCTCGTCCTCGCAGATCCTGTGACAGGGGAACTCGCCCCGCAGGATCCTGGCGAAGACGTTCTGGCTGTCATAGTCGGTCATGGCTGGTTCTCCGGACATGCGCATCGTGTCTTGTCCGCGGCACGTGCGCTCCGTCAAGGGTCGCGGTCCCGCCGGAAGGGCGCGGCCTCTTCCAGCTCCTGCATCAATGCATCCACGTAAGTGCTTTCCCGCGCGAGATAATCGGCCACGGCATCGTGCAGGCCCGGATCGGCGAAAGCATGGGCCGAGCGGGTCGTGACCGGCCGATAGCCCCGGGCCAGCTTGTGTTCGCCCTGGGCACCGGCCTCGACCCGGGCCAGGCCCCGCGCGATGGCAAACTCGATCGCCTGGTAGTAGCAGAGCTCGAAATGGAGGAAGGGGTGGTCCTCGATGGCGCCCCAGTTCCGCCCGTAGAGCGCGTCGGCGCCGATAAGGTTGAGAGCGCCGGCGACGTAGATGTCCCCGCGACGGGCCATGACGAGCAGGATCCGGTCTGCCATGCGGCGCCCGATCTCCCCGAAGAAGGCACGGTTGAGATAGGGACGGCCCCATTTGCGGGCGCCGGTGTCCATGTAGAATTCGTGGAACGCGTCCCAGTGCCGCTCCTCGATGGCGCTGCCCGTCAGCCGCTCGACGACGAGGCCGGCCGCGAGCGCATCGCGCCGTTCCCGGCGGATGACCTTGCGCTTGCGGGAGGCAAGGGCGGCAAGGAACCCCTCGAAGTCGGCATAGCCCTCGTTGCGCCAGTGGAACTGCTGGTCCGTGCGCTCCAGGTAGCCGGCGGCCTGGAGGGCGGCCGCGTCCTCCTCCTGCGCGAAGGTCACGTGGACGGAGGAACAGTCGAGCCGGTCGCGCACCGCCATGAGGCCGCGGGCGAGGAGCGCGCGCAGGGAAGGCCCGTCGAATCCCGACCGCACGAGCAGCCGCGGACCGGGCACGGGCGTGAACGGCACCGCCACCTGCAGCTTGGGATAATAGCGGCCCCCGGCGCGGGCATAAGCGTCGGCGAAGGCGTGATCAAAGACGTACTCGCCCTGGCTGTGGGCCTTCAGGTAGGCCGGAGCGGCGGCGGCGAGCGTCCCGTCGGGCGCCTCGGCCACAAGATGGGCCGGCGTCCAGCCGGACCGGCCGCCGACGCAGCCCGTCGCCTCCAGAGCTTCAAGGAAGGCATGGGACACGAACGGGTTGGGCGGGGCGTCTGCGTCCGCGTCGCCCCGCGCGCAGGCATCCCAGGCCTCGGGCGGAATGTCCGCGAGGCGGGGGACGATCCTGAGCGTGAACGCGCCGTCCGTGCCTGTCAGGGAACGAAACCCTCGAAAACCATCTGGTCGGCGTGGGTCTCGGCCGCCTTGCGCGCCACCGCGTCCCGCACCGTCCAGGCCATGACCGGCAGATGGCCGATCGTCCTGCACAGATAGGGCGCCGCGTGGGGAAGGTGAGAGACCCGCCACGAAATGAAGTCCGGCTTCGAGCGCTCGAAATGCAGCAGGTTGGACAATTCCCGCTTCTTCTCCGCCGGCAGGCGCGCCATGTCGCCGGAGGCGTATTCCGCCTCCGCGACGATGCCGCGGGGGCGGTCGGTGAGGCCTGCCAGGGCGGCCACGATGTCCGGATCGAAGGATTTCACCGCAACCGGGCCGTCATAGCTCTTCAGCACCTCCGCGACGCGGCGCGTCAGGCGCAGGTCGCCGTCGAAGGCGCTCTTCACCTCCAGCACCAGCGGCACCTTGCCGCCCAGGACGCCGAGGAATTGCGGCAGGGTGGGGATCGTGTCGGTGCTGCCCTTGAGCGCGAAGCCCCCGAGCGTGCCGGCGCTGTAGGCCGCGACGTGGCCGGTCTCGGCCGTGAGGCGGTCTAGCGTGAAGTCGTGGAACACCACCGCCTCGCCGTCGGCGGTGAGCTGCACGTCGCACTCTATGGCGAAGTCCTTCGCCATGGCTGCGCGGGCCGCGGACACCGAGTTCTCGATGATGCCGCGGGATTTGTCGTGCAGGCCCCGATGGGCGATGGGTCGCGCGACGACCCAGGACGGGGCGGCCATCACGCCACCTCGAACATCGCTTCGACCTCGACGGCTGCCGAGAGCGGCAGTTCTGCCATGCCGACCGTGGAGCGCGCGTGGCGGCCGCGATCGCCGAGAACGGCGACCATGAGGTCGGAAGCGCCGTTCATCACCGCCGGCAGGCCATCGAAGCCCGGCGCGTTGTTGATGAAGCCGCCGAGGCGGACGCAGCGATTGATGCGGTCGAGCGAGCCGAGGGCGGCGCGCGCCTGGGCCAGCACGTTGATCGCGCAGAGCCGCGCCGCTTCCACGCCCTGCTCGACGCTGACATTCCCGCCGACCTTGCCTTTGTGGGCGGGCGCGAGCTTGCCATCCGGCCCCAGGCAGAGCTGCCCGGAGATGACCAGCAGATTGCCGGTGCGCACGAAGGGGACGTAGTTCGCGATGGGCGCCACCGGGTTCGGCAGGACGATGCCGAGTTCGGCGAGCTTCTGTTCCGTTTCGTTCATCGCGGGCTCCTGCGGAGTCGTTGCCGGGGTGGGGATGTTTGGCCCAAGGGCGGAAGGCTCACAAGGGGCGCGTTGCCGCTCACCGTAAGCCAACCTATGTTCATACGGGGGCGCTTCGGAGAGAATTCATGAGGGTTTCGCAGCCGGGACGCTCCGCCGTCCTCCTTCTGGCAATCGGCGCCGCGTCGGCACCGGCGGTCGCGCTGGCCCAGGCGGCTGCCATGCCGCTGGCGCCGCACCGGGCCGTCTACGACATGTCGCTGCTCTCCAGCGGCGGCCCCAAGCAGGTGGAATCGGTGCGCGGGCGGATCGCCTTCACCTTCTCGGGCGACGCCTGCGACGGCTACACGGTCGAGATGCGGCAGGTCACCGAGGTGACGGCGTCGGAGACCGGGAGCCAGATGTCGGATCTGCGCTCGGCCACGTTCGAGGATGCGGACGGGCAGTCGCTTCGCTTCAAGACCGAGACCCGGCGCGGCAGCGGCGCGCCGACCGTTGTGGACGGCACCGCGCGCAAGGCGGGCGACGGCTGGACGATCACCCTGGCCCAGCCGCAGAAGGAAACGCTGGCGGCCCCGGCCGAACTGCTGCCTCCGACCGCCCATATGCGCCGGGTCATCGGCGCGGCGAAGGCGGGCGAGAAGCTCGTCACGGTGCCGGTCTTCGACGGCTCCGACGATGGAAAGAAGGTCTTCGACACGCTGACCGTGATCGGCGCGCCGGTGAAAGGCGATTCGCCCGACGCGTCCGCCCAGAAAGGCGCGCTCGACGGGCTGACGCGCTGGCCGGTCACCATCAGCTATTATTCGCCCGGCCAGGGCGAGCGGACGCCGCTCTACGTCATGGCCTTCGACCTTTATGAGAACGGCATCTCCGGATCGATCAAGCTCGATTACGGCGACTTCGCCATTCGCGGCGAGCTGAAGCAGCTCGACCTGCTGAAGGCCAGCGACTGCAAGAAATAGGCCCCAGCCCGCTCGTCATGGCGAGCGCAGCCAAGCCATCCAGCACGCGGTTGCGAGGTCTGGATTGCGTCGTCGCTACGCTCCTTCGCAATGACGGGTGGCGGCGGCCGCCCGTCAGGCGCCGCGCGGCTTCTGCCTGAGCGCGATGCCGCGGACCACGGCGGCGGCGCCGAAGCGCTCCCGGAGGGCGTCGATGGCGGCTTCCGTGCGCGTCAGCCTCTCCGTCG
The DNA here is from genome assembly GCA_027489955.1 of Hyphomicrobiales bacterium. Lineage (GTDB taxonomy): Bacteria > Pseudomonadota > Alphaproteobacteria > Rhizobiales > Beijerinckiaceae > JAIXTM01. The sequence continues at coordinate 1,260,227 of JAIXYZ010000013.1, read as the reverse complement.
AGGTGTCGAGCAGGTCGGTTGGGGCGGCCGCGGCCGCCTCGGCGAGGTCGGACAGGCCGATGCCGATCAGGCGGAACGGCGTGCCGTCGCATTCGGCCCGCAGCAGCGTGCGCCCCGCCTCGAAGATGCGGTTGGCGAGCTGCGTGTGAGGCCCGCTGGCGGCTCGGGTGCGGATGCGGAAATCGGCGGTCTTCAGCTTGAGCGTGACGGTGCGCCCGGACAGGCCGGCGCGCTTCATGCGCAGCGAGACCTTTTCCGACAGGCGCCAGAGGATCGGCTCCAGCTCGTCGAACCGGGCGATGTCGGTGTCGAAGGTCGTTTCCGAGGACACGCTCTTGGTCTCGCGCTCGGGCGTCACGCGGCGCGCATCGATCCCGCGGGCGAGGCGCGACAGCCGGCCGGCATCGCCGCCGAGCGCCTCCAGCGCGGCCCGGCTGTCGGCCCGCGCCAGGTCGCCCACATGGCGCAGGCCTGCCGCCTCCAGCCGGCGGATGGCGGCCGGGCCGACGCCGGGCAGGATCGACAGGGGCTTGTCGGCGAGGAAGGCCTGAGCCTCTTCCCGCCCGATCACGGCGAAGCCGCGCGGCTTGTCCAGGTCGGACGCGATCTTTGCCAGGAACTTGCAATAGGACAGGCCGACGGAGACGGTGACGCCGTGCTCGGCCTCGATCCGCCGGGCCATCCGGGCCAGGGACAAGGCCGGGGTCGCCCGATGAAGCCGTTCGGTGCCGGTCAGGTCCAGAAACGCCTCGTCGATGGAGATCGGCTCCACCAGCGGCGTCAGCTCCTGCATCATGGCGCGGACAGCGCGGCCGACGCGGACATACTTGTCCATGTCCGGCTTGATCACCACCGCGTCCGGGCAGGCGGCGAGGGCCTTGAACATGGGCATGGCCGAGCGCACCCCGTAGGTGCGGGCGACGTAGCAGGCGGTGGCGACCACGCCGCGGCGGCCGCCGCCGACGATGACGGGCCGGTCGCGAAGCTCGGGCCGGTCGCGCTTCTCCACGGCGGCGTAGAACGCGTCGCAGTCGATATGCGCGATGGAGAGGGAGGCCAGCTCGGGATGGCGCAGCATGCGGGGGCTGCCGCAGCGCGGGCACCGGGAGGCGCCGGGCGCAGCGTCCGCGAGGCAATCCCTGCAGATGGCCCTCGAGGGCTCCATGGTCAGGGCTCCCAGGCCTCTTCCGGCGCCAGCCTTTGCCGGGCTTCGCCGATCGATTCGGGCTTGATGCCGGCATGTTCGGCGAAGGCCAGGCACAGCGCCTCGTCCGACAGGACATGGTCGAGCACGGCGACGAACAGGGCCTTGCCCGCGCCCATGCGGCGCAGGTCGTCGGGGGTCGCGCCGGTGAGCGCCATGAAGCGGTGCAGCCGCTCCTCGTCCTGCGCGAGGAAGCCAAGCGCGGCGATGGCGATCTCGTCGGGTTGAAGAAAATTGCGCATGTTCACCATCTCTCGACGATCCCCTTTGCGTTTCGTCAACGCCTCTCGTGGTAACGCTAACGGCTCGCGGGGGCGAAAGACGGTGGCATGACTCAGACGATCCTGATCGTTGAGGACAACGAACTCAACATGAAGCTCTTCAACGACCTGTTGGAGGCTCATGGCTATGCCACGCTCAAGACCTCGAACGGTATCGAGGCCATCGAGCTGGCGCGCAAGCACAAGCCCAACCTGATCCTGATGGACATCCAGCTTCCCGAGGTCTCGGGGCTGGAGGTCACCAAATGGATCAAGGAGGACGAGGAGCTGCGCTACATCCCCATCGTCGCCGTCACCGCGTTCGCCATGAAGGGCGACGAGGAGCGGATCCGGGAAGGGGGCTGCGAGGCCTATCTCTCGAAGCCGATCTCGGTCGCCAAGTTCATCGAGACCGTCCGCACCTACGCGCTCCAGTAGCAGGGTTTCGCTGCCCCATGTCCGCCCGCGTCCTCGTCGTCGACGATCTGCCGACCAACGTGAAGCTTCTCGAAGCGAAGCTCACGGCGGAGTATTTCGACGTCCTCACGGCCAATAACGGCTTCGACGCCATCGCGCTCTGCGAGCAGGGCCTCGCCGACATCGTGCTGCTGGACGTCATGATGCCCGGCATGGACGGCTTCGAGACCTGCCGGCGCATCAAGAACACGCCGACCACGGCGCATGTCCCGGTCATCCTGGTCACGGCCCTCGACCAGCCGGCCGACCGGCTGAAGGGGCTGGACGCCGGCGCCGACGATTTCGTCACCAAGCCCGTGGACGACACGGCCCTGTTCGCCCGCGTGCGCAGCCTCGTGCGGCTCAAGGCCGTCACGGACGAACTGCGCCTGCGCGCCGCCGCCTCCCGCGACTACGGCATCGGCGATCCGCTCGCCGCCGCGGCCGCCGAGACCGGCATGAACGCCCGCATCCTGCTGGTGGACGACCGCGCGAGCTCGGCCGAGCGCCTCGCCGGCGCGCTGAGCCCGTTCCATACCGTGGCAATCGAGCCGGACCCGCACGCGGCTTTGGTGCGCGCCGCCGAGGAGCCGTACGAGCTCGCCATCGTCAGCCTCGACCTTCAGGATTATGACGGCCTGCGCCTGTGCAGCCAGCTGCGCTCGCTGGACCGCACCCGCGGCATGGCCGTGCTGATGGTGTGCCAGGCGGACGACCGGGCGCGGATCCTGCGCGGGCTGGAGATCGGCGTGCACGATTACCTCGTGCGGCCCGTCGACCGGAACGAGCTGGTCGCCCGCGTGCGCACCCAGGTGCGCCGCAACCGCTTCGCGACCCGGCTGCGCGACAGCGTGCATGCCTCGATGGAGATGGCGGTCACCGACGCCCTGACCGGCCTGCACAACCGCCGTTACCTCGACAGCCACATCCCGGCTCTGTTTGACCAGTCGGTGCTGCGGGCCCGGCCGCTTTCGGTGCTCGTCCTGGACATCGACAAGTTCAAGACGATCAACGACACCTGGGGCCACGATGCGGGCGACGAGGTGCTGAAGGAGTTCGCGGCCCGGGTGAAGAGCCAGACCCGCGCCATCGACCTCGTGAGCCGCACCGGCGGAGAGGAGATCGTGGTCGTGGTGCCGGAGACGGCGGGCGAGGGGGCTTACGCCATCGCCGAGCGCATCCGGCAGCGGATCGAGCAGGAGCCCTTCGCGATCCATCGCGGCGCCAAACGCATCGGCGTGACCGTCTCCATCGGCGTTGCGAGCCGCGTCGCGGGCGAGGAAACGGCGTCGGCGCTGCTCAAGCGCGCCGACACGGCGCTCTACGTCGCCAAGGAACAGGGCCGCAACCGCGTGGTCGCCGCGGCGGCGTGAGTGGCCAAAAGGGCCTCTGCCGGCCCTGACTGGCAACGCTGGATTCCCTTCCCCTCCGCGCCTCCGGCGCTCCGGCCGGGAATGACGACGGCGCGTGCGGTCGGCCTCGGCGCTAACCTTGCCGCTTCACCCTAACCCTTAGCGTTAACAGGACTTTAACGGCGCGAGCGGAGCGATTCCCGTTGCGGGACGGCGGGTCCGTGCGCATCGTCAGGGCGTCCGGAGGCGATCTCCTCGTCGCCGGACCGGCCGGCGGGGAGCCCGATCACCGCCGCATCCATCGGGCTCCCGGCCGGTCACTCTCGCCGACAAACGCAAGCAACGAAAAAAGGGCGCCCGATGGGCGCCCTTCTCGTATCCGCTGCACAAGGCCCGAGCCGGGCCCGAAGCGATCACTTGATCTTGGATTCCTTGAACTCGACGTGCTTGCGCGCGACCGGGTCGTACTTCTTGAGCGACAGCTTGTCGGTCATCGTGCGCGAGTTCTTCTTGGTCACGTAGAAATAGCCGGTGTCGGCGGTGGACACGAGCTTGATCTTGATGGTGGCGGCCTTGGCCATGGCTTGGTCTCGTCCGTTGGGCGGCGGGAGCAGGAAGCGATGCCGCCGGTCGGTCAAAAGGTGAGGGCCGGAAAGCCCGGCCCATTTCGCGGACGGCAATGCCGCATCGGGCCGCCGAAGTCAAGGACGGCGCCTTGGCGGTTAAAGCTCCTCGCGCCGGAACTCGCGGCGCACCTCGTAGTAGAATGGGACCGGCAGATGCTCGCCGAAGCCGGCGGCGATCCGCGCTTCCAGCTCCTCCAGCACGACCTGCGTGATGCCGTGCAGGCCCAGCGCCCGGGCCTCCTCGAACGTGACCCAGCGCAATTCCGTCAGCTCGGAATCGGGTCCGACGACGCCTTCGACCTGGCCGCACACGGCCTCCCGGTCGACGGCGAAGAAGCGGGTGTCGAAACGCTTGGGCCGGCGGGGCGGCGTGATCGCGCGCGCCACGAAATTCAGCCGTTCCAGCTCCGGGAAGACGCCCTCTCGCGCGAACTCGGACCAGGGGCCGGGCGGGCAGCTCTCGGGCGGGCCATAATCCCGAGACCCGATCAGGAGGCCGGTTTCCTCGAAGGTCTCGCGGATGGCGGCGAGCGCCAGCGCCCGGGCGCGGCCCATGCTGGGCCGCTGCACCCTCGCCATGAGGCGGGCCTCGCAGGCGGAGGGCAGGGTGCCGGCCGCGACCATGGCCCGGTCGCCGGGCTCGATCCGTCCGCCGGGGAACACATAGAGCCCGGGCATGAACTTGAGGCCGGGATGGCGCTTGCCCATGAGGACCTTCGGCACGGGCGAGGTACGGTCGATCACGATGAGCGTCGCCGCGTCGGCCGGACGCACGTTGGGCCAGCGCCGCTCGCGCGCGGCCTCCGAGAGCCGGCGGGCGAAGTCCTGGGCGGGAGCGTCGCTCATCGCGCCGTCTCCCGCTCGGCCGCGGGACGCAGGATCGCCTCCTCGTCCGCCATGCCGCCGAAGCCGTGCATGCGCAGCGCCCATTGCAGGGCGATGACCGCGCCCTTGATCGGCTGGAGCAGCGCCAGGGAGAGAGCCAGCGTCAGGGCCGGCCAGACGACGACGTGGACCCAGAGCGGAAGCTCGAAATCGATGACCGCGATCAGGATGAACCAGACGACGATATGTCCCACGACCGCCATCGTGAGATAGGGCGGAAGATCGTCCGCCCGGTGGTGATGGAACTCCGTGCCGCAGACCTCGCAGGCCGGCGCGACCTTCAGGAAGCGGGAGAACAGGCGGCCCTCGCCGCAGGCCGGACACCGGCAGCGGGCGCCGCGCCCAAGGGCGCGCCCGACATGGCGCGGGGCCTCGGCCCCGTCGGCACGATGGATCGTCAGCATTCTATCTCCGCCCGGTGGGGCGGCTCCTCTGGCGGGCACCGGCCGGGGTCGTGCGCGCCCCGCGCCGCCGCGTCCCCGATCTCGGCGCCTTGCCGCGCCGACCGTCGGACAGCATCTCGAAGCGAAGCGCGCCGGCGACGGGCGCCGCCTCGACCAGCTTCACCTCGACGCGGTCGCCCAGACGATAGGTCTCGCCGGTCGACTGGCCAATGAGCGAATGTGTCGCCTCGTCGAAGCCGAAATAATCCAGGCCGAGGGTCGAGGCCGGGATGAACCCGTCGGCGCCGGTGTCGTCGAGCTTCACGAACAGCCCCGAGCGCGTGACGCCGGCCACCTGGCCGGAGAAGGTCGCGCCGATGCGGTCGGCGAGGTGATGGGCGATGAGCCTGTCCACGGTCTCGCGCTCGGCGGCCATGGCCCGGCGCTCGGCGGCGGAAATCGCTTCTCCCACCTCCTTCAGATGGGCGACCGTGATATCGCCCGGCAGCCCGTCCTTGCCGAGCTTCAGCGCCCGGATGAGGGCGCGATGGACGACGAGGTCGGCATAGCGCCGGATCGGCGAGGTGAAATGGGCATAGCGGCGCAGGTTCAGCCCGAAATGGCCGAGATTCTCCGCATCGTAGATGGCCTGGGCCTGGCTGCGCAGCACGACCTCGTTGATGAAGAACTGGTGCTCGCCGCCCTCCACCGCCTTGAGGATGCGGTTGAACAGGGACGGCCGGACCGATGCCTGCTTGGGCAGCTTGATCCCGATGGAGGCCAGCACCTCGCCGAGCGCCCGCATCTTCTCCAGCGAGGGCTCGTCGTGGACGCGGTAGAGAAGCGGGCTGCCCGCCTTCTCCAGCGATTCCGCCGCGCAGACATTGGCGAGGATCATGAACTCCTCGATCAGCCTGTGGGCGTCGAGCCGCTCGGGGACCACGACCCGGTCCACCGTGCCGTCGGGCTTCAGGATGATCTTGCGCTCCGGCAGATCGAGGAAGAGCGGCTCGCGCTGGTCGCGGGCCCGGCGCAGCGCGTCGTAGGCCGCCCAGAGCGGCCGCAGCACGGGCTCCAGCAGCGGCCCCGTCACGTCGTCCGGAGCGCCTAGGATCGCCGCCTGCGCCTGCTCGTAGGCCAGCTTGGCCGCCGAGCGCATGAGGATGCGGTGGAAGGAGTGCCGGAGCTTGCGCCCGTCCGCGCCGATGACGATGCGCACGGCGAGCGCGGGGCGGTCGACGGCGGGCTTGAGCGAGCACAGGTCGTTGGAGATGCGCTCGGGCAGCATCGGCACGACGCGGTCGGGGAAATAGACCGAGTTGCCGCGGTGGAGCGCCTCGCGGTCCAGGGCCGAGCCCGGCGTCACGTAGGCGGCGACGTCGGCGATGGCGACGGTCAGCACGTGGCCGCCCTCGTTGGCGGGATCGTCGTCGGCTACGGCGTGGACGGCGTCGTCGTGATCCTTGGCGTCCACCGGGTCGATCGTGACGAGGGCGAGGTCCCGCCAGTCCTCCCGGGTTCCCAGCTTCGCCGGCGCTGCGGCTTCGGCCTCCTTCATGGCGGCGTCGGGGAAGACGTTGGGGATGCCGTGGACATGGATCGCGATCAGGCTGACGGCCTTCTCGGACTTGATCGAGCCCAGCCGCTCGCGGACCTTGGCGGCAGGCAGGCCGAACCGGTCGGCGCGGGTGAGGCTCACCGAGACGAGGTCGCCGTCCTGAGCGCCGCCGGCATCGGCCGCGGCAATGGACATCTCGCGCCCCTGCGCCTTCTTGTCGATGGGCACGAGCCGTCCGCCGCCATCGGGCAGGGCGCGGAAGATGCCGATCGCCTGGTTCCTCGCCTTCGGCAGCACCTTGATGACCCGGCCGACATGGGCCGGGCCTTCCTCGCGGTTGCGCGCGGTGCGCAGGAGGACGCGGTCACCGATCCCGGCGGGGCGGGCAGGCTGCGGCTCGCGCCGCCGGCCGCCCTTGCCCTGCGGCAGGATCAGGATCCTGGGCACGGGGCCGCGGCTGGTGTCCCAGTCGGCGGGCTCCGCGATCAGTTCGCCGTCCTTGTCCGCGGCGACGATGTCGGCCGCGAGCATGGGAGGCAGTTCGCCCGCCTTGGACAGACCCTTGCGCTTGCGGTCCAGGAGGCCGTCGGCCTCCATGTCGCGGATCAGGCGCTTCAGGGCGATGCGGTCGTCGCCGGACACGTCGAAGGCGCGCGCGATCTCGCGCTTGCCGACCTTGCCGGGTGCGCCCGCGACGAACTCGGCGATCTGCTCGCGCGTGGGAAGGGTGGTGGTCCTGGCCTGGCCGCGGGGTGTCTTGGGCTTGCTCACGTCGTGACTTCTCGCACGGGTGCCGTCCCCGCGCCATATCGGTTCGGGCCTGTGGGCCACCGCGCGGGGACCGGATTGACCGGCCCGCGCCTTCGCCCCACAAGGCCGCTGTCACGGGATATGGGAATGCGCGTCGATCTTTTCGACTTCGACCTGCCGGAAAACCTCATCGCGCTGCGGCCGGCCAGGCCGCGCGACGCGGCGCGGATGATGGTTCTGCCGCCCGGCGGGTGCCCGCAGGACCGGATCGTGCGCGATCTCCCCGATTTCCTGCGCGAGGGGGACGCCCTCGTCCTCAACGACACGCGGGTGATTCCCGCCCGCCTCCACGGCATCCGGGTGCGGGGCGATGCGGTGGCCCGGGTCGAGGTCATGCTGCATCGGCGCATCGGACCCGACACGTGGCAGGCCTTCGTCCGGCCGGCCAAGAAGCTGGCCGTGGGCGAGCGGGTCCGCTTCGGCGAGGACGGCGAGAGCATGGCGTGCCTGCTGGCGGCGCTCGACGCCGAGGTGGAGGAGAAGGGGGAGGGCGGCGACGTGCGCCTGCGCTTCCACCTGACCGGTCCGGCGCTCGACGAGGCCATCGCGCGGCTCGGGGAAATCCCGCTGCCGCCCTACATCGCTGGGCGGCGCGCGGCGGACGATGCCGATCTCGCGGATTACCAGACGACCTATGCGCGCGAGGAAGGCGCGGTGGCCGCGCCGACCGCCGGCCTGCATTTCACGCCGGAGCTGTTCGCCAGGCTCGACGCGATGGGCGTCAGCCGGCATTTCGTCACGCTGCATGTGGGGGCGGGGACATTCCTGCCGGTGAAGGCCGACGACACCGGGGACCACCGCATGCACGCCGAATGGGGCACGGTGTCGGCCGACACCGCCGAGGCGCTCAACCGGGTGCGGGCGGCCGGCGGGCGGATCGTCAGCGTGGGGACGACCTCCCTGCGGCTGCTGGAGAGCGCGGCGCGGCCCGACGGCACCATCGCGCCGTTCTCGGCCGAGACCGACATCTTCATCACGCCCGGCTACCGCTTCCGCGCCGTGGACGTGCTGATGACCAATTTCCACCTGCCGCGCTCCACGCTCTTCATGCTGGTAAGCGCCTTTGCGGGCCTGGATGCGATGCGCGGCGCCTATGCGCATGCCGTCGCCTCGGGCTACCGCTTCTACTCCTACGGGGATTCGAGCCTTCTCTTCCGCAACGACGGGACCACGCCATGACCGGAACGTTCACCTTCGAGGTCAAGGCGACCGACGGCACCGCGCGCACCGGCGAGATCCGCATGCCGCGCGGCGTCATCCGCACCCCCGCCTTCATGCCGGTCGGGACGGCCGCGACGGTCAAGGCGATGTATGCGGACCAGGTGAAGGCGCTGGGGGCGGATGTCGTGCTCGGCAACGTCTACCACCTGATGCTGCGGCCCGGGGCGGAGCGGGTGGCGAGCCTGGGCGGCCTGCACACGTTCATGAACTGGCCCTATCCGATCCTGACCGATTCCGGCGGCTTCCAGGTGATGTCGCTGGCGCAGCTCAGGAAGGTGAAGGAGAGCGGCGTCACCTTCCAGTCGCATATCGACGGGTCGAGCCACGAACTGACGCCCGAGCGCTCTATGGAGATCCAGGCGCTCCTCGGCTCGGACATCCAGATGCAGCTCGACGAGTGCGTGAGCCTGCCCTGCAGCGACGACGAGGCCGAGCGGGCCATGCAGCTTTCGCTGCGCTGGGCGGAGCGGTGCAAGACGGCCTTCGGCGACCAGCCGGGGCGGGCCCTGTTCGGGATCGTGCAGGGCGGGGCCGTGGGGCGGCTGCGCGTGGAGAGCGCCCGGGCGCTGAAAGCCATGGACCTCAAGGGCTATGCCATCGGCGGGCTGGCGGTGGGCGAGCCGCAGGAGGTGATGCTGCGCATGATCGAGGTGGTCGAGCCCGAGCTGCCGCGGGAGAAGCCGCGCTACCTCATGGGCGTCGGCACGCCGGACGACATCGTGGAGGCGGTCCGCCGCGGCATCGACATGTTCGACTGCGTGATGCCGACCCGCGCCGGCCGCCACGGCCAGGCCTTCACGCGCTTCGGCCAGATCAACCTGCGCAATGCCCGCCATGCGGACGATCCGCGCCCGCTCGACCCCGAATCGACCTGCCCGGCGGCCAACGGCTACAGCCGCGCCTATCTGCATCACCTGACCAAGGCGAACGAGATCCTCGGCATGATGCTGCTGACCTGGGTGAACCTGGCCTATTACCAGGACCTGATGGCCAGGCTCCGCGCCGCCATCGCCGCCGGCACGCTGGACGACACGATCGCCCAGGTGAAGGCGGGCTGGGAGCGGGGGGACATGCCGCCCAAGCAGGCCGGCTAGGGGCGGCGCGATAGCCGACCGGCCGCGCCGGCGCGGGGCTCGCTCAGGCGAGCGCGATGCGGACCCGGCGGTTCTGCTTGCCCTTCTTCTCGATGGCGGTGACTGAAAGCCGGCCGGTCTCGCCGGTGCGCCGCACATGGGTGCCACCGCACGGCTGAAGGTCGATCCCCGCGATCTCCACCAGGCGGACGCGGCCCGAGCCTCGCGGCGGCTTGACCGACATCGTCTTGACCAGGCCCGGATTGGCGTCGAGCTCGGCGTCGGTGATCCAGCGGAACGAGACGGCGGCGTCCCGCGCCGCGAGCTCGTTGAGCGCGGCCTCGATGGCGGCCCTGTCCAGCCCCGCTTCCGGGATGTCGAAGTCCAGCCGGCCCTCGCCCTCGCCGATGGAGCCGCCCGTGACCGGGTAGGGCAGGACGACGCTGAGCAGGTGCAGCGCCGTGTGGACCTTCATGCGCGCCTCCCGCACCGGCCAGTCGAGGGCGAGCGCCACGCGCTCGCCGGGCGCGGGAAGCGGCGCTCCGGGCGCGAGCCGGTGAACGATCCCGGTGCGGTCCGGCGCGTAGACCGTGTCGACGACGGGGACCGCCGTGCCGTCGGCCAGCGTCATGGTGCCGCGATCGCCCGGCTGTCCGCCGCCCTGGGCGTAGAAGACGGTGCGGTCGAGGACGACGCCGTCCCCCTCGATGGCGGTCACGAGGGCATCGCAGGCCCGCAGGTAGGCGTCTTCGCGGAACAGGGGCTCGGTCAAGGCATGGTCTCCCGGTACATCGCGCGACGATAGGTGCGGAGCGCCGGGTCGCTCAAGCGCCAGCTCCGCCCAACCGGGGCGCGTGCCGCGCACGGGCGGTGTGATCCGGCTCGCGCAGGCGCGCGTATCATCCACATTGACGGGCCGTGTCGGTCTTTGGCACTCCGTTGGGGCGAGAAACGAAGGATTTCGACGACGTGACGACGGACGTGAACAGCGAGGCGGCGCCCATCGACGCCCTGCTCGGTGCCTATGCGGCCGGGACGCTCAGCCCGGCCCTGCATGCGCTTGTGGCCTCGCACCTGGAGATGACGGGCCGGAACGCATCCTACGTGGCGGCTCTGGAGGGTCTCGCTGCGCGCGAGCTCGATGCCGCCGAACCCGTGGGCCTCGGCTCCGGGCCTGCGATGCTGGACCGCATCCTGGCCGCGGACGCGGCGCAGCCGCAGGCGCCTGCGGGCATGGCGCCGCATGGCGACGTGCTGCCGGTGCCGCTGCGGCGGCTCATCGGCCACGGCATCGACCGCGTGCGGTGGAAGGGCGTTCTGCCCGGCCTGAAGGAATTCCACGTGCCGGCGACGCCGGGCGAGGAGGCGAGCCTCCTGTGGATCAAGGCCGGCCGGCGGATGCCGCACCACACGCATGAGGGCTCGGAGGTCACGCTCGTGCTGAAAGGCGCGTTCCGCGACAAGACCGGCCGCTACGGTCCCGGTGACATCGCCATCGGCGATCCCGAGCTGGACCACCGGCCGATTGCGGAAGAGGGCGAGGACTGCATCTGCTTCGCGGTGACCGACGCGCCGCTTCGCCTGACGGGTCCGATCGGCCGGGTCGTGCAGCGGCTGTTCGGCCGTCACTGATGGTGTATCGCGCCGCGCCCAAGGACGGCGTCGCCTGGATCACCGGCGCCAGCTCGGGCATCGGCCGGGCTGTGACGCTGGAACTGGCGCGGCGGGGCTATACCGTCGCGGCCACGGCGCGCCGGCATGACGAACTGGCCGCCCTGGCCGCCAAGGCCGAGCCGCTGGCCGGCCGGATCGTCGCCCACGAGGCGGACGTGACCGACGCTGCCGCCATGGCGGGCGTCGTGCGCGCCATCGAGCAGGCCCACGGGCCGATCGCGCTCGCCTTCCTCAACGCCGGTATCGCGCCCTATACCCGCGCCGCCGACCTCGACGTCACCGCCTTCGCCAAGGCCCATGCGGTCAACGTGATGGGCGTGGTCAACGGCATGGCGCCGCTCTTTGCCGTCATGGCCGAGCGCGGCCGGGGCCAGGTGGCGGTGACCGCCTCCGTCGCGGGCTATGGCGGCCTGCCGAAGGCCGCGGCCTACGGCGCGTCCAAGGCGGCGGCGATCCATCTCTGCGAGGCGCTGAAGTTCGATTGCGACCTTCTGGGCATCAACCTGCAGGTGGTCAATCCAGGCTTCGTAAAGACCCCGCTGACGGCCAAGAATGATTTTCCCATGCCCTCGGCCATCGGCGAGGACGAGGCGGCGCGGCGCATCTGCGACGGGTTCGAGACGGCGGGATTCGAGATCGCTTTCCCCCGGCGGCTCGCCTGGACGCTGAAGCTCCTGAACCTTCTGCCCTACAGGCTCTATTTCCCGCTGGTGGCGCGGGCGACGGGTTGGAACCGCCGCCCGGCCCGGGACGAGGCGCCTCAGCCCGACAAGGCCTGATCGAGATCGGCGAGCAGGTCGTCGACCGATTCCAGCCCCACCGAAAGCCGCACGACATCCGGCCCCGCTCCCGCCTGGACCTTCTGCTCGTCGGACAGCTGGCGGTGCGTGGTGGAGGCGGGGTGGATGACCAGCGAGCGGGTGTCTCCCACATTGGCCAGATGCGAGAACAGCTTCAGCCGGGACACCAGGCGCACGCCCGCCTCGTAGCCGTCCTTGAGGCCGAAGGTGAACACCGCGCCGGCGCCCTTGGGCGAATAGCGCTTGGCCAGCGCGTGATAGCGGTCGCCCTCGAGGCCGGGATAGCTCACCCAGGACACGGCCGGATGGCCTGCCAGATGCCGGGCGACGGCGAGCGTGTTGTCGCAATGGCGCTGCATGCGCAGCGACAGGGTCTCGATGCCGGTCAGGAGCAGGAAGGCGTTGAAGGGCGAGAGCGCCGGGCCCAGATCGCGCAGGCCCAGCACGCGGGTGGCGATGGCCAAGGCGATCGGGCCGAACGTGTCGGCGATGACGATGCCGCCATATTCCGGGCGCGGCTGGGAGAGGAGCGGATAGCGCCCGTCGCCCTTCCAGGCGAAGGTGCCGCCGTCCACGATGACGCCGCCGATCGAGTTGCCGTGGCCGCCCAGGAACTTGGTCAGCGAGTGCACGACGATGTCGGCGCCGTGGCGGAATGGCTGGACGAGGTACGGCGTCGCCAGCGTGTTGTCGACGATGAGCGGCAGGCGATGCCGGCGGGCGATGGCCGAGATCGCCTCGATGTCGACGACGATGCCTCCCGGATTGGCGATCGATTCGATAAAGATCGCCTTGGTCTTCGGCGTGATGGCCGCCTCGAAGCTGGCCGGATCCTCGGTGTCGGCGAAAACGACGTTCCAGCCGAAGCTCTTGTAGGAATGATTGAACTGGTTGATCGAGCCGCCATAGAGCTTGCGGGCGGCAACAAACTCGTCGCCGGGCTGCAGCAGGGCGTGGAAGATCAGGAATTCGGCCGCGTGGCCGGAGGCGACCGCGAGGGCCGCCGTGCCGCCCTCCAGGGCCGCGATCCGCTCCTCCAGGACCGCGTTGGTCGGGTTGCCGATGCGGGTATAGATGTTGCCGAAGGCCTGCAGCCCGAACAGCGACGCGGCGTGCTCCACGTCCTCGAACACGAAGGACGAGGTCTGGTAGATCGGCGTCGCCCGCGCACCGGTCGTCGGGTCGGGCTTGGCGCCGGCATGGATGGCAAGCGTGTCGAAGGAAGGCTGACGCTCGGTCATCGCGGTCTCCTCTTGGCGAACGTTTCGTTCGTTTTAAAGAACGAATGTCGTCGCCGCAAGTCGGCTGCGACCCGTGTCAGAGGTGAAGGCGCGGGATCTCGATGGCCGGGCAGCGGTCCATGACGACCTCCACGCCGCGGGCGGCGGCCCGCGCGGCGGCCGGTTCGTTGACGACGCCGAGCTGCATCCAGATCGCCCTGGGTGGTTCCGCAAGCGCCAGAGACTCGTCGACCGTCTCGCCGGCGGCATCCGCGTTGCGGAAGACGTCGACCATGTCGATCCGGCCGGGAATGTCCGCCAGGCGCGCATGGACGCGCTGGCCGAGGATCTCCTGGCCGTCGAGACCGGGATTGACCGGCACGACCTCGTAGCCCCGCGAGAGCAGGAAGGCCATCACCCGGTGGCTCGGCCGGTCGGGCTTGGGGGAGGCGCCGACGAGCGCGATGCGCTTCGTCGCTGTGAGGATGCGGGCGATGTCGGTGTCGGCGGTCACGATCTGGCTCATCCGTCCGATGTGGGTCGCCCGCTGCCGCCGTTCAAGTCAGCGCGCATCCCGGCCGAGCGCCCGCATCTCGTCGAGCCATCGCGCCCGCCGCTCCGCCGGGATCGCCCCGACCGAGCCGATATAGGTCGTGGCGACGGGCGAGACGCCGGTGAACTTGAGGATCCCGCGGACCAGACATTTCACCCCGTGCGCCAGGTAGAACAGCCGGTAGATCGCCGCCGGCATGCCCATCGTGACGACCACGCGGGCGCTTATCCCCGCCAGCAGCTTCTCCGGCAGGGCATCCTTCCGGTACGCGAAGGCGATTCCGGGGCGCATCACCTGCTCCAGGAACGCCTTCAGCATGGCCGGCATCGTGCCGAGCCAGAGCGGGAAGATGATGACGATATGGTCGGCCGAGGCCAGGTCCCCGATGGCGGCCGCGACGGCGGGCGGCATCCGCGCGTTCTCGAACGCGTCCTGCGTCCGCAGGAACGGCACGTCCAGGTCGGCGATCCGGACGATCCGGGCCTCCCGCCCCGCATCTTGCGCGCCTTCCGCATAAGCCTCGGCCAGGGCCTGGCAGAAGCGTCCGGGGTCCGGATCGGGATGGCCCTGGATGATGACGATGGCCCGTTTCATGGCTGAACCCCGCGGTTGACCCGGTCTTCTGGACCGGCGGCTCACGCGCCGCCTTGATCCGCGTCACTCGCCGCGTCGGCCTGCGCCTGTGGACAGCGGGGAGGCTGCCGGAGATCGCTCAAATGCGATGCATCGCGGTGGCATTGCGTTCACGGTTCCGGGGGTACCACGCCCCCAAGTCCAATCCCGTCCAGACATCGCGATCGCCGGCCATGCTGCCGGAGAGGAGAGGTTTATGCAGGTCTACAAGACGATGGCGCGGCTGAACTGGCCCAGGTCCTATGTGGGGAAACTGGTCCTGATCTGCTGTGCCGCCATCGTCGCGCCGATGGCCCTCGTCGCCGCTGCCCAGCATGCGGGACTGTTCGGCCCGTCGGCGAGCATCTGGGCGGCGGGCCTTGCGGGCCTCCTGGGCACGATGCTGGCGCTCGTCCTCATGAATCACATGCTCGCGCCGATGCGCGCCACCTGGGACGCGCTGGAGCAGTACATCCAGCGGGGCGACCTGCCGAACCTGCCGACCGTCTACGGCGACGAGGCCGGGCGCCTCATGGCCCAGGTCCAGCACACGATCCGGGCGCTCGACATCGCCTCCAAGGAGCTGCGGCGCCTGGCCAGCCTCGACCCGCTGACGGCGCTGCACAACCGCCGCTGGCTGGTCCAGCGGGGGCAGGACGAGGTGGTGCGCGCCCGCCGCGAGAACAGCCCACTCGCCGCGATTCTCATGGACCTCGATCATTTCAAGGGCATCAACGACCATTACGGCCATGGCGCGGGCGATGCGGCCCTGGTGGCGGTCGCCGAGATCATGCGCGGCCAGGTGAGGCCCTACGACCTCCTGGCGCGCCTGGGCGGCGAGGAGTTCTGCCTCGTCATGCCCGACACCGACATCGTCGTCGCGTCCGCCGTGGCGGAGCGCCTGCGCCGTTCGATCGCCGATCATCCCATACCCCAGCTCGGCGGCGCGTCGGTGACGGCGAGCCTGGGCGTCGTCGTGCTCGGCCCGGACGACGGCGGGTTCCTCGGCTTCATCGGCCGCGCCGATGCCATGCTCTACGGCGCCAAGCGCACCGGCCGGAACCGCGTCATGGTCGCGGCGTGACGCCGACCGGCACGAGCTCGGTCGCGACCGCCCGGGCTTCGTCGATCTGGTGGCTCACGTAGAGGATCGGCAGCCGCATCTCGTCCCGCATGCGCACGATGAAGGGCAGGGTCTCGCGCTTGCGGGCCTCGTCCAGCGCTGACAGCGGCTCGTCCATGAGCAGGATCCGCGGCCGGCTCAGCCAGGCGCGGCCCATGGCGACGCGCTGCGCCTCGCCGCCCGACAGCGTATCCGGCCGCCGGTCGAGGAGATGACCGATGCCGAGGCAGTCGCACACCGTCTCCAGCGACGGCCCGCCGGGCTCGCGCGGCGAAAACCGCGCGCCGTAGAGGAGGTTGCCCCGCACCGAGAGATGCGGGAAGAGGCGGGGATCCTGGAAGACGTAGCCGACGCGCCGGCGATGGACCGGCACCGCGATCCCCGCTTGCACGTCGGCCAGAACCGTGCCGTCGATCGCGATGCGGCCGCGCACGGGCTTCACGAGGCCGGCCACGGCGCTCAGGATCGTCGTCTTGCCGCTGCCGGACGGCCCGTGGAGCGCGACGGCCCGCGCCGCCGTGTCCAGCGAGAAATCGAGCACGAAGCCCGGATGCTCTACGCGGATGTCGATGGAAAGGCTCATCGGGCGCGCCTCGCGGTCCGCCGGGCGAGCCATTCGGACGCCAGCACAGCGCCGAAGGCGATGACGACGGAGGCGATGGCGAGCCGCATGGCCCCCGTCTCGCCGCCGGGCACCTGGGTGTAGGAATACAGCGCGAGCGGAAGCGTCTGCGTCTCGCCGGGGATGTTGGACACGAAGGTGATCGTGGCGCCGAACTCGCCGAGCGCCTTGGCGAAGCCGAGGACGGCTCCGCCCAGGATGCCCGGCAGGGCGAGCGGCAGGGTGATCGTGGCGAAGACCATGGGAGCCGGGGCGCCCAGCGTGGCGGCGGCATCCTCAAGCCGTCGGTCGACCGCCTCGATGGACAGCCGGATCGCCCGCACGACGAGCGGGAAGGCCATGATCCCCGCCGCCAGCGCGGCGCCCGTCCAGCGGAAGGCGAGCACGATCCCGCAGCACTGCTCCAGCATCGCCCCGATGGGCCCGCGCCGTCCGAAGGCGATCAGGAGCAGATAGCCGGTCACGACCGGCGGCAGCACGAGCGGCAGGTGGACGAGCGCGTCCAGCACGATCCGGCCGCGAAACCGGCCGCGCGCGAGCAGCCAGGCCACGGCGATGGCGGGCGGCAGCGTCGCCGCTACGGCAACCACAGTCACTTTCAGGCTGAGGGCGATGGCCGCCCATTCGGCGTCGGTGAACATCCGCTCAATCGAGGGGCGTGAAGCCCTCCCTCCGGAAGATCGCGGCGGCGGCGGGAGCCTTCAGGGCGGCGAGAAAAGCCGGAGCGGCGGGCGCCGCGCTCTCCTTCAGGATCGCGACGGGATAGACGATCGGCGGGTGGGAGGCATCGGGGAACAGCGCGACGACGCGGGTCAGCGGATCGGCCACGCGGTCGCTCTCGTAGACGATCCCGAGCGGGGCTTCGCCGCGCGAGACCAGGAGCAGGGCGGCGCGCACGTTCTCGGCAGGGGCGAGCGAACGCTCCACCGAAGCCCAGAGACCGAGTGATTCCAGCGCGGCCCGGGCATACTTTCCGGCCGGGACCGACGAGGGCTCGCCGATGGCGAGCCGGCCGCCACCGAGCGCCGCGGCGAGGGAGCCCGGCGCGGCAAGGTCGACGGCGACGGGATTGTCGTTGCGGGCGATGAGGGCCAGCCGGTTGCCGACGAGGTTGAAGCGCGTGCCAGGGCGCAGCAGCGCCTTCTTCTCCACGTCGTCCATCCAGTCGAGGTCGGCGGACACGAAGATGTCGGCGGGCGCGCCTTGCGCGATCTGGCGGGCCAGCGCCGAGGATGCGGCGTAGGACACCGAGACGCGGGTGCCGGTGCCGCGCTGGAAATCGGCCGCGATGGCGTCGAGGGCGTTCTTCATGCTCGCGGCGGCGAAGATGCGCAGGTCGGCACCCTGCGCCAGCACGGCAGGTGCGAACAACGCGCTCCAGGACAGGATCAGAAGGCAGACGAGACGACGGCGCATGGAAGCCTCCCTGACCGTGAGGACAGCCACCAAGGGCGTCCTTTCGGCAGATGGATGCTCCCGCCGGAGCCGGGGGTCGGCGAACTCTCCAGTCGCGCCGGGATCATGGTGGGCCGGCCGGACCCGCGCGGTCAAGCACAAGCCTGTGGCAGGGCTGCTCTTCCCACTCCACACTCGCCGTCCTGCCATCGACGAGTCGCAAGCCCATGCCGTTCGATCCGCCGAAGCCAGAACTGTGCGACGATTCAGAGCTCGGCTATCGCCGCGTCCTGACGCCGTTCCGCGAGGGAGAGGGGCTGCGCCTCGACGAGACCTATCGTCTGGCGCAGTTGCCTCTGGTCGCGCCGGACCACCCTGCCGTCATTCCCGAAATGCCGGGCCGCTATTACCGGATGGGTCGCCATGTCGGCGTGCACTCGCTGGTGATGATGGTCGATCCCGATGCGCTGGAGGCGTCGGGCGCATTCGGTGCCCTGGAGGCCGAGGTCCGCGCCGCGCCGTTCGCCGCCAAGGTCGCCTGGCACATGCCGCCGCTGCGCCGCCACCGGCTGCACGCGACCCTGTGCGGGGAACTGCCAGGGCCGCCCTTCGTCGGCGAGGAGGCAAGGCGGGCGCTGGCCGCGATCGGTCCCTTCGACGTGGAGGTCAGGGGGCTCCTGTCCGGCAACGTCAATCTGGGCCGGCTCTACCTGAAGGCCTATCCGGAGCGGCGGGGCGGGCGCAACGTGCTTCACCTGGTGCAGGAAGCCCTCGGCTACAGGCCGAGCGATCTTCACGTCGTCGGGCTCTACAACCTCACCGACGATCTGGACGCGCAGGAAGCGGCCGCCCTCCGGGACCTCATCGGGCGCTGGTGGGACGTGAAGCTGGCCAGGCTGCGCATCGACAGCCTGGCCGTTCTCATGTCCCGCGACGACCTCGTGCTGGACGCGGCCATCGTCGAGACGGTGTCGCTCATCGCCTCGCCTTGACAAGAGTGCGGCACGCATGCGCTTGTCCGGCCGATTTTCCAGGACGAGTGACCATGCACCGCTACCGCACCCATACCTGTGGACAGCTTCGCTCCGATCATGTCGGGGAGACCGTGCGCCTGTCCGGCTGGTGCCATCGCATCCGCGACCATGGCGGCGTGCTTTTCATCGACCTGCGCGACCATTACGGCATCACCCAGTGCGTCGCCGACCCGGATTCCCCTGCCTTCAAGCTGGCCGAGACCGTGCGGTCGGAATGGGTCGTGCGGCTCGACGGCAAGGTGAAGCAACGCCCGGCCGGGACGACCAATGCCGAGCTTCCCACCGGCGACGTCGAGGTCTTCATCACCGACATCGAGGTCCTGGGTCCGGCGGCGGAGCTGCCCGTGCCCGTCTTCGGGGATATCGAATACCCGGAGGAGACGCGCCTGCGGTACCGCTTCCTCGACCTGCGCCGGGAGAAGCTCCACCGCAACATCATGACCCGCGTCGCGGTCATCGATTCCCTGCGCCAGCGCATGAAGGGCCAGGGCTTCAACGAGTTCCAGACGCCGATCCTGACCGCGTCCTCGCCCGAAGGCGCGCGCGACTTCCTGGTGCCGAGCCGCCTGCATCCGGGCAAGTTCTACGCGCTGCCGCAGGCGCCGCAGCAGTACAAGCAGCTCATGATGATGGCGGGCTTCGACCGCTACTTCCAGATCGCGCCGTGCTTCCGCGACGAGGACCCGCGCGCCGACCGGCTGCCGGGCGAGTTCTACCAGCTCGACATCGAAATGAGCTTCGTCGAGCAGGACGACGTGTTCGCCGCGATGGAACCGGTGATCCGCGGCGTGTTCGAGGAATTCTCCAACGGCCGGCCGGTGACGCCGAGCCCCTGGCCGCGCATCCCTTATGCGGAATCGCTGCTGAAATACGGCTCCGACAAGCCGGACCTGCGCAATCCGATCGTCATCGCCGACGTGACCGAGGTCTTCACCCGCGAGGACGTCACCTTCAACGCGTTCAAGAACGTGGTGAAGGGTGGCGGCGTGGTGCGAGCCATCCCGGCGCCGGGCGCCGCGGCGCAGCCGCGCTCGTTCTTCGACAAGCTGAACGACTGGGCCCGTTCCGAGGGCGCGCCCGGGCTGGGCTATATCGTGCTGGAGGACGAGGGCGGGGCGCTGACGGGCAAGGGTCCGATCGCCAAGTTCATCCCGGCCGAGGCGCTGGCGGAGATCGTCCAGGCGGCGGGCCTGAAGGCCGGCGACGCTGTGTTCTTCTCCGCGGGCCAGGCGGACAAGGCGGCGTCGCTCGCGGGCAAGGCGCGCACGCGCATCGGCGCCGAGCTCGGCGTCGTGGACACCGAGCGGTTCGAATTCGCCTGGATCGTCGACTTCCCCATGTTCGAGTGGAACGAGGAGGAGAAGCGGATCGACTTCTCCCACAATCCGTTCTCGATGCCGCAGGGCGGGCTGGATGCGCTGAACGGCCAGGATCCCCTGACGATCAAGGCGTTCCAGTACGACGTGGCCTGCAACGGCTACGAGCTGGCCTCGGGCGGCATCCGCAACCACCGCCCCGAGGCGATGGTGAAGGCCTTCGAGATCGCGGGCTATGGCGAGGAGACCGTGGTGGAGCGCTTCGGCGGCATGTACCGCGCGTTCCAGTACGGCGCGCCGCCCCATGGCGGCATGGCGGCAGGCGTCGACCGCATCGTCATGCTCCTGTGCGATGCGCAGAACCTGCGCGAGGTGGCACTGTTCCCCATGAACCAGCAGGCGCTGGACCTGCTCATGGGCGCGCCGTCGGACGTGACCCCGCGCCAGCTCCGCGAGTTGCACATCCGCCTGAACCTGCCCGAGAAGAGCTGACGGACCCGGCGCCGCCATGGAGCCGGGCGTCACCGCCATCGTCGTCACCTACGAGAGCGCCCACGCGCTGCCCGAGTGCCTTGCGGCGATCGGCGCGGCCGGCATCCCGGCCATCGTGGTGGACAATGCGAGCGAGGACGTCTCGCCCGAGATCGCGCGGCTCGCGGGCGCGACGCTCCTGCGCAACGCCCGCAACGAGGGCTATGGCCGCGCCAACAATCGCGGCGTGGAGGCGGCCGACAGCGAATTCGTGCTGATCGTCAATCCCGACGTCATCCTCGATCCGGGCGCGGTGGCCGCGATGGTGCGCACGGCGCGCCGCCACGCCGATGCCGGGATCGTCGCGCCGCGGATCGTGGAGCCGGACGGGCGCGTCTTCTTCCAGCCGCGCTCGCTCCTGTCGCCTTACCTGCCGAACCCGAAGGGTGAGCTGGCCGTGCCCCAGGGCGAGGCCTGCGTGCCCTTCGTGTCCGGCGCGTGCTTCCTCATCCGCCGGGCGCTGTTCCTGGGTGTCGGCGGGTTCGATCCGGCCATCTTCCTGTTCTACGAGGACGACGACCTGTGCCGGAAGGTTGCCGACAACGGGTTCTCCATCCTCTATTGCCCGGCGGCCATCGTGCGTCACGGGCGGGGAAAGTCGACGGCGCCGGCGCCCGGCCGGGTCTTCCGCAGCCGCTGGCACCAGGCCTGGTCGCGGGCCTATGTCAGCCGGAAATACGGCCTTGCCGATCCCGCGCCTCTGATGGCCCTGCTCAACGGCATCAAGGCGGCGGGCGCGCGGGCTGTCCTGCGCCGCGATCTCTACGAGCGGTACGGCGGTTCGGCCGCCGGGGCGTGGGCGTGGATGCGGGGGCGGACGGCGCTGGAGCAGGAGGGCCTGCGCGGCGTGAACGCCAGGCCGGCCGCGGAGCGCCGCTAGGCCCGCAGGGCGCGCAGGGCCGCGATCAGGTCCTCGACGCGGTCGCTCTGGAGCAGGCGGGCAATGCCCGCCACCCGATCCTGCGGCAGGTCCCACCAGCGCAGGTCCAGCAGCGCGGCGATCGTCGCCTCGTCGAACCGCCGGCGCACGACGCGGCCGGGATTGCCCACCACGACCCCATAGGCCGGCACGTCCCGGGCGACGACGGCGCGGGCGCCGATCACGGCCCCGTCCCCGATCGTCACGCCCGACAGGATCGTCGCGCCGGAGCCGATCCAGACATCGTTGCCGATGGTGACCGGGCCTGCGGAGGCATGTGTGGACGGGTGCCCCTTCGCCTGCGGCCACAGGTCGGCAAAGTCCGAGAACGGGTAGGTGGCGATCCAGTCCAGCCGGTGGTTGCCGGCCAGGAAGATCTCCACGCCGTCGGCGATGGAGCAGTAGCGGCCGATGGTCAGGCCGGTGCCGGGGCCTGCAAAGCGCAGGATCGGACGACCGTAGGAATACTCGCCGATGGAATAGCCGTGGCGGCGGGCGGCGGCGGCCAGGTGCAGCCGGGTCAGGCTGTGGCGGTTGCCGCCGAACAGGCGCGCCAGCAGCGTCAAGCGTCCGCCTGCCGGTCCAGCGGCAGCGTCAGCGCCTTGCGGATCGACCGCAGGTGCTTGCCGACAAGATCGAGCTTGAGGGCGAGCGTGCCGCGGCTCTCGGCCAGACGCCGCTCTTCCGCGGCGAGGATTCCGCGATCGGCCAGGACCGGGATGGCGCTGGGCTCGGGCGCGGCGACCGGTGCACGGGCCAGTACGTGCTCGCCCACGAGGGAAGCCTTGGCGAGCGCGTAGCGACGCGCGATGGCCAGTTCCTCGTCCGGCGTGCGTTCCGGCCGCTGCAGCACGGCGGCGGCATCGCGCCACATGTTGCCCTTGGGATAGACCGGCAGCCACTGCACCCGCGCCTCGACGACGGAGAGGCTCGCCCATTCGGCCAGGGCCGGGAAGCCGTCGTCGTAGAAGCGCCAGCAATCGACCGGGTAGCGGTGCAGGGGGCCGCCCCCCGGCGCGATGAGGAACAGGACGCCCCGCGGCTTCAGCACGCGGCCGATTTCCTGGATCGTCAGCCAGAAGAAGGACGTGTGCTCGAAGACCTGGCTGCAGGTGACGACGTCGACGGATGCGTCCGGCACCTCGGCCCAGTCGTAGGGCTCGGCGACCACGAGATCGACGTTGGGACCCGCCTCGATGTCGAGGCCGGTATAGGTCCAGGCCGGATTGGCCATGACCTGCCGGTTGGACGGATGGCCGTCCGCGACGACGGCGGAGCCGATGTCGAGGACCTTGAGCGGCGTCGCTTCCAGCCCGGCGAGATAGCCCTGGCGGAGCGCGACGGCTTTCTGAAACGAGGATTCGTGCATAAGAGAACTCTGTCGCGGCGCGAGCCGGCAGCGGCGCCGCTCGCGACGGGGACACGCTTAACCGAGGCCCGGCCTCGCCACAACGGATTCGTGATGACGGTACAGGCCGGCCCGCGCGCCGATTACTTCGCCACGGTGCGGCGGGAAATCTTCCCGCTCGTGCCCGACAGGGTGTCGCGGATGCTGGATGTCGGCTGCGGCGCCGGCGCGACCACCGCCGCGATCCGCGCCGTGCGGGACGTGTCCTGGGCGGGCGGGATCGAGTACCTGCCCGAAGTGGCCGCCCGCGCGGGCACGACGTTCGACCGCATGTGGACGGGCGATGCGGCCGCGGCCGACCTGGAGGCCGGGATCGCGCCGGGATCGCTGGACCTCGTCCTGTGCCTGGACGTGCTGGAGCACATGGCCGATCCCTGGACCATGGTGAAGCGGCTGTCGGCGCTGATCGCGCCGGGCGGGCGCCTGATCGTGTCGGTGCCGAACATCCGGAACTGGAAGTTCATCTGGCGGCTGATCGCCCGCGGCGATTTCCATTACCGGGACGCGGGCCTGCTGGACCGGACGCACCTTCGCTTCTTCGTGCGGGACACCGCGATCGAGCTGGCCACCTGCGGTGGGCTGACGCTCCAGACGGCACGTTCGGCGCGCATCTGGCAGCCGCCCGAGGCGCGCTGGCTCCTGTCCACCCTGTCGGGCGGCGCGGCGGACGAATTCCTCGCCAAGCAATGGCTCGTGGCGGCAGACCGCTGAGCGATCACCGCCGCTTCCGCGCGGCATTGACGCAGCGCGGCCCGGCCGGGCAAAAGCAAAATCAGATAGATCAAGCGGCCGGCCACAGAGCCGCGAAACGCCACAAGCGGGGGCAAGATGGCAGGATCGATTTCGCAGGATCTCAAGTCGGGCGCGCTGGTCTACCACCGGCAGCCGCGCCCCGGTAAGCTGGAGATCCAGCCGACCAAGCCGCTCGGCAACCAGCGCGACCTCGCGCTCGCCTATTCGCCGGGCGTCGCCGCCGCCTGCGAGGCCATCGCCGCCGATCCTTCGGAAGCGGCCTCCCTCACGATCCGCCAGAACCTCGTCGCCGTGATCTCGAACGGCACCGCCGTCCTGGGCCTGGGCGATATCGGCCCGCTGGCCGCCAAGCCGGTGATGGAGGGCAAGGCGGTCCTGTTCAAGAAGTTCGCCGGCATCGACGTGTTCGACATCGAGGTGGCCGAGAAGGACGTCGACCGACTGGTGGACGTGATCGCGGCGCTGGAGCCGACCTTCGGCGGCATCAACCTGGAGGACATCAAGGCGCCGGAATGCTTCGAGGTGGAGGAGCGCCTCAAGGAGCGGATGCGCATCCCGGTCTTCCACGACGACCAGCACGGCACGGCGATCATCGTCTCGGCCGCGGTGCTCAATGCGCTGGAACTGTCGGGCAAGCGCATCGAGGACGTGCGCATCGTGGCGTCGGGCGCCGGCGCGGCCGCTCTGGCCTGCCTCAACCTGCTCGTGTCGCTGGGGGCACGGCGGGAGAATATCATCGTCACGGACATCGAGGGCGTCGTCTACAAGGGCCGTCTGGTCCTGATGGACCGCTGGAAGGACGTGTATGCCCGCGACACCGCCATGCGGACGCTGGCGGAGGCGATCGTGGGCGCCGACGTGTTCCTCGGCCTGTCGGCGGGGGGCGTGCTCAAGGCAGACATGGTCAAGGCCATGGCCAAGCAGCCGCTCATCCTGGCGCTCGCAAACCCGAACCCGGAGATCATGCCGGAGGAGGCGGTGGCGGCCCGGCCCGACGCGCTGATCTGCACCGGCCGGTCGGACTATCCCAACCAGGTCAACAACGTCCTGTGCTTCCCCTACATCTTCCGCGGCGCGCTCGACGTGGCCGCGCGGACGATCAACGAGGAGATGAAGGCCGCCGCCGTGAAGGCCATCGCGGCGCTGGCGCGGGAAGCCCCCTCGGAGGTCGTGGCGCGCGCCTATGGCGGCGAGGTTCCGACTTTCGGCTCAACCTCGCTGATCCCCAGCCCGTTCGATCCCCGCCTGATCCTGCGCATCGCGCCCGCCGTCGCCCGGGCGGCGATGGAAACCGGCGTCGCCGAGAAACCCATCGAGGATTTCGAGGCTTACGAGGATTCCCTCAACCGGTTCGTCTTCCGCTCGGGCTTCATCATGAAGCCGCTCTTCACCCAGGCGAAGAGCGAGCCGCGGCGCGTGATCTACGCCGAGGGCGAGGACGAGCGCGTGCTGCGCGCCGCGCAGGTCGTGGTGGAGGAGGGCCTCGCCCGGCCGATCCTGATCGGGCGGCCCGCCGTGGTGGAGACGCGCCTCAAGCGCTTCGGCCTCGACATCCGCCCGGGGCGGCATTTCGAGCTGGTCAATCCGGAGGACGATCCGCGCTACCGGGACTATGTGGCGACCTACCAGGAGGTCGCGGGCCGCCGGGGCATCACGCCCGACGCCGCCCGCACGCTGGTGCGCACCAACACGACCGTCATCGCGGCCCTCGCGGTGCAGCGGGGCGACGCGGACGCGATGCTCTGCGGGCTCGAGGGGCGGTTCGTCTCGCGGCTCACCCATATCCGGGACATCGTCGGCCTTGCGCCCGGCGTCAGCGACCTCGCCGCCATGAGCCTCGTGATCACCTCGCGCGGGCATCACTTCATGACCGACACCCATGTCCGCCATGATCCGACCGCGGCGGAGATCGCCGAGACGACGATCCTGGCCGCCGCCCATGTCCGGCGCTTCGGCATCACGCCGAACGTCGCGCTGGTGTCGCATTCCGATTTCGGCTCCTCCAACACCAGCTCCGCCCGGAAGATGCGCGATGCGCTCGCGATCCTGCGCGAGCGGGCGCCGGGCCTGCAGGTCGACGGCGAGATGCAGGCGGACACGGCGCTGTCCCAGGTGCTGCGGGACCGCAAGCTGCCGTCGTCGTCGATCCGCGGCGAGGCCAACCTGCTCGTGATGCCGAACCTCGATGCGGCGAACATCGCGTTCCAGCTCGCCAAGGTGCTGGCAGACGCGCTGCCTGTCGGGCCGATCCTCATCGGACCGCGCAAGCCGTGCCATGTCCTCACCCCGTCGGTGACGGCGCGGGGCATCGTCAACATGACGGCGGTGGCCGTGGTGGAGGCCCAGGCGGCGACCGCCTGAGCCGGTGCCTCACTCGGCCCTGGCGGTGATGTCCAGCCGCCGGCCGATCGCAGCGGGGTCGCTGACCAGTGCTAGGTCGGCGAGCCCGAGGCCGATGCCGTCCTTCGTCGCGGCCGACAGCGAGAGCTTGCCGGGCCTGGCGATGAACCGCCCGATGGCCGCTCCGGCCGCGCGGGCACCCTCGCCGGGGCCGAGAATGGCCGGCACGAGGGCGATGGCCGCGCCGCCATACTCGACCCGCAGCTCGTCGGGCTTGCGCTTGACCTGCCGGGCATGATCCGCGAGCCAGCGGTTGAACAGGCCCCGATCCTCGACCTCGACGGCCAGCTTGCGGGCGGTCGCGGCCATGGCGGCGATCTGCGCCACCGTCGGGTCGGTGGAGAACACGTCCTTGTCCACGTCGCCCAGCGTTCCGCTGACGCGCATCGTGCCCATGTCGGCGCCCTCGGCGGTCAGCTCGCGGATCGACAGCTCCTTTTTCGCCTCGTCCCAGGCGGCGTCGAGGCGAAGCGAGACGTCGATGGCGCGGTAGCCCATGGCGACCAGACGGCGGACATTCTCGTTCTGGCTGCGCTCCAGGCCCTCGACCTTGAGATTGTCGAACCGCACGGCAAGACCGGTCGGAACCGGGCCGGCATGGCCCCAGGCATCGACAGCGAACTGGCGCAGGTCCAGCCGGTTGCGCCGCTCCGGCTGGGCCGCGTCCGGCGCTTCCGCCGAAAAACCGCTGATCTCGAAGCGGCTGAAGCGTGGAATGAAGCTGGCCGGGTCGATCTTGGCCGCTGCGGCAGGGCCGACCGCCACCGTCCCCAGGCTCGCAAAAGCATCCGAGAGGAAGACGTCCTTCAGCGTCATCGCGCCGATCGCCACCTTGGCCTGCGGCCCTTCGATCGTGGTGCCCTCGATCGACAGGTTTATCGCCGCGTCGACGCTGAAGCCCAGCCGCCGAATATTCATCGCGAAGGTCTTGCCATTATCCGTGCCGTTGACGATCAGGCCGATCACCTCCGTCTGGCCGAGCGTGTAGGCTCGGAACTGGTCCAGGAGGTCCATGGAGATGGCCAGCTTCTCGTCGTCGCTCTTGCCCTCGGCACCCTGCATCGCCTCGACCGTCGCCAGCATCGGCTTGGCGCCCGGCATGGCGGTAAGGCCGTCGCTGCGGAACGCCTCGAAGCGGACGTCCTGACCGTCCGCGGTCTTCAGCGCGACTTCCGCCATGCGATAGTTGGCGTAAACCGGCGCGGGCTTCTCGTCCGGCCGGGCCGTGTCCACGTAGAGTCGCACGGACAGCGGCAGGTCGAGCGAATCCACCGACCAGGCACCGTACGTACCCTCATAGGTCCGGGCGCTCTTGAGCGTGGAGGTCATCGCGCCGCCGGCTCCTTCGAGGCGTCCGATGCGCCCGTTCACGACGTTCCGCGCGACGATCCCGCGATAGGTGGTGGTTTCGGATCTGTCGCCGACCGTCTGGACGTACGTTGCCTCCGGGATCGCGATGGTCGCCGCGTTGAGCCTGGACAGGCGTGCGGCGGCAGGCGAGTCGGCGCTCCCCGAGAGGAGGCCGGCGAGCGCATCGCGGCTCAGGTCCGACCCCGTGACCTCGATCCGCGGCAGCGAGAAGCGGACCGACGTGCCCCAGGTGAACGTCACGTCCTGCAGGACCGCGGGGTCCGCCGCGAGGGCAGGGGCGACCAATCCAAGCCCGGCCAGCGACAGGCGACCGATGCGCATGTCTCCCACCCCATGCGAAGCGGCAAGCCCGGTGGCCACGAGCCGGCCGGAGAACAGGTCCGCCGTGACCGATTCGACGGCAATTCCGCGCGCCTGGAGATCGCGCGTCACCGCCCGCTCCAGAAGC
This sequence comes from Hyphomicrobiales bacterium, assembly GCA_027489955.1. Lineage (GTDB taxonomy): Bacteria > Pseudomonadota > Alphaproteobacteria > Rhizobiales > Beijerinckiaceae > JAIXTM01. The sequence goes on along the minus strand of JAIXYZ010000013.1, from coordinate 1,232,220 downwards.
CGCTCGGAGGCGAGCATCGCGCCCGTCAGGCTTGGTGGAACGATGACGGCGGCGAGCAGCAGGCGGCGGAGACGGGGCATGGGCGAACCTTTGGTGACGCGGCAATGCGCCAGTGTGGTCCGCCGGGGTGGCGGCTTCAAGGCCGCACCGGCCGCCGCCTGATCAGATGGAAAACGAGGTGCCGCATCCGCAGGACGCGGTGGCGTTGGGATTTTCGATCCGGAAGGATTGTCCCATCAGGTCGTCGACGAAGTCGATCCGGGAGCCGCCGAGGAATTGCAGCGAGGTGTCGTCGATCAGCACGGTCGCGCCGTCCCGCTCCACGACCACGTCGTCGGCCTGCCGCTCGCGGGTGACGTCGAAGGCGTACTGGAAGCCCGAGCAGCCGCCGCCATTGACGCTGATGCGCAGGGCCGCGCCCTGCGGCTCGTCCTTGAGCACGGCGAGGATCCGCCTTGCCGCGCGTTCCGTGAGTTCCACCTGGGACATGATGCCGTCTGCTTTCCTCCGGCGCCGCTTGCGCGCCGTTGATACCGAACGTAAGTGCGGCAGGCCGCTGCTTCAACGGGGGAGACTGGTCGATGGCGTATGGGGAACGGCACGGCGAACGCTGGCGCGCCCCCTATGCCTGCGATCCGGCCGCCTCGCGCGGTCGTCTCCATGGGGTCGATCCGTCCCCGACGCGCGGGGAATTCCAGCGCGACCGCGACCGGATCATCCATTCGACCGCCTTCCGGCGGCTCAAGCACAAGACGCAGGTCTTCGTCTTCCACGAGGGCGACCATTACCGCACGCGCCTGACGCATACGATCGAGGTGTCGCAGATCGCCCGGGCGCTGGCCCGCTCCTTCGGGCTGGACGAGGATCTCGCGGAGGCGCTGGCCCTTTCCCACGACCTCGGCCACACGCCGTTCGGCCATACGGGCGAGGACGCGCTCGATGCCTGCATGGCCGATTACGGCGGGTTCGATCACAATGCCCAGGCGCTGCGCATCGTCACGCGGCTGGAGCGGCGCTACGCCGAACATGACGGGCTGAACCTCACCTGGGAGACGCTCGAAGGGCTCGTGAAGCACAACGGCCCGCTCGTGGATGCTGGCGGCAGGGCGTTCGGGCGCTACGCGGCCAAGGGCGTGCCCGGCGCGATCCTCGAATACAACGCCAGGCAGGACCTGGCGCTCGACACACACGCCTCGGCCGAGGCCCAGGCGGCGGCGATCGCGGACGACATCGCCTATGACGCCCACGACCTGGACGACGGGCTGCGGGCCGAACTCTTCGACCTCGACGCCCTGCGCGCATTGCCGCTGGTCGGCGAGGCGCTGGCGGAGATCGACGCGCGCTATCCGGGGCTGGAGCGTCCGCGCGTGATCCACGAGCTGATCCGCCGCGTCATCACGCGGATGGTGGAGGACGTGGTGGCCGAGACGGGCAGGCGGCTCTCGGCGCTCGCGCCGGCCGACGCGGACGCCATCCGGTTCGCGGGGGCGCCCGTGGTCGCGTTCTCGCCCCGTGCGGCGGAGGCGGACCAGGCGATCAAGGCCTTCCTGTATCCCAACGTCTACCGCCATCCGCGGGTCATGCGCATCCGCTCGGAGGCCGACCAGGTGCTGCGCGACCTGTTCGCGCGCCTCTTTGCCGAGCCGGCGCTGATGCCGGACGAATGGACCCGCGACCTTCAGGGTGCGGACGAGGCGCGCCGCGCCCGCCGCGTGGCGGACTATCTGGCGGGCATGACGGACGCCTATGCGCTCATCGCGCATCGCCGGCTGTTTGACGTGACCCCGGACTTGCGTTAGCGCGCTGGCCCTCTGCCCACGGACATCCGGGTCCCGCGATGAACATCTTCGACGTCTTCCACGAGCGTATCGCCAGCGCGCTGGCGCGGCTGGAATCCTCCGGGCGCCTGCCCGCCGGGCTCGATGCGTCGCGCGTGGTGGTCGAGCCGCCGCGCGATGCGGCCATGGGCGACCTGGCGACGAATGCCGCCATGGCGCTGGCCAGGGACGCAGGGACCAATCCGCGCGCGCTGGCCGACCTGATCGTGGCGGAGCTGCGCGACGATCCCGATATCGCCGGCACCGACGTCGCCGGCCCCGGCTTCATCAATATCCGCCTGAAGCCCGCGGTCCTCAGCGCCGTGCTGAAGGCCGCCGTCTCCGATCCGGCCTTCGGCCGCTCCGCCATCGGCGCCGGGACGCCCGTGAACGTGGAATACGTATCGGCCAACCCGACGGGGCCGATGCATGTGGGCCATGGGCGCGGGGCCGTGTTCGGCGATGCGCTGTCCAGCCTTCTGGCCTTTGCCGGCTTCGCGGTGACGCGCGAGTACTACATCAACGATGCCGGCGCGCAGGTGGACGTGCTGGCGCGCTCAGCCTTCCTCCGCTACCGCGAGGCGCTGGGCGAGGATATCGGCGCGATCCCCGAGGGCCTCTATCCCGGCGACTACCTGAAGCCGGTGGGCGCCGCGCTCGCGGCCGCGCATGGGCGTGATCTCCTGGCGAAGGCGGAGGCCGAATGGCTGCCGCTCGTGCGCCAGGCCGCCATCGACGGCATGATGGCGATGATCCGCGAGGACCTCGCGGTGCTCGGCGTGCAGCACGATGTCTTCTTCTCCGAGCGCTCCCTCCAGGACGGCGGCCGGGGCGGCGAGGTCGCCGCGCTGATCGCGGACATGAAGGCGCGCGATCTCGTCTACGAGGGCCGCCTGCCGCCGCCCAAGGGGCAGCCCGTCGACGATTACGAGGACCGGGAGCAGACCCTGTTCCGCGCCACCCGCTTCGGCGACGACGTCGATCGGCCGCTGCTGAAGTCCGACGGCTCCTTCACCTACTTCGCCTCCGACATCGCCTATCACCGCTCCAAATATGCCCGGGGCTTCAAGGAGATGATCGACGTCTGGGGCGCCGACCACGGCGGCTACGTCAAGCGCATGCAGGCGGCGGTGAAGGCGGTGACCGGCGGGGAAGGGCGCCTGGACGTGAAGCTCTGCCAGCTCGTGAAGCTCATGCGCGGCGGCGAGCCGGTGAAGATGTCCAAGCGCTCCGGCGACTTCGTGACGCTGCGCGAGGTCATCGACGAGGTGGGGCGCGACGCGGTCCGCTTCATGATGCTGTTCCGCAAGAACGACGCGACGCTGGAATTCGACCTCGCCAAGGTCATCGAGCAATCCAAGGACAACCCGGTCTTCTACGTCCAGTATGCCCACGCCCGCTGCGCATCCGTGTTCCGGCAGGCGGCCGAGGCCTTTCCGGACCTCGATGCGGGCGCCGGCGCGCTCGCCGCGGCCGATCTCTCTCTGCTGGACGACGAGGGCGAGGTGGCGATCGTGAAGCTGGTCGCCCAGTATCCGCGGCTGATCGAGGCCGCCGCCGCGGCTCACGAGCCGCACCGGGTGGCGTTCTACCTCTACGATCTGGCAAGCGCCTTCCACTCCTTGTGGAACAAGGGCAAGGATTCGCCGCAATTACGCTTTGTTAATCAAACCGATAGAAACATGACCTTGGCGAGGCTGGCCCTCGTTCATGCGGTGCGGACGGTTCTTGCGTCGGGCCTGTCGATCCTCGGGGTCGGCGCTCCGCAGGAAATGCGCTGAAGGCCCTGGGATGTTTCCGTCGCCGGAAGCACTCGATTCCGGCGGCATCAGGCGCTAGTCTCAGGCCCGCGCTGAACCGGCGCGCACGCGCGCCGTATCGCTCCAGTGGCAGCCCTTTCCGGGTTGCGGTCGAGTACGGAAGAGCGCCATGTCCGACGGCTCCAAGACCCATCAGCTCAACGCCACCGCCGCAGACAGGCTGGCTTTGGACCTCGACGAGCTGGAACGGCAGCTGCGCCAGCTGTCCGCCAAGCCGGCCGCGGCCCCGTCCCAGGCGCAGGCCCAGGACGATCCGCTCGCGGAGCTGGCGCGCCTCGTCGGCCGCGACGATCCGATCCGTTCCATGCTGGCAGGCCAGACCCGGCAGGCGACGGCCCCGGCGGCCGCGCCCGCCTACGAGCCGGCCGCTCCGGCCTATGCCCAGCCCGCCTATCCCGAGCCTGTCTATGCGCCGGAGCCGGCCGCGCCGCAGCTGCGCGGCGGGTTCGATCCCTCCGCCATGCCCGAGCCGGCGCAGCCTGCCTACGCCGAGCCCGCGTGGCACGACACCCGGGCGGACCTCCACGAGGCTCATCCGCAATCCCCGCGCGATGACTGGCAGGAGCCGGCGCCGGAAGCCTATCCCTATCGCGAGGAGCAGGCCCAGGCCTATGCGCCCGAGGCCTATGCGCCCCAGGCCGATGCCCGCTACGCCCCTCACGGCTACGCGCCGGGCGAGGACGCGGCCTATGGGCAGGGGGAGGAAGACCTCGTCCCGCTGGACAAGGCCCGTTCCCGCAAGGGGCTGATCACCGTGGCCGCGCTCATGCTGACCGCCACGGCGGGTGTCGCCGGCGTCCTGATGCTGCGCGACAAGTCCCCGTCCGCCCCCACGGGCCAGGCGCCGGTCATCACGGCCGACAAGGGACCCATGCGCGTTGCCCCGCAGAATCCGGGCGGCGTCGAGATCCCGAACCAGAACAAGCAGATCTACGAGCGCGGCGCCGCCGTCCAGGACAACACCAAGGTGGTGAGCCGCGAGGAGCAGCCCATCGACGTGCGCCAGACGGCGCGCGCCATGGCCCAGCGCGACAGCATCGAGGGCCTGATCGGCGACAGCGGCTCCCGCCGCGCCGGCGCGACCCAGCCCGCCAACCCGGCCCAGGGCAATCCCCTTGCGGCGCTCGGCGAGCCCAAGCGCGTGCGCACCGTCGCCGTGCGTCCGGACGGCACGGTCATCGGCGACCAGACGGTCGCGCCGACGCCGGCGGCGATGCAGCTCCCCGCCGGGGCCCAGCCTTCGCCGATCGCCACCGGCACGGCGCCGACGCCGGCCCGCCCGCAGACGCCCGCGGCAGCCCCGCAGCTTCCGCCCCAGGCCCAGCCGGCCCCGCAGCCCGTGGCAACTCCGGCTGCCCAGCCGGCCGTCCCGGCGGCCCCGGCCGCGCGCGTCGCGGCTCCCGCCGGCGAGCCGCTCTCAATCACCCCGGGCGGCCAGAAGATCCAGCAGCGCGTGGCGAATGCCGGACCGGCCGTGCCCCCGGTCGCCATGCAGCTTCCCAGCTCGGCCCAGCCGGCGGCCACGCCCCAGCGGCCGGTCGCGGTCGCCGCCGCTCCGGCCCAGCCCGTGGCCGCACCGTCGGGTACCGGCGACTTCATGGTCCAGCTCGCGGCCCGTCCGAGCGAGCGCGAGGCCCTCGACGCCTTCTCGCAGCTCCAGCGGCGCTATCCGGATCTCGGCGGCCTGTCGCCGGTGGTGCGCCGCGCCGAGGTCGGGGACAAGACGATCTACCGCCTGCGTGTCGGGTCCATGTCCCGCGAGGAGGCCAACAGCCTCTGCGAGAAGCTGAAGACCTCCGGCGGGCAGTGCTTCGTCGCCCGCAACTGAGCTGCGCTCATCGATTTCAGGGTGGATGGCCGGTCAGGCTTGCTTGACCGGCCTTTCCATGCCGGCCTACCCGTAGCGGATGCCCACAAGAGCCTTCATCGCCGGGTGTTCGGGACCCGAGCTCACCCGCGAAGAGCGCGAATTCTTCCGCGACGCCGACCCGTGGGGCTTCATCATCTTCCGGCGCAACGTCGTTGATCCGGCCCAGCTCGCCGCCCTCACTGCCTCCCTGAGGGACGCGGTGGGGCGGCACGCGCCGGTCTTCGTCGACCAGGAGGGCGGCCGGGTCCAGCGCCTGCGGCCGCCGCACTGGCCGTCCTATCCGCCGGCGCGCAGCTACGGCCGGCTCGCGGCGAACGATCCGCTCACCCGGCGCGAGATCGCCAGGCTCGGCGCACGGCTCATCGCCCATGACCTGAAGGCCGTCGGCATCGACGGCGACTGCGTGCCCGTTCTGGACGTGCCGGTCGCCGGCGCTCACGACGTCATCGGCGACCGCGCCTATGGCGAGACGCCGGACGAGGTGGCGGTGCTGGGGCGCGCGGCGGCCGAAGGGCTGATGGCGGGCGGGGTCATGCCGGTCATGAAGCACATGCCCGGCCATGGCCGCGCCGGTGCCGACAGCCATCTGGCGCTGCCGGTGGTCGAGGCCTCGCGCGCCGAGCTCGAGCGGCAGGATTTTGCGCCCTTCCGCATGCTGACCGACCTGCCGGCGGCGATGACGGCGCATGTCGTCTACACGGCGCTCGATCCCTCCGGGCCGGGCACCACGTCGCGCACCATCGTGCGCTCGGTCATCCGCCGGCATATCGGGTTCGACGGGCTGCTCATGACCGACGATCTGTCGATGAAGGCGCTGGGCGGGGGCTTCCGGCAGCGGGCGGAGGCGGCGGTCGCGGCGGGCTGCGACATCGTTCTCCACTGCAACGGCGACATGGCCGAGATGCGCGCCGTGGCCGAGGGCGCTCCCGTGCTGCGCGGGGCCGCCCGCCGCCGTGCCCGGGCCGCGCTGGCGCGGATCGCCCACGAGCCCGAGCCATTGGATGTGGACCAGGCGCGCGCCCGGCTGGCGGCGGCGCTTGCGCCGGGGGCATGATGGCGCGACCGTTGCGAGACGGACCGAATCGGCGCGAGCGCGCCGGGGAGGGCGCCATGCCGAAGCCTGCGCTGCCGTTCGAGGACGACCGCCGCCCCCCGGGCCCCGAGGGCGCGCTGCTGGTGGACGTGGACGGCTTCGAGGGACCGCTCGACCTGCTTCTGGAACTGGCGCGGCGTCAGAAGGTCGACCTGCACCGCATCTCGATCCTGGCGCTGGCCGAGCAATATCTCGCCTTCGTGGAAGAGGCGCGGGCGCTGCGCCTCGAGCTGGCGGCCGACTATCTCGTCATGGCCGCCTGGCTGGCCTACCTCAAGTCGCGCCTGCTGCTGCCCGAGCCGCCCCGCGGGGACGAGCCCAGCGCCAGCGACCTTGCCACCGCGCTGGCCCTGCGGCTGCGGCGGCTGGAGGCGGTGCGGGCCGCGGCGCGTCAGCTGTTCGAGCGTGACCAGCTTGGCCGGGACGTGTTCGCCCGGGGCGCGCCGGAGCCCATGGTCGATGCTGCGGCGCCCCGTTTCGAGGCGAGCCTCTACGACCTGCTGCGGGCCTATGCGCAGCAGCGCCAGAAAACGGCTCTGTCGCATGTCACCATCGCGCGCCGGATCGTCTGGTCGCTCGTCGAGGCGCGCGAGGCGCTGGAGCGGCTGGTCGGCAAGCTTCCCGCGAGCGCCTGGAACGATCTCGATTCGCTGATCGTCTCCTATGTCGGCGGGCCGGAGACGCGCACGACCGTGCGGGCATCCTCGTTTTCCGCGGTGCTTGAAATGGTCAAGGAAGGGCTGCTCGACATCCGCCAGGACCGCAACTTCGCGCCGCTGATGATCCGCAGGCGCGCGGAGCCGGCCGGGCGCGAACCGGCAGGAGCCGCATCATGAGCGCCCAGATCGAGCGGATCGACCGGTCCGGCGGCGCCGAGAGCCTGGCCGAGGCGGTGCGCATCGCCGAGGCGCTGATCTTCGCCTCCGCGCAGCCGCTGACCGAGACGGACCTGAGGGGTCGCCTGCCGGAGGGCGTGCCGGTCGCGGAGGTTCTGGCGCGTCTCCAGGCGCTCTATTCCTCCCGCGGCGTCAACCTGGTCCAGGTGGCCGGCGGTTGGACGTTCCGCACCGCGTCCGATCTCTCCTACCTCCTGGCGCGCGATGCGCAGGAGCCGCGCAAGCTGTCGCGCGCGGCGCTGGAGGTGCTTGCGATCATCGCCTACCACCAGCCGGCGACGCGGGCCGAGATCGAGGAAATCCGGGGCGTGACGACCTCGCGCGGGAGCCTGGACGCGCTGCTCGAGACCGGCTGGATCCGCATCCGCGGCCGCCGGCGCACGCCCGGTCGCCCGGTGACTTACGGCACGACCCCGGCCTTCCTCGGCCAGTTCGGCCTCGATTCCATCGAGGACCTGCCGGGCCTGGAGGACCTGAAGGGGGCCGGCTTCCTCGACCGCAAGCTGCCGCCGGGCTTCTCGGTGCCGATGCCCAGCGACGATACGGCCCTGCGGGAGGACGAGGACGAACTCGACGACATGTTCGACCTCGACCGCGGACCTCTGGAGCCCGACGAAGGCTGATGGACGCCCCCCAGGGCGGAGCCGCCTTGACCCCGCCGGTCGCCGATGCCACCTGATCCCGCGATGGCGATCGCGGACGACAGGGAACGGCGATGGGGCAGGCGGGGCACCGCCGGCGCGTCGATTCCCGTGTCCATCGCGCTGGACGACGTCGTGCAATCCTACGGGGGCTTGCGCGCGCTGGACGGCGTGACCCTCTCGGTCAAGCCGCGGGAGATCGTGTGCCTGCTGGGGCAGTCCGGCTGCGGCAAGACCACGCTGCTGCGGCAGGTCGCCGGGATCGAAGCGCCCACCTCCGGCCGGGTCCTGCTGGACGGCCGGGACGTGTCGTCGCCGGGGCGCTTCGTCCCGCCGGAGCGGCGCGGCGTCGGCCTGATGTTCCAGGATTACGCCCTGTTTCCGCATCTGAGCGTCCTGGACAACGTCGCCTTCGGCCTGCGGGCCCTTTCGGGCGCGGAGAAACGGCAGGTGGCGCAGCGGGCGCTTGAGCGCGTCGGCCTCGGCCACCACCTCGCGTCGTTTCCGCACACCCTGTCCGGCGGCGAGCAGCAGCGGGTGGCCCTGGCGCGGGCGATCGCGCCCCGCCCGGGCATCCTGCTCATGGACGAGCCGTTCGCCAACCTGGACCGGCGGCTGCGGGATGCCGTGCGCGAGGAGACGGTCGCCGTCCTGCGCGAGACGGGGGCGACCGTCATCATGGTCACCCACGATCCCGAGGAAGCCCTGCGCCTGGCCGACCGGGTGGTGCTGATGCGCGCCGGCCGGATCGTGCAGGAGGGGCCGGGCGCCGACCTCTACCGCCGGCCGACCGATCTCTTCGCCGCGCGGTTCTTCTGCGATTACAACGAGATCGAGACGCGCGTCCGTGACGGGCAGGCGGAAACGCCGTTCGGGCGGTTCGCGGTGTCCGGCCTCTCGGAGGGTGCGGCGGCCATCGTCTGCGTGCGGCCGCACGGCATCCGGCTCGAGGCCGGCCAGTGCGGACTTGCGGGCCGCGTGCTGGAGTTCCGCTCGATCGGCGAGGTGGACCTTGCCCGCATCGCCGTCGAAGGGCTCGACAAGCCGCTCCATGCCCGGCTGCCCGTCGTCGGGGCCGCGCTGCGGCCGGTCGCGGGGCAGGATGTCCGCGTCACCATCGCACCCGACGAAGTCCTTGTTTTCCCCGCCCCGGACGCCTAGGTTCCGGCCACTTGCGGCCGGGGAAGCCGCACCGTGAAAGAGGGAGAATTCGCGATGGGTCTGAGCTGGCAGCACCTTTTGATTTTTCTGGTGATCGCGCTGCTGCTCTTCGGCCGCGGCAAGATCTCCAGCCTGATGGGCGACGTCGCCCAGGGCATCAAGGCCTTCAAGAAGGGCATGGCCGAGGACGACACCGCCAAGACCGAGACGCCGCCGGCCGCGCCGGCCGCCATCGAGGGCACGGCGCAGAAGCCGGTCGCTCCTGCCCAGACGACCGAGACCAAGGCCTGATCGCCCTGGTGATCTGAAGGCCCGCGGGGGCGGGACGAGGCCAACATGTTCGACGTCAGCTGGGGCGAGATGCTCATCGTCGGCGCGGTCGCCCTCGTGGTGATCGGCCCGAAGGACCTTCCGCGCGCGCTGCGCACCGTCGGACAGATGGTCGGCAAGGTCCGCCGCATGGCCGGCGAGTTCCAGGGCCAGTTCAACGAGGCGATGCGCGAGGCGGAAGTGGCCGAGCTGCGCCGCGAGATGGAAGAGATGAAGGCGGCCGCGTCGGGCATCGGAAACGGCACGATCGCACCTCCGCCATCGGCGTCGCCGACCGCGTCCCAGTATGACGAGCCGCTGGTCCCGCCCCTGGAGCCGCTGCCGCCGCTCGACCTGACGCCTCCGCCGGCCGCCGGCGACGGCAAGGCAAAGCCCGCCGGCGCCGCAGCCAAGCCTGCCGGCACGGAACCCGCGAAGCCCGTGGAACCGGCCGGCGACAAGCCCGCGCCGCGCAAGCGCGCCAGGCCCGCGGCGGACGAAGCGCCCGTGGCGGCCGGGCCTGCCGCTGCCGAGGGCGCGAAAGCGGGGAAGGTGAAGGCTGTGCCCGCCGAGTCTGTGCCCGCGAAGCCTGCAACTGCCAGGCCTGCAACCGCCAAGCCTTCGACCGCCAAGGCGCCTGTCACCAAGCCTGCCGCCGCCGCCAGACCCGCTGCCAAGGTGGCCGCCGCCAAGACGGCTGCCGTCAAGGCGCCTGAGGCCGCACCGAGCGATGCCAAGCCCGCCAAGCCGGCGCCGCGCACGAGGACCCGCGCATGAGCGAGGATGAGGTCGACGCCTCCCGCGCACCGCTGATCGAACACCTGATCGAGCTGCGCTCGCGCCTGATCAAGGCGCTGGTGGCGTTCGTGCTGATGTTCTTCGTGTGCTTCGCGTTCTCGCAGCACATCTACAACATCCTGGTCTGGCCCTTCGCCTCGACGGCGCGATCCATGGGCATCGACCCCAAGCTCATCTACACCGCGCCGCTGGAATATTTCTTCACGCAGATCCACGTCGCCGCGTTCGGAGCCGGCTTCTTCGCCTTTCCGGTGATCGCGACGCAGATCTACAAGTTCGTCGCGCCGGGGCTCTACAAGAACGAGCGGGACGCCTTCGTGCCCTACCTGTTCGCGACGCCGGTCTTCTTCATCTTCGGCGCGATGATGGTCTATTTCGCCGCCATGCCGCTGCTGATGCGCTTCTCGCTGGGCATGCAGCAGATCGGTCCGGATGCGGTGGCGACGATCGAGCTCCTGCCCAAGGTCAGCGACTATCTCTCGCTGATCATGACGCTCGTCTTCGCCTTCGGCGTGTGCTTCCAGCTTCCGGTCATCCTGACGCTGCTGGGGCAGGCGGGCATCATCGATTCCAAGTTCCTGGTGGAGAAGCGGCGCTACGCCATCGTCATCGTCGCGGCCATCGCGGCGGTGCTGACGCCCCCGGATGCGATCAGCATGTTGGTGCTTGCGACGCCTACGGTCCTTCTTTACGAGGCGAGCATCCTGGCAGTGCGTTTCTTCGAGAAGCGGCGTGCCGCGGCGGAAGCGGCGGAAGCCCCCTCGTCCTGAGAACACCATTGCCGCCGTCACGACGGGCGCGCCATGCACGACATCCGGACGATTCGCGACAATCCGCAGGCCTTCGACGCCGCCCTGGCGCGGCGCGGGCTCGCGCCGATGTCCGGCGAGGTCCTGGCGCTGGATGAGGCGCGCCGGACGGCCGTCACCGCCCTCCAGGCGGCGCAGGAACGGCGCAACGCGCTGTCCAAGGAGATCGGCCAGGCCATGGCCGCCAAGGACGTCCAGCGCGCCAACGACCTCAAGGCCGAGGTGGCGGGCCTGAAGGATGCCGGCCCCGGCCTCGAACAGGCGGAGCGGGACGCCTCGGAGGCGCTCGACGATTACCTCGCCGCCATCCCGAACCTGCCGCTGCCGGACGTGCCGGACGGGGCGGACGAGCACGGGAACGTCGTGCGCTCGGTCCACGGCGCGAAGCCGGAGGCGGCGGGCAAGCTGCGCGGCGTCAACCAGCCGCGCCAGCATTTCGAGATCGGCGAAGCCCTCGGCCAAATGGACTTCGAGGTCGCGGCGAAGCTTTCCGGCTCGCGCTTCGTGGTGCTGAACCGCGGCATCGCCCGCCTGTCGCGGGCGCTCGGCCAGTTCATGCTGGACCTGCACACGGGCGAGCACGGTTACGAAGAGGTCGCCCCGCCGCTCCTGGTGCGGGACGATGCGATGTTCGGGACCGCGCAGCTGCCGAAGTTTCGGGATGATCAGTTTGCAACTGTGACGGTGGAGGACCTTGACGCTGCCTTCAATCAGGCTGTCGACGAGTTTGATGCCGGAAAATTGGGAAATCGCGATATTTCGCTACGAACTCGGCAGCTTGTGAATCGCCGCTGGCTCATCCCCACCGCCGAGGTGCCGCTCACCAACCTCGTACGCGAATCGATCCTCTCGCCGGAGGAGCTGCCGCGCCGCTACACCGCCCTGACCCAGTGCTTCCGGGCCGAGGCCGGAGCGGCGGGGCGCGATACGCGCGGCATGATCCGCCAGCACCAGTTCGAGAAGGTGGAACTCGTCTCGATCACGACGCCGGACAAGTCGGCGGAGGAGCACGAGCGCATGCTCGCCTGCGCCGAGGCGGTGCTGAAGAAGCTCGACCTGCATTACCGGGTGATGATTCTCTGCACCGGCGACATGGGCTTTGCCTCGCAGAAGACCTTCGACATCGAGGTCTGGCTGCCGGGGCAGAATGCGTTCCGCGAGATTTCGTCCTGCTCGGTCTGCGGCGATTTCCAAGCGCGGCGCATGAACGCCCGCTATCGCGGCGCGGACGGAAAGCCGGCCTTCGTCCACACGCTCAACGGATCGGGCGTCGCGGTCGGGCGGGCGCTCGTCGCGGTGCTGGAGACCTACCAGAACGAGGACGGCTCGGTGACCGTGCCGGATGTGCTCAAGCCCTATATGGGCGGGATCGCCCGCATCGAGAAAGCCGCCTGATGCGCATCCTGGTCACCAACGACGACGGCATCCACGCGCCCGGCCTTGCCATCGCCGAGGCGATCGCCCGGGAGCTGTCGTCCGACATCTGGGTCGTGGCGCCCGAATCGGACCAGAGCGGCGTGTCCCATTCGCTGTCGCTCAACGATCCCCTGCGGTTGCGGCAGGCGGACGAGCGGCGTTTCGCCGTGAAGGGCACGCCGACCGATTGCGTCATCATGGCCGTGCGCCACCTCATGAACGAGGCGCTGCCCGACCTCGTCATCTCCGGCGTGAACCGGGGACAGAACGCGGCCGACGACGTGACCTATTCCGGCACCGTTGCGGCGGCCATGGAGGGCACGATCCTCGGCATCCCCTCGATCGCGCTGAGCCAGGCCTATCGCGGCCCGGTCAAGCGGGACGAGATCCCGTGGGCCTGCGCGCAGGAGCATGCGCCGGGGGTGATCCGCAAGGTTCTGGCCGAAGGCATTCCCCAGGGCGTGCTGGTCAACATCAATTTCCCGGCCTGCCGGCCTGCGGACGTGCGCGGCGTCGCCGTCAGCGTGCAGGGCCGGCGCGACCAGGCCATGCTGCGCATCGACCCGCGGCTGGACGGCCGCGGCAATCCCTATTTCTGGGTGGCCTTCACCCGCGAGCCCTTTGCCCTCCATGCCGGCACCGATCTCGCCGCCCTGGACGACAACCGCATTTCCGTCACTCCCCTGCGGCTGGACCTCACGGACCAGCCGACGCTGACGCGATATGCCCAGCTTTTCGACTGAGCCCCACGACGCAGAGGAGCGGGACCGGCAGGCCGCGCAGACGGTCGCCTTCCTCCTGTCCCTGCGCGCGCGCGGCGTGCGCGACACGGCGCTGCTGCGGGCCATGGAATCGGTGCCGCGGAACGTGTTCGCGCCGCCGCGCTGCGCCGATCTGTCCCGCGCCGACGTCTCGCTGCCGCTCCCCTGCGGGCAGACCATGCTCGCGCCGTCCGCCATCGCGCTGCTCGTCGGCCACCTGAAGGTCGCCAAGGGCCATAAGGTGCTGGAGGTGGGCACCGGCTCGGGCTACGTCACCGCGCTGCTCGCCACCCTGGCGGGCGGGGTCGCGAGCATCGAGCGATACCGCACGCTGGCCATCGCCGCCTCGGAGCGGCTGGCAAGCGTCGGGATCGGCCAGGCCCACGTGCTGCACGGGGACGGCTTCGATCCGCCGCCGGAGATCGACGGGCTCGATCGCATCCTGCTGACGGGGTCGGTCTCGTCCGTCCCGGCCGCGCTGCTGGCGCGCCTGAAGCCGGAAGGGCGCCTAGTGGCGGTCGTCACGCTGCAGGACGGAGCCCGCGTCGTCACCTTCGACCGCACGCAGACCGGCGCCTTCCAGGAGGAGCGGCACGCGCAGCTGCGGATTCCGCCGCTGGTGCCGGGGCTCGCCCGCTCCCTCTGAGAGAACGCGGTTAAGCGATTTCGCAAAAAACGCAGCCGTCGCAACCGTTGCTTAACCTGAACGCGCTTTTAATCCGCGTGTCAGTTTCGCGTCGTTTGTGGGTGTGTTCGATGTCGCGTCGCGTTCCATTTCTGCCGGCCCGTGCTCTTCCGAAGCTGGTGATCGCCGGCCTCGTCGCCACCACGGCGGCGGCGTGCAGCTCCGACACCTCGCGTTTCGCCGAGAGCCCCTTCGCCAATCCCTTCGCCAGCTCCAACCGGTACGACCCCACGGGTGCGACCGGCAGCATCGGCGCGCAGCCCCAGCAGGCTCCGCCGGCGCGAATCGAGGCGCAGCCGCTGCCGCCGGTGGCCGGCGCCCCGGCCGCCCCGGCCGGGCAGGTCTATGCGGCCCGGCCGCAGATGGGCCAGCCGCAATACCAGCCGCAGGCGCAGTATCAGCCCCAGTTCCAGCCGCAGCCGCAGGCGGCGGCCCCCGTGCAGCAGCCCGCCCGTCCGGCCGGCTGGTCCGCGCAGGGCGGCACCGGCATCGTGGTCGCCCAGGGCGAGACGATCGGCGTGCTCGCCGACCGCTACGGCGTTCCGGCCTCCGCCATCCTGGCGGCCAACGGTCTCACCAACGCGTCCCAGGTTCGTCCCGGACAGCGCCTGACCATCCCGGTCTACAGCGCGGTCGGCACGGCTGCGGCGCCCGCGGCCCGCGCTCCGGCGCCGGTCGCAGTTGCTCCCAAGCCCGTCGCCCCGGCGCCCAAGCCCGTGGCCCAGAAGCCGGCCGAGAAGCCGGTGCGCACCGCCGCGATCCAGCCCGTCCCCGCGCAGCCCGCCGTTAAGCCGGCTGCCGCGCCGGCGGCGCCCGCGCCCGCTCCGGTCGTCCAGAAGCCCGCCCAGCAGCCCCAGGCCGCGGCGCCGGTTGCACCCGCGCCCAAGCCGGAGGCCCAGCCCAAGGCCGCGCAGCCGGAGGTGCCGGACCAGACCGCGTCGATCGCCCATGACGGCACGGAATTCCGCTGGCCCGCCCGCGGCCGCATCATCGCCGGCTTCAACGGCAAGGGCGGCAACGAGGGCATCAACATCGCGCTCCCCGAGGGCACGCCGGTCAAGGCGTCCGAGGGCGGCACGGTCGCCTATTCCGGCAGCGAGCTGAAGGGATACGGCAACCTGGTGCTCATCCGCCACGACAACGGCTTCGTGTCGGCCTACGCCCATAACGGCGAGCTCATGGTGAAGCGCGGCGACAAGGTCCGCCGCGGCCAGGTGATCGCCAAGTCCGGCCAGTCCGGCAACGTGTCCTCCCCGCAGCTCCACTTCGAACTGCGCAAGGGCTCGACTCCGGTCGACCCGATGCAGCACCTGGCGGGGCTCTGACGAGTAGCGGGCGTCGCCGCTCGAGACCCCGGTCGACGTCCAATCGAGAGGCGCCGGCAGCCGAAGCTGCCGGCGCTTTCCCTTTGTAAGGCAGGCTCGGCAGCCGAAGCTCCGGCGCTTTCCCTTTGGAAGGCAGGCCGGGCAGCCGAAGCGTCCGGCGCTTTCCTTATGGAGGGCAGGCTGGGCAGCCGACACTTTCGATTGGAAGGCTTGCTAGGCGAGCGGCTTTTCCAGTCGTCCGGCGAGGTCCTGGATGTACTGCCAGGCGGTCCGGCCGGAGCGGGCGCCGCGAGTCGTCGCCCATTCCAGCGCCTCGGCGCGGATGCGCTCGCGGTCGCCATCGAGGCCGAAGCGCTCGGCATAGCCGAAGACCATGGCGAGATATTCGTCCTGGCTGCACTTGTGGAAGCCGAGCCACAGGCCGAACCGGTCGGACAGGGACACCTTCTCCTCGATCGCCTCGCCGGGATTGATCGCCGTCGAGCGCTCGTTGTCGAGCATGTCCCGGGGCAGGAGGTGGCGCCGGTTCGAGGTGGCGTAGAAGATGACGTTGGACGGGCGGCCCTCGAGCCCGCCTTCCAGGGCCGCCTTCAGCGACTTGTAGGACGTGTCGTCCTGGTCGAAGGACAGGTCGTCGCAGAAGACCACGAAGCGATGCGGATCGGCGCGCAGGATCGCCATCAGCTCGGGAAGGCTTTCCACGTCCTCGCGGTGGATCTCCACCAGCTTCAGCGGGCGCGCGCCGTCGACGCGGGCCGCGTTGATCGCGGCATGAACCGCCTTGACCAGCGACGACTTGCCCATGCCCCGGGCGCCCCAGAGGAGGGCGTTGTTGGCGGGGAGGCCGCGGGCGAACCGGGCCGTGTTGTCGTGCAGCTGGTCGCGCACGCGGTCGATGCCGTGCAGGAGCCCGATCTCGACGCGGTTCACCACCGGCACGGGCTGGAGGACCCCGCCGCGCGGCTGCCACACGAAGGCGTCGGCGGCACCCATGTCGGGCACGGCGCGCGCCGGCGGCGCGAGCCGCTCCAGCGCTTCCGCAATGCGGGCCAGCAGGGCGGTGCCGGCATCAAGGCCCGGCGCAGTCGGTTCGGTCATCACTGTTTCCCCTGTCGCGACGTCTCGATATCGCGACGAAACCGCCCGGTCCATGCGCGGCGATGCCAAGCGGCGTTGCTTTCGGAGCATCGGCCGGTATAGTCCGCGCGCTTTTCAAGACGGGGCCGCCAGCGCCCCGCGCGCCCCAGGAGCCCGACCCGTGATCACGCCCGCCTTCGCGCAATCCGCTCCCGCCGCCGGTGGCGGTGGAGACATCCTCTTCCAGATGCTGCCGTTCGTCCTGATCTTCGTGATCATGTGGTTCCTTATCATCCGGCCGCAGCAGAAACGCGTGAAGGAGCACCAGGCCAAGATCAACGGCATCCGCCGCGGCGACACCGTCGTCCTGTCGGGCGGCCTGGTCGGCAAGGTGACCAAGGCCGGCGACGAGCCCGAGATCGAGGTGGAAATCTCCGATGGCGTGCGCGTAAAGGCCGTGAAGGGCATGATCGCAGACGTCCGCTCCAAGGGCGAGCCGGTCAAGGCCTGAGGCTTCCGATCCACTTCAGGCCGGCGCGGCGTCTTCGGGCCGCCGCGCCGTGACCCAGGAATGACGACGCAATGACGCGCTATACCCCCGGCAAGATCGTCGCGGTCCTGCTCCTGTGCGTGCTCTCGGCGCTCTATGCGGCCCCGAGCGCGCTGTCGCCCGAGACGCGCAAGTCCATCGAGGATTCGATCCCGTCGTGGATCCCCAAATGGATCGTGCCGCACCGGGCGATCGTGCTGGGCCTCGACCTGCAGGGCGGATCGCACATCCTGCTGGAGGTCGATGCTCCGGACCTGATGCGCGCGCAGGTGGCCACCCTGCGCGACGACGTCCGCCGTATCCTGCGCGAGGTGCGCGTCACGCCCCAGGGCGGCATCGGCACGCTGCCGCGGGGCGTCCAGCTGCGCGTTCCCGAACAGGCCGACCGCGATCGGCTGATCCCGCGCCTGCAGGAGATCACGCAGCCCGTCGGCGGGCTCGCGGCGCTCGGCGTCACCGGCGCTTCGGCCGCGGCCCTGACCCAGGGCGAGGGCGGCCTCATCCAGATCCAGCTCACCGAAGCGGGCATGAACGACCGCGTGCGGCGCGCCGTGGAGCAGGCCATCGAGGTGCTGCGCCGGCGCGTCGACTCGACCGGCACGACCGAGCCGAGCATCCAGCGCCAGGGCGCCAACCGCATCGAGGTCCAGGTCCCGGGCCTGCAGCATCCCGAGCGCCTCAAGGAACTGCTGGGCCGCACGGCCAAGCTGGAATTCCGCATGGTCGCCGAGCCCGGCGCCGTGGACGTGGACAGCCTGCCGTCCCGCGACAATCCCGGCCAGACGCTGCCGGTGGAGCGCCGCGTGATCGTCGACGGCAGCGCGCTGGTCGACGCCCAGCCCTCCTTCGACCAGCAGTCCGGCCGACCCGTGGTGAATTTCCGCTTCAACGTCGCGGGCGGCCAGCGCTTCGGCCAGGTGACCAGCGAGAGCGTCGGGCGTGCGCTCGCCATCGTGCTCGACAACGAGGTCATCTCGGCGCCGACGATCCAGAGCCCGATCACGGGCGGCTCCGGCATCATCACCGGCCAGTTCACGGTGCAGCAGGTCAACGAGCTTGCCGTGCTGCTGCGCGCCGGCGCGCTGCCGGCCAAGCTGACTGTGATCGAGGAGCGGACCGTCGGCCCGGGCCTTGGCGCCGATTCCATCCGCGCCGGCACGCTGGCGACCTATGTCGCGGGTGCGTTCGTCGTGGTGTTCATGCTGGTGAGCTACGGCGTGTTCGGCCTCATCGCCAACATCGCGCTGGCGGTCCACCTCGTGCTGATCTTCGCCCTGATGTCGCTGACCGGCGCCACGCTCACGCTGCCCGGCATCGCCGGCATCGTCCTGACGATCGGCACGGCCGTCGACTCCAACGTGCTGATCTACGAGCGCATCCGCGAGGAGGCAAAGGCGGGCAGGTCGATCCTGATGGCGATCGATGCAGGCTTCCAGCGCGCCTTCGCGACGGTGTTCGATTCCAACTCGACGATGCTGATCGCGGCCGTGATCCTGTTCTTCATGGGCGCAGGACCGGTGCGCGGCTTCGCGGTCGTGTTCATCTTCGGCATCGTCACGACGCTGATCACCGCGATCACCATGACGCGCATGATGATCAATCTCTGGTACCGGCTGTTCAAGCCGACCCGAATCCCGTTCTGATCGGAGACGACCCGGTGAAACTCCTTCGCATCGTCCCCGACGACACCAAGTTCCGGTTCGTCCGCTACCGGCGGTTCAGCTACCCGTTCTCGGCGATCGTCTCGATCGTCACGCTGGTCCTGTTCCTGACGGTCGGCCTCAATTTCGGCATCGACTTCAAGGGCGGCACGCTGATCGAGCTGCAGGCCAAGGCCGGCCGCGCCGATATCGGCGCGGTGCGCCAGGTGGCCGCGACGTTCGGAGAGGGCGAGCCGGAGGTCCAGGAATTCGGCGATGCCGGCGGCCTGTCCCTGCGCATCCCGATCCAGCCCGGCGGCGAGATCGCCCAGGCGGAGGTGGTGCGCAAGGCGCGCGCGGCGCTGGAATCGACCTACGAGTTCCGGCGCGTCGAGACCGTCGGCCCGCGCGTCTCGGGTGAGCTCGTCCAGTCGGGTACGCTGGGCACGCTCGTCGCCGTCATCGCGGTCCTGGCCTATCTCTGGTTCCGCTTCGAGCCGCAGCTCGCCATCGGCGCGATCATTGGCACGCTGCACGACATCGTGCTCACGGTGTTCTTCTTCCTGGTCACGCAGATCGAGTTCAACATGACCTCGATCGCCGCCATCCTGACGATCATCGGGTACTCACTGAACGAAACCGTGGTAGTGTTTGACCGGACCCGCGAGCTGCTGCGCCGCTACAAGACGATGCCGATGCAGGAACTGCTCGACCTGTCGATCAACTCGACGCTGTCGCGCACCGCGATGACGGCCACCACGACGTTCCTCTCGCTGCTGGCGCTCGTGATCTTCGGCGGTCCGGCGATCGAGGGCTTTGCCCTGGTGATGCTCGCCGGCATCGCGATCTGCACCTATTCGGCCATGTATATCTCCTCGCCGGTGCTGATCTATCTGGGCATCCACGGCGAGTTCGGCCGCAAGGACGGCGTGGCCGAGGCGGTCAAGGCGTCGGCCGAGACGCGCTGACATGGCCGGCCGGGACGGCGAGCGGCGCTTCCTGCCCGGCCGCGAGCCGATCGACAGCTACGGCTCCGGCGGCTTCCGCTTCGGCGACATGTCCCATCGCGGCTCCATCCTCGTCCTGCCGTCGGGGATGCACGCCTGGGAGGCGATCGAGGGCGGCGGCCTTGCGCCGGGGCTCTTCGCGCCCGTCGTCGACGAGGCGGCCGACATCGAGCTCCTGCTGATCGGCGCCGGCCGGGACATGGCCGTGCTGCCGCGGGAGACGCGGACGCTTCTGTCCGAGGCGGGCATTCCTTTCGAGACCATGGCGACGGCGGCCGCGGTGCGGACCTACAACGTCCTCGTCGCGGAGAACCGGCGGGTCGCCGCCGCCTTCGTGGCCGTGCCGTGACGGCGCTCGACGCCTCCTTCGCCCATTGCGCGGACCTCGTCCGCCAGACCGATCCCGACCGCTACCGGGCTGCCCTGTTCGCGCCCGAGCCGCAGCGCCAGGGCCTGCTGGCGCTCGCCGCCTTCAACGCCGAGATCGGCCGCGTCCGCGACGCCATCCGCGAGCCGATGGCGGGGGAGCTGCGCCTGCAATGGTGGCGCGACGCGCTCAACGGCACGGCGGTGGGCGACGCGTCCGGCCATCCGGTCGTTCCGGCTCTCCTGGCGACGATTGAGCGGGCGCGCCTGCCGCTCGCGCCCTTCCACGCGGCGATCGATGCGCGCATCTTCGACCTGTACGACGATCCGATGCCGTCCCTCGCCGACCTCGAGGGCTATGCGGGGGAGACTTCGTCCGCGCTGGTGCGCCTCGGCAGTCTCGTCCTGAACGATGGCCGGGATCCGGGGGGCGCCGCGGCCGCCGGCCATGCTGGGGTCGCCATCGCGCTCGCAGGCCTGATGCGCTCGCTCCCGTTCCATGCACGCCGCGGGCAGGTCTACCTGCCGGGCGACGTGCTCGCGCGCCACGGCGTCGTGCGGGACGACATCGTCACCGGGCGCGGTGGGCCGGGTCTGACCGCCGCCCTCGCGGAATTGCGTGCCACGGCACGGCGCCATCTCACTGAGGCCAAGGCGGGACTGCCCGGCCTGCCCGACACGGTGGCGCCGGCCTTCCTGCCGCTGGCTCTGGTCGAGCCTTACCTCAAGCGAATGGAGCGCCGTGACTACCAGCCCCTGCACAGCCCGGTCGAGCGGGCCGGCTGGCTGAACCTTGCATCCATGTGGCGCTTCGCCCGGCGCTTCGGGCGGGTGTGACGGCGCGGCTTCGCGCCACCCTCCCATGATTGCGGCGGATCGAACGCAAGCGGACCGCAGCCGATAGTCTAGGCGGCCTGGCCGCTGCGGCCGGCAGCCGCCATCTCCGGCGCCAGCCAGGCCGCGAGATCGGCCCGCGCGCGATCGGTTAGCGCGCGCTTCTTCGCCAGCGCCTTTTCGGTACCGCGCAGCTTCTTGCCGTTCTCTGCCTTGGGCATCCGCTCCAGCGGCGGGAAGAGGCCGAAATTGACGTTCATCGGCTGGAAGGAGCGCGGCGTGGCCGCGTCTTCGCCGTCGACCGCGATGTGGCCGCCGGTGATGTGGGCGATCAGCGCCCCCAGCGCCGTCGTCTGCGGCGGGACGGTCAGGGGAACGCCGAGCCGCTCGGCGGCCGCGAGCCGTCCGGCCAGGAGGCCGACCGCCGCGCTTTCCACATATCCCTCGCAGCCGGTGATCTGGCCGGCGAAGCGCAGCCGGGGCGCGGCCTTGAGGCGCAAGCTGCGATCCAGGAGCCTTGGCGAGTTGAGGTAGGTGTTGCGGTGCAATCCGCCGAGGCGGGCGAACTCTGCATTCTCCAGGCCCGGAATGGTGCGGAACAGGCGCACCTGCTCGGCATATTTCAGCTTGGTCTGGAACCCGACCATGTTGAACAGCGTGCCCAGCGCGTTGTCCTGGCGCAGCTGCACGACCGCATAGGGCTTCACGCCGGGTGCGTGGGGGTTCGTCAGGCCGACAGGCTTCATCGGTCCGAACCGCAGCGTTTCGGCCCCGCGCTCCGCCATGACCTCGATGGGCAGGCATCCGTCGAAATAGGGCGTGTTGGCCTCCCATTCGCGGAAGGACGTCTTCTCGCCATCGATGAGGCCCTGGACGAAGGCGCGGTACTGGTCCTCCGAAAGGGGGCAGTTGATGTAATCCGCGCCCGTGCCGCCCGGACCCGCCTTGTCGTAGCGGGACTGGAACCAGGCCTTGTCCATGTCGATGGAGTCGCGGTGGACGATCGGGGCGATGGCGTCGAAGAAGGCCAGCTCCTTCTCCCCGGTGAGGGCGAGAATGGCCGAGGCCAGCGCCGGCGAGGTGAGGGGTCCCGTCGCCACGATGACGCTGTCCCACTCTTCCGGCGGCAGGCCGGCGATCTCCTCGCGGGCGATGGTGACGAGCGGATGGGCTTCCAGCGCGGCGGTGACGGCTTGCGAGAAGCCGACGCGATCCACGGCGAGCGCGCCGCCGGCGGGCACCTGGTGCGCGTCGCCCTTCGCCATGATGAGCGAACCGAGCGTGCGCATTTCCTGGTGGAGCAGGCCGACGGCGTTGGTGCCCGCATCGTCGGAGCGGAACGAATTGGAGCAGACGAGCTCCGCGAGCCCGTCGGTGTGGTGGGCGTCGGTCCCGCGCACGGGGCGCATCTCGTGGAGCACGACGGGAACGCCGGCCGAGGCGATCTGCCAGGCGGCTTCCGACCCGGCAAGGCCGCCGCCGACGACGTGGATGGGCTGGTGTGTCATGCCATCCATGTGTCCGCAGCCGCCGCGATGGTCAAGTCGGCGGAATGCCCTTCGAAAACGCCGAACGCCCGCCCCGGGAGGAGGGCGGGCGTTCGGTTTCACGCGGTCCGGCGGCGCGGGGAGGGCGCGCTGCAGCCGGACGCGGATGACAGGCCGGACGAACCGGCCCGCTTTCGCCTTACGCGACGGTCGCGTGCGACCGGGCGACGAAGGGGATCTCGTAGCGGGCGATGCCCAGATCGTTGAGCTCGCGATCCGTCAGGCGCGACAGCTCGCGCACGGTCTCGCGATAACGGAACCAGGCACGGACCTTGGCGGCGATCATCGAAACGAACATTGGTCTTCTCCTTTTTGCGACGCAGGAGCGTCGTGAACGACACACATCAGTTGTTGCGATGCACAAGATAGGTGCGACCCGTGCCGCGCAAAAGCGCAATCCGCAGGGATCAGCTATGCGTTCCATGCAAATCTAAGGCTAACAGACTGTTAATTGATGCGGCAGCCATGCGTCAGGCGGCCGCGGATTCGCCGCAATTGTTGCAGGTGCGAAAAGGGTAGGCAGGCCTTTCCGATCCACTAACGGGCCGTTCGGCCCAGCGCGGAAAGGCTGCAAAACCCATCAATAGGTTTTTGTACCTGTAGGATTATTGTCCGAACTAGTGTTTCCACACGGGCCTTGCGGTCAGTTGGCCGGCACGACCCGCCAGACGATGTTGCCCACGTCGTCGGCGACGAGGAGGGCGCCGGCCTTGTCGACCCGCACGCCCACCGGGCGGCCCATGGCCTGATCGGCCTTCTCGTCGACGAAGCCGGTGAGGATGTCGACGGGAGGGCCGGAGGGCTTGCCGTCCTTGAACGGCACGTACACGACCTTGTAGCCGCTGCGCGGCTTGCGGTTCCAAGAGCCGTGCTGGCCGATGAATGCGCCGCCGCGATAGGTCTCCGGCAGGAGCTGCGCCTCGTAGAACGTGAGGCCCAGCGAGGCGGTGTGGGCGCCGAGCGCATAGTCCGGCACGATGGCCCTGGCGACCATGTCCGGCCGCGGCGGCTTCACCCGCTCGTCCACGTGCTGCCCGTAATAGGACCAGGGCCAGCCGTAGAAGCCGCCCTCCCGCACCGACGTCATGTAGTCGGGCACGAGGTCGGAGCCGATCTCGTCGCGCTCGTTGACGACGACCCACAGCGCCCCGGTCTGCGGCTCGCGGGACAGGCCGTTGGGATTGCGCAGGCCGGAGGCGAACAGGTCGGTGCGGCCGGTGGCCACGTCGATGCGCAGCACGGCGGCGCGGTTGACCTCGTTCTCCAGGCCCTTGTCGCCGACATTGCTGTTGGAGCCGACCGTCGCATAGAGGGTGCGCCCATCCGGGCTGGCGATCAGGCTCTTGGTCCAGTGGTAGTTGATCTCGCCGGCGGGGAGGTCTGCGATCTTGCGCCCCGGCTCGGTGATCCGCGTCGCGCCCTCGCGATAGGGGAAGGCCATGATGGCGTCGGTGTTGGCGACGTAGAGGGTGTCGCCCACCAGCGCCATGCCGTAGGGCGAGTTGAGCCCCGTGAGGAACGCGGTGCGCATCTCCGCCCGGCCGTCGCCGTCGGCGTCGCGCAGCAGGGAGATGCGGTTGGCGCTGGGCACGCCCGCGCCGGCCCGCTTCATCACCAGCCCCTGGACGAAGCCCTTGATGCCCTCGTTGGCGCGCTCGCGCGGCGGCGCGTTCGTCTCCGTCACCAGCACGTCGCCATTGGGCAGGACGAGCAGCTCGCGCGGATGGTCCAGGCCGCCGGCGAATGCCTCGACCTTCAGCCCCTGCGCAGCCACCGGCTTGCCGCCATCGGGCCAGCCGACGGCCTTGGCGATGTTCACCGTGGGCAGGAGCGTGGCGTTGGGCTTGGGCAGCGTCGGGCTGGGGCCATAGCCCTTCTCCACCGGGACGGTGGCTTCCTCGCCGCAGGCGGCGAGCGCGAGGACGAGGACCGCGGCTGCGGTGAGACGGGGCGTTGCGGACATGGCGGCCTCGCGGGGCGTGGGGGAGACGGGTGGCGACTGCGCGTCAACGCCGGCCGCCGGTCGGCGTTCCGCTTCGGGCGGCCCGCACGGGCTTGGCCTGGATCAAGGACATGTGAGGCGGCGAGCCTAGCCTGAAGCGCGCTCGAGCGGGAGGCGTTCCATGAGCACCCAGTCCATCCTCATCCTCAGCGGCGTCGTCTGCGTCTTCCTGACGTTCGGCGTGGCGCTCGCCTGGGCCGACCTGTCGACGGCGGATATCCGCCGGGCCGACCGCACCACGGGGACGCGCGAAGGCGATTGACGCAAGGGCGTCTGCCGTCGGACTGTCGGCGTCGAGGATGGAGACCCCTACGCCATGACCCTGATGACCCGCCGCGCCGCGCTGACCGGCCTTGCCTCGCTCGCCGCAGCGCCGCTCCTGCCCGCCGTAGGGCTGGCCCAGGGCGGTTCGCTCGCCGGATGGGGCGTCGTCCTCATCCACGGCAAGGCCGGCGGGACCGGCCCGCTCAACGCCATCGACCGCCAGCTCAAGAGCGCCGGCGCCGTCACCACCATTCCCCGCATGTCGTGGGCGAGCAGCTACCGCACCTATGACGAGACGCTGGCCGAGGTGGCCCGCGCCATCGCCGCGGTGCGGGCGCAGGGCGCGCGCAAGGTGGCGCTGGCCGGCCACAGCCTCGGCGCCAACGTATCGCTGGGCTATGCGGCCAAGTTCGGCGGCGTCGACGCCGTGATCGCCATGGCCCCCGGCCACCGGCCGGAATTCATCGTCACCGTGGCGGGCGACAGCCTGGCGCGGGCCAAGGGCATGGTGGCCGCCGGCCGCGGCGGGGAGCGCGCGCGCTTCACCGATTTCAACCAGGGCCAGACCTACGAGATCACGACCACGGCCGCCGCCTATGACAGCTTCTTCGATCCCGACGGGCCGGCGCATATGAGCCGCACGGCCGGGCGGGTGAGGGCGCCCATCCTCTGGCTGATCGGCAGCGACGACCGCCCGGCGCAGCGGGTGCCGGTGGGCGGGCGCACCATCACGATCGCCGCGGGCCATCGCGACACGCCGACCAAGGGCGCGGGCGAGGTCGTGGCCTGGCTGTCCGGCCGCTAGCGGAGGATTGACGGCGGGGAGGGCGGTATTACGCTGCGGAAGGTCCGGGAGACCCCGCCATGCGCATGCTCCGCCTCGCCGCCGCGATCCTTACCTGCTTCCTCGTCCTTCCCGCCGCCGCCCAGGCCCAGCTCGCCGGCTGGGGCGTCGTCGTGCTCCACGGCAAGGGCGCGAGCCCCTGGACGATGAGCGCGGTGGACGGGCAATTGCAGGCGGCGGGCGCCGTCACCTCCGTGCCGACCATGTTCTGGTCGGACGGCAGCTACCGCACCTATGACGAGGCGCTGGCGCAGATCTCGGCCGAGATCGCGAACCTGAAGGCGAAGGGCGCGCGCCGCATCGCGCTGGTCGGCCACAGCCTGGGCGCCAATGTCGCGCTCGGCTATGCGGCGAACCGCCCCGGCATCGCCGCCGTGGTCGCCATGGGCCCCGGCCACCAGCCGCAGGCCTTCATCGGCCGCACGGGGGAGAGCCTGGCGCGGGCAAAGGCCATGGTGGCTGAGGGGCGCGGGGCCGAGACGGCCGCCTTCGTCGACCTGAACCAGGGCCGGGAATCGCAGGTGAACGTCAGCGCCGCCGCCTATGTCAGCTTCTTCGATCCGAACGGGCAGGCCAACATGATGCGCACGTCCGGCCGCCTGAAGGGCGCGCGCCTGCTCTGGGTCGTCGGCACCGGCGATCCCGGCGCGCAGCGCACCGCGCGCGGCGGCACGACGATCGTCGTTCCGGCAGGCCACCGCGACACGCCCCAGGCCGGGGCCGCGCAGGTGGCGGAATGGCTCGCCTCGCTGCGCTGACGGCGCCGGCCGGGTGGCCTGCGCGTCCCTTGTTCCGGATCAATGCAACCGAGGCGCGAAGGGCGCACGGTTTCCCCATTGCACAGTTCAAGGGGATTGCCGTGTTCGACGAATGGGTCCGCATCCTGGCCGGCCTCGCGCTGGTCGCCTTCAGCTTCACCTTCACGCTGGCCTGGATCGGGCGCTGCGCGCCGCAGGACGACAGCCCGCCGACGCCCTGACGCCGCCGTCGCGGCGGTTTGCAGACGCCTGTCACTCCCGCGGGGCGCGCAGCCCTGCTGTCGTCCCCAGCGCCATGCAGCCGCCTGCATCCCCGGCGGCGCAGCCGGAGTGTCGTCCCCGGCGGCGCGAGCCAGGCGCATCCCCGGCGGCGCGAAGCCGCAATGTCATCCCCGGCGGCGCGCAGCGCCGGGAAGGGGATCCAGCCCCCGCCGCCCACGCTCTCATCGGCGCCCTTGTGTCTGATGCCTCGCCCTGAACCGGCGCCCTGGACCCCCTTCCTTCGGCCTTCGGCCTCGCCGGGGGTGACACGCTCGGGTCACGGACGCCTTTCGCCCGGGCGGGGCAGTGCGAAGCCAAAGCCTCGCCCCCGGCGGCGGGCTGCCACGCTGCCATCCCCAGCGGCGCAGCCGAAATGTCATCCCCGGCGGCGCACAGCCTGAGTGTCATCCCCGGCGGCGCGAAGCGCCGGGAAGGGGATCCAGAACCCCGCCGCCGCCCCACGCCCGCAAGGCATTCCAAGCCGTCAGCCCACAAGGCAAGGCCAGCCGGCGCGCGGCCAGAAGGCGGCGCGCCAGCTGCGTCTCATCCGGTCAGTCCCTGAAAGTAATGGTTCCGCTCGGCGCCGTCATAGCGGCCGCTCGCCATGCAGCACGCCTTGAAACCGGCGGCCGGAGCCGCAGGGGCAGGGATCGTTGCGCCCGAGCTTCTCGATCAGCTCGACGGCGTCGTCGCCGTCTCCCTTCAGGAAGCGATGCCCGCGCTTCACGCGCGTCTCGGACGGGAACGACTTACGCCGCTTGCTGGTGACCTCGAAAGGACGCCAGGTCGGCGGGATCACGATGCTTGCGCATGGGAACCTCCTCTGGTGGTGGGTAGGGGGGCGGGTTTAGGGGGTGTGGGGAAGGGTGTCAAAGAGGAATACGAAGCGGTACTGCGTCCGTGCGACTGCAGTTGGTCACAATCACCGCCCGCCACGGCCAACCGCTTGCGATGCAGCGGCAAGAGGAGCGAGATTGGCACATAGGCTAATGAAATGAACGGTCGAATCCAGACTGCAGCCTGCGTCGACATACCTAATCCGAGGGCACTCTTACGTGGTCATAGTCAAGTTCGCGTACTCGTCGAGTTTGCAAGTTAGGTTCAGCGCATAATGCCGTAGCTAGCTTTCCCCAAGTCCGAACTAGAGGTTACGATGGCCGTGCGATGGACTGTGAGGCGTGCTCACCTGCGCTCACTTAGCGGCGGTCGCGTTGTACCAGTGCGGGAAACTTTGGTGCCTATCGAGAAAATTCCGACCAGCGACGGCAGCTACCGCAGTCCATGCCCAAAATGTGGTGCACCTATAGTTAGCGTGCAAATGAAGAATAAAGGATGGGTTCATTTCGAAGGCACACAAGGGCTCGACCGGATAAAGCATCCCTGCATGCATCTAGGCGAAAAGCTCTCGCGAAGACGTGACCAAGATACACCGGATTTATTCGCTGATCCAATCGAAGATAAATAGCTAGCGTGCGAAAACTATTTGGTATACGAGAAAACAATGGGTCGAAAGCGCGCAATTTGCGGTTGATATGGGGCCTAAATCCTCGCTACCGACGTAGCCGACAGTAAGGCCCGAGGCCGCATGATGCACTACCTGATCTAAAGGTGCAGTCCGGAACGTCCAAGGGTCACCTTATGACTGATGGCACATGCCAATATTGCAAATGGCATAAACCTACTGTAAGCAATGTGTATTACTGCGATGCTCGTGGAGGCTCATTTTGCCCAAGTCTCGTCCATTCTCGATCTATTTGCTCAAGCCCGACTTTAATGGGTCAAATTCGTTGCGGGAAGGCCATGGCCTTCAAGCAACAGATGCCGAAAATCTGCCGGATAATAGCAGTTTATACATACTCGAAGCTGAGCCACGCCCTCCATGGTGGAAAGATTATTTTGGTATTGATGAGACTCTTCTTCAAGAACAACAGGGGGCTCTCATATTTTTACCCGTTAATGAACGTTGGTTTGCGCTCGCATTCGGGCATGTATTCCATCATCTGGACGAGAGATCTTACGAGTACGATTTCGGTTTGCGCGTCAGCTTAAATTGCTTGGATCCCCGGCTAATAAAGAGCGCTGACATGCTGTCGCCCGGCGACGCTCTCCGTAAGCGAACGCAAGTGCCAGTTTCAACAGAACTAAACTACCTAGATTTTGACAGTAACAGTGAGATAATCAAAAGCCTAACGGGCTCTGTTAAGCCTGAGTATGCTGACCTGTTTAAGAATGCTACAGGATCCGCGGCCTTCAAGGTTAGTCTAAAGCTTGAACCGTCAGAAATACCAGGCATCTGCACAACTCTTCTTGATCTGTATGAAAGCGATGAATATATAACTGCGTTCCCAAATATTCAAAATATTGTACCGGTTAATGATCCTTCAGAAATTGATGTGTTAGATGCCGCACTGATTGATGCTTTTATTTCAAAAAATCCGGATGTTAAACTCGGTATACCCGACATTATTGATTATAGGGACAACACATGCTGTATATTCCAATCTGACAGCCGTAGTAGTGACGTAGAGCCGGACGTTTCTATAGGCACACTGTATAAATTTCTTGATGAGGACGGAGGTACGGCATCGACTTCCCTTCAAAAACTTCGATCATGGCGAGTCTTACTCACCGATTTCGACGGAAATGTAGCGAAGAGTTATCAGGTATACAGGTCTCTAATATTTGATTACGAGCCAGACAGTAGCGGTGTCGTTTACCATTTCTGTGAAGGTAAATGGTATAGGGCTCAAAAGTCGTTCGTAGATCGTCTTCATTTTTATATTGATGGAAAATGTGAAGATTCTGATCTTTTTCCTTATGATCACGATCAAATGAAGGATGATCGCTTAATTTATAGCGAAGGAAATTATAACGAGGCGGTTCCTGTTAAAAATCCATCTATAATTTGCTTGGATCAGTGTGACATTAGTCCAAATGGGAGCACGGCTATCGAGCCATGTGACTTATATCAAGTTGTTGATGATCCCACTGCAAAAGGAGGGGTGCGGGCAATTCTGTACGGCGTGAAAATATCCACCCGTTCGTCTCAACTTAGTCACTTATTTAATCAGGGAGTTAACGCGATTGAATTATTGCGGCTTGAGGAATCCTCTCGAACGAAACTCAAGTTACTGATCTCGGGAAAGCTGGGAAATAATGACGAAGCAAGATACCACGGGCCAATAGATAATTCTGAGTTCAAGGTAGTATTTGGTATTATCACTCGGCGAGATAAAACGAATCTGTCTAAGAATCTCCCATTATTCTCAAAGATAAGTCTTATGCGTAGTATGCAAACGCTAGAGCTTTATCGCGTTCAAACTGCGTTAGTGTTCATCAAGGATGATAGCGCACCGAAGGAGGGCCATCCAAAGCATCCTCGTTTATTGGTCGAGGTTGTCGAGACGTCGGGTGGCAGGCGCGAGATTCGTATCATGCCAGGTCAAGATGCCGGTGCGGCTACAGTGGTTAATGGCTGCCCTAAAGTGATCAGGGAAAGCGAAAACGGGAAGAAGTTCCGAATAATGGTGAAGACGAAAGAGGACGGTTCATTGTCATCGCATCACAAGTGGCCCTATGAGGTAATCAATTAGAATTCACGTAATATCAATTAGTATTTAATTTCCGTTTAGTTGGACTTTGCATTATTAAAACTTCTACAAGAAATTTATGTATACAGATGTGTTCACTCCGCCGCCTGCCGCCGACCCTTACGCCCCTCAACCTTCGCCGCCGCAGGCTCCGCCGCCTTCGCAGGCCGCCGCGCCAGCACCTCCTTGATGAACCGGCCCGTGTGGCTCGCGGGGTTGGCCGCCACGTCCTCGGGCGTGCCCTGGGCGACGATGGTGCCGCCGCCGTCGCCGCCTTCGGGTCCTAAGTCGATGATCCAGTCAGCGGTCTTGATGACTTCGAGGTTGTGCTCGATCACGACGACGGAATTGCCCTGCTCGACGAGTTCGTGGAGCACTTCCATGAGCTTTGCCACATCGTGGAAGTGCAGGCCCGTGGTCGGCTCGTCCAGGATGTAGAGCGTGCGGCCGGTGGCGCGCTTGGAGAGCTCCTTGGAGAGCTTCACGCGCTGTGCCTCGCCCCCCGAGAGCGTCGTCGCCTGCTGGCCCACATGGACATAGTCGAGGCCGACGCGGGCGAGCGTCACCATCTTCTCGCGGATGGAGGGCACGGCCTTGAACAGGTCCTTGGCCTCCTCCACCGTCATGTCCAGCACGTCGGCGATGGACTTCTCGCGGTATTTCACCTCCAGCGTCTCGCGATCGTAGCGCTTGCCCTTGCACACGTCGCAGGTGACGTAGACATCCGGCAGGAAGTGCATCTCGATCTTGATGACGCCATCGCCCTGGCAGGCCTCGCAGCGCCCGCCCTTCACGTTGAAGGAGAAGCGGCCCGGCGAATAGCCGCGGGCCTTGGCCTCGGGTAGGCCGGCGAACCATTCGCGGATCGGGGTGAAGGCGCCGGTATAGGTCGCGGGGTTGGAGCGGGGCGTGCGCCCGATGGGCGACTGGTCGATGTCGATGACCTTGTCCAGGTGCTCCAGGCCTTCGATCTTCTCGTGCGGGGCGGGGTTCTCGGCCGCGTTGTTCAGCTTGCGGGCGATGGCCTTGTAGAGCGTGTCGATGACGAGGGTGGACTTGCCGCCGCCGGAGACGCCGGTGACGCAGACGAAGAGCCCGAGCGGGATCTCCGCGTCGACGTTCTTCAGGTTGTTGCCGCGGGCGCCGACGACTTTCAGCATCCGGCTCTTCATCGGCTTGCGGCGCTTGGCCGGCACGGGGACGGAGCGCTTGCCGGTGATGTACTGCCCGGTGAGCGAGTTCCCGTCCTTCATGATGTCGGACGGGGTGCCCTGGGCGACGATCTGTCCGCCATGGATGCCGGCGCCGGGGCCGACATCGACCACCCAGTCCGCCTGCAGGATCGCGTCCTCGTCGTGCTCCACGACGATGACCGTGTTGCCAAGGTCCCGCAGGCGCTTCAGCGTGCCCAGCAGCCGCTCGTTGTCGCGCTGGTGCAGGCCGATGGAGGGCTCGTCCAGCACGTAGAGCACGCCGGTGAGGCCCGAGCCGATCTGGCTGGCGAGGCGGATGCGCTGGCTCTCGCCGCCGGATAGCGAGCCCGAGCCGCGGGAGAGGGTGAGGTAGTCGAGCCCGACGTCCAGCAGGAAGGACAGCCGGTCGCGGATCTCCTTCAGAACCCGATGGGCGATCTCGTTCTGCTTGTCGGTGAGCTGGCCGGGCAGGGCCTCGAACCAGGCCTTGGCCTCGCGGATGGAAAGGGCGGCGGCCTGGCCGATATGGAAGCCGGCGATCTTGACCGCCAGCGCCTCGTCCTTCAGCCGGTAGCCGTGGCACGCCTTGCAGGGCGTCTCCGACATGAAGCGGCCGATCTCCTCGCGGCTCCAGTCGCTCTCGGTCTCCTTCCAGCGCCGCTCCAGGTTGGTGACGACGCCCTCGAAGGGCTTCTTCACCTCGTAGGAGCGCAGGCCGTCGTCATAGGCGAAGCGGATCGCCTCGCTGCCGGAGCCGTAGAGGATGACGTCGCGCGCCTGCTGCGGCAGGTCCCGCCACTTCGTCTTCACGTCGAAGCCGTAATGCCGGCCGAGCGCGAGCAGCGTCTGCATGTAATAGGGCGAGGACGAGCGCGCCCACGGGCCGATGGCGCCGCCCTTCAGCGTCAGCCCCTCGTCGGGCACGACGAGGTCGGGGTCGATGCGCATCTCGTGGCCGATGCCGCCGCAGGTGGGGCAGGCGCCGAACGGGTTGTTGAACGAGAACAGCCGGGGCTCGATCTCGGAAATCGTGAAGCCGGACACGGGGCAGGCGAACTTGGACGAGAACACGATGCGCTCGGCCGGCGCGCCCTCCGGCGCATCCGCCATCTCCACCACAGCGATGCCGTCTGCGAGGTCCAGCGCCTGCTCGAAGCTGTCGGCCAGCCGGGCGGCGATGTCGCCGCGCACGATGATGCGGTCCACGACCACGTCGATGTCGTGCTTGAACTTCTTGTCGAGCGCGGGCGCATCGCCGATCTCGTAGAAGGCGCCGTTCACCTTCACGCGCTGGAAGCCGCGCTTCTGCCACTCGGCCAGCTCCTTACGGTACTCACCCTTGCGACCGCGCACGACCGGCGCGAGCAGGTAAAGCCGCGTCTTCTCCGGCAGGGCCATGACGCGGTCGACCATCTGGCTGACCGTCTGGCTCTCGATGGGCAGGCCCGTCGCCGGGGAATAGGGCACGCCCGCCCGCGCCCAGAGCAGGCGCATGTAGTCGTAGATCTCGGTGACCGTGCCGACGGTGGAGCGCGGGTTCTTCGAGGTGGTCTTCTGCTCGATGGAGATGGCGGGGGAGAGGCCGTCGATCTGGTCGACGTCCGGCTTCTGCATCATCTCCAGGAATTGCCGCGCATAGGCGGACAGGGATTCCACGTAGCGCCGCTGCCCCTCGGCATAGATCGTGTCGAACGCCAGAGACGACTTGCCGGATCCGGACAGGCCGGTGAACACGACGAGCCTGTCGCGCGGGATGACCAGGTCGACATTCTTCAGATTGTGCTCGCGCGCGCCCCTGACGGCGATGACGCGGGACTGGGCGTCGTCGAACAGGTCTTCGAGCGCGGAGGAGCGGGGGCGTTTCGTCATCGGGAGCGGACCGGCGGGGATGGGCGCCACCATGGCGCTGGGAGGTCATATAGGGCCTGCCGCTACGGGAATCAGCCCCGCGGCAGCGGAATCAGGCATGGCGATAACGTGAACGAAAATAGAACATTGACTTTGCCGCCGCAAGCGCGGCACCTTTGCGCCTCCGCTTCGTTGTAACCGGCAGCCCCATCGCGCCGAAGTTCGCGTCATGCGGCCCGACCGCCCGATCCCGTGGAGAAGACGATGCGCCGCTCACCGTTCCGACATGCCGTCCTGTGCGCCGCCGCCCTGGCGGCCGCTTCCCTGTGGGCCGGCGGCGCAGCCGCCTGCGAGCTGAAGCGGCCGGTGAAGTTCGCCGGCCTCGACTACGATTCCGCGGCGTTCCACACGGCGGTGGCGCAAGAGATCGTCCGCACCGGTTTCGGCTGCGAGGTGGACCGGGTTCCCGGCGCCACGGCCGCCCTGGTGAACGGCCTCGCCCGCGGCGATGTCGACGTGATCATGGAGATCTGGCTCGCCAATCCGGTGGATGCCTGGGTGAAGGCGAGCGAGGCCGGCCGCGTGACGGCCCTGGGCACGACGTTCCCGGACGCGAGCGAAGGCTGGTTCGTGCCGCGCTACGTCGTCCAGGGGGACAAGCCGGCCGCGCCCGGCTTGAAGTTCGTGACGGACCTGAAGGCCACGGCCCAGGTCTTCGCCGATCCGGAGGAACCGACCAAGGGGCGATTCTACAATTGCCCGGCGGGCTGGGTCTGCGAGGGGATCAACACCAAGAAGCTCAAGGCGTATGGGCTCGACGGGCTTTACACCAACGTCCGCGGCGGTTCGGGCGAGGCGCTGGTGGCGGCGATCGAGTCCGCCATCAAGCGCCAGCGGCCGGTGCTCTTCTATTACTGGGGCCCGAGCTGGCTGGTTGGCGCCTATGACCTGGTGAAGCTGCAGGAGCCGGCCTTCGACGAGGCGGTCTGGGCGGAGTTGAAGCGGCAGGACAGCCCTGCGCGCGCCACCGCCTATCCCGACAGCCGCGTGGTGATCGGCGCCAATGTGGACACAGTGCGGGACGCGCCCGCCATCGCCGCCTTCCTCAAGGCCTACACCACGTCGAGCGAACTGACCTCCCGCATGCTCGCGGCGGCGCGGGCCGCCGGCATCACGCCGGAGGCGCAGGCCAAGGTGTTCCTCAAGGACAATCCCGACCTGTGGAAGCGGTGGGTGCCCGCCGATGTCGCCGCCAAGGTGGCGGCGGCGCTCTGATCCGCGGCTGACGGGCGCTTGGCCAGCCTGCTCCCCGATTTCGGGCCCGCCATCCAGCGCGCGGTCAGCCGGTTCGTCGACGCGCTCGTCGTCGATTACGGCGACGGGACGGAGGTCTTTGCGCTCTGGCTCACGGCTCCCGTCCGCTGGGCGGAGGCGCTGCTCGTGCGCGTGCCGCCGGAGGTCGGGATCGCCGCCGTGCTGGTGATCGCCTGGCTGGTGTCACGCCGGGCGGTGTTCACGCTTGCCATGGCCGGGCTTGCCGCCGGCATCGGCCTCCTCGGGCTTTGGCCGGCGGCGATGCAGAGCCTCGCTCTGGTCCTGGTGGCCGTGGCGATGGTCGTGGTGGTGGCCGTGCCGCTGGGGGTCGCGTCGGCGCGCTCGGCGCGCCTGTCGGGGGCGCTGGCCCCGGTCTACGACGTGATGCAGACCATCCCGAGCTTCGTGTACCTCATTCCGGTGGCGATGCTGCTGGGCCTCGGCCGTGCGCCGGCGCTGCTCGCCACGTTCATCTACGCCCTGCCGCCGCTCGCCCGGCTGACCGAACTGGGCCTGCGGGAGGTGGAGGCGCGCTACGTGGAAGGTGCCCGCGCCCTCGGCCTGTCGGCCCGCCATACCCTGTGGCTGGTGGAGCTTCCGCTTGCCCGGCCCGCCATGCTGCAGGGCCTGAACCAGTCGATCCTGATGGCGCTCGGCATGGTCGTCGTCGCATCGATGATCGGCGCCAAGGGCCTGGGGGAGGTGGTTCTGCTCGGGCTCCAGCGCGCCGATGCGGGGCTGGGTTTCGTCGGCGGGCTGGGCATCGTGCTGCTGGCCATGCTGCTGGATCGGATGGCCCGGGCGGCCTGGGGACGCGCGCCCGATCCGGCCCGCGCCGTCCGTCCGCCGGGTTGACGCAACGCGAGAACAAAAATAGAACAAGGTGGATGCTCAAGCGCCGGAACTGTGGACCGCGCCACGATCGCGGGTGTCGCTCCGGCGCTGGGCAGGTTAGGAAGACGCTCGATTTCGTGCGGTGGAGGGTTCGATGTCCGGCAGCGTGAACAAGGTGATCCTGGTCGGAAATCTCGGCCGCGATCCGGAAACCCGGCAGATGGGATCGGGGGAGTCGGTCACGAACTTCTCGGTCGCCACGTCGGAGACCTGGCGCGACAAGGGCACCGGCGAGCGCCGCGAGCGCACCGAGTGGCACAACGTCGTGATCTTCAACGAGAACCTCGGGAAGATCGCGCAGCAATACCTGAAGAAGGGCTCCAAGGTTTACCTCGAGGGCCAGCTCCAGACGCGCAAGTATCAGGACAAGAACGGCCAGGAGCGCCAGACCACCGAGGTCGTGCTGCAGCGCTTCCGCGGCGAGCTGACTTTGCTGGACAGCCGCAGCAGCGGCGGCGGCGATTACGGCGGTGGCGGCGAGGTGGAGGACCGTTCCGGCGGATTCGGCCGGACCTCGCCCATGGAGCGCCGTCCCGCGGCACCCGCCGGCGGCCGCTCCATGGCGGACCTGGACGACGACATCCCGTTCTAGCCTCGCGAAGACGGCGCCCGCCGGGCCGATCCCGCGGCGCGCAACCCATCTTCATCGCCAAGCCG
The DNA here is from genome assembly GCA_027489955.1 of Hyphomicrobiales bacterium. Classification (GTDB taxonomy): domain Bacteria; phylum Pseudomonadota; class Alphaproteobacteria; order Rhizobiales; family Beijerinckiaceae; genus JAIXTM01. The sequence goes on along the minus strand of JAIXYZ010000013.1, from coordinate 1,196,173 downwards.
GCCAGGCCCGCCCTCCATCGTGACGGCGGGCCTTGTCATGCGCGTGTCACATGAATCGACGTATCTGGATTCATGGATACGAACGAAGCCATCGCGATGTTCGCCGCGCTTGCCCAGCCGACGCGGCTGGAGGCGTTCCGCACCATCGTGCGCCATGAGCCGTCCGGCCTGGCGGCCGGGGAGGTGGCCCGGCTGGCCGGCGTGCCGCAGAACACGATGTCCGCGCATCTGGGACTTCTGTCCCGCGCCGGCCTCGTGACGGCGTCCCGCAGCGGCCGCTCGATCGTCTATCGCGCCAATCTCGATGCCGTGCGCCATCTCGTCCTCCACCTGCTGCAGGATTGCTGCGGCGGGCATGCGGATGTGTGCCGCCCCGTGCTCGCCGACCTCCAACCCTGCTGCTGAGAGCCCCGCCGTGACCGCCTCACCCTTCAACGTCCTCTTCCTCTGCACCGGCAACACCGCGCGATCGATCATCGCGGAGGGCATCCTGCGGCGCGACGGTGCGGGTCGCTTCACGGCCTTTTCCGCCGGCAGCCAGCCCAAGGGCACGGTCAATCCCCTGGCGATCCAGGTGCTGACCCGGTCCGGATATCCGGTCGACGGGCTGCGCTCGAAGAGCTGGGATGAGTTCGCGGGCGAGAGCGCGCAGGTCATGGATTTCGTCTTCACCGTCTGCGACAGCGCCGCCGGCGAATCCTGCCCGGTCTGGCCGGGCAGGCCGATGACGGCCCATTGGGGCATTCCCGATCCCGCGGCCGTCGAGGGCACCGAGGCCGAGAAGGCCGCTGCCTTTCTCGAGGCCTTCCGGTACATGCACAGGCGCATCGCGGCCTTCGTCGCGCTGCCGCTGACCTCGCTGGACCGCATGGCGCTGACGGGCCGGTTGCGCGATATCGGCTCGATGGAAGGCGCAACGTCAGGCCCGCGGCCGTGACAGCGCCGGGCCGCAGGCTGGCCGCCGAGGCGATCGCGACCGCGCTGCTGCTCGCGGCGATCGTCGGGTCGGGCGTCATGGCGGAGCGGCTTGCGGGCGGCAGCGTCGCGCTGGCGCTCCTGGCCAATTCCATCGCCACCGGCGCCATGCTTGTCGTCCTGATCACGCTGTTCGGTCCGCTCTCCGGCGCCCACCTCAATCCGGCGGTGTCGGCCGTCGCCGCCGTCACGGGCAGCCTGCGTCCCCTCGAGGCGGCAGCCTATGCGGCGGCGCAGGTAACGGGGGCGGTCGCGGGTGTGCTGCTGGCGCACGTCATGTTCGACTTGCCGGCGATCCAGACATCCGGAACCGCGCGCACCGGCTTAGGGCAATGGGTGTCGGAGGCGGTCGCCACGGCAGGCCTCATCCTCGTCGTGCTGGGAAGTGCGGGCAAGCCTGCCGGCAGGGTCGCCGTGCTGGTGGGGCTCTACATCGTCGCGGCCTACTGGTTCACGGCATCGACCAGCTTCGCAAATCCGGCGGTGACCATTGCCCGATCCCTGACCGCGACCTTCGCCGGCATCGCGCCGGCAGACGCGCCCGCCTTCATCCTCGCCCAGGCCGCAGGAGCCGCCATCGGGCTCGGAATCAGCCGGATTCTGTGGCATCCGGCACACGCAAGCGCGGATTCCGCCGGCACGTCGCCCGCCGGTTGTTGACTCTCCCTCGCACCCGCGTTGGGATAAAGCCCTGAAACGCAAGGACGATCGGCCCAGGGCCGCGGGACTTTCTCCCAAGGCGGCCTGAGGTGTGGCGAAAGACCACGACGACTGCGTGTGCGCGTTGACGGGTTGGGTGGGCGTCGTGTCGTTTGTGTTCCTCGTGTCGCGTCTTGCGTTCGCGCTGCCTCAGCGCGCGCGCTCCGTCATGGCCTTCGGCCTCGCCGCCGCCCTGTCGGTCGCTGTCCTGCCATCCGCCGCGCTGGCACAGGGCGGCCCCAGCCCCGCCGCCGGAAACGAAGCCAAGGCGCGCTACGAAGCCCTGTTCCAGCGCAATCTCCTGAACCCGGCGGATCTGGACGCGGCGTTCCAGTTCGCCGAAGCGGCGACCGCGGTCGGGGACTACGAAGCCGCCATCGGCGCGCTGGAGCGGATGGTCTTCTACAATCCGGACCTGCCGCGGGTGCGCCTGGAACTCGGCGTCCTGTATTTCCGGCTCGGCTCCTTCGAGATGGCGCGGTCCTACTTCACGACCGCGATCACCGGTCCGGACGTGCCGTCCGATGTCCGGAACCGGGTCAACGCCTTCCTCTCGGAGATCGACCGTCGGTTGAAGCCGGCGCAGTGGAGCGGCTTCGCGCAGGCCGGCCTGCGCTACCAGACCAACGCCAATGCCGGGCCGAATTCCCTGTCCATCCGCGCCCTCGGCTTCGATGCGGTGCTGAACCAGCAATTCCGCAAGCGGCCGGACTGGAACACCTTCGCGCTGGCGGGCTTCCGGCACGTCTACGATTTCGGCAACCAGCGCGGCGACGCGTTCGAGACGTCGGTGATCGGGTATTATTCGGCGCAGCATCGCTTTGCCCGCCTCAATACGGGGCTGGTGGAGGTCAATCTGGGCCCGCGCCTGGCCCTCATGCCGGACGCCTGGATGGGCTCGGCGATCAAGCCGTACGCGACGTTCACCTCGGTCGCCCTCGGCGATGCACCCTATCTCGGGTCGTGGGGAGGCGGCGTCCTGCTGTCCTTCCCGGTCGGCCTGTCGGTGATCGAGCCGGGCGTCGAGGTGCGCAACCGCGTCTACCAGTCCTCGAGCGACTATCGCGGCGCGCCGGAGCAGACGGGGACCTTCGTGTCCGCCTATGTGCAGGGGTCGGGTGCGCTGTTTGACCGGCTGCGCTGGCAGGGCAAGGTGGCGTTCAACCGGGCCGAGGCGCGGTTCGCCTATTACACGTTCGACCAGTTCGTGGCTGACCTGAGCTTTCCTTACGAGTTCGAGGCCCCCTTCGCCGGGATCACCCGCCGCTGGACGGTGTCGCCCTCGTTCGGGTTCTCGCGCACGTCCTACGAGGCGCCCAATTTCGTGATCGACCCCAACGTGCGCCGCGAGGACACGGAAATCCGCGCGGGCGTGCTTTTGGACGCGCCGCTGACGGACCTCGCCGGCCTTTCGGCGCAGGTGCTCTACACCAAGGTCGATTCCAACATCCGCAATTTCGATACCCGCAACCTGTCGGTCCTGTTCGGACCGACGCTGCGGTTCTGAGGGGAGGCCCGGCATGGCTCCGACGCACGCGACCGCACGGCTCCTTGCCCTCGGCATCTCGGCCGCTGCCATGATGGCCGTGCCTGCCCTGGCCCAGGGCCAGCCCGTGGGCGCGGCCGGCGCCGTCAATCCGGCGGCCCTGTCCACCAAGCCCGGCGCGGGCACGAAGGTCATCGAGCTCGGCCAGCAGGTCATCCGCAGCGAGCGCATCCAAACGTCGGGCGCGGGCTCGGTCCAGCTCATCTTCGTCGACAAGACGACGCTGAGCATCGGCCCCAACAGCGACCTCGTGATCGACGAGTTCGTGTTCAATCCGGCCACGGGCACGGGCAGCATGGTGGCGACGCTGGGGCGGGGCGCCATGCGCTTCGTGGGCGGCCAGGTCAGCCACAATGGCGGGGCCACCGTGCGCACGCCGACCACCACGCTCGGCATCCGCGGCGGCGTCGCCACCATCACCCATGGCGGGCAGGGCACGCGGGCGATCAACCATTTCGGGCGGATCGAGGTGAACGCGTCCGGCCAGGTGGAAATCATCCGGCGGCCCGGCTTCTCGATTACGATCCCGATCGGGCAGGGCCCGCAAGGGCCGGTCAAGGTCACGCAGGCCGATCTGGACGCGATCAACGGCCAGCTCACCAGCTCGCGCGGGCAGAGCGGCGGCGCGGGCAACCGGCCGACCGAGACGGCGGTCACCCGCAACAATGTCGGCCAGGCGAACGGGAACGTGCCGCCCCAGGCCATCGTCGAGGTCCAGGGACAGACCGTGGCGAAGACGCCGGTCGCCACGACCCCGCCGACCAACACCGTCATCGCCCAGACGAACCAGATCATCCAGCAGGCGCCCGGCGGCAACGACGCCGCGAGCTTCCCGCCGCCGCCGCCGCCACCCGTAAGCCCGCCGCCGGGCGAAGCCTTCGCGCTGACGACGGACATCGATCCCTCGCTGTCGTCGACCATCCCCTACGTGCTCGGCACGGCGGTCGCGAGCGGCCCGGTCTACGTCTCGCCGATCTTCGGCTACCGCAATCCCGGCGCCGGCACGAACGGGCGCGAGACGCAGCCCGCGCGCGTCCTGCAGGCGGCGCTCGGCATCAACGGCGACGGGGCGCTGCAGACGTCGAATTTCATGGTCATGACCGGCGCCTTCGTCGACACGGCGGGCAGCGGCGCAGGCACGGGCTTCTACTTCACCGGCGGCTTCCGCCACTTCACCCGCCGGGCCGCCAACATCTCCATGGGCCGCGCCAATGGCAGCGTCGCCTCGGTGCCGGGGCTGGAGACGGTCGATGCCCAGCTCCTGCCGACGGCGCTGACGGTCAACCAGGACTATCGCGACGACCAGGGCGTGCAGGCCGACACCGCCTTCCAGCGGCCGGGCGGCGGCGGCGTCTCCAGCAATTACAGCTATGCGCAGAACTTCACCCGGGTTTCGACGCCGGCGGGCCTGGGGACGAACCGCCCATCCGTCGCCAATATCGGCTTTGCTGCGGGCATGGTGCACACGCTGAACGTGCCGCTCGACACCCATATCGAGGCGCCGGTGCCGATCTCCGGCTCGGCCTTCCTGCTTCTCGACCCTACCGATTCGCGGGCGCAGCTCAACATGTTCCTGTCCGCCGACCGGATGACGGCGACGCCGGCGGGAGGGCTCGACGACATCCAGATCCAGATGGGCAATTACGATCCCGGCCTGCCGGCGCGGTCGACATATGTCGACTACGACATCTTCGGCGGCCGGGAAGGGGTGGCCAACAATGCGGGCGGCCCGTCGGGGCCCGCCGCGGTGTACCTGACCGAGGTGAACGGCACGCCCGTCCTGTCGGACCGCTCGGCCTTCGTGTCGTCGGGCGCCGTGCAGCCGGCCGGGCAGTTCTCGGGCGTCACATTCTGCGATTGCGCCTACACCCGCTGGGGCTTCTGGGCGCAGGAGAATTCCCGCACCGTGTCGGGCACCGAATACCGCGACCGTATCCATCTCGGCACGTGGGTCACCGGCGTCCTGCCCTCGCCCTCGGAGGTTCCGACGGTCGGCACGGCGACCTTCAACGGCCACGTCATCGGCACGTTCGCGGCCAGCGGCAACCAGTATGTGGCGGCCGGTCAGTTCACGCAGACCGTGGACTTCGGCGCCCAGACCGGGACGTTCTCGATCCCGCTCCTGGATGGGCGCGGCTATGCCGGCTACCTGACGCTGGCGGGCGGCTCGCCCTTCTTCGTCGGCACGCTGAACTCGGTCATCGGGCCGACCGCCAGCGGCGATCTCACCGGGGCCTTCTTCCGCGGGGTGGCCGGCCCGGTGGGCGAGGTCGGCGGCATGATCACGTTCAGCGGCGGCGGCGGTTACAGCGGCGCCGCGACTTTCGTGGGCCGCCAGTAAAGCTGATCACAAATTTGGCAGTGGCTGCCGAAACTCCGCACTGGCGCGGGGCGCGGAAGCCGCTCTAGTCTCCTGCGGAAAGGCGGGCGGCGTCGGCCGCGCGCGCATAACCGGGAGACCTCCATGTATCGTTCCATTCTCGCCGCGGCCGCGGCCGCGGTCGTCCTGGCGGGCGCCAGCGGCGCCGCCATGGCGCAGGAGAAGCTGAAGATCGGCTTCATCTATGTCGGGCCCGTGGGCGATCACGGCTGGAGCTACCAGCACGACCAGGGCCGCAAGGCCATCGAGAAGGAATTCGGCAGCCGCGTCGAGACGACGTTCGTGGAGAGCGTGTCCGAGACGGACGCGGAGCGCCCCATCGAGCAGCTCGTCCGCACGGGCCACAAGCTGATCTTCACGACGTCGTTCGGCTTCATGAACCCGACGGTGAAGGTCGCCAAGAAGTACCCGGACGTGAGGTTCGAACACGCCACCGGCTACCTGCGCGAGAAGAACCTCGCGACCTACGCGGCGAAGTTCCACGAGGGCCGCTATATCATCGGGCAGATCGCCGGGAAGATGACCAAGTCCAACGTCATCGGCTATGTGGGCGCCTATCCGATCCCCGAGGTGATCGCGGGCATCAACTCGTACTTCCTCGGCGCGCAGTCGGTGAACCCGAACGTGAAGATCAAGATCGTCTGGGCGAACACCTGGTTCGACCCCGGCAAGGAATCGGACGCCGCCAAGGCGCTGCTTGACCAGGGCGTGGACATCATCGCTCAGCATACGGACAGCCCGGCCCCGCTCCAGACCGCGGAGCAGCGCGGCAAGCTCGGCTTCGGCCAGGCGTCCGACATGGAGCGCTTCGCGCCCAAGGCGCAGCTCACGGCGATCATCGACGACTGGTCCGGCTATTACGTGTCGCGCGTGCGCGCGGCGCTGGACGGCAAGTGGGAGTCCATCGATACGTGGGGCGGCCTGGACACCGGCATGGTGGTGATGGCGCCCTACAAGAACATGCCCGACGACGTGAAGAAGCTGGCTCAGGACACCGAGGCGGCGATCAAGTCCGGCGCGCTCAATCCCTTCAAGTGCCCCGTTCTCGGGCAGGACGGCAAGGAGATCGAGTGCAAGGGCGGAAAGTCGCTGTCGGACGAGCAGATCCTCTCGATGAACTTCTATGTGAAGGGCATCGAGGACAAGGTTCCGCAATAGTCCCGGAGCGCCTCCGACAGGACAAAGGCCGGGCGGCCCGATGGCTGCCCGGCTTTTTCATGAGCTCATGATCGCCATCCACGGCTACGCCATTGTTTCCGTAGACGACATGATCGCCGACGCGAGCGGCGTGACGCCGCGTGCGCTCATGAACGATGCCGACTGGGCCTATTTCCAGGCCGGGCTGGACGCCGCCGATATCGTGGTCCTGGGCCGCCTCGGGCACGAGGCGAACCCGAACGTCCGGGGCCGCCGCCGCGTGGTGGTCTCCTCGTCCGCCGGCGGGCTGGATGCGAAGGACGATGCCGTCTGGTGGAACCCGGCGCGGATGCCATGGGCGCAGGCGGCCGAAAGGCTGTTGCCGTCCGGCGGGCGCGTGGCGGTTCCGGGCGGGCAGGGGGTGTTCGATCTGTTCCTGGAGATCGGCTACGCCGCCTTCCACCTCTCGCGGGCGCCGGGCGTGCATGTCGGCGCAGGGCGCCGGCTGTTCTCGGCATGCGATGGCGGCCAGGCAGCCGAGGCTGTGCTGGGAGCGCGAGGGCTGGTGGCCGGCCCTGAAATCCTGCTCGATCCCGTCGCCCCGGTCACGCTCCGCATCTGGGAGCGCGACCAGGGCGCCGCGTGATCACTTCTTCTCTTCGACGGAAATGCCGCGCGATCCGATGCTGATCTGGACGCCATCAGGCTGCTTGCGCTCCTGATAGAGGTGGTAACCGAGGACTCCCGTCGCGACGACGAGCGCGCCGATGATGGCAAAAAGAACATTGCGTGGCATGGAATGTTTCGCCCCGTTTCGGTTCGCCGGAGCCGACGATGGCTGCGGCGGTCGCCTCAGCGACGCCGGTGAAACGCGGGTCGTGCCGTTTCGTTCCGTCAGGCGGCCTTGCGCTTGACGTAACGGAGGTAGGCGAAGTCGGCGGCGATGGCCGCGAACAGCACGAGCGCCTTCGTACCGGCCCCTTCCACGCCGTGGATGCGGGCGGCGGCAAAGCCGACGGCGATCCCGGCCGCCATGGTCAGCGTCCAGCGCGCGGCGTCCGCGAGGGCGATCTTACGGATGGAGTTCATGGCCGGCCTGTCCCTTATCGGTCGCGCCAAGCGCTACAGAAGCCTCGTCCGCTTCGCCAGCGCGGCCGGTTGCCGCAGGATGGAACATGCCGCTGCGTTCGTAATCTCGCCACATCCGGCAGCCAGAAGCCGGACTCATGGGGGGCGTGATCCAGCCGAAATCGGGATCCCGCCTTATGACATCTGCCTCGACCGCGGCGCATGCCGCAGCCGATCCCGACCATTGCGCCCAAGGTGATCACGCATCCGAGCCGCGCTGGCTCGGCCCGCGCGCCGACCGTACGATCCGCCGCTACCGCCGCAAGGGGGAACGCACCCGGCGCGCCGGCATGACCGCGCTCTGGTGCATCGCCGCCCTCGGCCTGACCTGCAGCCAGGCCACGGCCCCGGTGCAGGAGGCGAAGGCGTCGGTTCGGGCCCCGGTGCTCCAGCATGCTTCGCGCGTGAAGCGCGACAGGGTCGCCAGCGCGCTCGACGCCATGATCCGCCCGCCGCAAATCGAACCCTCGCCGCTCGGCCGGGCTGCAGGGCTGTTCGAGGGGTTCCATCCCGTTCCGCGGGTGCCGTCACCGCATCTGCCGCGCGTTCCGGTGCCGGACCTGTCGGATCTCGCCAATCCCGACGAGCCCGTGACCTTCGGCAGCGTGGGCGTGCCGCGGCGCATCGTGGAGCTGATCGTGCGGGCGGCCGCGGCCTCCGACGTCGATCCCGTCTACCTGATGGCGCTGGCGGACAAGGAATCGTCCTTCGTGCCCGACGCGCAGGCGCCGACCTCCTCGGCGGCGGGCATGTTCCAGTTCATCGAGGCCACGTGGCTGGAGACGGTCAAGGCGTTCGGCGCGCGGCACGGGCTGGCGCAGGAGGCCGAGAAGATCGCCATCGTCGACGACAAGGCGGTCGTGCCCGACGCCTCCGAGCGGGAGCGTATCCTGGCCCTGCGGCACGAGCCGTACCTGGCGGCCGTCATGGCGGCGGAAATGCTGAAGCGCCATCGGGCCGAGGTGGGCTTCCGCATCGGCCGCGACCTGAAGCCGAGCGAGTATTACCTGCCGCATTTCCTCGGGCCGCAGGGCGCCGGGCAGCTGCTGGAACTGGCCGGGACGAAGCCCGGCGAGAACGCGGCGACGGTGTTCCCGGCGGCAGCCCGCGCCAATCGGTCGATCTTCTTCGAAAAGACCCAGAAGGTCGTGAAGAAGGGCAAGAAGACCATCCGCGTCGCCGCCATGCGCGGGGCGACGGTGGAGGAAGTCTACCGGCGCCTGGACCGCATGATCGACCGGCGGCTCGATCGCTACGAGTCCGTGGCCGCCATGGTGACGCCGACGGCGGTAGGCTCCGCCAACTGAATGGATTATGCGGGATCGACGAATACGCCGGCGGTGACGAATCGCCGGCGAGGGCGAGGGAGGGGCGCCGCACCGCGTGCCGCCCCTCCTGCCTCTCCCATTCCTTCAAGGCTCGTCCGGCCGTTGAGTTCGGTCCGCTCCTGACGCAGGGTTACGGCGTTAAGCCTTTCCCTGCCGGAGCCTGCCATGCGCCCTGCCATCGTCGCCGTTTCCCTGTCGATCTGCGCCGCCCTGACCGGCTCGGTCGGCTTGGCCCAGCAGGACGGCATCCGCCGCGCCATCCTCCAGCGATACGACGTGCCGACCGCAGCGGCCCACGAAACGGTTCTGGGCACGGCCGAGGTGGTCAAGGGCGGCCGGATCGCCCGCCACATGCATCACGGGGTCGAGATGGGCCTCGTCCTGGAAGGGCGCATGGTGCTCAAGATCGAGGGGCAGCCCGACCTCGTGCTGGAGGCCGGGCAGAGCTACCAGATCCCCGCCGGGCTTGCCCATGAAGGCGACAATGTCGGGGACGGCGCTGCGAAGGTGGCGGCGGTCTATGTCGTCGAGAAGGGCAAGCCCTTCGCCGAGCCGCGCTGAGCGCGGCACGAAAAAGCCCGGCCTTGCGGCCGGGCTTTCCCGATACGGTGTGGTTGTCGCAGATCAGTCGATGACCTCGATCACCTTGCGGCTGCGGGGCTCGACGATCACGCGGTCGCCGTTCACGTAGGCATAGCTGTAGCGGTCGTAATTCGGCACGCGGTGGACCGTGACGGTCTCGGGCAGGGCCTCGCCGACGACGATCTTACGCTCGACGCGGATCTCCTCTACGGGCTGGGTCTGCACATAGGTGCGGACCTCGGCGGGCGGCGGATCGATCGCTGTGCCAACCACGCCACCGGCGATCCCGCCGACGACCGCGCCGACCGGGCCGCCGAGCACGGCACCCGTGGCGGCACCACCGGCGACACCGGCCGCCGTACCTTCCTGGGCAAACGCCGCGCCGGGCACCATAAGGGCCGCAACGCCGGCAGCGATCATGAACTTGCGCATCGTCTTCTCCTTCTGATCGATGAAGCAATGGTCTGCCTAACAACGAGCGTGCTCCGCCGGGGTTCCGAAAGGGCCACATGCCACGCGGAAATTTCCTGAAGGTGTGGGCGCAAGTACCTGATCGATATCGTTTATCCGCGTTACAATCTGTGATCGAAACGCCATCGAAGCTTGATCTAGCGCAACAGGCGCAGGTCTCGGCCGCCATATTTTGTCCATGGTTGGCCGCCGCGGAGCCGCGCAGAACGTGGTCGCGGGCGGCAGACCCGAGCGCAGGAATGGAGTTCGCCATGACCATGAGATCGGTACGTCCCTTCGAACGCTCCTTCGGCCCGCTTTCGGCCATGCGCCGGGACATGGACCGGCTGCTCGGATCGCTGGCGCCCGTCTGGACCAGTGCGTCGGCGGCGGACGACGGCTTCCTCTCTCCCAGCGTCGACATCGCCGAGACGGAAAAGGGCATTGAGCTCACGGCCGAGCTGCCGGGCATCGAGCCGAAGGACATCGACATCTCGATTGCCGACGATGTGCTGACGCTGCGGGCCGACCGCACCGTGCAGCGCGAGGAGGGCGGCAAGGACAAGCGCTACCACGTCGTGGAACGGGCCAGCGGCACCTATCTGCGCCGCTTCCAGCTTCCGTTCGAGATCGACGCGGACAAGGTGGAGGCGACCTTCGACAAGGGCGTCGTCACCGTGCAGGTGCCGCGGGCCGCGAATGCGGCGCGTCAGGCCCGCAGGATCGCGGTGAAGACGGCCGCCTGACACCCATCGGCGAACCGGCACGGATGCGCTTCGGGCATGCGCCTGATGCACGCGTAGCCTATGAATTGTTTAACGAATCCCGAGGCAACCTAGCGGTGATCAGGGGATTCGTCAGACCGTCATGCCGCGATCGAACCGTGCCGACGTTCATGCAACCGGAAGCATCCATGCTTACGGGCCCGTCAACCTGAGCGCGGTGGTGAAGCTGGCGCGGGCGACGGCGCAGGCGCAGAAGGCATGGCTTGCCGTCCCGGGCGACGCATCCTTCCTGGTTCTGGCCGCGGCCCAGCCCGACACGCGCCCGCCCGCCGGCCTCCTGGAGATCGCGCAATCCGTTCTATGCGGCGTTCATGCCGGATCGGGCCTGATCGAGCGCGTGCCGTTCCTGATGGTTGCGGTGCCGCGCGAGGGCGCCGTGCTGATCCTCACGGGCGGGGCCTGTGCCTTCGGCGACGAGGCGGCCTCGGCTCTCACGGGCCTTGCCGACTTCGCCGCCGCATTGCTGGCGCAGGACGACCCCGCGATCCGGCTCGAACGGGCGCGGGCGCAGATCGCCTCGCAACAGGCGACCATCCGCCGCCAGGAGCGGGACCTCGCCCATAGCCGCAAGATCTTCGACCGGGCGTCCTCCGTCGCCCGCATCGGCGTCTGGCAGTGCACCTTGCCCGACGAGGAGATCACCTGGACGGACGGCGTCTACGACATTTTCGAGCTGCCGCGCGGCGTGCCCGTGCCGCGGGAGGTGGTGCTGCCCTTTTATGATCCGGCCTCCCGGATGGAGCTGGAGCAGGTGCGCGCCCGCGCCATCGCCGAGCGCGGTCATTTCACGCTGGACGCGCGCATCATCACGGCCAAGGGGCGGCGGCGCTGGATGCGCATCACCGCCAATGTCGAATGCGAGAACGGCGAGCCGGTCCGCATCTTCGGCATGAAGCAGGACATCACGGAGGAGAAGGCGCTCTGGGAGCAGACGCGCCAGCTCGCCGAGCGCGACGTGATGACGGGCCTTGCCAACCGGATCGTCTTCCAGTCCGCCCTGGCCGATACCTGCCGGGAAGCCGGCCCGTCGAGCGTGGCGCTGCTGCTGATCGACCTGGACGGCTTCAAGCACGTGAACGACACGTTCGGCCACGGCGTCGGCGACGAGTGCCTGAAGCAGATCGCGCGGCGGCTGTCGGACATCTGCGACGGTGCGCGGCTGGTGGCGCGGCTCGGCGGCGACGAGTTCGCCGTCCTGATGCAGCCCGGCTGCGGCAGCGAGGATGTCGACGACCTCGCCGAGCGCATCCTGGACGCGGTGCGCCGGCCGATCCTCTGGCAGGACCAGTCCTTCCAGCTCGGCGCGTCGATTGGCGTGGACCTGGCCGAGATATCCGCCGGCCGCGACCCGTCCGAGCTCTTCACCCGCGCCGACATCGCGCTCTATGCCGCCAAGCTCGGCGGCCGCAACACGGTGCGCCGCTTCGTGCCGCGCATGAAGGCCGAGGTCGACAGCCGCTACGAGACCGTGCGCAGCATCGCGGCGGCGCTCGACCGGGGCGAGCTCGCACTGTTCTACCAGCCCAAGCTCTGCCTCGCGACGCGCCGCCTCGTCGGCTTCGAGGCGCTGCTGCGGTGGTTGCGGGACGGGGAGGTGGTCTCCGCCGGCTCCTTCGCGCCTGCCTTCGACGATCCGGAGCTGGCGCGGCGGCTGGGCCACTGGGTCATGGGCCAGGCGCTCGACCAGGCCAAGACCTGGCACGAGGCCGGCTTCGCCTTCGGCCATATCGCGGTGAACCTGACGGCGGCCCAGCTGCGCGAGCATCTCTTCGCCCGGGTCCTAATCAACCAGGTTTCGGCACACGGGCTGGCCCCGGAAATGATCCAGGTGGAGGTCACCGAGGGCATCGTCATCGGCGACGAGATCGGCGCGGTGAAGCGCACGCTCGGCCAGTTGCGCGAGGCCGGCATCCGCTCGGCGCTGGACGATTTCGGCACGGGCTATGCCTCGCTCGTCCATCTGCGCTCGTGCCCCGTGGACGCGATCAAGATCGACCGCTCCTTCGTGAGCCGCGTCATGACCTCGGCCCAGGACCGGGCGATCCTGGAATCCGTCGTCCAGCTCGGTCTGAACCTCGGGATGCAGGTGGTCGCCGAGGGCATCGAGGACGAGGCCCAGCTCGCCTATCTCGCCAGCCTCGGCTGCCCGCTGGGGCAGGGCTTCCTGTTCTCCCCCGCCTTGCCGCCCGCGCAGGCGCGGGAGTGGGTGGCGCAACCGGCCGGCTGATGCGGGGCGGGAGAACTTGCTGTGTCCGCGGCGCTGAGGTTCCGCGAAGGACCTTGAGCGTTACGTCAATCTTGCGGATGCAACGGATTGATGGGTGACGAGTTCACCGACCCACCATTCGTATCTGTGGCGGTGCTTCAGGAGCAATCCTGAGCAATTGAAATGATAAAAAATTCAACAGCTACAAGTTACTTTTCAGTTCCAGCCTTATGAATTGAGAAGCATCTATCAAATTATTAAAAACTTTTACAGTTCTTGGCGGTTTATACTTCGGATATATCTCACCAAAAAGATTATTATGACAGACTAATTCATAGTCTGTGAGATTATTATCTTTCCATGTAAAACACAACATTAAGCTGTCTATTGACAGCAAAAAAACAAAAACATCGTTGAAAAAATCGATATTATTTTGGTCTGATTTTCTTATGGTGCAGGAGTAAGGGCTAGTTTGAAGCCATACAATTCGTCTCGCTGGCTTAACGAGTCCAACAAATACTTTAACTCCTTTCAGATTATTGCCTGTTTCAAACATTGTCCTAGCGATAGATAGCGGAAGTATTTTTCTATAATTCGAACTAAAGTGGGCGATGATAGCCGTCTTCGTAATCCATCTCGATATAGTGGTTCGGTCTCTTCGATTTATAACTTTAATCAAATCATGAGGTGGCTTGCTCTTGACTATGTTACGGAATTTATTCTCAAGCTCCGACATCCATCCATTGTTACATTTGGCGCAAACGCCACGATACGTGTGGTTTTTTCCACTTATTCTACGAACCGATTTGATCGTGCCCAAGGCACTATAGTGAGTGCCTGTGAAACCAGTCTTCACCCCGCTAGCGTCGAGATCTTGTAGCCAAAGTGGCAGTACATGCTCTTTGGTAAGGGTTGATGCAGCTCCACAAAAAATGCAGGAACGGCAATTCAGCTGATGCTCCTGTCACAGCGCAGCTCCGGAGGCCCTGGGCATCGCAAGTACATGCTCCGCCCAGAGCGTCTGAGCTTGTTCATGAACAGCCCGTCGTCGAGCCGCACGTGTCGCACTTCAGGCAGGTGCCGTTGCGCACGAGCGTGAAGTTGCCGCATTCGCCGCAGCTGTCGCCCACATAGCCCTTCATCAGCGCCTCCGCACGCTTGTCGGACGCGGAGCGGATGGCGGTCGGCGAGGGCGCGGCGGCCGGGGCGGCGAAGCCGAGCTTGGCCATTTCGGCATCGCCCACGACCTCTTCCCGCAGCGCCGTGGCGCCGGCGGTGGCGAGCATCGTCACCGTGCCGGCGGACGCGACGCCCGCGCCCCCGGGGATTGACACGAAGTTGGTCGACCGGCCGCGGACGAAGCCCTTGGACACGGGCATCGACACCTGGGCGGGCGTGCCCGCGTCCGGCGCCTTGTCCTGCCCGACGCCCGAGCCGATCACGTCGTGGCCGATCTCAGACGGGTCGATATGGGCGAGGTCGTTCCGGCCGAGATAGGAGATGGCCAGTTCGCGGAACACGTAGTCGAGGATCGACGTCGCGTTCTTGATCGACTCGTTGCCCTGGACGAAGCCCGAGGGCTCGAAGCGCGTGAAGGTGAAGGCCTCCACGTATTCCTCCAGCGGCACGCCGTACTGCAGGCCGAGCGACACCGCGATGGCGAAATTGTTCATCATCGCGCGGAAGGCGGCGCCTTCCTTGTGCATGTCGATGAAGATCTCGCCCAGGCGCCCGTCCTTGTACTCGCCGGTGTGCAGGTAGACCTTGTGGCCGCCGACCACGGCCTTCTGGATGTAGCCGGTGCGGCGCTCGGGCATCTTCTCCCGCTCGCGCTGGCGCTCGACGCGCTCGATCACGCGCTCGACGATCCGCTCAGCGACCTGGGTCGCCTTTGCGGTCGCCGGCATGGCGGCCAGGGCCTCGATCACGTCCTCGGCGTCGTCGTCCTCGTCGGCGATCAGGGCCGCATTGAGCGGCTGGCTGAGCTTGGAGCCGTCGCGGTAGAGCGCGTTGGCCTTCAGCGCCAGCTTCCACGACAGCATGTAGGCGGACTTGCAGTCCTCCACCGTCGCGTCGTTGGGCATGTTGATCGTCTTGGAGATCGCGCCCGAGATGAAGGGCTGGGCGGCCGCCATCATCCGGATGTGGCTCTCCACCGACAGGTAGCGCTTGCCGATGCGGCCGCAGGGATTGGCGCAGTCGAAGACCGGGTAGTGCTCGGTCTTCAGGTGCGGTGCGCCTTCCAGCGTCATCGCCCCGCAGACATGGATGTTCGCGGCCTCGATGTCGCCCTTGGCGAAGCCCAGATGCGTCAGCAGGTCGAAGGACGGATCGTCCATCCGATCCGCGGGCACCTTCAGCGCTTCCGCCAGGAAGTCGGCGCCGAGCGTCCACTTGTTGAAGACGAACTTCACGTCGAAGGCGGAGGGCAGGGCCTTCTCCACCGCGGCGATCTTCTCGTCCGTGAAGCCGCGGGCCTTCAGCGTCGCGTGGTTGATCGCGGGCGCCTGGGCGATGGAGCCGTGGCCGACCGCATAGGCCTCGATCTCGGCGATCTGGGCCTCGCTGTAGCCGAGCACCCGCAGGGCATCCGGCACGGCGCGGTTGATGATCTTGAAGTAGCCGCCGCCGGCCAGCTTCTTGAACTTCACCAGGGCGAAATCGGGCTCGATGCCGGTCGTGTCGCAATCCATGACGAGGCCGATCGTGCCGGTCGGCGCGATGACGGTCGTCTGGGCGTTGCGGTAGCCGTTGGCTTCACCCGCCTTCAGCGCGGCGTTCCAGGCGGCGACCGCGTGGTCGACCAGGTCCGGCTGCGGGCAGGAGGCGTGGTCGAGCGGAACCGGATCGACCGACAGGGTCTCGTAGCCGGCGGCCTCGCCGCGGGCGGCGCGGACGTGGTTGCGGATGACGCGCAGCATCGCGTCGGCGTTCTTCTTGTAGCCGGGGAAGGGTCCGAGCTCGCCGGCCATCTCGGCCGAGGTCGCATAGGCGACGCCGGTCATGATCGCGGTGAGCGCGCCGCACAGCGCGCGGCCTTCCGGGGAATCGTAGCCCAGGCCCATCGTCATCAGGAGGCCGCCGATATTGGCGTAGCCGAGGCCCAGCGTGCGGTACTCGTAGGAGAGTTCGGCGATCTCCCGGGAGGGGAACTGCGCCATCAGAACCGAGATCTCGAGCACGATCGTCCAGAGCCGGCAGGCATGCTCGTAGGATTCCACGTCGAAGCGCCCTTCGGCGCGGTCGTAGAACTGGAGCAGGTTGGCCGAGGCCAGGTTGCACGCCGTGTCGTCCAGGAACATGTATTCCGAGCACGGGTTGGAGGCCCGGATCCGGCCGCCCGCGGGGCAGGTGTGCCAGTCGTTCATCGTCGTGTTGAAGTGCAGGCCGGGATCGGCGGAGGCCCAGGCGGCGTAGCCGATCTTCTCCCACAGGTCCCGCGCCTTCAGCGTCCTGGCGACCTTGCCGTCGGTGCGGCGGATGAGGCTCCAGTCGCCGTCGGTCTCGACCGCGCGCAGGAAATCGTCCGTCAGCGAGACCGAATTGTTCGAGTTCTGGCCGGAGACGGTGAGATAGGCCTCCGAATCCCAGTCGGTGTCGTAGGTGTCGAAGGCGATCGACGTGTAGCCCTGGCGGGCGAACTGGATGACGCGCTTGATGTAATTGTCCGGCACGGAGGCCCGGCGGGCGAGCTTGATCTCGCGCTTGAGCGCGGGGTTCTTCTCCGGATCGAAGCAGGCGTCGCCCTCGGCCTCGCAGTTCACGCAGGCCTTCATCACGGCCTGCATGGCCTTCTTGACGATCTTGGAGCCGGTCACCAGCGCGGCGACCTTCTGCTCCTCCTTCACCTTCCAGTCGATATAGGTCTCGATATCGGGGTGGTCGGCATCGACCACGACCATCTTGGCCGCGCGGCGCGTGGTGCCACCGGACTTGATGGCGCCCGCGGCGCGGTCGCCGATCTTGAGGAAGGACATGAGGCCGGAGGAGCGGCCGCCGCCGGCGAGCTTCTCGCCCTCGCCGCGCAGCATCGAGAAGTTCGAGCCCGTGCCCGAGCCGTACTTGAACAGGCGGGCCTCGCGGACCCACAGGTCCATGATGCCGCCCTCGTTCACCAGATCGTCGGCGACGGACTGGATGAAGCAGGCATGCGGCTGGGGATGCTCGTAGCTCGACTTCGACTTGGTGAGCTTGCCGGTCCGGTAGTCGACATAGAAGTGGCCCTGGCTCGGGCCGTCGATGCCGTAGGCCCAGTGCAGGCCGGTATTGAACCATTGCGGCGAGTTCGGCGCGGCCATCTGCATGGCCAGCATGTAGCGGTGCTCGTCGAAGAAGGCCTGCGCGTCCTCATCGGTGGAGAAGTAGCCGCCCTTCCAGCCCCAATAGGTCCAGCAGCCGGCCAGGCGGTCGAAGACCTGCTTGGCGGAGGTCTCGGAGCCGTGGCGCTGGTCCTGCGGCAGCCCGGCGAGGGCGGCCTCGTCGGCCACGGAGCGCCACAGGAAGGACGGGACGTCGTTCTCCTCGACTTTCTTCAGGCGCGCCGGGACGCCGGCCTTGCGGAAGTACTTCTGGGCCAGGACGTCGGACGCGACCTGGCTCCACGCCGCCGGCACCTCCATCTGCTCCAGCCGGAAGACGACCGAGCCGTCCGGATTGCGGATCTCGCTGGTGGCCAGCCGGAACTCGATGCCCGCATAGGGGGACTGCCCGGCCTTGGTGTAGCGCCGCTCGATCCGCATTGTCGTCTCCATCTGCGCGGCGGGCGCTCGTCAGCCCGGAGGCCCTGCCGCTCGGTTCTTGTTGGTTGTGGTGTCAGCCCCGTCCGGACCGCCGGCGCGCGCGTTCCCGATCGCCCGAACGTGGTGGTTCCGGGGCGCGCGCTGCCTGCGATGTCGGTGGGATGCCTCGGTCCGGACGATACGCGCCGGCTCGCGGTCTCACTGGAATCGAAGCTAGATCGAGTCCCGTCCGTCGGTCAATGCGCTGGCTAGCCATAGCATCACCCTTGACTGCGCCCACTAGATATAGTGCGCCACGACTCAGATTACCAATCTCCTAACAAAACCAAGGTCGGCAGCGGCGCACCCCAGAGAATCATGTCGGCGGGGCGCCGGCGCAAAAATTATGACGCGAAAAAGACGGGGCTGTGGATGATGGGGACGGCTTGCCGAAGCCCCGCCGCCGGCGTCGATTCCGCTTGCCAGCGCGGATGCGGCGCCGCGGCGTCCCGCCGCCGTCTGGACAGGGCGCGGGGGAGGCGGCATAAGCGCCATCGGCCCGATGCGCCTGCCATATGGCGCCCGTCACGGAACGACCCGATGAAAACCTTCCTGCTGCAGTTCTTCACCTGGTGGAACGGCCAGACGCTCGGCACGCGCTTCTCCACGTGGCGCATGGGGGAGAAGGTCGGCACGGACGAGGCGGGCAACACCTATTACCGCAGCCGCGGCGGCCGGAAGGACAAGGCACTCGGCCGCGAGCGGCGCTGGGTGATCTTCAACGGCGAGGCCGAGGCCTCCGCCGTGCCGCCGGGCTGGTTCGGCTGGCTGCACCACACGAGCGACGTGCCGCCGACTGAGGAGAGCTACACCCCGCGCGAGTGGGAGAAGCCCCACAAGGCGAACATGACCGGCACGCCGCAGGCCTACCGGCCCAGGGGCTCGATCCTGTCGGCCGGCGAGCGCCCGGCCGCGACGGGCGACTACCAGGCCTGGCGGCCCTGAAGCCGGCGCGCCGCGGCCCTCAGGGCCCGGCGCCGTCGAGCTGCGCGATCAGCGCCCTTGCCGCATGCGGCGCGCGGACCTTGGCGCCGTTGATCATGAAGATGAAGACATCGCGGCTCGGCGCTGCCGCGGCTGCGTTTTCCGGCGCCGCATGGGGGAGGTCGGCGGGATCGCCGCCGCCGGCCCACAGCCTTGCCCTGTCCGCCCAGCCTGCGATCACGGATGGCGGATATCCTGCCGGCTCGTCCTCGCTGGCGCGCTGAAGCCGCGCATAGACGAAGGAACCCGTCAGGTCGGCTATGGCGGGATAATCGTCGGAATCGGCATAGACGAGCGTCACGCCGCGGGCGCGGGCAAGAGCGATGAAGTCCGGATCGCGGAAGCTCTCGTGGCGCACCTCGAGCGCGTGGCGTAGCGCGATCCCGCCCGCCTTCTCCGGCAGCACGTCCAGGAAGGCCGCCAGGTCGTCGTGATCGAAGCGCTTGGTGGGCGCCAGCTGCCACAGAACCGGGCCGAGCCTGTCCTCAAGCTCGGCGATACCGCTGCCGATGAACTTGTCGATGGAGGGCCCGGCTTCCGCCAGGATTCTGCGGTTCACGGCAAAGCGCGGCGCCTTGAGCGAAAACACGAACCCGTCCGGCACCTCGCCACGCCACTTGGCGAAGGTCGCCGGCGTCTGGCTGCGGTAGAAGGTGCCGTTGACCTCGATGGCGGTGACCTGCCGGCTGGCATGTTCCAGCTCGCGGGCATGGGGAAGGCCCTCGGGGAAGAAGGTTCCGCGCCAGGGCTCGAAGGTCCAGCCGCCGATCCCGACGAGGATGCGCCCCTCAGCCTTCGCCATCGCGCCCTCCGTCCAGAACGTGGCGCACCTTGGCGGCGAGCTGCTGGATCGTGAACGGCTTGCCCAGGAGCTGGACGCCATGGTCCAGCACGCCGTTATGGACGACGGCGTTGCGGGTATAGCCGGTCGTGAAGAGTACCTTCAGGTCGGGGCGCAGCTTCAGCGCCGCGTCCGCCAGCTTGCGGCCGTTGACCTCGGGCATGACGATGTCTGTGAAGAGCAGCGCGATGCCGGGCTGGGTCTCGATCAGCGTCAGCGCCCGGGCGGCGCCGTCGGCCTCCAGCACCGTGTAGCCGAGGTCGGTGAGCGCCTCGATCGTCATCTGCCGCACGCGGGCATCGTCCTCGACGACGAGCACGGTCTCGGTGCCCGTCGAGGTCCCGGCGGGCAGAGCCGGCAGGGTCGCAGCCTCGCCCTCCGCGGCATGACGGGGCAGGTAGAGCTTCATCGTCGTGCCGTGGCCCGGCTCGGAGTAGATCTTGATGTGGCCGCCCGACTGCTTGACGAAGCCGTAAACCTGGCTGAGGCCGAGGCCCGTGCCGCGGCCGACGGGCTTGGTCGTGAAGAACGGCTCGAACGCCTTGGCGAGCACGTCGGCGTCCATGCCCGACCCGGTATCGGTCACCGCGATCAGCACGTACTGGCCCGGCGTCACCTCGCCGTGGCTCGCCGCGTAGGTGTCGTCGAGATAGGCGTTGGCCGTCTCGATCGTGAGGCGCCCGCCCTCGGGCATGGCATCGCGGGCGTTGACCGCGAGGTTCAGGATCGCGCTCTCGAGCTGGCTCGGGTCGATATGGGCCTTCCACAGGCCGCCGGCGAGCACGGTCTCCAGGCGGATCGTCTCGCCCAGCGTGCGGGACAGAAGCTCCGACATCGTGCCCACGAGCCGGTTCACGTCGGTCACGGCGGGACTGAGCGCCTGCTGGCGCGAGAAGGCCAGGAGGCGCTGGGTCAGCGAGGCGGCCCGCTGCGCGCCGTCGAGGGCGGCGTCGGCGAAGCGCCCCACATTAGTGTCGCCCTTGGCGATCCGCCGCTGCAGCAGGTTCAGGCTGGAGATGATCACCGCCAGCATGTTGTTGAAGTCGTGGGCGATGCCGCCGGTCAGCTGCCCCACCGCCTCCATCTTCTGGAGCTGGCGCAGCTGCGCCTCGCTGCGGGCCCGGCCGGCCATCTCCTCGCGCAAGGCGACGTTCGCCGTCGAGAGCTCGGCCGTGCGCTCGGCCACGCGGGCCTCCAGCGTCTGGTTGAGCGTCTGGAGCTCGGCGGCGGCGCGGTCGCGCTCCCGCTCCCGCTCCACGATGGCGCGCGCGGCGTCGGAAAGGCTTTGCTCCAGGCTGGCGATCTCGCGTACGCGGCTGCCGCCGAAGGGCAGGATCTCGCCGCGCGCCAGACGCTGGCTGCCGTCGGCGAGGCGGGCGAGGGGCTGCGACACCAGCCGCGAGAGCCACATGGCCAGCAGGATCGAGGCGGCGACGCCGACGATGCCGATCATCAGCAGGTACTGGAGAGAGAAGGCGATAGGCGCCCTGACGCTCGTCACGGGGCCGCCCACGGCAATCCGCCAGTCGGCGATGCGCGAGCGGGCATAGCCTGCGATCACGTCCTTGCCGTCCCGGGACGTGCCGCTCCAGACGCCTTCGCGTCCTTGCGTGTTCTGGATGAGGTCGCTGGTCGCGGTCTGCCCGACGAAGCGCTCGGTCTCGACATTGCGCGCCAGGATGACGTTGCGCCTGTCCACCGCCGCCACGACCCAGTCCACCGGAACGCCCTGCTCGCGCAGGATCTGGCTGAGCCGCTCCGAATCGATGCTGGCGGACAGGAGGTACGAAACCTGCCCGTTGCGCAGGACCGGCAGGCTGATGACGACGATCGGCTCGCGGGCGACGCGGCCGACGATGAGATCGGACACGGCGATGGTGCGCTGCTCGATGACGATCCTGTCCGTGCCGGGGTCGCTGCCCATGGGCAGCGGCGTGCCCCAGGGGAGGCGCGCATTGACGAGCTGCTGGCTGTCGAGCCCGCGCAGGGAGATGTTCACGCCAAGGACGCCGCTGGCCTCGACCGCCTGGCGATGGAACGCCTCCAGATCGCCGCGGGCGAGGTTTGCCGACGTGGCCAGGACCTGCATGGCGCCCAGCATGCTGCCGATGTTGCGGTCGACGGCGAGGGCGGTGCGGCGGGCGGTCTCCAGCACGGACGTCCGGGTGCGCTCGGCCTCCAGATTGCCGATCCACCACAGGAGCAGGCCGGCGAAGAGCAGCGTCGGGACAAGCAGGCCGACCCCAAGGAGAGCCAGAAGCGTGCGGATCGACCATCCGGAACGGGGGGCAGGCAGGGTCGATCCGGTCACGTCGCGGCTCCTCGGCGGCGCCTCAAAATGCCGATCCGGGAACGGTTTGCAATGGAATGTTACGGTTGGCGGACGTCCAAATCGAAAAACCGGGCGGCGGCCCGCCGGAGCCATCTGCCCTTTTTCCACCCACGTTGCCGTGCTAGGCGGATGCGCCTGTCATCGCCGCGCCCGCGGCCACCGAGATCCACGATGCCCTACGACATCGCCGTGCCGGCCTCGCCCCGTACCTTCCGTCGGGTTCTGGCCCTTGCGGCCCTCGTCCTCGGCGCGGCCACCCAGCCCGCCCTCGCGGACCGCATCCGCAACCCCGTCGCCGTCTTTTCCGGGCTCGACAAGATCACCGGGCGGATCATCTCGTTCGAGGTCGCGGTGAACGAGACCGTGCAATTCGGCGCGCTGCAGATCACGCCGCGGATCTGCTGGAGCCGGCCGCCGACCGAGGCGCCGCAGACGGATGCCTTCGTCGAGGTGGACGAGGTGACCGTCAGCAACGAATACCGCCGCATCTTCTCGGGCTGGATGTTCGCCGCGAGCCCCGGCCTCAACGCCGTCGAGCACGCGGTCTACGACGTCTGGCTGACCGACTGCAAAGGCGGCACCGAGGTCATTTCGGAGCCGCGCGAGGCGGAGCCGGAGCCGCCGCCGCCCGAGCCCCGGCGTCCTTCGCGTTCCGACGCGCCCCCGGGCGGGCGAATCGACGTGGAGCCGCAGCAGGGCGTGCCCGTCCAGCCGCAGCAGCCGAGCCGGCAGTTCTTCCCGACGAACCGCCCGCCGGCGGCCCGTCCCCCGGGCCGCGACCCCGCGGGCAACGGCCAGTAGGTCCGCTCAGGCGCCCGCCCAGGCAAGGGCGGTCGCCCCGTCCAAGGGCGGCAGCCGCCAGACACTGGGGTCGGGCGGCGTTTCCAGTGCCACGTGGAGCTGGCGCAGATAGGCTGCGCGCGGCACCTCGACGGCGCCGAACTGCGCCAGATGGGGCGTCACGAACTGGGTGTCGAGCAGGCAATAGCCGCCGTGCCTGAGCCGCGCCACCAGGTGGCACAGGGCGATCTTCGACGCGTCCGTGGCGGTGTGGAACATGCTCTCGCCGAAGAACGCGCCGCCCAGGCTCACGCCGTAGAGGCCGCCGACGAGGACGCTTCCCTCGTAGACCTCCACCGTGTGGCAATGACCGGCCTCGAACAAGGCGCCGTAGAGAGTGCGGATGCGCTGGTTGATCCAGGTGGATTCGCGCCCGTCCGCCGCGGCGGCGCAGCCGGTGATGACGGCGGGGAAATCGCGGTCCGTGACCACCTCGAAGGCGCTGTTGCGGATGGTCCTGGCGAGTCGCCGGTGCACGGCGAAACTGTCCAGCGGGATCACGCCGCGCTTCTTGGGTTCCAGCCAGAACAGGCCCGGATCGTCGGCGCTCTCCGCCATGGGGAAGAGCCCCGCGGCGTAGGCCTCGAGCACGATGTCGGGGGTGACCTCCACCGCGCCGGACCCGGCCTCAGAGTCCGGCGTCGCCTAGACCGCCGTCCTTCAGGAAATTCTCGAGCCAGTGGATGTCGTAGGCGCCGTTCTGCATGTCCTGATTGCGTACCAGGGTGCGGAAGAGCGGCAGCGTCGTGTCGATGCCGTCCACCACGAACTCGTCGAGGGCCCGGCGCAGGCGCATCAGGCACTCGTTGCGGGTGCGGCCGTGGACGATGAGCTTGCCCACCAGCGAATCGTAGGTCGGCGGGATGCGGTAGCCCTGGTACACGGCGGAATCCACGCGGACCCCGAGGCCGCCCGGCGGATGGTAATAGCTGATCGTGCCGGGCGAGGGCCGGAAGGTGGCCGGATGCTCGGCGTTGACGCGGCACTCGATGGCGTGGCCGGAGAAGCGCACGTCCTCCTGGCGGATCGTCAGCGGCAGGCCGGCGGCGATGCGGATCTGCTCGTTCACCAGGTCGATCCCGGTGATCATCTCCGTCACCGGATGCTCCACCTGGATGCGGGTGTTCATCTCGATGAAGTAGAACTCGCCGTTCTCGTACAGGAACTCGACGGTGCCCGCGCCGAGATAGCCCATGTCGCACATGGCCTTGGCGACGATGCCGCCGATCCGGTCGCGGTCCTCGGCGTTGAGGGCGGGCGAGGGGCCTTCCTCCCAGACCTTCTGGTGGCGGCGCTGCAGCGAGCAGTCGCGCTCGCCCAGATGGATGGCGTGGCCCTTGCCGTCGCCGAGCACCTGGATCTCGATATGGCGCGGCTTCTCCAGGTATTTCTCGATATAGACCGCGTCGTCGCCGAAGGCCGCCTTGGCCTCGGTGCGGGCGGTGGAGAGCGCATGGGAGAGGTCGGCCTCGGTGCGGGCGACCTTCATGCCGCGTCCGCCGCCGCCGGCCGCGGCCTTGATGATGACGGGGAAGCCGATGTCCTTGGCGACACGGCGGGCCTCGTCGTCGTCGGTGATGCCGCCTTCCGAGCCGGGCACGCACGGGATGCCGAGGCGCTTGGCGGTGCGCTTGGCCTCGATCTTGTCGCCCATCGTGCGGATGTGCTCGGCCTTGGGGCCGATGAAGGTGATGTTGTGGTCCGCCAGGATCTCGGCGAAGCGGGCGTTCTCGGAGAGGAACCCGTAGCCCGGATGCACGGCGTCGGCCTGCGTGATCTCGCAGGCGGAGATCAGGGCCGGGATGTTGAGGTAGCTGTCGCGGGCGGTGGGCGGTCCGATGCAGACGCTCTCGTCGGCCAGGCGCACGTGCATGGCGTCCGCGTCGGCGGTGGAGTGCACGGCGACGGTGGCGATGCCGAGCTCCTTGGCCGCCCGCAAGATGCGAAGCGCGATCTCGCCCCGGTTCGCGATGAGGATCTTGTCGAACATCGGCTCCGCCACCCCGCTCACTCGATCACGAGCAGCGGCTCGCCGAACTCGACCGGCTGGCCGTCGTCGACGTGGATCGCGGTGACGGTCCCGGCGCGGGGCGCCACGATCTCGTTGAAGGTCTTCATCGCCTCGATGAGCAGGAGCTTGTCGCCCACCTGGACGCGCGATCCGATCTCGACGAAGGGCTTGGCATCCGGCGAGGGGCGGCGATAGGCGGTGCCGACCATGGGCGAGGGCACGGTGCCGGCGGAGGCGACGGGCTTGCCGCCGGCATCGGGCGCGATGGCCGCCGCGACGGGGGCGGGAGCGGCCACGGGGGCCGGGGCGGCCACCGGCACGCTGACGTGCTGGGTGATGTTGCGCGCGACGCGGATGCGCAGGTCGTCCTGTTCGATCTCGATCTCGGTCAGGTCCGTCTGCGTCAGCAGGTTCGCGAGCTCGCGGACGAGTTCAGGATCGATGGAGCCGTATTTCGCCATGGTCGTGTCAGCCTCCGGTTCCGTTCAGGCCTTCGCCCCCGAGCGGGCCTGAAGGAGAGGAACGATGGCTTCGAGGGCGAGCGTGTAGCTCCTGGCCCCGAAGCCGCAGATAACGCCCGCGCAGACGGGCGCGATGAAGGAGTGATGCCGGAAGGATTCCCGCGCATGCACATTGGACAGGTGCAGTTCCACGGCCAGCGCACCGGCGCCGGCTATGGCGTCGCGCAGGGCGACGGAGGTGTGCGTGTAGGCGCCGGCATTGAGCAGCACGCCCGCCCCGGCCTTGCCCGCCTCCTGGATCCAGGTCACGAGGTCGCCCTCGTGATTGGACTGGCGGAAGACGAGGTCCACGCCCAGTTCGCCGGCGCGCGCCCGCAGGCTCGCCTCGATATCGGCGAGCGTGGCGCTTCCGTAGGTCTGGGGCTCACGGGTTCCGAGCAGGTTGAGGTTCGGCCCGTTGAGGACGTGGACGGCGATCATCCGCTTCTTCAGCCACCCTCTGGCATCATCCCTCGCGCAAGAACCGGCCTCGGGGAGGCCGGCCTTCGCGACGGGGCGTCTTAGCCCGGCAAAACCGCCGAGGAAAGCCGAAAGTCGCAGATGGACCGCGCCATCCAGCCCTCAAAGCGCCGGCCGGCAGCGCTCAGCAGAGCGCCCGGCCGCACTTGCGGACGGCGGCGACGGTGTTGCGCAGCGATTCCTGGCCGACCGCGCCGAACACGACTTCCTCCCCGATCACGAAGGCGGGGGTGCCGGTCAGGCCGAGCTTGTCGCCGAGTTCGACGGCTTCCTGCAGCGCGGCCCGCACGGTCGGCGCATCCATGTCCTTCTGCAGGCGGGCCACGTCCAGGCCCATCTCCTTGGCCACCGCCAGGGCACGGTCCTTGTTGGCGCGGCCGCGGCTTTCCATCAGGCGGCGGTGGAACTCGAACACCTTGTCGCCCTTCAGCTGGGCGCGCGCGGCGACCGCCACCATGCTGGCCTCGACCGATTCGGGGCCGAGAACGGGGAAGTCCTTGAGGACGACGCGCAGGTTCGGATCGGCCTTAACCAGCGCCTCGACATCCTGCAGGGCCCTTTTGCAGTACCCGCAATTGTAGTCGAAGAACTCCACGATGGTGATGTCGCCGTTGGGATTGCCGGCGACGGCGTTGTGCGGCGATTCCAGCAGCCGGGCCTTCTCCGCCTTCACGGCGTTGAGCTGGGCCGACTTCTGCGCCTCCTGCTGGCGGCGTTCCAGCTCCTGAAGCGCCTCCTGGATCACCTCCGGATTGGCGATCAGGTATTCGCGCACGATCGTCTCGATGGTGGCGCGGTTCGGCGCGGGGGGCTGCTGCGCGCCCGCGGGCAGGGCTGCGGCAGCCGCTCCGCCCGCGAGGGCGAGAACCGCGAGCAGGCGCCGGAAGCGGGCGAAGGGGCGGGGCGTCATGGTCATCCTGATTCTCCGGTTCGCCGCGCGCGGCGCGGGCCCGCAAGGCCCGTCTGGTGTCAGCGCCGGGGTTCGCCGGGCACGAATTTCGGCTCGTAGTTGTAGATGTCTTCCGCCTTGAGCCAGGCGGCCGATTGAGGCGTCAGCTTGGCCTTGGCCCGGCTCGCCTGCGTGCGGGCGTTCGACCATTCCCCGATGCGGAAGTAATATTGCGCCGAGGACAGTTCCGCGAGCCCGATATCGCCCTTGCGGCCATAGGCCGTCGCCAGGTGGCGGTAAACTTCCGGTGAGTCCGGCTCCCGCTGGGCGGCATTGAGCAGCTCGCGCAGCCCGGCCTCCAGGTTGGCCGGCGTGTCGCTCGCCACTAGGGCATGGCCCAGCATGATGCGGATCAGCCCGGACCACGGGGCAAGGCCGCTGGAACGGCGCAGGGCTGGGATCGCCTCGTTGACGCGGCCGGCCTCCAGCAGCGCCTGACCCTTCAGCTCCCAGAAATAGGCATTGGCCGGCTGCTCGGAGATCAGCCGGTCGATCTGGGACACGGCGTCGCCGAGACGGCCGGCGCGGTAGGCGGCGATGGCGCGGGCATAGCGTCCCGCCATAGAATTATCGTAGGGCGGATAGCGGCGCAGCACGTCGGCCTCGCGCTCCACGAAGCCGTAGAGCTTGGCGCGCATCAGGTCGTGACGCGCCTGAAGGGCAGGCGGGTCCTTCCGGCCGAAATTGGCGCTGGCGCGGGCAAGCGTCTCCAGGG
Organism: Hyphomicrobiales bacterium; assembly: GCA_027489955.1. Lineage (GTDB taxonomy): Bacteria > Pseudomonadota > Alphaproteobacteria > Rhizobiales > Beijerinckiaceae > JAIXTM01. Next base: position 1,168,527 of record JAIXYZ010000013.1, on the reverse strand, counting down.
ACGCGATGCGCTCCTGCGGCATGGGGTGGCTCAGGCGGTACCGGTCCACCTGGCTCGACAGGAACATGCTCTGCTCGGCGAAGCGCTTGAACGTCGTCAGCATGCCCGCCGCGGACTGGCCCGTCGCGTCCAGGAAGCGCAGGGCCGCGCGATCCGCCGCCTGCTCCTCAGAGCGCTGGTAGGCCAGGAGGTTGCGCATGACGAGCTCCTGCCCGCCCGCGATGGCGCCCGCGGCGCCGCTGCCGGCATTGCCGACGCGGTTGCCGCCCTGGGCCGCGCCGACGACGGCGGCCGCACCGATAAGCATGCCCGCGACCGACAGGATCTGCGCGTTCTCGATCTGCTGGCGCAGGCGCGCCAGGTGCCCGCCGGCGATGTGGCCGGTCTCGTGCGCCAGGATGCCGATCACCTCGTTCGGCGTCTTGGACTCCATCAGCGTGCCGACGTTCACGAAGATCTTGCGGCCGTTGGCGACGAAGGCGTTGAAGGACTTGTCGCCGACCAGGATGATCTGCGCGGCGCCGGAGGGGATGCCTGCGGCCCTGAAGAGCGGCTGTGCGTAATCGCGCAGCAGCTGCTCGACCTCGGCATCGCGGATGATCGTCTGCTCGCGCCGCTGCTGCTGGGCGGTCGCCGGCATGGTGCCGGCGATCGTCGCCAATGCCGCGAGCCATGCGGTGGCGGCGCGGGCAATGCCCGGACGACGGGCTCGGGACGGGCAGGGCGCTTGTTCGGGCATCGGCATGGGCACAATAGGCGACGGCGGTTGCGGGTCAAACCGGGCGAGCCCGGCTTGAGGAGGCCGGCGCGACCGGATAGGGCTCCTGCGGTCCGACCTCGTCGTCGCCCGAGAGCGCCAGCATGCCGCCGATCCCGAGCCTTCCGTCCCGCCGAGCCGAGCGCGTGGCGCCGTTCCTCGCGATGGATGTATTGGCGGCGGCCAAGGCGAAAGCAAGGCAGGGCGGCGACGTCGTCCATATGGAGGTGGGGCAGCCCTCCGCCCCCGCGCCGCGCCTGGCGCGGCAGGCCGCCATGCGGCTGCTGGAGAGCGGACGGATCGGCTACACCGAGGCGCTCGGCATGCCCTCCTTGCGCGAGCGGATCGCGCGGCACTACCGGGATGCCTACGGCGTCGCGGTCGAGCCCGGTCAGGTCGCGGTCACGACGGGGTCTTCCGCGGGCTTCGTCCTGGCGTTTCTCGCCCTGTTCGAACCGGGCGACCGGGTGGCCATCGCCAATCCCGGCTACCCCGCCTATCGCAGCGTCCTCGACGCGCTCGATCTCGTGCCCGTGGGGATCAATACGGGTCCGGAGACCGGCTGGGTGATGACGCCGGACGCGATCGCGCGGGCCCATGCGCAGGCGCCGCTCGCCGGGGTTTTGGCGATGAGCCCGGCCAATCCCTCCGGCACGATGATGACGCCGCAGGCCATCTCCGCCCTGGCGGGCATCTGCCGCGAGCTCGGGCTGCGGTTCATCTCCGACGAGATCTATCACGGCCTGACCTACGGCGTGCCCGCGGCGACCGCGCTGTCGGCCGACCCAGGCGCCGTCATCGTCAACAGCTTCTCCAAGTACTATTGCATGACGGGCTGGCGCATCGGCTGGCTGGTCGTGCCGCCCGGGCTCGAGCGCGCGGTCGAGCGCCTGACCCAGAACCTCTACATATCGGCGCCGCATCTCTCGCAGGTCGCTGCCGAGGCCGCCTTCGAGGCGACGGACGAACTGGAGGCGGTGAAGGCGGGCTACGTCGCCAACCGCGACCTGTTGCTGAACGAATTGCCGGCGGCCGGCCTTCCGGACTTCCTGCCCCCGGACGGCGCGTTCTACGTCTATTGCGACATCGGCCGGTACACCAACGACGCGATGGACTTCAGCCGACGCCTGCTCGCGGAGACCGGGATCGCGGCCACGCCGGGGCTGGACTTCGACCCCGAGCGCGGCAACCGGTACCTGCGCCTGTCCTATGCCGGTTCGCTTCACGATTGCCGCGAGACCGTGGGCCGGCTGAAATCCTGGCTTCGCTAGGCGTCTGGCGCAGGGCTCATTGCACGCATGGATGTGGACGTGCGTTCGACGCGCACCATAAAGATCGTCCATGGATGATGCTGACGACCCTTACGGCCACGGACTGACGTCCCGGGAGATCGGCTCGATCCTCGCCGGCACCATCCTGGCGATGTTCCTCGCGGCGCTGGACCAGACCATCGTCGCGCCGGCCTTGCCCACGATCGGCGCCGAGCTGAAGGACCTGGAGCATCTGTCCTGGGTCGTCACCGCCTATCTGCTCACCGCGACCGCCGTCACGCCGCTCTACGGCAAGGCCAGCGACATCTACGGCCGGCGCATCGCCATGCTCGTCGGGGTCGGCGTCTTCATCCTCGGCTCGATCGCCTGCGCCCTGGCGCCCACGCTGCCGCTGCTGGCGGCCGCGCGCGCGCTCCAGGGCCTGGGCGGGGGCGGACTGATTTCCCTCGGCCAGACGATCATCGCCGATCTCATCCCGCCGCGGGAGCGGGCCCGCTACCAGGCCTATTTCGCGTCGATGTTCGTGCTGTCGAGCGTGCTCGGTCCGGTCCTCGGCGGCTTCTTCGCGCAGAAGCTGCACTGGTCCTGGATCTTCTGGATCAACGTGCCGCTCGGGCTGCTGGCCTTCGCCATGACGTTCTCGCTGCTGAAGAAGCTGCCTCGGCACGACCGTCGCCGCCGTCTGGACATCGCCGGCGCGCTGCTCATGACGGCGGCGACCACGACCCTGATGCTCGCTCTGAGCTGGGGCGGGGTGCGCTATCCCTGGTCGTCGGCGACGATCATCGGCCTGTTCGGCTTCTCTGCCATGCTCTGGCTCGCCTTCGTGCTGCGCCTTCGGACCGCGCGCGAACCGCTGATCCCGACGGAGATCTTCGCCAACCGGGTGGTGACCCGCGCGACGATCGCGGCCTGCTTCGGCATGGGCGTGTTCATCGGCCTGACGATCTACATGCCGATCTTCCTGGAGGCGGCCTATGGGCTGAGCGCCAGCCAGACGGGCCTGGCGCTGCTGCCGCTGATGCTCGGCACCGTGGCGGGGGCGACGACGTCGGGCCGCGTCATGCTCTATGTCGAACGCTACAAGCGCCTGCCGCTGGCAGGGCTGGCCATCTCGGTGGCGGCGACCGCCATCCTCGCCTGGAATGCCGGCGGTCTCCCGTTCTGGGCGGTCGAAATCCTGTTCGCGCTGACGAGCTTCGGCCTCGGCACGATTCTCCCCGTCACCACGGTCGCCATCCAGAACGCCGTGCTCCCCCACCAGATGGGCACGGCCACGGGCAGCATGAACTTCTTCCGCCAGCTCGGCGGCGCGCTGGTCGTGAGCGTGTTCGGCGCGATGCTGCTGGCCGGTCTCAACGCCGCGCCGGGCGTCGGCATCACCCACGAATTGCTGGCCGAGCTCGCCCGGAGCGGAACGGGCGTGACCGAGACGTTCCGGGCCATCTTCGCCGCCGCCTCCGCCGGCCTCGCCATTGCCGCGCTCGCCCTGGCGGCGATGGAGGAACGGCCGCTGCGCGGGCGCGCGATCAAGGCCGCCGAGACCGCCATCGCTCCGGAATAGGCGCGCCGAACCTGTGGCCGGAAACGAAAAACGCGCCCGTGAGGGCGCGTTTCGCGTTGCGGGTGCCGGTCTGCGTCAATCCCCGCCGGAGAGGGCCGACTTGGCCTTGGCCCACCAGCCGGAGCGCTTGGGCCGGTTGGGATCCTCTTCCGGAGCCGTCAGCACAACGGCCTGGGGCTCGCGAGCCGGCTTGCGCGGCTCGGGCTCGATGGCGGCGGCGGCCGGTTCCGCAGCGGGCGGCTCGGCAGCCGCCCCGGCGACGATGGCCTCCACTTCGGCCTTCGCCTTGGCGCGCGTCCGCCGGGCCGGCTTGGCCGGAGCCTCGGCTTCCGCTTCGGCGGGGGCCTCGGCCTTGGCCGCCTTGGCGGCACGCGACCGGGCAGGCTTGGCGGCCGGCTCGGACGGGACCTCGGGCGCAGTCTCGGCCTCGGCGGCCTCGGCCTTGCGACGGCGTCCGCCTCGCCTGGGCTTTTCCTCGGCGACCGGCTCCGGCGCGGGCTCCGGCTCGGCTTGCGCGGCGGTGATCACGGCGTCGTCCCCGGCCTCGGCCGTCAGGGCCGCCTCGCCACCCTCGGCGGCACCGGCCTCGAAGCCCTCGCCGTTCTCGCGGCGGCCACGACGACCGCCGCGGCGACCGCGGCGGCGGCGACGGCCGCGGCCGTCCTCGCCGTTGCCGTTTTCGCCCGCGGCCGCTTCCGGCCTGTCCTCGCCGCCCTCGCCATCGGCTTCGGCATCGGACCCGGCATGATCGCCGTTGTCCTCGCGGGAGCCGTCCTCGGCGCGATGCTCCTGGCCCTCGCGCTCGCCGCCACGGCCGCGCCGCCGGCGGCGACGCCTGCGGCGGCGGCCTCCGGCGTCGTCGCCGCGCTCGCCCTCGGGCCGGGCGTCCCGGCGGGGAGCCGGGCCATCCGTCTCGGCCTCTGCCTCGATCTCGTCCTCCGCCTCGGCGGCGGCATCCTCGATCTCGTCGGCAGCGTCCACGGCAGTGGCCGTGACGCGGGTGATGCGGGGCTCGCCGGTGGAGGGCTCGCCCTTCTCGACCGCGAAGATCGACGGGCTGCCCAGCGTGTCGTCCCCACGGATCGTCACGGTGACGCCGAAACGGTCCTCGAGCGCGGCCAGATGCGAACGCTTCTGGTTGAGCACGTAGAGCGCCACGTCGGTCCGCGTGCGCACGATGAGGTTATGGCTGGCGCTCTTGATGAGCGCCTCCTCAATGGAGCGCAGGATCTGCAGCGCCACGGAGGGCGTCGCACGCACCGAGCCCGAGCCGCCGCAATGGGGGCAGGGGATCGACGAGCTCTCCAGCACGCCGGTGCGCATGCGCTGGCGCGACATCTCCATGAGGCCGAAGCCGGAGATGCGGCCGACCTGGATGCGCGCCCGGTCGTTCTTGAGGCAGTCCTTCAGCTTCTTCTCGACGGCCCGGTTGTTCCGGTGCTCCTCCATGTCGATGAAGTCGATGACGATCAGGCCGGCGAGGTCGCGCAGCCGGAGCTGGCGGGAAATCTCCTCCGCGGCCTCCAGGTTCGTCTTGAGGGCAGTGTCCTCGATGTTGTGCTCGCGGGTGGAGCGCCCGGAATTCACGTCGATCGAGACCAGCGCCTCGGTCGGGTTGATGACGATGTAGCCGCCCGACTTCAGCGTCACCTGGTTCGAGAACATGGCGTCGAGCTGCGCCTCGATGCCGTGCTTGGCGAAGAGGGGCTGCGGGTCCTTGTAGAGCTTCACGGCCTTGGCATGGCTCGGCATGAGCATGCGCATGAAGTCCTTGGCCTCGCGGTAGGCGTCGTCGCCCGCCACCAGAACCTCGTCGATGTCCTTGTTGTAGAGGTCGCGGATGGAGCGCTTGATCAGCGAGCCTTCCTCGTGGACGAGCGCCGGCGCGATGGAGTTCAGCGTCAGCTCGCGCACGTTCTCCCAGACGCGCATCAGGTACTCGAAGTCGCGCTTGATCTCCGGCTTCGTCCGGGACGCCCCGGCCGTGCGCAGGATGACGCCCATGCCCTCCGGCACTTCCAGCTCGTGGGCGATCTCCTTGAGGCGCTTGCGGTCCTCGGCGCTGGTGATCTTGCGCGAGATGCCGCCACCGCGGCCGGTATTGGGCATCAGGACCGAGTAGCGGCCGGCGATGGAGAGGTAGGTCGTGAGGGCGGCGCCCTTGTTGCCGCGCTCCTCCTTGACGACCTGCACCAGCAGGATCTGCCGGCGCTTGATCACTTCCTGGATCTTGTACTGCCGGCGCGGCGGGCGGCGGCGCTCGACGGCCTCCTCCAGCGCGTCGCCGCCGACATGCTCGATGACCTCGTCCTCGTGGCCGTGATCGTGGTCGTGGCCGCCATTCTCATGGCCGCCGCCCTCATGGCCGCCATTCTCGTGGCCCGCCTCGTGGCCGTCCCCGGACGACTCGGCATCGGCGCTGACGACGGCGTCGGGCGCGGACTTGCGCGAGCGGCGGCGGCCGCGCTTCTGGTTGTCCTCGTCCTCCTCCTCGCGGCGGGCATGGGCCTCGTCCTCGAGGAGCGCCTGCCGGTCGGCGACCGGGATCTGGTAGTAGTCGGGGTGGATCTCGCTGAAGGCGAGGAAGCCGTGGCGGTTGCCGCCATACTCGACGAAGGCCGCCTGGAGCGAGGGCTCCACGCGCGTGACCTTGGCGAGATAGATGTTGCCGCGGAGCTGCTTACGCGATGCGGACTCGAAGTCGAATTCCTCGACGCGCTGGCCGCGCGTCACCACGACCCGGGTTTCCTCCGGATGCGTGGCGTCGATGAGCATTTTGTTGGCCATGGTGGTCTCTCGAAAATGCGACCATGGCGGGCCGTGGCGTGGCCGAGACATCCGAACGCGGGAATGACAGTCGTGGAAGGACGGCAGTCGGGCGTGGGGAAGTGGCGAATGCCAGGTTCGGACTGTCGGTGACGACAGCGCGCGGAACCGGCCAAAGGTCGCGGATGCGTCCGGGAACCGGAGCGTGGAGGACGGCGCAGGCGGGATCGCCGCGTCGTTCGGTTAAACCGCGCCGGAGCGCGGAAAGGGTTGAACCGATGCCGCGGCGAAGCACGGCGAGGGCGGGCCGGGCGAGAGCCCGGACAAACCCGCCGACGAGGCGACGGGGCCGGAGCGACGCCGGTCCGGAGCGTTCAGCTCCGGAGCCATTGCCAGTCCAACCCGTTTCGTGTCGCGCCATCGGCGGCGAATCCTTAGGCAATATCCGGCCGGTCGCGGACGTCCGGCTGGAAGGTCCCGGGGAGGGACGCGCCCTTTATGGGCGATTCGGCGACGGCCGTCTTTTGCTCCGGCCCTGCGACGTCCCGCTGCGGTCTCACTCCGTGAGGATGCCGCGCCGGGCCGTTCGGGGAGGATCAGGCGCAAGCCGGCAGACCGGCATCGCGTCACGGCGTCACGCTCAATACAGACGGATGACGCATTTTGGCAAGTGATGCTTGAGGGTGACAGACAAGCCCGGCACCGCCCGCCATCCTTTCGGCCCGGTATCCGCGCCGGGACGGGCGGTCATGCCTAAGGAAGCCTTAACCCGGCCGGTCCAGCATGACGCGGCATCGCCTGTAGGCCAGGTGCCTGCGCGGGACGAAGATCGAACGGGATCAGGATGTTGGGCGGGGGCTTTCATACGCTCAGGGCTGGATTGGCGGCGATTCTCGCCGCTGCCGCGCTGTGCGGCCTCGCCGGACGCGCGTCAGCGGCCGAGGGCGGCGCCCGGGCTGCCGTTCCGGTTGCCGTATCCGCAAGGCTCGAGCAGACCGAGCGTTCCGCCCGGCTCACCTTCGTCATCTCGCGCCCGGTCCACCCGGTCGTGACCCCGCTTGAGCGCCCGGACCGGATCGTCCTCGACCTGCCGGAGGTGAACTTCCAGGTGAAGGATGCCGCCCCGCCGGCCCGCAACGGGCTGGTCTCCTCTTTCCGGCAGGGGCTCTTCGCGCCCGGCAAGTCGCGCATCGTGATCGATCTGCGCCGTCCGGCGCTCGTGGCCTCGGTCACCAACACGACGCTGCCGGACGGACTGTCCACGGCCTTCACGATCGAACTGGCGGGCACCGACCGCGACACCTACGTCAAGGCGGCCCGCGCGGCGGCCGCCCCCGCGAGCGAGCCGCTGGCGGCCGCGCCCGCGCGCGATCCCCAGGCGGCGGCCAAGCCGCTCGTCGTCATCGATCCCGGCCATGGCGGCGTCGATCCCGGCGCGATGGCCGAGGGCGGGGTAAACGAGAAGGACATCGTCTTCTCCTTCGCCCAGAAGCTGAAGGCGCGGCTGGAGGCGACCGGCCGCTACCGCGTGATGATGACCCGCGAATCGGATGTGTTCGTCAGTCTCGGGGAGCGGGTGCGCATCGCCCGGCGCGCCCAGGCGGACCTGTTCGTGTCGATCCATGCCGACACGCTGTCCGCCAGCCCCAAGGTGCGCGGCATGACGGTCTATACCGGCTCAGAGCGCGCGACGGACGTCGAATCGCAGGAACTCGCCGACAAGGAGAACAAGGCGGATGCGCTCGCCGGCGCGGAATCGCCGGAGACCATGGAGGAGGTGTCCGGCATCCTGGCGGACCTGACGCGCCGAGAGACGCGCCTGTTCTCCCAGCACATCGCCAAGCAGGTGGTGCAGGACGCCGGTTCCGCCATGCGCCTGAACAAGAACCCGCACCGCTCGGCGGGTTTCCGCGTCCTCACCGCACCCGACGTCGCCTCGATCCTGATCGAGCTCGGCTACCTCTCCAGCAACGAGGACATCGCGCTGCTGCAGTCGGATGCATGGCGCGACAAGGCGACTGGCGCCATTGCCAGCGCCATCAGCCGCTATTTCGCGCAGCGGACGGCGGTGGTGCGCGGCGCCGCAGTTTCACCATAGACCCGGCGCAGAACGCGGGTGGCGGTCCGGAACGGTGCCGCTTCGCCATTGTGGCCGGCATGCCACGGGCGGGCGCGCCGAGGTCCCGCGCCCCTGTCGCGAGGGATCATGGTATGTTACGCGGCGTTGGCAGGGGCGTAAGCATCGGACGGGCGGATCGGCCCGGCCGGTAGGTCACGAGACGAGACAGCGAGCCCGGACGAACGATGCGATTCATTCTCAGATTTCTCGGCTTCGCGTTCGCGCTGGGCACGGTGGTGTTCTTCATCGGCGCGGGCGTGCTCGGCTTCGTCATCTGGAAATACTCCCAGGACCTGCCCGACTATTCCGCACTTGCAAATTACGAGCCGCCGGTGATGACGCGCGTCCATGCGGGCGACGGCTCGCTCCTGGGCGAATATGCGCGCTATCGCCGCCTGCACCTGCCGATCCAGGCGATGCCCAAGCAGCTCATCGCGGCGTTCCTCTCGGCCGAGGACAAGAACTTCTACCGCCACGGCGGCATCGATCCCGAGGGCATCGTCCGCGCCGTCATCACCAATTTCCGCAACCGCTCCTCCGGGCGGCGGCCGCAGGGCGCCTCGACCATCACCCAGCAGGTGGCGAAGAACTTCTTTCTCACGCCCGACCAGAACTACGAGCGCAAGATCAAGGAAGCCCTCGTCGCGCTGCGGCTGGAGAGCGTCTATTCCAAGGACAAGATTCTCGAGCTCTATCTCAACGAGATCTACCTCGGTGCGCCTGCGCCGGGGCAGGGCAGCTACGGCGTCGCGGCCGCGGCGCTGAGCTATTGGGGCAAGTCCGTCCACGAGCTGACGCTGGCGGAGATGGCCTATCTCGCCGCGCTGCCCAAGGCTCCGTCAGACCTGCACCCGTTCCGGTACACCGATCGGGCCATCGAACGCCGCAACTACGTGCTCGATCGCATGGCCGACAACGGCTACATCGCCGCGGCCGACGCGGCCCGTGCCAAGGAGCAGCCGCTCGGCGTGACGCCGCGGACGCTCTCGCCGCACAGCTATTCGGCCGGCTTCTTCGCCGAGGAGGTCCGGCGCGAACTGGCCGACCGGTACGGCGAGCAGAAGCTCTACGAGGGCGGCCTGTCGGTCCGCACCACGCTCGATCCCAAGCTGCAGGGCATGGCCCGCAAGGCGCTGGTGGACGGGCTCGTGCGCTACGACGAGGCGCGGGGCTGGCGCGGCCCGATCCAGAACCTGCCGATCGCCGGCCGCGAATGGGGCCAGGTCATCGCCGAGGTGCCGGCGCTGGGCGACGTGCAGCCCTGGAAGCTGGCGGTCGTGATCGGCGTCGACGGCGACACTGCCCGGATCGGCCTGCAGCCGGGCCGCGAGGCCTCGGGACAGGTGGCGCGCCAGCGCGACACGGGGACGATCGGGCCCGAGGGCATCCGCTGGACGCGCAAGGGGCGCGTCTCGCAGGTGCTGAACATCGGCGATGTCGTCTATGTCGATGCGATCGACGGCAAGCCGGGCCACTACCGTCTGCGGCAGATCCCGGAAGTGTCCGGCGCCATCACGGTCATGGACCCGCATACCGGCCGCGTGCTGGCGATGATCGGCGGGTTCTCGTTCGACCAGAGCGAATTCAACCGGGCCACCCAGGCCCTTCGCCAGCCTGGTTCGTCGTTCAAGCCGTTCGTCTATGCGAGCGCGCTGGACAACGGCTACACGCCCTCGACGATCGTCATGGACGGACCCATCGAGATCGACCAGGGCCCCGGCATCGGCATCTGGTCGCCGTCCAACTATGACGGCAAGTTCGCCGGGCCGCGCACGCTGCGCTACGGCATCCAGTATTCCAAGAACCTCATGACGGTGCGGCTCGCGCGCGACGTGGGCATGCCCACCGTCGCCGAATATGCGCGCCGCTTCGGCGTCTACGACGAGATGCTGCCGGTCCTGTCGATGTCGCTCGGCGCGGGCGAGACGACGGTCCTGCGCATGACGACCGCCTATTCGATGTTCGTGAACGGCGGCAAGCGCATCAAGCCGACGCTGATCGACCGCATCCAGGACCGCAACGGCAAGACCATCTACCGCCACGACGAGCGGGTCTGCGAGGCATGCGTCGCCAGCGGCTGGAACGGCCAGGCCGAGCCCAAGCTGGTGGACAAGCGCGAGCAGGTCATCGACACGCTGACCGCCTACCAGGTGGTCTCGATGCTCGAGGGCGTCGTGCAGCGCGGCACCGCGCAGGTCGTGAAGGAAACCGGCCGCCGCTATCTCGGCGGCAAGACCGGCACCACCAACGATGCCAAGGACGTGTGGTTCGTCGGCTTCTCGCCGGACCTCGCCGTGGGCATCTATCTCGGCTACGACAAGCCGCGGTCGCTGGGCAATTCGGCGACGGCGGGCCAGTACGCCGCGCCGGTCTTCCGCGACTTCATCAAGCTCGCGCTCAAGGACAAGCCGGACGCGCCGTTCCGCGTGCCTGCCGGCATCAAGCTGATCCGCGTCTCCGCCTCCACCGGCCTGCGCGCCGGCCCGGGCGAGGGCAACACGATCCTTGAGCCGTTCAAGCCAGGCACTGCGCCGCCCGAGAGCTACCCTTCCGGCGATGGCCTGGTGGCCGCGTATCCGGAAGGCGAGCGCTCGCTCGGCGTCGGCACCGGCGGCCTCTACTGATCCACCGCAACCGGAGCGGCAAGGCGGCGGTTTACACCGCCGCCTTGCGTCGCTATCCCGCTCACGTCCTGTATCGCGAAGGGTTCCATGCGCGCCGAAATCGTTTCGCTCGTCGACAGCATCAAGCAGTCCGTCGGACTGCTGAGGAGGCATCTTTGACTGGGATCAGGCCAAAAAGCGTCTCGCGGAGCTGAACGCGCTCTCGGAGGACCCGAGCTTCTGGAACGATGGCGACGCCGCCCAGAAGGCGATGCGTGAGCGCACCTATCTGGAAACCAGCATTGCCGGGATCGAGCAGCTGGAGCGCGGTCTCGACGACGCCCAGACGCTGATCGAACTCGGCGAGATGGAGGGCGACGAGGCCACCGTTGCCGAGGGCGAGCAGCAGATCCGCGAGCTGGAGAAGGAAGCGGCCCGCCGGCAGGTGGAAACGCTGCTCTCGGGCGAGGCCGACCAAAACGACACGTTCCTGGAGGTCCATTCCGGCGCGGGCGGCACCGAGAGCCAGGACTGGGCCAACATGCTGCTGCGCATGTACACGCGCTGGGGCGAGCGCAACAAGTTCAAGGTCGAGCTGCTGGAAATCTCCGACGGCGAGGAGGCGGGCATCAAGTCCGCCACGATCCAGATCAAGGGGCACAACGCCTATGGCTGGCTGAAGACGGAATCGGGCGTGCACCGGTTGGTGCGCATCTCGCCGTTCGATTCCAATGCCCGGCGCCACACGAGCTTCGCCTCGGTCTGGGTGTATCCGGTCATCGACGACCGGATCACCATCGAGATCAAGGAATCGGACTGCCGGATCGACACGTTCCGCTCGTCCGGCGCCGGCGGCCAGCACGTGAACACGACCGATTCCGCGGTGCGCATTACCCATATCCCGACGGGCATCGTGGTGGGCTGCCAGCAGGAGCGCTCCCAGCACAAGAACCGCGCCAAGGCGTGGGACATGCTGCGCGCCCGGCTCTACGAACTCGAGCTGAAGAAGCGCGAGGACAAGGCCAACGCCGAGAACGCCAGCAAGACCGATATCGGCTGGGGCCACCAGATCCGGTCCTACGTCCTGCAGCCGTATCAGCTGGTGAAGGACCTGCGCACGGGCGTGCAGTCGACGACGCCGTCGGACGTGCTGGATGGGGAGATCGACCCGTTCATGGAGGCCGCGCTGGCGCAGCGCGTCTACGGCACGACGGCCGAGGTCGAGGACATCGACTGACCCTTCGCGGCGCGGATCAGCCGCGCCCGGCCTCGCTGCGCAGGCGCGCGCCGGCCCGCAGGAAGCGCGTGGGGTCGGTGGGTTCGTCGGCGATCCGCGTCTCGTAGTGCAGGTGGGGGCCGGTGGCGCGGCCCGTGGCGCCGACGCGGCCGACCATCTCCCCGCGGCGGACCGTCTGGCCCGGCGACACGGCGATCAACGACATGTGGCCGTAGCGGGTCGTGATCCCGTTGCCGTGGTCGATCTCCACCATGCGGCCATAGCCGCCCGACCATTCCGCAGCGATCACCGTGCCGGCTGCGGTGGCGTGGACCGGCGTTCCCGTCTCGCCCCGGAAATCGATGCCGGAGTGCAGGGCGGGCGTGCGGGTGAACGGGTCGAGGCGGTGGCCGAAGCCCGACGTCAGGTCGATCTCGCCCGGCACAGGCTGTCCGAGGGGCAGGCCAGCGACGGCCTTGCGGAAGCGGGCCGCCTCGCGGATGGCGCCGCGGGCTCCGGTCAGCAGCGAATCGAAGGGACCGCCGCCGGCCTCGGCGGGGATGAATGGGCCGCCTACGGCGCCGGTCGTCTCGGGCTGCAGGAGCTGGGCAGGCTTGAGGCCGGTTTCGGCCAGGACCGCCTTGAGCCGGGACAGCTCGGACCGGGCGCGCCCGGCGACCGCCTCGACCGCCGCGACCTGTGCCGCCTCGACCGATCCCAGCGAGCGTTCCACCTCGTCCAGATGGCGGCGGGCGGCGGGTTGGGGCAGGGCGGCCGTGGTGGTTGTGAACAGCCCCGGCAGGGCATCGCCGAACAGCGAGGCGCCCTGCGCCGGGCGGCTGAGGCCGCGCAGCGGGGGAGGCGCCTCGGCGGCGGGCATGGGCTTGTCCGGCGGCGGCGGGGGTGCGACGGGCGCGGGGCGGGCCGGCGGCGGGGCTTCCGCGCGGGCCTCGGGAGCGGTGTGGCGGACGAGGTCGTCGACGAGCGCCTGGCGGCTCTCGATCTGGGCCTGCCGGCCCATGATCTGGTCGAGCCGTTCGTCGACGCTGTCCTGGTTGATGAGCTGGCGGCTGGCGATGCGGTCGATCTGGGCCCGCATGGCGGCCAGCCGCGATTCGTAGGCCACCTGCATCGCCGATTCCCGCGCCAGCGCCCGGGTGGCAATCTCGTCGCGGTTGAGGATGAACCAGGTGGCCGCACCGGCCCAGGCGAGAAGGCCGGCGACGGCGAGCCCGGAGACGCAGAGAGCGACCGGCCCGACCGCGATGCCGCGGGGCGGGCGGGTCTGCGCGTTGCGATGTCCGAACGATGCTTTCGCGGTCACGAGGCCTGCCTCCGATGGCAGGCATTCAAGCATCGTTAGGGTTAACCAAACGCAAAACCGGGCGGTGAGGCCGCCCGGTTTTACGTCCGTCGAAGAGCGGATCGCGCGCCTAGAGGGCCTTCGCCGCGGCGAGCACCTCCTCGGCGTGGCCCGGCACCTTCACCTTGCGCCAGGCCTTGGCGATCGTGCCGTCCGGGCCGATGAGGAACGTGGTGCGCTCCACGCCCATGTATTTGCGCCCGTACATGCTCTTTTCCGCCCACACGCCATAGGCCTCCAGCATCTGCGTCGATTCGTCCGCAGCCAGCGCGATGTCCAGCTTGTGCTTGGCCTTGAACTTGTCGTGGCTCTTGGCGCTGTCGGGGGAAACGCCCAGGATCTCGGTTCCGGCCTCGGCAAAGGCGGCCTTCAGGCGGTTGAAGTCGATGGCTTCCTGGGTGCAGCCGCTCGTGTCGTCCTTGGGATAGAAATACAGGACGAGCTTGCGTCCGGCGAAATCGGCGAGGCCGATCTGCCGCACGGCATCGCCCGGAAGCGTGAAATCCGGCGCCTTGGCCCCCACGTCGAGTGTCATCCCGCCTTCCTTTCGTCTTATTGCACGGCTTTTGGGTTTACGTTGCGTCCGGCACAATGGATTGCGCCGCCGCGGTTGGCTTAGTCTGGTGCGGCGTGCGAATCGAGATCTGGCCGCGTCCCGTTCACCGAAGAAGGTTCGTTCCGATCGACACGTCCGCGTCCTCCGGCATTCGCTTCCTGCGCAATGCCGTCCGGCTGCGCGCCAGGGGCGGACGCAGGCGCGGACGGCTGGCCATCGCGGGCTATGCGACGCTGGCGCTCGTCGCGCTCGCCTTCATCTTCGGCGTGGGCACGGTCTTCAACCTGGCGCGCGCGCCACTCACCTTCGAGAGCCTGCCCGGCCGCGTGGCCGAGGCGCTGAAGAGCCAGATCGGCCCGGACTGGGCCGTCGAGGTCGAGTCCGCCAGCATCACCTGGCGCGGCACGGGCCCCGGTCTCGACGTCGGCGGGGTCGCGATCCGCAATCCGGCGGGCCAGACCGTGCTGAGGGCTCCGCGGGGGACGCTGGACGTCGATGCGCTGAACCTGGCCGTCGGCCAGTTCCGGCCCACCGCCATCGCACTTGCCGGGCTCGACCTCAGGCTCTTCGTCGACCCGGACGGGTCGCTGCGGACCGAACTTGGTTCTTCGGGCGCAGCTACGGCGGGACCGGCGCCCGACGCGGCCGCCGGGTCGCTGCTGGCCCTCATCGCGGGGACGGACGGCCTGTTCGGCGAGCTGGCGCGCGCCGAGCTCCGCGATGCCCGCCTCATCCTGATCGACCAGCGGCGGCAGGAGCGGGTCGCGTTCCGCAACGTGCGGATCGCGCTGGACCGCCTGGCGGCACGCTACCGGCGCCTGACGATGGAGGCGGAAGGCGCTGGCGGGCCATGGACGGTCACCGCCGATATCGCGGGACGGCGGGATACCGAACGCGACGTGGCGCTGAACTTCAGCGATGTGTCCGTCGCGGACCTCTGGCTCATGGCCGGGCAGGCGGTCGGACCGGTGGACCGCGCCAGCGCGGTTTCCGGGCAGGGCACCGCGCGCGTTCTCGCGGATGGTTCGCTCGGCGAGTTGAAACTGGCCGTCGGCGCCCGCGACGGCCGCATCCGCCTGCTCGACCAGCAGATCGGCGAGGTGGGGCTGGAGGATGTCGCGGTCGATATCGCCCGGGACGAGGCCGGAGGCTACGCCGTCCGCAGCCTGCGCATCCATGGCGGCGGCACTGAGCTGGACCTGAAGGGCAGCGCCGCGCGCAGGCCGGAAGGCGGCTGGGCCATCGGGCTTGCCGCGCCTTTGGGGAGCCTGTCGGGCCTCGGCCCCGGCGATCGGGTGGTGCCGCTGTCGGACATCGCGGTCAACGCCGTCGTGGCGCCCTCGACCCAGCCGTCCACGCTCGACGTCAGGATGCTGGCGGATGGCGGGACCGTCACCGCCCGGGTGCGTGCGACGCCTCAGGGCGACGGGACCGCGCTCGCGATCGAGGCGGACGGGGCGCGCCTGATGGCGCGCGACGCCCTGCGCATCTGGCCCGTCTTCGCGGCAGGCAATGTCCGTCGCTACCTGCGCGACCACCTTCTGGCCGGATCGGTCGAGCAGGTTTCGGTACGGGTGAACCTCTCGCCCGAGATGCTGTCGCATGTGGGCGACGACACGCCCTGGCCTCCGGAGGCGGTCGACGTCCGCTTCCGCGTCGCGAATGCGCGCTACCAGCCGAGCCCGGGCCTGCCGCCGCTGACCGAAGCGGTGGTGGACGGGGCGATCACCGCGCGGTCCGCGTCGGTGAAGGTGGCATCGGCCAGGGTCGAACTGCCTCAGGGCCGCTCGCTGCGGCTGACGGAGGGGGCTTTCACCGTGCCCGAGACCAGCCGGGCGGACCCTCCGGCGACGATCGGGATGCGCATCGCCGGCCGCGCCGACGGGCTGATGGCGCTGCTTGCCTCGGAGGACGTGAAGAAGGCGGCCAGCATCGCCCTCGATCCCTCCACCGTTTCCGGCGAGGCGGACCTGCGGGTGGGGATCGACCTGGCTCTCACGCCCACGATCGACCCCGCCAAGGTCGGCGTGACGGCGCAGGGCTCGCTGTCGGGCCTCGTCGTGGAGAAGGCGTTCGGGCCGGAGCGGCTGGAAGGAGCCAACCTCCAGGTCAGCGTCAACCGCCAGTCGGTGCAGCTGCGCGGCGAGGGGCGGATGTTCGGCCTGCCCGTTGGCATCGAGGTCAGGCCGGCGGGCGGCGTCAGCGAGGCCGTGCTGACCATGAACCTCGACGAAGCCGCGCGCCGCCGGCGCGGGATCAATCTTGGGCGCCGGCTGACCGGACCGGTCGCCGTGCGCGCCGCGGCGCCGCTGGGGACGGAAGGGGCCAAGCCGCGCGTGGAGATCGACCTGGCGCGGGCGGCGGTGGACGACCTCGTTCCCGGCTGGACCAAGCCAGCCGGCCGGCCGGGCCGCATCACCCTGGCGGTCGGCAACAAGCCCGGCGCGCTCGTTCTGGAGGATATCCAGATCGAGGGCCCGTCGTTGACGGCGCGCGGCAGCGCCGAGCTGAAGCCCGATCTCGCGCTCGTCAGCGCGGACTTCGACGGCGTGAAGCTGTCGCCGGGCGATTCCATCGCCGTCGGCGTCAGCCGCACGGGACAGGTCACCAAGGTGTCGGTATCCGGCGCGGTCCTGGACGCGCGGCCTTTCCTGAAGGCGCTGCAGAGCGCGCCGGCGGGTACGCCCGCACGAGGCCGGGGGCAGGCGGAGGACGGCGATGCCGGCGACATCGACCTCGAACTCTCGCTGCCCATCCTTGCGGGCTTCAACGACGAGGCCGTCACCCAGGCCCGCATGAAGCTGTCGCGCCGGAACGGCGAGGTGCGCGAACTGCGCCTGGACGGACGGATCGGCGCGGCCGATCTGTCGGCCCAATTGGTGCGCGATGCGCAGAACACGCCGTATTACGTGGTGCAGACGCAGGACGGCGGGGGGCTGATGCGCTTCGTCGACCTGTACCGCCGCATGGTGGGCGGCGACCTCGTCCTGCGGCTCACCGCGTCGGGGGCGGCCCAGAACGGCGACCTGACGGTCCGGGAATTCGGCCTGCGGGACGAGCCGGCCCTGCGGCGGATCATCAGCGAGCAGCCGCTGGGCGGCTCGGACGACCGGGCGGCGGCGCCCCAGCCCATCCGCGGGTCCGGCTCCACGGTGAGCTTCACCAAGCTGCGCGGCGACTTCACCCGCTCGGCGGGCCGGGTCGACATCCGCGATGCGGTGATGTGGGGGCCGCAGGTGGGCCTGAACATCGAAGGCGCGATCGATTACGGCCGCGACCGGGTGGAACTGAACGGGACGTTCGTTCCGGCCTATGGTCTCAACAACGCCTTCGCGCAGGTGCCACTCTTCGGTCCGCTGCTGGGCGGGAGTTCCACTGAGGGGCTGTTTGCCGTGAATTTCCGCGTGTCCGGCGCCGCCAGCGCGCCGACGCTGACGATCAACCCTCTGTCCTTCGTGACGCCGGGCATCTTCCGGAAATTCTTCGACGCCTTCCGCGGCGACCCCAGCACCGCCAACCGGCCGACCGGCTCCGTGCCGTCGCCGCCGTCACGCTAACAGCGGCTAGACCGGCCGCAGCAGGACGTGGCGCTTGCGGCCGAGGGACAGCTTGATCACCCCTTCGGGCGTCAGGTCCGACAGCCGCAGCACCATGCGCTCGTCCGAGACGGGAATGTCGTTGACGCGCAGCCCGCCGCCCTTGGCCTGGCGGCGCGCTTCGCCCGTGGAGGCGGTGAGGGCGGCGTAGTCGGGACCGAAGGCCGTCAGCACGCCAAGGCCCGCCTCCAGCACGACGCGCGGCACGTCGACGCCCGGCAGCGTCTCGGCAAGCGCGCCTTCCTCGAACGTCTTGCGCGCCGTCTCCGCGGCGGCTTCCGCCGCCTCGTGCCCGTGGAGCAGGGCCGTCGCCGCCGTGGCGAGCGCCTTCTTGGCCTCGTTGATCTCCGAGCCCTTGAGCGCCGCCAGCCGCGCGATCTCGTCCATCGGCAGGATCGTGAAGAGCTTCAGGAAGCGCTCGACGTCGCCGTCCTCGGTGTTACGCCAGAACTGCCAGTACTCGTAGGGGCTCTTCATGTCCGCGTTGAGCCAGACCGCGCCGGAGGCGGTCTTGCCCATCTTGGCGCCGGAGGCCGTGGTGATCAGCGGGCAGGTGAGGGCGTAGAGCTGCGGCGTGCCCATGCGACGGCCGAGGTCGATGCCGTTGACGATGTTGCCCCACTGGTCGGAGCCGCCCATCTGCAGCACGCAGCCATAGCGCCGGTTCAGCTCCACGAAGTCGTAGGCCTGCAGGATCATGTAGTTGAATTCGAGGAAGGACAGCTCGTGCTCGCGCTCGAGCCGGGTCTTCACCGAGTCGAAGGAGAGCATCCGGTTGACGGAGAAGTGCCGGCCGACATCGCGCAGGAAGTCGATGTAGTTCAGCGGCGCCAGCCATTCGGCGTTGTCCACCATGATCGCGTCGCCCTTGCCATCGCCGAAGCGGATGAAGCGCGAGAACGCTGTCTTCAGGCTGTCCTTGTTGGCGGCGATCTGGTCGAGGGTCAGGATCTTGCGGCTCTCGTCCTTGCCGGAGGGATCGCCGACGCGGGTCGTGCCGCCGCCCATGAGCGCGATGGGCTTCTGGCCGGTCTGCTGCAGCCAGTGCAGCATCATGATGGACAGAAGGTGCCCCACATGCAGCGAGGGCCCCGTGCAGTCGTAGCCCACGTAGGACACGACTTCTCCGGCAGCCGCCTTGGCGTCGAGACCCGCAAGGTCCGAGCACTGGTGGATGTAGCCGCGCTCGGTGAGAACGCGCAGGAAGTCGGACTTCGGCAGGCTCAAGGGAAAACTCCTCGCAAGGGCGTCGGACGCAACCGGCGCGGCGGACAGCCGGACCGGTTCGTGTTACCTCCTTGGAAACGGTCGCGTGCATAGCATCACGGCGGCCGAAACACACGGGTTGAATCGGCGCTGGGACATGGGGGCTGGCGTGGACACGATGCGGGCGATCGGACTGATGTCCGGAACTTCGATGGACGGCGTCGACGTCGCGATGATCGACACCGACGGGACGACGATCTCGTCCTTCGGGCCGACCGGGTTCCACCCCTATTCGGATGCCGAGCGGGCGCTGCTGCGCCGCGCGCTCGCCGACGCGGTCGCCCTCGACGACCGGGCGGCGCGTCCCGGCGCGCTCGCCGACGCCGAGCGCCTGGTGACCGAGGCCCATGCCGACGCCGTGGAGCGTTTCATCGCCGACAACGGCATCGACCGCCGCACGGTCGACGTCGTGGGCTTCCACGGCCAGACCGTCCTGCATCGGCCCGAACACCGGCTCACCGTGCAGATCGGCGACGGGCCGGGGCTTTCCCGGCGCCTCGGGTTGCCGCTCGTCCACGATTTCCGCGCCGCCGACGTGGCCGCGGCGGGGCAGGGCGCCCCGCTCGTCCCGGTCTTCCACCGGGCGCTGGTCGCGTCCCGCGCCGGGCTCCCCCGGCCCGCGGCCGTCGTCAATATCGGCGGGGTGGCCAACGTCACCTGGCTGGACGGCGATGCCGAGCCGGTCGCCTGCGACACCGGGCCGGGCAACGCGCTCCTCGACGATTTCATGATGGAGCGGGCGGGACTGCCGTGCGACCGGGACGGCATCCATGCCGCTCGCGGCACCGTGGACGAAGCCGCGCTCGCAGCGCTGATGGCCCATCCCTATTTCGCGGCGCGGCCGCCCAAGTCGCTCGACCGCAACGCCTTCGGCCGCCCGGCTCTGGATCACCTTTCGGTGGAAGACGGCGCGGCGACGCTCACCGCGTTCACCGCCCGCACGATCGCGGCCATCGCGGACAAGCTGCCCCGCAGGCCCGGCTGCTGGATCGTCTGCGGTGGCGGCGCGCGCAATCCCTCGATCCTGCGGGCGCTGGCCGAAGCCACGGGCTCGCAGGTGGTGACGGCGGATGCGCTGGGATGGAGCGGCGATTCGGTCGAGGCCCAGGCCTTCGCCTTCCTCGCGGTCCGCAGCCTGCAAGGGCTGCCCCTGACCTTCCCGGGGACGACGGGCGTGCCCGTCGGGCTGACCGGCGGCGTGCGGACCCTGCCGGCCTGAAGCGGCGGGCTGAAACCGAGCCTTCGGCCGGCTCGATCTGAGGGATCAGCCGGTCGCCTTGGCGTCGCCAGTCTTCGGGCCGACGCGCTTGTCGAGATAGGCGTCCACGGTGGCGATCAGCTCGTCCACCTTGCCGTCGAAGAAGTGGTTGGCGCCGTCCACGACCTGGTGCTCGATCTGGATGCCCTTCTGCGTCTTCACCTTCTCGATGACGCTCATGACCTCCTTGACCGGCGCGACCCGGTCCTCGGAGCCGTGGACGAACAGGCCGGACGACGGGCAGGGCGCCAGGAAGGTGAAGTCGAAACGGTTGGCCGGCGCGGCGATCGAGATGAAGCCCTCCACCTCGGGGCGGCGCATCAGGAGCTGCATGCCGATCCAGGCGCCGAAGGACATGCCGGCGATCCAGCAGGTCTTGGCTTCCGGGTTGATGGACTGGACCCAGTCCAGCGCGGAGGCGGCGTCCGAGAGCTCGCCCTGGCCGTGGTCGAAGGCGCCCTGGCTGCGGCCGACGCCGCGGAAGTTGAAGCGGAGCACTGAGAAACCGCGGCTCGCGAACGTGTAGTAGAGATTGTAGACGATCTGGTTGTTCATCGTGCCCCCGAACTGCGGATGGGGGTGCAGGATGATCGCGATGGGAGCGCCCTTGGTTTTGGACGGGTGATAACGGCCCTCGATCCGGCCGGCCGGACCGTTGAAGATCACCTCAGGCATTGTCGCTCCTTGAGACCCAGGGCCGCTGCGGGCCGGCCTCACGCGCCTTGACGCGCAGCACCGATCCGCCCTAAATCGACCCTTAGAATAATTCTAACACCTACTTCCGGTTGCATATCGCTGTGGCGATTGCAGCGGCGGCCGGGGTGTATCGCGGTTAGTCGTGTGAATGCAAGGATTTCGCATGTCACACCGTTAACGGAGGTCCTGTCCAGCGATGTCTCGCCTGTATCTCGACCACAATGCGACGACCCCGGCGCGGCCGGAAGCGGTCGACGCCGTGGCGCGGGCGATGGCCATCGTCGGCAATCCCTCCTCGGTGCATGCGGAGGGCCGCGCCGCCCGCGCAACGATCGAGGCCGCGCGGGAGACCGTTGCCGGCCTGCTCGGCGCGCGCGCCCGCGACGTCGTCTTCACCTCCGGCGCGTCCGAGGCGAACGCGACCGCGCTGCAGCCGGGTCTGCGCCGGAGCGGCGACCGTCGCCGGGACGCGATCCTGCTCGCCGCCGCCGGGGAGCATGCCAGCGTGCTGGCGGGTCATCGGTTTCCCCGCCACGAGATCCTGCCGCTCGGCGCCGACGGCGTGCTCGACCTGGAGACGGCGCTTGCACGCATCGCGCAGCTGGCGGCCGACGAGCCCGAGGTCAGGATCGTCGTCGCCCTCCAGGCGGCGAACAGTGAGACGGGGGCCGTCCAGCCCGTCGCGCAGGTCGCCGAGGCCGTGCGCCGCGCGGGCGGCGTCCTGGTCTGCGATGCGGTACAGGCGGCAGGCAGGGTCCCGACGGATATCCGCCTGCTGGGCGCCGACGTGCTCACCGTTTCGGCCCACAAGCTCGGCGGGCCGCGCGGCATCGGCGCGCTCGTGCTGCGGCCCGATATCGAGATGGACCGCCTCATCGGCGGCGGCGGGCAGGAGATGAACCGCCGCGCGGGCACAGAGAACCTTCCCGGCATTGCCGGCTTTGCCGCGGCGGTCGCCGCCGTGCAGCCCGCCATCGATGCGGAAGCGTCCCGGCTGCTGGCGCTGCGCGAGCGGGTGGAAGCCGGCATCGAGGCCTTCGCGCCGGAGGCCGTCGTCTTCGGCCGCCATGTGCGCCGCCTGCCGAACACGATCCTGGTGGCGTTCCCCGGCCTTCCGGCCGAGACGCTGCTTATGGCGCTCGACCTGGCGGGCGTGGCGGCATCCTCCGGCTCCGCCTGCTCCTCGGGCAAGATGAAGCGGTCGCACGTGCTCGACGCCATGCGCGTTCCCGCCGATCTGGCGGAAGGCGCTGTGCGTATCAGCCTCGGCTGGACGTCGACCGAAGACGATGTGACGCGGTTCCTGCCCGTCTTCGAGCGGACGGTCGCGACCCTATATGAGAGGCGGAGGCGCGCCGCCTGAGGCGTCGCACCCCCGCGTGAACCAACCCGCGGCCCTTGAAGCCGTGAGAAGAGAGGTCTGCCATGCCTGCCGTGCAGGAAACGATCGACCAGGTCCGGGCGATCGACGTCAGCGAGTACAAGTACGGCTTCGAGACGCTGATCGAGTCGGACAAGGCGCCCAAGGGGCTGAACGAGGACACGGTCCGGTTCATCTCCGCCAAGAAGGGCGACCCGGAATGGATGACCGAATGGCGCCTCGACGCCTTCCGGCGCTGGCAGACCATGCGCGAGCCGACCTGGGCGCGCGTCGACTATCCGCCCATCGATTTCCAGGACGCCTACTATTACGCGGCGCCCAAGTCGTCGGCCGCGCCCAAGTCGCTCGACGAGATCGATCCCGCGATCCTCGAGACCTACAAGAAGCTCGGCATCCCGCTGCGCGAGCAGGAGATTCTGGCGGGCGTCGCGCCGGAGAACCGCGTCGCGGTGGACGCCGTGTTCGATTCCGTGTCGGTCGCCACGACGTTCAAGGACGAGCTGAAGAAGGCAGGCGTCATCTTCTGCTCGATTTCCGAGGCGATCCGCGAACATCCCGACCTGGTGCGGAAATATCTCGGCACGGTCGTGCCGGTGACGGACAACTTCTACGCGACCCTGAATTCGGCGGTCTTCACCGACGGCTCGTTCGTCTACATCCCGGAGGGCGTGCGCTGCCCGATGGAGCTCTCCACCTATTTCCGCATCAACGAGAAGAACACGGGCCAGTTCGAGCGCACGCTCATCATCGCCGACAAGGGCTCCTACGTGAGCTACCTGGAGGGCTGCACCGCGCCGATGCGCGACGAGAACCAGCTCCACGCGGCGGTCGTCGAGCTCATCGCGCTGGATGACGCGGAGATCAAGTATTCCACCGTCCAGAACTGGTATCCGGGCGACGCGGAAGGTCGCGGCGGCATCTACAACTTCGTGACCAAGCGCGGCGATTGCCGCGGCCGGAACGCGAAGATCTCGTGGACGCAGGTCGAGACCGGATCGGCGATCACCTGGAAGTACCCGTCCTGCATCCTGCGCGGGGACGGCTCGCGCGGCGAGTTCTATTCGATCGCGGTGTCCAACGGGATGCAGCAGGTCGATAGCGGAACCAAGATGATCCACCTCGGCAAGAACACGACGAGCCGGATCATCAGCAAGGGCATCTCCGCCGGACGCTCGCAGAATACCTACCGGGGGTTGGTTTCGGCCCATCGCAAGGCCACGAACGCCCGGAATTTCACCAATTGCGACTCGCTGCTGATCGGCGACAAATGCGGGGCGCACACCGTGCCCTACATCGAGTCGAAGACATCCACGGCGGTATTCGAACACGAGGCGACCACGTCCAAGATCTCCGAGGACCAGATGTTCTACTGCCTCCAGCGGGGGCTCTCGGAGGAAGAGGCGACGGCGCTCATCGTGAACGGGTTCGTCAAGGACGTCCTGCAGCAGCTCCCGATGGAGTTCGCGGTGGAAGCGCAGAAGCTGATCTCGATCAGCCTTGAAGGCTCGGTCGGGTAAACCCACGAGGGGCTATAGCATGGGCGTTCTTCTCACCGCATTCCAGGCGGCGCGCGAAAAGCTGTCGGCGGAGATCCGCCGGCAGGAAGAGCACAACGAGCGCGTCCGGGCGAAGCTCAAGGAGCTTCAGGACCTGTTCGGCAGCGATGCCGACTGGCTGACGGCGAAGGGCATCCACATGCACATGCCGGAGACCGACCTGGTCGTCCGGCAGAACGACGAGCAGGTGGCATCCATCACGTACCACCCGTTCATCGACACGTTCATCATCTCCGCCGACGACATCCGCGTCGACGACGGGACAGGCAACATGGTCTCCCAGGTGGAGGGAGACGCGCAGCGCATGGTGGACGCCCTCGCGGGCGTGCTCTGCGTCAGGGAATATTTCCGAG
Source organism: Hyphomicrobiales bacterium (assembly GCA_027489955.1). GTDB lineage: Bacteria > Pseudomonadota > Alphaproteobacteria > Rhizobiales > Beijerinckiaceae > JAIXTM01. Next base: position 1,144,206 of record JAIXYZ010000013.1, on the reverse strand, counting down.
ACAAGCCGGACGCGGCCTTCGCCATGTGGGCGGAGATCCTAGGAAGAAGCGAGTAGAGCAATGATCGAGATCAGGAACCTCGTCGTCGAGATCGAGGGGCAGCGCATCCTCGACGGACTGAACCTCACCGTGAAGGACGGCGAGGTCGCGGCCATCATGGGTCCCAACGGGTCGGGCAAGTCGACCCTGTCCTATGTCGTGGCCGGGCGCGAGGACTACGAGGTCCTGGACGGAGAGGTCCTGCTGAACGGCGAGAACATCCTGGAGATGGCGCCGGACGAGCGGGCCGCGGCGGGCGTCTTCCTGGCGTTTCAGTATCCGCTGGAGATCCCCGGCGTCGGCACGATGACGTTCCTGAAAGCTGCCATGAACGCGCAGCGCCGCCATCGCGGCGAGCCGGAACTGGCGACCGCCGACTTCATGAAGCGGGTCAACAATGCGGCCGAAGGGCTCGGCATTTCCAAGGATATGCTCAAGCGGGCGCTGAATGTCGGGTTCTCCGGCGGCGAGAAGAAGCGCATGGAAATCCTGCAGATGGCGCTGCTGCAGCCCGCCTTCTGCATCCTCGACGAGACCGATTCCGGCCTCGACATCGATGCACTGAAAATCGTCGCGGACGGCGTGAACGCTTTGCGCAGCCCGGACCGCTCGTTCCTGGTCATCACGCACTACCAGCGGCTCTTGAACCACATCGTGCCGGACACGGTCCACGTCATGGCCAAGGGCCGGATCGTGAAGTCGGGCGGCAAGGAGCTGGCGCTCGAGCTCGAGGCCAACGGCTACGCCGATTACCGCAATCTGGCGGCGTGAGGCAGCCATGGCGATCGTGACACCCATGAAGACGCCCGCGGAGACGTCGCTCGAGGGAGCGTTCGCTCGCCTCAGGGACACGCTTCCGGGCGCTGCGGCAGAGCGGCGCGCCGCCTTCGCCCGCTATGCCGAGCGCGGCCTGCCGCACCGGCGCGTCGAGGAATGGAAATACACGGACCTGCGCGCCGCGCTGCGCGATGCGGCTCCGCTGGCCGAGCGTCCTGCGGCGGTTCCCGCCGGCGCGCCCGATCTCGGCGCCCCTCGATTCCTGATCGCCAACGGCCACGTCCTGTCGGCCCCGGCCTCCCTGCCGGCCGGCGTGACCGCCGTGTCGCTGCGCGAGGCGCTGACCGCGGGTCATCCCGCGCTGTCGGCCCTCGGCGATCCCCTGGCGGCGGGCAACGCGGCCGTGGAACTCAACACCGCCTTCATGACCGACGGGATCATCCTGACGGTGGAGAGCGGCGTCACGGTCACTGAGCCGCTGCATCTTGCTTTCGTCAACGAGGGCAGCCAGCCCTTCGCGACGGCCGCGCGGGTGCTCGTGATGGTGGGAGGCGGCGCGTCTGTGACGCTGCTGGAGACCCACCAGGGGCCCGCGGGCGTCGCCTACCAGCCGAACACCATGGTGGAGATCGTGGCGGGCGATGGCGCCAGGGTCGACCACGCCCGGCTGAACGGGGAGGGCGACGCGGCGATCGTGCTGTCGTCCCTGTCGTTGCGCCTCGGGCGCGAGACCGAGCTGACGTCGGTGAACGGCGTGTTCGGCGCCGCGCTGTCTCGCCATCAGGTCTTCGCCACGTTCGCCGGCGAGAGTGCCAAGGCGTCGATCAACGGTCTGGCCCTTCTGTCGCGGACCCAGCATGCGGATTCCACGCTGGTGGTGGACCACGCGGAGCCGGGCGGCGAAAGCCGGGAGCTGTTCCGCACCGTCGTCGACGACGAGGCGGCGGGCGTCTTCCAGGGCAAGATCATCGTCCGGCAGAAGGCGCAGAAGACCGACGGACGCATGATGTCCGGCGCGCTGCTGCTGGGCGAGGCCTCGGCCATGTACAACAAGCCGGAGCTCGAGATCTTCGCCGACGATGTCGCCTGCGCCCACGGCGCTACCTGCGGCGCGCTGGACGAGGACCTGCTGTTCTATCTGATGGCGCGGGGTCTGCCGAAGCCGGAGGCCGAGGCGCTGCTGCTCCAGGCCTTCGTCGGCGAAGTGGTCGAGACCGTGTCGAACGAGGCGATGCGCGAAGTCCTGACGGGCCGCATCGAGTCCTGGCTCAAGGCGCGCGCCGCGCGCTGATCCCACCATGCCCGGCGCGCGCCGATCCGGGGCGCGCCGGTCCCGGCCCGAGGGACCGGTCCCATGAACGCACACGCGCAGAACTACGACGTCGAGGCCATCCGGCGGGAATTCCCGATCCTGTCCATGCAGGTGTACGGAAAGCCTCTCGTCTACCTCGACAACGCGGCCTCCGCGCAGAAGCCGCGCGCCGTGATCGACGCCATGGTCCGGTGCATGGAGACCGGCTATTCCAACGTGCATCGCGGCCTGCACTACATGGCCAACGCGGCGACGGAAGGGTTCGAGGCCGGACGCGAGAGCGTGCGCCGGTTCCTCAACGCCGCTTCCACCGACGAGATCGTGTTCACCCGCTCCGCCACCGAGGCGATCAACCTCGTGGCCGATTCCTATGGCCGGCACGCGATCGGGGAGGGCGACGAGATCGTCCTGTCGATCATGGAGCACCACTCCAACATCGTGCCGTGGCACTTCCATCGCGAGCGCAAGGGCGCGGTGCTGAAGTGGATCCCCGTGGACGACCAGGGCAATCTCGATGTGGACGCCTATGAGCGGCTGCTGACCGACCGCACGAAGATCGTCGCGATCACCCACATGTCCAACGTGCTCGGCACGGTGAACCCGGTGCGGGAGATGATCCGCATCGCCCATGCCCGCGGCATTCCCGTGCTCGTGGACGGCAGCCAGGGTGCGGTGCATCTGGATGTCGACGTGCGCGACCTCGACGCGGACTTCTACGTCTTCACCGGGCACAAGGTGTACGGCCCGACCGGCATCGGCGTGCTCTACGGCAAGCGCGAATGGCTCGAAAAGCTGCCCCCGTTCAACGGCGGCGGCGAGATGATCGAGAGCGTGACCACGGACGGCGTGACCTACAACGTGCCGCCGCACCGTTTCGAGGCCGGCACGCCGCCGATCATAGAGGCCATCGGGCTCGGCGCTGCGGTCGAGTTCATGATGGAGGTCGGACGGGACCGGATCCGCGCGCATGAGGAGCGGCTGTCCGCCTATGCCCACGAGAAGCTGGGCGCCATGAACGCCATCCGCATCATCGGCCGGGCGAAGGGCAAGGGCGCCATCCTCGCCTTCGAGATGAAGGGCGCCCACGCCCACGACGTGGCGACGATCATCGATCGCGCCGGCGTCGCCGTCCGCGCCGGCACGCACTGCGCCATGCCGCTGCTGTCGCGCTTCGGGGCGACATCGACCTGCCGGGCCTCGTTTGCCCTTTACAACACGCTGGAAGAGGTCGACATCCTCGCCGGCGCCCTCCGCAAGGCGGAAGGCATGTTCTCATGAGGACCGTCACGCCATGACCACGACCGAAACCGCGCCGAACGCGCCCCAGGTCGCGGCGAGCGCCATCCCGCAGGACGAGCTGGAGCGCCTGACGACCGACATCGTCGCCGCGCTGAAGACCGTCTACGACCCCGAGATTCCGGCGGACATCTACGAGCTCGGCCTGATTTACCGCGTCGACATCTCGGACGAGCGGCACGTGACGGTGGACATGACGCTGACCGCCCCCGGCTGCCCCGTGGCGGGCGAGATGCCGGGCTGGGTGGAGAACGCCGTCGCGACGGTCGGCGGCATTTCGGGCGTCACCGTGAACATGGTTTTCGATCCGCCATGGGACCAGAGCCGCATGTCGGACGAGGCCCGCGTGGCGCTGGACATGTGGTGATGCCGGCCCTCGACGGCATCCTTGAGACCGCGCTCTATGTCGACGACGTTTCGCGGGCGGCGGCCTTCTACGAGGACGTCCTGGGCCTGAAGCGGATGGTCGGCGACGAGCGCTTCGTCGCCTATTCGGTATCGGGCAAGTCGGTCCTGCTGCTCTTCCGCCGGGGCGGCACGCTGGAGCCGGTGGTCATGCCGGGCGGCACGATCCCGCCGCATGACGGGCACGGCCCCGTCCATTTCGCCTTCAGGGTGCCGACGACCGAGCTTCCGGCCTGGGAGCGGCACCTGACGGCGCATGGCGTCGCCATCGAAGGCCGCACGACCTGGCCCGGGGGTGGGCTCTCGCTCTACGTGCGCGATCCGGACGGTCACCTCGTGGAATTCGCCACCGCCGGCATCTGGCCGGACGTGGCCTGACGGTCCTTCACCCTCGACGTGCAACCTCCCGGTCACTACATTGAGGGATGATGGTTCTGCCCGGGCCTTGAACCCGGTGGAGAGGCGAAGAATGAACGCGATACCCCGCAAGTTCCAGGTGATGACCCTCACCGAGGCCGCCGCCTCGCGGGTCGCCGAGATCGTGGCCAATTCCGGAAAACCGCTCATCGGCATCCGCGTCGGCGTGAAGAATGGCGGCTGCGCCGGCATGTCCTACACGATCGACTATGCCGAGGACGTGCGCCCCGGCGACGAGGTCGTCGAGGACAAGGGAGCCACGGTGCTGGTGGACCCCAAGGCGGTGCTGTTCCTGCTGGGCACGCAGATGGACTTCCAGACCACGCGCCTGGCGTCGACCTTCGTGTTCAACAACCCCAACCAGACGTCTGCCTGCGGCTGCGGCGAGTCGGTGGCGATCACGCCGGCGACGGTCTAGCTGACGGAAATTGCTGGTTCCTCGTCCCCACGCCAGGCGCCGCCGGCGATGCGGCGGGGATGAGCGAACGAGCGCGCTTCAGTTCGGCGAAAACGTCAGGCGACCGCCTGCTCGGGCAGTTCGCCGTCGTCCTGGATGACGTCGCTCTCCACGACGGTCCGGTTGCGCCCGGTGCGCTTGGCGAGCAGGAGGCAGGCATCCGCCCGCTCCAGCAGCGTCGCGACCGTGTCGCCGCGCGTGAGCTGGGCGACGCCGCAGGACACCGTGACCCGGCCGAGCGACTCGCCCGTGGAACGCTTGATCAGCTCGCGGCCCATGATGCCGAGGCGGATGGCCTCGGCGAGGGCGCGGGCGCCGTCGAGGGTGGTGTCCGGCAGGATGACCGCGAATTCCTCGCCGCCGAAGCGGGCGATCGTGGCCTTGAGCTTGACCTTCTCGCGCATGGTCGCGCCGACGAGGCGCAGGACCTGGTCGCCGGTCAGGTGGCCGAACGTGTCGTTGAAGTGCTTGAAGCGGTCGATATCGATCATGATGAGCGACATCGGCTGGCGGACGATCGACACCTGGTCGATCCATTTCACCAGCATCTCCTCGAAATGCTTGCGGTTGGCGAGGCCGGTGACCGCGTCGGTCAGCGCCTCGATGCGCACCGCTTCCAGCGTCTCGCGCAGGGTCGAAATCTCGTTGCGCGTCTCCTTGAGGCGCGCGTCCAGGGTCTTGTTGGTCGCCGCCGCCTCGCGGGTCGCCAGCACGAGGGCGCCGACGATGTCGCGGATCCGGTTGCGATCGACCGTGCCGGACAGGTCGTTGGTGAGGGACACCAGCGATTCGCCGTATTTGGCGGATGAACCGAGCGCCAGGTCGATCATTTCCATGACATGATCGATCTCGGCGAGCACGCCGCGGCTGGTGCGCTCCGCGTGGGCCGCGAAGCTGCGGGGCGCGATATGTGCCTCGAACAGCGCCTCGATATCCTGTTCGTCCACGCGGCCCTTGGTGTCCACGATGGACTGGACCGCGTCGCGCAGCGCTGGGACGTCGCCATTGGCGACGCTGAACCACACTTCGAAAGAGCGAGGGGTCGGGGGCGAGTCGGCCGCCTTCAGCCGCTCGAAAGCGTGTTCCGCGATTGCGAGACGCCGGTCGTCGCCGGACGAGCCCTTACGCTTGGCCAAGGTAGCCTCGTTGCGCTCCGGAAGACGCGGGGCATCCTCCGTCCTTCACAGGTCGTGCACCTGTATGACTCGCCGAGGATTAAACAAACGTTCATCACGGGCGGCAGAACCGGCCGGGTGTGACGAATGTGTCGCGCTGCGCTTCAGCTGCCGGCAGGGCGCTTCTTGGTGTCCTTGGCCACCGGAGCCGAACGCATCAGGAAGGCCGGAACGTGATCGCCCAGGCCGCGGACGGCGGGGCCGTCGTCGCGGTCGCGCTGGTGGCGCTCGCCCCGGGCCTCGGCCGGGCGCGACGGACGATCGTCGCGGCCGGGACGCTCCTCGCGCGGCGGGCGCGCGTCCCGCGGCTGGCGCTCCTCGCGAGGCTGGCGATCCTGGCGCGGCTGGCGATCCTCGCGGGCCTGCCGTTCCTGGCGGGGCGGCGCCGCCTCGGCGGCCCGTTCCTCGCGCGGTTCCCGCTCGGCCTGCGCCTCGCGGGGGGCGCCGGCACGGGCGCGACGGCCGTCGCGTTCGCCGCGCTCCCGTTCGGGGCGACCGCCGCGCGACCGGCCCCTGGCTGGACGATCCTCCTCGGAGGCGCCGCCACCGGCGCGCAGTTCCGCGAGCGTCGGCCCGTCCCACTCGATCTTGTTGCCGATCAGGCTCTCGATCGCCGACAGCGACTTCTCGTCGGCGGTCGTGACGATCGACAGGGCGGTGCCGCTGCGGCCCGCGCGGCCCGTGCGGCCGATACGGTGGACATAATCCTCGGCGTGATGCGGCACGTCATAGTTCAGCACGTGGCTGACGGCCGGGATGTCGAGCCCGCGGGCCGCCACGTCGCTCGCCACGAGGATGGTGGCGACGCCGGTCTTGAACTGGTCGAGCGCCTGCATGCGCGCCCGCTGGTCCATGTCGCCGTGGAGCGCGACGGCGTTGAAGCCGTGCTTCACCAGCGACTTGTGCAGCACCGCCACGTCCCGCTTGCGGTTCGAGAAGATGATGGCGTTCTGCAGGTCGCTGGCGTCGCGGATCAGGCGGCGAAGCGTCTCGCGCTTGTCCTCCGGCTCGCGGCCGGAGGCCACGAGGCGCTGGGTGATCGTCGTGGCGGCCGAAGCCGGCCGCGAGACCTCGACCCGCGCGGGATTGTGCAGGAACGCGTCGGCGAGGCGCGTGATCTCCGGCGGCATCGTGGCCGAGAAGAACAGCGTCTGGCGCGTGAAGGGCACGAGCTTGGCGATGCGCTCGATGTCGGGGATGAACCCCATGTCGAGCATGCGGTCCGCCTCGTCGATCACGAAGAGTTCAACGCCGGTCAGCAGCAGCTTGCCGCGCTCGACATGGTCGAGCAGGCGTCCGGGCGTCGCGATCAGCACGTCGACGCCGCGCGTGATCTTCATGTCCTGGTCGCCGAAGGACACGCCGCCGATGAGCAAAGCGACCGAGAGCTTCTGGTTGGTGCCGTACTTCTTGAAGCTGTCCTCGACCTGCGCCGCAAGTTCGCGCGTCGGCTCGAGAATGAGGGTGCGCGGCATGCGGGCGCGGGCCCGGCCGTTCTCCAGCAAAGTCAGCATGGGCAGCGTGAAAGCTGCGGTTTTTCCGGTGCCCGTCTGGGCGATCCCGAGGACGTCCCGACGAGCCAGGACATGGGGGATGGCCTGGGCCTGGATCGGAGTCGGCTGCGTGTAGCCGGCGGCCGTGACCGCGGCAAGCACCTTGTCGCTAAGGCCGAGTTCTGAAAATGACATTCGCTGTCCGGTTGGCGCGATCCGTGGACCGCTGTCCGACATGGTCCGCGCCGCGCGCGGAAGAAGCCATGTCTTGCGCGCCGGAACATAGGATGAAATGCCCGATTGTCAACGAAAACGCCGCAATTGTGCCGCGTTTATACGTGCAGAGCGCCGCGGATGCCGACACAGAACAACGAACCGCTGGTCCTCGTGCCCGGCCTCAACTGCACGCAAGAGCTTTTCGCGGCCCAGATCGATGCCTTCGGTGGCGATCGTGAGGTCCTCGTGGCCGACAATCGCGCCGACGACACGATCCCTGCGATGGCCGGCAGGCTTCTGGCGCGGGCGCCAGGCCGTTTCGGGCTCGCCGGCCTGTCGATGGGCGGCTACGTCGCCATGGAGGTCATGCGCCAGGCGCCGGACCGGGTCTCGCGGCTGGCTCTCCTGGACACAAGCGCGCGCCCCGATGGCGAGGATGCGGTCGCGCGCCGGGAGAAGCTGATCGCCTTCGCCGAGGGCGGGCGGTTCGAGGACGTGCACGTCTTCCTCTGGCAGAAGCTCGTCGCGCCGCAGCGCCTGTCGGACCGGGACCTGGAGCAGCGGGTGCGCGCCATGATGCGCGAGACGGGGGCGGAGGCATTCATCCGCCAGCAGAGGGCGATCATCGGCCGGGCGGATTCGCGGCCAAGCCTGCGGCGCGTGGCCGTGCCGACGCTCGTCCTGGTCGGCGATGCCGACGACATCACGCCGCCCGAGGTCGCGGGCGAGATGGCGGAGATCGTCCCGGGCGCGCGGCTTCAGGTCATCGCCGGCGCGGGGCACCTGACGACGATGGAGGACCCGGACGCGGTCAACGCGGCGCTGGGCGCGTGGCTGGCGGCCTGAGGCCTAGCGGGACGGGACGAAACAGGGGTCGATCCGCGTCACCTGCGCCTGGTTGCGGATCGAGCCGGTGACCATCGGGTCGCGCCCGGCGGAAAGCGCCGCGATCGCGTCCCGCTCCCGCGGGGCGATGCTGGCGACGATATCCGGACGGTCGGCCAGGTAGGTGCCTGCGAACAGGGACAGGACCGCGATGGTGCCGACGATCTTGGCGGTGCCCATCAGCAGCCGGTAGGCGCGGGAATCGCCCTCGTCCATCGCCATGCTCCTGTCGCGATTTGCCTGGCGCGACCCTATAGCGGCTTGGTTAAGGGACGGTTTCCCGTCCTCGCGCAGGGGGCGGAATCCGCTTGCCCTACCGTCACTTCCGGGCTGCGCCACGGGGCGATCTGTGGCCCGCGCGCCACATCCCAAAAGCTTCGTCGCGCCCCCGATGCCGCCGCCCGAATTCGCCGCGATCCCGCCATAAAGCCACCGCTTCACTCGGTCTCAATAAGGGCCTGAAAAGCATAGGCTTTGGGACAGGCGAGGTGGCCGGGCCGGGTGTTCGACCCGCCAGTCGCCCCCGATCCTGCTCCGATTGCCTGAATGACGATCCGCATGGCAGAGACGAAGCCGCCTTCCGGCTTCTTGAGGCCGCGGGCGACTGGAACTGGAATGGATTTGCTGCGGACAGAATCGATGCGACCGATGGCGGCCCCTCGCGGGGCGGCCAGGTCGCTGATTCCTGCCGCTATCCTCGCATTCTCGTCGCTTGCTACCGGCGTCGCTTTCGCCCAGTCCACACCTTCGCAGGATGCGGTCATCGTCAGCGCGCCGCTGGCGCCGCTCCAGGCGCTGCCCAAGGCGTCGGCGCTGGCGCCGTCCGCCGCGCCGGCCCCGGTCGCGCCCGGCGCGCCGCTCGTGTTCAAGTCCGAGACCGAAGCCTTCATGACGGGCATGCGCAGCTACGGCGCCGGCGACAAGGTCGCTGCCGTGCGGGCGCTGGAATACGCCGCCACGAAGGGCCATCCCCGCGCGCTCTGGAAGCTCGGGCGCATGTACTCGGAAGGCGACGGCGTCGCCCACGACGACCTCAAGGCGTTCGAGTATTTCTCGAAGGTCGCCGACGACAACGCCGATGTGACGCCGGGCACGCCCAACGCCGCCTTCGTGTCGAATGCGTTCGTCACGCTCGGCGGCTATTTCATGGACGGCATCCCCGGCACGTATGTGAAGCAGGACGTCGCCCGGGCGATCGAATTGTTCAACTACGCCGCGTCCTATTTCGGCGATGCCGGCGCGCAATATTCGCTGGGCCGGCTGATGCTGGACGGCAAGGGCCTGCAGAAGGACCCGCGCCGCGCGGCGCGCTGGCTGAACCTTGCCGCCGAGAAGGGGCACGTGCCCGCTCAGGCCCTGCTGGGCCAGATGCTGGTGACCGGCAACGGCGTGCCGCGCCAGCGGGCGCTCGGCCTCATGTGGCTGGGCCTTGCCCGCGAAGGCGCCGATCCCTCCCGCGACACATGGATCGTGGATCTGCACAGCCAGGCGATGGCCTCGGCGACCGAGCTCGACCAGCAGGCGGCGGCCGTCTATCTCGAGCAGCACAACCGCCGCCGGAACTGACCCTCGGCGTCAGGACGCCGCCGCGGCCCGCGCCGCCAGCCGCTCCCGGTACATCACGAAGAGCTTCGGGTAAGCATAGGCCGGCGGCATGTCCGCAAGGCGCATGACCTCGTCCTCCAGGCCGTCGCGGCCGGCCTCGAAAGCCGCCATCAGCGCGGTCATGCCATCCCGGAACTCGCGGAACATCGCGTCCACCGCGTCCGGCCCCCCATGAAGCGCGAAGAGCCGCGTGCCGCGGGAGCGGCCGCGCAGCGTGATCGTGTCGAACGGGAAGACGGCATGGTCCGGCACCGCGGCCGCCACCTCCGCCGAGAGGATCATCGGCACGCCGTACGTCTTGGACGTCTGCTCGATGCGCGCGGCCGTGTTCACCGTGTCGCCGACGGCGGAATAGTCGAACCGCCGGGCCGAGCCCAGGTTACCGACGCAGGCGGTGCCGGTGTGGATGCCAAGCCCGATGGCGACGGGCACGTGGATACGCCCTTCCGCGACGGCCTGGGCCCTTGCCTCGTCCTCGAGCCGCAGCATGACGGCCTGCATGGCCAGGGCGCAGTCGACAGCCTTGCGGGCGTGGTCCGGCGTGTCGAGGGGCGCGTTCCAGAACGCCATCATCCCGTCGCCGATGAACTTGTCGAGCGTGCCGCCCGATTTCAGCACCTCCTCCGTCAGCGGCGTGTGCACGGAGTTGAGGAAGGCGACGACCTCCTCGGCGGACAGGGTCTCCGACCGGGAGGTGAAGCCGCGTATGTCGGAAAACAGGACCGTGATGTCCCGGATCTCCCCGCCGAGGGCCAGCCGCGAGGGATCGGCGGCGAGGGCCTCGACCACGGCGGGCGAGACGTAGCGGCCGAAGGCGTCCCGGATCTCCCGCTGCTCGCGCCGCGAGCGGCGCAATGCGCCGGTGGAGCCGATGGCGAAGGCGCCGATCGCCGACAGGGCCGGGCCGATTGGGTCGACCAGCAGCTCGGCCCGCGAATAGGCGAGGAACGAGCCGCCGAAGGCCGCCAGGAGGACGGCGAGCCCGAACGCGGCCGCGATGCCCGGCGAGAACGCCGCGACGGCGATGGCGACGATCAAGGCCGCCAGGGTCGCGAGCGTCGCCTCCAGTCCCGGCCCGTAATCGGGCCGCGTCAGGGTCGAGCCGGAGATCAGGTGCTCGATCAGTTCCGCATGGATGTCGATCCCCGGGACGGCGGGCTCCAGCGGCGTCGCCCGGATATCGGACAGCGCGACGGCGGTGGCGCCGATGAGGACGATGGCGCCGTCCACGGCGGCGCGGTCGAACGTCCCGTCGAGGACCGAGGCTGCGGAGATGCGCCGCTCCGGCTGGCTGCCGGCGTAGCGCACGCGGATGGCCCCGCCCGCGTCGGTGCTGGCGGTGACCTGGCCGACGCGCAGGGCGACCATGCCCGTCTGGCGCTCGAAGGCGGCTTTCTCGCCGCTGGCATTGGACGACTTGACCACGAGGCTGCCCGCGCCCTGGGCGACCCGCAGGGCCTCCACGGCGTAGCTGGGCACCAGCTTGCCGTGGACGGAGTACAGGGTGGGGATGCGGCGGACGATGAGGTCCCTGTCCGGGATCCAGTTCAGGGCGCCGACCCCGGCCGCCTTGTCCGTCAGGCCCGCGAGCGGGGTGAGGGAGCCCCCGAGCCGCGGCACGAAGAGCTGGGGATCGTCGCCCGCCACCGCGAAGCCCGGTTTCACGGCCGGCTCGCCGCCCGCTTCCACGAGCGCCTGACCGAGCACGACCGGGCCGCCGTCCATGGCGTCCCGCAGCAGCGCATCCGCCTCCGACAGGCCGTCCGGACCGGGGGCGGCGCCGCCGCGCTCGGGCTCGGAGAACAGGACGTCGAAGGCGATGGTGGCCGCCCCGGCCTCCCGCAGTCGCGTGACGAGATCGGCCACGATGCGCCGCGACCAGGGCCACTGCCCGACCTTGGACAGGGACGCCTCGTCCAGGGCGATGACGCGGACGGGCAGGGCGGGATCGTAGGCGCGCGGCGCGGCCCGCTGGTAGCCGTCGAACACGAGGTCGCGGAGTGCGCGCAGCGGGAACGGATCGGCGAGCACGAATGCCGAGACCGCCAGGCCCAGAGCGGCCGACAGCGCGAGCGCGCCCCGCGAATCCTTGCGCCAGCCCATTCCGCCTCCCCGAATCCCGGCCTGCCGCCGTCCGTCCTCGCATGTGAGGTGGCGCACCGCCAGCGCCGAGCCGCCATGGTCCTGTGGCGCCATCGCGGGAGACGCCACAATGCGACATCTTGCTTGCCTGATCGCCCTCGCGCCAGCCCTGGCCGCACCCGCTTTCGCGGCAGGACCCGGGATTGGGGAGGTGACGCTCGCCGAGAAGACGGTGACGAGCACGCTCGCCGGCCGTCAGGCCGCTCTGTCCCGGGGCGATCCCGTCGCGCAGGACGCGCTGGTGCGGACCGGGGCGGCGAGCGCGGCCAGGCTGGTCTTCCTCGACCAGACCAATCTTTCGCTCGGCGCGCAGGCCTCCGTGGTGCTCGACCGGTTCGTCTACGACCCGGAACGGGGCGGCGTGCGGGAATTCACGGTCAACGCCACCAAGGGGGCGTTCCGGTGGGTGTCGGGCCGCTCTCCTTCCCAGTCCTATGCGATCCGCAGTCCCACGGCGATCGTCGGCGTGCGCGGAACCGTGTTCGACATGCTGGTGAAACCGGGCCGGACCATCGTCGTGCTGCGCGAGGGAGCGATCAATGTCTGCACCCGCGACGGCCGGCGCTGCAAGGACGTGACGGTGCCGGGTCACATGGTCGTGGTGTCCGACAAGTCCATCGCCGGGCCGCGCGCCGGCGGGCCCAAGGCCTTCGACTTCGCCGACCGCTGCACCCATCAGGACAATGCCTGCGCCGCGCCCCGGCCGGCGCGCCCGCCGCGGCTTCCGCCTCCCGGCCGCATGCCGCTGTATGACGATGGACCTGACTTCATCGTGCCGACGGGGCTTCCGCCCGGAGGCTACCTGCCGCCGCGCGGGCCGCGCCGCCCCGGCATCTGGACCGGACCGGGCCGTTGGCCCTCGGGCGAACAGGGCATGCGCCCGGGACGGCCGGGCTGGGGCGGAAAGCCCGGCGGTGGCCGGACACCGTGGGGGCCGGGCGGAAATTCCTGGGGTGGCGGCCGTCCCCGCGGTTGATGGCTGCGGATCGCGCTTGACGGACCGGGAGGGGCTGTCTCACATCGGCCCGATCATCAAGCGGGGTCTGGGGTCATGAAGCGGGTTCTTGCGTTCGGCAGTCTGGCGATCGTCGCGTTGTGCGGCGCGGCCTTCGCGCAGTCGGTGGCGGTCGGCAGCGCCGTCGTCGCGGTCAACGACGTGACGGGGAAGGTGGAGGTGGAGACGCGCCGGATCGGCGAGGGCTCCTTCGTGTACCGCAACGAGACGGTTTCCACCGCCCGCGACAGCCGCGCGCGGCTGGCCCTGCAGGACAACACGAACATCTCGCTGGGGCCGAATGCGGCGGTGACGCTAGACCAGTTCGTCGCGCTGCCGACCGGCGGGGCAGGGGCCGTCGTGGTCAACGCGACCCGCGGCGTGCTGCGCTTCGTGTCCGGCAATTCCGGTTCGCAGACCTACCAGATCAAGACACCCCACGCGACGATCGGCGTGCGCGGCACCGTGTTCGACCTTGAGGTCTCCGCCGCGGGCACCCGCGCCCAGCTGAAGGACGGCGCGATCGACGCCTGCCCCAATGGCGGCGCGTGCATTCCGGTCAACCGTCCGGGCGACATCATCTCGATCAGCGCCGGGGGCGGCGTCTCCGGCCCTGCTCCCGGCCCGACGGCCACCCTGTTCGACCCGTTCTGCAGCGGCGGCTCGATCTGCCAGGTGACGACCGCCTTCGGCGGCACCGGCGCGGACCGGGACGGGCGCGGCGCGAGCCCAGAGGGCTCGTCGTCCTCCCAGTCCAGCTCCAACTCGACGGCGCCCTGACCTCCGGGTCAGGGCAGGTCCAGGTCCACCGACACGGGCACGTGGTCCGACGGCTTGTCGAGGCCGCGCATCTCCTTGTGGATGACGACGGCCCTAAGGCGGTCGGCCGCCTGGGGCGACAGGAGCAGATGGTCGATGCGGATGCCGTTGTTCCGCTGCCAGGCGCCGGCCTGGTAGTCCCAGAACGTGTAGAGGTCGCCCGCGTCGCTGCTGGCGCGTAAGGCGTCGGTGAAGCCCAGCGCGAGCAGCTCCCGATATTTCTGGCGCGATTCCGGCTGGAACAGCGCGTCGCCGAGCCAGGCCTTCGCATCCTTGGCGTCGCGCGGCTCGGGGATGACATTGTAGTCCCCGGCGAGGATCAGCGGTTCCTCGTGGGCGAGCAGCCCGCGCGCATGGGCGATGAGCCGGTCCATCCAGGCGAGCTTGTAGGCGAACTTCTCCGTGCCGATGGGATTGCCGTTCGGCAGGTAGATGGAGGCGACGCGCGCCACGCCCTTGCCGGCCGGCACGATGCCCTCGAGGTAGCGAGCCTGTGCGTCCTCCGGGCCGCCGGGCAGGCCCGACACGGCTTCCTCGTGGAAGCTGCCCCGCGACAGGATGGCGACGCCGTTGAAGCCCTTCTGTCCGTGGACGGCGACGGAATAGCCTTCCGCCTCCACCTCGGCGCGGGGAAAGGCCTCGTCCACGCACTTGATCTCCTGCAGGCACAGGACGTCGGGACGGGCGTCGCGCAGGAAGCCGACCAGGTGCTCCAGCCGCTGGCGGACCGAGTTCACGTTCCAGGTGGTGATGCGCACGGGAACTCCTATCCGAAGACACGCAGGACGAGCGGCACGATGAGCGCGGTCAGCAGCCCGTTCAAGCCCATGGCGATGCCGGCGAAGATGCCCGACAGCGGGTGGACCTGAAAGGCGCGGGCCGTGCCGATGCCGTGGGAGGCGAGCCCGGCGGCGAAGCCGCGGGCGCGGGGATCGGCGATGCGCAGCGCGTTCATCAGCGGCGTCACGAGGATGGCGCCGATGATGCCGGTCGCGATGACGAGGGTCGCGGTGAGGGACGGTTCGCCGCCGAGTTCGCGGGCGATGCCCATGGCGATCGCCGCGGTGACGGATTTCGGCGCCAGCGCGACGAGGACCGGCCAGGGCGCGCCGAAGGCGAAGGCGACCGCAACCGCCGAAACGACGGCCACGATGCCTCCGGCGAGCAGCGCGGCCAGGATCGGCAGCGCCGCGCGGCGCACGTCAGGCCAGTGCCGGTAGAGCGGCACCGCGAGCGCGACCGTCGCCGGCCCGAGCAGGAAGTGTACGAATTGCGCGCCTTCGAAATAGGTTTCGAAGGGCGTCCCGCTGGCGGACAGAAGGGCGGCGACGATGGCGACCGCGATCAGGACCGGATTGGCCAGCGGATGGCGGCCGAGCGCTGCGCTGAGCCTGTCTGCGGCGACATAGGCAGCAAGGGTCACCGTCAGCCACAGGAGCGGGCTGGCGGCGAGATAGACCCAGAGGGTGTCGGCTGCGATCACGAGGTGCCCTCCCGCCGGTCGGTGCGGCGCGCGACGGCGCGGAAGACGAGGGCGGTCACCGAAAGCGTCAGGGCGGTGGAGACGATGAGAGCGACGACAAGGCCTGTGCCGTTCTCGACGATGGTGCCGGCATGACGGACGATGCCCGTGCCGGCGGGGACGAAGAGGAGTGACAGGTTGGTCAGCAGGACGCCGCTCACCGTGCCGAGGGGCGTTGCCTCGACATCCGCCGCCGCGGGACGGAGGCGGCCACGCAGCGCGAGAAGCGCGAACAGGAGCACCAGCCCGATGACCGGCCCCGGCACGGGCAGGCCGGCAAATCGCGCCACAGCCTCGCCGGCGAGCTGACAGGCCAGCAGCGCCAGAATCGCGGCGATCACGGCAGGACCCGCCAGGAGGGGCCGCTGCGCGCGCCGGAGGCGGCCTGCCCGAGCATGCGCACCACCTCCTCGGCCACCGGCAGCCGCACGTGCAGCGGGTCCCAGTAATTGGAATCCTCGACCGTGAGGGGCGTGGCATAGCGGAAATCCACCAGCAGGACGCCGTGGCGGTCCGCGATGGCAGCCAGGCGCGCCTTGCAGGCCTCCTCCCGCGCCGTCGCGGCGCCCTGGGCCTGGGCGGCCACGTGGACCGGCGGCAGGACCAGCATGATGCCGGTGGCGGGCGGCGCGCTTTCCAGCAGCGCGTCGAGCCAGCGCAGGGCCGGGAAGGGGGCGTCGGGCATGGCGTCCACGGGCGCTGCGGGCGCCGCAGGCACGGGCGGCTTCGCGGGCGGGCCGGCGGCACCCCAGATGTGCCCGCGGGCGCGGGCGAGGTCGTAGGCGGCTTCCGGCGGCGTGAAGACCTCGAACCCGTCGTTGCGCATCCGCTCGGGCATGAGCCCCACCTTGTGCGCCGCGTGGCGCAGAGCGATCTCCACCGTCTGGAAGTTTGCCAGGCGCAGCCAGTCGCCCGCCGTCACCTCGTCGTAGAGCCAGGGCGGGAACGAGCGGAACGTGATCCGCTTTCCGGGCGCATCCGCGTCCGCCTCGCACCACGTGCGGTCGATGCCGAAGATCAGCGTCCGGGGCATCGCGAGTTCGCGCAGGAACAGGTCCGCCGCCTGGACCTGCTCCCATGGCGTCGCCGCGTTCATGGCAAGGTTGGCGAACCGCCCGCCGAACGCGCGATCGAGCCGCTGGGGATCGAGCAGGCGCAGCGTCGAGGTGCCGAACACCGCGGAATCGTAGACGCGCGACCGGACGATCTGCGGGTAAACGAAGCGCTGGTTGGAATCCATGATCGGGCCGGGCGGACGCCCCGGCGCGGCACGCAGGCCGTAAGGGTCGGCGATGGCCGCGATGGCGAGCAGAAGGGCGAAGGCGCCCGCGCCCGCGGCGACCGCGAGGCCCGCGAAGCGCTTCCATCCGGTCTCGGACGCCGATGCCGCCACGGTCGCTTCAGCGTCCGCGATAGGGCGCGACGCCCTGGTCGGGCAGCCAGAGGTTCTTCGGCGGTTCGCCCGTCTGCCAGAAGACGTCGATGGGAATGCCGCCGCGCGGATACCAATAGCCGCCGATGCGCAGCCAGCGCGGCTCCAGAAGGGTCGCGAGCCGCTTGCCGATACCGACAGTGCAGTCCTCGTGGAAGGCGCCATGGTTGCGGAAGGCGCCGAGATAGAGCTTCAGCGACTTCGACTCCACCAGCCACTGGCCGGGCACGTAGTCGATGACGAGGATGCCGAAATCGGGCTGCGCGGTGACCGGGCAGATCGACGTGAATTCGGGGCAGGTGAAACGCGCGACGTAGTCGGCGTCGGGATGCGGGTTCGGCACGCGGTCCAGCACCGCTTCCTCGGGGGAAGCGGGAAGGGCGGCCGCGCGGCCGAGCTGCAGATCAGGCTGGGTCATCTCTCGTTCCGGTCGCGCCGCGCGGGACGGCGCATCGTTGAAGACGGGTGCGGACGGGCGCGTCCGCAGACGAAGGGACGAGTCCCCGGCCCCTTGTCACGCGGCAGCTTTGGCTTATTAAGCCCGCCGAGGCCTATCATCCAAAAGTCCAAGGAGCCAGCGGCCATGACCGCCATCGTCGACATCATCGCGCGCGAAATTCTCGACAGCCGCGGCAACCCGACCGTGGAGGTCGACGTCGTCCTCGAGGACGGCTCCGTGGGCCGCGCCGCCGTGCCGTCGGGGGCCTCCACCGGCGCCCACGAGGCGGTCGAGCTGCGCGACGGGGACAAGGCCCGCTACCTGGGCAAGGGCGTGCGCAAGGCGCTCGACTCGGTCAACCGCGACATCTTCGACGCGATCGGGGGCATGGACGCCGAGGACCAGACGCGCATCGACCAGACGATGATCGACCTGGACGGCACGCCCAACAAGTCCAAGCTCGGCGCCAACGCGATTCTCGGCGTGTCCCTGGCCGTCGCCAAGGCGGCGGCGGAGGCGTCCGGCCTGCCGCTCTACCGCTATGTCGGCGGTACGCAGGCCCGCGTCCTGCCGGTGCCGATGATGAACATCATCAATGGCGGCGCGCATGCCGACAACCCGATCGACTTCCAGGAGTTCATGATCCTGCCGGTCGGCGCCGAAAGCGTCGCCGAGGCGGTGCGCATGGGCGCGGAGATCTTCCACACGCTAAAGGGCGCGCTGAAGAAGCAGGGCCACAACACCAATGTGGGCGACGAAGGCGGCTTTGCGCCGAACCTGAAGTCCGCCCAGGCGGCGCTGGACTTCATCATGCAGTCCGTCGAGGCCGCCGGCTACAAGCCGGGCGAGGACATCCTCCTCGGGCTCGACTGCGCCGCGACGGAGTTCTTCAAGGACAGCGTCTACGACTATCACGGCGAGAAGAAGAAGCGCGATCCGAAGGCGCAGGCCAAGTACCTTGCCAAGCTGGTCGCCGACTATCCGATCGCCACGATCGAAGACGGGATGGCCGAGGACGACTGGGAGGGCTGGCGCATGGTGACCGACCTGATCGGCGACCGCTGCCAGCTCGTCGGCGACGACCTGTTCGTCACCAACGTCAACCGCCTGTCGGACGGCATCAAGCGCGGCGTCGGCAATTCGATCCTGGTCAAGGTCAACCAGATCGGCTCGCTGACCGAGACGCTGGCGGCGGTCGATATGGCGCATCGCGCCGGCTACACGACGGTCATGTCCCACCGCTCCGGCGAGACCGAGGATTCCACGATCGCCGACCTCGCGGTCGCCACCAATTGCGGGCAGATCAAGACCGGCTCGCTCGCCCGGTCCGACCGCACCGCCAAGTACAACCAGCTGATCCGCATCGAGGAGCAGCTCGGCGACCAGGCGATCTATGCCGGCCGCGCGGCGCTGAAGGCGCTCGCCTGATCCAACCCGGCGGGACGCGTTCCACCATCGAGGCCCGGGCGGCAGCGCCCGGGCCTTTTTCGTGGGCGCGGGTGAGGTGCCGCCAATTGTCGCCAAATGCGACGGAAGCGGACAACCACTTCGTTCCGCCTCGCGGTCCACTATAGGAGGCCCGCGCCGGTGCGGGGCAGGGAACCGCACGATGGAACGCTCGCGCCGCATGATGGCGTCGTACCGGGCCGGCAAGGCCGGGCTGGACGACGTCTACCGGACGATCTGCCAGGAGGGCGTGGAAACGCTCGGCGCGACGCGCGTCGGCATCTGGCTGTTCAACGAGATCGGCGACGCGATCACCAATGTCTGCACGCTCGACGCCCGGACGGGCGAGGAGAGGGGCGTGGTGCTGGAGGAGGACGACTTCCCGGCCTATTTCCGCTCCATCCGCGACAATCTGCGCGTCGTGGCGACGGATGCCGCAACGCATCCCGCTACGGCCGCCTTCGACGAGACCTATTTCGCGCCGCTGGACATCATGTCGCTGCTGGACGTCGTCGTGTTCATCGCGTCGAGCCCTGCGGCCGTGATCTGCGCCGAGCATTGCGGCGAACGGCGGGAATGGAGCGAAGCCGACATCCTCTATCTGGAGCAGCTTGCCGTGGTGATCCGCATGCTGCTCAAGATCCCGGTGAACCGGGCCGCCTGACGGGCGCCGCGGACCGCTTCGTTGACCGAACCTTAACCGTAACGCGGCAGGCTCGGGCCATGGTCACAGCCGTCCGTCTCCGGTCCATCCTGATCCCGCTTGCGCTTTACGCGATCGCGGCCGCGCTCGTCGGCTTTTTCGTCGCGCAGGCGCACCAGGGCGAGCGCGGGCTGGAAGCCAAGCTGGCGCTCAAGCGGCAGATCATGGAGCTCAACGAGGAGGTCTCCGCACTGAAGGAGACCCGGACCGAGTGGGAGCGCCGCATCGCGCTGCTGCAGGCGGAGGAAATCGACCGCGACCTGCTCGACGAGTTCGCGCGTGCAACCTTGGGTCGTGTGCACCGCAGCGACGTCGTGGTGATGTTTCCCGCACCGCAAAATACCGGGCGCTGACGCGCCGAGCGCCCTTAACCGAATTCCGGTTAAATTGCTTTAAGCGTGCGTTTTCAGGCACTTCAACCTGCACGCACAGGCGTTTCTCCCTCTCGCTTTCGCTGCGGGACTGGGCTAAGACTTTCGTCGAGGAAATTGCCTGGAGAGTGCCATGGCCGTTGCAGCCCGTAAGCCTGCGCGCGCAACCGCTGCGCCCAAGACGGCGCAGAAATCCGCTTCCAAATCCCCGTCGAAAGGCCGCTCCGCCAAGGGCGAATCCGCGGCCTGGACGAAGGAAGAGGAAGTCCGCGCGTATCGCGAGATGCTTCTGATCCGCCGCTTCGAGGAGAAGGCGGGCCAGATGTACGGCATGGGGCTGATCGGCGGCTTCTGCCACCTTTACATCGGCCAGGAAGCCGTCGTCGTCGGCATGCAGATGGCCACGATCGAGGGCGACCAGGTCATCACCGGCTACCGCGACCACGGCCACATGCTGGCCTGCGGGATGGACGCCAAGGGCGTGATGGCCGAGCTGACGGGCCGGCGCGGGGGTTATTCCCGCGGCAAGGGCGGCTCGATGCACATGTTCTCCAAGGAGAAGCATTTCTACGGCGGGCACGGCATCGTCGGCGCGCAGGTCTCGCTCGGAACCGGCCTCGCCTTCGCCAACAGCTACCGCGAGAACGGCAACGTCTCCCTGACCTATTTCGGCGACGGCGCCGCCAACCAGGGCCAGGTCTACGAGAGCTTCAACATGGCGGAGCTGTGGAAGCTCCCCGTCGTCTACATCATCGAGAACAACAAGTACGCGATGGGCACGTCGGTGAACCGCGCCTCGGCGCAGACCGACTTCTCCAAGCGCGGCGTGTCCTTCAACATCCCCGGCGAGCAGGTGGACGGCATGGACGTCCGCGCCGTGCGCGAGGCGGGCGAGCGCGCCATCGCCTGGGCCCGCTCCGGCAAGGGTCCGTACATCCTGGAGATGCAGACCTACCGCTATCGCGGCCATTCCATGTCCGACCCGGCCAAGTACCGGACGAAGGACGAGGTGACGCGGATGCGGGAGGAGCGCGACCCGATCGAGCAGGTCCGCCGCCGCCTCCTGGAACAGTGGAAGATGAAGGAGGAGGAGCTCAAGGCGATCGACGCCGAAGTGCGCGAGATCGTCAACGAGTCCGCCGAGTTCGCGACCCACGATCCGGAGCCGGACGCGTCGGAGCTCTACACCGACATCGTGCTCTGACACGGGCGCCAGCACCCCTTCATCGCGCGCAAGCGCGTCTCACATCCCCCCGAGTGATCCGATGCCGATCGATGTTCTGATGCCGGCCCTGTCGCCCACCATGGAGCAGGGCAAACTCGCCAAGTGGCTCAAGAAGGAGGGCGACACGGTCAAGTCCGGCGACGTCCTCGCCGAGATCGAAACCGACAAGGCCACCATGGAGGTCGAGGCGGTGGACGAAGGCGTCCTCGCCAAGATCCTGGTGGCCGAGGGCACCGACGAGGTGAAGGTCAACACGCCCATCGCCGTCATCGCCGGCGAGGGCGAGGACGCCAGCGCCGCGCAGGCATCGACGAAGGCTGCGCCCGCGCCGGAGACCTCGAAGGACCAGAAGGTGGCCGAATCCATGCCGCCGGCAGCGACGGGCGAAGCCCCGAAGGTCGCCGCGGCGCCGAAGTCGGAATCGGCGGTGGCCAACCCGCCGCAGCCGGACGTGGAGCCCGAACCCGACGTTCCGGCCGGCACCGAGTTCGTCACGATGACGGTGCGCGAGGCGCTCCGCGACGCCATGGCCGAGGAAATGCGCCGCAACGGCGACGTCTTCGTCATGGGCGAGGAGGTCGCCGAGTACCAGGGCGCCTACAAGGTGACGCAGGGGCTGCTGCAGGAATTCGGGGCCAAGCGCGTCATCGACACGCCGATCACGGAGCATGGCTTTGCCGGCGTCGCGACCGGCGCGGCCTTCACCGGCCTGCGTCCGGTCGTGGAGTTCATGACCTTCAACTTCGCCATGCAGGCGATCGACCACATCATCAATTCGGCCGCCAAGACGCTCTACATGTCCGGCGGCCAGCTGGGCTGCCCCATCGTGTTCCGCGGCCCCAACGGCGCCGCCGCGCGCGTCGGCGCGCAGCACAGCCAGGACTACACGGCCTGGTATTCCTCCATCCCGGGCCTCAAGGTCATCGCGCCCTACACGGCGGCAGACGCCAAGGGCCTGCTCAAGGCCGCGATCCGCGATCCGAACCCGGTCGTGTTCCTTGAGAACGAGATCCTCTACGGCCAGTCCTTCCAGGTGCCGAAGCTCGACGATTTCGTCCTGCCCATCGGCAAGGCGCGCGTCGCCCGGGCCGGCAAGGACGTGACCATCGTCTCGTTCTCCATCGGCATGTCCTATGCGCTGAAGGCCGCGGACGAACTCGCCAAGGAAGGCATCGAGGCGGAGGTGATCGACCTCCGCACGATCCGCCCGCTGGATATCGACACGATTATCAAGTCCGTCGCCAAGACGCACCGGATCGTCACGGTGGAGGAGGGCTGGGCCCAGTCCGGCATCGGCGCCGAGATCGGCGCACGGCTGATGGAGAAGGCGTTCGACCATCTGGACGCGCCGGTCCTGCGCGTGTCCGGCAAGGACGTGCCGATGCCCTACGCCGCAAACCTCGAGAAGCTCGCGCTGCCGTCGGTGGCCGAGGTGATCGAGGCGGCCAAGGCCGTGATGTATCGCTGATCCGAGGGAGCGCCCGATGCCCATCAACGTGCTGATGCCCGCTCTCTCTCCCACGATGGAGAAGGGCAACCTCGCCAAGTGGCTGAAGAAGGAAGGCGACACGATCAAGTCCGGCGACGTGCTGGCCGAGATCGAGACAGACAAGGCGACGATGGAGGTCGAGGCGGTCGACGAGGGCGTGCTCGCCAGGATCGTCGTGCCGGAAGGCACCGCCGACGTGCCGGTGAACGACCTGATCGCGATCATCGCGGGGGAGGGCGAGGACGTGAAGGCGGCCGCGTCCGGCGGCGGGGCCACCGCGCCCGCGCCGAAGGCCGAAGCTCCCAAGGCCGAAGCCCCGAAGGAAGCGAAGGCCGAGGCCGCCGCCGCCGAGAAGGGCTATGGCGTCAATCCGGGCGCCGCTCCGGCTCCCGCAGCGTCTGCGCCGGCGTCGTCCGGCGGCCGCATTGCCGCCTCGCCCCTGGCCAAGCGCCTGGCGAAGGAGGCGGGGCTCGATCTTGCCGCCATTCAGGGTTCCGGCCCGCACGGGCGCATCGTGGAGCGTGACATCCTCGCCGCGAAGTCGGGCGGAGCGCCGAAGGCCGCGGCCGCGCCGCAGGCTGCCGCCGCTGCGCCCAAGGTCGCTGCCGCCCCGGCCCCGTCCATGTCGGACGACCAGGTCAAGAAGCTCTTCGCCGAAGGCTCCTTCGAGGAAGTGCCGCATGACGGCATGCGCAAGACCATCGCCAGGCGCCTGCTGGAGGCCAAGCAGACGATCCCGCACTTCTACCTGACGATCGACTGCCAGCTCGACGCGCTCCTGGCGCTGCGCGAGCAGATCAACGCCGCCGCGCCGGTCGCGGACGGCAAGCCGGCCTACAAGCTCTCGGTCAACGACTTCGTCATCAAGGCCCATGCGCTGGCCCTGAAGCGCGTGCCGGACGCCAACGTCTCGTGGACCGATGGCTCCATGCTCAAGCACAAGCATGCGGATGTGGGCGTCGCCGTCTCGATCCCCGGCGGTCTCATCACGCCGATCATCCGCGATGCCTGCCACAAGAGCCTGTCCGCCATCTCCAACGAGATGAAGGACTACGCGGCGCGCGCCAAGGCCCGGAAGCTGAAGCCCGAGGAATACCAGGGCGGCACCACCGCCGTGTCCAACCTCGGCATGTTCGGCGTCAAGGACTTCGCGGCCATCGTGAACCCGCCGCACGCGACGATCCTGGCGGTCGGCGCGGGCGAGAAGCGCCCCGTCGTCAAGGCGGACGGCACGCTGGGCGTCGCCACGGTCATGTCCGTCACGCTCTCGACCGATCACCGCGCGGTGGACGGCGCGCTGGGCGCCGAGCTGATGGCCGCGTTCAAGCAGCTCATCGAGAACCCGATGGGGATGCTGGTCTAGCCGGGTGTCATCCCGGACGCGCGCTGCGCGATCCGGGATCGTTTGCGACAGAGGCTGATAGCGATCCCGGCTCGCGCTGCGCTTGGCCGGGATGACAGGGTGAATAACATGGCCAATTCCTACGACATCATCATCATCGGCGGCGGTCCCGGCGGCTATGTCGCGGCCATCCGCGCGGCGCAGTTGGGCTTCAAGACGGCGGTCGTCGAGCGCGAGCATATGGGCGGCATCTGCCTAAACTGGGGCTGCATCCCCACCAAGGCGCTGCTGCGGTCGGCGGAGGTGTTCCATTACATGGAGCACGCCAAGGATTACGGCCTCACCGCCGACAAGTTCGGCTTCGACATCGGCGCCGTGGTGCAGCGCTCGCGCGGCGTGTCGGGCCGCCTGTCGGGCGGCATCGGCATGCTGATGAAGAAGAACAAGGTCGACATCATCTGGGGCGAGGCGACCATCGCGAAGGTCGGCGAGGTCAAGGTCTCCGACCCGAAGAAGCCGGCCGTGCAGCCGCAGAACCCGCCGCCCAAGGGCACGCTGGGCGCCGGCACCTACCAGGCCAAGCACATCATCGTCGCCACCGGCGCGCGCCCGCGCGTCCTGCCCGGCATCGAGCCGGACGGCGAGAAGATCTGGACCTATTTCGAGGCCATGAAGCCTGCCGCCATGCCGAAGTCGCTGGTGGTCATGGGCTCGGGCGCCATCGGCATCGAGTTCGCCTCGTTCTACCGGACGATGGGCGCCGAGGTGACGGTGATCGAGCTCCTGCCACAGATCCTTCCCGTGGAGGACGCTGAGATCGCCAAGCTCGCCCGCAAGCGCTTCGAGAAGCAGGGAATCAAGATCCTCACCGGCGCGAAGGTCGCGAAGGTGGAGAAGAACGCGTCCGGCATCGTCGCCCATGTGGAGGACGAGCAGGGCGGCAAGCAGGCGATCGCGGCCGAGAAGCTGATCTCGGCGGTCGGCGTCGTCGGCAATATCGAGGGGATCGGCCTGGAGGCGCTTGGCGTCAAGATCGAGCGCGGCGTCGTCGTCACCGACGGGCTCGGTCGCACCAGCGTGCCCGGCATCTACGCCATCGGCGACGTCGCCGGTCCGCCCATGCTGGCCCACAAGGCCGAGCACGAGGGCGTCATCTGCGTGGAGACGATCAAGGGCCTGCACACGCATCCGATGGAGAAGACCAAGATCCCGGGCTGCACCTATTGCAACCCGCAGATCGCCTCCGTCGGCCTTACCGAGGCCAAGGCCAAGGAAGCCGGCTACGAGCTCAAGGTCGGCCGCTTCCCCTTCGTGGGCAACGGCAAGGCCATCGCGCTCGGCGAGCCGGACGGCCTGGTGAAGGTCATCTTCGACGCCAAGACCGGAAAGCTCCTGGGTGCCCACATGATCGGCGCGGAAGTGACCGAGCTGATCCAGGGCTACGTCGTCGCCATGAATTTGGAGACGACCGAGGAAGAGCTGATGCACACGGTCTTCCCGCACCCGACCCTGTCGGAAATGATGCACGAGGCCGTGCTGGATGCGTATGGCCGCGTGATCCACGTGTAAGGGCGGGGGGCAGGCGAACCGTCCAACCCGCGTCCTGATCCCTCCCCGCCAAGGGAGGGTGGCCGGCGCGACAGCGCCGGACGGGTGGGTGCTTGTCTGGTTCGGAGCCCACCCGGCGCTTCGCGCCACCCTCCCATGAATGGGAGGGATCGGCCTGCGGCAATGTCGAGACTTTGGCCGTCATCCCCCGGAGCGAAACCGGAGGGCCGGTGAACATCAGAGAATGCCGGGCGCCAATCACAATGGCTGCCTTTGCTCTGGATCCCCTTCCGCTGCGCGGCTTCGCCGCTCCGGCCGGGGATGACATGGAGGTCACATAAGCCTTTGGAACTCCCGCTTCGCTTCCGCGTTACCCTCGCACGCAGCAATCTGCAGCAGGGGAGAATTCCATGCAGGGCGTCGGCTGGTTTCTGGCGATCATCATCGGCATCCTGGCCGGGTGGATCGCGGAGCGGGTCACGGGCCGGGATCACGGCCTGATCACCAATCTCATCGTCGGTCTGGTCGGCGCGCTGATCGGCCCGGTCATCCTCAATGTCTTCAACCTGATGCCGACCCAGGGCGGGTTCTGGCCCAGCCTCGTCGTCTCGACGATCGGCGCCATCGTCCTGCTGCTCATCGTCGGCCTGATCCGCCGGCGCTGAGGCTCGCCGGACCGCATTCATCCCGGCCGCGGATATCGCGACCGGGATCCGGCTGCGTCACAGGTCGTCCCAGCTGCAGCGCCCGTCGGCAATCTTGAACGAGGGCGGATCGCAGGGGTTGAGATCGGCCGCGCACCATTTGCGGCAGACGCGGACCGCGCGGCCGCGCTTCTTGACCGGCTTCGCGCGGTCTCTCCGCGCGACGGCGACGATCTCGCCGCTGGTCGTGCGAAGCGTCTGCCCCGCATGGTCGGCCGGAGCGGCCCTGATGCCGGAATTTGGTCCGGCGGCCGCCAGAAGAAGACCTGTCGCGCAGGCCATCACGAGCGATTTCATGGCAGCAACCTCCCTTGGTACCTACTGGACCAATGGCGCAGCGGCAGCGAGGTTCCGGCCGCGCGGGCCCAGCGGCGCGCAAGGTGCATGGCTGGCAAGCCGGCAGCGGCGGACTGCCGCGCCTTGTGAGCCCGGCCTCGGGCTTATATGGATGGTGCGGCGTCGCGATGGGCGCCTGACACCGGAAATCGCATGGCCGTCGTACTCGATCTCCTGAGCAAGGACATCCGCAAGGCGGGCGAGGCCGCAGCGCCCCGCCATCCCGAAAAGGCGCGTCGTCCCGACAACGAGATTCTGCGCAAGCCGGACTGGATCCGCGTGAAGGCGCCGGGCTCGCCGAAATGGGCCGAGACCCATCGCATCGTGAAGGAGAACAAGCTCGTCACGGTGTGCGAGGAGGCCGGCTGCCCGAATATCGGCGAGTGCTGGGAGAAGAAGCACGCCACGTTCATGATCATGGGCGACACGTGCACGCGGGCCTGCGCCTTCTGCAACGTGAAGACGGGCATGCCCGAGGCGCTCGATCCGCTGGAGCCGGTGAAGGTGGCTGAGGCGGTGGCCAAGCTCGGCCTGTCGCACGTGGTCATCACGTCCGTGGACCGGGACGATCTCGCCGATGGCGGCGCAGCGCATTTCGCAGAGGTGATCCGCGCCATCCGCCAGCGCTCGCCGGGGACGACGATCGAGATCCTGACGCCCGACTTCCTGCGCAAGGACGGGGCGCTCGAGGTCGTGGTCGCGGCACGGCCGGACGTGTTCAACCACAATCTGGAGACGGTGCCCTCCAAGTATCTCTCGGTGCGTCCCGGCGCGCGGTACTTCCACTCCATCCGCCTGCTGCAGCGGGTGAAGGAGCTCGACCCCACCATCTTCACCAAGTCCGGCATCATGGTCGGGCTCGGGGAGGAGCGGAACGAGGTGCTGCAATTGATGGACGACCTGCGCTCGGCGGAGGTCGATTTCATCACCATCGGCCAGTATCTGGCGCCCACGCGCAAGCACCACCAGGTGATGCGCTTCGTGACGCCGGACGAGTTCAAGGCCTACGAGACCACCGCCTACGCCAAGGGCTTCCTCATGGTGTCGTCGAGCCCGCTGACGCGGTCGTCGCACCACGCGGGCGAGGACTTCGCGCGGCTCCAGGCGGCGCGGAACCAGCGCGCCCGCTGATCCCGTGCCGAGCTTCCGCAACACGCGCCGCGTGCGGCACTCGCCCGCGGACATGTTCGCCCTCGTGGCCGACGTCGAGCGCTATCCGGAATTCCTGCCGCTGTGCGAGAGCCTGCGTGTCCTGCGCCGGGTCGAGAGCGGGGAGGGCGTCGAGACCCTCACCGCCAACATGGGCGTGGGCTACAAGGCCATCCGCGAAACCTTCGTCAGCCGCGTGACGCTGGACCGGCCGAACCTGAAAATCCTCGTGGAATATGTCGACGGGCCGTTCCGTCACCTGGAGAACCGCTGGACCTTCCGCCCGGCAGGCGAGGGCTGCGAGGTCGACTTCTTCATCACCTACGAGTTCCGCAGCTTCGCCCTCGGCCTGCTCATGGGTTCGATGTTCGACCGCGCCTTCCGGAAATTCGCCGAGGCCTTCGAAGCGCGCGCGGACGCGGTGTACGGGGTCGCCTAGGCGGCTGTGAAGCACGAAGCGTCAGCTAGGCCGTCATTGCGAGGAGCGAAAGCGACGAAGCAATCCAGCCGTCAGGGCACGCTCTGGATTGCTTCGCTGCGCTCGCAATGACGACCGTCATCCCCGGCGAGCGAAGCGAGGGAAGGGGATCTAGAGACTACCGGGCGTCGAGCGCAATGGCTGGCTTTGCTCTGGATCCCCTTCCCCTGCGCGCTTCGCGCTCCGGCCGGGGATGACACGGGAACTGGCTACGGCAGGGGATGAAACGGGAGCTGGCAACGGACGTGAGTGACGCGCGTAGGCAACATGGCTGCGCCTGATCCCTCCCCGACCGGGGAGGGTGGACGGCGCGCAGCGCCGGACGGGTGGGCCGGATGGCGGCCCAGGCTCAAGGCCCACCCGGGCGCTTCGCGCCACCCTCCCTTGGCAGGGAGGGATCGCATCGCGGCCGATCCACCCGCTTGCGAGATCGAAGGACTAGCTCTCCAGCGCGGCTTCGAGGAGGGCGAGCGCGTCGGCGATGGCCGCGAGGCGGATGGCGTGGCGGCCGAGGTCGCCGTAGCGGCGCTCGATATGGGTCGTCGCGCCGCCGCGCCTCGCAGCGGCCAAATGAACAAGGCCAACGGGCTTTGCATCGCTGCCGCCGCCCGGGCCGGCAATGCCGGTGATGGCGATTGCGATAGTCGCGCCGGAGCGGGCGATGCCTCCCTCGGCCATGGCGCGCGCCACCTCCTGGCTCACGGCGCCACGATCCCGGATCAGGCCCGCCGGAACGCCGACAAGGTCGGTCTTGGCGGCGTCGGAATAGGTGACGAAGCCCCGGTCGACGACGGCCGAGGAGCCGGCGATCTCGGTAAGGAGCCCCGCGACCAGCCCGCCGGTGCAGGATTCCACGGTGGCGACCGTCATGCCCTTCGCGGCGGCGCGGGCGACGAAGTCCCGGGCGCGGATGGTCAGGTCGTCGGGGAACAGGCTCATGGCAGGCGGATCGTCGCGATGGCCTGCGCCGACAGGCCCTCGCGCCGGCCGACGAAGCCGAGGCGCTCGGAGGTGGTCGCCTTGACGGAAACGCAATCCGGCTCGACGCCGGCGATCTCCGCGATCCGCTGGCGGATGGCTTCCCGGTGGGGGCCGACCTTGGGCGCCTCGCAGACGATGGCGACGTCCAGATGGTCGATCACGCCGCCGCGCCGGGCCACCTTCTCGATGGCATAGGCCAGGAACTGGTCGGAGGAGGCATCCTTCCAGCGCGCGTCGCTCGGCGGGAAGTGCACGCCGATATCGCCGTCGGCGAGGGCGCCCAGCACGGCGTCGGTCAGCGCATGCAACGCGACGTCGCCGTCCGAATGCGCGACCACGCCCGCTTCATGCGGAATGCGCACGCCGCCGAGCCACACATGGTCGCCCGGCCCGAAGGCGTGGACGTCGTATCCGAGGCCGGTGCGGGTGCGGAGCTGCACGCCGCCATGGGCGAGGCGCAGGTCGGCATGGGTCACGTCGTCGGCGGTCGTGAGCTTCATGTTGCCGGGGTCCCCGTCGAAGACATGGACAGCGAGCCCGGCCCATTCGGCCAGGGCGCCGTCGTCGGTGAAATCGTGGCGGCCGCCCGCATGGGCGCGCGCATGGGCATCGTAAAGCTCCGCGAAATGAAAGGCCTGCGGCGTCTGGACCGCGCGCAGAGCGTCCCGCTGCGGGGTGCCGACCACCTGCCCGTTGCCATCGACGGACTTGATCGTGTCCGTGACGCGGATGCCGGGAATGGCCGCACCTTGCGCCAGGCCCGCCTCGTGGGCGGCGGCGATCAGCGCGTCGGTCACGAAGGGCCGTGCAGCGTCATGGATCATGACATGACCCGGAGGCCTGCCGGCGGCCAGCGCCTCCAGGCCGCGATAGACCGAGACCTGCCGGGTCGCGCCGCCGGCGACCGGCTCCAGCAGCCTGCCGCGAAGGCGCGGCGGCAGCCGCGAAACGGCCGTCTCGTAATGGTCGCGGTCGTCGGGATGGATGACGACGACAACGTCGGATATGGCGGGATGGTCGAGGAAGCGCTCGAGGGTCCAGCACAGGACGGGGCGGCCGCCGAGGAAGAGATATTGCTTGGGCACCGCATGGCCCGTGCGCGTTCCGCGGCCTGCGGCCACGATCACCGCCGCCGAACGGGCGCCTCGATCGTCGAACATGAAACACCTCGATGAACCGGCCAGCGATTACGCGCTCTTGATCGCGCGTGCAAATAGCGCGGCTTTGCGACGCTTGCATTTCAGCGGGTTTTGATGAATTTGTGCGCAACAGTGAATAGTGATCACAAAATAGTCGCTTCCACGCAACGGCGCGTCGAGGTGGACGTTCCTGCGCTGCTCGCGCCGATGTCGGGGGTCACGGATGTGGCCTTCCGCAGGATCGCGCGACGTTTCGGCGCCGGGCTCGTCGTGTCCGAGATGGTGGCTGCCGACGGGCTCGTCCGCGGCAAAGCGGAATCGGCCCTGCGCGCCGAAGGCGCAGGCGTCTCGCCCCATGTCGTCCAGATCGCGGGGTGCGAGGCGCGTTGGATGGCGGAGGCGGCGCGCGTCGCGGAAGCCACGGGCGCTGCCGGCATCGACATCAACATGGGTTGCCCCGCCAAGCGCGTAACCGGCGGATGGTCGGGCTCGGCGCTGATGCGCGACCTGGACCATGCGACGTCGCTGATCGAGGCGACGGTTGCCGCTGTCTCGATCCCCGTCTCGGTGAAGATGCGCCTCGGCTGGGACCATGCGAGCCTCAACGCGCCGGCGCTGGCGGCCCGCGCCCGCGACCTGGGCGTCGGCATGGTCACCGTCCACGGCCGCACCCGTCAGCAATTCTACAAGGGCCAGGCCGACTGGGGCGCCGTCGGCGCGGTGCGCGCCGCCTTCGACGGGTATCTCGTGGTCAACGGCGACATCGCCGACATTGCGGGCGCCCGGGAGGCGCGGGCGGCCTCCGGCGCCGATGCGGTGATGGTGGGCCGCGCGGCCGTCGGCCGTCCGTGGCTGGTCGCGGCGATCGGCGCCGAGCTGGCGGGCCGATCCCCGCCGGTGATCACCGGACCCATGAAAAACGAAGCGGCGGCAGAGCATTACGACGCGCTGCTCACGCTCTACGGCCGCGAGACGGGCCTGCGACATGCCCGCAAGCACCTTGCGGCTTACGCCGACGAGGCGATCCGCCTCGGGTCGGAATACGCCGCCGCGCACCGCACGCGCCTGGTGACCTCGACCGATCCGGCCGAGGTGGCCGCCATCTTATCGCGCCTGTTCCCGATGGGGACGCAGGAGAGGGCCGCCGCATGAGTCTCGTCCAACTGGAAGGCACCGGGGCGATGATCGAAACGCTGGAAGCCCAGGTCCTCAACGTCCTGCCGATCCCGATCATCGTTGTGGGCGAGGACGACCGGGTGACCGATGCCAATGCGGCGGCCGAAGCCTTCTTCGAAACCTCGGTCGCGGTCATGCGCCGCTCCCGGCTGGCGGACCTGGTGCCGTTCGGGTCGCCGGTGATCGCGCTCGTGGACGACGTGCGGCGCCGGGGCGCCAGCATCAGCGAGTACAAGATCGACGTCGCCATGCCGCGCTCGGCGGGCGAGCGCATCGTCGACGTGTTCGCCTCGCCCCTCGCGGAGGGAAGCTGGGACGTGGTGCTGATGCTGCAGGAACGGACAATTGCCGAAAAAATGGACAGGCAGCTCACCCATCGCGGTGCGGCCCGGTCCATCAGCGCGCTGGGTTCGATGCTCGCCCACGAGATCAAGAACCCGCTCTCGGGCATCCGCGGCGCGGCGCAGCTCCTCGAGCAGCAGGCCAGCGACGACGACCGGCTTCTGACGCGCCTGATCTGCGACGAGGCCGACCGGATCGTGAAGCTCGTCGAGCGGATGGAGCATTTCGGCGACGAAAGGCCCTCCGAACGCGGCCCGGTGAACATCCACGGGGTGCTGGACCACGTGAAGCGGCTCGCCCAGTCGGGCTTTGCCAGCCATATCCGCTTCGTCGAGAACTACGATCCGTCCCTGCCGCCGGTCTATGGCAACCGCGACCAGCTGGTGCAGGTCTTCCTGAACCTCATCAAGAACGCCACCGAGGCGATCGGCAACAGCTTCGAGGGCGAGATCGTGCTGTCGACGGCCTACAGGCCGGGAATGCGCGTCGTGGCGGCGGCATCCGGCGAGCGGGTGAGCCTGCCGCTGGAATTCTGCGTGCGCGACAACGGGCCGGGCGTGCCCTCCGACATCCTCCCGCTGCTCTTCGATCCCTTCGTCACGACGAAGGCGCAGGGCAGTGGCCTGGGGCTTGCTTTGGTAGCCAAGATCATCGGCGACCATGGCGGGATCGTCGAATGCGACGGCACCCCCCGCCGCACGACCTTCCGCGTGCTGATGCCGATGTTCGCGTCCCGTGACGGACGCGTGGCCTGACTGGACGGGAATTCATGGCGAGCGGACATATCCTGGTAGCCGACGACGACGCAGCGATCCGGACCGTGCTCAACCAGGCGCTCGCGCGCGCCGGGTACGAGGTCCGGTCCACCGGCAACGCCGCCACGCTGTGGCGGTGGGTCCAGCAGGGGGAGGGCGACCTGGTCATCACCGACGTGGTGATGCCCGACGAGAACGCCTTCGATCTCCTGCCGCGGATCAAGAAGCTGCGGCCCGACCTGCCCATCATCGTCATGAGCGCCCAGAACACGTTCATGACCGCGATCCGCGCCTCCGAGCGCGGCGCCTACGAATACCTGCCCAAGCCGTTCGACCTGAAGGAGCTCGTTTCCATCGTCGGCCGTGCCCTGTCGCGGCCGCGGGACACGGCGCTCGGCGGGCAGCAGGGGGAGGGGGACGACATCCCGCTCGTCGGGCGCTCGCCCGCCATGCAGGAGATCTACCGCACGCTGGCTCGGCTGATGCCGACGGACCTGACCGTGATGATCACGGGCGAGAGCGGCACTGGCAAGGAACTGATCGCCCGCGCGCTCCACGATTACGGCAAGCGGCGCAACGGCCCGTTCGTCGCGATCAACATGGCGGCGATCCCCAAGGACCTGATCGAGTCTGAGCTGTTCGGCCACGAGAAGGGCGCCTTCACCGGCGCCGCCCAGCGCAGCGCCGGCCGGTTTGAGCAGGCGGAAGGCGGCACGCTGTTCCTCGACGAGATCGGCGACATGCCCATGGAGGCGCAGACCCGGCTTCTGCGCGTCCTCCAGCAGGGTGAGTACACGACCGTCGGCGGGCGCACGCCGATCAAGGCCAATGTCCGCATCGTTGCCGCGACGAACAAGGACCTGCGCATCTCCATCCAGCAGGGCCTGTTCCGCGAAGACCTGTTCTTTCGCCTCAACGTTGTGCCGCTGCGCCTGCCGCCGCTGCGCGAGCGGAGCGAGGACGTGCCGGATCTCGTCCGCCACTTCTTCTCGCTGGTGGAGAAGGAGGGCCTGCCGCGCAAGCAGATCGACGCGGACGCGATGGAGAAGCTCAAGCGCTATCGCTGGCCGGGCAACGTGCGCGAGCTCGAGAACCTCGTGCGGCGCCTCGCCGCGCTTTACCCGCAGGACACGATCACCGGGCCGATCATCGACGTGGAGATCGGGCCGGCCATGCCCGCCGGTGCCAGCGGAGCCAATGGCGCGCCCGGCGCCGACGAGACGCTGTACGAATCCGTCGAGCGGCACCTCGGCGTCTATTTCGGGGGCTTCCGCGATTCGCTGCCCCCGCCCGGCCTCTATCACCGCATCCTGCGGGACGTGGAGGCGCCGCTCATCGCCGCGGCGCTGGCCGCCACGCGGGGCAACCAGATCCGCGCGGCGGAATTGCTCGGCCTCAACCGCAACACGCTGCGCAAGAAGATCCGCGATCTCGACGTCCACGTGATCCGGACGGGCCCGCGCTAACGCTCGGCCGCTGGCCTATGCCGCAACATTGTCGTATTCGGGTCACAGTGTGATGCCCTTGCATCACGGCGTCCTGGCCCAGCGGCCGGCTCCGACCCGAGGCGACCTTATTTGGCTGTTGCAGAGACCAGCGCGGCTCCCGGCGGGGCCGTCCGGCGTTCGGGCCGGGTATCCGGTTGGATCGGCGCGACGGCGGTCGTCGGCGCCCTGTCCTCGGCGCTGCTGACCTTCCTGGTCCTGGCGGGCCTGTCGCCGGTCCTGCCCACCCACGACGTCGTGCTGTGGCTGCTCATTGCCAACGGCCTCCTGGTCGCGCTCCTGATCGGCGTGATCGTGTGGGAGACTTCCGCGGTCTTCCGGGCCCAGCGTCAGGGCGCCGCGGCGGCCGGCCTGCATGTGCGCGTCGTGTCGTTCTTCGGGTTCATGGCCGCGATGCCGGCGATCCTCGTCGCCATCGTCGCCTCGCTCACCCTCGAGCGGGGGCTCGACCCCTGGTTCACCGCCTCGATCAAGGCGCTGGTGTCCAACACCGTGGACATCGCCCAGGCCTATCGCGAGACCCAGTGCCGGACGATGACCCGCGAGGCGCGCCTGATGGCGGCCGACCTCGACCGCGGGCGCCGGCTGTTCGACCTCGACCGCAAGCTCTTCCAGGATTTCATGCAGTCGCGGGCGGTCTTCCTCGGCTTCCCCGTGGCGATCCTGGCCGACAAGGAGGCGAAGATCCTCGAGCGCATCGAGGTGCGGCCTCAGCCGAACCTCATCCTGCCGACGCAGCGGGATGTGGAGGAGGCGACGACGACGGATGCGCTCTGCCTCATCCCGAACGTGGGCAATCTCGTTCGCGCCGTGGTGAAGCTCGAGGCGTTCGACGGTGGCATCCTGTACCTGGCGCGGCCGGTCGACGTGCGGGCCCTGGAATTCCTCCCCGCGGCGGAGGCGGGCGTCGCCTATTACCAGGCCCTGGAGCAGAAGAAGGCGGGCATCCAGATCGCGTTTGCGTCGATGTTCACGCTCGTGGCGCTGATCGTGCTTCTGTCGGCCGTCTGGATCGGGCTGAACTTCGCCAACGGGCTCGTGGCGCCGATCCGAAGGCTGATCCACGCCACCGACCAGGTGGCCACGGGGAACTTCTACGTGCAGGTGCCGGTGCGCAAGGCGGAGGGTGACCTGGCGCATCTGGGCGAGACCTTCAACAAGATGACCTCGGAGCTGCGCCGCCAGCATGACGGGCTGCTGGCCGCCAGCGACGTGCTGGACCAGCGGCGGCGTTTCACCGAGGCCGTGCTTTCGGGCGTTTCGGCCGGCGTCATCGGCCTCGATCGCGACGACCTGATCACGCTGGTGAACCCGTCGGCCGAGGCGATGCTCGGCGAGCGGGGCGATACCTGCATCGGAAGGCCGGTGGCCGAGGTCTGCCCGCCGCTCGCCCCGCTCATCGAGGAGGTGCGGGCCGGGCGCATGCGTCTCTCCCAGGGGCAGATCAGCGTGCGCCGCGGCACATCCGACCGGACCCTCAACGTGCGAGTGACGCGGGAGCTCGCCCGGGGCGAGGACGAGGGGCTCGTGGTCACGCTGGACGACATCACCGATCTGGTCTCCGCCCAGCGCACCTCCGCCTGGGCGGACGTGGCACGACGCATCGCCCACGAGATCAAGAACCCGCTGACGCCGATCCAGCTCTCGGCGGAGCGCATCCGGCGCAAATACGGCAAGGTCATCGTCGAGGATCGGGAGGTCTTCGACCAGTGCACCGACACGATCGTGCGGCAGGTGGACGACATCAAGCGCATGGTCGACGAGTTCTCGTCCTTCGCGCGCATGCCGAAGCCCCTGCTGGACAATGCGGATCTCGCGGAGACGGTGAAGCAGGTCGTCTTCCTGATGCGCGTCGGCAATCCCGATATCCGGTTCGACGAGGCCGTGCCGGCGGAGGCCTTGCCGGGCCGCTTCGACCGCCGGCTCCTGTCCCAGGCACTCACGAACATCGTCAAGAACGCGACGGAGGCGGTGCAGGCGGTGCCGGCGGACCAGCGCGGCGAGGGCGTGATCGGCGTGTCTCTGATCGCGCGCGCCGACGGCGTCGCGCAGATCGACGTGGTGGACAACGGCAAGGGCTTCCCGGCCGAGAACCGCCAGCGGCTCCTAGAGCCCTACATGACGACCCGCGAGGGTGGGACCGGCCTCGGCCTCGCCATCGTCGGCAAGATTTTCGAGGAACATGGCGGCGGCATCGAGCTGCTCGACCGGCCGGACGGAGCGCGCGGCGCCTGCGTCCGGTTGTGGTTCCCGCTGACCGGACCCGCCGCCGCCCCGACCGCAAGGAACGAAGCATGAGCGCCGACATCCTCATCGTCGACGACGAGACCGACATCCGGGAACTCGTCGCGGGCATCCTGGAAGACGAGGGCCACAGGGCGCGCAAGGCCGGCAATTCCGACGAGGCGCTGGCGGCCATCGAGGCGCGCCGGCCGCACCTGGTTTTCCTGGACATCTGGCTGCAGGGCAGCCGGCTGGACGGATTGCAGGTGCTGGACGTCGTCAAGGAGAACAATCCGGACCTTCCGGTGGTGATGATCTCCGGCCACGGCAACATCGAGACCGCTGTCTCCGCCATCAAGCGCGGCGCCTACGACTTCATCGAGAAGCCGTTCAAGGCCGACCGGCTCGTGCTCGTCGCCGAGCGGGCGCTGGAAGCCTCGCGGCTGAAGCGGGAGGTCCGCGACCTGCGCTCGCAATCGGTGCAGGCGAGCCGCATCGTCGGCTCGTCCACAGCCGCCAACCAGCTGCGCCAGACCGTGGAGCGCGTGGCGCCCACCAACGCCCGCGTGCTGATCACCGGCGCGCCGGGGTCGGGCAAGGAGCTCGTCGCGCGCACCCTGCACGCCGTGTCCAGCCGCGCCGCCGGGCCCTTCGTCGTCATCAACGCGGCGATGATCACGCCCGAGACGATGGAGAGCGAGCTGTTCGGCGTCGAGGCCGCCGAGGGCCGGGCGCGGCGCATCGGCGCCCTCGAGGAGGCCCATGGCGGCATCCTCTACATCGACGAGATCGCCGACATGCCGAAGGAGACGCAGAGCCGGATCCTGCGCGTTCTGGTCGACCAGAACTTCCAGCGGGTCGGCGGTTCGACCCGCGTGCACGTGGATGTCCGGATCATCTCGTCGTCGAGCCGCGACCTGCCGTCGGAAATCGCCGCGGGCCGCTTCCGCGAGGATCTGTTCCACCGGCTGAGCGTGGTGCCGATCCGGGTGCCGGCGCTCGCGGAGCGGCGCGAGGACATCCCGGAGCTAATCACCTTCTTCATGGACCAGATCGCCTCGGCGACGGGCCTTCCCCGGCGGCGCATCGCCCAGGACGCGCTCGCCGTGCTGCAGGCGCACGACTGGCCCGGAAACGTCCGGCAGCTGCGCAACAATGTCGAACGCCTGATGATCCTCGCCAAGGGCGAGCCGGACGCGGAGATGACCGCGGACATGCTGCCGTCCGAGCTCGGGACGCTCGTGCCGACCACGCCGAACGGGGCAGGGGGCGAGAAGCTGATGGGGCTTCCCCTGAGGGAGGCCCGTGAGATATTCGAGCGCGAATACCTGATCGCGCAGATCAACCGATTCTCGGGGAATATCTCGCGCACGGCCGAATTCATCGGGATGGAGCGCTCGGCGCTCCACCGCAAGCTGAAGTCCCTGGGAGTCAACGGATGAGCCGCGTCGCCTACGTCAACGGCCGCTACGTCCCGCACCGGGAGGCGGTCGTGCATGTGGAGGATCGGGGCTACCAGTTCGCCGACGGGGTCTACGAGGTCTGCGAGGTCCTGGGCGGACGCCTGGTCGACGAGACGCGCCATACGGACCGACTGGAGCGTTCGCTGAGCGAACTGCGCATCGACATGCCGATCGCGCGTTCCGCCCTCGGCGTCGTGCTGCGGCAGGTGGTGCATCGCAACCGGGTGCGCGACGGGCTGGTCTATTTCCAGGTCACGCGCGGCGTTGCCCGGCGCGATCACGTCTTCCCGCCATCGGGCACGCGACCCGCCCTCGTCGTGACCGCGCGCTCAACCAATCGCGCGGCCTCGGAAGCCGTCGCGGCCAAGGGTATCAAGGTCATCACCGTGCCGGACAACCGGTGGGAGCGGGTGGACATCAAGTCGGTGGGCCTGCTGCCCAACGTCATGGCGCGGCAGGCCGCCCGGGAAGAGGGCGCGCGCGAAGCCTGGTTCGTCGACGGCGACGGCTTCGTCACCGAGGGCGCGGCCACCAATGCGTGGATCGTCACCGCCAAGGGCGAACTCGTCACACGCCCCGCCGATGGGAGCATCCTCAAGGGCATCACCCGCACGACGCTGATCGACGTGCTCGGCAAGCGCGGCATGAAGCTGGTGGAGCGCCCCTTCACCGTGGACGAGGCCAAGGCCGCCCGCGAAGCCTTCACGACCGCCGCGACGATGCTGGTCATGCCCGTGGTGCAAATCGACGATTCGGTGGTCGGCAACGGCCATCCTGGCTCGCTTACCGGGGAACTGCGCGCCGCCTTCCATACGATCG
Source organism: Hyphomicrobiales bacterium (assembly GCA_027489955.1). Lineage (GTDB taxonomy): Bacteria > Pseudomonadota > Alphaproteobacteria > Rhizobiales > Beijerinckiaceae > JAIXTM01. The sequence goes on along the minus strand of JAIXYZ010000013.1, from coordinate 1,105,587 downwards.
CCGAAATCGCCTGAAGCCGATACCTCTTGCGCGCCGGCCGCTTAACCCGTGTAATGGCGGCGCCGGTCCCGCGTTTCAGCGGACAAGAATCATCTCCGAATGGCCAAGGCCGGCGGCCGCGGGCTCCATGGGACTTCACATGGCTGGCGAGCGCGCGCAAAACTTGCAGGACACGTTCCTCAATCACGTCCGCAAGAACAAGGTTCCGCTCACGATCTTCCTCGTGAACGGCGTCAAGCTTCAGGGCGTGGTGACCTGGTTCGACAATTTCTGCGTCCTGCTGCGGCGGGACGGGCTGTCCCAGCTCGTCTACAAGCACGCAATATCGACGATCATGCCCGGCCAGCCGATCCAGCTCTTCGAGCCGGCTGACGAGGCCGAGAAGGGTTGATTTGACGGACGAACGCGACACTGGGCCGCGTGGCGGCTCGCAAAAGCCGTTCGAGCCCGAGAAGATCATCGCGTCCCACACGCGATCCCTCGTCGTCGGCCCGTATCTGACGGGACGGCGCGGGCAGGGCGCCCATGCCGCCGCTCCGGTGAACGACCGCGACATCGCGGCCCGGATCGAGGAGGCGGCGGGGCTCGCGCTCGCCATCGATCTGGATGTGGCCGACCGCATCGTGGCGCCGCTCCAGGCGCCGCGGCCGGCTACCTATCTGGGCAAGGGCAAGGTCGAGGAACTCGCCGCGCGCATCGCGGCGGAGGGGATCGGCCTTGTCGTGATGGACTGCGCGCTGACGCCGGTCCAGCAGCGCAACCTGGAGCGGGCCTTCAAGGCCAAGGTCATCGACCGCACCGGCCTGATCCTCGAGATTTTCGGCCGGCGCGCGCGGACCAAGGAAGGCGCGCTGCAGGTCGAGCTCGCCCATCTGACCTACCAGAAGAGCCGGCTCGTGCGATCCTGGACGCACCTGGAGCGGCAACGCGGCGGCTTCGGCTTTCTCGGCGGTCCCGGCGAAACGCAGATCGAGGCGGACCGGCGGATCATCCAGGAGCGCATGACCCGAATCGAGCGCGATCTGGAGGGCGTCGTCCGGACCCGCTCCCTGCATCGGGCGAGCCGGCGCAGGGTGCCGTACCCCATCGTGGCGCTCGTCGGTTACACCAATGCCGGCAAGTCGACGCTGTTCAACAGGCTGACGAGCGCCCGCGTCCTCGCCGAGGACATGCTCTTCGCCACGCTCGACCCGACGGCGCGCGCCATCTCCCTGCCCCATGGCGGCAAGGTGATCCTCTCCGACACGGTGGGCTTCATCTCCGACCTGCCGACCATGCTGGTCGCCGCCTTCCGCGCGACGCTCGAGGACGTGCTGGAGGCCGACATCATCCTGCACGTGCGGGACGTGTCCCATGTGGACAGCGAAGCGCAGGCGCGGGACGTGGAATCGATCCTGCGCGACCTGGGCATTGCCACCGACGACAAGCGGGTGATCGAGGTCTGGAACAAGTCGGACCTTCTCGATCCCGACACCCGGGCTATGATGCTGAACCGCAGCGAACTGGCAGGGCGCGGGCAGGAGCCGGTCCTGATTTCGGCCCTAACGGGGGAGGGCGTCGACAGGCTGACGCGGCGCGTGGAGAACGCGCTCGCCGCCGGGCGGCATGTCTTCCAGGTGGAACTCGCCGCCGAGGACGGGAAGGCGCTCAACTGGCTCTACGAGGAAGCCGAAGTGCTGGAGCGCCGGGAGAGCGAGGACGGCCGCGTCGCTGTGGCGGTCCGCGTCGCGCCGGAAAAGGAACCCCGCTTCCTGGCCCGCCATCCTCGCGCACGGCAGATCCGGTAGGACCGGTTACGTTCGCTCGCCGTCATTGCGAGGAGCGAGAGCGACGAAGCAATCCAGCAGTCCGACCAGGTCCTGGATTGCTTCGCTCCGCTCGCAATGACGGCGCCTGTCATCCCCGGCGAGCGAAGCGAGGGAAGGGGATCCAGAGAACTGCTGCCGCCTATCTCGATGCCGCCCTCCTGGATCCCCTTCCCCTGCGCGCCTTCGGCGCTCCGGCCGGGGATGACACAGAAGAGGCTGCTCAACCACGCTCTCGCTCGGCCCGCTTCGCCGCGATCCAGATCGCTTCCATCTCGTCGAGGCTGGCATCCTTCAGGCTGCGGCCCTGCGCGGCGAGACCGGCTTCGATGGCCTTGAACCGGCGGGCGAACTTGGCGTTCGTGCCCGCCAGCGCGCCTTCCGGATCGATGCCGGCATGACGGGCGAGGTTGGCGGCGGCGAAGATGAGGTCGCCGATCTCGTCGGCGAGGGCTGCGCGGTCGCCGCTCTCGAGCGCGGCCTCGGCCTCGGCCAGTTCCTCGCGGATCTTGGCGAGCACGTCCCGGGTCTCCGCCCAATCGAACCCGACCGTCGCCGCCTTCCGGGTCAGCTTGTCGGCGCGCGTGAGCGCGGGCAGGGCGGCCGGGATATCGTCGAGGAGGCCCTTCGGTCCGTCCTCCGCCAGCCCGCCAGCGGCGCGGGCGGCGGCCCGCTCGGCCTTTTCCTGCGCCTTGATGCTGTCCCAGAGCTTCTTGACCTCGACCGGAGACAGGTTCCGAGCGTCGCCGAAGACGTGGGGATGACGCCGGATCAGCTTCGTCGTGATGGCCTCCACGACGCCGCCGAAGTCGAAGAGTGCTTGCTCCTCGGCCAGCCGCGCATGGAACGCCACTTGAAGCAGGAGGTCGCCCAGCTCGTCGCGCAGGTCCACCATATCGCCCCGGGCCACCGCATCGGCGACCTCGTAGGCTTCCTCGACCGTGTAGGGCGCGATCGTCGCGAAGGTCTGCTCCAGGTCCCACGGGCAGCCGGTCTCCGGCGTGCGCAGGGCCGCCATGATCTCGATGAGCCGGGCGATGTCGCGGGAGGGGAGCATGGCGGGTCCGATACCGGAAAGGCCCGCCAGTCTATCTGCAGCGAACGGCCCGCGACAGCGAGGAGGCAGCGTCGCGCACAGGCCAGTCCAAAATTCGCATAAGACATATTATGGAACCAAACTGGATCTTAAGCGCATGATTTTTGGAGCGGAAACATCATTCAATTCAACAATAAGCCCGGCATACTTCAACCGACCGCGATGCGCATTCCGTCATAGGCCGGCTCGATATGGTCCGGCAGTTCCTGGCGCAGGTTGTCGTAGTCGAGATCGGTGTGGAGGTTCGTCAGGATGGCTCGTCGCGGCGAAACGTCGGCGATGAAGGCCAGGGCTTCGGACAGGCTGAAATGGGTGGGATGCGGCGCGTAGCGCAAGGCGTCAACGATGAGGATGTCGAGGCTCCGCAGCATGGCGGCCGAGGCCGGCGGCATGGCGCTGACGTCGCTGGCATAGGCGAACCCGCCGTGGGCACCGTCGCCGAAGCGGAAGCCCAGCGCGTGGATGTCGCCGTGGATCATGTCGAACGGCGTCGCGACGATCGGACCGCCGGGCCCGTCCACCACGACATCGCGGCCCAGCTCGATCCGGTGCTCGTCCAGGATCGGCGGGTATGAACTGCCGGGCGGCGTGGCGAAGCAATAGCCGAAGCGCTCGTGCATCAGGCGCGACGTGGTCGCGTCCATATGGACCGGCACCCGGCGGCGCATGTGGATCGCCAGCGGACGCAGGTCGTCGATGCCATGGGTATGGTCGGCATGCTCGTGGGTGAGCAGAACCGCGTCCAGCCGGGTCACGCCGGCATCCAGCAATTGCTCGCGCAGGTCGGGAGAACAGTCGACGAGCACGGTGGTCGTGCCGCCGGCGCCCTCGCGCTCCACCAGGATGGAGCAGCGGCGGCGCCGGTTCTTCGGGTTTGACGGATCGCAGGCGCCCCAGCCGGAGCCCACCCGAGGCACGCCGCCGGAGGAGCCGCAGCCTAGGATGGTGGCGCGCAGGCTCATGCGGCGCCGGCCCGCGCCGCCACGCCGTCGCAGGCGGCCGCCTTGTCGAACAGCCGGTAGAAGTTGGCGGTGGTCGCTTCGGCGACGGTTTCCGGCGGAATGCCCCTGGCGTGGGCCAGAATTGCGGCCGTGAGCGCGGTATAGGCGGGCTCGCAGCGCTTGCCCCGGTGCGGCGGCGGCGCGAGATACGGCGCGTCGGTCTCCACCAGCAGCCGGTCCAGCGGGAGCTCCCGGGCGATCTGCCGGATCGCGTCGGAGGTTTTGAAGGTCAGGATGCCGGAAAACGAGACATAGAGCCCGAGTTCGATGCCGAGCCGCGCCAGCGCCTCGCCGGACGAGAAGCAGTGGAGAACCGCCTTGAAGGCCCCCTTCCCCATTTCCTCGGTGAGGATCGCCGCCATGTCCTCGTCCGCCGCGCGGGCGTGGATGACGAGCGGCAGTCCCGTTTCGCGGGCGGCTGCGATGTGGGTGCGGAAGACGCGCGCCTGCACGTCGCGCGGGCTCTTGTCGTAGAAATAGTCGAGGCCCGCTTCCCCGATGCCGATGCAGCGCGGATGCCGGGCGAGATCGACCAGCCGCTCCGCCGGTACGTCCGGCTCCTGCCCGGCATTATGCGGATGGGTGCCGACCGTGAAGAACACGGAGGGGAAACGCTCGGCGAGCACGCGGTAGCGCTCGACGCGGGACACGAAGGTCGAGATCGTGACCATGCGGGTCACCCCCGCCGCGTGGGCGCGGGCGATGACGGCGTCGATCTCGTCGGCGAAGTCCGGGAAATCGAGGTGGCAATGGCTGTCGACGATCATCAGCCTGCGCTGTCCTCGGGCTCGACATAGCGCGGGAAGATCGGCGCGGGCGCCGGAAGAACCGTTCCGGCCGCGAGCGCGGGCCCGTCGACGGCCGCGAAATCGCGGGCGTCGGCGGCGACCGCCAGCAGGTCCAGAAGCTTGCCCGCCGCACCCGGCACGAAGGGCTGGATCAGGATGCCGAGGATGCGCAGCGTCTCCGCCGTGACGTAGAGCACGGTCGCCATGCGCGCGGGATCGGTCTTGCGCAGCGTCCAGGGCTCCTGCCCGGCGAAGTAGCGGTTGGCGTCGGCGACGACCGCCCAGATCTCGGCGAGCGCCTGATGCAGCGCGAAATTCTCCATCGCGGCGCGAGCCTTGCCGATGACCGCCCGCGCGGAGGCCAGCAGCGCCTCGTCCTCGGCCGTCAGGGCCGCGGGCTCGGGCACCCTGCCCTCGCAGTTCTTCGCGATCATGGACAGCGAGCGCTGCGCCAGGTTGCCGATATCGTTGGCGAGATCGGCGTTGACCCGGTTGACGATCGCCTCATGGGAATAGTTTCCGTCCTGCCCGAACGGCACTTCCCGCATGAAGAAATAGCGCAGCTGGTCGACGCCGTAGGCGGCGGCGAGGGCGTGCGGGTCGATCACGTTGCCGACCGACTTCGACATCTTCTCCCCGCGGTTGAACAGGAAGCCGTGGCCGAAGACGCGCCGGGGCGGCGCAAGCCCCGCCGACATCAGGAAGGCCGGCCAGTAGACCGCGTGGAAACGCACGATGTCCTTGCCGATGATGTGCACGTCGGCCGGCCAGTAGCGCCAGTCGGGCGCGCCCTCGTCGGGGTATCCGAGCCCGGTAATGTAGTTCGTCAGGGCGTCGACCCACACATACATGACGTGGCCGGGGGCATCGGGAACCGGCACGCCCCAGGTCAGCGTCGTGCGCGAGATCGACAGGTCCTGCAGGCCGCTCCTGACGAAGCTGACGACCTCGTTGCGCCGCGTGTCCGGGCCGATGAAGCCGGGATTGGCCTCGTAGAAGGCGAGCAGCTTGTCCTGGTAGGCGGAGAGGCGGAAAAAGTAGGTCTTCTCCTCGGTCCATTCCACGGGCGTGCCCTGCGGCCCGAGACGCACGCCGTTCGAGACGGTCGTCTCGCTCTCGTCGTAGAACGCCTCGTCGCGGACCGAGTACCAGCCGGAATAGGTGCCCAGATAGATGTCGCCGGCGGCTTCCATGCGCTTCCAGAGCGCCTGCGACGCCGCATAATGGGCGGGCTCGGTGGTGCGGATGAAGCGGTCGTACGACACCGACAGCGCATCGCACATCGCCTGGAACAGCGGCACGTTGCGGTTGGACAATTCAGCGGGCGACAGGCCTTCCTTGGCGGCCGTCTGCGTCATCTTGAGGCCGTGCTCGTCCACGCCGGTCATGAACCGCACGTCGTAGCCGTCGAGCCGCTTGAAGCGGGCGATGGCGTCGGACGCCACCGCCTCATAGGCATGGCCGATATGGGGCGCGCCGTTGGGATACGAGATCGCGGTCGTGATGTAGAAGGCAGATTTCGCGCTGGCGGCCATCGGCGGGCACTTCCCGGATAAAAGCGGTTCAGGCGGCCCGGCGAGAGCGTCGCATCGCCTCCGACAGGTCGCGGATCATGGACAGGATCAGCGGGCGGCGGTCGAGATTATAGCTCTCGGCGTCGCGCACCGCTTGCGCGATCTTCTCCCATACCTCCACGAGGGGAGCAAGGCGGGCGGCGCCCCGGTCGGCCTCCTGCTCGATGCGGGCGGACACGAACCGTCGCACGGTCTCCATCGCCAGGGCGAAGTCCTCCTCCCCCGCCCTGCCCGCCAGCGTCTCGGCTATGGCCAGGATGGCGGCGGGATCGAAATCGGGCAGCCTGGCGAGCTCGGTCGCCAGGCCCTCGACGAGCGCCAGGGTTTCGGGCGCGGAGAACCGCATGGCCTCCCGGGCCGAGCCGTCCGCGCGGTCGGCAGCGGCCTGCGCCACCCGGGGATCGAGTTCCGACCAGGGCGGGCCGACATCCTGCAGGGTTGCCAAGATGTCGGCGCGCGACAGCGGCGCGAGCGCCAGCCGACGGCAGCGCGAGCGGATCGTCGGCAGGAGCCGGCCCGGCACATGCGCCAGGATGAAGAACACCGTCCGGGGCGGCGGCTCCTCCACCATCTTCAGGAGGGCGTTGGCGCTGGAGGCGTTCAGTTCCTCCGCCGTGTCGATGATGCCGACCCGCCATCCGCCGAGGCCCGCCGTATTGCCGAAGCGCGCCAGCGCGGCGCGGACGTCGTCGACCCTGATCTCGGTCGCGGCCTGCTTCTTCTCGAGGGCAGGAGCGCGCCGGACGACGACGAGGTCCGGATGCGCCTGGGCGGCGACCTTGCGGAACACCGGGTGCCCGGAATCGATCGCCAGCGTGTCGGGCGACGGCGCGCCCGCGAGCAGGTAGCGGGCGGCGCGGTAGGCGAACGTCGCCTTCCCGATGCCTTCCTGCCCGGTCAGGAGCCAGGCGTGGTGCAGACGGCCGGATGCGACGGCGTCGAGGAAGACGCGCTCGGCCGCGGCGTGGCCGAACAGGGTAGCGCGCTCGCGCGGATGCGGCGCGCCGGGAAGCCGGTCGACTTCGCCGGTCTGCGGATCATGCGCCATGGACGGCTCCCAGGCGGCGCTGGGCGAGGCCGAGCCTATCGGCCACGACGCGCCAGATCGCCTCCTCGATCCGGTCGGCCGGGTGATCGGCGTCGATCACAACGCAGCGCCTGGGCTCGCGGCGGGCGATATCGAGAAAGGCCCGGCGCAAGGCGCGGTGGAAGGACAGGGCCTCGCCTTCATAGCGGTCCGTGCCAGCCTCGCCCCGGCGCGCCGTGGCGCGGGCGAGGCCGACTTCCGGAGCGAGGTCCAGGATGAGGGTGAGGTCCGGGCGCGTTCCGTCGACGACGACGCGCTCCAGCCCGGCGATGACGTCCGCCGGTACCTTGCCGGCGGCACCCTGATAGGCGCGGGTGGAATCGGCGAAGCGGTCGCAGATAACCCAGGCTCCGCGCGCCAGCGCCGGGCGGATCACGCGGGTCAGATGGTCGTCGCGCGCCGCGGAGAACATGATTGCCTCGGCCACCGGGCCATAGGGCTTTGCGGCCCCGGCCAGGATCAGCTCGCGCAGGCGCTCAGCGCGGGGGGAACCTCCGGGCTCGCGGGTGGTGACGGCATCGATCCCGAGCGCCTGGAGACGTTTGGCGAGGCGCGCGACCTGCGTCGACTTGCCGGCCCCCTCCCCGCCTTCCAGGGTGATGAAGCGGCCTGTCACCGGTTCCGCTCTGTCACCTTGGCGAAACCCTGGCGGATCCAGCTGCCGCCGAGCTCGAGCGCCGCGTCCCAGGCCCTGCGCGTCAGCGGACCGACGGGGACGTCGTCCCGGGCATAGAGCGGGATGTCGAGGGCGCGGACGTCGCCGCGCACGACGGTCAGCCGGCCGATTTCGGCGCCGGCCGCCACCGGCGCCTTGATCGGGCCCGTATAAACGATCCGGGCCGTCACGCGCTCGGTCGCGCCGCGGGGCACCAGGAGCCGCACCGGGCCCTTCGCGACCAGTTCCACCGTCGCGGTTTCGCCGCCGAAAGTGCGGGCCTCGCCCACCGTCTCGCCTTCGCGGAAGAGGTTGCGGACCTCGAACGAGCGAAAGCCCCAGTCCAGCAGCTTGCGTGCCTCCACGCCGCGATCGCGGGCGTTCTTGAGGCCGTGGACGGCAACGACGAGGCGCTGCCCATCGATGACCGCCGATCCGACGAGGCCGTACCCGGAATCGTCGACATTGCCGGTCTTGAGCCCGTCCGCGCCGATCTCCATCGTCAGCAGCGGGTTGCGGTTCTGCTGGCGGATGCGGTTCCAGGTGAATTCGCGCTGGCCGAAGACCTTGTACTGGTCGGGATAGGTGCGGATGACGTGAAGCGCGAGCTGCGCGAGCTCGCGCACCGTCGTCTTCTGGTCCGGATCGGCCATGCCGCTGGCGTTGCGGAATTCCGACCGCGGCATGCGCAACTCCCGCGCCCGCTCCGTCATGCGCTTGGCGAAGGTGAATTCGTTGCCCGCGATGCCTTCCGCCAGGACGATGGCCGCGTCGTTGCCCGAATGGACGATGAGGCCCTGAATGAGGTCGGAAACCTTGATGGAGCTCTTGAGCGCGGCGAACATCGTGGAGCCGCCCGACGGCGCCCCTCCCCGCCGCCAGGCGTTCTCGGACACGACGAATTCCGCATCCGGGCTCAGCCGCCCTGCCGCCATCTCGCGGAACACCAGCTCGGCGGTCATGATCTTGGCCATGCTGGCGGGAGGCACGAGATCGTCCGCGCCCTTCTCGTACAGGACGGCGCCGGTCTCGTAGTCGATCAGGATGGCCTGGGGTGCAGCGGTCTGGAAGGACTGCGCGTGCGCCGTCGCGGCCGCACCGATAAAGGCCGCCGCGGCGAGCCAGCACGCCAAGCGTGTCAAAACCATCGTCACAGAAAACCTCTCCGCCGCCGCCGATTTTGCGACGTCAGGCCTGCGAAATCAACGGCATGGACCCGTTATGGGCCGAAGTTTCGGCGCTCAGCGGGCCGGCGACAGGCCGGCGAAGGGAGCGCGGCGAGCGAAACGGGCGGTCGGTGTCTCGGCCGGCGCGTAGAACAGGCCGGCGACCTGCGAGCGGCCCTCGGCCCAGACCGGAACCGCGCGCGCGGTGGGAACGCCGGCATGGGGGATCGTGATCAGGTCGAAGGCGCCCTCGGGCGGCAGCGGCGCGGCGGCCGCGGGAAGATCGCCACCGGCATAGGCGAGCGCGGTGCGCGGCGCCTGGGCGGGGGCGATGGGCGAGAGGCTCGCGGCCACCGGGGTGCGGGCGAGCGAGGCGGAGACGAGCGGCAGCGGTTCGCCCCGGCGCAGCGGGCGCTGGGGCACGGCGGGCGCAACACTCGGCTCGCGGATCGGCTCGTTGCTCGCGACCATGGTGGCGGCCGGGCCGGCGAAGTTCGCGGGCCTGCCGTCGATCGTCAGCGTGGCCAGCAGCTTCTGGTCGTCGCTGCCCTTGGTCGAGGCGCGGCCCATGTATTCCACGCGGACGCGCGCGACGCCGATGTTCTTGAATTCCAGGGCCTCGGCGGCCCGCTCCGACAGGTCGATCAGGCGTCCGCCGTGGAACGGCCCGCGGTCGTTGACGCGCACGATCATGGAGCGCTTGTTGCGCAGGTTGGTGACCCGGACATAGCTGGGCAGCGGCATCGTGGGATGGGCCGCGGCGACCGAGCGGCGGTCGAACACCTCGCCATTGGCGGTCAGCCGGCCATGAAACGACGGGCCGTACCAGGAGGCGATGCCCTCGCCGACGTAATTGGGATTTTCGCGGGGCGTGTAGCGCTTGCCGGCGACCGTATAGGGCTTGCCGACGTGCTGGCGTCCCCCGCCCTTGGGCACGGGATCGCCGTCGTCGACGACCTTGGGGCTGGCGGACACGCCGTATTTCGGATCGATGCCCCCGGCGCTGCGGGTGCCGGACTGGCTGCAATTGGCGAGGACGAGCGAGACGGCCACAAGGAGAGCCGAGCGGGCGGCGACCGACAGCACCTGGGCTGCGCGCGAGCCGCCTTCAACCTTCGCATCCGTCATGAACAGTTCCCGCCCCAAGACCATCCGATGCGGCGCGACAGCGCCAGCGCGAAGGGACACCATACCGAGCCCGACTTCAAGGCCGATGTCTCAGTAAGGACCATTCCGTTAAGCGCCCGTTAACCGACCCGGAGCGCGCATCCGGAACGGGCCCCGGATGCGGTGGGATTGAGGCGAAGTTGGGGCATCGCGCGACGCGGCGCGGTTCAGCGGCCGAGCCGGGCGACGCCCGATTCGCCGTTCTCCCGGCGCCAGCTGACCCGGTTCTCGCCGGCGCGGCTGAGGGTGAAGCACATGCGCTCGCCGTCGTACCAGGTCTGCCATTGCTGGCAGAGCTTGTTCTGCTCGACCCACCAGCGGCCCGAATCCTTGGGCTTGAGCCAGCGGCCGAGGCCGACCGCCTCCCCCGATCCGTCCACCTGCCCGTCCGGCCGATAATAGAGCGGGATTTCGCCGCCGAGCGGGGTGGCGAGGTAGATGCGCTTGCCGGTGACGAGCGCGCGGATCTCGTCGGTGCGCAACTGCCCCTCGTTGGCGGAGGCGGGTTGCAGGCCCATCAGGCCGGCCACGAAAGCGGCCGGGATCGCGAAAGCGCGGAAAGCGGCTGGGTTCATGTTGTCCCCGTCGGCTGACATATGAGGGTGCGGACCGCGACGGGCCCGCTTGTCAAAGTTACGCCGCCCCGGCAAGAACGGATCACCGCGGGACAGGTGGCCGAGCGGTTTAAGGCAGCGGTCTTGAAAACCGCCGTGGGGGCAACTCCACCGTGGGTTCGAATCCCACCCTGTCCGCCACTAACTCGCTCGCGGCAGTTTCGCTTTGCTCAACGCCTCCGCGGGGCGGCCTTTCGGCCGGTCGCGCCGTCGCGCTCCTGGCTGCGGGTTCGGGCTTCGTCCGCTCTCCTCCGCCAGTCTCTTTCGCGCCGGTTCGCCCCGCTCCTCGCAATGACGGCGTCTGAGCGCATGGCGCGGCGACCTGTCGTGTCATCCCCGGCCGGAGGGCCGCAGGCGCGCAGGGGAAGGGGATCCAGGGAACACCAGTCCTCGTGCTCCAGGCCAAACCTTTTCCGGTCCTCGTTCCTCGCTTCGCTCGCCGGGGATGACAGGTGCGCGGTTCGGCAATGGCCTGCCCGGCAGCGGCGTTGCCGTCTGCTGCCATCCGTCCTAGCTTCGCTTCGCTTTTCGACGGGGCGGACAATGAGCAAGTTTCGGCTGGCGGCGATCGGCGGCCTTCTCGTCTCGGCCACTCTTCCCGCCTTCGCCATGCCGCCCAAATCCTGCGCGGCGAAGTTCGTCGGGACCTGGGCCTATTCCGGCGGCACCACGGTCGTGAATGCGGACGGGACGGCCAATCCGCAATGTTTCCTGTGCGTGCCGGTCCAGACATGGACGTGCAACGGCAACACCTACATCATCACCGGACCGACGACCTATCAGGCCACGTTGAGCGCCGATGGGCGGCAGCTGATCGGGGCTGCAGGCGTGGCGACCCTGGTTTCCGGCGGCGAGCGTCCTGTCGCCCGGCCGGTCTCCCAGCCGCGGCCCAAGCCTGCGCCTCGCCCGCAGCCCAGCGCTCCCGTCGAAGCGGAAATCCCATCCGCACCGGGCGGTATCGTGCCCATGCGCCAGAGCGGCGCCAACTGACCTATGCGCATCATTTCGTGCGGCGGCGTTCCTGGCGTCGCTCGTCCGGAACGACATCGCGCTATCGCCCCTATCATTGCTGGCAGCGCGTGCAGCCTGACGCCGGAAGCCCTCGCGTCAGTATCCCGGGCGGACGGGGAGCATCTGGAACAGGTAGAACCCGTTGACGCGCGAGGACGTTTCGGCGGCCCGCGAGCCGAAGCCGCGGGGAGCGTCGGCGGCGCCCGTCACCTTGCCGGAGAAGGTCCAGCGGCCGGCGCCGAGGAAGCCCGGCAGCGGCCGGTCCTCGGGGATCGCGCAGTGCAGGTCTTCCTCGCCGGCGCGGCGGAACAGGTTGTACGCGGTGTCGTATCGCATCGGCTGCTCCTCCCGGCGTGGACCTGACTGACCCTTTCCTAGCGGCAGACCATGTCACTTGTGTGATCGTCCGCGGCGATCGGCCGGGAGGCGCCGCGATTGCGTCACCGCTGCAGTCGTGGCAATCGGGCGCCTTCGCTAGACGGAAGACGGCTCCATGGCATCCGCCCCAGACGCCCCGGCCACGGGGACCGCGCCCAAGATCTCGTTCGTGTCGCTCGGCTGCCCCAAGGCGCTGGTGGACAGCGAGCGCATCATCACCAAGCTCCGCTCCGAAGGCTACGAGCTGTCGAAGGGGCATGCGGGCGCGGACCTGGTGATCGTCAACACCTGCGGGTTCCTGGATTCCGCCAAGGCGGAGTCGCTGGGTGCCATCGGCGAGGCCATGGCCGAGAATGGCCGCGTCATCGTCACCGGCTGCATGGGCGCGGAGCCCGAGCAGATCCGCGAGCGGTTTCCCAACGTGCTGGCGATCACCGGGCCCCAGGCTTACGAGAGCGTCGTCGGCGCGGTGCACGAGGCGGCTCCGCCGGTGCACGACCCGTTCCTCGATCTCGTGCCGGAACAGGGCATCAAGCTGACGCCGCGGCACTATGCTTACCTAAAGATTTCAGAGGGTTGCAACAACCGCTGCACGTTCTGCATCATCCCGAAGCTGCGCGGCGACCTGGTCAGCCGGCCCGCCGGCGACGTCCTGCGCGAGGCCGAGAAGCTGGCCAGGGCGGGCGTCAAGGAACTGCTGGTCATCTCCCAGGACACGAGCGCCTACGGCGTCGACCTGAAATACGCCGCCAGCCCGTGGCGCGACCGCGAGGTCCGGGCGCGCTTCTTCGATCTGTCGGAGGCGCTGTCGGAACTCGGCATCTGGGTGCGCCTGCATTACGTCTACCCCTATCCGCACGTGGACGAGGTCGTCGGGCTGATGGCGGAGGGCAAGGTCCTCCCCTACATCGACATCCCGTTCCAGCACGCCTCGCCCGGCGTCCTGAAGGCGATGCGCCGTCCGGCGCACCAGGAGAAGACCGCCGAGCGCATCCGCCGCTGGCGCGAGATCTGCCCGGACCTTGCCGTGCGCTCGACCTTCATCGTCGGGTTCCCCGGCGAGACCGAAGAGGATTTCGCCTTCCTGCTCGACTGGCTGCGCGAGGCCCGGCTCGACCGGGTCGGCTGCTTCCGCTTCGAGCCGGTCGCGGGCGCGCCGGCCAACGACCTCGCCGGCGCCGTGCGGCAGGAGGTCAAGGACGAGCGCTGGCATCGCTTCATGCAGGTGCAGCAGGACATCAGCGCCGCCCGGCTGAAGACCCGGGTCGGACGCCGCATCCCGGTCATCATCGACGAGCCGGGGCCGACGGTCTCGAAAGGGCGCTCGAAGTGGGACGCGCCGGAAATCGACGGCTCGGTCTACGTCGCCTCGCGGCGGCCGCTGCGCGCCGGCGACATCGTCACGGTCCGCGTCGAACGCTCGGACGCCTACGACCTGCACGGCACGGCCGTCTGACGGGCGGGCCACGAAAAAGGGGCGGGTTTGCCCCGCCCCTTCCCGTTTCGTCCCGCCGTGCGGCCGGTCACTTCATCAGGCGTAGCTGGGCGATGACGCCGCCGATATCCTCAAAGGCGCGTTCCAGCTCGGCCGGGTTGTCGGCCATGTACATGTCCTCGGGCCGGGTGGCGCAGGCGCGCATCAGGTCCTTGGCGTAGTTGCTGTTCTCGCGGAAGAGCACGGTGAAGACCCGGATGCCGGCCTTCTTGGCATTCTGGCAGGCCAGGGCGGCGCGCTTGTCCAGGTAGTCCTCGGCGACGGCGAAGTCCTCCTTGGGGAAGCGTCCGCCCTTGAGGTAGCCGTAGGCGCTGTAGTCCGACATCGTGACGCCGTTGCGGTTGTTCAGCTCGATCGTCTGGGCGCCGTCGGACATGACGACCATATACTTCTTGACCTTCGCGCCGGTGCGGCCGTCGGAGAACGGCGCCTTGGGCGAGAGCGTGCGCCAGCCCCACATCACGCCCTCGGAAATGATCGTGCCACCGCCGAACCAGTGCTTCAGCGTGTCGATCCGGTCATACAGGCGCTTGGTGTCGGAGGTCAGCCGCACGAGCTCGTCCGGGCACGCGGCGTTGGGGCCGGTCGTCGTCGGGCCGCTCTCCTCGATCCGCGAGGGATTGAGGCCGTTATACTTGAACAGGTTGAAGAAGTTCTGGCTGTCGCCGGAGGGCGCCCGCCAGCCGGCCGGCAGCGTGCCCGCATCGGACAGGTACGAATTCACGTACTTCTTGCCGTTGTTGGTGATGTCGCCCGGCTCGTCCGGCCAGAAATACGGCACGAACAGGCTGTTGGGCGTGCCGGGAACCGGCGCGTCGTCGGTGACGTCGTAAGGCTCGGGGCGAGCCTCCACGCAGCCCTTCCACTTGGTGTTGGGGATGCGGCCGAACAGGTCGTAATGGCTGATGACCTTCGGGTTCTTCAGGGCGCAGGGCGAACCGAACTGGAAGCCGTCGGGCAGCTGCGCCGAAAACGGCTTGTGCGTGCTGGAGGGCGTGCTGACCATCGGGCCGGAGAACGGCGCGCGGGTGTTGGGCGTGACGTCGGCATGGGCCGCCTTGACGCCGAAAAGCTCCTGCGCGATCGCGGCGAAGACGCCGAGAGCCGAGCCGACATCGGCGCGGTCCGAGCCGCGCGGATTGGCGGGCGGCGGCGGCGTGGGGGCCGGCGGCGTGGGCGCGGGCGGGTTCACGACCGGGGTCGGGGTCGGGGTCGGGGTTGGGGTGTTGCCGTTGCCGTTCCCGTTATTGCCGTTGCCGTTTCCGTTTCCGGGATTGGACGCGACCGGCGGCTTGGGCAGCGTCGAGCAGTCCGTGAACTGCGAGATCTGCTGGTTCCTGAACCGGCGCATGTGCCAGTAGGACTCGCCGCGCGTGTCCACCATGGACACCGGCAGGTTCTGCACGCCGACATTGACCGATGCGTTGAACGGCACGATCGACATGCGCACGGTGTTGTTGTTGTCCCCGAACCGGAAGACGATATCGACGAACTTGCGGGCCGCCTTCTTCAGGTTGCCCATGTCGTTCTTCATCGAGCCGGTATTGTCGAGCACCAGAGCGATCTCGACCTCGGAATCGTTGATGCCGACTTCGGCGCCCACGGCGACCTTGCTCGTGTCCTGCCCCAGCAGGCCGGCGATCAGGTTCTTCTGCTCGGCTTCCGCCGTGACGCGGATGACGCCCGAGCGCTCTGTGATCGTCAGCTTGATGTTGTTGATGTTCGGGTATCCCGCCATGTGCGCGTCGAAGACCTTGCGGGCGATCTCGTCGCGCTTGACCGCGCCTTGCGCGTTTTCGCGGCCCGCCGTCAGGGCGGTGGCGTCCACGGCTGCGATCAGGTGGGACCGCAGCGAGGCGCTGCGGGAATAGTCGAGCGCGGCGCCGGCGAGCCCCAGCACCGGCACGAGCGCGACGGCGAACATCACGGCGGACGCGCCGTTGCGGTCCTGCGCGAAACGCGCGGAGACGGTCTTCAGATTGCTCACGATACCCACCCAATCCTTCCAGGATCCGCGGTTACCTTAGCGAAGACCGATTTCGGGACCTTTAAAGGGTCCGGCAAATTTTCCGCAAAGTCGCGCAACCCGCGGTTAACCGGGCCGGTGCGGTCGGCAGCCCGCCGACCCGGCCGCACAGGCGGCGTTCCCTTGACCTGCAAGGCCTGATCGGGGCAAATCCCGCTCTCGCAACCGGAACCGCCATGGCCCGCGTCCTCCTCATCGACAACTATGATTCCTTCACCTGGAATCTCGTCCACCTGGTGGGCGGGCTGGGTGTCGACGTGGAGGTTCATCGCAACGATGCCATCAGCGTGGACGATGTCCTGGCCTCGGCTCCCGATGCGGTGCTTCTGTCGCCCGGCCCCTGCACGCCCAATGAGGCGGGCATCTGCCTCGAGCTCGTGCGCCGCGCGGGGCCTGTGATCCCCACATTCGGCGTCTGCCTCGGGTTGCAGACGATCGGGCAGAGCTATGGCGGCGCGGTCGTGCGCGCCCCGCTGCCGATGCATGGTAAGGTGTCGCAGGTCAGCCATAACGGGCGCGGGCTGTTCCGGGGCGTCAACGGGCCGTTCGCCGCCACGCGGTACCACTCGCTGGTGATCGAGCGCGCAAGCTGTCCGCCGCTTCTGGAGATCGGCGCGGAGACGCAGGACGGCCTCATCATGGCCGCCTCGCATCGCGAGCATCCGGTCCATGGCGTCCAGTTCCATCCGGAAAGCATCAAGTCCGAGCACGGCGGCACGATCCTGCGCAATTTCCTCGACATGGCCCGGGACTGGAATGCCCGCCGGCGCGCGGCGGCCTGAGGCGCGAGGATGGACGCGTTCAAGCCATTCCTGGTCACGCTTTCGGGCGGCGCCTCCCTGACGCGGGATGAGGCCCGGGAAGCCTTCGACACGCTGCTGTCCGGCGAGGTCACACCCGCGCAGGCCGGGGCCTTCCTGATGGCGCTGCGCGTCAAGGGCGAGACCATCGACGAGATTTCGGGGGCGATCGACGCCATGCGCGCCCGCATGGTGCGCGTGGAGGCGCCCGCCGATGCGATCGACATCGTCGGCACCGGCGGCGACCATTCCGGCTCCTACAACGTCTCCACCCTGGCCGGCATCCTGACGGCGGCCTGCGGCGTGCCGGTCGCCAAGCACGGCAACCGTGCCGCGACCTCGCTGTCGGGCGCGGCCGACGTGCTGACGGCCCTCGGCGTCAAGGTCGGCATCGCGCCGGAGACCATCTCGGCCTGCATCCGCGAAGCCGGGATCGGCTTCATGTTCGCGCCCGCGCACCATGCCTCCATGCGCCACGTGGCGCCGGTGCGCGTGGAGCTCGGCACGCGCACGATCTTCAACATGATCGGCCCGCTGACCAATCCGGCGGGCGTGAAGCGACAGGTCGTCGGCCTGTTTTCGGCCCAATGGCTGGAGCCGGTCGCCAACGCGCTCAGGACGCTGGGCAGCACCCGGGCCTGGGTCGTCCACGGCGCCGACGGGCTGGATGAATTGTCCACCACGGGGCCGAGCCGCGTGGCCGAACTGAAGGACGGCGAGATCCGGCTCTTCACGGTGGAGCCAACCGAGGCCGGACTGCCTCTTGCCACCCTCGCCGACATCAAGGGCGGCGACGCCGCGCACAACGCGCAGGCGCTGCGGGCCGTGCTGGCGGGAGCGCGGACCGCCTATCGGGACATCGCGATCCTCAACGCCGCCGCCGCCCTGCTGGTGGCCGGGCGGGCTTCGACGCTGAAGGACGGCGCGGACCAGGCCGCCGCGGCGATCGCCGACGGCCGCGCCGCCGCCGTGCTGGACCGGCTCGTCGCCGTCTCGAACGCCTGAAGGGACCGGGACAGACATGAACGACATCCTCGCCCGCATCGGTGACTACAAGCGCCGGGAGATCGCCGCCGCCCGGGCGGCCGTGCCGCAGGCGGAGATCGAGCGCCGCGCGGCGGCCCAGCCCGCGCCGCGGGGCTTTCTCGCCGCGATCGAACGCAAGCTGTCCGCCGGCCGGACCGCGCTCATCGCCGAGATCAAGAAGGCGAGCCCGTCCAAGGGCCTGATCCGGGAGGATTTCGATCCCCCGGCGCTGGCGCGCGCCTACGAGGATGGCGGCGCTGCCTGCCTGTCGGTGCTCACCGACGCGCCGTCCTTCCAGGGACGTCCCGAATTCCTCGATGCGGCGCGGCAGGCCTGCTCGCTGCCCGCCTTGCGCAAGGACTTCCTCTACGAGCCTTACCAGGTCTACGAGGCGCGGGCGTGGGGAGCCGATTGCATCCTCATCATCATGGCCTCCGTGACCGACGCGGAAGCGCGCGCCCTCGACGAGACCGCCCGTGCGCTCGGCATGGACGTGCTGGTGGAGGTGCATGACGAGGCGGAGCTGGACCGCGCGCTGGCGCTGCCGTCCCGGCTGATCGGCATCAACAACCGCAACCTCAAGACCTTCGAGGTCTCGCTCGAGGTGGCGGAACGCCTGGCCCCCCGCATCCCGGCAGACCGGATCGTGGTGGGCGAGAGCGGCATCTTCACGCCCGCGGACGTGAGCCGTCTGGCCGCGACCGGCATCAGGACGCTCCTGGTCGGCGAAAGCCTGATGCGTCAGCGGGACGTCACAGCCGCGACCCGCGCCCTGCTCGCGCAAGAACGGCCGGCGGCCTGATGGCCAAGCTCACCCATATCGACGAGAGCGGCGCCGCCGACATGGTCGATGTGGGCGACAAGGCCGTCACCGACCGCGTCGCCATCGCTGCAGGGCACGTGGTCATGGCGCCGGCGACCCTCGACCTGGTGCGCCGCGGCGACGCCAGGAAGGGCGACGTGGTCGGCACCGCGCGCCTGGCGGGGATCATGGCCGCGAAGCGGACCGCCGACCTCATTCCCCTGTGCCATCCGCTGCCGCTGGCGAGCGTGAAGATCGAGGCGGTGCTCGACGACGCGCTGCCCGGCATCCGTTTCACGGCGCGGGTGCGCGTGACCGGACGGACGGGCGTCGAAATGGAGGCGCTCACGGCGGTCAGCGTCGCATGCCTTACCGTCTACGACATGGTGAAGGCGGCCGACCGCGGCATGCGCATCGAGGCCATCCGCCTGCTGGAGAAGAGCGGCGGCGCATCCGGCGACTGGAAGGCTGAGGGATGAGCGGCCCGTCGGCGGCGGGGCTTCTCTCGGTGGCGGATGCGCTGGCCGCGATCCTTTCCGGCGCACGGCGCATGCGGGCGCAGACCGTGGCGCTGGACCAGGCCTTCGGCCGAACGCTGGCGAGCGGGCTTTCGGCCATGCGGACCCAGCCCCCCTTCCCCGCCTCGGCCATGGACGGCTACGCGGTCATCGCAGCCGACACGCTGGACCCGGCGCGCCCGCTCGCGGTCATCGGCGAAAGCGCCGCGGGCCGCCGCTTCGGCGGCACTGTCAGGCCAGGTCAGGCGGTCCGCATCTTCACCGGCGCGCCCGTGCCCGAGGGGGCGGACGCGATCCTCATCCAGGAGCATGCGGTCCGCACGGGCGATGCCATCCGCGCGACGGTGCCGGTGCAGCAGGGATTTTCCATCCGCCGCGCCGGCCTCGACTTCTCCGAAGGCGACGTGCTCCTCGACGCGGGACGGCGGCTCGACGGGTTCGACCTCTCGCTTGCCGGCGCGATGGGACATGCTGCCGTGCCCGTCGCCGCCCGGCCGCTCGTCGCGATCCTGGCGACCGGAGACGAGCTGGTCCCGCCGGGCACGGTGCCCGGTCCCGACCAGATCGTGGCCTCGAACTCCGTGCTGGTGGCCGGCATCGCCCGCGACGCCGGCGCGGACGTGCTCGATCTCGGCATCGCGCCGGACGACACGGCCGAGATCGCCGGGCGCATGGAGCGCGCCCGCGCGCTCGGAGCGGATGTCATCGTCACCCTCGGCGGCGCCTCCGTCGGCGACCACGACCTCGTCAAGGACGCGCTGGCGGCCCTCGGGTTCGAGCTCGGCTTCTGGCGCATCGCCATGCGGCCGGGCAAGCCGCTGATCCATGGGCGCTGGGGCGGGATCGCAATCCTCGGCCTGCCGGGAAACCCGGTCTCCTCCGCCGTTTGCGCGCTGGTCTTCCTCGCCCCGCTCCTGCGGGCCATGCAGGGCGATCCGCAGGCCGGGGCCGACCGGACGCAGGAGGCTGTCCTCGGGGCCGACCTTCCCGCCAACGGCGACAGGCAGGATTTCGTCCGTGCCCGGCTGGAGACCAGCCGGGAGGGATTGCCGGTCGCGACGCCCCACCGCATCCAGGACAGCGCCATGCTGTCCACGCTCGCGGCCTCCGGCGCGCTCATCGTGCGCGATGCCGGCGATCCGCCGCGCAGCGCCGGCTCCTCCTGCCGCATCCTGCGCATCCGCTGAAAGTCCGTTGCGGAACGCAACGGGAACGGATACGATGTTCGTGATTTGTTTCAGATTCGGCCGGAGGGCCCCTGCCCCATGCTCACCCGCAAGCAACACGAGCTTCTGCGTTTCATCGGCGAGCGGCTGGCGGAAGCCGGCGTGCCGCCCTCCTTCGACGAGATGAAGGATGCGCTGGACCTGAAGTCCAAGTCCGGCATCCACCGCCTCATCATGGCGCTCGAGGAGCGCGGCTTCATCCGCCGCCTGCCCAACCGGGCGCGGGCGATCGAGGTGATCCGCATGCCCGAGATCGCGCCCAAGGCGCCGCAGCCGCAGCGCGCGCGCTTCAACCCGAGCGTGGTGGAAGGCGGCCTGGCCGGGCGGATCCCGGCGCGGGAATCGCGCGAGGATCGCGGCAGCATCGCCATACCCGTAATGGGCCGGATCGCCGCCGGTACGCCGATCTCCGCGATTCAGGACGTGAGCCACACCATCACCATGCCCGCCGACATGCTGGCGGGTGGCGAACATTACGCGCTGGAGGTGAAGGGCGATTCCATGGTCGAGGCCGGAATTCTCGACGGGGACACGGTCGTCATCCGGCGGCAGGATGTCGCCAACACGGGCGACATCATCGTTGCCCTGATCGACGAGGAGGAGGCCACGCTCAAGCGGCTGCGCAAGCGCGGCTCGTCCATCGCCCTTGAGGCCGCCAACCCCGCCTACGAGACGCGCGTGCTCGGCCCGGACCGGGTGAAGATCCAGGGTCGGCTGATCGGTCTCGTCCGCCGCTACTGATCCGGCTCGCCGGTCTCGGAAGTGTCCGGGTCCGGCATTTGGCGACGCGTCGCCGGCACAGCCGCCGGCGGCTGGCGGCTTTCTGCCCGCCTGGCCCAGGGGCGGCCGGCGCTGCCGTCGCGGGCGCCCTCCACGACGAACGCACCCACCCGTCCGCGGATGGCGACGGCGCCGGTTCGCGCCAGGCTGTCGCGGGAGATCGTGAGCGCCGCGTCGCAGGATGACGGTGCGCGCGCCCGCACGATCACGATGGCCGCGCGCCTGCAATCCGTGTCGAGGGCTGCGATGTCCGTGAGGTAGGAAACGGCCCGGCCGTCAGGAAGGCGTACGACGCAGCCCTGGGCGTCGCAGGCGGCACCGTCCGCCAGCGTGTCGTCGTCCGGCAGGCGGTTGTCGCCGTCCGCCGCGAGCCATTGCGCCTTCACGAAGGCGGATGGCCGCCCCACCATGACGAGGCGGCCCGACGGTCCCCTTATGGCCGCGCCCGCGGCCTCCCGGTCCACGAGGACGAGCGGGCGCTGCGGTTGCGCGGCCGCGGCGAGGCCGACCGTCATGGGCACGAGCGCCAGCCAGCGCAGCCGCGTCGTCAGCAGCGTCGCGAGCATGAGTGCGAGGGCGAGCGCGGCGAGCGCGCCCGTGCCGAAGGCGGGCACCGTGGATCGCGCGCCCGGCCAGTCCTGGATGCCGGCCGCGATCGCCAGGACGATCTCCACCCCCTGCCCCATCAGCCACCAGACCGGCGCATCGAGGCCAAGCGGGTGAAGAAACGCGCCGGCCACGGCGCAGGGCATGACGATGAGGGACACGAAGGGCAGCGCCAGAGCGTTTCCCGCCAGGCCGAACGGGTTGAGCGTCTGGAAGTGATAGAGGCCGAAAGGCGCGGTGGCGATCGTCGCCAGCACGGTCGTCGCCAGCAGCGCGACGGCGGCGCCGCGGCTGGCCCGCGCGACGCGGCCGAGAAGGCCGAAGGCGGGCGGGCCATCGGTTTCCCGCTCGCGGATATAGACCGAACCGAAGGCGACGAGCGCGGCCACCGCCGCGAACGACATCTGGAAGCTGGGCCCCAGGAGCGTCTCCGGTTCCCTGGCCAGCACGATGAGCGCCGCGAGCGCGAGGTTGCGCAGGCTGAGCGCCGGCCTGTCGACCAGGATCGCACCAAGCATGACCAGCGTCATGATCAGCGAACGCTCGGTCGCGACGTCCCCGCCCGAGAAGACGCAATAGGCCGTGGCGCCCGCCATGGCGCCGAGGGCCGCGATCTTCTTGACCGGCCAGCGCAGGGCCGCCGTGGCGGAGAGAGCCATGGTGGCCCGGAGCGTCCAGAAGATTGCCCCTGCCGCCAGCACCATGTGCAGCCCCGAGATCGAGACGATGTGGTAAATCCCGGCCGCGCGCAGCGCCTCGTTGGTGTCCTCGTCGATGAGCCCCCTCTTGCCCGTCACCAGGGCGGCGGCGACGGCGCCCGCCTGTCCCCCGAAGGCGCCCGCGATGCGCTCGGTCAGCGCGTTGCGCCCACGGTCGATCCAGGCCGCCAGGGCCAGGCGCGCATCGGGCGGCCAGGGCGGATCGATGCGCTCGATGCGGCCCGAAACGGACCCGACCGCGCCGATCTGCCGGAAGAACGATTCCCGCGCGAAGTCGTAGCCGCCCGGGCGTGCCGGCTCCGGCGGCGGCAGCAGGCGCACGCTGGCGCGCACGAACTGGCCCGGCGTCGCGCCCGTCTCGCGGGACGTGACGCGGATGCGCAGCGGCCGGTCCTGAGGCGCGAGGGTGCCGAGCGTTTCCACGGCGATGACGAGACGCTGCCCGGCGCCGCGCCGCTCCACGCTCTCCACGAACCCGGTGACGGGCAGGATGCGCAGGCGGTCGACGACTGGAGCCGCGCTGTCCGCCGTGCGAAAGGCTGCCGCCGCAAAGCCGGCGAACAGCGTCGCAAATCCGATCAGGACGGCGAAACGCCAGGGCCCGCGCCGCGCGAGAAAGGCCAGGATGCCGAACAGGGTGGCCAGAGCGGCGGCATAGGATGCCGAGGGTTCGCTGTCGGCCGCGAAATAGGCGCAGATGCCAGTTCCGAACGCCACGGGGAGCCAGAGGAACGGGGTTCGTCGCTCCAGCTCAGTGTCGCATGCGGCGGCAACAGCATCCCGCCAGCGGGCCAGGCGTGCGGCCGGATCGACGGACGCAGACATGCCGGCCGGCCCCGCCCAGGCGGCCGCCCGCACCCGTCCCTCGCGCCCCCCGTGCGACATCGGTGCCGCCGCCTTCTATTTCCCCGGAGGATCATGCTACAGAGCCGCTCCCCGGATTGGAAAGCGGCCATTCCGGCGGTCCCGCCTCCCGCCTTCGCCCGAATGCCATGAGCCGTCCCGTCGTCACCCGTTTCGCGCCGTCCCCCACCGGCTTCCTGCATATCGGCGGTGGCCGGACCGCGCTGTTCAACTGGCTCTATGCCCGCCGCACGGGTGGCAAGATGCTGCTGCGCATCGAGGACACAGACCGCGAGCGCTCCACCGAGCCCGCCATCCAGGCGATCCTCGACGGCCTGCGCTGGCTCGGCCTCGATTGGGACGGCGATGTCGTCTACCAGTTCGCGCGCGCCCAGCGGCACCGCGAGATCGCCGAGAGCCTGCTGGAGACTGGCGGCGCCTATCGCTGCTACGCCACGCCCCAGGAGCTGGAAGAGATGCGCGAGACGGCCCGCAAGGAGGGCCGGCCGCTGCGTTACGACGGGCGCTGGCGCGATCGCGACCCGTCCGAGGCGCCCGAGGGCGTGAAGCCGGTCATCCGCCTGCGCGCCCCGCAGGAGGGCGAAACGGTCGTCGAGGATCACGTCCAGGGCCGCGTCGTCTGGCAGAACAAGGACCTGGACGACCTCGTCCTGCTGCGCTCGGACGGCAACCCGACCTACATGCTGGCCGTGGTCGTGGACGACCACGACATGGGCGTCACCCATGTCATCCGCGGCGACGATCATCTGACCAATGCCGCGCGCCAGACCCAGATCTATCGCGCGCTTGGTTGGGACGTGCCCGAATGGGCGCATCTGCCGCTCATCCACGGCCCGGACGGCGCGAAGCTCTCCAAGCGGCACGGCGCGCTCGGCGTCGACGCTTACCGGACCATGGGCTATCTGCCGCTCGCCCTGCGCAACTATCTCGTGCGCCTGGGCTGGAGCCACGGCGACCAGGAGATCTTCTCGACGGACGAGATGATCGCCGCCTTCGGGCTGGAGAGCATCGGCCGCTCGCCGGCGCGGTTCGATTTCGCGAAGCTGGAAAACCTGAACGGTCACTACATGCGCGCCGCGCCAGCCAGCGAGATCATGGCGGCGCTGGACGATGTCCTGCCCGAGCTCGGCCCGCCCCGCGGCATTCCTGTGCCCCTGCCGTCCGACCTGCGCGACCTGCTCCAGCGTGCGCTGCCCGGGCTGCAGGAGCGCGCCAAGACGCTCGTCGAGCTGCTCGACAGCGCCTATTACCTCTACGCACCCCGGCCGCTCGGGCTCGATGAAAAGGCGGCGGCCCTGCTGCAGGGCGACGCCGTCGAGCGCCTGCGCGCCGCGCGTTCGGCCCTGGCCGGCCTCGACGCATGGACGCCCGAGGCCGCCGAGAGCGCCACCCGCGCGGCCGCCGAAGCCGCAGGCGTCAAGCTCGGGCAGATGGCCCAGCCGCTTCGCGCGGCGCTGACCGGCCGGGCCACGTCCCCGCCCATCTTCGACGTGATGGCGGTGCTCGGAAAGGCGGAGACGCTGGCGCGGATCGACGACAGGATCGCCGGCTGACACGCCCTTCGTAGGGGCCCTGCGCCATGCGCTGTCGTCTTGCCGGACCCGGGCGAATGGGCTAGGCAAGCGCGACACGTCTAACCGAGATCTGACGCCGTTTTTCCGCCCCGCGCGTGCGCCCCGGCGGACCGTCGGGCATAGTCGATCTCCAGCCAACAAGGGATCGGGTCATGGACGCAAAATCTGGCACCGCCGGAACCATCACTGTCGACGGCAAGTCCGTGGACATGCCGGTCAAGGGTGGCTCGATCGGTCCGCAGGTCGTCGACATCTCCAAGCTGTATGCGCAGACCGGGATGTTCACCTACGACCCGGGATTCACCTCCACCGCGGCCTGCGAGTCGAAGATCACCTATATCGACGGCGACGAAGGCATCCTGCTCTACCGGGGCTATCCCATCGAGCAGCTGGCCGAGCAGGGCGACTTCCTGGAGACCTGCTACCTGCTCCTCTACGGGGAGCTGCCGACCGCCGCGCAGAAGGCGGATTTCGACTACCGCGTCACGCGCCACACGATGGTGCACGACCAGATGCACCGCTTCTTCCAGGGCTTCCGCCGCGACGCCCACCCGATGGCGGTGATGGTGGCGTCCGTCGGCGCGCTGTCGGCGTTCTACCACGACTCCACCGACATCTCCGATCCGCAGCAGCGGATGATCGCGTCGATGCGCATGATTGCGAAGATGCCGACGCTGGCGGCGATGGCCTACAAGTACTCGGTCGGCCAGCCGTTCGTGTACCCGAAGAACGACCTCGACTACACGGCGAACTTCCTGCGCATGTGCTTTGCCGTGCCGTGTGAGGAGTACAAGGTGAACCCGGTTCTGGCGCGCGCGCTCGACCGCATCTTCATCCTCCATGCCGACCACGAGCAGAACGCCTCGACCTCGACGGTGCGTCTGGCGGGCTCTTCCGGCGCCAATCCGTTCGCTTGCATCGCGGCCGGCATCGCCTGCCTCTGGGGTCCCGCCCATGGCGGCGCCAACGAGGCGGCGCTGAAGATGCTGGAGGAGATCGGTACGCCGGACCGCATCCCGCAGTTCATCGCCCGCGCCAAGGACAAGAACGATCCGTTCCGCCTCATGGGCTTCGGTCACCGGGTGTACAAGAACTACGACCCGCGCGCGAAGATCATGCAGAAGACCACGCACGACGTGCTGGCGGAGCTCGGCATCAAGGACGATCCGCTGCTGGACGTGGCGCTCGAGCTGGAGCGCATCGCGCTGTCGGACGAGTACTTCGTCGAGAAGAAGCTCTATCCGAACATCGACTTCTATTCGGGCATCACGCTCAAGGCGATGGGCTTCCCGACCTCCATGTTCACGGTGCTGTTCGCGCTGGCCCGGACGGTCGGCTGGATCGCCCAGTGGAAGGAGATGATCGAGGATCCGAGCCAGAAGATCGGCCGGCCGCGCCAGCTCTACACGGGCGAGCCGAAGCGGGACTACATCCCGGTCGCGCAGCGCCGCGCCTGATCGCGCGGCTTCGTAGCCTGCAGGATTTGAGAAGGGGGCCGCTGGCCCCCTTTTTCGTGGCCGGCGTCCTGGCGTTCAGGCCTCGCGGCCTGCCTCGCGGCTTGCCTTGCTCCTGCCCGCCGCCTCGATCACGATCCGGGCCGCGCGCGCGCTCGGCGTGTCGTCGGGGATCGTCATCGCGCCGTCGAGCCGGGCGAAGGCCGCGATCTGGGCGGCACGCTCTGGACCATCCGCCATCAGCGGCAGCAGCGCGGCTGCCAGCTTGTCGGGCGTGCAGTCCCATTGCAGGCGCTCCGGGATCGCCTTCTCTCCCAGGATCAGGTTGGGCAGGACCACCGTGTCGACGGTGATGAGGTGGCGCAGCTGCTCCTCCAGCCGGGAAACCTTGTAGGCCACGACCATGGGGACGCCCGACAAGGCCAGCTCCAGCGTGACCGTGCCCGAGGCCGCAAGCGCGACATGGGCCTGGCGGAAGGCGGCCAGCTTGGCCTCTTCGCCCTGGACCACCTGCGTCGGCACGGCCCAGGAGCGCGCGGCGGCCTCGATCTCGGCCACGAGGTGCGGCACCGCCGGCACGACGGCCTGAACGCGGCCCGGAAGCGCGGCCGCGACCCTCGCGAGCGTCGCGCCGAACGGCTCCAGCAGCCGGCTGACCTCCGAGCGGCGGCTGCCCGGCAGGACGACGAGGCGGACCGGGCCCTGTCCCAGTGGCGGGCGCTCCCCCGGCGCCGGCCGCAATTCGTCCAGCCGTTCGATCAGCGGGTGGCCGACATAGGTGCACGGCGGGCCGCCGAGGCGCCGGTGGGCGTCAGGCTCGAAGGGCAGCAGCGCCAGCACATGGTCCACATAGGCCGCCATCTTGCGGGCGCGGCCGGGACGCCAGGCCCAGACCGAGGGGCTGACGTAGTCGACGACGGGAAGGCCCGGAAGGAAGGCGCGGGCCTTCTTGGCGACGGCGTGGGTGAAGTCCGGGCTGTCGATGATGACGAGCACGTCCGGCCTCGCGGCGACGATCGCGTCGACCGTGGCCCAAACGCGGCGCACGATGGTCGGCAGGCGGGCAAGCACGGGAAGAATGCCCATGACCGCGATATCCGCGAGCGGGAAGATGCTCTCGACCACCTGCCCCGCCATGCGGCGGCCGCCGAGACCCTGGACGACAAGGCGGTCGCCGAGCCGCTCGCGGAGCGCCGCAATGAGCTTGCCGCCGAGCTGGTCGCCGGATTCCTCGCCGGCCACGACGAAGATCCTGACGGGTGCGCCGGTCACGGCTGCGGCTCCGACCACGGCGCGATGCCGACCAGAAACAGCCCTGCCCGGTCGGCGGCGGCGATCGTGGCGCGGCGGTCGAGGACGAGCGTCTGGCCCGCGGCCACCGCGATGCCGGCAAGGCCCGCCGCCGAGGCGCGGGCTATGGTGCGCGGACCGATGGCGGGCAGGTCCAGCCTGAGGTCCTGCCCGATCTTGGGCATCTTGACGAGGACGCCGCCCGTCTCCGGCGGGCGGAACATGGAACGGCGGCCGATGGCGCGGACGCGCTTGAGCATGCGGTCGGTGCCCTCCGGCCCCTCGATGGCGATGACGCGGCGGCCGCGCACGACGACCGCCTGGCCGATATCGAAGGGCGACAGGGCGGCCAGCGTGCGCCGGCCGGTCTCGATGGCGTCGGCCTCCTCCCGGCCGATCTCGACGCTGCCCATGCGGCCCGCGGCGGCGAAGAGCTGCGGCGCGAGCTCGCCCGAGCCGAGCACCGTGTAGCCCTTGCCTTCCAGGTAGGACGCAACGCCCCGCAGCAGGCCGTCGTCGCCCTGCTCCAGCAGGGGCTTGAGGATGATGGCGAGTTCCGCGCGGTTGCGCAGGGCCGCGAACACGCCCAGGGCGACCGCGCCGGACGGCCGGCTGACCGTGCCGGCAAGCACGACGGAGGAACAGCGAAGGCGCTCCAGGGCCTCCAGAAGGCCCTTCACGTCGACGATATCGATGGTCGTCGCCGACGCGCTGCGCGTCGCCCTGTCGGCGAAGCCGCGGATGCAGATGATCGCGGGATCGGCGCCCGTGGCGCGCAGGGCCGCCGCCAGCTCAAGCGGCAGCGAACCGCCGCCCGCCAGGATGGCGATGCGCGGCTGGGCCATCGCCGGCTCCGCGCTCACGCTTCGCGCGCGTCGCGCGGCGTGCAGATGGCGCGGTCGCCGCCGGCGCGGATGAAGTCGAGGATTTCGTGGACGATCGGAACGGACGAGAATTCGGCCGCCACGTCCTCGACGCGCTCCTTGAGTGTGCCTTCCTCGGCGAACAGGGCACGGTAGGCCCGGCGCAGCGTATGGATATCCTCGCGGGCGAAGCCGCGGCGACGCAGGCCGACGATGTTCAGCCCGCCCAGATGGGCGCGGTTGCCGAGCGCCATGCCGTAGGGGATGAGGTCGTTCTCGAGCCCAGACATGCCGCCGACGAAGGCGTGGGAGCCGACGCGCGCGAACTGGATGATCGCCGCGCCGCCGCCGACGATCACGTGATCGCCCATCGTGACGTGCCCGGCGATCATGACGTTGTTGGACAGGATGATGCCGTTGCCCAGGCGGCTGTCGTGCCCGACATGGGAATTGGCGAGGAAGGCGCAGCGGTCGCCGATGACCGTCTCCATGCCGCCGCCCTCGGTGCCCGGATTGATCGTCACGCCTTCGCGGAACGTGCAATCGGAGCCGATCGTGAGCGTGGAAGGCTCGCCGTGATATTTCAGGTCCTGCGGCTGATGGCCGATGGACGCGAAGGGGAAGATGCGGGTGCGCGCGCCGATCGTCGTCCGCCCGGCCACCACGGCATGGCTGACGAGTTCGCAGCCATCGCCCAGGGTGACATGGGGCCCGACGATGCAGAACGGCCCGATACGCACGCCCTCGCCCAGGATGGCGCCGTCCTCGACGATCGCGGTCGGGTGAATGAGGCCGGCCATCAGTCTTCGACCACGAGCATGGCGCTGACCTCGGCTTCCGCCACCAGCGTGCCGTTGACCTTCGCCTCGCCCTTGAACCACCACATGGTCCGGCGCTGCGCGATCTTGCGCATGTGATACTCGACCACGTCGCCGGGAACGACCGGCCGGCGGAACTTCGCCTTGTCGATCGTCATGAAATAGACCTCCTTGGGCCGCTTGCGGTCGGCCAGCTTGGAGGCGACGCAGATCGCGCCCGCCGTCTGGGCCATGCCCTCGATGATCAGGACGCCGGGGAAGAGCGGCCGCGTGGGGAAGTGACCCATGAATTGTGGCTCGTTGATCGTGACGTTCTTGATCCCGATGCAGGATTCGTCGCCGCGGATGTCCACGATCCTGTCGATGAGAAGAAATGGATATCTGTGGGGCAGATAGTCCATGATCTTCATGATGTCGGCGGTATCCAGCCGCGCCGTCTCGTCGGTCATTCGCCCTCTCCCCGCTTGTCGCCGCGCCCTTCTTGGGGGGCGTCGTTCCTCGCCGCGATCCGCGACAGGGTCATGATCTCGCGCATCCATTCCCGGATGGGCTTGGCCGGCG
The DNA here is from genome assembly GCA_027489955.1 of Hyphomicrobiales bacterium. Classification (GTDB taxonomy): domain Bacteria; phylum Pseudomonadota; class Alphaproteobacteria; order Rhizobiales; family Beijerinckiaceae; genus JAIXTM01. Next base: position 1,075,823 of record JAIXYZ010000013.1, on the reverse strand, counting down.
AGCCGCCCCAGCGCGCGCCCGCCGGAACGTCCGACGCGATGTTGCTGGTGCCCGCGATCTGCGCGCCGGCGCCGACCGTCAGGTGGCCCGCGGTGCCGACCTTGCCTCCCAGGACGACGAAGTCCTCCAGGGTGGTGCTGCCGGCCAGCCCGACCTGCGCGACGATCACGCAGTGTCGGCCGATGACCACGTTGTGTCCGATCTGGACCTGGTTGTCGATCTTCGTGCCCTCGCCGATCACCGTGTCGCGGCTCGCGCCGCGGTCGATCGTGGTGTTCGCGCCGATCTCCACGTCGTCCTGGATGATCACGCGTCCCACCTGCGGCACCTTCAGGTGGCCGTGACGGCCCATGGCGAAGCCGAACCCGTCCTGGCCGATCTGCACGCCGGGATGGACGATGACGCGGTTGCCGATCAGCGCGGCCTGGACCGTCGCGTTGGGGCCGATGGCGCAATCGCGCCCGATGCGGACATTCGCGCCGATGACCGCATTGGCGCCGACCACCGTGCCGGAGCCGATCTCAGCATGCGGCCCGACGACGGCGCCCGGATCGACCGACACGCCCTGCTCCAGCCGCGCCGTGGGATGGACGGTGGAGCCCGGCGCGATGCCGGGGCTGCCGAAGACCGGGCCGGGGCGCATGGCGCTGGGATGCAGTACGGCGAGGACCTGGGCGAAGACCCTGTAGGGCTCGGCGCAGACCAGCGCATGGACACCGGGCGGGACCTTGGCGGCGAAACGCCTGGACACGAGGCACGCGCTGGCGCGGGTGACGGCCAGCGCCTCGGCGTACCGGGGATTGTCCATGTAGACGAGGTCGCCCGGGCCGGCGAGTTCCAGAGCCGCCACGCCGTTGATCACGGTCGCGGGGTCGGCGCCGGGGGGGACCTCGACAGCGGCGAGCGCGCAGACGCGGTCAAGCGTCAGCGCGCCCGTTGAGGGGAAGAAGACCGGATCGCTCATGACCAGCGGACCGTGCCGGGTGCGGCGAAGCGGGCCGCGCCCGGAGCCTCAGAAGCGCGTGCCGCCGGAGAACCGGAAAGCCTGGGTCCGGTCGCCGTCACCCTTCGACAGCGCGATCGCGTAGTCGAAGCGGATCGGGCCGAGCGGCGAGGACCACAGCAGCGAGGCGCCGACCGACGAGCGGATCGAGCGATCGTCGCGGACCGTGACGCACTCGGGCTGCACGTCCAGACGGGCGCAGTCGAACGCGCCGTTGCGGTTCACGTCGAACGCGCGGCGGCCTTCGAAGCCGAACAGCGTACCGGCATCGGCGAAGACCGCGCCCTTCATGCCCAGCTCCTTCGGCAGGCCGAAGATCGGGAACTGAACCTCGAGCGAGCCGCCGAAATAGGTCGTGCCGCCGAGCGCGTTCGAGCTGGGATCCGCGCTGATGTCGCGCGGGCCGATGCCCGAGGGAGCGAAGCCGCGGACCAGGGACGGGCCGAGGAAGAAGTGGTCGACGATCTTCAGGTCGTTGCCGCCGAAGCCGACGACATGACCGGCCTGGATGCGCGCGATACCGACGAAGTCCTCGAAGAACTCGCGGAAGTAGCGCACGTCGCCGGTGACGCGCAGGTAGCGGGAATCGCCGCCCAGGCCCGCGACATCGGGCTTCAGCTCGGCGTACCAGCCGTTGCGCGGCTCGACGTTGCTGTCGAGCGTGTTGTACGTGAACGTCAGGCCGACAAGCGACGTGATCGTCTTGCCGGCAGCTTCCTTCAGCGCCACCGAAGCCTCGCCGTCATAGGCGCAGTTCGGATAGGTGGCGGTGCCGTCGGCGTTCAGGGCCGTGTAGCCCGGCAGCGGGACCGAGCAGTCGTTGTACGGCTTCTTGTAGTCGTTCGGGATCTTCAGTTCCTGCTGGAACAGCGAGTACCGGCCCGTGATCGAGAACTCTTCCGTGATCGGCAGCGTCGCGCGGATCGTGCCGCCGGTCTGGCGGTTCTCGTAGCGCGAGTACTTCGTGTTGTCGGTGTACTTCGAGAACAGGTCGAAGCCCGCCGCGATGCGCTGGCCGAGGAAGTAGGGCTCGGTGAACGAGAACTCGATGCTGCGCGAGCGCTGGCCGGTCGAGCCGGCGAGACGCACGAACTGGCCGCGACCGAGGAAGTTGCTCTCCGCCACGGCGACTTCGCCGATGAAGCCGTCCGCGGTCGAGTAGCCGCCCGCGATCGAGAACTGGCCGGTGGACTGATCCTCGACGTCCACGTTCAGAACGACGCGATCCGGCGCCGAGCCGGGCTCGGTCGTCATGCGGACGGTCTTGAAGTAGCGGGTGTTGGTCAGGCGGCGCTCGGCGCGGTCCAGCAGCACCTTGTTGTAGGGGTCGCCTTCGCCGAGATCGAGCTCGCGGCGGATGACGTAATCCCGGGTGCGGGTGTTGCCGCGGACGTTGATCCGCTCGATGTAGACGCGCGGGCCCTCTTCCACCACGTAGGTGATGCCGATGGTGCGGCCGGAGGGATCGCGCTGGCCGACGGGGCGGACCTGCGCGAACGCATAGCCGCGGCGCGCCACTTCCGTCGTGATGCCGACGAGGGTCTTCTCGACCGCCTCGGCGTTGTAGACGTCGCCGCTGTCGCTGACGACGCGGCGCTGCAGGGTCGCGTTGTCCACGTCGCGGATCCGCGACTCCACGCTCACCGGGCCGACGCGGTACTGCTGACCTTCGTCCACGGTGATCGTGATGATGTAGCCGCCCTGGCCCGCATCGAAGACAGCGTCGTTGCTGACGATGCGGAAGTCGGCATAGCCGTTCTTCAGGTAGTAGCGGCGGATGAGCTCGAGATCGGAGGCGATCCGGTCGGGATCGTAGATGTCGGAATTCTTGAGCCAGCTCAGGAAGTTCGACTCGGTCGTCGTCATCAGGCCGCGCAGGCGGTAGGACGAGACCGAATTGTTGCCGACGAAGTTGATCGACTTCACGCCGGTCTTGTCGCCCTCGACGATCGTGAACACGACGTCGATGGAGCCGTTCGGCAGGTCGACCACGCGATGGGTGACCTGGGCGTTGCCGCGGCCGGAGCGGCGATAGAGCTCGAGGATGCGCTGGGCGTCCTGCTGGGCGATGGCCGGGCTGTAGGGGCCGCGGGCCTTCGTCTGGAGCTCGGGAAGAAGCGATTCCTTCGTGACCTTCTTGTTGCCCTCGACGGCAACCCGGTTGATCACGTTGTTCTCGACGACGCGGACGACGACGTTGCCGCCCTGGCGCACGACGCGCACGTCGGAGAAGAGGCCGGTCGCGAGAAGGTCGCGGCGCGCCTGCTCAAGATTGCCGTCGGCGACGTAGGACCGGATGGTGGCCGCCTCGACGCGGCGGTTGCCCTGCACCACGACCGACTGGGCCATGGCCGAGTAGCTGCCCGAAAGGAGCAGAGCGGCCGCAAGAGCCATCCTGGGGGAGCACACGGACACGCTCAGGCTTTTGGTCTCAAACTTCATCTCGGGTCGCCTGCTTCTTCTTTTTTAGGAGCCGTCCCCTGACCTCGCCCTTGAACCGCATCCGGTCGTCGGGCCCGATCGAAGGGCGGAAGCAGCCTCTGGAGGCGGCCCTACGCTTCTACAAAGTTTCGGCTCGTAAGCAACCACCCCCACGGGCCACGTTCTGATTTTTTCGGGGTCCGTTGCCTTCAGGTCACGTCAAATCAAGGGTTTATTTACCCTAACGAATTATGATCAGCCCCTTACGCCCAGCAGAGCGCCGAAGTGGAGCATGTCGTTCCAGGTGGCCACGAGCATGAGCGTCACCACGAAGGCGAGCCCGATCCGGAAGCCGAACTCCTGGGCGCGTTCGCTGAGGGGCCGCCCCCTCACCGCCTCGATGCCGTAGAACAGCAGGTGTCCACCATCGAGCAGCGGAATCGGCACCAGGTTGATCAGTCCGATCGAGACCGACAGCAGCGCCGTCAGCGACAGCAGCGACTTGAAGCCGAAGCTGGCCATGTAGCCGGCGGCCTGGGCGATGCGGGGCACGCCCGAGATCTGGTCGATCGATTCGCGCCCGGTCACGAGCTTGCCGAAATAGGCGCCGGTGCGCTCGACGATGAACCATGTTTCAGCGACGCCGATCTTGAGCGAGTCCGCCAGGCCGTACTGCTCGTGCCGCAGGGCGGCGGGATCGGTGGACGCGCGGATGCCGAGCTGCCCGATCCGCTGCACGCCGAGCTTGGTGGGAATCTCGCGCAGGTCCGGAACGGCCTCGACCGACAGTTCCTGGTCTCCGCGACGGACGCGGATGGTCAGCCGTTCGCCCGCATGGCTCATGACGGTGCGCTGGATGTCGGTGAAGGTACGGGTCTCGGAGCCGTTCACGGACAGGACGACGTCCCCGGCCTGCAGGCCGGCGCGGGACGCGGCGCTGTTCTCCACCACGGAATCGATCCGCGGGGCGTGGACGTGGAACCCGTAGAGATAGGCCGAGCCGGCGAAGATCGCGATGGCGAGGATGAAGTTGGCGATGGGGCCGGCGGCGACGATGGCCGCCCTGCGTCCGACCGACTTCTCGTGAAAGCTCTCGCTGCGCTCCTGGGGCGTCATCCGGCGCAGCTGGTCTGGATCGGGCACGCTGGCGCTGTTCAGGTCTCCCGCGAACTTGACGTAACCGCCGAGCGGGATGGCGCTCAGGCGCCAGCGCGTGCCGTTCCGGGCGGTCCAGCCGAACAGCTCCGGACCGAAGCCGATGGAGAACGACTTGACCCCGACGCCGCAGAGCCGGCCGACGAGGTAATGGCCCATCTCATGGACGAAGACGACGACGGTCAGCACGAAGAGGAACGGGATCAGATAGTTCAGCCCCGAGCCCCAGAGCGCCGACAAAAAGCCCTCGATCACGCGTGATGTCTCCACCGGTCCCGCAGCACTAAGTGGCAGCTTGCCCGGCGCTAAGCAAGGCACGCGTCGCCGCACGGGCTTCCCCGTCCACCTGAAGCGCCTCCTCGATCCCGGCGGGCGCATCGCCCTGCCCGGCCCACCCGTCCATCGTCGCCGCAACCGTTCGCGCAATGGCGCCGAACCGGATGCGGCCTTCCAGGAACGCGGCGACGGCGACCTCGTTGGCGGCGTTGAGGACGGTCGGCGCAGCGCCGCCAGCGGCGAGCGCCTGCCTGGCGAGCGACAGGCAGGGAAAGCGCGCTTCGTCCGGCGGCTCGAAGGTCAGCGCGCCGATGCCGGCCAGGTCAAGCCGGCGGTTGCCGGCGCTCGCCAGCCGCCGGGGCCAGGCGAGGCAATGAATCGTGGGAATGCGCATATCGGGCGCCGCCAGGCCCGCCGCGACCGAACCATCGACGAAGTGGATGAGGCCGTGGACGATCGATTGCGGATGGACAATGGCTTCGAGCCTGTCGGGCGCGATGCCGAAGAGATGATGCGCCTCAATGAGTTCGAGGCCCTTGTTCATCAGGCTGGCGGAATCGATGCTGATCTTGGCGCCCATCGACCAGGTGGGATGGCGCAGCGCGTCCTCGGGGCCTGCAGCCTCGATCCTGGCCGCCTCCCACGTGCGGAAAGGTCCGCCGGACGCGGTCAGGACCATCTTTTCCACATCGCCGGGGCGGGCATCGCCGAGGGCCTGGAACAGGGCGTTGTGTTCCGAATCGAGCGGCAGGATCGTCGCGCCCACGAGCCTGGCGCGAGCCATGAAGGCATCGCCGGCGCAGACAAGGCATTCCTTGTTGGCGAGCGCGATGACGCGCCCGCGGCGCAGGGCGGCATAGGTCGGCGCTAGTCCCGCGGCCCCGGCTATCCCCGCGACCACGACGTCCGCCGGCTCGTCGACTGCGTCGAGCACTGCAGCAGCGCCGCCGCCGGTGCGGATCCCTGTGCCCGCCAGTGCGTCGGCGAGCGCCTGCGCCGCGCTCGGGTCGGCGACGACGGCGAAGCGGGCCTTCAGTTCCCGGGCGATACGGGCCAGCCCGGCCGCATCGCGATGGGCGACGACGCTGCCGACGCGGAAATGCTCGCCCTGTTCCTTCAGGACGGCGCAGGCGGCGGACCCCACAGAACCCGTGGCGCCCAGGACGGTCACGGTGCGCATGTCAGGCCAGTGCCGCGCGGATGGCGAGGGCCACGATCACCAGAGCGGCGACGGCACAGAAGGCGTCCAGCCGATCCATGATGCCGCCGTGGCCGGGGATCAGCGCCCCGGAATCCTTGACGCCCGCGCGCCGCTTCATCGCGGACTCGGCGAGGTCTCCGCCCTGCCCGGCCACGGATGCGAGCGCCGACAGCACGGCGAGGCCGGCAAGCGGGAGCGGCGCGATACCGTGGCGGGCCGCCACGATCCCGACGCCGACGCCCGCGACGGTGGCCGCGAGCGTGCCGCCGATGAAGCCGGACCACGTCTTCTTCGGGCTGACCGAGGGCATGAGCTTGGGTCCGCCCAGCGACCGGCCGGTGAAATAGGCGGCGATGTCGGAGCTCCACACCACGGCGAACATCCAAGCGATGCCTGCAATGCCGAGCGTCGGGTCCTGGCGGACCAGCACGACCGCGCCCACGACCGCTCCCGCATAGACCAGACCGGCAATGCTCCAGGTCCGCTCACGCGTCGAACCGGGTAGAGCGGCCTGCACCACGAGGCCGGCGGCAGCGGCCGGGAGGGCCCAGCGGGGTGCGAAGACGAGGCAGATCGCGAAGACGGCCAGGGCGACGATGCCGGCGGGCAGGCGCGGTCCCCGGGGCCGCTCGCTGGTGAGAGCCAGCCATTCCCAGAAGATCCAGGCCGAGGCGGCCGCCCAGAAGGCGGCGAAGACCACGCCGCCGATCCACAGCGTGGCGATGGCGGCGGCGGCCATGACGAGGGCCGACAGGACGCGCTTGGTCAGCTCCGAGGCCTGACCGCTCATGCCCCGGCACTCACCGCGCCGAGGCCGCCATAGCGGCGCTCGCGGCTGCGGAACACGGCGATGGCTTCGGCCAGCGCCTTGCCGTCGAAGTCCGGCCAGAGGATCGGCATGAACAGAAACTCGGCATAGGCCGCCTGCCAGAGCAGGAAGTTGGACAGGCGCTCCTCGCCGGAGGTGCGGATGATGAGATCGGGGTCGGGAATGCCGGCCGTGTGCAGGCGCGCGGACATTGCCGCCTCGTCGATGGCCGACGGATCGAGCCGGCCCGCCGCGACGTCCCGGGCCATGGCGCGGGCGGCCTCGACGATTTCGGCGCGGGAGCCGTAATTGAAGGCGACGACGAGGGTAAGCCCCTGGTTGGCGGCGGTGCGTGTCTCAGCCTCTTCCAGCAGGGCGCGGATGTCGTCGCTGAGATTGCCGCGCTCGCCGATGATGCGGACCCGCACGCCCTGTTCGGACAGGCTCTCCAGATCATGGCGAACGAAGCGGCGCAGCAGCGAGAACAGCTCCGCGATCTCCGTCTGCGGGCGCCGCCAGTTCTCCGAGGAGAAGCTGTAGATGGTGAGGTAGCGCAGGCCCTGCTCGGCGGCGGCGCGGACGGTGCGGCGCAGCGCCTCGACGCCGCGCCGGTGTCCTTCGGCGCGCGGCAGGCCCCGCCGGGCGGCCCAGCGGCCGTTGCCGTCCATGATGATGGCGACGTGGACGGGTCCCGCGCCGCCTGCCTGCCCGGTGGCGGTATCCGCAATCTTGCCGGGCGTCACGGCGGTCACGGGCGTCTCGTCCCCTCAGACGTGCAGGATTTCTTTTTCCTTCGCCGCCAGGTTCTGGTCGATTTCCGCCACGTACTGGTCGGTCGCCTTCTGGACCTGGTCGGCAAGACGGGTCTGGTCGTCCTGGCTGATGTCGCCGTCCTTCTCCGCCTTCTTGAGCGCGTCGAGGCCGTCGCGGCGCACGTGGCGGACCGCGACGCGGGCCTCCTCCGCGTATTTATGCGCGACCTTGACCATTTCCTTGCGGCGCTGCTCGTTCATTTCCGGAATGCGCAGGCGGATGACCTGGCCTTCGGTCTGCGGGTTGAGGCCGAGATCGGATTCGCGGATCGCCTTCTCGACTGCCGCCGTCATACCGCGGTCCCAGACCTGGACGCTGATCAGCCGGGGCTCGGGGACCGAGACGGTAGCGACCTGGTTGATCGGCATCAGGGCGCCATAGGCGTCGATCTGGATCGGGTCCAGGAGGTTCGACGAGGCGCGCCCGGTGCGCAGGCTGGCGAGGTCGTTCTTGAAGGACGCGACCGCACCCTGCATGCGGCGCTTGATGTCGTTGAGATCGGTGGCGCTCATGGCTTGCCCCCTGGCATTCGTTCTGACTTGCTGAAAGACCGCTTAAGCGCCCTTCCCCGCCGCTTCAAGGGCTTACGAGCGTCGAAGGGGCCTTGCCGGCCAGAATGGCGGCGACGGAACTGGGCGCATGGACGGATCCGACGATGATCGGCAGCCGGCTTTCGCGGGCGAGCGCGAAGGCGGCGGTGTCCATCACCTTGAGGTCCCTGGCCAACGCCTCGTCGTGCGTCAGCGTCTCGAAACGCACGGCGGACGGGTTGGTCTTGGGGTCGGAATCGTAAACGCCGTCGACCTGGGTCGCCTTCAGCACGGCGTCGCAGCCGAGCTCCGCCGCCCGCAGGACGGCCCCGGTGTCGGTGGTGAAATAGGGATTGCCGGTGCCGCCGGCGAGCAGCACGACGCGGCGCTTGCCCAGATGGTGCAGCGCCGGCTGGCGTGCATAGGATTCGCACAGGCTCGGCATCGGAACGGCCGACAGGGTCCTGGCCGTCACGCCCTGGGCGTTGATCGCGCTTTCGAGCGCGAGCGCGTTCATGATCGTGGCGAGCATGCCCATGGAATCGGCGGTCGGCCGGTCGATCCATCCGGCGGAGGCGACACGCGCGCCGCGGATGATGTTGCCGCCACCGATGACCACGGCGATCTGGCAGCCGGACCGGCTCGCCTCGGCCAGATCGATGGCCAGGCGCGTGAGCGTATCGGGGTCGAGCCAGTACCCGTCGGGCGCGGCGAGCCCTTCGCCGGACAATTTCACCAGGACGCGGCGGAACCCGTGGGACATCGGTGCGGCGCCTCCGGTCATGGATATGCGTTCAAGCGTAGCCGCGGCGGCGGAACGGTCCGCCGCCGCGGGACACGGATCAGGAATTGCCGCCGGCGGCAGCCGCGACCTCGGCCGCGAAGTCCGATTCGGCCTTCTCGATGCCTTCGCCCAGAGCGTAGCGCACGAAGCCCTTGAGCGCGACAGGCGCGCCGGCCTTGCCCTCGGCTTCCTTCAGGACCTGGGTGATCGACTTCGAGGGATCGTGGATGAAGGCCTGATCGAGGAGGCAGACCTCCTTGAAATAGGTCTTCAGGCCGCTCTCGATGATCTTCTCGAGGACGTGGGCGGGCTTGCCGGCGTTCTTCTCGGCCAGGATCGCCTTCTCGCGCTCGACCGTGTCGGCGGCCATGCCCGAGGCGTCCAGCGCCAGCGGGTTGGCGGCGGCCACGTGCATGGCGATCTGGCGGCCGAGCGTCGACAGGACTTCGGCGTTGCCGGTCGATTCCAGCGCGACGAGCACGCCGATGCGGCCCAGGCCCTCGGTGACCACGTTGTGGACGTAGGACGAGACGACGCCCTGCGCGACCGACACCGACGCGGCGCGGCGCAGCGTCATGTTCTCGCCGACGGTGGCGATGGCGTTGGCGATCGCCTCCTGGACCGTGCCGCCGGACGGATAGGCGGCGTTCTTCAGCGCCTCGACGTCCTCGCCCGTGGCGAGCGACGGATTGGCGATGGCGACCTTCGCGATGGTGGAAGCCAGGGACTGGAACTGGTCGTTGCGGGCAACGAAGTCGGTCTCGGAATTGACCTCGACGGCGACGCCCTTCGTGCCGGACACAGCCACGGCGACGAGGCCTTCCGCGGCGACGCGGCCGGACTTCTTGGCGGCCTTGGACAGGCCCTTCTTGCGCAGCCAGTCGACCGCGGCCTCGATGTCGCCGCCCGTCTCGTTGAGCGCGGTCTTGCAGTCCATCATGCCCGCGCCGGTCTTCTCGCGCAGGTCCTTCACCATCGCGGCCGTGATGTTCGCCATGTCGGAAACCTCAAATCTCATTGCAAAGGACAGAACCCGGCGCGGAACACGCGCCGGGCGTTCTCAATCGTCGATGCCGCGGACGGCGCCGGCCCGGGGCCTGGCGCCGTCGCCGGCGATCAGGCGGCGTCGATCAGCGTGCGGGCCTGGCCGATCCAATCCTCGCGGGCGATGCGGCCGTTGAGCTTCAGGTCGGCGTCCAGCTTGGCGATGTCGTCGGCGCCGGCGCTGACGATCTGCCAGTAGTGGAAGATGCCCGCCTCGTTGAGCTTCTTCTCGAGCTGCGGGCCGACGCCGTGCAGCTTGGTCAGGTCGTCGGGCGCGCCGCGCGGGGCGGCCAGCAGCTCGAACGCCTCGGTGACGCCGGTCTCGGCGTCGTTGGCGGCGACGGGAGGCAGCTCCTCGACGATCGGGGCCTCGGCCTCGCCGGCGTCGAAGCCGCGATCGCCCTGGCCGCGCGAGATGCCGTCGATGGCGGCGCGGGCGACCAGATCGCAATAGAGCGCGATGGCGCGACCGGCGTCGTCATTGGCCGGGACGACATAGGTGATGCCGTCGGGATCGCAGTTCGAATCGACGATGGCGGCCACCGGGATGCCGAGGCGCTGGGCCTCCTTCACCGCGAGCTGCTCCTTGTTCGTGTCGATCACGAACAGCAGGTCCGGCAGGCCGCCCATGTCCTTGATGCCGCCCAGGGCGCGCTCGAGCTTCTCGCGCTCGCGCGAGAGCATCAGGCGCTCCTTTTTGGTGAGGCCGGGGCCGCCCGAGCCGAGGATCTCGTCGAGCTTGCGCAGGCGCTGGATCGAGGCCGAGATCGTCTTCCAGTTGGTGAGCATGCCGCCGAGCCAGCGGGCGTTCACGAAATACTGGGCGGAGCGCTTGGCGGCGTCGGCCACCGCGTCGGCGGCCTGGCGCTTGGTGCCCACGAAGAGCACGCGGCCGCCCTTGGAGACGGTGTCGGACACCGCCTGGAGCGCGCGATAGAAGGCCGGGACCGTCTGCGCCAGATCGAGAATGTGGATGTTGTTGCGGTCACCGAAGATGAACGGAGCCATCTTGGGGTTCCAGCGGTGGGACTGGTGACCGAAATGCGCGCCAGCTTCGAGAAGCTGACGCATGGAGACGTCAGGAAGAGCCATATCAATCTACTCCGGTTATCCGCCGCGGAACCTGAACCAGCGGATGCCGGCACCGGAAAACCCTTGGATCAGGGATTTCATTCCGCGTGTGAGATGGCGCGGCCCATAGCAGCCGCCGGACGAAAGCGCAAGCCGAGCGATGCCGTCGGCAGGCTCAGTGCAACTCGACGGAGACGACCCCGGGCACCGCCCGGATGGCGCCCGCGACCTGCGGACTGGCCGCATACCGGCCGGGAAGCCTGATCTCCACTTCCCGCGCGCCCCCATCCAGGATCATGACCAGCGAGACCTCGGCGTCGCCGCGGTCCTTGAGCCGCTCGCCGAGGCTGGGGATGGGCGCCTCGTCCCGCAGGAAAATGCGAAGGCCCTTCTGGTGCTTGCCGGCCGCCTGGTCGAGCGGCTCGACCGACTGGATGCGCACGCGCACGTCCTCGCCCTCCACCGCCGCCTGCACCATCAGGATCACGGCCTTACCGGGCTCCAGATCGTCCCGGAAGCGCTGGAGTGTCTCCGAGAAGACAATCGCCTCGAAATGCCCCGTCTGATCGGAGAGATTCAGGATGCCCATCTTGGAGCCGCTGCGGGTGCGGCGCTCCTGCCGGTCAAGCACGGTGGCCGCCAGACGCCCGGCGGATGCGCCGCTGCGGGCGGCGCGGGCGAAGTCCGTCCAGCGCTGGATGCGCATGCGCTGCAGGATCGGCGCATATTCGTCGAGCGGGTGGCCGGTGAGGAAGAAGCCGACGGCGTCGTACTCCTTCTGCAGCCGCTCCGCCGGCAGCCAGGCGGCATGTGGCGGGATGCGCAGGTCCTCGACGGTGGCGACGCCGCCGAACATGTCGTCCTGCCCCGCGGCCGCGGCGTCGCGACCGTGCTGGGCCATGACCATCATGGGCTCCAGGGCGGCGCAGGCGCGGGCGCGATCCGGCTCGATCTCGTCCAGCGCGCCTGCGCAGATGAGGCTTTCGAGCGTGCGCTTGTTCACCTGCCGCGTGTCGAGCCGCCGCGCCAGGTCCGCCAGCGTCGTGAAGGGCCGTTCCACCCTCGCCGCAACGAGCGATTCGACCGCCTGGCGGCCAACGCCCTTCACCGCCGCGAGGGCGTAGCGGATGATGCCCCGGCCTTCGGGAAGCGGGTCCACCTCGAAGGTGACGCCCGAGCGGTTGATGGCGGGCGGCTGCACCTCGATGCCCAGCCGCTGCGCCTCCCGGCGGAATTCCGAGAGCTTGTCGGTGTTGTCCATGTCGAGCGTCATGGACGCCGCCAAGAACTCCACCGGATAGTTCGCCTTGAGATAGGCGGTCTGGTAGGACACGACCGCGTAGGCGGCCGCGTGGCTCTTGTTGAAGCCGTAATCGGCGAACTTGGCGAGCAGGTCGAAAATCTCGTCGGCCAGCGCCTTGCTGAGGCCGCCGACCTCGATGGCACCCTTCACGAAACGGTCGCGCTGGGCGTCCATCTCTGCCTTGATCTTCTTGCCCATGGCGCGGCGCAGGAGGTCGGCGTCGCCGAGCGAGTAGCCGGCCAGCTCCTGGGCCACCTGCATCACCTGTTCCTGGTAGACGATGATGCCGAAGGTCTCGGCGAGCACCGGCTCCAATTTGGGATGGAGATACCAGTTCTCCTTCGCCTGGCCGCGGCCGTGCTTGCGCGCGCAATATTCCGGGATGTTGTCCATCGGGCCCGGACGGTAGAGCGCCACCAGCGCGATCAGGTCCTCGATGCGGTCGGCCTTCATGTCGACGAGGGCCTTGCGCATGCCCGCCGATTCCACCTGGAACACGCCTACCGTCTCGCCCCGGCCGAGCATCTCGTAGGTCCGGGCGTCGTCGAAGGGGATCGACGACAGGTCGATCTCCACGCCGCGCGCGCGGATGAGATCGACGGCCGTCTGGAGCACGGTCAGCGTCTTCAGGCCGAGGAAGTCGAACTTCACCAGGCCGGCCTGTTCCACCCATTTCATGTTGAACTGGGTGACCCGCATGCCCGTGCGCGGATCGCGCACCAGCGGGACCAGCTCCTCCAGCGGGCGGTCGCCGATGACGATGCCCGCAGCATGGGTGGAGGCGTGCCGGTGCAGACCCTCGAGCTTCTGGGCGATGCCGAGCATCTGGCCGACGACGGCATCCTCCTCGGCGGCCGAACGCAGCTTGGGTTCGCCGTCGATCGCCTTGGCGAGGGTCACGGGGTTGGCCGGGTTCTGCGGGACGAGCTTGGTCAGCTTGTCCACCTGCCCGTAGGACATCTCGAGAACGCGGCCGACGTCGCGCATGACGCCGCGAGCCTGCAGGGTGCCGAACGTGATGATCTGCGCCACGCGCGTGTCGCCGTAGCGGTGCTTGACGTACTCGATCACCTCCTCGCGCCGGGTCTGGCAGAAGTCGATGTCGAAGTCCGGCATCGAGACGCGTTCGGGGTTGAGGAAGCGCTCGAACAGCAGGCCGAAGCGAAGCGGATCGAGATCGGTGATCGTCAGCGCCCAGGCGACGACGGAGCCGGCGCCGGAGCCGCGGCCCGGACCGACGGGAATCGCGTGGGCCTTCGCCCACTTGATGAAGTCGGCGACGATGAGGAAGTAACCCGGATACTGCATCCGCTCGATGACGGAGAGCTCGAAGTCCAGGCGCTCCCGGTAGGTCTGCGCCGTCAGGCCCGGCGCCGTGCCGTGGACCGCGAGCCGGGCTTCCAATCCTTCGGTGGCCTGGCGTCGCAACTCGGCGGCCTCGTCCAGGCCGTCCCCGGCCTCGGTGCCGAACCGTGGCAGGATCGGCTTTCGCACCCGCGGGCGCACGGCGCACCGCATCGCGATCTCCACCGTCGACTGCAGCGCCTCCGGCAGGTCGGCGAAAAGCGCCGCCATCTCGTCGCGGGTCTTGAAGCGGTGCTCGACGGTCAGCCGCCGCCGATCGTCGGAGGAGACGAGCCGGCCGTCGGCGATGGCGAGCAGCGCATCGTGGGCCTCGTAGTCCTCGGCCTTCGCGAAATAGGGCTCGTTGGTGGCCACGATCGGCAGCCCGGCCTTGTAGGCGAGGCGCAGCAGGTCGGGCTCGGTGCGTGCCTCGTCCTCCAGCCCGTGGCGCTGGATCTCGACATAGAGCCGGTCGCCGAAGGCCTTGCGGAGATCGTCCAGGCGCCGGGCCGCCAGTTCGCCCCTGCCCTCGCGGAGCATCTCGTCGACCGGGCCGCCGGGGCCGCCCGTCAGCAGGATCAGCCCCGCCGCATGCCGGGCAAGGTCCGCCGGGCGCACGTGCGGCGGCTCGTCCGACGCGACGTCGAGAGCGGCCATCGACGTCAGCCGCATGAGGTTCTCGTAGCCGGTCTCGTTCGTCGCGAGCACGACGACCGCCGGGAGACGCCGGTTGAGCATGCGCCCGTTCGTCTCCCGGTCCCCGAAGGCGACCGAGAGCTGCACGCCGGCGATGGGCTGGATGCCCGCCCCGGCCAGCTTCTCCGAGAATTCGAGCGCGCCGAAGAGATTGTTGGTGTCGGTCAGCGCCAGGGCGGGCTGCGCGTCGGCGGCCGCCATCTTGGCGAGGCCCGCGATCGTCAGCGCTCCCTCCAGCAGCGAGTAGGAGGAGTGGACGTGCAGATGCACGAAGCCGGGATCGCGGAGAAGACGTGTCATGGGCCCTGCCGTTCTGGACCCACATTGGTCCCGAGTCGACGGCCCGCGTCGAGGGGCGGACTGCACCCTGTGGGCAAGTCGGCCGGGGCGGTCAGACCCCCGCCCCCACCGCGGCCCAGAAGCCGATCATCCCGGCCAGGATCGCGAGGGACAGGATCTCGGTGAAGCTCTCGAACCAGATGCGCAACATGGCGTCCTCCCGTGTTGAAGGCACTATGTTCGTGTTTTGTTCTAAATGCGAGTCCCGGCTTTCGAGCCGCTCGGCCGATGGTATACGACCCGTTAACATCCACGATCCGTCGCGCCTGTCATGACCCAGATGCTCCTGCACCTCGGCCCACTCGAGGGCACGCTTCAGCTGCCGGTATCGCGATCGGGAGATACGGCCGTGCTGATCGTCGCCGGTTCCGGCCCCACGGACAGGGACGGAAACTCGCCGCTCGGCGTGCGCGCCGCCTCGCTCGCGCTGATCGCGGCGGCGCTCGCCGAGGCCGGAATCCCATCCCTGCGGTTCGACAAGCGCGGCATCGGCGCCAGCGCCGCGGGCGCGCCGCCCGAGGAGGACATGCGCTTCGGCATCTATGTGGACGATGCCGCCGCCTGGGCGCAGGTACTGCGCCGAAAAACCGGCGCGGCCCGCATCGTGATCCTCGGGCACAGCGAAGGCGCGCTCATCGGCACGATGGCGGCCGCGCAGGTGGACGCGGCCGGTCTGATCGCCATAGCAGGCGCCGGTGAGCCCGCCGATGCGATCATCCTGCGGCAGATGGCGGAGGCTGGAACGCCGCCCGCCCTCCTGGACCGCTGCCGCGCCATCCTGGCTCTGCTGCGGAGCGGCGGGCGGACCGACGAGGTGCCGGCCGAGCTGGCGGCGCTCTTCAGGCCCAGCGTCCAGCCATACCTGGCATCGTGGATCGCTATCGACCCGGCGGCGGAGACGGCCAGGCTCGGTTGCCCGGTCCTCGTCGTTCAGGGCGACCGCGACATCCAGGTCTCGATTGCAGACGCGGAGCGGCTGGCGGCGGCAGCGGCCGATGCGCGGCTCGTGATCGTTCAAGGGATGAACCACGTGCTCAAGCGCGCGCCCGCGGACAGGGCCGGCAACGCGGCGACCTACGGGGCGGATGATCTTCCGCTGGCGCCGGGGCTGATGGAGGCCATCGTCGGCTTTGTCGCCGGACGCAGCTAGACCTCGACGATCTGGCCGTCGCGGATCGTGACGCGGCGATCCATCCGGGCGGCGAGCTCCATGTTGTGGGTCGCGATGAGGGCCGCCAGGCGTGACGCGCGGACCAGCGCGATCAGCGTCGTGAAGACATGCTCGGACGTCTTGGGG
This sequence comes from Hyphomicrobiales bacterium, assembly GCA_027489955.1. Lineage (GTDB taxonomy): Bacteria > Pseudomonadota > Alphaproteobacteria > Rhizobiales > Beijerinckiaceae > JAIXTM01. The sequence continues at coordinate 1,059,738 of JAIXYZ010000013.1, read as the reverse complement.
TCCAGATTGCCCGTCGGTTCGTCGGCCAGGAGCAGTCCTGGCGCGTTGGCGACCGCCCGGGCTATGGCGACGCGTTGCTGCTCGCCGCCGGACAGTTCGGCCGGCCTGTGGTTCAGGCGCTCGCCGAGACCGAGGAACGAGAGCAGCTCCGTCGCCCGACGGTCCGCATCCTCCCGTTCCAGGCCACGGATGATCTGCGGCAGCACGACGTTCTCGAGGGCCGAGAATTCCGGCAGCAGATGGTGGAACTGGTAGACGAAGCCGATCTCGGTGCGCCGCAGCGCCGTCCGGGCCCGTTCCGACAGCGCGGCCGTCGGCTTGCCGGCTATGTAGATCTCCCCCGCATCCGGCTTCTCCAGGAGGCCGGCGACATGGAGCAGCGTGGACTTGCCCGTGCCGGAGGGCGCGACAAGCGCAACCAGTTCGCCAGGCCAGACGGCCAGATCGGCTCCGCGCAGGATGTGGAGCGCGCTCGTCCCCTGGCGATAGCTGCGTTCCACCTGGGAGAGGAACAGGGCGGGAATCGGACGGCTCATCGGCTCACCCGTAGCGCAACGCTTCGACCGGCTCGACCTGCGTCGCGCGCCAGCTCGGATACAGCGTGGCGATGACCGACAGGACGAGGGCCATCGAGACCACCATGATCACCTCGTTGGGGTCGATCACCGCCGGCAGCCGGCTGAGGAAATAGAGCTCGGCCGGGAACAGGTTGGTGTTGGTCAGCCAGGAAATGAACTGGCGGATATATTCCACGTTCAGCGTCACCAGCAGGCCGAGCAGGAACCCGGCGAGGGTGCCGACCACGCCGATCGAGGCCCCGGCGATGAAGAAGATCCGCATGATCGCCCCGCGCGTCGCGCCCATCGTGCGCAGGATGGCGATGTCGGTCGACTTGTCCTTCACCAGCATGATCAGGCCGGAAATGATGTTCAGCGCCGCCACGAGCACGATGAGCGTGAGGATCAGGAACATCACGTTCCGCTCCACCTGCAGCGCGCCGAAGAAGGTGCGGTTGCGCTGGCGCCAGTCCGTCAGGGCGAGCGGCCTGTCGGCGGCGCGCTCGATCAGCGGACGGATGGAGTCGACGCGCTCGGGATCGGACAGGAACACTTCGATGAAGTTGACGTCGCCCTCGCGGTTGAAGAAGGCCTGGGCCTCCGGCAGCGGCAGATAGACGAAGGCGGCGTCGAATTCCGACATGCCGATCTCGAAGATCGCGACGATCGGGTAGCTCTTGCGGCGCGGCGCGGTCCCGAACGGCGTCGAAGGGCCGCCGGGGGCCAGCAGTGTGATGGAATCGCCGGTCCGCAGCGACAATTGCTCGGCCAGGCGCCGCCCGATCAGCGCTCCCTCGGCCCGATCGAAGCCTTCGATCGTGCCCTGCAGGATGCCGCCCGCCAGGGACGGCATCCGCTTGAGATCCCCCTCGCGGATGCCGCGAACGAGCGCGCCGCTTCCGGCATAGGGCGAGGAGGCGAAGGCCTGGCCTTCCACCAGGGGCGACGCCCGCAGCACGCCGGGCACGCGTTCCACGCGCACCGACACGTCGACATAGTCGGTCAGCGGCCTGTCGATGGGCTGGAGGAAGATGTGGCCGTTCACGCCCACGATCTTGCCGAGCAGCTCCTGGCGAAAGCCGCCCATCACCGACAGGACGATGATCAGGGTCGCCACGCCGAGCATGATGCCGACGAACGAAAACCCCGCGATGACCGAGATGAAACCTTCCTTGCGCCGCGCCCGCAGATAGCGCCGCGCGATGAGCCACTCATAGGCTGCGAAGGGCCGCGTCCCGGTCGGCGGAGCTTCGGCGCTCATCAGGCCCGACCGGGCGTCAGGCGGCTGACCGCGTCGGCCGGTGACAACAGCTCCCGCTCGCCGGTCGCCCGGTTCTTGAGCTCGACCTTGCCGTCGGCGAGGCCCTTGGGACCGACGAGGATCTGCCACGGCACGCCGATGAGGTCGGCGGTGGCGAACTTGGCTCCCGGGCGCTCGTCGCGGTCGTCGTAGAGGACATCGCGGCCGGCGGCGGTGAGGTCGCGGTAGAGCGCCTCGCAGGCGGCATCGACCGCGCTATCGCCCGGCTTGAGGCTGAGGATGGCCGCATCGAAGGGCGTGATCGCTTCGGGCCAGACGATGCCATTGTCGTCGTGGCTGGCCTCGATGATGGCCGCGACGAGGCGCGAGGGCCCGATGCCGTAGGAGCCCATATGCACCAGCGTCTCCCGGCCGTCGGGGCCCGTCACCGTCGCCTTCATGGGCTCGGAGTACTTGGTCCCGAAGTAGAAAATATGGCCGACCTCGATCCCGCGGGCAGAGACCTTCCGCTCCTGCGGGATGGCGTCGTAGGCGGCGGCGTCGTGCATTTCGGAGGTCGCCGCGTAGACCGAGGTCCATTTGTCGACGATGGCCTGCAGGTCCTCGCGGCTCTCGAAGTCGGTGTCGGCGGGCGGAACGGAAAAATCGAGCACGTCCCGATGGCAGAACACCTCGCTCTCGCCGGTGGAGGCAAGGATGATGAATTCGTGGCTGAGATCGCCGCCGATGGGGCCCGTGTCGGCCCGCATCGGAATGGACGTGAGGCCCAGCCGCGCGAACGTGCGCAGATAGGCGACGAACATGCGGTTATAGGCGTGCCGCGCCCCGGCCTGATCGAGATCGAAGGAATATGCATCCTTCATCAGGAACTCGCGCGAGCGCATCGTGCCGAAGCGGGGGCGGATCTCGTCCCGGAACTTCCACTGGATGTGATAGAGGTTGAGCGGCAGGTCCTTGTAAGAGCGCACATAGGCCCGGAAGATGTCTGTCACCATCTCCTCGTTGGTCGGGCCGTAGAGCATCTCCCGCTCGTGGCGGTCCTCGATCCGCAGCATCTCCTTGCCGTAGGCTTCATAGCGGCCGCTTTCGCGCCACAGGTCTGCCGACTGGATCGTGGGCATCAGCAGCTCGACCGCGCCGGCGCGATTCTGCTCCTCGCGAATGATCGCGTTGATCTTGTTCAGCACCTTCAGGCCGAGCGGCAGCCACGAATAGATGCCCGCCGACTGCTGGCGGATGAGGCCCGCGCGGAGCATCAGCCGGTGCGAGACGATCTCCGCCTCCTTGGGGGTCTCCCTGAGGGTGGGCAGGAAATAGCGGCTGAGACGCATGGAAACCTCGAAAAGCGGCGCGCGCACGGCTGACGGAGCGGGAACTCCGTGTTTGCCTTCACCGGTCGTGAAAGACAAGAAGCGTAAGGCCCGGCAATGCCTGCCTTTTGCGCAGGCAGCTGCTGCACAAAAGCGTGACAACACGATTCAATTCGGCTACCAATCCTCGCACCGGACGGCTCGCATGCTCGCAAGGCGGTGAGTTCCGCGGTCCAGGTCCTGGGAGGAAAGCCACCGACCCGGTCGAAAGCGGTTCGAACCGCTGGCGCCCCAGAACGGCGCGACCGAGTCACATAAGGCACAAAAAACGCCAAAATCTAAGGCAAGGCGAAAGCCTTGCTTTTTTATTTTCAAGGCCTTGCGCGTCGACGTTCAGATGTCGAGCCAGGTCGCTCCCAGCCTCACCAAACCGAAAACGACCGCCGAGACGAGCGTGGTCCACAGCGCCTTGCGCAGCAGATCCGGCCGCGTCGGCGCGCCCGGATCGGTGCCCGCGGTCACGTCGCCGGATTCCGCCTGGCTGCGCACGCCGATGGGCAGGATGGCGAACAGCACCGTCCACCAGATGATGAAATAGAGCGCGAGGCTGCCGCCGATCGTCATCGCTTGCCCTGCCTTCCCGTCACGCCTGCTCCAGCTCCACCAGCGTCCCGAAGAAGTCCTTGGGATGCAGGAAGAGCACCGGCTTGCCGTGGGCGCCGATTCTCGGCTCGCCATCGCCCAGGACGCGGGCACCTTCCGCCTTGAGCCGATCGCGGGCGGCGATGATGTCGTCGACCTCGTAGCACACGTGGTGGATGCCGCCGTCGGCGTTCCGCTCCAGGAACTTCGCGATGGGCGAGCCCTCGCCCAGCGGCTCGAGCAGCTCGATCTTGGTGTTCGGCAGTTCGACGAAGACGACGGTGACGCCGTGCTCGGGCTGGGGCAGCGGGGCCGACACCTTCGCGCCCAACGTATCGCGGTAGGTGCGGACCCCCGCCTCCAGGCTGCGCACGGCGATGGCGACGTGGTTCAGGCGACCGATCATGCTGAAGGACTCCGCGGGCTCATCCCCAAGGCCACGCGGCTTCGTCCGGCCGCGCCGCTCCGTCTATATCCCGACCACGAGGCAGTGCACGACGGGCTTTTTGCCCCAGGCATTCTGCACCACCGAGCGGATGGCGCGTTCCACCGCCGTCTCGACCGCCTCGGGATCCCGACGCTTGGCCTTGGGCAGGCTGTCGAGGACCTGCTCCACCGTGTCGGCGACGAGGTCCTCGAAGGGCGTACCCTCGCGCGTCCGCGCCGGCAGCCCCAGCACGGCGATCTCGGCGTCGCCCGCCACGTCGCCGCGGTCATCGATGGCGATGGCGACGGACACCACGCCTGCGAAGGCCAGCCGCTTTCGCTCCGGCACGGGCGACTCGCCCGCGGGAATGAGCAGGTTGCCGTCCTTGTAGATGCGGCCCTTGGCGATTTCGTCCTCGATGCCCGGATCGCCGGGGCCGATGAGGATGAGCTCGCCGTTATGCGCCTTCAGCACCTTCGGGATGCCGTTCTCGCGGGCGAACTTCACGTGCTCGGCCAGATGCTGCTCCTCGCCATGGGCAGGGATCAGGATCTGCGGCTTGACCCAGGAATAGAGCTGGGCGAGCTCGCCGCGCCGCGGATGGCCGGAGACGTGCACGAGGCCGTGCCGGTCGGTCAGCACCTCGATCCCCTGCCGCACCAGACTGTTGATGATGCGTGAGATCGGCTTCTCGTTGCCGGGGATGGCGCGGGACGAGAAGATCACGCGATCGCCCGGCGCCAGCGAGATGTCGGGATGCTCGTCCTCCGCCGCGCGGGCCATGGCGGCGCGCGGCTCGCCCTGCGACCCGGTCAGGAGGGCGACGACCTTCTCGCGGGGCAGGTACTGCAACGCCTCGGCCCCGCGGAAATCCGGAAGGCCGTCCAGATAGCCAAGCTCCCGGGCGACGTCGACGACGCGCTCCATCGCCCGTCCGACGACGACGACCTCGCGGCGATTGGCGACGGCCGCCTCGGCGACAGAGCGGATGCGGGCGACATTGGAGGCGAAGGTGGTGACGGCCACCCTGCCCCGCGATTCCGCGATGAGGCGCGACAGCGTCGCCCCCACGTCCTTCTCGCTCGGGCTGATGCCTTCGCGCATGACGTTGGTGGAATCGCAGATCAGCGCGAGCACGCCCTCCTCGCCGAGCTGGCGGAAGCGCGCCTCGTCCGTCACGTTGCCTGCGCCCGGCGTCGGATCGATCTTCCAGTCGCCGGTATGGATCACGAGGCCCACCGGCGTGCGGATCGCCAGCGCATTGGACTCGGGGATCGAATGCGCGACGGGCACGAACTCCACCTCGAACGGGGCGAGCGAGACGCTGCCGCCATGCGGAACGACGTGGAGCGGCAGGGTCGGCGCGTTTGCCTCGGAGAGCTTGCGCGTCTGCAGGAGGCCGGCAGCGAAGGCCGTCATGTAGATCGGGCAGCCCAGGTGGGGCCACAGGTCCACGACGGCGCCGATATGGTCCTCGTGGGCGTGGGTGACGATCAGGCCAACGAGGTCGGCCTTGTGCTTCTCGATGAAGGCGATGTCCGGCATGATCAGATCGACGCCGGGAATATCCTCGCCCGCAAAGGCGACCCCGCAATCCACCATCAGCCATTTGCGCCGACCCGGGGGGCCGAAGCCGTAGAGCGCCGCGTTCATGCCGATCTCGCCGAGACCGCCGAGCGCCGCGAATACGAGTTCTTCCTGCCGTGCCATGCCTGCCTGCTTTCCGGGTGGTGCCGTCAACGCCGCGGGCCGAAGAAGAGATCGCCCGCGTCGATCCGCTCGATGCGGTCCTTGTGAGCCAGTTCGAGCCGCCCGTCCACATCGAGGCCGCGAAAAACACCGCGAACCTCGCCGCCAGGCAGCCGGACGGCGACCTCCGTGTCGATGCCGTAGGCCCGCGCGAGCCAGGCCTGACGGATCGCTGCGAAGCCCCCCTGCCCCCGCCAGGACGCGATGCGTTCAGCCATGGTGTTCGACAGGGCCGCGAACAGGTCGGCCCGGCCAAGATCGGGGGCAAGGCTGCATAGGGCGGCTGCGGGATAGGGCGTGTCGGCCGGGGCGGATGCGAGGTTGACGCCGATCCCGGTGACGACGCCGAAGACCCCGGCGCCGAGCTGCAGGCCCTCCAGCAGCAGCCCGGCCACCTTGGCCCCGTCGAGGAGAAGATCGTTCGGCCATTTCAGCGCCAGGCGATCGGGCGCGACGCCCGTCAGCGTGGAGACGGCATCGTGGAGGGCGAGGCCGGCGACGAAGCCGAGCTGGGGAGCCTCGCGCGGGGTGCAGGGCGCGACCAGCAGCAGGCTTGCGTAAAGGTTTCCGGCCGGCGAGATCCATGTGCGGCCGTGCCGGCCGCGGCCGGCCGTCTGGACGGCGCCGACAATCCAGAGGCGGCCGGGATCGCCGTCCTCCGCCCGCCGGCGCGCCTCGTCGTTGGTCGACGGCGTGGTGTCGAGATCGACGAGGCGGTAGCCGTCGGCGGCAGCCCTTGCGCCGAGACGGATCGCGGCCGCAGGCAAGCTCAGAACAGCGAGCGCGCCGCCGCATTCGCCGCCGAGACCAGCGGCGCGGGGGCAAGCCAGAACAGGGCGATGGCGATCGTGGAGACCGCGATCACGGTCTTCAGCGCGGGCGTCAGCGGCGAGAAGCTCTGTGCCGGCTCGTCGAAGAACATGATCTTGACGATGCGCAGGTAGTAATAGGCGCTGACCACGCTGGTCACGACGCCGATCACGGCCAGCGCGAAGAGCTTGGCCTCGATCGCCGCGGCGAAGACGTAGAACTTCGCGAAGAAGCCGGCCAGCGGCGGGATGCCCGTGAGCGAGAACAGGATCGCGCCGAAGGCGTAGGCCATGAACGGCTGGCTGCGCGAGAGGCCGGCCAGATCGTCGATCGTCTCGACATAGGTGTCGCCGCGGCGCATGCCCAGGATGATCGCGAACGTGCCGAGCGTCATGACGACATAGATCGCCATGTAGACGATGACGCCGTTGACGCCCTGCGCCGTCCCGGCCGCGAGGCCCACCAGCGCGAAGCCCACATGGCCGATGGACGAGTAGGCCATCAGGCGCTTGATGTTGCGCTGGCCGATGGCCGCGAAGGCACCCAAGGCCATCGAGGCGATCGAGATGAACACCACGATCTGGCGCCAGTCGCCGACGATGCCGGGGAAGGCCACGATGAAGATGCGCACCGTCATGGCCATCGCCGCCACCTTCGGCGCGGCGGCGAAGAACGCGGCGACGGGGGTCGGGGCGCCCTCATAGACGTCGGGCGTCCACATGTGGAACGGCACGGCCGAGATCTTGAAGGCAAGGCCCGCCGACACGAAGACGAGACCCAGGATGACGCCGAGGCTGCTCTGGCCCTGGAGCGCGGCCGCGATGCCCGGGAACGACACGGTCCCGGCAAACCCGTAGACCAGCGACGAGCCGTACAGGAGCATGCCGGAGGAGAGCGCGCCGAGAACGAAGTACTTCAGGCCCGCCTCGCTGGAGCGGACATTGTCCCGATGGATCGCGGCGATGACGTAGGCCGCCAGCGATTGCAGCTCGAGGCCGAGATACAGCGCGATGAGATCGTTGGCCGAGATCATCATCATCATGCCGAGCGTGGCCAGCACGATGAGGATCGGGTACTCGAACCGCGTGAGGTTCTCGCGGCGCAGGTAGTCCACCGACAGGACGAGCGCCACGGCCGAACCCAGAAGCGCGATCGCCTTCATGATCCGGGCGAAGCCGTCGACCGAGAAACTGTCGCCGAAGACCAGCACCTTGCCCGCCGGCTGCGCGACAAGAGCGGCCGCCGCCAGGGCGAGCACGACGAAAGCCAGGCCGTTGACGAGGCCATAGGACTTCTCGCCCCGCAGGGCGCCGATGAGGACGAGGACCAGGGCCCCGACCGCGAGGACGAGTTCGGGCAGGATGGGGCCGAGGGCGGGCATCACGAAGGGCGCGTTCATCGGTTCGGAAGCCTCACTGCACCAGCATGGCGGCGGTCTTGGCCGCGCCGAGCACCGCCTGGGTCGAGGCGATGAGAGCGTTTGTCGGGGCGGCGAACGCGTCCAGGATCGGGCCGGGGCGCACGCCGTAATAGATCGTCAGGACGACGAGGGGCGCCAGCGTGACGATCTCGCGCCGGTTCAGGTCCTGCATCGTCTTCAGGCTGTCCTTGACCAGTTCGCCGAACACGACGCGGCGATAGAGCCACAGCGCATAGGCGGCGGACAGGATGACGCCGGACGTGGCGATGAACGCCACCCACGGATTGGCGCGGAAGGCGCCCATCAGCGTCAGGAACTCGCCCACGAAGCCGGACGTGCCGGGCAGGCCGACATTGGCCATGGTGAAGACCATGAAGACCACCGCGTAGAGCGGCATCCGGTTCACCAGACCGCCATAGGCGGCGATCTCGCGGGTGTGAAGCCGGTCGTAGACGACGCCGACGCAGAGGAAGAGCGCGCCGGAGACGATGCCGTGGGACACCATCTGGAACATCGCGCCCTGGATGCCCTGTTCGGTCATCGTGAACAGGCCCATCGTGACGAAGCCCATATGCGCCACCGACGAGTAGGCGATGAGCTTCTTGATGTCCTCCTGCATCAGCGCGACCAGCGAGGTGTAGACGATGGCGATGACCGAGAGGGCGTAGACGAGCGGCGCGAAATAGAGCGACGCGTCGGGGAACATGGGCAGGCTGAAGCGGATGAAGCCGTAGCCGCCCATCTTCAGCAGGATGCCCGCAAGGATGACCGACCCTGCCGTCGGCGCCTCGACGTGGGCGTCGGGCAGCCATGTATGGACCGGCCACATGGGCATCTTCACCGCGAAGGACGCGAAGAAGGCGAGCCAGAGCCAGGTCTGCATCGCGGGGGCGAAGCGGTGCTGGAGCAGCGCGGCGATATCTGTCGTGCCGGCGTCCCAGTACATCGCCATGATGGCGAGCAGCATCAGCACCGAGCCGAGCAGCGTGTAGAGGAAGAACTTGAACGAGGCGTAGATGCGGCGCTTGCCGCCCCAGATGCCGATGATGAGGAACATCGGGATCAGGCCGGCCTCGAACATCAGGTAGAAGAGGACGAGATCGAGCGCGACGAACACGCCGATCATCGTCGCTTCCAGCACGAGGAAGCAGACCAGGTATTCCTTCAGCCGCTTCTCGATCGAGGTCCACGACGCCAGGATGCAGAACGGCATCAGGAACGCCGTCAGCACGACGAAGGGCAGCGAGAACCCGTCGACGCCGAGCTTGAAGCGGATCGTATCCGCCAGCCAGGCATGAGATTCCACGAGCTGGAAGGCGGGGCTCGCCACGTCGAAGCGCGACCACGCCACCAGCGACAGCAGGAAGGTCGCGATCGTGGTCGCCAGCGCCGCCCAGAGCGCGTTTGAGCGCACTGCGGGGCTGTCGCCGCGCAGCGCCAGGATGAATGCCGCACCGACGAGCGGGAGGACGAGCAGGCCCGAGAGGATGCCGAAGCCGAACATCAGTGCGCTCCCCCGCGCAGCAGGTACCAGGTGACGAGGGCCGCGACGCCGATCAGCATCGCGAAGGCGTAGTGGTAGACGAAGCCGGTCTGGATCCGCACGACCCGATTGGTGATGTCCACCACGCGGGCCGAGATGCCGTCCGGCCCAAGGCCGTCGATGATGCGGCCGTCACCCGTCTTCCACAGGAACCGCCCGAGCCACTTGGCCGGCCGGACGAACAGGAAGTCGTACAGCTCGTCGAAGTACCACTTGTTGAGCAGGAACCGGTAGAGCAGCGGGTTGGCTTCCGCCAGGCGGCGCGGCGCGCCGGTGTTGACGATGTACATGTAGAAGGCCAGCGCGAAGCCGAGCGCCATCATCACGAAGGGCGACCACACGACCCATTTGGGCACTTCGTGCATGTCGTGGAGGATCGTGTTGCCCTGGCCGGTGAACAGCGAGCCCTTCCAGAACGCGTCGTAGGAATGGCCGATGAACGCTTCCTTGAAGGCAAAGCCCGCGGCCACCGCGCCGATGGCCAGGAGCCCGAGCGGGATCAGCATGACGAGCGGGCTCTCGTGCGGCGCATGGTGCCCATCGCCGTGGTGGCCGTGATCGTCATGGTGATGCGGCGCCGCGGAGGCCGGCTCGGCATCGTGGCCGTGGCCGCCCTGCGCAGCGGTGCCGGCATGCTCGACGCCCTCGTGCAGGGAATGGGCGTCGGCGCCCCAGCGCGCCTTGCCTTCGAAGGTCAGGAAGTACAGGCGCCAGGAATAGAACGAGGTCATGAACGCCGCGATGACCGTCGCCAGGAAGGCGAAGGAATGGGCCGGGTTCTTCGACGCGTAAGCCGCCTCGATGATCGCGTCCTTGGAGAAATAGCCCGCCGTGAACGGGAAGCCGGTGAGCGCCAGGGTGCCGATCGCCATCACCGCCGCGGTGAACGGGATGTGCTTGCGCAGGCCGCCCATGTTCCGGATGTCCTGCTCGTGGTGCATCGCGTGGATGACGGAGCCCGCGCCCAGGAACAGCAGCGCCTTGAAGAAGGCGTGGGTGAACAGGTGGAATATGCCGGCGGAGTAGGCGCCCACGCCGAGCGCCACGAACATGTAGCCGAGCTGCGAGCAGGTCGAGTACGCGATCACGCGCTTGATGTCGTTCTGAACCAGGCCGATCGTGGCGGCGAAGAAGGCCGTCGTCGCGCCGATGGCGGTGACGACGATCAGCGCGGTCGGCGCCATCTCGAAGACCGGCGACAGGCGCGCCACCATGAACACGCCCGCGGTCACCATGGTCGCGGCGTGGATGAGCGCGGAGACCGGCGTCGGGCCTTCCATCGCGTCCGGCAGCCAGGTGTGCAGCAGGAACTGGGCGGACTTGCCCATCGCGCCCATGAAGAGCAGCAAAGCTGCGAGCGTCAGGGCGTGCCAGTCGTGGCCGAGGAAGCGGAACGTCGCCTCGCCGAGGCCGCCGACCTTGGCGAAGATCGCGTCGTAGGCGACCGAGCCCGTCAGGACGAAGACCAAGAAAATACCCAGCGCGAAGCCGAAATCGCCGACGCGGTTGACCACGAACGCCTTGATGGCGGCCGCGTTGGCGCTCTCCTTCTGGTACCAGAAGCCGATGAGCAGGTAGGACGCGAGGCCAACGCCTTCCCAGCCGAAGAACATCTGGACGAGGTTGTCCGACGTCACCAGCATCAGCATGGCGAAGGTGAAGAGCGACAGATAAGCGAAGAAGCGCGGCCGGGCCGGGTCCTCGTGCATGTAGCCGATGGAATACAGGTGCACGAGCGCAGAGACGCTGTTCACCACGACGAGCATGACCACGGTCAGCGTGTCGATCCGCAGCGCCCAGTCCACCGACAGCGCGCCGGACGTCATCCAATTCATGAGCTGGATGCGGGTGGCGCCGGTGCCGAAGCCGACCTGGAAGAAGGCGACCCACGAGAGCGCGGCGGACACCATCAGCAGCGCGGTGGTGACGACCTCGCTGGCGCGCGCGCCGATGAACCGGCCGAAGCATCCTGCGATGAGAAAGCCGAGAAGCGGAAGGAAGACGATCGCCTGATACATCGCCGCCTCAGCCCTTCATCATGTTGATGTCGTCCACCGCGATGGTGCCGCGGTTGCGGAAATAGACGACGAGGATCGCCAGGCCGATGGCCGCCTCGGCCGCCGCGACCGTGAGGACGAGCAGGGCGAAGACCTGGCCGGTGATGTCGTTGAGATGGGTGGAGAAGGCCACCAGGTTGATGTTGACCGCGAGCAGGATGAGCTCGATCGACATCATGATGACGATGACGTTCTTGCGGTTGATGAAGATGCCGAGCACGCCGAGCGTGAACAGGATCGCCGCGACGACGAGGTAATGGGTGAGGCCGATCGCCATGGGGGTCCCCTGCCCTAGCCTTCCAGCCCCGCGCCGGAGGCGACCTTGCGGACCTCCATCGCGGTAGCCTTGGTGCGCGCCACCTGGGCGCCGATGTCCTGGCGCTTGACGCCGGGCCGCTCGCGCAGGGTCAGCACGATGGCGCCGATCATCGCGACCAGCAGGATCAGGCCGGCGGCCTGGAAGAAGTAGATGTAGCGGGTGTAGAGCACCTGCCCGATCGCCTCGGTGTTGGAGATCGCCGCGGCGGTCGCCGCGCCCGGCGCGGGCGCGCGGATCAGATCCGGCGAGATCGTCCAGGTGCCGACGACGAGAACGATCTCCACCAGCAGCGCGATCCCCACCATGGCGCCGACCGGCAGGTAGTTGATGAAGCCCTGGCGCAGCTCGGAAAAGTCCACGTCGAGCATCATCACGACGAACAGGAACAGCACCGCGACCGCGCCGACATAGACGACCACCAGGATCATCGCCAGGAACTCGGCGCCCATCAGCAGGAACAGGCCCGCGGCGTTGACGAAGGCGAGGATCAGGAACAGCACGGAATAGACCGGATTCCGCGAAACCACGACCATGAAGGCCGAAGCGACGGCCACGGCCGAGAACAGGTAGAAGAAGGCTGCGACGGCGCTCATCGTTCGCGGTCCCTCCCCGCCGGGCGGCGGGTTCGGTTGATGCGCCCCGGAAGGGGCGCGGGGTGTCTATAGCAGCGATTCACCGGGCGACAACCCGAGGGAACCGCCCTCGAAAAGTCAGCGGTAAGGCGCGTCCGTCCGGATGTTGCGGGCGATCTCGCGCTCCCAGCGCGCCCCGTTATCCAGCAGCCGTTCCTTGTCGTAGAGAAGCTCCTCGCGGGTCTCCACCGCGAATTCCAGGTTCGGACCCTCGACGATGGCGTCGACCGGGCACGCTTCCTGGCAAAGGCCGCAATAGATGCACTTCACCATGTCGATGTCGTAGCGCGTCGTGCGGCGGGTGCCGTCGTTGCGGCGCGGGCCGGCCTCGATGGTGATGGCCTGCGCCGGGCAGATGGCCTCGCACAGCTTGCAGGCGATGCAGCGTTCCTCGCCGTTGGGGTAGCGGCGCAGCGCATGCTCGCCCCGAAAGCGCGGCGAAATTTCGTTGCGCTCGAAGGGATAGTTGATCGTCGCCTTCGGCTTGAAGAAGTACCGCATCGACAGCGCGAACGCCGACACGAACTCCTTCAGGAGAAGCGACTTGGCAGTCTGATTGAGCCTCATGACACCATCCGTTCCGTCAGGGCACCCAGCCCATGACCTGCAGAACCGCCGCGACGATGACGACGCAGGCGAGCGAGATCGGCAGGAAGACCTTCCAGCCCAGCCGCATGAGCTGGTCGTAGCGGTAGCGGGGCACAAAGGCCTTCACCATCGCGAACATGAAGAACACGAAGCAGAGCTTCAGCACGAACCACACGACGCCCGGCACCCAGGTGAAGGGCGGGAGCGCGATCGGCGCCGTCCAGCCTCCCAGGAACAGGATCGTGGTCAGGGCGCACATCGTGACGATGGCGACGTACTCGCCCAGCATGAAAAGCAGGTACGGCGTCGACGCGTATTCGACCATGTAGCCGGCCACCAGCTCGGATTCAGCCTCCGGCAGGTCGAAGGGCGGCCGGTTCGTCTCGGCGAGGGCCGAGATGAAGAACACCACGAACATGGGGAAGAGCGGCAGCCAGAACCAGTTCAGGAAGGTCAGCCACGGCAGCCCGATCATGTGGGCAAGGCCCCGCGTCTCCTGCGCGGTCACGATGGCGGTCAGGTTGAGCGAGCCGACGCAGAGCAGCACCGTGATGATGACGAAGCCGATGGACACCTCATAGGAGACCATCTGCGCCGCCGAACGCAGCGCGCCGAGGAACGGGTACTTGGAGTTGGAGGCCCACCCGCCGATGATGACCCCGTACACGCCGAGCGACGAGATCGCGAAGATGTAGAGGATGCCGACATTGATCTCGGCGATCGCCCATCCTGCCGAGACCGGGATGACCGCCCAGGCGGATAGGGCCAGCGTGCAGGTGATCAGCGGCGCCAGCAGGAACAGGCCCTTGTTGGCGCCGGCCGGGATCACCGGCTCTTTCAGCACGAACTTCAACAAGTCCGCGAAGCTCTGCAGCAGGCCCCACGGTCCGACCACGTTCGGGCCGCGCCGGAGCTGCACCGCCGCCCAGATCTTGCGGTCGGCATAGAGGAGGTAGGCGATCATCACCAGCAGCGCGACGAGCAGCAGCAGGCTCTTGCCCAGGATGATCGCGAGGTTGATCAGGAGATCCATGCGCCCCAGAGCCCCTTATTCCGCCGCTTGCGGCAGCCGCCCGGCCGCAAGGGCCGAGCATTCGGCCATCACGGCGGATGCCCGCGCGATCGGATTGGTCAGGTAGAAATCGGTGACCGGAGACGCGAACGGCGCCTTCCCGGGCTTGCCCTTGGCCTTGGCGAGGCGCTCCAGCCCGGCCGCATCGCCCGTCGCGATCTCGTCGAGACGCGCGAAGTGCGGATGGGCCGTGAACAGGGCCTGGCGCAGTCCATCGAGGCTGTCGAAGGGCAGACGCTTGCCAAGCACGTCGGAGAGCGCGCGCAGGATGGCCCAGTCCTCGCGGGCATCGCCCGGCGGGAAGACGGCGCGGTTCGCGCGCTGCACCCGCCCTTCCGTGTTCACGTAAAGGCCGGATTTCTCGGTGTAGGCGGCGCCGGGCAGGATGACGTCGGCGCGATGGGCGCCGCGATCCCCGTGCGTGCCCTGATAGACCACGAAGGCACCCGGCTCGATCTCGATCTCGTCGGCGCCCAGCAGGAAGAGCACATCGAGCGCACCGGCCTTTGCCATGGCCCGTGCCGCCATGCCCCCCTCGCCCGGGACGAAGCCCAGGTCGAGCCCGCCGACACGGGCGGCGGCGGTGTGCAGCACCGACAGGCCGTTCCAGCCGTCGCGGGCGCCAAGGCGCGCGGCGAGGCCGAGGATGGCCGCGCCGTCCTCGCGGGCGAGCGCCCCCTGCCCAACGATGACGAGCGGGCGCTCTGCCTTGGCGAATGCCTCGGCGAACGCTCCCTTGCCAGCGGCGACGTCCGCCAACGTGTCCGGCCCGGCGCCGAGATAATCGTAGGAATAGGTGAGGTCCGCGTTCTCGCCGACGACGCCGATGGCGACCGGGGCCATCCGCCAGCGCTTGCGGATCCGGGCGTTCAGCACCGGCGCCTCGCGGCGCGGGTTGGAGCCGACGATGAGGATCGCGTCGGCCTGCTCGATGCCCTCGATCGTGGCGTTGAAGAGATACGAGGCCCGGCCATTCGCCGGGTCGAGGGTCGAGCCGTCCTGGCGGCAGTCGAGATGCGGCGAGCCGAGACCCGCGACCAGCGACTTCAGCGCGAACATGTCCTCGACGGAGGCCAGATCGCCGGCGATGGCGCCGATCCGGTCCGGCGCCGTGCCCTTCACCCGGGCGGCAATGGCGGCGAAGGCCTCCGCCCAGCTTGCCGGCCGCAGACGCCCGTTCTCACGGATATACGGGCGGTCGAGACGCTGGGTCTTCAGGCCGTCCCACACGAACCGGGTCTTGTCGGAGATCCATTCCTCGTTCACCGCCTCGTTGATGCGCGGCAGGATGCGCATGACCTCGCGGCCGCGGCTGTCCACGCGGATGGCGGAGCCGACGGCGTCCATGACGTCGACGGACTCGGTCTTGGTCAGCTCCCACGGCCGGGCCTTGAAGGCGTAGGGCTTGGAGGTGAGCGCGCCGACCGGGCACAGGTCGATGACGTTGGCCTGGAGCTCGGAGCCGAGCGCGTGCTCCAGATAGGTCGTGATCTCCATGTCCTCGCCGCGCCCGATGGCGCCGAGGTCGCCGACGCCCGCGACTTCGGCGGTGAAGCGGACGCACCGCGTGCAGTGGATGCAGCGGTTCATCGAGGTCTTGACCAGCGGGCCGATATACTTGTCCTCGACCGCGCGCTTGTTCTCGTGGAAGCGGGACGTGTCGACGCCGTAGGCCATCGCCTGGTCCTGCAGGTCGCACTCGCCGCCCTGGTCGCAGATCGGGCAGTCCAGCGGGTGGTTGATGAGGAGGAACTCCATCACCCCCTCGCGGGCCTTCTTCACCATCGGCGACCTGGTCATCACGACCGGCGGCTCGCCGTTCGGGCCGGGGCGCAGGTCGCGCACGCCCATGGCGCAGGACGCGACGGGCTTGGGCGGGCCGCCCTTCACCTCGACGAGGCACATGCGGCAATTGCCGGCGATGGACAGGCGCTCGTGGTAGCAGAAGCGCGGGATCTCGGCGCCCGCCTCCTCGCAGGCCTGGAGGAGCGTGTACTCCGCCGGGACCTCGATCTCCTGGCCGTCGATGATGAGCTTGGGCATCCGGGTTACTCCGCGGCCATCATTTCGGGGTCGCGCACCCCGGCGTCAGCGGGATTGGCCGCGTATTCGTCGATCCGCTTCTCGATCTCGTGGCGGAAATGGCGGATGAGGCCCTGGACCGGCCACGCCGCGGCATCGCCGAGCGCGCAGATCGTGTGGCCTTCCACCTGGTAGGTGACGTCCAGCAGCATGTCGATCTCGCGCTTGTGGGCGCGGCCTTCGGCCATGCGAGTGAGGACGCGCCACATCCAGCCGGTGCCCTCGCGGCACGGCGTGCACTGGCCGCAGCTCTCGTGCTTGTAGAAGTAGGACAGGCGCGCGATGGCGCGGACGATGTCGGTGGACTTGTCCATGACGATGACGGCCGCCGTGCCGAGGCCCGACTTGAGGCCGCGCAGCGTGTCGAAGTCCATGTAGGCGTCGGCGATCTCGTGGGCGGGTACCAGCGGCACGGACGAACCGCCGGGAATGACGCAGAGAAGGTTGTCCCAGCCGCCGCGGATGCCACCGCAATGCCGGTCGATGAGCTCCCGGAAGGTGATGCCCATCTCCTCTTCCACGTTGCACGGCGTGTTCACGTGGCCGGAGACGCAGAAGAGCTTGGTGCCGACATTGTTCGGCCGGCCGATGCCCGCGAACCATGCCGCGCCGCGGCGCAGGATCGTGCCGGCGACGGCAATCGATTCCACGTTGTTGACGGTGGTGGGGCAGCCATAGAGGCCCATATTGGCCGGGAATGGCGGCTTCAGCCGCGGCATGCCCTTCTTGCCCTCCAGGCTCTCCAGGAGGGCCGTCTCCTCGCCGCAGATATAGGCGCCGGCGCCATGGTGGACGTAGATGTCGAACGGCCAGCCATGGACGTTGTCCTTGCCGACCAGCCGGGCCTCATAGGCCTCGTCGACGGCGCGCTGGAGCGCCTCGCGCTCGCGGACATATTCGCCGCGGATGTAGATGTAGCAGGCATGGGCGCCCATTGCGAAGGAGGCGATCAGGCAGCCTTCGATCAGGAGGTGCGGATCATGCCGCATGATCTCCCGGTCCTTGCACGTTCCCGGCTCGGACTCGTCGGCGTTGACCACGAGATAGTGCGGACGCCCATCCGACTGCTTGGGCATGAACGACCATTTCAGGCCGGTCGGGAAGCCGGCGCCGCCGCGGCCGCGCAGGCCGGACGCCTTCATCTCGTTGATGACCCAGTCCCGGCCCTTTTCCAGCAGGAACTTCGTGCCGTCCCAGGCCCCGCGCATCTGCGCGGCCTTCAGGCCCGGCGAATGCAGGCCGTAGAGGTTCGTGAAGATCCGATCGCGATCTGCGAGCATCTGCCTTACCCCTCGAACCTGTCGCCGACGCGGCTCGTCGGCCGCCATCCGGTTGCAAGCTTTTTCGCCTGATCGATCCACTTGTCGCGAACTGCGCGGCCCCGGAAGGCGCCCAGGTTCTGGTCGACCCAGCGCAAGTTATCCTCGTTCCACGACGCGATCTGGTCGAAATGCCAGATGCCCATGCCGTTCAGCATCGTAACGAGCTTGGGTCCGACGCCCCAGATGAGCCCCAGATCGTCGCCCTTGCCGGACTTCGGCGCTGTCATGAGGGTGGGCTTGTGATCGTCAGACACAACGGGATCGATGGTGGCCGCCGTTTTGCCGCGCGGCTTGGTGGCCGCTTCAGACGATCCCGCGTTGCCTGCATCGGAGCGGGCAGAGCCCGACGTCGGTTGCTCGCCGCGCGCCACGCGGGCGGCGGGGCTGTCCGCCTTCTGAGCCTCGGCACGGGTCGGTTCGGGCTTTGCCGGCTCGGGATTGGCCGCAGCGGTGGCCGCCTGGCCGGACACGTCAGCCTTGGCCTTCGCCTCCTCTTCCTCGAACCGCTTGCGCCAGGAGCCCACGACGGACCCGTCGAACAGCGAGGGATCGGTCAGCGTCTTGACGGAATCCTTCGGCTCGGAGGCATGGCGGCCGTTCTGCGGTCCAGGCTTCACGGGGCGACCGGCGCGCAGATCGTCCAGCAGCGCGGCGAAGCTCTCCGGCGTCAGGTCCTCGTAATAATCATACCCGATCTGGACCATCGGCGCGTTGCAGCAGGCGCCGAGGCACTCCACCTCGAGCCAGGACAGCTTGCCGTCGGCCGTGACCGTCTTCTGCGGGCCGATGACGTCGTGGCAAACCTTCTTCAGCGCCTCGGCGCCACGCAGCATGCAGGGCGTGGTGCCGCAGAGCTGGACGAAGTGCTCGCCCACGGGCTCCAGCGCGAACATCGTGTAGAACGTCGCCACCTCGAGCACGCGGATATACGGCATGCCCAGCATGCCGGCGATGTGCCGGATCGCGGCCTCGGGCACCCAGCCGCCGCTCTGCTCCTGCGCCTTCCACAGGAGCGGGATCACGGCGGAGGCCTGACGGCCCTCGGGATACTTGGCGATCTGACGGCCGGCCCACTCGGCGTTCTCCGGCGTGAACGCGAAGGACGCGGGCTGGACTTCCTGGGCGGCGAGACGACGGACGGACATGATCAGCGGTCCACTTCACCGAAGACGATATCGAGGGAGCCCAGGATCGCCGACACGTCGGCCAGCATGTGCTGGCGGCACATGAAGTCCATGGCCTGAAGGTGGGCGAAGCCGGGAGCGCGGATCTTGCAGCGGTACGGCTTGTTCGTGCCGTCGGACACCAGATAGACGCCGAACTCGCCCTTGGGCGCTTCGACGGCCGCATACACCTCGCCGGCGGGCACGTGATATCCCTCGGTATAGAGTTTGAAATGATGGATCAGCGCTTCCATCGAGCGCTTCATCTCGCCGCGACGGGGCGGCGCGATCTTGTTGTCGACGACGTTGACCGGCCCCTGGCCTTCCGGCGAGCGCAGCTTCTCCAGGCACTGCTTCATGATGCGGATCGACTGCCGCATCTCCTCCATCCGGATGCAGTAGCGGTCGTAGCAATCACCGTTCTTGCCGATCGGAATGTCGAATTCCAGCTCGTCATAGCACTCGTAGGGCTGGCTCTTGCGCAGGTCCCAGGCCGCGCCGGAGCCGCGCACCATCACGCCCGAGAAGCCCCACTTCCAGCACGTGTCGAGATCGACGACGCCGATGTCGACGTTGCGCTGCTTGAAGATGCGGTTCTCGGTGAGCAGGTCCTCCAGGTCGTCGCAGACGTTGAGGAAGGGATCGCAGAAATCCCAGATGTCGTCGATGAGCTGGGGCGGAAGGTCCTGGTGGACGCCGCCCGGCCGCACGAAGTTGGCGTGCATGCGTGCGCCGGAGGCCCTCTCGTAGAAGACCATCAGCTTCTCGCGCTCCTCGAAGCCCCACAAAGGCGGCGTCAGCGCGCCGACGTCCATGGCCTGCGTGGTGACGTTGAGGAGATGGGAGAGGAGCCGGCCGATCTCGTCGTAGAGGACGCGGATGAGCTGGGCGCGCTTGGGCACCTGGATGCCCAGCAGCTTCTCCACGCCCATGGAGAAGGCATGCTCCTGGTTCATCGGCGCGACGTAGTCCAGCCGGTCGAAATACGGCACGGCCTGGGTGTACGTCTTCACCTCGATGAGCTTTTCGGTCCCGCGGTGGAGCAGGCCGATATGCGGGTCGACACGCTCGACGATCTCGCCGTCGAGCTCCAGCACGAGGCGGAGCACGCCGTGCGCGGCCGGATGCTGCGGACCGAAATTGATGGAGAAGTTGCGGATCTGGTGTTCGCTCATGTCACGGCTTCCCCGCAGCCTTCTCGTCGCCGGGAAGCACGTAGTCGGTGCCCTCCCAGGGCGAGAGGAAATCGAAGTTGCGGAATTCCTGACGGAGCTGGACGGGCTCCGTGACGACACGCTTCTGCTCGTCGTCGTAGCGGACCTCGACGAAACCCGTCAGCGGGAAATCCTTGCGCAGCGGATGACCCTGGAAGCCGTAATCGGTGAGGATGCGGCGCAGGTCCGGGTGGCCCGAAAACAGGATGCCGTAAAGGTCGTAGGCCTCACGCTCGAACCAGTCGGCGGCGGGGAAGACCGGCGTCGCCGACGGGACCAGCGTCTCCTCGTCGGCCTGGACCTTCACCCGGATGCGCTGGTTCAGATACGGCGACAGCAGGTGGTAGACGACGTCGAAACGCTTCGGCCGGGCCGGGTAGTCCACGCCGCAAATGTCCACGAAGTTCACGAAGCGGCACTGCGGATCGTCGCGCAGGAACGTCAGCAGGCCGACGATGCCGTCGGCCTCCGCCTCCAGCGTCAGCTCGCCCAGGGCGATCTGTGCGCTCACGCCGGGATGATGCCGGCCGATGTGCTCGCTCAGCGATACGAGATCAGGACTCATGCGGGCTCCCCCCCGGCCCCGGCTGGGACCGCGGTGCTGGAATTAGCGTTCGATCGTGCCGGTGCGGCGGATCTTCTTCTGCAGCAGGAGGACGCCATAAAGCAGCGCCTCCGCCGTGGGCGGGCAGCCCGGTACGTAGATGTCGACCGGGACGACCCGATCGCAGCCGCGCACCACGCTGTAGCTGTAATGGTAGTAGCCGCCGCCATTGGCGCACGAACCCATCGAGATGACGTAGCGCGGCTCCGGCATCTGGTCGTAGACCTTGCGGAGCGCGGGGGCCATCTTGTTGGTCAGCGTGCCGGCGACGATCATGACGTCGGATTGGCGCGGCGAAGCGCGCGGCGCGAAGCCGAAGCGCTCGGCGTCGTAGCGCGGCATCGACATCTGCATCATCTCGACGGCGCAGCAGGCCAGGCCGAAGGTCATCCACATCAGCGAGCCGGTGCGGGCCCACTGGATCAGGTCCTCGGTCGAGGTGACCAGGAAGCCCTTGTCCGCGAGCTCGTCGTTCATCCCGACGAAAAACGGATCGTTCGACCCGACCGGCTTGCCGGTATTGGGATCGATGATGCCTTTCGGCTGGGGCGCGACGAGGGTGCCGGTCCCGGCGGCGGCGGAGGTCAATCCCATTCGAGGGCCCCCTTCTTCCATTCGTAGACGAAGCCGATGGTGAGAACGCCCAGGAACACCATCATCGACCAGAACCCGGCCCATCCCAGATCGCCGTAGGCCACGGCCCAGGGAAACAGGAACGCGACTTCCAGGTCGAAGATGATGAACAGGATCGCGACGAGGTAGAAGCGGACGTCGAACTTCATGCGGGCGTCGTCGAACGCATTGAAGCCGCATTCATACGCTGAAAGCTTCTCCGGGTCCGGGCTCTTGAACGCCACCGCGAAGGGCGCGATCAGGAGCGCGAGGCCGATCACGCCCGATACGGCGATGAAGATGCCGAGCGGCAGGTAGTCGTTGAGAAGATTCGGCAGGGTCTGCGTCATCCAACACCCGATCGTGGGCTTGCGCCGGAGAGGCGTCCGTCCGGCCCTCGGCGGGGGCCTTGAAACCTCGCGATTCCAGCAGGCTGGAACCGTTCGAACTTGAGGCGTGGCTTATCGCAGGCCGGATGGGGTGGCAAGCTCTCCGGGCGTCGCAGGGGGCGGTTTCGACACACGTCGCCGCGAGGGTGCCCGCCCCTCCCGACCTTCGCGTCGCGGGTTTCGGGCGGCTGGCCTAGACTGCCCCATCGACCGCACGATTCGGGGTGCCGCTTGGACATGACAGGATGGAAACGCCCCGCCCTCGTGCTCGGCGCCTGGCTTGCTGCAGCCCAACCGTCGGTCGCGGTCGCTCAGGTCGCCGATCTCAGCCGCGGCACCTGCGCGGATTTCGTCGCGCTGTCCGCTCAGGAGCGGTCCCAGGTCGCGCTCTGGCTGCATGGCTTTTACTCCGGAGCGGCGCTGCGCGCGCAGATCGACCGCTCCCGTCTGCCCGATCTCGAGCCCTCGCTGGTGGAGGTGTGCGAAAAGCAGCCGTCCCTGCCGCTGATCGGCGCCGAGCTTCGCGGCGTCGTGCTGATCGGGCGTGAGGCTGCCCCGCCTCCGCCAGGCGCACAGCCTGCACCGCCGCCGGGCGCGAACGCGCCCGCCTCCCCGCCTCCGCCGGACCGCCCGACGCCGGTCCGCTAGCCGGGAATCTGCCGCTTCCCTCAGGAACCTGCCGCGTCCGGTCACGTTGACCTGACGAGGGGGCCACCAATCGGAGGCAACGTCATGAACAATCGCGACAACCAGCAGTTCGGCGGTCAGAAGGATTCGCAGCAGTTCGGCGAGCAGGACCGCGAACGCCGCCAGCAGGAGCAAGGCTCCGAAGGCTTCGAGCGTGGCCGCCAGGACCAGGCGGGCCAGCAGGGCCAGCAGCGCAAGCCCGATCAGATGGGTCAGCAGCAGAACCGCGAGCCCGGCCAGCAGCAGTCGCAGCAGGGCAGCGAGGAATCGGCGCTCAATCCGCGCCAGCAGGGTGGCTGGGACAAGGCCCCGGATGACCAGCAGCAGAGCTGATTCTCGAAGATTGCGAGGCCCGCCGCTTACCCGCGGCGGGCTTTCGCGCGACAGGGCGCATGCCGCCCCAGGGATGGGCCCGATCCAGCGATTTGAGCAGGGATTGTGTGGCGCGGGCGACGGGGCTCGAACCCGCGACCTCCGGCGTGACAGGCCGGCACTCTAACCAACTGAGCTACGCCCGCGCAGGCGTCGGGAGGGCCATGCCCGTCCTCGTGGCGCGGTGTTTATTGGGGGGGCACCGGCCTGTCAAGGCGATTGCCCCGCCCGCCGGCTAGTTCCCGTCGCGACGCTTCGGCCTGCGCTTCTCGCCCGAACCGCCGATGGCCGAGGCCAGGCGGAAACGGCCCAGTTCCGAGCGCGTCAACGTGCGGATGTCCGAGGATGGCGTGGCGTTGACCAGCTTGAGAAGATCGCGGCTGACGCCCATGCGGGCCAGATAGCGGCCCAGCACCTCGTCCGTGCTGCCCGCCGGCCGCACGGCGTCGATCATGCCGCCGCCCAGGATGTCGCGCTGGCTGACCCCCGCGTCGTAGGACTTGTGTACGCCGACCGCGCTGCCGTCGGGCACGAAGCGCTTGACCCCCGCCGCCAGGATATAGGCGCAGGCGGAGTTGCAGCGCGCGGTCCCCAGCTGTGACGGCCCTTGATAGCTCGCGACCATGACGTTCAGCTTCAGCTCGCGGATCACGATGCCGAGCTTGAGGGCTCCGACCAGATAGCCGCCGGGCGAATCGATGATGAGCGTGCCCGCCATGGGGCGCCGCGACCGGACGAACGGCTCCAGCCGCGCCAGCAGGTCTTCCGCCGCCGACAGGCTGACCTCGCCGGTGGCCACGATGGCGACCGGGCAGTCGCTGCGGCAGCCGTTCACGGCGACCGGGGCGAAGGTGTAGGTCAGCGCCTGCGCGGGGGTAGACGACAGCGCGGCGACGCCGGCACAAGCTAGGGCGGCCGCGAGGAATGGCCTCATCGCAACGGGCTCCGGCAATTGGTGGGCGGTGACGGGCTCGAACCGCCGACCCTCTCGGTGTAAACGAGATGCTCTACCGACTGAGCTAACCGCCCGGATGAAATCGCGAGGGCGCCCGCCCGGCGGCCGCCCTCCCCGCTTCCATACGAATCCGCGCAGGCCTGCGCAAGCACAAGCCCCGGGACGTGGTCCCGGGGCCCGGTTTCGTGTGGCCTCGACCCTTAATGGGCGACGAAGCCGGCCGACTCGTCGTCTCCGGTGCGGGCCGGAGCGGGCGCCGGCTCGTCCCAGGAGATCGGCTCGGGCTTGCCCGTCAGGGCATGGCCCAGGACCTGGTCCATGCGGGCGACGGGGATGATCTCGAGCCCGTTCTTCACCGACTTCGGCAGGTCCGCGAGGTCCTTGGCGTTGTCCTCGGGGATCAGCACGGTCTTGATGCCGCCCCGCAGCGCCGCCAGGAGCTTCTCCTTCAGGCCGCCGATGGGCAGGACCCGGCCCCGCAGCGTGACCTCGCCGGTCATGGCGATGTCGCGCCGGACGGGGATGCCGGTCAGCACCGAGACGATGGCGGTCGCCATCGCGATGCCGGCGGACGGGCCGTCCTTCGGGGTCGCACCCTCGGGCACGTGAACGTGGATGTCGCGCCGGTCGAAGAGCGGCGGCTCGATCCCGAAATCGACCGCCCGCGAGCGGACGTAGGACGCCGCCGCCGAGATCGATTCCTTCATCACGTCCTTCAGGTTGCCGGTGACCGTCATCTTGCCCTTGCCGGGCATCATGACGCCTTCGATCGTCAGCAATTCGCCGCCGACCTCGGTCCAGGCAAGCCCGGTGACCACGCCCACCTGGTCCTCGGTCTCGGCCGAGCCGAAGCGGAACTTCGGCACGCCCAGATAGTCGGACAGGTTGTCGGTCGTGACGGTGACCTTCTTCTTCTTGCTCAGAAGAATGTCCTTCACCGCCTTGCGCGCGAGGTTGGAGATCTCCCGCTCGAGATTGCGGACGCCGGCCTCCCGCGTGTAGGTGCGGATGAGGGCCAGGAGCGCGCCGTCCTCGATCGCCCATTCCTTCGGCTGCAGGCCATGCTTGGCCACGGCGTTCGGAATGAGGTGCTGCCGGGCGATTTCGGCCTTCTCCTCCTCGGTGTAGCCGGCGATGCGGATCAGCTCCATCCGGTCCAGCAGGGCCGGCGGGATGTTGAGCGTGTTCGCCGTCGTCACGAACATCACGTTCGACAGGTCGTAATCGACCTCGAGGTAATGGTCGTTGAACGTCGAGTTCTGCTCCGGATCCAGCACCTCCAGCAGCGCCGCGGACGGATCGCCACGGAAGTCCATGCCCATCTTGTCGATCTCGTCGAGCAGGATGAGCGGGTTCGACGTCTTGGCCTTCTTCATGGCCTGGACGATCTTGCCCGGCATGGAGCCGATATAGGTCCTGCGGTGACCGCGGATCTCGGCCTCGTCACGCACGCCGCCGAGCGACAGGCGCACGAACTCGCGGCCGGTGGCCTTGGCCATCGACTTGCCGAGCGAGGTCTTGCCGACGCCCGGAGGGCCGACGAGGCACAGGATCGGGCCGCTGAGCTTGTTCGCCCGCTGCTGCACGGCGAGGTACTCGACGATCCGGTCCTTGACCTTCTCCAGCCCGTGATGGTCGTGGTCCAGCAACTCCTGCGCGGCGCGCAGGTCCTTCTTGACCTTCGACTTCTTGTTCCACGGGATGCCGAGCATCCAGTCGAGGTAGTTGCGCACGACGGTGGCTTCCGCTGACATCGGCGACATCTGCCGGAGCTTCTTCAGCTCGGCGAGGGCCTTGTCGCGGGCCTCCTTGGTGAGCTTCGTCTTCTCGATGCGATCCTCGATCTCGGCGAGCTCGTCCTTGCCGTCCTCGTCGCCCAGCTCCTTCTGGATCGCCTTCATCTGCTCGTTCAGGTAGTACTCGCGCTGGGTCTTCTCCATCTGGCGCTTGACGCGCGAGCGGATGCGCTTCTCCACCTGGAGCACGGAGATCTCGCTCTCCATCAGGCCGAGCACCTTCTCCAGGCGGCCGGACACGGAGACGGTCTCCAGGATCGCCTGCTTGTCCTGGATCTTGATGGCCAGATGGGGGGCCACGGAATCGGACAGCTTGGCCGGCTCGTCGATCTGGGTGATCGCGGCGACGACCTCGGGCGAGACCTTCTTGTTGAGCTTCACATAGCTCTCGAACTCCGACACGACGGAGCGGGCGAGCGCCTCGACCTCGACCTGATCGCCGATCTCGTCGGCGAGCGCGGTGGCCTCGGCCTCGTAATACTCGTCGGAGCGGGTGAACTGGCTGATGCGCGCGCGCCCGCCGCCCTCGACCAGCACCTTCACGGTGCCGTCGGGCAGCTTCAGGAGCTGCAGGACGTTCGCCAGCGTGCCGATCTCGTAGATCGAGTCGGTCGCGGGATCGTCGTCGGTCGCGTTCTTCTGCGTCGCCAGGAGGATCAGGCCCTCGTTCTTCACGACCTCCTCGAGCGCGCGAATGGATTTCTCGCGGCCGACGAAGAGCGGCGCGATCATGTGGGGGAAGACCACGATGTCGCGCAGCGGGAGAACCGGATAGGTGCCCGACGTTCCGGGAACGATCGGCTGACGCTGCTTGGGAGATGTCATCGTCCCAAAGTCCTTTCGGTTGCGGCCACCGGCATGCCCGTGATGGGCCATGCCGCGGCCGGGGCCGGCTGCCTGACCGCCTCTTTCTTGAGCGCGATCCGGCGTGAGCGGAGCGGCAAGGCCCAGACTCACATCGCCGTGCCCATAAGGTGGTCCTGCATGGCCCCATCTTCAAGCGATGAGGCCACCTGTCGCGGATGGATGCACAGGCGATGCCAGTTGGCCTGCGGGGCGGGGGCTGTCGCGCATTGCGTCACCCTCCCGTGTCATCCCCGGCGAGCGAAGCGAGGGAAGGGGATCCAGAAAGGACCGGGCATGGTGCACGGGTGGCAACCGCATCCTGGATCCCCTTCCCCTACGCGCCTCACGGCGCTCCGGCCGGGGATGACAAGGGAGGATGGGCACCTTCATGGGCTGCAAAGCCGCTACGCTCTGGTGGCACCCTCCCCTGTCATCCCCGGCGAGCGAAGCGAGGGAAGGGGATCCAGTAATTGCCAGGCACGGAGCTCGGTGGCTGCCGTGGCGCTCCTCCGGCACCGACCCCCACCCCTGGCCCCTCCCCGCAAGGGGGAGGGGAAAAAGGCGCGCCGGCTGCCGTCCCCTTGCCTGACCCTCCTGTGTCATCCCCGGCGGCGCGGAACGCGCCGGGAAGGGGATCCAGAGATGGCCGGGCATGGAGCACAGTGGCTGCCATGGCGCTCCTGCGGCACTGACCCCCACCCCTGACCCCTCCCCGCAAGGGGGAGGGGAAAAAGGCGCGGTGCTGGCCGTCCCCTCGCCTCCTTAAGGGGGAGAGGGACAGGGTGAGGGGGCGCCGGGCGTGGGAGCACGGCTGCCACCGCTCTCTGGGTCCCCTTCCCCTCCGCTACGCTCCGGCCGGGGATGTCGCGGGGTTACGCGTCCGGCCGGGAATGACAATCGAGGACCGGACGGAAGGCGTGGATGGTCGGGACAGGCCCGACCATGGCGATTGTGGTGGGGGCAGCTTCGGGTTCGGTCGACGGCCGACGAAAGGCGTTCCCGGCTCCGCCGTCATGCTCGGCCCTGTGCCGAGCATCCACGCCTCCCCCGTCATGCTCGGCCTTGTGCCGAGCATCCACGCCTCCCCTCGCATGCCCGAGTAACCCGGTGTGACCGCCCCCGCCCCCCCCCATTTCCGGCCGGAAGGACGGAAAATGGCCGGCATCGGCGTCATCACCAGTCCGGAACAGCAAAGGGCCGCCCGGAGGCGGCCCCTGCTTCGATCAGGTCGGACCGCCCTGCCCTCAGGCGCTGGCGGTCTGCTCGGCGCGGTCGGTGTAGATGTAGAGCGGCTTGGTCTTGCCCTCGATGACCTCGGGGCCGACCACGATCTGCTCCACGCCGTCGAGGCCCGGCAGGTCGTACATCGTGTCGAGCAGGATGCCTTCGAGGATGGAGCGCAGGCCGCGGGCGCCGGTCTTCCGCTCGATCGCCTTGCGGGCGATCAGCGACAGCGCCTCCTCGTGGAAGGTGAGCTGCGTGTTCTCCATCTCGAAGAGGCGCTGGTACTGCTTGACCAGCGCGTTCTTCGGCTCCTGGAGGATGCGCTTCAGCGCGTCCTCGGTCAGGTCCTCCAGCGTCGCGATGACAGGCAGGCGGCCGACGAATTCGGGGATGAGGCCGAACTTCAGCAGGTCGTCCGGCTCCACCTCGCGGAAGATCTCGCCCGTCCGGCGGTCGTCCGGCGCCACGACCTTGGCGCCGAAGCCGATGGACGTGCCCTTGCCGCGGGCGGAGATGATCTTCTCCAGCCCCGCGAAGGCGCCGCCGCAGATGAACAGGATGTTGGTCGTGTCCACCTGCAGGAATTCCTGCTGCGGATGCTTGCGGCCACCCTGGGGCGGCACCGAGGCGACCGTGCCTTCCATGATCTTCAGCAGCGCCTGCTGCACGCCCTCGCCCGACACGTCGCGGGTGATGGACGGGTTGTCGGACTTGCGGCTGATCTTGTCGATCTCGTCGATATAGACGATGCCGCGCTGCGCCCGCTCGACGTTGTAGTCGGAGGCCTGGAGCAGCTTGAGGATGATGTTTTCCACGTCCTCGCCGACATAGCCGGCCTCGGTGAGGGTCGTGGCGTCGGCCATCGTGAAGGGCACGTCGAGGATGCGCGCCAGCGTCTGCGCCAGCAGCGTCTTGCCCGAGCCGGTGGGGCCGACGAGCAGGATGTTCGACTTCGCCAGCTCGACGTCGTTGTGCTTCGTCGCGTGGTTCAGGCGCTTGTAATGGTTGTGGACCGCGACGGAGAGGACCTTCTTCGCGTGGTCCTGGCCGATGACGTAGTCATCGAGGACCTTGCGGATCTCCTTCGGGGTCGGCACGCCGTCCTTGGACTTGACCAGCGAGGACTTGGACTCCTCGCGGATGATATCCATGCAAAGCTCGACGCACTCGTCGCAGATGAACACCGTGGGACCGGCGATCAGCTTGCGGACTTCGTGCTGGCTCTTGCCGCAGAACGAGCAATACAGCGTGCTCTTCGCGTCCCCGTTGCCAGCTTTGCTCATCGTTCGTCTCCAGTTCGGCGACCTGTCATATAAGGGTCGTCCGCCAAGATTAAACGGGCCCGCCTAAGAAAGCGTATCACGCTTCGGCGAAGGGGCCGCGATTCGGGCCCGTCGTTCATCCGCAGGGCCATGCAAACACGACGCCACACGCCGATCAACCGGCCCATGGCGTCGCGGTGGCGACGAAGTGCGGGGGTGTTGCAGGCAAGCCCAGCGGCAGCCGCTCACTCGGGCCGCTTCGCAATCACCTGATCGACGATGCCGAACTCCCTGGCGGCCTCGGCGGACATGAAATTGTCCCGCTCCAGCGCGTTCTCGATCGTCGCGTAGTCCTTGCCGGTGTGGTGGACGTAGATCTCGTTCAGCCGGCGCTTGAGGGACTCGATCTCGCGGGCGTGGATCAGGATGTCCGTCGCCTGGCCGCGGAAGCCGCCGGACGGCTGGTGCACCATGATGCGCGCGTTCGGCAGGGCGAAGCGCTGGCCCGGCTCGCCGGCGGCGAGCAGGAGCGAGCCCATGGAGGCCGCCTGGCCGACGCAGAGCGTGGAGACTGGGCAGCGGATGAACTGCATCGTGTCGTAGATCGACATGCCCGCCGTCACCACGCCGCCGGGCGAGTTGATGTAGAAGGAGATTTCCTTCTTGGGGTTCTCGGCTTCCAGGAAGAGGAGCTGGGCGACCACGAGCGAGGCCGAGCCGTCCTCGACCGGTCCGGTGAGGAAGATGATGCGCTCGCGCAGGAGGCGGGAGAAGATGTCGAAGGCGCGTTCGCCGCGGCTCGACTGCTCGACCACCATCGGCACGAGATTGTTGTAGACCTCGATCGGATCTCTCATCGGAACCTTCCATCACGAATCGTTTCGGCCGAGCTTAGCGCCCGGCCGAAGGGAGTGTGTTAAGGGCTCAGGCCTTTTTCTTGGCGGCCGGCTTCTTCGCCTTCTTGGGCTTGTCCCCGGCCTCCGCCTCGGCCTCGTCGTCCTCCGACGCCAGCGCCTCCTTGGAGACCTGCTCCTCGGTGAGCTTCACCTGGGTCAGGAGGTGGTCGACGACCTTCTCCTCGAAGATCGGGGCCCGGATCTCGGCGAGCGCCTGCGGGTTCTTCTGGTAATATTCCCAGACGGCCTTCTCCTGGCCGGGGAACTGGCGGGCGCGGTCGACCACGCCCTTGGTGACCTCCTCGTCCGTGATCTGGACGCCGGCCTTCTCGCCGATCTCCGCCATGACGAGGCCCAGGCGCACGCGGCGCTTGGCGATGCCGAGATATTCCTCGCGGGTCTCGGCCTCGGACTTGCCCTCGTCCTCGAACGAGACGCCGCGGGTCTTCATGTCGTTCTCGAGCGCGGCCCAGATGCCGCCGAACTCCTGCTCCACCAGCGTGGGCGGCAGGTCGAAGTCGTACTTGCCGTCCAGCGCGTCCAGCAGCGCCTTCTTCACGCGGCGGCGGGAATGCTGCTCGTACTCGGCGGCGATCTGCTGGCGGATGGCGTCCTTGAGCGCGGACAGGTCGGCCATGCCGAATGCCTTGGCGAGCTCGTCGTCGATCGCCACGGCCTGCGGCGCCTCGATCTCCTTCACGGTGACGTCGAACTCGGCGTCCTTGCCGGCCAGATGGGCGGCGCCGTAGTTGACCGGGAACGTGACCTTGATCGTCTTGGTGTCGCCGGCCTTCACGCCGACGAGCTGCTCCTCGAAGCCCGGGATGAACGAGCCCGAGCCGAGCTCGACCTTGATGTCCTGGGCGGAGCCGCCGGCGAATTCCTCGCCGTCGATCCGGCCGACGAAATCGACCGTGACCCGGTCCTCGTCGGCGGCCTTGGCGCCGGCCTTCTTCGCTTCGAAGGAGCGGTTCTGCTTGGCCATGCGCTCCACGGCCTCGTCCACGTCCTTCTCGTCGACCTTCGCGACCGGCTTCACGATCGCGATGTCGCCGTGGTCCTTGATCTCCACCTGGGGCAGGACCTCGAGGGCGACCGTGTACTGGAGGTCGGCCTTGGCCTCCATGACGGCCTCGACCTCGTCCTTGTTCTCAGGGAGGACGACCTGCGGCTCGAGGGCGAGCTTGAGCTTGTTGTCCTCGATAATCTTGCGGTTGGCGTCGTTCACCGCGTTCTGCACCACGTCCGCCATCACGGCGCGGCCATAGAGGCGCTTGAGGTGACCGACGGGCACCTTGCCCGGCCGGAAGCCGTTGATCTTCACGCGGTCCTTCAGCGTGGACAGCTCGGTCTCGAGCTTGGCCGCGAGGTCGGCTGCGGGGAGCACGACCTTGAACTCGCGCTTGAGGCCTTCGGCCATGGTCTGGGTGGTCTGCATGTTTGGATACCGCCAGGAATCAGTCGTCAGGAACGGGTGAGCTGCCGGCGCGCCGTTGCCAACGTGCCTCTCGTCCCGGTTCGGAAGGCGATGCAGCGTTCGGCCCCGGACCGCTAATGGTCGTTCGGGCGAAACTGGTGCGGGCGGAGGGACTCGAACCCCCACGACTTGCGCCGCCGGAACCTAAATCCGGTGCGTCTACCAGTTCCGCCACGCCCGCAATCCACCGGGCCGGCGGCATCGCAGCCCTCGCCGGGACGCGGCTCTATAGCACGCGCCATCGGGCGCGCAGCAAAAAAATGCGGCGCCCGCGGCTCACGCGTCCTTGAGCAGGCCGACGATCATCAGCCCCACGAAGACGGTGCCGAGGATCAGCGGGTGCAGCAGCGCATCGATGCTGCCCCGCGTCGCGTAGATGTAGCCCATACCCGCCGCGATCGCGACGATTCCCAGTCTCGCCATGGCACGATCCTCCTAGATCGTCAGCCGGGGCCGCCCCGCGCCGGAACATCGTTGTCCCGTCGCGAAACGACGCGGCCGCTCCTGCGTTGAGAGTCGCAAGAGCGATGCCGCGGCTCGCCATCAGAGGCCTGTCGCCTTAATCTCGCGTTCGGCCGCGGGCTTGGAGTTGACATGACTTTTATCGACCGCAGGACGCTCCTGGCCGGAGCCGGCCTTTTCGCCGCGGGCATCGCCCTGCCCCCGCGCCCCGCCTTCGCGCAGGATGCCGCGGCGTCGGACACGCGCATCCGGATCGCCCCCGGCCGCCAGCGGCTTGCCCCGGAGCCTGCCGGCGAGACCGAGGTGCTGGGCTTTGCGGGACGCGCCGGAGGACCCCTGCCGCGCCTTAAGGCGGGCCAAGCCGCCGCGCTGTCGCTGGAGAATGCCGGGCCCGAGCCCGTCTCGATCCACTGGCACGGCCTGCGCGGGCCGAACGCGCTCGACGGCGTCGCCGGGCTCACTGGCGATGCGGTGCCCCCGGGCGGCACGGCCCGCCTCTCCCTGCCCGAGCCGCAGGCCGGGCTTCATCTTGCCCGTCCCTGCCTGCCCGGGCGCAGCGGCGAACTGGCCGAGCGGGGGCTGACGGGTCTGCTCGTCGTGGAGGAGCGGGAGCCGCCGCCGGTCGACCGGGACGTTGTGTGTCTGGTGGACGACGTGCGGCTGGAGGCGGACGGCACCTTCTCGCCCTTCGGCCGCGTGGAGGAGCGCTCGGGCGCGGGCCGGCTCGGCAATGCCCTTCTCGTCAACGGGGCGCCGGCGCCCCTGGCCGTCGCGGTGCCGCCGGGCGGGCGGCTGCGCCTGCGGATCGCCAACGGCTGCAATGCCAGGTCGATGCGGATCGGATTCGAATCCCTGCGCGCCTGGGTCATCGCGGTGGACGGCAATCCGACGGAGACGTTCGAGCCGCTTCAGGCCGCCCTGCCCTTCGCCCCCGGCAGCCGCTACGACCTTCTCGTCGAGGCGCCGGAGCCCGGCGCCGGCGGGAGGGTGGCGGCCCTGATCGGCGGCGGGGTGGCTCTGGTCACCATCGTCTCCGACCCTGCGGCCGGCACGGCGCTCGTGGGCCTGCCGCCGCCCGCAGCGCTCCAGCCCCACGCGCAGCTGCCGGCCGAGATACGCCTGGAACGCGCGACCCGCGCCGACATCGTCATCGAGGGCGGCGCGCGGCCCGTGGACGGCAAGGCCATCTATACGGGCGATCCGGCGGCGATCTGGACGCTGAACGGCGCGGCCGGCGAAGTGGCGCGCGGCAAGCCGCTGGCATCGGTGCGGCGGGATACGCCGATCGTGCTGGCCCTCGTGAACCGCACCGCGTTCCCCCAGCCCATGCATCTGCACGGGCACGCCTTCCGCCTACTCCATGCGCTCGATGACGGGTGGGAGCCTTACTGGCTCGATACGACGATCGTTCCGGCCGGACAGACGCAGCGGATCGCCTTCGTCGCGGACAATCCCGGACGCTGGCTGGTGGCCTCTACCGTGCTGGAACGTCTGGATACCGGGCTGTTCGGCTGGATCGAGGTCGCCTGATCAGGCCAGCAGCGTGGCGAGCACTGGCGGGAGGCGGTCGGCGATGTCCTCGGAGATGAGGCCCGGGCCGAAGGCCTCCGCCACTCTTCCATGCATCCACACGCCGGCGCAGGCGGCCTCGAAGGCCGGCATGCCTTGCGCCATCAGGCCGGCGATCATGCCGGACAGGACGTCGCCGGACCCGGCCGTGGCGAGATTGGGCGTCCCCGTCGCGTTGATGACGACCCGGCCATCGGGCGCCGCGACGACCGTGTCAGGCCCTTTCGACACGACGATCGCGCCGGCCGTGCGGGCTGCCGCCAGCGCCCGGACGCATTTCGACGGCGAATCAAGATCGCCGCCCAACCCGCCGAACAATCTGGCGAATTCGCCGTCATGCGGCGTGAGGACGATGGCGCCGTTGCCCCTGGCGGCCTGCGCGATGCGGCCGGGCTGGCCGGCAAGGCTCGTCAGCGCATCGGCATCGAGCACGACGGCCCGGCCGGACTCCGCCGCCGCCAGCGCCATGGCGGCCGTGCGTTCCCCGACGCCGCCGCCGGGTCCGACGACGAGGGCATTGAGCCGCCTGTCCTCCAGGATCGCCGCGAGCGCAGCCGCGTCGTCGCAGCGCCGGACCATGACCGCATCGAGCCGCGCCGCATGGACGAGGACGGCATCCTGCGGGGCGAGCACCGTGACGAGGCCTGCCCCCGCCCGAAGCGCGCCGCGGGCCGACAGGCGGGCCGCGCCTGAGCGCGAACCTTCGCCCGAGACGACGAGCGCATGGCCGCGGTCATACTTGTGGCTGCTCCGCTCCGGTCTCGGCAGGGCGGAAGTCCAAAGGGACGGATGGTTCAGGCGCGGCCAGCGGTCTCCGCCCGGGTCGACGCCGATATCGGCGATCCGCAATGCCCCGGCGTGGTCCCGACCGGGCATCAGCCAATGGCCGGGCTTGGATGCGGCGAAGGTCACGGTCGCGGAAGCACGGATGGCGGCGCCGAGGACCGCGCCCGTATCGGCATCGATGCCCGAGGGGATGTCGAGGGCAAGAACCGGGCGTCCGGCGCGATTCACCGCCTCGACGATACGGGCGGCCTCCCCGGCAAGCGGGCGGGACAGGCCGGTGCCGAACAGCCCGTCCACGACGAGCGCCGCGTCGAGATCCAGATCCGCCGCCGGGGCGACCGCATCTCCCCAGTCCCTGGCAGCCGCCGCCGCGTCCCCGGCGAGCGCGGTCCGCTCGCCCAGAAGGCCGACGCGGACGGCATAGCCCCGATCGCGCAGCACGCGGGCGACCACGAAGCCGTCCCCGCCATTGTTGCCGGGGCCGCAGAGGACGGAAACGGTGGCGCCCGGCGCGATCATGGCCATGGCGGCGTCGGCCGCGGCGCGCCCTGCCCGCTCCATCAGCCTGCGGCCGGTAACGCCGCCCGCGATGACGCGGCGCTCGGCCTCGCGCATCGCGGCGGCGGTCAGGATCGGCGGGGCGTCGGACATGTCCATTACGCTGACGATGACCGCTTCGGTAGCGGCGTCAATGGCCGTCTGTTGCACTCGGAATGTGCAAGTGCTGCCTAAATATTCATCCGCTGTTGTCGTGGCTCCCGCTCGCGCCGGTTTGACCTGCGGCGTGTGCCGCAAAAATCGGCATGGCGAGGCCATTGGGCGGATGTTAAGAGCCTAGCGGGTCCCGCCCGGTGCGGCGGGAGCCGATATGGAGGATGCGCGCATGAAGAAGATCGAAGCGATCATCAAGCCCTTCAAGCTCGATGAGGTGAAGGAAGCGCTTCAGGACGCGGGTCTCCAGGGCATCACCGTCATCGAAGCCAAGGGTTTCGGCCGCCAGAAGGGCCATACCGAGCTGTATCGCGGCGCGGAATACGTCGTCGATTTCCTGCCCAAGGTGAAGATCGAGATCGTGCTGGCCGACGACATGGTCGAGCGCGCGGTCGACGCGATCCGCAAGGCCGCCCAGACCGGCCGCATCGGCGATGGCAAGATTTTTGTATCCACGGTCGAGGAAGCGATCCGCATCCGGACCGGCGAAACCGGCCTCGACGCGGTCTAATCGTCGAACCAAGCCCGCCCCCTGACGGCCGATACCGGCCGCATCCGAAAGAGGAAATGAGCTGATGAAGAGCGCTAAGGACGTGCTCAAGGCGATCAAGGACAACGACATCAAGTATGTCGATTTCCGGTTCACCGATCCCCGGGGCAAGTGGCAGCACGTCACGTTCGACGTGTCCATCGTCGACGAGGACGTGTTCTCCGACGGCATCATGTTCGACGGTTCGTCGATCGCCGGCTGGAAGGCGATCAACGAGTCCGACATGACCCTCATGCCGGATCCGTCCACGGCGCAGCTCGACCCGTTCTTCGCGGCCTCGACCCTGTCGATCGTCTGCGACATCCTCGAGCCCGCCACCGGCGAGGCCTATAGCCGCGACCCGCGCTCGATCGCGAAGAAGGCAGAGGCCTACCTGCAGTCCACCGGCATCGGCGACACCGTTTATGTCGGCCCCGAGGCCGAGTTCTTCATCTTCGACGACGTGAAGATCGCCGCCGACCCGTACAACACGGGCTTCAAGCTGGACTCGTCCGAGCTGCCGACCAACGGCGACACGGATTACGAGGGCGGCAACCTCGGCCACCGCATCGCGATCAAGGGCGGCTACTTCCCCGTCCCGCCGCAGGATTCCGCGCAGGACATGCGCGGCGAGATGCTCGCGGCCATGGCCGCCATGGGCGTGAAGGTCGAGAAGCACCACCACGAGGTGGCTTCCGCCCAGCACGAGCTCGGCATGAAGTTCGACACGCTCGTCCACATGGGCGACCAGATGCAGATCTATAAGTACTGCATCCACAACGTCGCCCAGAGCTACGGCAAGACGGCGACGTTCATGCCCAAGCCCGTCTATGGCGACAACGGCTCGGGCATGCACGTGCACCAGTCGATCTGGAAGGGCGGCAAGCCGCTCTTCGCGGGCAACAAGTACGCCGACCTCAGCCAGGAATGCCTGTGGTACATCGGCGGCATCATCAAGCACGCCAAGGCGCTGAACGCCTTCACCAATCCTTCGACGAACTCCTACAAGCGTCTCGTCCCGGGCTATGAGGCTCCGGTTCTGCTGGCCTATTCCGCCCGCAACCGCTCGGCGTCCTGCCGTATTCCGTGGACGACCTCGCCGAAGGCCAAGCGCGTCGAGGTCCGCTTCCCCGATCCGACCGCGAACCCGTACCTCGCCTTCGCCGCGCTGCTGATGGCGGGCCTCGACGGCATCGTGAACAAGATCGATCCGGGCGCGGCCATGGACAAGGATCTCTACGACCTGCCGCCGCGCGAGCTGAAGAAGATCCCGACCGTCTGCGGCTCGCTGCGCGAGGCGCTGGACGCGCTGAAGAAGGACAACGCCTTCCTCAAGGCCGGCGGCGTGTTCAACGACGACTTCATCGAGAGCTATATCGAGCTCAAGATGACCGAGGTCGCGCGGTTCGAGATGACCCCGCACCCGGTCGAGTTCGCGATGTACTACTCGGTCTGATCGTCACCGATCGGATATCCGACATTGAAACGGCGCCCTCGCGGGCGCCGTTTTCCTTTGCTGCGACGATGGGCCTGGCGCGCGGGCGTGCCGACCCTGCCGCCGGGGCCAAATCTCTTCGGGTCAGAGGATGACGGCGAGCGCGACGCCGACGAGCGCCAGCGCCACGCCGGAGCCCAACACCTGCGCGGACATCCAGCGGCTGGCGGCGGGGCGCTCCGCCTCGTGACCGGCTTCGCAGGCCAGCGCGCCTCCCGCCAGGGCGGCGGCGCGATCGAGGCCCATCATTCTCACGTCGGTGGTCGCGAAGCGCATCATCGTTGCGAATCCTCTCGATCGATGTCGAATCGTGGCACGGTCTGCGTTAACGGCCGCTGACCGGCGTCGCTGTGCCAACGCGGCCGGCCTGCCGCGGTTCCCGGTGACGTCCGCTTTCGCGTCCGGACCCGCCCGGTGCGCCCGCGCACGCCGGACGGGATGCCGCCCCGCTACACGCCGCGCCTCACCCTGCATCGGACATGACCATGACAGAGATCAGACAGATTCCCCTCGCCGGCCGGCTCTTCTTCCGCACCGCGGTGCTGACCGGCCTTGCCGGCATGGTGCTCGGCATCGTGATGGGCGCCCGCCACGACTTCACCCTCGCCCCGGTCCACGCCCACGTGAACCTGCTGGGCTGGGTTTCCATGTTCCTCTTCGCCGCCTACTACCTCATCGTGCCGGGCGCGGACCGGCGGCTGGCTTTGTGGCAGTACGGCACGTCGCTGATCGGCCTGATCCTGCTGACGGTCGGCATTGCCGGGTCCGTCACCGGCCGGGAGGCGCTCGTGCCGGTGGCGATCATCGGCTCGTTCTTCACCGTTGGCTCGATGGCGCTGTTCGCGTGGATCGTGTTCGACACGACCCGCTTCGGCCGCTGACCGCCGCCGTTCCTGGGGAGACGGGCGCCGTGTCGCGGGACGGCGCGCCGCCGCGTGTGATAATCGCGGCAGGAACGATTCGGGACGGACACGATGGCGGACGACGGTGACCTCTTCGGCGACGGCGGCGCGCGGGCCCAGGCGCCCGCGCCGCGCCGGACGCCGGCCGCCGCCCGCCCGGCGCCGCGTCCCGCCCCCGCCGCGGCGGAGGCCGGATACGACGCCACCGCCATCGAGGTGCTGGAGGGCCTGGAGCCGGTGCGCCGGCGGCCGGGCATGTATATCGGCGGCACCGACGAGAAGGCGTTCCATCACCTGTTCGCCGAGGTGATCGACAATTCGATGGACGAGGCGGTCGCGGGCCATGCCACCTTCATCGAGGTGGAGCTGGAAGCCGACGGCCATCTCAGCGTCACCGACAACGGCCGGGGCATCCCGGTCGACCCGCACCCCAAATTCCCGGGCAAGTCGGCGCTCGAGGTCATCATGACCACGCTGCATGCCGGCGGTAAGTTCGATTCCAAGGTCTACGAGACGTCCGGCGGCCTGCACGGCGTCGGCGTCTCGGTGGTGAACGCCCTGTCGGAGCTGCTGGAGGTGGAGGTGGCCCGCGGGCAGACGCTCTACCGCCAGATCTATTCCCGCGGCCTGCCGCAGACGCCGCTGGAGACGGTCGGCCGGGTGCTCAACCGGCGCGGCACGCGGGTGCGCTTCCGCCCGGACCCGCAGATCTTCGGCGAGGCCGCGCGGTTCGTGCCGCGCCGCCTGTTCAAGATGGCGCGCTCCAAGGCCTACCTGTTCGGCGGGGTGGAGGTGCGCTGGCGCTGCGCGCCCGAGCTGATCGCGGCCGACGACAACCTGCCGGCGGAAGCCGTGTTCCGCTTCCCCGGCGGCCTCAAGGATTACCTGGCCCGGGAGATCGACGGACGCGAGCTGGTCGCGGAACCGATCTTCTCCGGCAAGATCGAGAAACCCGGCGGCCACGGCTCGCTGGAATGGGCGGTGGCGTGGCTCGGCGCGGGCGAGGACGGCTTCGTCTCGTCCTATTGCAACACGATCCCCACGGCCGAGGGCGGCACCCACGAGGCGGGACTGCGCGTGGCGCTGCTCCGGGCTCTGCGCGATCATGCGGAGCGCGTGGGACAGGCCAAGCGGGCCAAGGACGTGACGACCGACGACGTGATGGCCACCTGCGCCGCCATGCTCTCGGTCTTCATCCGCGAGCCCGAATTCCAGGGGCAGACGAAGGACAAGCTGGCGACGATCGAGGCCGGCCGCATCGTCGAGGGCGCCGTGCGCGATGCCTTCGACCACTGGCTCGCCGCCTCGCCCCAGCAGGCCGCCCGCCTGCTGGAATGGTCGATCGAGCGCGCCGAGGAGCGGCTGCGCCGGCGGGCCGAGAAGGAGGTCGCGCGCAAGACCGCGACGCGCAAGCTGCGCCTGCCCGGCAAGCTGGCGGATTGCTCGAACGCGGGCGCGGCGGGCTCCGAGCTCTTCATCGTCGAGGGCGATTCGGCCGGCGGCAGCGCCAAGCAGGCGCGCGATCGCGCCACCCAGGCCGTGCTCCCCTTGCGCGGCAAGATCCTCAACGTGGCAAATGCGACGCGCGACAAGCTGGCCGCGAACCAGCAGCTCGCCGATCTCGTCCAGGCTCTCGGGTGCGGCACGGGCTCGCATTACCGCGACGACGACCTGCGGTACGAGAAGATCATCATCATGACGGACGCGGACGTGGACGGCGCGCATATCGCGTCGCTGCTCATCACGTTCTTCTACCGGCAGATGCCGCGGCTGGTGGATCGCGGGCACCTGTTCCTCGCGGTCCCGCCGCTCTACCGCCTGACGCATGGCGGCAAGACGGTCTATGCCCGCGACGAGGCGCACCGCCAGCAGCTCATCGAGACCGAGTTCCGCAACAAGAAGGTGGAGATCGGCCGCTTCAAGGGCCTCGGCGAGATGCTCCCGGCGCAGCTCAAGGAGACGACCATGGACCCGCGCAAGCGGACCCTGCTCAAGGTCGTCCTTCCCGAGGACCGGGATGCCACCAGCGATACGGTCGAGCGGCTGATGGGCAACAAGCCGGAGGCCCGCTTCTCCTTCATCCAGGAGCGCGCCGCGTTCGCTACCGAGGAACTGCTCGACATCTGAGCGGCGCCGCGCGACGGCGTCGTCGCCCCGACCTTTCGGCCAACAAAAAAGCCCGGCGTTTCCGCCGGGCTTTTCCGTATCCAGTCCGGAAGGACTAGAACTTGTAGTTCAGAGCCGCACGGACGACGCCGAAGCCGTCGTTGCCGTTGCTGGTGCCGACCACCGGGGTGATCGCGCCGGCCGGCGTCACGACGAAGCCGTTCGCGTTGCCGCGATCGATGTCGACGTACAGGCCTTCCACGCGGAACGTCAGGTTGTTGGTGAAGGCGTATTCGACACCACCACCCAGCGTCCAGCCGAACTCCACGTCGTCGCCGCCGTTGCCAGCGAAGCCGAAGCGGTTGTCGTTGCCGCCGCCATAGGCGAGACCGCCGGTGGCGTAGACGAGCAGGCGATCGAACGCGACGCCGAGGCGGCCGCGAACGGTACCGAACCACTCGATGCCGCGGTTGCCGCTGACATACACGCCCGGAGCCGCGATGAAGCCCAGGTTGTCGTTACGGCCGAGGTCGGCGTATTGCAGGTCGGCTTCCAGGCCGGCCACGAACTGGCCGAACTGCATGTTGTAGCCAACCTGACCACCGCCGACGAAGCCGTCGCCGTTGCCGCTGCTGGCGCCGGGGAAGAACACGCCGCCGACGACGGCGCCGGAATTGTCACCGTCGTTGGCGAAGCCGTAGCCGGCGTTCACACCGATGTAGAAGCCGGTCCACGTGAACGCAGGCGGGATGTAGGCGGGAGCCGCCGGCGCAACGTTGCGCGACGGAAGGTCGGCGGCGAGGGCCGCCGAGGACAGGGCGAACAGCGCCGCGCCGGAAAGCAGAAGCTTCTTCATATTCAATCTCCGAAACCTGAGGCGGCCTTTCCGAAACCGCCTCTTGCCTGAACAGGCCGATCTCTTGTCGAGCGAAACCGGTCACACGTGAGGGGTGGAGACAATGTCAGCCACCTCGCCACCCGACTTCTGCAACGAATGAGGCCAAACTTTGTTCCCGGAAATTCGCAGGCGGGCAAGGGTTTCGCTTCCTTAGCGAAGCGCGACGTAATTGCCACGTAAGCGAAGCGGCAAGCCGCTTCGCCTTCTTTCGGACAATTTTACGCGTACTTGCCGTTTAGCCGAGCCGCTGGAGCGCGTCCGCCATCTTGTTTTGGCGTACGATCGCATCCTCGCGGCGCTCCCTTTGTTCCTCTACGACCTCTTCCGGGGCCCTTGCGAGGAAGTCGGCATTGCCCAGCTTGGCGTCGATCTTGGCGATCTCGCCCTTCAGGCGCCCGATCTCCTTCTCCAGCCGCGCCCGCTCGGCCGCGATGTCGACGATGCCGGCCAGCGGCAGGGCCGCGGTCTCGCCGCGCGCCACGACCTGGATCGACCCGGCGGGCATCTCGTCGGCGAAGGCGATCTCGGAGAGCCGCGCCAGGCGCCGCACCATGTCGCCCCATCGCTGGGCCTTCTCCCGCGTGGCCGCGGAGGCCCCGACGAGGACGAGCGGGATCTGCGATCCGGCCGGCACGTTCGTCTCGGCGCGGGCGGAGCGGATCTCGGAGACGAGGTCCACGACCCAGCCGATCTCGGCCTCGGCGGCGGACGAATCGCGCCCGACCCGGGCTGGCCAGGGCGCCAGAGCGAGCACCGACCCGCGCGCCGGGCCTTCGGCGCCCTTGATGGCCCACAATTCCTCGGTGAGGAACGGCATGAAGGGATGCAGGATTGCGCAGATCACGTCGAAGACGTGGGCGACGGTCGCCCGCGTCTCGGCGCGGGCCGGGCTGTCCTCGCCCTGCAGGACCGGCTTGGCGAGCTCCAGGTACCAGTCGCAGAACACGTTCCACACGAAGCGATAGGCCGCGGCCGCCGCATCGTTGAAGCGCATGGCGCCGATCCCGGCCTCGATGTCGGCGATGGCGCGGTCCGCCTCCCCGATCACCCAGACGTTCAGCGTCTCGCGCACGGCGGCCGGATCGAAGCCCGGCTGGCGCACGCAGCCGTTCATCTCGGCGAAGCGCGCGGCGTTCCAGATCTTGGTCGCGAAGTTGCGGTAGCCCTCGATGCGCTGCGTGGACAGCTTGATGTCGCGGCCCTGGGCGGCCATCGCCGCCAGGGTGAAGCGCACCGCATCGGCGCCGTAGGTGTCGATGAGAACCAGCGGGTCGATGACGTTGCCCTTGGACTTCGACATCTTGGCGCCCTTCTCGTCGCGGACGAGGGCGTGGATGTAGACGTCGCGGAACGGCACCTCGTCCATGAAGTGCAGGCCCATCATCATCATCCGGGCGACCCAGAAGAAGATGATGTCGAAGGCGGTGACGAGGGTCGCCGTCGGGTAGAAGCGCTTCAGC
The DNA here is from genome assembly GCA_027489955.1 of Hyphomicrobiales bacterium. Taxonomy (GTDB): domain Bacteria; phylum Pseudomonadota; class Alphaproteobacteria; order Rhizobiales; family Beijerinckiaceae; genus JAIXTM01. Next base: position 1,017,532 of record JAIXYZ010000013.1, on the reverse strand, counting down.
TCCGGCGTGCGGTCCGGCCAGCCCAGCGTCGAGAACGGCCAGAGCGCCGAGGAGAACCAGGTGTCCAGCACGTCCTCGTCGCGCCGCAGGAAGGCGGCGCGCCGTTCGGGATCGGACGCCATGGCCTCGGCCTCGGCGCTGGTGATGACGTCCGCCTCGACGTAATGGGCGAGAGCCTCGGCGACGGCCTTCTCCTCGCTCTCCGCGACGAAGACGCGGCCGTCCGGCCCATACCAGGCGGGGATCTGGTGTCCCCACCAGAGCTGGCGGGAAATGCACCAGGGCTCGATGTTCTCAAGCCACTGGAAATAGGTCTTCTCCCAGCTCTCCGGGACGATGCGCGTCTTGCCGGAGCGCACGGCGGCAAGCGCCCGCTCGGCCAGCGGTTTGACGTTCACGTACCATTGGTCGGTCAGGAACGGCTCGATCACCACTCCCGAGCGGTCGCCGTGGGGGACCATGTGGGTGTGCGGCTCGATCTGGACGAGCTGGCCGCCCTCCTCCAGCATCGCGACGATGCGCTTGCGGGCCTCGAACCGGTCCAGCCCGTGGAGTTCCAGGACAGGGCCGAGGGCGGCCGCGGCCAAGCCTTCCCGGAACGCCTCGTTCGCGCCGATGTCGATCCGCGCCTCGGCGTCGAACACGTTGATGAGCGGCAGGCTATGGCGACGCCCCACCTCGAAATCGTTGAAATCGTGCGCCGGGGTGATCTTCACCGCGCCGGTGCCCTTCTCGGGGTCGGCGTAGTCGTCGGCGACGATGGGGATGCGCCGGCCGACGAGCGGCAGGATCGCCGTGCGGCCGATCAGGTGCTTCAGGCGCTCGTTCTCGGGATGGACCGCGACGGCGACGTCGCCAAGCATGGTCTCCGGGCGCGTCGTCGCCACGACGATCGTCTCGTCGGTACCTTCCACCGGATAGGCGATGTGCCAGAGATGGCCCTTGGTTTCGACCTGGAGCACTTCGAGGTCGGAGATCGCGGTCTGGAAACGCGGGTCCCAGTTGACCAGCCGCTTGTCCCGGTAGATCAGCCCCTCGCGGTGCAGGTCGACGAAGACCTTGAGGACGGCGGCGGACAGGCCCTCGTCCATCGTGAAGCGCTCGCGCGACCAGTCGCAGGACGCGCCAAGGCGCTTGAGCTGGCCGATGATGGCGCCACCGGACTGCTCCTTCCACTGCCAGACCCGCTCCACGAAGGCCTCGCGGCCCATGGCGCGGCGATCGGGCTCCTGCCGGTCGCGGAGCTGGCGCTCCACCACCATCTGGGTGGCGATGCCGGCATGGTCGGTGCCCGGCTGCCAGAGCACATCCTTGCCACGCATGCGCTCGAAGCGGCACAGCACGTCCTGGAGCGTCGTGTTGAAGGCGTGGCCGATATGCAGGGTGCCGGTGACGTTCGGCGGCGGGATGACGATGCAATAGGGCTCCGCGCCGGCCCGGTCGGCGCGGCCGGCCCGGAACGCATCCGCCTCCTCCCACACGCGGGCGATGCGGTCCTCGACCGCGGCGGGCTCGAACGTCTTGTCCATCATGGGGTCGCAACCAGACAGCTTGGCCGCCGGGTGATCCGGCGGCCCTGGGGATAGTGCTGGCTAGAAAGCGAAGGCGGCGGGCGGTGTCAACGCGTCAGTGACGCCCGCCCCGGGCGACGCGCTCGATCTCGGCGCGCACGAGACGCTCCACGATCGTCGGCAGGTTGTCGTCCAGCCAGTCCTTGAGCATGGGACGGAGCATGTCGCTGACGAGGTCCTCGAGCGTGCGGGCATTGCCGGTGAGGATCGTCTGGGCGAGCGAGGAGAAGGCGGCGGAGACCGCGGCGTCGGTGGTGCGCGACAGCAGCCGGTCGTCGGCGGGTGCAGGCTCCGGGGCGGCGGCGGGCGCAGGGTCTGGGGCGGGCATCGTGAAGGCCGGCGCGGGCGCCGGTTCCGGCTGGATGGCGGCGGGCTCGAAGGCGGGTTCGGGAGCGAAGTCGATCTGGTCGTCCTGCTCGACGTCCCGGAACATCAGGTCCGCGTCGTCCTGTTCGTCGGCCGCGTCGGGGATCTCGGCGAGGTCGAGGACGTCGTCGCCGCCGCCGAACAGCGCGTCGCCCTCCAGCGTCGGCATCGGCGAGGACATGAAAGCCTCGGCGACGGGCGGCTCGGCGGCGGGCGGTGCGACGGGTTCCGGCTCGGGGAAGACGAAGGCCTGCGGCTCCGGCATCGGAGGCGGCGCTTCCGCCGCGGGGACGGCGACCTGCCCGTCGCGGGCGGTCTGGTCGTCGGAAATAATGCGCCGGATGGAGGCGAGGATCTCCTCCATCGACGGTTCCTGGACTTTGGCGTTTGCGGCGCTCATGCGCGTGCCATCCTCTGCCGGGGCCCCGGAATCGTGCGCGGCCTATCAGCGAAGTATTCCACGCCGACGCGGCCGCGCAAGGATCGCGCCGGCTCCGCCCACAGGAACAGATTCACGTGATTCGGTCGAATGTTGCCAGGCGTGACGCTCAGCGGCCGTCGGGCGTCTTCAGGCCCCAGGGCTTGTCGCGTACCTGGTCGAAATGGACCTTCGGATCGTAGCCCGCCGTGCGCAGGCCGAGCGAAGCCGCGGAGAGCCGACCCGTGGACTGGAGCACCTGGTAGGACGCGACGACGCGGTCGCGCTGGGCGGTGATCAGCGCAACGCGGGCGTCCAGCAGCTCCTGCTGGGCGTTCAGCACGTCGAGCGTGGTGCGCTGGCCGACCTTGGCCTCCTCGCGCACGCCGGCCAGGGCGGTCTCGGCCGCCTTCACCTGCGCCTGCGCGGCGGTGATCTGCGCGCGGGTGGCTTCCATCTGGCCCCAGGCCGCGATGGCGTTGGCCCGGACGGTGTCGCGCGCGACGTCCACCTCGAGGCGGCGCTGGCCCAGCGTCTCCTTGGCCTGGCGCACGCGGGCATAGACTTCGCCGCCCTCGTAGATCGGGATCGACAGGGTGCCGACCACCGAGGCGCTGGTGACGCGGTCGTTCGTGGTCTGGCTGTCGTAGCGCTGGCTGAGCCGGCCCGAGACGGTGACGCTCGGATAGAGCTCGCCCTGGATCACGGCGACGTTGAACTCGGCGAAGTCCACGTTGTGCAGCGCCGAGGTGATCGACGGGTGGATGGCGAGCGCCTGGCTGACGGCCGCCTCCAGCGAACGCGGCAGAAGGCGGTCGATCGGACGGCCCGGCGCGAGCTGGCGCGGCTCCACGCCCACCGCCTGGCGGTAGCGCGCGACGCTGGCCTTGAGGGTGGCCTGGGCGGCGATGGCCTGGGACCGGGCGCCCTCGAGGCGGGCCTGGGCCTGGGCGGTGTCGGTACGGGTCACCTCGCCGACATTGAAGCGGTCGGTCGTCTGGCGGAGCTGTTCCTCCAGGACCTCGACGTTGTTGTTGCGCAGGTTCAGGACGGCGGTGTCGCGCAGCACGTCCATATAGGCCTGCGCCGCGGTGAATAGGATCGTCTGCTCGGTCCCGCGCAGCGATTCGCGCGCCGCGAGCACGCCCGATTCGGCCGAGCGCACGCGGTTGCGCGTGCGGAACCCGTTGAAGAGCGTCTGGTCGACCTGCAGGCCGGCGCCGCGCGGCAGCGTGTTCTGGTCGTTGGTCAGGCCGTTCCGGTCCACCTGCGAATAGGCGATGCCCGCGTCCGCCGAGGCGTTGATGCGGGGCCGGTAGCCGGAAATCGCCTGGGGAACGTTCTCGTCCGTGGCGCGCACGCCGGCGCGGGTCGCGTTCAGGCTTGGGTGAGCCGCGTAGGCCCGCCCGAGTGCACCCTCGAGGGTCTCGGCCGAAACCGGCGGCGCCGCGAGAAGCAGGGCCGCCAGCGACAGCGCGAGGCTGGCGCCGCTACGTCCGATTGAAGAAGCCACTGACACCTGCCTGTCCGTCGGGCGGCTAACATGGCCATCCCGTATCGGAGTTTCCTAAGAACACGCTTCGGAGCCGGGAGGATAGTCCTCCCCGAGCGAGCCGGAAAGAGCACCGCAGGCCCCGCGCAATGATCGCGGTGCAGTGCCGCAAAAATGCGACACCGTTCGCACAAGTCCTTGCAATCAGAAGGAGAATTCGGGCGCCGGCGCCAACCCGCCGATGACCGGGGCGGCGGCGTCGAACAGGATGCGGCGGCCGGAGCCGACCTTCCCGAGCGTCAGGAGGACGGCCTTGCCGGCTCCGTCCGACATATCGATTCCCGCCAGGCTGCCGCCTTCCCGCAGCTGCGCGACGAGCGCCTCGGGCACGCCGACGAACCCGCCCTCGATCAGGATCGAATCGAAGGGCCCGTCCGCGGGCGCGCCCGCCGCCTCCGCACCGTTCCGAACCGTCACTCCGGCAGCGCCGATGGCGGCGAGGGACGCGGTCGCGGTCTCAAGGGCGGCCTCGCCGGGCACGAGCACGACGGTGGCGCCCAGATGCGACAGCACGGCGGCCGCATAGGCGGCCCCTGCCCCGATGGCGAGGATCCTGTCGCCCTCGTTCACATCCAGGCCCTGGATGAGCCGGGCGATCACCATGGGGGCGAGCATCGTGCCGCCCGGCACCCGCAGCGGGCTGTCGATGTAGGCGAGCTGCTTCTGGCTGTCGACGACGAACGCCTCCCGCGGCACCTCGTCCATGGCGCCCAGCACCGCCCGGTCCGTGACGTCGAAGGTCCGGATCTGGCAGTCGACCATCTGGCGGCGGCGGGTGGCGTAGGTCTGGTGGGCTGCGTCGGTCATGGCTGATCCGCGGGATAGGAGCGGCCGGCGCGCCAGCAGGCGCCCGGCCCGTCGCTTTTGGGAAAAGCGGCGGGAAAAGGCAAGCGCGCTGTGTGTCTCAGCCCACGCGGTTGAGGCCGAGCTTGGCCATCTTGTCGTAGAGCGTCTTGCGGGGAATGCCGAGCCGCTCGGCGGCATCGCGCACGCTGCCGCCCGCTTCGGCGAGCGCACGCTCGATCGTGGTCCGCTCGAAACCGTTGACGAGGTCCGGCAGGGCGCTCCCCGGCGGCAGGGGCGGCGCAGCCGTCGCCGCGGGCTCCGGCAGTCCCAGCACATGGCGCTCCACGGCATTGCGCAGTTCGCGCACGTTGCCGGGCCAGCTGCGCGCCATCCAGAGCTGCAGCGTCGCGGCGTCCGGCACGGAGGGCGCGCGGCGCAGGCGCAGGGCCGAGTCCGCGGCGAAATGCGCGGCGAGCACGGGGATGTCCTCCTTGCGGGCATCGAGCGGCGGCAGGTCCACCATCGCGACGCCGAGCCGGAAGTAGAGATCGCTCCGGAACGTTCCGGCTTCCGCGCGGGCGCGCAGGTCGCCCTTGGCGGCGGCGACCACCCGCAGGTCCACCGGGACCGGCCGGTTCTCGCCGAGCCGTTCCACCACCCGTTCCTGGAGGACGCGCAGGAGCTTCACCTGCAGCCCCAGCGGCATCGACTCGATCTCGTCGAGAAAGAGCGTACCGCCCGAGGCATATTCGATGCGGCCGACCCGCCGCTTCACCGCGCCGGTGAAGGCGCCGGCCTCATGGCCGAAGAGCTCGCTTTCGAAGACGCTCTCCGGCAGCGCGCCGCAATTGAGCGCCACGAAAGGACCCTTGCGGCCGCTGGAATCGTGGAGCGCGCGGGCGACGACCTCCTTGCCGGTGCCGGTGTCGCCGGTGATCAGCACGTCCACGGGCGAGGGGCCGACGGCGGCGACGAAGGCGCGCACGCGCTCGATGGCCGGGGAATGGCCGAGGATCGCCGGGGCCGCCGCGCGCACGGCCTCGGCCCTGAGGCGGCGGTTCTCCAGGATCAGGAAGCGGGCCTGGACGGCGCGGCGGCACACGTCCGCCAGCCGCTCCGAGGTGAAGGGCTTCTCGATGAAATCGTAGGCCCCTGCCCTCATGGCGCCCACCGCCATGTCGATGTCGCCGTGGCCGGTCACGACGATGACCGGCAGGTCGGGATCGAGCCCGCGAAGGCGCGCCTGCAGGTCGAGCCCGCTCATCCGCGGCAGGCGCACGTCGGTGACGACGATGGCGGCGGCGTCGGCCTCGACGCGGGCGAGCGCGGCCTCCGCATCGGCGAAGGCGGCGACCTCGAACCCGGCAAGTTCAAGCGCCTGCACGCTGCCGATGCGAACGTTCTCGTCGTCCTCCACGAGGACGACGGACACGCCGGGCGGGAACGGGCTCAAGGCAGTCATCGGCGGGCGAGGACCAGGGTGAAGACGGCGCCGCCGCCATCGGCGTTACCAGCCACGATCTCGCCGCCGAAGCTCTTCGCGATATCCTGGGACAGCGCCAGCCCGAGGCCGAGACCCCTGCCCTCCGGCTTCGTCGTGAAGAACGGCTCGAAAAGTCGACCGACCGCATCCTCCGCGATCCCGCGGCCATGGTCGCGCACGTCCACGCATACCGGGCCGGACGGGCCTTCGGGCTGCCTCACACACAGGTCCACACGCTTCAGGTCCGCATCCTCGCTGGCATCGAGGGCGTTGCGCAGGAGATTGACCAGGATCTGCTCAAGCCGAACCCGGTCGGCGAGCACGGCGACGTCGTCCCGACCGTCATGGGCGATCTCGACGCCGATTTCCCGGGCCCGGTTCTCGACCATGAGGATGGCCGCCCCGACGGAGGCGCCTAGGGCGACCGGCTCCAGGGGTCCGGCATTCTTGCGGGCGAATGCCTTGAACTGGCCGACGATGCGACCCATCCGGATCGCCGTCGCGCCGATGAGCGCCAGATTGCGCCGGGCGGCGGGCGCGTCGCCCCGGTCGAGCAGGGCCGCGGCATTGTCCGACAGGGTCGACAGGGCGGTCAGCGGCTGGTTCAGCTCGTGGCTGATCCCCGCCGCCATCTGGCCGAGCGCGGCCAGCTTGCCCGCCTGGAGCGCCTCGTCGCGGGTCTCGGTGAGGATGCGCTCGGCCTCCCGGAGCTTGCGGTTGCGCTCCGCGAGGGCCTGTCCGGCCCGGTCAATCTCGGCCTCCAGCTCGGTCTTGAGCCGGGCCAGCCGCTCGGCGGCGCGGCGACGGTCCGCCCGGTGGCGGAAGCGTGTCGCGACCAGCGCTGCGGCGAACCCGGCAGCGGCCAGGAGGACCACCGCGAAACTCGTCCACGTGTCGGCGAAGCGGCGCGCCTCCCCCAGCGGGGTGAAAAGCACGAGCCGCCAGTCCAGCCGGTCCAGCGACAGGGCCTGAACGAGATAGGGACCGGGCGCGCCGTCGAGGGCCAGGTCGAGCCTCGCCGCGCCCTCGTCGAGGACGATCGGGCTGTTGCGGACCAGCGGGCGCAGGTCGTCGTCGCCATACTGGCGCGCGCTCCTGAGGCGTTCGATCTCCTCTGGGCGGAGCGGCGCGAGCGTGCGGTAGAGCCAGCTCCGGTCCGCCGCGAGCATGACCACGCCCGAGCGGTCGACGGCGGCGATGGCATCGCCGCTCTGCGTCCAGAGCTGGGCGAGCGGAGCCAGCGACACCTTGATGACGACCACACCAAGGCGCCGGCCATCCTCAACGATGGGCTCGGCGATGAAATAGCCCGGCACGCCGGTGACGGCGCCGACTGCGTAGAAACGGCCCGTCCGGCCGGCGATGGAGTCGGAGAAATAGGGCCGGAACGAGAAGTTGTGGCCGACGAACGTATCCTGCTGGCCGAAATTGCTAGCGGCGATCGTGTCGCCGTCGGCCTCGATCAGGAAGACGTCGCTGACATCGGCATTGGTCTGCACGAAGGACAGGGTCTCGTTGGCGCGGGCAATGGCCTGCGGGTCGTCCGGCGTACGCAAGGCGGCGATGAAGTCCCGCTCGCGGGCGAGCAGCTTGGGCAGCCGGTCATGCCGGTCCGTCGCCGTCTGGAGCGCGGCCACGAGGAAGGCGAGGCGCTGCTGGCCGTGCCGGTAGGCCTCGGCCTCGCCATGGCGCAGGAGCGCGCCGTGGACGAGGCTGACGCCGTAGCCGACGGCCAGCAGGGCCGCGATCACGGCGGCGGCCATCAAGGTCCGCCGCCGCGGCGCGTCAAGCCGCCTGATCCTGCCTGGTCCCGTCAAGCGCGTAACCCCCGACTTGCCGCTTTTGAATCGGCCTTTGGAGGATCATGCAACGGCGAGCACGCGCGATCCATCGCCTTCAACCCGCGGTATGTGCCGCGGGTGTCAGTCGATCGTCGCTCCGGTCGCCTTGGCGATCGGGTCCCACTTGGCGAGTTCCGCCTTCACATGGGCGCCGAGCTCGGCCGGCGTCGAGCCGACGACGGTGGCGGAATAATCGCGCATCCGCGCCTGCACGTTGGCGTCCGCCAAGGCCTTGTTGGCCTCTGCGTTGAGCCGGGCGACGACCGCCGCCGGGGTCTTGGCGGGGGCGAACAGCGCGTTCCACGTATAGGTCTCGTATTGCGGGATGCCCGCCTCCTCCATGGTCGGCAGGTCCGGCATCGAGGCCGCGCGCTGGCGCGTGGTGACGGCCAGCCCCCGCACCTTGCCGGCGGAAATGAGCTGCGAGGCGGAGGGCAGGTTGTCGAACTGGATCTGGATTTGGCCGGCCATCAGGTCGGTCAGGGCCGGACCGGAGCCGCGATAGGGCACGTGGACCATGTCGGTGTCGGTCATGGTTTTGAACATCTCGCCCGACAGGTGAAGCGGCGTGCCCAGGCCCGAAGAGGCGTAGCTGTACTTGCCCGGTGCCCTCTTCAGCGCGGCGATGAGCTCCCGAACCGACTTGGCGGGGAAGTCGTTGTTGACGATGAGGACGTTGGGAACGACCGCCAGGAGCGAGATCGGCTCGAAATCGGCGACCGCGTCGTAGGGCATCTTCTTCGACATGGCCGGGTTGAGCGCGTGGGTCGCGACCGTGCCCATGAGAATGGTGTAGCCGTCCGGCGCGGCCTTCGCCACGAGGTTGGCCCCCAGGTTTCCGCCCGCGCCGGCGCGGTTCTCGACGATCACCTGCTGGCCGAGGCCCTGGCTCATCCTGGCGGCGACGAGGCGCGCCACGATGTCGGTGGAGCCGCCGGCCGCGAACGGCACGATCAACGTGATGGGGCGGTTCGGAAAGTCCTGTTGCGCGAAGGCGGACGTAGTGAGGACGAGCGCGGCCGAGGCCAGCGCCGCAAGCAGCTTGGACATATGCGTTTTCTCCCAGGGCCGGACTTGCTGTCCGGCTCGGGCAGAGCGTTAGCCAGAAGCGTGCCAGCGGGGTTAGGGGCGCGGGAGGTCAGGATTTTCGCCGTTTCGGGCCCGGCGCCGCCCGGTTCCGTTCCGGAAATCCGCGAAGCAGGGCTGGATCGCCGGACAGGGAGGCCGGCGCATCGGGAGATTTGGAGGCCTCGCCCGGAATCGAACCGGGGTGCAAGGATTTGCAGTCCTCTGCGTAACCACTCCGCCACGAGGCCGCCGGGCGAACGGGGGGTACATACATGAGCCCTGCGCGAAAGGGCAACTGCCGGCGCGCGAATTTCGCATGAGTCGTGGGGACATGGCCTGCGGTCTCGGCTATAGCGGGACCATGCGCCTGATCTCGACCACGTCCGAACTCGCCGACGTCTGCACCCGCCTCGCGACCTACCCCTACGTCACGGTCGACACCGAGTTCATGCGGGAGACGACCTACTATCCCAAGCTCTGCCTGATCCAGCTCGCGGCCGGCGATGAGGTCGCGCTGGTCGATCCGCTGGCAGAGGGCATCGACCTCAAGCCGTTCCTCGACCTGATGGCCGACCAGGCGGTGACCAAGGTCTTCCACGCGGCGCGGCAGGACGTGGAGATCATCTGGCTCATGGGGCGGCTGATCCCGGCGCCGCTCTTCGACACGCAGGTGGCGGCCATGGTGTGCGGCTTCGGCGACCAGGTCTCCTACGAGCAACTGGTCAACGACCTGGCGAAGGCGAAGATCGACAAGTCGTCGCGATTCACCGACTGGTCCCGCCGGCCGCTCTCCCCTGCGCAGCTGGAATACGCGCAGTCGGACGTCACCCATCTGCGGATCGTCTACGAGGCGCTGAAGGCCAAGCTCGACGCGAGCGGCCGGGCGGGATGGGTCGCCGAGGAGATGGCGCTCTTGACCGCGCCCGAGACCTACGAGACGAGCCCTGAGGACGCCTGGCGGCGCCTCGCCGGCCGTGTGCGCCGCCCGCGCGAGATCGCGGCCCTGATGGAGCTGGCGGCCTGGCGCGAGCGCGAGGCGCGCGAGCGCGACGTGCCGCGCAGCCGGGTGATGAAGGACGACGGACTGGTGGAGATCGCGATCGCGGCGCCGCGCACGCCGGAGGCGATGGCCCAGCTGCGCTCGGTCCCGCGCGGCTTCGAGCGTTCGCGCAGCGGCGCGGACATCATCGCCGCCATCGAGCGTGCCCTCGCCCGCGACCCCGCCACCCTGCCCGACATCGACCGGGACAGGCCGCGCGGGAACGGCGGGGCCACGCTGGACCTGCTCAAGGTGCTGCTCAAGGCCGTGGCCGAGCGCGAGAAGGTGGCGCCCAAGATCCTGGCGACCGTCGACGACCTGGAGGCGATCGCGCACAGTGACCACGCCGAGGTCCGGGCCCTCTCGGGCTGGCGGCGGGACCTGTTCGGCGAGCCTGCCCTGGCGCTGAAGCGCGGGGAGCTGGCCCTGGCGGTGGAGCGCGGGCGCGTCGTCGTCGCCCCGCGCGTTCCGGTCAGCCCCGCGAAACGATCCGAGGTTTGAGGCCGGCCACCCGGGCAAGCTGCTTCAGGCGGTTCAGCAGGCGCTCGCTGCCGAGCGCGGCATAGGCCTGCGGCAGCGTCAGCTCCAGGTGCCGCCCGGCGACCGAGAGCGGCGTCTGGGGCAGGATGCCCGGCATGGCCGCCGAGACCAGATAGGCGACGCGCATCGCCCCGCCGATGATGCGGGCACGGTCCAGGGCGCGGGCGCCCATCAGCTCCCGCAGGCGCGGATGGACGACGTCGCTCGCCAGACCCAGATGGCGGTAGAACACGGTCAGCGCCAGGAAGGCGCGGCCGGGATGGTCCACGCCCGTCAGCGTCGAATGGGCGATCGTGTTCAGGCTCTCCTCGGCGCGATAGTCCGGATGGGCCCGCCAGCCCACATCGGCCATGAGACAGGCGGCATGGCGCAGGCGGCGCTCCTCCGGCGTCTCGTCGAGGTCGAGCTCCGCGATCAGCCGCCCCGTCCATTCGATCAGCTCCTGCCCATGCCGGGGGGAGCGCGAGCGCCGCTCGTTCATCTCCGCGGCGATGGACAGGAGCGGGTCCTGCCGCCGGGTCTCGGCCTCCAGCCTCTCGAACAGGAGCCCCTCGCGCACGCCGAGAGCCGACACCACGATCTCGCGCGGGCGGCCGCGGCGGATGACCTCCTCGAGCACGACGGCGCCATAGGCGAGCAGGTCGCGGCGGGCTTCCGAGACGCTCTCGATGGCCTCCAGCGATCCGGCGTCGATGCGCTCGACGATCTGCGCGAAGTCGGCGATGTCCCGCGGCTGCATGGAATAGCCGTGCATGATGTGAAGCGGGTAGCCGCGCTGGCCCATATGCAGGCGGGCGAGCGCGCGCCAGGTGCCGCCGACAGCGTAGAACGAGCGATTGCGCAGGCCCTTGAGCTCGGCGCCGTCCAGCATGTCGCGCACGATCTTCTGCGCCGCCCGGACGGAACCCTTCGAGGCGTCCTGCAGCGCCAGCACGCCGAGCGGGAACGAAAGCCCGCGGCCCGGCGCGCCGCCCTTGACGTCGATGAGCTCCAGGCTGCCGCCGCCGAGGTCGCCGACGACGCCGTCGGGATCGTACAGCCCGGAGATCACGCCGTAGGCGGACAGCTCGGCCTCGCGCTGTCCCGAGATCAGCTCGATGGGCTGGCCGCTGGCGGCCTCGGCGCGGGCCAGGAATTCCGGCCCGTTGGCCGCGTCGCGCGCCGCCGCTGTGGCCACGACGTGGCAGCGCGTGACGTCCATCGCCTCGCACAGCACCCGGAAGCGCGCGAGGGCGCGGATCGCCTGATCCATCGCGTCCGTCGACAGCCGCCCCGTGGTCGCGAGATTGCGGCCAAGGCCGCAGAGGATCTTCTCGTTGAAGACCGGCGTCGGCGCGCGGGAAGGCGCCTCGTAGACGACGAGGCGGACCGAGTTCGATCCGATGTCGATGATCGCGACGGGATCGCGGGCGGCCTGCGAGCCGTTGCCGAAGGCGTTCATCGGGGGCGCTCCCGGCGGGCGGGCCGGACGGAGGGAAGCGGCATGTCGTCTTCCAGCGCGCTGCCGCGGCCGGACAAGGATGGATGCGTCATGAAATACTCGTGGACGTTGAACGGTTCCTCGTCGGCCGCCGGAGAGACGCGCAGGCTGGTCCCGTCCGGCTGCACCTGCCAGCTTTGCTGGTTGTCGGCAAGGTTGCCGGCCATGATCTGGTCGAGCACCTGGCGATGGACGGTGGGATTGAGCACCGGCACCAGCACCTCGACGCGGCGGTCGAGATTGCGCGGCATGAGGTCGGCCGAGGAGATGTAGACGTGGGCCTGCGGGTGCGGCAGCCCGTGCCCGTTGCCGAAGGCGTACATGCGGCCGTGCTCGAGGAAGCGGCCAACGATGGACTTCACCCGGATGTTCTCGGACAGGCCCGGCAGCCCCGGGCGCAGGCAGCATATGCCGCGCACGATCAGGTCGACCCGCACGCCGGCCTGGCTCGCCCGGTAGAAGGCGTCGATCATCGTGGGGTCGACGAGCGAATTGCACTTGGCCCAGATGGCGGCCGGGCGCCCTTCCCTCGCATGGGCGATCTCCTCCTCCACGTGCTGGAGAAGGCGCGCCTTCAGCGTGACGGGCGAGACCGCGAGCCGCTCCATGCCGACGGGCTGGGCGTAGCCGGTGACGAAGTTGAAGACCCTCGCGATGTCGCGCCCGATGGCGGGATCGGCGGTGAAGAAGGACACGTCGGTATAGACCCGCGCGGTCACCGGATTGTAGTTGCCGGTGCCGATGTGACAGTAGGTGGCCAGCCGGTCCCCCTCGCGCCGGACCACCATCGACAGCTTGGAATGCGTCTTCAGCTCGATGAAGCCGAAGACCACCTGCGCCCCGGCCCGTTCCAGGTCCCGCGACCAGCGGATGTTGGCTTCCTCGTCGAACCGGGCCTTCAGCTCCACCAGGGCCGTGACGGACTTGCCCTGGGATGCGGCCTCCGCCAGCGCCTTCACGATCGGGCTGTCCCGGGACGTGCGGTAGAGCGTCTGCTTGATCGCCACCACGTCGGGGTCCCGCGCCGCCTGGTCCAGGAACTGCACGACGACGTCGAAGCTCTCGTAGGGGTGGTGGACGATGATGTCCTTCTCGCGGATGGCGGCGAAGCAATCCCCGCCATGCTCGCGGATGCGCTCGGGGAACCGGGGCGTATAGGGCGTGAACTTCAGGTCCGGCCTGTCGACTTCCGTGAGTTCCACGAGGTCGGACGGCGCCAGCAGGCCTTCCACGACGACGATGTCCTCGTGCGAGACGTCGAGGGCGTCGGCCACGAAGTGCCGCAGCGCCGGCAGCATGCCCGCGTCCACCTCGAGGCGGATCACGGTGCCGCGCCGCCGCTGCTTTAGCGCCGTCTCGAAGAACTGGACGAGGTCCTCGGCCTCCTCCTCGATCTCGATCTCGGAGTCCCGGATGATGCGGAAACCGCCGAAGCCGAGGATCTGATAGCCGGGGAAGAGACGCTCGGAGAAGCGCGCGATCACCTGCTCCAGGGCCACGAAGCGCGCGCCGCCCGTGCCGCCGAAATCCGGCAGGCGGATGAAACGCCGGATCTTGCCGGGGACGCGCACGAGCGCCTCCAGCGGCTTGCCGTCCGCCGGCCGCGCGAGCGCGAGCGCCAGCGTGAAGCCCAGGTTGGAGATGAACGGAAAGGGATGGGCCGGGTCGACCGCCAGCGGCGTCAGGACCGGGAAGACCTGCGAGGCGAAATGGTCCTCGAGCCAGCGGGCCTCGTGACCCGTCAGCTCGTCCGGCGGCACCACCGCGATCCCGGCATCGGCCAGCTCGCCGCGGAGCGACGCCCAGCGCCGCTGCTGGTCGCGGGTCAGCTCGTCGACCACGACGGCGATGCGCGCGAGCTGCTCGGCCGGCGACAGGCCGTCCTCCGAGGGCGCGACGAGCCCGTTGCGCAGCTGGCCGCGCAGGCCCGCGACGCGGACCATGAAGAATTCGTCGAGATTGGTCGCCGAGATCGACAGGAAGCGAAGCCGCTCCAGCAGCGGATGGCGGGGATTGGCCGCCTCCTCGATCACGCGGCGGTTGAACTGCAGCCAGGACAGCTCGCGGTTGATGAACCGCGCCGGCGACTGGGCGAGTTCGGCGCCGGCGGCGGCGTCCGGCGGCGCGGCAGCTTCGCCGGGTCCGGGCGGCAGCGTCAGGCCCGCATCATTCATCGCGCTCGTCCTTTGCCGAATCCTCCAGACCCGGGAGGATGGACGCGGCCATGGCCCGCGTCACGCGCCGTCCCGCGCTGAGCGCGTGGCGGTCCAGGCTGTCGACGGCCTCGGCCACGGCGGCGAAGGAGCGCTCGATCCGCAGGACGAGGTAATCGACGACGCTGGTGTCGACGACGATCTGGCGGTCGAGGAAGAGCTTCACGACCAGCGCCCGCAGCAGCGCCTCGTCGGGCGGGTCGATGCGGGCGACCGGCGCGAGGCGCAGGCGCGAGACGAGGTCGCGGGTGGCAAAGCCCCACGCGTCCGGCCCGCCGCGGCCGGTGATGAGGACATGGCTGCGCCGCTCGCGGGCCATGTTCAGGAGATGGAACAGGGCGGCTTCGTCCACCGGCCCCCTGTCGGCGTCCTCGACGACGAGGGCGCCGCCGGAGACGAGGCGCGGCACGTCGGCTTGCGCGATGTCCCGCGCCGGGAGGGTCCAGGCATGGGCCCGTCTGGCCCAGATGCCGGCAAGGTGCGTCTTGCCCGCGCCTTCCGGCCCTTCCAGCAGCAGGACCGTGTCCGGCCAGTCCGGCCAGCCCTCGATGAGGCCATAGGCCGCCTCGTTGGAGGGGCCGACGAGGAAGTCTTCGGGATCGAGCCGGGGCTCCAGCGGCAGGTCGAGCGCGAGCTGGCGCGGGCGCTCGGTCATGGCGTCGTGCGGTCCGCCCGTCGCACCGGCGGGGCCGGAGGCGCCTCGTACAGGGGGCTCGCCAGATATTGTCGCAGCGCGAAGCGGGTCAGCACGCCGATGATCGCGGCGAGCGGCACCGCCAGGAGCAGGCCGACGAAGCCGAACAGGCTGCCGAAGGCGAGCAGCGCGAACATGACCCAGACGGGATGAAGCCCCACCGACTCGCCCACGAGCTTGGGCTGGACGATGTTGCCCTCGAGGAACTGCCCCGCGGCGAAGACGCCGAGCGTGGCCCCGATCATCACCCAGTCCGGCCAGAACTGGACGATGGCGACGCCGAGCGCGAGCAGCAGGCCGGTCAGGGATCCGACATAGGGGATGAAGCTGATGATGCCGGACACAAGGCCGATCAGCACGGCGAAGTTGAGCCCGACGAGGGACAGGCCGATGGCGTAGAAGATGCCCAGGAACAGGCAGACCAGGCTCTGCCCGCGCAGGAAGCCGGATATCGCGACGTCCATCTCCCGCGCCAGGCCCCGCACCAGCTCCCGGTTCCGCGGCGGGATCCAGGTGTCGATGGAAATGACCATCCGGTCCCAGTCGACGAGCAGGTAGAACGCCACGACGGGTGTGATGACGAGGAGCGACACGAGGCCGATGAAGGCCTGTCCGCCGGACCAGAGCGACTTCAACAGCGTGGCGACCCACGTCGCCCCCTGCCCCACCACATCGCCAAGCGAGTTCTGCACGTCGCGCAGCGCATCCTGCCCGCCGAAGCGCTCGACGAGCGGCGCGCCCTGCTCCGCCAGCAATTGCTGCAGCCGCTGCGCGGTTTCCGGCAGGCGCGCCGCGAAGGCCGCGAGCTGGTTGGCGAGAACCGGCGCGATCAGCACCAGCGCCAGCACGAAGATCAGCACGAAAAGTCCGAGGATGAGCAAGGTCGCCGCCAGGCGGCTGAAACGCATCCGCTCCAGCCGGTCGGCCAGCGGATCGAGCAGGTAGGCGAGCACGAGCCCCGCCGCGAAAGGCAGCAGGATGCCGCTCAGGAGATACAGGAGGACGACGACGGCGAAGAGCGCGATCAGCCAGAACGTCACCTGCCGCTGGATCGTCATCCGGTCCTCACGACGCCATGTGCTTCAGCCAGATGGCGAGATAGGCGGCGGTGGAGGCCAAGGTCAAGGTCGCGACCACGGCAAGGCCGACCGCCATCGCCGGCCCGGGCACCACCGCAAAGGCCTTCGCCGCCAGCAGGAGGCCGGCGAACATGATCTGCGCCGTGGTGTTCAGCTTGCTGATCAGGAGCGGCTTGATGGCGATGGGCCGCGCCATGAGCCAGGAGACGATGATGGCGGCGACGATCATCAGGTCCCGCGACACGACGAGGACGGCGATCCAGACCGGCAGCACGCCCACGATCGCCAGGGTCACGTAGATCGAGACCAGGAGCGACTTGTCGGCGATGGGATCGAGATACGCGCCGAGCTCGCTGCGCATGTCGAAGCGGCGGGCGATGGCGCCGTCGACCGCGTCGGAGATGCCGGCGGCGGCGAAGATGGCGAAGGCCGCCAGCCATTCGAGCTGCGCGATGGCCACGATGATGAGCGGGACCAGGATCAGCCGGACGATGGTGATGACGTTGGGGATGGTCATGGACGGGTCCGACGGGCTCCCCGCAAGGTGACGGGGCGAGGCTTTAGGGAGGGAAACTCCGATGAAACCCCACAGGTTTCAACCGCGCGGCTTGCGCGGGCGCGCAGCGGGCATTAGCGAGACCCGGACCACGGGACCCTTTGCGCCATGACCGAACCCAAGACCGACGGCCTCACCTATGCCCAGGCTGGCGTCGACATCGACGCCGGAAACGCCATGGTCGAGGCCATCAAGCCGATGGTGAAGGCGACGCGGCGGCCCGGCGCCGACGCGGAGATCGGCGGCTTCGGCGGGCTTTTCGACCTCAAGGCGGCGGGTTTCACCGATCCGATCCTGGTCGCCGCCAACGATGGCGTCGGCACCAAGGTCAAGATCGCCATCGAGACGGGCCTGCACGACACGATCGGCATCGACCTGGTGGCCATGTGCGTCAACGATCTCGTCGTCCAGGGCGCCGAGCCGCTTTTCTTCCTCGACTATTACGCGACCGGTAAGCTCGACCCCGCCGCCGGGGCCGCCATCGTCAAGGGCATCGCGCAGGGATGCCGCGAATCGGGCTGCGCCCTGATCGGCGGCGAGACCGCGGAAATGCCGGGCCTGTATGCCGCCGGCGATTACGACCTCGCCGGCTTTGCGGTGGGCGCGGCCGAGCGCGGCACCCTCCTGCCTCGTTCCGACGTCGAGGCCGGGGACGTGATCCTGGGCCTGGCTTCGTCCGGCCCGCATTCCAACGGCTATTCGCTCATCCGCCGCATCGTGGCCAAGGCCGGCCTTGCCTGGGATGCGCCCGCGCCGTTCGAAGCGGGCCGCACCCTGGGGCAGGCCCTTCTGACGCCCACCCGGCTCTACGTGAAGCCGCTCCTGGCCGTGCTGAAGCGGACGTCCGGCATCAAGGCCCTGGCGCACATCACCGGTGGCGGGTTCCCCGACAACATCCCGCGCGTGCTGCCCGAGGGCGTCGCGGCCGTGCTGGACCTGGCCGCGATCCGGCCGCCGCCGGTCTTCGGGTGGCTGGCCGCGACGGGCGGCGTCGCCGCGACCGAGATGCTGCGGACCTTCAATTGCGGGATCGGCATGGTGATCGTCGTGGAGGCCGGGAAGGCCGACGCGATCGCCGACGCGCTGGCGCAGGAGGGCGAGAGCGTGATGCGCATCGGCGCGATCGCCGGGCGCGAACCCGGCTCCGACGCGGTCGTCTATCGCGGAGAGCTGGCGCTGTGACGGCGAAGGTCCGCACCGCGATCCTCATCTCCGGGCGCGGCTCCAACATGACCGCGCTCATCGAAGCTGCGAAGAAGCCGGACTATCCTGCTGATATCGCTCTGGTCCTATCGAACAGGCCGGATGCCGGCGGCCTGCAACGCGCGGCGGCGGACGGGATCGCCACCGCCATCGTGGACCACAAGGCCCATCCCGACCGCGAGAGCTTCGAGCACCGGGTCGACGCGGTGCTGCGCGAGCACGGGGTCGAGATCGTCTGCCTCGCCGGCTTCATGCGCATCCTCACGCCGTGGTTCATCACGCGCTGGGAAGGCAGGCTGATTAACATCCACCCGTCCCTGCTCCCGGACTATCGCGGGCTGCACACCCATGCCCGGGCGCTGGCGGACGGCGTGTCGCGGCACGGCTGCACGGTGCATTTCGTCGTGCCGGAGCTCGACGCCGGCCCCACCATCGCCCAGGCGTCGGTGCCGGTCCTGCCGGGCGACGACGAGGCGGCGCTGTCGGCGCGCGTGCTGGAGCAGGAGCACAGGCTCTATCCGGCGGCCCTGGCCGACGTCGCCGCGGGGCGGGTGCGCCTGATCGAGGGCGCGATCGCCGACGATCGTCCCGCCGACCACGCCCGCTTCCTCGCCGGCTGAACCGGCCCGCCCGTCAGAACGGGCGCTTGAGCTTGCACTGGTCGATGAAGCCGAGGGCCTTCTGGCGCGTCGCGTCGTCGAAATAGCCGGTGGCCCGGAAGTTCGCGAGCTCGGTCTTCGACATGGAGCGCACCGTGCGCTGCGCATAGCAGGCGCAGGGTCCCCGCACGTCCTCCCGCGTCACGTTCATCAGCTTGGCCTGCGTGATAAGGCAGGCATCCTGCGCGCGCGTCTGGATCTGCGCCGGCGTCAGGTTGGCGGCGGTCGGATCGGGCGGCGGGGGGAGCGCTGCCGCGAAGGCTGCGGACGTGGAGAGGATGGCAGCGATGGCGAGGACAAGACGCAAGGACGTTCTCCGGTCTCAGGCTGCGGAAGCGGGCATGTCGAGCCGCCGCATCCACACGCGGTTGTCGTGGAAGGCGGCTCCGCCATAGGGCGCCACCTGGTCGGCGCCGGTCAAGGTGTTGATGCCCTTGCCGTCCGGAAAGGCCGCGTTGGGCCAGATCGATTCGGCGATCAAAACGCCGCGCCGGACGCCGGGGAAGAGCGAGGCCCGCAGCCGCACCTCGCCGCGCCCGTTGCCCAAGACCACCCAGTCGTCCTCGGCGATGCCATGGGCGGTGGCATCCTGCGGATGGACGAACACGACCGGATACCGCTCCTTGCTGAGCGAGGTCGGCGTCTCGGTGAAGGTGGAGTTGAGGAAGTTGCGGGCCGGACTGGTGGCCAGCCGGAAGGGATGGGCCTCGTCCGCCTCTTCGATGACGGCCCAATGGTCCGGCAGGGTCGGCATGGACTGCCACGGGCCCATGGGGCCGTCATTGGCCATCGGCACGCGGGTCCAGTCGACCCGAAAGCGGAACCTGCCGTCCGGCCAGCCGAAACCGTCGAGATAGTGCGCCTGGCGGAACGGCGGCTGGACGTCCCGCCAGCGCTCCCGCTCCAGCTCCTCCAGAGAGCCGCGCCCGGAGGCCTGCAGCGTGCGGTCGACGATCTCGCGCGGTGACAGGCGGAAGCCTTCGTGCTCGACGCCGAGCCGCTCGGCCAGGGCCGTCACCACCTCATGGTTGGAGCGCGCCTCGCCTGCGGGCGGGATCAGCGCCCCGCCCCACATGACGTGCTGGTGCCCGCCGCCCTGGTAGATGTCGTCATGCTCCAGGAAGGTCGTGGCCGGCAGCACGATGTCGGCCATCAGCGCCGTCTCGGTCATGAACTGCTCGTGGACGCAGACGAAGAGATCCTCGCGGGCGAACCCGGCCTTCACAAGCTCCTGCTCGGGTGCCACCGAGACGGGATTGGTGTTCTGGACCAGCATGGCGGTGACCGGCGGGCCGCCGCGCAGGGCCGTCTCGTCCCCGGTCAGGACGCGGCCGATCTGCGACTGGTCGAGCTGGCGGATGGACGGGTTGCGCATGTCCAGCCCCTCGATCAGCTCCTTGCGCCAGCGATAGATGCCGCTGTTGCTGTGCAGTGCGCCGCCGCCCTCGTATTTCCAGGCTCCCAGCACGGCGGGCACGCAGAGCGCGGCATGCATGTTGACGGCGCCGTTGCGCTGGCGGCCGAAGCCGTAGCCGAGGCGGAAATAGGCCCGCGGCCGCTCGCCCAGCAGGCGCGCGAACGCCTCGATCTGCTCCACCGGCAGGCCCGTGATGCGGGAGGCCCATTCGGGCGTGCGGTCCTTGAGATGGGCCGCGAGCTCATCCGGGCAGTCGGTGAAGCCGCGCAGGTAGTCCCAGTCCGCCTTCCCGTCCCGGAACAGACAGTGCATGACCGCGCAGGCCAGCGCCCCGTCCGTGCCCGGCCGCAGGACGAGGCCGAGATCGGCCTGTTTCACGGTGGCGTTCTCGTAGATGTCGATGACGACGATCTTCGCGCCGCGCTCCTTCCGCGCCTTCAGCGCGTGGGTCATCACGTTGACCTGGGTGTGGACCGCATTGGTGCCCCAGATCACGACGCAGTCGGACTTGGCCATCTCCCGCGGATCGGCGCCGGCGATGCGGCCCGTCCCGGCGATGTAGCCGGTCCAGGAAATGTTGATGCAGATCGTGGAATACTGGCCGGAATAGCCCTTGGCGTGGCGCAGACGATTGATGCCGTCGCGCATCACCAGGCCCATCGTGCCGGCGTAGTAGTAGGGCCAGACGGCCTGCGGGCCGTGCCGCTCCTCCGCCTCGCGGAAGCGCGCCGCCACGATGTCCAGCGCCTCGTCCCAGCCGATGCGCTCAAAGCGGCCCGAACCCTTGGGGCCGATGCGCCGCAGCGGATGGAGCACGCGGTCGGGGTGGTAGACCCGCTCCGCGTAGCGCGCCACCTTCGCGCAGATGACGCCGGCCGTGTAGCTGTTGTCCGGCGCGCCGCGCACGCGGCCGATCGTGGTCCCGTCGACGACCTCCACCTCCAGCGCACAGGCGGACGGGCAATCGTGCGGACAGACGGAGGGCCGGACGGCGATTTTCGGGGCGGCGTTCATGGCAAAAGAAAAGGGGCGGTGATCACCGCCCCTTTATGCATGCTCGCAGTGCGCGAAGTCGAGCCGCGCGGCCGCGCAGCCCTGATTGCGCCAATCAGCCGACGATCTCGTTGCCGGCGAAGAACTGGGCGATCTCGACCGCCGCCGTCTCCGGCGCGTCCGAGCCGTGGACCGTGTTCTCGCCGACGGACAGGGCGAAGAGCTTGCGGATCGTGCCTTCGGCCGCGTTGGACGGGTTCGTGGCGCCCATGACCTCGCGGTACTTGGCGATGGCGCCCTCGCCCTCCAGGACCTGCACGACGACGGGGCCGGAGGTCATGAAGTCGACGAGCTCGCCGAAGAACGGACGCTCGCGATGGACGCCGTAGAAGGTCTCGGCCTGGGCGCGCGTCATGAGGATGCGCTTCTGCGCGACGATGCGCAGGCCGGCCTTCTCGATCACCGCGTTGACGGCGCCGGTGAGGTTCCGGCGCGTCGCGTCGGGCTTGATGATCGAAAAGGTGCGCTCGGTGGCCATGGGATGAATACCTTGATGGGGTTCTTGCAGGTGGCGGGCTTATAGCCGCGCCGCCCCGCACCCTCAAGCCTTCGCAGCCGCACACCTGGCCGGAATCGACCCTCAGTGCCGCGTCAGGAAGTCCCGCGCCGCGCGCTGGGCCTCCCAGATCTCCTCGCGGCTCATCTCGGCCGACAGTTCGGCGCGGCGCTCCAGCGCCTCGCGGCAGCCGCGGGCGATGGCGATGTTGAACCATTTGTGGGCGGCGACCAGATCGGGCGCGCTGTCGCGGCCGGCGGCGCAGAGAATGCCGAGTTCGTAGAACGCCTCGGCGGTGGCGGAGATCGACGCGATCGCAACCGCGTCCTGCATGTCGCTCGTCAAACGGGCCATGATGGCCTCCCCTGCTTCCCGGCGGACCCTGTTCTCGGGCCCGTCCGATGGGCAGATGATGGGTCAGCGAATCCCAAGGCCGGCTTAAGCGGCGCGATGAATCCCGCGTAAATGAAATCAACGCCTTAAGCGCTCGAAAACCATGGCTTGCCGAAAAGACGAGCCGATTCAGGCGATGCCGCCTGCCCGTCCGGGACATGGTTTAAGGGGCCGTTGACCCTGCGTGACGGATTGCCAAGACCGCTCTTTCGCCGACCGCCGTCTTTCCGCCGTCCGCGCGTGCTTCTAGGCTGGCGCCAAGGCGGCCTTCAGAGCCGCTTCACCGGACGGAGGAACAGGATGACCAGGACTGCAACGACGATGCTGATGGCCGCGGCCGCCGCGCTGATGATCGGCGCCGGCGCGGGAAGTGCCCTCGCCCAGGACGCGACGGGCGTCTGGAGCACGGATGGCAACAAGGGCCGCGTGCGGGTCGCCAAATGCGGCGACGGCATCTGCGGCACGCTGATCAGCCTCGCCGAGCCCAACGACACGAACGGCCAGCCCAAGAAGGATGCCAAGAACGAGGACGCGTCCAAGCGCAACCGGCCCCTGATCGGCGTCTCGATCCTGCAGTCGATGAAGCCGGACCAGCCGAACCGGTGGAAGGGCTCGATCTACAACGCCGAGGACGGCAAGACCTATACGGCCTATTTCACCCTCCAGGGCGACAGCGCCAAGGTCGAGGGCTGCGTGCTCGGCGGCGTGATCTGCAAAGCGCAGAGCTGGACGCGAGCCCGCTGATCGGGACACGCGCTCGCTCCCCGGACAGGCGGCTGCGCTAGAGCCGGTCGATCTGCGTTTCAAGAACGAGCGTCGTCTCCACGGAGGCGACGCCCCGGATCGCCGCGACCCGGTCGCGCAGGGCCGTCAGTTCCGCCGTGCCCGCCGTCTCGGCAAGCAGCAGCAGGTCGACCGGGCCGGCCGTGCTGGTCGCCAGGCGGATCTCCGCCAGATCCTGGAGCGCCGGGACGACGTGCCGGCAGGCAAAGCCCGGCTGGAAGCGCAAGGCGAGCCAGGCGCGGGTGGCCGCGCGCGGGCTGGCGGCGCGGATCGTGAAGCCGCGGATCGAGCCCTCGGCGACAAGGCGCGCCAGCCGCTCCTGCGTGGCGCTGCGCGACAGACCGATCTCGCGGGCGAGCGACACGACCGGCAGCCGGGCATCGTCGGTTAGCCGCGCGAGGATCAGGCGGTCGATGGCGTCGAGCGGTCGCGTCACGCAGCTTCCTTCGGGCGGCATCCTGCCGGCGGCTCCGGCGTCCTGCCGGGTTGAGACCGGCCAGGCGGACGTCCTAGCTCCGTGATGCCCCAACCGGAGCCGGCCATGCAACTCGACCCCGTCACAGTTCTCGTTCCCATCGACCTGCAGGAGGCGTTCGACCACGCGCCCTGGCCGCGCCGGAACAATCCCGGCCTGGACGAGGCGGTGGCCGCGCTGCTCTATGCCTGGCGCGCCAGCGGGCGGCCGATCGTCCACGTGCGCCACGATTCGGTTCAGCCGGGCTCGACGCTGCGACCGGGCGAACCGGGAAACCGCATCAGGCCCTCGGCGGCGCCGCGGCCGGACGAGCCGATCGTGGTGAAATCGGTGAACTGCGCCTTCATCGGCACCGACCTCGACCTGCAATTGCGCAGGCTGGGCGCGACGGGCATCGTCGCTTTCGGCATCTCGACGGACATGTGCGTGTCCACGACCGTCCGGGTGGCGGCCAATCTGGGCTACCGGACGATCCTGGTGGAGGATTGCTGCGCCTGTTTCGACCTGCCCGGCCCGGATGGCGCGGCCATCCCGGCCGAGGCCATCCACGCCGCGCACCTCGCCACGCTCGGCTTCGAGTTCTGCGAGGTGGCGGGCGCGGGGCAGATCGCGGCCGCGCTGCGCAGATAGGTCAGCTGCGCGCGCGCTGGCCGAACAGGACCGCCTGGGCGTCCTTGTCGGTCGCGAGGTCCATCTTCTTGATCTCGCTGCCGACGGCCAGACCGCGCTGGACGGCGGGGCGCGCGAGCATCGTGTCGATCCACCGCTTCATGTTGGGGAACTCGGCGATGTCCTGGCCCTGGCGCTCCCAGTTCTTGGCCCAGCCGATGATGGCCATGTCGGCGATGGAATAATCGCCCGCGACGTATTCCCGGTCCGCCAGGCGCTTGTTCAGCACGCCGTAGAGCCGGTTCGTCTCGTCGGTGTAGCGCTTGATCGCGTAGGGCACCTTCTCGGGGGCATAGATGCGGAAATGATGGGTCTGGCCGGCCATGGGGCCGAGGCCGCCCATCTGCCAGAACAGCCACTGGTCGACCTCCGTGCGCGCGCGCTCGTCGGCGGGATAGAACTGGCCGGTCTTGCGGCCGAGATACTGGAGGATGGCGCCGGATTCGAAGACAGAGATCGGCTGCCCGCCGGGGCCGTCGGGATCGACGATGGCCGGCATCTTGTTGTTGGGCGAGATGGCCAGGAAGTCCGGCTTGAACTGGTCGCCCTTGCCGATGTTGATCGGGATCACGTTGTAGGGGAGCCCCGCCTCCTCGAAGAAGATGGTGATCTTCCAGCCATTGGGCGTCGGCCAGTAATAGAGGTCGTAGGGCTTCCCGGTGACGGCGGCCATGTCAGGCTCCTGTGCGATCGCGGTGTCGCGGCACTACTTGGGTGCGGCGACCATGCGGCACAAGACCCGCGCGCCGGCGCGGTTTCGCTTGACCGATGGGCGATGGGCCACGCGCGATGCGAAGAATCCGTTTGTTTCTGATTTGTTCCTGTGCCATCGTGGTTGTGGCCGGTTGCGGCCCTTGCTGTCGAGGATATTGCCGATGAAGTCATTGCTCGTTGCGGCCGCGGCCGCCCTTTGCCTTGCCCTCCCCGCGGTGCCTGCCCTGGCGCAGGCCCCCGCCGCCAAGCCGCCCGTGGAGGCGGAGGCCAAGCCCAAGCGCAAGATGACGCCCGGCCAGATCGCCGCGAAGGAGCGGCAGAAGGCCTGCGCGGGGGAATGGAAGAAGGACAAGGCCGCCGGCAAGACGGCAGGCCAGACCTGGCCGAAATACTGGAGCGCCTGCAACAAGCGCCTCAAGGCCGCGCGGGCCTGAGGCGCCGGGCGGATCGCTCCGCCCGGGCCGGCTTCGTCAGGGGAACAGCGCGATCTGGTCGATGCCCGTCGTCTCGGGGAGCCCGAGCACGATGTTCATGTTCTGGATCGCCTGGCCCGAGGCGCCCTTCACCAGGTTGTCCAGCGCGCTGACGAGGATCGCCCGCCCCGGCTGGCGGTCCGCGGCGACGCCGATCATCGTCATGTTGGAGCCGCGCACGTGGCGCGTCTGCGGCGTCTGGCCGAAGAGCATGACGTGGACGAACGGCTCCTTCGCGTAGGTCTTGGCGAGGATGGCGTGCAGGTCCTCCGGCGTGCGCCCCTTGCGGCAGCGCACGTAGATCGTGGACAGGATGCCCCGGTTCATGGGCAGGAGGTGCGGCGTGAAGGTCGGCACGACCGCCTTGCCCGCGGCCTTCGAGAATTCCTGGTCCAGCTCCGCCATGTGGCGGTGATGGCCGACGCCGTAGGCGTGGAAGCCCTCGGAGACCTCGGTGAAGAGGTTGGCCTCCTTGGCCGCCCTGCCCGCGCCGGTGACGCCCGACTTGGCGTCGATGACGATCGGGTCGGTCTCGATGGCCTTGGCCTTCAGCAGCGGGATCACCGGAAGCTGGCCGCTCGTGGTGTAGCAGCCGGGATTGGCGACGAGCCGCGCCTGGCGGATATCCTTCCGGTACATTTCGGACAGGCCGTAGACGGCGTCCTTCTGCAGGTCGAGCGCCTGGTGCGCGTGGCCGTACCAGCGGGCATAGGCCTCGGGATCGGACAGGCGGAAATCGGCCGACAGGTCGACGATCCGGGTCTGGGGCGCCTTGGCCATCAGGTCGGTGATGACCGTCTGCGTCGTGCCGTGGGGCAGCGCGCAGAAGACGACGTCCAGCTTCTCCCTCGCCCAGTCGATGCTGTCGATGGCGACGAGCTGCGGCAGGGCGAACGGCGCGAATTGCGGGAAGACGTCGGCCATGGCCTGGCCGGCCTTGCGGTCGGCGGTGAGGACGGCGATCTCCACGCGCGGATGGCGCAGCAGCATGCGCAAGAGCTCCGCGCCGGTATAGCCGGAAGCGCCGAGAATGCCGACGCGCGCCTTCGCGTTCCTTGCCAGGACGGCCATGTCTGTCTCCTCAGATGGCGGATGAATCAGGGGCGGTACGGGACCGCGCCGCGGCCCCCGGATACGAAAAAAGCCGCGCTTGCGGCGCGGCTTCCGAGCGGACACACGTCCCCGGTCATCGCGCGGTCAGGGCGGCGATCGTACGTCGGGGGCGGGTCGGGACCGTGAACATGGCGCTGATGTGCCGGAAGGCCCGGCCCCTGTCAATCAGCCGGCGTGCTTCTCCGCCAGGATCTGCAGGTAGTGCTGGACGACCGTCGCCCCGGCTATGGCGGTGATGTCGGCATGGTCGTAGGGCGGGGATACCTCGACGATGTCCATGCCGCGCCAGTCGATGCCGCGCGTGCCCCACAGGGCGGCGAGCGCGATGTGGCTCGACAGCCCGCCCGAAACCGGCGTGCCCGTCCCGGGCGCATAGGCCGGATCGAGGCAGTCGATGTCGAAGGTGAGGTAGGCCGGCGCGTCGCCGACCCGGGCGCCGATCTCGGCGGCGATGCCGTCGGCGCCCAGGCGATGGGCCTCATGGGCATCGAGGATCTCGATGCCGAAATCGGCGGGCGCCACGGTGCGGATGCCGATCTGGATGGAGCGGACGGGATCGATCAGCCCCTCGGACACCGCGCGGCTGACGAAAGTGCCGTGGGACATGCAGTCCCCCTCGTCCTCCCAGGTGTCCTGGTGCGCGTCGAACTGGACGAGCGCCAGCGGGCCGTGGCGCATGGCGTGGGCGCGCAGCAGCGGCAGGGTGATGAAATGGTCGCCGCCGAGCGTCACCAGGTGGCACCCGGTGTCGACGATCGCCTGCGCCTGCTCCTCGATGGCGCCGGGGATCGTTGCGGGGCGGCGGGTGTCGAGATGGCAATCGCCGAAATCGACGACGTTCAGCCGGTCGAACGGATCGAGCCCCGAGGGGAATTGCGGGTCGCCGTCGAAGATCGCCGAGGCGCGCCGGATGGCCTGGGGCCCGAAGCGGGCACCCGGCCGGTTGGTGACCGCGCCGTCGAAGGGAACGCCCAGCACCGCCACGTCGACGCCGTCCAGGTCCCGGGTGTAGCGCCTGCGCATGAAGGACAGGACGCCGGCATAGGTGGGATCGGACGCGCCGCCGCGGATGGGGCCATGGATGGCGTTGTCGATGGACGGAATCGGATCGGTCACGGCTGCCCTCCAGAGCGCCAGCTTAGCGGCGGGATGTGGCAGCGCAACAACGAGCGGCCGGTCAGGCGTCCGGCTCGCGTCCTGCGGCCTCGTGCGCCCGGCGGATCGGCTCCGGCAGGCGCCAGCGCGGCGTGCAGGCCATCACGGCGGCGGCGACGTCGGAAAGGGCGCAGCGATGGCCTGGCGACACGAAGAGCGGCGCGACGCCCGCGCGCGTCCGCAGCACGATGCCGACCTCCTCCCCCCGGTCGACCAGCGGAACCGCCGCGCCGCGGGCCTCCGGCACGGGGTCATGGGTGCCGCACAGCCGCGTCTTGGCGCAGCCGACGGTCGGCCGGTCCAGAATGAGGCCGAGATGGGCGGCAACGCCCAGTCGTCGGGGATGGGCGATGCCCGCCCCGTCCACCAGGAACAGGTCCGGCTCGCTTGCAAGCGCTGCGAAGGCGTCCTCCAGCACCGGCCCCTCGCGGAAGGTGAGCAGGCCGGGCACGTAGGGAAAGGGCGTCGGGCGCCGGGCGATGCGCGTCTCGACCACGGCGAAGTCCGGCATGCGGCACACCACGACCGCGGCCTGGGAGATGCCGCCGCGCACGCTGACGTCCACCCCTGCGACGAGCCGGAGCGCCTTCGGGTCGATCCGGCCGGCCACGACCAGTTCGCCGCGAAGCCGCTTCTGGATCGCTACGGCCTCCTTGGGCGTCACGTTCCAGTCGTGAAGGCGGCGGAATTGCAAGGCGCGGCTCCCTTGACATGGATCACGGCGCAGGCGCGCGCGATGCCCGATCATGCCGCCTGTTCAACGGCCGGGAGCACGCCATGTTCGCCGTCAATGTCGGTACGATCGATCGGGCCGCGCGCATCGTCCTGGGGCTCGCGCTCCTGGCGATCGTCTTCGTGGGTCCCAAGACCGCCTGGGGCTGGCTCGGCCTCATCCCGCTGGCCACGGGCCTTGCGGGCCGCTGCCCGGCCTACAGCCTCCTGGGCTTCGATACCTGCGCGCGTTGAAGCGCGCTCAGTTCGCGAAGCGGAAATGCAGGACGTCCCCGTCCTGCACGACGTATTCCTTGCCTTCCAGCCGCAGCTTGCCGGCCTCGCGGGCACCCGCCTCGCCCTTCAGCGAGACATAGTCCGCGTAGGCGATGGTCTCCGCGCGGATGAAGCCCTTCTCGAAGTCGGTGTGGATCACGCCGGCCGCCTGCGGCGCCTTGGTGCCGCGGGTGATCGTCCAGGCGCGGGCCTCCTTCGGCCCCACGGTGAAGTAGGTCACCAGGGCGAGCAGCTCGTAGCCGGCGCGGATGACGCGGTTCAGGCCCGGCTCGTCGAGGCCGACCGCCTCCAGGTATTCCGCCTGCTCGCCCGGCGGCAGGACCGCGATCTCGCTCTCGATCTTGGCGGACACGACGACCGCGCTGGCGCCCTCGGCGCGGGCGCGCTCGAAGACGCGGGCGGAGAAATCGTTGCCGTCGCGGGCCGAAGCCTCCTCGACGTTGCAGACGTAGAGGACGGGCTTGGAGGTCAGGAGGTTAAGCATGGCGAAGGCCTTCTCGTCCTCCGGCCGGCGCTCCACCAGGCGGGCCGGCTTGCCCTCGCGCAGCAGGACGAGGCACTGCTCGATGAGCGCCACCTGCTCCTTGGCGTCCTTGTCGCCAGATTTGGCCTTCTTCTCCAGCGGCAGGATGCGCTTTTCCAGGCTCTCCAGGTCCGCGAGCATCAGCTCGGTCTCGATCGTCTCCACGTCGGCGATCGGGTCGACACGGCCTTCCACGTGGGTGATGTCGCCGTCCTCGAAGCAGCGCACGACGTGGACGATGGCGTCCACCTCGCGGATGTTGGCGAGGAACTGGTTGCCGAGCCCCTCGCCCTTGGATGCGCCGCGCACGATGCCGGCGATATCGACGAAGGTGATCCGGGTCGGGATGATCTGCGCCGAGGAGGCGATGCCGGCCAGCGCGTCGAGGCGCGGATCGGGCACGGCGACGTCGCCCACATTCGGCTCGATCGTGCAGAACGGATAATTGGCGGCCTGCGCCGCCGCCGTCTGCGTGAGAGCGTTGAAGAGGGTCGACTTGCCGACGTTCGGCAGGCCGACGATGCCGCACTTGAAACCCATGGACCGTCACTCGGTGGGAGGATGGGCACGGGCGATAGACGAGGAAGGCCGCCTTGGCAATGCGGCAGCCGGCTACCGGTCGGGCACGAAGGGAATGCCGAGGGAGGCCGGGGCGCCCGTGGACCGCCGGTCCCGCGCCGCCAGGATGACCAGCGCCAGGATCGTCACGAGATACGGCATGGCGGAGAGGAGCTGGGACGGCAGCCGGATCGCGCCCGCCTGGGCGTGGAGCTGCAGCACGGTGGCGAGGCCGAAGAGATAGGCGCCGGCCAGCGCTCTACCCGGCCTCCAGGCGGCGAAGACCACCAGGGCAAGCGCGATCCAGCCGCGACCGCCGGTCATGCCCGGTGACCAGAAGCGCGTGTAGACGAGCGAGAGATACGCTCCCGCGAGCCCTGCGCACGCACCTCCGAACAGGATGGCGAGGAAGCGGGCCTTCAGGACCGGCAGTCCCAGCGCGTGGGCCGAGGCGTGGTCCTCGCCGATGGCGCGCAGGGTCAGACCGCCGCGGGTGCGGAACAGGAACCAGGCCATCGCGGCCGCGAGCGCGAAGGACAGGTAGACGATCGGGTCCTGCCCGAAGAGCGGGCGGCCGATGAACGGAAGGTCGGTCAGCCCCGGCAGCGACAGGTGGGCGATCGGATCGCGGCGCGCGCCCACGAACGGGGCGCCGATGACGCCCGACAGGCCAAGCCCCAGGATCGTGAGCGCAAGCCCCGAGGCCACCTGGTTCGCGGCGACGCCGAGCACGGCGAAGGCGAAGACGAGAGAGAGGGCCATGCCGGCCCCCGCCCCCGCGACGAAGCCGCCGAGAGTGGAGTCGAGCGAGACCGCGGCCGCGAAGGCGCAGGCCGCGCCGACCGCCATCATGCCTTCCACGCCAAGGTTCAGGACGCCTGCCCGCTCCGCCAACAGTTCCCCGATGGCGGCGATGAGCAGCGGCGTCGACGCGGTGATGACCGTGAGGAGGACAGCCTCGGCAAGGGTCATGCGGGCCTCCCGGCGGCGGAGACGAGGCGGATGCGGTAGGTGACGAGGGAATCGGCCGCCAGCACGCAGAACAGCAGCAGGCCCTGGAAGGCGCGCGTCACGTCGAAGGGGAGCTTGAGCGCGATCTGCGCCGATTCACCACCGATGAAGGTCAGCGCCAGGACGAGGCCGGCGGCCAGGATGCCGACCGGATGCAGCCGCCCGAGGAAGGCGACGATGATCGCGGTGAAGCCGTAGCCGGGGGAGATCGCGGGCCGCAGCTGGTGCATCTGGCCGGTGATCTCGATGATGCCGGCAAGGCCCGCCATGGCGCCCGAGATGGCGAAGACCGCCAGCGTCGTAGAGGCGGGGCGGAAGCCTGCGAAGCGGGCGGCGCGGGGCGCGTCGCCGGTCACGCGCAGCCGGTAGCCGAACAGCGTGCGCGACATGACGATCCACGCCACGAACACGGCGACCAGCGCGATGAGGACGCCCAGATGGAGCCGGCCGCCGTCGCCGAAGGTCGGCAACATGGCCGCGTCGGAGAACAGGCGCGTCTGGGGGAAGTTGAAGCCGCGCGGATCGCGCCAGGGGCCGCGCACCAGATAGTCGAGCAGGAGCTCGGCCACGTAGACGAGCATGAGGCTGGTGAGGATCTCGCTGACACCGAAGCGCACGCGCAGGATCGCGGGGATGAGGGCGTAGAGCGCGCCGCCTGCGGCGCCCAGAATCAGCAGCGCCGGCAGGAGCCAGGGCGAGGCGCCGAAGCCCGACAGGGCGAGCCAGGTGGCGACGATCGCGCCGACGACGAACTGGCCTTCCGCGCCGATGTTCCACAGGCTCGCCCGGAAGCAGAAGGACAGGCCGATGGCGATCAGGACGAGCGGCGTCGCCTTGATGACGAGCTCCGTCAGCGCCCACGGATCGGTCAGCTGCGAGCGGATATAGACGTCGAACGCCGCCGCCGGGGACCGGCCGAGCGCTGAGATCAGCAGCGCGCCCAGGGCCAGCGCGACAGCCAGAGCCGCGAGCGGCGCCAGGGCGCGCGCCAGGGCGGACGGATGGGCGCGGCGGACCAGCTCAATGCGCATGGGCGCCCTCCCCGCTGCCGCCCATGAGCAGGCCGATAGCCTCGCGGGTGAGCTCGCCGGCGGGGCGCGGGGCGCTGAGCCTTCCGTCATGGATGACCGCGATGCGCCCCGAAATCTCGAACAATTCGTCCAGGTCCTGGCTGATGACGAGGATGGCGGCTCCCGCCTTCGCCCCGTCGACGAGCGCCTGCCGGATCAGCGCGGCGGCGGCGGCGTCCACGCCCCAGGTGGGCTGGTTCACGACGAGCAGCCGCGGCTGGCGCGTCATCTCCCGGCCGACGACGAATTTCTGAAGATTGCCGCCGGACAACGTCGCGGCGGCGGGATCGCCCCGACCGGCGCGCACGTCGAAGGCGGTGCGCACCCGCTCCGCCAGGGCTTTCGCCGCCGCCGGCAGCAGGAAGCCGAGGCGCG
Source organism: Hyphomicrobiales bacterium (assembly GCA_027489955.1). GTDB lineage: Bacteria > Pseudomonadota > Alphaproteobacteria > Rhizobiales > Beijerinckiaceae > JAIXTM01. The sequence continues at coordinate 985,698 of JAIXYZ010000013.1, read as the reverse complement.
ATATGCCCGGTTCGGCGTGGCGGGTCAGCACGATGTTGTCGCTCAGCGCGTGGGCGGGAACCGCTCCGTGCCCCAGCCGCTCCTCCGCCACGAAGGCGGCGCCGAGCGCGCGGCGGGCATTGACGCCCTGAAGGCCCACCGGGACGCCGTCGATGACGATCGTGGATGCCGCGTTCGCCGGGCGCTCGCCGGAGAGCGCGCCGAAGAGCTCGGACTGGCCGTTGCCCGCGATTCCGGCGATGCCCACGATCTCGCCGGCCCGGACCTCGAGCGCGACATCGCGCAGGGCGATGCCGTGCACGCTGGCCGGCGGGAGCGACAGGTCGCGCACCGACAGGACGGGCGCGCCCGCGGGGCCGGCATCGGCGCGGACCTCGCCCACTTCGGCGCCGACCATCATGGCGGCGAGCTGGCGCGCCGAGACCGAGCGCGGATCGACCGTGCCGACCTTGCGGCCGAGCCGGAGGATGGTCGCCTGCGTGCACAGGCGCCGAACCTCCTCCAGGCGGTGGGAGATGTAGAGGATGGCCGTGCCCTGGTCGCGCAGCGATTCCAGCGTCTCGAACAGGCGCTCGGCCTCCTGCGGGGTCAGCACGGAGGTGGGCTCGTCCAGAACCAGAAGCCGCGGGTCCTGCATCAGGCAGCGGACGATCTCGATACGCTGCCGCTCGCCGGCGGAGAGCGTCCAGACCGGCCGCCCCGGATCGAGCTGGAGGCCGTAGCGCTCGCCGATCTCCTTCACCCTGGCGGCGATCGCGCCCAGCGACAGGCCCTGGTCCATGGCGGCGGCGATGTTCTCGGCCACCGTCAGGTTCTCGAAGAGCGAGAAATGCTGGAACACCATGCCTATGCCCAGCGACCGCGCCGCGACCGGGCTTGCCAGCACGACCGGGCGACCGGACCAGAGGATCTCCCCGGCGCTGGGCTGGAGCAGGCCGTACAGGATCTTCACGAGGGTGGACTTGCCGGCCCCGTTCTCCCCCAGCAGGGCGTGGATCTCGCCGGCGCGGATGTCGAGGTCGATGCCGTCGTTGGCGGTGAAGTCGCCGAAACGCTTGACGATGCCGCGCATCGACACGAGCGGGACGCCGCCGGCACGATCGACATCCACGCTCGGTTCGCTCGCCATCGATCCCCGGCTTCCGGTCTGTTGCGAAAGCGATTCAGAAACGGCGGGGATGGCCTTGTCAAACCTCACGGAACCAGAATCAGCGCCCCGGTTGTGGACCGCCCCTCGAGCGCGCGGTGCGCATCCGCAGCCTGCGCCAGCGGCCAGCGGGCGTGGACCTCCACCTTGACCGCGCCGCTGCCGACGACCTCGAACAGGTCGCTCGCCATCTCATCCAGCGTCTCGCGCTTGGCGATGTGGGTGAACAGGGTCGGCCGCGTGGCGTAGAGCGACCCCTTCTGGGCCAGGAGCCCGATGTTGAACGCATCGATCGGGCCGGACGAGGAGCCGAACGAAGCGAACATGCCGAAGGGCTTCAGGCAGTCCAGCGAGGCGGGGAACGTCGCCTTGCCGATGCCGTCATAGACGACGTCGCAAAGGGCGCCTGCGGTGATCTCCTTGACCCGCGCGGCGAAATCCTCCTCGCGGTAGTAGATCACGTGATCGCAGCCATGGGCCTTGGCGAGGTCGCCCTTGTCCCGCGAGCCGACCGTGCCGATCACCGTGCAGCCCAGATGCTTGGCCCATTGGCAGACGAGCAGCCCGACGCCGCCCGCGGCGGCGTGCATGAGCACGGTGTCGCCTGCCTTCACGCGATAGGTTCGCCGCAGAAGGTATTGAGCCGTCAGGCCTTTCAGCATCATGGCGGCGCCGACTTCGTAGGAGATGGAGTCCGGCAGGCGCACCAGCGTCTGGGCCGGCATGATCCGCTCCTGGGCGTAGGAGCCGAAGCCCGGGCCGGCATAGGCCACGCGGTCGCCCACCGCGACATGCGTCACGCCCTCGCCCACGGCGACGACGTCGCCTGCGCCCTCGCCGCCCGGCGTGACCGGCAGCGGCGCGGCATAGGCGCCGGTGCGGAAATAGACGTCGATGAAGTTGATGCCGATGGCGCGGTGGCGGACATGGACCTCGCCCGCACCCGGACGGCCGATGGCGACCTCCTCGTAGAGCATGGACTCGGGTCCGCCGGGCTGGCGGACGACGATGGCGTGGGTCATGGGAGGCCTCCTGTTGATCCGGATCATAGGGATCGGCCGCCTGGCTCGGCAATGGTGGCGGCCGGGCGCATCATCGTGTCCGGCGTTGCGATTCTCTGCTGCGCGAAAATCACATGCACCGTATGTAGATCCGGGCCGACGCCCGATGGCCGGACGGGAGGACAAGGATGGATACAGGTGCCGATCGGGCCGCCCGGCAGGACGCCGCCTTCCGTCCCCGCCTGGCGGAGGCGCTGAAGTCCTACCGGCCCGCCACGTTCCGCGCCGATGCCATTTCGGGGGTTACGGTCGCCATCGTCGCCCTGCCCCTGTCCATGGCGATCGCCATCGGCAGCGGTCTGAGCCCCGACCGTGGGCTCATCGCGGCGATCGTCGGGGGCTTCCTCGTCTCGGCACTCGGCGGCAGCCGCTACCAGATCGGCGGGCCGGCCGGTGCGTTCATCGTGCTGGTGGCCGGCATCGTCGAGCGCCACGGGGTCGACGGCCTCGTCGTCGCCACGGCCATGGCCGGCGCGATCATGCTGGCGGCGGGGTGGCTCAGGCTGGGAACGTATATCCGCTACATTCCCCATCCGGTGACCGTCGGGTTCACGGCGGCCATCGCCATCATCATCGCGGCAAGCCAGCTGCGCGATGCGCTGGGCCTTACGCTTCCCGGGCGCGAGCCGGCGGCCCTGTGGCCCAAGATCGAAACGCTCTGGAGCGCCATCGCCACGATCAATCCGGCGAGCGTCGCCATCGCGGCCGGCACCATCGCCGGGGTGGCCCTGATGCGCCGCTACGTGCCGCGCATTCCGGGCCTGCTCGTCGTCACGATCGTCGCGTCGGCCCTGGCGGCGGCGCTCTCCCTGCCGGTGGAGACCGTCGCCTCGCGCTTCGGCGAACTGCCGCACGGGCTGCCGGTCCCGCACCTGCCGTCCGTGACGCTGGCGCAGGTCGTCGATCTCATCCCCGATGCCTTCGCCATCGCCCTCCTGGGCGGGATCGAGTCGCTGCTGTCGGCGGTCGTCGCCGACGCCATGTCCGGCGACCGGCATCGGCCGAACACGGAGCTGACCGCGCAGGGCGTCGCCAACGTCGCGACCGCCCTGTTCGGCGGCACCTGCGTCACCGGCACCATCGCGCGCACGGCGACCAACATCCGCGCCGGCGGGCGCACGCCGGTCGCAGGCATGCTGCACGCGGCGGTCCTGCTCGCCGCATTGATGGTCGCCGCGCCGCTGGCCGGCTACATCCCGCTCGCGTGCCTGTCGGGCATGCTGCTCTTCGTGTCGTGGAACATGATCGAGCGGGATGCCTTCGCCGCCATCCTGCGCCACTGGCGGGGCGAGGCCGCCGTTCTGCTGGCGACGTTCGGCCTCACGCTCGCCTATGGCGTGGTGGAGGGCATCGCGGCGGGCGTGGTTCTCGGCAGCCTGATGTTCGTCCACCGCATGGCGGGGATCGCATCGCCCACGATGCCCCAGACGGGGCCTGGCGAAACTGCGGCGGGACGCGACGTCTTCGTGTACCGGCCCGCGGGGCCGCTCTTCTTCGGCTCGGCTTCCACCGTCGCCGCGACCATGGACCGGATCGGCTATCACCCGCAGCGGCTGGTCATCGACCTGTCAGCGGTGCCGTTCCTGGATTCCAGCGGCGCGGTCGCGCTGTCGGTCCTGGCGGAGGATGCCATGCGCGGCGGCTCGCGCGTGGTCGTCGCGGGAGCGCAGGCCGCGGCGCGGGAAGCCCTGGAGCGCGAGGGTCTGCGGGAGCCGGGCGTGACGTATGTCGCCACCCCCGGCGCCGCCGCCACGGACTGAGCGTCAGGGCTCGCGCCTGCGAACGCCTTCCGCCAGACCGGCCGCGCGGGACGGCGCGCCGCCCATGGCGCCCGCGATGGTCGGGTCGACCGTTCCCGTCCGGGGCTTGTGCCCCTTGCGGCGGCGGGCGGCGATGTTGAGGATCTCCACGATCGCCGAGAACGCCATGGCCGAATAGATGTAGCCGCGCGGGATGTGCATGCCGAAGCCGTCGGCGCACAGGGCGACGCCGATCAAGATCAGGAAGCTGAGCGCGAGCGTCTTGGTGGTGGGGTGGCGCTCGATGAAGCGGCCCACGGCCCCGGCGGCGAGGTACATGACGGCGACCGCGATGATGACCGCCGTCACCATTACGCCGATATCGCTCGACATGCCGACGGCGGTGATGATCGAATCCACCGAGAAGACAAGGTCGATGACGGCGATCTGCCCGACGATCAGGCCGAACGAGGCGGTGGCGGCGCGCGACGCGTTGTCATGGCCCGTTTCGCCCTCGATCTCGTTATGAATCTCGTGGGTGGCCTTGGCGATCAGGAACACGCCGCCGGCGATCAGGATGATGTCGCGCCAGGAGAAGCCCTGGCCGAGAATGGTGACGACCGGCGTGGTCAGGCGGATGATGGCGGTCAGCGTGAAGAGCAGCGCCACGCGGAAGATGAGGGCCATGGCCAGGCCGATGCGCCGGGCGCGTTCGGCCTTGTCGGGCGGCAGCTTGGCGCAGAGGACGGAAATGAACACGACGTTGTCGATGCCGAGCACGATCTCCATCGCCGACAGGGTCAGCAGCGCCGCCCAGCCCGCCGGGCTCGTCATCCAGGTGAAGAAGTCCAGCTCGGCCATGGTCCGTCCCTTTTCCCGCTCTCGCGACGAGTATAGTGCAGCGCGATGCCACAACTAAACGACACGGCAAACGGTTCCATGGCACCCGCCCCGCAGGCGGCGCGCTACGACGTGGCGGTGATCGGCGCGGGGGCGGCCGGGCTCGTCGCAGCGCTGGTCTTTGCGCGCGATGGCTATTCCGTCCTGCTAATGGGGGCCGCGCGTCCCGTCCGGGACGGGCGCACGGTCGCGCTGCTCGACGGCTCGGTGAGCCTGTTGAAGCGCCTGGGCGCGTGGCCGTCCATCGAGGCGCACGCCGCGCCGCTGGCGACCATGCGCATCGTCGACGATACGGGATCGCTCGTGCGGGCGCCGCCGGTCTCCTTCGATTCCGCAGAGATCGGCCTGGCCGCCTTCGGTTTCAACGTAGAGAACGCGGACCTCGTCACGGCTCTCGCGGACCTCGCGGCCCGGCAGGAGGGCATCGCCTTCCCGGGAACCGAACTTCAGTCGCTCGCCGACGAAGGCGAGGCCGTGCGCCTCGTCCTGGCGGACGGGAGCCAGGCGATGGCCTGCCTCGTCGTCGCCGCCGACGGCCGCCGCTCGCAGGCGCGCGACCGGGCCGGGATCGAGACGAGGGACTGGTCCTACCCCCAGGTGGCGCTGACGGCGATCTTCTCGCACCGCCTGCCGCATCAGGACACGTCCACTGAGTTCCACACGCGCGAGGGCGCCTTCACGCTCGTGCCCCTGCCCGCTTCCACGGGCGGCGCGCACCGGTCGAGCCTGGTCTGGATGATGAGCCCGGACCGCGCCGAGCGCGTTCGTGCGCTGGACGATGCCGCTCTGGCCGCGGCGGTGGAGCGGCGGGCACATTCGCTTCTGGGCCCGATGGCGGTCGACGGCCCCCGCGGCGTGGTGCCCATGGGCGGGCTGTCGGTGAAGCGCTATGCCTCGGGGCGGATCGCGCTGGTGGGCGAAGCGGCCCACGTCTTCCCGCCGATCGGCGCGCAGGGGCTCAATCTCGGCCTGCGCGACGTCGCCACCCTGCGCGACTGCGTGGTCGATACGGCCGATCCGGGCGAGGCGGCGGGGCTCGCGGCCTACGACCGGGGCCGGAGGCTCGATGTCGGCCTGCGGACGCGGGGCGTCGACCTCCTCAACCGGTCGCTCCTGTCCGGCCTGCTGCCGGTCGATCTGGCGCGCGGGATCGGCCTGTCGCTGCTGGACCGGATCGGACCCTTGCGCCGCGCGGTCATGCGCACGGGACTGGCGGCCGACGAGCCCACGACGCCCTCGCTCATGCGCCGGGCGGACGCGGCCTGACGGGTCAGAGAAACGGGTTCGGCGGCAGCCGGCCCGTCTTGATCAGCCAGAGGATGAAGGTCAGCGTCGCCATCGAGGCGATCGTCCCGGTGAGCACGCAGGCCGAGGCGCGCTCCACGCCCACGCCGTATTGCGTGGAGATCACGAAGATGTTCAGCGCCGGCGGCAGGGCAGCCATCGTGACGGCGGCGAAGACCCAGACCGGATCGAAATTGCCCATCAGGCCGAGCATCAGCCAGACCAGCAGCGGGTGCAGGATCAGCTTGATGACGACGAGGAAGGGCACCTCCCCCGGCATGCGCACGATGGGGCGCAGGGCCACCGTGACACCCAGAAGGAACAGCGCGCAGGGCGCGGCCGCCTGGGACAGCCAGGTCACCATCTTGTCGGCGGGTTCGGGCAGCTGGAGATGGGTCACGCTGGCGATGACGCCGGCGGCGGTCGCCATGTTGAACGGATGGGTGACGACCTTCCACACGACCTCGCGCGCGGTCGCCGCGAAGCTCTTCTTCTCGACGCCCGCGATCGCCATGAGGAACGGGACGAGCGAGAACAGCAGGATGTTGTCGAACACGAAAATCAGGGCCACGGGCGCCGCCGCGCCGGCCCCCAGCGCCGAGAGCACCAGAGGCGGCCCCATATAGCCGATGTTGGAATAGGAGCCGGCGACGCCCTGCATCACCGATTGCGGCATGTCCCCGCGCGTGAAGACCAGGCCCGCGATGAGGGCCAGCACGAAGGCGATGTAGGTGCAGAGCGTCGTGGCGATGACGAAGGGCCAGTTCGTCAGCTGCTCCAGCGGCTTGTCGGCGATCAGACGGAAGAACAGGGCCGGCAGCGAGACGTAGATCAGGAAGAACTGCATCCAGGCCAGCCCGGCCTCCCCGCGCCGCCGCCGCCCGTGCCAGCCGAAGGCGTAGCCGAGCGCGATCAGGCCGAAGAACGGCGCAAGCAGATTGACGAGCTGGAGGAGTTCCGACATGGACGGCCGCGCCTGCGGGCCGGCACGGCCCGGCCTCGTCTTTAAGTTGCCGGCAGTGCAGCGGCAAACGCCCGTCCGCGCAAGTCGGACCTGCGTTCAGCGCGCTGCCGGGCGCCCCTTGGCCAGCGCGTCGAAGGCCTGGAGGCTCGCCATCAACCCCTCGAGCTCCGCCAGGGGGATCATGTTGGGGCCGTCGGACGGGGCGCGGTCCGGGTCCTCGTGGGTCTCGATGAACACGGCCGCGACACCGACCGCGACGGCCGCCCGCGCCAGGACAGGCACGAATTCCCGCTGGCCGCCGGAGGACGAACCCTTGCCGCCGGGCTGCTGCACGGAATGGGTGGCGTCGAAGATGACGGGCGCGCCGCACGTCTCGGCCATGATCGGCAGGGAGCGCATGTCGGACACCAGCGTGTTGTAGCCGAAGGAGGCGCCGCGCTCGGTGACCATGACGTTCGGATTGCCCGCGCCGCGCACCTTGTCGGCGACGTTCGCCATGTCCCAGGGCGCGAGGAACTGCCCCTTCTTCACGTTGACGACGCGGCCTGTGGCGGCGGCGGCGACGAGCAGGTCCGTCTGGCGGCAGAGGAAGGCCGGGATCTGCAGGATGTCCACCACGTCCGCGACGGCCGCGCACTGGGCCTCCGTGTGCACGTCGGTGGTGACCGGCACGCCGAAGCGCTCCTTGATCTCGGAAAAGACCGGCAGCGCCCGCTCGATGCCGATGCCGCGCGCGCCCCTGGCGGAGGTGCGGTTCGCCTTGTCGAAGGAGGCCTTGAAGACCAGCGGCAGCGAGAGCCGGTCCGCCATGCCCTTCAGGGCCTCGGCCATCATCAGGGCGTGCTCCCGGCTCTCCATCTGGCAGGGGCCGGCGATCAGCACGAGGGGAAGCGCGTTGCCGAACCGGACGTTGCCGGCGGCGACGGTCGAGGAATGCGGGGCGTGGCTGTTCATGGCGGCGCTATAGCGCTTTTGCGCGGGGGATGCACCCCGCGCCGGCGCAGGGCTCAATAGGTCATCGAAGCGGCGTTGACGATGCCGATGGCGAGCGAGGCCGCGCCCAGGAAGAGCGCCGCGCTCATCTCGCCGTTGGCGATGCGCTGGGACAGGTTGGGCAGGACGAGCCGCACCAGCCAGTAGGTCAGGATCTGGACCACGATGGCGATCAGCCCCCACATCACCGCGTCGCCAATGCGGCGGGCGTTGACGATGGCGCTCGACATGGGCAGGGCGAAACCGATGAGGCTCAGCCCCAGCGCGACGGCGGCGGCCGTGACGTTCTGTCGGATGAGGGCGAGCTCGTTGTGCGACGTCGCGAAGGTGTAGACCGCGACGTAGAGCACGGTCAGGACCAGCCCGGTCCCGAAATAGGTCGCGAAGGCCAGAAGACCGTCGATGGCCGCATAGGACATGGCACCCTCCCCCAGTGAGCCGCCTCAGGCTTGCTCGAACGCGATCGCGACGCCGCCCGCCACGGCGGCCGGCACCACGATGCGCCCGGCGATGGTGGCATGAGTCGTGCCCGCCTGGGAAAGCCGGGCCGCGACGGCGGGCAGGTCGGCGACACGCACGGAGAACGCGGCCAGAGATCCATCGGGACCGGAGGGCAGCGCCCCGGCGCCGAAGACCTGCCCCGCCGCCACGGCGTCGAACACGTCGAGCGCGGCCCCGTCGGCCAGCGTGAAGGTGAGGCCGCGGGAGGTGGAGCGGGGCGCGCGCACGCCCGTGAACGCTTCCAGCGGAATGTGATGGTCGGTGGGGTTCTCGGCGATGGCGACGACGCAGCCGATGCCCAGCGCGCCGTTGTCGTGGCGCTGGGCCGCCGGATTCCAGAAGCTCTCCGGCGCCCGGTGCTGGCAGACGAAATAGCCGGTGGCGGTCGCAGCCGGATCGCGCGCGAAGGCCAGGGAAAAGGCCACGCGCACCTCGCTTCCGTCCGGGCCGATGCCCGTGCGCTCGAAGTGGAAGGGCTCGCCGAGGCCGATCCCCGCCGCGCGGAAGGCGGCGGCGTCCGCGACCGCGTCGGAAGAGGACAGGGCGAGCATGGCAAGCCCCTCCCCCGTGCCCCGCAGCCTGTCGCGCACGAAGGCGCCGAAGGAGAAGGCGTTCTGCGCATGCTCGGGGATCAGCGCCGGGTCCGCCACGGTCACGAGTTCGAGGAACGCGCCGTTGAACTGGACGAGCCGGTTCTCGGTGCCCCAGGGATGGCGGTTGCGCCGGCCGACCTGGAAGCCCAGGCGGCCGTAGAAGTCTCCGGCCGCGTCCAGGTCGTGGACGGCGAGGACGAGATGGTCGACGGAACGGGACAAGGCGGTTCTCCGGCGGGGCGTCCGTGTTAGCCAAGCCGCGGGGCGCGTTCAACCGGCCGGGCGGTGCAACCATGCCGCGTTCACGAATGGTTAGCCATGACGCCGCAGGCTTGCGCCATGGGAATCATGCGCCCCACCCGCGCGGCGATCGCCGCCCTCGCCTTCATGTTCGCCGCCGTTCCGACGCTGGCGTTCGGGGGCACGACGGCTCTCGTCATCCTGCATGACCGCTATTCCCAGCCCGACACGCTCGGCACCCTGGCGGGATCGCTGTCCAGCGCGGGCTACCGGGTGAGCGTGCCGGAAATGTGCTGGTCCGACCGGCGGCGCATGGACGACGACCTGGCCACGTGTCTGGTGGCGCTCGACAAGGTCGTCGAGACGCTGCGGCGCAACGGGGCGAGCGCGGTGTTCATCGGCGGCCACGGCTTCGGCGCGAATGCCGCCCTCGCCTATGCGGCCCGCCGCACGGTGGAGGGCGCCTTCGCGATCTCCATGAGCCATTATCCCGATATGCTGGCGCAGCGGCCGGATATCGCGGCCAGCCTCGAGGAGGCCCTGGGCGCGCTGCGGACCCCGCGCGCCGAGCAGGCTTCGACCTTCGCCGATGTCGACGGACGGCGGCCGGTTCCGATCCGGACCACGCCGCGCATCTATGCGAGCTATTTCGATCCCGCGGGCCTGACGAACGTGCAGGAGAACGCGGCCCGGCTCGAGGCGCCCATGCTCTGGGTGGCGGGGGCGAGCGACACCACGCAGCGCGGCCGCGCCTATGGCTTCCAGCAATTGCGCAACCCGCGCAGCGCCTATGTGGTGGTCAACGGCGACGGGCGGACGGCGCTCGGCTCGTCCTCCGGGGCGGTCATGGACTGGCTGAGGACGCTCGGCCGCTGACGGCCGGCCCCCGTCAGACCAGGCGGCTCTGCTCGACCGCCGCCGCGATGAAGCTCTTGAACAGCGGATGCGGCTCCAGCGGGCGGGACTTCAGCTCCGGGTGGTACTGGACGCCGATGAACCAGGGATGGTCCTCGTATTCCACCGTCTCCGGCAGGACGCCGTCCGGCGACACGCCGCAGAACTTCAGCCCCTTGGCCTCCAGGCGCGCCCGGTAGTCCATGTTGACCTCGTACCGGTGCCGATGGCGCTCGGAGATGTCGGTGGAGCCGTAGATGCGGGCGATGCGGCTGCCTTCCGCCAGGCGCGCCTCGTAGGCGCCGAGGCGCATCGTGCCGCCCAGATCGCCGCCGGCGCGCCGCGTCTCCAGCGCGTTGCCGCGCAGCCACTCGGTGAGCAGTCCGACGACCGGCTCCTGCGACGGGCCGAATTCGGTGGAGCTGGCATTCTCGATGCCGGCGAGCGAGCGGGCGGCCTCGATGACCGCCATCTGCATGCCGAAGCAGATGCCGAAATACGGCACCTTGCGCTCGCGGGCGAAGGTCGCCGCGCGGATCTTGCCCTCGGCGCCGCGCAGGCCGAAGCCGCCGGGCACGAGGATGCCGTGGACGTGTTCGAGGAAGGGCGCGGGATCCTCGTTCTCGAAGATCTCGCTCTCGATCCAGTCCAGGTTGACCTTCACCCGGTTGGCGATCCCGCCATGGGTCAGCGCCTCGATCAGCGACTTGTAGGCGTCCTTCAGCCCCGTGTACTTGCCGACGATGGCGATGGTGACCTCGCCCTCGGGGTTCTTGACGGTGCCGGAGATCGCCTGCCAGGGCTCCAGCCGCGGCGGCGGAGCGTGCTCGATGCCGAACGCGGCGAGGACCTCATCGTCCAGGCCCTCGGCGTGGTAGGACAGCGGCACGTCGTAGATGGATTCCACGTCGCGCGCCTCGATCACGGCCGTCTCGCGCACGTTGCAGAACAGCGAGAGCTTGCGCCGCTCCTCCTTGGGAATCGGCCTGTCGGTGCGGCAGAGCAGGATGTCGGGCTGGATGCCGATCGACCGCAGCTCGGCGACCGAGTGCTGCGTCGGCTTCGTCTTGAGTTCGCCCGCGGACGGGATGAAGGGCAGCAGGGTCAGGTGGATGTAGACCGCGTGCTGGCGCGGCAACTCGTTGCCGAGCTGGCGAATGGCCTCCAGGAAGGGCAGGCTCTCGATGTCGCCGACCGTGCCGCCGATCTCCACGAGCACGAAATCGTAGTCGTCGTTGCCGTGCTTGACGAAGTCCTTGATGGCGTTCGTCACGTGCGGGATCACCTGGATCGTCGCGCCGAGATAGTCGCCACGGCGCTCCTTGGTGATGATGTCGAGATAGATGCGCCCGGTCGTGATGTTGTCGTCGCGGCTGCACGGGCGGCCGGTAAAGCGCTCGTAATGGCCGAGGTCCAGGTCGGTCTCGGCGCCGTCGTCGGTGACGAACACCTCGCCGTGCTGGTACGGGCTCATCGTGCCCGGATCGACGTTGAGATAGGGATCGAGCTTGCGCAGCCGCACGCGGTAGCCGCGTGACTGCAGGACCGCGCCGAGGGCCGCCGAAGCAAGGCCCTTGCCCAATGACGACACCACGCCGCCGGTGATGAATACGTACCGCGCCATGGGCCTCAACTCATAAGTGGGTCATGCCGATTCGGCGAGCTTGAGGAAGCCCCGTCCACAGGGTCCTTCCCGCGCTCGCCCCAAAGAGAAAGGGCCGGCGAACCGGCCCGATCGTCGCGTGCCTGCCTGCCGCTAGCGGGAGGTGGGCGCTTCCGGGGCCGCCGGCGCCGAGGGAGCCGGAGGCTGGAGCTGCCGCAGCTGGTCCAGCACGCCGCCGCCCTGCTGGCCGCCCTGGCCTGCGGGCGCCGACGGCGCGGAGGCCGGGGCGTTGAAGATGGCCGAGGGCGCGCGTCCCGAGGTCGCCATGACCGCAAGGACGAGGCTCGTGGTGAAGAACATGGCCGCGAGGATGGCGGTCGCGCGGGTCAGCGCGTTGGCCTGGCTCCGCCCGGTCATGAAGCCCGAGACGCCGCCCCCACCCATGCCGAGGCCGCCGCCCTCCGAGCGCTGGAGCAGCACGACGCCGACCAGCGCGAGGACGATGATGAGATGGATGACGATGAGAACTTGCTGCATGGTCCCACAGATAGGTGCAGCCGCGCGCGATTGCACGGGGCATTCCGCTTCGGCCGCGCCTCTAGCACGGGTGGCGGCGGGGCGCTACCCCGCCGGGCCGGTCAGTCGCGGTAGGCGGCCGCGATGCCCAGGAAGTCCTCGGCCTTGAGGCTGGCGCCGCCGACGAGTGCGCCGTCGACATTGTCCACGCCCATGAGCTCGGCGGCGTTGGAGGGCTTCACCGAACCGCCGTAGAGGATGCGGACCTGGCCGGCCGCGGCCGCGCCGACGATGCGGCGCAGGTCGCCGCGGATCAGCGCGTGCACCTCGGCGACGTCCCGCGCGGTCGGCGTCAGGCCGGTGCCGATCGCCCAGACCGGCTCGTAGGCCACGACGAGGTTGGCGGGGGTCGCGCCGGCCGGAATGGACCGGCGCAGCTGGCGGCGCACGACCGAGAGCGTCTTGCCCGCCTCGCGCTCGGCCTGCGTCTCCCCGACGCAGACGATGGCGACGAGCCCGGCCCGCCAGGCGGCCAGCGTCTTCTCCGCCACGATGGCGTCGGTCTCCAGGAAGTATTGCCGGCGCTCGGAATGACCGAGGATCACCGCGCTCGCTCCGGCATCGGCCAGCATCTCGGCCGAGATCTCGCCCGTATAGGCGCCGGCTTCGCGCGCATGGCAGTCCTGCCCGCCGATGGCGACCCGCGTGCCGACGGCGCGCTGGGCGAAGGCCGACAGCAGCGTCGCCGGCGGGCAGACGAGCAGGTCGGCGCGGGCCTTCAGGGAAGCGTCGTAGCCGGCGGCGACCGCATCCAGGGTGGCGAGAGAGCGCCTGAGCCCGTTCATCTTCCAGTTGCCCGCGACGAGCGGGCGCGGCTTGGCAGCGGCCATGGGGTCCTGTCTCCGTGATGCGATCGGCGTCGAGGCGCTACCAGAGCGCTACGACGCTGGCAATCGCGCCCTCCTATGCTGTAAGGGGAGCGCTGTCGCGCCGGGCCGCTTCGGGCGCCGGCACAAACGGGAAGAAGGAACGCGCCGACCATGATGCAAGGCATGCGCAGACTCGGTCAGAGCTGGATCGGCAAGCTCGTCGTATCCATCCTCTTCGGGTTCCTCATCCTGTCCTTCGCCATCTGGGGCATCGGCGACATCTTCCGCGGCGGCTACGGGCGCAACAACGTGGCCAGCGTCGGCTCGACGGATATCAGCCAGGAAGCGGTCCGCAGCGCCTACCAGACCGAGATCCAGCGCCTCATCCGGGAGTCGCGCCGGGCCATTACGCCCGCCGAGGCGCGGGCCCGGGGCATCGACCAGCAGGTCTTCGGCCGCCTGGTCACGGAAGCCTCGCTCGACGAATACGCCCGCCGCCATGGCCTGAGCATCTCCGAGGCGACGGTCGTGCAGAGCGTCGTCACCAACCCGGCCTTCGCCGGCGCCAACGGGGCGTTCGACCGCGAGCGTTTCGTCAACCTGCTGCGCGAGAACAATCTCAGCGAGGCGGGCTTCCTGCGGGCGCAGCAGCAGTCGGTCGTGCGGCTGCATCTTGCCGAGGCCATTTCCGGCGGCGCGCAACCGCCGATCGCGATGCTGGAGGCGATCCAGCGCTACGGCGCGGAGCGGCGCACGATTTCCTATGTCACCCTGCCCGCCTCGGCCGCCGGCGAGCTCGCCGCGCCCGACGATGCGACCCTCAAGTCGTTCTTCGAGGCGCGCAAGGCCGCCTTCCGCGCCCCCGAATACCGCAACGTTGCGGTCCTGACGGTCACGCCCGCCTCGGTGACGCGGCCGCAGGATGTGTCGGACGCCGATGCCCGCGCCTATTACGACCGGGTCAAGGATGCGAGGTTCACCTCGCCGGAGCGCCGCGCGATCCAGATCGTCGTCTTCCCCAGCGAGGACGCGGCCCGCGAGGCCGCCGCCAAGGTGAAGGCCGGCGAGACGCTGGAGCAGGCCGCCGGCCAGCTGGGCGTTACCGATCTGGGCACCGTCACGGGAGCCGACATCTTCGACCCCGCGGTGCGCGACGCCGCCTTCGCCCTGGCCGAGGGCCAGGTAAGCGAGCCGATCTCCGGCCGCTTCGGCTTCACGGTGGCGCGCGTCTCCGGCATCGCGCCGGGCGGCGTGCGGGCCTTCGAGGAGGTCGCGGCCGAGATCAAGGGCCAGATCGCCGCCGAGCGCGCCCGCTCGACCGTCACGGAGCTGCACGACAAGGTGGAGGACCAGCGCCTCTCCGCCCGGCCGCTGGCGCAGATCGCGCAGGATCTCGGCCTGACGCTCCGCCAGATCCCGGCCGTCGATGCCCAGGGCTTCGACAAGGCCTTCGCCCCGGTGGCGGACATTCCCGACCGCGCGGGCGTGTTGCAGGCGATCTTCAATTCCGACGTCGGCGTCGACAACGAGTCCCTGCGGCTGAGCGACGGCGGCTATCTCTGGTTCGAGATCGCCGCGATCGAGCCCGCCCGCGAGCGCGCCTTCGAGGAGGTTCGCGCCACGGTGGAGCGGCAATGGCGCGAGGACGAGGTCAGCCGCCGGCTGTCCGAGCGCGCCCGCGCGCTCGTCGCCGAGCTCGACAAGGGCACGCCGATGGCGACCGTCGCGCAGCAGGCCGGGCTCGAGGCCCGCCAGGCCACCGACGTGGCGCGCGCGGCCAGCGCCGGCCTTCCCGTCAACGTGACCACCCAGGTCTTCGCCACCCGCGTCGGCAAGGCCGGCAGCGCGGCCATGGGCGCGGACCGCGTGGTCTTCCTGGTGGAGAGCGCCAGCGTGCCGCCGCTGGTCCGCACCACGCAGGAGGCGACGACCCTGGAGGCCCGCCTGCGCGAGGCGATCTCGGACGATTACCTGTCCGAATATGTCGTCGGCCTTCAGAAGGCCTATGGCCTGACGGTGAACCAGCAGTCCCTGCGCACCGCCACCGGCGGCACGGACGGCTGACGCCATGACGGTCACGCCTTCCGAGCAGGATTGCCTCGCGGCGCTGGGGCGCGGCGAGGGCGTGGTCCTGTCCACCACGCTGGTCGCCGACCTGGAGACGCCGGTCGCCGCCTATCTGAAGCTGCGCAAGGCATTTCGCGGCGCCGCGTTCCTCCTGGAATCGGTTGAAGGCGGCGCCACGCGCGGCCGCTATTCCATGATCGGCCTTTCGCCCGACCTCGTCTGGCGCTGCCAGGGCGATGCTGCCGAGATCGCGCGCGACGGCGGAGCCTTCGTCCCGCAGGAGCTTCCCCCGCTCCAGAGCCTGAGGGCGCTGGTGGCGGAAAGCGCGCTGCCGGTCGACGAGAGGCTGCCGCCCATGGCCGCGGGCCTGTTCGGCTATCTCGGCTACGACATGGTGCGCCAGATGGAGCGCCTGCCGCAGCCGAACCAGGACATTCTCGGCGTGCCGGACGCCATCATGATCCGACCCACGATCATGGTCGTGTTCGACGCGGTGCGGGACGAGGTGTCGATCATCACGACGGTGCGTCCCCGGGACGGGCGCTCGGCCAAGGCCCTGTACGAATCCGCCCTGGAGAGGATCGAGGCGGCCGTCGCGGCGCTGGAAAGCCCGCTGGTCATCGACGAGTCCCAGGACGTCGCGGCCGTGTCCTTCGAGAGCGCGCCGGTGTCCAACATGACGCCGGACCGGTTCTACGAGATGACGGCCGCGGCCAAGGACTACATCCGCGCGGGCGACATCTTCCAGGTCGTGCTGTCGCAGCGGTTCGACCAGCCCTTCGCGCTGTCGCCGTTCTCGCTCTACCGGGCGCTGCGCCGGATCAATCCCGCGCCGTTCCTCTGCTATCTCGACTTCCTGGATTTCCAGATCGTCTGCTCCAGCCCGGAAATCCTGGTGCGGGTACGGGACGGCAAGGTCACGATCCGCCCGATCGCCGGCACGCGCCGGCGCGGGGCGAGCCCTGCGGAGGACGAGGCGCTGGCGAGCGAGTTGCTGGCCGATCCGAAGGAACTCGCCGAACACCTCATGCTGCTCGACCTGGGGCGCAACGATGCCGGCCGCGTGGCGCAGATCGGCTCGGTCAGCGTAACCGATTCCTTCTTCATCGAGCGCTACAGCCAGGTCATGCACATCGTCTCGAACGTCGAGGCGCGGCTCGACCCACGCCACGACGCCCTCGACGCGCTGGCGGCGGGCTTTCCGGCCGGGACCGTCTCCGGCGCGCCCAAGGTGCGGGCGATGGAGATCATCGACGAGCTGGAGGCCGACAAGCGCGGCCCCTATGGCGGCTGCATCGGCTATTTCGGCGCCAACGGCGACATGGACACCTGCATCGTGCTCAGGACCGCCCTGGTGAAGGACGGACAGATGCACGTTCAGGCGGGCGCCGGGATCGTCTACGATTCCGATCCGCAGTCCGAGCATCAGGAATGCGTCAACAAGGCCGCCGCCCTGTTCCGTGCCGCCGACGAGGCGGTGCGGTTCGCGAGCCGGGCGCGCCGCGGACAATAGGAGCAAAGTCATGGCCGGAACGCCGTTCGTCAGTGCAGGATGGCTGGCCGAGAACCTGGGCGACCCGCGGATCATCGCGGTCGACGGTTCCTGGTACCTTCCGGCCCATGCCCGCGACCCCGCGGCCGAATTCCTGGCCGGTCACGTCCCCGGCGCGGTGCGGCTCGACCTGGATGCGGTCAGCGACGCCTCGTCCGGGCTGCCCCACACCATGCCTTCCGCCGAGGCCTTCGGACGGGACATGGGGGCGCTCGGCATCGCCGACGACATGTCCATCGTCGTCTATGACGGCATCGGCCTGTTCTCCGCGCCGCGCGTGGCCTGGATGTTCCGGCAGTTCGGCGCGTCGTCCGTGTTCCTCCTCGATGGCGGGCTGCCGTCGTGGAAGGCCGCGGGCCTGCCTCTGGAGACCGGCCCTGCCCGGCCGCGTCCCCCTGCCCGGTTCGCGGCCCGCGATCCCGGCGCGGCCGTGGCGCCCTGGACCGACGTGCGCGACGCGCTCGCGAGCCGCTCGGCGCAGGTCGTCGATGCCCGGCCGGCGGACCGCTTCCGCGGGGACGCCGCCGAGCCAAGACCCGGCGTGCGCTCCGGCCACATGCCGGGAAGCCTCAACCTGCCCTATTCCGAACTCGTGGCAGACGGGCGCCTGCGGCCGGATGCGGAGCTGAAGGCCGCGTTCGACCGGGCCGGCGTGGACCTGTCGCAGCCCATGGTGACCAGCTGCGGCTCCGGCGTCAGCGCCTGCATCGTGGCGATCGCGGCCGAGCGGCTGGGGGCGGCGAGCCCGCGCATCTACGACGGGTCCTGGGCCGAATGGGGCAGCCGGCAGGACCTACCGGTGGCGACCGGCAAGGATTGACGCGCCCGACATTCGCGCGGCGCTGACCGGTTGCGGCGGCTACTCCCGTCGGGCGGCCGGAACGATCAAGGGCGGCGTCTCGCGACGCCGCCCTTTTCCTGTCCGCGATCACTTTGGCGGCGCAAGAGCCGCCGGCCGGCTCTCAGTGCAGGATCTGCGAGAGGAACAGCCGCGTCCGCTCGTGCTGCGGGTTCTTGAAGAACGCGTCCGGGGTGTTCATCTCGACGATCTGGCCGGCATCCATGAAGATGACGCGGTCGGCGACCTGGCGGGCAAAGCCCATCTCGTGGGTCACGCAGAGCATGGTCATGCCCTCGTCGGCAAGGCTCACCATCGTGTCCAGCACCTCCTTGACCATTTCCGGGTCGAGCGCCGAGGTCGGCTCGTCGAACAGCATGATCTTGGGGCTCATGCAGAGCGAGCGGGCGATGGCCACGCGCTGCTGCTGGCCGCCGGAGAGCTGGCCCGGATACTTGTTGGCCTGCTCCGGGATCTTGACGCGGCGCAGGTAGTGCATCGCCACCTCCTCCGCATCCTTGCGCGGCATCTTCTTCACCCAGATGGGGGCGAGCGTGCAGTTCTCGAGGATGGTCAGGTGCGGGAACAGGTTGAAGTGCTGGAACACCATCCCGACGTCCCGGCGCACCTCGTCGATCTTCTTCAGATCGTTGGTGAGCTCGGTGCCGTCGACGATGATGCGGCCCTTCTGGTGCTCTTCCAGACGGTTGATGCAGCGGATCATCGTCGACTTGCCGGAGCCCGAAGGCCCGCAGATGACGATCTTCTCGCCGCGCGTGACCCGCAGGTCGATGTCGCGAAGGACGTGGAACTCCCCGTACCACTTGTTCACGCCGATGAGTTCGATCGCCACGTCGTTGACGAGCGGCGTCGGCTTCAGATGGGAGGGCTTCTGGGCGGTCATGGCGGTCATATCGCTTACCTCTTGTGCCCGGCCGCCATGCGTCTCTCGACGGACAGCGAGTACCGGGACATCCCGTAACAGCATATGAAATAGAAGATCGCGGCGAAGGCATAGCCCGTATAGCGGCTCGTCGGGGTGGCCCAGGTCGGATCGACCAGCGTCGCGTCGATGGTCTTCAGGAAGTCGAAGATGCCGACGATGAAGACCAGCGTCGTGTCCTTGAACAGCCCGATGAACGTGTTGACGATGCCGGGGATCACGATGCGCAGCGCCTGCGGCAGGATGATGAGGCGCATCATCTGCCAGTAGCCCAGGCCCAGCGACATGGCCCCCTCGTACTGGCCCTTGGGCATGGCCTGCAGGCCGCCGCGGATCACCTCGGCCATGTAGGCGGAGGCGAACATGGCGACGCCCACCAGCGCGCGCAGGAGGCGGTCGGGGCTGGCGCTGCCCGGCAGGAACAGCGGCAGCATCGTGTTCGCCATGAACAGGACCGTGATGAGCGGCACGCCCCGGACGAACTCGATGAAGATGACGCTGAACATGCGGATGATCGGCAGGCGCGAGCGCCGGCCGAGGGCTAGCAGGATGCCCACCGGCAGCGAGAACACGATGCCGACCAGCGAGACCACCATGGTGACGAGGATGCCGCCCCACAGGTTGGTCGGCACGTATTCCAGGCCCCAGTCGATGGACAGGGCAAAGAGCATCACCCCGAGCCCAGCGAAGATGACCAGGCTCGGCAGCGTCGCCTCCCGGGGGGTCTTGCCGAAGGCGCGGCCGACGAGCGCCGACAGGCCGGTGACGATGGCCGCGGTCAGCAGGAAGTCGGACCAGAAGGATGCCGAGCCGCCGAGCTTGACGAGCTGGGCCCCGACGATGGCGAAGGGGAACAGGACGAGGGCGAGCAGCTTGGCCAGGATGCCGACGAAGGGCGACAGGATCGCACCTACCAGTTCGAACAAGCCGCCGATGATCCCCCCTATGCCGGATCCGAAGCTGACCGAGCCGAAGTCCAGCGCGATCGGCCAGGCCCAAAGCGCCGGGACGGACGTGGCCAGCCGCCCGAGGACGAAGCGGTTGAAGTCGTAGTCCCCGCCGATGAGCAGGATGAAGCCGAGCACCGGAAAGGCGAGGAAGAAATAGCCCGCGCCGAGGTCCCGCCGCGGCGCATCCAGCCAGAGCAGCCAGACGATGCCGATGGCACCGAGCACGAAGACGATGTCGACGCGCCAGCGCTCCGCCACGGGATAGGACCCGTAGACGAAGTAGCTGAAGCGGTCGGCCACATAGGCCCAGCAGGCGCCGACCTGGAAGCCGACGCGCTCGCTGAGGCAGGCGTCGCGGTCGGTGCCCGTCCAGACCGCGTTGGTGATCAGGAATTTCACCAGCGGCGGGACGATCAGGTAGATGAGCGCGATGCCGATGAGCGTCAGGACCGCGTTCAGCACGCTGGAGAACAGCTTGTCGCGGATCCAGGCGATGGGGCCGCCGACCAGCACCGGCGGCGGGGCCGGGTCGATCGGCGTCCGGCTGACGAAGGAGTGGGTTGCGTCGGTCACGGGATCACCTTTCGACGATCGCCACGCGGCGATTGTAGATGTTCATGGCCGCCGAGGTGACCAGCGAGATGGTCAGGTAGACCGCCATGGTGATCGCCAGGACCTCCACGGCCTGACCGGTCTGGTTGAGAACGGTGCCCGCGAAGATCTGGACGAGGTCGGGGTAGCCGATGGCGACCGCGAGCGTCGAGTTCTTGACGAGGTTCAGGTACTGGCTCGTGAGCGGGGGGATGATGACCCGCATGGCTTGCGGGATCACCACGAGCCGCAGCGTCGGGCCGGGCCGCAGGCCCAGCGCGCCGGCGGCCTCCGTCTGCCCGCGGGACACCGCCATGATGCCCGCGCGGACGATCTCGGCGATGAAGGCGGCGGTGTAGATCACGAGCCCGAAGGTCAGCGCCACGAACTCCGGATAAATCTGCATGCCGCCGGTGAGGTTGAAGCGCCCCTGCGTGGCGTACCGGAAGGTCACCGGATTGACGTCGAAGAGCGCCAACGCCGCCCAGGTCAGCGCCGGCAAGCCGAGGATCAGGGCGATGGCCACCAGCCCCACCGGATATTGCTTCCCGGTCGCGGACTGCCGGCGCCGCGCCCAGCGGCGAAACATGAAAGCGAGGACAACGCCCACTATGAGCATGCGAGGCAGCAGCCTGGCCATCTCGTCGAAGATCGGCTCGGGCATGTAGAGGCCGCGATTGTTCAGAAAGAACAGGCCGCCCTCCGTCGGGCGCAGGATGCCGATGCCCGGCAGCAGGTACCAGGCGCCGAGAGCCGCCACGATGGCGGCGGCGACCTTGCCGATCTGCCGCTCGGTGTCGTTGCGGCCGATCCGTCCGGCGCCGACATACAGCGCGTAGGACAGGCCGAAGGCCATGATCATCCACAGGATGCCGGCAAAGTCCGGCGTGCCGAAGCGGATGCCGTTGAGCTGGACGGAATTGCGCGGCTCGGGCAGCGGCTTGAGCACGGCGTTGTACCAGAACACCAGCTGCAGCAGCAGCGGCAGGTTCCGGATGACCTCGACGTACCACTTGGCGATCTTGGAGATGATCCAGTTCGGCGACAGGCGGGCGACGCCCACGATGAAGCCCAGGATCGTCGCGAGGACGATGCCGATCGCGCCGACGAGCAGCGTGTTGAGCAGGCCGACCCAGAAGGCGCGGCCGTAGCTGGACACGGCGCCGTCGAAATAGATCAGCTTCTGGTTGATGTCGAAACCGGCGGTGACGCCAAGGAAGTCGAACCCGGACGCGATCTTCGCGGCCCTGAGGTTCTCGATGGCGTTCGTCGTGGCGCTGTAGACCAGGAAGCCCAACGCTGCGAGCAGCAGGACCTGGTACGCGACGGCACGAATCTTAGGATCATAGAGAACCGACCCGCGCGCGGGCGGCCTCTCTGGCACGCTTGACACGTCCTACCCCTCCCAAACGCGGCCATGGCGGCCATCCTCGGTCCGGCGGCACCCCATGCCTTGTCCGGACGTTGGATGAGGAGCGCCCGCGGTCGCGGGCGCTCCCCGTTTCACGATGTCGATCCGATCAGCGGATCGGGGGGGCGTACTGGAGGCCACCCTTCGACCACAGCGCGTTCTGGCCGCGCTTGATCTTCAGGCGGGAACCCTCGCCGACGTTGCGCTCGAAGCTCTCGCCGTAATTGCCGACGTGCTTCACGATGCGGACGACCCAGTCCTTCGTCAGGCCGATCGACTCACCGAAATTGCCCTCCACGCCCAGGAGACGCTTGATCTCCGGGTTGTCGGACTTGAGCATGTCGTTGACGTTCGCCTTGGTGACGCCGAGCTCCTCGGCGTTCAGCATCGCGAAGTGGACCCACTTCACGATGTCGAACCACTGGTCGTCGCCGTGACGCACGGAGGCGCCGAGCGGCTCCTTCGAGATGATCTCCGGCAGGACGATGTGCTCGTCGGCGTTGGCCAGCTTCAGGCGCTCCGCGTAGAGGCCCGAGGCGTCGGTGGTGAACGCGTCGCAGCGGCCGGCGTCGTAGGCCTTCACGGTCTCGTCGGCGGAGGCGAAGGCGACGACCTCGTACTTGAGCTTGTTGGCGCGGAAGAAGTCCGCGAGGTTCAGCTCGGTGGTGGTGCCCTGCTGCGTGCAGACCGAGGCGCCGTTCAGCTCGAGCGCCGAGGAGACGCCGAGCTTCTTGCGGACCATGAAGCCCTGGCCGTCATAATAGTTCACGCCGACGAAGTTGAGGCCGAGCGTCGTGTCGCGCGACATCGTCCACGTCGTGTTGCGGATCAGCACGTCCGCCTCGCCCGACTGCAGCGCCGTGAAACGGTCCTTGGCGGACAGCGGCACGAAGCGCACCTTGGTCGGATCGTCGAAGATCGCGGCAGCGATGGCGCGGCAGGCGTCCACGTCGAGGCCCGTCCAGTTGCCCTGGGCGTCCGGAACGCCGAAGCCGGCGAGGCCGGTGTTGGCGCCGCAAGCGAGCTGCCCGCGCGCCTTGACCGCCGCCAGCGTACCCTGCCCCTGGGCAGAGGCTCCGGTCGCCGCCACGGCGGCAACCACGCCAAGCGCGATCGATGCGATTGTCTTCTTCATGATTTTTCCGTCTCCCGCTCTGAACTCTAAGTCCGGACCGATCCGTCGGCTCCGGCCGTTCTGAAACCGGCGCCGGTGACGCCGTGGGCGGCTGCCGCTTTGTGCGTGCCCCCGCCTTGCCTGCATCGAAAGCGAAGTTCCACACATGGTCAAGCGAACCTTTTGTTCGCCGCCTGTCGCATTCTTCATCACAAACCACGGAATCTGCTACGACTTTTTCGCCGGACGCCTGCCGGCGCCAAATCCGGCCCGAAGGGCCAGCTGCATCGGAACGGACTTTTCAATGCAAAATTTCGATGAAGGTTCGCGTAAACCGCGTGGTCTCGGCACGCGTCTCGTGCATGCCGGACGTCGCCCGGACGAGCAGTTCGGCTTCATCAACACCCCGATCTACCGGGGTTCGACGGTGCTTCACCCCAACGCGCGCTCGCTGGAGACGCGGGACGTGCCTTACGTCTACGGCACGAAGGGAACGCCGACGATCCGGGCGCTGGAAGAGGCGTGGACGGAGCTGAGCGGCGCGGCGGGCACCGTGCTGACGCCATCGGGCCTCGCCGCGATCACGGTCGCGATCCTTTCGGTGGTGAAGGCCGGCGATCACATCCTCGTGCCCGACAGCGCCTACAGGCCGACCCGCATCTTCTGCGACGGCGTCCTGAAGCGTCTCGGCGTCGAGACCGAGTATTACGACCCGCTCCTGGGCGGCGGAATCGCGGCTCTCATGCGCGCGCGTACGTCGCTCGTCCTGACGGAAGCCCCCGGCTCCCAGTCCTTCGAGATGCAGGACATTCCCGCCATAGCGCAGGCCGCCCATGCGGAGGGCGCCCTCGTCGCCATGGACAATACCTGGGCAACGCCGATCTTCTTCCCGCCCCACGAGCGCGGCGTCGACCTCGCCATCGAAGCCGGGACCAAGTATCTCGGCGGGCATTCCGACCTGCTGCTCGGCCTCGTCTCGGCCAACGCCCGCGCCTTCCCTGCCCTGCGGGAAACGTTCGACGCCATGGCCATGTGCGCCGGGCCGGAGGATGCGTTCCTCGCGCTCAGGGGCATGCGCACCATGTCGCTGCGGCTGAAGGAGGCCGAGGCCCGGGGCCTGGCGCTCGCCGCGTGGCTCGAGCAGCGGCCCGAGGTGAGCCAGGTCCTGCACCCCGCCCTGCCCTCCCATCCCGGCCACGCCATCTGGAAGCGCGACTTCCTGGGCTCGACCGGGCTGTTCTCGGTCATCCTGAAGCCGTACCCGAAGAAGGCGGTCGCCGCGTTCCTCGACGGGCTGGAGCTGTTCGGCCTCGGCTATTCCTGGGGCGGCTACGAGAGCCTCGTCATCCCGTTCGACTGCTCGTCCTACCGCACCGCCACGCGGTGGGAGCCCGGCGGGCCGGCCCTGCGGTTCCAGGTGGGGCTGGAGGACATGGACGACCTGAAGGCGGATATCGAGGCCGGTTTCGCCAGGCTGGCGGCGGCGTCCTGAGCGCTCAGGGGGCTAGCCAGCGGGCGGTGGACGGCAGGCGCGCGCCCGGCTCGAAGGCAAGGCGCAGGCGCCGGTGCGCGCCGTGGCGCAGGTGCAGCCATTCCAGCGCCAGCGGCCGCACGAGGACGGCGCGGAAGTTCGCCCGCCCCGCCGCGATCGCCTCGTCCGTCTCCGGCAGGTCGAAGGCGCCGGGCGCCTGAAGCGCTGCGCCCGGGCCCGGCTGCTGGCCGTAGCAGATGCGGCTCAGCCGGCGCGATGCCTCCCAGGCTGCATCGGCGATCGCGTCCGTGCCATGGACCGTGGCGCGGCCCTCGATCCGGATCTGCACGGCGGCGCCGTGATCGTAGAACAGGAGCGAGGCGCGCGGGTCGGCGGCGAGTTCGGCCACCTTGGCGGAGCGGCTGTCGGTGTGGATGCGCAGGCACGGCTCCTGGGCATCGAACGCCCGCAGCACGACGATCCGCTGGCGAGGGGTGCCGTCAAGGCCGATGGTCCCGAGGGACGGCGTATGGAGCGGGCTTTCCCGATCGCGAACGCCGGCGTCGAGCCGGCGGTAGATGTCCTCGAGGATCGCGGCCGGATCGTCGGGGGCGTGCATCGCGGCGCTCAGCCCGGACCTGCGTTGGAATCCTCGCCCCGCGCCCGGGCACGCAGGACGAATTGCAGGTTCCGCAGATACACGAACAGGCCGAAGCCCTGGCCGACGATGAAGACCGGATCGCGCCGGTACAGCGCATAGATCAGCAGCAGCGCCCCGCCGCCGATGGAGAACCACCAGAACGTCATCGGCACGACGGAGCGCTGGGCGCGCTCGCTCGCCAGCCACTGGACCACGAACCTCATCGTGAACAGTGCTTGCGCCACCACGCCGAGCAGCACCCACCAGTCCACGTTGTTGACGAAGACGTCGTGGAAGTAGGTGCCGATCGCCTGCTGCAGATCGACGAGCATCACACGATCTCCCGCGACACCGGGGCCTTCCTGCGGCGGCGGATGAGCCACCACACGCCGGCCAGGTCGAGAATGCCGACCCAGAGCCGGTCGAAGAACCCGTAATTGGAAACGCCCGAATGGCGCGGGCGGTCCACGACGTCCACATGCGCGATGGCATAACCCTCGCGGCGGACCAGGGCCGGCATGAACCGGTGCAGCGCGTCGAAATACGGCAGGGCGAGGTAGACGTCCCGGCGGAAGCACTTGAGGCCGCAGCCCGTGTCCCGCGTGCCGTCCTTCAGGATGCGCACGCGCACCGCGTTGGCGATCCGCGACTGGAGGCGCTTGAAGCCGGTGTCCTTGCGGCCGACGCGCTGGCCCGCGACGAGACCCACGGCGGGATCGGACGTGAGCGCCGCATGGAGCGCGGCGAAGAAGGCCGGGTCGTTCTGCCCGTCGCCGTCGATCGTGGCGACCACCGGCGCGCGGGCGGCGAGGACGCCAGTGCGGACGGCCGCGCTCTGCCCGCAGCTCGCCTCATGCCGGATCTGGCGGAGCCAGGGACGCTCGGCGCGCAGGCGCGCCAGCTCGGCGGGCGTTCCGTCGCTCGAACCGTCGTCGACGTAGATGACCTCGAACGGGGCCAAAGCGGCGCAGGCCGCCTCGATCTCCGCCACCAGGGGCGCGATATTTCCCGCCTCGTTCCGCACCGGAACGACGACGGACAGACGCGGCGTGGGGGCCGGGCCCGGGCTGGGGCTGGACTCGATCATCGGGCCGCTCGCTTACATCAAGCGCCGGGCGGCGTCACGGGCTGATTGCGTAGACGCCGATGTCGATCCGGCGGCCGCCATTGATGTTGAACCCGGCGACACGGGTCACGAGGCGCGGCGTCAGGTTGAGACGCGCCGTCTCCGCGGCGAAATCGGGCTCCTCGCGGCTGGTCACGAACGCGACCCGGCACCCCCCGCCGGACAGGAATCGCGCCGCCTCCCCGCCCGTTGCGGGCATGGCAAGATCGGTGCGCGTGAGGAAGACGAGGCTGGGTTCGCGATAGCCGGCGGTGGCGATCTGCGGATCCGCACAGCCGACGGCGCGGGCGGCCTCCGCGAGCCGGGGCGACAGCTTGAGCGCGCGCAGGCCGGGCTGGACGAGGCCGAACACGCCGGCCGCCAGGAGCACGGATGCGAGCACCGAGGCCACGAGCGCCTTGACGCCGTCCCGCCTGCGATACCCGTTCCAGGCATAGACGGCGACGAGGACGGCGGCCGCGAGAACCGGGATGCCGGCGAAGGGAATCGACCCGTCCAGCCACCACGCGGCGGCGGGCAGGCCGACCAGCAGGCCGAGCGCGATCAGCGGCACGAGCAGTGCGGTGATCCACGCCCCGCGGCGCCAGAAGCCGCCGGCGATCAGCGTGTGCACCGTGAGGATCGCGATGGCCGGATAGAGCGGCAGCACGTAGTGCGGCAGCTTGGTGGGCACGAGCTCGAAGACGATCCAGGACGGGATGATCCAGGCCAGCGCCAGCGCGACGCCGGGCTCCCGCCGCGTCTGCCAGGCGAACGGCGCCGCGATGGCCGCGAAGGGCGCGGCGGGCCAGAACGTGCCGAAGAAGGCCAGGAGGTAGAAGCCGGGCGGCGCGCCATGCTTTTCCTGCGCGCTACCGACCTTGCCAAGCATGTCCTTGCCGACCGATTCCGCCAGGAACGCGCCGCCGGTCTTGTGGAGGATCGCCGCGAACCAGGGCAGCACCGCCACCAGCACGAACAGGGCTCCGTAGAGCGGACGCAGCGCCGCGACCCAGCGCAGGCTGCGGTCCTTGATCGCCAGCACGGCGAGCGCCAGACCGGCCACCATGAGCACGATGGGGCCCTTCACCAGGATGCCGAGCGCCATGCCGGACCAGAAGGCTGCGAGCGTCGCGCGCGACACCGCCAGCCCCTGGCGCAGGTAGGCGCGCGCCAGTCCGCCGAAGACGAGCGTCGCGGCAAGGGCGAGCGTCGCATCGGTCTTGGCGAGGCGGGCCTCGACCCCGAGCAGGATCGAGGCGGCCATGAGAGCCGCCGAGAGCAGCGCGCCGACCGGGCCGAGGAAGGCCAGCGCCGCCCAGTAGGTCGCCAGCACGGTGCCGATCGCCGCAGCCAGCGAGGGCAGCCGGTAGAGAAAGATGCGCGTGCGCGCCTCGGGAACGCCGAGCGCCTCCGCGGTCGCGACGGTGGCGCTCTGGAGCCAGTAGATGCCAACGGGCTTCTTGTGGCGCGCCTCGTCCTGGAAGCGGATATCGACGAAGTCGCCGGTCTCCAGCATCTGCTTGGATGCCTGCGCGAAGCGCGGCTCGTCCCGGTCCATGGGCTGTAGCGAGGCGAAGCCCGGCAGGAAGCACGCGAGCGACAGAAGGACGAGGGCGACGACGGCCCGGGCACGGGCGGCCGCGAGCCAGTACAAGGCCGATTCCAGCCGGGAGCGGGAGGTGAGGCCGGGCAGGTCGGGGCGCGCGTCGATGCTCATGCAAGGTTCCGCCGGCGGACCGCCCGCCGTGACAAAAGCGGCGGAGGCGTGCGGTTTTTCCCGGGCTTTGTCAACGCGGCGGGCGGTCCCGGCGAGCCGATGGCGACCCCGGCAGGGCTCGAACCTGCGACCTGCCGCTTAGAAGGCGGCTGCTCTGATCCAGCTGAGCTACGGGGCCGGACGCGGCGGTCAGTGGGTCCACTGACCGACGCGGTTGAACTTGAAATTGTCGGAATAGGCCATGGTCCGGTGGGCCACGGGCTTGGGCTCGTCGACGCGGTAGGCGATGCCGTTGCGCTCGGCATAGGCCACCGCCTCTTCCTTGGTCTCGAAGCGCAGGCGCAATTGCTGCTTCATGTCGCGCGAGCTCGTCCAGCCCATGAGCGGCTCGACCGACCGCGGCACCTCGGGCTCGTATTCGAGCAGCCAGAGCTTGGCGCGGCCCTTGCCGGACTGCATGGCGCTGCGGGTGGGCTTGTAGATTCTTGCGGTCATCGCTCGCTCGTCCTCGTGCAGGTCCGTTTCGCGGATCGCAGGCGTTCAAACCGATTGGTCGGGGCGGCAGGATTTGAACCTGCGACCCTCTGCTCCCAAAGCAGATGCGCTACCAGGCTGCGCTACACCCCGACGCCCCCTAACCCGCTGATCCGGTTGCCGGTTTTGAAGCCGGTGCGTCCGGGCCGCGAGGCTTGGGGATGCGGGACAGGCAATAGCACCCGGTTTTCCCGTTGGGAACACAAACTTCGCCCGGCGCGCAAGGCGGCGTGCCGCCCTCAGCGGGCCGAATTCGCCTTCCCGCAGCGGAAGGTCAGACGGCCCTGCCGCTCCACGTAGCCGAGGAAGGCCCGGCTCTGCACGGCGAGGCAATAGTCGCGGCCGAGCCGCTCGGATTCGGCGGCGGCTTCCCGCGAGCGGGCGGCGATGCAGCCCACGCGGCCGTCCGGATCGATCCGGATGCCGATGAAGCTCGCGCCCGGCCGGCGGCGGCAGAGCGCCAGCGCCCGGTCGATGGCGGCGTTGTCGCGCGCCACGGGCGCGGGAGGCGCGACGACGCGCGGGGCCGGAGGTTGCGACCGGTCCGGGGCCTGCGCGAGCGCCGGCGCGGCGGCCCATCCCGCAGCGAGCAGGCTGGCCAGGGCGAAGGCGGTCCCGCGCATGCCGCGTCTCACGCCTGGTCGAGGGCCTGGGAGATGTCGGCCAGAAGGTCGTCCGCATGCTCGATGCCGATGGAGAGGCGCACCGTGCTGTCGAGCACGCCGATCCGGTCGCGCACGTCGAGCGGGACGCCGGAATGCGTCGTGGAGGCCGGGTGGCTCGCCAGCGATTCCGTGCCGCCGAGGCTGACGGCGAGCTTGAGGATCTGCAGCGCGTTCAGGAAGCGGAAGGCGGCCGGCTGGCCGCCCACGATGTCGAAGGAGAAGGTGGAACCGGCGCCGGTGGCCTGGCGGTCGTGCACCTGCCGCGAGGGCGAGCCTTCGGGCAGGAAGCCGAGATAATGCACGTGCCTGACCTTGGGATGGGTTCGCAGGAACTCCGCGACGACGCGGGCATTGCGGTCCGCCCGCTCGAAGCGGATGCCGAGCGTCTCCAGCGAACGGCCGAGCATCCAGCAGGAATGGGGATCGAGCTGCGTACCGATGGCGCCGCGCAGCAGCCGGATCGTCTGCGCGTGCGGCTTGCGGGCAAGCGCGGCCCCCGCGATCAGGTCGGAATGGCCGCCCACATATTTGGTGAGCGAATAGAGCGACACGTCGGCTCCGTGGTCGAGCGGACGCTGGAAGACCGGACCGAGCAGCGTGTTGTCGCAGGCGACCAGCGGCCGGTGCCCCTGGGCCTTGCCGATATCGTCCGCGATCCGCGCGATGAGCGCGATATCGATCAGCGTGTTCAAGGGGTTGGATGGGGTTTCTATCATGATGACGGATACCCGTCCGCGGGCCTGCGCCGCCTTCGCGGCGCTGCGGATCGCCTCCTCCGACACGCCGTCGGCGAAGGGTTCGGCGAGGATGCCCATGGACGCCATGAAGCGGCTGAGGAGCGTCTCGGTCCCGCCATAGAGCGGCTGCGAATGGAGGACGACATCGCCCGGGCGCGCGAAGGCGAGCAGCGTCGTCGCGATCGCCGACATGCCGGATGAAAAGAGGATGCAGGATTCCGCGCCCTCGTAGACGGCCAGCCGGTCCTCGACGATTTCGCTGTTGGGATGGTTGAACCGCGAATAGACGAGGCCGGCGCCCTCGCCTTCCGGCGGCTTCCTGCGGCCGGCGGTGTAGTCGAAGAAGTCCTTCCCCTCCTCCGCGGACCGGAAGACGAAGGTCGAGGTCAGGAAGACCGGCGGCTTCACTGCGCCCTCGGACAGGAGCGGGTCGTAGCCATAGCCGAGCATGAGCGTCTCGGGATGGAGCGGATGGTTGCCCAGATGGGTCCGCGACGGTTTTGGCGCTGTCATGACGGCCTCCTCGTTCCGGTTTTCCCGATCCTAGCGCGGACGGCCCGGTTGCGGATGGCCAATTGCGGACGGGTGGCGGCGCACGCCGGACCCTTGTCGCGCTTAGGGCTTGAACAGCGAATGGGCGACCCGGTCGCCGGGCTTGATCCCGAGCCTGGCGCTGACCCCCGCATTGAGTTCCAGCACGGCGAGAACCGGTTCGCCGGACGGGATGGTGCGCGTCGACAGCGGCTCGGTGTGCTCCTCGATGCGCGCGATCGTGCCGTCGGCGCGGATGAAGAGCATGTCGAGCGGGATGTAGGTGTTCTGCATCCACATCGCGACCGGCGCGACCTGCTTGAAGTCGAAGAGCATGCCCCGGTCCTCGGGCATGTAGCGGCGGAACATCAGGCCCTTGGCGCGCTCCGCGTCGGTGCGCATGACCTCGACCGAGAACACGCGCTCGCCGCCGACCGTGGCGATGGACAGCCGCTCGACGCCCTGCGCGGCAACACGCGGCGCACCCGCGAGCACGGCGACGAAAGCGAGGACGAGAAGGACGAGACCGTGCCGCATGGGCCAGGCCGGGCTCAGTGCGAGAAGGGCGTCGACGTGCCCTCGACCGGACGGATCTCGGCGGCCATCAGGCCCTTGGGCCCGTCGCCGTAGCGCACCAGAACCTCCTGCCCCGGCTTCAGCTCGGCAAAGCCGTAGCGGCGCATGGTCTCCATGTGCACGAAGATGTCGGGCTGGCCTTCGCCGGTCGTGACGAAGCCGAAGCCGCGCAGGCGGTTGAACCACTTCACCACCGCGCGCTCCAGCCCGCTGGAGGGGGTCACCGTCACGTGCGTGCGTGGCGCCTGCAGCTCGGAGACGTGCAGCGCCGTCGTGTTGTCCAGGGCGAGGATGCGGAAGACCTGCAGTCCGCGCGGCCGCTGCTGGGCCTGGCAGACGATGCGGGCGCCCTCGTTCGCCGTCTCGTAACCCTCGCGGCGAAGGCACGTCACGTGGAGGAGAACGTCGGGCAGGCCGCTGTCGGGGACGATGAAGCCGTAGCCCTTGGCCACGTCGAACCACTTGATGTGCCCCGCCACCTCGATGAGTTCGGCGGGGGTTTCCAGGGCCCGGTCGCGCTCCGAAGAGGGCGCGATCTCGTCGGGCCTGACCTGTGGTCCGGAAACGGCATCGTCAGACATGCTTACACATCCGAATCGCAGGAGCGTCCTGTCGACAGGATAGCATCGTGCGAGGGCGAGCAAAGGGCTCTGCGGGCCCTTCTCCACACGCCAGCCGTGCCTGCGATCAGGGACGTCCGATGACCGGGCGGTCCGCCGGGCGTTCGCGCTTGGGCCCGCGCGCCACGAGCGGCGTGCCTTCCAGGCCCGCGAGCTCGTCGCTCAGGAGATGGGCGATGCAGGCATAGCCGCGGTCGCTCATGTGGAAGCGGTCGCCGGAGAGCATGGCGGGAAAGTCCGCCGGGGTCTTCAGCGCCCAGGCCTGCATCGCCTTGTAGCGATGGAAGACCGGCACGCCGCGATCGGCCGCGACCTCGCCAAGGATGTCCACGTAGCGCTCGTAGCGGGCGGGATCGCGCACCGTGGGGAAGAATTGCTGGTCCATGAGCAGCAAATCGGAGCCGCGCTCCAGCACGGCCTCGATTCCCGAGGTCAGCAGGTCGCGGAAGCGCTCCTCGCTCTCCCCGCGCACGGCGTCGTTGGTGCCGACCTGCCAGATGACGAGGTCGAAATGGCGCTCGCGCGTCAGGCGGGTGAGTCGCTCGATCGTCTGCGAGGCCGTCTCGCCGCCGATTCCCGCATTCACCACCTCGATCGTACTGCGGCCGAGCCGGTCGACCAGGGACCGCGCCAGCGTCTGGGGATAGGCCATGACCGGGCTCGACGCGCCGGCGCCTTCGGTCGACGAGGAGCCGATGGCGAGGATGGAGATCGCCTGCTTCTGGCGCAGCTTGGCGCCGGTGAGCAGCAACCCGTCGCGCAGGCCGGGCGTTGCGACGCCGGTGCAGGCCGGATCGGCGGGAACAGAAGGTTCCGCCCGGACGGGGACAGCCGCAAGGCCGAGGAACAGAGCCGCCGCGATGCCGATGGACCGCAGGACGGTAGCGGCGGCGATGCCACCGGGACGGGACGTGGCCATGAAGCGGGTCTGGTTCCGGAACGAAGATCGGTGAGAACGATTGATATCACAGACCCGTGAGGCCCGCTATCGGGCTCCGCGCGAAGCTCCGCGACATGGCGGCCCGCCTATCGGCGTCCCCCGACGGCATGTTAGGCCTCGCCGCACGATCCCGCCGGAACCGCCGATGACCTTCCTCTCGCAGCCGATCCCTGAGCCCGCCACGCCGCTTCGCCTGGCCTGGCTCGATGTGGCGCGCGGCGTCGCCGTGCTGGCGATGTTCGTCTACCATTTCGCCTGGGATCTCCAGTACTTCGCCCTGACGTCGGTGGACGTCGTCGGTGAGCCCGGCTGGCGCTGGTTCGCCCGCGCCATCGCCGGATCGTTCCTCGGCATCGTCGGTTTCAGCCTTGTCCTGGCCCACGCGAACGGCCTGCGCCGGGGACCGTTCCTGCGGCGGCTCGCGGTGATCGCCGGCGCGGCGGCGCTGGTGACGGCCGGCACCTATGTCGCCATGCCGCAGGGCACGATCTGGTTCGGCATCCTCCATTGCATCGCCCTGTCGAGCGTCCTCGGCCTCGCCTTCCTGCGGCTGCCGGCGCTGGTGCTGCTCGCCTTCGCCGCGGCCGCCCTCGCCGCGCCGCTTTTCGCCACGGCGGACGTGTTCAACCATCCGGCCGCATACTGGATCGGGCTCGGGACGATCGAACCGCGCACCAACGACTACGTGCCGATCCTGCCGTGGTTCGGCTGCGTGCTGATCGGCATGGCGGTGGGGAAGATTTGGCTGGCGAGCGAGCGGAAGAACCCGTCGCGCCCGGCAGCGCTGCCGGCGGCGGCGGGGCCGGTCGCGTTTCTCGGGCGGCACAGCCTGCCGATCTACCTCGTGCACCAGCCGGTCCTGGTGGGTCTGCTCTACCTGTTCGTGACGCTGTCGGGCGGCGGCGCGCAACTCGCGGAGACGCGCGAGTTCCGCCAGGGCTGCCGCGCGCAGTGCGAGGCGACGGGCGGGGACATCGCGGCGTGCCGGCGATTCTGCGCCTGCGCGGAGACTGGGCTGAAGCGCGAGGGCGTGTGGACCGCCGTGACCGGCAACACGGCCGATCCGGCGGCGCAGGCGCGCATCCAGGGGGTCGTCGCCATGTGCAGCCGGCAGGTGCCGGGGCAGCCGGCGGACCCGCCGCCAGCGCCCTAAGCGGTCAGTCCTTGGCGCGCTCGACGTAGGAGCCGTCGGCGGTCATCACGACCACGCGCGTGCCGGTCGCGATATGCGGCGGAACCGAGGTGCGCACGCCGTTGGACAGAACAGCCGGCTTGTAGGACGAGGAGGCCGTCTGGCCCTTCACGGTGGGCTCGGTGTCCACGATCTCCAGCACGACGCGCGCGGGCAGGACGATGGAGACCGGCACGCCCTGATGCAGGCTGAGCGTCACCGTCATGTTCTCGGCGAGGTAGACCGACTGGTCGCCGACGATGTCGGCGGGAACCGTGACCTGGTCGTAGGTCTCCTGGTTCATGAACGTGTACCCGTCACCGTCCTGGTACAGGTAGGTGAACTCGCGGTCCTCGATATAGGCGCGCTCCACCTGCTCGGTGGTCTTATAGCGCTCCGACACCTTCACGCCGTCGCTGATGCGCCGCATGTCGATCTGGGTCGTCGGCGTGCCCTTGCCCGGGTGGAAGCTCTCGGCGCTGAGCACGACGTAGAGCCTGCCGTCGATGTCGACCACGTTGCCCTTGCGCAGCGAGCTGGCGATAACCTTGACCACGAAAAGCCTCTCGGTCTGATCCGCCCGGCATCGGCCGTCGCGGGAATGATCTCGCGGCGCTACATAGACGCCGCCGCCCCAGCGGCCAAGCGATTTCGGCCAGGACCGCCACGGAGCCCGCCTTGCCCCCTGCCCCGCCCTCGCCCTGGTGGCGACCGCATGTCCATGCCGACCGGCGTCCCTTCCTGATGAAGCGCAACCGCGTCCGTGCGGCGATCCGGCGTCATTTCGAGGCGGGCGGCTTCGTGGAGGTGGAGACGTCGGCGCTGCAGGTTTCGCCCGGCAACGAGGCGCATCTTCACGGCATCGCCGCGCGGCTGGAATCGATCGACGGGCGAGCCGCGGAGCTGTTTCTCCATACGTCGCCGGAATTCGCCTGCAAGAAGCTGCTGGCGGCCGGCGAGACGCGCATCTTCACGCTGGCTCCGGTCTACCGGAACCGGGAACGCGGCCCCCTCCACCATCCCGAATTCACGATGCTGGAATGGTACCGGACCGGCGAGACGTATCAGGTCCTCATGGACGATTGCGGCGCGCTGCTCGCGCTGGCCGCCGAGGCGACAGGCGCGGCGGCGTTCACCTGGCGCGGTCGGACGGCCGATCCGTTCGCCGTTCCCGAGCGCCTGACGGTAGCGGAGGCTTTCGCGCGGCATGCGGGGATCGATCTCATGGCGACCCTGCCCGGCGGGGAGCCGGACACTGCGCGCCTGCGCGATCAGGTGCTGGGCCTCGGCTTGCGGATCGCGCCGGACGACAGCTGGAGCGACCTGTTCAGCCGGGTGCTCAGCGACCGGATCGAGCCCAGGCTCGGTCGCGGCCGGGCGACGATCCTGACGGACTATCCGGCCTGCGAGGCGGCGCTCGCCCGCCGCAAGGCCTCCGACCCGCGGGTCAGCGAGCGGTTCGAGCTGTATGTTTGCGGCATCGAGCTCGCCAACGCGTTCGGCGAGCTGACCGACCCGCAGGAGCAGCGGCGGCGCTTCGAGGCCGAGATGGCCGAGAAGGAACGCGTCTACGGGCGCTCCTACCCCATCGACGAGGACTTCATCGCGGCCGTGGGCGAGATGCCGGCCGCGAGCGGGGCCGCCCTGGGCTTCGACAGGCTCGCCATGCTCGCCGCAGGGGCGGAGCGCATCGACCAGGTGATCTGGGCGCCGGTCGCCGATCCGTTCGGCTGAAAGCTGGCGCCGCCGGCCCGCGGCGGCTATCGAGGGCGCGATGACGACACGGACCCTCAGGACCCTTGCAGAGCTTCGCGACGCGGGCCTTCCCGTCGACGCGGACGATGCCCGCCTTCGGGCGGTGGCAGACCGCTATGCCGTGGCGGTGACGCCGGCGGTGGCGCGCCTGATCGAGCCTGGGGATCCCGCCGACCCGATCGCGCGGCAATATCTCCCGTCGGTGCAGGAACTGGACATCCTGCCTTCCGAGCTGGCCGACCCGATCGGCGATGACGCGCATTCGCCTGTGACGGGGATCGTCCACCGCTATCCCGATCGCGTGCTGCTAAAGCCGGTCCATGTCTGCCCGGTCTATTGCCGCTTCTGCTTCCGCCGCGAGATGGTCGGCCCCGGCGGCCGGCCCGCGCTGACGCCGTCCGAGCTGGATGCCGCGCTCGCCTACATCGCCGCGGATCCCGGCATCTGGGAGGTGATCGTCACGGGCGGCGACCCGCTCATCCTGTCGCCGCGGCGCATCCGGGCGCTCGTTGACCGGCTGTCGGCGATCCCGCATGTGGCGGTGGTGCGCTGGCACAGCCGGGTGCCCGTCGCCGCGCCGGAGACGGTCACGCCGGCGCTGGTGAAGGCACTGCGGGCGTTCCGCGGCGCAAGCTTCGTCGCCATCCACGCCAATCACCCGCGCGAACTGACGCCGGAGGCGCTGGCGGCGATCCGGCTGCTGGCGGATGCGGGCGTGCCGCTGCTGAGCCAGACCGTGCTGCTCAAGGGCGTCAACGACGATGTCGAGACGCTGGCCGCCCTCATGCGCGGCTTCGTGGCGGCGCGGGTTCGGCCCTATTACCTGCACCAGGCGGACATGGCGCCGGGAACGGCGCATTTCCGCGTGAGCCTGGCAGAGGGTCGCGCCTTGGTCGAAGCGTTACGGGGCCGTCTGTCGGGGCTCTGCCAGCCGACCTACGTGCTCGACATTCCCGGCGGCTTCGGCAAGTCGCCGATCGGGCCGGACTACGTGTCCGGAGAGCATGTCCGCGATTATCGCGGGCGCGAGCACGCCTACCCTCCCGAATAGAAAAGGGCCCCTCCTTGCGGAGAGGCCCCGTTCCAGGTCGAAACCGGATCGATCAGGCGGCGCGCTGGTTGATCTTGCGCTCGGCCAGCTCGGTCAGCTTCTTGTCGGTCGCCCGCTCCTCGGCGAGCGTCTCCTCGAAGAGCCGCGCGCACTCGGTGTGGCCGAGCTGCTTGGCCCAGGCGGCCAGCGTGCCGTAGCGGGTGATCTCGTAGTGCTCGACCGCCTGCGCGGCGGCGATCAGGGCGGCGTCGAGGACCTCCTTGTCGCCGACTTCGCCAGCCACTTCGTTGGCTTCCTCGATAATGCCGTCGATGGCCGGGCAATCCACGCCCTTGGGCTCCTGGCCCAAGCTCTGGAAGGCCTGGCGCAGGCGCTCGACCTGGCGCTCGGTCTCGGCGAGATGGGTCTGGAAGCCCTGCTTCAGCTCGGGATCGGTCGCCTTCTCGATCATGTCGGGCAGCGCCTTCAGGATCTGCTTCTCGGCGTAATAGACGTCCTGGAGCTGGTGCTTGAAGAGATCTTCCATGGTCTCGATGTCGGGGGAAAACAGGCCCATGACGTATCCTCTCTCGTGCTCGGTCATATCGGTGTGGTTCTGCGGCTGCCTCGGTGGCGGCCGCCATCCGCTGCGACAACGTGCGAGCGTGGAGGATGTTTCGTGGGCGCCGTGCATTCCGGGCACGAAAAAGGCCGGCGTCTCCGCCGGCCGTTCGCCCGTTTAAGGGAATTTCGTCGATGGTGGCGCGGCTGACGGCCGAAGCCGCCGGCGATGCGCCGGCATCAGAGCGAGTCGCGCAGCGCCTTGGCGGCGGTGAAGCCGAGCTTCTTGGACGCGGCGATCTTGATCGTCTCGCCCGTGCGGGGGTTGCGACCGGTGCGGGCCGGACGGGAGGTCACCTTGAACTTGCCGAAGCCCGGCAGGCTGACCTCGCCCTTCTTCGCGCCGGACGCGATGGAGGCGAGGACCGTGTCGACGACGCTGCGCGCCTCGGCCTTGGTCAGCTTGTGGTCGGCGGCGACCTTATCGACGATGTCTTGAATGCTCATGGGCACCCCCTTGTTTGAGAGAGCGCAGACGCTACGCGAAGCGGCACGGGGATCAAGCACAGATCGTCGGAAAACCGCCGATTGCGGTGAAGAAACCTTTTTTCCGCCGTTTTTGCCGTCTCGTTGCCCCGTATGTGTCGGTTTCCGCCACGTCAGGCGGGCTCGATTCGCTAAAATTGCGGGAATCAGCCGCTGGCCTGCGCCGCCCGCTCGCTGAGGACAGACCACAGGCGGCGCACCGACGGTTTGTCGTTGGAGCGCTCGCGGAAGGCGAGCGTGGACAGAGGCAGCGTCCAGCCGGCCCCGCCCAGCGGAACGAGGTCGTCCCTTCCCGAGGCGGCGACGGTGCTGTCCGACAGCCAGGCGATGCCGTAGCCGCGCACCGCCATGTCGCGCAGCACGTCCGACATGTCGCTCTCCATGACCTTGGTGCCGACGATCTTCTCCGGCGCGGCCTCGAAGATCAGGTCGACGAGGCGCGCGGCATAGACGCCGGACGAATACATGAGGAGCGGCAGGGGCCGGTTCTCGCGGCCGGGGAAGGCGTAGCGCTCCCGGGCGAGCAGGTCCCGGCTGATATAGGGACGCAGCGTGTCCGTCTCGATGCGCAGGCGCTCGTACCGGTCCGGATCGAGATGGATCGGCTGCTGCGCATTATGGAAGCAGATCATCAGGTCGACGTTGCCCGAGACCAAAGCCGTGACGATGTCGTGCACGTTGCCCAGGACGAGAGACGAGCTGAGCCGCCGCCCCTTGGTCCAGTCGGCCCACCAGTCGGGCAGGCGCGCGGTGGCGAGCGTATAGGGCAGCGCGATGCGGATGTGCTCCGGGCGCTGGGTCGGCTTGCCGCTGAGCTCGGTGCGCGCGTCCACGACCTGGCGCAGGATCTCGCTGGCATAGGTGCGGAACTGCTCGCCCTCGGGCGTCAGGCGCGTGGGGAAGATGGAGCGGTCGAGCAGCGGGGCGCCGAGCCAGGCTTCCAGCGACTGGATGCGCCGGCTGAACGCCGCCTGGGATGCGTTGCGCATCGCCGCCGCGCGGGTGAAGTTCCGGGTCTCCGCGAGGGTGAGGAAATCCTGCAGCCAGCGAACGTCCACGATGGGCTCCTGCCGGTGCGGCACCGGTCCCTGAAGTTTCACAATGCTAGCGCTGCATGGGCATGCGCGGCCAATGCGAAAATAGCATCGCACTTATACCATGCCGTTGAGAACGCTTGAATTAATGGCTGCGGCCAGCGCCGCGATGCAGAACGTGCATTGGAATTTCGCGCGGCGAGGCGGCAATCTGCCGTCACTCGCGATGGAGAGCGGCATGCAGATCAACCCTCCCTACCTGATGTTCCTCGGCGACGTTCCCGACCAGCTCGCGGCCAAGACCGCCGCCGGCATCGTGGACTGGCGCCGGGACTGGTGCATCGGCCAGCTCCGCCTCCCCGGCTGCAAGGCCGATCTCGGGATCGCCGACATGTCGATCGCGGATGCGGCGAAGGCGGGCACGCGCACGATGATCGTCGGCGTCGCCAACGCCGGCGGCGTGCTGCCCGACCATTGGGTGCGTACCATCGTGGAAGCGCTCGACGCCGGGTTCGACGTCGCCAGCGGCCTGCATACGCGCCTCGGCTCCAAGGCGGAGATCGCCGATGCGGCGCGGCGCAACGGCCGCCAGCTCTTCGACGTGCGTCATTCCGACATGCGGTTCGACACGGGCAAGGGCGACAAGCGCCCCGGCATGCGGCTCCTGACCGTCGGCACCGATTGCTCGGCCGGCAAGAAGTACACGGCGCTCGCGCTGGAGAAGGCCATGCGCGACCGCGGCTTCGACGCCGATTTCCGCGCAACGGGACAGACGGGCATCTTCATTTCGGGCCGCGGCGTCGCCATCGACGCGGTCGTCGCCGACTTCATCTCCGGCGCGGTGGAGTGGATCTCGCCCGCGGCTGACGCCAATCACTGGGACCTCATCGAGGGCCAAGGCTCGCTGTTCCACCCGTCCTTTGCCGGCGTGTCGCTCGGCCTGCTCCATGGCGCGCAGCCGGACGCCTTCGTGGTCTGCCACGAGCCGACCCGCACGACGATGCGCGGCGTGAAGACGCCGCTGCCGACCATCCGCCAGGTCATCGACCTGACGATCGCCACCGGCACGCTCACCAACCCGGCCATCCGTCCGGTCGGGATCGCCGTCAACACCCAGGCCCTGGGTGAGGATGAGGCGCGCGCCTACCTGGCGCAGGTGTCCCGGGAGCACGACCTGCCCGCCACCGATCCGATCCGCTTCGGCGTCGACGTGATCGTGGACCGGATCGCCGCGGACTACCCGCAGACGGTCCGCGCCAAGGCGGCGAGCTGATCCCGCCATGCGCCGCCTGACCGTCGAGATCGAGCGTTTCCCCATCGCGGGGACCTTCACCATCTCCCGCGGAAGCCGCACCGAGGCCGTCGTCGTCACCGCGACGATCAGCGAGGACGGCACGGTGGGGCGCGGCGAGTGCGTGCCCTATGCCCGCTACGGCGAGACGGTCGAGGGGGTCCGGGACCTGATCGCGGCGCAGGCGGAACCGATAGCCTGGGGTTGCACGCGCACCGAACTGCTCACGCGCATGAAGGCGGGCGCCGCTCGTAACGCGCTCGACTGCGCGCTGTGGGACTTCGAGGCCAAGCGCACGCGCACGCCCGTGGCCGAGATTGCCGAGATCGCTGCTCCGAAGCCGGTGACCACCTGCTACACGATCAGCCTGGGCGATCCCGAAACCATGGAGGGAGCCGCCCGTGCGGCCGCCGACAGACCGATCCTGAAGGTCAAGCTCGGTGGCGCCGGGGACACGGCCCGGATCGCGGCGGTGCGTCGGGGGGCGCCCGCCGCGGTCCTGGTCGTCGATGCCAACGAGGCGTGGGACGCATCGACCATCCGCGACAACCTCGCGGCCTGCCGCGACGCGGGCGTGAAGCTGATCGAGCAGCCCCTGCCCGCGGGCAAGGACGACCTGCTCGCCGACATCGACCGCGTCATCCCGATCTGCGCCGACGAAAGCATGCACGACCGCAAGAGCCTTGCGGACGTGGCGCGCCGCTACGACGCGATCAACATCAAGCTCGACAAGACCGGCGGGCTGACCGAGGCGCTTCTCGTCGCCCGCGACGCGCGCGCCATGGGCCTGGACATCATGGTCGGCTGCATGCTGGGCACGTCGCTGGCCATGGCGCCGGCCATGTATCTCACGCCCGGCGCCGCCTTCGTCGACCTCGACGGGCCGCTGCTGCTGGCGCGCGACCGGGAGCCCGGCCTTCTGTTCGAAGGCAGCACGGTGCATCCGCCGCAGGGCGCGCTCTGGGGCTAGGACGCGGCCCGCTCGTTTCCATTGCCGGCTAGCGCCGGTCCTCCAGGATCATGGCGCTCGCCTTCTCGGCGATCATCATGGTCGGGGAATTGGTGTTGCCGGACGTGATGCGCGGCATGGCCGAGGCGTCCGCCACCCGCAGGCCCTCGATGCCGCGCACGCGCAGCCGGGCGTCCAGCACCGCCTCCCGGTCGCCGTCCGGCCCCATCCGCGCGGTGCCGACCGGATGGAAGATCGTCGTGCCGATGTCCCCCGCCGCTTTCACCAGCCCCTCCTCGTCCCGGATGTCCGCGCCGGGCCGGAACTCCTCCGGCGTGAACCGTGCGAGCGGCGCCTGCGCCACGATATGGCGCGTGAGCCGGATCGAATCGGCGGCGACGCGGCGGTCCTCGTCCGTCGCCAGGTAGTTCGGGCGGATCGCCGGCGCGCCGGACGGGTCCTTGAGGTGGACGCTCCCGCGGCTGGACGGGCGCAGATTGCATACGCTCGCCGTGAAGGCGGGGAACGGGTGGAGCGCGTCCCCGAACTTCTCCAGCGACAGCGGCTGGAAGTGGAACTGCAGGTTGGGCGTCGCGTAATCGGGCGAAGAACGGGCGAAGGCGCCAAGCTGCGAGGGCGCCATCGTCAGGGGCCCGCGCCGCCGGAACGCATAGTCCAGCGCCATCAGCGCCCGCTTGAGGGGCACCGCATAGTCGGCGTTCAGCGTGCGCACGCCGCTGACCTTGTAGACCGGCCGGAGCTGGAGATGGTCCTGCAGGTTCTCGCCGACGCCTGAGCTCTCCAGCACGACGGGCAGGCCCCTGGACGCCAGCACGTCGGGACGGCCGATGCCCGACCGTTCCAGCAGGATGGGCGTGCCGATGGCGCCGGCGCACAGGATCGTTTCGGCCCGCGCACGGGCGATCCGCAATTCGCCGCCGACGCGATAGGCGACGCCGGTTGCCCTGCCCCCCTCCATGATGACGCGCTCGGCGGTGACGCCCGTCTCCAGCCGCAGGTTCGGACGGTTGAGCGCCGGCCTCAGGAACCCGCGCGCCGCGCTCCAGCGGCGGCCGCGGCGCTGGTTGACCTGGAAGTAGGCGACACCGGAATTGTCGCCGGTGTTGAAGTCCTCGACGCGGGGAATGCCGGCGGCGACGGCGGCGTCGCGGATTGCGTCCAGGATGTCCCAGCGCACGCGCGGCAGCTCCACGCGCCATTCCCCGCCGCCGCGATGCATCCCCTCGACCGGCACGGCGTGGTCCTGGTGGCGCAGGAAATACGGCAGGACGTCGTCCCAGCCCCACCCCTCCAGGCCCAGCTGCCGCCAGCCGTCATAGTCGGCCGCCTGGCCGCGCATGTAGATCATGGCGTTGATCGCCGACGAGCCGCCGATCACCTTGCCGCGGGGATAAGCGAGATCCCGGCCGTTGAGCCCCGGCTCCGGCTCGGTCCTGAACATCCAGTCGGCGCGGGGATTGCCGATGGCGAACAGGTAGCCGACCGGGATGTGGAACCAGATCCAGTTGTCCCGCCCGCCGGCTTCCAGCAGGAGGACGCGGTTGCGCGGATCGGCGGAGAGGCGGTTCGCCATCACGCAGCCGGCCGAGCCGGCCCCCACCACGACGTAGTCGAACTCGCCGGCCTCAGCCGTCCCGTTGCTGGCCATCGTCCCGCTCCTTGCGGCCGATCCTGCGACAGGGCGCGCGCGAACGCCACGGGCGGTGAGCCGCATCCCGTGTCGCATCCCCGTCACGGAGACGTCACGGGCCCGTGGCATCGCCCGCTTCATGGACCGCACCGACGTCGTCACGCTGCTCGCAAGGCTCGCCACACGGGCCGCGTTCGCGGTGGACGTCCACGGGCTGGAAAGGATCCCGGCCGGCGGTCCGCTGATCGTCGCCGCGAACCATGTTGGGTTCGCCGATCCGGTCGTGCTGCGCGCGGTCCTCGCGCGCGATCTCGCCTACGCGATCGATCCGGCCATGGCGCGCCTCTCCTGGGTCCGCCCCGTCGCGGCGCTGGCGCGGACATTTCCCGTCGATCCGGCCCGTCCCTTCCCGCTCCGGGGCCTGCTGCAAGCGATCCGGGATGGCGGGACCGGGGTCATCTTTCCCGAAAGCCGCCTGACGGTGACCACCGCGCTCATGGACTTCTATTCCGGCGTCGGCTTCCTCGCGGTTCGCAGCGGCGCGCCGGTCCTGCCGGTCCACATCGGCGGGATGGAGACAAGCGGCCTCAGCCGCCTGCGGGCGACCCAGGTCCGCCGCAGCGCGCGGCCGCAGGTGACGGTGCGGATCGGCGGCAGCCTCCACGCGCTGCCCGGCGAGACCCATCGCGCCTTCACCGCGCGGCTTCGCGGCGCGATCGCCATGCTCGACGCCGACGACCGCGCCGCGATGCTGCGCAGGCATGGCGTCCTAGGCTGCGCGACCCGCCGCGCGGGCGCATCCGCGATCCTGGCCGAAGGGCCGGACGGCGCGAGGGCGGACGCGGCGGCGATCCTGCGGGGCGATGCGCCGGACCTTGCCCGCGCGCTCGACCTCGCGGCAGCGACGGAGGATGCGCGCCGGGCGGTCGCACGGGCAATGCAGTCCTGGCCGGTCGATGCGGAGGACCGGGTGGCGAACCTTCTGCCGCTTAACACACCGGAGGGCGGGACAGCCGCCTGCGCCGCCATCGCGAGCGGCGCAAGGCTGCTTCAGATCGGCGACCGGACGCCGCCGCGCGCCGCGCTGGAGCGGATCTATATCGGCAATGCCGCGATCGTGGTGGGCCGCGCGGCGCAGATTTCAGCGCTCACCACCATTGCGGGCGCATGGAGCTTCCACGCCGTGCGGGCCTTCGTCCTGGCCGACGCCCCGCCCGCGGGCCCTGCGCGGGCGACCCTTTCGGCCTGCCTCGGGCGGCCCGTCGTGCCGCTAGCGCCCGGCGATCAGGAAGCCGGTTCCGGCGCGCCGAAATAGTCGCGGTAGCGGCCGCCGATATGGGACGCGGGCAGCACGACGAAGACGTCTGTCGTGCCGAAGGCGGCGTCGATGACGGCTCCGGTCCCGAAGCGCGCGCCGACGCGCAGATAGCCCTTGATCAGCGGCGGAAGCGCCTTCTTCGCCGCCTTCACGTCGATGTCGTCCCGCTCCAGGGGGGTGAAGACGGCAGCCCGGTCCGGCCGTGCGGACACGCTCCAGCGGCCCTGCGCGCGAGCATGATGATGCAGGAAGGACAGGGGCAGGCGCAGCGCGGCGAGGTCGGTCGTCGGGAAGCTCGCGCAGCCCATCAGGACGTCATGCCCGTCCCGCGTCATGCATGCCGAAATGCCCTGCCACAGCAGCTCGATCGTGCGCTTGCCGCGATGGGACGGCAGCACGCAGGAGCGGCCGAGTTCGAGGATCCGCGCGGCCGGGTTGGCCGCGAGCATCGGGCCGAGATCGAACTCGCCCGCGCTGTAGAAGCCGGGGCCGCGCTCGGCGGCGCGCCGGTCCAGCAGGCGGTATGTCCCCACGGTCTCTGCCGACGGGCCGGTCCCGTCCGTGACGACAAGATGGCGGCAGAGCCGGTCATAGGCGTCCGCGTCGCGGCGGGTCAGCCGGGCGAGCGCGCCGGCGCGGGCGCCGCCGTCCTCGAAGAACACCCGGTAGCGCAGGCGCTGTACCTGCCGCAGTTCGGCCGGAGAGCGGACCAGCCTGACCGCCAGCTCGCCGATGCGGGCGAGCTCGTCCGCCGGCTCCTCGGAAGCGTCCACGCCGAACGGAAACGGTGACGGGATGGACAGGCGCCACCGGGCCGGAAGCGCCGGGAAGCCGCCGTCCAGGGCTGGGTTGAAGAATGGCATCGCCTCGCTCCGCATGCGCCATGGCAGTTCGGAGCGGAATCGCCGGC
This sequence comes from Hyphomicrobiales bacterium, assembly GCA_027489955.1. Lineage (GTDB taxonomy): Bacteria > Pseudomonadota > Alphaproteobacteria > Rhizobiales > Beijerinckiaceae > JAIXTM01. The sequence goes on along the minus strand of JAIXYZ010000013.1, from coordinate 941,173 downwards.
GGCGTTCCGCCCCGGCGCAGGCAAGACCACGGCGGCACGACGCCGCGATGTCGTTTCGGTTGCGGTTCGATGACGCCCAGCGGCCCTACAGCTTGCGGCCGTCGGGGCCGAACTGCTTCAGGAAGGCGGTGAGCCCCGCGATCTCCCCATCGTCCTTCAGGCCGGGAAACGCCATGCGGTTCCCGGGCATTTTCGCGCGCGGATCGCGGATATAGTCGGCGAAGACCGCCTCGTCCCAGACAACGCCGGACCCCTTGTTGGCCGGGCTATAGGCGAAGCCGGGAACGGAACCCGCAGGCCGGCCGAAAATGCCGTTGAGGATCGGACCTGCGCCGTTCTTCGCCGTCTCGCCCACCTGATGGCAGGGGCGGCATTTGGCGAAGACCTTCTCGCCCACCCCGGCGTCCTGCGCCGGCGCCGCACCGGCCGAAGCCAGCAGCACGAGAAGGATCGGAACGGTTCGGATCATGGGGGCGCCTCCAGCCGCGGGGACGGCCAGCGGCCGTCGCCGGGCGAGGTAGACGCCGCCAGCCCGGCGATCATTGATCCAGGTTCGGGTCCGTGCCGTTCAGGCCGTCGACATGTCGAGCGGCGGCTCGACGCCGGCGGGGATCGGGGAGACATAGGGCGTATCGGCGGTCCGGGCGGCAAGGTCGGCCCTGGCGGCGGCGATGAGCGAGGGATCCTCGACGGCGCGGGCCGCGAGCATTGCCATGGCCCTGGCGACGTGCATCATCGCCTTGTGCGCCGCGGGCGCCTTGCCCTGCGCCACGACCTGCCAGGTGTGGAGCGGCGTTCCCACCGCCATGGTCGGCGCATGGGCCTGCACGGTCGGCACGACCCAGCTCACGTCCCCGAGGTCCGTGGAGCCGAGCAGCGGCTGGCGGCGCGCGTCCGCCGGCACTGTGAAGTCCGCCAGCGGCACGTCCCGCGGCGCCATGCCGATGGCGCGGTAGACGGCGGCGATGTCGCCCTCCGTCAGGGTGGCCTGGATGCGCCGGGCGAAGTCCCTGTCGGCTTCGTCGAACACGGGCGGGCCGAGATCCTCCAGGATCGTCTGCAGCGCGGCTTCCAGCGGCGTGTTGCCGACGATGTTGGAGACCGCGCTGACGACCCGCATCTCCATCCGCGTCTCGGTCATCAGCGCCGCGCCCTCGGCGACCTTGCGCACGCGCTCCACCAGTTCCAGCATCCCCGGCAGGTCCCGGGCACGGATCGAATAGCGCACCCGGGCGCGGGCCTGGACGACGTTCGGCGCGATCCCGCCCGTTTCCAGCACGGCGTAGTGGACGCGCGCGTCGCTCGGCATGTGCTCGCGCATGTAATTCACCCCGACGCTCATCAGCTCGACGGCATCGAGCGCCGACCGGCCGAGATGGGGCGAGGCCGCCGCGTGCGAGGCGCGGCCGAAGAAAGTGAAATCCGCGCGGGTATTGGCGAGGGACACCGGCGGGGTCACCTCCCAGAAGCTGTAGGGATGCCAGGAGATGGCGATGTCGGCGTCCGAGAACGCGCCCGAGCGCACCATGAAGGCCTTGGCGGCGCCGCCTTCTTCCGCCGGGCATCCGTAATAGCGAACCCGGCCCGGCAGCCCCGCCTGCTGCAGCCAGTTCCTGGTGGCCGTGGCGGCGAGCAGGGCCGCCGATCCCAGCAGGTTGTGGCCGCAGCCGTGGCCGTGGCCGCCCGCTTCCACCGGGCTAGGCCGGTCGAGCCCCGCCTCCTGGCTGAGGCCCGGGAGCGCGTCGTATTCGCCCAGGAACGCGATGACGGGTCCGCCCTCGCCCGCTTCGCCGATCAGGGCCGTCGGGATGCCGGCCACGTTATCCGTGATGCGGAAGCCGTGGCGTTCCAGCATGGCGCGATGCTCGGCGGCGGAGCGGGCCTCGGTGTAGCAGACCTCGGGCGTCGCCCAGACGCGGTCCGCCAGGGCCGCGAAATCGTCGCCGAGCGCATCCACGTGACGCCAGAGCGGGCTGGTATTGTCCATCGATCCCTCCATCAGGCCCCCTTGAACACCCGGGCCGGAAGGTTCGTCCAGTGGCCTCGCGCGGTCCGCGTGCCAGATCGGTATGGGCGTTCGTGCCTCCGGTCGATTGCCTCATCGTGCGCGATTCCGCTCACGTCTGCGATTCTGCCCGAATTTTGAGCGGTTGCCGCACATCTCACCGGCGTTCGGACAGGATTGCTGTCCATTTCGCCTTGAGACACTGCCGGGGCGGCACTACCCTTAGGTCATGGAAAGCCGATTGGCGTCGGCGCTCCTGCCCTTCGCGGGGCGTTTCCTCCTTGGACTTCGGACCGCCGCTCACCGCGTGCGGTCCTTTCTTTTTCCAAAGCACGCCAACGGCTTGCGGCCGCCCGCTGACAATCGGATTCATGCTTGGGAAAAGAAGCGGCGGGATGGCGCGGTCTACGGGAATCGAACCCGTCTTCCCAGCGTGAAAGGCTGGTGTCCTAACCGATAGACGAAGACCGCATCCGGCGCGCGGACCGTATAGATGGCTTCCGCCTCACCCGCAAGCGACGCGATGGCCTTATGGGCCGGGTCTTGCCGGTGCGGCGTCGGTCACCCGCAATTCCACCCGTTCCGCCCCGCCCCATCGGTCCACGGCGAGCATGCCGGCAAGGTGCACGCTCTCGCCCCGGGCCGCGAGCAGGAAGCGCCCGAGATCGGATTCGGCGCTGCGGAACGCGACGAAGGACGCGACCGCGCCATCGCCCGACCGCACGCGCCCGCGCACATGGCCCTGGCCGACGACGGTCGCGTCCGTCAGCCGGTGATGGGGCAGCACGAAGACGGGCTCAGGATTGCCCGATCCGTACGGTCCGGCGCGATCGAGCGAGGCGACGAGGTCCGGCTGGAGCGCCGCAGCCGCGAGGGAGCCGTCCACGGCTAGATCTGTGACGGCGCTGCGCGCGGCGACCGCTTCGCGCAGGGCCGCCTCGATGTACCGGGCGAAGGCGGGAAGGCCGCCGGCCGGCACGGTGACGCCCGCGGCCATGGCGTGGCCGCCGCCCTTCACCGCAACGCCCGCCGACACGGCCGCGCGAACCGCCAGCCCGAGATCGACGCCGGGCACGGAGCGCCCGGAGCCGGTGCCGCCACCCCCGGCATCGAGCGCGAAGGCGAAGGCCGGGCGGCCCGTGCGCTCCTTCACCCGCGCCGCGATGAGCCCCACGATCCCCGGGTGCCAGTCGGGATCGCCGAAGACCAGGGCGCCAAGGCCGGGGTCGTCGTGGAGCGCGCGCTGGGCCAGAGCCTCCGCCTCGATCACCGCCGCCTGCTCGACGACCTGCCGCTCGCGGTTCAGGCGGTCGAGCTCGGCCGCGATGGGCCCTGCCTGGAGCGGATCGCGCGCAAGCAACAGGCGCGACCCGAGGGCGGCATCGCCGATGCGGCCGCCGGCATTGATGCGCGGGCCCACCAGGAAGCCCAGATGCCAGGCCTGCGGCGGTCCGTTGAGCGCGGCGATGTCGAGCAGCGCGTTGAGCCCCGGCCTGCGGCGCTGGGCCATGGCCGCCAGGCCCTGGCGCACCAGGGCGCGGTTCAGCCCCACGAGCGGCACCACGTCCGCGACGGTGGCGAGCGCCACCAGGTCCAGCGCGTCGCTGAGGTCGCGGCGCGGCAGGCCCCGCTCGCCCAGCAGGCGATTGAGCGCGACCACCGTGAGGAAGACGACGCCCGCCGCGCACAGATGGCCGAGGCCCGACAGGTCGTCCTGGCGGTTGGGATTGACGATGGCGAGGGCCTGCGGAAGCTGCTCCGGCGCCTGGTGGTGGTCGAGCACGACGGCGTCCAGGCCGAGCCGCGCCGCCTCCGCCAGCGGCTCATGGCTGGCGGTGCCGCAATCGACCGTGACGAGGAGCTGCGCGCCCTCCTCCCGCAACTGGCGGATGGCCGGCACGTTGGGGCCGTAGCCTTCCGTGATCCGGTCCGGGATGCGGATGACGGCGTCGACGCCGTGGCCGATGAGGAATTCGGCCAGCAGCGCCGCGCTCGCCGCGCCGTCCACGTCATAGTCGCCGAAGATTGCGACACGCTCGCGCCGCTCGACGGCGAGCGCCAGGCGGGTGGCGGCGGCCTCCATGTCGCGCAGCACGAGCGGGTCCGGAAGAAGGTCCTTCAGGCGGGGTTCCAGATAGCCCGGCAGCGCCGAGGCCCTGACGCCGCGTCCGGCCAGGACCCGCGCGAGGATCTCTCCCGTGCCGTGCTGCTGGGCGATGGCGAGGGCCTCCATCTCCGCCGGACCGGCACAGCGCGCCAGCCAGCGGCGGCCGAGCGCCGAGCGCTCCACGCCGAACAGGGGCCGCGTGCCTGCCGTGGACGTCATGGGGCCGTGTCCGGTCGCCTCACAGGATCTTGCGGTACTGGATGAAGCCGGAGCGCTCGGCGACCTTGTCGTAGAGGGCCCGGGCGTCGTGATTGTGCTCCTGGGTCAGCCAGTAAAGGCGGCTCGCGCCGGCCGCGCGCGCGGCCTCCTCGACGGCTGCGATCAGGCGGCGGGCGACGCCCCCGCCCCGGGCGCGCGCGTCCACGAACAGATCCTGCAGGTAGCAATAGTCCCCGCGCGTCCAGCACGAGGGATGGAACAGGTAGTGCGTGATGCCGACCAGCCGGCCGTCCATTTCCGCCACGAAGCCGTTGATCGGCCCGGCGGGATCGACAAGGCGATTCCACGTGAAGTCGGTGACGTCCGGCGCCAGATCGGCGCGGTAGAATGTCAGGTAGCCGCGCCAGAGCGGTTCCCACGCCTCCCGGTCGTCGGGGCGCGGGGCGCGGATGACGGGCGCGGCGCCTGCCATCAGTCGAGGCTGAACTTGCTGAGCTCGCGGTGCTCGCCGCGGATCCGGCGGACGGTGCCCGTGACGGAGCGGTACACGACCGTCTCGGTCTCGATGACATTGCCGCGGAACTTGACGCCCGACAGGAGGGCGCCGTCGGTGACACCCGTGGCGGCCACGACCACGTCGCCGGAGGCGAGCTCCTTCATGTCGTACTTCTTGTTGGGGTCCTTGACGCCCATGGCGAAGGCGCGGGTGCGGCGCTCCTCGGTGTCGAGGATCAGCCGGCCCTGCATCTGCCCGCCGACGCAGCGCAGCGCGCCCGCCGCGAGCACGCCCTCGGGGGCGGCGCCGATGCCGAGATAGATGTCGATGCCGGTCTCGGCCGGCATGGTGGTGAAGATCACGCCCGCGACGTCGCCGTCGGTGATCAGGCGGACACCGGCGCCGGTGGCGCGCACGGCGGCGATCAGGTCCTGGTGGCGCGGACGGTCGAGGATGAGCGCGGTGATCTCGCTCGGCTTCACGCCCTTAGCCTTGGCGAGGGCGTTGATGTTGTCGGCGGGCGTCGCGTCGAGATCGACGATGCCGGTCGGATAGCCCGGGCCGATGGCGATCTTGTGCATGTAGACGTCCGGCGCGGCGAGCAGCGTGCCCGCCTCGGCCATGGCCATGACGGCGATGGAGCCCGGAATGTCCTTGGCGCAGAGGGTCGTGCCTTCCAGCGGATCGACGGCGATGTCGACCTTGGGGCCTGCCTGGTTGCCGACGCGCTCGCCGATGAACAGCATCGGAGCCTCGTCGCGCTCGCCCTCGCCGATGACGACGGTCCCGTCGATCGGCAGGCGGTTCAGCTCGCGGCGCATGGCATCGACGGCGGCCTGGTCGGCGGCCTTCTCGTTGCCGCGGCCACGCCAGCGGGCGGACGCCACCGCCGCGCGCTCGGTGACGCGCACCAGCTCCATCGAGAGAACGCGCTCGATGAGCTGTTCGGGCATGACGGTGAGCTGTCGGTTCATCGCTGTGTTTCCTCCGGCCGGCCTTTTCGCGCGCCGGGCCCTTGTAACGCCTCCACGCGCCGCGTGAAGGCCTATTCGCGTTCGATTCGGATGAGCTGGGGCGGCTCGGTGATGTGGCCGTCGGCCGAAACCTTGTCGAGAGCCGCGCGGATCGCCGTCTCCGACGTCGCGTAGGTGGTGAGCACGACGGGCACGGCCCGCAGGGAGCGCTGCTCGGGATCGTCGTGGACCGGGCCTTCCGCGCGCCGCTGGACGATGCTCTCCAGCGAGATGTCCGCCTGGGCCAGTCGAGTGGCGATGGCGGCCGCGGCGCCGGGCCGGTCGAGGACCGACAGGCGCACGTAATAGCCGCCCTCGTGGCGCTGCATCGGCGCGCGCTTCATCTTTTCAAGCCGCGCGATCGGCAGGCCGAACGGCGCACCGAAGCGGCCGCGGGCCACGTCCGCGATGTCGGCAACGACCGCGGAGGCGGTGGCGTCGCCGCCGGCGCCGGGGCCGACGAGCGTGATCTCGCCGACGGCGTCGGCATCGATCGTGACCGCGTTGGTCACGCCCATGACCTGCGCGATCGCGGAATCCTTCGGCACCATGGTGGGGTGCACGCGCTGCTCGATGCCGCTCTTGTTGCGCTCTGCGACGCCCAGGAGCTTGATCCGGAAGCCGAGGTCGTCGGCCATCTTCAGGTCGAGCGGCGTGATCGAGGAAATGCCCTCGACATAGATCGCGTCGGCGTCGATCTCGGTGCCGAAGGCGAGGCTCGCCAGGATCGAGAGCTTGTGGGCCGTGTCGAAGCCGCCGACGTCGAAGGTCGGGTCGGCTTCGGCGTAGCCCAGGCGCTGGGCATCGGCCAGGCAATCCTCGAAGGACAGGCCCTCGTGCTCCATCCGCGAGAGGATGTAGTTGCAGGTGCCGTTGAGAATGCCCGACACGCGGGTGATCTCGTTGCCGGCGAGCGCCTCGCGCAGCGTCTTGACGATGGGAATGCCGCCGGCGGCGGAGGCCTCGAAGGCCAGGGCCACGCCGTTCTTCTCCGCGAGGCGGGCAAGGTCCAAGCCGTGCGCCGCCAGCAGCGCCTTGTTGGCGGTGACGACGTGCTTGCCCGATTCCAGCGCGGCTTCCACGGCGGCCTTGGCGACGCCGTCGGAGCCGCCGATCAGCTCGACGAAGCAATCGAGCTCGCTCGAGCGGGCAAGCGCGACCGGATCGTCGAACCAGGCGCAGCGCTCGATGTCGATCCCGCGATCGCGGTTGCGCGTGCGGGAGGAGACCGCGACCAGCCGGACGCCGCGGCCTGCGCGGCCGAGGGCGTTCTCGCGGCGCGACAGGATGCGCACGACCGATGCGCCAACGGTCCCGAGGCCGGCGACGCCGACCCGAAGCGGCTGATCCATGAAACCTTCCCGTGAACGGTCGGGGCGTCAGCCCCTGGCTTGAAGCGGGACGACGTTGTGCAACGTATCCTCGGCCGTTTCAAGGAAGCGGCGGATGTTGCGCGCAGCCTGCCGGATGCGCTGCTCGTTCTCCACCATGGCGATGCGGACATACTCGTCGCCGTACTCGCCGAAGCCGATGCCCGGCGCCACCGCGACGTCCGACTTCTCCAACAGGAGCTTGGAGAATTCCAGGCTCCCCATCTGCCGGAACGGCTCGGGAATCTTCGCCCATGCGAACATGGAGGCCGCCGGGGTCGGCACCTGGAAGCCGGCGCGGCTGAAGCTCTCCACCAGCGCGTCCCGGCGCTTGCGGTAGATGTCGCGCATCTCGCGGATGCAATCGTCCGGCCCGTTGAGGGCGGCCGTCGCGGCCACCTGGATCGGCGTGTAGGCGCCGTAATCCAGATAGGACTTCACGCGCGTCAGCGCCGCGAGCAGGCGCTCGTTGCCGACGGCGAAGCCCATGCGCCAGCCGGCCATGGAGAAGGTCTTCGACATGGAGGTGAATTCCACCGTCACGTCGAAGGCGCCGGGCACCTGCAGGACGGAGGGCGGCGGGTTGTCGTCGAAATAGACCTCGGAATAGGCGAGGTCCGACAGGACGATGAGCTCGTGCTTCTTCGCGAAGGCGACGAGGTCGCGGTAGAAATCCAGCGACGCCACGTAGGCGGTGGGGTTTGCGGGATAGCAGGTCACGACCGCGATGGGCTTGGGGATGGAATGGGCGACCGCCCGCTCCATGGCCCGGAAGAACTCCTCGTTCGGCTCGGCCGGGACCGAGCGGATGACGCCGCCCGCCATCAGGAAGCCGAAGGCGTGGATCGGGTAGCTCGGATTGGGCACGATCACGACGTCGCCGGGCGCGGTGATGGCCTGCGCCATGTTGGCGAAGCCCTCCTTGGAGCCGAGCGTCGCCACGACCTGCGTGTCCGGATTGAGCTTCACGCCGAAGCGGCGCTCGTAATAGCCGGCCTGGGCGCGGCGCAGCCCGCCGATGCCCTTGGACGCGGAATAGCGGTCCGTGCGGGACTTGCCAGCGGTTTCCACCAGCTTCTCGATGACGTGCTTGGGCGCCGGCAGGTCCGGATTGCCCATGCCGAGGTCGATGATGTCGGCTCCCCGAGCTCGCGCGGCCGCCTTGATGCGATTGACCTGCTCAAAGACGTAAGGCGGCAGACGCTTGATTCGGTGGAAGTCGCTCATGGTCCTCGTTCCTCGGCCCATCCCTTCGGGCAGCCCGAACGTACCACACAGGGACCGCCGGGCCTAACGGAAGCCCTGTAGCGGTTTGCGGTCGATCGCGCCATGCCGGCGCGTGGCGGCGCGCCTCTCTTCCGGCGGTCAGTTCGTCGGCGGCTTTGACGTGGCGGCCGCCTCGCCCGCATGGCGCTTGCGCAGGGCCTCGAGCTCGGCCTCGGCGCGCTTCACCTCGTCCGGCGTCTTCGGCTTGGCGCGCTCCGGCGCTGTGGTGCCCACGGGCACGTATTCCAGCGTGGCCGGGCGCGACTGCTCGATGAAATCGGGCCGCTGCGGCACCTCGGTGGCAAACCCCGTCGAGCGGGCGGCGGATTCGCAGCCGGCGAGCAGCGCGGCCATGGCCGCCACGGAAATGACCCTATGCAGCTTCACTGACGTCACCACGAGCTAAAAGCGTTGCAGCCAGGATAGGCCTTCGGTTCAATGAACGCATCCGCCGTGTTCGGGTTTCGAACGCCGGGCCGGATTCGGTCAAGCGGGCGGCAGGGAGAGAGCGACGATGGGCGACAAGCCCGCCAAGGAAGCTGGCAAGCGAGCCGCCGAGAGCGCGGGCAAGGCCAAGGCCAAGGCCGCCGTAAAGGTCGCCACCACCGGACGCGCGGCCGGAGCGAAGCCGGCGCAAGTCCGGGCCGGCGCCCGGACGGACGCGAAGCCGGCCGCCGCCGCACCCTCGCCCTCGCCGAAAGCGGCTTCCGCGCCCAAGGCGCCGGCTCCCGAGCGGACCGTGCCGCCAGGTGCCGGGCACGATGCCGGGCGCGATGCCGGGCACGATGCCGGACAGGCCCCGCCGCAAGCCGACATGCCCGATTTCGAGCGCCTGTCCCAGAACGCGACGCGCCTCGTGGAGGAGGCCACCAAGGCTACCCTCGCCTATCTCAAGCCGATCCAGGAAGGCCAGGCGACGGGGGGCTTTGCCGACGAGGTCGGCGACGTGGTCAAGACGCTCGGCCACGTGGCGGAAAGCTGGATGATCGATCCAGCGCGCTCCATCGAGGCGCAGAAGACCTTCGCGACCGGCTTCATCGACCTGTGGTCGTCGACGCTGCGCCGGATGCAGGGCGAGGACGTGCCGCCCGTGGCGCCACCGGAGCCGCGGGACAACCGCTTCAAGGACCCGGAATGGTCCGATCATCCGGTCTTCGACTTCCTCAAGCAGGCCTACCTGTTCACCTCGCGCTGGGCCGAGGACATGGTGGACCGTGCGGACGGCATCGACGAGCACACGCGGCAGAAGGCGCGCTTCTACGTGCGCCAGATCTCAAGCGCCGTCTCGCCCTCGAATTTCGTGGCGACCAATCCCGAACTCCTGCGGGAGACGTTCAAGGAAGGCGGCGAGAACCTCGTGCGCGGCATGGCGATGCTGGCCGAGGACATCGAGGCCGGCGGCGGCGAATTGAAGCTGCGCCAGTCCGACCCGACCAAGTTCGAGATCGGGCGCAACATCGCCACGACCCCCGGCAAGGTCGTGTTCCGCAACGAATTGATCGAGTTGCTCCAGTTCGCGCCGTCGACGGAAACCGTGATCAGGCGGCCGCTGCTGATCGTGCCGCCGTGGATCAACAAGTACTACATTCTCGACCTGAACCCGGAGAAGAGCTTCATCAAGTGGGCGGTCGACCAGGGGCTGACCGTCTTCTGCATCTCCTGGGTCAATCCGGACGAGCGCCACGCGGAGATGGGGTTCGAGGAGTATATGCGCCTCGGCATCTTCGCGGCGCTTGAGGCGATCGAGGCGGCGACGGGCGAAACCTCCGTCTCGGCGATCGGATATTGCGTCGGCGGTACGCTGCTGGCGGTGACCCTCGCCTACATGGCCGCCAAGAAGGACAAGCGGATCGCGAGCGCGACCTTCTTCACCACGCAGGTGGACTTCACCCATGCGGGGGACCTGAAGGTCTTCGTCGACGAGGGGCAGATCAAGGCCACCGAGGAGATGATGGCGGCCCGCGGCTTCCTGCCGGGCGGGCGCATGGCCAAGGCCTTCAACATGCTGCGGCCGAACGACCTGATCTGGCCCTATGTCGTCAACGTCTATCTGAAGGGCCAGGCGCCCTTCCCGTTCGACCTGCTCTACTGGAACGCCGATTCGACCCGGATGCCGGCGCGGAACCACTCGTTCTACCTGCGCAACTGCTACCTGGAGAACCGGCTCACGAAGGGCCAGATGGTGATCGACAACACCCGGCTCGACCTGAAGAAGGTCAAGGTGCCGGTCTACAATCTGGCGACGCGTGAGGACCACATCGCCCCGGCCCGCTCGGTGCTGGTGGGGTCGCAGTTCTTCGGCGGGCCCGTGGAATACGTGCTGGCCGGGTCCGGCCATATCGCCGGCGTGGTCAATCCGCCGGACAAGAAGAAGTACCAGTACTGGACGGGCGGCACGGGCACGAATGTCGATGCCTGGATCGCCAGCGCGACCGAACATCCCGGTTCCTGGTGGCCCCACTGGTTCGCCTGGATCGAGGCGCAGGCGCCGGAGCGGGTAAAGGCGCGCGTCCCCGGCGCAGGCAAGCTCAAGGCGCTGGGCGACGCACCGGGCAGCTACGTGAAGATCAAGGCCTAAGCCATTCAGCCATAGTCACGTTCGTGGCCAGGGCGACGGCGCTTCGACGTCCCCGCTTGTCCCTGACGCAAAGCAAAAGGCCGCCCGGTGGGGCGGCCTTCTTTCGTGCGATGAAGCCGATGGAGGCGGCTCAGCCCTTGGTGACGAGCGCCGGGATCGGGCGCTTGGGGTCGTCCCAGCGATACTTCAGGCCGAAGGAGATCACGTCGATGTCCGGCTTGGCCTCGCCCTGGTAGACGATGCCACGGAAATCGATGTGGCCGGGCACGATGTTGACCGGGGCGGTGTCGACGAAGAGGTGGCTGTAGCCGAAGTCGAACTGCAGCTTCTCGGAGACCTTGTAGCTGAAGCCGATCGACGTCCAGATGCGGTCGGCGTCGGAGATGCGCAGGCCGCGAACCTCGTCGGAGACCGGCGACTTGTCGTAGCCAAGGCCGGCGCGGAACGTCCAGTTGTCGTTCCACATGTACTCGGCGCCGATGGCGAAGTGGTAGCTGTCCTTGTAGGCGAAGTTCAGCGAGGTCAGCGGCGCGCCGTTGAGCTGCGACACGACCGGGATGAACCCGAAGCGGCTCCAGTTCTGCCACTCGGCGGTGAAGTGAAGCTGCAGGCGGTCGCCGATCTGCTGCGACAGGCCGAAATTGACGACTTCCGGCAGGTTCAGGTTCGCCTTGATCGGAATGTCGACCACGGGCTGGAGCGGGCTCGGCGTCGTGTTGACGAGGTTGCCGTCCAGTTCGTGGAAGATCGCCGAGCGGAAGCCGAGGCCGATCGTGGTCGTCTCGGTCGGCTTCAAGGTGACGCCGAGGCGGTAGCCGAAGGCGATGTCGTCGCCCTTGAGCTGCGCCGACGGAGCGTTCGGCAGCGTCGCGGAGGCGGCATAGGCCGCGCCCGAGCCGCCGATGCCGGTCGCCTGCTTCAGGTCGGCCTTGAAGTACTGGATCTGCAGCGCCGCGCCGACGGACAGCCAGTCGGTGATCTTGAAGCCGACGGTGGGGGCCACGTTGATCGAGCGGGCGGTGGAAGAGCGGCCGTAGATCTGGCCGGCATAGGCCTGGTTGTCGGGCTTGGAGCGCAGGCCGTAAGGCGCGTTCGTCGTCAGGCCGATCCACAGGCGGTCGGAAAGCTGCCAGGAATTGAAGGACGACGGCAGCACGGCGCCATCAAGGCCGATCTCCCCCGTGCCGACCCGCACGGGCGAGTTGGTGTTGATCAGGGAGTAGGACGCGCTCGGGATCGTGGCGGTCAGGTTCCACTCGCTCCGGCGACCTTCCATCAGCGTGATGGTCGCGGGGTTGAAGAACATCGAACCGCCGCTGATCGACCCGGAGGCCGCGCCGGCAAAAGCCATGCCGGTGCCTTCCGCGTTCTGCGAGCGCAGCGCGAAGGACTGGGCGAAGGCCGGAGCCGCAGCCAGCATCGCAGTCGCGGAGACCGCGGTGAGGATCGTCGAACGCATGGAAAGCCGCATGGATATCCGCCCCGAAAACTTATTGTCGAAGGGGCCGAGGCCCCGGTTGCGAGCATCCTGCCAATCCGATTCAGCCGCCGCAATACCGCCATGAACCCGCTCCGTTTGCGCCGCATGACCTTTGTGCGACGCAAAAACAGGCGAAAACGAGCAAAAACGACACGTCTGCCTACGTTTCGTGCCCGCTCCCTGATAGTTCACATCGAAACCTTCCGCTTTCGGAGGGTTTTGCCGTTCCGCTTCGGCAGGAAGGCGTAGTGCGAGGGTGACGCTATTTCGACCTCGCGTTGCACGGCTGCCACACCCGTTGTCGCGCGTGGGCGCCCGAACCCGGATTTCGCGCGGTCGTTAAAATGCGACTCAATCGGACAACCGGACCTTGCAGGGCCGCGTGCGAGGACAGCGCCGCTGCAGGAGAATCGTCATGCGCTTGTTCCCCATCGTCGCCTTCCTCGCGATCTTCGCCCCGATGCCGCTTTTCGCGCAGGCGCAACTGCCGGTGCCGACCGACCTGTCGCAGTTTTCGGCCCAGGACGCGGCGAAGTTCAACGCCCTGCTCGGCGCGGCGACCGGCGAGGACCGCCGCAAGCTGGAGCAGCTCGATCGGGAAATCCGCAAGCAGAGCCCGCAGGCGGCCCGGCTGCTGGATGCGGCCCGCTGAGGACAGTCAGAGCTTCTTCTTGAAGCCCGCATGCGTGCGGGCATAGCCCAGCCGCTCGTAGAAGCGGTGGGCGGCGGGCCGGTCGACGTTCGACGTCAGCTCCATCAACCTGGCATCGCGCCGCCTGGCCTCGGCCTCGGCGACCTTCACCATGCGAGCGCCGATCCCGCCGGACCGCCGGTCTTCCCGAACCTGGACGGCGCGCAGCACGGCGCGCGTCGCGCCGCGGCCGGTGATGCCGGGCAGGATCGACAGGACGAACGTGCCGACGACTTCCCCGCCCATTTCCGCAACGAAGAGCATGTGATCCGGCGACTGCGTCAGCGCCGCGAACGCCTTCTCGTAGGAAGGCCGCGCGGCGGGATCGGTCGTGTCGCCGTGGCCGCCGATGGAATCGGCCGCGTGCAGCGCGATGACCGCGTCGAGGTCGCCGTGCACGGCGCGGCGGATCACCGGTTCGGCGCTCATGGCTTTTCCCCTGACGCGCCCAGGTCCCGGGCGAAGGCGAACTCGCGCGAGCCCGATATGTCCCCCAGGTCGCGCTCCTCGCCGGTGCGCACGTAGCCGAGGCGATTGTAGAGCCGGTGCGCGTCGGCGAAGCGCGTATCGGACCACAGGACCATTCGCCCGCAGCCCATCGCCCGCGCTTCCCCTTCGGCCAGCCCCACGAGGCGGCCGCCGAGCCCCCGGCCCCGTACGTCTGGACGGACATAGAGCCGGTGCAGTTCGGCGACGCCAGCAGCGGGGCTGTCCACCGCGACGCAGGCGCAGATGCGGCCGATCGCGTCCTCCACCACGAAGAACCGCCCGCCGCTTGCCGCGAATGCCGTATGCGGGGCGACGAGGTCCGGCAGGTCGTCGTGCGGGTCGACGAAGCAGCCCGGATATTCGGCGAAGCACAGCGACAGGAGCCCGAACAGGTCCTGTCCGTCCCCGGCGGCGGCGCGCCTCACCACAAGGTCCTGCCGGCGGCGGCGGCGCATGATCGTCGCCGGGATGCCCGAATCGCCGCCGCAGCTTGCGGTCCGATCCACGGCCCGGAAGCCGTTGGCCGCGTAGAAGGCGATGGCGGCCGCATTGCGCGGCTCGACCTCGAGCCGGGTCTCGGACGCCTTCGGAAAGCGGCGATCGATCTCGGCGAGGAGCCGGGTGCCAAGGCCCGAGCCCTGCGCCTCCGGCGACACGTAAAGGCGATGGAGGTCCACGACGCCGTCGCTGCCCTGCCGGGCCAGCGCGGTCGCAAGCGGTAATCCGTCCCGCTCCAGCAGAAGAAAGGCCGGGCCGCCGAGATCGCGGGACAGCGCCTCGGGCGAATGCCAGCGGGCGACGATGTCGGCCACCGCCTCCCGCCCCAGGATCGGATCGTAGGTGGCGTGCCAGGTCCGGGCTAGCAGCGCGCCGATGGCCGCGATATCGGCGGCGGCCACGTCCCGGATCGTGGCGAGCCCCGTCATTCGATGCCGAGCTTGGCCTTCAGCAGCGCATTGACCGCCTGCGGATTGGCCTTGCCGCCGGTGGACTTCATGACCTGGCCGACGAACCAGCCGAGCATGGTCGGCTTCTCGCGGGCCTGCGCCACCTTGTCGGGATTGGCGGCCACGATCTCGTCCACGGCCTTCTCGATGGCCCCGGTATCGGTGACCTGCTTGAGGCCGCGCTCCTCCACCAGCCGGCGCGGATCGCCGCCTTCGGTCCAGACGATCTCGAACAGGTCCTTGGCGATCTTGCCCGAGATGGTGCCGTCGCCGATGAGGTCGACGATGGCGCCGAGCTGGTCGGCCGAGACCGGCGAGCGCTCGATGCCGAGGCCCTGCTTGTTCAGGCGCCCGAACAATTCGTTGATGACCCAGTTTGCGGCGGCCTTGCCGTCCCGGCCGCGCGCCACGGTCTCGAAGAAGTCGGCGGACGAGCGTTCCGCCACGAGCACGCCGGCATCGTAGGGCGAGAGCCCGTAGGTGGCGATGAAGCGGGCCTTCTTGGCGTCGGGCAGTTCCGGCAGGCCGGCTGCGAGCGCGTCGACGTAAGCCTGGTCGAAGGTCAGCGGCAGCAGGTCCGGATCGGGGAAATAGCGGTAATCGTGCGCCTCCTCCTTGGAGCGCATGGAGCGCGTCTCGCCCTTGCCGGGGTCGAACAGCCGCGTCTCCTGGTCGATCCTGCCGCCATCCTCGAGAATGCCGATCTGGCGGCGGGCCTCGACCTCGATGGCCTGCCCGATGAAGCGGATGGAATTGACGTTCTTGATCTCGCAGCGCGTGCCGAAGGGCTCGCCCGGCCGCCGGACGGAGACGTTGACGTCCGCGCGCAGGGAGCCCTTCTCCATGTCGCCGTCGCAGGTGCCGAGATAGCGCAGGATGGTGCGCAGCTTGGTGACGTAGGCCTTCGCCTCCTCGGACGAGCGCAGGTCGGGGCGGGACACTATCTCCATCAGCGCCACGCCCGAGCGGTTGAGGTCGACGAAGCTCATGGTCGGATGCTGGTCATGCAGCGACTTGCCCGCGTCCTGCTCCAGATGCAGGCGCTCGATGCCGACCGTGATCTGCTCGTCGGGGCCGACATCGACCACGACCTCGCCCTCGCCCACGATGGGGCTCTTGTACTGGCTGATCTGATAGCCCTGCGGCAGGTCCGGATAGAAATAGTTCTTCCGGTCGAACACGCTCGTCAGGTTGATCTGCGCATTCAGCCCGAGCCCGGTGCGGATGGCCTGGCGGACGCATTCCTCGTTGATGACGGGGAGCATGCCGGGCATGGCCGCATCGACGAAGGACACGTGGTCGTTCGCCTCGCCGCCGAATGCGGTGGAGGCCCCGGAGAACAGCTTCGCCTCGGAGGTGACCTGGGCGTGGATCTCCATGCCGATCACGACCTCCCAGTCGCCGGTGGCGCCCTTGATCAGCTTGGAGGGTTTGGCGTGCGCGTTCATGGCCGTTCCGCGTTGGATTTCCGGCGCCCGCGGCAGGCGCGGGCGGACGCGCCTTGGGTAGTGGACCCGGCCGCCTTCATCAAGCGCGACGTGCGGCAAGGGCCGCGTTCGGGAACCCTTGCGGGCGCTGGGACGTTGCCGGTGCGACAACCGACTATCCGAAAGGAGTTCGCCATGACACTCGACCCCCGCGATCCGATCGATCGCGATCCGCTTGCCACCCGCGACCCCGTCCGTCCAAACAACCATGTCCACGTTGAGGAGCGCGGCTCCAGCATGATGCCGATCCTGATCGGCGCCCTCGTGGTCGTGGCCGGCATCATCGCGTTCATGATGTATGGCGGCAACGACACCGACACGATGACGACCGGCACGGTCGACCGCCCGGCCCCGACCGCTCCGGCGAACCCGGCTCCGGCCGCCCCGCCGACGGTTCCGGCCCCGTCGGGCCCCGCGGGTTCGCCCGCTCCGGCCCCGGCGCCCATGACGCCGCCGGCCCAGCAGTAATCGACGATCGACACGAACCGCGGGCCCAATCGGCCCGCGGTTCACCTCATGGGGGCATGAGATCATGAAGAAGGACGGCTTCTTCAACGCCTTCGCCAGCAAGGTGGCCCATTACGGCGGTCACCCCGCCGCGTTCTGCCTCGCCTTCGCAGCCGTGATCGCCTGGGCCATCGCCGGCCCGTTCGCGGGCTTCTCGGAAGTCTGGCAGCTGACGATCAACACGGGCACGACCATCATCACCTTCCTGATGGTCTTCATCATCCAGAACACGCAGAACCGCGACACGGCCGCCATGCAGCTCAAGCTGGACGAGCTGATCCGCGCGACGCAGGGCGCGAAGAATTCCGTGATCGATTTCGAGCAGCTGCCCGAGGACACGCTCCAGAAGCTGCAGAAGGAATACGCCAAGCTCGCCAAACAGGCGCGCGAAGAGGGCGAAGCCTCCCGTACGAACGAGGAGGACCGGGTGGGTTCCAAGGACAAGGCGCGCCGCAGCCGCAAGAAGGCAGGCGCCGGTTCGGCGCGTTCATCCGGATCCGGCCGGACCAAGGCGGCCCGGGCCTGAACGCAGGCCTCAGTCGCTCTTTATTGTCCCGTCACGCCCACCAGGCGGCCGGAAGCTCCGCACGGCCGGCGGCCTTTTCGATGGCGCCCGCCGCGGCAAACAGCGTCTCCTCGTCGAAGGGCCGGCCGATGAGCTGGAGCCCGAGCGGCAGACCGGACGCGTCCGTGCCTGCGGGGACCGAGATACCCGGCAGTCCGGCCATGTTCACCGTCACGGTGAAGACGTCGTTGAGGTACATCTCCACCGGAGAGGCCGTCGCCATCTCGGCCAGCCCGAACGCCGCGGAAGGCGTCGCAGGCGTGAGGATCGCATCCACGCCCTGGGCGTAGACGGCCTCGAAGTCGCGGCGGATGAGCGTGCGGATCTTCTGCGCCCGCACGTAGTAGGCATCGTAATAGCCGGCGGAGAGCACATAGGTGCCGATCATGATCCGGCGCTTGACCTCCTTGCCGAAGCCTTCGGCGCGGGTCTTCTCGTACATCTCCACGATGTCCTTGCCCGGGACGCGCAGCCCGTAGCGGACGCCGTCATAGCGGGCGAGGTTGGACGAGGCTTCCGCCGGCGCGACGATGTAGTAGGCCGGCAGCGCGTAATGGGTGTTGGGCAGCGACACCTCGACGATCTCGGCCCCGGCATCGCGCAGCCAGGCGGCGCCCTCGGCCCACAGGCGCTCGATCTCCGCCGGCATGCCCT
This sequence comes from Hyphomicrobiales bacterium, assembly GCA_027489955.1. Taxonomy (GTDB): domain Bacteria; phylum Pseudomonadota; class Alphaproteobacteria; order Rhizobiales; family Beijerinckiaceae; genus JAIXTM01. Next base: position 923,299 of record JAIXYZ010000013.1, on the reverse strand, counting down.
CGACCCGGTATTCCTTCGGGATGCCGATCTTCAGGCCCTTCACGCCGCGCGAGACGGCCGCCTCGAAATCGGGGACGGCGATGTCCGCCGACGTCGTGTCCTTGGGGTCGTGGCCCGCCATGGACCGCAGCATGATCGCCGCGTCCTGCACGGTGCGCGCGATCGGCCCCGCCTGGTCCAGCGAGGAGGCGAACGCGACGACGCCCCAGCGCGAGCAGCGCCCATAGGTCGGCTTGATTCCCACCGTGCCGGTGAAGGCCGCGGGCTGGCGGATGGAGCCGCCGGTGTCGGTTGCCGTCGCACCCAGGCACAGGCGCGCCGCAACCGCCGCCGCCGACCCGCCGGACGAGCCGCCGGGAACCAGGTCCGCGTTGGAGCCGGGCCGGCGCCAGGGCGACTTCACCGGACCGTAGGCGGAGGTCTCGTTCGACGAGCCCATGGCGAATTCGTCGAGGTTGAGCTTGCCGAGCATGACCGCACCGTCGCGCCAGAGCTGCGAGGTCACGGTGGATTCGTAGTGCGGGACGAAGCCTTTCAGGATGCGGCTGCCGGCGGTGGTCTGCGTCCCCTTGGTGCAGAACAGATCCTTGATGCCGAGCGGAACGCCCTCCAGCGGGCCGCCCTGCCCGGCAGCCAGTCGCTCGTCGGAGGCCTTCGCCATCTGGCGCGCCACGTCCGGCGTCTCCGCGATGAAGGCATTGAGCGCGCGGGCCTTCTCGATCGCCGCGATATGGGCGTCGGTGATCTCGAGGGCGGAGAAGCGCCGGCCGCGAAGGCCGTCGCGGGCCTCGGCGAGCGTGAGGGATGTGAGCTCGGTCATTCTGGTCTGCCCTTCCGTGCCGCTCACTCGACCACTTTCGGGACCATGAAGTAATGGTCCTCGGACAGGGGCGCGTTGGCCACGATGGCATCGGCGATGCCGCCATCGGTGACGCCGTCCTGCCGCTTCTTCATGGCCATCGGCACGACCGAGGTCATCGGCTCGATGCCCTCGACATCCACCTTCTCCAGCGTTTCCACGAAGGCGAGGATCGCGTTGATCTCCGACTGGAGGTGGGGAACCTCGGCATCCGTGACGGCGATGCGCGCCAGGTGCGCGATGCGCTTCACGGTCTTCTCGTCGACGGACATGGGCAACCTGCTGGCTGGAGTCGGCTGGGCTATATCACCCGGCTGTTTCGCGCCGCAACCGGCGCGGCGGGCTCATCGCACGCGCGACAGGAGCGCCGAGGCCGCGTCGGCGATCGGCGCGGTCAGCTTCTGCGCCGGATCGGGCAGCCAGCCGCGCGCGCCTGCGGCCACCAGCGCGGCGAAGATCGCGAAGCCGATCAGGAATGCCCAGCCCCAGCCGAGAGGCTTGCGCGACGCGGCGGCCGGTTCCGCGGCCGCCACTGGGGCGGCCATCTCGGCAGGCACGGGCGGCGGTTCGGCCGTTTGCGGCTTCGCCTCGTCTGCCTCCGCAGGCGGCGCTGCCGGCTGGGCAGCAGGCATCGGCTCGGCCGGCATCGGTGCGCCCGGCATCGGGCTGGACGAGGCGTCCTGCGGCGCGGGCGGCACCGGGACACGGGGCATCACGCCGAGGTCCCGCAGCCTGTGGGGCCGCTCGGCGATCTCGCCGAGCCTGCGCTCCAGCACGTCGGCGATGCGCTGCAGGCTGCGGTCGATCGAGGTCAGGTCGAGCCGCCGCGGAGCCACGACATCGGCATCCGCCAAAGCGAGGGATCGCGGCCAGTCTCGCTCCGACGGCGCGGACGGGGCGTCGGCTTCGTCCGCCGTCGCTTCGTCCGTGATCGGCTGAGGGAGCACCGGCTCCGCCAGCACCGGCTCGGGCGTTTCCGGCGCGGGGGCCTCGACCGGCATCGGCTCGGCGGGAGGCTGTGGGGTCGAAGGCCGGCTGGGTTGCGGGGCCGCAAACCGGGCAAAGCCCGGCAGCGCCGCCGCCTGGCGCAGGATGTCGGCGTCGATGCCGAAGGGCGCGGCGGAGGTGGACGGCGCGCGCGCGTCGTCGCGCGGCGGCGTCGCGGGCGGATCGCCCTGCCCCGCCTCGCGCCTCATCTGGTGCGCCTCGTCGATCATAGGTCGAATGGTACGCCCTTCTCCGGCACGAGCACCCGGGTCGTTGCGCCCGCCATCGCCTCGACGAACGGGTCCGCGTCCGGCCTTACCAGGCCGAAGGACGCATAATGGCACGGAATGACGGTTTCGAACGAGAAGAACCGCTTCACCGCCAGCGCCGCCACCTCGGGACCCATCGTGAACCGGTCGCCGACCGGGACGAGCCCGATCTGCGGACGATGGATCTCGTTGATCAGCGCCATGTCGCCGAAAATGTCGGTGTCGCCCATATGGTAGACGACCGGGCCGCCCCGCGGCTTCAGCACGATGCCGTTGGCGCTCCCGAGGGGCACCTGCACGCCCGCCTCGCCCATCCCGGCGGAATGATCGGCCCGGACCAGCGACACGGCGAAGTCGCCGAGGTCGACCGTGCCGCCGGTGTTCATCGGCTCCAGCAATTCGATGCCCTGCGAGCCCAGCCACATGGCGAGATCGTAATTGGCGACGACGGTCGCGCCCGTTTCCTTCGCGATCGCCACCGTATCCCCGACATGGTCGCCGTGCCCGTGCGTGAGGAGGATGTGCGTCGCACCCATCGCCGCACGCAACCGGTCTCCCGTGAAGGCGGGGTTCCCGGTGAAGAACGGATCGATGAGCACCGCGACATTGCCGAACTCGAAGCGGAACGCGGAATGACCGAACCATATGGCTTTCATGGGATTCTCCCCTTGGCTATGCCAGCGGCGGGCGGGCCGGGCTTGCCATTCCCGGCGTGCAGGCCGCAAGAATGGTCGCGCGCGGGTTCCGTTTCAACCGCTCACGGCGCGAAGGATTTCCATGCCCGTCGTCGACAATGTCCACGCCTTTCTCGATGCGCTGGGGCGCAACGAGCGCCTGCTCGGCGTCGATCTCGGGACAAAGACAATCGGGCTCGCCCTGTCCGACGTGGAGCGGCGCATCGCGACGCCGCTGGAGACCATCAAGCGGACCAAGTTCACGGCGGACGCAATCCGCCTGACCGAGATCATCGACCGCCACGGCGTGACGGGTCTCGTCATCGGGCTGCCGCTGAACATGGATGGCACCGAAGGCCCGCGCAGCCAGTCGACGCGCAGCTTCGTGCGCACTTTCGACCAGCGCAGGCCGATCAACGTGCTGTTCTGGGACGAGAGGCTGTCGACGGCCGCGGTCACGCGCTCGCTCATCGAGGCGGATGCCACCCGCAAGCGCCGGGCCGAAGTCGTCGACCGGATGGCGGCCGCCTATATCCTGCAGAGTGCCCTGGATGCAGGAACGGCCCGCGAGTAGCGGGCCGTCCTTGAGTTCAGGCGTCAGGCGCGAGATCAGCGGTCCGAGTTGCTCCGGGCCGGATCGAAGGCGCCGTTCATGTTGCGACGCTCGCCGCGATAGTAGCGACGCGGGGCCGGCTCGTAATAGCCGCCATACGCGTAGCCATCGTCGTAATAGCCCGGAGCGTCGTCGTAGACATAGACGCGCTCGGGGGCATAGCCGCCGTCATAATAGCCGTAGGGGCGGGCATTGGCGGCAGCAGCCGCACCCAGCGCGCCGAGCGCCACGGCGCCGCCGATGATGGCGGCCTTGCGCCCGTTGCGGACCTGCACCACCGGCGCCTCGTGGCCCGCGGTGACGGAGGTGCCCGTGCTCAGCGGCATGGCGCCGGCGGAAGCGGTGAAACCGGCCACGGCCAGCGCAGAGGCCAGCGCGATCGAAACGGTCTTGATGGTCATCGTCATCTCCTTCGTCATTCGCGCACCTGCAGATGAGTGCAGGCCGCGGTTGCGAAAGCACGTGCCGCTTGTCAGATGGTCCCCGCCTCGACCGGCTGTATCGCCGTCTTGCCGGAGGCTGCGCGTGCGTGTCTTCGCAAGGAGAACGGTTCGGGGGCGCGCGTGTTCCCGCCGGCCTCCCGCAGGGTCAAGATGATCGTCCTGTCCAGTCTGCTGCCGATCTTCCTCGTCATCCTCACCGGCTGGGCGCTGAGAGCGTCCGGGATCATCCGCGATGCGCACTGGGAAGGCCTGGAGCGGATCTCATACCTGGTCTTCTTCCCTGCCATCATCGTGAAGACGCTGGCGATGGCGGATTTGCGCGGCGCGCCCATCGGCCCGCTGGCGGCGACCATGATCTGCGCGATCCTGACCCTGACGGCGCTGCTCCTTGCCGGCCGGGCCGTCCTGGCACGCTCGCGGCCCGTCGACGGCCCGGCCTTCACGTCGGTGTTCCAGGGCTCGGTCCGCTGGAACACCTATGTGGGCCTTGCCCTCGCCCTCTCCATGTTGGGGCCGCCGGGGGTTAGCCTGATGGCGATCTCGCTGGCCGCGATGGTGCCGCTCCTGAACACGCTGAGCGTCCTCGTCCTATCGCGCCATGCGGGGCGGGACGGCGCGGCGCCGGGCGCCCGGGCGACCGTGCTGGCCCTGGCGCGTAATCCGTTCATCTGGTCGTGCGCGCTGGGCGTCGCCCTCAACGTCGCAGCCGTGCCCATTCCAGGCTGGCTCGCCGACTATGCCAGCATGATCGGAGCCGGAGCCATCGGCGGCGGGCTGCTCGTCGTCGGCGCGGCGCTGGACCTGCGCCGCCTGGCACGCCTCAGGCCGGCCACGCTCATCGCGACGACTGCCAAGCTCGTCGGCATGCCGGCGCTCGTCGCCGGCTTCGCCGCGTTCTACGGGCTGTCGGGCCAGACCCTGCTCGTCGCCATCATCGCCGCGTCCGTGCCCACGGCCAGCGCCTCCTATGTCCTCGCCCGCCAGATGGGCGGCGATGCGCCGCTGATGGCCGATATCCTCACCGTCCAGACGCTGGCCGCGGCGGCGACGATGCCGATCGCGCTCTATCTGCTCGCATAACGCGAGCTAACGCACTCTTTGGTTGCTTACTCCTATAGGTTGTCTACACTGGCCTCATTGCGCACGAATCCATTTGAGGTACCGGTCATGGCGGCTTCATCCGCTCAATCCAAGCGACCTCCTGCCCTGAGGGACGCGACTGCGCTGCTCATGCGGCACCGGCCGGCCTTCGCCGAGCCCCTGCCGCGTGCCGACGTCCTCCATTACATCACCCAGATGACGGCCGAACTCTCGTCGCTGGCGCGCAGCGCCCGCCTCGACATTCTGGCCTATTTTCTGGATATGGCCCGCGTGGAAGCCGCTGCGACAGCGGTGGACGAGGCGGTGGCCGACGATCAGGACGACAGCGCGACCTGATTGCCGCCGACCCGCTCCAGGCGGCCGGCAAGTTCCAGATCGAGCAATGCCGCCTGCACGGCGCGCGGCGCGAGACCGGTCTGCCGGACGAGATCGTCGATGCTGCAGGGCGCTGGCCCCAGCAGCCGAAGCAACGCTTCCGCCGCGTCGGGGCCATTGGCAGGCCCGGCGGTGAATGCAACCTGCGCGCGCACCTCCGACAGGCCGGGCAGGTCCGCGGCGGGCGGGGGCGCCACGTCGATCCCGAGATCGGACAGGTCCAGCTCGTCCCAGAGCGATTCCGTCGGGACCGATTCCTCAATGTCGAGGCTGGGCTGGATCGCCCGCTGCGCACCGGCGCGAAGCGCGTCGATCACGTCCGCCGCGCCAGTGCAGACGGTTGCGCCCTGGCGCAGGAGATCGTTCGTGCCTTCCGAGCGCGGATCAAGCGGCGAACCGGGGACGGCGAAGACCTCCCTACCCTGCTCCAGCGCGAAGCGCGCCGTGATCAGCGAGCCCGAACGGCGCGCCGCCTCCACCACCACGATGCCGGCCGACAGGCCCGACACGATGCGGTTGCGCCGCGGGAAGTCCCTGGCGCGCGGCTCCCAGCCGACTGGCATCTCGGAGAGAGCGGCGCCGCCGCGGGCGACGATCTCCTCCAGCAGGGCGATGTTCTCGGAGGGGTAGATCCGCTCCAGCCCGCCGGCCAGCACCGCCACGGTCCCCGTCGCGAGGCCTGCCCGATGGGCGGCGGTGTCGATGCCCCGCGCCAGGCCCGAGACGACGGCATAGCCGGCTTCGCCGAGATCGCGCGCGAGCATCTCCGTGAACCGGCGGCCCGCGGACGAGGCGTTACGGGAGCCGACGATGGCCACCATGGGCCGCAGCAGGATGTCCTCCGCACCGATGACCGCGATCAGCGGCGGCGCGGTGTCGGCGGCGGCGAGGCCCTTGGGATAGCCGGTCTCGCCGGTGGCGATGAGGCGGCCGCCGAGGCGGGACACGCGCGCCAGCTCGGCGGCAGCCTCGTCCCGCGATAGCGGCACGACGGTGCGCCCGCCTTTACTGGCGATGGCCGGCAGGGCGTCGAGCGCCGCGGCGGCGCTCCCAAACCGGTTCACCAGGGCGCGGAAGGTGCGCGGACCGACGCCGTCCGTCCGGATCAGCCGAAGCCAGTCGAGGCGCTGATCGTCGGACAGCTTCAAGGCGCCTTACCCCTTCTGGCCGATCTTGCCTTCGGTGCCGGCGAGCAGGCGCTGGATGTTCTGGGCGTGCTTGATCCACAGCAGCGCCGCCAGAAGCGCGAGGAGCGCGGCGAGCTGGAACTGGCCGAAGCCGAGCCACGCCACGAGCGGCACGACGATCGAGGCCGTGAGCGCCGAGAGCGAGGAATAGCGGAAGGCGAAGGCCATGCCGAGCCACACGGCGGCGAAGACGAGCGCCAGGCGCCAGTCGAGCCCGATCAGGCAGCCGAGGAACGTCGCGACGCCCTTCCCGCCCCGGAAGCCGAGCCAGACGGGGGCGATATGGCCGATGAAGGCCCCGAGCGCCGCCACAAGCGCGGCATTGGGGCCCCAGATGGCTCCGGCGATGAGGATCGCGACCGTTCCCTTCAGCGCGTCGCCGACAAGGGTCGCAGCCGCGAGCGCCTTGTTGCCGGTACGCAGGACATTGGTGGCGCCGATATTGCCGGAGCCGATGGCGCGGATGTCGCCCATGCCGGCAAGACGCGTCAGGATCAGGCCGAACGGGATCGAGCCGAGAAGGTAGCCCAAGGCGAGCGGAAGCAGCAGCGCCGCAGCATTGCCCATGATCGTGACGTCCCCCTGGTCCTTCCCCCCCGCGCGGGCGCCTGTCCGGCAGCCTGTGCAGGGCCTGAGCCTAGCCGTGCACGATGCGCCCGGCAACGAAGGTCTTGCGGACGCGGCCCTGCAGGCGCGCCTCGTCGAACGGCGAGTTCTTGGCGCGGGACTTCAGGTCCGCCTTGTCCAGGACGTAGGGCTCGTCCGGATCGAACAGGATGAGGTCGGCGGGTGCGCCACGGGCGAGGCGGCCGCCCTCGATGCCCAGGATCGCCGCCGGCCGTGTCGTCATCGCAGCCAGCAGCGCAGGCAGCGCGATCTGTCCCGCCTCGACCAGGCGCAGACCCGCGGACAGGAGCGTCTCCAGGCCGACGGCGCCGTTCTCCGCCTCGGCGAAGGGCAGACGCTTGGTCTCCACGTCCTGCGGGTCGTGGTCGGACACGACGACGTCGATGAGACCCTCGGCGAGCGCGGCCACCACCGCCAGCCGCTCATCCTCGGAGCGCAGCGGCGGCGACACCTTCAGGAAGGTGCGGTAGTCGCCGATGTCGTTCTCGTTGAGCGTCAGGTTGTTGATGGACACGCCCACCGTGACCGGCAGCCCGGCCTCCTTGGCGCGGCGGACGACCGCGAGCGAATCCGAGCACGAGACCTTGGCCGCGTGGTAGCGCCCGCCGGTGAGCCCGACGAGCCGGATGTCCCGCTCCAGCATGATCGTCTCGGCGGCATGTGGGATGCCGTGCAGGCCGAGCCGCGAGGCGCGCTCGCCCTCGTTCATCACGCCCGGTCCCACGAGATCCGGGTCCTCGACGTGATGGACGATGAGGCCGCCGACGTCGCGGGCATAGGTCAGGGCGCGGCGCATCACGAGCGCGTTCGTGACCGAGCGATCGCCGTCGCTGAAGGCGATGGCCCCGGCTTCCCGCAGCAGGCCGAACTCGGTCATTTCCAGGCCAGCGCGGCCCTTGGTCAGCGCGGCGGCGGGCAGGACGTTGACGATGGCCGTGTCGCGGGCGCGCCTGCGGATGAAGTCGACGATGGCGGGATCGTCCACCGGCGGATTGGTCTGCGGCATGGCCACGAGCGTCGTGACGCCCCCGGCGGCGGCGGCCTCGCTGGCGCTTTTGAGAGTCTCGCGATGCTCGGCCCCCGGCTCGCCGGCGAAGACCTGCATGTCGATCAGGCCGGGCGAGAGGACGAGGCCTGCCCCGTCGATGCGCTCGGCGCCCTCCGGCGCGGCAGGTGCCGCACCCCAGGCGACGTCCGCGATCAGCCCGTCGCGCAGCAGCACCGAGCCGGTACCCTCGCGACCCGTCGCGGGATCGACCAGGCGGGCGCCGGAGACGACGAGCGGGCGTGCGGGATCCACCATGGCGGGGCTCATCGGTTCGGCAGGTGGCTGGCGAGGGCTTCGAGCACCGCCATGCGGACCGCGACCCCCATCTCCACCTGCTCGCGGATGAGCGATTGGGCTCCGTCGGCGACGTCGGTGGCGATCTCCACGCCGCGATTCATCGGCCCGGGATGCATGACCAGCGCGTCGGGGCGCGCGTAGCCGAGCTTCTCCTGGTCGAGGCCGAAATAGCGGAAATACTCCTTCACGGACGGCACGAAGGAGCCGTTCATCCGCTCGCGCTGCAGCCGCAGCATCATGACGATGTCGGCGTCCTTCAGCCCGGCCTTCATGTCGCCGAACACTTCGACGCCGAAGCGCTCGATGCCCGGCGGCAGGAGGCTGGTGGGACCGACGACGCGGACCCGCGCTCCGAGGGCGTTGAGAAGGATGATGTTGGAGCGCGCCACGCGCGAATGGAGGATGTCGCCGCAGATGGCGACGACGAGCCCCTCGATCCGCCCCTTGTTGCGGCGGATGGTGAGCGCATCCAGCAGAGCCTGCGTCGGGTGCTCGTGGGCGCCGTCGCCCGCGTTCACCACGGAGCATTCCACCTTCTGCGCCAGGAGGTGGACGGCGCCGGCGGCGTGATGGCGCACGACGATGATGTCGGGCCTCATGGCGTTCAGCGTGGTCGCGGTGTCGATGAGCGTCTCGCCCTTCTTCACCGAGGAATTGCCGACCGACATGTTCATGACGTCCGCGCCCAGCCGTTTGCCGGCGAGCTCGAAAGAGGCCTGGGTCCGGGTGGACGCCTCGAAGAACAGGTTGATCTGGGTGCGGCCCCGGAGCGTGGCCTTCTTCTTCTCGATCTGACGACTGACGTCTACCGCCTGGTCGGCCATGTCGAGAAGATGGGTGATCTCGAGGTGGTTCAATCCCTCGATGCCCAGGAGGTGCTTCTGGTTGAAAGCGGTGCGGGCGTTCATCGAAGCCTGCGATTAGGGGTGTTTTGGTCCGGCGGCAAGGGCGCGATGCGGCGGCGTTTGACTTAGGCACAGGCTTGCATGAAGTTCGCCGCCCGCTAAACAACGCCTCGCCTGGCGCCGGGCAGGTTCCGAGCCGCGCCGCAATTCCCTTACCGAGGACCCCCCATGAAGGTCGTTATCGTCGAGTCTCCCGCCAAGGCGAAGACGATCAACAAGTATCTGGGGAAGGACTACGAGGTCCTGGCCTCCTTCGGGCATATCCGCGACCTGCCACCGAAGGACGGCTCGGTGGACCCCGATGCCGACTTCCACATGCTCTGGGAGGTGGAGGACCGGGGCGCCAAGCGCGTCGCCGAGATCGCCCGGGCGGTGAAGGGCGCGTCCAAGCTGATCCTCGCCACCGACCCGGACCGCGAGGGCGAGGCCATCTCCTGGCACGTGCTGGAGACCCTGAACCAGAAGCGCGTGCTGAAGGACGTCGCCGTCGAGCGCGTGACCTTCAACGCCATCACCAAGGATTCCGTGCAGACGGCGATGGCCAATCCCCGCGCCATCGACCAGGGCCTGGTGGACGCCTATCTGGCGCGCCGGGCGCTGGATTACCTTGTCGGTTTCCGGCTCTCGCCCGTCCTGTGGCGCAAGCTGCCGGGCGCCAAATCCGCCGGGCGCGTGCAGTCCGTCGCGCTGCGTCTGGTCTGCGACCGGGAACGCGAGATCGAGACGTTCCGCCGCAAGGAATACTGGTCGCTGGTGGCGACGCTCGCCACCCAGGCGGGCGCGGAGTTCGAGGCCCGGCTGGTGGGCGCGGACGGGCGCAAGATCAACCGCCTCGACGTCGGCTCCGGCGACGAGGCCGAGGCGTTCCGGCGGGACCTGGAGCTTGCCACCTTCCAGGTCGGAAATGTCGAGGCGAAGCCGGCCAAGCGCCATCCGCAGCCGCCCTTCACCACTTCGACGCTGCAGCAGGAAGCTTCGCGCAAGCTCGGCTTCGCCCCCGCGATCACGATGCGCCTCGCCCAGCGGCTCTACGAGGGCGTGGAGATCGGCGGGGAGACCGTCGGCCTCATCACCTATATGCGAACCGACGGCGTGGACATGGCGCCGGAGGCGGTCCGCGAGGTGCGCGGCGTGGTCGCCCGGGAATTCGGCGATCGCTACTGCCCGGACGTACCCCGCCGCTACTCGGTGAAGCACAAGAACGCGCAGGAAGCCCACGAGGCGATCCGCCCGACCGACCCGTCCCGCCATCCCAAGCAGGTGGCGCGCTATCTCGATGCCGACCAGGCCAGGCTCTACGACCTCATCTGGCGGCGCACCCTGGCGAGCCAGATGGAATCGGCGCAGCTCGAGCGCACCACGGCCGACATCGTCGCGCAGGTGGGGCCTAGGCGGCTGGACCTGCGCGCCACCGGCCAGGTCGTGATCTTCGACGGCTTTCTCACGCTCTACCAGGAAGGCCGGGACGACGAGGAGGACGAGGAGAGCCGCCGCCTGCCGCCGATGAAGCAGGGCGAGGCGCTGGACCGCCGCTCCATCGCCGCCACCCAGCACTTCACCGAGCCGCCGCCGCGCTATTCCGAGGCGAGCCTCGTCAAGAAGATGGAGGAGCTCGGCATCGGCCGGCCCTCCACCTACGCATCGATCCTCCAGGTGCTCCGCGACCGCGACTACGTGCGGCTGGAGAAGAAGAAACTCGTGCCCGACGACAAGGGCCGGATCGTCACGGCGTTCCTGGAGCGCTTCTTCGACCGCTACGTGGAATACGACTTCACGGCCGGCCTGGAGGAGCAGCTCGATCAGGTCGCCAGCCACGAGACGGACTGGAAGCAGGTCCTCCGCGACTTCTGGCAGCATTTCTCGGCCGCCATCGAGGGCACGAAGGAATTGCGAATGAGCGAGGTCGTGGACCAGCTCAACGACGCGCTGGCGCCTCACATCTTCCCCGATCGCGGCGATGGCTCGAACCCGCGCGCCTGCCCCAATTGCGGCAGCGGCATGCTGTCGCTCAAGCTCGGCAAGTTCGGCTCCTTCATTGGCTGCTCGAACTATCCGGAATGCCGCTACACCCGCCAGCTCGCGGCGCCGTCCGCCGACGGCGAGGGCGACGGGAGCAATCCCGAGGGCGGGACGCCGGGCGTGCGCGTCCTGGGCGAGGACCCGGAGACGGGCTTTCAGGTCACGCTGCGCGATGGCCGCTTCGGCGCCTATGTCCAGCTCGGCGACGGGGACAAGCCCAAGCGGACCTCCCTGCCCAAGGGTGTCAAGACGGCAGACCTGGAGCTCGCGCTCAAGCTGCTGTCCCTGCCCCGCCGCGTCGCGACCCATCCCGAGACGGGCGAGCCGATCCTGGCCAATATCGGCCGATACGGCCCTTACGTTCAGCACGGCAAGGTCTACGCCAATCTCGGCAAGGACGACGACGTGCTGGAGATCGGCTCGAACCGGGCGATCGACCTCATCGTCGCCAAGGAGACCGGCGGCGGACGCCGCTTCGGCAACGGCGCGGCCGCCGATCCGGGGCGGGCTCTCGGCTCGGACCCGGACTCCGGCAAGCCGGTCGTGGTTAAGGCGGGCCGCTACGGCCCCTACGTCACGGACGGCGAGACGAACGCGACGCTGCCCAAGGGCACGTCGGCGGATCTGGTCAATCTCGACGATGCGCTGGTGCTGCTGCGGGCGCGACGGGAAGCCGGCGGGTCCAAGGCGAAGGGCCGCAAGGGCGCTTCGTCGCGCGGCAAGGCGGCGAAGTCCAACGGGACCAAGGCGGCCGCGACGAAGACCGACGCGAAAGCGCCCGCTGCCAAGAAACCGGCTGCGAAAAAGCCCGCAGCGGCCAAGTCAGCCGGCAAGTCGGCGGCGACGAAGGCACCCGCGCGGAAGTCCGCCGCTCCCAAGGCCTGAGGCTGAAAGGCGATTCCGTTCAGGCGGTTGCGAGATTCCGTTCGAGCGCCGCCACAAGGCGCGGATCGTCCGGGCGGACCTGCGTGGAATAGACGCCGGCGATCAGGCCGTCGCGGCCGATCAGGTATTTGTGGAAGTTCCAGCGCGGCGGGTCGTCGGGCCGCTCGCGCAGGGCCCAGCGGAAGAACGGATGGGCATCCGGCCCCAGCACCTTCTGCTTGGCCGTGAGCGGGAATCCGACGCCGTATTGCTGCTGCGTGAAGGCCGCGATCTCGGCCTCGGTATCCAGTTCCTGCCCGCCGAAATCGTCGGAGGGCACGCCCACGATGGTGAAGCCGCGGGCGCGGTATCGCACCCAGAGACGCTGGAGCCCCTCGAATTGCGGGGTGTAGCCGCACTGGCAGGCGGCATTGACGACCATGAAGGTCTGCCCGCGAAACGCCGAGAGGTCGACGGTTCCGCCCGCTATGCCGGGAAAGGTGAAGGCGTGCGCGGTCGTGCGGGCCGGCGCGGGCTGCGCGAAGGCAGGCCCGCCCGCGAGGGCAAGGCCCAGCCCTAGGAAAGCCCGGCGATCCAGTATGCGGCATTCCGATGGGCTTGATGTCATGGCCCCGCCTCCCGGCTCAGCTGCCGGGATAATAGGGCCGGAACGGGCGGCGTCCAGCGCCGCCCGCTCAAACCTGCGCGACGCGATCAGGCCGCGTCGGCCAGGACCTTCATCGAGACGATGGAATCGGGGTCGCGCACGGGCTCGCCGCGCTTGATCTGGTCCACGTTCTCCATGCCTTCCACGACCTTGCCCCAGACCGTGTACTGCTTGTCGAGGAAGCGCGCGTCCTCGAAGCAGATGAAGAACTGCGAATTGGCCGAGTTCGGGTTCTGGGCGCGCGCCATGGAGCAGACGCCGCGCACATGCGGCTCGGCGTTGAACTCCGCCGGCAGGTTCGGCAGGTCCGAGCCGCCGGTGCCGGTGCCGTGCGGGCAGCCGGTCTGCGCCATGAAGCCGTCGATCACGCGGTGGAAGACGATGCCGTCATAGAAACCCTGACGGGCCAGGGTCTTGATGCGCTCGACATGCTTGGGCGCCAGATCGGGGCGCAGCTCGATGACGACACGACCCTTGGTCGTCTCCAGTACGAGGGTGTTTTCCGGGTCGGATGCCATGATTGGCCCTTTCTGAACGATCGACATGGGAGCCGGCGGGGCCGGCTTTGGAACGTGCGGTAACGCCCCAGGCACCTGCCGTCAAAGCGGAAGGGCCCTGAGGGAAGCCGCGGCTCCGGCGCTATTTCGCGTCGGAGGCAAGCTGCATGCGGATGATCCGGTCCGGACCGGTCACGCGGCCGTTGTCGTTCGGATCGCCCTTCTTGATGCGATCCACGAACTCCATGCCGGTCACGACCTCGCCGATGACCGTGTACTGGCCGTTCAGGAAGGACCCGTCGCCGAACATGATGAAGAACTGCGAGTTCGCCGAATTCGGGCTCTGCGACCGCGCCATGCCTACCGTGCCGCGCTTGAACGGCTCCTTGGAGAATTCGGCGGGGATATTGGGCAGGTCCGAACCACCGGTGCCGTCGCCCTTGGGGTCGCCGGTCTGCGCCATGAAGCCGGGGATCACGCGGTGGAACACGATGCCATCATAGAAGCCGCGCTTCACGAGCGTGCGGATCTGTTCGGCATGGCGGGGGGCGATGTCGGGCCGAAGGCGGATGACGACGCGGCCGTCCTTGGTCTGGAGATAGACGAGATTGCTGGCGTCGCTCTCGTTGCTCTGGGCGACGGCGGGGGCGGCCATGGCGACGAGCGCCAGCAGCGCGGCTGCGAACAGCTTCTTCATGGGGTGGTGCACTCCTGGGATTGTCTGGCTCGGTAGCGGCGTTCAGCGGGAGGCGAAGCGGTCCTGAAGCTTCTGCGCCACGCTGGGCGGCACGAAGCGGGACACGTCGCCGCCCATCGCCGCGATCTGCCTCACGAGCGTGGCGGTGATGGGGCGAACGGTGGGCGAAGCGGGTAGGAAGACCGTCTGGATCTCCGGCGCCATGAACTCATTCATGCCGGCGATCTGCATCTCGTAGTCGAGATCCGTCCCGTCCCGCAATCCGCGGATGAAGACCGACGCGCCGGCCCGCGCGGCGGCCTGCACCGCCAGATCGTCGAAGGTCACCACTTCCAGGCGCGTGCCCAGTCCCTCCGCCACGGGCCCGCAGACCTCGCGCAGCATGGCCTCGCGCTCCGCCACGCTGAACAGCGGCGACTTGCCCGGATGGATGCCGATGGCGATGACGAGCCGGTCGGCAAGACGACAGGCGCCTCGCACGACGTCCAGGTGGCCATTGGTCACCGGATCGAACGATCCGGCATACAGGGCGGTGCGCGTCATGGCTGAGGGTTAGCTTGGCGCGGCCCGGCCCGCAAGCGGGGCCGGCTCCAAACCCGCCGGTTGCGGCGGGCGCGGGCGAGCCTACACTGACGGCCCTGCCGCTTCCTCGGAGCACATGGCTTGCAGCGGTTCGCCCTCGCCCTCCTCGTCCTGTGCTCCGCATGCGCCATGGCCCTGCCGGTGCTGGCCGATCCCGCGCCGGCCGATCCCGTCGCGGCGTTCCGTTCCGCGCTGCCGCCGGAATCGTCAGGTTTCCGCCGGTCCGGCGGACGTCATTTCGGCGGCGGGCTGGGCGAAAGCGTCCGGTTCAGCGCCGTGAACGGCGCGGGCTACGCGGACATCTTCCTCTACGACAAGAATGAAACCCTTCCGCCGCAGGACGACCGCAGGCTGGCTGCGGTGGAGATGACATCCGCCCTCGCGGATCTCCGGCATGTCGCTTCTCAAGGGCATTATCCCGAGCTCAGGGGCATCGGCGAAGGCACGCGCAGCATCGGATCGCCGCCGATCGTCTATGCGTGGCACCGCTTCTCGTTCCTGGCGCCGGCACAGATGAACATCGCCACCGGCAAGCGGGTCGAGACCACGATCTATGTCGGCCTGTGGCGGCGGCACTACATCAAGTTGCGCATCACGATGCTGCCGGGGACCGACAACCTGAGGGCCGAGGAAGCTCTCGTGCAGGACATATCCCAGCGGCTGGCCGGTACCGCGCGCTGAGCCACGGGCGAACTTTCGTTCGGCACATTGGCCTTCTATGCTCAGCATCGACAGGTTCGCGCGTGCTGCGCCGGCCGTCAGGCAAGGATCGCAGGCCGCGCATGAAGCTTCCCGACAAGATTCTGAAGGCGACCCGCGTCAGCGAGGGCAAAGACTTCGCGCTGGCGGCGCACAAGCCGGCGGAGGGCTTCGGCCTCAAGCTGAAGAAGGCCGATGCCAAGGCCCTGCTCGCGGAGGGCAAGGAGCAGCTTTCCGCCATGCAGGAGCGGCTTTATGCCGACGACCGGTGGTCGCTGCTGCTGATCTTCCAGGCCATGGACGCGGCGGGCAAGGATTCCACGATCAAGCACGTCATGTCGGGCGTGAACCCTCAGGGCTGCGAGGTCCACTCCTTCAAGGCGCCGTCCGCCGAGGAGCTCGACCACGACTTCCTGTGGCGCACGACGTGCCGGCTGCCGCAGCGCGGGCGGATCGGCATCTTCAACCGGTCCTATTACGAAGAGGTCCTGGTCGTGCGGGTGCACCCGGGCTTCCTCGAGGCGCAGCGGCTGCCGCCCTCCCCCCATGACGGGTCGCTGTGGGAGCAGCGCTTCGATTCGATCCGCGATTTCGAGCGTCACATGGCGCGCAACGGGACGCGCATCCTCAAGTTCTTCCTGCACGTCTCCAAGGACGAGCAGAAGCGCCGGCAGATGGAGCGCATCGACAATCCCGACAAGAACTGGAAGTTCAACGCACGCGACGTGGACGAACGCGCCCACTGGGACCGCTACATGGCGTCCTACGAGGAGGCCATCCGCGAGACGGCGCGCCCGCATGCGCCCTGGTACGTCGTGCCTGCCGACGACAAGTGGCTGATGCGCGTGATCGTGCTGAAAGCCATCGTTGCCGAACTCGAGGGGCTCGACCTCAACTTCCCGCAGCTCGACGCGGCGGCGACCGTCAAGCTTGCCGAAGCGCGCAAGGCCCTGGAGGCGAGCTGACCGTGGCGACATCCAGACGCACGAGGGCGATCCGGGCGGGCTTCGCGCTGGGCCTGGCCGCCTTTTCGCCTGCGATGGCGCAGGTGCCGCCTGCGGAGAGCGAGATCGCCGCCTATCGCGGCCTGCACGCGGCAGCGGCGACAGGCGACATCGCCGCGATCGCGCGCCTTGCTGGCGACCGGGCGGCCCTGGAGGCGCGGGACGGCTTCGGCCGCACGCCCCTGCACGTGGCGACGTTCCGCCGGCAGCGCGCGGCCATCCTCGCGTTGCTCCAGGCCGGCGCCGATGCCAACGCGCTGGAGAACCAGGCCTACGACGCGGTGACGATCGCCGCCGTCGCTGACGATCTGGAGACGCTCGACCTCCTGCTGGCGAACGGCGCGAAGGCGACGAACATCACCAGCCCCTATGTCGGGACCGCCCTGATCGCGGCCGCCCATCTGGGCCATGACGGCGTCGTTCGTTCGCTCATCCGCGCCGGCGCGCCGCTCGATCACGTCAACAACCTGCACTGGACGGCCTTGATCGAGGCTGTAGTGCTGGGCGATGGCGGCCCGCGCCACCAGGCCTGCGTGAAGGCGCTCATTGAGGCGGGGGCACGGCTCGACCTCACCGACCGCGACGGACGCACCGCGCGGGACCTCGCGACGATCCGCGGCTACGACGCCATGGTCCGGATCATGGATCGGCGTTGAGCGCGGCCTGGCGGGACATGCGGGCGGACGATATCGCCGGCGTGTCCGCGGTGGCGGCGCGCGTCCACCCGGACTTTCCCGAACGCGATGAGGTCCTGGCCGAGAAGCGCAGCCTGTTTCCGGCCGGCTGCTTCACGCTGGAGCAAGACGACGCGGTCGTCGGCTATGCCCTGTCGCATCCCTGGAGCGACGGCAGCGTGCCCAAGCTGGACGCGCTGATCGGCGCCCTGCCGGCGGCGCCGTCGCTGTTCTACATCCACGACCTGGCGCTGCTGCCGGAGACGCGCGGCGCGGGCCTGGCGTCCCTCGCGGCGGCGCGCCTTGCCGAGATCGCCGCCGGAACCGGCCTGAGGCGCATCGGGCTCGTCGCAGTGAACGGATCGGTGCCGTTCTGGACCCGCCAGGGATACCGGATCGCGCAAGGGCCCGCCGGCCTTGCGGACGGCTACGGCGAGACCGCGCGCTACATGCTGCGAGACCTCGCCTGATCACGCCTCAGGCTTCCCCTGAATCCTCGCCCGCGCCGTCGGCATCGTCGGCGGCCTCGGCTTCGGCCTCCTCGGCTGCCGCCTCGCCTTCGATATGCTCCACGGAGACGACGCGCTCGCCTTCCGCGGTGTCGAAGATCGTGACGCCCTGCGTCGCACGCCCGGCGATGCGGATGCGGTTGGTGGCGCCGGCATCAACGGGAACGCGAATGACCTGACCGCCATCGGTGACGAGCATGATCTGGTCGCGATCCTCAACGGGGAAGGAGGCGATCAGCGGCCCGTTCCGGTCGTTGACGGCCATGGCGACGATGCCTTTGCCGCCGCGCCCGGTGACCCGGTACTCGTAGGACGACGTGCGCTTGCCGTAGCCGTTCTGCGACACGGTGAGGATGAACTGCTCGAAGGCGCCCATCTCGGCATAGCGCTCCTGGCCGAGCTCGATCTCGCCGGAGGCGTCGTCGGCGTCGGCGTCCGCGGGCGCGGCCTCCTCGCCCTCCCCGGTCAGGGCCTTGCGGGCCGCAGCGGCGAGCTTGAGATAGGCGGCGCGCTCGTCGGCCGTGGCGTCCAGGTGCCGCAGGATGGCGAGCGAGATGACCTGGTCGTCCTTGCCGAGGTTGATGCCGCGCACGCCGTCCGAGGAACGGCCGGCGAAGACGCGCACGTCCGTGACCTCGAAGCGGATGCACTGGCCCTTGGCCGTCGTCAGCAGCACGTCGTCGGCCTCGGTGCAGATCTGGACGTCGACGATGGCGTCGCCGTCGTCGAGCTTCATGGCGATCTTGCCGGCGCGGTTCACCTGCACGAAGTCCGACAGCTTGTTGCGCCGGACATTGCCGGAGCGCGTGGCGAACATGACGTCCAGCGTCTTCCAGCTCTCCTCGTCCTCCGGCAGGGGCATGATCGTCGTGATCGTCTCGCCCTGCTCCAGCGGGAGCATGTTGACGAGCGCCTTGCCGCGCGCGTTCGGCGCGGCCAGCGGCAGCCGCCAGACCTTCTCCTTGTAGACCTGGCCGCGGGACGAGAAGAACAGGATCGGCGTGTGGGTCGAGGCGACGAAGATGCGCGTGACGAAATCCTCGTCGCGCGTCGACATGCCCGAGCGCCCCTTCCCGCCGCGGCGCTGGGCGCGGTAGGTGGAGAGCGGCACGCGCTTGACGTAGCCGGCATGGGACACGGTGACGACCATGTCCTCGCGCTGGATGAGGTCCTCGTCCTCGACGTCCGCGTCCCAGTCCAGGATCTCGGAGCGGCGCGGCGTCGTGAACTGCTCCTTCACCTCGGCCAGTTCCTCGCGGACCATCGTCATGATCCGCAGGCGCGAGCGCAGGATGTCGAGGTAATCGGCGATCTCGGTCGCGATGGTCTCCAGCTCTCCGGCGATCTCGTCGCGGCCGAGCGCGGTGAGGCGCTGGAGGCGCAGGTCGAGGATCGCCTTGGCCTGCGCTTCCGACAGCCGGTAGGTGTCGTTCTCGCCCATGCGGTGGCGCGGATCGTCGATGAGGGCGATCAGCGGCGCCATGTCCATGGCCGGCCAGTCGCGGCCCATCAGGCCTTCCTTGGCCGTGTTCGGGTCCGGCGCGGTGCGGATGAGCTGGATTACCTCGTCGATATTGGCGACCGCGATGCCGAGGCCCACGAGGACGTGGGCCCGGTCGCGGGCCTTGCCGAGGCGGTACTTCGTGCGCCGGGAGACGACCTCCTCGCGGAAGTCGACGAAGGAGCGGATGATGTCGTGGAGGTTCATGACCTCCGGACGCCCGCCGTTCAGCGCGACGAAGTTGCAGCCGAAGGATGTCTGCAGCGCGGTGAAGCGGTAGAGCTGGTTCAGCACGACGTCGGCCACCGCATCGCGCTTGAGCTCGATGACGACGCGCACGCCTTCGCGGTCGGACTCGTCGCGCAGGTCGGAAATGCCCTCGAGCTTCTTCTCGCGCACCAGTTCGGCGATGCGCTCGATCAGCGTCGCCTTGTTCACCTGGTACGGGATTTCCGTGAAGACGATCGCCTCGCGGTCCTTGCGGATTTCCTCGATCTTCGACCGGGCGCGCATGACCACGGAGCCGCGCCCCGTGTGGTACGCCGAGCGGATGCCGCTCTTGCCCATGATGTAGGCGCCGGTCGGGAAATCGGGGCCCTTGATGATGTCGTTCAGCTCGTCGATCGTGACCAGCGGGTTCTCGATATAGGCCAGGCAGCCGTCGATGACCTCGCCGAGATTGTGCGGCGGGATGTTCGTCGCCATGCCGACGGCGATGCCGCCGCCGCCGTTCACGAGCAGATTGGGATAGCGCGCCGGCAGGACCGTCGGCTCCTCCTCGGAGCCGTCGTAGTTCGGCCGGAAGTCCACCGTCTCCTCGTCGATGTCGGCGAGCAGCGGCGTCGCGGCCTTGGCGAGGCGGGCCTCGGTGTAGCGGTCGGCCGCGGCGCTGTCGCCGTCCATCGAGCCGAAATTGCCCTGCCCGTCGATCAGCGGGAGGCGCAGGGAGAAGTCCTGCGCCATGCGCACCAGCGCCTCGTAGACCGGCATGTTGCCGTGCGGATGGTACTTGCCCATCGCGTTGCCGACGATGCGCGCGCACTTGATGTAAGGCCGCTCCGGCGTGTTGTTGGTCTCGTGCATCGACCAGAGGATGCGCCGGTGCACGGGCTTCAGGCCGTCGCGCACGTCGGGCAGCGCGCGGCTCACGATCACGCTCATGGCGTAATCGAGGTAGGAGCGCTTCATCTCGTCGGTGAGAGAGACCGGCTTGATGTCGCCGCCGCCATCGGGGCCGTCGGCGCGAGGGCCTTCGGGCTTGTCGTCTTCGTTCGCCAAAACCGCGGATTCCGTTCGGTTACCGGAGGTTCTCGGTCTAGCAAATCCGGGCCTGCGACGCCAACCGCGATGCGGCCCGTCCACCGCATAATTTTCTTTTTCAGATCAGTTACTTGAGCATGCCAGCGGAGGGCTCGGCGCGGCAAATGCTCACGGCTGGCCGAAAACGACCGCGTGCATGATTCGACCCGGCAGGAGCGTGAAGGCGCCCGCGCCCACGATTCCTCCCAGGAACATGGCGGTGACGATGGCCTTGTGAGCGCGGATGCGCCCGCTCCTGGCCGTGCGCCAGGCGCCCCAGACGCCGAACAAGGTCGACGCGGACAGGAGATGGATCGGGCTGAACGGTCCCCAGGTCCGGATGCCCCAGATGAAGAACGAGCCGAGCGCCACGACCGTCATGACGGCCAGCCAGAGCGTGCCGAGCGTTCTGTGCAAGGGCGTACCCTTCGCGCCCCAGAACTGCGCGATGCCCAGCACGGCGGCGAGCAGCGCGGCGGCGACGTGGACCTGGACGATGGCCGGCGCGGCCGTGAGCGGTGCGAGTGTCATGAAAGTCCCCCCTGCCGCAACGTCATAGCGAAGCGGCGAGGAGATGTAAATCGACTTCACATTATGCCGGCGGGGAGGCTCTGGCCTGTGCGCCCGGGCATGCTAATGCTGGCGGCCATGAACGATTTCGTCTCCTCCGCGCTCGTGACGCTGCTGGTCACGCTGGACCCGCCGGGCCTGGCGCCGATCTTTCTGGCGGTGACGCGCGGCATGAACCGCGACGAGCGGCGGCAGGTTGCCATCCGCGCCTGCATCATCGCCTTCGGCATCCTCGCCTTCTTCGGCATCGGCGGCGAATGGCTGCTGCGGCTTCTCGGCGTCGGCCTGCCCGCCTTTCGCATCGCGGGCGGCCTGCTCCTGTTCTGGATCGCGTTCGAGATGATCTTCGAGCTGCGCACGCAGCGGAAGAAGCAGACCGCCGAGACGGCGATCACCGAGGATCACATCAAGAATGTCGCGGCGTTTCCGCTGGCGATACCGCTCATGGCCGGACCCGGCGCCATCACTGCCGCCATCCTCATCGCCGGCCGGGCGGAGGGCGATCTCACGCGGATCGCGGTCCTGCTCGCCCTGACCGCCTTCGTGGTGGCTCTGTGCCTTCTGGTCTTCCTCGCGGCGCACCCCGTGTCGCGGCTGCTCGGCGTGACGGGGAACGTGGTGCTGACGCGCCTTCTCGGCGTCATCCTCGCCGCGCTGGCCGTGCAGTTTGTCATCGACGGCGTGCGCTCGATCCTGTGAGAAGGGCTAGGTCGGGGCGGCCAGCCGCCGCGCGTGCTCCAGGTGCTTCTCCAGCGTCGGCAACGTCCCAGCCGCGAAGGCCTTGAGCTTGGGATCGTCGCCGGTCTCCGAATAGCTGCGGAACATCGCGACGGCCTCTTCGTGCGCCTTGACCTGCATCTCGACGTAAAGCCGGTCGAATTCGAGGCCTTCGGCCCGCTGAAGATCGCCGATCAGCTGGCGGTGCGGCGGGTCGAGCTGGTTCATGGAGGCCGTCGGCATGTCCTGCACGGCGTTCGAGCCGCGCAGCGCCGTGCGGAACGCCTCGCCGGCGCGGGTGTGATCGTCGACCATCATCCGGGCGAAGCTCTTGATATCGGCGGATCGCGCCTTCTCTCCGGCCAGTTGGCTGGATTCGATCTCGAACTGGTTCGACATCGCGGCCTTCTGCGCGAACATGCTGGCGCTGAGCGATCCGGCCGCGCGCTGGGTCGTGGTATCCGGCGCCGCTCCGGCGCCTGCGGCCGAGGGTGTCTGGGCCGGCATTCTTGTCGCGGGTGCGGATAGCGGGTTGCCGCCGGCCGGGTTGGCCGAAGTCTGCGCGAATGCGGCCGATCCGGCGATGACCGCCATTGCCAGACCTGCGCCCATTGACTTGCTGATCGGCATGGGACGTCCTCCTTGCTGGAGGGCGGGTGCGGGTCATGCGCCCGCCTCCGGAGGCAACGTCAGCCCATACCCGATGTTCCGGCCCGCGAGGGGCCCAACCGCCGCCCCGCCGTCAGACCAGGGTCTCGATCAGGCGCGCGGCGAGCTGCGCCCGCGGCTGAAGCGACGAGATGAGCCCATGCTCATGGAGCGTGTGCGCCCCGTCGCCGTCGATGCCGAGCCCGTCCAGCGTCGGCACGCCGAGCGCGGCGGTGAAGTTGCCGTCGGCCCCGCCGCCGGTCACGGGGACCTCGTCCAGCGGCTGGCCGAGCTCGGCAGCGATGCGCCGCGCGTGCTCGTAGAGGGCCGCGATGGCCGGCGTCTTGCCGTAGGGCGGCCGGTTCATGGCGCCGGTGACGGTCACCTTCACGTCCGGATCGTAGGGCTGGAGGCCGAGGATGCGCTCGGTCATGGCCACGCCGTCCTCCGCGGTCAGGACGCGCAGGTCGACGGTGAACCGGGCCTCGCGGGGGATCACGTTGATGGCCGAGCCGCCATTCATCATCCCGACTGTCGTCGTGATGCCGCGCGAATAGTCCGTCATCGCCTCGATCGCGAGGATCTGGCGCGCCGCCTCGCGGATGGCGGACCGTCCGTCCTCGTGGCGGGAGCCGGCATGGGAGGGCCTGCCCTCCACGCTCACCTCGAAGCGCCCGACGCCCTTGCGGGCCGTGACGACCTTGCCGCCCGGGCGGCAGGGCTCGGTCACCAGCACGTAAGCCGCATCGCGGGCAAGGTCCTCGATGACGTCCCGCGTCGTGGGGCTGCCGATCTCCTCGTCGGGCGTGAACAGGAAGACGACAGGACGGGGCGCCGCCTCGCGCCGGAGCACGTCGCGCACGGCGTCGAGCACGAGATAGGCGCCGCCCTTCATGTCGTAGACGCCGGGGCCGTAGAGCCTGTCGCCCTCGACGCGCAGCGGCAGGTCGTGCTCCAGCGTGCCGACCGGATGGACCGTGTCGACGTGAGAGAGGATGAGGATGGACTTCGCGCCGTTCTGCGGACCACCGCGCATGACCAGCGTGTCGCCGAGGCCCTCGCGGCCGGCGATCCTGTCCAGCACGGCGGGTACGCCCACGAACTCCGCGGACACGAGATCCTGCATGCGGTTGACCGCTGCGGCATCGTGCGTGGGGCTTTCGCAGGCGGCCCAACGGGAAACGCCCTCGACCATCTTGGCCGTATCGAACCTGTCCATCGTCCCTTCCGTTTCTTAACCGATCCGCATCATCACGATCCCGGCGACGATGAGAAGCCCCGCCGCGAGGCGCGAATAGCCCATCTTTTCGCCCAGAAATGCCCACCCTATCCCGATCGCGAAGAGGACCGACGTCTCCCGCAGCGCCGCGACCAGCCCGATGGGCGCGCGCGTCATGGCCCAGAGGGCGATGGCGTAGGCGAAGGTCGCGATGGCCCCGCCTGCCATGCAGCGCCACAGATGCGGCCGTTTTTCGGCCGGGATGCCGTGGCGCGTCGCCGCGGCGATGGCGGGCAGGATCAAAATGCCGGTGACGAGGTTCGTCCAGGCGACATAGACGAGCGGCGCGCCGGACAGGCGCGCGCCGCGCCCGTCGGTCAGCGTGTAGAGCGTGATGATCGCGACCATGGCAGCGATCAGGATCGCCGTGCGCCGGTCGATGCCGCGGGCGACGACCGCACCTGCCGCGAGGCCGACGACGCCGGCGCAGACTAGGAGGATGCCCGCGAACTGGCCGCCGGTCAGGAGATCGCCGAGCACGAACTGCCCCACCAGGGCGGTCAGGACCGGGGCCGTGCCGCGCATGAGGGGATAGGCGACCGACAGGTCCGCCGTGCGGTAGGCGTGGCCGATCACAACGAAATAGGCCACGTGGATGACGGCCGAGGCCGCGATGTAGGGCCAGCTCGCCGTCTCGGGCAGAGGCATCAGCGCGATGATGGGCAAGGCGGTGACGAGGCCTCCGACGGCCACGGCCAGCGAGGCGAGCTGCGGATCGCGGCCGCCCTTGAGCAGCGCGTTCCAGGTCGCGTGAAGGGCCGCGGCCGCAAGCACGGCGGCGAGCACGTCGAGGGAAAGGCCGGAGGACAAGGCAGACTCGCGGGGGACGGCAGCCACCCGGTTTGCGCCGCGAGAGCCGCCGTTGCAACGCCCGTCCCAGACCCTTCGACGAAAGAACGGGCTTGATGCAGCGCAGCAAACGTCGTGCTCTGCGACGACACGCCCCCGCACGAGGCCGACGATGACGTCCATCCCCCGCCGTTTCTTCCAGCCGCTGGCGCTCGGCGCGCCCGCGCCCCTGCGCGAACTGCCGGTCCGGCTCGAGCGCATGGTCCATTTCGTGCCGCCGCACGTCGACAAGGTGCTGGGCCGCGTGCCGGAGATCGCGGGACAGGTCGACGTGGTGCTTGGCAACCTGGAGGATGCCGTGCCCGTGGAGGCCAAGGCGGCGGCGCGGGCCGGCACGATCGCCATGGGCGGCATGGACCTGCGCGGGGCCGGCCTGTGGACGCGCGTCAATGCGCTGGACAGCCCCTGGTTCCTGGACGACGTGACCGAGATCGTCGGCGCCATCGGCAACCGGCTCGACGTCGTGATGCTACCGAAGGTCGAGGGGCCGGAGGACATCCATTACATCGACCGGCTGCTGGCGCAGCTTGAGGCGCGCCACCGGCTGGATCGGCCCATCCTCGTCCACGCCATCCTCGAGACGGCGCGGGGCGTCGCCGCGGTGGAGGCCATCGCGGCCGCCTCCCCCCGCCTGCACGGAATGAGCCTTGGTCCGGCCGATCTCGCGGCCTCGCGCGGCATGAAGACGACCCGCGTGGGCGGCGGGCATCCCGATTACCGGGTCCTGGCGGACTCCGCGGGCGATGGCGGTGAACGCGCCTTCGCCCAGCAGGACCTCTGGCACTACACGATCGCGCGGATGGTCGATGCCTGCGCCGCCAACGGGCTGAAGGCGTTCTACGGACCGTTCGGCGACTTTTCCGACGAGGCGGCCTGCGAGGCGCAGTTCCGGAACGCGTTCCTCATGGGCTGCGCCGGCGCCTGGACGCTCCATCCGAGCCAGATCGCCATCGCCAAGCGGGTGTTCAGCCCTGCCCCGGCGGAGGTGGCATTCGCCCGCCGCATCCTGGAGGCGATGCCGGATGGCTCGGGCGCGGTCATGATCGACGGCAAGATGCAGGACGACGCGACCTGGAAGCAGGCCCGCGTCATCGCCGACCTGGCCGATCTCGTCATCGCCCGCGATCCGGCGATGGCGGGGCTCTACCGGTGACAATCCTGTGACTGGCGGCGCGCGGCGGCTGGATTGACTCGTCTTCGGGCAGGAATATATCCGCCCTATGAGCGACATGGCTGACAGCAAGGCACGCGAGGCGAAATTCGCCATCGGCCAGGTGGTCCGCCACCGGATCTTCCCGTTCCGGGGCGTGATCTTCGACGTCGATCCCGAATTCGCCAACAGCGAGGAATGGTGGCTGGCGATCCCGGAGGAAATCCGGCCGCGGAAGGACCAGCCGTTCTACCACCTTCTCGCCGAGAACGACGAGACGGAGTACACCGCCTACGTCTCGGAGCAGAACCTGCTTCCCGACGAGACGGGCACGCCCGTGCGGCATCCGCAGGTGCCCGAGGTGTTCGAACTCGGCGACGACGGGCTCTACCGCATCCGCAACATCCTGCCGAACTGACGGCGCGGCCTGACGGCAACGAAAAAGCCGGGCTGAAAAGCCCGGCTTCTTGCTGTGTCGTTGGGAAGCGCGCGCCCGATCAGGGGCGCGGCGCGTTCGGCTGGGCCGCAGGCGGGGTCACCGGCACCACGGCGCCGGGCGCCTGGTTCTGCAGCTGGTTGCGCATCTGCTCCTGCTGGCGCTGGGCCTCCTCGGCCTGGCGCTGCTGCTCGGCGAGCACGTTCGGATCGATCGGCGCGCCGTCGAAGGCCTTGCCGAAATCGGCGAGCGGAAGCTGGAACGTGACCTCACGACCGACCTGGTTCTGCACCGACACGTTCAGCGTGTTGCCACGCTTGAGCGCGTTGATCAGGTCGTCGCGGACGGAAGCTTCGGCGAAGCAGCCGTTGGGCAGGCAGATGGCGAACACGCCAGGCGTCGGCTGGTTCTGGTCGGCGGCGAAGCGGATACCCGGCGCCAGCATCAGGCCGAGCGGCAGGATGAACCGGACCATCTTGTTGGGATCGCCCTTCACATCGTAGATGGCGATGGCGACGACCGGCTGGTTCTGGTCGGACACGAAGTCCCGGGTCGTGTAGCAGATTTCGCGGTTGGAGGCCTGGTCGCGGCCGCAGACCTTGGTCCAGACCTGCTGCTCATTGGCCTTCAGCTTGACGACCAGCGGGCCGTCCTGGCCCGGCTGCGCCGGAGCGGCGGGCTGGGCGGCGGGGGCCTGGGCGGGGCGCTGCTGGGGCTGTGCCGGGCGCTGCGGCTGGGCAGCCGGACGCTGCGGCTGGGGCTGCGCAGGAGCCTGGGCGAAGGCCCCGAAAGCGATGCCGGTCAGCGCCGCACCCACGGCGACGGTCCTCAGGACGTTCATCTGGTCTTCCTCTTCGAGCCTCGGTCGGCGGCCGCCCCGGGACGTGCGCCTTCCTGGCGACGGTCTAACCGGAGACGGGCGCGGTCATTCAGCGCCGATTGAGGCGACAGCATGACGCGCGCCTCCTTTACCGGGAACACCCGGCGGTTTCCAGCGTCTTCGCGCATCGCGGTGTATGGCGGGGTGCCCGCGGTTCGGGCATCCTTTTCTCCACGATTCGCGCCCTCCCCGCGCGATCGCGGCCCGCTGGAGCGATCATGAGCGTCTCGACCGTCCTGAAACCCGCCACGGCCAACCCGGCGGTCAGGGTCCGGCTCGACCTGCCCAACCTCCTGGACGGCGCCGCGCAGGCCTTCCCGAATCGCCCTGCCGTCGCCGATGCCGGCTCGCGGGAGGCCCTGGACGGACGGGAGCCCCGCCGCCTGTCCCTCGGCGACCTGCGCCGGGAGGCCGAGCGCCTGGCCGGCCTGTTCGGACAGTTCCGCCTCTCGCCCGGCGCGACGGTCGCCATCCAGCTTCCAAACGCGCCGGAAGCGTCGCTTGCGATTCTCGGCGTGCTGCGCGCCGGGCTCTGCCCTCTCCTTCTCCCGGCGGGGCTGTCGCGGCAGGCGACGACCCGGGCGGTCGCCGACAGCCAGTGCGAGGGCGTCGTGACGACGACGCGCGCGGGGCACCTGCGGCCTGCCGACGTCATGCGCGACATCGGGGCCGCCAACCTCTCCATCCGGTTCGTCACCGCGTTCGGCGACGACATTCCCGACGGGCTGATCGGCCTGGACCGGCTTCCCTGGTCCCTCGCCGAGGCCGCTGGCGCGGTGGATCGCGATCTCGGCCCGGATTACGGGCTCGTCGCGACCTATGACGAGGCGACGGGCCAGGTCTTCGCCCGGTCCTGCGAGAGCCTCATCGCCACGGGGCTTGGCGTGGTCGCGGCCGCCCGGATGCGTCCGGGCCAGCGCGTCGTCAGCCTGCTGCCTCCCGACGATCTGGCGGGCCTTGCCTCTGGTCTCGTGCCGAGCCTTGCGGCGGGCGTGCCGCTCACCACGCTCGGTCTCTTCGACAGCGCGGTCCTCGCGGCGTGCCTCGACGAAGGGCAGCCGACGCATCTTGTGGCTCCCGGCTGGCTGGAGCCCGCGCTCGCGGGATCGCGGCTCGGGCGGCACCCGGCGCTGGCCGGGATCGTCTACGTCCACAAGCTGCCCTGGTCGCAGCCCGAGCGGGCGGGCGCGGAGACGCTCGCGGTCCCGGCGGTCGATATCCTCGCGGTCGGGGAATACGCCCTCTTCGTCTCCCCGCGCGAACCCGGCGAAGGCCCGCGCTTCGACGTCAATGCGGCCGCGCCCCGCCTTCCCAGCGGCCATGCGCTGGTGGAGGCCCGGGCCACGAACGGCATGCTGGAACTGCGCGGACGCGCGGCGCGCTGCCGTTCGCTCCAGCCCGTCGGCCGGCGCGAGCCGGACTATGCGATGCCGGCCGATCTCTGGACGCCGGTCCCCGTCGCCATCGAGACCGACGGGACGCTGATCACCGGCCTCGACCGGCTGCAGCGTTCGTTCTGACCGCCGGAGCCGGCTTCGCCGCCTGATCCTTCGCGGCCTTGTTCTCCCTGGCGGCCGCGTTCTCGGCGATCGCCACGAGCTTGCGCAGCATCTGAAGCGTGCCCTTCAGCCGCTTCTCCGGCGTGGGGAAGTCGTCGATGAAGACGATCTTCATGTCCGGGCGGACCTTGGCCATCGAGCCCTGCTCGGCCACGAAGCGCACGAGCCCGTCGGGATTGGCGAAGGCGTTGTCGCGGAAGGACAGGATGATTCCCTTCGGACCGGCATCGACCTTCTCCACGTTGGCGCGCCGGCAGAGCGCCTTGATCCGCACGACCTTCAGCAACTGCTCCACCTCCTCGGGCAGCGGGCCGAAGCGGTCGATGAGCTCGGCCGCAAAGGCCTCCAGCGCCTCGTCGGTGTCCAGCGTCGACAGCCGCTTGTAGAGCCCGAGGCGCAGCGGCAGGTCCGGGACGTAGCCCTCCGGGATCATGACGGGCGTGCCCACCGAAATGGACGGCGACCATTGCTCGTCGCCCTCGTCGTCCTCGATGCCCGCCTTCAGCTGCGCCACCGCCTCCTCCAGCATCTGCTGGTAGAGCTCGTAGCCCACCTCCTTGATGTGTCCCGACTGCTCGTCGCCGAGCAGGTTGCCCGCGCCGCGGATGTCGAGATCGTGGGAGGCGAGCTGGAACCCGGCGCCGAGCGTGTCGAGCGTCTGGAGCACTTTCAGCCGCTTCTCGGCCTGGGGCGTGAGCTGGCGGTTGGCGGGCACGGTGAAGAGCGCATAGGCCCGGGTCTTGGACCGGCCGACACGCCCGCGAAGCTGATACAGCTGGGCGAGGCCGAACATGTCGGCCCGGTGGACGATGAGCGTGTTGGCGGTCGGGATGTCCAGGCCGGATTCCACGATCGTCGTCGACAGGAGAACGTCGTACTTGCCCTCGTAGAACGCCGTCATGACGTCCTCGAGCTGGCCGGCGGCCATCTGCCCGTGGGCGACGGCGACCTTCGCCTCGGGCACGTTGGCGTCGAGGAAGGTCTTGACCTCGGCGAGGTCCTCGATCCGGGGGCACACATAGAAGGCCTGCCCGCCCCGGTAGCGCTCGCGCAGCAGCGCCTCGCGGATCGTCAGCGGATCGAACGGCGTCACGAACGTGCGTACCGCGAGCCGGTCGACCGGCGGGGTTGCGATGATCGAAAGATCGCGCACGCCCGTCATGGCCAGCTGCAGCGTGCGCGGAATCGGCGTCGCCGACAGCGTCAGCACGTGGACCTCCGCCCGCATCTCCTTCAGCCGTTCCTTGTGGGCGACGCCGAAATGCTGCTCCTCATCGATGATGACGAGGCCGAGGTCCTTGAACCGGACCTGCTTGCCGAGGAGCGCATGGGTGCCGACGACGACGTCGATCGTGCCGTCGGCGATGCCCTCCTTGACCGCCTTCAGCTCAGTGGCCGGAACGAACCGGGAGGCCTGGGCCACCTTGAGCGGCAGGCCGTGGAGGCGGTCGGCAAAGGTCTTGTAGTGCTGGCGCGCCAGCAGCGTGGTCGGCACCACGACGGCGACCTGCTTGCCGCCCATGGCCGCGGTGAAGGCGGCGCGCAGCGCCACCTCCGTCTTGCCGAAGCCGACATCGCCGCAGACCAGCCGGTCCATGGGGCGCCCGGTGCCGAGATCCTCCATGACGGCGTCGATCGCCGTCTGCTGGTCCTCCGTCTCCTCGTAGGGGAAGCGCGCGGCGAACTCGTCGTACACGCCCTCGGCCGGCACCAGCCTGGGCGCCTCGCGCATGGCGCGGGCCGCCGCGATCTTGATGAGCTGGCCCGCCATCTCGCGGATGCGCTGCTTGAGCTTGGCCTTGCGCGCCTGCCAGGCCGACCCGCCAAGCCTGTCGAGCGGGACCTCGGTGTCCTCCGAGCCGTAGCGGGAGAGGAGTTCCAGGTTCTCGACCGGCAGGAAGAGCTTGTCGTTGTTGGCGTAGTGGATCTCGACGCAATCGTGCGGCGCGCCCGACACCTCGATGGTCTTCAGCCCGACGAAGCGGCCGATGCCGTGGTCGACGTGGACCACGAGGTCGCCCGGCGTGAGGCTGCCCACCTCGGCGATGAAGTCCTGGGCGCGCCTGGCCTTCCGCCTGGCCCGCACGAGCCGGTCGCCGAGGATGTCCTGTTCGCCGACGACGGCGAGGTCCGGGGTCTCGAACCCCTCTTCCAGCCCCCAGACGGCCAGGGCCGCCTCGCCGCGCGGCAGGGCCAGCGCGTCGGCAAAGCGCATGACCGGGCGCGCCTTGAGGTCGTGATCGGACAGGACGTGGGACAGGCGCTCGCGCGACCCGTCCGACCACGCCGCCAGGATCACGCGCTTGCCGCCGGCCTGCAGTGCCTTCACGTGGGCGACGGCCGCCTCGAAGACGTTCACGCCCTCCTGCTGGCGCTCCGGGCCGAAGGAGCGGCCGGCGCGCGCGCCGCAATCGACGACGCGCACGCCCTCGCCGTCGAGGCGGGCGAAAGGCGAAAACGAGGCCACCGGCCGTTCGCCGACGAGCGAAGCCCATTCGTCCGGCGCCATGTAGAGGGCGTCCGGTGGCAGCGGCTTGTAGGGCGCTCCGCCGGCGGGGGCCGTCATGGCCGCCTTGCGGGCCTCGTAATGATCGCGGATCAGCGCCAGACGCTCGCCGGCGGCATCCTCCGCCAGGTTGTCGAACAGGATCGGGGCATCGGCCACGTAGTCGAACAGGGTGTCGAGCCCATCGTGGAACAGCGGCAGCCAGTGTTCGAGGCCCGGATGGCGCCGCCCCTCGCTGACCGCCTCGTACAGCATGTCGTCCCGGACCGGCGCGCCGAAAGCCGCCGTGTAGGCCTGGCGGAACCGGCGGATCGTCTCCGTGGTCAGCCGCGCCTCCGACATCGGGACGAGGTCGAGGACGCGGAGCTGGCCGGTAGAGCGCTGGGTCTCGGGATCGAACGCGCGGATCGTCTCCAGCTGGTCGCCGAAGAAATCCAGGCGGATGGGCTCGGCCAGCCCCGCGGGAAACAGGTCCACGATGCCGCCGCGCATGGCGTATTCGCCGGTCTCGCGCACGGTGCCGGTGCGGACATAGCCGTTCGCCTCCAGCCAGGCGGTGAGCACGGCGGTGTCGATGACGTTGCCGGGGGCGGCGGAGAACGTCTCCACGGCCATGCGCGCCCGCGGCGGCACGCGCTGCAGGACGGCGTTGATGGTCGCCAGCAGGATGCGCGGCCGCTCCTCGGAGGCCTTGGTCTTGGTGAGGCGGGCAAGTGTCGTGACGCGCTGGGCCACGATCCCGGCATTCGGCGACACGCGGTCGTAGGGCTGGCAGTCCCAGCCGGGGAAGGTCAGGACCTCGATATCCGGCGCCACGAAGGCGAGCCCGGTGCGGGCGGCCTCCATGCGCTGGCTGTCGCGGGCGATGTAGAGGAGCGTGGCCGGTCCGTCCGCCTTGGCGGCGCGGCGGCGCGCCAGGTCGGCCAGCGCCAGGGGCTGGAAGCCGTCGGGGGCGTTGGCGAGAACGAGGCGCTGGCCGCCCGACAGCCTGTCGAGCGCGGCGGATGGATCGGCTGTCATGGGGCGGACGGTCGCTTCTGCGAGGCTTTCCGGGAGCGGCAGTACTTAGGGACCCGGCCGCTCCGCGGCAAGCGCGGGGCGATCAGCTGTGGATCGGGCCCGCATGGGTATGGAAGGCGCGCAGCCGCTGGAAGAGCGGCGTGTCGTAATTGGCCGGCGTATCCCGCTCGCCGGTGAGCCAGGCCAGCAGGTCGCGGTCCGGCACCTCGATCAGCAGCTCGAACGTGTCGAGCTCGCCATCCGTCAGCCGGTCGATCTCGGCGTCGGCGAACTGGCCCATCAGCAGGTCCATCTCCCGCATGCCCCGGTGCCAAGACCGGAACAGGATCTTGCGGCGTCGCGGATCGAGGTCGGCGCTGGTGCGGCGCGTGCCGGTCATGGCGTGGGTTCCTGCAGTCTGTCGCGGGTCTGGCGGGGCGGCGCTTGGCGCGGCCGCCGCCGCTATATAGGGTCCGGCGGGGTGCGAGTCAGCCTCGCCCTTTCGGATGAGGGGCGATCACAAGCCCGGAACTGCCTGGCCATGCGCCCTTCGGTGCTCGACCCCTATTTCGCCTCCGTCACGAGCCTGCCCGGCATCGGGCCGAAGCTCGCGCCGCTGTTCGACCGGCTCGTCGCCGAGCCGGGGCAGCCCGCACGCATCCTCGATCTCCTCCTGCACCTGCCGCGCGCCGGGATCGACCGCCGCGTCGGCGCGTCCATCGCCGACGCGCCTGCCGGGCAGCCGGTGACGCTCGCGGTCCGCGTCGCAGAGCACAGGCCCGCGCCGCCGGGCCGCGCCCGGGCGCCCTATCGGGTCCTGGTGGAGGACGAGACCGGCGACGTCACGCTGGTGTTCTTCAAGGCGCAGCGCGGCTGGATGGAGAAGCTGCTGCCGGTCGGCGAGACCCGTTTCGTCTCGGGCACGATCGAATTGTGGGACGGCCGCCGGCAGATGGTCCATCCGGACCGCATCCTGGATGCGCGCGGCTTCGCGGCCCTGCCGGATGTCGAGCCGGTCTACGGCCAGACCGAGGGCCTGGGCACGCGCGTCGTGGCCAAGGCGGTTGCGGCGGCCCTGGAGCGCGCGCCCGCCCTTCCCGAATGGCAGGACGCCGCCTGGCTCGCACGCGAGGGGCTGCCGCCTTTCCGGGATGCGCTGGCAGCGCTGCACCAGCCGGATTCGCCGCTGGCCCTGTCGCCCGAGGCGCTGGTGCGCAGTCCCGCGCGGCGGCGCCTCGCCTACGACGAACTGCTCGCGACCCAGCTCGCGCTCGGGCTCGTGCGGGCGCAGGCCAAGCGTCCGGCGGGACGGGCGATCGTCCCGGACGGCACCATCGTGGCCCGCGTGGCCGCGGCCCTGCCTTTCAGGCTGACGGCCTCGCAGGAGCGCGCGGTCGCGGAGATCGCCGGCGATCTCGCCTCGGGCCGGCGCATGCTGCGCCTGCTCCAGGGCGACGTGGGGTCCGGCAAGACGGCGGTGGCGCTGATGGCGATGGCCATCGCCGCCGGCGCAGGCCGGCAATCGGCCTTGATGGCGCCGACGGACATCCTGGCCCGGCAGCATGCCGCGCGGCTCGCGCCGATGGCCGCGGCGGCCGGGCTGAGCGTGGCCGCCCTCACCGGCCGGGACAAGGGGCGCTCGCGATCCGCCATCCTGGAAGGGCTGGCATCGGGGACGATCGACATCGTCGTGGGCACCCACGCGCTCTTCCAGGACGACGTGCGGTTCCGCGACCTGGGCCTGGCGGTGGTGGACGAGCAGCATCGCTTCGGCGTCCACCAGCGCCTTGCGCTGGGTGCCAAGGGTGAGGCGGTGGACGTGCTCGTCATGACGGCGACGCCGATCCCGCGCACGCTGGCCCTCACCTATTTTGGCGACATGGACGTGTCCGTCCTCTCGGAAAAGCCAGCCGGGCGCCAGCCGATCTCCACCCGCGCCCTGCCGCTGGAGCGGCTGGACGAGGTCGTGGGCGCGGTCGGCCGGGCCGTGGAGGCCGGCGCGCGGGTCTACTGGATCTGCCCGCTCGTGGCGGAATCGGAGACCATCGACGTCGCCGCGGCCCAGGACCGCCACGAGCATCTGAGGGCCCTGTTCGGCGCGCGGGTGGGCCTCCTGCACGGCAAGATGAGCGGCCGGGACAAGGACGCCGCCATGGCCGACTTCGCGTCGGGACGCACCGCGGTGCTGGTCTCCACCACGGTGGTCGAGGTCGGGGTGGACGTTCCCGAAGCGACGATCATGGTCATCGAGCACGCGGAACGCTTCGGGCTCGCGCAGCTTCATCAGTTGCGCGGACGGATCGGGCGTGGCGCGGACGCCTCGACCTGCCTGCTGCTCTACAAGGCGCCGCTGGGGGAGACCGCGAAGGCCCGCATCGCCATCATGCGCGAGACCGAGGACGGCTTCCGCATCGCGGACGAGGACCTGAAGCTGCGCGGCGAAGGCGAGATGCTCGGCACCCGCCAGTCCGGCGCGCCCGATTTCCGGCTGGCGGACTTCGCCGCCGACGGCGACCTCATCGCCGCCGCGCGGGACGATGCGCGCCTCGTCATCGAGAGGGATCCCAACCTGGAGGGCGAGCGCGGACAGGCGCTGCGCGCCCTGCTCTACCTGTTCGAGCGGGACGCGGCGATCCGCCTGCTACGGGCCGGCTAGAGGCACCTTGCGCGGCGGCTCGGCAGGCGCGAGGCGCTTGAGCTCGGTCGGCTGGATCATCCCGGCGGACATGATGACCTTGGCGGCGTCCTCGACCGACATGTCCACCTCGATCACCTCCGACTTCGGCAGGTAGAAGTAGAAGCCGGTGGTCGGGTTGGGCGTGCAGGGCAGGAAGACGCTGATGTGCTCGCGCGTGTCCGGCAGGACCTCCGTCACCGTCCGGGTCGGCTCGTTGGAGATGAAGACCAGGGTCCACATGCCCTTGGCCGGGAACTCCACCATGCCGACCTTGCGGAACGACGTGCCCGACTGGGAGAACAGCGTCTCGAAAACCTGCTTCACGCCCTTGTAGATGCCGCTCACGATGGGCATGCGCGCCAGGACGAGTTCGCTCCAGCCGACGAGATACCGACCGACGAGGTTGGCCGTGAGGAAGCCCAGCAGCGTCAGGCCGATGAAGGCGAGCACCAGGCCGACGCCGGGAACGGTGAACGGCAGGTAGGTGTCCGGCAGGTAAGCCGCCGGAACCAGCGGCTTAACCCATCCGTCAACGAGGTTGACGAACCACCAGACCAGCCAGGCGGTGACCGTCAGCGGGCCGGCGACGACGATGCCGGTGAGGAAATAATTGCGGATGCGCGTTCGCCACGACACGGGCGGCGCCAGCGCGGCGGCAACGGCTTCGGGGCGGATCGGAGCTGGATCGTTCATGTCTGGCGAGGGGCTGGTCACGGTCCGTAGCAATGGCGTAACCGGCCGCGCGCCGCAATGGGCAACGAGGCCGCAAGTCAGCCGCTAAAGGCTGCCGCGGCCCCGCGCGTCACTCCACCGTGACCGATTTCGCCAGGTTGCGCGGCTGGTCCACGTCTTTCCCCATGAAGACGGCCGTGTGGTAGGCCAGCATCTGCACGGGTAGCGCGTAGACGATCGGCGCCACGATCGGATGCATGTCGGGCAGGATGATCGACGCGTGCAGGTCGATGGCCGCCTCCCGCGCCGCGCGCTCGTCGCCGATCAGGATGATGCGTCCGCCGCGGGCGGCCACCTCCTGCATGTTCGACACGGTCTTCTCGAAGACGGCGTCGTGCGGCGCCAGCACGATGACCGGCATGGTCTCGTCGATGAGCGCGATGGGCCCGTGCTTCAGTTCCCCCGCGGCATAGCCTTCCGCGTGGATGTAGGAGAGTTCCTTGAGCTTCAGTGCGCCTTCGAGGGCCAGGGGGAACGAGGTTCCGCGGCCGAGATAAAGCACGTCGCTCGCCTTCGCGAGATCGCGGCTGACCTGCTCGACATGGGATTCCAGCTTCATGGCCTCGGCCATGAGGCCCGGCGCGCCGATGAGGGCGGCGACGAGCTCGCTCTCGGCGGCCTCGTCCAACGTGCCCCGCGCCCGACCCGCCGCGATGGCGAGGCAGGCAAGCACCGCGAGCTGGCAGGTGAAGGCCTTGGTGGAGGCCACACCGATTTCCGGGCCGGCGAGCGTCGGCGTCACGGCCGTGCTCTCCCGGGCGATGCTCGAGGTCGGCACGTTGACGACCGAGAGGATGTGCTGGCCCTGGTCCTTGGCGTAGCGCAGGGATGCCAGCGTGTCGGCCGTCTCGCCGGACTGGGAGATGAAGAGCGACAGGTCGCCCTTGTCGAGCGGGGCCTCGCGGTAGCGGAATTCGGACGCCACGTCGATCTCGACCGGCAGGCGCGCGAAGCGCTCGAACCAGTATTTCGCCGTGAGACCCGCGATATAGGCGGTGCCGCAGGCGGAGATGGACAGCCGGCGGATCGCCTTGAAGTCGAACGGCAGATCGAGCGGAAGCCGGACCCTGCCCGCCGACAGATCGACGTAATGGGCGATCGTGCGGCCCACGACTTCCGGCTGCTCGTGGATCTCCTTGGCCATGAAGTGGCGATAGTTGCCCTTCTCGGCGACGAAGGATCCCGGCGGGATGCGCACCTTCTGGCGCGCGACCCGCGCGCCGCCCGCGTCCCGCACTTCTGCGGAATGCCGGGAGAGGATGACCCAGTCCCCATCGTCGAGATACGTCACGGAATCGGTGAAGGGCGCGAGCGCCAGGGCATCGGAGCCCAGATACATCTCCCCCTCGCCATGGCCGACGGCGAGCGGCGCGCCGTGGCGGGCGCCGATCATCAGGTCGTCCTCGCCGGTAAAGATGAAGGCGAGCGCGAAGGCCCCGCGCAGGCGCGGCAGCGTGGCGGCGACGGCGTCGACCGGATCGAGCCCGCCGCGCATGAAATCGGTCACGAGCTGGGCGACGACCTCGGTGTCGGTGTCGCTCTCGAAGCGGACGCCCTTGGCTTCCAGCTCCTCGCGCAGCTCCCGGAAATTCTCGATGATGCCGTTATGGACGACGGCGACGCGGTCGGTGGCGTGGGGATGGGCGTTGGTCTCGTTGGGCCGGCCGTGCGTCGCCCATCGCGTGTGCCCGATGCCGACATGCCCCGCCAGCGGCTGCGCCGCGAGCTTGGCTTCCAGATTGCGCAGCTTGCCCTCGGCGCGCCGCCGTTCGAGGGCGCCGCCCTCCAGCGTGGCGACGCCGGCCGAGTCGTAGCCCCGGTATTCAAGGCGCTTCAGCGCATCGACCACCAGCGGTGCAACCGCCTGGCGGCCGAGAATTCCCACGATTCCGCACATGAGCCGTCAACGACCCCCATTCCCGTCCATCGGCGGTGCCTTGCTAGGGCCAGGTACCGCGATTATCCCAATCAAAGGTTATGACGAATTGTGACGATCGACTTAAGGTCCCGTCACAAGCACCTGTCACGACTTCTTTTTCCGGTTTTCCGGCCGCGCGCGGAATGCCGTCGCCCAGTCTGGCTTCACCACCTGCCGGCCGCGGCCCAGGGCCAGCGCGTCCGGCGGCACGTCGTCGGTGACCACCGAACCGGACCCGACGATGGCGCCAGCGCCGATCGTCACGGGCGCCACGAGGGAGCTGTTCGATCCCACGAAGGCCCCCTCGCCGATGACCGTCCGCGACTTGTTGAACCCGTCGTAATTGCACGTGATCGTCCCGGCGCCGACATTGGCCCGCGCGCCGACGAGGGCGTCGCCGACATAGGACAGGTGCGGGAGCTTGGCGCCCTCGCCCACGTCGGCGTTCTTCACCTCGACGAAGTTGCCCACCTTCGATCCCGCCCGCAGCACGGCGCCCGGGCGCAGGCGCGCATAGGGTCCGACCGTCACGCCGCTTTCCACCGTCGCGCCCGCCAGATGGGAAAAGGCGTGGATGACCGCGCCGTCGCCGACGACGACCGCGGGGCCGAACACGACATGCGGCTCCACCACCACATCCCGGCCCAGCACCGTATCGTGGCTGAAGAAGACGGTCTCGGGGGCAACGAGCGTCGCCCCGGCCCGCATATGCGCGATGCGCAGGCGCTCCTGGAGCGTGGCCTCCGCCCGGGCGAGCTGAACCCGGTCGTTCACGCCCTGGACCTCGGCTTCGTCCGCCACCAGCGCGAGCGCCTTCAGGCCGCGGGCCCGGGCCACCTCGACGACGTCGGTGAGGTAGAACTCGTTCTGGGCGTTGGCGCTGCCGATGGATTCCAGGAGCGGCAGGGCTTCCGCGCCCGACAGCGCCATCAGGCCCGCATTACAGAGCCGGATCTGCCGCTCGGCCTCGTTGGCGTCCTTGTGCTCGCGGATGGCGACCAGCTCGCCGTCCCGCTCCACCAGGCGCCCGTATCCGGTGGGATCGGCGGCATGGAAGCCGAGGGCGGCCACGGCAGCCCCGCCGCGCACCGCGTCGATGAGGCGGGCGAAGGTCGCCGCCGTCACCAGCGGCGTGTCGCCGAATGCCACCACGACGACGTCAGCCTCCGAGGCGAGCGCCGGCCGCGCGGCCAGGACCGCATGGGCCGTACCCCTGCGCTCGGTCTGGACGAAGACCTCGGCGCCGGCGGCGCGGGCCAGCGCCGCCGAATCCTCGTGGCCGGGTCCGACCACGACGGCGCGCCGCCCAGCGCCCGAGGCGGCGACGGCGGCCAGAACGTGCCCCAGCATGGGGCGCCCGGCCACTTCGTGCATGACCTTGGCCATGGCCGACTTCATCCTGGTGCCCTCGCCGGCTGCGAGCACGATGGCGAGGCAGGTCGAGGCTTCGCGGGTCTGGGAGTTGCGGCTGTGGGCTTGGTCGGTCATGAGCGGTCCGGGCGGCCTTCGCGGAGGGCGTCCACGCTTAGCGAAGCCATCCCCGCGGGTCAAAGAATCCGGCGAAGCGGCTGCGAGACCATGAATTTGACACGCTCAACCCTCTACTTTCCCGCGCCGTCGCCGTGCTAATGGTGACAACCCCATGACCCCGGCCCGGGCTCCCTCCCGGCCGCGCAACGCCACAAGAGCGGATTTGTGACCGCCCCTCGCTTCGACCGCATGGGCCGCGACTGCGCGGCGACCGTTTCCCTGAGCCGCCGCACGCTGATGACCACGGCGGGCGCGGCCGCCCTTGCGGGCGCCCTGCCCGGCCCCGCCAGCGCCCAGGCGATCACGCCGGCCGTCATCATCCAGACGGCGGCGGGAGAAGGCGTGAAGTTCGACCCCGGCGCGCTCGCGGACGCGGCGCGAGTCATCTCGCGGCGCCCGTTCACGGCGCAGTCGCAGGACCTGCCCGCGCCGTTCAACAACCTGAACTACGAGCAATATGTCGGTATCCGGGCGCTGCCGACCGCCGTGCTGTGGAACGGCGAGAACCGCGGGTTTGCGGTGGAGCCGCTGCATCGCGGCTTCGCCTTCGCCAATCCCGTGTCGCTGTTCGCCGTCGAAGACGGCACGATCCGGCGCATCGCCTACGACCGGTCGCGCTTCGAGTTCGGGCGCGTGCAGCCGCCCGCCAATCCGGGCGACATCGGCTTTTCGGGCTTCCGCGTCTACACGACATCCGCCGACGGCTCGCAGCGGGAAGCGGCGATCTTCCAGGGCGCCACGTTCTTCCGGGCGCTGGCCTCGGGCCAGAACCTTGGCTGCATGGCCCGGACCCTGACGCTCAAGCCGGCCGATTCGCGCGGCGAGGAGTTCCCGTTCTTCCGTGCCTTCTGGATCGAGCGGCCGATCGCCGGGACAGGCGCGCTGATCCTGCACGGCCTGTTCGATTCCGAGAGCGTGACGGGCGTTTCGCGCTTCACCCTGCGGCCGGGCGACATGACCATCGTCGACGTGGAGGTGCAGCTCTTCCCGCGCGTGGCGCTGGACCATGTCGGCCTTGGCGGCATGACGTCCACCTACCTTTTCGGGCCGCAAAGCCGGCGCATGTTCGGGGACATCCGTCCCGCCGTGCACGAATCGGACGGGTTGCAGATGCTCAACGCCGCGGGCGAATGGGTCTGGCGGCCGCTGATCAACCACGAAAGCCTGCAGATCTCGGTCTTCGCGGACCAGAACCCGAAGGGGTTCGGCCTCCTGCAGCGCACGCGCGATTACGGGGCATTCCAGGACGACGACCAGCGGTTCGAGCT
Organism: Hyphomicrobiales bacterium; assembly: GCA_027489955.1. Classification (GTDB taxonomy): domain Bacteria; phylum Pseudomonadota; class Alphaproteobacteria; order Rhizobiales; family Beijerinckiaceae; genus JAIXTM01. The sequence continues at coordinate 883,184 of JAIXYZ010000013.1, read as the reverse complement.
CCGGCCGAGCCTGTGGGTCGAGCCGCTCGGAGAATGGGCGCAGGGCGCCGTGAACCTCATCGAGATTCCCAACGATTCCGAGGTCAACGACAACATCATCGCCTATTGGCGGCCGCGCGCGCCCATCGCCGCGGGCAGCGAGTTCATGTTCGCGCTGCGCCAGTACTGGTGCTGGGCGCCGCCGGACCGTCCGCCGCTGGCGACCGTCTCCAGCACCCGCACGGGCAATGCCGGCGGCGGGCGTCGCCGGTTCTTCGTGGACTTCACCGGCGATGCGCTGGGCGACGCCGACTTCGTCAAGACGGTGAAACCCTCGCTGGGCGTGCGCCCGGGCGCCGTTGCGAATGTCAGGCTTTCGCCCTATCCGGCGCGCAAGGTGCTGCGCGTCGCCTTCGATCTCGAGCCGGGATCGGAAGCGCTGGCGGAACTGAGGATGCTCCTCGAGGCGGACGGCAAGGCGGTCAGCGAGACATGGTTGTACAGATGGACGCCGTAGGCACGGCGCCCTCCCCCGGGACGGCCGACGAGGCGCCGCCGGCGATCGCGGCGATGCCGCCCGAGAGCCGGCTGGACATGCCCACGCAGTCGCTGCGCCGCTGGGGCCGCAACGAGGAGCGCCGGCAGGTCGTGCGCCACCGCGCGCCTTGGCTCGCCCGCATCGTGGTCTTCCTGGGTGCGCTTGGGCTCACGGCCTATGGCGCGTCGGAAATGTACGCGGTCGTGTCGGTGAGCCGCACCACGGCGCTGCAGTACGTGCTGCTCGGCCTGTTCACCGTGAACTTCTCGTGGATCGCGCTGGCCTTCACGAGCGCCCTGGTGGGGTTCTTCGTGCTGCTGCGCAAGCGGTCGCTGCCCGCCCTGCCCGCCGTCCTCAAGGCGCGCACGGCCGTCGTCATGCCGGTCTACAACGAGTCGACCGCGCGGACCTTCGGGGCGCTCTCCGCGATCCGGGAATCCATCGAGGCGACCGGGCACGGGGCCGCGTTCGACTATTTCATCCTCTCCGACACGACCAATCCGGACGTGTGGATCGCCGAGGAGCGGGCTTTCGCCGCCCTGCGCGAGCGTCTCGGCGACGAGGCACGCATCTATTACCGCCACCGGCCGAAGAACCACCACCGCAAGGCGGGCAACATCGCGGACTTCGTGTCGCGCTGGGGCGGGCACTACGACCACATGCTCGTGCTGGACGCCGACAGCGTCATGTCCGGCGACTGCGTCGTCCATCTCGCGGCGGCGATGGAGGCCGACCCGGATGCCGGCATCGTCCAGAGCCTGCCGCTCGTCATCAACCGCAACACGCTGTTCGCCCGCGTCCAGCAATTCGCGGCGCGGGTCTATGGCCCCGTCATCGCCGCGGGCCTGTCGGCGTGGATGGGCCGCGACGGCAATTACTGGGGCCACAACGCCATCATCCGCACGGCGGCGTTCGCCGCCCATTGCGGCCTGCCGGACCTGGCGGGCAAGCCGCCCTTCGGCGGGCACATCCTCAGCCACGACTTCGTTGAGGCGGCCCTCATCCGCCGCGCGGGCTGGAGCGTCTACATGCTCCCGGACCTCGGCGGCTCGTACGAGGAGAGCCCGCCCTCGCTGATCGACGTGGCGACGCGCGACCGGCGCTGGTGCCAGGGCAATCTCCAGCACGCGCGGGTCATCGGCGCGCGCGGCCTGAAGCTCGCCACGCGGCAGCACTTCGCCACCGGCATCATGTCGTACCTGGCCTCGCCCTTCTGGCTGTTCCAGCTCGTGGTCGGCCTCATCCTCGTGCTGCAGACGCGCTACGTGCGCCCCGAATATTTCACGCGCGAATTCAACCTCTTCCCGGCCTGGCCGCGGTTCGACGCGGAGCGCGCGCTGAACCTGTTCGGCCTGACCATGGCGATCCTCCTGGCGCCGAAAGTGTTCGGCCTGATGGTGATGTTGCTCGACCGCGGGAACCGCAGGGCGGCGGGCGGTGCGATCTGCCTCGTCCTGTCCTCGCTGGTGGAGGTGATCCTCTCCGCGCTTCTGGCGCCGGTCATGATGGTCATCCAGTCGGGCGCGGTGTTCCAGATCCTGGCGGGCCGCGACACGGGCTGGAACCCGCAGCGGCGCGACGACGGCTCGATCCCGTTCAAGGACATCGTGCGCCGGCACCGGGCCCATGTCCTTCTGGGCATCTTCGCGGGCGTCGCGGCCTTCGCCCTTTCGCCTTCCCTCTTTGCCTGGATGTCACCGACGATCATCGGCCTCGTCCTCGCCATCCAGATCTCCTGGGCGTCGGGCCTGCTCGCCCTCGGGCTCGGGCTCAAGCGCCTCGGCCTTCTGATGACACCCGAGGAAGCCGCGCCGCCGCCGGTGGCGACGCGCGCCAACGAGCTCGCAAAGACCCTCGCGGAAGCGGGCTACGACGATGCGGACGGCCTGGAGGCGCTGCACGGCGACGCCGAGCTCCAGGCGCGGCACGATGCGATGCTGCCCCAGGGGCCGCTGCGCCGGCGCGGCGACATCGACCCGGAGCGGGTGGTGGCGCAGGCCAAGCTCGTGGAAGCCGAGAGCCTGGCGGACGCCGTCGCCTGGCTGAAGCCGCGGGAGCGCATGATCGTGCTTCACGACCGCGCGCTGCTCGGCCTGCTCTACCGCCTGCCGGCCGCCCGCCCCGATGCGGCTGGCGCCTGACATGGCCTGGGCCATCCTCTTCGCCGCCGGCATCCTCGAGATCGGCTGGGCCATCGGGCTGAAATACACCGAGGGCTTCACCCGGCTCGTGCCGAGCGTGCTGACCCTCGTCAGCATGGTGGCGAGCGTCATCCTGCTGGGGCTGGCGCTCAAGACGCTGCCGGTGGGCACCGCCTACGCGGTCTGGACCGGGATCGGAACCGTCGGCACCGCGATCCTCGGCATCGTGCTGTTCGGCGAGCCGGCCACCGCCCTGCGCCTTGCCTGCATCGCGCTGATCGTCGCCGGGATCGTCGGGCTCAAGGTCGCCGCCTGAGACCACGCTCGGCTCCGAGCCGAGCGCGGCCCCCATGGCCGGGGCAGTCCTGCGGCCAAGCGTAGCGCGAAGAGCGGAACTCGTTCAAAGTCCGACGGGGTCCGGCAGGCGGGCCGCGGGAGGACAGCATGTATCTCCAGACGCTCACGATCGGACATACGATCATCAGCCTGGTGGCGATCGCCATGGGCTTGGCCGTGCTGGTGCGCTGGGTCGCCGGCCAGTCGGCCGCGCCGGGGCATCTGGCGGTCTTCATCGCCACCGCATGGATCACGAGCCTGACGGGCTACCTGTTCCCGTTCAACGGCGTTCTGCCTTCCCATATCGTGGGCGTCGTCGCCCTGGCTGTTCTGGCTGCGGTGTATGTTGCCGATCGGGTGCGACGGCGCGCCGGCCTGTGGAACGGCGTGTACGTCATCGGGATCGTGACGAGCGTGTACCTGCTGGTCTTCGTCCTCGTCGCGCAACTCTTCCTCAAGGTGCCCGCCCTCAGCCGGCTGGCGCCGACGGGAACCGAGCCGGCCTTCGGCCTGGCGCAGGGGCTTGTCTTCATCGCCTTCGCGATCGCCGGCTTCCTCGCCGTCAGGCGGTTGCCGACCTCCGGCCGCAGCCTGCCGGCGTGACCGGGCCTCGGGTCGCGCCGCTGCGCCGGCCTCACGCGTAACCGTGCGTTAACCACGCCGTCACGCGCCGTGAAACGTGCGGAGCGCAGCGAACGAACCTCCTGCTGACAGAGGGGGTTCGCGCGATGGTCAGCGTCGTCAACGGATATGTGTGCATGACGGGCTGCGACGCAGCCGCCGCGCGACGCGGGACCGATCCGCGCAACCCCACGGGCAATCCCGTCAGGCAGGACGAACTGGACCGGCGTAGCCCCGCTCGGGCGGACGAGACCACGCTTCGTCAGGACGGGACGGCGGGCGCACCATCCGCCATCCGCCCCGCGTCGGAGACAGCCACCCCGCCCCCGCCGGATCGCCGGCGGGACGGCCTGGGACTCGTGCTCGACCGGTTGGCCTGAGCGTCAGGATTCGCCGACCGGCGGCTGCTTGCTGTTGCAGCCGCCCGGCGTGGCGGAGGCGGCAACCGGTGCGGCGAGCGCCGCGATGGCCAGGCAAAGCGCGAGAACGATTCGGAGCATCGGGCATTCCTCGATCGGTGACGCAGTGGCAGCAGACCACCCCTCCTGCGTGCATGCAAGGGCCGGACTGCGCCACATTCCCGTGAGCTGGCACGACCGACCCTGCCAACCCGCCACCCGTTGACATACATACCAACTGGTTGGTACTCGATGCTCATGGCGAGACCCACCAAGCATCAGCCTGAACGCGGCGACGCCAGGACCCGGCTTCTCGAGGCTGCGCGCGATGTCGTCCGCACCAAGGGTTTCGCGGCGACGAGCGTGGACGACCTGTGCCGCGCCGCCGGCGTGACGAAGGGTGCCTTCTTCCACCACTTCGAGTCCAAGGAGGCCCTCGGCATCGCGGCCGCCGAACACTGGTCGGAGTGGACCGGCGCCCTCTTCAAGGCAGCGCCCTATCACGACCTGCCCGATCCGGTGGACCGGGTGCTGGGCTATATCGATTTCCGCCGCTCGATCATCGACGGCAACGTCATGGAGTTCACCTGCCTCGTCGGCACGATGGCGCAGGAGGTGTACGGGGCCTACCCGGCGCTGCGGGATGCCTGCGCGGCCAGCATCTTCGGCCATTCCGCGACCATCGAGCCCGATATCGAAGCGGCCATGGCCGCCAGCGGGATCCGGAATGGGTGGACGCCCCGGAGCCTGTCGGCCCACATCCAGGCCGTGCTGCAGGGCGCCTTCATTCTCGCCAAGGCCAGCGACGACCCGCAGGTGGCACGCGACTGCATCGACCACCTCAAGCGCTACCTGACGCTGCTGTTTTCCCGCGAAGGCGGCCCGGCCCGCACCTGATTTCCCCCCAGCGGCTCCCGCAGGAACGGGCTCCGCCAACACGACCGAAGGAAGGAAACGTCCATGCCGATCACGCCATACCTGTTCTTCAACGGAAACTGCCTGGAGGCGATGACCCATTATGCCGACGTCCTGGGCGGGACCGTCGTGGGCGTGGTGCGCAACAGCGACGCGCCCGATCCCCAGAGCCGGATGCCTGGCGGCGACGACCAGATCCTGAACATGGGCATCACGATCGACGGCGGGCTGGTCATGGCGTCGGATGCCGGCGGCATGTACAGCGAGCCGCAGGGCTTCGCGATCAGCTTCGATGCGCCCTCGCTCGCCGAATTCGACCGCATCCATGCCGCGCTGGCGAAGGATGCGCGCGCGGTGGCGATGGCGCCGGCGGAGACGTTCTGGGCCGACCGCTTCGCGATGTTCACCGACCGCTACGGCACCCCCTGGATGCTGGGCTTTGCCGGCAGCAAGCGCGAACAGTGAAGCGAGAACCGCGACCGATGCCAGGGTCCCCACCCGCCACCGGTTACAAGGCGATGCCCTCCCCCGGGCAGGGAACGCGGCGCCAAGATTCTCTGCGCCCGCGTGGAGCGTGAACCGCCGGGTCGCAGGCGCGGCGGCATCCCGCCCCGCGCCTGCCAGCCCCCTTGACCCCACCGGCAACGCCGCCTATTCCCGCCCCGGAGTGGGCCGGTAGCTCAGTTGGTAGAGCACGTGACTTTTAATCATGTGGTCGCGGGTTCGAGTCCCGCCCGGCTCACCACGTCGCCCCCTCACGCTCAGCCGCGACGCCGCTCCCAGAACACGCATCCGTCGAAGGAGAAGACCGGCTCGTCGCGCTGGTTGAAGCCCTCGTTGTGGTGGAACACGAGGCCCCAGCCCGGGCGGGAGGCCGATGGCCGGATCGCGGTTGTCGTCGAGGTGTAGCGGATCGTGTCGCCGGCATAGACCGGCCTGATCCATTTCAGGTCGCGGAAGCCCGGCGACGGGCCAAGCCGGGCCCCGTCCGCCGGCGTATCCCGGCGGCGGTTCTCCACCATCAGCCGCATCCACATGGCGGCCGTGTGCCAGCCGGAGGCGCAGAGCGCGCCGAAATGCGAGGCGGCGGCCGCCGCTTCGTCCAGATGGAACGGCTGGGGATCGTAGGCGGCGGCGAATGTCTTGATGTCGTCAGCGGTGAAGGCATGGCTGCCCAGGTGCCAGACCTCGCCGACGACGCGGTCCTCGAAGAAACCGGGACGCGCCGCTAAGGCCGGCTCGGCCGGCCGCGCCGCCACAGGGCGCGCCGCGCGCTTCTCGCCGGCGGCAGGAGCGGGCTCGGCCGGGTGCCGGCGGCCGAACATGATCCAGTTGGTCTGCTCCAGCAGCGCCTCGTCCCCGTCGAGCAGCTCGAAACGGAAGCGGACGAGCCCCATGTCCGGCCGGCTGCGGGATTCCTTGACCTCCAGCACCTCCTCGCGCACCGACAGACGCGCGCCGGGGCGCAGGGGCCGCAGCCATTTCACCTCGTCGATGCCCGGGCTGCCCATGGAGGTCGCGCGCGACAGCGCATGGTCGGCGATCATCCGCATCATCAGCGTGCAGGAATGCCAGCCGGAGCCGATCAGCCCGCCGACGAAGCTCTTGCGGGCTTCGTCCTCGTCCATGTGCATGGGCTGGGGATCGTAGGCGCGGGCGAAGGCGACGATGTCGTCGCGGCTGACGGAGGTGTCGCCGTAACGGGTCACCGTGCCGGGACTGAAATCCTCGAACGCCCGCATGCTCCGCCTCCTCGACTGCCACCACAAGCTTGGTAGCACGCTGTCCCGGCGGCTGAAGGGGCGCGGGCGCAAACCGCCCTGGGCAAAGGCCGCGCCCTGCCCCGGACAAGCAAATGGCGGCCACGAGGGGCCGCCATTTTCGATATCGGGCAGTGATCGCCGGTCAGCGCTTCGAGAACTGGAAGCTGCGGCGGGCCTTCTTGTGGCCGTACTTCTTGCGCTCCACCACGCGGCTGTCGCGGGTGAGGAAGCCTTCCTTCTTGAGGACGCCGCGCAGCTCGGGCTCGAAGTGCGTCAGGGCTTGGGCGAGGCCGTGGCGCACCGCGCCCGCCTGGCCGGACAGGCCGCCGCCCATCACCGAGACGGTGATGTCGTACTGGCCGGAACGGTTGGCGATCTGCAGCGGCTGCTGAAGGATCATGCGCAGGACCGGGCGGGCGAAGTAGACGTCCACGTCGCGGTCGTTGACGAGGATCTTGCCCGAGCCGGGCTTGATCCAGACGCGGGCGACCGCGTCCTTGCGCTTGCCGGTGGCGTAGGCACGCCCCTGGGCGTCGACCTTCTTCTCACGCTTGGGCGCATCGGACACGACGGCGGCCGGATTCACGGCCTGGCCGAGATCGGAAAGGCTCTGCAGGGTCTCGGCCATGCTCAGTTCCCCACGTTCTTGCGGTTGAGGGCGCCGACATCCAGCGCCTCGGGCTGCTGGGCGGCGTGCGGATGCTCGGAGCCCTTGTAGACCCGGAGGTTGCCGAGGATCTGGCGGAAGAGCGGACCGCGCGGCAGCATGCGCTCGACGGCCTTCTCCACGACGCGCTCGGGGAAACGGCCTTCCAGGATGAACTTGGCCGAACGCTCCTTGATGCCGCCGGGGAAGCCGGTGTGGTGGTAGTACACCTTCTGCTCGCGCTTGCGGCCCGTCAGCACCACCTTGTCGGCGTTGATGACGATGACGTTGTCGCCGCAATCGACATGCGGGGTATAGCTCGCCTTGTGCTTGCCGCGCAGACGCATGGCCACGAGCGAGGCGAGACGGCCGACAACCAGGCCCTTCGCGTCGATCACGACCCACTTCTTCTCGACATCGGCGGGTTTCAGCGAAAAGGTCTTCATCGCTTCGTCCCATTCAATCGGGGTTGAAAGACAACGCCGCCACGAATGCGGCGGCGAATTCGGCCTTGCGTGTAGTCGCTCGACCGGCCGCTGTCAATCGCGCTCGCGTGCGCGCTCGCCGACAGACACCAACAATATCAGTGGCTTAATCAATGCGGTATTATTTTACCGCATCAATGTCGTCATCGCGGCGGGATGGAATAGGTGCCCGTGGCGTGGCAGACCGGCTCGTCCTCGCCCTCGGAGTAGATCGTCACCTCCCCGACCGCCAGCCGCTTGCCGAGCTTGAGCAGGCGGCAGGACGCCACGAGATCGCGCTGGCCGGGCTTGCGCAGGAAGTTGAACGAGAGGTTGGTCGTCACCGCCAGCCCGACCGGCCCGATCTGCGCCAGGATCGCGACATAGAGGGCGAGATCCGCCAGGGCCATCATGGTCGGCCCGGAGATCGACCCGCCCGGACGCACGTGCCGCTCGTGATAGGCGCAGCGCATCGTGGCCTCCATGGGGCCCACCGATTCCACGGTATAGGTGCGCCCGCCGTGGTGGATCTGCGGGAATTCCCGCTCGAGAAACGCTTCCACGTCTTCCCGCGTCATCACCGGCATGCGCAAGTCCGCCCCTTGTCCCGAAGCCCGTTTCCGCCTGCCTGCATTGTCGCCGGGGCGCGGGCCGCAGCTCAAGGGCGCGCGAGCGGTCACCGGAAATGCGCGTCACGCCCCTTGCATCGCGGGAGGTCTTTGATGTATCCCCCCGGCCGTGATCCGCGATAGCTCAGTTGGTAGAGCAAGCGACTGTTAATCGCTCGGTCGTAGGTTCGAGTCCTACTCGCGGAGCCACCCTTCCCTCATCGCAGACCGTTCCGCCGGCCCCGGGCCGCGCCTGACTGCGCCCTCCATCTGCCGTTACGGCACGGCGCGAGGCGCAATCACGGTTCGGTCATCGACGTCCGCCACCTGCATCCATATCGGCCAACCGACTGTATCCACCTCGCGTCGTCCGTGATCCATTGCGGTCGGGCCGGCGTAATGGGTCTCAGTCAGGAACGCCGATTCATCAATGACTTCACCCTCCTCCGCTGCCGGCCCCATCATCGTCTGGTTCCGCGACGACCTGCGGTTGTCGGACAACCCGGCCCTGCGCAAGGCGGTGGATTCCGGCGCGCCGGTGCTGTGCATCTACGTCTTCGACGACGGGCTGGACGGCCAGCGCCCGCTGGGCGCCGCCTCGAAGTGGTGGCTGCACGGTTCGCTGGAGCATCTGGCCGGCGAACTGGAGAAGGCCGGTGCGTCGCTTGAGGTCTTCAAGGGCTCCGCCATCGACTTCGTCCCGCGCATCGCGAAGGCCGTGGGCGCAGGCGCCGTGTACTGGAACCGGCGCTACACCGAGGCCGGGATCGCCGTCGACAAGGCGGTGAAGCAGGCCCTTCGCGAGACGGACGTGGCGGCCGAGAGCTTCAACGGCCACCTGCTCTACGAGCCCTGGGAGGTGACGACCAAGGCCGGCGATCCGGTCAAGGTCTTCACACCGTTCTGGCGCGCGGCGCGGGCGACCGGCGATCCGGCGCGCCCGCTGCCCCGGCCGCGCACGATCGAGGGATGGCCCTGGAAGAAAGGCACCTCCCCCGCCCCGGTCAAGCTGGCGAGCCTGGAGCTGGAGCCGACCAAGCCGGACTGGGCGGGCGGCATGCGGGACGCCTGGACGCGGGGCGAAGCCGGGGCGCAGGAGCGCCTGTCCACGTTCCTCGACAGCGAGATGAAGGGCTACGCCGACAATCGCAACCGGCCCGACATGGCCTCCACATCGCGCCTGTCGCCCTATCTGCGCTTCGGGGAGATTTCGCCGCGCCAGGTCTGGCACGCGGGCCATGCGGCGCTGGAATCCGGCCGCTCCGACGCCGGGCGGGACGACCTCGACAAGTTCCTCAGCGAGATCGGCTGGCGCGAGTTCTCCTATCACCTGCTGTTCTACAACCCGGACCTCGCCCGCCGGAATTTCAACGCCCGGTTCGACGCCTTTCCCTGGAAGACGGATTCCCGCGCGCTCTCGGCCTGGGAAAAGGGCATGACCGGGTATCCGATCGTCGATGCCGGCCTGCGCCAGCTCTGGACCACGGGGTGGATGCACAACCGCGTGCGGATGATCGTGGCGTCCTTCCTCATCAAGCATCTCATGCTCGACTGGCGCGTGGGCGAGGCGTGGTTCTGGGACACGCTGGTCGATGCGGATCCGGCCAACAACGCCGCGAGCTGGCAATGGGTGGCGGGCTCCGGCGCCGACGCAGCGCCCTATTTCCGCATCTTCAACCCGATCGGCCAGGGGGAGAAGTTCGATCCCAAGGGGGACTATGTCCGCCAATGGGTGCCCGAAATCGCCATGCTGCCCGACCGGGTGCTGCACAGCCCCTGGACGGCCGCGCCCCATGACCTCCGCCGCGCCAATATCGAACTGGGCAAGACCTATCCGAAGCCGATCGTCGACCACGACGATGCCCGCGCCCGGGCCCTGAAGGCCTTCGAAACGCTGAAATCCGCCGCCTGACCTCGCAACGACAAGGATAACCACACCACATGCGCATCGCAGTCATCGGCTCCGGCATCGCCGGCAATGCGGCAGCCTGGGCCCTCACCGTGTCGTCCGGACACGATGTGACGCTCTACGAGAAGGACGGGCGGCTGGGCGGCCACAGCGCGACGGTGGATATCGACTATGACGGCACGACTCTGGCGGTGGACACGGGCTTCATCGTCTACAACGAGCTCAACTATCCGAACCTGACGCGCCTCTTCGCCCATCTGGGCGTCGAAACGGAAGCGTCCGAGATGAGCTTTTCCGTCTCCGCCAAGGGCGGCGCCTTCGAATGGTCCGGCCAGACGGCCCAGGGCAAGGTCATCGACGGGCTTTTCGCGCGGCGCCGGAACCTGGTCTCCCCCTCCTACCTGCGGATGCTGACAGAGATCCTGCGGTTCAACCGGACCGTGGCCCGCCACCTGCACACCGGCGCGCTGGAGGGCCTGACCCTCGGCCAGTACCTGAAGAAGGAGAACTACTCCGCGCGGTTCCGGGACGATTACCTTGCGCCGATGGGCGGCGCGATCTGGTCCACCTCCGCCGCCCGGATGCTGGATTTCCCCGCTTCCAGCTTCGTGACGTTCTTCGAGAACCACCGGTTGATCCACTGGAAGCGCCCCGTCTGGCGCACCGTGCTGGGCGGCAGCCGGCGCTATGTCGAGAAGCTCTCGGCCGCCTTCGCGCACCGCGCCAGGATGGGCCACGGGGTCACCTCCATCCGCCGCGATCCGTTCGGTGTCGACGTCACCGACGCGTCCGGCGAGACGCTGCGCTACGATCAGGTCGTCGTCGCGGCCCACAGCGACCAGGCCCTCGCCATTCTGTCGGATGCCAGCGATGACGAGCGGTCGATCCTTGGCGCCATCGGCTATCGGCCAAACGACGTCTGGCTGCACCGGGACACCTCGTTCATGCCCCGGCGCAAGGCGGCCTGGTCCGCGTGGAACGTGATGCGCAGCGAGAACGAGACGGCGGATGTGTGCGTGACCTACTGGATGAACGTGCTCCAGCCCCAGCTCGGCAAGGACCGGCCGGTCTTCGTGACGCTGAATCCGCCGCGCGAGCCGCAGGCCGATCTGGTCTTCGGCCGGTACAGCTACGACCATCCGCAATACGACAATGCCGCCCTGGCGGCGCAGAAGCGGCTGGATGCCATTCAGGGCGGCAACCGCACCTGGTTCTGCGGGGCTTGGACCGGCTACGGCTTCCACGAGGACGGCCTGTCCTCCGGGCTTGCGGTCGCCGAGCGGCTCGGCGCGACCGTGCCGTGGCGCATGGATCCGCGCCGCCTGACGGAAGCGGCGGAATGACACCCGATCCGCAGGCCCGGGATTTCCGGCGGGATTTCCCCCCGCCGCAGGCGGCCGCATCGCTCTATCCCGGCAAGGTCATGCACCACCGCATGCGGCCGAAGGTCCATCGCTTCGCCTACGGCGTCTTCACCGCGCTGCTGGACCTGACGCGCCTTGGCGAGGCGGACCGCGCCAGCCCGCTCTTCTCCGTGGGCCGGTTCAACGTGCTCAGCTTCCGGCCGGAGGACCACGGGCCGCGCGACGGCAGCGACCTGGCGGCGTACGTCGCCGGATTGCTGGCCCGCGAGGGCGTGGACATCAGCGGCGGGCGGGTGCTGCTGCTCTGCTATCCGCGGCTGTTCGGCTTCGTGTTCAACCCGCTGAGCGTCTACTACGCTTATGACCGCACGGGGCTGCTCGCCGGCATCGTCTACGAGGTGCGCAACACGTTCGGGCAGCACCATTCCTACGTCGCGCCGGTCACCGCCGGGCAGGCGAGCGAAGCGGGCATCCGCCAGGAGCGGGACAAGGTGTTCTACGTGTCCCCGTTCATGGACATGGAGCAGCGCTACCGCTTCCGCATCCTGCCGCCCGGGGACGAGGTTGCCGTGCGCATCCTGGAGACGGACGCGGACGGGCCGATGCTGGCCGCGACGTTCCACGGCGAGCGTCGCCCGATGCGGTCCCGCACGATCCTGGCGCTCGTCGGACGGATGCCGCTGATGACGCTGAAGGTCGTCGCGGGCATCCATTGGGAGGCTCTGAAGCTCTGGCTCAAGGGCATCGGGATCAGGCCGCGGCCGGAGCCGCCGCCGCCGGTGAGTTCCCCTTCTCGCCCGGTCGCTCGCACACGCGTCCGGACCCGTGATACGATACAAGCCGTGCTCGACAGGACATGATGGTGACGCAGATGACCGCTCAGGCACAGACTTCCGGCCAGACCGGCGGTCCGGCAGCTCCCGTCCGCGTGACGCCCGAGAACTGCCAGGAGCTCACGAAGGACCTGCCCTTCCTCGTGCGCAAGGCGCTGAAATACGCCATGTCGCTGCATGCGGGCGAGCTGACGGTGAACCTTCCCGACGGCAGGAGCCTCCTGTTCAAGGGCGAGCAGCCGGGCCCCGCGGCCGTCCTCAACGTGCGCGACACGGATTTCGCGCGCTCGCTCGCCAAGGGCGGCGATATCGGCATCGCCGAGGCCTATCTGCGCGGACAGTGGGACACGCCCGATCTCACGCGCTTCCTCGAACTGTTCTGCGTGAACCACGGCGCCGTGCAGACACTGCTCGAGGGGCGCCCCCTGACGCGCATCTTCCAGATGATCCGGCACTATCTGCGCCGCAATACGCGTTCCGGCTCGCGCCGCAACATCCATGCGCATTACGACCTGGGCAACCGCTTCTACGAGGCGTGGCTCGACCCGACCATGACCTATTCGGCCGCGATCTTCGCGCCCGGCGACAATGAATTGTCCTCGGCCCAGACGCGGAAATACCGCCAGCTGGCCGAGCGCACCCAGATCGGGCCCGAGCACCACGTGCTCGAAATCGGCTGCGGCTGGGGCGGCTTCGCGGAATTCGCCGCCGCGGAGATCGGCTGCCGGGTGACCGGGCTGACAATCTCCCGCGAGCAGCACGATTACGCGGTCAGGCGCATGGCCGAGCGCGGCCTGTCGGACAAGGTGGAAATCAAGCTCCTCGACTATCGCGACGAGCGCGGCCTTTACGACCGGATCGTCTCCATCGAGATGTTCGAGGCCGTGGGCGAGGAATATTGGGAGACCTACTTCGCCCAGCTGCGCGACCGGCTGAAGGACGGCGGCCGCGCCGGCGTCCAGGTCATCACGATCCAGGACGGGCTCTTTCCCAATTACCGCCGAGAGCTGGATTTCATCCGCCACTACATCTTCCCGGGCGGCATGCTGCCGAGCCCCTCGATCCTCAAGGGCCTGGGCGAGAAGGCAGGACTGCCCCTCGCCCACGAGAAGATCTTCGGGCTCGACTATGCCGAGACGCTCAAGGTCTGGCGCGACCGGTTCCGCGCGGCCTGGCCCAACCTGACGCCGCTCGGCTTCGACGAGCGCTTCCGGCGGATGTGGGAATACTATCTCGCCTATTGCGAGGCCGGGTTCCGGTCCGGGAACATCGACGTGCGCCAGATGGTCTTCGCCAAGGCGTGACCGGCCCATCGACCAGCGAACGGGCGGGCGAGCTGCACTGGCTGCGGCTGCTCGCCTATGCCGGCCCGGCGCTGCCGCTGGCGATCCTGACGCTGCCCTTTTACGTGATGGTGCCGGACTTCTACGCCCGCGAGGCCGGTATTCCGATCGCGGTCGTCGGCACGGTGCTGCTGGTCGTGCGCATCGTCGATGCCATCAGCGACCCCGCCGCGGGGTGGCTGGCGGATCGCTACCGGCCCGCCTTCGGACGGCGGAGATTGTGGATGGCGCTGTCGGCGCTGCCCCTGGCGGCAGCCGCCGCCTTCGTCTTCATGCCGCCCGAGCGGCCCGGCGCGCTCTATCTGCTCCTGGGTGCGACCGCGCTGTCCCTGGCCTGGACGGCTGCGCAGGTGCCCTATCAGGCCTGGGGGGCGGAACTGTCCCGCTCCTATGCGGGGCGCACGCGCGTGGCGGCCTTCCGCGAGAGTTTCACGGTCGTCGGCACGCTGCTCGCGCTGATCGTGCCCGCAGCCCTCCCCGCCCTGGGCGTCGAGGGCTCGCGCGCCGCGCTCACCGGGTTCGCCGTGCTCTTCGGCATCGGCCTGCCGCTGGCCGCGCTCGTCGCCGTCAGCGCGGTCCCGGAGCCGCCCGCCCGGCGCGCGGCCCCGGCCCTCACCTTCAAGGCCGGATGGCAGGCGCTGGCGCGCAACCGGCCTTTCGCGCGGCTGCTGGCGGCGTTCCTCGTCAACGGGCTGGCCAACGGCCTGCCGGCGACGCTGTTCCTGGCCTTCGTCGGCGACCGGCTCGGCGCGCCGGACGCGGCCGGGCCGTTCCTCGTCCTGTACTTCCTGTGCGGGGTGGCGGGCGTGCCGTTCTGGCTCTGGCTCGCGCGCCGCACGTCCAAGCACCGGGCCTGGTGCGCGGGCATGATCCTCGCCACCGCCACGTTCGGGCTCGCGCTCGCCCTCGGCAAGGGCGACCTTGCCGGCTTTGCCGTCGTCTGCGTCCTGACCGGGCTTGCCCTCGGCGCGGACGTGGTGCTGCCGCCCTCCATCCAGGCCGACGTCATCGACGTGGACACCGCCGAGACGGGCGCCGAGCGTGCCGGCCTCTATTTCGGGCTGTGGTCGCTGGCGACCAAGCTGGCACTGGCGCTGGCGGTGGGGATCGCGTTCCCCGTCCTTGGCGCGGCGGGCTTCGACCCGGGCGCGGGCATCGTGACCGAGCGCGGGCTCACGACGCTGGCGGTGCTCTATGCGGGCGTGCCCTTGGCGCTGAAGGCCGCGGCCATCGCGCTGATGTGGCGTTTCCCCCTCGACGGGGCGGCGCTGGCGGCGATCAACGCGCGGATAGACGCCACGCGAGGCTGACCGCCAGGCCGAGCACGGCAAGCGCGAAGGCCTGGTGCGCCAGGCCCGCCCAGAGCGGCACGACGAGCAGCAGCGTCACGATGCCGAGCAGCCCCTGGGCGCCGACGGCGAGCGCCAGATGGCGGGCCGAGGCGGCGGCCTCAGGCGCGCGGCGAGCGGCGAAAACCGCCAGACCGACCGCGGCGGCAAGGAGCAGGTAGGCGCCGACGCGGTGGTTGAACTGCACCAGGGCATGGTTGTCGACGAGGTTCTCCCAGAGCGGCGTCACGCTCCAGAGAACCTGCGCCGGCGGCACGAGCAGGCCGTCCATCAGCGGCCAGGTGTTGTACGTGAAGCCGGCCTTGGAGCCTGCGACGAGGCCGCCGAGGCCGATCTGCACGAAGACGAGCGCGACGAGCGCCCAGGCCGCGGCGCGCAATCCGGTCGCGGCGGGAATGCGCCCGCCGAACGTGCCCAGATGCGCCAGAGCGGCAACGAGCGAAGCGAAGAACAGGCAGGCGAATGTGAGGTGGAGCGTGAGCTTCACGGGGGCGACGGCCGTCATGCCGGGCTCCAGGCCCGAGGCCACCATGATCCAGCCGACGAGCCCCTGGAGGGCGAGCAGCAGGCCCATCCCGAACAGAACCAGCGTGAAGGCCGGGCTCGCGAGGCGGCGGGCGGCCACGTAGAGGAAGCCCGCGAGGTAGACGAGCCCGATCAGGCGGCCGAGCTGCCGGTGGCCCCATTCCCACCAGTAGATGAACTGGAATTCCGCCAGCGACATGCCCTTGTTGAGCAGCTGGTATTGCGGGATCTGCCGGTATTTCTCGAATTCGACAAGCCAGGCCGCTTCCGACAGCGGCGGGATGGCGCCGGTGATGGGGCGCCATTCCGTGATGGACAGGCCGGAACCGGTCAGCCGCGTCGCGCCACCGATCGTCACCATGATCGCGACGAGGACCAGGGTCAGCAGGAGCCAGCCCTTGAGGAAGCCGGTGCGGCTGCGCGCCGGTGCGGCTGCGATCGACGTTGCGGCGATGTCCGCCATGCGACAACCCTGCTCCACGGCCGCGCTTGACCGGCGGCACGGCGAGACATAGTGCGGTCGGGCGCGGCTCACAACGAGCCGCACCGCCGCACCCGGACCCGATCCGCCCATGACCCGCCGCACCCGGAAATTCGTCGGAGCCGTCGCGATGGTCGTGTTCGTCTGCGTCTACGCGCTGGTGACGATGGCGATCGTTCAGGGGCGCGTGACCGAACTACCCAAGCTCGCGCAGATGGTCATCTACGCCGTGCTGGGCATCGGGTGGATCATCCCCCTGATGCCGCTGATCCGCTGGATGGAGCGGCCCGACGCGCCGCGCTAGGCGCCCGTCACGCGACGTCGAGCCGTCGACCCCGGTTCCAGATCAGGAAGGGCAGTCCGTCCAGCATGGCCGTCAAGGCGGCGTCGGTCTGGAACAGCCCGTTGAGCGACACGCGCGGCAGGGCCAGCAGGTGGCGCGCATGCCCGGCAAACACATGGCCGGGACGGGTCGTCACCGCCACCTCGTATCCCGCCTCCGCGGCCAGGGCGAATTCGCGCGCTCCGGCCGATGTCGGATCGCCCACGGGATAGGCCAGGTGCGTGACTGGCCGGCCGAGCTCGGCCTCGATGCGGCTCCGGCCGTCCCGCAATTCGGCGCGCACGAACGCGTCGTCGTGCTTGGCCAGCATCGGATGGGTCAGGGTATGGGCGCCGATGGACACGCCCGGCCGCGCGGCGAGCGCCCGCAACTCGTCCCATCGCAGGCAGTGGTCGCGGGCGAAGGCCAGCGGGTCGATGCCGGCCCGTGCGGCGAGCGCCGCGATCGCCTCGCGCATGGCGGGTTCCGGCAGGGCGCGCAGCGCGGCATAGGCCGCGTCGAACGCGGCGCGCTTCTCGTCGTCGGTCTGCGCGGAAAGCGACAGCTGGGCCTGCGGAAGGTCGAGCTCGATGCGCGGCAGGAGACGGACGGCCTCCTCCAGTTCCAGCCACCACAGCCGGGCCGTGGCGTCGGCGAAGCCGGTGGTGACGAACATCGTCCATGGCGCGCCGTGGCGCTCCAGGACAGGCTGGGCATGGTCGACATTGTCCCGATAGCCGTCGTCGAAGGTCAGGACGGCGAAGGGTGGACCGGGCCGATCCTCGCGCAGGATCGCGGCCGCCTCGGCGAGGGATACGACCTTGAACCCCTCCTCCGCGAGCCGGTGCAGCACCCGGTCGAGGAAAGCGGGCTCGATCTCCAGCAGGGCGTTGGGCTGGAACCCCGACGGGCGCGCGGGCCGCACCCGGTGAAGCGTGAAGATGATGCCGCGGCCGCGGGCGAGCGGCCGCAGCGCCCTCGCCGCTCCGGTGGCGGTCAGGACGTCGAAGCCGAGCTGGATGATGCGGTGGCGCAGCGCCAAGGATGCCTGCCTTCGGGATCAGCGGGACGCCACATTATCCGTCCGCCGCGACAATAGGGAGTTAAGGCTTGTCCCGTAGCGTGCCGCGCTGACGACCGCGAGGGACGCAGCGCGTGACCGACATGACCGCCATCGACGCCGAGGCCGACGCGAGGCACGAAGCCTTCGCCGACATGACCGTGACGGCGCTCGACTGGAACGCCTCAGCGGCGCTGTGGCTTGCCCTGGAAGCGGACGCGATCATGACGCCGTACCAGCGGCGGGCATGGATCGCCGCCTATTGCGGCTCCCTGCCGGACGGCAGCGCGCCGCAGCTCGTCGTCGCCCGCGACGGCCAGGGGCGGGTCCAGCTCGCGGCCCCGATGATCGTATCGCGCCGCATGGGGCTGCGCATCGCGACCATGCCCGGGGGCAAGCACGCGAATTTCCAGATGCCGATCCTGCCGGCACGGGGCTGCATGCCGGGCTGTCCCGCCCAGGCCAAACGCTTCCTGGCGGAGGCCGGGCGGGCACTCGGCGGCGTCGACCTGTTCATCCTGCGCAACCAGCCGCTGGGCTGGGCGGGCACGACCAACCCGCTGGCGCTCGTGTCCTCGGCGCCGAGCCCGAGCCAGGCCTACAAGCTCTTCCTCGACGCGGAGCCCGACGTCACGCTCCACCGCGTCCTGAGCCGGGATACGCGCAAGAAGCTGAAGCAGAAGCGCAACCGCCTCGACGCGCTGGGACCCGTTCGCCACGTGGCGGCCCGTTCGGAAGCCGAACGCGATGCAATCCTGAACGCGTTCTACGCGCAGAAGGCGGAG
The DNA here is from genome assembly GCA_027489955.1 of Hyphomicrobiales bacterium. Taxonomy (GTDB): domain Bacteria; phylum Pseudomonadota; class Alphaproteobacteria; order Rhizobiales; family Beijerinckiaceae; genus JAIXTM01. Next base: position 864,804 of record JAIXYZ010000013.1, on the reverse strand, counting down.
CGCATGCGGGAAATCGGCGTCGCCGACCCGTTCGCCGATCCCGCAACCCGGGCATTCCTGCACAGGGCCGTGCGGCCGGGTCCCGACGGGGACGCCGCCATCGACCTTCACGGGCTGGCGGTGGGCGACCATTTCGTCGCCACCTTCGCCGGCTCGGTCCATGGCGACCGGTTCTGCGGCATGTTCAACGCGTTCGACATGGCGCCGCAATTCTTCCGCGCGAGCCCGGGCGACCTCCTGCTCATGGACGTCATCGCCCATTACGGGCGCGCGGGCCTCAAGGTCTTCGATCTCGGCATCGGCGAAGCGCGCTACAAGGACACGTTCTGCGAAGCGGTCGAACCCGTCACCGACACGGTGCATGCGGTGACCGCAGCGGGCCAGGCCGTGGCGCTCGCGCTCCGCGCCGGGGTGGCCGCAAAGCGCCGCGCCAAGCGCTCGCCCATGGCGATGGCGCTGCTGAAGCGGATCCGGCGCCGGGCGGCCGAAGCCTGAGCCTCACGCCGCCAGAAGCGGCTCGTCCAGGATATCCACGCGCACCGCCGCGCCAGCGTCGAGGCCGAGAGGCTCCACGGCGGCAGCGCAGCTGCGCGCGACGAGCACGTTGTCGACCCGGCCCGTGAAGACCGGCGCCAGGAGCCGCGCATTGTCCGGCGTCACCGCCACCAGCACGAGGTCGTAGGTCTGTTCGAGCGCCGTCAGCGCCACCTCGACCGATTCGACATCCTCGGCGATGTCGGCGGCAGGGCCTGTGCCGAGCGGGATCGTGTGAAGGCGCGAGCCCCGCTCCCGGACGATGACCTCCACGAAGGAGGCGTCGCCGGCGATGAGATCTGTGAAGCCCCAGTCGGGCTCGCCGTCCGTGACGGGAGCCCCATGGGTCTCGATGGCGACCGCGCGCTGTCCGGTCGCGACGGCGTCCAGCGCGGCCTTGAGCCTGCCCTCGTCGGGCGGCGCGACGACAAGGACGCGGCGGCCGCGGCCCGTGACGGGAACCTGGGCCAGGCGCGCCCGGATGTCGGCCTCTGCCGGACCGGCGATCACCGGGCGTGGCGGCGCAGCCGGGATGGCGGCAGCGACCGGCGACGGCTCGACGCGCGGGGTCGCGGACGCCGCCACGACGACGGGCGCCGCCAGCAGTTCGGCCGCCACGACACCGCCCAGGGACAGAACGAAAGCCGCGATGGTCGCGAGCACGATGATCGGCGTCTTCTTGGGGAAGGACGGCTGCTGCGGCGCGATGGCGCGCGAGACGATGCGCCCGTCTGCGGGCATGGCGTTCTCGGTATCGCGGGCGGTCGCCTCTCGATACTTGGCCAGGTACGATTCGAGCTGGTCGCGCTGGGTCTTGGCCTCGCGCTCGAGGGCCCGGAGCTGGACCTCGCTCTCGTTGGACAGGGCGACCTGACGCTTCTGCGCGTCGAGCGCGACCGTCAGGCTCTCCACGCGGGCGCCCGCGATCCGCGCCTCGGCCTCCAGCGTTCGAACCGTGCGCTCCGCGGCGGCGCGCAGCTCCCGGTCGACGTCGGCGAGCTGGGCGTTCAGCTCCTTGATGCGGGGATGTTCCGGCAGCAGCGTGCGCAGTTCCAGCGCCAGCTGCGAGCGCAGGGAGGCGCGCTGCTCCACCAGCCTGCGGATCAGCTCGTTGTTTGCGACGTCCGGGATCTCGATCGTGCGGTTGGAGCGGATCAGCTCGCGGATGAGCTGGGCCTTGGCCTGGGAATCGGCCTGGGCGGCGCGGGCCGTGGCGAGCTGGCCGGACAGGTCGGCCATCTGCTGCGTGTTCAGCATCGTGTTGTTGCCGGCGGCGAACAACCCGGCATTGGAGCGGAAGTCCTCGACCTTGCGCTCCGCCTCGGCGACGCGCTGGCGCAGCGGCTCGATCGTGCTCGACAGCCAGGCGGAGGCGCTGCGGGCGGTCTCCTTCTTGGCGCCCTCCTGGCGCTCCAGGTAGAGCTCGGCGACCATGTTGGCGGCGCGGGCGGCCAGATCGGGATCGCGGGACTTGAACTCGATGACGACCACGCGCGACTTGCCGGCCGGATAGACGAGCAGCGCGTCGAAGAACGATTCGAAGATGCGGTCTTCCGGCGGACCCTCGACCGTGTTGCGCGAGACGCCGATCAGCATGAGGAAGCGGCGAAGCGGGCCGACGCCGTTGACGAGCGGATCGAACTCGGGATTGCCCACCAGGTTAAGCTTGCGGATGGCGTCCCGCGCCAGATCGCGGGACATGATGACCTGCACCTGGCTGGCGACGGCCTCCGAATCGATGAGGGCCCCGTCCCTCTGCTCGGCGGTCGGGCGCGTGAAATAGCTGTCCCGGCTCTCCAGCAGCAGACGGGCCTCCGCGGTGTAGCGCGGCGTCATCAGGTTGACGGCGAGGAAGCTCAGCACGAAGGCGACGGCCACCGGACCGGCGATCCACCGCCACCTGGCGCGGACGGCGCGGATGATCCGGCCAAGATCGATCTCGCCTGCGGGCACGTCGGTCTCCGCGGCGGGAATCGCAGCCCTGTTCATTGAACGCTCCATGATCGGGGCCATCACACCTCATTAAGGTTTCCGGGCCGTTAAGCCGGGGCCTTGCGCGCGCTCAAGTCTTGTTAACCATCCTGCCCTATCCAAAATCCACGATGCCGACACGCCGAGTCCCACGTCCGCTGACGCGCCTCATCTGCGCCGCCCTCACGGCCGCGACGCTGGCTGCCTGCGCGGGTCATGCGCCCCCGCCGGAATTCGCCGCCTCCGCCCAGGCGCCCTATCGCCTGGGCAGCGGCGACAAGCTCCGGGTCATCGTGTTCGGCCAGGACAACCTCTCCAATATCTACACGGTGGACGGCACCGGCCGCATCGCCATGCCGCTCGTCGGCCAGGTGGCGGCCGCCGGCACGACCACGCAGGATCTGGCGCGGGCCATCGAGGGCCGGCTGCGGTCGGGCTTTATTCGCGAGCCGAAAGTCACCGTCGACGTCGATACTTACCGTCCGTTCTTCATTCTCGGCGAGGTCACGACGTCCGGCCAGTATCCGTTCGTGAACGGCATCACGGTGCAGAAGGCGGTCGCCATCGCGGGCGGGTTCTCGCCCCGCGGCGACCAGCGCTACGCCGAGGTGACGCGGACCGTCTCCGGCCGCACGGTCACGGTGCGCGTGCCGATCGAAACCCCCGTGCGTCCCGGAGACACGATCGTGATCCGGGAACGCTGGTTCTGAACGCAGCCGGCGGACGCAGCAGGCGGAGGACCCATTGCGCATCATCCACGTCTTCCGCGCCCCGCTGGGCGGCCTGTTCCGCCACGTGCTCGATCTCGCCCGCGAGCAGATCGCGCGGGGCCACGACGTCGGCATCTTCTGCGACTCGACCACGGGCGGGCCTCGCTCCGACGCCGCGCTGGCGGAACTGGAGCCCAGGCTCACGCTGGGCCTGAAGCGCATTCCCATCGCCCGCAATCCGGGCTTCGGCGATATCCGCGCGTTGATGGACCTGCGGGCCCATTGCAAGGCGCTGCGCCCGGACGTGCTGCACGGTCACGGGTCCAAGGGCGGCGTCTATGCCCGCGCGGCCGGATGCCTGGGCGGCATCGGGCGGCCAGTGCGCATCTACACGCCCCACGGCGGCAGCTTCAATTACTTCCCCGGCTCCACGGCGCACCGCGTCTACATGGGCGTCGAGCGCCTGATGGCGCGGCGAACGGACCTCTTCATGTGCGAGAGCGCGTTCATCGCGAATCGCCTGCGCGAGGCGGTCGGCGAGACGGACGTTCCGGTCCGCGTGGTCCACAACGGCATCTACGAGCACGAGCTCGTGCCCATCACGCCGATGCAGGACCCGTTCGACCTGCTCTATCTGGGCGAACTCCGCTTCGCCAAGGGCATCGACACGCTGCTGGAGGCGCTCGTCATCCTCAGGGCGCGGGAGAACAGCAGCCCGAGCCTGCTCCTCGTCGGTTCCGGCCCCGAGGAAGCGGCGCTCAAGCAGCGCGCCGAGGCGCTCGGCCTGACCTCCCAGGTCACGTTCGATGGACCCGGCCCGATCCGGGCGGCGCTCGCCAGGGCGCGGATCATGGTCGTGCCCTCGCGCGCCGAATCCCTGCCCTATGTCATCCTGGAGGCGGCCGCTGCGGCGCAACCGTTGGTGTCCACGCATGCCGGCGGCATCCCGGAAATCTTCGGCCCGTTCGGCGACAGGCTGATCCCGCCCGACGATGCGGACGCGCTGGCCGCGGCCCTGTCGGACGCGCTGAAAGCGGATGAGGCCGACTTGCGGCAGCGCGCGGCGCAGCTGGCGGACTTCGTCGGCCGGAACTTCTCGCTGAAGGCCATGGTCGACGGGGTGCTCGAGGGCTACGCGACCGCCATGGCGGCGCGGCGCTGAACATCGCATTCGAGCGTCCGGTTAAACCTTCCGTGACCCTTGCCCCTTAAGGTTGCACCCGCAACGCCGATCGAGGGCGCCCAGCAGCGCCTCGCCGCAAGTCCGGACCCGCATCCATGACGGCCTATGACGTTCGCGACCTGATGAAGACGCCTTCCGGCCAGCCCGGTCCGGCGCGCCGGCTGTCGCCGGCGGCCGAGCGTGCCGCCGCGGAGGATGTCACCCCCGCCCTCTCGCCCGTGGTGCTGAGCGGCATCGTGCGGGCCATCGAGTTCCTGCTCGTGATGGCGACCGGCTATGCGGTGCATTTCACGTATCTGGGCATCAACGATCTCGGCACCGGCTATGTCGGTGGCATCCTCATCGTGGGCGGCCTGACGACCCTCGTGTTCCAGGCGCTCGGTCTCTACGGCATCGGCACGCTGCGGCAGGTCATTCCCCAGCTCGTTCGCGTGGTCGGCGGCTGGACGATGGTGTTCTGCATGGCGCTCGCCATGCTGTTCTTCGCCAAGATCGGCGATGCGTTCTCCCGCGTCTGGCTGCTCGGCTGGTTCGTCGGAGGCGGCATGTGCCTGGTGGCGGCGCGGGCCGTCGTGACGATCCAGGTCCGCCGGCTCGCCAAGGCCGGCCGTCTCGACCGGCGCACGGCGATCGTCGGCGGCGGTGAGGCCGGAGAGACCTTCCTGAAGGCGCTGGACGGCGAGGACCACCACGGCCTGCATATCTGCGGCATCTTCGACGACCGCGACGACGAGCGCTCGCCCGAGCGCGTCGCCGGCTACCCCAAGCTCGGCACAGTGGACGATCTCGTCGAGTTCGCCAGGCGAACCAAGGTCGATCTGATCGTCTTCACGCTGCCGATCTCTGCGGAATCGCGCATCCTCCAGATGCTGCGCAAGCTGTGGGTCCTGCCCACCGATATCCGGCTGTCGGCGCATACGAGTCGGCTGCGGCTGCGCCCCCGCGCCTACTCCTATCTCGGCAACGTCCCGGTCCTGGACGTGTTCGACCGGCCCATCGCCGACTGGGACGTCGTCGCCAAGTGGGTCTTCGACAAGGTGGTGGGCACGCTCCTGCTCATCCTCGTTTCGCCGATCCTCGTCGCGACCGCCATCGCGGTGAAGCTCGACAGCCCCGGCCCCGTCTTCTTCCGGCAGCGGCGCTACGGCTTCAACAACGAGCTGATCGAGGTCTTCAAGTTCCGCTCGATGTATGCCGACAAGTCGGACGCGACCGCGTCCAAGCTCGTGACGAAGGGCGATCCCCGTGTCACGCGCGTCGGCCGCTTCATCCGCAAGACATCCATCGACGAGCTGCCGCAGCTCTTCAACGTGGTGTTCAAGGGCGACCTTTCGCTGGTCGGCCCGCGCCCCCACGCGGTCCACGCCAAGGCCGAGAGCCGGCTCTACGACGAAGTCGTGGATGGCTACTTCGCCCGCCACAAGGTGAAGCCCGGCATCACCGGCTGGGCGCAGATCAACGGCTGGCGCGGCGAGACCGACACCGAGGAGAAGATCCAGAAGCGGGTGGAGCACGACCTGTTCTACATCGAGAACTGGTCCGTCCTGTTCGACCTCTACATCGTGGTCGCCACGCCCTTCGCGCTGCTCAAGACCGAGAGCGCCTATTGAGCTCCGCCGCCGACAGCGTCGGCCGCACCGGGGGACTGGCGCATGTCCCCCTTCGGCTCGTTGCGACGAAGATCGGCTACGGGCTGTTCGCGCTCTTCATCTTCTTCGCGTCCTGGGCTTTCATCGAGCCCTCGCCCTACGACCTCCTGGCACCGCTGACGCTGCTCATCTGGTTCATGATCGGCTTGCGCATCTCGGTGTACCACCTGGTGCCCGTGACGCTGCTGCTCTTCTACAACCTGGGCGGCTTCATCAGCCTGATCCCCTACTTCGACGAGCCGCTGTCGGTGACGTTCATGGTGCAGTCGCTGTACCTTGCCATCACCTCGGTGTTCTTCGCGCTGTTCTTCCGCGAGGACACGGTGGCGCGCATGACGCTGGCCTTCCGCGCCTATGCGGTGAGCTGCGTCTTCACCGCGATCTGCGGCATCATCGGCTATTTCGACATTGCGGGGCTTGGCGAGACGTTCTCGATGTACGACCGGGCCTCCGGCACGTTCAAGGATCCGAACGTGTTCGGCTCCTTCCTCACGCCCGGCGCGCTCTACCTCATGCACGGGCTGCTGACGGGGCGGACGCGCCGGCCGATCCTCGCCTTCCTCATGCTGCTCGTCATCCTGTCGGGCATCCTCCTGTCGTTCTCCCGGGGCTCCTGGGGCGGAACGATCGTCTCGTCCTTCACGATGATCCTGCTGACCTTCATCACCGCCGGACGCGGGCGGACGCGCCGGCGGATCGTGCTTCTGGGCGCCGTCACGCTCACCGCCGCGTCGCTGGCGGTCGCCGCGCTCATCTCGATCCCGGAAGTCGGCGAGATCTTCGCCAAGCGCGCGACGGTGACGCAGGACTACGACGAGGGCGAGACCGGCCGCTTCGGAAACCAGCTCCGCTCGCTTCCCATGCTGCTGGAGGCGCCCAACGGGCTCGGCCCCTTGCGCTTCCGGGTCTATTTCGATCTGGACCCGCACAATTCGTACATCAACGCCTTCGCATCCTACGGCTGGATGGGCGGGTTCGCCTTCATCGGGCTGGCGCTCGCCTCGGCCTGGGTGGGCTTCCGGCTGTGCCTGTCGCCCTCCCCGTTCCGGCCGCTGGCGCAGGTGGCGTGGCCGGCGCTGATGATGTTCTTCCTGCAGGCGCTGCAGATCGACATCGACCATTGGCGCCACGTCTACATGCTGATCGGCATGGTCTGGGGCCTGGAAGCGGCGCGGCGGATCTGGCTAGACGGAGAGGTTCGCGCGGGGCGGGCCCGCTATCCGGCCGCCGCGGGAAGTCCCGCGCGCACCGCGGCGTAGACCTCCTCGAGCCGGTCCAGATACCGCTCGAGGGAGAGCGGCCGCGCCCAGTAGCGCGCGTAGGCCGCCTGCCCCATCTCCCGCGCCACATCGTCATCCGACAGCCGCGCCAAGGCGGCCGCCAGGCCGTCCACGTTCTGGCTGGGGAAATGCAGGCCGGTGACGCCGTGCTCGACAGCCTCGCGCCCGGCGCAGGCGTCGCTGACGATCACGGGCGTTCCCATGGCGAGCGCCTCGTAAACGGTGAGCGGCTGGCCCTCGTACCAGACGGACGGGAACACCAGCGCGCGCGCCTCACGCATGAGCGCGCGGACCTCGGCGCCGTTCTTCCAGCCGAGGAACCGTGCCTGCGGATAGGCGGCGCGCAGTTCCTCCGCACTCGGCCCGTCGCCCGCCACATGCGCCTCGATCCCCAGGCGCCGGGCGGCTTCCAGGAACAGGTGCACGCCCTTTTCGGGGGAGAGACGCCCGACATACAGGAAAGGCCCTGCGGCGCCCGGCGCCTTCGGCCCCGGATCGTCCGCGTCGATCGGGTTGTCGACCCGATGCCAGACGGTGTCGGCCGGCATGTAGGGGTGGGTGACGTCATATTGCAGACGGCTTATCGTGATGACGTGGCGCGCGGCGTCCTTCAGGCGGCTCACATGGTTCAGCCCGAACTGACGGGCAACGCGCCAGGCCTTGCGCGGATAGGACCGCGAATCGCAATTGGTGGCGATGCAGGCCGCAGACATGGGAGCGAGCCGGCACACCTCCTGGCGCGGATAGATGTAGAACCCGCCATTGGGGCACACGAGGAAGAACTCGTGCATCGTGTAGACGCTCGGCAGGCCGGAGGCGGCGATGGGCCGGCCGATGGCGGGCGAGAGGGCCTTCGCCCAGCCATGGACATGGATCATCGTGTCCGCCGGATCGCACCCGTCGAGCAGGCGCCGGAGCGCTGCGGCCGCCTCCACGTTCCACAGGGCCTGGACCGCGAAGGCGAGCTTGGAGCCCGTGGAATGCACGTCCGACTGACCGAGGTAGACGACCTCGACGCCCGCCTGCGCGAGCGACGGATCGACCGGGCCAACCGCCGCGAAGACCGTGACCCGGTGCCCCCGGCGGCGCAGCCCGACGGCGCTGTCGAGCGCGACCTTGGCCTGCCCGCCATTCACGTGGGCATGGTCGAGGATGATGATGACATGCATGGACGAAAAGCCGTCTTCAGGAGGAAGCGGCGGCATCCTAGGCCTGCGGCCCTCGCCATTTGCTTAACTGCCCAAGCGGGCGATTGCGCCCCGGGAGGCGACCTTCTATAAGGCCCGCGTCGGAGCGTAGCGCAGCCCGGTTAGCGCACTAGTCTGGGGGACTAGGGGTCGTGGGTTCGAATCCCGCCGCTCCGACCATTTCCTTATCTCCGTGGCCACGAGGGCGCCGGCTCCCCTCGCGCCGTCCGGCTCGCAAGGCCATGTGCAATCTTTACAGCCTCACCAAGGGCCAGCAGGCGATCCGGGAGATGGCGCGCGTGCTGCGCGACCTTGCCGGCAACCTGCCCCCGATGCCGGAGATCTACCCCGACTATCCGGCACCGATCGTGCGCAACGGCGTGGACGGGGTGCGCGAGCTCGCCATGGCACGGTGGGGCATGCCCTCGCCTTCCTTCCTTCTGAAGGGCCGGAAGGCCGATCCCGGCATCACGAACGTGCGCAACACGGCTTCGCCCCACTGGCGCGCCTGGCTCGGCCCCGCCCATCGCTGCGTCGTGCCGTTCGACGCGTTCTCCGAATACGGCACCGACGCGTCCGGCCGGAAAGTGCCGGTCTGGTTTGCGTTGGGCGAGGACCGGCCGCTCGCGGCCTTCGCCGGCATCTGGACGACCCATACCGGCACGCGCAAGGTCAAGGAGGGGCCGGTGACGGCGGACGTCTTCGCCTTCGCCACGTGCGAGCCCAATGCCGAGGTCGCGGCCATCCACCCAAAGGCGATGCCTGTCATCCTGCGGACGAGCGACGAGATCGAGACATGGCTTACGGCGCCGTGGACGGAGGCGCGCGCTCTGCAGCGGCCGCTTCCAGACGGCGCGCTTATCGAGATCGGGCGGGATCTCCGCGCCGGTGCGCCGACGCTCTTCTGAGCAACGAAAAATTCACCGGCCGCGATTGAAACCCGCATGGCGGGCGGCGCGTTGGGTCATGCCGCTTCGCCGGTCCTGCGAATGCGCCTGGCTATCGTGCCGGGCGCTACGATCCGCATGGACCGCGAGGCGTTCAATCAAAGTGCGGCAGCCGCGCCAACGGCGAGACCGCCGGAGGTTTTCGGGCCATGACGTACGACCGTTCGAGCATCGTCGACCCCGCCCACGCCACTCCGCCCAGCAACGTCCTGTTCTCCGCCATCGTCGCGACCGTCGCGGCGTCGGGCGGGCAGCGCATCACCGTGCGTGACGTGGCCGAGCGCCTGGGCACCGCGCCCGCCGTCGCCGCACGCTGCATCGCCATCCATACCTATTTCCGGCGCAATACGGCCGACAGGCTGCTGGCCGGAACGATGGAGCTTCCGCCGCCGGCCGACCTTGCGATCCCGGCCGACGACGAGGTGCTCGACGAGGCGAAGTTGGGGCTTGGTCAGAACGCGGCGATCTGACGGCAAAATTTCGACCGGAGGCGGGAACCGGGACGGCTTTCGCGCATTGCGAAAGGCAGAGCGACCCGGAGTTATCCCGCCATGGACATCCTCATCCAAGCTGTCGGCAGCCTCAGCTGGTTCCTCGCGGCGGCGGCGGCATTCCTCGCCGTGTGCGCGCTGGAAGCCCGCGACGCCTGACCCGTCAGGCGGCCCGGCCGCGGTCCCCCTCGGGGTCCCGCGCGGCCGCCAGGACACGCCTGCACTCGTCCAGTTCATAGAGCGCGGCCTGAAGGCGCCGGACGTCCGTGACGGCTGACATCGTCGTCGCGAGCGGCACCTCGGGCCGGTAGGCCGGCGGAGGCGGCGCGGGCCGGTGGATGGCTTGCGCGGGCGGCTGGTGCGGCGGCTCTGCCAGCGGCATGGAGGGCGGCGCGCTCTCCTGCCCTGCAGGCTCGGCCTCCGGGCGCGTGCGCGGCGCGGGAGCGCCTTCCCGCCACGCGGCCTGAACGAACTTGACGCCCTCGTCCTTGAAGATCCGCTGCACGCCTTTGATCGTGTAACCCTCTCCGTAGAGGAGATGGCGGATGCCGCGCAGCAGGTCGATGTCGTCGGGCCGGTAGTAGCGGCGCCCGCCGCCGCGCTTCAGCGGCTTGATCTGCGAGAAGCGCGTCTCCCAGAAGCGCAGGACATGCTGGGGAAGGTCCAGGTCCTCGGCGACTTCGCTGATCGTGCGGAATGCATCCGGCGCCTTGTCCATGCCGCCTCCGACTCAAGGGACGATGATCAGGAGGCTAGCGGTCCGCGGCGGCCGGGTCACTCGGCTTCGTCGGCCATGTCCTGCCCGTTGATGCGGGCCTTCATGACGTTGGACGGCTTGAACACCATGACGCGGCGGGGCTCGATCGGCACCTCGACGCCCGTCTTCGGGTTGCGGCCGATGCGCTCGCCCTTCTCGCGGACGATGAAGGAGCCGAAGGACGAGAGCTTGACCATCTCGCCGCGGGCCAGGCTGTCGCACATTTCCGACAGGACGGCTTCCACGAGGGCGGCGGACTCGGTCCGCGACAGCCCGACCTTCTGGTAGACCGCTTCCGCAAGGTCCGCCCGGGTAACCGTTCGTCCTGCCATCTCGCCCCCTCGCGATTGCCTCGCAAGCGCTATCGTTATGATTTCTACTGCTAATCGCAGCGCCGGTCGCGGTCAATGAGGGGGCCGCGAATCAGGCGGCCGCCTTCTACCAGCGGATGAGCGCGCTGCCCCAGGTGAAGCCGCCGCCCATCGCTTCGATGAGCACGAGGTCACCCTGCCGGATGCGGCCGTCGCGGCGCGCCTCGTCGAGGGCGAGCGGAATGGACGCGGCGGACGTGTTGCCGTGGTCCTGGACGGTGATCACGACCTTTTCGGGCGCGATGCCGAGCTTCTCGGCGCTGGCGTCGATGATCCGCTTGTTGGCCTGGTGCGGCACGAACCACTTCACGTCATCGGCAGTGAGGCCGGTGGCGGCGAAGGCGTCCTCGATCACGTCGGTGATCATGCCGACCGCGTGGCGGAAGACCTCGCGCCCCTCCATCCTCAGGTGGCCGGCCGTGCCGGTGGTGGACGGCCCGCCATCGACGTAGAGCTTGGTGCGGTGACGCCCGTCCGAGCGCAGGTGCGAGGTCAGGACGCCGCGATCGGCAATCGTCCCCGTGCCCTCCGCCGCCTCGATCACGACCGCGCCCGCGCCGTCTCCGAACAGCACGCAGGTGGTGCGGTCGTTCCAGTCGAGGATGCGCGAGAAGGTCTCGGCGCCGATGACGAGCGCCCGGCTGTGGGAGCCGGAGGCGATGAACTTCTCCGCCGTGGCGAGTGCGAAGACGAAGCCGGAGCAGACGGCCGCCACGTCGAAGGCGACGCCGCGGGTGATGCCGAGCCCGGCCTGGATCTGCGTCGCGACGGAGGGGAACGTGTAGTCCGGCGTGGCGGTGGCGACGACGATGAGGTCGATGTCCTCGGCCTCGAGCCCCGCATCGGCGAGCGCGGCGCGGGCGGCGGCAAGGCCGAGCGTGGACGTCGTCTCGTCCGGGCCCGCGATGTGGCGCCGGCGGATGCCGGTGCGCTGGGCGATCCATTCGTCCGAGGTCTCGACCTTGCCGGCGATTTCGTCGTTGCCGACGACGCGGGCGGGCAGGCAGGAGCCGGTGCCCCGGACGACGGAGCGGATTGTGGGTCTGTTCATGATCGTGGAGCGCCGTTCTTCAAGGCGTCGCCGGTGCCGGCGTGTGTTCGAGCATGTCGCGGATCTTGCTCATCAGATCGTGGCGCGCCATGTCCCTCGCCAGATCGACAGCCGCGGAGAAGCCCTCGGCGTCCGTACCGCCATGGCTCTTGATGACGATGCCGTCAAGGCCGAGGAACACGCCGCCGTTCACGGTGCGCGGATCCATCCGGGCCTTCAGCGCCGAAAAAGCCCGCTTCGCCAGCAGGTAGCCGATCTTGTCCATGAGCGTTCTGCCCATCTCGGCGCGCAGATATCCCGCGATCTGCTTGGCGGTGCCCTCGGCGGTCTTCAGCGCGATGTTGCCGGCGAACCCCTCGGTGACCACGACGTCGACGGTGCCCTTGCCGAGGTCGTCGCCTTCCACGAAGCCGTGATAGTCGAGACCCGGCATGGACGCCTCGCGCAGGACGCGGCCGGCCTCCTTGACCGCCTCCACGCCCTTGATCTCCTCCACGCCGACATTGAGCAGGCCGACGGTGGGCTTGGTCACGCCCAGGACCGTGCGCGCCATGGCCGCGCCCATGATCGCGAGGTCCACCAGATGCTGGGCATCGGCGCCGATCGTCGCGCCGACATCCAGCACGACCGAGCGGCCGCGCACGGTCGGCCAGAGCGCGGCGATGGCGGGGCGCTCGATATGGGCCATCGTGCGCAGGCAGAACTTGGCCATGGCCATGAGGGCACCGGTATTGCCGGCGGAGACGGCGACGTCCGCCTCGCCCTTCTTCACCGCCTCGATGGCCAGCCACATGGACGATACGCGCCGCCCCATGCGCAGGGCCTGGCTCGGCTTGTCGTCCATGCGCACGGCGACGTCCGTGTGCCGGAACTCCGACGCCTCGCGCAGGGCCGGCAGGCCGGAGAGCACGGGCTCCACCGCGGCGCTGTTGCCATACAGGATGAAGCGGGCATTGGGATCGCGCGCGAGCGACATGGCCGCGCCGGCAAGGACGACCGCCGGACCGTGGTCTCCGCCCATGGCGTCGAGCGAAATGGTGACTGCACGCTTCATCGCGTCGGATCGTTCCGCTTCACGGGAGCCCCCGCCCCATTGGGCTGCGGACAATAGCGGCTGCCCCCGCGCCCGCAACCGGTTTCTGGGCGCCGCTCAGGGCTTGCCGTCCCCGGGCTTCAGGCCGCGCAGCGCGGCGAAGGGGGAAATGCGGGCCGCCTCCTCCTCGCCGCCGGGCTGGTCGAAGCTGACGCCCGGCTTGCGGGGATGGGGATCGAGGGACAGCGCCAGGAACTCGGCCGCCACGGCGCCCAGATCGATGGCCCCGCCGACGACCGGATCGGGCAGTTCCTCGTCAGGATCGGCGCTCGCGGCCTGCTCCGGCGTCTCAGAGAAGACGATCTCGACCGGCTCGCGGATCGGCGCCTCGAACGGCTCCAGGCTGACGACGCAGACCTGCGTGACGATCGCATCGATCTCGCCGGTGACGGTGATGCGCCGCCCGCGCGGGAGGATCGAGAGCTTTGCCTCCAGCTTGCCTATCGACGGCAGGCGCAGCTCCTTCGCGAGGGCCTCGCACTCGGCCGGAGTCGCGGCGATGGAGCGGCGGATGCCGCCATCGGAAATCTCCGAGACGGGCAGCGGGCGGGAGAAGGCAGGCTTCGGGCTCATGCCGCAGTCTCCGTTTCGAGGCGGTCGAAGAGCTTGGACCCTGTCAGGATCTCATCGAGCGAAAGGGCCGACAGCCGCCGGTCGCAGGCGATCACATACCGGGCGAATTCAGGGTCTGCCGGCTCGTCGCGATCCAGCGCGTTTCGGCCCAGCGCCAGGGCGACCTGCTCCGGATCGCCCGTATCCAGCGCGCCTTCATAGGCCGCGGCGCGGCCGTAGAACGCCTTGGCCAGCTTCTTGATGCGCTTGCCCACGGATAGATCCCCGACGCCGAGTTCCCGCAGCGCCCGGTCGAGCTCGCGGAACAGGAGGTCCACGAGGTCCTGCGCCACGTCCTCGGCCGGCGGCGGCAGGGCCTTCAGCCGGCGCAGGACGAGCACGGCATGAAGGGTCAGCGCCTCGAAGCGTCCCTCGGCGGTATCGGGCACGCCGAACCTCAGATACAGGGGCACCTGCCGCGAGCCGGCGGCGATCCTCTGATAGAGCGCCTCGATCACCGCGTCGGCGCGGCGCCTGCCGAACAGGCCCAGCATTACGATGCCCTCCGCCGGATCGTGGCGATCGGCTGCCTTGCCAAAGTCATGGTCGCGGGTTACGGCATCCGCATCGGCGGGCGCAAGGCCTTTCCGTGGGACCCATGCGCGCGCCCCCGCCTGTGATCAGGAGAATCCATGATCTTCGCCCTGTCCCGCTCCGTTCGCATCGCCGCCGTCGCGGTGGCGCTCGGGCTCGGCGGCTGCCAGGTCGGCGAGGTGACGCCGCGCGGCTACATCCTCGACGAAGCGGCCCTCACCGAGCTCAAGCCCGGCACGGACGTCCAGCGCGTCCTGCAGGTGATGGGCACGCCGTCCACCGTGTCCACCGTCGGCAACAAGACCTTCTACTACATCAGCCAGACGGCCGAGCAGAAGTTCAAGTTCATGAACGAGAAGATCACCGACCAGCGGGTCGTGGCGGTCTATTTCAACAAGAACTTCAAGGTGGAGCGCGTGGCCAATTACGGCCTGCAGGACGGCGTGGTGTTCGACTTCATCAGCCGCACGACGCCGACCGGCGGCGCCGACCAGAGCTTCGTGCGCAACCTGTTCCGCGGCCTGGGCTCGTTCAACCCGTTCGGGGTCTGAGCGAGGCCCGATCACGGCCCTGACGACCAAGGCCCGGCGGCACCCCGCCGGGCTTTTCATGCCGGTGTTCAGCCCTGGTCGAGCCCGCCCCGGCGGCGCACGAGCGTGCGCATCGCCTCCCCGTCCGGCTCGCCCGCCAATCCCTGCGCGACGCCCTCGCGGTCGGCCATCGGGCGGTTCTGGCTGACCTTCCACTTGCCGTCGATGGACGCGATCTCGATCTCGATGCCGACGATGCCCCGCACCTGCGCGGCGACGAAGGCTTCCGGCGCGTCGTCGACCGCCCACGGCTCGGCCCGGGGAGCCTCGTGGCGCAGGGTCAGGTCGCGGATCTGCCGGCCCAGCCAGGCCGCGTCGTCGCGGATGCGCAGCGTGCCCCTGGCCTGCACGATGACGTAGTTCCAGGTGGGCACGACCTTGCCGGTCTCGCGCTTGGTCTCGTACCAGGACGGCGTGATATAGGCCTGCGCGCCCTGGAACACGACGAGGCAGGGCAAGCCGTCGCGGTCCGCGCGCGCCTGCGGGTTGGCGCGGGAGAGATGCGCGCGCAGCGTGCCGGCCTCGCCGCTTGTGCGGTCGATCAGGAACGGCACCGGGTCCGCGACCGGCCCCGAAGGATCGGCGGTGATCAGGAGGCCGAGCGGGTGCGCCTCGATCAGGTCGTGCATGACCTCGAGGCGGTCTTCCCGGAAATGCGGCGGCTGGTACATGGGCGAGCGCTCCGGCGTCTGTGCCGGGCATAGCAAGCCGGAGCCCGGAAGCACAAACCCCGCGGCTGGGCCGCGGGGTTTGCAGGATTTCAGCCGGTGGTCCGTGTCCTCAGCCGTGGGCGAGGACCGCGAGCAACAGCAGGGCGATGATGTTGGTGATCTTGATCGCCGGATTCACTGCCGGGCCGGCCGTGTCCTTGTAGGGGTCGCCGACGGTGTCGCCGGTGACGGAGGCCTTGTGAGCCTCCGAGCCCTTGAGGTGGGTCACGCCGTCCTTGTCCACGAAGCCGTCCTCGAAGGACTTCTTCGCATTGTCCCACGCGCCGCCGCCCGAGGTCATCGAGATGGCGACGAAGAGGCCCGTGACGATCACGCCGAGCAGCATGGCGCCGACGGCCGCGAAGGCCTGGTTCTTGCCGGCCACCGCGTTGATGACGAAGAACGTCACGATCGGGGCGAGCACCGGCAGGAGCGAGGGAACCACCATCTCCTTGATGGCCGACTTGGTCAGCAGGTCGACCGCGCGGGCATAGTCCGGACGCTCGGTGCCGGCCATGATGCCCGGCTTCTCGCGGAACTGGCGGCGGACTTCCTCCACCACGGAGCCGGCGGCCTTGCCGACGGCGGTCATGCCCATGCCGCCGAACAGGTACGGGATGAGGCCGCCGAAGAGCAGGCCGACGACCACGTACGGATTGGCCAGGGAGAAGTCGACGCTCACGCCCTTGAAGTACTGGAACGTGGTCGAGCCCGCCCGGTTGGCCTCGGCGATGAAGTAGTTCAGGTCCGAGGTATAGGCGGCGAACAGCACCAGCGCGCCCAGACCGGCGGAGCCGATCGCGTAGCCCTTGGTGACCGCCTTGGTGGTGTTGCCGACGGCGTCGAGCGCGTCCGTCGACTTGCGGACCTCCTTGGGGAGGCCCGCCATCTCGGCGATGCCGCCGGCGTTGTCGGTGACCGGGCCGAAGGCGTCCAGCGCGACCACGACGCCCGCGACCGCCAGCATGGCCGTCGTGGCGATGGCGATGCCGAACAGGCCAGCCAGCGAGTAGGTGACGATGATGCCGGCGACGATGACGATCGTCGGCAGCGCCGTCGATTCCAGCGAGACCGCGAGGCCCTGGATCACGTTCGTGCCGTGGCCGGTGACGGAAGCCTGGGCGATGGACACGACCGGGCGCTTGCCTGTGCCGGTATAGTACTCGGTGATCACGACGATCAGCGCCGTGACCGCAAGGCCCACGACCGCGCACCAGAAGAGCGCGCCGGAGGTGAAGGTCACGCCCTGGGTCGTCGTGAAGCGGGTGGCGAAGCCGCCGAAGACCAGCCAGTTGACGATGGCGACGGCGCCTACCGAGAGCACGCCGGTGGCGATGAAGCCCTTGTAGAGCGCGCCCATGATCGAGTTGTTAGCGCCCAGGCGCACGAAGAACGTGCCGATGATCGAGGTGACGATGCAGGCCGCGCCGATCGCCATCGGGTAGATCATCATGGAGCCGAGCGTGGCCTGGCCGGCGAAGAAGATCGCGGCGAGGACCATCGTGGCGACGAGCGTCACGGCATAGGTCTCGAACAGGTCGGCGGCCATGCCGGCGCAGTCGCCGACATTGTCACCCACGTTGTCGGCGATGGTCGCCGGGTTGCGCGGATCGTCCTCGGGGATACCCGCCTCGACCTTGCCGACGAGGTCGGCGCCGACGTCGGCGCCCTTGGTGAAGATGCCGCCGCCCAGACGGGCGAAGATCGAGATCAGCGAAGCGCCGAAGCCGAGCGCGACGAGCGCGTCGATGACGGTGCGGCTGGACGGGGAAAGGCCCATCGGGCCGGTCAGGATCGCGTAGTAGACCGCGACGCCGAGCAGGGCGAGGCCGGCGACCAGCATGCCGGTGACCGCGCCCGCCTTGAAGGCGACGTCCAGACCCTGCGCGAGGGACTGGGAGGCGGCCTGGGCGGTGCGCACGTTGGCGCGGACCGAGACGTTCATGCCGATGAAGCCGGCGGCGCCGGACAGCACCGCGCCGATGGCGAAGCCGATGGCGACGGGCCAGCCGAGATAGAGCAGCGCCACGAACAGGACGGCGCCGACGATGGCGATCGTCAGGTACTGGCGCTTGAGGTAGGCCTGAGCGCCTTCCGCGACGGCTCCGGCGATCTCCTGCATCCTCTGGCTGCCGGCGTCGCGCTTCATGACGTCGCTGATGGCCCAGAAGCCATACGCGATCGACAGAAGCCCGCCGATGATGATGAGGGTCATAGGCGTCATGAACGTTCCCTTTTCAAATCCCCGAACCGGCATGTCGGAGCGTCGCCGCCGCTGACCGGCGGTCCTCGCTGGCTCCAATGGCCGGAAGTGGCGGAAGTCCTGCCAAAGTTTCGGCCAAATCGCAAACGCGACTTAAGATTCGGCCGAACTTCCGCACAGGCACCGGGTTTCCGGCGGCGGCGGAATCAGAAGTGGCTGAACGAATCGCGGGCGAAGGAGACGTCCCGCCCCTCCCCGTCCCTGCAGACCAGCCCCTCGCCTTCACGCACGGTCCCGATGCGCGCGACCTCGACCCCGGCGGCGCGGGCGGCCAGCGCGAGCGCGTCGAACCGGTCCGGAGGAAGCGCCAGCAGGATCTCGTAGTCGTCGCCGCCGGTCATCGCCGCCTCCAGCAGCGACGGGTCGAGCGCGATGGCGGCGCGGGCGGCGTCCGACAGCGGAACCTGCGCCAGTTCGAGCTCGCCCCCCACTCCCGAGGCGCGCAGCAGGCGCGCGAGGTCCCCGACGAGGCCGTCGGAGACGTCCATCGCGGCGGAGGCATGGTCCCGCACCGCGGCGGCGAGGGCCAGGCGCGGCTCCGGCTCGCGGTAGCGGGCGGCAAGACGTTCCCGATGGCCTGCATCGAGGGATGCGATGGCTTCGCGGCCCTCCAGGACCAGAAGCCCGAGCGCGCCGTCGCCTATCGTACCGCTGACCGCCACGACGTCGCCGGGCCTTGCCGTCAGGCGCGTGACCATGCGTTCGGCGGGTACCTGGCCGATGGCTGTGACGGCGATGACGGGCGGCCCCGCGGTCTTCGTCGTGTCGCCGCCCAGGAGCCTGCAGTTCGAGCCTTCGGCCATCGCGCGCAGGCCGCCCGCGAATTCGCCCAGCCAGCCGGCCGGCAGGTCTGGCGGGAGCGCGATTGTCAGCAGGAACGCCACCGGGTCGGCGCCCTTGGCCGCGAGGTCCGACAGGTTGACGGCGAGCGCCTTGCGGCCGACTGACGCCGCGGGGTCCTCCATCCGGAAGTGAACCCCGCCAACGACCGCGTCGGCCGTCAGGACGAGGTCCCAGCCGGATTTCGGGCGCAGGAGCGCGGCATCGTCCTTCAGGCCGTGGGAGCCCTCCCCCGCCCAGGAGGCGAAGTGGCGGGCAATCAGGAATTCCTCGGCTGACGGGCCAGAGCTCAAGGGCGGATGTCCGGGCGGAATCGGGCGCCCAGTATCAAACGCTCAGCGCCGGGCGTCGAGTTCGTCGGGCCGGGCCTCGCGGGCGACCGCGTCCAGCACGCCGTTGACCAGGCGCGGCTCGTCGCCGTCGAAGAAGGCGTTGGCGACGTCGATGTATTCGGAGATCACGACCTTGGCCGGCACGTCCCGCCTGTAGCCGAGCTCGTACACGCCGGCGCGCAGGATCGCCCGCAGCACGGTATCGATGCGCGTCAGCGGCCAGCCAGTCTTGAGCGCGTCGTCGACCTTGCGGTCGATCGGCACCTGCTCGCGGACGACGCCGGCGAGGATATCGCGGAAATAGGCCTCCTCGGCCGGGCGCGCGGGCACGCCGTCCACCTCGCGGCCGATCCAGAACGTCTCGAACTCGCCGATGGATTCCATCACGCCCTTGCCGGACAGATCCATCTGGTAGAGCGCCTGCACGGCGGCCAGCCGGGCAGCGCTGCGCTTCTCGCCACGAGCCATTCAGGCGGCTCCCAGCGCGCGGCGGATGGCAAGGACGGCGATGGCGGCCTCGACGGCGCCGGCGCCCTTGTTCATCTCGGAGCGGCGCGCCCGCGCCCAGGCCTGCGCGTCGTTCTCGACGGTGAGGATGCCGTTGCCGAGGGCGAGCTTGCGGGCGACCGACAGGTCCATGAGCGCGCGGGCGCTCTCGCCGGCGACGATGTCGTAATGGCCCGTCTCGCCGCGCACGACGCAGCCCAGCGTCACCACGATGTCGTAGGGCGCGCCGCGTTCCGAGGCAGCATCCAGCGCGATCGCCACGGTGGCGGGGATTTCCAGGGCGCCGTCGACGGTCAGGACGTCGACGCTGGCGCGATACCGGGACAGGGCCTCGCGGGCGCCGGAAAGCAGCTCGTCGGCGAGGTCGTCGTAGAAGCGGGCCTCGACAATGAGCGCGCGCAGGTCGCCGATCGCCTCGGGCGTGCGGGCGGCGCTGGTCTGGGATTGCCGGGGTGCGGCCATCGGGAACGGATCCGGTAACGGTGCGGGAGCGCGCGTCAGTAGCCGCTTGCGGCCGCCTCGGCAAGGCGTGCGGCATAACGCGCCATCAGGTCGATCTCCAGATTGACCCGGTCGCCGGCCCGGCGCTCGCCCCAGGTGGTGACGGCGAGCGTATGGGGGATGAGCAGGACGGAGAACAGGTCCCCCTCGACCTCGTTGACCGTCAGGGACGTGCCGTCCAGGCAGACAGAGCCCTTGACCGCGATGAACCGCGCGAGCTGGCGCGGGACACGCACGACGAAGCGCGTGGAAGGCCCCCAGGGGCCCGCGTCGCCGGTGACATCCTTGCGGTCGGTGATCGTGGCAAGGCCATCCACGTGGCCTGAGACGATGTGCCCGCCGAGCTCGTCCCCCACCTTCAGCGAACGCTCCAGGTTCAGCCGCGTGCCGGGCCGCCAATCCTTCGCGGTGGTCTTCTCGAGGGTCTCGTTGGCGGCGTCGATCTCGAACCAGGCTCCCGAGGCGCCCGGGCCGAAGCCGACGACCGTCAGGCAGACGCCGGCGCAGGCGATGGACGCGCCCAGCTCGATCGTCGCGGGATCGTAATGGCTCTCGATGCGCACGCGGCGCAGCCGGTCCGCGCCGGACACGGACGCGATCTGCCCCACATCGGTGACCAGGCCGGTGAACATCAGGGGACCCTTTCGTAGCGCTCGAAGCGGTCGTGCCCGACCGCGAACGTCTCGGCAAGACGATAGCGGAGCCCATCGCCGATGGCAGCGGAAAGGCCGGGGCGGATGGCGGGCACGCCGGGCTCGCCCAAGGCGACGGGCGAGACGGAAAGCACGATCTCGTCAGCGAGGCCCTGCATGGCGAGCGCCTCCCCCACCGCAGGGCCGCCCTCGGCATAGACCCGCGTGATGCCCCGCGCGCCCAGCAGATGCAGGGCTTCGGAAAGATCGGCGCGGCCGGCGGCGTCGGCCGGAACGCGCATGACCTCGACCCCCGCCTTCACCAGGGCGGCTTCCGGCGCGACCGGCGCATCCTCCGCAGCGATCACCCAGACAGGCACCTGCCGCGCGGTGCGCACGAGCTGCGACCCGGGATCGAGCTGGAGGCGGCTGTCGAGCACGACGCGTACCGGGGATAGGTGCTCCAGCCCCGGCAGGCGGACCGTCAGCAGGGGATCGTCGGCCAGGATCGAGCCAATGCCCAGCATGATCGCGTCGTGGCGCGCGCGCTCCAGATGCACCCAGCGGCCGGCCTCGGGGCACGAGACCGCAATCCTGCGTCCGCCGGGGCCGCCAGCATAGCCGTCGGCGGTGCGGGCGATCTTGAGCGTGACGGCGGGACGCCCCTTGGTGACGCGCATGATGTGCCCGCGCAGGTCGCGGGCCACTTCCGCAGCAAGAACACCGGCGGTGACCTTCACGCCCGCCGAGCGCAGCAGCGCGTGGCCGAGGCCGGCGATCCTCGGGTTGGGGTCGTCCATGGCCGAGACCACGCGGGCGACGCCGGACAGGATCGTGTGCTCGACGCATGGCGTGCCGCCGCGGACGGTGCGGTGGGAACAGGGTTCGAGCGTCACGTAGAGGGTGGCCCCGACGGCAGCCAGGCCCGCCTCCTCGAGCGCCACGGGCTCGGCATGGGGGCGACCGCCCGCCTGCGTCCAGCCCGTGCCGACGACGAGCGGGCCGTCCGCGGTTTCGCGCACCACGACCGCGCCGACGGATGGATTGGGCCAGGTGGAGCCCGCGCCGCGCCGGCCCAAGGCGAGGGCATGGCGCATGAAACGCTCGTCGGCGCCTTTCATCCCTTGGTGCCGGGGTCCCGCGCAGCCGTCACCGGGACGGCGGGCTCGTCGGCCGCCAGCTCGCCGATCAGGGCCTCGAAGTCCTTGGTCTCGCGGAAGTTGCGGTAGACCGAGGCGAAGCGGACATAGGCGACGCCGTCGAGGCTGCGCAGCCCTTCCATGATGAGCTCGCCGATGGCCTCGCTGGCCACCTCACTCTCGCCCGAGCTCTCCAGCTGGCGGACGATGCCGTTGACCATGCGCTCGATGCGGTCGGGCTCCACGGGCCGCTTGCGCAGGGCGACCTCGACCGACCGCATGAGCTTGTCGCGGTCGAACGGGGTGCGCCGGCCCGATCGCTTGACCACGGTCAGCTCCCGCAGCTGGACGCGCTCGAACGTGGTGAAGCGGCCGCCGCAATCGGGACAGATGCGGCGGCGGCGGATGGTGGAATGGTCGTCGGAGGGACGGGAATCCTTCACCTGGGTGTCGAGCGACCCGCAATACGGACAGCGCATGCCCCGCCCTCCGGCCGCGTCAGCCGTAGATCGGGAAGCGGCGCGTCAGCTCGTGCGCGCGGGCCTTCACCGAGGCCTCGACCTCGGCATTGCCCTCCTCGCCGTTGGCCGCGAGCCCGTCCAGGACCTCGACGATGAGTTCGCCGACCTTCTTGAACTCCGCGACGCCGAACCCGCGCGAGGTGGCCGCCGGGGTGCCGAGCCGGATGCCGGACGTGACGAACGGCTTCTCGGGGTCGAACGGCACGCCGTTCTTGTTGCAGGTGATGTGCGCCCGGCCGAGGGCCGCCTCGGCGGCCTTGCCGGTCAGCTTCTTGGGCCGCAGGTCGACCAGCATGAGATGGTTGTCCGTGCCGCCGGTGACGATGTCGTAGCCGCCTGCGCGGATGGTCTCGGCGAGGGCCTTGGCGTTCTCCACCACGGCGCGGGCGTAGATCTTGAACTCCGGACGCAGCGCCTCGCCGAACGCCACCGCCTTGGCGGCGATCACGTGCATCAGCGGGCCACCCTGGAGGCCGGGGAAGATCGCGGAATTGATCTTCTTGGCCAGTTCCTCGTCGTTGGTGAGGATCAGGCCGCCGCGCGGACCGCGCAGGGTCTTGTGCGTCGTCGAGGTCGCGACATGGGCGTGGGGGAACGGCGAGGGATGCGCGCCGCCCGCCACCAGGCCGGCGAAATGAGCCATGTCGACCAGGAAATACGCGCCGACCTTGTCCGCGATCTCGCGGAACCGGGCGAAGTCCCAATGGCGGGCATAGGCCGAGCCGCCGGCGATGATCAGCTTGGGCTTGTTCTCGATCGCCAGGCGCTCGACGGCATCCATGTCGATCTTCTGGTCGACGACGCAGACGCCGTAGCTGACGACGTTGAACCACTTGCCCGACATGTTCGGCGGCGCGCCGTGGGTCAGGTGGCCGCCGGCCGCAAGGTCCAGGCCCATGAACGTGTCGCCCGGCTTCATGAGCGCCATGAACACCGCCTGGTTGGCCTGGCTGCCGGAATTGGGCTGGACGTTCGCGAACCTGGCGTCGAACAGGCGGCAGGCGCGCTCGATGGCGAGCTTCTCGGCGATGTCCACGAACTGGCAGCCGCCGTAATAGCGCCGGCCCGGATAGCCTTCCGCGTACTTGTTCGTCATCACCGAGCCCTGCGCCTCGAGCACGGCGCGGGAAACGATGTTCTCCGAGGCGATCAGCTCGATCTCGTCGCGCTGGCGGTTGAGCTCCAGGTCGATGGCGCGGGCGATCTCCGGATCGGCATCGGCCAGCCCGGCGGAGAAGAAGCTGTTGGAAAGATGGTTGCTGGCTTCGCTCGCGGTCATGGCCGGCCTCGTCGTTCGTGGGTCTGTCGCGGAACGGCGGGCACCTTTAGTGCGCGGTCGGCACGGACCCGCCTAGATGTTGCGGGGTCCGCTTATCACGCGCGGCATCGCCAGCCAACCGAAGAGCGCGCATCCCAAACGGCGAAAGCCCGCCTCGCGGCGGGCTTTCGGGGTTTTGCGCGAGGCAGTCGCGTCAATCGGTCTCGGCCTGGGCGACCGGGGTCCGGCCCAGCCCGTCCTTGCCGTAGATGTCGTCGCGGAACTGGATGACCCCGTCGGGACCGGCCCAGGCGGTGATGTAGACCCAGTAGACCGGCACGGGGGACGAGAGCCGCGCGTCGATTCGCTCGCCGGACTGAAGCACCCGGTCGATGTGTTCGCGGTCCCAGCCGGGCGTGTCCTTGAGCAGCCAGGTGATGTAGTCGCGCACGTTCTGCACGCGGATGCAGCCCGACGACACAAAGCGGAAATCGTCGCCGAAGATGCCCTTGGCCGGCGTGTCGTGCATGTAGACGCCGTGCGGGCTCGGGATGTTGATGCGCACGAAGCCGAGCGAGTTGAACTCGCCGCCCGGGTCCTGCCGGAACGTGTAGCGGGTGGCCTCGTCGGAGTTCCAGTTCACCGACGAGGGCGCGATCTCCTGGCCGTTTGCGATGATCCGGATGCGGTTCTCGGTCAGGTAGGTCGGCTCGACCCGCATCTTGGGGATGAGGTCCTTCTTGATGATCGAGGCCGGCACGGTCCAGGTCGGGTTGAAGTTCACCTCCGGAATGCGCGTCTGGAGGATCGGGGACTGCCGGTCGATCTTGCCGACGCCGGCGGCGTGGCGGGTGGCGACGACGTCGTTCTCGACGGTCTCCACCAGTGCGGCCGGGATGTTCGCCACGACGTAGCGCTGACCGAGATTGCCCGAATAGGAGCGCAGCCGGACGATGTTGATCTCGAGCTGGCGCAGGCGCACGTCGGCGGGCACGTTGAGTGCGGCCAGCGTGGCGCTGTTGATCGAGCCCGTGGCGTTGAGGCCGTGGCGCGTCTGGAAGCGGCGCACGGCGCCCTCGACGTAGGAATCGTAGACCTGGGAGGCACCGGCGGCCGGGTCCATGTCGCCGGACACGATCAGGCGCTGGCGCAGCGCGACGACCGCGGGGCTGCGCACGCCCACCCGCAGGCGCTCGCCGCCGGCCAGCGGCCGCCAGCCGCCCTGGGCCGCAAGCTGGCGATATTGCTCGATCGCCTGCTCGGTCGCCGCCAGCGTCTGCGGCGAGAGCACAGGCACGAACGAACGCGACACGCGCATGCCCGCGGACGCATCGTAAGACTGGACCCATTCGGCCGAGCCGCCGATGAAGTCGCCGGGGGCTGCCATCGCGCGGCCAGCCATGAGCGCGGCGGCCGAGACGGCAAGGGAGCCCAGCGCGAAGCTGCGGCGGGTCAGGCCAGAGGCGAAGTTGCGCGAAACCATCGTCGATCCACTATCCAGCTTGTCGGCAGGCGCGCCGCGACGGCGCATTCATCCCCAGCCGGGTTCCTTCCCCAAACCTGAAGGAACACCGTTAATCAACCGTGAGGAAGGCCAACAGTCGGGCCGATTTAAGGCAGCGGAGCGCCGAACCGAAGCGCGAAGGCCGCATGGCAGGCCTGTGTGGCCGGGATGCAGCACTGCCCTCCCCTGCAGACGGCGGCACCCCGGATCGCGGGGGCGATCCGGGGCGTGAAGCCTGTAGCGGACTTGATGGATCCGGACGATCAGAGGCGGTAGCGGATCTGGTCGGTCCAGTAGCGCTCCAGGCGGACGAGAGCCTGGTTGAGGCGCTTGAAGTCGTCCATGGAGATGCCGCCGATCGGCTCCACGGTGCGGATGTGCTTCTCGTAGAGCCGGTTCACGATCTCGTGCACCTGCCGGCCCTTGTCGGTCAGGCTGATGCGGACCGAGCGGCGGTCGATGCGCGAGCGGGCGTGATGGAGATAGCCCATCTCGACCAGCTTCTTGACGTTGTAGGAGACGTTGGAGCCCAGATAGTAGCCGCGGGTGCGCAGCTCGCTGGCGGTGAGCTCCTTGTCGCCGATATTGTACAGGAGCAGCGCCTGCACGCTGTTCACGTCGTCCCGGCCGCGCCGCTCGAACTCGTCCTTGATCACGTCGAGAAGCCGGCGGTGCAGCCGCTCGACCAGCGTCAGAGCCTCGAGATAGAGCGGCTTGATCTCGGTTTCGACGACCGGAGCCTGAGTATCGACAGTCTTCGCTGCAGTCTTCATCGTACGCCTCGCCTGTTTTATTTGCCTCGCCGGATTCATGTCCGGTCTGAATGTGAGGAGGACGATAGCGTTCCACCGATGAAAACGAGTTTAAATATCGATGTGAATCAAAGGTTTCCTGATTGGCGTTAATCAAAACCGAATTCGAATTATCTTTACCTAAACGGCCGGTAACGATGAACCTTCCGGCGGCGTCAGGTTTCTTCCCGGGACGCCAGCCATGAAACGGTAAGGTAAGCGAAGACCAAAGCCAGTTGCGCCATCATCGCGGGAGTGCCCAGCACGACCACGCGGGGGAAGAAGGCGCCAAGGATGATGTGGCTCATCACGGCAAGGATCCACAGCACGCCGCCCCAGGTCGACGTCAGCCACAGGCCGACGCCGGCGATGATGTCGATCAGGGCGAAGTAGATCACGGTCGTCTGGAAGGCGGTGGTGCGTCCCTCGAAGCCTCCGCCCAGCAGCAGAGCCCAGGACATCAGCCCCTTGGCGATCCAGAGCATCGCCAGGATGCGCAGGAACCAGACCAGCACCATGCCCCAGCGGACGCGGCGGCGGCGGGTGTCGACGGGCGCCTGGCCTGACTGGGTGCGGCTCACTTCATCCTCCGGCGGCCGCGAACAGTTCCCGGTGCGGCGGCAGCGGCTCGAAATAGCGCGCGATGGCGGCGGCGTCGACCGCGTCGATCCGGTCGGGACGCCAGACCGGCTTCTGGTCCTTGTCGACGATGACGGCGCGCACGCCCTCGAAGAAGTCGTGGCCCTCCACGATCCGGGAGACGATGCGCATCTCCATCGCCATGGCCGATTCGAAATCCATCGCGGCACCCCGGCGCATCTGCTCCAGCGCGATGGCCTGGGAGGTGGGAGACTTCGCGCGCATCGCCGCGAGCGCCCGCTCAGCGAGCGGGCTGTCCGGAGCGGCGCGCTCCAGGGCAGCCATGATGTCGGGCACGGTGCCGCCGTCGAAGCAGCGGTCGATCACCGGGCGGTCGGCCAGCGCGGGCGACGGGCCGGGATCGAGCCGGCGGGCCGCAAGCGCCTCGTCCACCGGCACGCCCTCGCACAGCGCGTCGCGCAGGGCGGGCAGATCATCGGACGCCACGCAATGGGTCACGAGGCCGAGCCCGGCCGCATCGGCGAGACCGATCCGCTCGCCGGTGAGCGCGAGCCACGTCCCCGTCCGCCCCGGCAGCCGGGGGAGCGCATAGGAGCCGCCGACGTCCGGAAAGAAGCCGATCCCCACTTCCGGCATGGCGAACAGGTATTTCTGCGTGCCGACGACGTGGGAGCCGTGGAGCGACACGCCGACGCCGCCGCCCATGACGATGCCGTCGATGAGGGAGACATACGGCTTGGGATAGCGCTTGATGCGCACGTTCAGGCGGTACTCGTCCGCCCAGAAGGCCAGCGCCTCGTCCGCCCTGCCCGCCTTGCACTGCTCGGTGACCAGGCGGATGTCGCCGCCGGCGCAGAACGCCCGGTCGCCCGCTCCGGTGACGACGATGCGGGTGACGGCGGGGTCGTGCTCCCAGGCATCCAGCGCCGCGGCGAGACCCTTCACCATGGGATGGTTCAGCGCGTTCAGCGCCTTGGGGCGATTGAGCACGACGAACCCGGCCGCGCCGCGGCGTTCGCAGACGATATCCTGCGTCTGTCCGGTCGTGGCCTCGTCGGTCATCGTGCGCCTCCCGCGGGAAAGGCCGGAGCCTTCCCCCAACGGTCCTGCAGCGTCAACCTGCGGCACCGCGCGGGCGCGGCGTGCGCTTTCGACCGCGCGAGGCGTGTGATAACCCCTCCGCACACGCTCCGGTCCGGTCCCTGCCATGAAATCCCATTCCGATCGCCTGTCGCTCACCCAGCGTCCCCGCCGCAACCGGAAGTCCGAATGGGCACGCCGCCTCGTGCGGGAATCGGTGCTCTCGGTCGACGACCTGATCTGGCCGATCTTCGTGATGGACGGAGAGGCCCGGCGCGAGCCGGTGGGCGCCATGCCGGGCGTCGAGCGCCTGACCGTGGACGAGGCGGTGCGCGAGGCCGAGCGCGCCGCGCGCCTGGGCATCCCGGCGCTCGCCTTATTCCCCTTCACCGATGCCTCGCTCAAGGACGAACGCGGCAGCGAGGCGCTCAACCCGGATAACCTGGTCTGCCGCACGCTGCGCGCCATCAAGGCGGCCGTGCCGGATATCGGGCTGATGGCGGACGTCGCGCTCGATCCCTACACGAGCCACGGCCATGACGGCGTCCTGCGCGACGGGATCATCGTCAACGACGAGACGGTGGCGCTGCTCGTGGGCCAGGCGCTGGTGCAGGCGGCATCCGGCGCCGACATCGTGGCGCCGTCCGACATGATGGACGGCCGGGTCGGCGCGATCCGCACCGCCCTGGACGACGCCGATCTCGACCAGATCCAGATCATGGCCTACGCGGCGAAATACGCCTCGGCCTTCTACGGCCCGTTCCGCGAGGCGGTGGGGTCCGGCGCCGTGCTGAGCGGCGACAAGAAGACCTACCAGATGGATTACGGCAATTCCGACGAGGCGCTGCGGGAGGTCGAGCTCGACCTCGCAGAAGGCGCCGACATGGTCATGGTCAAGCCGGGCCTTCCCTATCTCGACATCGTCCACCGCGTGAAAGCGACCTTCGGCGTGCCGACTTTCGCCTATCAGGTGTCCGGCGAGTACGCGATGATCGAGGGCGCCGCGCGCAACGGCTGGATCGACGGGGACAAGGCGATGATGGAAAGCCTCACGGCGTTCAAGCGCGCGGGCGCCGACGGCATCCTCACCTATTTCGCACCCCGCGCCGCGGAACTGCTGGCCAAGCGGTGAGCCTGCCGGGCCGGACAGCCCTCCTCATCCTCGCGGCCCTGCTGCTAACCGGCTGTGCCCGGGTGTTGGACGCCGAGCAGGCCCGCATCTGCCGCATCGTGATCCCCGCCCTGAACCCGCAGGGCGCGCGCATCGACATCGTCCGCACCGTGCCCGGCCCCGGCCGCAGCGACATCACCATCGATTATCGCGCCGAGGGCGATGGGCTGCCGCGCCGCAACCGGTTCACCGTGTGCCGCTTCGCGGCGGAGGACATCACGACGCAGCGGGCCGACCTTCGCGGCGTCGCCACCGAACGAGGCCCGCTCGGCGACGCGGCCTTCTACTTCCTGAAGCGGTTCTACCTCTCCGACCCGACCGCGGCGGCGGCCGATCCGCGACCGGAGGTGGCATCCAGCGGGCTGGAGGTTCCGTTCGCAGTCGCCTACGCGCTGCAGCACGCGATTTCCGGGCTGCCCTCCGTCACGATCTACGGTCTGGTGGCGGCAGCCTATGCGCTCATCTTCGGCCTGGTGGGCCGCGTCATGCTGGGCTTCGGCGAATTCGCCGCGCTCGGCGGCGCGGCGACGCTGCTGTCGGCCACGTTCGCGGCCGGCGTATTGGACGTGCGCGGGGCGCTGGCGGTCGCTGCGGTCGCGGGAGCCGTCGCCGCCGGATGGCACGGCATCGTCGCGGGCAGGCTCGCCATCGGGCGCCTGTCCCGGGCCAGCGGGCAGCAGGTCGTCATCGCGACGGTCGGGCTGTCGCTGGCGCTGTCGGAATACCTGCGTCTCACGCAAGGCGCGGTGACGCCCTGGATCGCGCCGGTGTGGAACGACCCGATCACGGTGGCGGGGTCGCCCGGGTTCACCGCGATGGCGACGCCCATCGGGCTGCTTGTGTCCGCGGCGGGCTTTGCGGCCGCCGCCGCGCTCATCGTCTTCATGCGGCGCAGCGCCTTCGGCCGCCGCTGGCGGGCCTATGCGGACGACCGCCTGGCGGCGGCCCTGTTCGGCATCGACGAGCGCCGCCTGCTGGACACGACCTTCGCCCTCGCCTGCGCGCTGTCGGGCCTGGCGGGGGCGCTCACGGCCATCCTCTACGGCGCCGTGGGATTCGCCGGCGGGTTCGGCATCGGGATGAAGGCGCTGATCGCGGCGGTGGTCGGCGGCATCGGGTCGGTCGGCGGCGCTTTCCTGGGGGGGCTTCTCGTGGCGGGGGTCGAGACCGTATGGTCGGCCACCATGCCCATCGAGCACCGCGACATCGCACTCTACGCCCTTCTCGTCGCCTTCCTGATCTGGAGGCCCTCCGGCCTGCTGGGATCCCCGGGAGCGTCGCGATGACATCAGGCCCCTTCGCCATCGATCTCGCCGCCGTCGAGGCCGCCGCCCGCACCATTGCGGGGCACGTTCTGCGCACGCCGCAGACGGTGGCGCCGCGCCTGTCGGACCTGACCGGCGCAACCGTCATCGTGAAGCACGAGACGATGCAGGCCACCGCATCCTTCAAGGAACGGGGCGCGGCCAACATGCTGCTGTCTCTGCCCGCATCGGAGCGGGCGCGGGGCGTCATCGCCATGTCGGCGGGCAACCATGCGCAGGCGGTCGCCTATCATGCCCGGCGGTTGGGATGTCCAGCCACCATCGTCATGCCGCAGGACACGCCGCTGGTGAAGGTCGAGAACACGCGCTCCCACGGCGCGCGAGTCGTGCTGCACGGCGAGACACTGGCCGAATCCGCCTCCCGGGCCAACGAGATCGCTGCGCAGGACGGCCTCGTCTTCGTCCACCCCTACGACGACGCCGCCGTCATGGCGGGCCAGGGCACGATCGCGCTGGAAATGCTGGCGGACGACCCGGCCCTGGAGGTGCTGGTCATCCCCATCGGCGGGGGCGGGCTGTGCTCCGGCATGGCGGTGGCCGCCAAGGCGCTGCGGCCGGACATCGAGATCATCGGCGTGGAGGCCGCGCTCTATCCCTCGTTCACCAACGCGATCCGCGGCGAGGACGCGCCTATCGGCGGCCCCACCTTGGCGGAGGGCATCGCGGTCAAGACCGTCGGCCGGCTCACCCTGCCCGTCGTCGAGCGGCTGGTGAAGGACATCGTCCTCGTTTCGGAGCCGCTGGTGGAGCGGGCGGTCTATGCGTTCGCCGCCTATCACCGCAGCCTGGCGGAAGGCGCGGGCGCTGCGGGCCTTGCCGCCATGCTCGCGCAGCCCGATCGGTTCCGGGGCCGGCGCGTCGGGCTCGTCCTGTGCGGCGGCAATATCGACGCGCGGCTGCTGTCGGCCGTCATGATCCGCGAGCTGGAGCGCGAGGAACGGATCGTCTCGTTCCGCATTACCACGAGCGACCGTCCGGGCCTGCTCGGGCGGATCGCGTCGCGGCTCGGCGAACTGGGCGCCAACATCCTGGAGGTCAGCCACGGCCGGCTGTTCCTGGACGTTCCGGCCAAGGGCGTCTCGGTCGACCTGACGATCGAGACGCGCGACGCCGACCATTCCCATGCCATCCTCCGGGCTCTGGCGGATGACGGCCTCGCGCCGCGCCGCATCGACGCCCGGGACCATCGCGACGTCTCGCAAGGCGGAAGGACACAATGAGCTCCACTGACCCCATCGGCACGCGGCAGGAGCCGCAGATCCTGACGCCCGCCAACGACCGGTCCTATTCCGGCGTGCTGTGGTCGCGCCTGATCGCCTATGCCATCGACCTGGTGATGATCCTGATCTTCACTGGTATCCTGTGGTTCGTGATCCTCATCCTGGGCGTGCTGACGCTGGGGCTCGGCTGGTTCCTCTTCCCGCTCCTGGCCGGCTCGGGCGTGCTCTACAGCGCGATCACGGTGGGCGGCTCCAGGCAGTCCACGCTGGGCATGCGGATGATGGGCCTCAAGGTCGTCACCTCGTCGGGACGTGCGCCGGACATGATCGGCGCCGCCATCCACGCTTTGCTGTTCTACGTGGCCGCAACCACGGCCCTGCTGCTCTTCGTCGACATCCTGATCGGCTTCGCCCGCCGCGACCGGCGCATGGGCCACGATCTCGTGGTGGACTACGTCGTGATCAACGCGAGGTGACTTGAGGCGGGCATGGCCGGTGCTATCCTGACGATCGGCGCCCGCGAATGGGACGGGCGCCAAGGAGCGCCCGCTTGACCAGCCAGCCGCGCGACGCCCCGCAATTCTACCTCACGGCGCCGTCGCCGTGCCCGTACCTGCCCGGCCGCGAGGAGCGGAAGGTCTTCACGCACCTCATTGGCCGGCGGGCGCCGGAACTCAACGACGTCCTGACCCATGGCGGCTTCCGCCGCTCGCAGACCATCGCCTACAGGCCCGCCTGCGACGGATGCCGCGCCTGCATATCCACCCGCGTCATCGTGGACGAATTCCGCCCCGGGCGCACCTTCCGCCGCGTCTGGCGGCAGAACGAGGACCTCATCGGCGAGGTCTTGCCCAACAGCCCCACGTCCGAGCAATATTCCCTCTTCCGCCGCTATATCGACGCGCGCCATGCCGAGGGCGGCATGGTCGACATGACGGTGCTGGACTACGCGATGATGGTCGAGGACAGCCACGTCCAGACCCAGATCATCGCCTATCGGCGGCGCGGGCCGGACAGCCGCTTCACCGGGCGCGGCGAAGGCGAGCTGGTGGCGGTCGCGCTGACCGACACGCTCGGTGACGGCCTGTCGATGGTCTATTCCTTCTACGATCCCGCCCTGGCGGACCGGAGCCCGGGGACGTTCCTCATCCTCGACCACATCTCCCGCTGCCGCGCGCTCGGCCTGCCTTATCTCTATCTGGGATACTGGGTGAAGGGTTCGGCGAAGATGGCCTACAAGGCCCGCTACCAGCCGCAGGAGAGGCTCATGCCCGACGGCTGGACCCGCGCGACCCCGTAAGCCTCAACCGAACCGGTTGTTCTTGGGGAAGCCCTTGGGCGGCAGGCGCCCGGCCTCGGCGCGGTTTCCGAGCCAGTCCTTCAGCTCCTCTGGTCCGACCGTCCAGGTCCGGCCGGACGTATCCAGCCAGGTGAGCCCGTCGGCGAGAGCGAAGGTCTTGGCGTCGGACAGGCCGCCATCCTTGAACTTCTGCAGCCTGACGCCCTTGCCGCGGCCCATCTCGGGCATCTGGTCGAGCGGGAAGGCCAGCAGCTTCCGGTTCTGGCCGATCGTGGCCACGTGGTCGCCGGCAACCTCGATGCAGAGCAGCGCGGACTGTCCCGCATCCACGTTCAGGACCTGCCGGCCCTTGCGGGTATTGGCCACGACGTCGTCCGCTTGTGCCACGAAGCCGCGCCCGTCCGTCGAGGCCAGGAGCAGTTTTACGCCGGCCTTGTAGGGGAAGGCGGTGACGATCTCGGCGCCGTCGTCCAGGTCGACCATCAGGCGGACCGGATCGCCGAAGCCCCTGCCCCCGGGCAGGCGCGACGCATCGAGCGTGAACACCTTGCCGTTTGAGGACAGGATCAGGATCTTCGCGGTGGTTTCGGTGTGGAAGGCGAGCTTGAGCCCGTCGTCACCCTTGAACTGCAGCGTGGAAACGTCCGCCACGTGCCCCTTCATGGCGCGGATCCAGCTTTTCCTGGACACGACGACCGTGATCGGCTCGCGCTCGACCATCGCCTCGGTCAGGTCGATGCCGGCCGTATCGGGCGCGTCGGCGAAGCTCGTGCGACGCCGGCCGATGGCGGTTTCCGGGCTGAAGGCCTTCCGGACCTCCCGGATCTGCCACGCGATCGTCTTCCACTGGGTCTCAGACGCGGCGAGCAGGCCCTCGATCTGCGCCTTCTCGGTGGTGAGGGAGTCCAGTTCGCGCTTGAGCTCCATCTCCTCCAGCTTGCGCAGCGAGCGCAGCCGGGTGTTGAGGATCGCCTCGGCCTGCACGTCTGTGAGCCCGAACGCCTTCATCAGCTCCGGCTTGGGCTCGTCCTCCTCGCGGATGATCCGGATGACGCGGTCCAGATCGAGATAGACGATCAGCAGCCCGTTCAGGATTTCCAGCCGCCGCTCGATCTCGCCCAGCCGGAAGCGCGACCGGCGCAGCAGCACATCTCTGCGATGGTCCAGCCATTCGCGCAGCGCCTCGGCGAGGCTGAGCACCTTCGGCACCTGGCCCGACGTCAGGACGTTGAGATTGAGCGGGACGCGCGCCTCCAGCTCGGTCAGCCGGAACAGCGATTCCATCAGGATGGCCGCGTCGACGGCGCGGGACTTGGGCTCCAGCACAACCCGAACATCCTCGGCGGACTCGTCCCTGACATCGCCCAGCAGGGGCAGCTTCCGCTCCTGCAGCAATTCCGCGATCTTCTCGATGAGCCGGCTCTTGGCGACGCCGTAGGGGATTTCCGTGACGACGACGCTCCACGTGCCGCGCCCCAGATCCTCCTTGTGCCAGCGCGCGCGCAGGCGGAACGAGCCGCGCCCCGTGCGGTAGGCCTCGCCGATGGAGGCCTTGGGCTCCACCAGGATGCCGCCGGTCGGGAAATCCGGACCCGGCACGAAGTTCAGGAGCTGGTCGGTCGTCGCCGACGGCTCCTTGATGAGGTAGAGCGCCGCGTCGCAGAGCTCCGCCGCGTTGTGGGGCGGGATCGAGGTCGCCATGCCGACGGCGATGCCCTGCGAGCCGTTGGCGAGCAGGTTCGGGAAGGCGGCGGGGAGGACGACCGGCTCCTCGCTGGAATCGTCGTAGGTGGGCCGGAAGTCGACCGCGTCCTCGTCGATGCCGTCGAGCAGGAGCCGCGCGACCTCGGTCATGCGCGCCTCGGTGTAGCGATAGGCCGCGGCGCTGTCGCCGTCGATATTGCCGAAGTTCCCCTGCCCCTCCACCAGCGGGTAGCGCTGGGCGAAATCCTGCGCCAGGCGGACGAGCGCATCGTAGATGGCCTGGTCGCCGTGCGGGTGGAACTGACCCATCACGTCGCCGACGACCTTGGCGGACTTCTTGAACGGCGCGCCGGGGTTCAGCCGCAGCTGCTGCATGCCGTAGAGGATGCGCCGGTGGACGGGCTTGAGCCCGTCGCGGGCGTCGGGAAGCGCCCGGTGCATGATGGTCGACAGCGCATAGGCGAGGTAACGCTCCTCGAGCGCCGCCTTCAGGTCGACGTTCTCGACGTGATCGCCCGCTGGCGGATCGACCGGTTTTCCCACGCTGTTCGTCCCGATTCCGGCCGTCGCGGCCGACCCCGAGGGCTAGCGGACGCCGCCGTCACCCGCAAGCGGCGGCAAGCGCGCATCAACCGCTCGTTTCGCCCGCTGCCTTCAGCGCAGCCTCCACGAGGCGGTGGCGGACATCGGGCAGAGGAAGACCGCGCGGCCCGTAGACATCCCGCTCGAGGAAAGCCCCGGTGAGGCGGAACCCGTCGCGGATCGCGGGCAAGCCGGGCTCCAGCGGCTCGTTCGCGCGGCGCAGGAAGGCCGGCAGCGGCAGAAGCCGGTCGCGATAGGGTTCGCCGGCGGCCTGCGAGACCGCCCTCCCCGACTTCGGCGAAACATAGGCGAGGCCGGAGGTCACGCCGGTCGCGGCGCAGGCTGTCAGGTCCAGACCGAAGCCGAGCTCGCAGAGCATCGCGAGCTCGAAGCGAACGGTGAGGGCCGCAGCCAGCACCGGCTCGTGCAGATGATCGGCCAGTACGGTCAGCGCCTCGTACAGGCCCTCGTGCGGATCCCGCTCGGGCAGGAAGCGCAGGAGCGCGGCGGCATTGGCGAGGGCGTAGAGCGCGGCCGGGCTGTCCATGAAGCGGGCGGCGCGCATCGCCAGCGGCTCCACAGCATAGGTGCCCAGATGCTCGTCCAGACGCGCCCGCCAGACCAGCGCCACGCCGTTTCCCGGCTGCAGCGCCGGCTGAAGCCGGCGGGAGCGTCCGCCCCGGACGAGACCGAGATGGCGCCCGTGCCCCCGCGTCATCACCTCCAGAAGCACGCTGGCCTCGCCGTGCCGGCGAACCCCGAGGATGATGCCGTCGTCACGCCATTCCATGATTCACGCCGTCGATGGGTCACCAACCCAGTTCTCGACCTTCAAGCCCGGCACGCGAGCGAATTCGCGAACATTGTTGGTAACCAGCACAAGCCCGGCGCTTCGCGCCTGGGCGGCGATCATGGCGTCGTAAGGACCGATCGAGGCGCCCGCTTCTCTCAGCCGGGCGCGGATGTCCGCAAAGTGAGCCGCCGCGCTGCGCTCAAACGGCAGGAGCACCATTCGGTCACAAAAGCGCTCGACGGTGAGCCTGTTCTCGTCCCTGCGAACGGAGCGCTCGACGCCGAACAGAAGCTCGCCGACGGTCACGGTTGATAGCGCGGTCCTCTCAGCATTCGTCATGAACCGGGACTGGCAGGCGGGCTGCGTGCCCCGCAACAGGAATATGCAGATGTCCGTGTCGAGCAGGTAGGAGATGGTCAAAAGCCGATCCGATCCTGGTCGGCGGGCTGCTCGCGGTCTGCGGGAAAATCATCGCCAAGTCGATGCGTGGCGAAGAATTCCTGCCAGCCCTGTCCCGCGGGACTGATCACGAGGCTGTTGCCGGATCGAGTGATCTCGACCTCCCGAACCGTGTCGGGAAGCGCGACAGACTTGGGCAGCCGGACCGCCTGGGTCCTGTTCGTCTTGAAGACCGTCGATCGAACCATGGAAAGGCTCCGTGTATATACGCCTTGTATATACCATCTCGGCCTTCGTTCGCTACCCCTTGGGAAAGTCCAGGCCCATCATGCGGTAACGCTCTGGATCGTTCTCCCAGTCCTCGCGGACTTTTACGAACAGGAAGAGGTGGACCTTGGCCTCCGCGATTTCGGCGATCTCGGCGCGGGCCGCCTGGCCGATCGCCTTGATCGTCTGCCCGCCCTTGCCGAGCACGATCTTCTTCTGCGTGTCGCGCTCGACATAGATCGTCTGCTCGATGCGCACCGATCCGTCGGGCTTCTCCTCCCAGAGCTCGGTCTCCACCGTGGACTGGTAGGGCAGTTCCTGATGGAGCCGCTCATAGAGCTTCTCCCGCGTGATCTCGGAGGCGAGCAGCCGCAACGGCGCGTCCGACACCTGGTCCTCCGGATAGAGCCACGGCCCCTCTGGCATCATCGTGCCGAGTTTCTCCAGCAGACGCTGGGTGCCGTCGGCGTTCAGCGCCGAGATCATGAAGGTCTCGTCGAAGGCAAGGCGCGCATTGAGATCGGCCGCCAGGGCAAGCAACGAGTCCCGCGGCACGGTGTCGATCTTGTTCAAGATGAGGACCTTGCGCTGGCGCAGTTCCGGCAGCTTGCCCAGGATGGCCTCGTTCTCCTCGTCCAGCCCCTTGCGCACGTCGATCAGCAGGCAGACGACGTCGGCGTCCCCGGCGCCCCCCCAGGCGGACGTGACCATCGCCCGATCGAGGCGACGCTTGGGCTGGAAGATCCCCGGCGTGTCGACGAAGACGATCTGGGCGGCGCCCGAAAGCGCGATGCCGCGCACCTGCATCCGCGTGGTCTGCAC
This sequence comes from Hyphomicrobiales bacterium, assembly GCA_027489955.1. Classification (GTDB taxonomy): domain Bacteria; phylum Pseudomonadota; class Alphaproteobacteria; order Rhizobiales; family Beijerinckiaceae; genus JAIXTM01. The sequence goes on along the minus strand of JAIXYZ010000013.1, from coordinate 827,583 downwards.
CTTGCGCGAGACGATGGACACCTTGGCCCCCACGAGGGCGTTCATCAGCGTCGACTTGCCGGCATTGGGCGCGCCGATCAGCGCGACGAACCCGCAACGGATCGCGACGGGCGCGGTCTCTTCACTCATCGGTCCAGACCCCTTCGCGCCTCAGCATGGTTTCGGCCGCGGCCTGCTCGGCCAGCCGCTTGGATGCGCCCAAGGCGTCGGCGGGCTCGACGCCATCGACCTCGACCGCGATCCGGAAGGACGGCGCATGGTCCGGCCCGGACCTGCCGACCTCGCGGTAGACCGGCGCCGGACGGCCCTGTCCCTGCGCCCATTCCTGCAGCGTCGTCTTGGCGTCGCGCCGCGGGCCGGAGGCGCTTTCCATCCGCTCGCCAAAGGCCCTGGCAACAATAGCCTTGGCGGTCGGAAAGTCGGAATCGAGGAACACCGCACCAACAATGGCCTCGCAGACATCGGCGAGCACGGCCCGGTTCCGCCGTCCGCCGAGGGCACCGTAGCCGCCGCCCAGCCGCAGATGGGCGCCCACGCCCCAGGCTTCCGCCACGTCGGCGCAGGTCTCCCGGCGGACGAGGTCGGCGAGCCGGCGCGACAGCTCGCCCTCGGCGGCGGCGGGGAAGCGCGCCACCAACAGGTCGCAGATCGCAAGCCCGAGCACCCGGTCGCCCAGGAATTCCAGCCGCTGGTAGCTGCCGGTGCGCCCCTCCTGCGAGGACAGGGCGCTGACATGGGTGAGCGCGCAGGTCAGCAGCGCGCGATCGGCGAAGGCGTGGCCGATGGCCGCTTCCAGGGCCTGCACGTCCGGCTTGGGGCGGCGCGCCATCGCTACTTGATCGTCGTGAACAGGCGGTTCCAGCGCATGGTCCAGGGCCATTCCCAGAAGCGCCACGCAGCCGGCTGCTCCTCGATGAAGCGCTGGCCGCCGGGACCCTCGACGACCTGGCGGCCATCGATGGACAGGAAGATGATCTCGGCCCGGCCGACGAAGTTCTCGAACGGCACGTAGCCGACAGAATTCAGCGCGCGGCTGTCCTCGGAATTGTCCCGGTTGTCGCCCATCATGAAGTAATGGCCGGCCGGCACCTGGTAGACCTGCGTGTTGTCGCCGTAGCCGGTATCGCCCTGCTGCTCGATGATGAGATGCGTCTGCCCCTCCGGCAGCGTCTCCCGGTACATCGGCGCGGCCGTCTCCTTGCCCCAGGTATCGGTGGTCCGGTAGGTACCCACCTGCTCGCGCTTCACGGCGCGGCCGTTGATGTGGAGGATGCCGTCGATCATCTGGATGCGGTCGCCCGGCAGGCCGATGACGCGCTTGATGTAGTCGGTCGAGCCGTCCTTGGGCAGCTTGAACACGGCGATGTCGCCGCGCTTGGGCTCCGCGGCCCAGATCCGGCCGTTGAACAGCGGCGGGCTGAACGGCACCGAATGGCGCGAATAGCCATAGGCGTATTTCGACACGAAGAGATAGTCGCCGATCAGGAGCGTCGGGATCAGCGATCCGGTCGGGATGTTGAACGGCTGGAACAGCAGCGTGCGCACCACGAGCGCGATCAGCAGCGCCTGGACGACGACCTTCACGGTCTCCCAGACGCCGCTTTCGGCGGGTTTCCGGCGCACGTCGTCGGGGCGATGTGAATCCAAGCGCGCCATCCTGCGCAAACGCGTCCTCGCGCCGAACGGCCGGCGCAACCCGCCTCTATCGCAACCGGTTGCCGCCTGCAACGCGCGCCGGGTTCACGCCCCCGCGCGGACGGGGCGCGCCTCGATCACCACGAAGGCCTGGGCGAGCGGCGGATCGTCGGTGAGGGAGACGTGGAGCACGGCCTCGTGCCCGGGCGGCAGGATGGCGGCAAGCCGGGCCGCCGCGCCGCCCGTCAGGCGCATCGTCGGCTGGCCGCCGGCGAGGTTCACGACCTCCATGTCCCGCCAGAAGACGCCGCGGGACAAGCCAGTGCCGAGGGCCTTCGCGCAGGCTTCCTTGGCGGCGAAACGCCGCGCGAGCGTCGGGCCGGGCGTCGAGCGCCTCAGCGCCTTCTCCCGCTCGCGCGGCGTGAAGATGCGGTTGAGGAAGCGCTCGCCGTGCCGGGCGAGCACCGTCTCGATGCGACGGATGTCGCAGAGGTCGGAGCCGATGCCGATGATCATCGAGCGTCACATACGCCATCGGCTCCGGGCGTCCAGCCCCTCAGGCGTCCTCGACCGCCCGGTTGACCCAGCCGGCGGCAAGGCCCGCGAGCGCCGGGACCAGCAGGAACAGCCAGACCTGGGCGAGCGCGTTGCCGCCGACGAACACGGCAGGCCCAAGGCTGCGCGCCGGGTTCACCGACAGGCCGGTGACGTTGACGAACGGGAAATGCAGGACAAACAGGGTCAGGCCGATGATGAGGCCCGCGACCTGCAGGTTGAGCGTCGGCCGCGTGGCGGCGAGAATCACCGACACGAAGATGAAGGTCGCCAGCGCCTCGACGATGAGGGCGCTCAGAAGGCCGTAATTGCCGAGGTAGCCCTGGCCCCAGCCGTTCTGCCCGAGCCCCCCGGCCGCGACGTCGTAGCCGCTCGCCCTGCCCTTCAGGATCAGCAGTAGGATGCCCGCGCCGACGATGGCGCCGACGAATTGCGAGACGATGTAGCCCACGGCCTCCGAGGCCGGCTGGCGGCCCGACGCGACGAAGGCGAGCGTGACGGCGGGATTGAGATGGGCGCCCGAGATCGAGCCGAGCGCATACGCCACGGCCGTGACGGCAAGTCCGAACGCGAAGGCGATGCCGACGATGTTGACGGTCATGCCGGTGGCTCCGCCGGCGCCGATGGTCGCGGCGCCGCAGCCGATCAGGACCAGGACGGCCGTGCCGACCGCCTCCGCGACGTATTTTTTCGTGAGATTCATGAGAGTGCCCCCTTGGTGTGCCGCCTCAGCGAAACGGCACGGCATTTGAAGCACTCGCGGGTCGTCGCGCCAAGCGAATTGGCGCTCAGGTGCCCTTACGTCCGGCGCGGGCTTCGTCCATGGCCGCGCGCATCGCCTTCACGGCGTTCTCCAGGCCGACGAAGATCGCCTCGCCGATGAGGAAGTGGCCGATATTGAGCTCGGCGATCTCAGGCAGCGCCGCCACGGGCCGGACGCTCTCCAGGCTCAGGCCGTGGCCGGCATGGATCTCAAGGCCGATCAGCACGCCGTGGGAGGCCGCACGGCGGATGCGGGCGAGTTCCCGGGCGATGGCCGGAGCATCGCCCGCCACGACGGCCTCGCAATACGTCCCGGTATGAAGTTCCACCACCGGCGCGCCCAGAGCGACGGCGGCGTCCATGACCTCGGGCTCGGGCTCGACGAACAGCGAGACACGGATCCCTGCCTCGCGGAGCCGGGCGATCGGTTCGGCCAGGCGGTCCCGGCCGCCGACGATGTCGAGACCGCCTTCCGTGGTGCGCTCCTCGCGCTTCTCCGGCACGAGGCAGGCGGCGTGCGGGCGCGTGCGCTCGGCGATGGCGAGCATCTCCTCCGTGACCGCCATCTCGAAGTTCAGCGGGACGGACAGCTCGGCCTTGAGCCGCGCGATGTCCTCGTCGCGGATGTGGCGGCGGTCCTCACGCAGATGCGCCGTGATGCCGTCCGCTCCGCCCCGGACCGCCAGATGGGCGGCAAGGACGGGATCGGGATGGGCGCCGCCGCGGGCATTGCGCACCGTGGCCACATGGTCGACGTTCACGCCCAGACGCAGATGGTTCATGGCGATGGCCCCGCATTCGAGGCCGGTTGTTTAGGACAATCGCGCGCCGCTCGCCAGAAGCCAGGCCGCGTCCGGGCTTGCGACACGATGCCCCCGGGTGGGCGCGGCTGCTTGCGTTCACGGGCCTTCTCCCGTATGGAAACCGCGCGTTCGCTCCGGCCGGGGGCTGAACGGACGGGGAGGCTTTGCCCTTCCAGGTTTCATCCGAAGCCGTCGTCCCGTGTTCCCGCCTTCGAAACTGCCGATCGGGCCTTCGGGCTCGGAGGGCTCCGCGCCGGGTGGACGCCGAACATGAGAAAGGCCCGTTATGGCATTGTATGAACACGTCTTCCTGGCTCGCCAGGATGTGACGTCGCAGCAGGTGGACGCCCTCGTCGAGCAGTACAAGGGCATCGTCGAGGCTGCCGGCGGCACGCTCGCGAAGAACGAGTACTGGGGCGTCAAGACGCTCGCGTACCGCATCTCGAAGAATCGCAAGGCCCACTTCACGCTCCTGAACATCGACGCTCCCCCGGCCGCCCTGGCCGAGATCGAGCGCCAGCAGCGCCTGAGCGAGGACGTCCTGCGCTTCCTCACCATCCGCGTCGAGGCGCTGGAGGAAGGCCCGTCCGCGATGCTGCAGAAGCGCGACCGCGACGAGCGCGACGATCGTGGCCCCGGCGGCCCGCGCGGCTTCGGCGGCGGCAACCGCTTCGGCGACCGCGACCGCGGCGACCGTCCGGATCGTGGCCCGCGCCGCGATCGCGAAGAAACCCCTGCTCAGGAGGGCTGATCCATGGCCGCTCAAGCCGCCCGCCGCCCCTTCTTCCGCCGTCGCAAGAGCTGCCCGTTCTCGGGCGCCAACGCGCCGAAGATCGACTACAAGGACGTCCGTCTCCTGTCGCGCTATATCTCCGAGCGCGGCAAGATCGTGCCGTCCCGCATCACGGCCGTATCGGCCAAGAAGCAGCGCGAGCTCGCCCAGGCGATCAAGCGCGCCCGCTTCCTGGGCCTGCTGCCCTACATGATCCGCTAAGACGCTGATCCGTTAAGACGCTCCGGGACGGCGCGGCCGCCGCGCCGTCCCGATCATCCTTGACCCGGTCCGGCGCCTGCGCCGGACGCGCTGGGGCGGACATCGATCCGCTCCTAACCCTGCCCGAAGCAGAGGGACAGCGAGCATGGCGAACGCCATTACGATCGGCATCGGCGCCGGCCTGACGGCCGCGCTCCTGTTCGCGGCTACCGCGACGATGTCGCCGTTCGCCCTCATCCTCTCTTACATATCGCCGCTGCCCGTCGTCATTGCCGGCATGGGCTGGACCCATCTGACCGGTCTGCTGGCGGTCGCCGTAGGCGGCGCCGCGCTCTCGGCCGTGCTCGGCCCCGCCTATGCGATCGGCTTCACCTTCGGCGTGGCCGCGCCTGCCTGGCTGATGTGCTGGCTTGCCAATACACGACTGGGGCCGGAGCGGCGCGAGGTGCCCTCCAACGGGACGATCCTGCTCGGCATCGCCCTGATCGCGGGCGGCATGACGCTCGCCAGCGCGCTCGCCGTCGGCGGGGGGAGCTTCACCGCCTATGGCAGCACGATGCGCCAGCTGGTCGAGGCGATCCTGCGCATGCAGACCGGCACGCCCCAGGACCAGCCTCTCGTGCTCGGACAGGGCATCGAGCCGGCGGAGGCGATCGACATCCTGGTCGGCTTCTTCCCCGTGGTGATCGGCGCGTCCATCGTGCCGCTCCTGGTCGGCAATCTGTGGGGCGGCGCCAAGGCCGTCGCGGTGTCCGGCCGGCTGCAGCGGCCCTGGGTGCCGCTGCCGTCAACGCAGATGCCGCGGGCCGCGCTCGGCATCTTCGCCGCCGCGATGCTGCTGGCGGCCGCCGGCGGCTATCCCGGCATCCTCGGCAAGGGGATCGTCGGCGCGGGCATCTGCGCCCTCGCCTTCCAGGCGCTGGCCGCCATCCACGACCGGACCCGGGGCAAGCCCGGCCGGCCGTTCTTCCTGGGCCTGATCTACCTGATCATGACGATCACCGCGGGCTGGCCCATCCCGTTCCTCGCCATCTACGGCCTCATCGACCTGTTCACCCGCAGGCCGGAAGCCGTGTCCATCCCCGACTGAAGACACCCGGCATCGACCGGACACCTAAAGGAGACACGTCATGGAAGTCATTCTGCTCGAGCGCGTGGCCAAGCTGGGCCAGATGGGCGAGACCGTCCGCGTCAAGGACGGCTTTGCCCGCAACTTCCTCCTGCCGCGCGGCAAGGCGCTGCGCGCCACCGAGACCAACAAGAAGCGCTTCGACGAGCAGCGCGCCCAGCTCGAGGCCCGCAACCTCGAGCTGAAGTCCGAGGCGCAGAAGGTCGCCGAGAGCCTGGACGGCCAGTCCGTCACGATCATCCGCCAGGCCGGCGAGTCGGGCGTGCTGTACGGCTCGGTCGCGACCCGCGACATCGCCGAGGCGCTGGGCACCTCCGGCTTCACCGTGTCGCGCCAGCAGGTCGTGCTGAACCAGCCGATCAAGACGCTGGGCGTGCATGCGGTGCCGGTGAACCTGCATCCGGAGGTGGACGTCACGGTGACGGTCAACGTCGCCCGCAGCCCCGAGGAGGCCGAGCGCCAGGCCCGCGGCGAGGACGTCTTCGTCCGCGAGGAGACCAATCTCGACGATCTGGGCCTGGAAGTGGGCGCTGCCCTCGCCGAGGCCGGCGACGTCGAACTCTGATCCGGCCCTACCGGCTCGCTTGCAAGGGCGCCCCTCGCGGGCGCCCTTCTTGTTGCCGGGGAGTCAAGAATATCCGACCATGGCCGCGCGCCCGATTGAGGGCGCCTGTGAGTCGCGTGGATTGCGCCGGCCGCCTGCCAGGTTCGGCGCCGGCGTGATCCGAAGATCACGCCCCCCGCCGGCCGGCGTGCTAGACCTGCCCGACCGCATCGAAGACAGCCATGGCCAACAGCACCGCCCTCGTCGCCCGCCTCGACCAGCCCACCGAATACCGGGTCGCCCCGCATAATATCGATGCGGAGCAGGCCCTGCTCGGCGCGATCCTGGTCAACAACGACGCCTTCTTCCGCGTGTCGGACTTCCTGGAGGCGCGGCACTTCTCCGAGGAGCTGCACCGCCGCATCTACGAGGTGACGTCGAGCCTGATCCGCGCGGGCAAGATCGCCAACCCGATCACGCTCAAGACCTTCCTCACGGAGGTGGACCTCGGGGGAATCACGGTCTCGCAATATCTCGCGCGTCTTGCCGCCGAGGCGACCACGGTCATCAACGCCGAGGATTACGGGCGCACGATCCACGATCTGGCGGTGCGCCGCGACCTGATCACGATCGGCGAGGACATGGTCAACGCGGCCTACGAGGCCGACGTCGATTCCTCGCCGCGGGAACAGATCGAGGAGGCGGAGCGCAAGCTCTTCGGCCTGGCAGAGACCGGCCGGTACGATTCCGGCTTCCAGCGCTTCTCGGACGCCCTGACCGCGGCCATCGACATGGCGGCCGCGGCATACAACCGGGACGGCCACCTGTCCGGCATCGCCACCGGCCTTGCCGACCTCGACCGGATGATGGGCGGCCTGCAATCGTCGGACCTCGTGATCCTCGCCGGGCGCCCGGGCATGGGCAAGACGGCGCTGGTCACCAACATCGCCTTCAACGTGGCCAAGGCCTACCAGGCCGAGAAGCAGCCGGACGGCACGCTGAAGACGGTCAATGGCGGCATCGTGGGTTTCTTCTCGCTGGAAATGTCCGCCGAGCAGCTCGCCACGCGTATCGTCGCCGAGCAGTCGGGCGTGCCCTCCTACAAGATCCGCCGCGGCGACATCCGCGAGGACGAGTTCTACCGGATCACCGACGCCGCGCGGGAGATGCAGACCGTCCCGCTCTACATCGACCAGACCGGCGGCATCTCCATCGCGCAGCTCGTCGCCCGCGCGCGGCGGCTCAAGCGGCAGAAGGGCCTCGACCTTCTGATCGTGGACTATCTCCAGCTCCTGTCCGGCTCGTCCAAGAAGGGCGAGAACCGCGTCCAGGAACTGACCGAGATCACGACCGGCCTGAAGGCGCTCGCCAAGGAGCTCGCCGTCCCGGTCGTGGCGCTGTCCCAGCTGTCCCGCCAGGTGGAGCAGCGCGACGACAAGCGCCCGCAGCTGTCGGACCTGCGCGAATCCGGGTCCATCGAGCAGGACGCGGACGTGGTCATGTTCGTGTTCCGCGAGGAATACTACCTGAAGAACAAGGAGCCCAAGATGGGCACCGAGGAGTACTTCAAGTGGCAGACCGAGATGGAGCAGGCGCACGGCAAGGCCGAGGTCATCATCGGCAAGCAGCGTCACGGACCGACCGGCACCGTGCCGCTGGCGTTCCAGGCGGACATCACCCGCTTCGGCAATCTCGCCGAAGAGGACAAACTGCCCGAGCGGATGTGACGTGACCGACTTCGAGGACGATGCTCCCGGGCGCGTGGGCCCGCCGCCCGAAGAGGCCGGTGCCCTCCTGACCGTCGATCTCGGCGCCCTCGTCGCCAACTGGCGCAAGCTGAAGGCGCGCGCCGCTCCCGCCGAATGCGGCGCCGTGGTGAAGGCAGACGCCTATGGGACGGGCCTGAAGCAGGCCGTCGAGGCCCTGTCGGCCGCCGGCTGCCGGACCTTCTTCGTCGCCCATATCGGCGAGGCGATCGCCGCGCGCGAGGCCGCGCCCCTGGCGGACATCTACGTGCTGAACGGGCTGCTGCCCGGGACGTGCGGCGTCTTCGGCGGCCTCAACCTACGGCCGGTGCTGGGCTCGCTGGAGGAGGTCGCGGAATGGCGCGCCTTCTGCGGCATTGCCGGGGACAGCCCCGGCGCGGCCCTGCACGTGGACACGGCCATGAACCGCCTCGGCCTCTCCATCGAGGAGGCGCACGAGCTCGCGCGCGAGGGCGGCTCCTTCCGGCCCGACCTCCTGATGACGCACCTGGCCGCGGCGGAGGATCGGGCCGACGACGCCACCGGGCGGCAGGTGAGCGCGTTCGCCGGTCTCCGCGAGCTGTTTCCCGGCATACCCGCCTCCATCGCCAATTCCTCCGGCATCTTCCACCCCACGGTGCCCGGGCTCGACCTCGTGCGGCCAGGCTATGCGCTCTACGGCGGCAATCCCCTGCCCGGCGAACCCAATCCGATGCAGCCCGTCGTGACGCTCCGGGCGCGGATCATCCAGCTGCGGAAGATCGGGGACGGCGAGCGCGTCGGCTATAACGGCCAGTGGACGGCACGGGGGCCACGCCGCATCGCGACGATCAGCACGGGCTATGCCGACGGCTATCCGCGCGCGGCGAGCCTGACCGACGCCAAGCTGCAAGCGGGCACGCCCGCCGGCGCGGCGATCGTCGCCGGGGTGAGATGTCCCTTTGCGGGCCGGGTCTCCATGGACCTCATCACCCTCGACGTCACGGACGTGCCCGATCACGCGATCCGCCGCGGCGACCTCGTCACCCTCATCGGCGAAGGGCTGGACATCGACGACGTCGGCGCCCGCGCGGGCACGATCGGATACGAGGTGCTGACGGGCCTGGGCGCGCGCTATGCCCGCGAATACCTGGAGCCATGATGACGCCGGCGGCTGCCGACATGGCTCGGATGTCCTGACATGGCAAAGCGGGGTCCCGTCTTCGCCTGCCAGAATTGCGGCGCGGCCTATGGGCGCTGGCAGGGCAAGTGCGACGCCTGCGGCGAGTGGAACACGATCGCGCTGGAGGATTCGCCCGCGATCTCGGGACCCGTCGCGACGCGGCCCGCCCGCGGCAAGGGCCGGGTCTTCAAGCTGGAATCGCTGGAGGGCCAGGCCGAGGACGCCCCGCGCGTCGCCAGCGGCATCGCCGAGCTCGACCGGGTCACCGGCGGGGGTTTCGTGAAGGGCTCCGTCATCCTCATCGGCGGCGATCCCGGCATCGGGAAGTCGACGCTCCTGATGCAGGCCTGCGCCGCTTTGGCCGATGCCGGGCACCGGGTGGCATACATTTCCGGCGAGGAGGCGGTGGCGCAGGTGCGGCTGCGGGCGGAGCGGCTGGGCCTCGCCCGCGCGCCGGTGGAGCTCGCGGCCGAGACCAACGTGGAGGACATCGTCGCGACGCTCTCGCAGGGCGCGCCGCCTCGCCTCGCCGTCATCGATTCCATCCAGACGATGTGGACCGAAACGGTGGAGAGCGCGCCGGGCACGGTGACGCAGGTGCGCGGCGCCGCGCAGGCGCTCATCCGCTTCGCCAAGACATCCGGCACGGCAGTGATCCTGGTCGGGCACGTGACAAAGGACGGGCAGATCGCCGGGCCGCGCGTCGTCGAGCACATGGTCGACGCGGTCGCCTCGTTCGAGGGCGACGGCGCGCACCATTTCCGCATCCTGAGGGCGGCCAAGAACCGCTTCGGCCCGACCGACGAGATCGGCGTGTTCGAGATGACCGGCAAGGGCCTGGCCGAGGTGCCCAACCCCTCCGCCCTGTTCCTGGCCGGCCGGGACGCGGCGGCGCCGGGCACGGCGGTCTTCGCCGGGATGGAGGGCACCCGCCCCCTGCTCGTGGAGATGCAGGCGCTCGTGGCGCCGTCCTCCCTCGGCACGCCGCGCCGCGCCGTCGTGGGCTGGGATTCGAGCCGGCTGGCCATGATCGTCGCCGTGCTGGAGACCCATGGCGGGGTCAAGCTCGGCATGCACGACATCTATCTCAACGTGGCCGGCGGCCTGCGTATCGCCGAGCCGGCGGCGGACCTCGCCGCAGCCGCCGCGCTCGTATCCTCCCTCGTCGGCGCGCCCCTGCCGGCCGGCACCGTCTATTTCGGCGAGCTCGGCCTGTCGGGCGCCGTCCGCCCGGTCACGCAGGCCGAGGCGCGAATCAAGGAGGCGGCAAAGCTCGGCTTCACCACGGCGATCGCGCCACCCGCCGCGCGGGAAACCGCCGGCGGAGCGCCCCTCAGGGTCGAAACCGTGACCCATATCGCCGATCTCGTGGCCCGGATCGCCGCTTCGGGCGGGAGAACGCGCCGCCCGCCCGGCGAGGACGGGTGACGCGCCACAATCAAGCGTCTATAGACTGGGCCCGTGGCGGCCGGCCGGGCGACCGGACGCCGTCCAAAACCCGTCCGCGCCCGCGAGCACCCTCCGGCGAGCCATGCCCGTATCCATCTTCGACCTCGTCGTTCTCGGCGTCATCCTGATCTCGGCCCTGCTCGCAGCCGTCCGCGGCTTCACGCGCGAGGTGCTGTCCATCGCGTCCTGGGTGGCGGCGGTGGCGGCGGCGCTCACGCTGCACCCGGCCCTTGTCCCTTACGTCCAGCAGCACATCGCGAACCCGCAGATCGCGCTTGCGGTGGCCATCGGCGCGATCTTCCTCGTGACGCTGGTCGTCGTGTCGTTCCTGACGGTCCGCCTGTCGGATTTCGTGCTGGACTCGCGGATCGGCGCCCTCGACCGGTCGCTGGGCTTCTTCTACGGCGCGGCGCGCGGCGTGCTCATCTGCATCGTCGGGTTCCTGATGTTCAACTGGCTGGTGAAGCCCGAAATGCAGCCCGAATGGGCGCGCACGGCCAAGACGCGCTCCTTCCTGCAATCCGGCGGCGACCAGCTGCTGGCCATGCTGCCCGACGACCCCGAGGCCGCCCTGCGCCGGCTTAAGCCGCCGACGCAGGACCAGCCGGCGCCGGAAGCGCCGTCCGAGGACCCGTCCCTGCAGCCCGGCGGCCAGCGGCGGAGCTGAGCGGCGGGCGAGACCTGACGCGGACGCATGACAAGTCCGCGCCCAGCGACGCGATGGCGCCTTTCCATCGTGCCGCCCGTTCATTACATGCGTGTGGCACCGCACCATGACCGCACGCCCTCGGCCCTGGCGACCGCCTCAGCGGTGAGGAGACGACCATGACGGACCCGAACGCCCCCGCGGACCATCCGCAGGCCTCGCAGTCGGACTGCTTCGATCCTCTCGATTTCGACGGCGACACGCTGCGCGAGGAATGCGGCGTCTTCGGCATTTTCGGCCATCCCGACGCCGCGGCCATCACGGCTTTGGGCCTGCACGCCCTGCAGCACCGGGGCCAGGAAGCCGCCGGCATCGTCTGCTATGACGGCCGCCGCTTCCATTCCGAGCGCCGGCTGGGTCTGGTCGGCGACCATTTCTCCAAGCGCTCCACGATCGAACGGCTGGCTGGCCACGGTGCCATCGGCCATGTGCGCTACTCGACCACAGGCGAAACGATCCTGCGGAACGTGCAGCCGCTCTTCGCCGAGCTGGAGGGCGGCGGCTTCGCGGTCGCCCATAACGGCAACCTGACCAACGGCCTGACGATCCGCCGCAACCTCATCCGCGAGGGCGCGATCTACCAGTCGACGTCGGACACCGAGGTGATCCTGCACCTCGTCGCCAAGAGCCGGAAGACCCGCATCGTCGAGCGCTTCGTCGAGGCGATCCGCCAGCTGGAAGGCGCCTATTCCCTCGTCGCCCTGACGAACAAGAAGCTGATCGGCGCGCGCGATCCGCTCGGCATCCGCCCGCTGGTCCTGGGCGAACTCAACGGCCACTACATCCTGGCGTCCGAGACCTGCGCCCTCGACATCATCGGCGCGCGCTTCGTGCGCGACATCGAGAACGGCGAGGTGGTCGTCATCTCCGAGGACGGCGTGGAATCGCTGAAGCCGTTCCCGCCGGTGCAGGCCCGCCCCTGCATCTTCGAATACATCTATTTCGCCCGCCCCGATTCCGTGGTCCACGGGCGCAACGTCTACGAAGTCCGCAAGCGGATGGGCGCCCAGCTCGCCCAGGAATCCGCCGTCGAGGCGGACGTGGTGATCCCGGTTCCCGATTCCGGCGTGCCCGCGGCCATCGGCTTCTCGCAGGCCAGCGGCGTGCCCTACGAGCTCGGCATCATCCGCAATCATTATGTCGGCCGGACCTTCATCCAGCCCACGCAGGCCGTGCGCGAGCTCGGCGTGCGCATGAAGCACTCCGCCAACCGTGCGGTGATCGCGGGTAAGCGGATCGTCCTGGTCGACGACAGCCTGGTGCGCGGCACGACCTCGGTGAAGATCGTGCAGATGATGCGCGATGCCGGCGCCACGGAGGTGCATTTCCGCGTGTCGAGCCCGCCGATCACCCATCCGGACTTCTACGGCATCGACACGCCCGACCGGGACAAGCTGCTCGCGGCCACGATGGACCTGGAAGGCATGCGCCGCTTCATCGGCGCGGACAGCCTGGCCTTCCTGTCGATCGACGGGATCTACAAGGCGATGGGCTTCGAGGGCCGCGATCCCGTACGGCCGCAATTCACCGACCATTGCTTCACCGGCGACTATCCCACGCATCTCACCGACGTGGTGGGCGAATCCGCCAAGCAGCAACTCTCCCTGCTGGCCGAGGCCGGCTGACCGGAACCCTCCCATGCCGACCGATCTCAAGGACCGCGTCGCGGTCGTCACCGGCGCGTCCCGCGGCATCGGCCGCGCCACGGCGCTCGAACTGGCCCGCGCCGGCGCCCACGTCATCGCGCTGGCGCGGACCGTCGGCGGGCTGGAGGAGCTGGACGACGAGATCAAGGCGCTCGGCGGTTCCGCGACGCTCGTGCCCGTCGACCTGAAGGACTATGACGCCCTCGACCGGCTCGGCGCGGCGATCTTCGAGCGCTGGCAGCGGCTGGACATCCTGGTGGGCAATGCGGGCATCCTGGGCCCGATCACGCCGCTCGGCCATTGCGACCAGAAGAGCTGGGACGACGTGATGGCGATCAACGTCACCGCGAACTGGCGCCTGATCCGCTCGCTGGACCCGTTGCTGCGTGCGTCCGATGCCGGGCGGGCGATCTTCGTGTCCTCGGCGGCGGCCCACAAGTGCCGCGCCTATTGGGGCCCCTACTCCGTGTCCAAGGCGGCGCTGGAAGCGCTGGTGCGGACCTATGCGGCGGAGACCGAGACCACGCCGATCCGCGCAGTCCTGGTCAATCCCGGGCCGCTGCGCACCAGGATGCGGGCCGCCGCCATGCCGGGCGAGGATCCCCTGTCCCTGCGCACGCCTGAGGAGATCGCTCCGAAAATCGTGGCGCTCGCCGATCCGGCTTTCACGCAGACCGGCGTGATCTACGATTTCCCCGAGGACAAGGTGTTCTCCCACCGCGCGCCGGCCTGATCGGCCCGCCGCGCGGCGCGGTCACCGCTTCTTGTCGAACGGGTTCTTGCCGCCGCGCAGCGACAGGCGGATCGGCACGCCGGGCAGGTCGAACGCCTCGCGCAGGCCGTTGACGAGGTAGCGCGTGTACGAGCGCGGCAGCTCGTCGAGCTGGTTGCCGAACAGGGCGAAATGCGGCGGGCGCGCCTTCACCTGGGTCATGTAGCGGATCTTGATCCGCCGGCCCGACACCGCCGGCGGCGGATGGGTGGCCAGCGTCTCCTCCAGCCAGCGATTGATCGTGGCGGTCGGCACCCGGCGGTTCCAGACATGCTCGGCTGCGACGATGGCCTCCATCAGCCGGTCGATCCCCGTGCCCGCCAGCCCCGAAACCGGAACCACTGGGGCGCCCTTGACCTGCGGCAGCAGCCGCGCGGCCTCCTCCCGGAGTTCCTTGAGCAGGCCGGCCTTGTCGGCCACCAGGTCCCACTTGTTGAGGCCGATGACCAGCGCGCGCCCTTCCCGCTCGATCAGGTCGACGATCGTCAGGTCCTGCTTCTCGAACGGGATCGTGGCGTCCAGCAGCACGACGACCACCTCGGCGAACTTCACCGCGCGCAAGCCATCGGCGACGGACAGTTTCTCCAGCTTGTCCTCGATCCGGGCCCGCTTGCGCATGCCGGCGGTGTCGAACAGCTTGACCTTGCGGCCGCGCCATTCCCAGTCGAGCGAGATGGAATCCCGGGTGATGCCGGCTTCGGGGCCGACGAGGAGCCGGTCCTCGCCCACAATCGCGTTCAGCAGGGTCGACTTGCCCGCATTGGGCCGCCCGACGACGGCGATGCGCAGCGGCTTTTCGGAGTCTTCGGAATCGCTTGCGTCCGCGTCCTCATCTTCCGCGCGAAGATGGAGGGCGAGCGCGTCGTAAAGGTCGGCCATGCCTTCGCCGTGCTCGGCGGAGATGGCGACCGGCTCCCCGAGCCCGAGCTCGTAAGCCTCCAGAAAGCCGGCGGTCGCGACCCGGCCCTCGGCCTTGTTGGCCACCAGCACGACAGGCCTGCCCGAGCGCCGGCACAGGTCGGCGAAGGGCCGGTCGTCCGGCAGGAGGCCGGCGCGCGCGTCCACGACGAACAGGATGACGTCCGCGCCCGCGATCGCGGTCTCGGTCTGCTCGCGCATCCGTCCGGTCAGGGATTCGCGGGCGCTCTCCTCGAGGCCTGCCGTGTCCGTGATGACGAAGTCGAGATCGCCGAGGCGCGCATCGCCCTCGCGCCGGTCCCGGGTGACGCCGGGCCGGTCGTCGACCAGCGCCAGCTTCTTGCCGACGAGACGGTTGAAGAGCGTGGACTTGCCCACATTGGGGCGGCCGACGATGACGACGGTCCTGGCGGCGCTCATCGCGGCGCTCCCGCGGTGCGGTTCATGGCGCGGCGGGGACGGGCCCGCTCCTGACCAGCGCCAGGTACAATTCGACCCGCGAGCGGAGCGATTGCGGCGCCGTCGGATCGGTGACGATGGCATCGAACCAGCGGCCGGCGCCGTCGTAATCGCCCGCCTTGAGAGCGGCCAGGCCGAGCAGTTCGCGCGCGCTATTGCGCCAGGGCACGTCGTCGCGGGTCAGGGGCTCGAGCGTGGACGCCGCGGCCTTGGGATCGGCGCCGTCCAGCCGCAGGGCCGCGGCGCGCAGGGTGGCCAGCTGGCGCAGGTCCTGGGGCACGGCCTGATCGGCCGCGATCGCGTCGAACGCCGCCGCGCCGCGGATGGCATCCGCGCGGCCCGTCTCGGAGGCGGCCCGCAGGCGCGCCAGGTCGCGATAGGCGGAGGGCTTGTCAGTCACGATGGCGGAGAACGCGGCCTCGGCCTCCGCGGTCTTGCCCTCGCGCGAGAGCTGCAGCGCAGCCTCGTAACGGGCGGCGGCGGCCTCGGCTGTGCGGCGCTCCATGTACTCGTAATAGCGCCAGCCGGCGACGGCGACGACCAGCACGATCGCGGCGACCACGACCTTGGGGCCGTGCTTCTTCCAGAACTGGGCCACGCGGTCGCGGCGGAGTTCGTCGTCGATCTCGTTGAAAATATCGGTCATCGGCGGTCGCGGTTTCCGGAACTGAAGGATGTCTGGCGGCGGCCGGCAACGGGCCGCGCCGCCAGCCCGGCTGGCCGGGTACCACAGGACGCGCCCGATGGCGAGCGCGTCAGGCCTTCTGCTGCTTCATCGCGTAGGTCTGTTCCGGCGCGGGGAAGGCCCTCGCCCGCACGTCGCGGGCATAGGCCTCGACGGCCGCGGCGATGAACGGGCCGAGATCGGCGTAGCGGCGCACGAACTTGGGCGTGCGCTCCGACAGGCCGAGCATGTCCTCCAGCACGAGGATCTGTCCGTCGCACCGGGCCGAGGCGCCGATGCCGATGGTCGGCGCGGCGATCTCCTCGGTGATCTTGGCGCCCAGGGGTTCGGCGACCGCCTCGACCACCACGGCAAAGGCGCCCGCCTCGGAGACGGCGCGCGCGTCGGCCTCGATGAGCGGCCACTCGGCCATGTCGCGGCCCTGCGCCTTGAACGAGCCCAGCGTGTTGATCGCCTGCGGCGTCAGGCCGACATGGCCCATCACCGGAATGCCGCGCTCGGTGAGGAAGCGGATGGTCTCGGCCATGCGCACGCCGCCCTCGAGCTTCACCGCGCCGCAGCCCGTCTCCTTCATGATCCGGGCCGCGCTGCGGAACGCCGCCTGGGGGCTTTCCTCGTACGAGCCGAAGGGCATGTCGACGACGACCAGCGCCCGCCGCGAGCCGCGCACGACAGCCTGCCCCTGCAGGATCATCATCTCCAACGTGACGGGGACGGTGGATTCCAGCCCATGCATGACCATGCCGAGGGAATCGCCGACCAGCAGCACGTCGCAGAACCGGTCCGCCAGCCGCGCGGTATGCGCATGGTAGGACGTCAGCGCCACGACGGGCTCGCCGCCCTTGCGCGCACGGATGTCGGGAGCGGTCAGCCGGCGGATATCGGACTGGACGGACATGGCGGGTCCTTCGTGTTCAGCGGCCCGGCATGACCGGAACGCCGATGAGAACGGGATGCAGCCAGAGAGCGAAGGCCACGTAGAGGCCGAGCCCGATGACGACGGCCGCAATATCGGCACGCCAGCCGGAAACCACAACCTCCTCGTGCGCATGGGCTTCAGGCGCACGGCGCTTGACCGCGATCCGGTCCACCACCGCATAGGCGAGGAACAGGCCGAACAGCAGTACCGATCCCAGGTCTCCGTTGGCCAGAAGGTGGGAGAACGCCCAGATCTTCACCGCCGCCAGCATCGGGTGCTTCACGGCCCGCCGGATGCGGCCGCCGGTCTGCGAGGCGGCGAGGAGCACGAAGGAGATGGGCATCAGCGTCAGCGCCAGATGCCGCGTCCAGACCGGCGGGTTCCAGAGCGGCACGTATCCGGACGCGCGGTAGGCACCGAACCCATAGACGATCAGGACGAGGCCGATGAGCGAGACGAGAGAATACAATCCCCGGTACGGCCCCGCGCCGATCCGGCCGATCAGCGCGGCCCTCGGCTCGCGGGCCATGGTGAAGGCATGGGTTCCCAGGAACAGGACCAATCCGGCGATCAGGATGAGCATGACTTTGAAGCCCCCTCGCTCCACATTCGGGCCATGACCATATACGCGCCCCGCCTCGAAGGAAGGGTCCTCGCCCGCCTCGCTGCCGCGTTCATCGCGCTCGCGCCCGCGCTGGCCGCAGGCCAGACCGCCCCGACCGCGCCGGTCAAGGTCGACGGTCCGCCGCGCGTGGTCTTCGATCCCGCGCTGGACGCCTGCGACGGCCATGACGTGCCGGACGTTCCGGCCCGGGCCTTTCGCGACGAAAAGGGGCAGATCGCGCTCCTTGCGATGCATTTCGAGAACCGCGCCCTGCGCGGGGCCGACTTCGACAGCCTGAAGCTGGACTGCCAGGTCGTCTTCCGCGGCTCGGGGAGCGCCGACCCGGGCGCCTACGACGACAGGGCGTGGATCGCGGCGACGTGGACCGAGGACGGGCGCCGCATCGCCGCGCTCGCCCACCACGAATACCAGGGCAACACCCATCCCGGGCGGTGCGCGCTCAAGGACTACATGGCCTGCTGGTGGAACGTGGTGCTGGCGCTGTCCTCGCAGGACGGCGGGCGGACCTTCGCCAAGGCGCGCCAGCCTGTGGTGGCCGCCTTCCCGTTCGGCCAGGAGGTGGGCCAGGGCCGCCACCGGGGCTTCTTCAACCCGTCCAACATCGTGCGCGGAGAGGACGGGTACTACATGATCGCCTCCACCACGGGGTGGACCGGACAGGATGGCGGCGCCTGCCTGTTCCGTACCGCCGATCCGCACGACCCGGCAGGATGGCGCGCCTTCGACGGGACGGGGTTCACGGTCCGGTTCACGGACCCCTATGGAAAGCCGCCGCCGGACCCGCTCAAGACCTGCCGCACCATCGCGCCCTTCCCCGCGCCCGTGGGAAGCCTCACGCGCCACCGGCCCAGCGGGGCGTGGATCGCGGTCTTCCAGGCGCGGGAGAACGGCGCGGATTTCCCCGTATCCGGCTTCTACGTTGCCACGTCGCGGGACCTGAAGAGCTGGGGCGCGCCCCGGCTCGTGATGGCCGGCAAGACGCTCTACGACGATCCGTGCGGCGCGGGGACGCTCATCTCGTATCCCTCGCTCATCGACCGACGGGCGGAGGGACGCAACTTCGACGATACGGGCGATGAGGCGGAGCTCTACTACGCCGTGCTCAGGGTCGACGGCTGCACGATCACGTCCGACCGCAGGCTGGTGCGGCAGGGCGTGAAGCTCGCGCCCTGAGGCGGAGCGCGAGCCCCCGTCCCCTGGTGGCAATCGGCCGCGCCTCGCCCGACGGCCGGAACTCCCTGCCCCGTCCCCGCATTGCCCGGTCACACCTTCAACACGAGGAGACCGGGATGGCGAACCCGCAGGAACTCAAGAACGACTTCTGGAAGCACCTGAAGGACGACATGACCATGATGCTCGGTCTCGACGGGGTCGAGGACGGCCATGCGCGGCCGATGACGGCGCAGGTCGAGGGCGAGAGCGGGCCGATCTGGTTCTTCACCTCCCGCGACAACGGCATCGCCGAGAAGCTGAACGGGCCGGGACGGGCCATCGCCACGTTCACCGCGAAGAACCACAAGCTGTTCGCGACGGTCCACGGCTCCCTGGCGATCGACAACGACCGCGCGACGATCGACCGGCTCTGGAACCCCTACGTCGCCGCCTGGTACGAGGGCGGCAAGGACGATCCGAAGCTCGTCCTGCTGCGGCTCGATCCGGAGAGCGCGGAAATCTGGCAGAACGAGACGACGCTGCTGGCGGGCGTCAAGATGATGCTCGGCATCGATCCGAAGGAAGATTACCGCGACAAGGTCGCGAAGGTCGCGCTGCGCTAGGACGGCCGAAGGCGGCCCGCACGCGCGGGCCGCCGCCGGACTTCACGCATCGCCGTCCACCTCGAACAATCCCTCGACCTCCACGGCCGCGCCAAGCGGCAGCGACGCGACGCCGATCGTGCTGCGCGCATGGCGTCCGGCATCCCCGAAGGCGAGGACCATCAGGTCCGACGCCCCGTTCATCACCGCCGGAAGATCGACGAAGTCCGGCACCGCGTTGATGAAGCCGCCGAGCCGCACCACCCGCACGACGCGGTCGAGGCTGCCCGCGGCGTGCTTCACCTGCGCAAGAAGGTTGATCGCGCAGGCCTTCGCCGCCTCGCGCCCCTCCTGAGGCGAGATGTGCTCACCCAGACGGCCGCGGGCGACCAGCCTCCCCTCGCCGTCCAGACATAGTTGCCCCGACACGGTGAGGCTCCGGCCGGAGCGGACCGCGCCGACGTAATTGGCGACCGGCGCCGCGGCACCGGGCAGGACGATCCCCGCCTCGCGCAGGCGGCTCTCCACCACGCTCGTCTCGCTCATGACGCCCTCCCAGCGGCGACGTCGCGGCAGACTTCGAGAAGCGCCTCGATCTCGCTGTCGACGTTGAAGTAATGCGGCGCCGCGCGGACGATGACGGGAAGGCCGCGCGCCTCCGAATCCAGTCTGGTGCTGGCAGGATTGGATACGCCGATCGTGATGCCCCGCCCGGCGGCAGCCTTCACGAACGCTTCCGACGGCACGCCGTCCATGCGGAAGCTGACGATGGCGCAGCGCTCGCGCCCCAGATCGCAGTCAACCATGCCCGGGATCTGCGCCAGGCCCTGCCGCAGCCTCTCGGCCAGCCGCCAGCTGCGCTCTCGGATGGCGTCGAGCCCGATGTCCAGCGCGTAGTCCACCGCGGCGCCCAGCCCCAGCCGGGCCGCGTAATTGTTCTCCCACGTCTCGAACCGGCGGGCGTCGTCGCGCAGCCGGTACTCGTCAGCCGCAACCCACGGGGCGGCGAAATGGTCGATCATCGGCGGTTCCATGGTCTGGAACAGCGACTTGCGGAAATAGAGGAAGCCCATGCCGCGGGGACCACGCAGGAACTTGCGCGCCGTGGCCGCCAGCATGTCGCAGCCGATCTCCTCGACGTCGACGGGCATCTGGCCCACCGCCTGGCAGGCGTCGAGCAGGTAGGGAATGCCGTGACGCCGGGCGATGCGGCCGATTTCCCGGGCCGGGTTGACGAGCCCGCCATTGGTCGGGATCCACGTCACCGTGATGAGCTTGACCCTGTCGTCGATCATCCGCTCCAGGGCGGACGTGTCCAACTCGCCGTATTCATTGCTGGGCACGACCTCGACCACGGCGCCGGTCCGGCGGGCGACCTGCAGGTAGGCGACGTAATTGGCTGCGTATTCGGCCTCGGCGGTGAGGATCCGGTCGCCGGGGGCGAAGGAGAACGAATAGAAGGCCTGCATCCAGGCCAGCGTGGCGTTCCCGACGATGGCGATCTCGTCCGCACCGCAATTGAGCAGGCGGGCGAGCGACGTATAGACCCCCTGAAGGCGCTGGCCCTCGCGGTCGGCCGCGGCGTAGCCGCCGATCCGCTCCTCGAGCCGCAGGTGGTCGATCATGGCCTCCGAGACGGGTCGCGGCGGCAGGCTGGAGCCCGCGCTCAGCAGGAACGTCTGGTGGGCCAGCCCGGGCGTGTCGGCCCGGATCGCGTCGATGTCGCGCATGGGATTGTCCTTCGTGACCGGGATCGGCGGCTAGAAGCTGCGCAGGGATCGGTCGGCGTAGGTCAGGTATTCGATGCCGGTCTCGGTCACGATGACGGTGTCCTCCACCATCATCCCGCCCCAGCCGATCTCGTAGTATGGAGTCTCCACGCACAGGACCATGTCCTTGACGATCTCCACCGGGTTGGAGGGCGCGAGGGACGGATACTCGTGCGCCACCAGCCCGATCCCGTGGCCGCAATGGTTGCGCCGGTAGGCGGGAAGCGCTCCCTGGCGCACCACGTCGATCGCCACGTTGTAGAGATCCGCCGAGGACACGCCCGGTCGCAGCATGTCGAGCTGGGCCAATTCACCCTTCAGCAACGCGTCGTAGCGGCTGGCCTGAAGGTCGCTTGGATCGCCGCATACGGCGGTACGGGCCGTATCCGCCCAATAGCCGTTGACCGTGCAGCCGACGTCGATGCGTAACAGGTCGCCCTTCCGGATCGGCGTCGACGTCGCGTATGCGTCGACGAGGGCCGACCGCCCCCCGGTCGTCACCACGACGAAGCGCGGGATGCCGCCGGCGGCGATGATTTCGCCGGAGATGATCGCGCTGAGGTCCAGCTCGGTCATCCCCTCCCGCGCTTCCGCCAATGCCCGCTGCATGCCGCGTTCGGTGATCGCCGACGCGACGCGCAGCTTCGCGAGCTCCCCGGGCAGCTTGGTTGCGCGGCAGGCCACAAGCTTCGGCGTCGCGTTGAACAGGCGGCACCCGTCGAGCATCGTTCCGATCTGGGCGCGGGTTTCGGCGTCGGGCACGTCGAGCGCGACCGTCGCGTCGCGGGCAATGGCGGCCGCGCAGGCCGCCGCCAGGGCGTCTGCGAAGGCCGGCTGCGAGGGCGGCATGGCCTCGTAGCTGCGGGCCTCCTCCGCGCCCTCGACGTAGAACTGGCCGTACCGATAGATGCGCGAGGGATCGCGCACCACTTCCATGGCGGCCGCCGCGTCGCTGGCGCCCGTCACGAGATAGACCCCGTCGCGCGTGGCGATCAGCGCGCAGCGATAGGTGCGGTCGGCATCCCACAGGATGCTGCGATAGCCGCCCAGATAGCCGACATGGACCGCATTCGTAGTGACAAGCGCCGTGACCGAGTCGTCCAGCATCCCGAACAGCTTCGTGCGGGCCTGGAGGGCAATGTCGCTCAGTTCGGTCTGGTGAAACATGGCTGGTCTCGCTTCTGCGGATGCGTTCAGGACAGGAGCCGGCCGCCGGCCGGTGCGACGGCATCGAGCCCGGCGGCCCGGAGCAGGCCCCAGAGCGTCGCGCTGTTGCTGGTGACGACGGGTATGCCGATGCGCTGCTCCAGCGGCGCGATGCCTCGCAGCCAGGAGAAATTGGTGCAGCTGACGAACACGCAGTCCGCGTCGGGCGATACGTTCGCGGCCACCCAGTCGCCGATCGGTTCATAGGCGTCCGTGGCGTCGGCACGGGAAAACGGAAAGCCCCAATGGTGGCCGGCGGGACTGTGCCCGTGGGCCTGCAGGAACGTGACCGAGCGCTGCGACAGCCATTCCTCGTACGGCGTAAACACGTGCGGGCGGCGGCATCCGAGCGCCTCCAGCGCCGCGATGACGCTGCCGGCCGTTGTCACGCAGGGGATGCCGGCCGCTTCCTCCATCAGGCGGACGATCTCCCGGTCGTAGCCGAGGCCCTTCAGGAAGCTCCCCGATGTGCAGGCGAAGGCGATCGCCCGGCATTTGCGCGTGTGCATCAGAAGCTCGACGGCGGCCGCCGCGTGGTCCTTCATGCCCGCGAGCTGCTCCTCGGTGTCCTCCGAGTTCAGGATGCGCGTGAAGTAGAAGCTGGCGCCCGGCAGCCTGAGGCGAGGCAGATCGCGCTCCAGGATCGTGTTGGCCGACGGCACGATCACGCCGAGGCCAGCTTCGGCGGCGGATACTGGCATCGTCATCGGGAGGTTTCCTTGCGTGGTCATGGGGCGTTCCTGTCCGCAGGCAGCCCGAGATAGGCGCGGCGCACGTCGGGTTCGGACAGCATCTCGACACCCGATCCCTGGTGGCTGACGCGGCCGAGCTCGATGACGATGCCGCGGTCGGAGATGCGCAGGGCCTGGACGGCGTTCTGCTCCACCATGAGGATCGCCGTGCCATGGCCTCGCGCGAGGTCGCGGATGGACGAGAACACGTAGTCCAGCATGCGCGGCGACAACCCGAGTGAAGGCTCGTCGAGCAGCATCACGCGCGGCCTGGTCATCAGCGCCATGGCGATCTCGAGCATCTGCTGCTCGCCGCCGCTAAGGTTGCCCGCGATGACCTTGCGCTTGGCGTCGAGCGACGAGAACAGGCCGTACATCGCCTCGATATCGGCCTTGATGTCGCCGTCGCGGCGGATGAAGGCGCCGAGTTCCAGATTCTCCTGAACGGACATCAGCGGAAAATTGCACCGGCCCTGGGGCACGATGGCGATGCCCCGTTGCAGGCGCTCCTCCGATTTCAGCCCGGTCACGTCCCGACCGTCGAGACGGATGGCGCCATCGCTGGCCTGGACCATGCCGAAGATGGTCTTCAGCAGGGTCGACTTGCCCGCGCCGTTCGCGCCGATCACGGAGGTGACGGTGCCCGGCTCGATGGCGAAGGACACGCCCTTCAGGATGCGGATTTCGCCGTACCCGGCATGGACGTCCTGCAGCTGGAGGACAGGCTCACCGGCCAAGATAGGCCTCCTGCACATGGGCCTGCGCCATGACCGTGCGGGGATCGCCCTCGGCGATCTTCGTCCCGCGATCGAGCACGATCAGCCGGTGGCTGACGTCGACGACGACCTCGAGATTGTGCTCCACGAGCACGATGGTCAGGCCCCGCCGGTTGAAGGCCACGATCTGCTGCTTGAAGATGTTGCCGATCGTCGGGTTCACACCGGCGAGCGGCTCGTCGAGCAGGAGGATTCGCGGCGGCACGATGACGGACGCGGCGAACTGCACGAGCTTGCGCTGGCCATAGGACAGCTCGCCCGTGGGCCTGTCGCGCATGGCCGCAAGCCCCAGCCGCCCCAGGATGTCGTCGATGCGCGCATCCAGACCGGGCGTGGCGCCTCGGGAGCGAGCATATTGCCGCCACTCGTACAGGGTGGGCGCCCTGCCGAGGGCCGCGACGACGAGGTTCTCCCGCGGTGTCAGCGTCGTGTAGACGCGCGTTGCCTGGAAGGTCCGGACCAGGCCGGCCTTGGCCAGGCGCGCCGGCGACCAACCGGAAATGTTCTGCCCGTCAAGGACGATCGTCCCGGCATCGAAAGGTGAGAGGCCGGAAATGCAGTCCAGCGTGGTGGACTTGCCCGAGCCGTTGGGCCCGATGAGGCTGACCAGTTCGCCGGCCTTCACCTCGAAGTCGAGATCGTTGACGGCGGTGACGCCGCCATAGGTCTTGCGCAGGCCCGTGACCTGGAGCGCGCCGCCGGGGAGCGCCTCCCCCACCGGAACCTCCACGGGAACCGGCGCCTGCGTGGTCGCAGGAGCGGGCTCGGCGGGGATGGCAGCTGGTCCGGTGGCAATAGCGGCCGGCACGAGGTTTCTGCCGCCCAGGCCGAGCGCCCGCTCGATCAGCTGGAAGATGCGCTCGATGCCGTCCGGCACGGTCAGGACCGTGACGAGAAGCAGCGCGCCGAAGATCGCCAGGCGCCACTCGTCGGCCACGCGCAGGAGCTGGGGCGCCACGCCGAAGATGATGGCGGCCGCCAGCACGCCGCGCAGGCTGCCGCGCCCGCCGACGAAGGCGACGATGAGCAGCATGACGGTGTAGGAGGTGGCGACCGAGTCGGGGCACACGACGCCCTGGAAATGGGCCGTGAACACGCCGGCAATCGCGGAGAGCGCGGCGGCGGCGCCGAAGGCGCTGAGGCGGATCGACAGCGGGCGGATGCCTTGGGACGCGGCCAGCGTCGGGTCGTCGCGCACGGCGGAGAAGGCAAGCCCGATCCTGCGGCCTATGAGCTGGCGCACCACGAAGACCGTGAGCGCGGCAATCGCCAGGATCAGGAAGTATTGCTCGGTGAGCGTGCGGGGCGTGAACTGCGCGAACGGCAGCCCGATCTGCGCGCGCGGAATGCCGGTGATGCAGAGAGGCCCGCCTGTCACCGACATCCAGTTCTGCGCCACGAGTTGCGCGATCGTCGCAAAGCCGAGCGTGCCGATGGCGAAGGAATGCAGGCTCAGACGGAAGGCCGGGATGCCGATGGCGACCGACAGGGCGAAGCCGCCCACAGCCGCTACCAGCGCCTCGACCCAGAAGCCGGCTCCGAAGGTCGTGGCGATGAGCGCCGCCACATAGGCGCCGAAGCCGAAGAAGACCGGCTGGGCGAAGCTGAGGGCGCCGACGCGGCCGACCACGAGATCGAAAGCCACCGCCAGGCAGACGATGATCAGCGTGTTGATGCCGATGCTGAGGTAGTACGGCGACGGTGCCACGAAGGGAAGGATCGCCGCGGCGGCCAGGAGCGCCAGAAGCGGCGCGTCGTTGCGGAGGGTGGCAGCCATGTCAGGACCTCGCGACGCGGCCGAACAGGCCGTGCGGGCGGACCAGGAGCACGAGGATCATGCCGCCGAACACGAAGGCGTCGGCGTATTCGCTCGGCAGGACCGTGGTGACGAGGGCTTCAAGCAGCCCGATGAGGAAGGCCGCCAGCACCGCGCCCGTGACGTTGCCGAAGCCTCCGACGATCACGGCCGCAAAGGCCTTGATGATGACGAGCGCGGCCATGCCCGGATGGATCGTGTAGAGCGGCGAGATGAGCGCGCCCGCCACGCCCGCCAGGGCGCACCCGGCGACCACCGTCGCCAGCCCCACCTTCTCCACCGAGATGCCGACCGCGGCGGCGGCCTCGCGGTTCTGGGCCACGGCCCGCATGGCCTTGCCGATGCGCGTGTATTTCAGAACGGCGTAGAGGGTGGCGAACGAGATCGCGGTGGCCGCCAGTACGACGAGGCGCTGGACCGAGATGCTCGCCATGCCGATCTGGACGATCTGGCTGTTGAGCGGGCTCTCCAGATATTTCGGCACCGGCCCGGACAACACGATGGCCGTGTTGACCATGACGATCGAGAGCGCGAGCGTAGCGATCAGCTGGAGCTGCCAGCTGCGGCTCAGGACCCTGCGGATCACCAGGTAGTAGAAGATCACGCCGCTGAGGATCATCGCGACGATGACGAGCGGCACCGCGACGACGTAGGGCAGATTGTACCGCGTCATCAGCAGGTACAGGTAATAGGACGAGAGCATGTAGAACTCGCCATGGGCGAAGTTCACCACTTCGAGCACGCCGAAAATGAGCGCCAGGCCCGCGGCGATCAGCGCATATTCCGATCCGGCGGTCAGGCCGTTGATGAGCTGGTTGAGCAGGAGTTCCATGGCGGGCCCGGGGCGTGCCTCCCGGCCGTAGGGGCCGGGAGGTCGCGTTGGATGGCTCTGACGGGACGGGCAGCTTCAGCGGGCGTTCGAGATGGTCTCGATCACCTTCTGCTCACCGTTCTCGATGCGGACCATGAAAAGGTCCGGCCGCGCCTGGTGATTGGCGTCGAACTTGATCGGGCCGATCGCGCTCTTCCAGTCGACCTGGGCGAGACCCTTGGTGATGCCGTCGCGGCTCGGGCCCGCCTTCCGCACCGCCTGGTCGACGGTCATCATGGCGTAGTAGGCGAGCGCGGCGTTGTAGGGCGGATAGTCGCCGTGGCGCTTGCGGTAGGCCTCGACCATCGGCTGGTCCGGCGTGCGGGCCCAGTAGGCGGCTTCGGTGAGCCCGTCGCCCAGGCGCGGATCGCCCATCAGCTTCAGCGACTCGTCCGTGTAGCACCCGCCGCGGCTGAAGATCTTCGCCTTCAGGTTCATCTCGCGCTTCTGCCGGGCCATCAGCGCGCAATCCGGCGGCTCGCCGAAGAGGAGGATGGCGTCCGGAGACCGGGCGGCGATCTTGGAGATCAGCGCGCGCAGGTCGCTGGCACCCTGGCTGAAGAAGTCAGCGCCGTTGACCTTCACGTCGTTCTTGGGAAGCAGCGCCTGGTAGACGCCCGCGGCGCCCCGACCGAAATCGTTGTTGACCGCGAGGATATGGGCGGACTTCACCCCGTCCTTGGCGATGAAGGCCGCGAAAGTCTCGCCGATGATGGTGTCGTTCAGGTTCATCCGCCACATGTACGGATTGCCGCCGACGCCCGCGCCCTCGGTGATCTTGGGGTTGGTGGAGCCGTAGGTGACGGCGGAGAGCTTGCCGTCCATCAGCGTCGGCATGCCGCCCAGCGTGGCGCCGGAACAGCCCGAGCCGATGATGACGTCCACCTGCTGCACGTCCATCAGCCGCCGGAAGGCCGTGGCGCCGCCTGCGGGCGTGCATTCGTCGTCGGCGATGGACAGCTCGTAGGCGACGGCCGTGTTGGCCGTCTTGAGCTCCTCGATCGCAAGCTCGATCCCGCGGCGGGCATCGGCGCCGATGAAGCCGACATGGCCGGAAAAGGCCGAGCTGAGGCCAACCTTGACGGGCTTGGCCTGGGCGAAAGCCGCCCCTGCGGCGAGCAGCGCGGACAGGCAGATCGGCACGACGCCGACACGTCTTGCAGTGGGTCGCATCTCACACTCCTCCCGTGAGTGGTGAAACAGTCAGGCGGACTGGCTGGAGGCTTCGCGCCCCGGTGGCCCGAGGAAGGCCTCCGGACAGCCGATGCCGCGCGAAATGGCCTGCGCCGCGCGGATCAGATGCGGCGCCAGGAACGCCACGCGCCCGGTCAGATCGGAGGGCAGCGGCAGGGCGACGCTGATGGCGGCAACGATGACGCCGCGGAAATCCTTGATCGGCGCGCCGATGGAGATGATGCCGTCGTAGGTCTCCTCGAGGGAGACGGTGTATCCGGCCTCCTTGGCGGTCTCGATCTCGCGAAGAAGCTTGTCCGTCGTGGTGATCGTGTTCCGCGTGGACGCCGGCAGCGGGTCCGCTCCGACGAGCTGGCGGATCTCATCCTCGCGGCGATCCATGAGCAGGACCTTGCCCATCGCGGAGGAATGCAGGCCCGTGGTGGCGCCGGGCGTGACGCGCACCGACACGAGGCCCCTGCCCTGCACGGCCAGCAGATAGGCCGCCGCCCGGTCCTGCAGGATGGAGAGGTAGGCGCTGACCTCGTGCTCGTTGGCGAGGCGGTCGAGCTCCACCATCGCGGTGGATGTGAGCCGGTCCTGGCTCAGGAGGCTCGAGCCGAGGAAATAGGTCTTGAACGAGAGGCGGTAGCGCTTGGAGTTCGGGACCGGCTCGACATAGCCGAGCTGGCTCAGCGTATTGACGAGCCGCTGCACGTTCGAGGGATGCAGCTCGAGCTGCCGCGCCATCTCGCGCACGCCGATGCCGTCGGCGGCCGTGTCCAGCAATTCCAGGAGCGCAAAACCCTTGTCGATGGACTGATTGATCGTCATCGCTTTGTCTCGCATATCAAAACGGCGTTTTGATATTAGAACTATCGCTCTCCCGACAATGCGTGTCAAGCAGGCGATAGTTCTCCCGCCGCTGTTATCAGCCAAGAATTCAATATGTATTGGATAGCGAGACAGGCGAAGTCGCAGCGCTGCTCGTCTCAAACAGATGAGAGTAAGTATTCCCCTGGAACAGCTTCGGCTTTCCGATCATCCGGGCCAGCTTCCAGTACGTCGCCTGGTTGGACGACAGGACGGGCTTGTCGACGCGACCGCGCAGGAGGCCGATGGCGTCGATGCCTCGCATGGCCGTGCAGCTGAGGAAGATCGCGTCGGCCCGGCTCGTGTCGGTGCGTGTGACCGCGTCGACGATCTGCTCGGGAGGGATGACGAAGATGCCGTCGGGATCGGGAATGCCGAACCCGAACTGGTTCTCCACTTCGATGCCGCTGCTCTCCAGGAACCGGATCACCTTCTGGTTCAGGGCGTGGGTGTAGGGCGTCACCAGCGTGATCCGCCGGGCGCCGGTTGCCTGGAGGGCCTCCACCATGGCCGAGGCCGTCGTCGTGGCGGGCGTGCCCGTCACGCGCTCGATCATCGCGATGATGGTCCGGTCGTAGCCAAGCCCGCCGAGGAGGCTGCCCGTGGTGCAGCCGAAGGCGATGGCATCCATATGCGCATCGGCGATGAGCTCGGCGGCGGTCTGCGCATGGTGGGACAGGGCGGCGAGCGGATCGGCCTCGTCCCGGTCGTACTTCATGCGCGAGAAATGCGCGGTGACCGACACGGGCAATATGGCGTGGGCGTCGCGCTCCAGCATGTTGTTGGTGGAGGGTACCAGCACTCCGAGCCTGGCGTTCCAGTCGTTCATGGTCGCTCCTCAGATCGCGATGGCGTAGGCCGGTTGGCGGGGATCGGCGCCGGCACGGACAAAGCCGGCCGGAGCGTCGCGGTAGATGGCCTCCACGCTGGCCATCTTGCGGGAATAGGCCTCGTAGCGTTCGACGCGATGGCCGAGCGCGCCCAGCGCCTCGCCCGTGGCCCCCGCAATCCGGTCCTCCAGCACGAGCAGGCCCGGGAAATGGCGGTACGGCGCGAAGGACGAAGGGAAGCTCTGGGTGATGAAGCGGGGCGCGTCGATGGCGTCCTGGATGTCCATGCCGAAATGGAAGGCGTTGAGGACGACCTGGAGCATGGCCTGGACCTGGCTGTCGCCCTCGGGCGCGCCGAACGGCATGACTGATCCGTCGTCGCGCACGAGGATGGCGGGGTTGGGCGTCAGTCGGGGGCGCTTGCCGGGCGCCAGCCCCGAGGGATGCGCCGGATCCGGGCGGGACTGGCTGCCGCGCGGGGACGTTACGAAGCCGAGGCCGGGGACGACCGGCGCGCGCCAGGTCGCATCGGACGGCGTGGCGGAGAACGCGTTGCCCCACCGGTCCACGACGCAGCAATAGGATGTGTCGCCGTCCCGCTCCGGCATGCCGGGCGATGCGGCGTGATGGCGGGCGGGCCCATAGAGTGGGGCCGGCAGGTCCGGCATCGCCCGGCGTGGGTCGATCGCCGCGACGCGGCGGGCCACGTGCGCCGGCGACAGGAGCCGGTCGAGCCCGACATCCACGAAGAGGGGGTCGCCATAATGATGCTCGCGGTCGGAGAACGCGGCCTTCAGCACCTCGGTCACGAGGTGGATATAGGCGGGGTCGTTGTGGCCGTACCCGTCTAGGCCGGCATGATCCAGCATCAGCAGCGCCTGGGCCACGACCGGACCCTGGCACCAGGGGCCGCAGGTCAGCACCTCGAATTCCCGCCAGCGGACGCGGACGGGCTCCTCGTACCGGCAGCGGAAGGCCGCGAGATCGTCGCGCCTGAGCCAACCGCCCTCCTCTTCCTGGTGGCGGACGATGGCGGCGGCGATGTCGCCTTCGTAGAAGGCGGCGCGGGCCGCCTCGAGGCCTGCCAGGCGGCCGCGGCGTGCGGCGGCGCGTTCCTCGTCGGCCATGAACTGGATGGTACGGGCAAGATCCTCCTGGACGAACCGCTCGCCGACGCGCGGCGGGCGTCCTCCAGGCAGGAAGATCGCGGCGTTGGACGGCCACTGGCGGTAGTCCGCCTCGTGCAAGGCGATCTCGTCCGCCAAAAGTTTGAACACGGCAAAGCCATCGCGGGCGAAGGATATGGCGGCCGCGGCCACCTCGCCGAAGGTCATCGTGCCGAAATCGCGCAGGGCGGTGAGCCAGGCGTCGGGTGCGGCGGGCACGACGGTGCGCAGGATGCCGACCGGCATGGTGCCGCCATGCTTCCGCATGAAGAGATCGGGCGGGATCCGGCTCGGCCAATGGCCGACGCCGGCGATGGTCGCGACCTGCCCTTCCGCGGTGCGGATCATGATCGGCGCCACGCCGGCGAAGTTCACCTCGTCGGCATGGAGGACCGCCAGCGCCATGCCGGCGCAGCAGCCGGCATCCACGGCGTTGCCGCCCGCCTCGAGAATGGCGAAACCTGCCGCCGCGGCGAGGTAGTGCCCTGCCGATACGGCGTGGCGGCTGCCATAGAGGGTGGGTCGCATCGCTGACAGCCCTGCTGGGGAAGGAAGGCCGCGCCGGACCAGCCGGCGCGGCGGCGTGGCTTAGCGGGACTTGCTCATCCGATAGGTGAGCAGCTGGCCGTGCGGCGAGTTCTCATAGCCCTGGACGGCTTGGGAGAAGCCCCTCAGGTACCGCTGCTCGGCGACGTAGATGGCCGGCGTCTCGTCCACGATGATGTCGGAGGCCTGGCGCAGCAGGACCTCGCGCTCGGCGCCGACCGGCGTCACCTGGAGCTGGCGCGTGACGCGGTCATACGCGTCGCTCTTGTAGGAGAACGAATTCAGGTGGCTCCACGAGCCGTTATAGAGGCTCAAGGAGTAGAACGCGTCGGCGATGGCGGGGATCTCGACGTTGATGAAGGCCTCGTAATTGCCCTTGCGGTAGGTGTCGTCGGCCTCGGCGGTGCCGGGGATGACGCGGATCTTCGCGTCGACGCCCACCTTCTTGATCATCTCGGCCATCTGGACTGCGAGCGACTGCGCCCAGGGACCGGGCTTGGACGGCGTCGCCGTGATCGTGAAGCTGATCTGGCCGACGCCCGCATCGGCCAGCATCTTCCTGGCCTTATCGGGGTCGTATCCGAGCTTCTTCGGGTTCTGCGCGGCGTCCACGTAGACATCGCTGAGCCCGATCGTGGAGGGCGAGAACAGCTCCTTGTAGACGCCCTTCATCAGCGCTTCGCGGTCGATCGCCAGCGAAAGGGCCTGGCGCACCTCGGGCTTGGCGAAGGGCCCGAACTTCTGGTTGAAGATCAGCCGCTCGCGGTTCGGCGAGACGCAGTTGACGAGCTTGGCCGTCCGCGAGCCCTTCAGCCGGGCGTATTCGTCGAAGGACAGCCGTTCGGCGTAGTCGGCCTGCCCGACCTGGAGCAGCTGGAACCGCGTCGCCGATTCAGGGATCGCGCGGATGGTCAGCCGGTTGATGTTGCCGCGCTGGCCCGCCGCCCAGAAGTTCGGATTGGCGCTGAACAGGACCTCGCTGCTGGGAACGTATTTCTCCAGCTTCCACGGTCCGAAATTGGCCAGGTTGGTCTTGAGCCATTCCAGCCCCATGGGGTCGGCCGCCGTCGCGTGCTTCTTGACCTCCTTGGTGTCGATGACGCCGAGAAGCGGGATGGTGAACAGCGCGACGTCCACCGCGGTCTTCTTGTTCAGGTTGATCGCGACGGTCTTCTCGTCGACGACCTCGAACGGGCGCTCCTTGTCGAAATCGCCCGCGTTCGAGATCAGGTAGCGGACGGTGGCGCTCTGCTTCTTGGCAAAGTCCAGGCTCCACACGACGTCCTCGGCGGTCATCGTGTTGCCCGCCGCGCTCTTCACGCCCTCGCGGAGGGTGAACAGCAGGCGCTTGCCATCGTCGCTGTAGCGCCAGGACGTCGCAAGGGACGGCCTGAGGTCGGACAGCTTGCCGAGCTGGCTGCAGCCGTTCTCGGCGAGCTTGCTGACGTCATATTCCACGAGGACGGACCCGATCTCGTAGGACAGGTTCCAGGTCGCATCGCCCTCATATTTGGTCCAGATGTCCAGGCTGCCGGGAACGCCCACGGCGGCATAGACGAAGTTGACCTCGGGCGCCGCCTGGGCGCGCGTCGCGGAGGGGTTCAGGGAGAGCGCGGCGGCGAGACAGACCGCCGGCGCAAGGGTCAGAAACGAAGGCCGGATTCTCATGTCGCTTCCCTCTTATGCTTGCTGTTTCTGGGTTGGTCTGGGTGGTCCACCAAAGGTGCGCAGCTCCGGATTGACCGTGACCAGCGGCTGGGAGAGCGGCGCCCTGATGCAGCGGACCTCGTGACCGGGGTCGAGCTGCCGCAGATCTGCTGGGGTCGACGCGCAGGGCTCGATGCGGCTCGGGCAGCGGCTGTAGAGGAAGCAGCCCCGCTGCACCTGCGTCGGCGACGGGATCTCGCCCGACAGCCGGTACGTGTCGCGGGTGCGCACGGTTGGGTCGGGGCTGAGGAAGGCGTTGAGGAGGGCCCGCGTGTAGGGGTCCTGCGGGCGGTTGACGACGTCGTCGACCGAGCCGATCTCGCGGATCTGGCCGAGATACATGACCGCGACCCGGTGGGCGATGTAGCTCACGGTCGACAGGTCGTGGGAAATGTACAGGTAAGTCAGCTTCAGGCGCTTCTGCAGGTCCTGCAGAAGCCGCAGGATCTGGCCCTGCACCGACAGGTCGAGCGAGGATGTCGGTTCGTCCAGCACGATGAAGCGAGGCCGGGTGATGAGCGCCCGGGCGATCCCGACGCGCTGCTGCTGGCCGCCGCTGAGCGCGCCCGGCCGCCGGCCGGCAAGGGCGGGATCGAGGCCAACCTCGTCGAGCATCTCGGCCACGCGGGCGGCCCGCTGCCGCCCGCTCAGGCCGCGCTCGTGGATCTCCAGCGGCTCGCCCACGATGGCGCCGATGGACATGCGCGGGTTCAGCGACTCGTAAGGCTCCTGGAACACGACCTGCATGGTTGCCCGCAGCCGCCGCAGTTCCTCCGGCGAGCGGCGGCGGACGTCGTGACCGTCGAATACGATCTCGCCGTCGTCGGCCTCGATGAGCCGCAGCATCAGGCGGCCGACGGTCGACTTGCCCGAGCCGCTCTCGCCGATCAGCGCCAGCGTCTCGCCCTCCTCGATGGAGAAGGACACGTCGTTCACGGCCCGGACGCCGGGACCGCGGTCGCGGTAGAACGTCTTCGAGACGTTCCTAACCTGCACGATGGGCACGGACGTCCTCCTCTCGCGAAAGCGGGTCGGCGTCGCCGGACACGAGGTGGCAGCTCACGTTCCACCCGTCCTCCCCGGCGACGGGGCGGGAGGCCGGCACGATGCGCGCGCAGCGGTCGAGCGCGTGGACGCAGCGGTTGGAAAAGGCGCAGCCCGGCGGATAGTCGATGAGGCTCGGCACGCGGCCCGCGAGGATGCCGATCTCCTCGCCGCGGCGAGGCACCGACCCGAGCAGGGCCTGGGTGTAGGGATGGGCCGGGCGCGCGAAGACCTGCGCGGTCGGCCCCGTCTCGATCACCTTGCCGGCGTACATGACGACCACGCGGTCGCAGTACTGGGCCACCACCCCGAGATCGTGGGTCACGAGGATCATCGACCGCTCGCGCTTGCGGACGAGGTCCTGGAGGAGGTCCAGGATCTGGCGCTGGATCGTCATGTCGAGCGCGGTGGTCGGCTCGTCCGCCACCAGGAGCCGCGGGCCGAGCACGGTCGCCATGCCGATGACGACACGCTGCGCCATGCCCCCGCTAAGCTCGTGGGCATAGCCGTCAAGGACGCGCTCTGGGCCGGATATCCCCACGGACTGGAGCGCCTGGAGCGCCATGTCCCGCGTCTGCTTGCGCGAGAGCCGCCCGCGATGGGCGACGATGAGGTTATGAAACTGCGCCGCCACCGAGAGGATCGGGTTGAGCGATCCGAACGGGTTCTGGGCGACGAAGCCGATCTCGCTGCCGCGCAGGCGACGCAGGGCACCGGCCGGGATCGCCAGAAGGTCGGTGCCATCGAAGACGGCCCTGC
The DNA here is from genome assembly GCA_027489955.1 of Hyphomicrobiales bacterium. Classification (GTDB taxonomy): domain Bacteria; phylum Pseudomonadota; class Alphaproteobacteria; order Rhizobiales; family Beijerinckiaceae; genus JAIXTM01. The sequence continues at coordinate 793,054 of JAIXYZ010000013.1, read as the reverse complement.
CGCCGACGATCTCGCCGGGAGGCTGGATCAGGCCGAGCACCGAGCGGATCGTCGCGGACTTGCCGCAGCCGCTTTCCCCGACGATCCCGACGATCTCGCTCGAGCCGACGCGGAAGGACACGCCGTTGACCGCGTGGACGACGCCGCGCCGGGAGCGGAACCGCGTGGTGACGTTCTCGACCTCCAGCATGGCGAGCCCCTATTGGCTGGCGTCTGCCGCGGCCTGCAGGCCGTCGGCGACGAGGTTGAACGCGGCGACGGTGACCAGCACCGCGAAGCCGGGGAACACGACGATCCACCAGTCGCCGACGATCATCTGCCGGGCGCCCTCCTGGATCATGAGCCCCCAGCTGGGATCCGGCGGCGACACGCCGACGCCGAGGAAGCTCAGCGCCGCGATCACGATGATCGAGTGGGCGGCGGCGATGGACGACTGCGCCAGGGTGATGCCCATGACGTTAGGCAGGATGTGCCGCCACAGGATGCGCAGCGGGCTGGCGCCGAGCGCCCGGGCGGCCTCGATGAACCGGCTCTCGCGCAGGGCCAGCGCCTCGCTGCGGATCAGGCGCATGAAGCGCGGCACGTTCAGCAGAACGATCGCGAGGACCACGCTTTCCAGACGGTTTCCCGTCAGCGTGACGATGGCCGTGCCGATGATGACGAGCGGAAACGCCTGAAACACGTCGAGGCCCCGGATGGCGCGCTCGGACCAGCGGCTCTTGGTGCTGACGAGCAGGCCGAAGACGATGCCGAGCACGAGCGACGCCAGCGTCCCGGCGAGCGCCAGCGGGATGTCGCGCTGCGCCGCGGCGATAGTGCGGGAGAAGACGTCGAAGCCGTTGGCGTCGGTGCCGAACCAGTGCAGCGCGCTCGGCGGCTGGGAAGTCGCGAGCGGGTCGGGCGTGGTCGGCCCGTAGGGCAGCGGCGCGAAGAAGCTCGCCGCGAGGAACAGGACGATGAAGGCCAGGCCGAGGACGACCGGCGCGTTCTCGCGAACGATGGCGGGCATCGCGGAGGACCGCCGGCGGCCCGGCTGCGTCAGGACACGCTCACTCATAGCGGACCCTCGGATCGAGAAGCATCACGAGCACGTCGAGGAAGAGGTAGACGAGGATCGACACCATGCCGCTCACCAGGATCACGCCCTGGATGACCGGGATGTCGACCTTGAGGATGGATTCCAGCCCCCATTGCCCGACGCCCTGCCAGGCGAAGATGGTCTCGGTGATGGAGGCGCCGCCGACGAGCGCGCCGAACAGGATCGCGGTGTAGGTCAGGATCGGCGCGCGGGCCTCGAGGAAGGCGTATTGCACGACGCGCCATTCCGGCAGGCCGCAGGCGCGGGCGAACTCGACCTGGCGCGACTGCATCGCCTTGGTCATCGAGGAGCGGCCCACCCGCCCCAGATAGGCCGAGTAGACGATGCCCAGAGACAGGACCGGCAGCATCAGGTGGTGCAGGGCCTGCAGGAACGTTGCCATGTCGCCACGCAGCAGCGTGTCGATCAGCAGAAAGCCCGTGGGGCCCGGCGTGAAGGACGACAGGCCAAGCTGCCCCACGGGCGCCGGCGCCAGCTGCCACATGAAATACAGGACGAAGATGAGGAGCAGCGACAGCAGGAAGTCGGGAACCGACTGCAGGACGGTGATCATCCCCCGCGTTACCCGGTCCGGCCAGGAGCCGCGGAAATAGGCTCCCGCGACGCCGAGCGAGAGGCCGAGGATCCAGGAGACAAGCAGGGCGAGCGTGATGAGCTGGAGCGTTGCGGGAACGCGCCGGGCGAGTTCGCTGGTGATCGGGCGGCCCGTGAAGAGCGACCGACCGAGATCCCCTTGCAGCAGGCCGCCGACGTAAGCGAGGTACCGCTCGTGCCAGGGCCGGTCGAGACCGAGCTCGGTGCGCACCCGCGCGATCTCCTGCGGCGAGGCATAGGAGCCGGCGACGGTGATCGCCGGATCGCCCGGGATGATCTGCACCAGGGCAAAACAGAGCGTGACGAGCGCGAAGACGGAAATGGGGATCAGAAGCAGCCGCTTTCCGATGATCCTGATGGCTTTCATGGCTTGCCCTCCCCTCGTCCGACCGGCGTTCAGCCCGCGGCCGCGATCAGCATGTCGCGGGTCGCCTCGCAGATGAGACGGATGTCGCGCTGGGCCGACGGCACGTCCTTCCCGAAGCCGAAGAAACCGTGGATCGTGCCTTCGAAGTTGAAGAGGGTGACGCGGTTGCCCGCGTAGCCGAGGCGTGCGGCGTAGGCGATGCCCTCGTCCCGCAGCGGATCGTACTGGGCGGTGGCCACGATTGCCGGCGGCAGGTCCCGCAGGTTCGGCTCATGCAGCGGCGAGCGGCGCGGGTCCTTGTCCAGGCCGCGGGAGCGCGCGCAGTACAGCTCGTTGAACCACTGGGAATCGCGGGTGGTGAAGATGTAGCCCTCGGCATTCTCGTGCATCGAGGGATGCAGCATCGAGGAATCCGTCTGGGGGTAGATCAGGACCTGTGCTGCGATCGGGAAGCGGCCCCGCGCCGTGTTGCAGACGACGGCGGCGAGCGTACCGCCCGCGGAGACACCGCATACGGCGACCGGAAGGTCGGCACCGGCCAGATCACGGATGTTCTCGCAGACCCATCGCGTGGACTCGTAGGCGTCGTCCACCGCCGCCGGGAACGGCAGTTCCGGCGCCTTCCGGTAGTCGACGCTGACCACGATGGCGTTCGTCAGCTGGCACAGCGTCCGCGCCGAATGGTCGTGGGTGTCGATGCTGCCGATGACGAAGCCGCCACCGTGGAAGAAGACGATGGCCCCATGCGGCGCCTCCGACGAGTCCGGCCAATACGCTCTTGCCGGGATCGTGCCTTCGCCGCCGGTCACCTGAAGGTCCTCGACCCGGCCGACGGGCAGCACGCCGGCCGCCTCGCGAAAGCGCTTGAGACGCGCGGCGAAGGAATCCCTCGCCTCCTGCGGACTGTCGCAATCGGCCACCGGCTTGAGCTTCGCCGCGTAGTGCTTCCGGACAACGTCTTGGACGTCAGGCTTCATGACAGCGCTTCCACTTGTGTTTTGCTATGCGATACACTGTTTCATAATCGTTTCGGATCGTAGATACGGCTTGAAAGTCGTGTCAAGCACAAGTTTTCATCCATTGATGTTTCAGGACTTGCGAACCTGAACTTGCTGTCGCGCGCCAACACGTGTCGTGAACAGGCTCCAAGCCACAGCATATCGCCACGCGCCGCACGTCATGCGGAGCGCGATACTTTGTCCTGACTGCTCAACTGCAGGATGATCTTGCCTTCTGCCGGTCCAATGCGCCTCTCACCCTGTGACGACGCACGACCGGCCGCGGTAACCTATGCGGATGATGCCCTGTCGATGTCGTCTGCCACGATCTCGGCGGTGGCGCAGGCGAGCGTCCAGCCCAAATGCCCGTGCCCGGTATTGTAGTGGACGTTGCCGATCCGCCCGCGCCCGACGCGGGGCAGCATGCTCGGCATCATCGGGCGAAGGCCGGCCCAGGGCACGGCCTGCGAGAGCTCGACCCCGGGAAAATGACGGTTCGTCCAGCGCACCAGCGGCTCGATCCGGTCAGCCCGGATATCCCGGTTGTAGCCGTTGATCTCGGCGGTCCCGGCAACGCGCAGACGGTCGTCCCCGAGGCGGCTGGTGACGATCTTCGCCTCGTCGTCGAGCAGGCTGGTCCAGGGCGCCGCGGCCCGGCTTTCCTGCGTCGCCAGCGGCACAGTGATCGAATAGCCCTTGACGGGATAGACGTTGAGGCTGTCGCCAAGCTGGCGCGCGAGGCCGCGGCTGCGCGCACCGGCGCAGACGACGATCCGGTCGGCACGGAGGCTCTCGCCAGTCTCCGCGCCATCGCCCGGCTTCAGCCGCACGACGACCTCGCGCCCGTTTGCCGAGACCGAGGATACCGCCCGCCCCCACACGAACCGCGCGCCGCGCCGCCCGCATGCCTCGGCGAGGCCGCGGGTGAACTTGTGAATGTCGCCGGTGGAATCGGTCTCCGTGTAGAAGCCGCCGTAGAAGCGGCCTTCCAGCGCCGGCTCGATCGTCCGGATTTCCTCCGCCGTCACCGGGCGGCGCTGCAATCCGCCCTCGGCAAGGAGCAGGTTCACCCGCTCCGCGTGGGAAAAGCCTGCCTGGTCGCGATAGACGTGGAGGATGCCGCGACGCACGTGGTCGAAGGCGATGCCTTCCTCCTGCGCCCAGTCCGCCATGGCCTGCCGCGCCAGCAGCGCCAGCCGCACGGTCTGCACCGTATTCTCGCCGTAGCGCGGGATCTGCGCGATGAACGCCGCGAGCCACGAATATTTGTGCCAGCTCGGCTTCAGGCTCAGCAGAAGCGGGGCATCCGCCCGCCACATCCAGCGCAGGCCCTTGAGGACGGATGCGACGCTGTTCCAGACCTCGGCGTTGCTGGCCGAGATCTGGCCGCCATTGGCGAACGAGGTCTCCATGGCGGGATAAAGGTTCTGGTCGACGACCGAGACCGAATGGCCCCTGCGCACCAGGGCATAGGCGGTGCTGATTCCGGCGATGCCGGCTCCGACGACGACGACATGGGACATGCCGGCTGCTCCACGACAGAGGATGGGCCCGACGCGCGAGCCCGAACTCCCCCTCTGTCACGGTACCTGAGAGCTTGCCCGCCCTGCCGGGCGAACGTCCCCTTCGGTGGGCGCGCGAAGCGCCTCTCTCCAGATCGTCCTGGTAGCGTAGTCCTTGGGCCTGAGAGTTTCCGGGGGGTTGCTCCTTCGGCGCCGGGACCGACCTGATCCCGAGCTCTCCCACGCTACCTGCAGCGGACAAAGCCACTATCGCACGCCCTGAAACAATAGCAAGCGGAATTACTGTCTCTATTGTGTCTCTATGCAAAACACTTGCGAGTATTTATCGCTTGCAAGTATGACATCGTGCGCTTTTGATAATGCGACGACCGGTCGTGGTCGTTCTACATCTTGCAACATCCTGAATGGTGGCCGGCGTGGACCTTCTGAGAGACTTCTTCGTACCCGGGCGTTCCCTCGCCGTCGGCGATCGCGGCATGGTCGCGACCTCCCATCCGGACGCCACGCTGGCCGGGCTCGACATCCTGCGCCAGGGCGGCAACGCGGTCGACGCGGCCATCGCCGCGGTCGCCATGCAGTGCGTGGTGGAACCGCACATGACCGGCATCGGCGGGGATTGCTTCGCGCTCCTGGCGAAGGACGGCCACCCGCCGCTCGGCATCAACGGGTCCGGCTGGTCGCCGGCGGATTTCGGCGTGGAGCGCCTGCGGGGGCTTGGCGTGTCATCCATCACGGACCACATGCCCCACGCCGCGACGATTCCCGGCGCCGTCTCCGCCTGGTGCCGTCTGTCGCGCGACCACGGCCATCTGCCGCTCGCCCGCGTGCTGGAGCCTGCCGTGCAGGCGGCCCGGGACGGCTTCCGCATCACGCCGCGCGTCGCGGCGGACTGGGCCGCCCAGGCAGACCGGCTGCGCCACAACGCGGCCGCGGCCGCCGCCTTCCTGGCCGGCGGCAGCACGCCCCAGGCCGGCGACCGGCGCGACCACCCTGCCCTCGGACGGACGCTCGCGGCCATCGGCGAACATGGCGAAGCGGCCTTCTATCGCGGCGAGGCGGCGCAGAGCATGGTCCGCTGCCTGCGGGCGCTCGGCGGCCTTCACGCGGTGGAGGATTTCGAGCGCTACGAGGCGATGTGGATCGAGCCGATCCAGGCCGGTTACCGGGGCCGCACGATCCACGAATGCCCGCCCAACGGCCAAGGCGTCATCGCGCTCCTGATCCTGCGTATCCTGGAGCGGTTCGACCTGTCCGATCCCGCGCTCGCGGAAGCCGACCGCATCCACATCCTGGCCGAGGCCACCAAGATCGCCTACGCGGTCCGCAACGGCCGCATCGCCGATCCGGAGGTTTCGGCTACTTCCGAGGACGTTCTTTCGGACGCGTTCGTCGCCCGGGCCGCCGCATCGATCGACCTGGCCCATGCCCGCGCGCCGGACTGGGTCGACGCGATCGAGCACAAGGACACGGTGTATGTCAGCGTCGTCGACCGCGACCTGACCGCGGTCTCGCTGATCAATTCGCTGTTCGCGTCCTTCGGCACCGGCATCTACGATCCCGGGACGGGGGTGATGTTCCAGAACCGCGGCATCAGCTTCCGGCTGGACGAGGACCACCCGAATTCGGCCGCGCCGCGCAAGCGGCCGATGCACACGATCATTCCCGGCCTCATGTCGGAGAACGGCCGCTGCACGATGAGCTTCGGCGTCATGGGCGGGCATTATCAGGCCTGCGGCCATGCGAGCCTGATCTCGCAGATCGTGGACCGGGGCCGCAATCCGCAGGCGGCGTCCGACGCTCCGCGCAGCTTCGCCGTGGACGGGCGGCTCGACCTGGAGCCGGCCTTCGGCTCGCAAGTCTCCGACGAGCTTGCCCGGCGCGGCCATGCGGTCGCCCGGGCGACGGGGCCCATCGGCGGATGCCAGGCGATCATGATCGACCGGGAACGCGGCGCGCTCTACGGCGCATCAGACCACCGCAAGGACGGCGTCGCCCTGGGCTACTGATCCGAAGGCGCCGGGCCGTCTCGTTCAAGCCCGGCGAGCAGCTTGCGAAGCAATGATGCGAGCTGCTCGCGCTCTCCCTCGTCCAGGGGTGCGAGATGCGCGAGCTCGGCGTCCATGTCCGCGCGAAATGCCCGCTCTGCGAGGTCCGCCCCTTCCGGCGTGAGACAGACGACCACGCTGCGCCCGTCGTTCGGCGATTTCTCCCGGCGGATGAGCCCGGCTTTTTCCAGCCTGTCGAGCCGGTGGGTGAGCCCGCCCGACGAGAGCATGAGCGTGCGGTACATGTCCGTCGGCGTCAGGCGATAGGGCGGCCCGGAGCGGCGCAGCGTGCCGATGACGTCGAATTCGCCGCGGTCGAGGCCAAAGCCGGCGAAGGTCTCCTCGATCCCTCGCGCTACCAGGTTCGACAGTCGCTTGGCGCGGCCGAGAATGGCCATGGGCTGCGTGTTGACGTCCGGCAGCTCCAGCCGCCAGAGCGCGCGCAGGTGATCCACATGATCGCGCGCACCGGCGGCCGCCGCCGTCTCGTCCTCCGCGTTTCGCCGTCCGCCCATGCGCGATGCCCCTTGGGTCTATGCGGCGAAGCATAGAGCGCGAGCCGCTGGCTGAAAACTGTCTCGATGTCGAGATAGATATCTTGACACGAAGACATCGGCGGATGATTATCTTCACGTCGAGATATCTCGGCTTAGCGAACGGAGAGACGCGATGAACATCCTGCGCGCCGACATGCTGCCAAGGGCGAGCAATCGCACCGTCCGGCTCGAAGGCAGGGACATGGGCGGCGAGGTGTCGTTCTTCCTGATCGATGCGGATCCGGGCCAGGGTCCGCCCCTGCATGTCCACCCCTATGCCGAGACATGGATCGTGCGTCGCGGCGAGGCGGAGTTCACGGTGGGCGACGAGATCCAGCGTGCGTCCGGCGGCGATGTGGTGATCGGCCCCGCCCATGTGCCGCACCGGTTCGAGAATGTCGGCGACGGACGCCTGGAACTGGTGTGCATCCACCCGAGGGACACGATCCAGCAGGTCTTCCTCACGCCACCCGGCCACATCGGAGAACGGCCATGAACTCCCGTGCTGCGATCTGGACGGGACGGGGCCTGACGGCCCTGTTTGCCTTGTTCATGGCGGCCGCCTCGATCGCGCCAAAGCTCCTGGGCATGCCGGTGGCGGAAGAGACGCTGGCGATGCTGGGCTGGCCCGTCGGCTATGCCTTCAGCATCGGGCTGATCGAGCTGGCATGCCTCGTACTCTATCTCGCCCCGCAGACCCGCATGCTCGGCGCGGTCCTCATGACCGGGCTGCTCGGCGGCGCCATGGCCACGCAGATCCGGGCCGGCAGTCCGCTCTTCTCCCACATTCTCTTCAGCGTCTATCTCGGCCTGTTCATGTGGGGCGGACTGTGGCTGCGCCATGCGGGCCTGCGCGCGCTGTTTCCCCTGGAGAGGGCCGGGCGGGCGAGTGAGGCGGCAGGGCCCTGAGCGCTTCGTGCCGCGATGGAGGTGGCGAGCCGGCCCGCGTGAAACTGCCGGGCGCCTCAGAGGCGCAGATGGGGCGCCGCATCCCGGGGCAGCGTATAGGGCCCGATTTCGCGGGTCTGCGCCGCCAGGCGCACCGGCGCGTTCGCGGCGCCGAAGCCTTGCGATCCAGCCCGCTGGACCACCTCAAAGAAGAACCGTCGGTCGAAGACGTGGGAGTAGACGTGGAAGAATTCGCCGCCTTCGTCCCTGTCGTAGAGCACATTGCCGCGACGCAGCCGTGCCATCAGCTCGGCATCGAGATCGAAACGGGCTTCCAGGTCGCGGTAATAGGTGTCGGGGATGGCCAGCGGCTTCACGCCGTTCGCCTCCATCCGGGCGACCGACGCGAAGATGTCACTCGTGGCGAACGCCACGTGCTGAACGCCTGAGCCCAGATGCTCGGAGATGAAGCGGGCGGACAGGGTCCGCTGCGCCTGCGTGGCGTTGAGGACGAGGCGCACGTCGCTTGCCGGATCGACCAGCGGCTGGCTCAGCACGAGCCCGGCCGGGTCCACGACGTTGGCCTGCGGCAGGCGCTGGATCGTGAAGAGCGACGTGTAGGCCAGGATCCAGGACAGCATCTCCTCGTAGGACATCGACTGGGAGACGTGATCGATATGGGTCAGGCCCACCGCCCGGCCCGGCGGAGTCGCCGCGTCGACGGGGCGGAAATCGCGGTCCCACACCTCGTCGCATCGTTCCGCGTCGAGAAAATACAGGAGGCTCCCGCCCACGCCGCGGATGGCGGGCAGCGGGATGCCGGCAGGCTCGGCGGGCTGGTGGAAGGTCGTCGCGCGCAGGCCCGCGGCCCGGGCCATGGCGGCGTCGACATCCGGAACGGCAAGCCCGAGGGCGCAGACGCCCGACCCGTGAAGGATCGCGTGGGAATGCGCGAAGCCATCGCTCTCGGTGTTGATCACGAGGTTGATGGCGCCCTGGCGCCATCGGCTGACCGCCTTCTCGTGATGGTCGCCGACATGGTCGAAGCCGAGCGCCGAGAAGAGGCGGCTCAGTTCGCCCCCGGCTTCGGCATCGACGGCGAACTCCACGAACTCGACCCGGGCGATCGGTGCCCGGGCCGGCAGCAGGGGCGCCCTGCCCTCCGCCCGGCGCGCCTGGTCGTCCAGATGGATCAGCGAACGCAATCCGTCGCGCGCGGTCGCTTCCGGCGGACCGGCCCTGAACTGATCGTTGAAGATCTCCAGGGAGAATGGCCCGGAATAGCCCGTGGCGTCGACAGCCTCCACGAATGCCGTAACGGGGAGCTCGCCCTGCCCCGGAAAGCAGCGGAAATGGCGGCTCCACGTCAGAAGGTCCATCTGCAGGCGCGGTGCGTCAGCCAGCTGGACGAGGAAGATCCGCTCGCCGGGGATGGCCCGGATCGGATCGAGCGGCGAGTTGCGCGCCGCTGCGTGAAACGAGTCCAGGATCAGGCCGACCGCCGGATGGCCGGCGCGGCGGACGACCTCCCAGGCGTCGCGATAATCGTTGACGTAGCGCCCCCACGCCAGGGCCTCGTAACCGACGCGCAAGCCCCGCTCGGCCGCCAGATCGCCGAGCCGGCAGAAATCCTCGGCGGCGCGGTCGAGGCCGCCAAGGGCGGCCGGCGACACTGAAGAGCAGACGAGCAGCAGGTCGGTCCCCAGTTCCTGCATCAGGTCGAACTTGCGGCTGGCCCGTGCAAGCGCGCGGGCGCGGTCCGGTTCGGGAAGCCCCTCATAGTCCCGGAAAGGCTGCAGGGCCGCGATCCGCAGCCCGAGCGCCGCCGCCGCCCGCCCCACGTCCCGCGCCTGTCCGCCGAAGGTCAGGAGGTCGGTATCGAAGATCTCGACCGCGTCGAAGCCCGCGGCGGCGATCGCCTCCAGCTTCTGCGCCAGGTCGCCCGACAGCGACACCGTCGCGATCGAGGTCGGGCGACGCCCCGCGGCGGCCGGGGCGGTCATGCGGCGGGTTGCATGGCGCCGCCCAGGAAGAGCTGCGCCACGCGCGGATCATCGAGGATGTCCCGAGCCGGTCCCTGGAGCCTCGCCTGGCCCAGTTCGAGAACGAGACCCTCGTCGGAGATTTCCAGGGCCGAGCGGGCGTTCTGCTCCACCATCAGGATGGTGACGCCGCGATCCCGCAATTCGCGCAGGATGCCGAACGTTTCCTGGACGAGCATCGGAGACAGGCCGATCGACGGCTCGTCGATGAGGATGAGGGACGGGTCGAGCAGGAGCCCGCGCATGATCTCCAGCTGCTTCTGCTGCCCGCCGGAGAGGGTCGAGGCCTGCACGTCGGCTTTCTCGCGCAGCGAGGGAAAGCGGTCGAGCGCCGCTTCGATCCGTGCCGGCATGTCCTTGATGTGAGGGCCGGCCGCGACGGCGCCGAACTCAAGGTTATGGCGCACGGACAGTTCGGGAAAGATGTTGCGCCCCTGCGGGATGTACACGATCCCCGCTTCCAGCAGGCGCCGCGGGGTCCAGCCGGTCACGTCGGTGCCGTTGAACCGGATGCGGCCCGAGCGCAGCGGCAGGAGCCCGAAGACCGCCTTGAAGCAGGTGGACTTGCCCGCGCCGTTGGGACCGATGACCGTCGTGATCGTCCCGCGACGGACGGCGAAGGTCGTGCCGTTGAGGATCGTCATGCGGCCGTAGCCGCCAACGACGTCCTGCATTTCCAGGATCGGCGCGTCCGTCGCCGGGGATGCCGGATCAGTGGCCAAGATATGCCTCCATCACCGCGGGGTCGGCGCGCACCTCGGCCGGCGTGCCCTCGGCCAGGACCTTCCCTTCGGCCAGCACGATCACGCGCGTGCAAAGGCTCATGACGAACTCCATGTTGTGCTCGATGACCACGAACGTGGCGCCGAGCTCGTCGTTCATGGCCCGCAGGCGGTCCTTGAGGCTCGCCAGCATCGTCAGGTTGACGCCGCCTGCCGGCTCGTCGAGCAGGACGATCTGGGGGCCGCCCATGAACGCCATCGCGGCGTCCAGCAGCTTCTGCTGGCCGTAGGACAGGCCGCCGGCCTTCGCATCGGCGAGGTGATCGAGCTTGAAGAACCCGATCATCCGGTCGGCCGCGTCGGAAAGACCGGCGTCGCGCGGACCGAAAAGGCGCCCCATCATGGTCCCGTGGTGCTCCTGGCCCGCGAGAACGAGGTTCTCGCGCACGGTCAGGTCCGGGAAGACCTGCAGGAGCTGGAACGTCCGGCCGACGCCTCGCCGGTTCAGGTCGGACGGGCGCAATCCCGTCACGTCCTCGCCGTTCAGCCGCACCGTGCCGGCGCTGGGCGCCAATTGTCCGAGTATGCAGTTGAACAGCGTGGACTTGCCGCAACCGTTGGGTCCGATGATGCCCAGGATCTCCCCCTTGCGGACGGAGAAGCTGACGCCGCGCACGGCCTTGATGCCGCCGAAGTGCTTTTCGAGCCCCGAGACTTCGAGCACCGCGTTTCCGGCGACCGCGTTCATGGCGTCCTCCTGACGAGCCGTGCCGCCCGCGCCCACAGCATTTCGGCGAGCCCCAGCACGCCCTTCGGGCAGGCGATCAGCAGCAGGAGCACGATCGCGGCGAAGATGATGAGGTACAGCCCGCCCGTGAACCGCAGCCATTCGGGAAGCACGACGCCGAGCAGCGCGCCGACGAACGGCCCAAAGAGGTATCCGGACCCGCCGGCGACCACCATGAGCAGGAGGAAGAAGGAGGCCGAGATGGCAAAGGGCGACGGGTCGATGAATTCGACCAGCGGGGCGTAGAGCGCGCCGGCCATGCCGCCATAGGCCGAGCCGATGGCGAAAGCGAGTAGCGTATAGGCCCGGACGTCGACGCCGAGGCTGGCGGCGCGGACGGGATTTTCCCGCAGGGCGAGGAAAGCCCGGCCCCAGGGGCTGCGCAGGAGCCACCAGATCGCCAGGGTCAGGATCATGGTGACGACAACGACGAAGCGATGGAAGGACAGGGCATCGTCCAGCCGCGCTCCAAACAGGGTCGGCCGGGGAATGTTGGACAGGCCGAACGTTCCGCCCGTCAGCCATTCCTCGTTGCGCAGGACCAGCCAGACGAGGGACGTGAAGGCCAGCGTGACGAACGCAAGGTAATGCGCCCGCACGCGCAGGGCGGGGAAACCCACCACGATGCCCATGGCGAAGGTCGCCAGCGTCGCGATGGCGAAGGCGGGGTACCAGGACATCCCGGCCTTTGCCGTCAGGATGCCGACCGTGTACGCGCCGATGCCCATGAAGGCGGCCTGCGCCAGCGACTTCAGCCCGGCGACGCCCAAGGTCAGGTTCAGCCCCATGACGGCGATCGCCATCACCAGCCAGAGCGTGAGGACGTAGGTGCCGTACCGCCCCATGCCGACAGGGGCGAACCAGAGGATTGCGGCGGCCAGGACGATGCTGACGAGCGCGGGGTCGATGCGCGAGAGCGCGCGGCGCGGCGCCCCCTGCCCGACTGCGGCGAAATCGGTTCGGGCATTCATACGTGCCGCTCCTCCTTGCGCCCGAGCAGGCCTTCGGGCTTCACCAGAATGATGACGACCAGGAGCGCCAGCGGGACCGCGAGCCGATAGGACGTCGAGACATAGGCCGCTGCGAGACTGTCGAAGATGCCGACGAGGATCCCGCCGAGCAGCGCTCCGCGAACCTGGTTGAACCCGCCGACGATGGCCGCGATGAAGGCGAACAGGCCGATCGTCTCGCCGTTTGAGAACTTGGCCAGGTAGATCGGCGAGATCAGGAAGGAGGCGAGCGCCGCCAGCGCCGCGTTGATCACGAAGGTCAGCATGACCATGCGCTCGACCGGAATGCCCAAGATCCGCGCGACCGTCGGGTTCTGCGCGGACGCCTGCATCTGTCGGCCCGTGCGGGTGCGGGTGACGAACCACTGCAGGGCGGCGATCGTGGCGAACGCCACGACGATGGTCATGACGAACTGGAGGGAGATCGCGGTCCCCAGGATCTGGATCGCGTCGGACGGAAACGGCGAGGGAAAGCTCTGGGCCTCCGCGGAGAACCCGTCCTTGGCGCCTTCCTTCATGATGATCGCCAAGGCCATCGTGGCGATCGCCAGCGGCAGGACGCCGTGCGGGAGCATGGGGTCCACCACGAAGCGCTTGAAGCCGACCCCGAAGAGCAGGACGAACGCGACGGCGCCCAGCAGCAGCGCCACGGGGATCGGCACGCCCAGCAGCTTGACCGCCAGGAGGACCAGGATCGCCGGCAGCATCACGAACTCGCCCTGTGCGAAGTTGATCGTCTGCGACGTCTGCCAGACCAGCGTGAAGCCGATCGCGGCCAGCGCATAGATCGATCCGGTCGCGATGCCGACGATCAGATATGCAATCAGTTCTGACATGGGATGCCTCGAGGCCCGCGTATCAGGGCCGAAAACCCGGCGGAGCGGGGCGGAACGCGGCGCGCTCCGCCCACTCCGGACTTAGGGGCCGACCGGCGGCAGGACGGCGACGATCTCCTGCTTGCCCGCCTTGACCTCGGCCAGGAAGCTTTCGCGATCCAGGTCGCCGTTCTTGAGCACGACCGTGTCCATCAGGATGCCGGGCTCTTCGGAGACCTTAATCGTGGCGCCGCGCAGCGTGTCGGCGAGGCCCTTCTTGTCAAACTTCTTCTGCTTCTCAGTCGCCCACTTGATCATGTAGACGGCGTTGTAGCCCTTGATGCCGTTATGGTCCGACGCGTAGTTGAACTTCTCGCGGAACTTGCGGCCGAAATCCTTGAGCCCGGGGACCGGCGCGTCCACCGACAGGCCGACATGGCCCTTGACGCCGTTCGCGGCGTCGCCGGCCAGCTCGATGACCTTGGCGCCGAGCAGCGTGGTCTCGCCCCAGATCGGCTTGTCGATACCCTGCTGGCGGGCGGCCCGCAGGAAGCGCGCGCTCTCCTCCTCGTTGAGGTAGACGAACACGGCGTCGGCATTGGCGTTCTTCACCTTGATCGCGTCCGCCGCGAAGTCGGCCTGGCCCTGTTCGGTGGAGATGTCCGCCGCCACCTTGATGCCGACCTTCGCAAGCTCGGCGTTGATGGCGTCGCGGCCGCCCTTGCCGAAGTCGTTGTTCACCCACACGACCGAGACCGTCTTGGCCTTCACGTCGTTGGCGAGCGCCTTGGCGAGCTTGGGCATGGCCGCCGTCTGGCTCAGCGACGTGCGGAAGATGTAGGGGTTATTCTGCGCCGTCAGGTTGGCGGCCTCGCCGCCCACCAGCTGGGCGATCTCGGCACGCTGGGCGATCTGCATGGAGGCGCCGATCGGGCCGGAGAAGACGGGGCCGAGAACCGCATAGGTGCCCTCGTCGATGGCGCGCTGGACGGCCGCTCGCGTGTTGGCCGGGTTGGTCTGGGTGTCGTAGTGCACGATCTCGATCTGGCGGCCCAGGATGCCGCCCTTGGCATTGATCTCGGCGACGGCGAGATCGATGCCGTTCTTCCAGTTCGTGCCGGCCGTGGCGCCAGCGCCCGACAGCTCCGACACGTTGATGAGCTTAACCTTGTCCTGCGCCAGAACCGGCGAGCCCAGGGCGAGGGCGGCCAGCGCCCCTCCGATGATCCACGTCCTCATACGCTTCTCTCCTCCTGTCGGCCCGGCTTGTCCCGGGCCCTTGTGCGGTCGTCTCCGACCGATTTCATGCCGCGACCGGACTGACCGGCATTGGCGCGATCGTCGCATCGAAGGCCTGCGCCATGGCAGCCTCCGATGCCTCGAAACCCGTCATCAGCGAAAAGGCGTCCACGGCCTGGCGAATGGCCAGTTCACGCCCGGTCACGACCTTCGCGCCCCTCGCGTGCGCTTCCCGCAGGAACCGCGTCATCAGCGGAACGTAAACCGCGTCGGCCGCCCACATGCCGGGCGCAATCAGCGACGCGTCGACGGGAGTGGCGTCCGGGTCCTTCATGCCGACGGGGGTCGCGTTGACGATGCCGCCTGCGTCGCGCGCGGCCTCCGCCGCCGACGCGCTCACGCGGGCGGCCCCGAAGCGCGCAAGATCGTCGGCGAGGCGGCGGGCCTTGTCGGAGTCCACGTCGTAGATCCGCACCTCGCCCGCGCCTGCCTCCAGCAGGGCGGCGGCCATGGCCCGCCCTGCCCCGCCGGCGCCCACCAGCGCGACGGGGCGTTCGAGGGCTGCGGCGCCCAGGCGCTCGCACACAGTGCGAAACCCGGTGCAGTCGGTGTTGAAGCCATGAAGCCGGCCGTCGCGCACCACGATCGTGTTGACGGCGCCTAGGGCGGCGGCTTGCGCCGACAGGCTGTCGAGCAGCGGCACCACGCGCTCCTTGTAGGGGAACGTGACGTTGATGCCGGCAAAGCCGAGGGCGACGAGGCCGTCGAGCACGGCCTGCAGGCCCTGCCGATCCAGGGCGCCGCGCTCGATGAGATGATAGCGCAGGTCCAGGCCAGCAACGCGGCCGGCGGCCTCGTGCATCGCGGGCGACGCGGAATGCGCGACCGGATAGCCTAGAAGCCCGGTGAGGAGCCGGCGTGGAGGTTCGACCTCGGTCGGCATGGCGTTTCGTCCCGACGCCGGATGTGATCTCCGGCTGAGGGAAGCTTATGTGCACCAGAACCCGGCGCAATGACCGATTGGTATGGGAACCCTAACATGATGTTAGGTCACGCCCGGATCGTAACTGTCAGTTCAGGTGCGGCGCGACGGCTCGCATCTCCTCGCGCAGCAGCCCGATGAAGCTTTCGGCAAAGCGCGAGAGCGGGCGATCCGCCTTGACGGCCACGTAGGTCTGGAAGCGCGTCGGCACGGTGATCCGCAGCAGCCTGATCCCCGGCATGCTGCCATGGGCAACCGTGAACTGGTCGATGATGGCGATGCCCAGACCCGCTTTCACGAGAGCGCAGACGGTGGTGCCGAAGCGTGCGCGGATGACGATGTCGTAGGACAGGCCGTGGCGGGCGAAGATCTCGGTGAGGATGCGTCCGTAAGGATCGTTCGGATCGATGCCGATCAGCGGCTGGCCCGCGATCTCGGCGGGCGTGATCTCCTGACGGCCGGCAAACGGATGGTTCTCGGGCACGATGCAGAAGAGCTCGCCCTTCGCCAGCGGCAGGAAATCGATCCCCGGGTGATGGAGCCGGTAGCTCATGACGGCCAGTTCGCCCCTTGCCAAGAGCAGGTAGTCCAGCGCCTCCTCGATCTTCAGGATGTTCACGTCCAGCCGCAGGTCCGGATGGCTCCGCTTCAGCCGCTCGATCGCCCGCGGCACCATGACGTGGGAGATGCTGGGGACGGATCCGAGGCGCAATTCCTCGTCCACGCCCCGCTCGATCCGGGCCAGCATCTGCTGCAGGTCGTCGACCTTCCGGTAGACGCCGTTGATCTGCTCGAAAATATCCCGAGCCTGCGGCGTGGGCACGTATCGTCCCTGCTTCCGCTCAAAGAGACGCAGCTTGAGGGAACGTTCGGTGTACTTCATCAGCCGGCTGATGCCAGGCGCAGAGACGTTCAGCAGCGCCGCGGCTCCGGCAATGGTTCCGGTGATCATGATCGCCCTGACGACCTCGATCTGTCGGAGGGTCAGGGACGGTCGCGGTTCGGCGGGCATGGCGGGTCGAGCCTCGTGTCGCGGCAACGCCACCCCTCCGTCGCGCCAACACCGCCAGCCGGGCAAGGCAGCGCAAACCCGCCTCCGGGGTCGCGGGGCATTCATTGAGGCATCGGCACCGGCCGGCTGGCAAGATGCCACGCAGTTCGTGCAGGCGGAATTTGGCAAGCGCCTTGCGTCCGAGCACCCGCAGTCTCACAAGCAGACCGCGCACGCGTTGAGGCTGCAGTTGGCCGATCGGCGCACTTGAGCCGATCCGACCGCTTATCAGTCGTCGCGCTCCGTCGTAAGAACGCTGCATCCGGCGCCTGCCGGTTCCGTTCCCAGGGGAGCCATTCCTGATGGCCTATCTGCGCACACTCCTTTCCGCGGCCCTGGCTTTGGCGATGAGCGCGGGCGCGCAGGCAGGGCCCGGCGAGGATTGCAACCAGCGGGCGGATCCGGACCTGACGATCCGCGGCTGCACCGCGATCATCGAGGGACAGGTGCAGGTGCAGGAGCCGGCCGTCGCCTACGTCAACCGGGCGGTCGCGTTCGCATCGAAGGGAGACCGCAATCGCGCCATCGCCGACCTCGACGAGGCCGTCCGGCTGTCCCCGCGGTCGACGCTGGCGCGGGTCAACCGGGGCATCCTGCTGAGTGGCAGGGGCGATATTGATGCGGCGATGGCCGATTTCGACGAGACGATCCGGATCGACCCGCAATCGGCCATCGCTTACCGCAACCGCGGCAATCTCTGGCTCGGCAAGCGGCAGACCGTGCGGGCGATCGAGGACTACAACGAGGCCGTGCGCCTCGATCCGAAATCGGTGATCGGGCTGGTCAATCGCGGGCATGCCTGGCTCGCCGCCGACTCGCCGGAAGCGGCGATCCCCGATTTCAGCCGGGCGATCATGCTCGCGCCCACGGATCGCGGCGTCTACATGCTACGGGGCCGGGCCTATTTCGTCCGCGGCACCCTGGACGCGGCATCCGACGACTTCCGGCAGGCTGCCGCGCTTGGCGATCCCTACGGGGCCTTGTGGCGATATTTCCTGACGGTGCGCCTGAAGAGGGACGGCCGGGACGAACTGGACCGTTTCGCGGCGGGCCTTCCGGGCCCGCAATGGCCGACGCCGCTGTTCCAGTTCTTCCAGAACAAGCTCACCGGCACCCAGCTCCGCGCGCTCCCACGCCATCCCAACGCCATCTGCGATGTCGATTTCTACGAGGCGCAATGGCACCTGGGTCGCGGAAACGCCGATCTGGCGCGACCGCTGCTGCAGAATGCCGCCGCGGGCTGTCCGGCGCAGTCCATCGAACGCGCGGGCGCCGTGGCCGAGCTTGCGCGCCTAGGCGGCACGGGCCAGGCGCCGCCGCGCTGAATTGCCGGGCGGGCAGCGCAGCGCAATCGCTGCACGCCCCCTGCGCAGTCCAGATGATCGACGCCCCGCTCCGCTTGCGCCAAGATGGCGGCAGGCGCCGGTCCTCCGGCCCGCGCCGGGCGGCCCCGTCGCTGGAGCCGGGCTGCCGATCCTTTCCGGGGAGGCCTTGGATGGAGCAGGACCGGACCGATCGGCTGAAGACCGCAATCCTGCTTCTCGCAGTGGCCGGGCTCGTCGTCGGTCTTGGCGCCCATGCCGCCGGGCGGGCCGACCTTGCGGACATGATCTGGCGCGCCGGCGTCCTTCCGGCCCTGCTCGCCCTGGCGGTGGAGATCCTGCGCAATGTCCGGCTCGGCGAGGTCGGCCTGGACATCGTCGCGGCGCTGTCGATGACCGCGGCCCTCGTGTTCGGGGAGACGCTCGCGGCCGCCGTCGTCGCCGTGATGTATTCCGGCGGCACGTTCCTGGAGAGCTTCGCCGAGGGGCGCGCCCGGCGGGAAATGCACGATCTCCTCTCGCGGGTGCCGCGATCCGCCACGCGGCACAGGAACGGTGCGCTCGAGGACGTGCCGCTCGATGCCGTGGCTCCCGGCGACAGGCTGCTGATCCGCAACGGCGACGTGGTGCCCGTGGACGGAACGGTGACATCCGCCTCGGCCTTCGTCGACACGTCGGCGCTGACGGGCGAGTCCCTGCCGCAGCGCCTGGCTCCGGGCGCGGACGTCATGAGCGGTTCGACCAATGCGGGCGAAGCCTTCGACGTCACGGCGACGCGCCGGGCGAAGGAGAGCACCTATGCGGGGATCGTCCGGCTCGTGGAGGAGGCGCAGCGCTCCAAGGCCCCGATGGCGCGGCTTGCCGACCAATGGTCGCTCGGCTTCCTGGCGCTGACCCTCGCCATTGCCGGCGCGGCCTGGTGGCTCACCGGTGACCCCATCCGCGCCGTCGCCGTGCTCGTGGTGGCGACGCCCTGCCCGCTGATCCTCGCCGTGCCCGTCGCGCTGGTGGCGGGGCTGTCCCGCGCGGCCCATTTCGGCGTGCTGATCAAGGGCGCCGGACCGCTGGAGACGATGGCGCGCGTGCGCACGCTGATCCTCGACAAGACGGGCACGCTTACGGACGGGCGGCCGCAGATCGTGACCATCGAAAGCCATGATGGCATGGCGCAGGACGACATCCTGCGCTTCGCGGCGGCGCTCGACCAGGCGTCGAAGCACCCGGTGGCGCAGGCGATCGTCGCGGCGGCAAGAGCTCGCGGGCTGCCGCTCGCCGTGCCGTCCGACGTGGCGGAAATCCCAGGCGAAGGGGTCGTCGGCCATGTGGAGGGCCGAACTGTCATCGTCGGCGGCGACGACTTCGTGGCATCGCGCGTCGGCCGCCTGCCGGGCGGCGCCCCCGCCGTCGCCGCCGGGTCGGTCCTGGTGGCGGTGGGCGTCGACGGGCGCATGGCGGGCCGGCTCGTCATGTCGGACCCGCTGCGGCAGGGCGCCGCCGCCATGCTGGCAGACCTGCGCCGGGGCGGCATCGGCCGCATCGTCCTGGCGACGGGCGACCGCGCCGACGTGGCCGAGCGCGTGACGGAGGGCCTCGGCCTCGACGGGCTGAGGGCCAGCCTGACGCCGGACCAGAAGGTCATGCTCGTCCTATCCGAGCGCAAGCGCGGGCCGGTCATGATGGTGGGCGACGGCGTGAACGACGCCCCTGCCCTCGCCGCCGCCGATGTCGGCGTGGCGATGGGCGCGCGCGGCGCCGCGGCCTCCGCCGAGGCTGCCGACGCCATCCTTCTCGTCGACCGGATCGACCGGCTGGTGCCGGGTCTCGCGATTGCGCGCGCATCGCGCCGGATCGCGCTGGAAAGCGTCGTCGCGGGGATCGGATTGTCCGTGCTCGGCATGGTCGCCGCCGCGATGGGCTATCTCACGCCCGTCCAGGGGGCGGTACTGCAGGAGGTGATCGACGTCGCGGTGATCCTCAACGCGCTACGCGCGCTGCGCATCGCGCCGGACGGGCAGCGCGAGCCGGCGTGACAGGCGAGAGGCGCGGCCAGGCCCGGCTTCACAGTGCTCCGGTGCCGTCCACGACAACGTCGAACCGCTCCATCGGCATGATGGTCGCGAAGTAGAAGTCCTCCGCCTCGTGCCATTGGCGCTCCCACGGCCCGATCGTCCCCTCGCGCTCCTCCAGGCGCGATAGGCGCATCTCATCGGGCACGACGAGGACGACGCGCATATCGAAGAGGTCGGCCAGCTCGGGCCGGGCGGCGTAGACGCCTTCCAGGATCACCACCGGCCCCGGCGCGAGCACCGTCGGCTCGTCGCGCAGACGCCCGTCGAAGGCATCCCAGTCGAAGGCTCGCCAGGCCGCCTCCTTCCCCGCCGCCAGCGCTTCCAGCACGGGGCGCTGGCGCGTCCAGTCGATGCAGGCCGCGGCGCGCTCGGCCGGACTGTCGCCGCGCAGCGCGGTCCCGCCGGCGTAGAAATCGTCGCCCTCGACGACCACCCCGTCGAGGGCATCCGCGAGACGGCCCGCCAGCGTCGACTTGCCGACACCGCTGCGCCCGTCCAGCGCAACGAGGACGGGGCGCGCCAGAACCCGGCCGCGCGCGGCGATCAGCTCGCGCAGTCCGGAGGAATCGATCGCATCTGTGGCCATGGCGCCGTCATCCAGCTCGCAAACACGTAGTCCGGGCACTTTCACGCCCGGCGGAACGAGGCTTTGAAGGAGCGGAAACAGGGTTCCGCGGCGAAAATCCTGTTGCGAGGGCGCACCAGTGATGCCGCACCGTCAACCATGAGTAACTATCCCGCGCGAATCGGCTTTGCGACACCTTAAAGATGCGTTAACGCATGATCGGTTGTATGGGTGGGGGCCCGCTATGCGGTTCAGGTTGGGTGCGTTGTCCGTGCTCGCGATGTCTCTGATGACGTCGGCGGCAGGCGCCATGTCGATTGAGGAGGCGATCCGCCTTACCGTCCAGACCAATCCCAGCATCGGCGAAGCTGCAGCCAACCGGCGCGCCGTCGATTACGAATTGAAGCAGGCGGTCGGCCAGTACCTTCCCCAGGTCAGCCTCGACGGCTCCTTCGGCGCGAGCCGCGTCCGGACCGACCAGGTGGGCGTGCTGCCGCCGCTGCGGTCGGACAAGTGGTTCAACCCGGCGCAGGGCCAGCTCGTCGTGCGCCAGCTGATCTTCGACGGCTTCGCCACGTCCAACGACATCTACCGCCAGGCCGCCCGCGTCGACGCGGCCGCCCTGCGCGTCGTCGAGCGGTCCGAACTGCTCGGCCTCGACGCGGCGGAAGCCTATATCGACATCCTGCGCCACGAGCAGATCCTGGGCGTCGCGCGCCGCAACATCGCCAAGCACCAGGAGATCTTCGGCCTGGTGCGCCGCAAGTTCGACGGCGGCTCCGGCAGCATCAGCGAGGTCCAGCAGGTGGAGGAGCGCCTGGCCGCGTCGCGCGCGGTCGAGAGCGACGTCATCAAGTCCCTCGAGGACACCAAGGCCAAGTTCCGTCGCATCGTGGGCACCGAGCCGCGCGGCCTGTCCGCCCCCCGCGGCATTGCCGGCCTTCCGGCGACCCGCGAGAGCGCGGTGGCCGTGGCCCGGGCGAACCACCCGACGCTGGCGGTCGCCGCGGCCGATGCCGACGCCGCGCGCTTCAACGCCGACCGCACGATCTCGGGCTACATGCCGCGCATCTATGCCGAGGGCGTGCTGGGCAGCGGCGAGGAATTGCAGCAGATCCGCGGACCGCGCCAGGAGGCGACCGGTCGCATCGTGATGTCGATGAACGTGTTCGACGGCGGCATCCGCGAGGCTCGCCGCGGCGAGGCCATCGAGCGCCTCGGCGAGGCGCGCATCCGCCAGGACACGCTGCGCCGGCAGGTCGACGAGGCGGCGGAGCGCGCGTTCATCAACCGCGTCGCGACGGGAAGCCGCTTGGCGGCCCTGCAGCAGCAGGTCGCCTCCGCCGAGAAGGTCGTCGGCTCCTACCGTCAGGAATACGACCTGAGCCGCCGCAGCCTGCTCGACCTGCTGGACGCCGAGAACACGCTGTTCAACGCCCGCACCCAGCTCGTGACGTCGCGGTTCATCCGAGTCTTCTCCGAGTATCAGCTCGCCGCCAGCACCGGCGCGCTGCTGCGGAAACTGAACATTCAAACTCTTGCGGAAAGCTCCATTGGCACGCAGGAGCGGTGGGGCCAGGTGCGCTCGGCCCCGTCCGGCTTCGCATTGGAGCCGCTGCGGCAGTAATGTCCGCCGTCCCTCGGGACGGTCGGACCAACGCCACGTCTGGACGTAGATGGTTCTGACCGCCCCGATGACCACGGCCGAGCAACCGGCCGTCGATGCGCCTGACACGCCCAACCAGGCGGACATGGCGGCGCTGGAAGCCAATGCGCGGGCGCCGTCCGATCCCGGGCTGCTGGAAGCGCTCGTCTTCGTCGCAGCCCATCACGGACGGCCGGTCTCGGCGTCCGCCCTGCTTTCCGGACTTCCGCTCGAAACCGGTTTCCTCGACCGGGACACGCTGCCGCGCGCGGCCGCCCGGGGCGGGCTTGCCTGCGAGGTCGTCCAACAGCCCCTGACCGCGGTCTCCGCGGCGGTCGTGCCCGTCATCGTCTTCCTGAAGAACAGCGGTTGCCTCGTGGTGACCGCTCTCGACAAGGAAGGCCAATGGGTCGACGTCGTCGATCCGCGCACGCGCAACGGCACCAGGGTATCGCTGCCGACGCTCGCCGCCGCCTGCGACGGCACGACCGTGCTCACCGCGCCGCTCAACGCCTCTCCCGTTCAGAGCGAACTCATCGCCGGGCGCGAACCTGCTCCGCCGCACTGGTTCTGGAGCGTTATCTTCAAGTTCTGGCCCAACTACGCGCAGGTCGCCTTCGCCGCCCTTGTGCTGAACATGCTCGGGCTGGCGCTGCCGCTGTTCTCAATGAACGTCTACGACCGGGTGGTGCCGAATGCCGCGGTCGCGACGCTATGGGCGCTGGCCATCGGCGTGCTGATCGCGCTGATCTTCGACATGCTCCTGCGCACGGTGCGATCCGAGATCGTCGACGTCGCGGGCAAGAAGGCGGACCTGCTGCTCGCATCCCGCGTGTTCGAGCATGTCATGTCGATCCGGCTGGAACGCCGGCCGGGCCTGGCCGGCGCCTTCGCCAACCAGGTCCGCGAATTCGAGACGGTGCGCGACTTCTTCACGTCGGCGACGCTGATCGCGCTGACCGACGTCGTCTTCATCGTGATCTTCGCGGCGGTCATGTTTGCGCTGGTGGGATCGCTGGCCTGGGTATCGGTGCTGGCGGTGCCGCTAGTCGTCGCCATCACCCTGCTCATCCAGATCCCGCTCGGTCGCGCCATCGCCAAGGCCCAGCGGGAGGGCGCGCTTCGCCACGCGATCCTGATCGAGGCGGTGACCGGGCTGGAGACGATCAAGTCGGTCGGCGGCGAGGGCCGGATGCAGCGTGCCTGGGAACGGGCCGTGGCGGCGACCGCGCGCTCGAGCCACGACAGCCGCTTCTGGGCGACGGTCGCCACCCACGCCACCGCCTTCGTCCAGCAGGCGGTGACCATCGTCACCCTGATCTGGGGCGTTTACCTCATCCAGGACGGCTCGATCACGACCGGCGCGCTCGTCGCGTCGACGATCCTGGGCGGGCGCATGCTGGCCCCGCTCGCGGGCATCTCGGCGACCCTGTCCCGGCTGCAGCAGACCATCGTCGCCCTGCGCTCCATCGAGGGCGTGATGGCGATCGAGAGCGAGCGCCCCCTCGGCAAGCCCTTCGTCGCGCGGCCGATCACGGACGGCGCTGTCCGCTTCGAGAACGTGACGCTGACCTATCCCGGCGCGGCGCTGCCGGCGATCAAGGACGTGTCTTTCTCGGTCGCTCCCGGGGAACGCGTCGGCATCATCGGCCGGATGGGCTCGGGCAAGTCGACGGTCGGCCGGCTGGTCGCCGGGCTCTATGCGCCCGAGAAGGGCACCGTGTTCCTCGACGGCGTGGACGCGCGGCAGATGGACCCGGCGGACATACGCGGCGGCGTCGGCCTGGTGGGCCAGGACCCGGAGCTCTTCGTCGGCACGCTGCGCGACAACATCGCCTTCGGCCGGCCCGACGCGACGGATGCAGAGATCGTCGACGCCGCCAAGCTGACGGGCGTCGACGAATTCGCCTCGCGCCATCCGCGCGGCTACGACATGGTGGTCGGCGAGCGCGGCCGCACGCTGTCGGGCGGCCAGCGCCAGACGGTGGCGATCGCGCGCTGCATCATCCGCAAGCCGCGCATCCTCTTCCTCGACGAGCCCTCGAGCGCCATGGACACGGCGAGCGAGACGCAGCTGATCGACAAGCTCCTGGAGATCGGCGGCAGCGGCATCACCGTGATGATCTCGACGCACCGCCACTCGCTCCTGCAGGTGGTCGACCGCCTGCTTGTCTTCGATCGGGGAGCCCTGGTCATGGACGGGCCGCGGGACGCGGTGCTCAAGGAGCTGGCGCGCCGGGGCCGCCGCGAGTCCCCTGCCCCCGAGGCGGGCAAACCGTGACCTCGCGCCTCAACCTCAAATTCCTGAACCGTGCCGAGGGCGCCCACGACCTCGACATCTCGCGCGCCTCGTGGCTGCTCGTGGTCATCATCGGCGCCCTGCTGTTCTTCGGCATCGTCTGGGCGGCGCTGGCCCATGTGGAGGAGGTGACGCGCGGCGACGGCCGGGTCATTCCCTCCCAGCAGGTGCAGGTCGTGCAGGTGCTGGAAGCGGGCCTCGTCGAGCGGATCATGGCCCGCGAAGGCGACATCGTCGCCGAGGGCCAGGTGCTGATGCGCATCGACGATACCGGGTTCTCCTCGCAACTCGGCGAGATCCGGCAGCGGCGCTTCTCGCTCATCATCAAGATCGCGCGGCTGGAGGCGGAGGCCAACGGCAAGACGCGGATCGAGGCGTCTGCCGACATCGCGGGGCGGGCCCAGGCCGTCCTCGACGCGGAGCAGAACCTGTTCCGGGCGCGCCTGGAGAAGCAGGCTCAGGACCTCGCCATCCTCGAGCAACAGCTGGTCCAGCGGAAGCAGGAGTTGCAGGAGCTCCTGGCCACCGAGCGCAAGCTCCAGCAGACCGTCGCGTTCTCGGAGCGGGAGTTCGAAATCAACAGGAACCTGCGCCGCCAGGGCGTGGTCTCCGAGATCGACATGGTGCGCATCGAGCGGCAGCTCGCCACGACCAAGGGCGAGCTCGACGTGATCCAGCGGCAGATCCCGCGCTCCCAATCGGCCATCGTGGAGGTCGAGGAGCGGCTGAAGAACGCCGAATCCGCCTTCCGCTCCCAGGCGCGGGAGGAGCTGACAAAGGCGCAGGCCGATCTCTCGGTGCTCGACGAGACGATCAAGGCCGCATCGGACCGCGTGACCCGCACGACGCTGAAATCGCCCGTGCGCGGCATCATCAACAAGCTCAACGTCACCACGATCGGAGCGGTCGTTCAGCCCGGCCAGAATATCCTGGAGATCGTGCCGCTGGAGGACTCGCTGCTGATCGAGACCCGCGTGCGCCCGCAGGACGTGGCGTTCCTGCACCCGAACCAGCGCGCCAACGTCAAGATCACGGCCTACGATTACTCGGTTTACGGAACGTTGCCGGGCGCCGTGGAGCGTATCAGCGCCGATGCCATCACCAACGACAAAGGTGAAGCGTTCTACCGCGTCATCGTGCGGACCGATAAGAATTTCCTGGGCTCGGCAAACAAGCCTTTACCAATAATACCGGGAATGGTCGCCTCGGTCGACATCTTAACCGGTGAGAAAACCGTCCTCGCTTATCTCATGAAGCCGCTGACAAAAGCGCGGTCCGAAGCGCTCCGCGAGCGCTGACGGCGAGATAACAGGGACGGTACTTCATGACGGCTCTAGCCGCGCAGACGCGCGCGCCCTGGCGCGTGCGCGCCACGGCCTGCGTCCTGGCGACGGGAGGCCTCATCGCCGCCGCGATCCCCGCGGTCGCCTTCGCCACCGACGACATGGGCTTCGGCCCTGCGCTCGGCCTGCGCGGTACGCTCGCGCCGGAGCCGGCCGCCGCGATCGTCCGCACCCCTGCCCCGCCGGCGAACCCCGCCGTGACGCGCGCCGCCGCCTTCAAGGTCTTCAGCATCGCCGCCGTGCTCGCCGCCCGTGACGGCGCCCAGCCAAGGCCCGCCGCCGCGCCTTCTCCCGGGTTGTTCGACGACCAATCTCCCCTTGGTCTGCGCGGCTCCGACCCGATCCTGCCGGCGCCGGCCGCGACCGCCGAATTCGGGCAGATCGCCATTCCGTTCGGCGCGCCCTCCACGATGCGCCGCTGGAACGAGGTGCGCGCGCGCATGGGCCTCGAACAGGCCCGCCTCGACGATTGCCTTGCCGACGGCGACGCCTGCGCGACGCCGCGCGAACGCCGCTGGAGCGAGGCGGCCCGGGCCGCCGGAAGCCTCGACGGACGGGCGCGGATCGAGCACGTGAACCGGGCCATCAACAGGCTCGTCACCTATCGCGCGGACATCGCGACTTATGGGGTCGCAGACCGCTGGGCCACGCTGTCCGAGACGCTGGCGCTCGGCGGGGACTGCGAGGATTTCGCCATCGCCAAGTTCGAGACGCTGAAGCGCGCCGGCCTGCCGGCGTCTCGGATGCGCATCGTCCTGGTGCGCCATCTCCTGCGCGGCGAGGACCACGCCGTGCTCTCGGTCTCCCTCGACGGGCGCCGCTACATCCTCGACAACCTCACCGACGAGGTGCGGAGCGACGCCGAGATCGGCCATTACGCGCCGGTCGTCGCGGTGGAGGAAACCGGCGGCATCATCTATGCGGCGCCGGTCGCCGCGCGCGACGCGAACACGGCATCGCTGCACTGACAGAGACTTGGCGACGGCAGTTCCATAAATCGGGGGCCATTGGCCCCCTTTTTCATGCCGGCGGCCAGCAATTCCGCGCCATTTTCGGACAAGTTAATTTAACCCTGTGGCATGCTTGCCGTTGCGAGATTGCTTAACGAAAGGTAACTAACCAGCTGGGGTATTTTAGCCGAATTGGAACAGGCTATGGCTGGGCGTAATCAGACCGACGGCTCATTCATCGTGGCGCAGGCCGGCGGCGTGACGCCTTCGGCCCCGCCGCCTCCAGCCGATCGCTCCGGCAAGCCTGTCCTCGTCGTCCAGAAGCCTCCGGCAGGCGGCCTGCCGACCTTCGACGGCAACGCCTTCTCGACCATCGACCTGCGCACCATTGCGAACGAGCAGATCGTCCTGCTGCGGGACGGGCGCTCGCTGCGGATCATCTTCAGCGACAACGGCGTCGTCACGATCACGGACTTCTTCGGCGGCCCCGACGGCACCCAGCCCAACGTCCAGGTCGGCGAAGCCCAGCAGATCCTCACGCCCCAGCAATTCGCGCAGGCCTTTCCCATCACGACCGATCCGAGCGTGCTCCCGGCGGCCGGCCAGACCGGCGGCACGGAGAACGGCGCGAGCGTCGATCCGAACGCCGACCTGCGCAGCCTCGCGGACGGCCGCGGCGGCCCGCAGGGCCTGCTCGGCGACACCGATTTCGGCGGCGCGTTCGGCAGCCAGCAGCTGGTGTCAGACGACCGGCCGACGGCCCTGGACACGCTGGTCAACCTGACCGAGGCGTCCACCGACGAACTGACGCTCGACCGGACGAACAGCCCGGTCTCGGTGTCGGGAAACCTCAACATCAATTTCGGCCGCGACGGCTTCGGGTCCGTGTTTTTCAACGGCGTCATCGAATTGGACGCCATCGGCGGCACCGAGCTGTCGCTCGTTGCGGGCGGCGCGCCCGTGGCGACGGGCCTCACCTCCGGCGGCTCGCCCATCACGCTGCGTCTCAACGCCGAGGGCACGCTGATCGAGGCCCTGGCAACGGTCGACGGCGTCCAGAAGACCATCTTCACCGCGCAGGTCGGCGGCCTGACGGGCAACACCTACACGCTGACGCTCTTCGAGGAGATCGACAATATCGGGTCGGTCCGCGATCTGGCGCAGGCCTTCGTGTTCTACCTGGAGGCTCGCGACAGCGACGGCGACGCCTCGTTCTCGCCGGTGCGCCTCGTGTTCACGATCGGCGACGACGTGCCCGAACTCCTGGGCGCGGCGCCGACCGCCAACGCGATCCGCGAGGGCGACAACCCGCTGGGCAACGAGGACGGCAATGGCGTCGCGGTCGTCGGCCGCCCGACCGATCCCGCCTTTCCGTCCGCGGACAAGGCCGACGACCTGGCCAACGCGTCCATCGGCCGTCCCGGTCCGGACGGCCAGCCGCTGCCGCCCACCGGCGGCGCGGACGGCATCCCGGACGAAGCGACCGTCAGCGGATCGCTGCTGATCAACTGGGGCGCGGACGACGACACGGGCTATGACGACGCGCCCGGCGACACGATCGCGCGGCGGCTCGAATTCGCGCCGATCGCCGATGTCGGCGGCAGCGCCGCGGCCCCGGCGGGCTTTGCCGGCACGCCGATCCTCGACGCCGCCGCGGCGGCCTTCCTGCAGGTGAACCGCATCCCGGCCGGCGGCGGCGCGGCGGAAGCGATCTCGGGGCTCTACTCCAACGACCAGCCGATCAAGATCTGGATCGATCCCGCCCCGAACGCGGGCGTCGGCGGCGTCCAGCAGGCGCGCCTCGTCGGCTATACCGGCCCGCTGGTCGGCGGTGGCGAAGGCGAAGGCGCGGGTGGATTCCCGCTGAATCCGGTCTTCGTCGTGACGCTGGACGCGGCCGCCATCAACGGCGCCTACAATTTCACGCTCCTTGGCACGCTCGACCACCTGACCGGCGCCGACGCCGCCAATGCCGGCCGCACCACGACCGGGATCGCCCGCGACGGCGAGACGGGCCAGCTCACGCTCGACCCGACCGCCGGGGGCGAGGCGCAGGTCAATCTCGAGGACTATTCGCTGACCTTCGGCGTGCGCGGCTACGACGCCGACGGCGATCCCGTCGAGACGACGTTCACGATCCTGATCAGGGACGACAAGCCCGTCGCCTACGACTTCGGCAGCGCCGAGGCGAAGACGCTGCAGGAGGAGGATCGCACCGGCGTTCCCGACGCCAACGATCCGGACGCCGATGACGGCACCGTGCTCGTCGACCCGCTGGGCACCGGAGCCCCGCTCGCCGGCACGCAGATCACCGATACGCTCGGCGTGCGCTGGGGTTCGGACCGCGACCAGTACAACCTGGCCGGCGGCGACGGCGTCGGCCGCCTGCTGCAGTTCCGCGCCGGTGAGGGCCTGCCCTTCACGCTCGTGGATGCCACGACCGGCAACGCCCTGTCGGAACTCCGCTCGGAGGGACAGCTCGTCCAGTATCGCTACGACACGATCGACGGCCAGCCGCGGCTGACCGGCTTCGTGCCGGCCGACGGCGAAGGCGAGCCCCGGATCGTCTTCCAGATCGCGCTCGATCCCGCGCAGCCCAATGGTGGCTTCGCCTTCACGCTGTTCGAGACGCTGGATCACCCCGCCAATGGCGGCGGGGCCGCCTCCGTGCAGAACAATCTGGAATTCCAGGTCTTCTACCGCGCCACGGATGCCGACGGAGACCAGTCGGACGGCTCCTTCCGGTTCCGCGTCGAGGACGACGTGCCGGTCATCACCGGCGCCGCCAACAGCGCGCTGCACGAGAACGACCTGCCGAACGGCAACGACGGCGAGAAGGAAGCCACGACGGCGACGGCGAGCCTGGGCATCTCCTGGGGCTCGGACGACGGCGCGGCGCGCTCCGTGGCGTTCGACACGCGCTCGGTCCTGGGCATCCAGGTGCCGGACGTCCGGTTCATCGACGGCAACGGCAACGAATACCTGCCGACTTCGGGCGGTGACGTCATCGCCTATTCGGTCGCCATCGTGAACGGCAATCCGGTCCTCACCGCGACCGCCTACCCGATCGGCGGATCCCCGCGCACCGTGTTCACCATCGAGCTCGACGCCTCGGCGCCGAACGGCGAATACACGTTCACGCTCCTCGACAACATCGACCATCGCTCCGGCAACGGCGAGAACGCCACCGACATCCGCGTCCGCTTCCAGGCGACGGACAGCGACGGCGACACGGTCGAGAGCACGTTCGAGGTGCGGATCACCGACGACGTGCCCGTGGCGACGACGCCCGACACGTCGACGCTGGTCGAGGAGGACCTCCCTTATGTCGCCGGCCTGCCGGACCAGACGGTTCCCGACATCACGGTCGCGACCGGCTCGGTGGGCATCCGCTGGGGCGCCGACGACGACACGACGATTCCGGGCCAGCGCTCGCTGGAATTCGTGACCGCCGGCGGCGCGCCCGTCGTCAGCGTCACCGGCACCGATGCCGGCGGAAATCCGGTCACGGTCGCGCTGACCGCGGACGGCCGCGCCGTTCGCTTCGCCCTCACCAATCTGGGCGATGGCGCGGTGCTCGTCGGCTATGTGGGCAACAGCCCGCTGGCGGCGCTGAACCCGGCCAACCAGGTCTTCACCCTCACGCTCGATCCGGATGCGTCGGCGAACGGGCAGTACACGTTCCGCCTGCTGCAGAACCTCGATCATCCCGGCCTCGACCAGGACACGCTGCGCCTCGCCTTCGACGTGCGCGGCGTCGATTCCGACGGCGACCGCACGCTGCCGACGACGATCGTCGTCAACATCGTCGACGACAAGCCCGAGATCGACCAGGCGCTGAACCAGAACGCCTCCATCGACGAGGAGGTGCTGGCGACCGGCATCGCCGGCGGGAGCTTTGCGGGCAATGCGGGCGACACCTATACCGGCCGCACGGGCGACGACGCCGATCTGGCGCCCAATCCCGGCGCCACCGTCGGCGGCACGCTCGGCGTCTACTGGGGCGCCGACAACGCCAATCCCGGCACGAACGGCATCGACCGGACGCTGACCTTCGATCCCGCGGCGCTGCCCACGGGCCTGACGTCCGACCAGGTCGCGCTGGAATATGTCCTGACCGGCAACGGTTCCGTCCTCACCGCCTACAAGGGCGCGGGACGCACCGACGCGGACCGCGTCTTCGTCGCGACCCTGAGCGACGCGGCCTCCGGATCCTACACGTTCACGATCCTCGGCAATCTCGACCATGCGGGCCTGAACGCCGAGGACAACCTGGCGATCGCGCTCAACTTCATCGCCAAGGACGCCGACGGCGACATCGCCAAGGGCAGCGTCACGGTGTCGGTTGACGACGATGCGCCGGTGCTGCTGGGCGCCGTCGGCTCGACGCTCGACGAGGACGACCTCACCACGGGCAACGACACCCTGCCGAAGGAGGCGCTGGCCGCCACGGCGAGCCTGGGCGTGGCCTGGGGCTCCGACGACGGCGCCGCGCGCAGCCTCGCCTTCGACACGCGCTCGGTTCTCGGCATCCAGGTGCCGGACGTCCGCTTCCTCGACGGGGCCGGCAACGAGTTCGTGCCGACCTCGAACGGCAACCTGCTCCTGTATTCCGTCTCGACGATCGCGGGCGTTCCGACCCTGACGGCGACGACGCTCGGCGGCACGCCGGTCTTCACCATCGCGCTGGACAAGACCGCCGCGAACGGCGCCTACACATTCACGCTGCTCGACAACCTCGACCACCGGCCGGGCAACGGCGAGAACTTCATCGACATCCGCGTCGGCTTCCGCGCGACCGACGGCGACGGCGACCGGGTCGACGGCACGTTCAACGTGCGCGTCACCGACGACGTGCCGCTGGCGACGACGCCGCCGGATGTGGCGAACCTCAAGGAAGAATCCCTCGCCTACGTGACCGCCCCGGCCGATCCGGACAGCCCGGACGTGGACGTGCGCACCGTCACCGGCTCGCTCAACATCCTGTGGGGCGCCGACGACGACACGGTCGCCGACCTCACCGGCAACCAGCGCGACCTCGACTTCGTGACGGCGGGCGGCAATCCGGTCGTCGTCTTCACCGGCGAGAACGGCGTCGTGCCGACGCTGACGGCGGACGGCCGCACGGTCCTGTATTCGGTGGTCAATACCGGCGACGGCGCGCTGCTCGTCGGCTACACCAACGCGAATTTCGGCGGCGTGCTCAACCCGTCGAACCACGTCTTCACGATCAGCCTCGATGCCGACGCGCTGGCCGGCGGGCAGTACACGTTCACGCTGCTGGGCAATCTCGACCACCCGGTGGCGAGCGGCACGGCGCAGGACGTGCTCACCCTCGCCTTCCAGGTCCGCGCGACGGATTCGGACGGGGATTCCGTCGTCACGACGCTGTCGATCCGGATCGAAGACGACATGCCGGCCATCGACGTGGCCGCGATCCAGAACCGCTCCATCGACGAGGAAGCGCTGGCCGGCGGCAATGCCGGCGAGAGCTATCCCGGCGCGACCGGCGACGCGGCCGATCTCGCCGGCAACAATGCGCTGACCGTCGGCGGCACGCTCGGCATCGCCTGGGGCGCCGACAACGGCAACCCGGCCGCCAACGGCCGCGACCGCACGCTGACCTTCGACCAGGGCAACCCGCCGTCCGGCCTCACGTCCGACGGCGTGGCGCTCGGCTACGCCTACACCAATGGCGGCCGTACGATCACGGCCTACAAGATCAACGGCAACGCCAACGACGCGACCGATCCGGCGAACCGCGTGTTCACGGCGACGTTGAGCGACAGCGGCAACGGCAGCTACACGTTCACGCTGCTGGGCAATCTCGACCATGCCGGCCCCAATGCCGAGGACAACCTCGACATCGCCCTCGCCTTCGTCGCGAAGGACACGGACGACGACACGGCGACGGGCACGTTCACGATCACCATCGACGACGACGCGCCGGTGCTCGGCGCCGCAGCAAGCCTGACCTTCTCCGAGGACGATCTGTCGACCTTCCCGGCCACGGACGCGACATTGGCCGATGTCACCGTCAGGACCGCCAGCCTGGCGGTCAACTGGGGCTCGGACAACGCCGTCAGCCAGCGCTCGCTGGAGTTCCTGACCCAGGGCAGCCTCGTCGGGCCCCAGGGGCAGGTGCAGTTCCTGGACGGCTCGGGCAATCCGGTGGCGATCCCGACTTCCAACGGCGATCCGCTGGTCTTCCGTGTGACCGTCGAGAACGGCGTGCCGACGCTGACCGCCTATGCCTATCGCGTCCTGGACGGGCTGGCCGAGCGGCCGGTCTTCACCATCACGCTGGACAAGAGCGCAGCCAACGGCGCGTACACGTTCACGCTGCTGGACAATCTCGATCATCCGGCGGGGAACGGCGAGAACGTTCTGGATATCCGCGTGAACTTCCGCGCGACCGACGGCGACGGCGATTCCGTCGACGGCAACTTCTCGGTCCGCGTGATCGACGACAAGCCGGAGCTTGCCGGAGCCGTCGCGACCACCCGCCTCTATGAGGACAACCTGGCCGGCGTGCCGGCGGTCAACGACACGCAGCCGACGGGCTCGCCCAACCCGGCGGGCACCGATCCCCGCAGCGTCACCCAGGACCTGCAGATCGCCTGGGGCGCGGACGACGATGCCGCATGGCCGGGCGAGCGCCAGCTCGACTTCATCCAGCTCGGCGGCAACCCCTCCGTCACCGTGACGCGCGAGGACGGGGTGACCCCCGCGGCGCTGACGTCGGGCGGCGCGAACGTCAAGTTCGTGGTGCTGAACACGGGCACCGACGCTGAAACGCTGGTCGCCTATACGGGCAACGACATCCTCGGGCCCATCTTCAACCAGGTCTTCACCGTCAGCCTGAACCCGAACGCGCCCAACGGGCAGTACACGTTCACGCTGATCCGGGAGCTCGACCACCCGGTCAACGGCACGCTGGAAGACGTGCTGAACCTGCGCTTCGGCGTGCGGGCGACGGATTCCGACGGCGATACCGTCGACCAGTACTTCACCGTGCAGGTGCAGGACGACGTGCCGGTCGCTGGCGGCGCCGACATCGCGGTCAACGAGCGCATTCCGGCGAGCGGCATCTACGAGGTGTCCGTTTCCGGGCAGGCGCTTTCCTCGCCCTTCGGCGCAGGCGCGGACGGCTGGCGCGGCGACACGTTCGAGAACGCGGTGGATCTGGTCTCGGTCAGCCCGGTCTCGGTCATCAACCCGGCCAATGGCCAGGCGGTCGCCGTCACCTTCGCCAAGGTCAATTCACCCAGCGGCCAGGCGATCTTCGTCGGCACGGCGGGCCCGCTCGGCGAGGTCATCCGGCTGACCCTCGACCAGAACGGCACCTTCGCCTACCGCCAGTCGCAGCCGCTGTTCCACAAGGACGGCTCGCTGCTCCAGGACGCCCGCGACCTCGACTTCGTCTACACGGTCACGGACGGCGACGGGGACGTGAGCGCGCAGCAGACGGTCTCGATCACGGTCAACGACGACGCGCCGACGGCGCGGGCGGGCGCCGCGACCGTGACGGACGCGGACACGGCGGGCGCCGGCCAGGTCAGCCTGCCGGGCACCGCACTTTCGGGCGCGATCTCCCCCGGCGCCGACGGCTGGAAGAACGCGAACTTCCTCGACGCGGTGACGATGGACGGCCAGCCGCAGCTGGCGGGCGGCGGCACGATCCAGGTCGTGAACCCGGCCGACGGTTCGGCGGTGGATGTCGTCTTCACCAAGACCGCCGGCTCCGGCGGCAGCGTGCGCTTCGAGGGCAATGCGGCGGGCTTCGGCGCGCCGGTCATCGTTCTGACCCTGAACCCCAACGGCACGTTCACCTACGTCCAGACCGAGGCGCTCTACCACACCGGCGGCAATGCCGTGACGGCGTCCGACCTCGTGTTCAACTACCGGTTGACCGACGCGGACGATGACACGACGGCCGTGCAGGCCATTACGGTCACCGTCAACGACGTGGCGCCGACGCTGGACGCCAGCACCGTGTCGCTGTCCGACAGCGAGGCGGCGCTCGCCGGCCTCGACCGCGCGCCGCGCACCGGCGACGACGCGACGCTCGTCATGCAGCAGACGTTCACGGCGCCGGTTGCCGGCGCGGACGGCTGGCGCGGCGGCAATTTCGGCCAGGCGGTGACCTTCACCGACAAGCCGGGTCTGTTCTACGTGGTCAACACCGCGACCGGCGCCCTGGTCGAGGTGCAGGTCAACGGCAACGACGTGGTGCGCACCGCGACGTCCGCCAAACTGTTCGCAACCGTGGACTTCGGCGATGGCTTCGGCCCCCGCACGGTGTTCGAGTTCACGGTCGATGCGGCCGGCAGCGTCACCTACATGCAATACCTGCCACTGCGCCACGCGGAGAACACCGCCGAGGACGGCGCGATCACCCTGCCCTTCGGCTTCACGCTGACGGACGCGGATGGCGACGTCACCGCGTCCAAGCTCACCAACGTCACCGTGGGCGACGACGAGCCGACCATCGCAATGGGCGCCATCGTCCTCACGGGCGCGGAATCCGTCCTTGCGGGGGCGGACCATATCCGCGGCAACGGCGACGACCAGACACTCGTTATGACGACGACCGTGGCGACACCGGTTTCCGGCAGCGATGGCTGGAAGGACGGGTCCTTCGGCAGCGCCGTGACCTTCACCACGATCCCTGCCGACCTCATCTACGTCGTCAATCCCGCGACGGGCGTGCCGGTCGGCCTGAACGTCAACGGCAACAACGTCATCCGCACGGCGACCTCGATCACGCTGTTCCACGACGTGGACTTCGGCGCGGGGCCGCAGAGGGTGTTCGAGCTCGAGATCCGCAACGACGGCACGGTGGAGTACCGCCAGTTCATGGCGCTGCGCCATGAGGAAGGCGGCGCGACCGACGGCTCGCTGCAGCTCAACTTCGCCTACACGCTGACGGACGGCGACCTGGACACCACGGCGGCGCAGACCATCACCGTCACGGTCACCGACGACCAGCCGACGGTGACGGGCGCCACCGTCGCCCTCACCGTCTCGGAGGCCGACCTGGAGACGGCGCTGGCCACGGGCACGGCCGGCGCGGTCGACGCGGACAATTCCAACGGGGCGACCGCGTCCGGAAGCCTGCTCGCCCTCGTCACCGGCGGCGCCGACGGCCCGGTCACCTTCGGCGTCGAGACGACGAACCTGTCGCCCTCGCTGCTGGCGCTCACCTCCCGGGGCGAAAGCCTCGTCTACACCGTCGCCGGCAACACGCTGGTCGCCACCAGCGCCGGAGGCCGGGAGGTCTTCACCCTGACGGTGGACGCCGCGACCGGCGCCTACACGTTCGAGCTGAAGGACCAGGTGGACCATATGGCCAGCGCCTCCCTCGGCGCGCCCACCGGTCCCGTGCCCCTGGCGCTCATCGATCAGCCCGGCGAAAGCGTCGTCGTTCCGTGGAACGACACCGCCAACCGGCTGACCTTCGTCGGCTTCCTGCCCGACGGCGATGCCCTGTTCCGCCTGCACAACGAGGGCCAGGCCACCGCTGTGTGGAACCTCGTGGGCAACGGATCCCTGCCCGATTTCGGGCCGTTCACCATCGGCGCCGGCGAGGCGGCCTTCATCAATGTCGGGCCCAATCCCGGCACCTACACGCCGACCGGCGTCGGCGCCCCCAGCGGCAAGTCGACCGGCCTCGACACCAACCTGGTCTCGATCCTGGGCGGGGACGACGCGCTGACGATCGATCTCGCCTCCGCCATCACGGTGAGCGACGGCGACGGCGACACGCTGGCCCTGAGCGGATCGCTCACGGTCACCATCACCGACGACGCGCCGACGGCCGCGACGCCCGTGACCCTCACGGTCAGCGAAGCGGACATCGAGACGGCCCTGGCGGTCGGCTCGGCCGGTGCCGTCGACGCCGACACGGCGAACGGCGCCGTCGTGACCGGGAGCCTGCAGGCGGCCGTCAACAACGGTGCCGACGAGCCGGTGCAGTTCGGGGTCGAGCTGACCGACCTGTCGCCCTCGCTGCTGGCCCTGACGTCGAACGGCCAGTCGCTGGTCTATAGCCGGTCCGGCAACACGCTGGTCGCCACGGCGACCGACGGCCGCGAGGTCTTCACCTTTGCGGTCGATGCCGCCAGCGGCGCCTTCACGTTCGCGCTCAAGGATCGGCTCGACCACGACCCGCAGGTCTTCTACAGCGCCAACGCAGCCGGGCAGTTCGTGGTGCCGGTTCCGACAGCCTCCGTGGCCGATGCGGGCAGCACGCTCGTCGTCGAGCCGCGCTCGCTGACGGCCAACCAGATCACCTTCCTCGGTCGCCTGCCGGACGGCGATGCGATCTTCCGGATCAACAATGGCAGCGACGGTCCCGTCGCGTGGACGCTGAACGCGCCCGGCGCGGGCACCGATTACGCCCTGTCGATCCCTGCCAACGCCGCCATCATCGTCAATGTGGGCAACGTTGCCGACGGGCTCGGCTACAGCGTGACCGGCGCCGGCGCGCCGGGCGGCTCGGCCGCGACAGGCCCTGCCGCGCTCGTCGTCACGGGCAATCCGCTTGCGACCGGCGACAGCCTCACCATCGACCTGTCCTCCGCCGTCACCGTGAGGGACGCGGACGGCGACAGCCTTGCCCTGTCGGGCAGCCTGATCGTCACGATCGCGGACGATGCCCCGGTCTCCGGGCAGACGATTCTGGGCGGAATGGTGACCGAAGACGGTATCGCCGGCGAGTTCTTCGCGAACGCCGTCGGCTATTCCAATGCCGGCGTCGCGGCGATCGTCCCGGTCCTGTCCGGCGGCATCCAGTTCGGCGCGGATGGCTACAAGGCCGGGACGCTCACCTTCGGTGCAAGCCAGCCGGCGCTGACGACGAACAACGGCACGCCGGTCCAGTACCAGCGCGTCGGCAACGTGCTCTACGGCTATACCGGCGCGCCGCTCGCGGCCGGCGTGACGCCGGCCGCCAACAACCAGGTGTTCACGCTCTCGCTCGACCTGGTCTCCGGCACATTCGTGTTCGTGCTGCTGAAGTCGCTCGACCATGCCGTCGACAGCCAGCAGAACGTTCTCGATATCGGCTTCCAGATCGGCTTCCAGGATCGTGACGGGGATGCCACGACGGCCACCCTGCTCATCGGGGTCGAGGACGGCTGGGACGGCAACGACATCGTGACCGGCACGGCCATCGCGGACCGGCTGGTCGGCGGTCCGGGAACCAACGAACTCTACGGCCTGGGCGGCAACGACACGCTGGGCGGCGACAGCAAGGCCCAGGTGACCCGCTTCGACGGCGGCGACGACATCGACACGCTGGAGACCAAGTCCCCCGGCGGGCTGACGACCGTGGACCTGCAGGCGGGCACGATCACCGGCGGCCACTATAACGGCTCCACCGTCGTCAACGTCGAGAACGTCACCAACAAGTCGCCGAATTCCGCGGTCGACTATCGCGGCAACGGTGAGGCCAACCGGCTCGAAGGCGGCAACGGCAACGATGTGTTGGAGGGCCGCGGCGGAAACGACACGATCATCGCCGGCGACGGCGACGACCTCGTCGTCTTCAATGCCGGGTTGCTCGGCAATCCCGGCCCTGTCGTCGATGGCGTCGACAGCGTTTCGGGCGGCGCCGGCAGCGACACGCTGCGCATCGTCTCCGACAGCAGCCGCAGCGTCGCGCTGCAGATCGGCGGCACGACCGGCACGTTCGAGGTCCGCGGCACCGGAGCGGCCCCGCTCTTCGTCTCGGCGACATCGGTGGAGACGGTTGAGCTCGCTTTCGGCACCAATGTATCCAACGAGGTGTTCGGTTCGGGATTTGCCGACGCCCCGAAGATCCTGGCCTACGGCACGTCCGCCATTGACGGCGCAACGCTCGGCCTGGGCAACGGGCAGGATCGGTTCTTCGCCGGCGCCTCGCTCGTCACCGACGAGATCGATGCCCGCGACGGCAACGATTTCGCGATCTACACCCCGGCCTCCAACGCGACCGGCGGCCTGGGCGTGCAGATCAACCTGTCCACGACCGATTACAATGACGGCACCTTCGCCATCGCGGCCAATACCGCGCAGTTCAAGCTGGCGGCCGCCGGCCCGACCTACACCGACCGCCTCTACAATTTCGAGAACGCGGAAGGTGGCGGCGGCAACGACGTGTTCATCGGCACCGATGACGCCAACAGCCTGCGCGGCAACGAGGGCAACGACACGTTCGTCGGCGGCCTCGGCGACGACAGCATCGACGGCGGGACGGGCAATGACCGCATCCTTTACGCGCTCGGCGACGGTGCGGACGTGGTGGATGGCGGTGCCGACGTGGACACGCTCGTGGTCACGACCCCGGGCGCCGCGGCCAACCTGATCCAGTACGTCAAGGCGGTCGGCTCCGACCTGCAGATGACGCCGTTCGATTACGGCTTCGTCACGCCCTACGACGTCACGCTGACGGTCCGGAACGTCGAGATCCTCGACTTCGACCTGAAGAACGGCAACTGGCTGGTCTTCGGCCAGGGCGGCAGCAACCTGGCGGCCACGGGCGTCACGAACGTCAAGGTCACCGGCGACGACACCGGCACCTCGCTCTGGTTCGCCAACGTCTCCTCGGCGACGGCGCTCAACGCCACGCTGGCGGGCGGCGACGACTACTTCGTCGGCAGCGGCGTCTCGGTCGGCTCGGTGGTGGATGGCGGCAGCGGCATCGACACCGTCGATTACAGCCAGATCACCCAGCGCTTCGTGATCAATCTCGGCGGCGGCACGGCCGACCGCTACACGCTCGGCGGCTCCTTCGTCGCCACCGACACGATCACGAACTTCGAGAACGCCACCGGCTCCGTCGGCAACGACGAGATCTACGGCACCTCGGGCGCCAACGTGCTCAACGGCATGGACGGCGATGACACGCTGGCGGGTATGGACGGCAATGACACGCTCAACGGCGGGGCCGGCAACGACACCCTCATCGGCGGCGCCGGCAGCGATACGCTCAACGGCGAAGGCGGCAACGACACGTTCGCCCTCGGCAACGATATCCCCGGCGGCGCCGGCGGTTCCCGCAACATCACGCTGGGCGACGGCTCGCTGCGTTCGCTCAGCATTGCCGGGCTCGCGGGCACCGGCGACGTCGTGAACGGCGGCACCGGCATCGACGTCATCAACCTGTACCGCGAGGGCCGTCCCGGCTTCGTG
The DNA here is from genome assembly GCA_027489955.1 of Hyphomicrobiales bacterium. GTDB lineage: Bacteria > Pseudomonadota > Alphaproteobacteria > Rhizobiales > Beijerinckiaceae > JAIXTM01. The sequence goes on along the minus strand of JAIXYZ010000013.1, from coordinate 752,987 downwards.
GCCGATTATGTGGCGGCGCCGGGCTACCTGTCGGGCGTCGAGACGATCAACGGCTCGGACGGCAACGACATCATCATGCTGGCGGCGGGCTATACCGCCGACGGCGGCGTGGTGACGCTGAACGGCGGCGACGGGGACGACGCGCTCGCGGGCAGCAATGCCGGCGACGTGCTCAACGGCGGCGAAGGCAACGACCTGCTCTCGGGCCTCGGCGGCAACGACACGCTGAACGGCGGCGCCGGCAACGACGAGATCTGGGGCGGCGCGGGCGACGACACGATCAACGGCGGGACCGGCAACGACACGATCATCTACGTGTCCGGGAACGGCAGCGACATCGTCGATGGCGGCGCCGACACCGACACGCTGATCGTGCGCGGCACGGGCGGGAACAACGTGTTCTCCGTCACCAACACCGACGCCGATCCGGTCTCGCTCGAGGTGGGCGTCGACGGCGCGACCTCGCTGGTCACCAATGTCGAGGAGATCCAGATCGAGGGCGGCGGGGGCGTGGACACGCTGACCGTCGCCGGCGACCTGAACGGCACGGGCCTTGCCCAGAGCACGATCCGCTTCGATGCCGGCACCGGCAACGACACCCTCGATCTGTCGGGCCTCCTCTCGGCCCATCGCATCGTCTCTGACGGCGGCGATGGCACCGATACTGTCAGGATCGGCGTCGCCTACGGCGCAGCGGCCTTCGCAAAGGTGTTCGGCATCGACGGCACCACGCTGATCGGCACCGACATGACCATCGGCGGCGTGACCCATCAGTTCGTGAACTACGAGGCGTTCGCCTTCACCGACGGCACGCGGACGTTGCAGGAGCTGTTCAACACCGCTCCGGCCGCCACCGGCGGCGAGGTGCTGACGGCCAACGAGGATGGCAGCATCACCATCCTGGCGGCGCAGCTCACCGGCAACGAGGTCGATCCGGACGCGGGGCAGACGCTGCGGCCCGTTCTCGTCTCGGGCCCGCCGGCCTTCGCCGGCACGCTCGTGGACAACGGCAACGGGACCTTCACCTTCACGGCCGCCCCGAACTTCTCGGGCGTCGCGACCTTCACGTACAGGGTCAATGACGGGTTCGCGGATTCCAACGTCGTGTCCGCCTCGATCAACGTCACGCCGGACGCCGACGCGCCGGCGCTGAACATCGCGGGAGCGCCCTCTCCCGCCGCGACCGGCAACGAGGACACGGCGATCGCGCTGCCCGCCATCGCGGCCATGCTCACCGATACGGATGGGTCGGAGACGCTCCGGGTGACGCTGACCGGCGCACCTGCGGGCTCGGTCGTCAGCGACGGCGTGTCCGGTCTCGTCATCGGCGTCGGTGGCGTATGGGATGTGACGGGCTTCAACCTCGCCACGCTGGTCCTCACGCCGCCGCAGGACTATGCCGGCTCGTTCACGCTGAGCGTCAACGCCACGTCGACCGACACGGCCAGCCTCACGACGGGAGCAGCGTCCGACACCGCTACGACGATCGGCACGATCGCGGTCACCGTCGCCGGCGTCAACGACGCGCCGGTCTTCACCCTCGCCGGCGCCCAGACGTCGAACGAGGATGCAGGCCAGCAGGTCGTCGCCAACTTCCTGACGGGCCGCGGCCCTGGCGGCGGTCCGGACGAGGCCTCGCAGTCGACGGCGCTGTCGATCGCCAACAACAACAACGCGCTGTTCTCCGAGCAGCCGTGGATCGATGGCAACGGCACCCTGCGGTACACCGCGGCGCCGAACGCCTTCGGGACGGCGACGGTGACGGTGCAGCTCTTCGATAACGGCGGCGTCGCCAATGGCGGCGTCAACTCGAAGACGGCGACGTTCGCGATCACGATCAACGACGTGCCGGAGCCGCTCGACGCGGTGAACGACCGGCTGATCACCAATGCCACGAACGGCAGCCTCATCGTGCTGCCGCAGATCGCCTTCCTCTGGAACGATCTGGGCAATGGCACGGCGCCGCTCAACATCACCGGCATCACCGGAGACCAGGGGACGACGAGGGGCATCAGCGACGGTTTCGTCACCGTCCAGGTGCAGGGCAATTCCAGGACCTATACCTACACGGTCTCGGACGGCGTCGCCTCGGACACCGGCACGATCGAAGTGCTCAGGAGCCCGCCGGCCTCGTTGCTGGCGACCCCCGGGAACGACTTCTTCGTCTTCACGAACCAGAATCCGGATTTCGGCGGCGGTGCGGGCGACGACATACTCGTCGGGACAAACTCCACCTCGCAGAACATCCTGCGTGGCGGCGATGGTCGGGACCTCATCATCGGCGGTTCCAACCTGAGCCTGAACGAACTGTTCGGTGATGCCGGCAACGACGTCCTCATCGGCGGCAACAACCTGTCCGAGAACCGCCTCAACGGCGGCGCAGGCGACGACGAGCTCTATGGCGGCAACAATCTGTCCCAGAACATCATGAAAGGAGACGCCGGCAACGATCTCCTCGTCGGAACGGGTGCGACCGACATCATGAACGGCGGCGCGGACAACGACCGGCTGTTCGGCAATGGCGGCAACGACACGCTGAACGGCGGCACCGGCGATGACCGGCTGAGCGGCGGGACGGGCAACGACACCCTGACCGGTGGCGCAGGCAAGGATACGTTCGTGTTCGCCGACGCGGGCGGCGCCCATTTCGATACGATCACCGACTACACCTTTGCGGATGACGTCATCGACATCTCCGCCCTGCTGGATGCGGCCTTCGGCCCGACATCGAACGTGGCGGATTTCGTCCGCATCACGGAAGCGGGCTCCAACATCCGATTGCAGGTCGACGTGAACGGCCCCTCGGGCGGCGCTTTGTGGCAGGATGTGGCCATGCTGCAGGGCTATAATTCGGCTGGCGCCGACCAGGTGAAGCTGCTGTTCGAGAACCAGCAGCACATCGTGTCGGTCTGAGCGGCACGCCTCGGCACAAACGAAAAAGCCCGGCGCCAGGCCGGGCTTTTTCCATTCAGGATACAGCGATCATCGAAGCGGCTGATCGGAGCCGGTCGAGGCCCCGGCCGCCCCGGCTCATTCCCACTCGATCGTGCCGGGGGGCTTGCTGGTGATGTCGTAGGTGACGCGGTTGATGCCCTTCACCTCGTTGATGATGCGCGTTGCCACGCGGCCGAGGAAGGCCATGTCGAAGGGGTAGAAGTCCGCGGTCATGCCGTCCACGGAGGTGACCGCGCGCAGGGCGCAAACGTGATCGTAGGTGCGCCCGTCGCCCATGACGCCGACCGTGCGCACCGGCAGCAGCACGGCGAAGGCCTGCCAGATGACGTCGTAGAGGCCGGCCTTGCGGATCTCGTCGAGATAGACGGCATCTGCCTTGCGCAGGATGTCGAGCTTCTCGCGGGTGATCTCGCCGGGGCAGCGGATGGCCAGGCCCGGCCCCGGGAACGGGTGGCGGCCGACGAAGACATCCGGCAGGCCGAGCTCCCGGCCGAGCGCCCTCACCTCGTCCTTGAACAGCTCCCGCAGCGGCTCGACGAGCTTCATGTTCATGCGCTCGGGCAGGCCGCCCACATTGTGGTGGCTCTTGATCGTCACCGAGGGGCCGCCGGTGAAGGAGACGCTTTCGATGACGTCGGGATAGAGCGTGCCCTGCGCCAGGAAATCGGCCCCGCCGATCTTCCGGGCCTCGGCCTCGAACACCTCGACGAAGAGCCGCCCGATCGTCTTGCGCTTGACCTCGGGGTCGCTCACGCCCTCCAGGGCGCCAAGGAACAGGTCCTCGGCCTCCACATGGACGAGCGGGATGTTGTAATGGTCGCGGAACAGGGTGACGACCTGCTCCGCCTCGGCGAGCCGCATGAGGCCGTGATCGACGAACACGCAGGTGAGCTGGTCGCCGATCGCCTCATGGATGAGGACGGCCGCCACCGCTGAATCGACCCCGCCGGAGAGGCCGCAGATGACCCGGCCGGAGCCGACCTGCTCGCGGATCCTGGCGATGGCTTCCTCGCGATAGGCCGCCATGGTCCAGTCCGCGCGGCAGCCGGCGATGCGGGTCACGAAGTTGGCCAGCAGCCTGGCGCCGTCCGGCGTGTGGTACACTTCCGGGTGGAACATCGTCGTGTAGATGCGGCGCGCCTCGTCGGAGGCGATGGCGAAGGGCGCGTTCTCAGACGTCGCCTTGACGGTGAAGCCCTCGGGCAGGCGCGTGACGCGGTCGCCGTGGCTCATCCAGACCTGGTGGCGTCCGCCCACCTCCCACAATGCGTCGAACAGCGCGCTTTGAGCCTTGATGTCGATCTCGGCCCGGCCGAATTCGGCGGCATGCCCGCCTTCCACCGTGCCGCCGAGCTGCACGCAGGTCGTCTGCTGGCCGTAGCAGATGCCAAGGACCGGGACGCCCGCCTCGAACACCGCTTGCGGCGCCCGTGGCGAGCCCTCGTCCAGGACGGAGCACGGGCCGCCGGACAGGATGACGCCCTTGGCGCCGAAGGAGGGGAAGACCTCCTCCGCCTTCTGGAAGGGCACGATCTCGCAATAGACCCCGGCCTCGCGAATGCGGCGCGCGATGAGCTGCGTCACCTGGCTGCCGAAATCGACGATGAGGATCTTGTCGTGATGAGCTTCGGTCATGGGTCGTCCGGTGGCGGGCTCACCCGCCGGTTAAGGCATTAGCCGAAGCCGCGCAACCGGCCCGGCGACAGGTTCGCGGGCTCGTCAACGGCGGACGAGAACCCGCGCGTAGAAGCCGTCCGTGCCGCTGCGCAGCGGCGACAATTGGAGGCCGCCGGCGGGCGTCGACCAGGGCAGCGGATCGAAGGGTGCGCCGCGGAAGCTGTCGGCGGCGGCCAACGCGCCGAAGCCCTTGTGGCGGGCGAGGAAGGAGGCCACGGCCTCGTCGTTCTCCTCCGGCAGCACCGAGCAGGTGATGTAGAGGATGCGCCCGCCCGGTCGCACGAGCCGGGCCGCGCGGTCCAGCACGGCCGCCTGCTCGGAGACGCGCAGCGCCAGCGCGTTGGGCCGCAGCCGCCACTTGGCGTCGGGGTTGCGCCGCCACGTGCCGGTGCCCGTGCAGGGCGCATCGACCACAACGAGGTCGGTGGTGCCGTCGAGGTCCGCGAGCGGATCGTGCCCCTTCCCCTTGGGGGGCCGCGTCTCCACGTTGTGAATGCCGGCGCGGGACAGGCGGTCGTAGATGGGCGCGAGCCGGCGGGGATCGGCGTCGGTCGCGACGATGCGGCCCTTGTTCTCCATCAGGGCCGCAAGGGCGAGCGTCTTGCCGCCGCCGCCGGCACACAGGTCCACGACCTCCATGCCCGGCGCGGCCCCGGCCAGCCGCGCGACGATCTGGGACCCCTCGTCCTGGATCTCGAACCAGCCGTCGAAGAACGGCTTCTCGGCCTGGAGGGACGGCCCGCGGCCGTCGTCCCCGACGGCGAAGCGCAACCCGTCCGGCGAAAGCGGCGTGCGCTGGGGATTGAGGTGCCGCAGCTCCCACTCCGCCTGGTCGCGGGTGCATTTGAGCGTGTTGACGCGGATGTCCACCGGCGCGCGGGCCGCAAGCGCCTGCATCTCGGCAACGAGCGCAGGACCGAAGACGTCGGCCAGCGACGGCAGGATCCAGGCCGGGCAGTCGCAGCGCACGTCGTCCGGCGCCGCCTCCAGGCGGCGGATATCGGCCAGGGCGGCGCTTTCGGCCGGGTCGAGGGGCGCCGGCGCGTGGCCTTCGCCCGTGCAGAATGAGGCGATCTCGGTGGGTCCGAGGCCCCGCTGGATCAGCAACGAGCCGAGCAGGACCGCCCGGGGCGCCTCGCTGGCCATGAGCCAGGCGGAGGACGCCCGCCGGCGCAGCGCGTCGTAGACGAGGCTGGCGATGACCGCCCGGTCCTTGGAGCCGGCGAAGCGATGGGACAGGCCCCAATCCTTCAGCGCGTCCGGAGCCGGCCGGCGGCGATCGGCGATGTCGGCCAGGACCTCGATGGCGGCCGAGAGGCGGGCGGCGGGTGTCACCTCAAATGCCGGCCAGGATGCGCACGGCGAGCATCAGCCACATGGCGGCCAGGACGAGGAACCCGGCGAGGAACACGTTGAACCGCGACGGCAGGTGGTTGCTGCCGGTGTGGACGTAGGTATGGACGAGCCGCGCCGCCACGAAGAGCCATTCCAGCACGACGAAGATGAGGTCCGCCTTCTGGGTGATGATGGCGATGATCACCGCGACGTAGAACAGGACGGGAAGCTGGAACTGGTTGTGGAAGTTGTTGCCGACCTTCGTCGGCCCTTCCGGCCAGGCCTGCTGTCCCAGCACGATCTCGCCCACCTTGACCTCCCCGCGGCGGACGGCGACGAGGCGGGAGCGCCCGGTCCAGACGAGCAGCGCGAAGGTCAGCGCCACAAGGACGAAGACCGGCAGCAGGACGGACTGGATGGTCATGGGCGAGGCCTCGGCGGTTGGAGCCTGTCAGGAACGGGTTGGGTAGTTGGGGCTCTCGCGGGTGATCGTCACGTCGTGGACGTGGCTCTCGCGCAGGCCCGCGGAGGTGATGCGCACGAACCGCGCCCGCTCCTGGAACTCCTTGAGCGTGCCGCCGCCGACATAGCCCATCGCCGCGCGCAGGCCGCCTGCCAGCTGGTGGAGCACGCTGGAGACCGGCCCCTTGTAGGCGACCTGGCCCTCGATGCCCTCCGGCACCAGCTTCATCGTGTCCTTGATGTCCTGCTGGAAGTAGCGGTCCGCCGAGCCGCGGGACATGGCGCCCACCGAGCCCATGCCGCGATAGGACTTGTAGGACCGGCCCTGCCAGAGGAACGTCTCGCCCGGCGTCTCGTCCGTGCCCGCCAGCAGCGAGCCGACCATCGCGCAGGAAGCCCCTGCCGCCAAGGCCTTGGCGAGATCTCCTGAGAACTTGATTCCGCCGTCGGCGATGACCGGAACCTGCTCCCGCGAGGCCGAGGACACCGCGTCCATGATGGCTGTGAGCTGGGGCACGCCGACGCCGGCGACGATGCGCGTGGTGCAGATCGAGCCGGGCCCGATGCCGACCTTCACCGCGTCGGCGCCCGCGTCGATCAGCGCCTTGGCGCCCTCGGCGGTGGCGACGTTGCCGGCGATGACCTGGACGGCGTTGGACAGCTTCTTCACGCGGGTGACCGCCTGGAGCACGCGGGCCGAGTGGCCGTGGGCGGTGTCGACCACGATGATGTCGCAGCCGGCGTCCATCAGCATCTCGGAGCGCAGGAAGCCGTCCTCGCCGGTCGTCGTGGCGGCCGCCACGCGCAGGCGGCCCTGGCTGTCCTTGGCGGCGTTGGGATAAGCGACCTGCTTCTCCATGTCCTTGACGGTCACCAGGCCGATGCAGCGGTACTGGTCGTCGACGACGAGGAGCTTCTCGATCCGGTACTGGTGCAGGAGGCGCTTGGCCTCGTCGGAGGACACGCCCTCGCGGACCGTGATCAGCCGCTCGCGCGTCATCAGCTCGGAGACGGGCTGGCCGGGATTGGTGGCAAAGCGCACGTCGCGGTTGGTGAGGATGCCGACCAGCTTGCCCTTCAGGCCGCCGGCGCCCCGCTCCACCACCGGGATGCCGGAGATGTTGAAGCGCTTCATCAGCGCGAGCGCGTCGGCCAGCGTCTCGTCGGGGTGGATCGTGACCGGGTTCACGACCATGCCGGATTCGAACTTCTTGACCGCCCTCACCTCGTCGGCCTGGATCTGCGGCTCCAGGTTGCGATGGATGACGCCAAGGCCGCCATTCTGCGCCATGGCGATGGCCATCCGCGCCTCGGTCACCGTGTCCATCGCGGACGCGATGATCGGAATGTTGAGGGCAATCTCGCGGGTCAGGCGGGTGGAGATGTCCACCTCGCCGGGCATGACCTCCGATGCGCCGGGCTGCAGCAGCACGTCGTCGAAGGTGAGGCCTTCGCGGAACGGCGTATCGTTCAGGAATTGTGTCATCGTCAACGCCCGGTCTGGAGGGGTCCGCGGGGGCATTTCGCCGCCTCGCCCGAATGGAGTTGACGCCGGCGGATATCACGGCGGCAGCGGCAAAGCAAAGCGTATCTCGTGCGTCGGAGGCGACGCCTGCACAATATGCAGACCCTTTCCCGCTCTCTGCATTCCTGCCTCGGGATGACGATGGTATGACGGCGTTCACATCTCTTGCCAGCCGGGCCCACGCGTGAAGCGGATTCCGCTCGTTCCCCTGATCGTCGCCTGCGCGCTGTTCATGGAGAACACCGACTCGACCGTCATCGCCACGTCCCTCCCCGCGATCGCCGCCGATCTGGGAGAGGACCCGATCTCGCTCAAGCTCGCGCTCACGTCCTATCTCGTCAGCCTCGCGATCTTCATCCCGATCAGCGGATGGATGGCCGACCGGTTCGGCGCCCGCACCGTGTTCCGCAGCGCGCTTGCGGTCTTCATGCTCGGCTCGATCCTGTGCGCCATCTCCCAGACGCTGCCGCACTTCGTGGCAGCCCGCTTCGTGCAAGGCCTCGGCGGCGCGATGATGGTGCCCGTCGGGCGCCTCGTCATCCTGCGCAGCGTGCCGAAATCGGAGATGGTGGCCGCCCTCGCCTATCTCACCGTGCCGGCCATGGTGGGGCCCGTGGTCGGCCCGCCGCTGGGCGGCTTCATCACCACCTATTTCGACTGGCGCTGGATCTTCTTCATCAACATCCCCATCGGCATCGTCGGGATCGCGCTCGCCACGATCTTCATCGAGAACGTGCGGGAGGAGGACGTGCCGCCTCTGGACGTGCGCGGCTTCCTCCTGGCGGGGCTGGGCTTTGCCTCCCTGATGCTGGGCCTCGCCACCGGCGGCCGCCACCTCATCCCGGGCTGGGCGTCGGTGCTGATGTCGCTGGCAGGTTTCCTGTTCCTGGCGCTGTATCTGCGCCATTCCCGCAGGATCGAAGCCCCCGTGCTCAATTTGGGGCTCCTGCGCATCCCCACGTTCCGCGCCAGCGTCGTCGGCGGCTCGATCTTCCGCGTCGGCGTGGGGGCCGTGCCCTTCCTGCTGCCGCTGATGCTCCAGCTCGGCTTCGGCATGAACCCGCTGCAATCGGGCCTCCTGACTTTCGCCGCCGCGGCCGGCGCCCTCTTCGTCAAGACCGTGGCGAACAAGGCCCTGCGGCGCTTCGGCTTCAAGCGGGTCCTGCTGATCAACTCGGTCATCGCCGGCGCCTTCATCGGCGCCAATGCCCTGTTCACGCCCCAGACGCCGCATTTCGTGATGCTCGCGGCCCTCTTCTTCGGCGGCTGCCTGCGCTCGCTGCAATTCACCGCCATCAACGCGCTGGGCTATGCCGACGTCTCGAACCGCGAGATGAGCTACGCGACCAGCCTCGCCAACGTCGCCCAGCAGCTGTCGCTCTCGGTCGGCGTCGCCTTCGGCGCCTTCGTGCTGGAAATGTCGGCGCAGCTGCGGGGCAATGCCTCCCCGGACTTCACCGACTTCTCGCCCGCCTTCCTCGCCGTGTCGGCGGTCTCCATCCTGTCGGTCTTCGTCATGGCGAGGCTGCCGGCCGATGCGGGAGCGGAGGTGTCGGGCCACCGGTTCAGCTCCCGCCGCGCCACGGCCGAGGCGGTGCAGGACACCAAGCCCCACGAGCACTGAGGCGCTAGCGCGTCGTTGCGGAACACCTCGCGTCGGGGGCCGTTGGCCCCACGCCCCCCGAACGAGGAGAGCCGCCATGACGATGCCCGCCCAGTCGCAGTCGCACCAGCCCGGCCGAGAGGCCGAGATGCACCCGCGCCCCGAATACGAGCCGCGCTTTCCCGGCTCCGGCCGGCTCGACGGCAAGGTGGTGCTCATCACCGGCGGCGACAGCGGGATCGGCCGCGCCGTCGCCGTGGCGGCGGCCCGGGAGGGGGCCGACGTCGCCTTCGTCTACCTGGACGAGACCGACGACGCGAACGAAACCGTGGAGGCCATCTCCCGCGAAGGCGGCGCGGCGCTGGCCATCGCCGGGGACGTAGGCTCGGAGAAGGTCTGCCAGGAGGCGGTGCGGCAGACGATGGAGCGCTTCGGGCGGATCGACGTGCTCATCAACAACGCCGCCGAGCAGCACACGCGGGACGATCCGGCCGACTTCACCGAGGAAAGCCTGGAGCGGACCTTCCGCACCAACATCTACAGCTTCTTCTTCATGGTGAAGGCGGCCATGCCGCACCTGAAGCGCGGCGCCTCGATCATCAACACGACCTCGATCACCGCCTTCCAGGGCCATGAGCAGCTCCTAGACTATTCGGCGACGAAGGGCGCGATCCTCACCTATACGCGCTCGCTGTCGCAGAGGCTGGCGTCAGACGGAATCCGAGTGAATGCCGTGGCGCCCGGGCCGATCTGGACGCCGCTAATCCCGGCCTCCTTCGACGAGGAAAAGACGGCGGAGCACGGCTCCAGCGCACCGATGGGCAGGCCGGGCCAGCCCAACGAGGTCGCCCCGGCCTTCATCTTCCTGGCGAGCGAGGATGCATCCTACATCACCGGGCAGGTGATCCATCCCAATGGCGGCACGCCGACCTGAGGTCAGTCGGCGGAATCGGCCTCGGCACTGGCTCCCCTGAACCCCGTCGCCAGTACGTAGAGCTCGGAGGAATCCGCGCGGCTGGCGGCGGGTTTCACGTGCCGGACGACGGCGAAATCCCGCTTGAGGTCTGCCAGAAGCGTATTCTCGGTGCCGCCCTGCAGGACCTTGGCGAGGAACGCGCCGCCCGGCGCCAGAACCTCGCGGGCGAAGGCGGCGGCGGCCTCTGCAAGGCCCATGATCTTGAGGTGGTCGGTCTTGCGATGGCCTGTCGCGTTCGCGGCCATGTCGGACATGACCACATCGGCCTCGCCGCCCAGCAGCTCCTTGAGCCTGTCCGGGGCGGCCTCGTCCATGAAATCCATCACGATGAAGGTGGCCCCGGCCATCGGCTCCACCTCCAGGAGATCGATCCCGACAATCTTGCCCCTGCCCTTCTCCAGCCCGATCTTGCGCGCAGCGACCTGCGCCCAGCCGCCGGGAGCGGCCCCGAGATCGACCACGCGCGCGCCCGGCTTCAGCAGGTGGAAGCGCTCGTCCATTTCCAGCAGCTTGAACGCGGCGCGCGAGCGCCAGCCCTCTGCCTTGGCTCTGGCGACATAAGGGTCGTTCAGCTGCCGCTCCAGCCACAGCTTGGAGGACAGGCTCCTCTTCCCGGCCGTCTTGACCCGGACCTTGAGGTTGCGGGGGCCGCCACCCTTCTTCTCGGTCATCGGCGCCCCTTGCGGCGCCAGACGCCGTCCTCGCGCATCATCTTCATGAGCATGCCTTCGCGCAGGCCGCGGTCTGCGATGCGGATCCGCGGCGCGGGGAACCTGCGGCGGATCGCCTCCAGGATGGCGCAGCCCGCGATCACGAGGTCCGCGCGATCCTGGCCGATGCAGGGATTGGCAGCGCGCTCCTCGAAGCTCATCGCCAGCAGGCGCTCCAGCACCGCGTCGACCTCCCGCTCGCCCATCCAGAGGCCATCCACCAGCCTGCGGTCGTAGCGCGGCAGGTCCAGGTGCACGCCGGCGATCGTGGTCACGGTGCCGGACGTGCCCAAGAGGTGGAAACGGTGCGAGGATGCGGCCTTGCCTGCGCGGGCGGCGAAATCTGCGAGCAGCCCCGTCACCTCGGCGACCATGGCCTCGAAGATCGCCGGCGTGACGTCGCGGCCGCCATGGCGCTCGGCCAGGGTGACGACACCGGCCGGCAGGGAGGTCCATTCCCGCACGCGCTCGGCGACGGAGCCCCGATGCTGGCGCCCGGCCAGCCAGACGATCTCGGTCGATCCGCCGCCGATGTCGAACAGGACGAGGCCCTCGGCATCCGGATCGGCAAGGCTGGCGCAGCCGGCGGCGGCAAGATGAGCCTCGGTCTCGCGGTCCACGATCTCAAGCTGCAGGCCGGTCTCGGCCTCGACCCGGGCGACGAATTCCGATCCGTTTGCCGCGAGGCGGCAGGCCTCGGTGGCGACGAGGCGGGTGCGCGTCGCCTGGCGGTTGCTGATCTTGGCGGCGCAGACGCGCAGCGCGTCGACGGACCGACGCATGGCGTCGTCACCGAGGCGGTTGGTGGAGACCACGCCCTCGCCGAGCCGCACGATCCGCGAGAACGCGTCCACGACCCTGAATCCGTGGGGAGAAGGCTGGGCGATGAGGAGGCGGCAATTGTTCGTGCCCAGATCGAGGGCCGCATAGGTCGCGGCGCGCACGGCCTGGCCCCCCGCCCTGCCGCCCCCCGGCGACAGGCCCCCCGCCGGGGCAGCCCCGGCGGCATGGCGATCCTCGCTCATCGGCAAGGCTGATCCTTCGGCGCTCTCCGGCGAACCTGGAGCGCTCATCGATTTTCACTTGAACGAGAACCTACCAAGGGCCGCGTCGGCAGGCCAGCGCAAAGGCGGCGGAGCAAACGAGGCGGGAACCCCACGGGCGCCCGCGCGTTCGCTTCCCGCAAGGAGGCGTGATGACCCATTTCCCCGGAACCGGCGCGGCTACGCCATGTCCGCGATGAGCCAGGACAGCAATGCCGAAGGCGACGATCGCGCGGCGGTCCTGTTCTGGACCGCGGTCGCGGCCTTCGTGCTGGCCATCGGATTCGCCCTCGCCTTCCTTCCGCTCGGCGACTGGGTCACGCGGTTCAGCGAGTGGATCGGGGGGCTGGGAGCCTTGGGCATCCTCGCATTCTGCGCGGCATACATCGTGATGATGCTGCTGCTGGTCCCCGCCTCGCCGATCTCCATCGCGGCAGGTGTCGCCTATGGCTGGTGGGCGCTGCCGCTCGTCACCGTGGTGGCGACGGTGGGCGCCTATATCGCGTTTCTCATCGGGCGATACGTCGCCGGGGCGAAGGTGGACCGTATCATCCGGCGCCGTCCTGCGATGAAGGCCGCGACCGAGGCGGTCGAGGAAGAGCCGTGGACGACGCTCGCGCTGCTGCGCCTGAGCCCGCTCGTGCCGTTCAACGTCCAGAACTACCTGCTGGGCATCACCGAGGTGTCGACGCGGACCTACCTCATCTCCACCTTCGCCGGCATTCTCCCGGGCGCCGCGTTGAACGTCTATCTCGGCGTCGTAGGCAAGGCGGTGACGCAGGGCGAAGCGGGGCCGGTCGAATGGATTTCACTGGGCCTTGGCCTTGCGGCCACGGTCGCCGTCACGGTGCTCGTGTCGCGGCGGGCTCGCGCGAAGCTTGCGGAAAAGGGAATCGGCTGATGAACGGGGCACTCGCCATGCGGATCGACGATGCCGATGTGACGCCGGAGCGCAGCCCGATCCTGGTCCCCGGGCGCACGTGCTGGCGGACGGAACGGGCCGACCGGATCGCGGTCATGATGGATGGCGAGGCCTATTTCTCGGCCGCCAAGTCGGCCATCCTCAACGCGAAGCGCTCGGTCTTCCTGGCCGGCTGGCAGTTCGATGCCCGCACCCGGCTGGAGCCAAGCAATGGCCGTCCCGGCGTGCCCGACACGATCGGCGAGGTGCTCAATCACGCGGTGGCGGCCAACCCGGCGCTGGACGTGCGCCTCCTCATCTGGGACGTGCCGCTCTTCATCGCGGCCGCCCATAACTGGTTCCCGCACCGCGCCAAGTACGGCTGGCTCGACGAGCGCATCCTGTTCCGGGTCGACGGCAACCTGCCCGGCAGCGCCTGCCATCACCAGAAAATCCTCGTCGTGGACGATCGCATCGCCTTCTGCGGCGGCATGGACTTCGCGCCCAACCGCTGGGACAGCCGGGAGCACATCGACCAGGACCCGCGCCGGCGCGTGCCTTCGGGCAAGATCTGCCCGCCGCGCCACGACGTGATGATGCTCATGGAAGGTGACGCCGCAATCGCCCTGGGCGAACTCGTGCGTGACCGCTGGCACCGTGCGGGCGGCGAGAAGATGGCCGATGCTGTGCCGGCCATCGGCGAAAGCCCGTGGCCCATCGAGGCGACCCCTATGCTCGCCGACGCGGAAATCGGCATCAGCCGGACGCAGCCGGAATGGTATGGCGGCGGCGAGGTGCGCGAGAACGAGGCGCTGCATGAGACGGCCATCGCCGCGGCGCAGGATCTCATCGTGCTGGAGAACCAGTATTTCGCGTCCGGCCTGATGGCGGACGCGCTGGTGAAGCGCCTGAAGGAGCCGAACGGGCCCGAAATCGTGCTCATCTGCTCCGGCAACAGCCCCGGCACGATGGACGCGCTGACGATGGACAGCCCGCGGGACATGCTCGTCTCCCGTCTGCGCGATGCCGACGTCCACGGCCGCTTCAGCGCGCTCGCCCCCCGCACATCCAGCGGACGGAACGTCATCGTCCATTCCAAGATCGCTATCATCGACGACCGCCTGCTGCGCATCGGCTCGACCAACATCAACAACAGGTCCATGGGCTACGATACCGAGTGTGACGTCGCGATCGAGGCGGCGGACGGCCCGGACGGGGAAAAGGCGCGGGAGGCTATCGCCCGCTTCCGCGCGGACCTGATCGGCCATTATCTGCGCCGGACGCCGGACGAGGTGATCGAGGCCTGCCGCGACCGGACGCTGGCCGAAGCGGTCGCCCTGCTCGACGATGGCCCCTCGCGCCGGCTCTCGCCGGTCGATCCCGGCAAGCCCTCGCTGCTGCATACGCTCGCGGCGCGGCTCCACCTGTTCGATCCGATGGCGCATTCCGACGCGTGGAAGCCATGGCGGCGCGCAACGGCGCGGATCGAGCGGGACCTCTAGCCCTGACCAGGCCGGCCGGCGCGGACCGCTATCGGTCCGTACCGAGCCGCAGGTCGACGACCAGAGGCAGGTGATCGGAGGCCAGGGCCACCAGGCCGTGGCGCGGCACCTCCACGTGCTCGACCTCCACGGGTCCCCGGAACATGACGTGATCCAGCCGCAGGACCGGCCAGCGCACGGGGAACGTGCGCCGCGGCCTGCGCCCCGGCGGGGACAGCTGCGCATCGGTCAAGTGGCGTGTGAGGAGCCGATAGGCCGCCGAGCGGGGCGGCGCGTTGAGATCGCCGACGAGAATCGCGGGATCGCGGCAATCGGGATGGCCCATCCAGTCCGGCCCCAGCAGCTCCCGCGCCTGCATGACGCGCTCGCGGCCGACGAGCCCCAGATGGGTGTTGATGACCTGCAGCTTGATCCCGGCCACGTCCACCTCGACCCACAGCGCCCCGCGCGGCTCGATCCGCTTGAGCCGTTCCGGGGCCGGAAGCGCGGCGGTGTGCACCAGCCGCGAGGGAAGATGGGTCAGCACGGCATCGCCGTAGCGCTCCTCCATCACGTGCAGAACGGGATGGAAGTGCAGGCTCATGCTCAGATGATCGGCGATGGCCTGCGCCTGGTCGACGCCGCGGGTCCGCGGCCGGCGGATATCGAGCTCCTGCATCGCCACGATGTCCGGCTCGAAGGCCGCCAGAACCTCGCCGATCCGCTGGGGCGACAATTGCCCGTCCACGCCGAGGCAGCGCCGCACATTGTAGGTGACGACGCGCACGGTGCGCCCGCGTCCGCGCGCGGGCGCAGCCTCCCCCGTGAGCCCCGAGGGGCCGTGCTCCCGGCGTGCGCTCTCGCGCTGATTATCCTGTGTCATCCCTCGCCTAACGCGCACAGGGCGGTGCGGGTTCGCTGTCCACGGTCACGGTCGTGGCATTACCCGAACCGCGGCGCGAGGGCTATTCCTCGCGCCAGGGCGCCATCCAGGCAAGACCGTCCTCGGTGCGTCCGGCGGGCCGGTACTCGGCGCCCACATGGCCCTTGTAGCCGAGGCGGTCGAGTTCCGCGAAGATGGCGGGATACGCGATCTCGCCCGTGTCGGGCTCCGCCCGGTCGGGAACCGACGCGACCTGCACGTGGCCGATGCGGGGCCAGTGGCGCCGCAGCCGGGTGATGAGGTCCCCCTCCATGATTTGCACGTGGTAGCAGTCGAACATCAGCTTCACGTTCGGCTGGCCGAGCCTTGCGAGAAAGGCGACGACCGCATCGGAGGTGGAGAAGAGGTAGCCCGGGCGGTCGCGCGTGTTCAGCGGCTCCACCAGGATCGTCTTGCCCACGGCGGATGCGCGCGGCGCGACCCGCGCCAGGTTGGCCGAAAAGGTCCGCAACGCAGCCTCGCGGCCGTCCTCCGGAACGACGCCGGACAGCACGTGGATCGCCGGACAGTCGAGCGCGACGGCGTAGTCCAGGGCGCGGTCGAACTGCCGGTCGAAATGCTCCTCGCGCCCGCGCAGCGCCGCCAGGCCGAATTCGCCCGCCTCCACATCGCCCGGCGCGGTGTTGAGCGCCGTCACGGCGAGGCCGTGGCGATCCACGAGCGCGCGGATCTCCGCAGCCGGATGGTCATAGGGGAAATGGAATTCCACCGCGCGGAAGCCGGCGGCGGCCGCCCGGCTGAAGCGCTCGAGGAATGGCACATCGGCGAAGAGGAAGGCGACGTTGGCGGAAAAGCGCGGCATTTCTCACCTCAGCCGATAGAGAGACTGGAGCGCCGCCACGGTTGCCTCGTCCAGCCGGCGGACCGCAAGACCCCGCGTCAGCACGAGGAGCTTTGCGGTCTCCTCCAGTTCCTCGGCGGCGAAGACCGCGCTGTCGAGGCTTGTCCCGGCGACGACGGGGCCGTGATTGGCCAGCAGGACCGCCGCGTGGTCGGCCGCCCGGTTTTCGATCAGGGGCGCCACGTTCGCCGAGCCGGGATGGGTGTATGGCAGGACCGGCACCCGGCCGACGCGCATGGCGATGTAGGGCGTGATCGGCGGGATCGCGTCTTCGGGGTCCGTGTCGGCGAGGCAGGACAGGGCCGTCGCGTAGGTGGAGTGAAGATGCACGACCGCGCCGGCGGATGGCCGCGCGCGGTAATAGGCCAGATGCAGCGGCAATTCCTTCGTCGGCTTGTCGCCCGACAGGTGCCGGCCCTCCGCGTCGAGCACCGAGAGCCTCTGCGGATCGAGAAAGCCGAGGCAGGAATTGGTGGGCGTTGCGAGGAAGCCGTCCTCGAACCGGCAGGTGATGTTGCCGGAAGAGCCCGGCGACAGGCCACGGTCGAACAGGGACTTCGCCCAGCGGCAGAGCGCCTCGCGCGGATCGGCCGTCACGTCCCGTCTCCCAGGGCGGCAGCGGCGCGCACGAAGAAATCGGGGCCGCCGAAATTTCCCGACTTCAGCGCGATACCGATGCCGGGCTCGCCCGTGCTTTGCAAGGCGGGAACGCCGGGGTCGATCTCCGGGCCGATGCGCAGGGCGGGCGCCGCAAGGGCGGTGACGACCGCTCCGGACGTCTCGCCGCCGGCCACGACCAGCCTGCGGAAGCCCGCATCGACGAGGGAGACGGCCAGACTTCCGAAGAAGTGCTCCAAAGCGCCGGCCACGACCTCCCGGCCATACCGCGCCTGACGGCCCGCGACGGCCTCGGGATCCTCGGACGAATAGACCATGGGCAGCCGGTCACGCTCGTCCCAGAGCTGGCTGGCCATGTCCGCGGGGGAGAGCGTTCCCTCCAGCACGCGCGACACCTCGATCCGATGGGCAGGATGGTCCCGCGCATGGACCTCGACCTGGCCGCGGGTGGCGCCGGAGCAGCTGCCGGCGATGACGACGGCCGGGCCCTGCGCCGCCACCGGAACGGGCGGCCGCGGCGACAGCGCCCCGGCGCGCACGAAATTGGCCGCCAGACCAAGGGCGACGCCGGACCCGCCGGTGACGAGGGCCGCGCCGTCGCAGGCCTCGCCGATGGCGATGAGGTCCGCATCCGACGTGGCGTCGACCACGACCAGCGTCCGGCCGGCGGCCGCCGCATCCCGCAGGGCGAGCGCGATGGACCTGCCGCCGTGCCGCACCGTCTCGGCCGGCACGAACCCCACCTCCCCCTTGGTCTGGCGCCGGAGCCAGCGCCGGATGTCCGGATCGGTCATCGGCGTCAGGGGGTGGCGCTCCATTCCCGACTCGCTGAGGAGCCGGTCATGGACGAACAGGTGACCCTGATAGACGCGGCGCCCCGCGCCCGGGAAGGCCGGGCACACCACCACGCCCTTGACGCCCAGCGCATTGGCGAGCGCCTCCGCCACCGGGCCGATATTGCCCTCGGGCGTGGAATCAAAGGTGGAGCAGTACTTGAAGACGATCTGCCGGCAGCCCTGGGCGCGCAGCCAGGCCAGAGCGGCCAGGGACTGCGTCACCGCATCCACGGGCGCGATCGATCGCGTCTTCAGGGAGACCACGCCCGCCTGGCAGCCCTCCGGCGCGGTACCTTTTGGTACGCCGTTGAACTGCATGGTGGCCAGCCCGCCCCTGGCGAGCGTGTTGGCGATGTCGGACGCGCCGGTGAAGTCGTCCGCGATGCAGCCGATGAGCATCGCGTCAGGCCGCCCGGCGGCCGCCGAGTTCCTCGGCGATATAGGCCTCGATGATGGCCTTCATGCCGCCATCGACGGGGAAGCCGAGCCGCGTGGCCGCGTCGACCGCGAAGGCCTGAGGCCAGGACGCGACGATCCGCTCGATCGCCGGATCGGGCTGGTCCTGGATGCGCGCCACGACGGCCGCGCCGGCGACTTCGCGCAGCGCGTCGATCATCTCGTCGACGGTGACGGAAATGCCCCGGCCCGTAAGCGAGCGGGCGGACGCGGCCTCCTCGGGCGTCAGCCCGGCGGCATGGATCAGGCTCTCGATCGCGACGGAGGGCGACGCGATCCAGGTCCGCATCGACCGCTTGACCGGCAGGGCAGCGGACAGGCCGTTCAGCGGCTCGCGGATGATGCCCGACAGGAAGCTGGAGGCGGCCCGGTTGGGCGCGCCCGGCCGCACGACAATGGTCGGCAGCCGCAGCGAGATTCCGTCGACGAAACCCTTGCGGGAATAATCGGCGACCAGCAGCTCGCCGATGGCCTTCTGGGCGCCATAGGACGAACGCGGCGTCAGGTTGAAGTCGTCGGGCACGACATCCGGCAGCGGCACGCCGTAGACAGCCAGCGAGGATGCGAAAACGAGGCGCGGACGGCATTGCGCCGCCTTCAGCGCGTCAAGAAGGTGCCGCGTCGCGTCGAGGTTCACCGCGTAGCCGCGCTCGAAGTCGGCCTCCGCCTCGCCCGAAACGATGGCCGCCAGGTGGAACACCGCATCGGGGCGCCAGGCGGCGAGATCCGCCAGGGCCGCCGGATCGGTGATGTCGGCGGCGCGCGTCTCCACGGCGAAGGGGGCGGCAAGCCCCTGCGGCTCGATCCGGTCGACCAGCAGCATGCCGGTGACGGGCCGGGCGGCGAGCGCGCCGAGCGCGCCGAGGCGAAGCGCGAGCTTGCGGCCGATCATGCCGGCCGCGCCGAGGATCACGATGCGCATGAATGCGCCTCCCTGGTCGTAACGAAGGGTTGGGCCGGCTGCGCGCCGGCCCATGGCTCAGGCGGCGTTGGCGGCCCAGGCGCGGGTCGTCTGCTTCTGCTCGCCCAGCCCGTCGATGCCGAGGCGCATCACGTCGCCCGCCTTGAGATAGCGCGGCGGCTTGAAGCCGAGGCCGACGCCGGGGGGCGTGCCGGTGGTGACGACGTCGCCCGGCTCCAGGATCATGAAGCGCGAGAGGTAGGAGACCAGATGCGCGATGGGGAAGATCATCGTCTTGGTGGACGAGTTCTGCACCCGCTCACCGTTCACCTCCATCCAGAGGCGAACGTTCTGGATGTCGGCGATCTCGTCGGGCGTGACGAGCCACGGGCCGATCGGGCCGAAGCTCGGGAAGCACTTGCCCTTGACCCACTGGCCGCCGCGATCGAGCTGGTAGCCCCGCTCCGACACGTCGTTGCAGATGAAATAGGCCGCGACGTGCGAGAGAGCGTCCTTCTCCTCGATGAACGTGCCGCCCTTGCCGATGACGAAGGCGAGCTCGACTTCCCAGTCGGTCTTGTCCGAGCCCGGCGGAATGAACACGTCGTCATAAGGCCCCGTGATGCAGGACGGCGCCTTGTTGAACAGGATGGGCTCCTCGGGAATCTCGGCGTCGGTCTCGGTGGCGTGCTCGGCATAGTTCAGGCCGATGGCGATGAAGTTCGCGACGCGCGACAGGCACGGTCCGATGCGCGGCTCGCCGGACACGACCGGCAGGGCGGCGATCTCGGACGCCGTCAGCGTCGAGGCCAGGCGCGCGAAGCTGCCGTCGGCCAGCGTATCGGGGGCGAAATCGCGGATGCGGGCGGACAGGTCGCGGATGCGGCCGTCGGCGTCCAGGACACCGGGCTTCTCGGCGCCGGGCTGACCGTAACGAAGAAACTTCATGGTTCTTATCCTTCTGGTCCGAAAAGGGGGGCCGCCGGCCGATCAGGCGCGGGCGTGGCCGAAATAGTCGACGATCGACGCGATCTGGCCGCGCATCATCTCGCGGCCGCGCACGACCGTGCAGCCGCAGGATTCCGCCAGCGCCAGCAGCGGCGTGGTCTCGGGCTTCACGATGGCGTCGAAGACGGTGAGCGAAGCGGGCAGCGTCTCGGCGGCGATGGGACGGCGCGGATCGCCGAGCATGCCGACCGGAGAGGCGTTCAGCAGGATGTCGATGTCGTCCACCGTCGGCGCGCCGATCTCCACGCGAATGGCCGGATCGACCTTGGCGATGCGCTCCGCGAGATCGCGCGAACGGCCTTCGTCCATGTCGAACACGCGGATGGATTGCGGCTTCTGGAACGCCACGGCGACACCGATGGCCGAGCCTGCGCCGCCAGTGCCGATGAGCATCACGCGGCGGCCCGCGAAGGGAATGCCGCGCCTGCGGAACCCTTCCACGCAGCCCAGTCCGTCGAAGATCTCGCCCTTCCAGCCGCCGCCTTCGCGCCGCGTCAGGGCGTTGATCGCGCCGACCACCGACGCCTGCGGCCCGAGCTCGTCGCACAGGGCGAGGGCCGCGGCCTTGAAGGGAATCGTGAAGATGAGGCCGTCGAGATTGGCCACTTTCAGCAGGTTCGGCAGGACGGTGTCGAAGTCCTCCGGCAGAACGTGGATCGGGAGCAGGATCGCGTCGGCTCCGCGTCCATGGAGCTCGGCCGTGACCATTTCCGGCGAGCGAACCTGCTCGATCGGATGGCCGACGATGCCATAGAGGCGGGTCCTGCCGGAGACGAAGGCGACCTCGTCGGCGGCAAGGGTGGCGGGGGCAGTCACGTTCACGCAACGTCTCCGGTCATCTGGGCGTGGTAGGCGCGGGCCGGCCAGAGCCGGCCCATTTCCTCGACCGCGGCCCGGAGCTGGGGCGCGAAGCCGACCAGCCGGTCGTGATCGAGGCGGAAGGTGGGGCCGGCGACGGCCAGCGCGCCGACGACCGGACGGTCACGGCGGGAGGCATCGCGAACGACCATGGAAATGGCGGAGATCCCCTCCTCCGCCTCCTCCACGACCAGGGCGAAGCCCCGGTCGCGGGTCAGCCGCAATTCGTCGCGCAGCGCCTCGACCGTGCGGATGGCGCGCGGGCCGATGAGATCCCCGCCGAAGCCGCGGTCCAGCACAAGGCGCACCGCCTCGTCCTCAGGCAGCGTGGCGAGCCAGGCCTTGCCCATGGCGGTGACGTGAAGCGGGACATCGCGGCCGCTGATCGGGTCGTAGCGGATCGAGGTGCGGGCACCCTGCGCCTTGGCCACCCAGGTCAGCCGGCTGTCCTCGAGCACCGAGAGGCGGACGAGCTCGCCCGTCTGCGCGGCCAGTTCGTCCATGATCGGCTGGCAGATCTCGCTGAGATTGGTGCCCGCCAGAAGCCTCATGCCGAGCGCCGCGACGGTCATCGTCGCCTCGTAGACCTCCGAAACCGGGTCCTGGCGCACGTAGCGACGCGCGACCAAGACGCCGAGCAGCCGGTGCGTCGCGCTGACGGGCAGCGACAGGCGCTGGGCGATGATGGACAGGGCCAGGCCACCCGGCTCGTTGACGAGCAGTTCCAGGATGGCCAGGCACCGTTCGGCGGAGGATGCGGAAAAATTCGACATGGGGTGTCCTCGATTCGGCTCCGTCAGATCAGCGGCCAAGCATGACCGATACCGCCTGCGGCGCGCGAGGCTACGGGACGAAGCGCGAAGCGCGCCAGCCGCTCTGCGCGGCGGACCGAAAGCAGGACTGGCAGCAGAGCGCTCGATGGCGTCGACTGTCCGCATCGGGATGCGCCATGGGGCATCACGCGATTCTCCTTGTGCGCAGCCCTCGCGGACCGCCCGTTTCCCGCGGATGCGGCTTGTGTGCCTGCACCCTTATTAATCTGGATTGCCTTTCCAGATGCCTCTTCCATGTGCCAAACGCATGAGGCCTGTCAATACGAGGGCCTGAGCGGAACATTCTATTTTTTGCTGCATCAGGCTGTGCGCACGGGTTGACAAGCGGCCATTCCGTGGTGAAACACGATCTAGTTGGAAAAACTTTTCAACTAAGGTGAGACCGACCGCAGAGTCGG
This sequence comes from Hyphomicrobiales bacterium, assembly GCA_027489955.1. Lineage (GTDB taxonomy): Bacteria > Pseudomonadota > Alphaproteobacteria > Rhizobiales > Beijerinckiaceae > JAIXTM01. The sequence continues at coordinate 730,627 of JAIXYZ010000013.1, read as the reverse complement.
CATCTAGGGAAGGAAGCCACCACATGACGATCAATCGACGCAAATTCCTGGCCGCGACCGGTGCGGGTGCGGCTCTGGCCGGCCTTGGCGTGCGGCCCTCTTTCGCCCAGAGCGGCAATTTCCCGAACCGGCCGATCACGATGGTCGTGCCGTGGGGCGCGGGCGGCGGCACCGATGCGACCGCGCGCAGCATCGCCGCGCTGATGGAGAAGGAGCTGAAGCAGCCCGTCGCGGTGGTGAACCGCACCGGCGGCTCCGGCGTGGTCGGCCATTCGGCCATCGCGACCGCCGACGCCGACGGCTACACGATCGGCATGGTGACCGTCGAAATCGCGATGATGCATCACCAGGGGCTGACGCAGCTCACGCCCGCCGACTACACCCCCCTCGCCCTCCTGATGTCCGACCCGCCGGCCATCCACGTGAAGGCGGACGGTCCCTACAAGGACATCAAGACCCTCGCCGACGCGATCAAGGCGGCGCCAGCCGGCAAGATCAAGGCGTCCGGCACCGGCCAGGGCGGCATTTGGCATATCGGCCTGATCGGCTGGCTGCAGGCGATGGGCCTGAAGTTCGACCACGTCGCCTGGGTGCCTTCCAACGGCTCGGCGCCTGCGATGCAGGACTTGGCGGCCGGCGGTCTCGACATCGTCTGCTGCTCCGCGCCGGAGGGCCGCGCCCTCGCCGAGGCCGGCAAGACGAAGACGATCGTGCTCATGTCGGCGGACCGGAACCCGGTCTTCCCGAACGTGCCGACGCTGAAGGAAGCCATGGGCATCGACTACACGGCCGGCGCCTGGCGCGGCCTGGCGGCGCCCAAGAACCTGCCCGCGAACGTGACGGCGGCCCTCGTCAAGGCCATCGACGAGTCGTTCAAGTCCAAGGAATTCAACGACTTCGCCGAGAGCCGCGGCTTCGGCAAGCTGTACTATTCCGGGGCCGACTTCGCCAAGTTCATGGACGCTGAAAGCAAGCGGATGGGCGAAGTCATCAAGGCGCTGCAGCGCGCCTGATCCTTCCAGGAGGGAACCGGCACGTCCGCCGGGGAGCCGGTAGCGTCCTCCCGTGACCGGCGACGGATGTGTCGACTGCCGCCGCCATGTGCAATGCATGGCGGCGGCATCTTTCACACGCGGAAACAGCCATGACATCAGACCGCATTTCGGGCGTCGTCACCGGGTTGATCGGCGTCGCGCTGATCGTGGGTGCCAGCGGCCTGCCGGCCATGCCGGGACAGCAGATCGGCCCCAGCATCTTTCCCACCGTCATCGGCGCGGGGCTCGTTCTCTGCGGCTTCCTGATCGCGATGGGCGTCGGCCGGTCGCTGGAGGACGAAGAGGTCATCGTGACCGAGGGCGATGGCCCTGCGCCTCCCCCGCCGCCGGCACTGCCCGTCCAGGTCCTTCGCGCGGCGCTGCCGATCGCGCTGCTCCTGTTCTACGTTTTCACGATCAAGACCCTGGGCTTCCTCATCGTCGCCGCGGTCATCGTCCTGGTCATGGCCCTGGCGCTGGGCGCCCGGCCCGGCCGCGCGGCCCTGCTCGCCCTCGTGGCCTCGCCGCTGATCCATTTCATCTTCGCCAGCCTGCTGCGCGTTCCGCTCGCGCCGGGGCTGCTGCCAGCCCCCTGGTGACGCCATGGATGTCCTTATCGACGCATTCCGCCTCGTTCTCCAGCCGGACGTGCTGGTCACGATCCTCGTGGCGTCCGCCTACGGGCTCGTGGTCGGCGCCCTGCCCGGCCTGTCCGCCACGATGGCGACCGCGCTTCTGGTCCCGATCACCTATTACATGTCCCCGATCGCCGCGGTCGCCGCGATCATCTCCGCGTCCGGCATGGCGATCTTCGCCGGCGACATCCCCGGCTGCCTGCTGCGCATCCCCGGAACGCCCGCCTCGGCTGCCTATACCGACGAAGCCTACCAGATGACGCGCAAGGGCCAGCCCGAGCTGGCCCTCGGGATCTGCCTGTGGTTCAGCGCGCTCGGCGGCATCGCCGGTACCCTGGCGCTGTCGGTACTCGCGCCGACGCTGGCGGAGTTCGCGCTCAACTTCTCGACGTTCGAGTATTTCTGGCTCGCGTTTCTGGGCCTGATGTGCGCGACGCTCGTCGCACGCGCCTCGCCGATCAAGGCCATCGCGTCCGTCCTTCTGGGCCTGGCCGTCGCCTGCATCGGCGTGGAGAATCCCGCCGGCGTGGCGCGGTTCACCTTCGGCGTGCCGGACCTTTTGGGCGGCATCGACGTGATCGCAGCCCTCGTCGGCATGTTCGCCGTGTCGCAGGTGATGCGCGCGATGCTGACGCCCGACCCGCCGCCGGTTCCGAAGCGCAAGTTCGGTTCGATCCTCGCCGGCCAGATCGCCCTGACCAAGCGCTATCCCGTCCAGCAGGCGCGCGGCAACGTCGTGGGCGTCATCGTCGGCGCCCTGCCGGGCGCGGGCGCCGACATGGCCGCCTGGATCAGCTACTCCATCTCCAAGCGCTTCTCCAAGGAGCCGAAGAAGTTCGGCACGGGCCATCCCGAAGGGCTGGTGGAAGCCGGCGCCAGCAACAACGCGGCCGTGGCGAGCGCCTGGGTGCCCTCGCTCATCTTCGGCATCCCGGGCGACACGATCACCGCCATCGCCATCGGCGTGCTCTACATGAAGGGCCTCAACCCCGGCCCGACGCTGTTCACCAGCAACGCGTCCAGCATGTACGCCATCTACCTGATCTTCCTGCTGGCCAACATCATCATGATCCCGCTGGGCATCCTGATGATCCGCGCCTCGGCGCAGGTGCTGCGCGTGCCGCGGGCCTACATCATGGCCGTCGTGCTGCTGCTCTGCGCGGTCGGCACCTTCGCCAGCGGGAACAACCTGTTCGCCATCACGACCGCGGCCGCCTTCGGGCTCATCGGCTTCGTCATGGAGAAGCACGGCTTCCCCGTGGCGGCGCTGGTCCTCGGCATCGTCATGGGCACGATGGTGGAGCAGAACCTCGTGACTTCGCTGATCAAGTCCGACGGCAGCATCCTGCCCTTCGTGCAGCGGCCGGTCTCCATGGTCCTGGCGGCGCTGACGATCTCGGCCCTGCTCTGGCCCGTCGCGGCCTGGCTCCTGCGCCGCGCCCGCGGGCCGCAAGTGGCACCCCAGGGCTGAGCCTGGCGGCGCGGCGCAGTCAGATTGCGCACAAGCGAAGGCCCCGCTCCGGCGACGGAGCGGGGCCTTTTTTCGTGTCGAGCGGTGGCTGGTGCTGGAAGGCCCGCGGCCTCAGGCGCCGACGCGCAGCACCCGCAGGTTGTTGGTGCTGCCCGCCGTGCCGAAGGGCACGCCCGCCACGACGACGATGAGGTCGCGCTCCTTGGCGAAGCCTTCCGTCAGGGCGTGGTGCTGGGCGTGCTCGACCATCTCCTCGTAGGAATGGATGTCCGCCGACTGGACGCTGTGGGCGCCCCAGAGCAGGCACATCTGCCGCGAGGCGCGGGCATCGGGCGTCACCGCCAGGATCGGCACTTCCGGACGGCGGCGCGCGATGCGGGCGGCGGTGGTGCCGCGCGCGGTGAAGGCCACGATGACCGAGGCATGGAGCTGGTCGGCGATGTCGGCCGCCGCACCGGCGACCGCATGGGAGGCCGTCATCTCGATATCGGGCTCGGCCGCGGAGACGATGGAGCGGTAGAGCTTGTGCTGCTCTGTCTTGGTGATGATGCGGTCCATCATCGTGACCGCCTCGAGGGGATACTTGCCCGAGGCGCTCTCGGCCGAGAGCATGACGGCGTCGGCGCCGTCATAGATGGCGGTGGCCACGTCGGACGCCTCGGCGCGCGTCGGCGTCGGCGCGGCGACCATGGAATCCAGCATCTGCGTGGCGATGATCACCGGCTTCACGAGGCGGCGGCACAGGCGGACCAACTCCTTCTGGCGGCCGGGCACGTCCTCCTGCGGCAGTTCCACGCCCATGTCGCCGCGCGCCACCATGATGCCGTCGGAGAGCCGGACGATGTCCTCGATCGTCTCCAGGGCCTGCGGCTTCTCGATCTTGGCGATGAGGCCGGCCCTGTCGCCGATGAGCCCGCGCGCCTCGATCATGTCGGACGGCTTCTGCACGAATGAGAGCGCGACCCAGTCGACGCCGAGCTCCAGCCCGAAGGCGAGATCGACGCGGTCCTTCTTGGTCAGCGGCGACATGTCGAGCAGCGTGCCCGGCAGGTTCACGCCCTTGCGGTTGCTCAGGGGTCCGCCCACCAGGACGACCGCCTCGATGCGCTCCCGGTCGCAGCCGGTGACCTCCACGCGCACGCGCCCGTCGTCGATCAGCAGGTTCTGCCCCGGAAGCACCGCCTCGAAGATCTCCGGGTGCGGCAGCGGGATCGCGTCGGGCCCACCCTCCTCCGAGCCGAGGACGAAGGTCAGCCGGTCGCCCGCGGACACGTCGAACCGGTCGCCCTTCAGCCGGCCGATGCGGATCTTGGGTCCCTGCAGGTCCTGAAGGATGCCGATCGGACGGCCGACCTCCGCCTCCAGGGCGCGGATGTGCTTGAAGACCGCCGCATGATCCTCGTGGGTGCCGTGGCTGAAGTTCAGGCGGAACGTGTCGACGCCGGCAAGGAAGAGCGCCTTCAGCCCTTCGGGCGTGGCGCTGGCGGGACCGACGGTGGCGACGATCTTGGCGTGGCGGTTACGGTGCAAACGATCCTCCCGGCGAGTATGGAACGATCGGGCATTCCGCAGCTTTAAGGTCGTCTGGGGAAGACGGCCGCGGAACCCGATTCGACTAAAGTAGGCCTCGGCTGCGATCTATCGCCGGTTCTTGCCGCGTCGGCAAGAATATCCAGCCGGGCCGCAGCACGATCTGCCGCCGGTCAGGCGGTGGAGCGTTGCTGCGTGCAACGACCTTGCGCGCATGCGCGGGTTGACCGGCAGGCGGCGTGGCGGGACCGTTCACCGAGGGAGTTCCACGCATGATGTCTCGAACGGTCTGGCTGATGCGTCTTCTGACGCGGAAGCTTTGGGTTCGCGTCAGCACGATGGCGTTGATCGGCGTTGCCACCGCGATAGCGGGCGTCGTGTTGGCCCCTTACGTGCCCGACGCGTTGACCATCCAGGTCGGAGCCCAGGCGATCGATGGCATCCTCAACGTGCTCGCCTCCAGCATGCTCGCCGTCACGGTGTTCTCCATGAGCACGATGGTCGCGGCATTCGGCGCTGCGACCAACAACGTCACGCCGCGGGCGACGCGCCTGTTGATGGAGGACCAGACGAGCCAGAACGTGCTGGGCACTTTCATTGGCTCGTTCCTCTTCAGCCTGGTGGGCATCATCGCGCTGAGCACCGGCCTGTACGGTACGCAGGGCCGCGCCATCCTGCTCGTGGTGACGATCGCGCTGATCGCGCTCATCGCGGTCACCATCCTGCGCTGGATCGACTACCTGGCGCGCTTCGGCCGGCTCGGCGAGACCATAGACCGCGTCGAGACCGCCGCGCGCAAGGCGATGGAAAGCCGCCTAGCTGCCCCGCATCTGGGGGGCGTGCCGTCGGGCGAAACGGCGCCGCCCGACACCTGGCCCGTCTTTGCGGCGACGATCGGCTATGTGCAGCATGTCGACATCGCCGCCCTCCAGCACATCGCGAGCGAGCGGGACCTGACGGTCATCGTGAATGCGCTTCCCGGGGCCTTTGCCGATCCGGTTCGCCCCGTCGCACGCGTGGCGGGCCGCCATGACGAAGACGGCGCGTCGGAGATCGCCGCCGCCTTCAGCGTCGGAAAGGAGCGCACATACGACCAGGACCCGCGGTTCGGCCTGTGCGTGCTCGCTGAAATCGCGTCCCGCGCGCTGTCTCCGGCCGTCAACGATCCCGGAACCGCGATCGACGTGATCGGTCGGGGTGTACGCCTCCTTGTGAACTGGGAGCGGCACGATGCCGACGGCGCGCAGGAAGCCGAATGCCCGCGCGTCCAGGTGCCGGCCATTGCGGTCGGCGACCTGATCGACGACATGTTCGCGCCGATCGCGCGGGACGGCGCGTCCATGGTCGAAGTGCAGCTTAGGCTGCAGAAGGCTTACGCCGCACTGGCGCAAGTGGCCGGCCCCGCCATGGCGACCGCTGTCCGAAGGCATTCGAAGCTGGCGCTGAGCCGCGCCATCTCGGCCCTCGCCTCGGATCACGAGCGCCACCTGGTCCGCGAGGCCGCGGCCGATGTATCCGCGATACTGGACCGCCGATCCGCCGGAACGAGCCGCGTTAGGCGGGCTTGAAGAATGTGAGATCGAAGGAAGAGTTGGCTGGGGGACTAGGATTCGAACCTAGACTGGCGGAGTCAGAGTCCGCTGTCCTACCGTTAGACGATCCCCCAACGGACACGGGGCGCGGGCCTTGGCGGCACCGGCGCGACGCGCCTTTGGTGCGCGGGAGATAGGTGCTTTTTTCCGCGCGGTCAACCGCGTCGGGGTGCGAAGTCAGGCTTTCAGGAATTCATCGCCGTGCAGCCGGCGGGCCCGGCGCAGCTGGGGAAACCACCAGGCCCAGAGGGCCGTGACGCCGATTGTGGCAAAGCCGCCCAGCACCACGGCGGGCACCGCGCCCACCAGGGCGGCCGAGACGCCGGCGCGGAATTCGCCGAGCTCGTTGGAGGCGCCGATGAACACCATGTTGACCGCGCTCACGCGCCCGCGCTTGTCGTCCGGGGTCGCGAGCTGGATCAGCGTTTCGCGCACGTAGACGCTGATCATGTCGGCGCCCCCGAGAAGGATCAGCATCACGATCGAGAACCAGGGCACGGTGGACAGGCCGAAGCCCACCGTGAACAGGCCGAAGGCGCCGACGCCGACGAACATGATGATTCCGGCATTGTCCTTCAGCGGGCGCATGCCGAGCCAGGCGGCCACGAGGACCGCGCCGATGCCCGGCGCCGCGCGCAACAGGCCCAGCCCCCATGGGCCGACGTCCAGGATGTCGCGGGCGTAGACCGGCATGAGCGCCACGGCGCCGCCGAGCAGCACGGCGAACAGATCCAGGGAGATCGCGCCCAGGACGATCTTGTTGTGCCAGACATAGTCGAACCCGGCGACAACGGTGCGCCAGGTGCGCGGCTCCTGCGGCAGCGGCTCGCGTCGCGGCAGGCTCAGGGTGAGCACGACGGCGGCCAGCAGGATCAGGGCCGCGGCGGCGAAGGCGACATTGGCCGACAGCCCGTAAAGCAGCCCGCCCGCGACGGGACCGAGCACGGTCGCGATCTGCCAGGCCGAGGAGTTCCACGCAATGGCCGTGGACAGTTCGCGGCCGGACACGATGTTGGGCAGCAGCGCCTGGACCGCCGGGCCGATGAAGGCGCGGGCGATGCCGAACAGAGTCAGCACGATGAAGATCGGCCAGACCACGGGGACGCGCCCGATGGTGAGCGCCAGGAGCGCGGCCACGCAGGCCAGCTCCGCGGCGAGGCATATGGCGAAGATGGCCCTGCGGTCGAACCGGTCCGCCACCGCGCCCGTCACGAGGACCAGGAGCAGCGAGGGCAGGAACTGGACCAGCCCCACCATGCCGAGATCGAACGGATCGCGCGTCAGGTCGTAGACGAACCAGCCGACCGCCACGCTGACGATCTGCACGGCGAAGGACGCGGAGAACCGCGCGAGCCAGTAGGCGACGAAGATCCGGTTGCGGAACAGGTCGCGCGCCGTGACGGGCGCTTCGGCGGAGGAGATGGTCAAGGGGAATGCACCAGCGATGGATTTCCTGCATAGCGCGTTGCTTCCGGTCCGTCACCCGCGCATGGGCTGCATGGCCGCAAGTGCCGGATGAAGCTGGACGAACGGCGCAGTCTGTAACGCGTGCGCAGTTTAGAAAACCTCTAAATTATTGATTTCAAACACTTTTCCGTTGACCGAAACGGTCCGGCGGTCGTAACAGGCTGGCGCTTCCAAAGCGGCGGGCCTTGAACCCGTCGATCCAAGAGGACCTGTTCATGACCAATCGCTTGAGCCCAGCGGGCCTCGCCCTCGCCATCGCCGCCGCCTTGAACGGCTTCGCGATCCAGGGCGCCGCGGCCCAGTCCACCCAGTCGGTCAACGTCTACACCACCCGCGAGGCGGCGCTGATCGAGCCGCTGGTCGCCGCCTTCGGCAAGAAGACCGGCATCAAGGTCAACACCGTGTTCCTGAAGGACGGCCTCGCCGAGCGCGTCGCCGCCGAGGGCGCGAATTCGCCGGCCGACATCCTGATGGCGGTCGATGTCGGCAACCTGGTGGACGTGGTCGACAAGGGGGTGACCCAGCCGATCGTGTCCCCCGCCATCGATGCGGCCGTGCCGGCCGCCCTGCGCGACGGCCAGAACCGCTGGGTGTCCCTGTCGCTGCGGGCACGCGTTCTCTATGCGGCCAAGGACCTGAAGCTCGCGAGCTTCTCCTATGACGACCTCGCCGACCCCAAGTGGAAGGGCAAGGTCTGCATCCGGTCCGGCCAGCATCCGTACAACACCGCGCTGATCGCCCATTACATCGCCCGCAACGGCGAGGAGAAGGCCGAGGCCTGGCTGCGCGGCATCAAGGCCAATCTCGCCCGCAAGGCCGGCGGCGGCGACCGCGAGGTCGCCCGCGACATCCTGGGGGGCATCTGCGATCTCGGCTTCGCCAATTCCTACTATGTCGGCCTGATGCGCAGCGGCGCCGGCGGTCCGGATCAGAAGAAGTGGGGCGAGGCCATCGACGTCGTGCTCCCGACCTTCCGGGATGGCGGCACGCATGTGAACGTGTCCGGCGCGGCGCTCGCCAAGAATGCGCCGAACAAGGATGCCTCGGTCAAGTTCCTGGAATTCCTCGTCTCGGACGAGGGCCAGGAGCTCTATGCCCGCGCCAATTTCGAGTTCCCGGTGAAGGCCGGCGCCAAGACGGACCCGCTCATCATGGCGCTGGGCGCGCTGAAGCCCGACACGGTCTCGCTTCAGGATGTGGCCAAGCACCGCAAGGCGGCCAGCCTCCTGGTGGACAAGGTCGGCTTCGACAATTGAGCCCCAGACCGGCACCGGACGCGTCCGGCCGAACGACGACACGCCGCGCCGCCGGGATCCCCGGCGGCGTCGGCGCTTGGCAGGCCGCCGCCATCGCGGCGGCCCTGCTCGTCGCCATGCCGGTCGTCGCGCTGGCGGCCATCGCGGCGCAGGGCTCGGGCGACCTGTGGCCGCACCTGGCGCGCTACGTGATGCCCCAAGCGCTGGCCGATACCGCGATCCTGCTCGCCGGCGTCGGGCTGATCGTCGTGGTGATCGGCACGGGCACGGCCTGGCTCGTCACGGCGTTCGAGTTTCCCTTCCGCCGCTGGCTGGACTGGCTCCTGCTCCTGCCGCTCGCCATCCCGACCTACATCATCGCCTTCGCCTATCTGGACATGCTGCATCCGCTCGGCCCCGTGCAGGGCGCGATCCGGGCCATGCTGGGCTATGCCAGCCCCCGCGACTTCCGGCTCCCGGACATCCGGTCCACGCTCGGCTGCATCGTCGTCCTCGGCCTCGTCCTGTACCCTTACGTCTATCTGTCGGTGCGGGCGCTCTTCCTGATGCAGTCCGCCTGCCTGCTGGACGTCTCGCGCACGCTCGGCCAGAGCCGCGCCGGGGCGTTCTGGCGCGTTGCCCTGCCGATGGCGCGGCCCGCGGTCGCCGTCGGCGCGAGCCTGGCCCTGATGGAGGCGCTGAACGACGTCGGCGCGGCCGAGTTCCTGGGCGTTCGCACGCTCACCGTCTCGGTCTATTCCACCTGGATCAACCGCTCGAGCCTCGCTGGAGCGGCGCAGATCGCGCTTCTCATGCTGGCGGTCGTGACGGCGATGGTGGCGATCGAGCGTCATGCCCGGCGCCGGCAGGCCTATGCCGCCTCCGCGCAGCGGGCCCGGCGCCTGTCGCCCCACCGGCTGGCCGGATGGCGGGCGGGGGCGGCGACCGTGGCCTGCGCCCTCCCCGTCCTCCTGGGCTTCGGGCTGCCGGCCCTTCACCTGGCGGTCACGGCGCTCCGCCGGTTCGGCGCCACCGGCTGGCAGGCCGGCACGGGCCCGGCGCTCGTGACGACCGTTTCGCTCAGCCTGGTCGCCACGGCGGTCATCGTCATCCTCGCCGGCATGACCGTCTACGCCCATCGCGGTGCCTCGCGGCCCTCCGCCGCCTGGCCGGCGCGGATCGCCTCCATCGGCTATGCGGTGCCCGGCACGGTGCTGGCCATCGGCCTGCTCACCCCGCTCGCCATGGTGGACAACGCGGTCGATGCGCTGGTGCGCGCGACGCTCGGGCTGTCGCCGGGGCTCGTGCTGTCCGGCACCGGCATCGCGCTGGTCTATGCCTATGCGGCGCGCTTCCTGGCAATCGGCATCGGCGGGATCGAGGCGGGCTTCCAGCGCATCCCTGCCTCGCTCGATCATGCGGCGCGGGCGCTGGGCGAGACGCGCGCCGGAGTCGCCCGGCAGATCCATCTGCCGCTCCTGCGCCCGGCGCTCGTCTCGGCCGGTCTGCTCGTCTTCGTCGACTGCATGAAGGAGCTGCCGGCGACGCTGCTGCTGCGGCCGCTCAACGTCGAGACGCTGGCGACGCTCGTCTACGCGCAAGCCTCCCGCGGCACCTACGAGGACGGCGCGCTCGCCGCCCTGCTCATCGTCGCCGCGGGCCTCGTGCCGGTCCTGCTCCTGTCCCGCGTCAGCCGCGGAGAGCCCGAGCCGGTCCTGGCCGCCGCCCTGCCCGACCCGGTCAGGACCTGAGCTGCGGCAAGTCCGCGAAGAGATCGAGCGCTTCGGGGTTGGCGAGCGCCTCCTTGTTCTTCACCGGGCGGCCGTGGACCACCTCGCGCACGGCAAGCTCGACGATCTTGCCGGACTTGGTGCGGGGAATGTCCGCCACGGCCACGATCCGGGCCGGGACGTGGCGCGGCGAGGCGCCGGTGCGGATCTGCCGGCGGATGCTGTCCTCCAGCGCGGCGTCCAGCGCCACGCCCTCGCGCAGGCGCACGAACAGCACGACCCGGCAATCGTTGTCCCAGTCCTGGCCGATGGCGAGCGCCTCCAGCACTTCGGGGATCTGCTCTACCTGGGCATAGAGTTCCGCGGTGCCGATCCGCACGCCGCCGGGATTAAGCGTCGCGTCGGACCGGCCATGGATCACGAAGCCGCCGTGCTCGGTCACCTCGGCGAAGTCGCCGTGGCACCACACGCCCGGGAAACGCTCGAAATAGGCCGCCTGGTATTTCGCCCCGCCCGGGTCGTTCCAGAACATGACAGGCATGGACGGGAACGCCTTCACGCAGACCAGTTCGCCCTTCTCGCCGCGCACCGGCCTGCCCTCGTCGTTCCAGACCTCGACCGCCATGCCGAGGCCGGCGGCCTGGATCTCGCCCTTGTAGACGGGAAGCGAGGGCGCGCCGCCGACGAAGCACGACACGATGTCCGTGCCGCCGGAGATCGAGGCCAGGTGCACGTCCGGCTTGATGGCGTCATAGACGTAGTCGAAGCTTTCCGGCGCGAGGGGCGAGCCCGTCGAGGTCAGCAGCCGCACGGTCGACAGGTCGTGCGTCGTGTGCGGGGTCAGGCCCGCCTTGCGGCAGGAATCGATGTACTTGGCCGACGTGCCGAAGAGTGTGACCCGCTCCTCCTGCGCATAGTCGAACAGCACCTCGTTGCGCGGATGCATCGGCGAGCCGTCGAACAGGATGAGCGTCGCCTCAGCGGCAAGGCCCGAGGCGAGCCAGTTCCACATCATCCAGCCGCAGGTGGTGAAGTAGAAGACGCGGTCCCCGGGGCGCACGTCGCACTGGAGCCTGTGCTCCTTCAGGTGCTGCAGCAGCGTGCCGCCCGCCCCGTGGACGATGCATTTGGGCACGCCGGTCGTACCCGACGAGAACAGGATGTAGAGCGGGTGGTTGAACGGCATGCGCACGAAGGTGACGGGGCGCGCCGCGAAGGGGGCGACCGCGTCCGCCAGGCTCTGCGCGCGCGGCAGGCGCGCCGCGATGTCGGCCGCCTCGCCCAGATAGTCCACAATGATGATCTTCGCCGCGCTCGTCAGCTGGGGAACGATGGCGCCGAGCTTGTCGGCGATGGGCAGGCGCTTGCCGGCATACCAATAGCCGTCGCAGGCGATGAAGACCTTCGGCTCGATCTGGCCGAACCGGTCCAGAACGCCCCGCTCGCCGAAATCGGGCGAGCAGGAGGACCAGATCGCCCCCAGCGACGTCACCGCCAGCATGCAGGCGATGGTCTCCGGCAGGTTGGGCATCATGGCGCAGACGCGGTCGCCCGCGCCGACGCCCTCGGCCTGGAGCATCTGCTGGATGCGGGACACCAGGGCATGGAGTTCGGCCCAGGTCAGCCGCGAGCCCGCCTTGTCCTCGCCGCGGAAGACGAGCGCCTCGGTGTCGTCATTGCGGCGCAGCAGGTTCTCCGCGAAGTTCAGCCGCGCATCGGGGAAGAACTCCGCGCCGGGCATGACGTCCCGCCCCAAGACCCGCGTGCCCCTGTCGCCGATGACGCCGCCATCCTCCCAGACCGCGGACCAGAACGCCTCCCGCTCGTTGACCGACCAGGCATGGATCGCCGCGTAATCGCCCCCCGGCAGGCCGGCCTTCCTGGCGAAGGCGGCGAGGTTGGAAGCGTCTATGCGATCCTGCGGCGGCGTCCAGAGCGGCTTCGTCATGATATGCGTTCCCCATGAGGCGATAGACCCGGTATCGCGCCTCCCCGGCCTCGGCAAGTTCGACCCTAGACCAGCTTGCCTGTGCATTTTTGGCGACAAGGCGTGGCGTTTGCCGTAAGAGCGGCGCAGAATCGTCAGATTGTCATCGGGGTGTCATCGACCGTCCCGCATGGGGCGGCCCGACAGAAACCGGACCGAATGAAGCGACGCTATCTCATCGGGGCGACCCTTGCGGGGGCCGCGGCGCTCGCCGGCTTCCTGTGGTGGAGCGCGGCCTCGCTGCCCGCCGACGCCCTGTCCCGCGAGGTCGGCAGGCTCGCCGGCCTGACGCTGCGCGCCCAGGGCGGGGCCAGCGTGTCCCTCGTGCCCCATCCGCGCCTGAAGCTGGCCAATGCCGAACTCGTCGACGAGAAAGGCAGCGTCGTCGTCCGCGCCGCCCTCATCCAGGCCAATCTCAACCTGCAGGCGCTGTTCACCGGCCGCGCCCGGATCGACGACCTGCGGATCATCGGCGGGGAGATCACGCTGGCCATCGGGGCGGATGGCCATTCGGCGCTCGATCCGCTCATCGCCCGGCTCGACGGGGCCGCGCCGGGAGGCGCCGCCGCCGTCGAGGCGGTGCGCATTGCCGGCACCACCATCGTCTATTCCGATGCCCGCTACGGCTGGCAGGGGCGGATCGAGGACGCCAATGCCATCCTCACCCTTCCGGCGGAGGACGAGCCGCTGGGTCTCGCCCTTACCGGCCGCTGGCGTGGCGAGGCGATCGATGCCCGCCTGGCGTGGCCGGGAACGGCGCTGCGCAGCGCCGGGTGGCCGAAGGCGAGCGCCAGCCTGCGCAGCCCGCGCGGGCGGCTCGATCTTTCCGGCACGGCCACCGGCGCGGACGCGCCCTCCTTCGAGGGCAGCCTGTCCCTGTCGGCGCCGTCCGGCGCGGCGCTCGCCGGCTGGGCCGGGATCGACGGCCCGCTGCTCGACCGGCTGGAAGCGCTGTCCGTGTCGGGTCCTGTCACCCTGACCGCCCGCTCCCTGTCCATGCCGTCCGCGTCGGTCGCCATCGGTGACAACCGGCTGGACGGGGCCCTGGTCTTTCGCATGGAGCAGTTCCGGCCGAACCTCTCCGCCACGCTGGCCGCGCAGTCGCTCGACATCGGCGATTTCCTGCCGGACGGCGCCCGGCTGCGGAATGCGCAGGGCTGGACGACGACGCCCTTCGACTGGACCGCGATGACCAAGGCCGACGTCGACCTGCGCCTCTCGGCGACGCAGGCGCGGATCGGCTCGCTCGTCCTCGGCCAGGCGGCCATCGGCGTCATCCTCAAGGCGGGCAAGCTGGAAGTGTCCCTGGGCCGCGCCGAACTCGGCTCGGGCTCCCTGCGCGGGCGCGCGGCGCTCGGACCCGGGCCGGCCGGGCTCGACCTTCGCCTCCAGGCGAATGCCGACCAGGCGGACGCCGCGCTCCTCCTCGCGCCGCTGCTCCCGGCGCGGCCGATGACCGGGCGCGCGACCGGCCAAATCCAGATCGAGGCGGCCGGCCATACGATGGCGACGCTCGTGGCCTCGTCGTCCGGCAGGGGCACGCTGTCAGTCCGGCGCGGCGAACTGGCGGGGATCAGCGCCGCCGACGTCCTGAGGCTCGCCGACCGCTCCCCGCCTCCGGTCTCCATCGACTGGCGCGGCGGGCGCTCGCCCTTCGAGGTCGCTTCATTCCCGTTCGCGCTCCGGCGCGGGGCAGTGGAGATCGCCGACGGATCGGTGACGGCCACGGCCTTCCGCGGGTCGGTCACCGGCACGATCGACCTGCAATCCCAGACGGTCGACCTCAGCGCGGGGCTCGCCCCGGCTGCGGCCACCCAGAGGGCGCCGCTCGTCTTCGCGATGACCGGGCCGATCGGTTCGCCGCAGATCGCGCTCGATGTGCGAACCCTGCTCGACCGGACGCTGCGCCCCGCGCCCGTCCGCTTCGACTGATCCCGCTAGCCCTCGTCGCGCAGGGCGACGGCGACCCGCTGCTCCAGCACGGCCGGCTTCTGGATGATGAGCGCGCCGCGGGAGCGCTCGATCAGCCCTTCCTGGGACATGGCGGTGAATTCGCGGGTGACCTGCTCCCGGCGGCAGCCGATGCGCGCGGCCAGGACGTGGTGATACGGCGGCGGGGTGACCACGCGCTGGCTGTCGTGGCCGGCGCGCCGCACCGACAGGCGCAGCAGCTCGGCGTAGAGCCGGTGGCGCACGTCCAGCACGGCATATTCCATCAGCCGCGCATTGAGCTCGCGCACCCGCGCCGTCAGGAGCCGGAGCAGGCGGTCCATCAGCGAGGGCATGGCGAAGAGCAGGTCGCGGAAGACGGTGGCCGGCAGGATGACCAGTTCGCCCTTCGTCAGGGCGGTGACGTTGGCGGAGCGCTTGACGCCATCGATGGCGGCAAGCTCGCCGAAGAACTCGCCCCCGCGCATCTCGCCGAGGATGACTTCCTTGCCCGATTGGGTGCGGATGAGGATGCGCACTTCGCCTGACACCAGGAAGAAGACGTCCGAGCTCTCGTCCTCGAAGTCCACGAGGATCTCGTCGGTGTCGAACTTCCTGACCAGGCAACGCCGCTCGTAGGCGCTCAGATCGACCCCGGCATCCCGGAAAAACGGCACCCGCGACAGCATGACACGACTCCCCCAGAGGCGCCGATGGTCGGGAATGGCGGCGGCGAGGTCAAGCGCTCCTGATGCGCTGGATGAAGCCGAACACCTCTTTCTTCAGATCGCCCGCCTGGCCGTTCAGCTCCTGCGCCGCGTCGCGCAGGGAGGTGGCCGAACTGGAGGACCGCCCGGCGGCACTCGACACGGTCGTCATCGCCTCGACGATGCGGGCGATCTCGCCGGAGGCGTCGGCGACATCCGTGGCGATGGCGTGGGTCGCCCCGCGCTGCTCTGCCATCGTCTCCACCGTCTCGCGGGTGGCGGTGGACAATTCCACCATGGTGGAGCGGATGCGGTCGATGGCCTCCACCGTCGTGCGGGTGGCCGAGCGCATGGTCTCGATCTGGCGCGCGATGTCGCCGGTGGCGCGGGTGGTCTGGCCCGCGAGCGACTTCACCTCGGAGGCGACCACGGCGAAGCCGCGCCCCGCCTCGCCCGCCCGCGCGGCCTCGATCGTGGCGTTCAGCGCCAGGAGATTGGTCTGGTCGGCGATGGCGGAGATCAGCCCGACGACGGCGCCGATGGTCTCGGCACCCTCGCTCAGCGTCTCGACCACGCGGCCCGCCTCCTCCGTCCAGCTCCGCGCCTCGTGGGCGATCACGTCGGACCGGCTGGCGGCGTGCTCGAGCTGATCGACGGCCGCCTTCAGGCTCAGCGTGGCATGCTCGATCGACTGGATGGAATCGAGCGCGCTGCGGGTGGCCTTGCCCACGGTGCCGCTGCCGGACTCGGTGTGCTGCACGGCCTCCTTCAGCCCGTCGGCGGTGGCGGACAATTGCTCGGATGCCGCGGAAACGGCGGCTGCGATGCCGGCAATGGATTTTTCCAGGTCCGAGGCGAGCGAGGACAGCATCTGCCGTCGCTCGTTCTCGAGCATGGCGTGCCGCAGGCGGTCGTCCTCCTGCCGCCGGGCCATCTCGGCCTCGGCATTGGAGCGGATGCGCATCACGGCTTCGGCGATGGCGCCGATCTCGTCGCCGCGCTCGCGGCCGGGAATGCGGTCGACGCGCTGGCCGCCGGCAATGGCCCCGAGGGCGGTTGTCAGGCCGTTGATGGGCCGCACCAGCGACCAGGCCGCGAGGACGCCGGCGATGATGAGCGGGATGGCGGTCAGGGCCAGGGACATCATCATCGACCGGCGCATGTCGTTGACGATCTTGAACGCGACCGAGACCGGCTCGGTGACGACCACGGTCCATGTCCTGTCGAACACACTGATGTCTCGGTGGCGCATGATGTACTGGCCGGCGACATCGTCGGCGAGGCTGATCCGGGTTTCCAGGTTCGCATCGGACGACACCATGACCCCGCCCGGACGGCGCAGCGTTGGCGGGACGTTCTCGTCGGCGGCGTAGAGGCGCCCGGCGGGGCCCATGATCATCGTGCCGCCGCCGGCCGCGCCGATGCGCCGGTCCTTGAGCAGGTCGGTGAGCACGCCTTCCGAGAAGGCGAACACCATGGTGCCGACCCGTTGGGCGGGCGTGGAATCGTCGCCCGACATGGCGAAGAGCGGCCGCGCGACCATGGCGCGCATCTCGAAGCCCGCATGGCGATAGGGATGGAAGCCGACGAAGGTCTGCGCCCCGCGCGGGGCTTCCTGCAGCTCGAGCCAGAGAGAGTGGAGCGACGTGCCCTGCAGGTTCCGGGACTTCACGTTCTCGCCGAAATCGGCGTTCTTGGCGACGGAATAGACGACGTCGCCGCCGTTGTTGATCAGGAGGATGTCGCTGAAGCCGGACTTGTCGGCGACCTGGCGGAACGTCTCGTGGACCGCGCGGTGCCGCCAGGAATAGCCAAGCCCGTGCCCTGCCCCGTCCCGCTGCAGGCGCTCGCGGATCGGCAGGCTGTCGCCGGCGCGGTAATAGTCGCGGATGATCTCTTGGTCTTCCGGGCTGACGTCGAACCAGCGGGCGAGCTCCGACAGGGCGCTGATCGCATAGGCGCTGGAGGCCTGGACCGCGACGTCGTTCTCCATGACGCGGAAGCGGTAGGACAGGGCATTGGACTTGGCGGCGACGAGCAGGTCCAGCCTCTCGCCCACGGTGCCGGCAAGCCCCTCGCGAACCGTCTGGTAGGCGACCGTCCCCACGGTCGCGCAAGCGACGAGGGCAAGCCCGACCAGCAGGATCGGCAACTTGAGCTTGAGGCTGACGCGAGCCTTACCCATTCCCGATTGTTCCCCCTCGCGGAATCGACGGAGACCGCGTGGATGGACAATGGTGTGAATGCGTTAACCAAGATTGAACCGGGCCGGTCAGGCCCCGGTTCCCCGCGCGATCACTCGATGCGCACGCGCTGCGTGAGGGCCACGGTCCCGTCCGCCAGCGTCACGTAGATATGGACATGGCCGGCCCGCTCCGGAGCGTCGAGCACGATCGCCTCGCGCAGGATATTGGGCATGCCGGCGCATTCGCCGGCCGCGTTCGACGTCCGCACGGTGACGGGCACGGAGCGCGGCGGCGCGGTGAGCCCGTCCGGCGTGCCGGGACGGACCGACGCGATCGCGGCGCAGGGTGCGGGAGCAAGGATCAGCAGATCCAGACGCGCCTGGGCCGGCGAGATGCGCGCGGCATGGCTGCCCGGGTGATGCGCGAGCGCATTGTACGCGACCGCGATCCCGGCCACGAGGGCCGCCACGGCAAGCGCATGAGACGCGAAGGAAATGCGCAGCATGGATTTGTCCACAGCTTATCCACAGCCTGCCTGCCGCGATTCCGCGGCCAAGTCCGGGCGCAATTGCGGCGGAAGCGCGGCGAAGCGGCTGGATCACGCGTTTGCGCGCCGCTCCGGCCTCATCCGCTTGGCAAGCCGGGCCGGAGCCGTCACAAGGCGGGCCATGCTCGTCATCAACGACATCACCTACCGCATCGGCGACCGGCTCATCCTGGACCGCGCCTCCGCCGCCCTGCCCGACACGGCGAAGGTCGGCCTCATCGGCCGCAACGGCGCGGGCAAGACGACGCTGTTCCGGATCGTGCAGGGCGAGGTTTCGACCGAGACCGGGGGCATCACCATGCCCAAGGGCCTGCGCATCGGCGCGGTGGCGCAGGAGGCGCCCGCCGGGCCCGAAAGCCTTCTGGACGTGGTGCTGGCCGCCGACCGGGAGCGCGCGGCGCTCATGGCCGAGGCGGAGAGCGCGGACGGCCTGCGGCGGGCGGAGATCGAGACCCGTCTTGCCGATATCGGCGCCCACGCGGCCCCCGCCCGCGCCGCCGCGATCCTCCACGGGCTCGGCTTTGATGCGCAGGCCCAGGCCCGGCCCTGCTCGTCCTTCTCCGGCGGCTGGCGCATGCGCGTCGCCCTCGCCGCCGTCCTGTTCACCGAACCCGACCTGCTGCTGCTCGACGAGCCGACGAACTATCTCGACCTGGAAGGAACGCTCTGGCTCTACGACTATCTCGAGCGGTATCCACGCATGGCGATCGTGATCAGCCACGACCGCGACCTCCTGGACACGTGCTGCGACCACATCCTGCACCTGGACCAGGGAAAGCTCGACCTCTACCGCGGCAATTACTCGTCGTTCGAGCGGCAGCGTGCCGAGCGGCGGGCGGTGGCGGCCAAGGCGCGGGTGAAGCAGGACGCCGAGCGCAAGCACCTTCAGGCCTTCGTCGACCGCTTCCGGGCCAAGGCCTCCAAGGCGCGGCAGGCGCAGTCCCGCCTCAAGCGGCTGGAGAAGCTTCAGCCGGTGGAGGCCATCGTCGAGAGCGAGGTCCTGCCCTTCCACCTGCCCGGAGCCGAGCGGCCGCTGTCACCGCCGCTGATCGCGCTGGAGGGCGCCGCGGCGGGCTATGGCGACCGCGCCGTGCTGCAACGGCTCAACCTGTCCGTTCTTCCGGACGACCGGATCGCCCTCCTGGGGCCGAACGGCCAGGGCAAGTCGACCTTCTGCAAGCTCATCGCGCAGCGGCTGGAGCCGATGGCCGGCAGCATGACCAGCTCATCCAAGCTGTCGGTCGCCTATTTCGCCCAGCACCAGCTGGACGAGCTGATCCCCTCCCAGACCCCTGTCGCCCACGTGGCGCGGCTGATGGCCGACATGCCGGAGGCGCGGATCCGCGCCCGCGCCGCGCAGATGGGCTTTCCCGGCCAGAAGGGCGACACGCCGGTGTCCAGCCTGTCCGGCGGCGAGAAGGCGCGGCTGATGCTGGGACTGGCCACGTTCGGCGGGCCGCACCTGCTGATCCTCGACGAGCCGACCAACCACCTGGACATCGACAGCCGCGCCGCGCTGATGAAGGCCATCAACGACTATCCCGGCGCCGTGATCCTCGTCAGCCACGACCGATTTCTCATCGAGGCCTGCGCAGACCGGCTCTGGCTCGTCGGCGAGGGCACGGTTAAGCCCTATGACGGCGACCTGGACGATTACCGCAAGCTCGTCCTGTCCGGCGACCGGCGCGCTGAGGACGTGAGGCCCGCCGCGCGGCCGGCCGCGGTCGCCGAGGCGCCCGCCCCGCGCAAGGAGAGCAAGGCACAGCTGCGCCGCCGGCAGGAGGAGCTCGACCGGCTGATCGAACGGCTGTCCGGCGTCATCGGCAAGGTCGACGTCGCCCTGTCCGACCCCCAGGCTTTCGCCCGCGAGCCGGCAAAGGCCGCGGAGCTCGCCCGCATGCGCACCGAGGCCGCGGAAGCGCTCGCCCGCGCCGAGGACGAATGGCTGGAGGTCAGCGAACGCATGTCGAATTAGCATTTCACCACGTGTTTTTATTTTACACTCATTTCTTGGTGTTAAAAGCAATTGACATGGCGTTCGTTTTATCGAACGTTGCGGATGTCCATTTCGGGAGACATCCATGTTCCGCAAAACGCTGCTGGCCGTCGCGGGCGCCCTCGCCCTGATCGCCTCCCCCACCCTCGCCCAGGACGGTCCGCTCGTGACCGCCGAATGGGTCAGGGACAACCTGAACAACCCCAAGGTCCGCGTGCTCGAGGTCAGCGTCGATCCGGGCGTGTATGAGCGCGGCCACGTGCCGGGCGCGGTGAACATCCGCTGGCACTCCGACCTCGTCGACACAGTGAAGCGCGACATCGTCGGGAAGGAGCAGTTCCAGAAGTTCCTGCGCGAGGCCGGCGTCGGCCCCGACACCACGGTCGTGCTGTACGGCGACAACAACAACTGGTTCGCCGCCTGGGGCGCGTGGATCTTCGAGTCCTACGGTCTCGGCGAGCGCACCAAGCTGCTCGACGGCGGCCGCAAGATCTGGGAGGCCAAGGGCTTCCAGCTCGACACGCAGGTTCCCGCCTACCGGCCGACGGATCTCGTCCTCGCCGATGCCAGCCCCAAGACCCGCGCCCGCCTCGCGGACGTGCTGCAGGTCGCCGAGAAGAAGGTCGACACCAAGCTCGTCGACATCCGCTCCGCGCCCGAATACGAGGGCAAGATCATCGCGCCGGAGAACGTGAAGGAGCTCGCGGTGCGCGCCGGCCACGTCCCGGGCGCCGTGAACTTCCCGTGGGGCCAGGCCGCCAATCCGGACGGCACCTTCAAGTCCAAGGACGAGCTGAAGAAGGCCTTCGCCGCCCTCGGCATCGACGGCACCAAGCCCATCATCGTCTATTGCCGGATCGGCGAGCGCTCCAGCCACACCTGGTTCGCCCTGGCCAAGATCCTCGGCTACGACGTGCGCAACTACGACGGCTCGTGGACCGAGTACGGCAACTCGGTCGGCGTCCCCGTCATCAACCTCGCCGGAACCGTCTGGCAGGGTAAGTAGGCCTCCTCCGGCCTTGACCTGACGCCCGCCTCCGGTCACGGAGGCGGGCTTTTTCCTGTCCGGGACCATCGTCATGAACCGTATCGCGGGGATCGCAGCCGGCATCGCCATCGCGGCCCTCCTGGCCGCTGCCGTGCTCTCCTTCGACGTCTACGACGCGCCCTCGCGCACGCTCGCGCTGTCGCTGACCTTCGGCGCCGTCCTCGGCGTCGTGATGCAGCGCTCCCGCTTCTGCTTCCTGTGCAACCTGCGCGACTTCCACCTGCGGGGGGACGCTTCCGGCCTCGTCGCCATCCTGGTGGCGCTGGCGGTCGGCGCGGCCGGCTATCTCGCCGTGTTCGGCGCCTGGATGCCGGTGGTGGCCGCCGAGCGGCTTCCGCCCACGGCCCATGTCGGCCCTGTCAGCCCGGCGCTCGTCGCCGGGGCGCTCGTCTTCGGCTTCGGGATGAGCGTGTCGGGCTCCTGCCTGTCGGGCCATCTCTACCGGCTCGGGGAAGGCTCGATCATGTCGCTGGCGGCGCTCGCCGGCGCGCTGGCGGGCTTCGGCCTCGGCTTCTACACCTGGAACGGCCTGTATCTGGCGGACCTGGCGCGCGGTCCGTCCGTCTGGCTGCCGCATCACCTCGGCTATGGCGGGGCCGCGGCCATCACGGCGGCCGGCCTTGGCCTGCTTGCCTGGGCGATCCTGTCGCGCGCGCGGCCCCAGCAGGCGGCGCCGGCTCCCGTGGGCGCGCTCGAGGCCGTGTTCGTGCGGCGCTGGCCGCCGGCGCTGGCGGGCACGCTCGTTGGGCTCATCGCGACGCTCGCCTATTTCCGCGTTTCGCCGCTGGGCGTCACCGCCGAGATCGGCAGCCTGGCGCGCACGGCCGCCAGCCAGGCGGGCATCCTCCCCGAGACGCTCTATGGGCTCGACGGCCTGCGCGGCTGCATCGCCGTGGTGAAGACCGCGCTCCTGTCTCCCAACGGCGTGTTCGTCGGCGGGCTCGTGGCCGGTTCGCTCGCCTCGGCCCTGATCGCTGGCCAATTCCGGCCCGTCAGGCCGAACCTGCGCCGCACGGCCGAAATCCTCGTCGGCGGCGTGCTCATGGGCTGGGGCGCGATGATCGCGCTCGGCTGCACGGTGGGCGTACTGCTCTCGGGCATCCATGCCGGGGCCCTGGCCGGCTGGGTGTTCCTCGTCGCGTGCGTGGCGGGCGCCTATCTGGGCTTTGCCGCGATGAAGCGGTTCGGCAAGCCGGCCTGACCGGTCGCTACTGCACGATCCGCGTCAGGCGGTTGTCGGTGAACAGGTAGACTTCCTTGTTCCCGGGGATCGAGTAGAGGACCTGCACCTCGCGCTGGCCCTTGCCGCTCTCGCCGATCAGGACGTCGGTGGGCTGGCCCTTCAGCCGGATGAGGTCGCATTCCCCGATGCCGAGCGCCACGGCCTGCGGGGCGGAGGCGCCCGCTGGCGTCGGCCGGTCGCAGGTGCCGTCCGCCTGCAGGAGCGGCCCTTCCAGCACAGGTCCGGGCGCCTGCACGGCGGGCTGCGGCGCCGGGGCGCGGGCCTCCTTCGTGAACGAGAAGCCGCCCATGTCCACGCTGCACCCGCCCAGGATGAGGGCGAGCGCGGCGGCGGTCGCAGTCCGATGAATCAAGATTTCGTCCTTTCGCGTGTCTCAGCGCTGCCGGTAGAGCCAGTCGATATCCGCCCGCAGCGCGCGGCGCGATCCGTCCCGGCTATAGAACATGTGGCCGCCCGGGTAGACCGCGAATTTCAGCCGGTCGCCGGACAGCGAGGCGGGAATGCGGTCGAGGGCGACCTTGGTCTCCAGATAGGTCGTCACCAGGTCGGTGAGCCCGTGGGCAACCACGACGCGCACGGACGGGTCGAGCGCCATGACGCTGCGCAGGTCGCCGACCGCGTCGGGCGGGTTGAGCCCGCCGCCCCAGTTCCATCGCCGGTTTACCTCCCGGGACAGCAGCTCGTAGCGGCCCTCCGGCTTCCAGCCGAGCACGTCGCGGGTATAGGCGATGGCGGCGCTCGTGAGCGGGGCGGTCATCCCGTCGAGGATCGGGTCCTCGTAGGAGGTGCGCAGGCTCGTCGGGTACGGATCGGGGGTCGTGACGGACCCGTCATAGGCGCTGCCGACGCGTCCGCGATCCCGGAACAGTTCGCGCAGGTAGGGGCCGGTCTCGATGCGGCCGCCCGAGCGCGCGACGAAGCTCTCCGGCAGGCCGGTGAGCGCCGCCACGCGGGCAACGCGCCTGCGGACAGTCTCGGGATCGGCATCGCCGCGCACGAGGTCCGTCAGGTATTCGCCCGTCGCGTAGGCCTCCGCGTCGGCGACGCTCTCGCGTGCCGCGGCCCCGTCGCGCTCGCGCGCCACCGCCACGAAAGACGGCAGGCGCGCCGCCAGGGCGACCGGATTGTCCCCGCCCCGCGTCCGGGTGCCGAAATCGACGACCGGAGACAGGAGCATCAGGCCCGATACGCCCACGCCCTCCCCGGTCTGCAGGCGCGCGGCGATGCGCGGCACGCGAAAGCCGCCATAGCTCTCGCCCGCAAGGTAGGTGGGCGATGTCAGCCGGCCGTTCTCGGCCAGCCAGCGCTGCACGACCCGCGACAGGACGGCGATGTCGCCATCGACCGAAAAGTGCTGGCGTCCCGCATCGCCCGAGCCGACGGCGCGGCTGTAGCCGGTGCCCGGCGGATCGATGAAGACGAGATCGGTGAGGCCGAGCCAGGTCTCGCGGTTGTCCTGCAGCACCGGCGGCTTGGACGGCGTGTCGCCTTCGTTTCCGGTGGCAAGCCGCTTCGGCCCGATGGCGGCCAGATGGAGATAGGCCGACGAGGCGCCCGGACCGCCGTTGAACGCGAAGGTCACCGGGCGGCTCGCGGCGTCCTGCCCATCCCGCACATAGGCGGTAAAGGCGACCTCCGCCGTCAGGCGGCCCTCGCCGTCGCGGATGTCGATGGAGCCCGCGGTTACGCGATACGCGATCCGACTGTCACCAAGGTCGACAGACCCGGGCACGCTGACTGGCGGCGGGAGCTGGATGCCCTCACGCCGTTCGGGCGCAGGACGTGCGGCCTGCTCGCGGACGGGCCGGTCCCGGCCTTCCGCAGGACGCTCCTCCTGCGACCGGACGGCGGCGGGGCTGAACGCGACAATGGCCGCGAGAAGGGTCGGGATCAGGCGCATCAGGGCTCCCTCGCAGGGGAAAGCGTCGAGATTATGCCGGGTCGCGGCGGCAAGCGATCACGCTTTCTTGTCCCAGCGGCCGTCGGCGTCCTGCTGCCAGTAGGTGGCGTCGTGGCCGGACGACTTCACGGCCCGCCATTGCTCGCGCGCGCCCGCCAGCGCCTCCTCGTCATTGCCGTCGAAGACGACGACGACGAGCTCGTAGGAGGCGATGTCGCCGGGCAGCGGCGCGCCGTCCACCAGGAAGCGCACCGTCGCGCCGATCGGATTGCCGGGGCCTTCGATCAGCACCACCGGATCGGCCGCCGGGTCGGCTTCCGATGCCGGCGCGTGGGGCAGGAACGAGTCGTCGGAAAATGTCCAGAGCGCGTCGTCGATGGCCGAGAGGCGCTCCGGACCGGTCGTCTCGATGACCGCCTTCCACCCGCGCTCCAGCGTCCGCGACACGAGGACCGGCAGGACCTGATCGAGGGACTGCCGCTGGAGCTGGTAGAAGCGGACCTCGGTCATCGACCCCCGCGTTCCAGCTGCGCGACGACGCGGTCGAGCAGCCGCACGCCCCAGCCCGACGCCCAGGACCGGTTGATGTCGCTGGCGGCGGAGTCCATGCCCGTGCCGGCGATGTCCAGATGCGCCCACGGCACGCCGTTGACGAAGCGCTGGAGGAATTGCGCGGCGGTGATCGACCCGGCGAAGCGGCCGCCGGTGTTCTTCATGTCGGCGAACTTGCTGTCGATCATCTTGTCGTAGGCCTTGCCCAGCGGCAGGCGCCAGACGGTCTCGCCGGTCTCCTCGCCGGCCTTGAACAGCCGGCCCGCCAGGTCGTCGTCGTTGGAGAACAGGCCCGCATGCTCCTTGCCCAGCGCGACGAGAATCGCGCCGGTGAGCGTCGCAAGGTTCACCATGAAGGCGGGCTTGTACTTGTCCTGCACGTACCAAAGCACGTCGGCGAGGACGAGGCGGCCCTCGGCGTCGGTGTTGATGATCTCGATCGTCTGGCCGGACAGGGACGTGACGATGTCGCCCGGCCGCTGGGCCGCGCCGTCCGGCATGTTCTCCACCAGGCCGATCACACCGATGACGTTGGCCTTGGCCTTGCGGGCGGCCAGCGCGTGCATGAGGCCGACGACGCAGGCGGCGCCTGCCATGTCGCCCTTCATGTCCTCCATGCCGGCCGCGGGCTTGATGGAGATGCCGCCGGTGTCGAAGGTCACGCCCTTGCCGATGAAGGCGAGCGGCTTGTCGTCCGCCTTGCCGCCGTTCCAGCGCATGACGACGACGCGGCTGTCATGGGCGGAACCCTGGCCGACCCCTAGGAGCGCGCGCATACCGATCTTGGCCAGCGCCTTGCCGTCCAGCACCTCGACCTCGACGCCGAGCCTGGAGAGGCTTTCGGCGCGCCGGGCGAATTCCTTCGGAAACAGGACGTTCGGCGGCTCGTTGACGAGGTCGCGCGCCAGGCACACGCCCTCGGCGAGCCCATCGCGGTGCTTCAGCGCCTTCTTCACCGCCGAGGGCTCGTCGACATGCAGCGTCACGCGCAGGGGCGCGCCCTTGTCCTCGTCGTCGGGCCGGGTCTTGTAGGCGTCGAAGGCGTAGGCGCGCAGGCGAAGGCCGAGTGCGATGTCGGCGGCGGCGTCCGCGTCGACGCCCGGCAGGAGGATGCTCGCGGGGCGCCCCTTGGCCAGGGCGGCGAAGATCGTTCCGCCGACGGCCGGCCAGTCGGCCTTGTCGCCGTCTCCGGCTGTCAGGCCGATGCCCACCACCCGCTCCACGGGTCCGTCGCCCGGCACCACCGCCGAGACGGTCTTACGATACTTGCCCTTGAACTTCTCCACGGCGGCGGCCCTGGCGAGGGCTGCCACGGCCACCGGGCCGATGCCGGTGGCGGCGGCCTCCGGGGGAGCGGCGTCGGTTCCGACGGGGATCACCACGTCGGCGGCCAGGGCGGCCGAGAGCGGCTTGACGTCGATTGCGACACGGTCGGCCATGCGAACTCCGGATGCGATGCGAAGGATGGCGGCGGCGAAACGCGAATCCGCCCGATTTGCCCTGATATAGCATGGGCGCGAACGCGGTCACGGCGGGCGTGGCAAGGCTGCATCGCCTTGCGCGCAACATGCGGCGATGGCGCACGCGGGGCGGTTTGGCGCTTGCGGCAGGCCCGCCCGGCGTCTAGCCATGACGGGCTGCGGGTCGGCGGGGTGGGCTCACGGAGCTTGAACGTAATCCTTCATGTCCTTGACTGAGCGATACATTTTCCGGATTGCAGCGGGCGCCTTCGTGGCCTGCCTCGTGGCGTTGACGACCGTCATCTGGATCACGCAGGCGCTGCGCGAGCTGGACCTGCTGACCGGCAAGGGCCAGACCATCATCGTCTTCCTCCTGGTGACGCTGCTTTCCCTGCCCGCTCTCGTAACCGTGATCGCGCCGGTGGCCCTTTTCATCGCGACGATCTACGCGCTCAACAAGCTGAACAGCGATTCCGAGCTGATCGTCATGAGCGCGGCAGGCATGCCGCCCGCCCGGCTGCTGCGACCCTTCGCGGTGCTGACGCTGATCGTCACGATCCTGCTCGGCACGATGACGGTCTACCTCATGCCCGCGAGCTTTCGTGAGCTGCGTGACCTCGTCACCAAGATCCGCGCCGACTTCGTCGCCAACGTGGTGAAGGAAGGCCAGTTCATCTCGCTCGATACCGGCATCACCTTCCATTACCGCGAGCGGGCATCCGGCGCCCTGCTCGGCATCTTCATGCAGGACAAGCGCGAGGCGGACAAAACCTCGGTCTACATCGCCGAGCGCGGGCAGACGGTCGACGCCAACGGGTCCTCCTATCTCATCCTCGAGAAGGGCACGATCCAGCGCCAGCAGCCCAACAGCCGCGATTCCTCCGTCGTCGCCTTCGAGCGCTATGCCCTCGACCTCTCGGTCTTCGGGCAGGACGGGGAACAGGTCGTCTACAAGCCGCGCGAGCGCACCACGTCGGCGCTGATGTTCCCCGACAAGGCGGAAGGCTTCTATCAGATCCAGCGCGGCCGGTTCCGGGCCGAATTGCACGAGCGGTTCTCGTCCCTGCTCTATCCGTTCGCCCTCATGCTGATCGCGTTCGCGGCGCTCGGCGAGGCGCGCACCACGCGTCAGGGGCGCGGTGCGGCGATCGGGCTCGCGGTCGTGGCCGTGGTCGCCTTGCGCATCGCGGGATTTGCGGCGTCCGGCGCCACGGTGCGCACGTCCGCGGCAGCCATCGCGGTCTACGGCGTTCCGCTTCTGGCCTGCGGCCTGTCGCTCCTCGTCATCTTCAACGGCGCCGGCGTTCGCCGCTGGCTGTCGGGCCTTGGCGCGCTGCTTCGGCGCCGGAAGCAGCCTGCGGGCATCCCCGCGGCGGGCCGCGCCTGATGCTGATCGGGTTCACCCTCGGCCGCTACCTGTCCGGCCGCTTCCTGCGCATGATCGTCGCGATCTTCGCGACGGTGTTCGCGCTCGTCTACACGATCGATTTCGTCGAACTCATGCGGCGGGCCGGCGATGCGCAGGGCGCAACGGCCGGGCTGATGGCCCAGCTCGCCCTGCTGCGCACGCCGGCGGTCGCCGAGCAGGTCCTGCCCTTCGCCGTCCTGTTCGGCGCCATGGCCGCCCTGCTCAATCTGAGCCGCAAGCTCGAACTCGTCGTGGCGCGCGCCGCAGGCATCTCGGCCTGGCAGTTCCTGCAGCCGGGCCTTCTGATCGCGGCCGGCATCGGGGTCGTCGCCGTCACGCTCTACAACCCTATCTCCGCCTCGCTGAAGCAGCAGGCCTCCGAGCTCGAATCGCGGATCTTCGCGCGCGTGCGCGCCACGGGCCAGGACCTGTGGATCCGACAGCGGTCAATCGACGGGCAGGCGATCATCCGGGCCGATGCGGCCTCTGGCGTAACCGGCCGGCTCGCCAACGTGACGATCTTCACCTTCGAGCCGAGCGGCAGCTTCCGCGAGCGGATCGAGGCGGAATCGGCGGAGCTGGAAAACGGCTTCTGGCGGCTGAGCAAGGTGCGGGTGACCTCCGCCGTGGAGGAGCCGCAAAGCTACGAGACCTATCTCGTCGCGACGAACCTGGACGCCGCCCAGGTGCGCCAGTCCTTCATGCCGCCGGAATCGGTGCCCTTCTGGGAACTGGGCGACGTCATCGAGCGGACGGAGAAATCCGGGCTCGACGCCACACGCTATCGGCTGCACCAGGCGACCCTGTTCGCAAAGCCGCTTCTGCTGGTTGCGATGGTGCTCGTAGCTGCTTCGGTTTCCTTAAGATTTTTCCGTTTTGGTGGTGTGGCCAAGATGGTTCTCGGTGGCGTGGCGGCCGGCTTCGTGCTTTATGTCGCCACGAAACTGATGGAGGATCTGGGGGGCTCGGGTCTGATCGGCCCGGCTGTCGCCGCCTGGTTCCCCGCCATCGTTGGTAGTTTGCTCGGCACCCTCGCCCTTCTGTACCAGGAGGACGGTTGATGGCGGGGTCCGGCCGGCTGGGAGTGCGTATGGGACGGGTAACGCGCACGATCGCACCAATCGCGATCGCGGCCGTGGGAGCCTTGGCTTCCGCGAACGTCTCCGCGCAAACACTCAATGACGCCCTGAACAACCGCGCCCGCGGCGGCGATTCGCGCCTCCTCGTCGAGGCGCGGGACATCGTCTACGACAACGACAAGAACACCGTGTCGGCCGTCGGCAATGTCGAACTGTACTATCAGGGCCGCGTGCTGCAGGCCGACCGGGTCATCTATGACCGCAAGACCCAGCGGGTCACGGCCATCGGCAATGCCCGGCTGACCGAAGCCGACGGAACGATCGTCACCGGCGACCGGTTCGAGCTGTCCGAGGATTTCAAGAACGGCTTCATCAACTCCCTGCGCCTGCGCCAGACCGGGCCGCAGGACGGCAAGATCGTCACCACCCGCTTCACGGCGCCGCGCGCCGAGCGCACAAATGGCGAGACCACCGTCTTCGAGGCCGGAACCTACACGGCGTGCGAGCCCTGCGCGAAGGACCCAGAGCGTCCGCCGCTCTGGCAGGTGAAGGCGGCGCGGATCATCCACAACAACACCGAGCGGACGATCTATTACGAGAACGCGCGCCTCGAATTCGCGGGCGTGCCGATCGCATACGTCCCGTATTTCTCGACGCCCGATCCGACGGTGAAGCGCAAGACGGGCTTCCTGTCGCCGCGCTACATCGCCAACACGGCGCTGGGCTATGGCGTGTCGACGCCGTTCTTCTGGAACCTCGCGCCGAACTACGACCTGACCGTGACGCCGACCTTCCTGAGCCGCCAGGGCTTCCTGGGCCAGGTGGAATGGCGGCACCGCCTGTCGAACGGCTTCTACAACGTGCGGGCCGCGGGCATTTTCCAGCAGGACAAGGAAGCGTTCCTGCCTGCGCCCTACGGCGCCCGCGAGAAGACGTTCCGCGGCTCCATCGAGACGACCGGCCGTTTCGCCATCAACGACAAGTGGAACTTCGGCTGGGACGTGGCGACCGTCACGGACAAGTGGTTCCTGCAGAACTACCGGGTCCGCTCCGAGAGCCTGAGCTCGACCTACATCAAGGAATCGATCTCGCAGGTCTACCTGACCGGACGGGGCGAAAGCGGGTTCTTCGACCTGCGCAGCTATTACTTCAAGCCGCTGAGCTATTACGACTGGCAGAAGCAGCAGCCGCTGGTGCACCCGGTCCTGGACTACAACAAGCGGTTCCGCCACCTGGGCGGCATCGGCGGCGAAGTCGCGTTCGATTTCAACTTCACCAGCCTGTCGCGGGACGCGGCACAGTTCCAGCAGATCCCGACGCAGCAGCTGTCGCTCTTCAACTTCTCGCTGCCCGGGAACCGCAACTACAACATCTTCGAGACGTGCGCGGTCTTCCAGCGCGGCCAGTGCCTCGTGCGCGGCGTCGGCGGCTCGGTGTCCCGCGCCACCGCCCAGGTCAGCTGGCGGCGCGACTTCATCGATCCGCTGGGGCAGGTGTGGCAGCCCTTCGCGTTCATGCGCACGGACGGCATCTGGCAGTCGCCGAACACCTCGCGCTACCAGAACGCGAACGTCGCGAACTTCATCGACACCGACGCGGACTTCTTCGGCCGCGCGATGCCGGGCGTCGGCGTCACCTACAAGTTCCCGTTCGTGGCGCGCACCGAAACCTGGGGCACCCACATCTTCGAGCCGGTGGCGCAGATCATCGCGCGGCCCAACGAGACGCGGATCGGCCGCCTGCCGAACGAGGATGCGCAGAGCCTCGTGTTCGACGACACGAATATCTTCGAATGGGACAAGTTCTCGGGCTATGACCGGGTCGAGGGCGGCGTGCGCGCCAATTACGGCGCCCAGTACACGGTCACGACCGATCACGGCGCCTATGCGAACCTGCTGTTCGGCCAGTCCTACCACCTGAGCGGCCGCAACTCCTTCTCGAAGGGCGACCTCGCCAATACGGGGCTGGATTCCGGCCTCGAGACGCGGCGCTCGGACTATGTGGGCCGCTTCCGCTTCGCGCCGAACAAGAACCTCGCCTTCACCGCCCGCGGTCGGTTCGACGAGCAGGACTTCAACCTGCGCCGCATCGAATTGCAGGCGACCGGTGTCGTGGGTCCTCTTTCGACAAGCGTGATCTATGCGCGCTACGATGCCCAGCCTCAGCTCGGCATCGGTCAGCGGCGCGAGGGCGTCCTTGCCTCCGGCACGCTAAAGCTGAACGACAACTGGTACGTGAACGGCAACGTGCTGGTCGATCTCGACCAGTACCTGACCGACCGGACGCAGTGGATCGCCACAGGCCAGGTCGGCAACAAGCCCGACAGGTTCACCGTCTCCACGCTCGGCCTCGGCTTCGGCTACACGGATGAGTGCACGACGCTCCAGGTCGTCTATACGGCGAACTTCAAGAACGCGACGACCGGCACGCGCCAGCGCGACCAGACGATCATGCTCCGCCTCGAGCTGACAACGCTGGGCCAGGCCACGGTGACGCAGAACGTGTCCGGCACGTCGAGCCAGGACGGCATCAGCCAGTGACCGGCGCGGCAGGCCTGCCGCTGGCGCTCACCATGGGCGACCCGGCCGGCATCGGTCCCGATATCACGCTCCTGGCATATCAGCGCCGGCAGGAGGCGGGTCTTCCCGCCTTCGCCCTGCTGGGCCACAGCGATGTGCTCCGCGAACGGGCCCGGCGGCTCGGGCTTACCGTCGCGGTCGAGGCGGTGCCGGACATGGCGGCGGCTAAGTCTGCCTTCGCCCGCGCCCTGCCCGTCATCGAGACCGGCCCGGATTGCCCAGCCGAGCCGGGCGTCCCGGACGCCCGTAACGCGGCCGCCACGATCGCGGCGATCGACGGTGCGGTCGCGCTGGTCTCGAGCGGGCAGGCTGCGGCCGTGGTGACGAACCCGATCGCCAAGCATGTCCTGCACGAGGCGGGCTTTTCCCATCCCGGCCACACCGAATATCTCGCGGAACTGGCAGCCGCCGGCGGCCCTGCGCCCCTGCCCGTGATGATGCTGTGGTCCCCGGCCCTGGCGGTCGTCCCGGTCACGATCCATGTCGCCTTGCGCGCCGTGCCGGACCTGCTGACCACCGATCTCATCGTGCGAACGGCGCGCATCGTCGCCCGGGACCTGCAGGGCCGCTTCGGCATCGCCTCTCCCCGGCTGGCGCTGGCCGGGCTCAATCCCCATGCCGGCGAGAACGGCGCGATGGGGCACGAGGATCAGGCCGTCGTCCGGCCGGCCGTCGAGCAGCTGGCGGCCGAGGGCATCCGCGTGACCGGGCCACACCCCGCAGACACGCTGTTCCATGCCGCCGCGCGGGAGCGCTACGACGCCGCCCTGTGCATGTATCACGACCAGGCGCTGATCCCGATCAAGACGATCGCCTTCGACGAGGCGGTCAATGTCACGCTGGGCCTGCCCTTCGTGCGCACCTCGCCCGACCACGGGACCGCGTTCGACATCGCCGGCACCGGCGCGGCCCGGCCCGACAGCCTCATGGCGGCGATGCGCCTGGCCGCGCGGATGGCGGCGCGGACCGCGCCGTGACAGGCGACGGCCTGCCCCCGCTGCGGGAGGTCGTGCGGGCGCACGGGCTCGATGCCCGCAAATCGCTCGGCCAGAACTTCCTCTTCGACCTGAACCTGACCGGCCGCATCGCCCGGTCCTCGGGCGCGCTCGCCGGCGTCACCGTCATCGAGGTCGGCCCCGGCCCGGGAGGCCTGACCCGCGCGCTGCTGGCAGAGGGCGCGGGGCGCGTCGTCGCCATCGAGCGCGATCCCCGCTGCCTTCCGGCCCTGGCAGAGATCGCGGCGGCCTATCCCGGCCGGCTCGAGGTCGTGGAGGCGGACGCTCTGAGCGTCGACATGGCGGCGCTGGCCGGGCCGGGGCCGGCGCGCATCGTGTCCAACCTGCCCTACAATGTCGGGACGGCGCTGCTCGTCCAGTGGCTCTCCGCCCCCGACTGGCCGCCCTTCTGGGACTCGCTGACGCTGATGTTCCAGCGGGAGGTGGCCGAGCGGATCGTCGCCGACCAGAGCCGCCGCGCCGACTACGGGCGCCTGGGCGTACTCTGCGGCTGGCGAACCCGGGCGAAGATCCTGTTCGACGTGCCGCCCGCCGCCTTCACGCCGCCCCCCAAGGTCACCTCGTCCGTGGTGCGGCTGGAGCCCCGGCCGGCGCCATTACCCTGCCGCCTCGGCGCGCTGGAGGCGGTGACGCAGGCCGCGTTCGGCCAGAGGCGCAAGATGCTCCGCCAGAGCCTGAAGGGCCTGGGCGTCGAACCGGCCCGGCTGCTGGCCGAAGCCGGCATCGCCGAGACGGCGCGGGCCGAGGAAATTCCCGTCGAGGGGTTCGTCGCGCTCGCGACCGCGCTCGACCGCTTCAGCGCGTAAGGTCGGCGAGGCCGCGGTCGAGCGTGGCGATGAGCGGGGCCAGCCGATCCTGCCGGAACCGCTTGGCGCGTTCGGCGGCCAGGATGCTCTGAAGCGTGGCGAAACTCGCGTTCAGATCGTCGTTGACCAGCACGTAGTCGTAGTCGCTCCAGTGCGTGATCTCGATCCGGGCGTTGCTGAGGCGCTTGCGGATCGCGTCCGCGCCGGTATCGGCCCGCCGCTCCAGCCGCGCCTTCAGCTCGTCCGCCGACGGGGGCAGGATGAAGACGCTGGCGATGTCGCTGCGCAGCGACTGGTAGAGCTGCAGCGTGCCCTGATAGTCGATGTCGAACAGGACGTCCCGCCCCTCGGCCATCGCCTTCTCGACCGGCTCGCGCGGCGTTCCGTAGAAATTGCCGTGGACCTCGGCCCATTCGAGCAGTTCGCCAGCTTCCCGCATGCCCTCGAACCGACGGCGGGAGATGAAGTTGTAGTGGACGCCCTCGATCTCGCTGGGCCGCCGCTCCCGCGTCGTCACGGAGACCGAAAGGCTGATCTCCTTGTCGGTCTCCAGGAGGTTGCGGCTCAGAGTCGACTTGCCCGCGCCGGAGGGCGAGGCGATCACGAGAAGCACCCCGCGGCGGCTCAGGGACGGCACCTGCGTCTCACTCGACATTCTGCACCTGCTCCCGGAACTGCTCGACGACGGCCTTGAGCTCAAGGCCGATGGCGCTCAGGGCGACATCGTGGGCCTTGGCGCAGAGCGTGTTGGATTCGCGACCGAACTCCTGCGCCAGGAAATCGAGCTTGCGGCCGTTGGGACGGGGCTCGGCGACCAGCGCCCGCGCGGCGGCGACATGGGCCCGCAGCCGGTCGAGCTCCTCGCGGATATCGGCCTTTGCGGCCATCATCACCGCCTCCTGGTGGAGCCGGGCGGGGTCCAGCGATGAGCTTGCATCAAGCAGCGCCGCCACCTGGGCCGCAAGCCGCTGCCGGATCGCATCGGGGGCGCGGGAGGGATGGCCGTCCGCCCGCTCGGTGAGATCGGCGATGCGATCGACCTGGGCCGAGAGGATCGTCTCCAGCGCGCGCCCTTCGGATTCGCGCACGGCCGCCAGCGCCGCCAGGGCGCGATCGAACCCCGCCAGCATGTCGGCCTCCAGGCGAGCCTGGAGATCGGGATCGTCGGCGTCGTCCACCGCTTCCACCACTCCGCGCACGGCCAGCAGGCCGTCGAGGGTTGGCGGCGCGAGACTGGCGGCAGCCGGAATGCGCGCCACCGAATCGAGGATGGAGCGCAGGGCGTCCTCGTTGATCCGCACGCGGGGCGGCGCCTCGTCCCGGGCGACGGTGAGCCCGATCTGCACGGAGCCGCGCGCCAGCACGGCTCCGACCTTGCGGCGGGCGGCATCGGCGACCGCGTCGTATCCCGGCGGCGTGCGCAGGCGGATGTCGAGGGTGCGGCCGTTGACGGATTTCAGCTCCCACGCCCAGCGGAACGGCGCGATGCCGCCCGCCTCGCGGGCAAAGCCGGTCATGCTGGTCAGCGGCATGGAAGGCGACGGTTCTGACGGGTCATGGTGCCCGTGTCTTTAAGGGCACCGGGGGGCCGGCTCAAGCGCGAAGCGGCGAACCGTTCAGGGGCGCAGCTGCGGCACGGTATGCGGAGAGTTCAGGTCGTAGGTCTGGTTGAGCAGCGGATCCTTCGGCGTGCCCTCGGACGCGTCGAAGGCCGTGCGCGCGCCGCGCGGGCCGCGGGCGGGACTGGCCGCCAGGCGAGACGACGGCACGGGATAGCTCTCGATCGCCGGGGGCTCGGCGGCCGCGGTCGTGGGAGGCACGGGCAGGTCGCTGCGGGTCTGGCCCGCAGGCGGCAGGGCTTCGGGCTCGACGCGGTCGACCGGGGCCGCGGCGGGCTGTGCGTCGCGGCGCTGCGTCTCGATCTGGCGCCAGCGCGCGACGTTGCGGTTGTGCTGCTCCAAGGTCTCGGCGAAGGCATGGCCGCCGGAACCGTCCGCGACGAAGTAGAGGTCCTTCGTGCGCGAGGGATTGGCGACGGCTTCCATGGCCGCGCGGCCCGGATTGGCGATGGGCGTGGGCGGCAGGCCCTCGATCACGTAGGTGTTGTAGGGCGTCGCCTGCTGGATCTCAGAGCGCATGATGCCCCGGCCGAGCGTGCCCTTTCCGCCCACGAGGCCATAGACGATCGTCGGGTCCGATTGCAGCCGCATCTTGCGCTGGAGGCGGTTGATGAAGACGCCGGCGACCCGGGTGCGCTCGTCGGCGCGGCCGGTCTCCTTCTCGACCACGGAGGCGAGCACGACCAGCTCCTGCGGAGACTTGATCGGCAGGTCGGGCGAGCGGCGGGCCCAGATCTCGTTGAGCAGGCGGCGCTGTTCGGACGCCATGTGCTGGATCAGCCGTTCGCGCGTCATGCCGCGGGCGAACTTGTAGGTCTCCGGCAGCAGCGTGCCTTCCCGGGGGATCTCGCGCACCTGGCCGGTCAGGATGTCGTTCTCCATCAGGCGCTGGACGATCTGCTCGCTGGTCAGGCCCTCCGGCACCGTCAGCGAGTGCAGGACGGACTTGCCCTCCACCAGCGTCTGGATGACCGACTGCATGCTCATGTTCGCCTTGAACACGTACTCGCCGGCGCTGACCTTCAGGTTCTGCGCATAGATCGCGGCCTGGAAGACGATCGGGTGGTCGATCACGCCTTCGCGGCGAAGCTGCTCCGCGATCTGCTCGACGCCGGCGCCGCTGCGGATGATGAGGACCTTGTCGGCCGCGAGCGGGCCGGGCTCGGCATATTCACGCTTGAAGAAGGCGACGAGGCCGACGGCGACGAGCCCGAGGAAGAGCACGACGGTGAAGGCGGCGCTGAGGTTCGCCAGGAGGCCGCCGCGGGGGCGCCGCTCGGGCGCGGGCGGCGGCGGGGCCGGCACGGCCTTGATCGCCTCGCCGGGGCTGCGCGGCGCCACGCGCGGGATCAACCGGCCGAAGCCGGACCTTGCAGAACCGTCGTCGGAACCGTCGTTCGCCATCAAGTCCTCTTTGCGACAGCAACCTAACGCGCAATGTGGCGAAAGCGGGTCTGCCGATCCGTGTGACGGACGCTAGCCCGCGACGCGCCGCAGGACCAGCGACGCGTTGGTGCCTCCGAACCCGAACGAGTTCGAAAGGGCGACGTCGATCGTCTTCTTCCTGGCCTTGTGGGGCACGAGGTCGATGGCGGTGTCGACGGAAGGATTGTCGAGGTTCAGCGTCGGCGGCGCAACCTGATCGCGGATCGCGAGGGCGGTGAAGATCGCCTCCACCGCGCCGGCGGCCCCCAGCAGATGGCCGATCGCCGATTTCGTGGACGACATGGTGAGGCCGGACGCCTTGTCGCCGACCAGGCGCTCCACGGCCTTCAGCTCGATCTCGTCCCCCAGCGGCGTGGAGGTGCCGTGGGCGTTGACGTAATCGAGGTCGGCGGCGGAGATGCCGGCGCGCTTCAACGCCGCGCTCATGCAGCGGAACGCGCCGTCCCCGTCCTGGGACGGGGACGTGATGTGATAGGCGTCGCCCGACAGGCCGTAGCCGATGACCTCGGCGTAGATCTTCGCGCCGCGGGCCTTTGCGTGCTCGTATTCCTCGAGCACCACGATGCCGGCGCCCTCGCCCATGACGAAGCCGTCGCGATCCCTGTCATAGGGCCGGGACGCCTTTTCCGGCGTGTCGTTGAAGCCGGTGGACAGCGCACGGCAGGCGGCGAAGCCCGCGAGCGACAGGCGGTTCAGCGGCGATTCGCTGCCGCCGGCCACCATGACGTCGGCGTCGCCGAGCGCGATCAGCCGCGAGGCGTCGCCGATGGCATGGGCACCCGTGGAGCAGGCGGTGACGACCGAATGGTTGGGACCCTTCAGGCCGTGCTCGATCGAGACGTAGCCCGAGACGAGATTGATCAGCCGGCCGGGAATGAAGAAGGGCGAGATGCGGCGCGGCCCGCGCTCGGCCAGCGTGATCGACGCATCATAGATGCCGCCGATGCCGCCGATGCCCGAACCGATCAGGACGCCGGTGGCATTCTGCTCATCAGGCGTGGCCGGGTGCCAGCCGGCATCATCGAGGGCCTGCTTGGCCGCGGCGACGCCGAAGACGATGAACGGATCGACCTTGCGCTGGTCCTTGGGGTCCATCCACTGGTCGGCGTCG
The DNA here is from genome assembly GCA_027489955.1 of Hyphomicrobiales bacterium. Lineage (GTDB taxonomy): Bacteria > Pseudomonadota > Alphaproteobacteria > Rhizobiales > Beijerinckiaceae > JAIXTM01. The sequence goes on along the minus strand of JAIXYZ010000013.1, from coordinate 693,314 downwards.
AACGTGCCGTCGCTGCCGTCGCCGCGCGGAATCGAGCAGGCGATCTGGCACGGGATGTCGGAGACGTCGAAGGCCGAAACGCGGCTGGCGCCGCTCCGGCCCTCGATCAGTCGAGACCAGGTAGCCTCGACGCCGCAGCCGAGCGGCGTGACCATCCCCAGGCCGGTGATGACAACGCGACGCATAGCAGGGGAGTCCGGAAAGGAACGGGCGGGCCGCGAAGGGCCCGCCGCGCCGCCGGTATCAGCCGGCGTTCTTCTGGAGGAACTTGATGGCGTCGCCGACCGTCACGATCGTCTCGGCCGCATCGTCCGGAATCTCGACGCCGAACTCTTCCTCGAAGGCCATCACGAGCTCGACGGTGTCGAGGCTGTCCGCGCCCAGATCGTCGATGAAGTTGGCGTTGTCGGTCACCTTCTCGGCTTCCACACCCAGGTGCTCCACCACGATCTTCTTAACGCGTTCGGCGATGTCGCTCATCGTTCAGGTCCTTGCAGTTCTCTTGTGTGTCGCGGCCCCGGAACGCGAGGTTCCACCGCATCTGATTCAGTCGATCCCGGAGGCCGGCGGCTGGACCGCAGCCTTGGAATCGTCCCCGCGCTGAAAACGCGACGACAGCCCGCCGGTCAACCCCCCTGCGGCCCCTCGGAGGCTTGTTAACATACTCGTTCGGGTCTGGCGAGGGGGCCGGACCCTAGCGGAAAGCGTACTGCGCGCATCCCGCCAAGCCATTCAGATCATTGCCATTCCGCCGTTGACGTGCAGGGTCGCGCCGGTCACGTAGGCGGCTTCGTCGGAGGCCAGATAGACCACGGCGGCGGCGATATCGCCGCCCGTGCCGAGCCGGCCGGCGGGCACGCGGGAGAGGATGCCGTCCCGCTGCTTGTCGTCCAGCGCGTCGGTCATCGGAGATTCGATGAAGCCCGGGGCGATGCAGTTGACGGTGACGTTGCGGCTGGCGACCTCGGCGGCGAGGGACTTCGTCATGCCGATGAGGCCCGCCTTGGAGGCGGCATAGTTCGCCTGGCCCGGATTGCCGGTGGAACCGACGACGGAGCCGATGCCCACGATGCGCCCGTGACGGCGGCGCATCATGGTCTTGATCGCCGCGCGCGACAGGCGGAACGAGGCCGTCAGGTTCACGGCGATGACCGTATCCCAGTCCTCGTCCTTCAGCCGCAGAGCCAGGTTGTCGCGCGTCAGGCCGGCATTGTTGACCAGGATGTCGAGGCCGCCCATCGCGGCCTCGGCCGCCGGCACGAGGCCCTCGACAGCCGCGGGGTCGGAGAGGTTCGCGGGCACGACATGGGCGTTGCCGCCCAGCTCGGCCGCCAGCGCCTCCAGCGCCTCACGCCGGGTGCCCGACAGGGCGACGATGGCGCCCTGGGCGTGGAGGGCGCGGGCGATCGCTCCGCCGATGCCGCCCGTCGCGCCGGTGACCAGCGCCTTGCGTCCTGTCAGATCGAACATGGGAAGCTCCCTCTCAGCCTCGGAACGTGTCGCCGATGGCGGCGATGTCGGCGGGCGCGCCGATGGCGGTGCCGGTCGCCTCGGGGGCGATCCGCTTGATGAGGCCCGACAGGACCTTGCCCGAGCCCAGCTCGTAGAAGGCGGTCACGCCCTCTCCGGCCATATAGGCGACGCTCTCGCGCCAGCGGACCGAGCCGGTGACCTGGGCGACGAGCCCCTCGCGGATCGCTTCCGGATGCGTGATCTCGACGGCGTGGACATTGGCCACGAGCGGCGCCGCGGGCGCCTTGATGTCGACCTTAGCCAGCGCCTCGCGCATGGCGTCGGCGGCGGGCTGCATCAGGGAGCAATGGAAGGGCGCGGACACGGGCAGCAAGATCGCGCGCTTGGCGCCGCGCTCCTGCGCGATGGTGATGGCCCGCTCGACCGCCGCCTTGTGACCCGAGACCACGACCTGGCCGCCGCCATTGTCGTTGGCGGCGTCGCAGACCTCCCCTTGAGCGGCGTCGGCCACCACGTCGCGAACCGCGTCGATCTCCATGCCCAGGATCGCCGCCATGGCGCCGACGCCGACCGGAACCGCCGCCTGCATGGCGTCCCCGCGGATGCGCAGGAGCCGCGCGGTGTCGGAGACCGACAGCGAGCCGGCCGCGGCGAGCGCCGCATACTCGCCCAGCGAGTGGCCGGCGACGAAGCGGGCCTTCGCCACGTCGAGCCCGGCCTCTGCCTCCAGCACGCGCACGACGGCGAGGCTCACGGCCATCAGCGCCGGCTGCGCGTTGGCGGTGAGCGTCAGCGTTTCGGCCGGCCCCTCGAACATCACGTCCGACAGCTTCTGCCCGAGGGCGGCGTCGACCTCGTCGAAGACGGCGCGGGCCTGCGGGAAGGCCTCGGCGAGGGCCTTGCCCATGCCCACGGCCTGGCTGCCCTGGCCCGGGAAAATCAGCGCGTACGACATTGTCTCCATCCATCCGGTGCGGGGTCGACGGTGGCGGGCAGTGGCATCGCCGGGACCGATAAGTCAAGCTCCGGGCCGGGGCGCGACCCACAAACGCATTGCCATGACCGCCCCCATCGTGTAGCAGCCTGCAACTTCGTCACATGCCTGAAGACTTGGGAAGGACCCGCTCATGGCGCGCGTCACCGTCGAAGATTGCATCGACAAGGTGGAGAACCGTTTCGAGCTCGTGCTGGTCGCCAGCCATCGCGCCCGCATGATCTCGCAGGGCGCGCCGCTGACGGTCGACCGCGACCGCGACAAGAACCCCGTCGTGGCCCTGCGCGAGATCGCCGATTCCACGGTCGACCCCGAGGACCTCAAGGAGGACCTGATCCACTCGCTGCAGAAGCAGGTGGATACCGACGAGCCTGAAGCCGACACGGTCCCGCTGCTGGCCAACACCGCGGCGGCCGGCGTCACCGCCGCTGCCGGCGGCGGCGAGGACGACACCAACGTCGCGTTCGACCGCATGAGCGAGGAAGACCTGCTGGCGGGGCTCAACGAGCTCGTCCGCCCGGCCGACCAGGACGACGACGAGGGCTGATCGGCCCACACCCGGTTCGATGCAAAACCCGGCCTTCGCGCCGGGTTTTCTCGTTTCGGGAACGTTTCGAGCGCAATTGTCCTTGCGGCAGGCCGCTTTGGCCGCAATATCTCGTCCATGGGAGACATGAAAGCGGTCGAGGTCCGGACGGCACGCGCGCCATCGCCGATGATGCGCCAGTACGAGCTCGTCGACCGGGTGAAGGCCTACAACCCCAATTGCGACGAGGCGCTGCTCGACCGGGCCTACATCTACGCGATGAAGGCCCACGGCACGCAGAAGCGTGCCTCCGGCGCTCCCTACTTCTCCCATCCGCTGGAAGTGGCGGCGATCCTGACGGACCTGCGGCTGGACGACGCCACGATCGTCGCGGCCGTGCTGCACGACACGGTGGAGGACACCGAGTCCACGGTCGACGACATCGACCGGCTGTTCGGCACCGAGATCGCGTCCCTGGTGGACGGCCTCACCAAGATCAAGAAGCTCGACTTCGTCTCCAAGAAGGCGACCCAGGGCGAGAATTTCCGCAAGCTGCTCCTGGCGGTCGCAGAGGACGTGCGCGTTCTCCTGGTGAAGCTCGCCGACCGGCTCCACAACATGCGCACGCTCCATTTCGTGCCGCCCGCCAAGCGCGTGCGCATCGCCGAGGAGACGCTGGATATCTATGCGCCGCTCGCCGGCCGCATGGGCATGCAGGACATGCGCGAGGAGCTGGAGGACCTGGCCTTCCAGAACATCAAGCCGGACGCCTACGGCACGATCCGCGAGCGGCTGGAGCGGCTGACCTCCGCCAATAGCGGGCTCATCAGCGAGATCGAGAGCGTCCTCCAGGCCCGGCTCGCGGAGCGCGGCATCAGCGCCATGGTAAAGGGCCGGCGCAAGCAGCCCTATTCGGTGTGGAAGAAGATGGAGCGCAAGTCCGTCTCCTTCGAGCAATTGTCCGACGTGTTCGGCTTCCGCGTCATCGTGGACAGCCTGGACGACTGCTACCGGGCGCTCGGCATCGTCCACACGGCCTGGCCGATGGTGCCCGGGCGCTACAAGGACTACATCTCAACCCCGAAGCAGAACGATTACCGCTCGATCCACACGACGGTGATTGGCCCCGGCCACCAGCGCGCCGAGCTGCAGATCCGCACGCGGGCGATGGACCGGGTGGCCGAGTTCGGCATCGCCGCGCACGCCCTGTACAAGGACGGCGTCGATCCGGACCGGCGGCCGCTGGACGACACGGCCGCCTATCGCTGGCTGCGCCACACGATCGACCTCCTGGCCGAGAACGACAACCCCGAGGAATTCCTCGAGCATACCAAGCTCGAGCTCTTCCACGACCAGGTCTTCTGCTTCACGCCCAAGGGCCTGCTGATCGCCCTGCCCCGCGGCGCGACCCCCATCGACTTCGCCTATGCGGTCCACACCAAGGTCGGCAACACCGCCGTCGGCTGCAAGGTGAACGGGCGGATCGCCCCGCTCCTGTCGGAGCTGCAGAACGGCGACGAGGTGGAGATCATCCGCTCGGAAGGCCAGACGCCGCCATCGGCCTGGGAAGCGCTCGTGGTCACCGGCAAGGCGCGCGCCGCGATCCGGCGGGCGACCCGCGCCGCCGTGCGCCGGCAATATGCGGGCCTTGGCCGGCAGATCGTGGAGCGGGCATTCGAGCGGGCCGGCCGGGCCTTTTCGGAAGAGGCGCTGAAGGCGGCGCTGCCGCGGCTGGCGCGCACGAGCGTGGAGGACGTCCTCGCCGCCACCGGTCGCGGCGAGATGTTCTCCGGCGACGTGGTGCGCGCCGTGTATCCGGATTACCTCGACGAGAAGAAGCCCGCCCCGAAGCAGGCGCCGGCCGGAAAGGGCTGGTTCGGCCTGAAGAAGGGCAGCCACATGAAGTTCAGGCTGCCCGGGGACGAGAACCCGGATGCCATCCCCATCCGGGGTCTCAACGGCGACCTGCCGGTGACGCTCGCACCGGAGGGGGGAGCGGTTCCCGGCGACCGCATCGTCGGCATCCTCAATCCGGGCGAGGGCATCACGATCTACCCGATCCAGTCCTCGGCGCTGGCGGCCTACGAGAACGAGCCCGACCGGTGGCTGGACGTGCGCTGGGATATGGAGGCCATCGGCGTCCAGCGCTTTCCGGCCAAGATCCAGCTCAAATCCATCAACGAGCCCGGCACGCTCGCCCAGATCACCCATGTGATCGCCGAGCACGGCGGCAACATCGACAACATCTCGATGGCCCGCCGCACGCCGGACTTCACCGACATGACGATCGACCTGGCGGTCTGGGACCTGAAACATCTCAACGCCATCATCGCGCAGTTGCGCGGCAAGAGCGTCGTCAGCAAGATCGAGCGCTTCATCGGCTAGACGGCGCCTGAACCAGGGGGGCGAAGGCATGGCATGGCTCTACGCGATCGCGGCGGCGCTGGCGGGCGCCCTCCTCCTCTGCTCTCCCGCGCGAGCAGCCGAGGAGGTGGTGGAACTCGGCGGCTTCAACGGCCGCGCGCTCCTCAACAAGCCGGCCGGAAAGCCCCGCGTGGGGCTGGTCCTGCTGACCGGCGGCGACGGCTATGTCGGCATCGGCGCCGACGGGTCCGTGGCGCGCGCCGGAAACTGGATCATCCGCACCCGGGCGGCCTATGCCCGCCGCGGGATCGCCAGCCTCGCCGTCGACGGCGGGGTCGATGTGGGCCGGGCGATCGCCTACATGCGCCAGATCGCACCCAAGGTCGTGGTCGTCGCCATGAGCCGCGGATCGCTGAAGGTGGAGCCGTCCCTCGCGCATCGGCCCGACGGCGTGGTGCTCGCCTCGTCCATGCTCCCGGACGTGAAGGCCGCCGTCGGCGACCCCTCGCGCCTGCCGCCGACGCTCATCGTCCATCATCGCCTCGACACGTGCCGGGTGACCCTGGCGGACGACGTCGAGCCGTTCGCCGCCTGGGCCGGGCGGCGGGCCCGCGTGGTCTGGATCGACGGCGGCACGTCGTCCGGGCCGGTCTGCCAGGCACGCGCCTATCACGGCTTCATCGGCCGGGAGGGCCAGGTCGTCGGCACGATCGCGAGCTTCGCCTCGGCGCTGCGCTGAGGCGCCGGCTGCGGGTTCACGAACCTGTCGGCAACTGGCGCGGTGCGGCATTTTCGGTCCGCGTGGCGCTTGCCGGCTGGGCGGCTTCCTGCCATTGCCGGTACCCGCACACGACGCGGGAGGCCGACCTTGAACCAGGATGACGTCATAGCCGAATTCCAGGCGGCAGGGGCGCTGCTGAGAGGCCATTTCATCCTCTCCTCCGGACTGCGCAGCCCGGTCTTCCTGCAGAAGATGTTCGTCTTCCAGGATCCCGTGCGGACGGAGCGGCTGTGCAAGGCGCTGGCGGCGAAGATCAGCGACCGGTTCGGCACCGTCGACATCGTGGTGTCGCCCGCCGTCGGCGGCATCGTGCCCGGCTACGAGACCGCGCGGCACCTGGGCGCGAAGGCGATCTTCGTGGAGCGCGAGAACGGGCAGTTCGCCCTGCGTCGCGGCTTCGAGATCCCCGCCGGTGCGCGCGTCGTCATGGTGGAGGACATCGTCACGACCGGGCTGTCCTCGCGCGAGTGCATCGCCGCGATCTCCCAGCATCCGGGCGAGCTTCTGGGCGCAGCCTGCCTCATCGACCGGTCTGGCGGAAAGGCCGATGTGGGCGTGCCTCTCGTTTCGCTTGCCTCGCTGGATATCCCTACCTACAAGCCGGACGACCTCCCGCCAGACCTGGCGAGCATGCCGGCCGTCAAGCCGGGCAGCCGCTCGCTCTGACGGCGGCGGTTCGACGCTGGATAAATGACGATGTTCATTTGTGCAGGTGTCGACAGTTTGTTATCTTGCCGGTACGTCGCTGCACGGGGGCGGTCGACGTATTTGCCGTGACCCACGGTATCCACATTTTCAGGCGCGTGCTCAGTCCCGCGATTCGAGAGATACAATGCAAAACGCCCCCAAGATTGCCCTCTTCATCGACGGCGCCAATTTCTACGCAACGACAAAGGCGCTCGGCGTCGACATCGACTACAAGCGGCTTCTGAAGGAATTCCAGTCGCAGGGCTATGTGATGCGCGCGTTCTACTACACCGCGCTCGTCGAGGATCAGGAATACTCATCCATCCGCCCGCTGATCGACTGGCTCGACTATAACGGCTATCGCGTCGTCACCAAGCCGACCAAGGAGTTCGTCGACTCCATGGGCCGCCGCAAGGTGAAGGGCAACATGGACATCGAGCTCGCCATCGACGCGCTGGAGCTCGCTCCGCACATCGACCACATGGTCCTGTTCTCCGGCGACGGCGATTTCCGCTCGCTGGTGGAGGCGATGCAGCGCCGCGGCGTGCGCGTCTCGGTGGTGTCGACCATCGCGGTCCAGCCGCCGATGATCGCGGACGAGCTGCGCCGCCAGGTGGACGAGTTCATCGACCTCGCCCAGCTCGCCCAGCGCATCGGCCGCGATCCGACCGACCGCCCGGTGCGCGATCCCGCCGAGCGGCCGCGCGTCGCGGTGGAACGCCGGCACAGCCTGCGTCAGGTTCCTCCCCCCGTGGACGCCGAGTGACGATCACGCCTTCCTGAGAACGACGACGAGGCCGGGCACGTCCCGGCCCCGGTCGCGCCTCAGCGTGGCCTGGTCCATCGTAAGAGCATTGAAGCGGCCAGCCGCGAGCCGGTCCAGATAGGCGGGCGCGTGGGCATAGCGCCTGTCCTCGCCCAGCTCATATTCCCCCTGCTCTTCCGGGCATGCCTGCACGGTGAAGGCGAAGAGGCCGCCCGGCGCCAGCGCCCGGCTGGCACCGTCGAAGGCTGGCTCCAGCGCGCCGACATAGACGAACACGTCCGCCGCCACGACGAGATCGAGCGCGCCCTCGTCCTCCGCCGCCAGGGCCGTCTCCAGATCGACGGCGGCGAGGTGGTCGTAGAGGCCGCGCCTGCGCGCCGCCGCCACCATGTCCGGCGACAGATCGCAGCCGCCGAGCCAGGCGCAGACGTCGCGGATGGCCGCGCCCATCAGACCCGTGCCGCATCCCAAGTCCAGGACCCGGCGGAACGGACCAGCCGGGCGCAGGCGCGCGGCCAGAAGCTCCGGGGCGCGGTAGTCGAGCGATGCGAGATGGGCGTCGAACCGCGGAGCATAGGCGTCGAAGAGCGTCGCCACATAGGCGCGGCTCATGGCCTGCACCATCGGCACGCCGAGGGCCGCCAGATCCAGGCCCGCCCCCAGCCCGTCCGCCGGATCGGCGCGGAGTGCCTCGCGGAATGCCCCCGCCGCGCCGTCCCTGTCCCCGCCGGCCAGGAGCGCCCGGCCCAGCAGGTGCCAGGCGGGAGCCCAGTCCGGCACGCGTTCCAACGTCTGGCGCGCCAGATCGGCCGCGGCGAGCGGATCGCCGTCGTCGAGGCAGGCCTGCGCGTAGGCATGGCGGCCGTCGGCGATGGGGTCGCCGGACGTGGCGCGGGCGGTGAGCGTCATGGCGGCGTTGAACGGCGGCGGAGCGGCTCCGTCAAGCCCCCGAGAGAGCGCCGTGATCCCGCGTGCGCCGCCGCACCGCCGCCTGGACGGGACAGGTTCAATCTCACCTCATCGCCGAACGGTTCGGCGGACAGAGCAAGACAAGGGAGACGAGCCATGAATGCGACGATGAAGAAGTCCACGATCCTCGGCACGCTCGCTGCGGCCGTTCTCGGTGCAGGCATGCTGGCGGCCCCGACCGCGGCCAGCGCCAAGCCCCTCTACTGGAAGGGCAAGTACATGCATCATCACCACCACAAGGGCTGGCACGGCAAGCACTACGGCTGGGGCGCCGCCGGCATCGGCGCGGGTCTCGCCCTCGGCGCCATCGCTGCCTCCGCCTATGCCCAGCCGGCCTACGCCGCCGAGTGCTACACCGTCCGCCGCCGCGTCGTGAACGAGTTCGGCGACGTCTACATCCGCCGGGTGCGCGTCTGCGACTGACCGGGTGTCTCCATGGACGCTTGACGGGGCCTCGCTTCACCGCGGGGCCCTTGTCCTTTTCAAAGGCGGTTCAAGGCGCTGTCAAAGCCCGGACGCGCGCCTATCTCTAGAGGCATGCGGCCGACCGACATCCTGAAGATCACGCCCCAGGGGCTCTATTGCGCACCGGGCGACTTCCATATCGACCCGGTCAGGCCCGTCGCGCAGGCGCTCGTCACCCACGGCCATTCCGACCATGCCCGGCCAGGCCACGGCTCGGTTCTCGCCACCACCGAGACGCTGCGGATCATGGCCGTGCGCTATGGCGAAGGGTTCTGCGGCACGGCCCAGGAAGCCCGGCTCGGCGAGAGCGTCGCCATCGGCGATGCCCGCGTCACCTTCCGCCCGGCGGGCCACGTACTCGGCTCGGCGCAGATCCTCATCGAGGCGGGCGGATGCCGCATCGTCGCATCCGGCGACTACAAGCGCGCGCGGGACCCCACCTGCCTGCCCTTCGAGCCCATCGCGTGTGACGTCTTCATCACCGAGGCGACGTTCGGCCTGCCGGTCTTCCGCCATCCGGACCTGGCGTCCGAGGTGCGCAAGCTGCTCGATTCGCTCGCCCTGTTTCCCGACCGGGCCCACATCGTCGGCGCCTACGCCCTCGGCAAGGCGCAGCGGCTGATGGCCCTGCTGCGCGAGGCGGGCTACGACCGGCCCATCTACGTCCACGGCGCGATGGAGCGGCTGACCGACCTGTACAAGGCCGAGGGCGTGCCGCTGGGCGAGGTGCGCAAGGTAGTTGCCGCCGAGCGCGGCAAGCTCGGCGGGGAGATCGTGATCTGCCCGCCCTCCGCCATCCAGGATCTGTGGGCGCGCCGCTTTCCCGATCCGGTGACGAGCTTCGCGTCGGGCTGGATGCGGGTGCGCGCGCGGGCGCGGCAGAAGGGCGTCGAGCTGCCGCTCATCGTGTCGGACCATTCCGACTGGGACGATCTGTGCGCCACGATCCGCGAGACCGGGGCCGGCGAGGTGTGGGTGACCCACGGCGAGGAGGACGCGCTCGTCCACTGGTGCAGGACGCAGGGGCTCGAGGCCCGGCCGCTCCACATGATCGGCTATGGCGACGAGGGCGACGATGCGGACGCGCCGCGCGAGGAGCCAGCCGCGTGAACCGGTTCGCCGCCCTGCTGGATCGCCTTGCCTACGAGCCCCGCCGCAACGCCAAGCTGCGGCTGGCCGCCGCCTACCTGCGCGAGACGCCCGATCCCGATCGCGGCTACGCGCATGCGGCGATGACCGGGGCCCTCACCTTTCGGAACGCCAAGCCCGCCCTTATCCGCGGGCTGATCGCGGAGCGCACCGACCCGGTCCTGTTCGGCCTGTCCTACGACTATGTCGGCGACCTGTCCGAAACGGTGGCCCTCATGTGGCCGACGCCGCAGGCCGGTGCGCCGGGTCATAACCGGCCTCCCGCGCCAACGCTGACCGAAGTCGTCGAAACTTTGGCCTCCGCCTCGCGCTCCGAATTGCCGGCGCGGCTCGCCGGATGGCTCGATCACCTCGACGAGATCGGCCGCTGGGCACTGCTCAAGCTCATCACCGGCAATCTGCGGATCGGCCTGTCGGCGCGCCTTGCCAAGACCGCGCTGGCGCAGATCGGCGAGATGGAGCCGAACGCGATCGAGGAGGTCTGGCACGGCCTGGAGCCGCCCTACGAATCTTTGTTCGCCTGGATCGAGGGACGCGGGCCGCGGCCGGAATCGGTCGATCCAGCGCCGTTCCGGCCGCCCATGCTGTCCCATCCGCTGGAAGACGTGACCGACTTCCGCGCCGCGCTCGACCCCGCGTCCTTCTCCGCCGAGTGGAAGTGGGACGGCATCCGCGTGCAGGCCGTCGCCGGGTTTCATGAGGGCCGCAAGACGGCGCGCCTCTATTCGCGCACCGGCGAGGAGATCAGCGGCGCGTTTCCCGACCTCATCGACGCGCTGAGCGGCGATCCGCATTTCGTCGGCGCCATCGACGGGGAGTTGCTCATCCTGCGGGACGGGCGCGTGCAGAGCTTCAACGTGCTGCAGCAGCGGCTGAACCGGAAGACCATCTCGCCCAAGCTCATCCACGAATTTCCGGCCCATATCCGCGCCTACGACCTCCTGGCCGAGGGCGAGGAGGACCTGCGCGCCCTGCCCTTCGCCGAGCGGCGCTCCCGGCTGGAAGCCTTCGTCGGACGGCTCGATCCGCAGCGGATCGACCTGTCGCCCATCGTCGGTTTCCCCGACTGGCCGGCGCTGGAAGCGGCCCGCGCCGATCCGGCAGGGGCCGGGGCCGGCGTCGACGCTGAGGCGGTCGAGGGCGTGATGGTGAAGCGGCTCGATTCGCCCTACGTGCCTGGCCGCCCGAAGGGCCTGTGGTTCAAGTGGAAGCGCGACCCGTTCGTGGTGGACGCCGTTCTGATGTATGCCCAGCGCGGCCACGGCAAGCGCTCGTCCTTCTATTCGGACTACACGTTCGGCGTCTGGCGCCAGGGCCAGGCGGGGCCCGAGCTGGTGCCGGTCGGCAAGGCCTATTTCGGCTTCACCGACGAGGAGCTGGCACAGCTCGACCGGTTCGTCCGCAAGCACACGACCAACCGCTTCGGCCCGGTGCGGGAGGTGACGCACACCGCCGATGCGGGCCTCGTGCTGGAGGTCGCCTTCGAGGGTCTCCAGCGCTCGACGCGGCACCGGTCCGGCGTCGCCATGCGGTTTCCCCGCGTGTCGCGCATCCGCTGGGACAAGCCGCCCCGCGAGGCGGACCGGATCGAGACGCTGGAAGCGCTCCTTGCCACCTATCCCGAACCGGAGACGACAGATCCATGAGCCGAAGCCCCCTGCTGAGCGCCGTCCTGCTCCTGGCCGCCGCGATCCTGCTCGCCGCCATCGTGTGGGCGAGCGGCGCGGCGTCCCTGTCCGAAAGCTTCTCGAAAATGATCGCCGACCCGTGGGGCGTCGTCACGCTGATCGATCTTTATGGCGGACTGCTCGCCGCGGCGGCGATCATCCTCCTGGTCGAGCCCGACCGGCGCATCGCCATCCCGGCGGCGATCGCCCTGCCCTTTCTCGGCAACCTGGTTCTGCTGGTTTGGCTGGCGGTGCGCGGGCTGCCGCGGCTCGTCAGGAACGGGTGATCAACTCTGCAGGCAGCGAGAGCGCCAGCACGACAGCGGCAGCGATCGCGTGATAGGCAGCGAACCGGCGCAGCTGCTGGCGCATGGCCATGCCGATCAGACGCTGGGCCGCACCCTCGTGAGGGCGCTCGTTAGGAAGCAGCATCAGCCAAACTTCCGTCTGCCGATATGGCTTGTAGGGCGCGCGCTGCGCCTTGAGCAGAAGCAGAACAGCCGTCAGCAGGAGTGCGTACCCGCCCGCCCGCAGACAATAGGCGGGTTCGGCGGACAACCCGATCATCAGGCAGAGCGTGGCCAGCCCGGCAAAGGCGCAAGCCCGCGCGACGGACAGTTCCGCCCTTGCGCAGAGGCGCTGAACGATCTGTGATTCGCTCCAATCCGCCACGTTCGACCTCCGCGCCCCGCGACGAGCGACGCTCAGCGCGACGAGCCCAGCAACACCGGCAGGATCAGAATGACCACACCGGCAAACCAGACAAGTAACGAGGCCGTGTCCGATCGGTTCCGTCCTGTCATCCGCTCGAACAGCGCGGCCGGGACACCGGCAAGGATCACGCAGGACACCGACACGAGCAGGGAGGTGAAGTAGAAGATCAGCACCGGAGAGGAGATGAAGAAGGCCGGCGCCAGCAGGAACTTCACCAGGATGAAGCCGGCGTCGAAATAGGGTGAATTGGCCATGCCGGCGAGCACGGATGCCCCGGCGATGCCGATCATCAGTCCGTCCTGCTGGAGGGTTGCGGAGCGTTGTTCGGGCGTATCGTTCGTCATCGTCAAGCTCCGGGCGTCGGCAGGACGCCGAGCATGCGGATCACATAGAACAGCGCGACGCGGAGCAGAAACAGCCACACGACGGCGAAGAGGTTAAGCAGCGGAACCGGCACGATTGCGGGCGTAACGGAACGCGTAGCCGCCAGAACGGGGTCCGTGATCTGCCTGAAGACCTTCCAGACGACCTTGTCGCTGTCGGGCGGAAAGAACAGGGACAGGATATAGCGGCCGATCAGGGTGTAGATCAGCGCCGCCAGTAGGGTATTGGGCAGATGGAAGGCCCAGAAGCCGATTTCGTCGTTCACCAGTCACTCCCGCTCACCATACCGGTCTTAAACACGAGAGGGCGGGACACAAGTCCCGCCCTCCCATTGAGCCGTGGATGGAAGGGACAGCCGTCAGGCCGTCTTTTCTTCCATGAGCGTCTGGCCGCGCGGACGGCGGCAGGCGTCGATGAAGTCCTGCATCTCCTTCGACGGAGCCGGCGTCATCAGCGACACGACGATCATCACCAGGAAGCCGACGGGGAGACCGAACAGCGCCGAGGAGATGTTGTTGATGTCGAACCAGCCCACCTTCGAGGCCATCGGATGGGCAAGCGTCACCCAGCCGTCCATGGCGTTCGGAGCGGCCATCGCCTGGGCGAGGTTGACCAGCGGGGCGCCGGTCACCGGGTTCAGCAGCGAGCTCATGCCCAGGTACTGGACGCCGAAGCCGGGGAAGTACCGGGTGACGACCAGGTAGAGCATGGTCACGCCGAAGCCGGCGATGATGCCCGCGATGGCGCCTTCCTTCGTCGTGCGCTTCCACCAGACGCCGAGCACCAGCGCCGGGAAAAGACCGGCGGCCGCGATCGAGAACGCCCAGGAGACCATGGCCAGGATGTCCGCCGGACGCTGCGAGGCCGTCCACGCGGCCGCGATGGCCACGATGACGAGCAGGATGCGGGAGACGATCAGGCGACGGGCCGTCGGCGCGTTCTTGTCGATCATCCGGTAGTAGATGTCGTGCGAGAGCGCATTGGCGATGGCCAGCAGGAGTCCGTCGGCGGTGGAGAGCGCGGCCGCGAGGCCGCCCGCGGCCACCAGGCCGGCGATGACGTAGGGCATGCCCGCGATCTCGGGCGTCGAGATCACGACCACGTCGGCGTTGATGCCGAAGTCCTGCAGACGAACGACACCGGCATGGCCGGCCAGAGCCGAGCACGAGGCCTGGACGGTCGCCAGATCGGCGGCAGCCTTGCCGCAGATGTTGACGAGGCCGAGCTTGCCGTAGGTGTACACCCAGGTCGGCAGGTCCGCGATGTTCTTGCCGATGAGAGTCGAATAGACCTCCAGCTTCGAGAACGCCGCGTAGGCCGGAGCGGTGAAGTACAGAAGGAAGATGAACAGAAGCGACCAGGCGACCGACACGCGCGCCTCACGCACGGACGGCGTGGTGAAGTAGCGCATGAGAACGTGCGGCAGCGAGGCGGTGCCGACCATAAGGCAAAGGATCAGCGCGAAGTAGTTCGTGGCGCTATAAGACGTGAAAGGCGTCACGTGTGCCTTTGCCGCCATCAGCGCCGCAGGCGCGAGGTTGTTCTGAACGAAGCTCTGCTCCATGGCCGTGATCTGCGAGAGAGCCTGGCCATAGGTCAGCTGCGGCAGCGGCAGACCGAACTTCTTCGCCGACAGGATGACCACGGGGATCAGGTAGGCGACGATCAGGACGATGTACTGCGCAACCTGCGTCCAGGTGACGGCGCGCATGCCGCCGAGCATGGAGCAGACCAGGATGCCGAGCAGGCCGACATAGACCGCGACGGTGAAGTCGAGGCCCAGGAAGCGCTGCGCGATCAGGCCCGTGCCGAAGATCTGCGCCACCACGTAGGTGAAGGAGCAGCACAGGAGCACGATGACGCCCAGGAAGCGCGCGGTGTTGCCGCCGTAGCGGGCCGCGAGGAAGTCCGGAACGGTGTAGGCGCCGAACTTGCGCAGGAACGGCGCGACGAGCACCGCCACCAGCACGTAGCCGCCGGTCCAGCCGAGCACGAAGGCGAGGCCGTCGTAGCCGAGCAGGAAGAGCGAGCCGGCCATGCCGATGAAGGACGCCGCCGACATCCAGTCGGCGCCGGTCGCCATGCCGTTGTAGATGGCGGGCACCTTGCGTCCGGCCACGTAGTATTCCGACACCTGCATCGTGCGCGAGACGATGCCGATGAAGGCGTAGACGAGGACCGTGAAGCCGACGAACAGGTAGCCGAGGATGCGGTTGGGCACGCCGAGCTGCTCGAGCAGCGCGACGAGGATGATGAAGGCGACGAAGCCGCCCGTGTAGATCCCGTAGACCTTACCGAGGTTCGACGTGAAGTCGCTACCCCCAGCCTGTGATTGCGTTGCCATGTGTCGCCCTCCCTTATTCGTCTTCGGCGACGCCGCATTCGCGGTCGATCTGGTCCTGCTTGCGCGCGAACCAGAACAGCATGACGACGAATGCGATCAGCGATCCCTGCGAGGCCATATAGAAGCCCAGCGGGAAGCCCAGAATCTTGATGTTGTTGAGCGGAATCACGAACATGTGCACGAGGTATCCGAAGAATACCCACAGCACCATCATCGTGATCATCAGCTTACTGGTTTTCGACCAGTAGAGCTCGTCTTGCGATTGTTGCACGGCCGTTTCTCCCCGACTGCAGGCGCCATCTGACGGACGCCAGGTTGTCCGGACGCAAACGCCCCTCCGTGGGGGAGACTCGTCGGACGATGGCGAAATTACGGCAGGCGGAAACAATCGCAAACGACGACTTAAGGATACCGACTTAAGACGGGGATATTGCCCACTAGACTTTGGTTTTACTTGCTGCGATGCATCATGAATGCCGCGGTGCAATACGGCCGGCGGCGGGGGCTTTCCTTCGGCGCGGAAACGCGCTTCAAATCGCTGCCGGCTTTCGCGGCCGGCATGACAGAACAAGGGCTTGCATGGCCGTGACTGCCGGGGCGGGAACCATCATCATCGCGGATGACCATCCGCTGTTCAGGGGCGCCCTGCGCCAGGCGATCGAGGGCATCCTGCCGCAGGGAAAGGTCGTGGAGGCCGGGTCCTTCGAGGACACCGTGGTCGCGCTGGGGCGCGAGCCCGATCCCGACCTTGTGCTGCTGGACCTCAAGATGCCGGGCGCGCAGGGCTTCTCCGGCCTGATGTATCTGCGGGCGCAATATCCCGGCGCTCCGGTGCTCGTCGTGTCCGCCAACGACGACCCTTCGGTCATCCGTCGCTGCATGGAGTTCGGGGCGTCGGGCTTCATGCCCAAGACGCTGGATCCCGCGCGCATGGGCGAGGTGCTCAAGATCGTGCTGGGCGGGGGAAGCTGGACGCCGCCGGAGGTGGACCTGTCGACGCCCGCGGACAAGGAGGTCGACGACCTCGTCAAGCGCCTGTCCAGCCTGACGCCGCAGCAGGTGCGCGTGCTGATGATGCTGTCCGAGGGTCTGCTCAACAAGCAGATCGCCTACGAATTGTCGGTCTCCGAGGCCACGGTGAAGGCCCATGTCTCGGCCATCCTGCAGAAGCTCGGGGTGGAAAGCCGCACCCAGGCGGTGATCACGGCTGCCAAGATCGCCGCCGGCCAGTGGAACGACGTCGGCGCGGCCCAGCAGGACAGACCATGAGCAACGGGTTGGAACGGTTTCTGGGCGGCTCCGCAGGCGCCGTCCTGGTCAAGCTCCTCTTCGTGTCCCTGCTGGTCGGGGCGGTGATGGCGATGCTCGGCATCAGCCCGACCGGCCTGGTGCGCGGCGTCGTCGATCTCGCCCAGCGGCTGGTCGATGCCGGGTTCGCCGCCATCGGCGAGATCGGCTGGTGGCTCATCAGCGGCGCGCTCATCGTCGTGCCCGTCTTCCTCCTCATGCGGCTGTTGAAGTCCAGGTCGTGAGCGACGCGGGCGGTCCGGCCGCCGCGAGGCGGATCGAGGCCTCCCACCGGCGCATCCTCGTCATCGCCGTGCCGATGATGATCTCGCACGTCACGACGCCGCTGCTTGGCTTCGTGGACGCGACGGTGATCGGGCGGCTGGGCGAAGCGCACCTTCTGGGCGCGGTCGCCATCGGCGCGGTCCTCTTCGATTTCCTGTTCTGGGCGTTCTCCGCGCTGCGCATGGGTACGGCGGGGCTGACCGCCCAGGCCTGGGGCGCCGGCGAGGACCGGACGCTGGACGCGATCCTCGCCCGCGCGCTGGTCCTGGCCCTCGGCTGCGGCATCCTGCTCGTTGCGCTGCAGAAGCCCATCGCCGCCATCGCCTGGCCCATCCTGGGCCCGAGCGGCGCGGTCCTGCCGCCGGCGCAGGCCTATTTCGACATCCGCATCTGGTCGGCGCCGTTCGCCTTCGTGAACTACGCCGTGCTCGGCTTCGTCATCGGGCGCGGGCGCACCGATCTCGGATTGATGCTCCAGGTGGGCATCAACGTGGCGAACATCGTCCTGTCGGTGGCGCTGGTGACAGGCGCCGGGCTCGGCGTCGCGGGCACCGCCATCGGCACCGTCGCGGCGGAGATGGCGGGGGCGGCGGCCGGCATTGCCGTCGTCGCGCGGCTCGGCGCCAGGCCTTGGCGCGTGCCGTGGAGCGCCGTCCTCGACCGGCCGGCCCTGGTGCGGATGATGAAGCTCAACGGCGACATCGCCATCCGCACCATCGCCCTGCTCACCGCCTTCACCTTCTTCGCCGCCCAGGGCGCCCGCGGAGGGGACGTGACGCTTGCCGCCAACGCCGTGCTGATGAACCTCTTCCTCATCACCGGCTACGTGCTGGACGGGTTCGCCACGGCGGCGGAGCAATTGTGCGGACAGGCCCTCGGCTCGCGCGACGAGCGCGGCTTCCGGCGGTCGGTGCGGCTGTGCCTGGCGTGGTGCACGGTCCTCGGCGTCCTGGCCGCAGGGCTGGCGCTCGCGGGCGGCGGGCTGTTCATCGACGTGGTGTCGACCCATGAGGGCGTGCGTCAGGCGGCGCGGGACTTCCTGGTCTTCGCGGCGCTGACGCCGCTGCTGGGCGCCCTGCCCTTCACCTTCGACGGCGTGTTCATCGGCGCGACCTGGTCGCGCGCCATGCGGGACCTGATGCTGCTGGCGCTGGCGGCGTACTTCGCCGCGTGGTGGGCGCTGACGCCGTGGGGCAATACGGGGCTTTGGATAGCGCTGCTGGTCTTCCTGGCCAGCCGCGGCCTCGGGCAGGCGCTGGCCTATCCGGCGCTGGCGCGGCGCACGTTTGCGGCTTCAGGCGCCGGCGGCGAAGGCGGCGGCGCGCCGGCCCACGACCGGTGACAGCGAGCTAAGGCCCTCGTCGTCCAGCTTCCGGGCGAGGCCCGAATTGATCGCGCAGGCCAGCCCCGGACCCTTGTAGACCATGGCGCTGTAGACCTGGACCAGCGTCGCGCCCGCCTCGATCTTGGCCCAGGCGGCCTCGGCCGAATCGATGCCGCCGACGCCAACGAGCGGGCACACATCGCCGAGCCGCTGCCATGCCTGCGCGAGGATGCGCGTGGACAGCGCGAAGACCGGCCGGCCGGACAGCCCGCCCGCTTCCCGCGCGGTCTCGCGCTCGCGAAGCTCCGCCGGCCGGGAGATCGTGGTGTTGGACACGATCAGCCCGTCGACACCGCGGCGGCGCACCACGGCGGCGATGCCGTCCAGTTCGTCCTGGGAGACGTCCGGTGCGATCTTGAGCAGGACGGGCTTGCGGCCGGCCCGCGCGGCCGCCTCGTCCCGCGCCGCGATCACGCGGGCAAGCAGGTCGTCGAGCGCGGCCTCGTGCTGCAGGTCGCGCAGGCCCGGCGTGTTGGGCGAGGAGACGTTGACGGTGAAGTAGGACGCGACGTCCGCGAACGTGCGGATGCCGGCGACGTAGTCCGCCGCGCGGTCCGCCGCATCCTTGTTGGCGCCGATGTTGACACCGACGATGCCCGGCCGCCCCGCCCTCGCCTTCAGGCGCGCCAGGCCCGCGGCATGGCCCTCGTTGTTGAAGCCCAGCCGGTTGATGACGCCCTCGTCGGCCGGAAGCCGGAAGATGCGCGGCTTGGGATTGCCCGCCTGCGCCAGCGGGGTCAGCGTGCCCACCTCCGCGAAGCCGAAGCCTAGGGAGAGGATGGCGTCCGGGACTTCGGCATTCTTGTCGAAGCCGGCCGCCAGGCCAACGGGATTGGGAAAATCGAGGCCGAAGGCGCGGACGTGCAGCCTCCGGTCGCCGGCCGGAGGCGCCGTGCGCGGCTTGAGCCGCAGCGAGGCGATCGCCATGCCGTGGGCGGTCTCCGCGTCGAAGGCATGGAAGAAGGGGATGGCCAGCCGGCCCAGGCTTTCCAGCATCAGTCGAGCTCCGGCAGGCGGTGCCCCTGCCCATGGCGGACGAGCGGCCGAACGAAGCGGGCCGCGGAGGCCGGCAGGACACCGTAGAGATGGGGAAACAGCGCGCCGCCGCGGGACGGCTCGTAGACGAGCGCGTCGCCGAGATCGGCCTCTTCGATGCCGACCACGACAAGGTCGTCCTGCCCGGCAAAATGCTTCGCCACGGTCTCGGCGAGCTGGTCGCGGGTCGAGAAATGGATGAAGCCGTCGGCGAGATCGACGGGCGCGCCGGCGAATGCGCCCTGCGCCTCCGCCCGGTCCCACATCGCCCGCGGGCAAACCTTGTAGATCAGAGCCATGGCGCCTCCGCCGGCTTGGTTACGGCCCGCGGCGACGGGTTTCAAGCACGCTGCGCGCGGATGCACACGATAGGTTGCATTTCGCAGAAACTGGTTTTATTCCTAGTTCGTCCTCCGCCGATGGTCAGGCGCGGTCAAGGGGAACTCCATGCTCACGCATCACCAGGTCTGGACGGCGCTCGACGGGCTCGCGGCGCGCCACGGCCTTTCGCCCTCCGGGCTCGCCAAGAAGGCCGGGCTGGACCCGACGACGTTCAACCGATCCAAGCGGGTCGGGCCGGACGGCCGCCAGCGCTGGCCGTCGACAGAATCGATCGCCAAGGTGCTCGAAGCCACCAACGACACGATCGATTCGTTCATCGAGCTGATCGGACAGGCCGGCGGGCGCCTGAAGGCGCCGGCCCGGCGCGTGCTGCCGCTCATCGGTTTTGCCCAGGCGGGGCGCGGCGGCTTCTTCGACGACGGCGGCTTTCCCGTGGGCACCGGCTGGGACGAGGTCGAGTTTCCCGGCAATGTCGACGACAAGGTCTATGCCATCGAGGTCACCGGCGATTCCATGATGCCGCTCTATCGCGACGGCGACACGATCATCGTCTCGCCGGGCGCGACGGTGCGGCGGGGCGACCGGGTCGTGGTGCGCACCAAGGACGGCGAGGTCCTGGCCAAGGAATTGCGGCGCCAGACCGCCAAGACCATCGAGCTGCGCTCGCTCAACCCGGATCACGAGGATCGGGTCTTCGACCTGAAGGACGTGGACTGGGTCGCCCGGGTGGTCTGGGCGAGCCAGTAGCGGTCAGGACGCCTTGCGGGCGTCCATGAAGCGGGCGTGCTCGGCGATCAGTTCGCCCGCCAGCGCCTTGCGGATCAGGGCGCGCGTATCCGCCAGGCCGTAGATCGCCGCGAAGGAGCCGAAGCGCGGCCCCTGATCCTCGCCGAACAGGACCTGGTAGACCGCCTTCCACCAGTCGCCCGAGACGCCGGGCCGCTCGGGCGTGGCGCCCTTGGCATTGGGGTTCTGGTAGCGCGGCACGGTGCGGGCGACGTCGAGCGCGGCGTCCTGCACCGTCTCCGCGGTCGCGTCGGCGGGCAGCGCCGCAAGGGCCGCGTCCAGCCGCTGGAATGCCGCCCGCTCCACCTCGTCCGGCGCGCGGTACGACTTGGCCGGCTTCACGAAGTCCCGGAAATACGCGATGGCGTAGCCCACCAGCGCATCGAGGCGCGGATGGGTCTGCGGCGAGATCGAGGGCGCGTAGCGCCGCAGGAAGCCCCACAGTACGGCCTTGTCCTCGGAATTGGCGACCGCCACGAGGTTCAGCAGCATGGAGAACGAGATCGTGGTGCCCGTGTTCGTCCCCGCCTGCGCCACCGTCTCGGGCGGCGGCGGGCTGCCGCCATGGATGTGCCAGACCGGATTGGACAGGCGCTGCTTGTCGTCCTGCCGGGTGAAGCCATCCAGAAACTGCAGATAGTCGTCGACCTGGCGGGGAATGACGTCGAAGTGCAGCCGCTTGGCCTCGCGCGGCTTGTTGTACATGAAGAGCGCCAGGCTCTCCGGGCTGCCATAGGTCAGCCAGTCCTCGATCGTCAGGCCGTTGCCCTTGGACTTGGAAATCTTCTGGCCGCTCTCGTCGAGGAAGAGCTCGTAGTTGAACCCTTCCGGCGGCGTTGCATCGAGCGCGCGGGCGATCTGGCCCGAGAGCTTCACCGAGTCGATGAGGTCCTTGCCGGCCATCTCGTAGTCGACGCCCAGCGCCACCCAGCGCATGGCCCAGTCCGGCTTCCATTGCAGCTTGACGTGGCCGCCGGTGACAGGGGTCTCGAAGCGCTTGCCGGTATCCGGATCGCGCCAGACGATGGTTCCGGAGCCGGGACGCGTCTCGTCGATCGGCACCTGCATGACGATGCCGGTCTCGGGATGGATGGGCAGGAAGGGCGAATAGCTGCGCGCCCGCTCCTCGCGCAGGCTCGGCAGCATGATCGCCATCACCGCCTCGTAGCGCTCCAGCATGAGCAGCAGCGCCGCATCGAAGCGCCCGGCCTTGTAGCACTCGGTCGACGACATGAACTCGTAATCGAAGCCGAACGCATCGAGGAAGGCGCGCAGGCGTGCGTTGTTGTGGGCGCCGAAACTGTCATGCGTGCCGAAGGGGTCCGGCACCTGCGTGAGCGGCTTGCCCAGATGGCGGGCCACCATCTCCTTGTTCGGCACGTTGTCCGGCACCTTGCGGAGCCCGTCCATGTCGTCGGAGAAGGCGACGAGCCGCGTCGGGATCGTGTCGCCCGTCAGCATGCGGAAGGCGCGGCGGACCATCGAGGTCCGCGCCACCTCCCCGAACGTGCCGATATGCGGCAGTCCCGAAGGGCCGTAGCCGGTCTCGAACAGGGCCGTCCGCTTGCCCGATTTTTGCAGCCGCGCCACCACCTTGCGGGCCTCTTCGAAAGGCCAGGCACCGGCAGTCTGGGCGATGTCGCGCAGGGTCGCGGCATCGGCGGCGGCGTCGGATGTCATGGTGCGGGCGTCCTCGCGGGTCGGGCATGCGGCCGGGCCGGCCGAAGGGGCCGCACCCTAGAAAGACGGAACCGGGAAATCAACGCGCAGGCCGCTCAGTAGAAGCTGACCGGGAAGAAGCGGAGATAGAGCTGCGCATAGACCCCGCGCTCGGCCAGGACGTGAAGCGCGTAGTCCAGCGAGCGCCGCAGCGCGTCGTCCTCCGGCCGCAGCACGAAGCCCACCCCTTCCCCGAAGAAGCGCGGGTCCAGATAGGGTCCGCCGACGAAGCGGCAGCAATTCTGCGTGTCGGGTCCCGCGAGCCAGAGCGACAGCGCCAGTCCGTCCGCGAAGGCAAGGTCGGCCTCGCCGGACCGCACGGCGGCGGTGAGCGCGGCGAACGACATGCGCGGCTCCAGCGTCGCCCCGGGGAAATAGGCTGCCAGGAAGGCCTCGTGCGCCGTGCCGCCGAGCACCGCGATGCGCTTGCCCGCCAGCCCGGCGGCGGTGAGCGCGGGCGGCTCGCCGTCCCTGCGGCCAAGGAAGCGCGCCGGCGTCTTGTGATAGGGCGCCGTGACGGAGAAGCGGCTGCGCAGGTCGCCATTGATCGGCACCGCGGCCGCCACCGCGTCGCCGCGGCCTTCCGACAGGGCGTCGAGCAGCGTGTCGAACCGGCGCGACTGCACGGTGCAGACCACGTCCAGCACCTCGCACGCGGCGCGGGCGAGCTCGACGGCAAAGCCCGTGGGCACCCCGTCGGGGCCGTTGAAATGCAGCGGCGGGTAGTCGTCGTCCGTCAGGAAGCGGATGACCCGCTGGCCCGGCAGGCGCGGCCGTTCGGGACGGCTGCGCGGGTCCCAGAAATTGGGGACCGGAACGGCGATGGGCGGTATCGCGGCGGGCGTGCCCGCCTGCGACAGGGCGCGGCCGGGGATCGCCGCCCCCGCGAGGGCGATAAGCAGGGTCGCGATGGCCGTCCAGGCCATGCGGTGGCTTGCGGCCGCGCGGATCATGGTGCCCTATTGCCAGCGGGGTCGGGGGACTTCGACTAGCGCGATGGACGGCTCAAGTCGAGAGACGGGCGGGGATCCGCACGCCGGACACGGCGCGCGCCCGGCCGCGACGCCGCCACCCGAGATATCCTTCCTCATGGCCCATGGCGTCGCCCTGGCCGACTTGGCGCGGGCAGCAGCGACGGCCGGCACGTGGGGCGTCAGCGCCGATGCCGCCCTGATCGGTCTCGGCATTCTCGACGAGGAGGGTTTCTATCGCGCGCTGGCCGCCCATCTGGACGTCCCCTTCGCCGGGGCCGGGCTCGCCATCCGCGCGACCGGGCAGGCACGCCTCGCCGAAGTCGTGGCGTCGGGCGTCCTGCGCATCGAGGGCGCGGGCGCCGGGCGGCGCTATGCCTTCGCGCCGGCCGGCGAGGGCTTGCGGCGGCTCATCGAGCGCCCGGGAACGATCCTGCCGTCCATAGTCGTCACCACGCCGGCCCGGCTGAGGTCGCTGGCCCGTGCGGGTGCGGCGAAGGCCATCGCGAGGGATGCGGCCAACGCCCTGCCCGATGCGGAGCCCGCCTTCTCCGCGCGCGACGCGCCGAGCCCGGCCAAGGTCGTCCTCGCCATGGCCGCCCTCGCGCTCGCGGCGATCGGCAGCGGGCTGGCTCCGGCGGAGCCGGGCGGCGCCGTGCTGGCGCTCGTGAGCCTGCCGTTCCTGGTCCTCGTCTTCCTGCGCCTCGTCGCGGCGGCGGAACCGATCCCCGCCGTGCTGCCGCTGCGGCTGGCGTTCCAGATCCCCGACCGCGACCTGCCGCGCTACACCGTCCTGGTACCGCTCTACCGCGAGGCCCGGATCCTGCCGCAGACGCTGCGCGCCATGCGCTCGCTGGATTATCCCGCTGCCCGCCGCGAGGTGAAGTTCCTCGTCGAGGAGGACGACACGGAGACGCGCGAGGCCTTTTCGGGGATCGCGCTGCCGCCCTTCTGCGAGGTCGTCGTCGTGCCGGCCGGCCATCCGCGCACCAAGCCGCGCGCGCTCAACGCGGCCCTGATGGAGGCGACCGGGGACCTGCTGGTCGTGTACGACGCCGAGGACGTGCCCGACCCGCTGCAATTGCGGTTCGCGGCCGCGATCTTCGGACGCTCGCCGCCGGACGTCGCCTGTCTCCAGGGCCGGCTCGTCATCGACAACACCGCGGACAGCTGGCTCACCCAGCTCTTCACGCTGGAATATGCCCAGCTCTTCGACCTGCTGAACCCGCTCCTGGCCCGCCTCGGCCTGCCGGTGCCGCTGGGCGGCACGTCCACGCATTTCCGCGTCGATGCCCTGCGGCGCGCCGGGGGATGGGATGCGTGGAACGTCACGGAGGATGCCGATCTCGGCCTGCGGCTCGCCGCGCTCGGGTTGCGGACCGCCGACCTGCCGAGCGCCACCGTCGAGGAGGCGCCCGCCTCCCTGCGGCGGTGGATGGCGCAGCGCACGCGATGGTTCAAGGGCTGGGCGCAGGTGTCCCTCACCTATGGCCGCTGCACCCGCCGGCGCCTGCGGGCCATGGGGCCGCTGCGATGGGCGGCGGGACACATGCTCATCCTGGGCACGCTCGTCTCGGCGGCGGGGTTCCCGCTTTTCACGATGGCTGCCGCGGCGAGCCTTGCCGCCACCTTCGCCGCCCCGCCGGGTTCGCTCCTGGGCACGGGCATCGCCGGTTATTTCGCGATGCTGTTCGCTTTCGGGTTCGTGGCGATGCTGGTTCCGGCGCTGGCCGCCATGCGCCGGCGGAGGATCGCGATCCCGCTGCGCTATCTCGCGCTGCTCCCGGCCTATTACCTGCTCATGTCGCTGGCGGCCTGGCGGGGACTGCTGGAACTCGCCCGGGCCCCGACCCAGTGGAACAAGACCGACCACGGGCTGGCGCGGCACTCCCGCACCGGGGCGCTCACGATAGCGCCAGCAGATCCTTCGCCACCACCTCGGGCGGACGCTTGAGATCGATCGTGCGCAGGAAGCGGCCGTTTCGGTCCATGACGTAGACCGACGAGGTGTGGTCCAACGTGTAGCCGCCGTCCTTGAGTGGCACGCGCGTGGCCAGGGCGCGATAGGCGCGCACGGTGGCCTTCACCGCCTCCTCGGAGCCGGTCAGGCCCACGATGCGCGGGTCGAAGCTCTGCAGATACTGCTTGAGCACCTCCGGCGTATCCCGCTCCGGGTCCACGCTGATGAAGAGGGCCCGCAGGTTGCCCCCCTTGTTGCCGGTGGCGCGGAAGGCCTCCGACAGCTCGAAGAGCGTCGTCGGGCAGATTTCCGGGCAATGGGTGAAGCCGAAGAAGACCAGGAAGGGCCGCCCGGCGACGTCCTTCTCGGTGAAGGGCCTGCCCTCCTGGGACACCAGGCTGAAGGGGCCGCCGATGGTGACCGCGGTGCTCTGGCCCTGGGGGACGGCGAAGGTCAGCAGCGCGGCGACGGCCAGCGCGCCGAGGCCGGCGACGGCCACAAGGACCGGGACAAGGAAGCGTCTCACGTTACGCATTCTCCGGAAATCTACATGCACCAGGCGATGGCGGCGGAGACGAGGTCCGCGAAGACGCTCTCGCCGTGGCGGGTCCACATGACAGCGCCGGCGCCGATCAGGCCCGCGAGCCCCAGGCCGATGAGCGCCCGCCCGATCAGGCCGGAGCCGGGATCGCTCCGGGAGGGTTCGTCGCGCTGGTCGGCGGGCATCGTCATGGGCTGCAAGATTACGGCCTCCCGTGCGCGAACGCCAATGCCAAACCGTCGCGCCCGTCGGCGCCGGCGGGGGTTGCGGGATCGGTCCGGACGGGCGAAAGCGTCGACCGGCAGGAACAGGAGGAAGCGGCATGTCCAGGCTCGATGAAAGCGCCCGCGGCGTCTACGTGATCGCGGTCACGCCCTTCACCGATTCAGGCGATCTGGACCTGCCCAGCACCGACCGCATGGTCGGGTTCTACGAGGAGCGCGGCGCCACGGGCCTGACCGTGCTGGGCATCATGGGCGAGGCGCCGAAGCTGACGGCGGCCGAATCCGCCGCCTTCGTGAAGCGCGTGGTCGCGCGCACCCGGGTGCCCGTCGTCGTCGGCGTCTCCTCCCCGGGCTTTGCGCCGATGAAGGAGCTGGCCGCCGCGGTGATGGACCTCGGCGCTGCCGGCGTCATGGTCGCCCCGCCGTCCAACCTGCGCACCGACGACCAGATCTACGCCTATTTCGAGGGCGTCGCCGAGACGCTCGGCGACATCCCCTTCGTGCTGCAGGACTATCCGCTCATCACCGGCGTCCAGATCGCGACCTCCACGATCCTCAAGATCGTGAAGAACCTGCCCACCTGCGTGATGCTCAAGCATGAGGACTGGCCGGGCCTGAACAAGATCACCGCCCTGCGCGCCGCCAGCGACAGGGGCGACCGGCGGATCTCCATCCTGTGCGGAAACGGCGGGCTGTTCCTGCCCGAGGAGATGAGCCGCGGCGCCGACGGCGCCATGACCGGTTTCGCCTATCCCGAGATGATGGCGGGCGTGGTCGCGGCCGCCGCGGCGGGCGACACGGAGCGCGCCCACGACATCTTCGACGCCTATCTTCCCCTCGCCCGCTACGAACAGCAGCCGGTCTTCGGCCTGCTGGTGCGCAAATACGTGCTGGCCAAGCGGGGCGCCATCGGCTCGGCGGCCCTGCGCCGGCCGGGCGGCAAGCTTTCGGCGGCGGACGTGGCCGACGTGGAACGTCTGCTCGCCCGCCAGGAACGACGACTGAAGGAGATCGGCTGATGGAACTCGGACTTTCCGGCAGGCGCGCGCTGGTTCTGGGCGCGAGCAAGGGGCTCGGCGGCGCCATCGCGCAGGGCCTGGCCCGCGAGGGCGCGACGGTGATCGCGGCGGCGCGAAACGTTTCCGCCATCGAGGCGTGGGCGGGCGAACTCGGCGAGGCCGGGCGGAAGGTCACGGCCATGCCGCTCGACCTGTTCGACCTCGCCTCGGTCGAGGCCCTTGTGGCGGCGGTTCTCGCCGAGGGCGGCGTCGACATCCTCGTCAACAATTCCGGCGGTCCGCCGCCGGCGGAGGCGCAGGAGGCCAAGAGGTCCGACTGGCTCGTCCAGTTCGAGGCCATGGCCGCCAACCTGTTCCACGTCACGCAGGCGCTGCTGCCGCGGATGATCGAGCGCGGCTACGGGCGCATCATCACGATCGGCTCCTCCGGCATCGAGCAACCCATCCCCCGGCTGGCCCTATCCAACGGCATCCGCAGCGCCGTCCGCGGCTGGTCGAAGACGCTGGCCGGCGAGGTCGCCAGGCACGGCGTCACGGTCAACATGATCCTGCCCGGCCGCATCCAGACCGAGCGCGTGGAGCAGCTCGACCGGGCCAATTCCGAGCGGTCCGGCCAGAGCATGGACGCCGTGAAGCAGGCGGCGCTGGCGACCATTCCCGCCGGCCGCTACGGCACGGCGCAGGAATTCGCGGACGTGGCGGTCTTCCTCGCCAGCGAGCGCGCTTCCTATGTCAACGGCGCGACGATCCGCGTGGACGGCGGCGCGACCCGCTCGGTCTGACCGGCGCGCCCCCTGCCCCGGCGGCCGCGCCCTCCCCGGCGCGCGGCCGCCGCCGACGGATTGACACGGGAGCCGAACCTTGTTGAATGCGCGGCACGGCGCGGGTGTAGTTCAGAGGTAGAACGTCAGCTTCCCAAGCTGAATGTCGTGGGTTCGATTCCCATCGCCCGCTCCAATCCTTCCCTTATCGAAGCGGCCTTAGCGAAGCCCTTGAGGCGTCTCGCGTTTCGCTTGGCGCGCGCCCGGCGCGATTGCCCATGCGGGTCGTCGCCGTTGCCCGCTTGCCCCATGGTCACAATTCGCTCATCAAGCCCTGCCGGCGCCGGGAAGCGCTCCGCCGCGGGGGATCGGCATGGTCAGGCGTTCGGGGTTGATGGTCGCAGGCTACGCGCTGTTGGCGGTGCTGGCCGTCGGCCTGGCGCTGGCCAGCGGATGGTACGTGGTGCGCCCCACGCCGCCGGTGACGCTCGAGGTCGCGGTCGGCGGCAAGGGCGGCAATATCGACCAGCTCATGGGCGAGGTGCGGGACCTGGTGGAAAGCCAGTCCGCCTCCATCCGCCTCTCCCTCGTCCACACGGACGGCTCGGCGACCAATGCCCGGCTCGTCGCCGAGGGCAAGGTGGCCCTGGCTTCCGTGCAGGCGGACATCATGACCGCGCCGAACGTGCGCGCCGTGGCGGTGATCGCGCGGGAGCATTTCCAGCTCATCGCGCGCCGCTCCGCCGGCATCCGCACGCTGCGCGACCTGTCCGGCAAGCGGCTGGCGCTGCCGCCGGAGGGCACGTCCGGCAACCAGAACTTCTTCGCGCTCGCCCAGCATCACGACCTGCCGCTGGACCGCATCGCGGTCACAGCCGGCCCGGTGAACGAGAATTTCGCGGCCCTGGAGCGCGGCGACATCGACGCCATTGCGTTCGTCCGCGCGCTTCGCGATCCCGCGACCATCGAGGCCATGCGGCGCATGCAGGCCAAGGGCGACGGCTTCTTCTTCGTGCCCGTGGAGCAGGCCTCCGCGATCAGGCTGGTGAAGCCCTACGTCACGGAGAGCGTGGTGGCCCAGGGCACCTATCAGGGGTTCCCGCCCGTGCCCGAGCAGGACACGCCGACGCTCGCCATCGGCATCAACCTGGTGGCCGGCGCGGACGTGCCGGAGGATGCGGTGGAGGAACTGACGCGCATCCTCTTCGAGGAGCAGCTTCGCCTGGCCTTCCGCACGCCGCTGGCGGCCGGCATCGCGCGCGCCTCCCAGGGCGGCCCGTCCCTGGCCGTCCATGCCGGCGCACGGACCTATTACGACGGGGCGAAGCCCTTCCTCCTCTACCGCTATCGCGACGAGATCACCTTCCTGATCTCGATGCTGACGATCGGCTATTCGGGCCTGATGATGCTGCGCCTGCAGCTGCGCAACCGGCGCAAGGTCCGCGTCAGCGCCTATAACGACAACCTGATCGACATCGCCTCCCGCGCCCAGCAGGCCGGCGACCTGGAGACGCTGCATCGCTGCCGCTCGGACCTGAACCAGCTCATCCAGCGGGTGATGCGCGACTTCTCCGAGGAGCGCATCTCCGACCAGGGCTTCCACGTCTTCTCCCTGAGCTGGGAGGCCGTGCGCGCCTCCATCGCCGAGGCCATCGGCGAGATGCGCTTCGGCGACCGGGAGGCCGCCGCGCGGCCCCCGGCGGGCAGCGGCGCCGCCTAGTAGACGACCACCGAGCGGATCGACCGGCCCTCGTGCATGAGGTCGAAGGCGGTGTTGATCTCCTCCAGCGGCATGGTGTGGGTGATCAGGTCGTCGATGTTGATCTTGCCCTCCATGTACCAGTCGACGATGCGCGGCACGTCCGTGCGGCCCCTCGCCCCGCCGAAGGCCGTGCCCTTCCAGACGCGCCCGGTCACGAGCTGGAACGGCCGGGTGGCGATCTCCCGCCCGGCCTCGGCGACGCCGATGATGATGGATTCGCCCCAGCCGCGATGGCAGCATTCCAGCGCCTGGCGCATGACCTCGACATTGCCGGTGGCATCGAAGGAATAGTCCGCGCCGCCATCCGTCAGGTCCTGGATGGCCTGCACGACCTTGTCGTTGCCGATCTCCGCCGGATTGATGAAGTGGGTCATGCCGAAGCGGCGCGCCATGTCCTGCTTGGCGGGGTTGATGTCGACGCCGATGATCCGGTCCGCGCCGACCATGCGCGCGCCCTGGATGACGTTGAGCCCGATGCCGCCGAGGCCGAAGACGACGACGTTGGCGCCGGGCCGCACCTTTGCGGTGTAGATCACCGCGCCGATGCCCGTCGTCACGCCGCAGCCGATGTAGCAGATCTTGTCGAAGGGCGCGTCCTCCCGGACCTTCGCCACCGCGATCTCCGGCAGCACGGTGAAGTTGGAGAAGGTGGAGCAGCCCATATAGTGGAAGACCTCGCCGCCATCGCAGGCGAAGCGGGTCGTCCGGTCCGGCATCAGCCCCTGGCCCTGCGTGGCGCGGATCGCCGTGCACAGGTTGGAGCGCTGGGACAGGCAGGTTTTGCACTGCCGGCATTCGGGCGTGTAGAGCGGGATGACGTGGTCGCCGGGCTTCACCGTGGTGACGCCGGCGCCGACCTCCCGCACGATCCCCGCGCCCTCGTGGCCCAGGATGGCCGGGAACTTGCCCTCCGAGTCGAGCCCGGACAGCGTGTAGGCGTCGGTATGGCAGACGCCCGTCGCCATGATCTCGACCAGCACCTCGCCCGCCTTCGGGCCGCCGATCTCCACCGTCTCGATCGTGAGGGGCTTGCGGGCCTCCCAGGCCACGGCTGCTCTGCTCTTCATGCGGACCCGTCCTCCATGGCCACCCAGGCGCCGCGTCGTCGCGCGGCGCTTTTGTGAACTATGGGACGGCAGCGCCCCGGTGGGAACGCCCGGCAGAGCGGCAGTCCTTCACGTTCCCGAATGGGAGTTGCGGGGCTGCGGCCCTCACCCCGGCTTGCGGCAGACGACCAGGGACTTGAAGCCGTCTTCGGCTATCAGGCCCTTGCGGGCGACGAGCTGCGCGACGACGCCTTCGGCGGTCGGCCAGGCGAAGGAGCCGGGATAGAACAGGACGCGGCCGCCGGGCTTGAGGCGGTCGACCAGCATTTCGGCGACTTCGAGGTCCGTGAGCGCGTTGTAGAGGTCGTTCTTCTCGGTGCGGAACTCGCACAGGTGAAACAGCGTCGCGACGTCGAAATCCGGCAGCATGCGCGCGTCGAGCTGGTAGATGTCGCCGAAGAACACCTTGTAGAGCCGCCCCACTTCCGGCCGGTCGATCGTCAGCTTGACGTAGGTGTCGTATTCGGCGGGCGAGGCCGTGATGCCGTAGACGGCATTGTTGCTGCCGACCTCCGCGATGCGCAGGCCCAGATGGTGGTGACCGCCGGTGCCGAAATGGAAGATCGACGCGTCGTGGATGCCGCTGGCCTCCAGGTAGTCCGTGAAATGGACGTCGCAGGGACAACGGTCGATCTCCAGCGCCCAGTACGCGTCCCAAAAGTGCATGCCGCCTTCGCGCGCCTGGATGCCGCTCTCGGCGGCGATTCCCCATCTCGATGTGTCGGTCATTCCACAATCCCAATCAGTTGAAGCACCAGGATGAACATGAGGCCCTGGATCAGGGCCGGCGCGGGGCCGGATGCCGCCAGGCCCGCCGGGGCGGCAAGCGGCGCCGGGGCCTGGGTCTGGGCCTGGGCCGGCTCGGCAGCCGGGTCCAGCGTGTCGATGGCATCGGCGAGTTCCACCACGCGCCGCACCGAGGCGTAGCATTCGGCGATGCGCCGGTAATTGTCGACGATCCAGGAGATCGCGACCTGCACCTGCACGAAAGCGGCGACGAGCTGGACGACCGCGCCGAGCGTCAGCTCGTCGGCCATGTATTTGGGCGCGGCGAGCAGCAGCGGAACGACCGGGATCAGCGCGCCCGACCCGTTGGTGATCCAGGTGATCCTGGCGTTCTGCCGCACGACGGCGAGCCAGCGACGCACCACGCGGTCATAGGTCTCGCCCAGCGCGGCCTGCTCGTCCCGCGCGCGCACGCCGTCGTCGATCGCCGCCGCCTCCGTGCGCACGCGCGTCAGCGCGAAGCGCAGGGAGGCTTCCGCCTCGTTGCGGGCGCCGACGCGCCGCACGAGCGGGCGGCCCACATGCATCATCAGGAGCGAGGCGCACGCGCCGTACAGGATGGCGGCCAGGACCATGTAGGCCGGGATCGTCATGCCTCCGACGGTAAGCGACCCGCCGATGGACCATAGCACCCCGAGAAAGGTCGCGGCGCCGAGCAAGGCGGACAGGAGGCCGATGGCGAAGTCCACGATGGGCTCCAGCGCCATGCGCACGTCGTCGGCGATGCGATATTCCGGGTTGGCGGGCTCGATCCCGTTCTCGGCGAGCCGCCGGTAGCTGCCCGTGGCGAACCAGCGGGCCACCAGGTCGCGCGTCACCCATTCGCGCCAGCGCACCTGCAGCGTCTCGCGCGTCCAGACGATGCCGACGCCGACCGCCGCGACGATGGCGAACAGGACCGCGAACACGGCGACGAGCTCGACCATCACGACGCCGTCCCGGTCCTCAAGCGCGTTGAAGAACCAGCGATTCCACGTGTTGACGGTGAACTGGACGGAGACGTTGGCGAGGAGGCAGAAAGCCAGGCCGAAGGTGAGCAGCCAGGCACGGCGGTTGGCGTTGCCACGCCAGAAGCCGGTTGTCAGGTCCCAGAAACGCCGGACGACGCGCAGATCGTAGGCATGCGCCGCGTCGTCCCCCTCCACCTGGTGCCCGTGCACGACGTTCGTTTCCGCCCCGACCCTTGCGGTGAAAATCTGCCCATACGGCAGAACATGCGTCAAGCGCGCCGGTGCGAAGGGCCCTGCAGACCTTAGACGGTGATTCCGGTCTTCAGCGGAAATGCTTGGAAAGCTTCAGGCTTTGCGCCTGGTAGTTGGAGCCGGCGCCAGCGCCGTACAGCACCTTGGGCTGATGGGCCATGCGCTCGTAGACCAGCCGCCCGACGATCTGCCCGTCTTCCAGGATGAAGGGCACGTCGTGGGAGCGCACCTCCAGGACCGCGCGCGAACCTTCCCCGCCCGCGCCCGCGTGGCCGAAGCCGGGATCGAAGAACCCGGCGTAATGGACGCGGAACTCGCCCACCAGCGGATCGAACGGGGTCATTTCCGCAGCCGTATGGGGCGGCACGTGGACAGCCTCCTTCGATGCCAGGATGTAGAACTGGCCGGGGTCGAGGATGAGCGACCCGGTTCCGTCGGCGTGGATCGGCTCCCAGAAATCCGCGGTGCGGTAGCCGCCGATGCGGTCGACGTCGATGAGGCCGGTGTGACGCTTGGCGCGATAGCCGAGCAGCCCGTCCTCGCCGAAGCCCGCCAGATCCACGGAGACCGCGACACCGCCCTGGATCGATGGCTGCGCCGAGGTGACGAGCCGGTCATGGGCGTGGAGCGCGTGGAGGGCGGAATCGTCCAGGCGGGAATGGCCGGACCGGAACCGCACCTGGGACAGGCGCGAGCCGGTGCGGACAAGGACCGGGAAGGTGCGCGGCGAGATTTCGGCGAAGAGCGGGCCGGAATAGCCGGCCTCGATCTGGTCGAACTCCCGCGAGCCGTCCGTGATGACGCGGGTGAACACGTCGAGCCGGCCGGTCGAGCTCTTGGGATTGGCGGAGGCGGCGACCGCGTTGGGCAGGAAGAGCGATTCCTGCAGCTCGGCGATGTAGACGCAGCCGGTCTCGAGCACGGCTTCCCGCGTCAGGTCGATCTCGTGCAGCGCGATCCTGTCGAGCCGCTCGCGGACCGGGCGCCCCGGCCCCGGCAGGAAGCTGGCGCGCACGCGCCATGCCCGGCGCCCCAGGCGCAGGTCGAGGCTGGCCGGCTGGATCTGGTCGGCATCGAGCGGCCGCTCCACACGGATCGTGCCGTCGGCGACGAAGGCGGCGATGGTCTCGGCCGGCTGGATGCCGGAGGAAATGCTGGTCATGAAGGCCCCGGAGCGCGCCTTCCTGCTCTACGGGCTGTCCCCGTGGCCGCCAAGGCGCCCGCCCCTCTTGTCTACAGCAAAGGTCCGCCAGGCGAGCCAGCCGCGCGCGGCGGCGGTCACGAGGCAGAGGACGGCGAAGCCGATGGCGAGCGCCGGGAATGCCGGCGGCCAGGCGATCATGGCCGCGAAAACCACGATCGTTTCCGTGCCCTCGGCGAGCCCGGCGGTGAAATGGATGGATTTCGGGCCGCGGACCCGGCTGTCGAGGCCGCGGCCGGCGGCCACCGCCGCGTAGGCGAGGAAGGTCGCGCCGTTGACGTAGAAGGCAAAGAGCAGCAGGCATGCCGCCAGCGCAGCCTCGGGATCGCGCACCGCGAAGGCCAGAGGCACCGCGCCGTAGAAGGTGAAATCGCAGACGATGTCGAGGAAGCCGCCCCGGTCGGTGGCGGCGGTGCGGCGGGCCACCGCCCCGTCCAGCCCGTCGGCGATGCGGCCGAGCGCCAGCAGGGCCAGCGCCAGGGCCATTGGGGCCTGCATCGCGACGGCCAGCGCGCAGGCGAGCCCGCAGAAGAGGCCGGCGAAGGTCAGTGCGTCCGCGTCGACACCCCTGCGGGACAGGCGGGCGGCGAGCGGCTCGAGCAGCGGATCGACGAGCCTGCGCGCGATCCCGTCCAGCATCGTCCGCTCCGTTGACGCCCTACCGGCCAAGGCCTTACCACGGGTGGCTCCGGCGTGTCCCGCTTCCGGGCGGCGCGCAACTCAACGGCCCTCGGGGCGAGGCGTGTACGAAGAAGAAACCCGCAACGTGCGTGTCCGCGTGACGCCCCGGTTCATGCCGGAGCAGTCGCAGCCGCGGGCGGGCCGGTACTTCTGGGCCTACACGATCGAGATCGTCAACGAGGGTGACGAGGCCGTGACGCTGCTCGCGCGCCACTGGGTCATCGTCGACGGCCTCGGCCGCCAGGAGCGCGTCGACGGGCCCGGCGTCGTGGGCGAGCAGCCGATCATCGCGCCGGGCAGCAGCTTCACCTACACGTCGGGATGCCCGCTCACCACGCCGGACGGCATGATGGAAGGCCTCTACGACATGGTTTCGGCCTCCGGGGACGTCTTCCAGGTGAAGATTCCCGCCTTCTCCCTCGACAGCCCCTACACCCAGCGGATCAGCCACTGACATGACCGGACATCGCTACACGCCGCTGGAAATGCTGGCGCGCCTCGTCTCGTTCGACACCGAGAGCGGCAAGTCCAATCTCGCGCTCATCGCCTTCGTCGAGGACTATCTCCACGGCTGGGGCGTGCCGACCCTGCGGGCCGCCAACGCCGCCGGGAACAAGGCGGCGCTGCTGGCGACCATCGGCCCGGCGGACCGCGGCGCGATCCTCCTGTCGGGCCACACCGACGTCGTGCCCGTGGCCGGCCAGGCCTGGAGCGCCGATCCCTACACGCTGCGCGTGGAGGACGGGCGCGCCTATGGCCGCGGCGCGGTGGACATGAAGGGGTTCGGGGCCCTCGCGCTGGCGCTGGTGCCGGACTTCCTCGCCGCGGACCTGAAGACGCCGATCCAGATCCTCCTCTCCTACGACGAGGAGACGACGTGCCTGGGCTCCACCGACATCATCGCCCGCTTCGGCCGGGACCTGCCGCCGCCGGTCGGGGTCATCGTCGGCGAGCCGACGGAGATGGAGGTCGCCGACGCGCACAAGAGCGTCGTCACGTTCGACACGACCGTGCACGGGTTCGAAGCGCATTCCTCCAAGCCGAATCTGGGCGCCAACGCCGTCATGGGCGCCTGCCAGCTCGTGGCCGAGCTCGGCCGCATCGAGGCGGACATGCGGGCGCGGGGCGATGCGTCGGGGCGGTTCGACCCGCCCTACACCACCGTGCAGGTCGGCGTGATCGCCGGCGGCACCGCCCGGAACATCCTGGCCAAGGAATGTCGCTTCTCGTGGGAGTTCCGCGGCCTGCCCGATCTCGACGAGGCGGAGATTCCCGCGCGGATCGCACGGTTCGGCGAGGAGCGCGTCCTGTCGTGGATGCGCCAGTCGGCGCCGGGTGCGCGCATCGACACGGTGAACGAGGTCAACGTGCCCGGGCTGGCGCCGATGCCGGGCTCCGCGGCGGAGCGCCTCGCGCTGCGCCTTGCCTCCCGCAACCGGACGGTCACCGTGCCCTACGGCACTGAGGCGGGCCATTTCCAGCTCGCGGGCATCCCGACGGTCGTGTGCGGGCCCGGCTCGATCAACCAGGCGCACCAGCCCGACGAATATATCCGGCTGGAGGACCTCGCCGCCGGCGAAGCCTTCATGCGCCGGCTGATGGAGACCTGCCGCGCGGGGCTGTGAGCCGGGGCGGGCGGCCGAACCTCAGCCCTGGGGCTGCTCGACCTCTGACGGCGCGAAGACGTAGCGGCGCGAGCAGAATTCGCAGGTGACGCCGATCATCCCGTCGTCGGCGACCATGTCGCGGCGCTCCTGCGGCGAGAACCGCGAGAGCATGGCCTGCACCCGGTCCCGCGAGCAGCGGCATTCGTCCCTGAGGGCGACCGGGTCGAAGACCCGCGCGCCGCGTTCGTGGAACAGCCGGTACAGGAGCCGCTCGCTGCCCACGGTCGGATCGAGCAGCTCGTGGTCCTCGACCGTCTCTACCAGCGAGCGCGCCTCGACCCAGGCGTCGTCCTCTGACACGACGTCCGGCACGTAGCCTGCCGGCGCGTCCCCCGGATCGATGTCGGCCTGGCGCAGGCGGTCCGGCGACGTCGGCAGGAACTGGACCATGACGCCGCCGGCGCGCCAGGCATGCCCTTCGCCGCCTCCCAGCACCTCGCCGACCGCCAGGCGGATGCGGGTGGGGATCTGCTCGGATTGCTGGAAATAGCCGTGGGCCGCCTCCTCAAGGCTCTGGCCCTGGAGCGCGACGATGCCCTGGTAGCGGGTGTTGGCGACGCCCTGCTCCACGGTCATCGCCAGGTGCCCCGCGCCCAGGAGCGCACCGGTTGAGGTCTCGCCGGCGGCGATGGCGGCGGCCACCACCTCCTCGTCGAAGCGGGCATAGCCCCGCATGGCGCCGGAGGCCTCGTAATCCACCACGATCATGCCCAGCGGCCCGTCCGACTTCGTCTGGAGCTGGAAGCGGCCGGCGTCCTTCAGCGCCGAGCCCAGCAGGGCGGTGAGGGCCAGCGCCTCGCCGACCACGCGCGCCACCGGCGCCGGGTAATCGTGGCGGGCGAGAACGGCGTCCGCCAGCGGGCCGAGGCGCACGGCCCGGCCGCGCACGTCCAGCGCGTCGACGGCAAATGGCAGGACGCTGTCGTCGGCGCCCTCGAACCCGGGAACCTTCATGCGTCGACGGCGCCGAGCGCCCAGGCGAGGACGCCCTTCTGCGCGTGCAGGCGGTTCTCGGCCTCGTCGAACACGACGGACCAGCGCCCGTCCATGACCTCGTCCGTGACCTCCTCCCCGCGATGGGCAGGCAGGCAATGCATGAACAGGGCGTCCGGCGCGGCCGCCTCCATCAGGCGGGCATTCACCTGGTATCGCTTGAGGAGGTTGTGGCGGTAGCGCGCCTCCTCCTCGTCGCCCATGGACACCCAGCAATCCGTGACGACGCAATCGGCGCCCGAGACCGCATCGAACGGATCGGTGACGATCTCGATCGAGGCACCCTGGGCGCGCGCCCAGTCCATCGCATCCGAGCGGGTCACCAGCTCCTGCGGGGTCGCGATGCGGATCGAGAAATCGAAGCGCGCGGCCGCGTGGATCCAAGACGAGAGCACGTTGTTGAAGTCGCCGGCCCAGGCGACCGTCCGCCCCCCGATCGGGCCGCGATGCTCCTCGAAGGTAAGGATGTCGGCCATGATCTGGCAGGGATGGGACCGCTTGGTCAGGCCGTTGATGACCGGGACCGTGGCGTGCGCCGCCAGCTCCTGGAGGTCGTTGTGATCCAGCACGCGGATCATGATCGCGTCGACGTAGCGGGACAGGACGCGCGCCGTGTCGGCGATCGTCTCGCCGCGGCCGAGCTGCATCTCCGCGCCGGTCAGCATCACCGTCTCGCCGCCGAGCTCGCGCATAGCGAGATCGAACGAGACGCGCGTGCGGGTGGACGGCTTGTCGAAGACCGTGGCGAGGACCTTGCCCTCGAGCGGCCGCTCCGCCGCCCGCACGCCCTTGCGGCGCTTGGCCTTGAGCGCCTTGGAGACCTCGATGAGGCCCCGCAGCGTGTCGGCGGGGATGTCGGTCAGGTCGAGGAAATGCCGGGGCGGCGTCGTCATCACGCCGCTCCCCGGGCGTCGAGCCGCGCCTCGATGGCGGTGGCCGCCGCATCCAGACGCGCGAAGGCCTCGCCCACCTCCGCCTCGGTGATCGTCAGCGGCGGCAGGAGCCGCACCACGTTGTCCCCGGCGGGGATGACGATCATCCGCGCATCGCGGGCCGCGACGGTGAAGTCCCCGTTGGGCACGTTGAGCTTGAGGCCGAGCATCAGCCCGGCGCCGCGGACCTCGGCGATGACGCGCGGATGCCGGTCGCGGAGCTCGGCCAGGCGCTGCTTCATCAGGAGGCCCATCTTCTCCACATGGGCGAGGAAGCCCTCTTCCAGCACGACGTCCAGCACGGCGTTGCCGACGGCCATGGCCAGCGGGTTGCCGCCGAACGTGGTGCCGTGGGTGCCGGCGGTCATGCCCTGGGCGGCCTCCTGCGTGGCGAGGACGGCGCCGAGCGGGAACCCGCCGCCGATGCCCTTGGCCACCGCCATGATGTCCGGCGTGATGCCGGCCCATTCATGGGCGAAGAACCGGCCGGTCCGGCCCACGCCGCTCTGCACCTCGTCGAGGATGAGCAGGATGCCCTTCTCGTCGCAGAGCTCGCGCAGGCCGCGCAGGCACTGGTTCGGCACGGGGCGGATGCCACCCTCGCCCTGGACCGGTTCGATGAGGATGCCCGCCGTGGCATCGGTGATGGCGGCGCGCAGGGCCTCGTGGTCGCCGAAGGGCACCTGGTCGAAGCCTTCGACCTTGGGGCCGAAGCCCTCCAGGTACTTGGCCTGCCCGCCCGCGGCGATCGTCGCCAGCGTCCGGCCGTGGAACGCGCCCTCGAACGTGACGATGCGGAAGCGCTCCGGATGGCCTTTCACCGCATGGTACTTGCGCGCCATCTTGATGGCGCCTTCCAGCGCCTCGGCGCCGGAATTGCAGAAGAAGACCCGGTCGGCGAACGTGGACGCGACGAGCCGGTCGGCAAGCGTCTCGCCGCCGGGGATGCGCACCAGGTTCGAGGTGTGCCAGATCCGCTGGGCCTGGTCGGTCAGCGCCTTCACCAGGTGTGGGTGCGCGTGACCGAGCGAGTTCACCGCGATGCCGGACCCGAAGTCGAGATATCGCTCGCCTCGCTCCGTGACGAGCCAGGGGCCCTCGCCCCGCTCGAACACGACATCCGCCCGGACATAGGTAGGCAGGAGCGACGACGACACGGTCCATCTCCTCGGATTAAGGACGCCGCCCCGGGCCGTGGCGGCCCGGAAAATCAAATGCCGCCCGTCGGGGCGGCACTCGCGGCAGCGTCATCTTGCTGCTGAGGGTTGCAAAAATACGCGCGCGGCCGCGGCGCTGTCAAATCAGCGGGGAAGGAAGGACGTGCCCGCCTCGGCCGGGTCGATCCCCAGATGGGACAGGACCGACGCGCCCACGTCCGCGAAGGTGCTCCGCGTGCCGATGGGACCGGTGGGCAGGCCCGGCCCGAAGGCAAGGACGGGAACCTTCTCCCGGGTGTGGTCTGTGCCCTTCCAGGTGGGGTCGTTGCCGTGGTCCGCCGTGATGATGGCCAGGTCACCCGGTTTCAGCACGGCCTCG
The DNA here is from genome assembly GCA_027489955.1 of Hyphomicrobiales bacterium. Classification (GTDB taxonomy): domain Bacteria; phylum Pseudomonadota; class Alphaproteobacteria; order Rhizobiales; family Beijerinckiaceae; genus JAIXTM01. The sequence continues at coordinate 653,851 of JAIXYZ010000013.1, read as the reverse complement.
ATCTCCGGCACGCGCCGGTCGAAGGCCTCCAGTGCGGCGGCATAGCCCGCGACGTCGCGGCGATGACCGTACTCGCTGTCGAAATCCACGAGGTTCGAGAATACGAGGCCGCCGTTCGGCAGCGTCCTCATCGCGTCGATCGTCGCATCGAGCACCGCGTCATTGCCGTGGGGCTTCACCTCCCGGCCGGTGCCGGAATGGGCGAAGATGTCGCCGATCTTGCCGACGGTGACGATGGCCCGCGCCTGCCGCGTCAGGCGGTCCAGCACGGTCGGGCTCGGCGGCAGGACCGAATAGTCCTTCCGGTTGCCGGTGCGGCGGAAGTCGCCGGCGGCGGCGCCGAGGAAAGGCCGCGCGATCACGCGGCCGATCCGGAGCGGGTCGCAGAGCCGCCGCGCGATGGCGCAGAGCGCGTAGAGCCGTTCCAGCCCGAAGCGCTCCTCGTGGGCGGCGATCTGCAGGACGCTGTCGACCGAGGTGTAGAGGATCGGCTTGCCGGTCCGCAGATGCTCCTCGCCCAGATCGTCGAGCACGGCGGTACCCGAATCGTGCCGGTTCCCGAGGATGCCCGGCAGGCCGGCCTCGGCGATCAGCGCCTCGGTGAGGCTTTCCGGCAGGGCCGGCACGGTCTTGGGGAAATAGCCCCAGTCCCAGGTGACGGGAACGCCCGCCAGTTCCCAGTGGCCGGAGGGCGTGTCCTTGCCGCGGGACGTCTCCACCGCACAGCCGAAGAGCCCGCGCTGGGGGGCGGCCTCCAGGCCCGGCGGGACCTCGCCCGTCGCCTCCCGCGCGGCCGCGCCGAGGCCCAGTGCGACGAGGTTCGGCACGGCGAGCGGCCCCTGCCGCAGGCCTGCCCGATCGGCGGCGCCGGCGGCGCAGGCCCGGGCGACGTGGCCGAGCGTGTCGGCACCGGCATCGTCGTAGGCCGCCGCATCGGGCGCGCCGCCGACGCCGACAGAATCCAGGACGATCAACAAGGCTCGCGTCATTCATGCTCCGCGATTCGCTGCCGGCATACGCGGCGACGAACGGTTTCAGATCAGCCCGGTTGCCCTGGGCGGCGCGAGCCTGTCACGAAACGTTCAGACAGGCGAGCCGCCATCATTCCCTTACGGCGGCCGGTTCGGCAACCTCGTGGCCGAAGGCGGCTGCGAAGAGGGCGCGGGCATAGGCCGTCTGCGGGGCTGCGAAGATGCTCGCGGCAGCCCCCTCCTCCACCACGTGCCCGTCCTGCATCACCAGCACGTAACTGGCCAGGGCACGCACCACTTTCAGGTCGTGGCTGATGAAGATGTAGGCCAGCCCGCGGCGGATCTGGAGGTCGCGCAGCAGGTCCACGATCTGCGCCTGGACGGACATGTCCAGCGCGGAGGTCGGCTCGTCGAGCACGAGGAATTTCGGCTCCAGCACGATGGCGCGGGCGATCGCGATGCGCTGCCGCTGACCGCCGGAGAATTCGTGGGGATAGCGGTCCATCGTCGCCGGATCGATGCCGACCTCCGCCAGGCTCTGCGCCACGCGGGCGCGGCGGGCCTCGCTGCCCAGTGACGGTTCGTGCAGGGCCAAACCTTCGCCCACGATCTCCGCCACCGACATGCGGGGCGACAGCGAACCGTAAGGGTCCTGGAAGACCACCTGCATCTGCCGGCGAAGCGGCCGGATCGCGGCGCTGCGCAGGCCCTGGATGTCGCGGCCCATGAAGACGACCGGCCCCTCAGACGAGATCAGCCGAAGGACGGCGAGCCCCAGCGTCGTCTTGCCGGAACCGGATTCGCCGACGATCCCGACCGTCTCCCCGGCGCGCAGCGAGAGGGACACTCCGTCCACCGCCTTCACATGGCCGGCGGTGCGGCGCAGGAAGCCGCGCTTGATCGGGAACCAGACCTTGATCGGCCCTGCCTCCAGCACGACGGGCGCATCCGGCGCCGGCGCCGCGGGCTCGCCCTTCGGCTCCGCCGCCAGGAGGCGGCGCGTGTAGTCGTGCTCGGGAGCGTCGAACACGCGGGCCACCGGACCGGTCTCCACGATGCGCCCGCCCTGCATAACGGCGACGCGGTCCGCCAGGCGGCGCACGATGCCGAGGTCATGGGTGATGAACAGGAGCGCCATGCCCAGGCGCCGCTGCAGGTCCTTCAGCAGCTTGAGGATCTGCGCCTGGACGGTCACGTCGAGCGCCGTGGTGGGCTCGTCCGCGATCAGCAGGTCCGGCTCGTTCGCCAGCGCCATGGCGATCATGACGCGCTGGCGCTGGCCGCCGGACAATTGATGCGGGTAGGCATCGAGCCGCTCGGCGGCGTTGCGGATGCCCACCAGGTCCAGGAGCTCCAGCACCCGCGCCCGTAGCGCGTCCCCGCGCAGCCCCTTGTGGAGCGCGACGATCTCGCCGATCTGCCGCTCGATCGTGTGGAGCGGATTGAGCGAGGTCATGGGCTCCTGGAAGACCATGGTGATGTCGTTGCCGCGCACCTTGCGCAGCTCATCCTCCGATTCCGACAGGAGCTCGCGCCCCCTAAACCGTATCTCGCCCGAGGGATGGCTGGCCGCGGGATAAGGCAGCAGCTTCAGGATCGAGAGAGCCGAGACGGACTTGCCTGAACCGGATTCGCCGACCAGCGCCAGCGTCTCGCCCCGGGCGACATCGAAGGAGATGCGGTCCACGGCGAGCACGTCCCGCCCGTCCTGGCGGAAGGCGACCGAGAGATCGCGGACTGAAAGCAGCTTCTCGGTCATTGGAACGTCTTCCGCGGGTCGAAGGCGTCGCGCACGGCCTCGCCGACGAACACGAGCAGGGAGAGCATGAGCGCGATGACCGCGAAGCCCACCAGCCCCAGCCACGGCGCCTGGACGTTGGACTTGCCCTGCGCCAGCAGCTCGCCCAGCGACGGGGAGCCCGGCGGCAGGCCGAAGCCGAGGAAATCCAGCGAGGTGAGCGTGGTGATGGAGCCGTTGATCACGAAGGGCAGGAAGGTCAGCGTCGCCACCATCGCGTTGGGCAGGACGTGGCGGATCATGATCCGCCAGTCGGGAACGCCGAGCGCCCGGGCGGCGCGCACATATTCGAAGTTGCGGGCGCGCAGGAACTCGGCGCGCACCACGCCGACGAGCGACACCCATGAGAACAGGAGCAGGATGCCGAGCAGGACCCAGAAGCCCGGCGTCACCATCGCCGAGATGATGATGAGCAGGTAGAGGGCCGGCACGGACGTCCAGATCTCGATGAAGCGCTGCATCACGAGGTCCGTCCAGCCGCCGAAATAGCCCTGGACGGCGCCGGCGGCGATGCCGACGACCGAGGATATGCCCGCCAGGATCAGGCCGAAGAGCACCGAGAGCCGAAAGCCGTAGATGACGCGCGCGAGCACGTCCCGGCCTTGGTCGTCGGTGCCCAGCCAGTTCCATTCGAGGCTGGAGCAGCCGCCCTCGCGGCCCATGCGCCGGGCCTGCTCGCGGCACTGGTCCTCGCTCAACGTCCAGGTGGGCGGCGAAGGCGCGGGCGTCGGCAGGTTCAGGTTGTGCGTGTCGTAGGAGAAGCGGATCGGCGGCCACAGCGCCCAGCCGTTCCGCGCGATCTCCTGCGCGACCACCGGATCGCGGTAGTCCGTGAAGGCGAGGAAGCCGCCGAACTTCTCCTCCGGATAATCCTTGAGGATCGGCACGATGATCTCGCCCTTGTAGGAAGCGACGATCGGCCTGTCGTTGGCGATGAACTCCGCGAACAGCGATGCGACGAACAGGATCGCGAAAATCCAGAACGACACGTAGCCGCGCCGGTTGGCGCGGAAGTTCGCGAGCCGCCGCCGGTTCAGCGGCGACAGGAAGGGACGCTGGGGAACCGTCTGGTCCAAGCCTCAGACCTCCCGCGATTCGAAATCGATGCGCGGGTCGATCCACGCATAGGTGAGGTCCGAGACGAGGCCGACGATGAGGCCGACGAGCGAGAAGATGTAGAGGCTGCCGAACACGACCGGATAGTCGCGGTTGACGATCGACTCGAAGGACAGGAGACCCAGCCCGTTCAGGGAGAACACGGTCTCGATCAGCAGCGCGCCGGTGAAGAACGCCGAGATGAACGCGCCGGGAAAACCGGCGACGACGATGAGCATCGCGTTGCGGAACACGTGGCCGTAGAGGACGCGTCGCTCGCTGAGGCCCTTCATCCGCGCCGTCAGGACATATTGCTTGCGGATCTCGTCGAGGAACGAGTTCTTGGTCAGCAGCGTGGAGGCGGCGAAGGCCCCAAGCGCCATGGCCGTCACCGGCAGGACGAGGTGCCAGGCATAGTCGACGACCTTGCCGGCCAGGGACAGGTCCGACCAATTGTCCGACGTCAGGCCGCGCAGCGGGAAGATCTGCCAGAACGACCCGCCGGCGAAGAGCACGATCAGCAGGATCGCGAACAGGAAGCCGGGCACGGCATAGCCGACGACGATAACGCCGGACGTCCAGACGTCGAAACGCGAGCCGTCCCGCACTGCCTTGCGGATGCCGAGCGGAATCGAGATCGCGTAGGACAGGAGCGTCATCCACAGGCCCAGCGAGATGGAGACCGGCAGCTTCTCGGCGATGAGCTGGAGCACCGGCGTGTCCCGGAAGTAGGACCGGCCGAAATCGAACCGCGCATAGTCGCCGAGCATCTTGAGGAAGCGCTCCGGCGCCGGCCTGTCGAAACCGAATTGCTGCTCGAGCTGCTTGATGAACGCCGGATCGAGCCCCTGCGCCCCGCGATAGGCCGAATTGCCTTCCCCGCGCAGCGCGTCGGGGCCGCCCGAGCCGATGCGGGCGGTGGCGGCGGAATCGGTGCCTTCGAGCTGCGACAGGATGCGCTCGACCGGGCCGCCGGGGGCGAACTGCACGATCACGAAGGTCACCAGCATGATCCCGATCAGGGTCGGGATCATCAGCAGCAGGCGGCGGGCGATATAGGGGAACATGGGAATTCAGCTCCCCTTCGTGCGCTGGGACGGGCCGGAACCGAACCACCAGGTGCCGGGAGCGCCGGAGGAATAGACGGGCTTGCGTTGGGGCCGGTCGTAGATGGCCCAGTACGCGACCAGGTCATTGGGGTTCCACCACATGGGGATCCAGTAATGGCCCGCCCGCAGGACGCGGTCGAGGGCGCGGGCGGCCACCCGGACCTCCGCAACCGTCGCCGCCCGGCCGATCCGGTCCAGCAGCGCGTCGACGCAAGGGTCGTCGATGCCGGCGATGTTGCGGCCGCTGGGTACCTTGCCCGATTCCGACCCGTAGACGGATTTCAGCGACTCACCCGGGATCGACGATCCGCCGATGGCGCGGCTGACGATGTCGAACTGATAATCCTGCACCCGGCGCTGGTATTGCTGGGCGTCGACGATGCGGCTGTACCCGCGGATGCCGAGGCGCCTCAGGTTCACCTGGAGCGGCCGCGTGTGGGGCTGGAGGGTCAGCGTCGAATCCAGGAACTCGATCTCGAACGGCCGACCGTTCGGCAGCAGCATGCGGGAGCCGTCGCGGCGGCACCCGGCGGCGAGCAGAAGGTCGTGCGCCTTGCGCAGGAGCGCCCGGTCCCGGCCGGACCCGTCCGAGACCGGCGGGACGAAGGGTTCACCGAAGGCGGCGTCCGGGATCCTGCCGCGCCAGGGCTCCAGCAGCGCCAGCTCCTCCGGCGACGGCAGGCCCGACGCCTGGAATTCGGAATTCTGGAAGTAGGACGCCGTGCGCCTGTACAGCGCGTACATGACGTTGCGGTTGGTCCATTCGAAGTCGAAGGCGTAGTTCAGCGCCTGCCGGATGCGCGGGTCGCGAAACATCTCGCGCCGCGTGTTGTAGATCCAGCCCTGCGACCCGACGGGCGCGGTGCGCGGCAGGGCTTCCCGCAGGACGCGGCCATCGCGCATGGCCGGAAAATCGTAGCCCGTCGCCCAGTTCCGGGCGGTGAATTCCTCGTTGAAGGTGATGATGCCGCTCTTGAAGGCCTCGAACGCCACCTGCCGGTCGCGGAAATATTCGTAGCGGACCACGTCGAAATTGTTGGTGCCGACATTCACCGGCAGGTCCTTGGCCCAATAGTCGGCGACCCGCTCGAACTCGATGTAGCGGCCGGGCTCGAAGCGCCCGACCCTGTACGGCCCCGAACCGAGCGGCCGCTCCAGCGTCGCCGCCTCGAAGTCCCGGCCCTGCCAGTAGGCCCGCGGGAAGATCGGGAGGCCGGCGACGATGAGGTGCAGTTCGCGGCTGCGGCGCGGCGACAGTTCGGCGACGAAGACGTCGTCGCTTTCAGCCCGCGCACCGACGACCTCGCGCAGCAGCAAGCGATAGAGGGGATGGCCCTTGGTCTTCAGGATGTCGACCGAGAAGGCCACGTCGTGGGCGGTCAGGCGGGTGCCGTCGTGGAAGCGTGCCTCGGGCCGCAGCCGGAACCGGTAGACGAGGCGGTCCGCGGAGACCGAGACGCTGCGCGCCACCAGACCGTAGACCGCGCCGGGCTCGTCGCCGGACCCCGCCATTAGCGTGTCGTAGAGGGAATCGATGCCTGCGGCGCCGTCGCCCCGGGCGGTGAAGATGTTCAGCGTGTTGAACGTCTCGAAGTTCTGGTTGCCGGCTGCCTGGCGGATCTGGAGCACCAGCCTGCCGCCCTTGGGCGCCTGCGGGTTCACATAGGCGAAATGCGGAAAGTTCGGCCGCTCCTTGAGATCGCCGAAGACGGACAGGCCGTGGGCGTCCACGATCTCCGAGGCCGGCGGGGCCGGAGCCGGGGGCGCGGCGGGCGGGCTCGCTTCCTGGGCGGCCAGGACCTCCGGCAGGAGGCCGGCGCCGGCGAAGGCGGCGGAACTGGCGAGCAGGCTTCGTCGGCTGAGGATGAACAGGCGGATCGCTCCGGACGGACGTGGCGGCTTTTCGCGAGCCTAGCGTCAGCGCCCGCCGCTGTCATACCCCCGCAACGCCGCACACACGAAAAAGCCGGGCGCTGGGCCCGGCTCGTCCGATCGATCGACCGCTCTCCGTCGTGTCGGGGCGGATACCTTATTTGGCGGCCTCGGCGGCCGGCAGTTCCGCCGGCGAGCCGGCGAGCGAGCGCATGTAGAGGATGATGTCGGCGCGCTCGTCCGGCTTGGGCACGCCGGCGAAGGCCATGATCGTGCCGGGCACCGACTTGCGGGGGTTCTCCAGGAACTCGTCCAGGTGCGCATAGTCCCAGTTGCCGCCCTTGGCCTTCATGCCCGCCGAATAGTTGAAGCCGGCATGGGTCGCGACGGCGCGGTTCACCGTCTCGTACAGGTTCGGGCCGACCTTGTTGGGGCCGCCCTGGGTGAAGTCGTGGCAGGCCTTGCACTTGGCGACGGCCTTCTCGCCGCGGCCGACATCGGCCTTCGCCAGGCGGACCGCGATGGGCTCGGCGGCGGGGGCGGCGGCACCGGCGCCGGCGGCGGACGCCTCGGGCGCGCCGGGCAGGTCGTAGCCGGGGATGGCGGGCTTCGCCGGGCTGAAGATGATCTCGGAGACGATGCTGAGGCCCATCACCAGGAGCAGCGTGCCCAGCACCGCGCCGAAGATCTTGTTGAGCTCGAACGAATCCATGAACCGGCTCCGGTCCCGAAGGACGTGACATGCGAAACGATCCGGCAACCCGCGAGGGATTCCGGCGGCGCCTGATTAGCCGCTTTGCCGATGGGATTGCAACTCGTATAAGCGCGTCGCGTTTGTGACCTTTCGCCGCTTGGCGGGCTGGCTTCCCGATGTCCGATCCCCTCGTCCTGATCCCCGCTCGCCTGGCGGCCACGCGACTGCCCGACAAGCCCCTGGCCGACATCCTCGGCGAGCCGATGATCGTGCATGTCTGGCGCCGCGCCGTTGAGGCGGGCCTGGGACCCGTCGTCGTGGCCTGCGATTCGCAAGCCATTGCCAGCGCGGTGCGCGAGGCCGGCGGCCGGGCGGTGCTGACGCGGCCCGACCACCCTTCGGGCTCGGACCGAATCCACGAGGCGATGGAGGCGGTCGATCCGGGCGGCGTCCACGACGTGGTCGTTAACGTCCAGGGCGACCTGCCGACGATCGATCCGCGCGCCATCGCGGCCGCGGCGCTGCCGCTGTCGGACCCCGCCGTGGACATCGCCACCATCGCCGCGCCGATCACCCGCGAGGCCGAGCGCACCGACCCGAACATCGTCAAGATCGTCGGGACGCCTTTGTCGGAGCAGCGGCTGCGGGCGCTCTATTTCACTCGCGCCACCGCCCCCTGGGGCGAGGGCCCGCTGTTCCACCATATCGGCCTCTACGCCTATCGCCGCCGTGCCCTGTCTCGCTTCGTTTCGCTGCCGCCCTCGACGCTGGAGCGGCGGGAGAAGCTGGAGCAATTGCGCGCGCTGGAGGCCGGGATGCGCATCGACGTCACCCTCGTCGAGGACGTGCCGCTCGGCGTCGACACTCCCCACGACCTCGACAGGGCCCGCGAGATCCTCGCGGCCCGGAAAGCCTGACGATGCAGAAGCCGAAACCCCACGTCATCTCGTTCCAGGGCGAGCCCGGAGCCAATTCCCACATTGCGTGCGCCGAGGTGCTGCCGGACTGGAAGCCCCTGCCCTGCCCGACCTTCGAGGATGCGTTCGCGGCGGTGCAGGAGGGCGAGGCGGGCCTCGCCATGATCCCGATCGAGAACTCGATCGCGGGGCGCGTGGCCGACATCCACCATCTCCTGCCGACGTCGGGCCTGCACATCGTGGGCGAGCACTTCCTGCCGATCCATTTCCAGCTCATGGCGGTCGAGGGCGCCAATCTCGGCACGATCCGCAGCGTGCACAGCCACGTCCACGCGCTCGGCCAGTGCCGCAAGATCATTCGCAAGCTGGGGCTGAAGGCCGTGGTGGCCGGCGATACCGCCGGCTCGGCCCGCGAGGTCGCCGAGTGGAACGACGTGACGCGGGCCTCGCTGGCCCCGCGCATGGCCGCGGGCGTCTATGGCCTCAACATCCTCGCCGAGGACGTGGAGGACGAGGCCCACAACACCACCCGTTTCGTCATCCTGTCGAAGAGCGAGGACTGGGCGGCCGCCGATACCGGGCCCTGCATCACCAGCTTCGTCTTCCAGGTCCGCAACGTGCCGGCGGCGCTCTACAAGGCCATGGGCGGCTTCGCCACGAACGGCATCAACATGACGAAGCTGGAGAGCTATCAGCTCGAGGGCCGCTTCACGGCCACGCAGTTCTACGCGGAGGTGGACGGCCACCCGCAGGACCGCTCGCTGAAGCTGGCCCTGGAAGAGCTGGCCTTCTTCTCCAAGGAAATCCGCATCCTCGGCGTCTACCCGGCGCATCCCTTCCGCGCGAGCATCGCGGCGGCCGCCGAATAGGCGGCGCAACCGCCTCGATAAAAGCCCCCGCATGGCCTCTTTGTTGCGGGGTTCCCGTCGTCTTGTGGCCCCGATTCACGGCGAGCTTGGCGCCATCGCCGAACGATGGGAGCCAGAGATGACGACAATCCGCCGCGCACACCCGTCCGATATCCCAGCCATCGCGAGAATCCACGTGGCCTCGTGGCGGGAAACCTATCGCGGCACGCTGCCCGACCGGATGCTTGCCTCCCTCACCGTGCGCGATCGCGAGGCGACGTGGCGCGGCGCCATGACGGACCATCCCGGCTTCCGGGACGTGGTCGTGGCGGAGCGGCGCGGGCAGGTCGTCGCGTTCGGATCGTGCGGCCTGGCCTGGGACAGTGCGCTGGGCATGGAAGGCGAGATCGAGGCCCTCTACGTGTTGAAGCGGGAGCAGCTCAGGGGCGTCGGCACACGGCTCATGGGCGCGATGGCCCGCGCCATGCTGGACCACGGACTGCGCTCCGCGGGCCTTTGGGTCTCGCGGGACAACCTGGCCGCCATCGCCTTCTACCGGACGCTCGGCGGCCGCGTTGTCGGCTCGGCGATCCGCAGCTTCGGCGGCATGGCGGTGCCGTCCGTGGCCGTCATCTGGCCCGATCTGCACGAATTGGCCGCCTGGGACGATCCGGAACCGCTCAGTCCGGCTCCGCGGCGAAAGCCTGCAGAAGGTGATGGGCGATGGCCAAGGGCGGCGGCACGCGCAGACCGTCGGGATGCGCGCCCTTCAGCATGAGGCGCACCTCCGCGCGGGAGAACCAGCGGCCGTCCTCCAGCTCGCCGCGATCCAGCACGATCTCCCCTTCGCCGGCATCGGCGACGCAGCCGATCATCAGCGAGGACGGGAAGGGCCAGGGCTGTGAGCACATGTAGGACACCGGGCCGGTCTGGAGGCCCGCCTCTTCGGCCACCTCCCGCCGCACGGCGTCCTCCAGCGTCTCCCCCGGCTCCAGGAAGCCGGCAAGGCAGGAATAGACGCCGGTGGCGAAGCGGGCCTGCCGCGCCAGAAGGCAGGCATCGCCGCGGCGGACCAGCATGATCACGACCGGGTCGGTGCGCGGGAAGTGCTGGGCGCTACATGCGGCACAGTCGCGGCGCCAGCCGGACGGGCTCGGCGTCGTCCGGGCACCGCAATTGGCGCAGAAGCGATGGCGGCGGTGCCAGCCCAGAAGCGACTTGGCCTGCGCCAGAATGCCCAGCGCATGGGGCGATACGACCGCCTCGGCCGCGAGGGAGCGCAGATCCGCGACGACGAGCCCGTCGGCCGCCTGGTAGGCGTCCGGGGCCCGTTCGGGCAGGAGCAGGCCGAAGACCGGCGCATCTCCGTCGACCCCGAGGAAGACGCTTTCGGTCGCCTCGCCCTCCGCGTCCACGCGCACGGCTGGGACGGTGACAGACGGCTCGTTGCCCGATCGGTCGAGGAGCGGCTGGTCGCCGGCGAACAGGACGAAGCGGGCCAGGGGTGAGGCGCGCCAGGCAGCGATCCTTTCGGGATCGTCGCGGTCGTTGCCCTTCCTGTCGAGACGATTGCCGGCAAAGCCCTGGGCCGCGGAGAGCTCCAGGCTCATCCGTTCAGCCTCATCTCGCTCCTGATCTGGGCGATGCGGGTGTCGCGCAGGCGGTTGTCGTAAGGCCGGCGCGTGCCGCCCGCTCCCCAGACCGGCCGCGGCCAGGCGTCGTCGATCGTGCGGCGGCCGACCACATGGATGTGGAGCTGGGCGACGAAATTGCCGAGGATGCCGACATTCAGCTTGTCGTATCCGGCGATGGTCTTGAGCGTTCGGGCCGTCAGGCGGATTTCGCTCATCAGCGAGGCCATCTCGAACTCGTCGAGGTCCGTCACCTCGACGAGGCCCGCCCGCCGGGGCACCAGCACGATCCAGGGAAATCGCGTGTCGTCCATCAGCAGCACGCGGGACAGTTCCAGGTCGCCCACGACATGGGTGTCCTGGGCAAGGCGCGGATCGAGATCGAACGGCGGGGCCATGGCGTTGCTTCTGGTTCTTCTGGTCTCTGCTCATAGCCGCGAACGGACCCGCCGTCAGCAGGGACGATCGATTTCGGCTCTTCACAGCCTCGACGGGCTCCGAAGCCAGAGGGCGTCACCGCATGCGCTATCCTCGCGGCATCGCGCCTTCCGGCCTTGCGCCGGCTCCCCCGATCGCCGATATAGCGGGCGGGAGGTTGGCGGGGGACGTTCCACTCGCCAACCGGGTCAGGTCCGGAAGGAAGCAGCCCTAACGAGACCGGGCGGGTTCTTGTCCAGCCTCCCACCTTCATCTTCTGCCGGGGCGCGATGACCGACGAGACGGGCCCGATCGATCACGACGAGCCCGGCCTGCCGGGCCTGCCTCCTGCGCCGGCTCCGGCCCCCGCGACCGCCGCGTACCGGGTGCTGGCCCGCAAGTACCGTCCCCAGAGCTTCGACGACCTGATCGGCCAGGAGGCGATGGTGCGCACCATCGCCAACGGGTTCGAGGCGGGCCGCATCCCCCAGGCCTGGATGCTGACCGGCGTGCGCGGCGTCGGCAAGACGACGACCGCCCGCATTCTCGCCCGCGCGCTCAACTACAAGGTCGAGGGCGGGACGGACCGCCCGACCATCGCGATGCCGGTTCCGGGCGTGCACTGCCAGGCGATCATGGAAGGCCGGCACATCGACGTGCAGGAGATCGACGCCGCCTCGAACAACGGCGTGGAGAACGTCCGCCAGCTCAACGACGCGGTGCGCTACGCGCCGGTCTCGGCCCGTTACAAGGTCTACATCGTGGACGAGGTCCACATGCTGTCGGCGGGCGCCTTCAATGCGTTCCTGAAGACGCTCGAGGAACCGCCGCCCCACGCCAAGTTCATCTTCGCGACCACCGAGATCCGCAAGGTGCCGGTGACGATCCTGTCCCGCTGCCAGCGCTTCGACCTGCGGCGGGTGGAGACCGGGCGCCTCGTGGCCCATCTTAGCCGCATCTGCGCCGCGGAAGCGGTGAGCGCGGAGGACGATGCCCTCGCCGCCATCGCCCGCGCGGCCGAGGGCTCGGTCCGCGACAGCCTCTCCATGCTCGACCAGGCGATCGCCCATGGAGCCGGAACGGTCACCGCCGAGGCGGTGCGCGACATGCTCGGCCTCGCCGATCGGGCGCGGATCATCGACCTGTTCGACGCCGTGATGCGCGGGGACCTGCCGGCCGCCCTGGGTCTGCTGCGCGACCAGTACGATGCAGGCGCGGACCCGGCCGCGGTCGTCGCCGACCTTGCCGCGTTCACCCACCTGGTGACCCGCCTGAAGCTGGTGCCGGAGGCCTCCCGCGATCCGGCGCTGTCGGAAGCCGAGCGGCTGCGCGGCGCCGACTACGCGGCCGCCCTGTCGATCCGCGTCCTGTCCCGCGCGTGGCAGATGCTGACGCGCGCCCTGCCCGAGATCCAGACCGCCGCCAAGCCGCTGCCCGCCGCCGAGATGGCGCTGGTGCGCCTCGCCTATGCCGCGGACCTGCCGACGCCCGACGAGGCGCTGCGCATGCTGCGCGACGGCTCCGGCGCCGTGGGCGGCAGCGCCGTACCGGCCGGCTCGGGGGCCCCCTCCGGCGGGGCGCAGGCGCAGGGCATGGCGGCTCCGTCCCCGCGCGGGGGACCGGGCGGCGGCCAGGCGGCCCAGCTTTCGCCGCAGGGCTCGATCCAGGCTTCGGCCCGGCCCTCGCCGCGCCCGGAGGCTGAACCGGGCTTGCGCTTCGCCCGCTTCGAGGATCTCGTGGCGTTTGCCGGCGAACAGCGGCAGATCGCCATGAAGGCTGCGCTGGAACGGGACGTGAGGCTGGTGCGCTTCGAGGACGGCGTGCTTGAATTCGCGCTTGCCGACGGCGCCTCGCGCACGCTTGCGGCCGATATCGGCCGGATGCTCCAGCAATGGACGGGCCGGCGCTGGATGGTGGCGGTCTCCTCCGAGGCCGGGCAGCCCACGCTGCGCGAGCAGGCCCAGGCACGGGAGGCGGCGCGCGCCAGCGACGCCGAGAACCACCCGGCGGTGCGGGCGGCACTCGAACGCTTTCCCGGCGCGCGCATCGTGGACATACGCGAGCGCGCAGCCGAAGAGCCGGCCGAGGCGGAGGCCGCGCCCCTGCCCCCGGTGCCGGAACCCGACGACGAAGACCCCTTCACGCTCGACGACTGAGCGGAACCCGACAACGCCAAGGAGATCGCCATGCGCGACATCATGGGCCTGATGAAGCAGGCGCAGCAGATGCAGCAGAAGATGCAGTCGCTGCAGGAGGAACTGGAGGCCATCGAGGTGGAGGGCGCCGCCGGCGGCGGCGTGGTCCGCGTCGTGATGAGCGCCAAGGGCGCGGTGAAGTCCGTCACCATCGACCCTTCGCTGATGGTGCCGGGCGAGCAGGAGATCGTGGAAGACCTCGTGGTCGCCGCGCTGAACGACGCCCGCGGCCGCGCCGAGCGCCTTCTCCAGGAACGCACCGCCGAACTGACCAAGGGGCTGCCCCTGCCGCCCGGCATGAAGCTGCCGTTCTAGGGCCGTAGCCGGCAGAAGAGCGCGCCCGACCCGATCGCCCCCTCTCCGCCGCAAACCGAGATCCCCTCATGGCCGATCCCGCCGGTCCCGAGATCCAGCGCCTGATCCAGCTCCTCGCCCGCCTGCCGGGCCTGGGGCCGCGTTCGGCGCGGCGCGCGGCGCTGCACCTCATCAAGAGGCGCGATCAGCTCATGGGTCCGCTGGCGGATGCGCTCGCCGTGGCGAACGAGCGCGTCGTGTCGTGCTCGTGCTGCGGCAATGTGGACACGACCGATCCGTGCACGATCTGCCGCGACGCCAGGCGCGATCCCTCCATCATCGTGGTCGTGGAGGACGTGTCGGACCTCTGGGCCCTGGAGCGCGCCGGCGCCGTTCCGGGCCGGTACCACGTGCTGGGCGGCGTCCTGTCGGCCCTCGACGGCATCCGCCCCGAAGACCTGGCGATCCCGCGCCTCGTCGAGCGCGCCTCGGCGCCGGACATGCGGGAGGTGATCCTGGCGCTCAACGCCACGGTCGACGGCCAGACCACGGCCCATTACCTCACCGACGCGCTCGCCGGCCTGCCGGTCAAGGTCACGCGCCTCGCCCATGGCGTACCCGTCGGCGGCGAGCTGGATTATCTCGACGAAGGCACGCTTTCGGCGGCTATGCGCCAGCGCACGACCTTCTAGGCAGGCGGCAAAGCACCCATCCGGTCCGGTCCCGGGCGCGGCTTCCTAAGCGGGCGGCGGCGCACTAGGCTCAACGCCATCGTCCCGCTCCGGCTCGCGCTGTCCCGCCCCATGATCGACCCTTTCCTGTCTGAATGGATCAGCTTCGGCCTGCGCTGGCTGCACGTGATCACGGCGATCGCGTGGATCGGGTCGTCCTTCTACTTCATCCACCTCGACCTGAGCCTTCGGAAGGCGCCGACGCTGCCGCCCGGGGCCGGCGGCGAAGCCTGGCAGGTCCATGGCGGCGGCTTCTACAACATGCGCAAATACCTGGTGGCGCCGCCGGAAATGCCGGCCGAGCTCACCTGGTTCAAGTGGGAGAGCTACGCCACCTGGCTGTCGGGCTTCTTCCTGCTGGTATGGGTCTATTATCTCGGCCATGAGCTCTATCTCGTCGATCCGCAGGTCCGCCCCCTCACCGGGTGGCAGGCGGCCGCGTTCGGCATCGGCGGCCTCGCCTTCTTCTGGCTCGTCTACGAGGGGCTGTGCCGCTCGCCGCTCGGCCGCAGCGATACGGCGCTCCTGGGGGTCGGCCTCGTCGTCATCATGGGGGCGGCCTGGGCATTCGGGCAGGTCTTCGGCGGGCGCGGCGCGATGCTGCACACGGGCGCGATGATCGCGACCTGGATGTCGGGGAGCGTCTTCGTCGTCATCATCCCCAACCAGAAGAAGGTGGTGGCGACGCTGCTTGCGGGCGGCACCCCGGATCCGCGGCTGGGGGCGCAGGCCAAGCAGCGCTCGCTCCACAACAATTACTTGACCCTCCCGGTCGTCTTCCTGATGCTCTCCAACCATTACCCGCTGGCGTACCAGTCGCGCTGGAACTGGCTGATCGCCGGGCTGGTGGTGGTGGCGGGAGCGCTGATCCGCCATTTCTTCAACCAGCGGCACGCCCACCGGCCGACGCCGTGGTGGACCTGGGCAGCGGCCGCGCTGGCCCTGGCCATCGCCGCGGCCCTCTCGCTGGACGGCGCGCCCTCGCGCGCCATGGCGGCGCCGCGGGCGGCCGAGTTGACGACGCTCGCCGGCCATCGCGAGGAGGCGCTGGGCCTGCTGCGCGCGCGCTGCGCCATGTGCCACGCCCGGCAGCCGGGCTGGGAGGGGATCGGGACCGCGCCGAAGGGCGTGGTGCTGGAGACGGCCGGGGACATCGAGCGCCAGGCGCCGGCGATCCGCAACCACGCGGTGCTGACCCATGCCATGCCGCCCGGCAACATCACCGAGATGAGCCTCGAGGAACGCCGCCGCATCGCGCTATGGCTGGCGGCCCGCGACATCCGCCCGGAACACTGACGAACAGAGGACATCCCATGCTGCTGAAGCTCAAGGCCGCACAGAAGATCGCGGCGGTCGCCGCCCGCCATGCCCGCGACAAGGACTTCAAGCCGCTCGCCATCGCCGTGCTCGATGGGCGCGGCTCGCTGAAGGCGTTCCTCGCCGAGGACGGCACGAGCCTGAAGCGCGGCGAGATCGCGCTCGGCAAGGCCCATGGAGCCGTTGCGCTCGGCGTCGGGTCGCGCTCGATCTGCAAGATGGCGCTGGAGCGGCCCCATTTCGTGGCGGCGGCCAACAATGCGATCGGGGCGCTGATCCCCGTTCCGGGCGGCGTCCTGATCCGCGATGCCAAGGGCACCATCGTCGGAGCGGTCGGGATTTCGGGCGATACGTCCGACAATGACGAGGCCGCCGCCATCGCGGGAATCGAGGCCGCCGGCCTCAAGGCCGATCCCGGCGCCTGATCAGGCGCGGGGGCGGAACGCCACGCAATGGGCGGGGTCGGTCTCCAGGCGCGGCCCGCCCATCAGGTCGATGCAATAGGGCACGGCGGCGAACACGGCATCGAGACAGGTGCGGATCGCCGCCGGCTTGCCCGGCAGGTTGATGATCAGGGACTGCCCGCGCGTTCCCGCGATCTGCCGGGACAGGATCGCGGTCGGCACCTCACGCAGGCTCGCGCGCCGCATCTCCTCGCCGAAGCCGTCCAGCAGGCGCTCGCAGACCAGCGCTGTCGCCTCGGGCGTCACGTCGCGCGGAGCGGGCCCGGTGCCGCCGGTGGTCAGGATGAGGGGGCAGCGCACGGTATCGGCGAGGTCCTTCAGCGCGGCGGCGATGACGTCGAGGTCGTCCGGTACGAGGCGGCGCTCGGCGCGCCATGGCGACGCCAGAAGCTCGGCCAGGGCCGCCTCGATGCCCGGCCCTCCCCTGTCCTCGTATTCGCCGCGGCTCGCGCGGTCGGACACGGTGACGACGCCGATGGGCACAGGGGTCAAGTCGGGGCTCCGGCTGAAAGCGACGCGCGAGGCGGAACCTTCTCCGTTCCGCTTCCATTCATCAAGGACAGGCTACACAAGGCCGCGTGCGGGGCAATCCCGCAGGAAAGGACCCATCGATGACCTTCAGGATGCTTCTCGCCACGATCGCCCTGGGCGCGGGACTCGCCGCCGGCGGCGCCTCGGCGCAGAATTCCTTCGATCCGCAGCCCGGCGGCGGCTATGCGCCCGGCTATCGCGGCCCGAGCTACGACCCGCGTCCGCGCCGCCCCCCGCCGCAGCGCTACGACCGGTACGACCGCTATGACCGTTATGACCGCGGCTATCGCGGAGGCGGCGGCGCCTATCGCGGCGCCGGCGGGCGGGTCTGCGTGACCTCGCGCGGCACGTGCCGCATCTTCTATGCCGCGCCGAGCGGCGCGCCGTGCCGGTGCGATATCCCGGGCTTCGGGGACAAGCGCGGCGTCGTGCGCTGACGCTTGTGCACTGACCATAAGGAAAGGCCGGCGCTCGCGCCGGCCTTTCGTTTTCCGATCCGGTCCGCTTCAGGCTAGAGCGGCGGAATACGCAGCACCCAGCCGGGCTGGATGAGATCCGGGTTCTTCACCGGCGGCGTGTTGGCCTTGACGATCTCGGTGTATTTCGCGCCCTGGCCCTTGCCGTAATGGGCTTCGGCGATCTTCCAGAGCGTGTCGCCCTTCTTCACCGTGTACATCACGGACGGCTTGGTCTCCTTCACGACCGCGAGGTCGCCGGTATCCACCTCGGCGACGCCGACGAGGTTGCCCAGGGAGAGGATGATCTTCTCGGCGGCTTCCGTGGATGCGGCCTTGCCGGATACCTTGACCTTGTCGCCGTCGACCGAGATCGACAGGCCGCCCGCGTCGAGGCCGTGATCGGCGACGGCCTTGCTCAATTCGTCAGCGGTCGCCGCCTTGGCCTCGCCGCCGCCGAACAGCTTCGCGCCGGCATCCTTCAGAAACTTGAAAATACCCATCGACAATCCTCCGTCGCCCGGCGCCGTGCCGGCGGACAAGAGAGCTTAGCGGGCTCGCGGCCGGCTTCAAGCCGCCCCATGCGATGGACAGGCGCAGAGGCAGGCCGCTATCGTCGGCGCATGGAACTCGCCATCTCCGCCGTCGCCATCCTCGCCATGATCTTCCTGGTCGGCAGGGGCATTCCCGGACGCCAGATGCTGCTGACGGTCGCCGTCGTGCTGCTGATGATCCTGGCCATCATCTGGCTGGAGACGGCCATGCGGGCGGCCTGACGCGCCCATCGAGCGGGGCGCGCCTTGTTCGATCTTCGTCTCAGGAAACGGCGCTAAACCACTGGATCGGCTTGGTGGGCGCACTAGGGCTCGAACCTAGGACCCGCTGATTAAGAGTCAGCTGCTCTACCAACTGAGCTATGCGCCCAAGCCGAAGGGGACGAAGCGTTCGTCCGTGGTAGCGGGAGGGCGTGTAGCAAAGCCCTCCCCCCTTGTCCAGCGCCGCGCGCCACATTCTTTCGCCGCCGCCTGCGGCTGCCCGATTGTTGACGCTTCCGGCAGCCTGCGGGATGGTCGCGCGTGTTGTGGGGAGCGGATCGATGATTCTGCGTGCCGGGTTGCTTGTCGCCGTCGCCCTGGGGCTTGCGGCCTGCCAGACGGGCGCCGACAGGCCTGCGCCCGTCGCCAATTCCGCGGCCGTGCCGGGCGTGACGCCGCAGGGCTTCCGGCTGCCGGACGGGGCCGGCTGCTCGGGCGACATCGCCCGTTTCCAGGCCATCATCGACAACGACCTGCAGACCGGCCACACGACGCAATCGGTGCATGCGCAGATGTCGGCAGACCTCTCGCGGGCGAGCGCCGCCTGCGCGGCCGGGCGCGACGGCGAGGCCCGCGCCGCGGTCCGCGCGACCCGCGCCCGGTTCGGCTATCCCGCCTGAGCGCCCCTCATCCCGGCAAGGCGTGATCGAGGAAGGCCGCCATGAAGGGCGGCATGCTGGCGCGCGGAATATCGCCGGCGCGGAAGGCGACGTGCATGGCCGCGAGCTCCGGCTCCGGCTCCGATGCGAGGAATTCGCCGATCCGGGCCGCGAGATCAGCGGCGGGCAGCGGCGAGCGCACCTCTCGCATCAACGCGACTTTCGGGCCGTCCCGCACGAGCGTCCAGCCTTCGCAGGCCGTGACGTCGGTGGGGGCAAGGCCGGTCTCCTCCTCGAGCTCGCGGAAGACCGAGCCGGCCAGGTCGACGGCCCCTGACGGGGTCACGTCGTCGCGATCGGGCGTGCCGGCGGGGAAATAGATGCGGCCGGCATTGGCCGTGCGCGCGCCCATCTCGCCCAGGAGGAAGGCGCCGTCGGCGGCCCGCAGCGCGGCCATGGCGAAACAGTTCGCGATGGTGTCGTCCGGCCAGCCCATGTCGCGGCAGGCGAGGAAGGCGGCGTAGTCGGTCTCCCGGTAGCGCAGCGAAAGATCGCGGCCGGTGATGGCGATGTCGCAGCACAGCAGCACACGCCCGTTGAACATGCCGGGCCGCCCCTCGCCGATCCGCCGCCAGTGCGCGGCGATCTCCTCCCGGTTGTCGTCCGCCCAGGCCCATGGTCCGGGATCGAGACGCGCTTCGATCGAGGCGATCGGCCGGATCAGGATGGAGCCGTCCGCGGCGCTCATGCCAGCAGCGTCCCGCGGGCGACGACTATGGCCGTTCCGGCAATCTCCGCCCGACGCAGCGCGCCCGCCTCCACGTGGAGCGTCAGGACGATCTCGGACGGCCGTCCCATCGCGTAGCCCTGTTCGATGACGAAGCGGTTAGGCCCGTCGGGGAGATCGAGCGCCGCCATGAGGTAGCCCGCAAGCGCGGCAGCGGCGGAGCCCGTGGCGGGGTCTTCCGGGATGCCGAAGCCCACGCTGATCATGCGGGCATAGAGGTGGTGGCCGGGATCGACGGGATCGAACGCGACGAGATAGGCCCCCTGCCGGCCCTGGCCATAGGCCGCCTGCCAGCGCGACGGGTCCTGCACGGCCTGATCGACGGTCGCGCGGTCGGGCAGCGGAACGATGGCGTAGGGCACGCCGGCGGAGTAGCGCCCCGGCCCGAGCGCGGGACCGCCCTCGCCCGCTCCGATCCGCTCCCGCGAAAACCCCAGGGACGCCGCGACGGCGCCGATGTCGAGGTCGCCCTGATGCGTCGGCAGTTCGGGCAGGTCGAACACCGCCTCGCCCCGGCCTTCGCCGCCGCGGCGCGGGCGGCACGACACGAGCCCGACCTTTTCCTCCAGCACGAACGGAGCGTCAGACTGGTCCATGAGGGACAGGAGCACCGCGGTGCCCACGGTCGGATGGCCGGCGAAGGGCAGTTCCCGCGCCGGCGTGAAGATGCGCAAGGACGCCCGGTGGCCGGGTTCGTCCGGCGGCTGCACGAACACCGTTTCCGACAGGTTGAACTCCCTGGCGATGGCCTGCATCGCCGCGTCGTCGAGCCCGGACGGGTCGAGCACGACGGCGAGCGGGTTCCCGGCCAGCGGCCGGGACGTGAAGACGTCCAGGATCACATAGGGACGCGGCATGGCTTCCAGGCTCCAGGCAAGGTCAGTCGCGCCGGCGGGGCACGACGATATCCACCACGACGGGGCAATGATCGCTGGCCTTGGGACGGTCCCAGCCCACGCGGGGATAGCGATTGGCGGTCGTGGAAAGGGTGGCGACCGAGCGGTCCTGCGCCCGCGGGTCGAGGGGAACGCGGTAGGGCAGACCCCGGCGGATGATCTCGACGCCGGGATGGGGGTTGGCATCCGCCAGACCCGGCGAGAGGAGCACGTAGTCCAGCGGCATGTGCGTTTCCTCCATGCGCCCGTCCTCCTCTGACCAGCCCCGGCGGAAATGGGTCCAGCGCTCGTGCGGCGGCAGGGTTTGCATGGGGTCCACGGCGAAGCCTTCGGTGAGCGGCTCGATTCCGCTCTCACCCTCGTCCTCGATATGGCCGAGAGGCCCGATGCCGTCGCGGTAGCCGTTGAGATCGCCCAGCACCATCCAGTTGGCGCGGCGCCATTCGGCGCCGAAGCGGCGGCGGATCAGCGTGGCGACGCCGCGCGCCTCGGCCCGGCGGATGGCAAGCGTCGATTGCCGGCCGTCCTTGCGGCCGTTGTTCATCGACTTGAAGTGGCAGATGAACACGGTGAGCGTCCGGTCGCCCAGATCGAGGTCGCTCATCAGGCAGTCGCGATTGAAGACGCGGTCCTGAGGGGTGATCCCCCGGCGCGCTAGGTCCTTCTCGAAGCAGTCGAGCTCGGCGAAGGTCGCCAGCCGGTTCGACGTGATCCGCGCCCCGCCTTCCGGCATCAGGCTGCGGCGCGCGGCGAAGGCGACGTCGATGCCCCGCCGGTCGTTGCCCTCCACCAGGGCGAAATGGCCGTAGCGGATGTCGGCAAGACGGTGGACGTAGTTGGCGAAGAAGGCCTGCAGCACCGTCAGGCCGTCCACCTCCTGCAGGGCCAGGACATCGGCGCGGGTCTCGGCGATGGCGAGGGCGGTCATCTGCCGCTTGTCGTCGGCGAGTGCCACCGCAAGGGAGCGCTCGGCGGCCTCCCGCCATTGCGGGTTCGGAAACTCGAACAGCGACATGGCCGCGTGCGTCTCGGGCCGCATGCCCTCGAATCGATAGCGCGAGAGCAGGTTCTCCACGTTGAACGTCGCGACCCGGAGCCTCATGGCGATCCGCCTTCCATGGGCCGGGCGCCGCTCATCACAGCGTCTCGACCGGGAACGTGCGCGACGGCGTCACGAATTCGTCCTGCGCCGCGACGGTGAGGATCTCCCGGGAGCCTGCATCGTGGGTGCGGCGCAGGAGCCCGTAGATCGAGGCCGCGGCCCGCCCCAGCGCCTCGGACGCAGAGCCCGTCTTGAGGTAGTGGACCGTGAACAGCGCGGCGATGGCGTCGCCTGCGCCGTTGACGCTGATGCCGAGCTTTGGCGTGCGGACCCGCGAGACGTCCTCGCCGTCGGAGGCGACGAGGTCGATGGCGTCGTCCGGCGTGTCCTCGCCGACGACGGACGTCACCAGCACCACGCGCGGGCCCATGGCATGAATGGCGGCGACCGCCTTCTTCACGTCGGCGAGCGTGGTGGTCGTCATGCCGGTCAGGTAGTCGAGCTCGAACTGGTTCGGCGTGACGATGTTGGCAGCGGGCACGGCTTGGTCGCGCATGAATTCCGGGATGCCCGGGCGCACGAAGATGCCGCGGCCGACGTCGCCGATCACAGGGTCGCAGGAATACACCGCGTAGCGGTTCGCCTGCCGGACCTTCGCCACCGTCGACAGGATGGCCGCGCCGATGTCGGCCGAGCCCATATAGCCCGACACCACAGCGTCGCAGCGCTGAAGCGCGCCGCGGGCCGCCATGCCCTCCACCAGTTCCTCGATCATCGGCCCATCGAAGACGCGGCCCGTCCAATCGCCGTAGCCCGTGTGGTTGGAGAACTGGACCGTGTGGATCGGCCAGACCTCCACGCCGAGCCGCTGCATCGGGAAGACCGCGGAAGCGTTGCCGACATGGCCGTAGGCGACGTGGGACTGGATGGAGAGGATGTTCATGGCCTGAATCGGAACTCGCGCTGGGCTTGCGAGCAAAGCGCGAAACCGGGCATCGGGACAATGAAAAGTGTTGAGGCCATCCATCGCGGCGCGCGATGGCCTCGCCTCAGGACATCCGGGCGGGCCCGTGGGCCCGCCCGGATCGGGATGCCTCGGCTCCTGGAGCCGGCCTCAGCTCTTGGAGCCGGCCTAGCTCTTGGAGCCGGCCGCCTTCTTCACGAACGTGTCGACGAAGGTCTTCTTGAGGTCGACCTTCGCATCCGCAAGTTCGGGGTCGAACTTGGCGAGCATGTCGTGGGCGCTCTGCATGCCGTCCGCCGAGATGATGCCGGTGCGCGAATAGGTCTCCTTGGAGGCCTTCACCGCGCGAAGGTACAGGTCGCGGTCGCCGAGGTAGTAGGCTTCCGGCACGGTCTTCGCGATGTCCTCCGGGCTCGCCTTCTCGATCCATTGCAGCGCCCGGTAGAACGCCGTCGTCACGGCCTGGACCGTGTTCGGGTTCTTCTCGATGAACTCGTTCTTGATGTAGACGACCGCCGCCGGGTTCGAGCCGCCGAAGATGGCGCGGGTCCCGGCCTCGGTGCGGCTGTCGGCGAGGATCGTGACGGCGCCGTCCGATTCCAGCTTGGAGATCACCGGATCGAGGTTCGAGATTGCGTCGATCTCGCCCTTCTGCATGGCCGCGACGGCCGAGAGCCCCGCGCCGACGCCGATATAGGCGGCGTCTTTCGGGTTCGCGCCGGCCTTGGCCATCAGATAGTTGACGAAGAAGTTGGTGGACGAGCCGGGGGCCGTGACGCCGATCTTCAGGCCCTTGAGGTCGGCCGCGGACTTCACGCTCGCCGCCTTGTCCTTCTTCACCGCAAGCACGATGCCCGGGAACCGGCCGAGCTCGATGACGGCGCGGATGTCCTGGTTCTTGGCCTGCATGCGGATCGTGTGCTCGTAGGCGCCCGCCACGACGTCCACCGAGCCGCCGACCAGCGCCTGGAGCGACTTGGCGCCGCCGCCGAAATCGTTGATCTCGGCGTCGAGGCCGGCCTCCTTGAAGTAGCCCAGGCGCTCCGCGATCGTCAGCGGCAGGTAGTAGAGCAGCGGCTTGCCGCCGACGCCGATGGTGATCTTCGGCTTTTCGGGCGTCTGGGCGGCGGCGGCGCCGGAAATGGCGATGGCCGCCGCGGCGACGAGACCTGTCAGGAACTTCATGGCGTGGTCCTCCTTGGATGCGGGACATTGCCCGTGGTTGCGGCGCGCCGCCGTTGCCCGGCGGTCGCGTCAGGTCTGGTGGGCTCCGGAATCGTGGTTCGGCCGCCAGACCAGCAGGCGGCGCTCCACCATGGTCATGGCGACGTCGATGATGATGACGACGGCGGCCAGGATCACCATGCCGGAAAAGACGCCCGTCGTGTCGAACACGCTCTCGGCCTCGTGGATCTTGTAGCCGAGCCCGGCCGAGGCCCCGAGATACTCGCCCACCACCGCGCCGACGAGGGCGAAGCCCACCGCCGTGTGGAGGGAGGAGAACATCCAGGTCAGGGCCGCCGGCCAGTAGACGTGGCGCATGAGCTGGCGGTCGTTCATGCCGAGCATGCGGGCATTGGCCAGCACGACGGGCGAAACCTCGCGGACGCCCTGGTAGACGTTGAAGAACACGATGAAGAAGACCAGCGTGAAGCCCAGCGCCACCTTCGACCAGATGCCGAGGCCGAACCAGAGCATGAAGATGGGGGCCAGCACCACGCGGGGCAGCGCGTTCGCCATCTTGATGTAGGGATCGAAGATCGCGGCGAGCTTGGGCCTGAGCGCGAAGCCGAAGCCGAAGGCGACGCCGGTGGAGGCGCCGATGCCGAAGGCGAGCGCGGTCTCCACGAGCGTGATCCACAGATGGCGCCAGATCTCGCCGCTCGCAAAGCTCTTCCACGTCCGTGCGATCACATCGAGGGGCGTGGAGAAGAAGAAGGGGTCGAGCGGCGGCTTGGCGCCGCCGAACTTCACGGTGGAGAAGACGTGCCAGGCGGCGAGGAAGGCGAGGCCGACGCCGATCTGCCAGGCAAGGAGGTTCAGGCGTTTCATCAGGCCCTCCCCTCGCCCTGGGCATAGGCCTTCTGCACCTCGACCTTCAGGGTCGCCCAGATCTCGCGCTGGATCTCGTGGAACACCTTGTCCAGCCGGATGTCGGCGATGTCGCGCGGCCGGGCGAGCGGCACGGAATAGTCCCCGACGATGCGGGCGGCGGGCCCGGCCGACATGACGACGACCCGGTCCGACAGGGCGATCGCCTCCTCCAGGTCATGGGTCACGAACATTACGGCCTTCCGGTCTGCGGCCCACAGGTCAAGTAGCAGGTTGCCCATGATCTGCCGCGTCTGAGCGTCCAGCGGACCGAAGGGCTCGTCCATCAGCAGGATTTCCGGATTCCGGATCAGCATCTGCGCCAGCGCCACGCGCTTGCGCTGGCCGCCGGAGAGCATGTGGGGATAGCGCTCGGCGAACGCGGAGAGGCCGACGCGGCCGAGCCATTGCCGGGCGCGCTCCTGCGCCTCGGCCGCGCCGACGCCCTGGGGCTCCAGCGCCACCGCGACGTTGGCGAGCGCCGTCTTCCACGGCATCAGGGCGTCCTGCTGGAAGAGGTAGCCGGCGCGGCGGTTGAGCCCGGACAGGGGCTCGCCGTAGATGCCGACGCGGCCCTCGGCCGGCTTCAGCAGCCCCGCGGCGGCATTGAGCAGGGTCGATTTTCCGCAACCCGTAGGGCCGACGATGGCGACGAACTCGCCGTCCGCGACCGAAAGATCGATCTGCTCCACCGCCCGGTAATGCCCGCCCGATCCCAGCGCGAAGGCGATGGCAAGGCCCTCGAGCGAGACGGCGTTGCGTGCCAAGGCCGGCGCCGGTTCGGTGCGCAGGCCCGATGCAGGCGTTGCTGCAGCCAATATCGATCCTCCCTGCCCGGGCGATTTGTTCGCCTCTCAAACGGAAGGTAAGGTCCGTTGACGTAATCTGGCAAGCAAGGGCATGCCGGATACGCATAAGCGGACCGCATCCATCTATTCGGCTTTCAGGGAGCTTCAATGGCGATCGAGGATATCGTGCGCGGCGTGGTCGACTTCACCCGCCAGCACGCGGACTGGGCCCCGTTCATCGTCGGCGCCCTCGCCTTCCTGGAATCGCTGGCGGTCATTTCCTTCTTCGTGCCCGCCTGGGGCATGCTGATCGCGATCGGCGTTCTGATGGGCACGACCGACCTCACCTTCTGGCCGATCTGGCTGGGCGGCGTCGTCGGCGCGGTGCTCGGGGACTGGCTGTCTTACTGGGTCGGCCAGAAGCTGGAGGACCGGGCGCATCATACCTGGCCGCTGTCGAAATATCCCGGCGAGGTCGCGCGGGCGGAGGCGTTCCTGACCCGCTGGGGACCCTGGGCGGTGTTCTTCGGGCGGTTCCTGGGGCCGCTGCGGGCCTTCGTGCCGCTGGCGGCGGGCATCTTCCGCGTGCCGCCCTTCCTGTTCCAGATGGCGAACGTGTCGTCGGCGATGGTCTGGGCCTTCGTCCTGCTGGCGCCGGGCAGCGCGGCAGGCCAATTCGTCACGCGGTGGCTGAACTAAGGGCCCGAACAAGAAAGGCCCGGCATGCGCCGGGCCCTCCCTGTCCTGCGGATCGCGTGACGATCAGTTCTTCGCCTTGTCGACCAGGGCCTTTTCCTTGATCCACGGCATCATGTCGCGCAGCTTGGCGCCGACTTCCTCGATCTGATGGGCGGCCGCGCGGGCGCGGGTCGCCTTGAACGAGGTCTGGTTGACCTTGTTCTCCAGCATCCAGTCGCGGGTGAACTTGCCGGACTGGATGTCGGTGAGGACGCGCTTCATCTCGGCCTTGGTCTCAGGCGTGATGATGCGCGGGCCGGTGACGTACTCGCCGTATTCGGCCGTGTTGGAGATCGAGTAGTTCATGTTGGCGATGCCGCCCTCGTAGATGAGGTCGACGATCAGCTTCACCTCGTGCAGGCACTCGAAATAGGCCATCTCGGGGGCATAGCCCGCCTCGACCAGCGTCTCGAAGCCGGCGCGGATGAGCTCAACGAGGCCGCCGCAGAGCACGACCTGCTCGCCGAACAGGTCAGTCTCGCATTCTTCCTTGAAGGTGGTCTCGATGATGCCGGCGCGGCCGCCGCCATTGGCGGAGGCGTAGGACAGGCCGAGGTCGTGGGCATTGCCCGTCGCGTCCTGGTGGATCGCGATCAGGGTCGGCACGCCGCCGCCGCGCAGATATTCGGAGCGCACGGTGTGCCCCGGACCCTTGGGGGCGACCATCAGCACGTCGAGATCCTTGCGGGGCTCGATGAGGTTGAAGTGCACGTTGAGGCCATGGGCGAAGAGGAGCGCGGCGCCCTCCTTCATGTTGGCGTGCAGCTCGTCGCGGTAGATGTCGCCCTGGAGCTCGTCCGGGGTCAGCATCATGATGACGTCGGCCCACTTGGCCGCCTCGGTCGGCGTCATGCAGGTGAAGCCGGCGCCTTCCGCCTTCTTGCGGGTGGCCGAGCCTTCCTTCAGGGCGATGCGGATGTCCTTCACGCCGCTGTCGCGCAGGTTCAGCGCATGGGCGTGGCCCTGGCTGCCGTAGCCGACGATGACGACCTTCTTGCCCTTGATGAGATTGATGTCGGCGTCGCGATCATAATAAACGCGCATGGGTCTGCTCCTTGGTCACGCGTTGCTGTTTATGGCTGCGGGAGCGGGTCGGCCCGTCCCGTAGAGGGTGATGAACTGGCCGGCGGCGCGGTCCGCATCCGCCGCGATGGTCGCGGGCGAAAGCTTGAGGCGGTCGCCGAGCAGCAGGCGTACCTGCACGTCCCGGCCGACGAGGCCGATGAAGGTGCGGAACGCGGTCTCGGTGTCGTCGAAAGCGAGGATCCCCGCCTCGCGGCCCGCCTTGAGCAGGGGCTTCACGCGCTCGCCGATGGCCAGACGCCCATTGGCCAGCACGATCGCTCCCAGATTGGTCTCGTGCGAGCCGGCATGGCTGATGGCGAGGCGATTGAGGGCGATCGAGGTCGGGCTGGAGATCACGGTGAGCCAGTTGGCTGCAAAGCGCGACAGGCTCTCGCGGAGCGCACCGGCATCCATGGCCTGACGGTCGAAATTGCCGGCCCGGACCTTGGAGGCCTGCCAGCGCACGGTCGCCGCCAGGAGCCCGTCCCGGTCGCCGAACCATTTGTAGAGCGTCTCCTTGGAACAGCTCGCCCTGCGGGCGACGGCGGTCATGGTCAGCGCCTCCCCCGCCACCATGAGCGCCAGCACGGCATCGAGCACGGCCTGCTGCCGCTCGCTGAGCTGATCCTGGCCGGCGCTGTCGTCGGGCGTTTTCAAGGGGTACCGTACCGTACGTTACGGCACTCGTGTAGCGAAGGCATGGCGTGCTGGCAAGATGCTCTGCGTGCAAGGCCGGGCTTGCCCGGCCGGGGTTTCGCGGCGGCCGCGGCCAGGCCACGGTGCGGCTCGCCATAGGAGGATCGCCGAATGTCCCTGCCCGCTCCCGCCGACATCGTCCGCTTCTGGCAGGAGGCCGGACCGGATCTCTGGTTCAGGAAGGACGCGGGATTCGACGCGCGCATCACGGCGCGCTTCGCGCAGGCGCATGAGGAAGCCGCGGCCGGGCGGCTTGCGGCCTGGGAAGACCACGCGGAAGGCGTCTACGCGCTGCTGCTCCTGCTCGACCAGTTCCCGCGCAACATGTTCCGCAACTCTCCGCGCGCCTTCGCCACCGACGCCATGGCAGTCGCCATCGCTCAGCGCGCCATCGCGCAAGATTTCGACCAGGCCTATCCGAACCCCGAAAGGCGGTTCTTCTACATCCCGTTCATGCACGCGGAGGACCTCGCCCTCCAGGAGCTTTGCGTCGACCTGACGGCCCGCTCGGGCGATGAAGAGGCGCACAAATACGCGGTGATCCACCGGGACATCATCCGGGATTTCGGCCGCTTCCCCCATCGCAACGCGGTCCTGGGCCGCAGCACCACGAAGGCGGAACAGGACTTCCTGGACGAGGGCGGCTTCGCGGGCTGACGCGCGGGTCTTTAGATCACCATCGGGATGATGGACAGGACGAGGAGCACCGCCATCGTCACGTTGAACACGCGCACCCTGCGCGGATCGCGCAGCCATTCGCGCAGGAGGTGGCCGAAGCCTGCCCAGACGCCGACGGACGGCACGTTGACCACGGCGAACACGACCGCGACGGCGATCACGTCGTTGACTGGATGGGTGGGACGCACGAACAGCGACATGGCGCTGAGCGCCATGACCCAGGCCTTGGGGTTCACCCACTGGAACAGGGCCGCCTGAAGGAAGGTGATGGGGCGGCCGGCCGACGCCGCGCCGGAATCGATCTCGCCGGCCCGCGCGATCTTCCAGGCGAGCCAGAGCATGTAGGCCGCGCCGGCGATCTTCAGCACGGCCTGAAGTGCGGGAAAGGCCGCGAATGCCGAGCCCAGGCCCGCGCCGACCGCCAGAAGCAGGGCGATGAAGCCGGCCCCGATGCCGAGCATGTGCGGGATCGTACGCCAGAACCCGAAATTCACGCCCGAAGCCGTGAGCATCAGGTTGTTCGGGCCGGGCGTGATGGAGGTGGCGAAGGCGAACGACGCCAGCGCGAGCAGCGTCTCGTGGGGCAGCATGGTCGCCTACATGGCCTCGGGGCCGCGGGCCATGGCGGCGATGCCGGTGCGCGACACTTCCACAAGGCCCACGGAGGTCATCACCTTGATGAACCGCTCCACCTCCTCGGTGGCGCCGGTCAGCTCGTAGACGAAAGAGGTGAGCGTCGCATCGAGCGTGCGGGCGCCGAAGGCCGCGGCAAGGCGCATGGCCTCGACCCGGGCGTCGCCCTTGCCCACGACCTTGACCAGGACGAGCTCGCGCTCGACCGCATCGCCCTGGTCGGTGAGATCGACCACGCGATGGACGACCACGAGACGGCCGAGTTGCGCCTTGATCTGCTCCACGACAAGGGCGGTGCCCGTCGTCACGATGGTCAGGCGAGAGAGATGCGCCTCGTGCTCGGTCTCGGAGACGGTGAGGCTCTCGATGTTGTAGCCCCGCCCGGAGAACATCCCCGCGATCCGGGCGAGGACGCCCGGCTCGTTGTCGACGATGACGGCCAGCGTGTGGCGCTCGGGGACCTGGTGCTCGACCTGGACGGGGTAGTGCGACGTGTTCATGAACGTGCCCTGCTGCGGGAAAGGTGGGGTCTGAAATCCTCGAGGACGGGTTCGTCCGCTTCGTCGATCGGGAGAATCCAGGGCTCGGCCAAAGCGGCCAGCCGCCAGGACTGGAAGGCGGGCGTCGCCTGGACGGCAGCGATGTAAGCGGCGCTCACCGGGTCCGCGGGGAGCGCGTATGTGGTGAACCGCGCCGTCACCGGCGCGAACATGGCGTCGGCGGCGGTGAAATCGCCGAAGAGGAACGGTCCTCCGGCCCCAAAGCGTTCGCGCGCTTCGCGCCAGATCGTCGTGATCCGCGCGACGTCTGCCGCAACGTCGGGCCCGCGATCGCGCGGGCCGTGGCGCCAGCCGAGATTCATCGGGCAGGCGTTGCGTAGCGCGGAAAAGCCCGCATGCATCTCGGCGGCGATCGAGCGGGCGAAAGCCCGGGCCGCGGGATCGGAAGGCCAAATCGCCAGGTCGGGCCGCGTGTCAGCGACGTGCTCGATGATCGCCAGCGATTCCCACACCTTGATGTCGCCGTCGAGCAGTGCCGGCACCTTGCCGGCGGGGGTGAAGCTGGAAATCGCGCGCTTCCATTCCGGGTCGTCGAAGGTCGGCCCGAAGGGGATCAGGACCTCCTCGAACGGGATGCCGAAATGCTTGAGCAGGATCCAGGGCCGCAGGGACCAGGAGGAGTGGCACTTGTTGGCGATGACGAGCTTCAGCATGGAACGGTTACTCCCGGTTTTCGGCGTGCGGGAGGTTGGCGGAGCGGTGGCCCGCCGTCCAATGCGTTGGCGTGAACGAACCCATCAGCGCTGCTTGAGTGAAGCCGCTCATGCCGCGCGGCTCGTCAGGGCATCGACCATGTCGAGCGCGGCCACCACATGCAGGGCGGTCGTGTCGAAGACCGGAAGCGGCGTGTCGCCCTGCCCGATCAGGAGGCCGATCTCGGTGCAGCCCAGGATGACGCCATCGGCGCCATCGGCCTGCGCGGCCGCGATGATCTTTCCGTAGCGATTGCGCGAGGCGTCGCTGACGATGCCCCGGCACAGTTCCTCGTAGATGATGCGGTGAACGTCCGCGCGGCCAGCCGCGTCGGGGATCAGCGCCTCCACCCCGTGGGCGGCGAGGCGCTCGCGATAGAAGCCCTGCTCCATCGTGAACCGGGTCGCCAGCAGCAGGGGCCGGCGGATGCCCGCCTGGCGCACGGCGCGGGCCGTGACGTCGCCGATATGGATGAAGGGGATGCGGGTCGCCGCCATCACCCGGTCGGCGACCTTGTGCATCGTGTTGGTCGCCAGGACGATGCAGGACGCACCGGCCCGCTCCAGGCGCCGGGCGCTGTCGGCCAGGACATCGCCGGCCGCCTCCCAGTCGCCGGCCTCCTGCATCCGCGCGATCGGCGCGAAGTCGACCGAGTGGAGCAGTACCTCGGCCGAGCGCAGGCCGCCGTGACGGGCACGGCAGCCCTCGTTCAGCAGCCGGTAATAGACCGCGGTCGATTCCCAGCTCATCCCGCCGATCAGGCCGATCGTCGTCATCGCGAAGCCCCCTCGCGGCCGCCAGTCCCCAAGTCGATGGATTTCAGACCAGCATCTTGCCTTCCTCGTCGATGACGGAGCCGATGTCGACCGCCGCATCGCCCAGGATCATCTCGTTATGGGCCTTGCCCGAGGGAATCATGGGGAAGCAGTTCTCGGCCTTGTCGACGATGCAGTCGAAGATGACCGGGCGCGGCGTGTCGATCATCTCCATGATCGCGTCGTCGAGCCTGGCCGGGTCCGAGCAGCGGATGCCGACGCCGCCATAGGCTTCCGCCAGCTTGACGAAGTCGGGCAGCGCCTCGGAATAGCTCTCCGAATAGCGCCCGCCGTGGAGCAGTTCCTGCCACTGGCGGACCATGCCCATGTACTCGTTGTTCAGGATGAAGATCTTGACCGGCAGGCGGTACTGCACGGCCGTCGACATCTCCTGCATGTTCATCAGGATGGACGCCTCGCCCGCCACGTCGATGACGAGGGCGTCGCGATGGGCCATCTGCACGCCGATGGCCGCCGGGAGCCCGTAGCCCATCGTGCCGAGCCCGCCCGAGGTCATCCAGCGGTTCGGCTCCTCGAACTTCATGAACTGGGCCGCCCACATCTGGTGCTGGCCGACCTCCGTGGTGATGAAGGTCTTGCGGTCCTTCGTCAGCTCCTGGAGGCGCTGCAGCGCGTATTGCGGCTTGATGACGTCGGCGGAGGGCCGGTAGGCGAGGCAGTTGCGGCCGCGCCACCGCTCGATCTGCCGGTTCCAGCCGCCGAGGGCCTCCTTGTCCGCCCGGATGCCGGACGTGCGCCAGATGCGGACCATGTCCTCCAGCACGTGGGCGCAGTCGCCGACGATGCCGATATCGACCTTGACGTTCTTGTTGATCGAGGACGGATCGATGTCGACGTGGATCTTCCGCGAGCCGGGGGAGAAGGCATCCAGCCGCCCGGTAATGCGATCGTCGAAGCGCGCGCCGATGTTGATCATGACGTCGCAGTCATGCATCGCCATGTTCGCCTCGTAGGTGCCGTGCATGCCCAGCATGCCCAGCCATTGCGGGTCGGAGGCCGGGAAGGCGCCAAGGCCCATCAGCGTGGAGGTGATCGGAAAGCCCGTCAGCCGCACGAGCTCGCGCAGCAGGGCGGACGCTTCCGGTCCCGAATTGATGACGCCGCCGCCGGTGTAGAAGACCGGCCGCCTGGCCGAGGCCATGAGCTCGACCGCCGCCTTGATCCTGGACAGGTCGCCCTTGATCTGCGGACGGTAGGCGCGGTGCTCGTTGGTGACGGGGCGCAGGTAGTCGCCCGCCGCGAACTGGACGTCCTTGGGGATGTCGACCACGACCGGGCCGGGCCGGCCCGAACGGGCGATGTGGAACGCCTCGTGGAGGATGCGCGGCAGGTCGGCGACGTTCTTCACGAGGTAATTGTGCTTGGTGCAATGGCGCGTGATGCCGACCGTGTCGCACTCCTGGAACGCGTCCGAGCCGATGAGATGCGTCGGCACCTGGCCGGTGATGCACACGAGCGGGATCGAATCCATCAACGCGTCGGTGAGGCCGGTGATGGCGTTGGTGGCGCCGGGGCCGGAGGTGACGAGGACCACGCCGACCTTGCCGGTGGAGCGGGCATAACCCTCGGCCGAATGCACCGCGCCCTGCTCGTGGCGGACGAGGATGTGCTTGACCTTCTCCTGATGGAACAGCGCGTCGTAGATCGGAAGGACGGCGCCGCCGGGATACCCGAAAATGTGCTCCACGCCCTGATCCTGCAGGGTGCGGATGACCATTTCGGCGCCGGTCATGGTCTCGGCCATCGTCAGTCTCCTTGAGGCGTCTCGCCTGTCTTTGCCGATCCGGGCGGACCCGGGATTGTCTGGAACGCGGGCAACAAAAAAGGGCCCCAAGGGACCCTGACATGCGCCACCAGCCGGAAATGCGGATCAGATCCGCTCCGTCGATGGCGCCCCCGATACGAGAATGAGCTTGCGCATGGCTGCTCGCGTTCCTGCTTCAGTACAAGTGGCGCGGACGCTAGCGAAGGCGGGTGCACCGGTCAAGCGGTTTCACCCCCAAGTGCGGGCGGACCGCGCCCGTTCTCAGGCGCCCAGACCGCTGACGCGGGAGAGCTGGCTTTCTGCGGCCATGCGCTCGTGCATCTCGCGCAGGCTCTTGATCCGGTATTGCGGCTCGTCGCCGGCCTCCGGCACGAGGCGCACGATCCGGTAGATCCCGGCGGCGGCCTGGAGGCCGCGGCCCGCGGGCCTGAACGTCACGTCCTGCCCTACGGCAAATTTATGCTGCATCGACTGATCTCCATGAAAGACGAACGGGGCGCGGGCGGAACGAGCCGCCCGCGCCCCGCAGGACGTCGTCAGATCAGACGAGCTGGACGTTCGAGGCAGCGACCTTGCCGCGATCGTTCGCGAGCTCGAAGGACAGCTTCTGCCCCTCGGCCACGTACGGAATGCCGGCGCGCTCGAGCGCGGTCACATGCAGGAAGACATCCTTGGAGCCGTCGTCCGGCTGAATGAATCCGAAGCCCTTCTGCGTATTGAAAAACTTCACGGTACCTTGAGCCATGTTGGCCTCCTTCACGCATCGACGCGATGCGTTCATGGCCGCACGACGATCGCGCGGCCTCCAACAACCTTGAGTTTGGGAAATTTCGCTGAAAGGCGCCGCTGAAATTCAGACGAGCGTTAGAGCAAGACAGACCGAAAACGAGATTGCGAAATTACAGTCGCACATTTTTCCGCATAAAGCAAAATTCTATTGCACATCGTTTCCGAAGGCTGCGAAAGGCCGCGATCATTTTGCGTCGATTTTATCGCCGCCGGCCGACATCGCCGCCAGAACTGCATCGACGGCCTCGCCCGGCGCCACCCACGCGAAATCCGGCATCTGGTGCCGGAACCAGGTGAACTGCCGCTTGGCGTAGCGGCGCGTGTCGGCCTTGCCGATGGCGGCCGCCTCCTCGAGGCCGATATCGCCCTCCAGGTGCCGGATCAGGGCCGGCACGCCGTGGGCGCGCATGGCAGGCAAGGCCGGGTCGAGCCCCCGCGCCTGCAGCCGCGCCACCTCATCGAGGGCGCCGCGCTCCAGCATCGTGTCGAATCGCGCATCGATGCGCCGCCGCAATTCGTCGCGCTCGGGCGAGAGGAACAGGCGGACGAGCCTGCGGCCGGCAAGCGGTCCGGGAATACGCGTGCCGTGGAAGGATGCCAGCGGCTGCCCCGTCGCCTCCAGCACCTCCAGGGCGCGCTGCAGCCGCAGCCGGTCCGAGGGGCGCAGCGTCGCCGCCGTGAGGGGATCGCGGGCGGCGAGTTCGGCATGAAGTTCGGCAGCCGGCAGGAGGTCGGTGCGCGCGCGGACTGCGGCCCGGACGGCGTCCGGAACGGGCGGGATGTCCGACAGCCCTTCCACCAGGGCCCGCATGTAGAGGCCCGTGCCCCCCGTCACGATGGGAATGCGCCCCGCGGCGTCGAGATCGGCCACGATGCGGGCGGCATCGGCCACATACATCCCGACGGAATAATTCGTCGCCGCGTCCACATGCCCGTACAGGCGATGGGGCACGCCCGCCTCCTCCTCGGCGGTAGGACGGGCCGTGATGACGCTGAGATCGCGGTAGACCTGCATCGAGTCGGCGTTGACGACCGTGCCGCCCAGCCGGTCCGCCAGCTCGAGCGCGGCGGCCGACTTGCCCGACGCCGTCGGCCCTGCCAGAAGGACGACCGCACCTGCCATCAGTCCAGAAGCTTCCCGATGCAGTCCCGGCCGACCGTCACGCTGTTCTCCAATCCCGCGCGCCCCGCGATTACCGATGACGTCATTCGCATCGCGGGACAAGTCGCGGGCGCCAAGCTCGCCCGGCGGGACCTGTGGCCGGGCGTGGCGGTGGCGCTCTCCCCCGAGACGCCGGTCGCCGAGGGGCTGGAGGAGAAGCTGCGCAACCTGCTCGGCCGCGAGGGCGTGGACGTCTTCGTCCATGACGGCGAGCCGCGGCGGGCGCGCCTGTTCCTGGCCGACATGGACTCCACCATGATCGAGCAGGAATGCATCGACGAACTGGCCGATTATGTCGGTCTCAAGGAGCAGGTCTCCACGATCACCGAGCGGGCCATGCGCGGCGAGATCGCGTTCGAGCCTGCCCTGCGCGAGCGCGTCGCGCTGCTGCGCGGGCTTCCGGTCTCGGTGGTCGACGAGATCGTTGAGAAGCGGCTGACCCTCACGCCGGGCGGGCGCGAGGCGATCGCCACCATGCGCGCGTCCGGCGCCTATACCTGCCTGGTCTCGGGCGGGTTCACCCTGTTCACGAGCCGCATCGCCGCGATCCTCGGCTTCGACGAGCATCGGTCCAACGAACTCGTGGTCGAGGACGGCACGCTCGCAGGCACCGTGACCGAGCCGATCCTGGGCAAGGAAGCCAAGCTCGCGACCCTCGTGGAGTTGCGGGAGCGGCTCGGCGTCATGCCGGAGGAGGTGATGGCCGTCGGCGACGGAGCCAACGACCTCGCCATGCTCGGCGAAGCGGGCATGGGCGTTGCCTTCCGCGCCAAGCCGGCGGTCGCCGCTGCCGCCCATGCGCGGATCGACAACGGCGACCTCACGGGCCTGCTCTTCCTGCAGGGTTACGCGCAGCGGGATTTCGCGGGATGACTGCGCGGGGGCCCTCGGTCGCGGCGCTCACGGCCGGCCTCCTTGCCGCCTTCGTCGGGTTCGCGAGCTCCTTCGCCGTCGTCGTGAAGGGCCTGACCGCCGTCGGGGGCTCGCCGGCCGAGGTGGCATCCGGCCTGATGGCCCTGTCGATCGCGATGGGCCTTGCCGCGATCGTGCTCAGCCTGCGCACGCGCATGCCGATCTCCATCGCCTGGTCCACGCCGGGCGCGGCGCTGCTCGCCACCGCCGGCGTTCCGGAAGGCGGGTTTGCCGCAGCCGTGGGCGCCTTCCTCGTCACCGGCGTGCTGATCGCCATCGCCGGACTGTGGCGGCCGCTCGGGAGGATCGTCGCCGCGATCCCCGGCTCGCTGGCGAGCGCCATGCTGGCCGGCGTCCTCCTGCCGCTGTGCCTGGCGCCGGTGAAGGCCGTGGCGGCGTCTCCCGCGCTCGGTCTGGCCATCGTGCTTGCGTGGGCGCTGGTCGGCCGGTTCAACCGGCTCTATGCCGTGCCGGCCGCTGTTCTGGTCGCCGTCATCCTGATCGCGACCACGACCGCGCTGCCCCCGATGGGCTGGGAGGCGCTGGTGCCGCGGCCCGTCCTCGTCGCGCCCCGCTTCGAGGCGGCCGCGCTCGTCGGCATCGCGCTCCCGCTCTTCATCGTGACCATGGCGTCCCAGAACATTCCCGGCATGGCGGTGCTGAAGGTGAACGGCTACGAGCCGGCTCCGGGCCCGCTTTTCAGGGATACGGGGCTCTTCTCGCTCGCGGCCGCGCCGTTCGGCGGGCATGCGGTGAACCTGGCGGCGATCACGGCCGCGCTCTGCGCCGGCCCCGACGCGGACCCCGACCGGACCCGCCGATACTGGGCGGCGGTCGTCGCGGGCATCGCCTATGTCGTCATCGGGCTCTTCGCGGGCGCGGCGACGACCTTCATCGCCGCCTCCCCGCCCCTGCTCATCGAGGCGGTCGCCGGGCTGGCGCTGGTGGGGGCGCTGGCGTCCGCCCTCGCCTCCGCAGCCGCAGAACCGCAGGACCGGGAGGCGGCGGCGATCACCTTCCTCGTCACCGCCTCCGGCGTGTCCTTCCTGGGCATCGGAGGGGCGTTCTGGGGCCTGCTGGCCGGCGGCGCGATGCTCGCCCTGTCCCGGTGGCGCCGCAGGGCGGCATGAAAAAGCCCGGCCGGAGCCGGGCTTTTCCTTGAGCCGACAGAGCAGCCGGCGGCCGTGTCACTCGATCGAGACGGCCACGAAACGCACGACGTTCTCGGCATTCGCCACCAGGAGAAGGGCGGACTTCTTGCCCTCCTTCTTCAGGGCTTCGACCCGGCGCGTCACGTCCGCGGGGGATGTCACGGCCTCCTGGCCGACCTCGACGATCACTTCGCCTGCCTGGATGCGCTTGTCGGCGGCCTTGCCGTCGGGATCGACGCGGGTGACGAGCACGCCCTTCACGCCTTCCTTCAGGTTGAAGCGGCGGCGGGCCTCGTCCGTGATCGTCGACAGTTCGAGCCCGAGCGCCTGGCGCGTCAGCGGCTTGTCCGGCGCGGCCGGGGTCTGCAGGGAGGCGAGCTTCTCGCCGTCCTCGAGGCGGCCGAGCGTCACGGACTTGGCCATCTCCTTGCCCTTGCGGACGATATCGACCTGCACGGCCTTGCCGACCGGCGTCGCGGCGACGATGCGCGGCAGATCCCGCGAATCCTTCACATCCTTGCCGTCGAACCGGACGATGACGTCGCCGACCTCGAGGCCCGCGGGCTTTGCCGGTCCCTTATCCTCGATGCCGGCGATGAGCGCGCCGCGCGCGCGGCCGAGGTTGAGCGCCTCCGCGGTCGCGTCGTCCACGCTCTGGATGCGCACGCCCAGCCAGCCGCGACGGGTCTCGCCGAACTCGCGGAGCTGGTCGATGATCGGGGTCGCGAGCGAGGACGGCACGGCAAAGCCGATGCCGACCGAACCGCCCGTCGGCGACAGAATCGCCGTGTTGATGCCGATGACGTCGCCGTTCATGTCGAAGAGCGGGCCGCCGGAATTACCCTTGTTGATGGCCGCGTCGGTCTGGATGTAGGTATCGTAGGGGCCGGACTGGATGTTGCGGTTGCGGGCCGAGACGATGCCCGCCGAGACCGACGTGCCAAGGCCGAACGGGTTGCCGATGGCGATGACCCAGTCGCCGATCCGGGCCTTCTCGCTGTCGCCCAGCTTGACGAAGGGCAGCGGCTTGTCCGACTTCACGCGCAGGACCGCGAGGTCGACCTTGGCGTCCTTGCCGACGATCTCGGCCTTCAGCCGCGTGCCATCCGACAGGATGACGGCGATGTCGTCGGCGTCGCCGATGACGTGGTTGTTGGTGATCACGATGCCCGAGGCATCGATGATGAAGCCCGAGCCCAGGGAATTGGAGCGGCGCTGGCGCGGCGTGTCCTGCTGGCCCTGGCCCTGGCCGCGGCGGTTGAAGAATTCCTCGAAGAGATCCTCGAACGGCGTGCCCTGCGGCAGCTGGGGCAGGACGCGGTTGCGGGTCTCCACCGTGGTGGAGGCCGAGATGTTCACCACGGCAGGGGCGACGCGCTCGGCCAGGTCGGCGAAGCTGTCGGGCGCCTTGGCCTGGGCGGCGGCCGGGGCCATCAGCACCGTCGCGGAGCCCATCGGCATGGCGAGCGCGAGGCCGAGGGCGACGGCGCGCATCACGCGCGGCGCGCGGCGGAGGGAGGGTGAGCGGGTCAAGGTCATCGTGATCCTCTGATGGCGCATCCGACGCCGGAGGCGGCGGGAGGTGTGCGAACCATGGCGGCCGAATTGAAGCACAAATTGGGGCGTAACGGCGACGGCCGTCAGTTCAAAAGGTTGCGCACGACCCAGACGACGGCGAGGCCCAGGATCGCCGAAACGATGCCGATGATGCGCAGCATGTCCGGGGGCGTCTCGGCGGCCTGTGCCATGGCCCGGCGCACGTGGCCGGGAAAGGCGGCGAAGGCGATGCCTTCCAGAACGAGAACGAGGCCGAGCGCAGCGAGAAAATCCGTCATGCGCCCGGCCCCGGAAGTCCCAAGATCAACGCGCCGGCGGAACGGCCGGCACCGCCGGAGCCTGCGCGGCCGGACCGCCCGGCTGGTCGCCCCGTCCAGTCGGGTCGTTGAAGTACCGGAAGAACGATGAGTCGGGAGACAGCACCATCCGGGTGTCGCCCGGCCTGAACCCGGCTTCGTACGCCTGCATCGACCGGTAGAAGGCGAAGAAGTCCGGGTCGCGGCCATAGGCCTCGGCGTAGATGCGGTTGCGCTCGGCGTCGCCGTTACCGCGCAGCTCTTCCGCCTGGCGGCT
This sequence comes from Hyphomicrobiales bacterium, assembly GCA_027489955.1. GTDB lineage: Bacteria > Pseudomonadota > Alphaproteobacteria > Rhizobiales > Beijerinckiaceae > JAIXTM01. Next base: position 614,722 of record JAIXYZ010000013.1, on the reverse strand, counting down.
GGCCTCGGCCAGGATCACCGCCACGTCGCGGTCCGCGCGGGCGCGGATGGTCTGCGACTGCTGCGATCCTTGCGCGCGGATGTCGGCCGCCTCGCGCTGGCGCTCGGTCTGCATGCGCTGGAAGACCGCCTGGCTGTTCTGGTCCGGCAGGTCGGCGCGGCGCAGCCTCACGTCGACGACGATGATGCCGAAGCCCTGGGCGACGCGGTTCACGTCGTCGCGGATGCGGTTCATCAGCGGCTGGCGCTGGGTGCGCACGATGTCGGCGAAGGTGGCGTCGGCCAGCACGGTGCGGACATTCGAGTTCACGATGGTGGTAAGCTGCGAATTGGCGCCTGCGACCGAGTTGAGCGTCTGGTAGAAGCGCAGCGGATCGGTGATCCGGTAGCGGGTGAAGCTGTCGACCACCAGGCGCTTCTGGTCGGAGGCGATCACCTCCTGGGCCGGAAGGTCCAGGTCGAGGATGCGCCGGTCGAACAGAAGGACGTTCTCCGCCAGCGGCAGCTTGAAGTAGAGGCCGGGCTCCGAATAGACGGCGCGGACGCCGCCGAAGCGGAGCACGAGCGCGTGCTGGGTCTGGCCCACGGTGAACACCGACAGCGGCACGATGACCGCGGCGGCGGCGAGGATCAGGATCAGGCCTGCCCTGACGATACCGGTCACTGGCGGACTCCCTGGTTCGGCTGGGCGGGACGGCGGGCCGGCTGCTGCAGCTCGTTGAGCGGCAGGTAGGGCACGACGCCGTTGCCATTCTGGTCGATGATGATCTTGTCGGTTCCGCCGAGCACGCGCTCCATGGTCTCCAGGAACATGCGCTGGCGCGTCACGTCGGGCGCGCGGCGGTACTGCTCGTAGACCTGGGTGAAGCGCGAAGCCGCACCCTGGGCCTCCTGCACGGTCCGCTCCTTGTAGGCCTCGGCCTGCTGGATGATGCGGGCCGCCTCGCCTCGGGCTTCCGGCACGACGCGGGACGCGTAGGTCTGCGCCTCGTTCTGCACGCGGTCCTGGTCCTGCCGCGCAGCCTGCACGTCACGGAACGCGTCGATGACCTGGTTCGGCGGGTCCACCTTCTGGAGCTGGACGGCGCGGATGCGCACGCCGGCCTGGTAGGTGTCGAGCACGCCCTGCATGTTCTGCAGGACCTCGGTCTCGATCGCGGCGCGGTCGGACGTCAGCACGGCCTGGATGTTGCGCCGGCCGATGACCTCGCGCATGGCGCTCTCGGCCACGGCCTTGATGGCGTTTTCCGGCTCCTGGATGTTGAACACGAAGTTCTGCGGCCGGGTGGGATCGACCTGCCACTGCACGGCGAAGTCGATGTCGACGATGTTCTCGTCGCCGGTCAGCATCAGGCTTTCCTGCGGGTTGTCCGTGATCTGCGGACGCTGCGAGGAGCCGCTGGTGCGGAAGCCCACCTCGAGGCGGTTCACGTCGGTCACCCGGACCTTGATCACGCTGCCGATCGGATAGGGAAGATTGTACGAGAGGCCGTCGCCGACGCTGCCGACATAGCGGCCGAACAGCAGCTTCAGGGCCACCTCGTTGGGGCGGACCATGAAGATGCCCGTGGCCAGCCACAGGCAGACGATGACGAGGATGCCGAGGATCAGGCCCTTACCGCCCAGCGAGCCGCCGGGCATGAAGTCCTTCAGCCGGTCCTGACCGCGCCGCAGGATGTCCTCCAGGTCGGGAGGCTCGCGCCCGCCTCCGCCGCCGCCTCCGCCGCCGGGTCCGCCCTGCGGACCCGAGCCCCAGGGACCCTGATTGCGACCGCCCCATGGGCCGCCGCTCTGATTGTTCCACGGCATCTGCGCGCGTTTCCCTCATCCTTGTGGTTGTCGGTTGATGGTGATGCCGCCGCTTGAAGTCAAGCTTGGGCGGCCTCGCCTTCGGCCCGGGGGTGCCGTTCTGCGCGCAAATGCCGCCTCGCCTGACGGAGCGTCACCGCCGCCGCGCGAAATCGACGAAGGCGAAGGCATGCTCGTCGTCGGGCCCGGCCGGGTGCTCCTCCCGCGTCACCTGCGCGAACTGCGAAGGGTCGATGGAGGGGAAGAAGGCGTCGCCCGCGATGTCGGCATGCACTTCGGTGGCGTGGATACGGTCTGCGATCGCGAGCGTCTGCGCATAGATGTCGCCGCCGCCTGCGATCACGATCTCGTTCGCGCCCATCCTGGCAGCCAGCCGGGAGGCTTCCGCCAGCGCGGCCTCCACCGACCCGGCCACGTGAACGCCCTCCGCCCGGAACGCGGGATCGCGGGTGACGACCACGGTCTCCCGGCCCGGCAGCGGCTTGCCAATGGACTGGAACGTCTTGCGGCCCATGATCATGGGCTTGCCGAGCGTCAGCGCCCTGAACCGCTTCAGGTCGGTGCGCAGCCGCCAGAGCAGCCGGTTGTCTCCGCCGATGACGCCGCCGCGCGCATAGGCGACGACGATGGCGACGGGCAGGCCGTGCCCGCCGCTCATACGGCCACCGGCGCCTTGATGGCCGGGTGCGGATCGTAGCCCTCGATGGCGATGTCGTCGAAGGTGAACGCGAACAGGTCCCGCCGGGCCGGGTTCAGCCGCAGCGTCGGCAGGGCGCGCGGCGCGCGGGACAATTGCTCGCGCGCCTGCTCGAGGTGGTTCAGGTAGAGATGCGCGTCGCCGAACGTGTGGACGAAGTCACCCGGCTGGAGCCCCGTGGCCTGCGCCATCATGTGCGTCAGGAGCGCATAGGACGCGATGTTGAACGGCACGCCCAGGAACACGTCCGCCGAGCGCTGGTAGAGCTGGCAGGACAGGCGGCCCTCGGCCACGTAGAACTGGAACAGGCAATGGCAGGGCGCCAGCGCCATCCGGTCGATCTCGCCCGGGTTCCAGGCCGACACGACGAGGCGGCGGCTGTCGGGGTTGCGGCGGATCTCGTCCAGCACCCAGGCGATCTGGTCGACGGTTCCTCCGTCGGGCTTCGCCCAGGACCGCCACTGCTTCCCGTAGACGGGGCCGAGGTCACCGTTCTCGTCGGCCCATTCATCCCAGATCGAGACGCCGTTTTCCTTCAGGTAGGCGATGTTGGTGTCGCCCTTCAGGAACCACAGCAGCTCGTGGATAATGGACCTCAGATGCAGCTTCTTGGTCGTGACGAGGGGAAAGCCCTCGGCCAGATCGAAGCGCATCTGGTGGCCGAACACCGAGATCGTTCCGGTGCCGGTCCGGTCCTGCTTCCTCACCCCCTCGTCGAGAATGCGGGTGAGAAGCGCGTGATAGGCCTGCATCGCCGTCTCCGCGGAATCGGGCGCCCACGCTACCGGAGGCGGCGGCGGAAATCAGCGGCGACTTCACGCCGGATGTGGAAACGCCGTCAGCGCGGCTTCACGCGGGGCCAGTTCACGTTGGCCTTGCTGATGTTTCCGGCGATGTCCTTTTCCCACTCGGCGTGAACGCCGGCGTCGTAGTTGAGGTACAGCCGGCCGTCGACGATCCGCCAGGCGCGGGGGTCCCCCTTGGCCGTGTATCCTTGCGCGGCCGCCCAGGAGCAATGGCCGCCGAATTGCGGCGCGTAGCGCTCGGGATCGGCGGCGAAGGCGGCACGATTCTCCTGCGACGCGAAGCGCCAGGTGGCGTCCTTCCAGCGATGGGTGATGGACGCCTTGCCCTCCACGGGCCTGCCTTCCCGGAAGAAGGCCACGGCATCGTGACCGTCGATGGCGGTGGACGAGAGCCAGCCGGTATAGACCTCGCCGGCCTGCGCCAGGCCCGGCACGGTCAGCGCGCATGCTGCGGACAGGAGCGCCAGGGCGGCGCGTCGGGTGGGATGGATCATCGTCGTTCCTCCTGCCTGCCAGTTCGAACCGGAACGCGGAACGTTACGGCTCATGCCGGACCGCCGGATCAGGACAGCAGCGCCGCCACAGCCGCGGCGTTGAAAGCGGCGTGGACGGCTATGCCGGGCCCGATCGAGCCGGTACGCCGGCGCAGCCAGCCGAGGGCCAGCCCGCTCGGCAGGACGAGCGCGGGATAGAGCCAGCCGCCGTCGAAATGGACCAGGCTGAAGAGCGCGGCAGGCAGGACGATGGCAGCCCAGCCCGGAAGGACCGTCGCGAGGCGTCCCTGCAGGAAACCGCGGAACACGAATTCCTCGACGAGCGGGGCGATGACCACCGTGGCCACGATCATCGCGAGGATGCCCTCCTCGGGGACCTGGACGAGCGCATCCGCGCCGGGAATCAGCCGGTACGCCAGCGCATTGATCGCCAGGAGCACGAGCGTGGTGCCGACGGTCAGTTGCAGGACCGGGCCGCGGGCGCCTCCCGCAAGGCCCGCTCCGCGGCGCCACCCGGCCGGATCGAGCCAGCGGACGATGACGAGCAGGCTGCCGCCGAACACCAGGAGGCTCAACCCGGCGAGCGCGAACATCGCCTGGGCGCCCGGCTCGGTCCGCTCCGCGACGAGGCGCGTGGCGAGGACCACGGCGGCGAGGGCCGTCATCCCGCACAGGACGAGGATCGCCAGGGTGTTGGCGACATACGCCAGGGGGCGCATGGTCGGGCGGCCGGAACGGATGCTGTCTTCCATGGGCTCCCGCGGCCTTTCCAAGTGCCCGCGAGTTTCCTATATGTCTGCATGCCGCCGCAAGGCGGCTATGGCGATAAACGTAGGCCGGAATAAACCTTTCGGACCCGGGGGCAGTGCCCGGCGCCTCCACCCAAGACGAGCCTCCAGCGCTCGTCTTCGGCGGGGGCGAAACAGGATCGACGAGGGCGTAAAGGGTCGACTTTCGCTCGGCATGGTACCGCCGTTATCGGGCCTAAAGCATAGTTGCCAACGACAACAATGCTCGGTTCGCGGTGGCCGCGTAAGCGGTCCCTTCGACCAATCCAAAGTCCTAGCGGTTAGCACCGTTTAGGCGGGGTTCGGGGGCACCTGGCAACAGAAGCCTCCACTTCATTTTCCCCGCGCCGCTCCGGCGCGGCGCCGTATCCGGGATGGGATGAGCAAGGATCTGATCCGCTACGACCTGCAGGTGCAGAACGCCCTCAAGGGCGTGATCCGCAAGGTCCTCTCCGAAGCCGCCCGGGACGGGCTGCCCGGCGACCATCATTTCTACATCACCTTCAAGACCAACGCGCCCGGCGTGCGCCTGTCGCAGCATCTGCGCGACACCTATCCGGACGAGATGACGATCATCCTCCAGCACCAGTTCTGGGATCTGGGCGTCACGGAGCACGCTTTCGAAGTCGGCCTGTCGTTCCGGGGCGTGCCGGAGCGGCTGCTGATCCCGTTCGACGCGCTGACGACGTTCTTCGATCCGTCCGTCCAGTTCGGCCTGAAGTTCGGCGCCGAGGACGGCGAAGGCATCGAGGCTCCGCCCGAAAGCCCGCCGGCGCCGGCGCGCGCCGCTCCCAAGGCACCCGAGGCCGAGCCGCGGGCGCCCGCCAAGGGCAAGGCGTCGCGCAAGGCCGAGCCGGACGAGGCGCCCGCAGAGGCACCGGCCGCCGAGGGCGGCGAGCCGGGCGCGACGGTCGTCAGCCTGGACGCGTTCCGCAAGAAGTAATCCTGCCGGACACGACGAGCCGGCCGCCACGGACCAGGAGGCGCCGTCATGACCCGTACCCGCATCGAGACCGACACGTTCGGCCCCATCGAGGTGGCGGCCGACCGCTACTGGGGCGCGCAGGCCCAGCGCTCGCTCCAGAACTTCCGCATCGGCTGGGAGCGCCAGCCCGCCCCGGTCGTGCGGGCTCTCGGCATCGTCAAGCGCGCCGCGGCGGAGACCAATCTCGCCCTCGGGCGGCTGGATCCGGCCTTGGCGAAGGCGATCGTGGCGGCCGCGCAGGAGGTCATCGACGGCCGCCTGGACGATCATTTCCCGCTCGTCGTCTGGCAGACCGGCTCGGGCACCCAGTCCAACATGAACGCCAACGAGGTGATCTCGAACCGCGCCATCGAGATGCTGGGCGGCGAGATAGGCTCCAAGAAGCCCGTCCATCCCAACGACCACGTCAACATGAGCCAGTCGTCCAACGACACCTACCCGACGGCGATGCATGTCGCCTGCGCGGAGGAGATCGTGCACCGGCTGCTACCGGCGCTGCGCCTGCTGCGGGACGCGCTCGACGCGAAGGCGAAAGCCTGGGCCGGCATCGTCAAGATTGGCCGGACACATACCCAGGACGCGACGCCCCTGACGCTGGGCCAGGAATTCTCCGGCTACGTCCAGCAGGTGAGCAACGGGATCGCACGGATCGAGCTGACGCTGCCCGGGCTGATGGAGCTCGCCCAGGGCGGCACCGCGGTGGGCACCGGCCTGAACGCCCCCGTCGGCTTCGCGGAAGGCGTGGCCGAGCGGATCGCGGCCATCAGTGGCCTTGCCTTCACCTCGGCGCCCAACAAGTTCGAGGCCCTTGCGGCGCACGACGCCATGGTCTTCGCCCACGGGGCGCTGAACAGCGTGGCGGCGTCCCTGTTCAAGATCGCCAACGACATCCGCTTCCTCGGCTCGGGCCCGCGCGCGGGGCTCGGCGAACTCGCCCTGCCGGAGAACGAGCCCGGCTCGTCGATCATGCCGGGCAAGGTCAACCCGACGCAGTGCGAGGCCCTGACCCAGGTCTGCGTCCAGGTGTTCGGCAATCACGCCGCGGTGACGTTCGCCGGCGCCTCCGGCCATTTCGAGCTGAACGTGTTCAACCCGGTCATGGCCTACAACGTTCTGCAATCGGTGCGGCTGCTGGCGGATGCGTCGGTGTCCTTCACCGACAATTGCGTCGTCGGGATCGAGCCCCGCGAGGACAATATCCGCGCGGGCGTCGAGCGCTCGCTCATGCTGGTCACCGCACTGGCGCCGGAATTCGGATACGACAGGGCCGCGGCCATCGCCAAGGCGGCCCACAAGAACGGCACGACCCTGCGTGAGGAGGCCCTGAAGGCCGGGATCGGCCAGGCCGATTTCGACCGGCTGGTCGTGCCCGAGGCGATGACGCGGCCCGGCTGACGGCCGGCGCGCCGTGACCTCACCTTCTCCTATGGCATTGCGAGGCGTCCCATGGCCGACATCGTCAACCTCAGGCAGGCGCGCAAGGCCAAGGCCCGCAGCAACAAGGACAAGGCGGCCGCCGAGAACCGCGTCCGCTTCGGCCGGACGAAGGCCGAGCGCGAACGGATCGCGGCGCAGGAGCGGATCGCGTCCGAACGGATCGAGGGGCATCGCCTGGACGGGCCGGAGACAGAGCCGTGAGCGGCATCGTCAAGCGCTCGCTCACGATCGCCGGTCACCGCACGTCGATATCCCTCGAAGCGGCCTTCTGGGACGAGATCAAGGCCATGGCGGCCCGGCGCGGGATGTCCGTCGCCGCGCTCGTCGCGGAGATCGACGCCGGCCGAAAGGGCGGCAACCTGTCCTCGGCCCTGCGCATCGCGGTGCTGGACGCGATCAGGCCCCGTCCCTGACCCCGGCTGCGGCCGCGTCCAGCAGGCGCGCCAGCACGTCCGGATCGTCCGGCAATCCCGCGGCGAGCCATGCGGCTTCGGCGGCGGCGACGGCCCGGCCCATGGCGGGCCCCGGGGGGACGCCGCGTTGCGCCATGTCCCGACCCGCGAAGGGCCGACCCGGGATGGCCCGGCGGCCGGCAGCGAGGTCCGCGGCGAGCGCCGCGCCATCGGCCGCCAGCACGGGCCTCGGCTCGCCGCGAAGCGCCAGCAGCGCGGCCACCACCGCATCCCGGCCGTGGCGGTAGCCAAGGCGCAGGAGGTCGGCGGGCGACAGCGCGGTGGCGGGCGATTTCAGCGCCGCAGCGACAGCGCCGAAGGCCGCGGCCGCATCCGCTTCGGCGTTGGACAGGCGCAGCCTGTCCCGCAGGCGCAGATCGTCGCCCGGCGCCAGGACGGCGAGCGCGGCGAGGCGCCAGACCCAGTCCGCCGGGGCATGATCGGCGCGGGCGAGCCGGTCCAGCCGGCCGGGCTCGGCGAGGCCCGCGAGGATGCGCTGGAGGATGCCGGCAGCCGTCATGTCCGCAAGGACCGCGACGGCCGCGGGCGCCGACAGAAGCTTCTCCATCTCGGCCCTGATGCGCTCCCGCGACAGGCGGTCGAGCCCGTTGCGATGCACGATGCAGGCGTGGAGGCCGGCCGGATCGGGGGCCCCGTGGCCATACTGCGCGTGAAAACGGAAGAAGCGCAGGATTCGCAGGTAGTCCTCTTCCACCCGCTTTCCGGCATCGCCGATGAAGCGCACCCGCCGCTCGGCGAGATCGGCAAGCCCGCCGACCGGGTCGTGGACCACGCCCTGCGCGTCCAGCGAGAGCGCGTTGATCGTGAAGTCCCGCCGCTCGGCGTCGCGCTCGAAATCGCGGCCGAAGCGCACGACAGCCCGGCGTCCGTCGGTCTCCACGTCCTGGCGGAGGGTCGTGACCTCGAAAGGCCGCCCGTCGACGAGGACGGTCACGGTGCCGTGCTCGATCCCGGTCGGCACGACGCGAAACCCAGCGGCCTGCGCGCGGCGCGTCGTCTCCTGCGGCTCCATCGTGGTGGCGCAGTCGATATCGCCGTCGGGCGCGCCGATGAGCGCGTTGCGCACCGCCCCGCCGACGATGCGCAGGGCCTCGCCGCGACCGTCCAGGGCGGCGAAGAGCGCCGCGACGTCCGGCCGCCGCAGCAGGTCGGCAGCGGCAGCGCTGTTCATTTGAAGCGGCCGGGGATCAGCACCCCGTTTTCCATGCGCGGCGGCTCGTAGGCGCCCTGGTTGCGCTGGCCAAGCAGGGCCGAGCCGAGGAACCCGGCGATGACGATGATGAGCCCCGCCATGGCCAGCCACGGCGTCGGCTTGCGCCAGTTGTCGATGTCCAGGACGTGCTTGCGGGCCAGCGCGAGGTAGATCGCGAAGCCGAGGAAGGGGACCAGGAAAAGCAGCAGGTCGTCGAGAAACCGGATCATGAGCCCCCGTAGAGCCTGTCGTGAAGGTTGCGGATGATTCCGGCCGTCACGCCCCAGATATACCGTGCTCCGTGCGGCATGGCGTAATAGTAGCGCCGCGTCCCCTGCCATTCCCGTGAGTGCCGCTGGTGGTTGGCGGGGTCCATGAGGAAGCCGAGGGGCACCTCGAAAGCCTCCTCCACCTCGTCGGGGTTGAGGGCCAGGGCAAATCCCGGCTCCAGCCGCGCGACCACGGGCACGATGCGAAAGCCCGTCGACGACACGTACGGATCGAGGAAGCCCAGCGGCTGGGGAAGCGAGGGGTCCAGCCCCACCTCCTCCCACGCCTCGCGGCAGGCCGCGTGGACATAGCTCGGATCGCCGGGATCGACGCGGCCGCCGGGAAACGCGATCTGGCCCGGATGGGCGCGCAGATGGGCGGTGCGGCGCGTGAGCAGGAGCGTCGGCCCGTCCGGATGCGCGACGACGGGCACGAGCACCGACGCCGGCCGCGCCTTCGCCTCGTCGAAGCGGGGTGCATCCTCGTTGCCGTCGTGGTCGCCGCGCGCGGCCGCATGGACCGCACCGGGTGTCGGTGGTTCGCGGTGAAGCCCCGACGCGGCGCGGCGCAGGAAATCCTCGGTGTCGAAGGCGGCGGCGGCCACGCTCACGACCAGGCCTCGACCTCTGCGGCCGGCGCCATGGGAAAGAACGCGCCGCCGGAGGCGACGCCGAACATCTCAGCCCCATCGACCGCCCGGACCTCGCCGAGTTCCACGAGTTCGTAGAAGACCGGCCGCGTGGCGCGGGCAAGCAGGCCGCGGCGGACCTCCACATAGGGCTTCAGCCCGCCGGCGACGTCGGGACGGAACGTTACGGGATGGTCGGGCCCGGCGCTCACCACGTCGTCGACATTGGTGCGGAAGGACAGGACGCGGCCGGCGCCCTCCCCGTCCAGCGCAAGCTCGACGGCGAGAAACGGCGCGTCCTCGACCCTTATCCCCACCTTCTCCACGGGCGTCACGAGAAAGTGATCCTCGCCCTCCCGCTTCAGGACCGACGCGAACAGCCTGACCAGAGCCGGCCGGCCGATGGGCGTGCCCATGTAATGCCAGCTGCCATCCGCCGCGATGCGCATGTCGATATCGCCGCAAAACGGCGGATTCCAGCGCTCCACCGGCGGGGTCCCGCGGCGCCCCGCATCCCCGCCGATGGCGCGCATGAGGGCTTCGAGGCCCCCTGGCGCGGTCACTGTGTCAGGCCCTGTCGCAGATGCTGTCACTGGCTCTCCTTGCAGGCGGTCCCGATGGCCCGCCACATTGCAGCCCCAGCCTCAAGATGTGGTGGCGAGGCCGGCTCGGCAATCCGCCGCTGCGCGCGGTTGCCGCGCTTGCGGAGCCAAGCGGGCCCGGTCCATGCTGCCGGGGGCGACGGAAAACGAGGATTGACGATTCATGTCCATGACCGGCCTCAACGCCCAGGGTTCCGATCCCACCAGCCTGGATGACGGCGTGGTCGCCGCCGCCGAGGGCGCGCTCGAGCGGCTGGGCAAGGCCCGCGACGCCATCCGCGGGGTCATCTTCGGCCAGGACGACGTGGTCACCCTCGCCCTCGTCACGGTCCTCGCCGGCGGCCACGGCCTGCTGGTCGGCGTGCCCGGCCTCGCCAAGACCAAGCTCGTGGACACGATGGGCACCGTGCTGGGCCTCGACGCCCGCCGGGTGCAGTTCACGCCCGACCTCATGCCGTCCGACATCCTGGGCAGCGAGGTGCTGGAGGAAAGCGCGGACCACAAGCGCGCCTTCCGGTTCATCAAGGGTCCGGTCTTCGCGCAGCTGCTGATGGCCGACGAGATCAACCGCGCCAGCCCGCGGACGCAGTCGGCCCTGCTGCAGGCAATGCAGGAAGGCTTCGTGTCCGTCGCCGGCGAGCGCCACGACCTTCCCCGCCCGTTCCACGTGCTCGCGACGCAGAACCCGATCGAGCAGGAAGGCACCTATCCGCTGCCCGAGGCGCAGCTCGACCGCTTCCTGCTCCAGATCGACGTGAACTATCCCGACCGGGCGGCCGAGAAGCGCATGCTTCTGGAGACGACCGGATCGGCGGAGTCCCGCCCCAGCGCCGCCCTGGACACCGAAGGGCTGATGGCCGTGCAGCGCCTGGTTCGCCGCCTCCCGGTGGGGGAGAGCGTGCTGGACGCGATCCTCGATCTCGTGCGCTCCGCCCGTCCGGGCGACGGCGCGCCGGAAGTCGCCGACAAGCTCGCCTGGGGCCCAGGCCCCCGCGCCAGTCAGGCGCTGATGCTCGCCAGCCGGGCCAAGGCCCTGATCGAGGGGCGGCTCGCCCCCTCCATCGACGACGTCGTTGCCCTCGCCGAGCCGGTCCTGAAGCACCGCATCGCGCTGACCTTCGCGGCACGCGCCGAGGGCGAGACGGTGGAAGCCATCGTCCGGCGCCTCACGGCGCGGCTGGGATAGGGCCATGGCGAAGGTCCGGGTTGTCGACGAAGCCGGCCGCCAACCGGGACGGCCCGTCCAGGCGCTCGCGCTCGAGCTGGCCGCCCGGCTGCCGCACATGATGCTGGAAGCGCGCCGCGTGCTGGCGGCGGTCAGCGGCGTCCACGGCCGCCGGCGCGCCGGGCCGGGCGAGGCCTTCTGGCAGTTCCGCGCCTTCGCCCCGGGGGAAGCGGCGCAGCGGGTGGACTGGCGCCGCTCGGCGCGCGACGACCGGCTCTACGTGCGCGAGCGGGAATGGGAAGCGGCCCACAGCGTCCATCTCTGGATCGATCGCTCGGCATCCATGGCCTACCAGTCCTCGCTGGCCAGCGCCTCCAAGGCCGAGCGCGCCCTGGTGATCGGGCTTGCGCTGGCCGATGCCCTCGTGGATGCGGGCGAGCGCGTGGGCCTGCTCGGCCTGCTGCCGCCGCGCTCGTCCCGGCGCATCGCGGAGCGCCTGGCGGAAACGATCCTCCTGGACGATGCGGGCCGGGACCGCGACCTGCCGCCCGGCGACGCCCTGCCGCCCCAGGCGGAGGTCATCATGATCACCGACGCCCTCGTGCCCGCCGCCGATTTCACGGCGCGCATCGCCGGCATCTCGGCGCGGGGCGCCAGGGGGCACGTCATCCGGATTGTCGATCCCGTGGAAGAGCTCTTCCCGTTCGACGGGGAAGCGGTCCTCGAGGACGTCGAGGGACGGCTCGACCTGCGGGTGGGCGACGCGCGCAGCTGGGGCGCCCTCTACCGCGAGCGGTTCCAGGCCCACGGACGCGCCATCGCCGATGGCTGCCTGAAGCGCGGCTGGTCGATCACCACCCATCGCACGGACCGACCGGCGACGGAGCCGGCGCTGCGTCTGCTGGGCATCCTCGCCGGCGGCGGCGTGCAGAGGCAGGGAGCGGCATGATGGGCGCGCTCTCGGCCCTCGTCTTCACCGCGCCGGCCGTTCTTGCCGCGCTGGCCGCCCTGCCCGTCCTCTGGTGGCTCCTGCGCGTGACGCCGCCGCGCCCGCGGCGCGTGCCCTTCCCACCGCTGCGCATCGTGATGGACCTGATCCCGGAGCGGCAGACGCCCTCGCGCACGCCCTGGTGGCTGCTGGCGCTCCGCCTTGCCATCGCCGGGCTCGCCATCCTCGCCGCCGCCGGACCGCTCTGGCAGCCGGAGGCGCTGCCGGGGACGGGTGCGCGCGGACCGGTGCTGCTGGTCATCGACAACGGCGCCACTTCGGCGCACGACTGGCCCGACCGGCTGCGTCTCGCGACCTCGCGGATCGAGGCGGCGGCCCGGGAGCGCCGCGCCGTCGCGCTGGTCGCCACCGCCGACCCGACCGGAGAAATCGCGCCGCTGGCGCCCGATGCGGCGCTCGAGCGCCTCCAGGCCCTCGTTCCGACGCCATATCTTGCGGACCGGAACGCCCATGCGCCCGGCATCGCGGCGTTCCTCCAGCGCCAGCCCGCCGCCGAGCCGGTCTACATCTCCGACAGGGTGCAGGCTGCCGGCCAGGACGGGGCCGGCGCGCTCGCCGCGGCCTTGCGCGCACGTCCCGGCATCGTGCATGCGGCGCCGTCCGCCATGCCGCTCGCGCTGGTCGAGGTCGCCAACCGCGCCGACGGGCTGGTCGCGCGGGTGGTGCGCGCCGAGCCGAACGGCCGGGAGGGGGCCACTGTCATCGCGAGCGATGCGCGCGGCTTGCCGCTGAGCCGCGCCGAGGCGCGCTTCGCGCCCGGAGCGACGGAAGCCGAAGCCCGGTTCGACCTGCCGCTCGAGCTGCGCAACGCGGTCGCCCGCGCGGAGATCGAGGGCGAGCGCTCGGCCGCCGCCGTGACGCTGGTGGACGACCGCAGCCGGCGCCGGCGGGTCGGGCTCGTCAGCGGGGCCAGCTCCGATCTCGCCCAGCCGCTCCTGTCGCCGACCTATTATGTCGGGCGGGCTCTGGCCCCGTTCGCCGACGTGCGCGAAGGCCGCGGCGGCGCGTCGGAAGCGGTGTCGCGCCTGCTGGACGAGAACGCCTCGGTCATCGTGCTCGCCGATGTCGGCGCGCTGGACCGCGAGGTCACCGACCGCCTGACGCGCTTCGTCCAGGACGGGGGCATGTTGATCCGGTTCGCCGGAACGCGGCTCGCCGCGGCCGGGGACGACCTCATCCCGGTGCGCCTGCGCCGCGGCGGGCGCAGCCTTGGCGGCTCGCTGTCGTGGGACGCGCCCAAGACCATCGCGGCCTTCCCCGCGACCGGGCCTTTCGCCGCGCTGCGCCCGACCCGCGAGGTCATGGTCCGCCGCCAGATCCTCGCGGAACCGGACGCGCAGATCACCGCCCGCACCTGGGCGGCGCTCGACGACGGCACGCCCATCGTCACGGGTGAGCGGCGCGGACAGGGGCACGTCGCCCTGTTCCACATGACGGCCGATCCCTCCTGGTCGAACCTGCCCCTGTCCGGCCTGTTCGTCGACATGCTGCGCGAGCTCGTGAACCTATCGGGCCGCACGGCGCCCGGCACGCAGGAGGCGGACGCGCAGGCGCCGCCGCTGTCGCCCCGCGTCGTGCTGGACGGCTTCGGCACGGCCGGCTCCCCGCCCGCCACGGCGAAACCGGCGCCGCGGACCTATGCGACCCGCGCCGAGCCGGACCATCCGGCAGGGCTCTACGGACCGGCCGAAGGCTCGCTGGCGGTCAACGTGCTGCTGGCGTCGGACAGGCTCGCTCCGCTGGACCTTTCGGCCTTCGGCGGCACGGTCGCGCCCATCGTCGCGGGCACGAGCGTCGACCTGCGCGGGCCGGCCCTTGCCGCAGCGCTCGGCCTGCTCGTGGTGGACACCCTGCTGCTGGCGATCCTGGGTGGGCTCGGCGCGGGCATCGGACGCCGTCGCGCCGCTGCCGCCGCCGTTCTTGCCTTCGCGCTCGTCCTGTCCGGCGCGGCCTTCGCGCCGCCCGCCACGGCGCAGGACGCGGCTCCGCGCCCGCCCGTGCGCAAGGAGGACCTGCAGGCCGCCTTCCAGACGCGCCTCGCCTATGTCGTCACCGGCGATGCCCAGGCGGACGCTGCCAGCCGCGCGGGCCTGCAGGGCCTCACGGCGGCCCTGGCCGTGCGCACGGCCTTCGAGCCCGGCGATCCCGTCGGCGTCGATCCGGCGCGGGACGAATTGTCCGTCTATCCGCTGATCTACTGGCCCGTGGTGGTCGGCCGGCCGCTGCCCACCGACGCGGCGCTCCGGCGGATCGACGCCTTCATGAAGGGCGGCGGCACGATCGTCTTCGACACCCGCGACGCGCCGTCCACCCGGCCCGGCGGCGAGCCGACGCCGGCCACGATCCAGCTCCGCCGCATGCTGGCGACGCTCGACATCCCCGAGCTGGAGACGCTGCCGCGCGACCACGTGCTGACCAAGGCGTTCTACCTGATCGACGAGCTGCCCGGCCGTCACGCCGCCGGCCGGACCTGGATCGAGGCCCTGCCGCCGGTTCCCGACGGCGAGGAGCGGCCGGCGCGCGCGGGCGACGGCATCTCCCCCATCGTCATCACCGGCAACGACCTGGCCGCCGCCTGGGCCGTCGATCGTGACGGCAATGCGCTCTATCCGGTCTCCGGCACCGAGCGGCAGCGCGAGATGGCGATGCGCGGCGGCATCAACCTCGTGATGTACGCGCTGACCGGGAACTACAAGACCGACCAGGTCCATGTGGGTCCGCTGCTGGAAAGGCTCGGGCAATGATCCCCGGCCTGTCCCTCTCCCCTCTCGTCCCGCTCTGGCTGCTGGCGGCGCTGGCGGTGGCGGCGCTGGCGGCCGCGATCCTGGCGGTCGTGGCGCGACGCGGCGCGGGGCTCGTGCGGGCGCTTGCGCTCGCGCTGCTGGTCGCGGCCCTGACCAACCCGTCGCTGGTGAACCGCCAGACCGAGCCGGTGCGCGACGTCGTCGCCGTTGCGGTGGACCGCTCCCTCTCGCAGACGCTGGGCGGCCGCACCGGGCAGACCGAGACAGCGATCCGCGATATCGAGGCGCGGCTGAAGGAACTGCCCGGCATCGAGCCGCGCATCGTGACCGTGGGCGATGCCGAGAACGGCGACGGCACGCGGCTCTTCGGCGGCCTGGCGCAGGCGCTCGCCGACGTGCCCCCCGAGCGGATCGCCGGCGCGATCCTGCTGACGGACGGCGTCGTCCACGACATCCCGCGCGACGCGGCCGCTTTGGGCTTCCGCGCGCCCGTCCATGCGCTGGTGACCGGCCGTGCGAACGAGCGGGACCGGCGCATCGTGCTGGTGGACGCGCCGCGCTTCGGCCTCGTCGGCAAGGACCAGACGATCCGTGCGCGCCTCGACGAGCGCGGCGGGCCGGGCCGCGCACGGGTCGTCGTGCGCCGCGACGGCCAGCAGATCGCCACGCTCCAGGCGGTCGCGGGGCCGGTCTTCTCGATCCCGGTCCGCATCGAGCATGGCGGGCCGAACGTCGTGGAGATCGAGGTCGAGCCGCTCGAAGGCGAGCTGACGCCGGTCAACAACCGCGCCGTCGTCACCATCGACGGCATCCGCGAGAAGCTGCGGGTTCTGCTCGTGTCCGGCGAGCCGCATTCGGGCGAGCGGACCTGGCGCAACCTGCTGAAATCCGACGCCAACGTGGACCTCGTCCACTTCACCATCCTGAGGCCGCCGGAGAAGCAGGACGGCACGCCGATCAACGAGCTGTCGCTCATCGCCTTCCCCACGCGCGAGCTGTTCCAGATCAAGATCAAGGAGTTCGACCTGATCATCCTGGATCGCTACGCCAACCAGTCGATCCTGCCCTCGCTCTATTACGACAACATCGCCCGGTATGTGCGGGACGGCGGGGCGCTGCTGGTGGCGGCGGGCCCGGAATATTCGACGCCGTCCAGCCTGGCGCGCACGCCGCTGGCCCCCGTGCTGCCGGCCCTGCCGGACGGCCAGGTGGTTGAGGAGCCCTACCGGGCGCTCATCACCGATCGCGGCGTCCGCCACCCGGTGACGCGCGACCTGCCCGGTTCCAACACCGAGCCGCCCTCCTGGGGCGAGTGGCTGCGCATCGTCGGCTCCCGCAACGTGCGCGGCGAAACGGTGATGACCGGCTTCGGCGACCGGCCGCTGGTCGTGCTCAACCGCGAAGGCAAGGGGCGTGTCGCGCTGCTCCTGTCGGACCATGCCTGGCTGTGGGCGCGCGGCTTCCGCGACGGCGGGCCCCATGTGGACCTGCTCCGGCGGCTGAGCCACTGGCTCATGAAGGAGCCGGAACTGGAGGAGGAGGCCCTGCGCGCCTACGCCACCGGCTCGACCATCTCGATCGAGCGCCAGACCATGGCGGAGACCGTCGCGCCGGCGCGCCTCACCGGCCCCGGCGGGGCGGTGCGCGAGATCGCGCTGACGCAGATCAAGCCCGGCGTGTTCTCCGGCACGGTGGAGAGCCGCGAGCTCGGCCTGCACAGGGTCGATCACGGCGACCTCACCGCCTTCGTCGGCCTGGGTCCCGCCAATCCGCGCGAGCTCGTGGACGTGTTCAGCGACACCGAACGCCTGCGCCCGCTGGCGGAGAGCACCGGCGGCTCGGTCCGCCGCATCGCCGCCGAGCCTTCGGGCGCGCTGGCCCTGCCGCGCATCGTCGCCCTGCGCGCCGGGACGAGCTTTGCCGGATCGGACTGGATCGCCATCCGCCCGACGGACAGCGCCCGCGTCACCGGCGTCAGCCTGCTGCCGCTCATGCTCGGCGCGATGGGCCTGCTTCTGCTGCTTCTGCCGCTCGTCGCCGCCTGGCTGGTGGAAGGCGGGCGCCTGCGGCGCCGGGCGCCCGGCTAGGCGCCGTCGGGGCGGCGCGGACGAACGGTGCCCCTGGCCTCGCCAAGCGCATCCTCCGACAGCGACAGGGCGAGAAATCGCTCGGGATTGACCGGCCCCGGCAGGACCAGCTGGCCGCGCGGCACGGGCCGGAAGCCGAAGCGCGCGTAATAGGGCGCGTCGCCCACGAGCAGGATCAGCCGGTGACCGGCCTCCCCGGCCGCCTCGATGGCGCGGCGCATGAGCCCGCCGCCTATGCCCCTGCCCTCGAAGGCGGGATCGACCGTGAGCGGTCCGAGCATCAGGCCGGGCACGGTGCCGGCCCAGACCGGCGTCTGCCACACCGAGCCGACGATCAGCGTCCCCACCAAGGCCGTGAAGGACAGCGCGGCGTCGTGCCCGTGGCCCTCGCGAAGGCGGAAAGCCGTGCGCGCGAAGCGGCCCGGCCCGAAGGCGCGTTCGTGGAGGCGCTCCACCGCGGCGCGGTCGGCGGGGTACTCGTGGCGGATGACGAGGGACAGTTCGGTCATAGGCAGGCGCGACGCCTCTGGCTGGTCGAGGGCGGACAGGATCGAGATCCGCGCGGGATCGGTCTCCGCGCGGCGGGTCGTTCCTGTCAGCGTCGTCGCAGGGCCCTGATCATGCCGGCCGCCGTAGCACGG
The DNA here is from genome assembly GCA_027489955.1 of Hyphomicrobiales bacterium. Lineage (GTDB taxonomy): Bacteria > Pseudomonadota > Alphaproteobacteria > Rhizobiales > Beijerinckiaceae > JAIXTM01. Next base: position 596,896 of record JAIXYZ010000013.1, on the reverse strand, counting down.
CACGGCAGGCTCGTCCACGCCTCGTCAGAGTGAGGCCGCCGACCGCCCGGCAATGCGGCCCAGCGCGACTGCCGTGAGCAGGCCGTTGCCGGAGAGATAGCCCGACGGATGCGGCCCGGAGACTCCGCAGGCCGCGCCGCCGGCCGCGAACAGGTTCGGCAGCGCCGAGCCGTCCGGCCGCGTCACGCGGGCATCGCCGTCGACCATGAGGCCGCCCTGGGTGTGGAAGAGCGCCCCGGTCACCTTCACCGCGTGAAGCGGGCCTTCCAGCTGGGACGTCCCGGCGAAATGGCGCCCGAAGCAGTCCGTCCGGCCGTCGCGCTTGAGGGCGGACACCTCCTCCACCGTTGCGGCGAAATCCGCTTCGGGGAGGCCGAGCCGCCGCGCCAGACTCCTGGCATCATCGGCGACGATCACCGCGCCCTGGGCCTCCGCCTGGCGGAAATCCTCGAACTGGCGGGCAATCTTTGCGATCCGGCCGTCGAAGATCGTCCAGGCGAGCCCGCCCGGCTGGCGCAGCACGTTCGCGGCCTGCTCCGAGTAGCCGTGGCTCTCGTCGGAGAAACGCCGGCCCTCGGCATTCACCTGGAACCCGCCCTCGGTGATCGTCGCCCACGTGATGAGGATGCCGTGGGGATGGGCGACGGAGCCGTGGCCCTGATGGCCGGAGAGATGGCGGGTGGCCGCGCCCAGCGCCTCGCCCCACAGGATGGCGTCGCCCTGGTTGCCGGGATGGCCGAAATAGAGGGCGTCCGCCAGTTCGGGGATATGGGCCCGCACCAGGGCTGGATTGCCGCCATAGCCGTTGCAGGCCAGGACGAGCGCGCCGCAGCCGATGCGCTCGCGCGAGCCGTCCGGCCGCTCGATCTCGACGCCTGCAACCCGGTCGCCGTCGCGGAACAGGGCCACGACCCGCGCCTCGCACAGGATCTCGGCTCCGGCAGCGCTCGCCGCCTCGCGCAGCGCGTCCATCAGTTCGGCGCCGGAGCGGCTGGGCAGGCCATGCATCCGGTAGGCGGAGTGGCCGGGATAGCGGAAATTGTCGATGACCGAGAACGGCAGGCCGTGGCGGTCGGCGAGCCATTCCAAAGCCGGGCCGACCGCTTCGGTGACGAGCCTGACGAGAGCCGGATCGGCCTGATCCTCGGCCTTGTCCTGGATGTCGGACGCCGCAAGGGCCGGGCTGTCGGAAATGCCCGCCTCGCGCTGCCAGCGCGTGCCGCCGGCGGGGATCAGGCCGGCCGAAAGGGCGGTCGAGCCGCTCGGCACCGCGTCCCGCTCCAGAACCAGGACCTCGGCCTGCGCCTCGCGGGCTGCCAGGGCGGCAATGAGGCCTGCCGCGCCGCCGCCGACCACGACGACGGGAAAGGAGACGTCGAAGACGACGCCCGCCGCATCCATCACGCTCATGCGGACACCTCGGCGATGGCCTCGGCGACGGTGCGGACCTTGCAGACGGGACGCAGGGCGTCGATGGCGGTGTCGTGGACCGCCTTGCTGAAGGCGGCGCATCCGTCAGACAGGACGGTGACGTCGAAATCCCGGACATGGGCGTCGCGGACGGTGGACGCGACGCCGCCGTTGGTGACGATGCCGCAGACATACAGCTTCTCGATCCCGCACTTGCGCAGGACCCATTCCATCCGCGTCATGTAGAAGGCCGAATAGGCGATCTTCTCCACCGTCAGGTCGGCGGGCTGAAGCACGTCGACGAGAGCGTGGCCCCAGGCGCCGGGCAGGAAGTCACCCTTGCGAAGAAACGGCCGCAAGTCCTTGAGGTGCGGCGAGATCAGCGGCTCGCCGCCCTTGGCCGGGACGAGCGTGAACTGGGTGGACACGACCCATCCGCCCGCCTTGCGCAAGGCATCGGCCAACGGCGCGACGCGCTCCGGCAGGGCCGCGATGTCCGGGCTCGTCTGCCCGGCCCGGCCATAGGCGCCCTTAGGATCGACGAAGTCGTTCTGGAGATCGACGATGAGGAGCGCGGTGCGCTCCCGGGGAACGACCGACGCGCTCATGCCCGCTCCACGATGACGTTGCCGAGCGGATCGACGCTGGCCTTGAGATCCGGATCGACAAGGGTCGTCGCGTCCGGCTGTTCCAGGATGGCGGGACCGTGGACGACCGCTCCCACGGGCAGGTCGAGGCGGGCATAGATCGCGGTGTCGTGCCAGCCGCCGGCGAACCATACCGGGCGGCTGCCGGTGCGCGCCGCCTCGAGGGAGCCCGCGCCCCGCGGCGCGAGGGCCTTGAGATCGAAGGCCGGACGGCGGCCGATCGCTGCGGTCCGCAGGTTGACGATGCGCGCCGGCACGCCCGGCAGCAGCCGGCTGAACTGCTCGCGATAGGCCTTGTCGAAGGCCGTCGAGACCGTGGCGCGGTCGATGCCCGTCGTGCCGTCCCGGATCTCCACCGGCAGCGGCACGGCGACCGTGTGGGTCTGCCCGACATAGTGCATGTCGAGCTCGAACAGGATGTCGATCCGGTCGACGGCAAGGCCCGCGCCCTCCACAACGGACCGGGCATGGGCCGCCTCGGCCACCATGCGCCGGTCGAGCGCGGCCTCGTCGAGGGCGTCGAGCGTCAGGTTGACCGTCTGCACCTGGTCGTGGCGGATGTCGGCGATGACGCAGCCGAGCGCGGAGGTCACGCCCGGATAGCGCGGGACCAGCGCGCATTTGAGCCCCACATCCTTGATGAGCGCGCCGGCATGGAGCGCCCCTCCCCCGCCGAACGGGACGGCGGCGAAACCGGACGGGTCGTGGCCCCGCTCGATGGACACGAGGCGGATGGCGCCGGCCATCTTGCCGTCGGCGATGCGGACGATCGCCTCCGCCGCTTCCATCACGCCGAGGCCGAGCGGCCGCGCGACGTGCTCCTCGATGGCGGCCCTGGCCGCCTCGACGTCGAGGCGGGCGAGCTTGCCGCCGATGGGGCGCTCGGCGTTGATGCGGCCGAGCACGATGTTGGCGTCGGTGAGCGTGGGGCGCGTATTGCCCTGGCCGTAGGCCACCGGGCCGGGGCGCGATCCCGCGCTTTCCGGCCCGACCTGGAGCAGGCCTCCCGCGTCCACATGGGCGATGGAGCCGCCGCCCGCGCCGATGGTGGAGATTTCGATCATCGGCGTGCGGATCACGAGGCCGAAATCGATCGTGGTCTGCGCCGCGAGCGAGGTCCTGCCGTCCACGACGAGGGAGACGTCGAACGACGTGCCGCCCAGATCGCCGGTAATGACGTTGGGATAGCCTGCCGCACGGGCGATGGCCGCTGCCGCGATAACGCCCGCGGCCGGGCCCGACAGGGCCGTGCGGACCGGCAGGCGGCGCGCGGTGGCCGTGGACATGACGCCGCCATTGGACTGGACGATGTGGAAGCGGCCGGTGAACCCTTCCCCCTGGAGGGCGTCGTCGAGCTTCTTCAGGTAGCCGCCGACCACGGGCTGGAGATAGGCGTTGAGCGCGGTGGTGGACGTGCGCTCGAACTCGCGGATCTCCGGCAGGATCTGCGTCGAGCAGGCGATGTCGTCGTTGGGCCAGACCGCCCTCGCCGCCTCCATGGCCGCCTGCTCGTTGGCGGGATTGGCGTAGGCGTTGATGAAGACGATGGCGAGCGCCTCGGCGCCGGCGGCGAGCGCTGCGCGCGCCGCGGCGGCGACCTGGCCGGGCTCCAGCGCCGTCCGCAGCGTCCCGTCGGCCAGGACGCGCTCGTCGACCTCGAAGCGCAGGTCCCGGTCGATCACGGGGACGAAATCGCCCCACAATCCCCAGGTATGCCGCCGGTCGCGCCGGCGCATCTCCAGCACGTCCCGGAAGCCGCGGGTGGTGATCAGCGCCGTGCGCGCGCCCTTGCGCTCCAGGAGCGCATTGGTGCCGACCGTGGTGCCGTGGACGATGGAGCCGAGCCCGGCGACGGGGCCGAAGGTCTTCAGCCCGTCGAGGAAGCCCACCGCCTCGTCGCCGCGGTTGGACGGGACCTTCGCGGTGCGGAAATGCCCGCCGGCTGCGTCGAGATAGAAGAGGTCGGTGAAGGTGCCGCCGACATCGACGCCGACGACGGGAGCCTGGACCGGCTTGACGGGGGCGTTCATGCGGCTTCTCCGCGGGTCGCGGCGCGCAGGGCGCGGGTGGCGGGCTCGTCCACGCGGCCGGTGGCGTCGACGGCGACGCGATAGGTCTCGCGCGCGGCCTTTTCGCTGACCAGGCCCTGGCGCACGTCACGGGCGACGCGGGCGGCCTCGCGGGTGGCCGGGTCGCCGTATCCACCGCCGCCCGGGGTCTCCAGCCGGACGCGCTGACCCGGCGCGATCCGAACGTCCGTGACCTTTGACGCCAGCGGCGGGGACGCCTCCCCGTCGGCGGTCTGCCAGGTGAAGCGGTTCAGCGCCGCGGGCTGTCCGCCGGAGACGCCAAACGGGGGGAACACGCCGCGCTCGCCCAGGAGGAACACGTCGGCCGCCGCGAGCGCCTCGATCTCGTAGACGGCGCCGAACCCGCCACGATGGGCGCCGGCGCCGGCGGAATCGGGCCTCAGCGCCCATTGGGTGAACATGACCGGATAGGCCGCCTCGAGAATCTCGGCGGGCGGGATCGTGGCCATGGAGATCGGATTGTTGGCGTGGTTGAGCCCGTCCGTCTCCGGATTGCCGCCAAGCCCCCCGCCGAAGAACGAGAACATGACCCAGCGCGATCCGTCGGTCCGGTGGCCCGCCAGCGAGAGCGCGTTGATGGTGCCGAACGGCGCGGCGGTGGCGCGGGCCGGATCGGCCTTGGCGAGCGCGCCGAAGACGACGCCGATGACCCGCAGGATGGTCTCGGTATAGCCCCCGACCGGCTTGGGCGGCTTCACGCCGAGGAGCGTCGTGTCGGGGATGACGAAGGTGATCGGCCGCAGGCAACCCGCATTGGCGGGCACCTCCGTGAAGACGTGCTTGAGCGCCACGTAGCAGCACGCGGCGGCCGTGGAATAGGCGATGTTGAGCGGTCCGGCGCAGGGCTTCGAGGAACGGGAGAAGTCCAGCACCATCGTGTCGCCGGACACGGTGAGGTCGAGCGCGATCGTCAGCGGCTCGGCCGTGATCCCGTCATTGTCGAGGAAATCCTCGAAGGAATAGGTGCCGTCAGGCAGCGCCCGGATGGCCGCGCGCATCATCGCCTCGGCCCGGTCGGAGAAGGCATCGAAAGCGGTCCGCACCGTCTCGTCGCCATACTCGTCGAGTAGCTGCGCGAGCCGCCGTTCGCCGAGATCCAGCGCGTTGAGCTGGCCGTTCATGTCGCCGAAATTGGACACCGGCACGCGGGAATTGGCGGCTAGGATGTCGACGATGTCCTGGTCCATCCGGCCCTTGCGGAAGAGCTTCACCGGCGGGAAGCGCACGCCCTCCTGGAAGCTCTCGGTAGCGCGAGCGTTGAAGCCGCCCGGCACGTTGCCGCCGATGTCGAGCCAGTGGCCCACGGAGGCGAGCCAGCAGAACAGACTGCCGTCCCGGAAGATCGGCCGCACGAGCCGGAAATCATTCAGATGCGTGCCGCCGTCATAGGGGTCGTTGAAGAGAAAGGTGTCGCCCGGCTCCAGCCCGCCGTCGCGGGCGACCTTGTCGATGACCGCCTTCACGGCGAAGGCCATGGCGCCCACGAAGATCGGCAGGCCCGTCGTGCCCTGGACGAGGGTCGCGCCGGTCTGCGGGTGATAGAGCCCGTGGCAGGCGTCGCGCGCCTCGGCGATGATCGGGTTGAACGCCGAGCGGTAGAGCGTCGCGTCCATCTCGTCGGCGATCTGCTCCAGCCGGCCCTTGAGCACGGCGAGGGTGACGGGGTCGAGGCTGGTCATGCGGCGCTCTCGCGGTCGTCCCGCTCGTAGGAGCGGCCGAGTTCGAGCATGTCGGGCGTGCCGATCAGGGCATTGAGCGCGCCGAAGTCGAACATCTGGTTGCGGAAGGGGTCGTTGGTGCCGTGCTGGCGCAACGAGCGGTAATAGTCCTGCGCGGTGCGGGCGAGCGCCCGCACGATGCCGCCGGGGAAGATCACGAGGCGGAAGCCGAGCGCGCCGAGATCGTCGGCGGAGGCCAGGGGCGTGTCGCCCCCTTCCACCATGTTCGCGACGAGCGGGCGCACGTCCTTCAGCGCCCCGGCGACGAGCGAGAGCTGCTCCCTGCTGCGCGGCGCTTCGACGAAGAGGACATCGGCGCCCGCCTCGGCATAGGCATGGGCCCGCTGGATCGCGGCCTCGAACCCCTCGACCGCGATGGCGTCGGTGCGGGCGACGATCAGGGTCTCCTCGCTGGCCCGCGCGTCCACGGCCGCGCGGATCTTCCCGGTCATTTCCCGCAACGGGATCACCGCCTTGTCCTGGAGGTGGCCGCAGCGCTTGGGAAAGGTCTGGTCCTCGAGCTGGATCGCGGTCGCGCCGGCCCGCTCGAATAGCCGCACCGTCCGCTGTACGCTGAGCGCGTTGCCGTAGCCGGTATCGGCGTCGACCACGAGCGGCGTCGGGATGCGGTCGCGCACGAGCGTGATGGTCTCGGCCACCTCGGCCATGGAAACCAGGCCGATATCGGGCCTGCCCAGCCGCGTGTAGGCAATGGCGGCCCCCGAGAGGTACAGGGCCTCGAAGCCCGCCTCGGTGGCGATGGAGGCGGTCAGCGCGTCGTGGACGCCGGGGGCGACCAGGACGCGCGGTTCCGCGATGCGCCGCTTGAGGCTCATGAGGTTTTCCTTTCGAGCGGCGGCGCGCAGAGCGCCGCGATCAGGTCGTCGACGGAAGCGGCGCCGGGCAGGTCCGACACCAGGCGCGCGATCCGCGCCGCATGGGCATCGCCCCAGACCGGGCCGGCCAGTTCCCGGAACTTCTCCCGGACTTCGTCCGCCGAGTACGGGTCCTCGGTGTCGCCGCGATTGGTCAGCACCTCGGCCTTCAGCGTGCGCCCGTCCTTCAGCGTCACGCGCACGCGCGCCGGGCGCAGGCCCGGCAGCCGGGCCGTGAGCTCGGGGTCCTCGCGAACGGCGACGCGGCGGGCGAGCGCGCGGGCATCCTCGTTTGCCCGCGCCTCCTCCCGGAAGGCGTCGACGCTGGCCGCCCCGTGGACGAGGGTGGTCGCCAGCGCGAAGGGCAGCGAGAACTTCGCCGCCAGCATGTTGTGCGGTTCCTGCCCGTCCAGCTGCGCGGCCCAGACATAGGTGTCCACCTCGATGCGCTCGACCTCGGCGGGGGCGATGCGGCCTCCCGCCTGGCGCACGATGTCGGCAAGCGCGTCCAGCGCGCCGTGGGTGTAGCGGCACGCGGCGTGGCGCTTGAAGTAGTTGCGGGCGATCTCCCAGCGCTCGCCCAGCGCCTCATCCATCTGCGCGGGCTGGAAATGGTCCGCGATGACCGTGTCGTAGACGGTGGCGATGCCATCCGCCTCGCCGGTGAACCCGCAGGCGGCAAGGTCCCACGCCATCATGCCGAGCTGGTTGGACAGGCCGGCATAGGAATTCCGGACCGTCGCGCCCTCCAGCATCGTGCGGCGGCTGGTGGACAGGCCGAACGAGGACGCGATGTTGATCGTCTCCACGATGTCGCCTTCGTCCGCGCCGTGCAGGACCGCGACCGACAGGGCCGCGCCGACCGAACCCCAGGTTCCGTGGGGATGCATGGTGACCCGCAGCTTGGAGGCGATGCCGATCCGCGAGCCGATCTCGTAACCCAGCGCGATGGCGGCCAGCAGGTCCGCGCCGCCGGAGCGTCTCTGGCGAGCCGCGACAAGGGCGGCGGGCACGACATGGATGCCCGGATGGCCGCGCGCGTACTGGTTGCCCTCGTCGAGTTCCAGCATCGTCCCGGCCGTGCCGTTGACAAAGGCGGCGTGCGGCCCCGGCAGGGCGAGGCCGGCGCCGATGGCGGGGTCCGCGCCTTCGCTGCCGGAGGCAAGCCGCCGGGCGAGCGCGCGGGTCTCCGCCTCCTGCATGCCGGCGGCCATGGCGCCGATGCAGTCGAGCAGGACCAGAACCGTGCGGTCGGCGGCTTCCGCCGGCAGGTCGCCGAAGCGGAACCCGGCGGCGAACGCACCCCATCGCGAAAGCCAGTCGGGTCGGCCCGTCTTCAGGAGGACGGAAGCCGGAACGACCCCCGGTGTGACGATGGTCATCGTGGTCCTCCTCACATGCCGAGATAGGCGCGCTTCAGCTCGGGATCGGCGGCGACCGTCGCGGCCGGGCCGGACAAGGCGAAGATGCCGTTCTCGAGGATGAAGGCGCGGTGGGCGATATCGAGGGACTGCACGACGTTCTGCTCCACGAGCAGGATCGGCAGGCCCTCGGCGTTCAGCGTGCGGATGAGGGCGAACATCTCCTCCACCAGCAGCGGCGACAGGCCGAGCGAGGGCTCGTCCAGGATCAGGAGGCGCGGCTCGGCCATCATGCCCCGGCCGATGGCGAGCATCTGCTGCTCGCCGCCCGAGAGCGTTCCGGCGAATTGCGAGACGCGCTCCTTCAGCCGCGGGAACGTGGCGTAGACGCGCTCGAGGTTGGCGGACCGCCGCTCCCGGCCGCGCCGGTAGCTGCCGAGGATCAGGTTCTCCTCGACGGACAGGTTCGGGAAGATGCGCCGTCCTTCCGGCACGTGGATCAGCCCGGCCGCGACGATGTCCGCCGGGCTCGCCCCCACGATGGGACGGCCGTTGAAGGCGATCGTGCCCTCGCGCGCCGGCAGCACGCCGGAGAGGACCTTGTTCAGCGTGGTCTTGCCCACGCCGTTGGAGCCCAGGACCGCTACGATCTCGCCCGGCATGACCGAAAGCGCGATGCCGCGCAGGATTTCCGTTCCGCCATAGCCGGCGCGGAGCCCGGCGACGTCGAGGATGGGGGCGGCGGCCTCAGACATGGGCGCCTCCCGCGGCCCGCGAGGACAGGCGGGCGGCCGCGCCCTTGCCCAGATAGGCCTCGATCACCGCCTGATCCTCGCAGACCTGCCGGGGCTCGCCCTCGGCGATGATGCGCCCTTGCGCCAGGACGTAGACCCGCTCGCACAGGTTCATCACCGCCTGCATCACGTGCTCGATCATCAGGATGGTGACGCCGTCGTCCCGGATGGCGCGGATGACCGGGACGATGTCGCGGATCTCCGAGGGATTGAGGCCGGCGAGCACCTCGTCGAGCAGGAGCAGCTTGGGGCCGGTGGCGAGGGCGCGCGCGAGTTCGAGGCGCTTGCGCCCGGCCACCGTGAGGCTCGCGGCCGGCTTGTGGAGGTCCCGGTCCAGCCCGACGCGCCGGGCCACGTCGTGGGCGACCGCCAGGGCATCCGCCCGGCCGGCATGGCGCAGATGCGCGCCGACCGCGATGTTGTCCGCAACGCTCAGGCCGGCGAAGGGCTGGACGATCTGGAACGTGCGCGCGATGCCGTCCCTGGCCCGCACATGGGTGGGCACGGCGGTGATGTCCCGCTCCTCGAACCGGATCGTGCCCTCGGTCGGCGCCTCGAAGCCCGAGACCACAGCGAACAGCGTCGTCTTGCCCGCGCCGTTGGGGCCGATGAGCCCGGTGATCGACCCGGCCTCGACGACGAGCGAGGCGTCGTTGATCGCGACGAGGCCGCCGAAGCGCTTGGTGACGTGGGAGACCGACAGCAGGCTCATGCGCCGCCTCCCCTGCCGATGCGCGCCCGCAGCCGGCGCGCAAGGCCGATGATGCCGTCCGGCGCGAAGGCGACCGCCACGATGAGGAGCGCGCCGAAGGCGACGAGGTCGATGCCCGGCACGCGTCCTGCGAGCGTCTTGGTGATCTCGCCAAGCCCGTGGAGGGTGACCGCGCCGACGAGCGGGCCGAGCACGGTGCCGGCCCCGCCGATGATCGGCGCCAGCAGCGCCTCCACCGAGATCCAGGTTCCGTAGGCGATGGTGGCGTCGATATAGAGGAAGTACTGGACGTAGAGCGCGCCGGCGGCGGCGGTGACCCCGCCGGACAGGGCGATCGCCAGCAGCTTGACCCGCAGCGCGTCGACGCCGAGCGCCCGGGCGGCGCCCTCGTTCTCCCGCACGGCGACCAGCTGGGCCCCGAAGCGGGACCGCTCGATCCAGGCCGTGAGCACCAGCACCGCGACGACGAGGGCCAGTGCGATCCAGACGAAGACGGCGCGGGACGAGAACTGGAAATTCTCCGGCCGCACGTCCAGCTTCACGAGGAGGCCGGCCGCGCCGCCCGTGACCGCCGAGGCATTGGCCAGGATGCGGAAGACCTCCGCGAAAGCGAGCGTGACGAGCGCGAAATACGAGCCGCGCAGGCCAGATCGGAAGCTGAGATAGCCGATGATCCAGCCGATGGCCGCGCCGGCGGCGATGCCGAGGCAGAAGGCGGCCCAGGCGTTGATGCCAAAGCGCGTCTGCAGGATGGCGGCCGCATAGGCGCCGGTGCCGAAGAAGGCCGCGTGGCCGAAGGAGAACTGGCCGCCATAGCCGCCCAGGATGTTCCAGCCCTGCGCCGCGAGCGCGATGATGAGCGTGAAGACGAGGAAGTTCAGCACCGTGTTGGCGGTGACGAAGAGCGGGATCGCGCCGATCAGGATCGCCGCGAGAAGGATGGGCAGGAGCGCGCGGCCGGTCATGCCTTGGCTCCGAACAGGCCCGTCGGCCGCACGAGCAGGACCAGGATGAAGATCAGGAAGATGCCGATCTGGCCGAGCGAGTCGCCGAGGTAGAGGCCGCAGAGGCTTTCGACGACCCCGATGAACAGCCCTCCGATGAGCGCGCCGGGGATGGAGCCCATGCCGCCCAGAACCACGATGGTGAAGGCGACGAGGACGAACGCGTTCCCCACGCGCGGATTGACGTAGAAGGTCGGCATCAGGAGGCAGGCCGCGACGGCCAGGCACGCGCAGCCCAGGCCGAAGGTGACCGCGTAGACGTGGCCGACATTGATGCCGACGAGGCTCGCGCCCAGCTTCTCCTTGGCGACGGCGCGGATGGCGCGGCCGGTATCAGTGCGCGAGAGCGTCATCCAGAGCAGGATCGTGACGGCGACCGCGGCGGCGAACCCGATCAGCCGGGGCATGGACAGCAGAAGCGGCCCGACCTCGACGACCTGGAAGCCGTAATCGGTGGCGATGGTGCGCGTGTCGGAGCGGAAGCCGGCGAGCAGCGCGTTCTCGATGAGGATCGAGAGGCCGAGCGTCACCAGCAGGATGTTGCCGTCATCGCCGTGGCTGGCCGGGCCGATCACGAAGCGCTGGATCGCATAACCCAGGGCGAAGAACAGCGGCGCCAGCGGCAGGATGGCGAGATAGGGATCGAGCCCGAAGGCCGAATGCAGCACCCAGACGGCGAACATCGCCGCGGTCAGGAGGGCGCCGTGCGCGAAATTGATGATGTGCAGCACGCCGTAGACCAGCGTCAGGCCCAGAGCCACCAGCGCGTAGACGGCACCGGTCATCAGGCCGTTGACGATCGCCTCGGCGACGATGGCGGGGGAGTAGAGCATGGCTGCCTTGTCGAAAGGGGGACGCCATCCCCGGCCGGGCACGCGGCCCTGCCTGCGGGGGACAGACCCGGCGGCGCGCCGCCGGGGATGGCGAACCTCGAGCGCTTAGCCCTGGACCGGGAAGACCGGCTTGGCGTCGGCGAAGGCGTCCGGGAAGATCACCTTGATGTCCCCGTTCTGCACCTGCGTGTTGACGGGAGCGGCACCGGTGTTCTGGCCGTTGACGAACTTCGTCGCGCCGTAGGGCATGATGTGATCCTTGAAGGTCGACGAGGCCAGCGCCTCGGTGACCTTGGCGCGGTCCGCCGAACCGGCGCGCTCGATGGCGTCGGCAAGGAGCTTCACGCAGGAATAGTTGAGCGGGACGTTGTAGGCGAAGACCTTGCCCTGCGCCTCGACCTGCTTCTTCAGCTCCTGCGCCTTCGTGTTGCGCGGATCGTACCAGTGGTTGCAGTCCATCACGTTGGCGGCCGCTTCCGGGAATTCCTTCACGAAGCGGTAGTTCGAGGCCGCGCCGTTGAGCACCGCGTAGATGCCCTTGGGCCGGATGCGCTGCTGCTGCATGGTGCGCGCCAGGAGCACGAACTCGCCGTAATAGCTGGACGGAATGACGAGGTCCGGGTTCAGCGAGCGGATGCGCAGGGCCACGTTGGACATGTCGCGCGCCGGGGTCGGATGCGCGATCGTCTCCAGGATCTCGAAGCCGCGCTTGGGCAGCTCGGTCTGCATCAGCTTGGCGAGGCCGGAACCGAACAGACCGTCCTCGTGGACGAGGACCACGGTCTTTGCCGGCTTTCCGGCCGCGTCGTTCAGCTTGACGAGGTTGTCCAGCGCGACGCCGGTGACCATGCCGAAGCCGGGAGCGAAGCGGAACGTGTTGGTCAGGCCGCGCGAGACGATCTGGTCCGACACGCCGACGTCGACGATGTAGGGCAGGTTGTAGCGGGCGGCGGCCTGGGTGGTCGCCAGGCAGATCGGGCTCGCGAAGCCGCCGACGATGGCGCACACGCCCTCGGCCTGGAGCTTCTCGACCTCCTGCGTGCCCGCTTCCGGGTTCGAGCGCGCGTCGCCGAACACCATTTCGAGCTTCGCCCCGCCCATGGACTTGATGCCGCCGGCGGCGTTGATCTCGTTCAGCGCGATCTCGGCGCCGAGGCGGCCGAACTCGCCGTCCTGGGCCAGCGCGCCGGTCACCGGCTGGATGATGCCGACCTTGATGGCCGGCGTCTGCGCCCGCAGGTAGGCCGGCATGGCGATCGTCGCCACGCCGCCCAGGGCGGCGGTCTTGATCAGTTGCCGCCGCGTGGGGCGGAGAAGATCGATGGTCATGACAGTCCTCCTGTTCCCGGGCCGCAAGGCCCATAACGCCTCAAGTTCCCCTCGGATTGATTGGACGTCCGGGCTCCGGGGCTACCGCGGACGCTTGAACGATGCCGGCCGCCTCAGCCGGCGTTGCGCCTGCCGCCGGACACGGGCACGGGCGACCAGCGCCGCTCCTCGCCCTCGCCCGCACGGGTCAGCTCCATCTCGAACGAATAGCGGTCCGGCCGATAAAGGGCGTGGAGATGCTCCACGCCGTCGCCGGACGGTGCATAGACGACACGGGTCAGCGACAGGAGCGGAGAGCCGATCTCCAGCCCCAGTGCCTCGGCGACCTCCGGCCCGGCGAGCGTGGCGCCGATGGCCTGGGTCGCCCGCTCGACCGTGACCCCGGAGCGCTCCAGCAGCGCCAGGAGCGGCACGGTGGCGAGGTCCTGCTCCGAATAGGTCAGGCCGATCCGCTCCGGCACGTGGGTGATGAGGTAGGAGAACGGCGCGCCGTCGATCAGACGCAGGCGGACCGAGCGCTGGGTGCGCTCGCCCGGCTTCATGCCGAGCGCGTCGGCGACGGCGGCGGGCGGCTGCGCATAGGCGAAGGAGAGCAGCCGGATGCCGGTGCGGCGGCCCATCTCGACGATGTGGGACAGGACGTTGGACAGGTCCGCCACCAGGGGTCGCACCGGCGACTGGGTGCGCACGAAGGTGCCCGCCCCGGCGCGCCGGTCGATCAGGCCGTCCTGAGCCAGCATGTCGAGGGCGCGGCGGATGGTGACGCGGGACACGCCATGCTCGGTGGCGAGAGCGGGCTCGCCCGGCAGGCGGGCGCCCGGCGGAAGATCACCGCTGCCGATCCGCTCCTTGAGGAGCAGGAAAATCCGGCGCGCCTTCAGGGGTTCGACGGAACCGTCCACCGCCAGCCTCACGTGAGCGACAGATATCTGCCTGTTTCGAAGAACAGCTACCTGTCTACCGTATAAGACAATTGGCTTGCGTCAAGCGGGGCGTGCGACCTACGATCAGCCTATCCAGACGGAGGCTTTCATGACGGTCGCCGACGGCGCGCATACCGGAAAGGATGGGGCGCGGACCCTGTTCGACAAGATCTGGGACATGCACGCGATCCTCACCCGGGAGGATGGCGAGACGCTGCTCTGGGTCGACCGGCATTTCGTCCACGAAGGCTCCCATCACGGGTTTGGCAAGCTCGCCGCCAGAGGTGCGCGGGTGGCCCGGCCGGACCTGACCTTCGGCGTCGCCGATCACTACGTGCCGACGCGCCGGGCGGGCGGCGTCGCCGATCCCGGCATCCGCGGCATGGTCGAGCAGCTGGCCGCCAACAGCGCCGCCAACGGCATCACGCTGTTCGGCCTCGACGATCCCAGGCAGGGGATCGTCCACGTGGTCGGGCCCGAGCAGGGACTGACCCTGCCAGGCCTGCTGATCGTGTGCGGCGACAGCCACACCTCCACCCACGGCGCGTTCGGCGCCTTCGCCTTCGGCATCGGGGCATCCGAGGTGTCCCACGTGCTGATGACGCAGACGCTGTGGCAGCGCCGGCCCAAGCGCATGCGCATCGTCGTGGAGGGCGACACGGGCCCCTGGGTCGGCGCCAAGGACATCGCCCTGTCGATCATCGCCCGGATCGGCGCCGACGGGGCGCAGGGGCACGCCATCGAATATGCGGGCCCTGCCATCCGCGCGCTCTCGATGGAGGCGCGGCTGACCCTGTGCAACCTGTCCATCGAGGCCGGCGGCCGCTGCGGCATGATCGCGCCGGACGAGACGACCTTCGCCTACCTGCGCGGCCGGCCCTTCGCCCCGCAAGGCCGCGCCTTCGACGAGGCCGTTTCCGCCTGGCGCGGCCTTGCGACCGATCCGGATGCGAGCTTCGACCGCGAGATCGCCATCGACGCCGCCGCCATCGCGCCCGTCGTCACCTGGGGCACCAGCCCGGAGGACGCCCTGCCCGTCACGGCGGCGGTGCCCGATCCCGGCTCGGCGCGGGACGCGGCCAAGGCCGCCCAGATGCGCGACGCCATCGCCTACATGGGCCTCACGCCGGGCCAGCCGCTGACCGACATAAGGGTTGACCGGGTGTTCATCGGGTCCTGCACCAACAGCCGGATCGAGGATCTGCGCAGTGCGGCCTCCGTGCTCCGGGGCCGGCGGGCCGCGGTGCCGGGGCTGGTGTCGCCGGGATCGAGCCTCGTGAAGCGCCAGGCGGAGGCGGAGGGCCTGGACCGGGTGTTCCGCGAGGCGGGCCTGGAATGGGTGGAATCCGGCTGCTCCATGTGCGTGGGCATGAACGGGGACATCGTGCCGGCCGGCGAGCGCTGCGCCTCCACCACCAATCGCAACTTCAAGGGCCGCCAGGGGCCGGGCGCGCGCACGCACATCATGTCCCCCGCCATGGTCGCCGCGGCGGCGGTCGCCGGGCGGCTGACGGACGTGCGCGACATCGTCGGGGAGGCGCGCTGATGGAGCCCTTCCGCACCCTGACCGCCCGCGCCTGCCCCCTGCCGCTGGCGAACGTGGACACCGACCAGATCATTCCCGCACGGTTCATGAAGCGCTCGCGCGCGGAAGGATATGGCGAGGTTCTCATGCACGACCTGCGCGTCCGCGAGGACGGGACGCCGGTCGCGGACTTTCCCCTCAACGATCCGGTCCGCGCGGGCGCCCGGGTGCTCGTGGCCCGCCGCAATTTCGGCGGCGGCTCGTCGCGCGAGTCCGCGGTCTATGCGCTAGCCGATTACGGCTTCCGCTGCGTCGTCGCGCCGAGCTTCGGCGACATCTTCTCCGCGAACTGCGTCAATAACGGCGTGCTGCCGGCGCGCGTGTCCGAAGCGGATGGCGAAGTCCTCCTCGCCTGGCTCGCCGATGGCGGCCAGGACGTGACGGTCGACCTGGAAGCCTGCCGCATCGTGGCGGGCAACAACGCCTTCGACTTCGCCGTCGATCCCGTATGGCGGACCAAGCTGCTCAACGGCTGGGACGATATCGACCTGACGCTGAGCCATACCGATGCCATCGGCGCCTTCGCCGCCGCGGACCGCCTGGCGCGGCCTTGGGCGACGCCGCGCGGGCGTTAGGACCAGTCGAAAATCCTGAACTTGAAGAATCGCTTGCGAGCCGTTGCTGCCGAACTGATTCAGGCCGCTCGCACGCCGATTCAACGCGCTGCCATTCCGATTCAGGCCGCTGCCGGATCGATTCAACGCCCTGCCGCGGGCTCTCACCAGTGCGGCGAAATGGCTGCCTCGCCAGCGATTTCCGCCAGGCGACGGCGGGTCGCCGGCGTCGTGTCCTCCGGCAGGTCCGACAGCGGAAAGAAGCGCGCTTCCGCGATCTCCCGGTCGGCGTGGCGGGGGCCGTGCTGCGTGAAGGCGCGCACGACGTAAAGCGCCACGTGGTCCCGTCGGGAGGCGTGCGCGTTCAGGTACATGCCGAACAGGGCGGGCTCGCCGGCCAGCGCGATGTTGGCCTCCTCACGCAGTTCCTTCTCCAGCGCGTCCCGCAGCGTCTCGCGCCATTCCACGCCGCCGCCCGGCAGGTGCCAGCCGGACACGTAGGTGTGGCGCACGAGGAAGACGGCGCCCTCCCCGTCCAGAACCGCGGCGCGCACGCCAAGCGTCATGCCCCGGCTTACCCACCAGTACAGATGCAGCGCCCGCTGCACGGCGCGCGGCCAGACCCGCCGCGCTGTGGCGCGCGAAACCGGTTGACGTTCTGTTACCAACGGCATGCTCCGGATGCATGGCTGACGCAGAAACTGCGCAGTACCATTACGTAAGCGGGAGGCTTACATCCATGCCGTCGCGCTTCGCGACGCTACGGATGCATGCCATGTTCCTCGCTTACCTCGCCTCGAAGCTCGCCGCGCGCAAGCGTTTCGTCTGGCGGCCGGCGATCCGTCTGGACGACTCCACGGTCGTCTCGACGCTGATGGGCGATCTCAGCCGCTAAGGCCGTTCCGGCACGGCTCCCGCCTTGACGGGAGCCGCGATCCGGCTCCATGCCTTTCGCGGTGCCCCTCGTTCGCATCGCCCATTTCTCCGATCCGCATATCGGCCCGCTCCCCGCGGTGAAGCTGCGCCAGCTCGCGAGCAAGCGGCTGACCGGCTACGTCAATTACCGCCGCACGCGGGTGACGACCCACGACATGGGCATGCTCGCCGCGCTGCTGGCGGACATGGCGGCGCAGGCGCCCCATCACATCTGCTGCACGGGCGATGTCGCCAATATCGGGCTGGTGGCCGAGTTTGCGGCCGGGGCCGAGCTGCTGCGCACGATCGGCACGACCGATTCCGTGACCTTCGTGCCCGGCAACCACGACATCTATGTCCGCGGCTCCATCGCCCCGCTGATCCATCACCTGGGCCCATGGATGACCGACCAGGCGAGCGGCACGACGCGGTTTCCCTTCGTGCGCCGTCTGGGCGGCGTGGCGCTGGTGGGACTGTCCTCGGCGGTCCCCACCCTTCCCTTCATGGCGAGCGGAACGCTCGGGCGCAGCCAGAGGCAGGCGACCGAAGCCCTCCTGGCCCAGCTCGACCGCGAGGGCGTGATCCGCGTCGTTCTGATCCACCATCCGCCCCACCGCGGCGGCGCGCGGCCAGGCCGCGGCCTGACCGATGCGGCGGCCTTCGAGGCCATGGTCGCCCGCACCGGCGCCGAGCTCGTGCTCCACGGGCACAATCACGTTGCCTCGCTCGCCTGGCGCAGCGGGCCCACCGGCCCGGTTCCGATCCTCGGCGCGCCCTCCGCATCGGCGTCCGGCGGCACGCCGGGGCATGATGCGGGCTATTATCTCATTGAGATCGACGACGAGGCGGGCACCATCACCGCCGTCCTGCGCGGTCCCCGGCCCGAGGGCGGGTTCGGCGAAAAGTCGCGCCAGACCCTGACGGCCGCGGCCTAGCGCCCGATCGCGCGCCGCAGAAGCCGCGTCACCGGCTTCTCGAACAGGCGGTGGATCGCCAGAGCCAGAAGACAGGACAGCACGATGGCCGCGAGTGCCATCACGGCTGGCGTCGCCGTGCCGAACGGCAGGCCGCCGAGCGCGATGGCCAGCGCCCGCACCGCGAAGGGGTGGGCGAGGTAGAGCGCATAGGACGCATCGCCGAGAGCGACGAGCGATTCCGGCCAGCGCATGGCGTGGGACGAGCGGCGGTTGAGGGCGGCCGCGGCCACGATCAGCGCGGCAGCCCCGCCCCGCAGCGCGACGCCGCCGGACAATTGGCCGTCTCCGTCGGCCCCGTGCAGCGCCAAAGCCGCCAGTCCCGCCGCGAATAGCGCCAGCCGCACGGGGACGGCGAGCCCGACGCCGCGGGCCCGCAAGACGCCGATCCCCATGCCGGCGGCGAATTCCAGGACGATGGGCTGGCCCCAGAAGGCGAAGGGGAGCGGCGGGCGCAGGATCGCGGTCGCGGCCACCAGGACGACGAGGATGGCGGCGACGAGCGTCACCGCCCTGTCGCGCCTGAAGCCGAGCGCGAGCGCGAAGAGGCCGTAGAAGAACATCTCGTAGTTCAGCGTCCAGCCCAGGGAATAGACCGGCTGGACCGCCCCGTCGGCGCGCGCGACCGGCCAGAACAGATAGGAGGCCGCGATCTCGCCGGCCGACGGCGCGCCGGAATTCAGCGCGCCCGGCACGAGGAGCGCGACCGCGAGGAACGCGCTCGTCAGCGCCCAGTAGAGCGGAACGATGCGGGCCAGGCGATGGGCGATGAAGGTGGCGCGCCCCCCCGGGGCGGCGAACAGGTCCGCCGAGGCATAGACCATGATGAAGCCGGAGATGACGAAGAAGACGTCGACGCCGCTCATCCACGGAAAGAGGCCTGCGAGCGGAAACGTCGTGCCGGCCCGCTCGGCGAGGCGGCCCGCATCGTAGCCCGCATGGTGCACGCACACGGCGAGCGCAGCCGCGGCACGCAGGATCTGGATCAGCGGAAGGCGTTCGGTCATCGGGGAAAAAGCGTGCCGGCGCGAGGGGTCGCGCAGCGCTAGCCGATTTCCCCGGTTCCGTCACGCGGGGGTGCTTGACCTTCCCATGATGGGAAGCCTTACCCATATCGGCATGAAGGATCATGACGCCATGAACAAGGCCATCCCGCTGGCGCCCGCCGCGGCCCTTTCCCGGCTCTCGATGCAGGTCGAGGGCATGACCTGCGCGTCCTGCGTCGCGCGGGTCGAGAAGGCCATCGCCCGCGTTCCGGGCGTGCAGTCGGCCTCGGTGAACCTCGCGACGGAGCGGGCGGACGTCGCGTTCACCGGCCCGGCCGACGCGGAGGCGGTCGCAGCGGCCGTCGGCAAAGCGGGTTATGCGGCGCGGACCATACCGACCGACGCGGCGCCCGAGACCGACGACGGCGCCCGGGACGCGCAGGCGCGGGCGCTGCGGCGCGATCTCATCCTGGCGGCCGTGCTGACGGCGCCGCTCTTCGTGCTGGAAATGGGCGGCCATCTCGTCCCGGCCTGGCATCACCTCATCGGCTCGACGATCGGCATCCAGGCGAGCTGGTATCTCCAGTTCGTTCTGGCGACCGCGGTTCTGGCCGGCCCGGGATGGCGCTTCTTCGCCAAGGGGCTGCCGGCCCTGGTCCGGGGCGCGCCGGACATGAACGCGCTGGTCGCGGTCGGCACGCTGGCGGCGTGGACCTATTCCACGGTCGCGACCTTCGCCCCTTCGCTTCTTCCGGCCGGGTCGACGCATGTCTATTTCGAAGCCGCGGCCGTCATCGTCACCCTGATCCTCGCCGGTCGCCTGCTGGAGGCAGGGGCCCGGGGCCGGACCAACCTTGCCGTCCGGAGGCTGATCGGCCTGCGGCCCGCGACCGCGCGCCTCATTCGCGAGGGCGTCCCCGTGTAGGTTCCGCTGGAATCGGTAACGGTCGGCGATCTCGTGCTCGTGCGCCCCGGAGAGCGCATGCCGGTCGACGGGCTCGTGGTCGAGGGCGACTCGCATGTGGACGAAGCCATGATCAGCGGCGAGCCGATGCCGGTGGCCAAGGCCACGGGCGACGAGGTCATCGGCGGAACGGTCAACGGCGCGGGGGCGCTGACGGTGCGTGCCACGCGCGTCGGGGCGGACACGGTCCTGTCCCAGATCGTGCGGATGGTGGAGGACGCGCAAGGCGCCAAGCTGCCGATCCAGGCGCTCGTCGACAGGGTGACCGCATGGTTCGTCCCGGCGATCATGGGCCTCAGCGCCGCGACCTTCGCCGCCTGGCTTGTCTTCGGGCCGGAGCCGGCGCTCGCCTTCGCGCTGGTCAACGCGGTCGCCGTGCTGATCATCGCCTGCCCCTGCGCCATGGGGCTTGCCACGCCGACCGCGATCATGGTCGGCACCGGCCGCGCGGCGGAACTCGGCGTGCTGTTCCGCCGGGGCGATGCGCTGCAGGCGCTGAGCGGCATTTCCGTCGTGGCGCTCGACAAGACCGGGACGCTGACCGAGGGCCGCCCCTCCCTGAATGCGATCTACGTCGCCGCGGGGTTCGATGAGGATACGGTCCTGCGCCTCGTCGCGGCCGCGGAGCAGCTTTCCGAGCACCCGGTCGCCCGGGCTCTGGTCGCGGCGGCGGAAAAGCGCTCGCTCGCCCCGGCGCAGGCCACCGATTTCCGCGCCGAGCCGGGCTTCGGCGTCTTCGCGCGGGTGGACGGGCGGGACGTGGCGGTCGGCGCCGAGCGGCTCGTGCGCCGGATGGGCCTCGATCCCTCCCCCTTCTCGACGGAGGCGGCGGGCCTCGCGGCGGAGGGCGCGACGCCGCTCTACGCCGTCGTCGACGGGCGGCTCGCCGCCCTGATCGCGGTGGCGGACGCCATCAAGCCGACGACGCCGGCGGCGATCGCGGCACTTCATGGTCTCGGGCTGTCGGTCGGCATGCTGACGGGCGACGACCGGCGCACGGCCGAGGCGGTCGCGCGGCGGCTCAAGATCGATACCGTGGTCGCGGAGGTCCTGCCGGGCGGCAAGGTCGACGCGCTGCGCCGGCTGCAGGGCAATGGCGGCGGAGTCGCCTTTGTCGGCGACGGCATCAACGATGCCCCGGCGCTCGCCGCCGCGGATGTCGGGATCGCCATCGGCACCGGCACGGACATCGCCATCGAGGCGGCTGACGTGGTGCTGATGGGCGGGGACCTCAATGGCGTGCCGACCGCCATCGCCCTGTCCAACGCGACGCTGAAAACGATCCGGCAGAACCTGTTCTGGGCGTTTGCCTACAATGCCGCGCTCATTCCCGTGGCTGCGGGAGCGCTCTATCCCGCCTTCGGCATCCTTCTCTCGCCGGCGCTGGCGGCGGGGGCAATGGCGCTGTCCAGCGTCTTCGTCGTGACCAATGCGCTGCGTCTGCGGCGGGCAGGCGGCGCACCCTCGGAGGCCAATCCATGAATATCGGTCAGGCCGCCGCCGCGAGCGGCGTTTCCGCCAAGATGATCCGGCATTACGAGGCCATCGGGCTGGTGCCCGCGCCGGTCCGTACGGAGGCGGGCTACAGGGTCTATGGCGAGCGCGACGTGCACACACTGCGGTTCATCCGTCGCGCGCGGGACCTGGGATTTGCCATCCCGCGCATTCGCGACCTGCTGGCGCTATGGCACGACGAAGGGCGAGCCTCGCGCAACGTGCGCGCCATCGCCTTGTCCCATGTCCGCGAGCTTGAGGAGCGGATGCGGCAATTGCAGACAATGGCCGCCACGCTGCGGCACCTGGCTGCCCATTGCCATGGCGACGGGCGGCCCGACTGCCCGATCATCGACGACCTGGCGGCGCCCGCCGCCACAGGCGACACAAGGAGCCATCCATGACCGATACGAAGCGCACCACGTTCTCCGTGGCCGACATGTCCTGCAATCATTGCGTCGCGGCGATCTCCGCCGCGCTGGCTGAGGCGCTGCCGGATTCGGAATTCTCCATCGACCTGCCCGGCCATCTCGTCAGCGTCGAGGGCGACGCCGCCAAGGCGGAGGCGGCGATCCGCGAGGCCGGCTACGAACCCCGGCGCGTCTCCTGAGCGCCGGAGATCCGGGTCAGGCGGCCTGGGCCGCCTGCGCCCGCAGCAGCATCCCGAACAGGTCGCGCGGTTCGTCGGGATCGGCGAGCAGGTCCAGTTCCTCGCAATAGGGCTGGGTCGCCAGGAGGTCGCGGACGTAGCGCAGGGCCGAGAAATCCTCGATCGCGAAGCCGACCGAGTCGAACAGCGTGATCTGGGTGGCGGAGGACCGGCCGGGTTTGCGCCCGGCGATGACCTCCCACAATTCCGTCACCGGATGATCCGGCGCGAGCTGCTGGATCTCGCCCTCGATCCGGGTCTGGGGCGTGTATTCAACGAAGATGCCCGACCGGAGCAGGATGTCCCTGTGCAGCTCGGTCTTGCCGGGGCAGTCGCCGCCGACGCCGTTGATGAAGATGCCCGCCCCGACCAGGTTGTCGGTCAGGATCGTGGCGTTCTGCTTGTCCGCCGTGACGGTGGTGACGATCTCGGCGCCCTGCACCGCGTCGGCCACGCTGCCGCAGACGGTGATGTCGAAGCCGTAGCCGGCAAGGTTGCGCGCGCAGCGCTGGCTTGCCTGCCGGTCGATGTCGTACAGGCGCAGCCGGTCGACGCCCAGGACAGCCTTGAACGCCAGCGCCTGGAATTCGGACTGCGCGCCGTTGCCGACGATCGCCATGGTGCGCGCGCCCTCCGGCGCCAGATACCGGCCCGCGACGGCGGACATGGCGGCGGTGCGCAGGGCGGTCAGGATCGTCATCTCGGTGAGCAGGACCGGATAGCCGGTCGCGACGTCGGCGAGGACGCCGAAGGCGGTGACGGTCTGTCGTCCCTCGCGCGTGTTCTTGGGGTGGCCGTTCACGTACTTGAAGCCGTAGACCTCGCCGTCGCTGGTCGGCATCAGCTCGATGACGCCCTCGGCGCTGTGGGAGGCGACGCGGGGCGTCTTATCGAAGCTCTCCCAGCGGCGGAAATCGGCCTCGATATAGCCGGCCAGATCGACGAGGAAGCGCTCGACGCCGACGGCGTTGACGAGCTTCATCATGCTTTCGACGCTGACGAAGGGGACGACGTTCAGCCTGGCCGTCATGCTCAGTAGCTCCGGGTGGGGCGATCGAGCACGCGCCGGCCCATCAGGCTGGCGACGAGATCGACCATGAGAAGCGCGGTGCGCCCGCGCTCGTCGAGGAAGGGGTTCAGTTCCACGAGGTCGAGGCTGGAGACCAGGCCGCTGTCGTGGAGCATCTCCATGACCAGGTGCGCCTCGCGGAAGGTCGCGCCGCCGGGAACGGTCGTGCCCACGCCCGGCGCGATGGTCGGCTCGAGGAAGTCCACGTCGAAGGATACGTGCAGCAGGCCGTTCGCCGCCGCGACGCGGGCAAGGAACGCGCTCAGGAGCGGCGCGATGCCGTGCTCGTCGACCGCGCGCATGTCGTGGACGGTGACCTCAGCCTCGGCGAGCGCCGCGCGCTCGGCCGGATCGACGCTGCGGATACCGATCATGCACACGTTTTCCGGACGCACGCGCGCTGCGAGCGGCGGGAAATAGCCGTCGAAGCCCGGCCGACCCGTGGCATAGGCGACGGGAATGCCGTGGAGGTTGCCGCTGACGGTCGTGTCGAGCGTGTGGAAATCAGGATGGGCATCGAGCCAGAGCACGAAGAGCTCGCGCTTCTCCTCGGCGGCCCGGCGCGCCAGGCCCGCGAGCGACCCGGCCGACAGGCTGTGATCGCCGCCGAACACGATGGGCATGCCCTCGCCGCCGGCGCGATAGGCCGCGTCGGCGATGGATTCGGTCCACGCCACCACCTCGGGCAGCGCCCGGACGGCGCGGTTGGGATGGGCGAGGTCGCGGCGCGGCGCCGGGCTCACATTGCCGCGGTCCTCCACGGCGTAGCCGAGATCGGCGAGCGCGTCGGCGAGGCCGGCAGTACGGAACGCCGACGGACCCATGTCGCACCCCAGACGTCCGGCGCCTTCCTGCACCGGTGCCCCCAGAAGGATGCAGCGCTTGTCCATCGTGTTCCGGCCTCCTTGGTCGTGCCTGTTCGAGAGATACGGGACCTCGATGGCGGAATGAACACCGATCATTGGCAGATAGCGCAGCCTGATCTACCATATCGGCAGCCATCATATGCCGAAACGGACACTTCCATGGACGATCTGGACCAGCGGCTCGTCACGTTGCTGCGCCATAACGGCCGGCGCGCGATCTCCGATCTCGCCCACGAGCTCGGCGTCTCCCGCGCCACGGTGCGGGCGCGCATGGAGCGGCTTGAACGGCAGGGGGAGATCGTGGGCTACACGGTGATCCTGCGGGCGGATGCGGTGTCGCTGCCGGTGCGGGGGATCACGCTGGTCGAGGTGGAGGGTCGCGCCAAGGATCGGGTGGTGGACATCCTTGGAGGCTTTGCGGAAGTGACCGCGATCCACACGACCAACGGCAAGTGGGACCTGGTGATCGAACTCGCGACGCAGAGCCTCACCGAGCTCGATCACCTCCTGAGCCGCATCCGGCTCATTCCCGGCATCACGGCTTCGGAGACGAACCTGCTGCTGGCGACGCCGCGCAGCACGCGCGCCCGGCTCTGAGGCGGCGGCTCAGCCGCCATTCGTGTCCGTCTGGTGCAGGTAGGACGAGATCGCCTCCGTCAGGCGGGCCGCGCGATCGATGTTCTCGCGGTCGGACAGCATGAGCGCCGCCGACACGGCCTCCACCACCGCCACCGCCGCCACAGCGCTGCTCGACAGGACGGGATGGGCGCTGGGCGCCAGCAGGACCTCGTCGCAATAGCGCGCGAGCGGGGACGCCACCGAATCGGTCAGGCCGACGACGCGGGCCTTCCGGTCCCGCGCATAGCGGGTCAGGTGCATGACGTCGCTGGCGTAACGGGGAAAGGTGATCGCGAAGAGAAGGTCGTCCGGGCCGATCGTCGCCAGCCGGCCTGCCGCCACCTCCGTCCCGCCGAACTCGACGACGTTCACCACCTGCGGGTGATAGGGCTGGATGCCGAGCGTCAGCAGCGCCGCCACATGAGCGCTCATGCCAAAGCCCATGACGTGGACCGTGCGGGCGGCGGCGATGTGCCGGACGACGGCGGCGATCTGGGCGGCCGTGATCCCCTGCCCCGCCAGCGCGAGGTTCGCCGCAGGCGCCTCGTGCCAGGGCGTGCCGGGCGCGCCCTCGTCCATGCGATCGCGCAGCTTTTCCACCGACTGCACGACGGCGTGGAGCGTGCCGGCGATCGCGGCGCGGAACTCGGCGAACCCGGCATGGCCCAGTTCCCGCGCGAAGCGGCTGATCGTGGGCGCCGACACGCCGCTCTCGCGGGCGACGTCCTCGATGCTCCAGGCAGCAAAGCGCAGGGGATTGCGCAGCACGAACTCTGCCAGGCGGCGCTGGGAGGGCGACCCGGCCTGCATCGCGTCGGCAAGCCGGCGGCCGATCTCGGACCGCGCGAAGGCCAGCGGCGGCACGGCCGGCACGGACGCATCGTTGTGGACGTATTTTTTCATGACTTGAAAGTATGAAAATTTCTGTTCATAGTCCACCGCGATCCGTGAAGCCGCCAGTCAAGAGCGGCACGTCAAGCAAAGCCAATCCGTTCCAGAGGCTGGAGACTATCATGATCCGCACCCTGACCGGCGCGCTCGCGCTCGCCATCCTGACCGCCCTTCCCGTCCAGGCGCAGACCAAGCTGCGTGTGGGCGTCGAGGGCAATTACCCGCCGTTTTCGATGATCTCGCCGGACGGCAAGCTCTCGGGCTTCGACATCGACATCGCGAACGCCGTCTGCGCCCAGATGAAGGTGGAATGCACCCTCGTCCAGCAGGAGTTCGACGGCATCATCCCGGCACTGAACGCCAAGAAGTTCGACATGATCGTCGCCTCGCTGACGATCACCGAGGAGCGCCGCAAGGCGGTCGACTTCTCCGATCCCTATTACGACGTGCCCTCGCGCTTCGTCGCCAAGACCGGCGCGTTCACCGAGGCCACCCCCGCCTCGCTGAAGGGCAAGAAGATCATCGTCCTGCGCAACTCGCCGCGCGCGAAGTACGTGCAGGAGCGCTTCAAGGAGAGCGAGATCCTGCTCGTGGCCAAGGAGACCGAGGTCTATCTCGAGCTCATCGCCGGCCGCGGCGACATCGCCTTCGGGTCGTCCGTCGTCTCGGGCGAGGCGCTCCTGAAGAAGCCGGAAGGCAAGGGCTTCGCCCAGGTCGGCCCGACGGTGATCCTCGACACGACCGCGGGGGCCGGCGTCGGCATCGCGCTGCGCAAGGGCGAAGACGACCTGCGCACGAAGATCAACGCCGCGATCAAGGAAATCCGCGCGAACGGCACCTACAAGTCGCTCGCCGACAAGTACTTTGACTTCGACATCGCGCCGAAGTCCTGATCCGACGCGCCGCCGCCCGGGCCTGTCCCGGGCCGGCGGCGCCCGAGGGCGGCGGCCGGGTCTCCCGCCCGGCCGCGACCGCCCGCCCCCCGGCCCCGCCGGCGAAGCGCTCCCAAGGCAAAGCCATGCTGCACGGATACCTGCCCGCCATCCTTGGCGGGCTGCAATCGACGCTTGCCGTCGCGGCGACGTCCCTCGCCATTGCCTGCGTGTTCGGCATCCTGGGCGCGGCGGCCAAGCTTTCGGCGAGCCGCGCGGCCAGGACCGTCGCCGGCGTCTACACCACGATCATCCGGGGCGTGCCCGACCTCGTCCTGATGCTGCTGATCTTCTATGGCGGCCAGATCGCCATCAACCGCCTCGCCGATGCCGCCGGTTGGGGCTATGTCGACATCAACCCGTTCATCGCCGGCACGGCGACGCTGGGCTTCATCTTCGGCGCGTTCCTGACCGAGACGTTCCGCGGCGCGATCCTCGCCATTCCCCGCGGGCAGATGGAGGCCGGCCAGGCCTTCGGGCTCTCGCGCGGCCAGGTCATGCGCCGGATCACGCTGCCGCAGATGGTGCGCCACGCGATCCCGGGCTTCACCAACAGCTGGCTGGTCATGCTCAAGGCGAGCGCGCTGGTCTCGATCATCGGGCTGGACGACATGGTCCACCGGGCGAGCCTGGCCTCCGCCGCGACCCGCCAGCCCTTCACGTTCTACGCCGCCGTCGCGCTGATCTACCTGGCGCTGACCACGATCTCGATCCTGGGCCTGCGGTGGGTCGAGGCCCGCTATTCGCTCGGCGTGCGCAAGGTGGAATTCAAATGATCGACTGGTCCATCATCGCCGAGGCGCTGCCGGCCTTCGCCGAAGGCCTCAAGACCACCATGATGCTGCTGGCGATCTCCTGCGGCGCGGGGCTCGTCCTGTCGGTCCCCCTGGCGGTCGCCCGCGTCTCGCCGCATCGCGCGGTGTGGGGCCCAGTGTGGCTCTTCACCTACGTGATGCGCGGCACGCCGCTGCTGGTCCAGCTCTTCATGGTCTATCATGGGCTGGCGCAGTTCGAGGCGGTGCGCGAGAGCTTCGCGTGGCCGGCCCTGCGTTCGCCGTGGTTCTGCGCGTGGCTCGTGTTCACGCTGAACACGACGGCCTACACGACGGAGATCTTTGCCGGCGCCCTGCGCGCCACGCCCTCGGGCGAACTGGAGGCGGCGCGCAGCCTGGGCATGAGCGAGGCGACGATCTACCGCCGCATCCTGCTGCCGAGCGCGCTCCGTCGCGCCCTGCCGCAATATGGCAACGAGGTCGTCATGATGATGCACGCCACCGCCATCGCCAGCACGGTGACGCTCGTCGAGATCACCCGCGTGGCGCGCGACGTCTACTACAACCACTTCGCTCCGCTGGAATCCTTCGGCGTCGTCGCGGTGATCTATTTCGTCCTCACGTTCGGGATGGCGGGACTGTTCAAGCTCGTCGAGCGGCGCGCCCTGCGCCACCTGCGCCCGACCGCCTCCGGGGTTGCCTGATGAAGACCGAAACCCTCGCCCTGCCCGGCGCCACGCCGGGCGTCTCGATCGGCCTCACCGTGCTGCGCTTCGGCCAGTCCGGCGCGCGCCCCAAGATCTACGTGCAGGCGGGCCTGCACGCCGACGAATCCCCCGGGCACCTCGCCGCGCAATCCCTGCGACGGCGGCTTGAGGCGCTGGAGGCCGAGGGCCGCATCGCGGGCGAGGTCGTGCTCGTGCCCGTCGCCAATCCGATCGGCCTTTCGCAACGGGTCAACGGCGTGTTCCACGGCCGGTTCGACATGGCCGACGGGGGCAATTTCAACCGCCACTTCCCCAACCTCACGGAGGCAACCGCCGCCGCGATCGCAGGCCGGCTCGGCCGCGACGAGGCGGCCAATGCCGAACTCGTCCGGTCGGCGCTGAAGGCGGCGCTCGCCGACGTTCCCGCCCGCACGCCGACGGAGGGGCTCAAGAAGCACCTCCTGGCGGAGGCGGTGGACGCCGACGTCGTGCTGGACATCCATTGCGACAGCGAGGCGGTGATGCACCTCTATACGCTCACGCCGCAGGCGGAGGCCTTCGCGCCGCTGTCGGCGCTGCTGGGCGCGCGGGCGATGCTGCTGGCGACCGAGTCCGGGGACGACCCGTTCGACGAGGCCGTCAGCCGGCCCTGGTTCGAGCTGCGCCGCCGGTTCCCCGATGCGCCGATCCCGCTCGGCGGCCTGTCGACGACGCTGGAACTGCGCGGCCAGGCCGACGTCACCGAGGCCTATGCCGACGCGGACGCCGCCGCGATCGTGGATTTCCTCGTCCTGCGTGGCGCCGTATCGGGACCGGCTCCGGCGATTCCGGATGCGGCCTGCCGCCCGACGCCGCTCGCCGGCTCGCAGGCGCTGGAAGCGCCCTGCCCCGGCATCATCGTCTTCCATCGGGAGGCCGGGGACGTCGTTTCGACAGGAGACGTCGTGGCGACGCTGGTCGACCCCGTGTCCGGTGCCCGCACGCCTGTCCCGGCCCGCACCGACGGCGTGCTTTATGCGCGTTGCGGCACGCGTTTCGCCCATGCCGGCAAGCGCCTGGGCAAGATCGCCGGCGACACCCCCATCCGAACCGGAAAGCTGCTCAGCCCATGACAGACACAGCCATCCGCCCCGTCCTGTCGGCCGAGGGAATCCGCAAGAATTTCGGCGCCGTCGAGGTGCTGAAGGGCATTTCCGTCGAGGCCCGCCGGGGCGACGTGATCTCGATGATCGGCGCTTCCGGTTCGGGCAAGAGCACGTTCCTGCGCTGCCTCAACCTGCTGGAGCGGCCGACCGCCGGGCGCATCGAGATCGCGGGCGAGGCGCTCGCCCTGAAGCCGGACGGCCAGGGCGACCTGGAGGCGGCCGACACCGCCCAGCTCCGCCGGCTGCGCTCGCGCGTGTCCATGGTGTTCCAGCAGTTCAACCTGTGGGCCCATATGACCGCGCTGGACAACGTGGTCGAGGCGCCGGTCCAGGTGCTCGGCCTGCCGCGCAAGGACGCGGTCACCCGCGCCGAGCACTACCTGGAGCGCGTCGGCGTCGCCCATCGCAAGAACGCCTATCCCGCCTTCCTGTCCGGCGGCGAGCAGCAGCGCGTCGCCATCGCGCGGGCGCTGGCCATGGAGCCGGAGGTCATGCTGTTCGACGAGCCGACCTCGGCGCTCGATCCGGAACTGGTGGGGGAAGTGCTGCGCGTCATGCGCACGCTGGCCGAGGAGGGACGCACGATGATCGTCGTCACCCACGAGATGGCCTTCGCGCGCGACGTGTCGAACCGCGTGGTCTTCCTGCACCAGGGCCTGATCGAGGAGGAAGGCGATCCGCAGACGGTGCTGCGCACGCCGACGAGCCCGCGCCTCCAGGCCTTCCTCAGCAACACCCAGCGCTGAGGCGGCCTCAGCCGACCGCACGGACCTCCGCGGGTGCGGCAGCCACGAGCGCGGGCCTGGCCTGCGGCGTAGCCAGATCCTCGCGCCGGTCCCGGATGGCGGACCGGGCGGCTTCCAGCGCCAGGGTGACCAGCGCCACGGTCTTGCGGGAGCCGTCGCGGGTGCGGATCTCGACGAGGGCTTCCGCGGTAATCGCGTCCAGTTCCGCGGCCAGCACCGCGAGCGCGGCCCTGTCCGGAGCCGTCCGGGCCCGGTCGCCGATCTCGATGATGCGCGCCGCGACCTGATCGGCCTCGTCGCGCCGGCGCATGACGAGGCGGCGGGCCAGCCACGCCCCGGCCGAGCTCATCGCCCCCGTGGATGCGATCCCGATCCAGATGACGTCGCTCCAGCGTTCCATGAAGGTCTGCTGCTCGCGCTCGTAATACTGAATGGCGCCCTTGTGGGCGGGGATGGCGGCGGCGGTGACGTTGTCCGTCGGCAGGCCGGTGAACGCGACGGCGTGGCCCGCGCGGCGCGCCAGGGCCGCGCGCGCATAGAACATCCGCTCCGTCAGGCTGGCGACGATCGAGGCGTCCAGGGCATTGTCCGCCATCAGCAGATGGCTGGCGGCCAGGACCTCCTCCACCTCGCTGCGCAGGGCGGATGGCAGCGAGCTCTGGCCCACGGGCAGCGCGGACAGGCCGGTGATCAGAGCCGAGACCTCGTCCGGCACGGCCGGGGCCAGCGACAGGCCGCGCGGCGCCCGGGCGATGCGGCCGAGCGGCGCCGACGGCGAGAAGGCCCGCGCCGAGGCGGCGCTGAGCAGGACCGCGTCGACATTCTTATCGCGAAGCTCCGCGGCTGCGGCGTCCGCCGCGAGGGGCACGAGGGTGGCCGCCGCGCGGCCTGACTGGGCCAGCGCCCGCTGCAATTCAGCGCCGAGCCCCCTGTCGTCTGCCGGCAGGCCGACGCGCTTGCCCTCCAGCTCTCCGAGCATGGTCAGGGCGTCGGCTTCGGCGGACAGGATCAGCACCGGCATCGTGCGCACCACGACGACGGCGGAGGCGTTCGGCGGCAGGTCGAGATCGGGGCGGATGACGGCGAGTTCGGCCCGCCCCGCCGCCAGCGCCTGCGACGCCGCGGCCGGATCGTCGACCTCAACGAGGGAAAGGCGCACGTCCTGCCCGGTCTCGGCGAGTTCGCGGGACAGGGCCTGGATCAGCGTGTGGCCCGGCTGCGCGCCGCGCGCCACTGCGACGCGCAGGGTCTTTGGAAGCGCGGGGACGAGCGCCCCCCACCCCTGCCAGACGATGGCGGCGGCGACGCCCAGACTGAGCAAACCTGCCAGCAGCCAGATCGTGGTCCGCTTCGCCGGCATCGCCATGACCGATACTCCGCCCAGCCCCAGGTGCGGTGATAACCGCCAAGGGGCCAAGCCGTTCCGCCTGCCGGATGCGTCAATCGTGCGGCGCGCCCGTGCCGTGAACGAGAGCGGCGTCGGCGACCACCAGCCGGGTGCCGGCCGCATCCAGGACGGCCTGCAATTCGGCGGGCGGTCCGGCATCCGTCACGAGGCTGTGGAAGGCCCCCACGGGAGCCAGGCGCACGATGGCCGAGCGCTCGAACTTGGCGTGATCGGCCACCAGCATGGCGTGGCGGCAATTGGCCAGCATGGCCTGCTTCACCTCGACCTTGCGCAGGTCGAAATCCATGACCGTGCCGTCGTCGTCGAAGCCGGAACAGCCGAACACCGCGTAATCGACCTTGAAGCGGGCGATCCCGGCCATGGCCGTCTCGCCGATGAGCGAGCCGTCCGCGCCCTGCACGTATCCGCCGGTGACGAAGACCTCGATGCCCTGGCGGCCGGACAGCAGCGCCGCCGCGGGCAGGCTCGTGGTCACGACGTTGAGCCTGTGCCGGGCCCGGAGCGCGCGGGCCACGGCCTCGACCGTCGTGCCGACATCGAGGAAGACGGAGGCATCCTCGGGGATCAGCGCCGCGGCGCCCTGCCCGATGGCCTCCTTGCCGTCGGAGGCGATGGTCTTCTTCTGCGCATAGCCGAGCCGGACGGCGCGGCCACGCACGCCGGCGCCGCCATGGAAGCGCTGGATGACCTGCATCTCGTCCAGCTTGATGATGTCCCGCCGGACGGACTGGGCGGAGACCTCGAAGGCCTTGGCCAGAGCCTCGATCGAGGCATAGCCCTGTTCGCGCACCACCTGCACGATCGCACGCTGGCGTTGCGTCAAAAAACTGTCACCGGCAGACGTTAGATCGACCATCACGGTTTCCAAATTGACCAATCGGCGCGCTTGCCGCGTTCGAACGTCAGATAACGCTCAAACTGTGTAAGATAATTGACAACTGATGCAACAGGTGATTGGTAATCTAGGCTCGTTGCCGCAGGGGGCCAACCGCTGATGTCGTCGTTGTCCTGGTCGGAAAGTGCGAAGGGCCTGTTCCGCGATCGCGAACGGTTCGACGCCATGCACCTCCGCTGGTCGGGCATCGCCGATGCCCCGGCCGACCTTGCGCCGGTCGGCGACGTAGCCGCCGCCCGGCGTCTCTTATCCCTGCCCGGCGCCCGCAGGCTTCCCGTGGGCGTCATCGGCCCGCGGGACGCGAGCCCGGTGGAATATGCCCAGGCCGAGACGGTGGGCCGCGTCCTCACCGAGGCCGGCTTCCCCATCATCTGCGGCGGCCGGTCCGGCGCGATGGAGGCGGTCTGCAAGGGCGCGGCTGCCGCCGGCGGCAGCCCGATCGGCCTCCTGCCCGACGACGACTGGCGCAAGGCCAACGATTACGTCGCCCTGCCGATGGCCACGGGCCTGGGCGAAGCCCGCAATGCGCTGATCGCCTGCGCCTCCTTCGCGCTCGTCGCGGTGGGCGGCGGCTACGGCACGCTGTCCGAGATCGCGCTCGGCCTCAGGCTGGGACGCCTCGTCATCTCCATGCCGCCCTCCTTCGAGGTCGATGGCGCCCTGCGCATCGGCGATCCCGAAGAGGTCGTGCGCGTCGTCGCGCGCCGCTTCCTTGCCCTGGACGGAGCGTGAGATGGCGGGCGGGGGGCTGGCCATCGACGGCGGCGCGCGGGCTTCGGCCCTGCGCAGCCCGGCCGCATGGGTCACGATCCTCTATGCGCTCTACCTGATCCTGCCGATCGCGCTGCTCGTGGTCGGCTCCTTCGGCAATGTCTGGAGCAACACGCTGCTGCCTGCCGGCTTCACCGGCCGCTGGTACGTGCAGGTCTTCAACGATCCGAGCTTCACCCGCGCCTTCTGGACGAGCCTGACCGTCTGCGTCGCCACGGTGGCGGGCTGCGTCATCATCGGCGCGCCGCTCGCCTATGCGGTGTTCCGGGCCGCCTCCCGCGGGGTCAAGCTGGCGGCGCGGATCGTCTACCTGCTGCCGATCGCGGCCCCGGCGGTCGTCATCGGCTTCGGCTATCTCCTGCTGTTCTCCCGCGAGGCCACGCCCTGGCTCGGCGCCACGTGGCTGCTGATCGCTGGGCACATCGTGTTCTGCCTGCCCTACATGCTCCAGACGGTGGTGAGCGACATGCGCCTGCTAAACCTCGCGCAGCTCGAGCAGGCGGCGGAATCGCTCGGGGCGTCCTTCCCGCGCCGGTTCGTCGACATCGTGCTGCCGAGCCTTCGCCACAGCCTGGCGGCCGGGTCGATCACGGTGGCGGCCCTCTCGATCGGCGAGTTCCAGCTCACCAACCTGATCGCGGGCTTCGCCAACCGCACCTATCCGATCGTGCTGCTCCAGGCCTTCTACGGCGCGACCGGCTTTGCCTGCGCCGCGACCGTCATCCTGCTCGCCCTGGCCCTGGCGGCCTCCGCGACGTCCGCCCTCACCGCCAAGGGCGCGTCCGGCACCGTGAGGACCGCGGCATGAGCGTCGTGCTGGAGGATGTCGGCTTCACCTATCCGGGCACGCCGGTCGGGGTCGAGAACATCTCGCTGACCATCGGCGCCGGGGAATTCGTGGCCGTGATCGGCCCTTCGGGCTGCGGCAAGACCACGGTGCTCAAGCTGATCGCCGGCTTTTTGACTCCGGACCGCGGCCGCATCCTGCTGGACGGCGAGGACGCGACACGCCTGCCGACGCGGCGGCGCGAACTGGGCATCGTCTTCCAGAACTACGCGCTCTTCCCGCATATGAGCGTCGCGGACAACGTGGCGTACCCGCTGAAGCTGCGCGGCGTGCCGGCGGCCGAGCGACGCGCCCGCGCGCTCGCGGCCGTGGACATGGTGGGCCTGTCCGCCTTCGCCGGACGGCGGCCGCCGCAATTGTCCGGCGGGCAGCAGCAGCGCGTCGCCCTGGCTCGGGCGCTCGTGTTCCAGCCCAAGGCGCTGCTCCTGGACGAGCCGCTCTCGGCGCTGGACGCCGCCCGCCGTGTCGAGATGCGCGACGAGATCCGCCGCCTGCAGCAGGCGCACGGGATCGCGACGCTGCACATCACCCACGACCAGGAAGAGGCCCTCTCCATGGCCGACAAGGTCGTCGTCATGGCGCAGGGGCGCATCCTCCAGGCCGGCACGCCCACCGAGATCTATGAGCGGCCCGCCAGCCCGACCGTCGCGGCCTTCGTCGGCCAGTCCAACCTCTGGACCGGCCGTGTCCGCGACGAACGCCACGTGGACACCCCGATCGGCCCCCTGCGCGCCGACCTGGCGGGCTTTGCGCCCGGCAGCGAGGTCTGCGTGCTCGTCCGGCCAGAGCGCGTGGCCACCGGCCCGTCGGCCGACGGGACCAACCAGTTCAGCGGCAGCATCGTCCGGGACAGGTTCCTGGGCTCGCTGCGCCGCTTCGACCTTTCGATCGGTGACGGCACCGTCACCGTCGAAACCAAGGAAACGAGCAGGACAGACACAATCCATATCGCGGAGACGAGCATCCAGATCCTGCCGCTGGATGCCGGGCAACACCCTTCCGAAACGAGGAAACAATGACCGTCACCCGTCGCCATCTCCTGGCCATGTCCGTCGGCGCGCTCGCGCTTGCGGGCATCGCCCCTGCCCTCGCGCAGACCGTCGCCGACTCCCCCGAGCTGTATGCGGGCGAGAAGGCCGCCTATGAGGCCGCCCTCAAGGAGGGCCTCGTCATCTCCAACAATACCGGCCCGACCTGGGCCAACTGGAACGCGCTGTTCGGCGCCTTCCAGCGCCGCTATCCGGGCATGAACATCGTCTACAACGATGTCGGCTCGGGCGTCGCCGTGAACGCGCTGGACCGCACCAAGGCGCGGCCGCAGGTGGACACGATCTACTATTACGGCGCCAACGGCATCGACGCCCAGAAGCGCGGGCTGCTGACCCCGTTCAAGCCGGTGAACTTCGACAAGCTCGGCCCGGCGGCCAAGCATGCCGACGGCGAGTGGTTCACGATCCACCAGCTCGAAGTGGTTTTCATCGTCAACAAGAAGCTCGTGAAGAACCCGCCCAAAAGCTGGGCCGACCTGCTGAAGCCCGAATACAAGGGCTCGGTCATGTATCTGGACCCGCGCACCGCGGGCGTCGGCCAGGTGCTCACCTGGGCGGCGAACTTCGCCAATGGCGGGGCCTATGACAACCTGAAGCCGGGCCTCGACTACATCGAGAAGCTGCACAAGTCCGGCAACGTCCTGCGCGTTGTCGGCACCACGCCCTACGCGCAGTTCGTGAAGGGCGAGATCCCGATCTGGATCAACTACGTGAACGACGGCCTGCGCGCCAAGTTCGTGGACGGCCTGGGCGACGACGTGGAGGTCATCTCCCCGTCCGAGGGCACGGCCGCCGCGCCCTACACGATCTCGCTGGTCAAGAACGGGCCGAACCCGAACTCCGGCAAGCTCTGGCTGAACTTCATCATGTCCGATGCCGGCCAGCGGCTGTTCGCCGAAGGCTTCGTCACGCCGTCCGTTCCGGGCGTCGCGATCCCCGACGCCGTCAAGGCCCGCCTGGTGGCGCATTCCAAGGTCGAGCTGCTCGACCTGACGAAGGCGGCCGGCCAGTCTCAGGCCCTGATCGACGGCTGGGCGAAGGCCGCCCTCGGCCAATGAGCCGGGCCTCCGCCCCATCCCAGACCTTCCTCCTGGCGTCGCTTGCGACGCCAGGAGCCATCTGTCTCGGGCTGTTCTTCCTCGCGCCTCTCGCCATCGTGGGCGTCGAATCCCTTCAGGACGGAGGCGGGGGTTTCTCGCGGCTCTTCGCCCAGCCCGCCTTCTGGTCCGGCCTGCGCAACACGATCGTGCTCGGCATCACCGCCGGCCTGATCTCCGTCGCCGTCGGTTCCCTCGTCGCCTGGCACCTGGCGCAGATCGGCGAGCGCATGCGCACCGCGCTCATGTTCGTGATCGCCCTGCCGCTGACCTTTTCCGGCCTCGTGGTGGCCTACGGCTTCATCCTGGGCTTCGGCCGCGCCGGCTTCTTCACGCTGACGCTGGAAAAGCTGTTCGGCGTCGACCCGGCCGGCTTCGCCGCCTTCGTGTACTCGCCGCAGGGCCTGGCCTTCGTCTATTCATACTATCTCATTCCCCGCGTCGTGATGCTGATGGTCCCGGTGCTGGTCAATTTCGACCGCAACCAGCTCGCGGCGGCGGAATCGCTCGGGGCGGGCCGCCTGCGCGCCATTGCCGACGTGCTCGTGCCGCAGGTATTTCCCGCCGCCCTCGTCGCCTTCTGCCTGGTTGCCGCGGTGGCGATCGGCGCATATGGGACGGCGCTCGCCCTCGTCGGCTCCCAGGTGAACATCCTGCCGCTGCAGCTCTTCACCGCCGTGTCCGACGTCAACGCGGACTATGCGCGCACCGCGGCGCTGGCGATGATCCTGACGCTTCTGTGCTCGCTCGCCATGGCGGTCGGCGAGGCGGTGGCGGTGCGCAGCGAGGTCGGCAAGGGTCATTGAGGGCCCGGCCTTCCCAGACCTATCGCCCCTCCGCCACCCGCTGACCGCGGTCCCGACCGCATCCGCGTGGTTCCGGGCGATGAACTCGACGCCGATCCAAGATCGCTTCACCGGGCAGCGGTTCTGATCCG
The DNA here is from genome assembly GCA_027489955.1 of Hyphomicrobiales bacterium. GTDB lineage: Bacteria > Pseudomonadota > Alphaproteobacteria > Rhizobiales > Beijerinckiaceae > JAIXTM01. The sequence goes on along the minus strand of JAIXYZ010000013.1, from coordinate 560,328 downwards.
GCCGCCGGATGTCGTGGCGGCATGCGGACGGACTCCGCGTTCCTCGGCGATACACGCCTGCCCCGTCGCGCGGACAAAAAAAGGGGGGCCGGACGGACCGGCCCCCATTCCCCCCCGGGGAGTCGTCGGTGTCCCGCTCAGCGCATCAGCGCGTCCCGCAGGAAGAGGCTGATCGCGGGGATATAGGCGATCACCATCAGGCACGCGACGATGACGGCGATGAAGACCAGGAGCGGCCTCATCATCTTGTCGATGGAGCAGTTGGCCACCTGCGCGGCGGCGAACAGGTTGACGCCGAAGGGTGGCGTGATCATCCCCAGCGCGAGGTTCACCACCATCACCGTGCCGAAATGGACGGTGTCGATGCCGAAGCGCTGTGCCGCCTCGCCCAGGATGGGGCCCAGGACGATGATGCTGGCATTGGTCTCGATGAACATGCCGACGATGAAGAGAAAACCGTTCACCGCGAGCATGAACAGGGCCGGTCCGTCGAAGGTCTGAACGAGCCAGGCCGCCGCGGCATCAGGCACGCCCTGCCGGTTCAGGAGGTAGCTGAACAGGCTGGCGGTCGCGATGATGAACATGATCACCGAGGACGAGACGACCGACTTCTTGAAGATCGGATACAGGTCCTTGAAGCCGATCTCGCGGTGGATCGCCATGGCGACGAAGAGGGCATAGGCGACGGCGATGACGCTGGCCTCGGTCGGCGTGGTGACGCCGCCATAGATGCCGCCAAGCACGATGACCGGCATGAGCAGGGCCCAGAAGGCCTGGGCGATGGCATGGCGACGGCGCAGGCGCCCTTCCCCGTCCCGCAGGCCCCAGCCGCGGATGCGGCACCAGATAAGCACGGTCGCGCTCAGCGCGCCGCTGATCAGGATGCCCGGGCCGAAGCCGGCGATGAAGAGCTCGGGGATCGAGGTCTGCGTCGCGACGCCGTACAGGATCATCGGGATCGATGGCGGGATGACGACGCCGAGCTCGGCGGCCGTGGCCTGGAGCGCGGCGGCGAAGCCCACGGGGTAGCCGTAGCGCACCAGAGCCGGGATCAGAACCGAGCCCACCGCGAAGGTGGTGGCGACGGAACTGCCCGAGATGGCGGCGAAGATCATGCAGGTCAGCACGCAGGTGGCCGCAAGGCCGCCCTGGATGCCGCCGACGAACGACCGCGCCAGCTCGACCAGCCGCCGCGACAGGCCGCCGACATCCATGATGTTGCCGGCCAGGATGAAGAACGGGATCGCCGCCAGCGGGAAGCGGTCCAGCGCGATGAAGACCTGCTGGGCCGAGACGATCAGTGGCAGGCTGGTGAAGCCCCACAGGCCAAGCAGCGCAGCGATGCCGATCGCCACGGCGACGGGCACGCTGACCGCGAACAGGACCAGCATGGCGGACAGCATGGCGCCGGTCATATGGCGGCCTCCAGCTCGCCGTTGCGGCGATCGAGATAGTGGGCGATGGCGCCGATGGCGGCGAAGACCGCGCCGGCCGGAATGGCGGCGTAGCCCCACGAGATCGAGATCTCGAGGCCGGCCATTTCCTGGAACCAGACCCGCTGGGCCATGGCGATGCCGAACCAGAACAGCGTTGCGAGCAGCGTCAGGTTGGACACCAGCGCGACGGTCTCCACCACGACCCGCATGCGGCCGGACGTCATCCGGTGCGCGATGTCGATGGAAACGAGCGCGCCCTGGCGCAACGCGACGGCAAGGCCCAGGAGGACCATCCAGATGAGCGAGAGGCGCACGAGCGCCTCGGACCAGACGGCGGGCGACTGGAACAGGAAGCGCGACGCCACCTGCCAGACGCCCGCGGCCACCGCAACCGCCAGGGCGATGCTGGCCGCCACGGCGGCGGCCAGCGTCGTCATCCTGTCCAGTCGCAGAAACGCGACCGAGACTGGCTTCACTTCTTCCACTCCCGGATCCGGCGCATCAGGTCGGCGCCGAACTCACCCTCGAACTTGGTGATGGCGACCTTCATGGCGTCCTGATAGGCGCCGCGATCGGCGACGTCGCGCACGTCCATGCCGCGGCGGCGCAGCTCCGCCACGCCTTCGCGCTCGTCGAGCTCGACCTTGGCGCGGTTGGCCTGGACGGCCCGGCGTGCGGCGGTCTCGAACACGGTCCGGTCCTCGGGGGACAGCTTGTCCCAGAAGGCCGGCGAGCCGACGAGGATGCCCGGCGAGTACACGTGGCCGGTCAGGAAGAGGTACTTCTGGAGCTGGTTGAAGTTGTTGGAGACGATGATCGGGATCGGGTTCTCCTGACCGTCCACCGTGCCCTGCTGGAGGGCTGGCGGGAGCTCGGAGAACGCCATCGGCGTGGGCAGCACGCCGGCGGCCTGCCAGGCCTGCATGTGCACCTGGTTCTCCATGGTGCGGATCTTGAGGCCCTTCACGTCGGCGGGGCTGGCGACTTCCTTCTTACCGGTGGTGAGGTGGCGGAAGCCGTTCTCCATCCAGGCGACGCCGATCATGCCCTTGGCCTTGAACTTGGCCAGGAGCTCCTTGCCGACCTCGCTGTCGAGCACACCGCGGGCGTGGGCGTAGTCGCGGAAAAGGAAGGGCACGTCGAGGACGCGCACTTCCGGCACGAAATTGCCGGCCGGGCCGCTGGAGCCCATGGCGAATTCCTGCGAGCCGAGCTGGACGCTCTCCATCGCCTCGCGCTCGTTGTCCAGGCGCTGGACGACGACCTGATACTTGCCCTTCGAGCCGGACTCGACGGTCTTCTTGAACTCCTCTGCGGCGAGGCCGAAATGGCTGTTGGCCGGCGAGGAATGGGTCAGCGTGACCTTGGTCTGCGCCAGGACGCTGCCCGGAATCATGGCCGCGATGAAGGCGGCCGGCAGGATCTGCACCAGATGACGACGTTTCATGTTCCCTCCCAACGGGTTTTGGCGGACCTGCGGGTGCCGATGCCGGCTGCCCGTTATCATTCGTGTGGTCCACTCACCTATCAGTGGTACATTTTTTTATCCATTGTCAACACGACTGGCGCACCGACGCGACCGCTGAGGGGCGGCGGTGGCAAGAACGTGGATTTCGGCTAGGAGATCGAGGGCGGATCAGCGGCCGATCAGCGGCCGGGGATTCGCCCTGGCCCGGCGCAGCGCCACGTTCAGGCGCTCTTCCGCTAGCTTCAGCTCGTCCAGGGCCTGGCGGACGAAGACGATATGCGCCTCGGCCGCATCCCGGGCCGCAGCGGGATCGCCGCGCATGATGGCGTCGTAGATCGCCCTGTGCTGTTCGACCGTGGCGTCGCGGTAGCCGGCGCGCGGATACAGGCTGCCGCGGTTGTAGAACACGTCGTTTCGCAGCAGTTCGGCCATGCCGCGCATGACGTGCAGTGTCGTCAGGTTGTGGCAGGCCTCGTAGATGGCGACGTGGAAATCGGCGTCGGCATGGGCCTCCCGCGTCTGGTCGCCCTCCTCGTGCGCCACCAGGATCGTCTCGAACGCGGCCGTCAGGGCGGCGCGGTCGGCCTCGGTGGCGCGCAAGGCTGCGAAATAGGCGGCCATCCCCTCGATCACGGCGCGAAACTCGAGATAGTCGTCGAACACGGCGGGATTGCTGCGGAACAGCGCCGTCAGCGGGTCGCGGATGGCCGGCTCCATCACGTCCAGGACGTGAAGTCCGCCGCGGCGCACCTGGAGAAGCCCCTCCTCCTCGAGAATCTTGAGCGCCTCGCGGATCGTCGGCCGCGACGTTTCGAACTCCTCGGCCATCTGGCGCTCCGCGGGAAGCCGGTCCCCCGGCCGAAGGCTTCCCTCCAGGATGTAGGAGCGGATCTTGTCGGCGATCTCGTCGGCGAGCCTGCGGGGACGGATCGGGGTGAAGATCTGGCTCATGATCGCGGAGTACCTGCTGCGGTCCGTCTGGATTACCGCATCGGGAGGCAGAAAGACAAACGCCGGGTGTTGACATTGGTAAAATGACTTACCCATAGATAATGACCGCTTTCAGGAATCCCGACATGGCTGCCCCGATCCTTGCCCGTGCCCCGCGCGACGACGCGCCGTCCCTGCAGCCGCGGGAGGCCCTGCGCGCCGCGTTCGACGCGACGGTGGCGACCGCGCAGCCGGAGCGCTGCCTGCCGCGCTACCTTCCCCATCCGCCCCGGGGGCGGACGCTGGTCGTCGGGGCCGGCAAGGCGTCCGCGGCCATGGCGGCGGCGCTGGAGGCGCACTGGCCGCGGCCCTTGTCGGGCATCGTGCTCACCCGGCGCGGGCATGCGGTGCCGACGCGGGAGATCGAGATCGTCGAGGCCGGGCATCCGGTGCCCGACGAGGCCGGCCTTGCCGCCACGTCGCGCATCCGCGCCCTCCTGGGCGAGGCCGGGCCGGACGACCTGGTCATCGGGCTCTTCTCCGGCGGCGGCTCGTCGCTGCTCTGCGCGCCCGCCGGTGGGATGACGCTGTCCGACAAGCAGGCGGTGAATCGCGCACTGCTCGCCAGCGGCGCGCCGATCGACGCGATGAACGTCGTGCGCAAGCACCTCTCGCTGGTGAAGGGCGGCCGCCTCGCCGCGCTCGCGGGACGCTCGCGGATCGTCTCGCTGATCATGTCGGATGTGCCGGGCGACGACATGGCGACCATCGCCTCGGGACCGACCGTGGGCGACAGCTCTACCGCCGCCGATGCGCTGGCCATCGTCGAGCGGTATCGCATCCCGATGCCCGCCGCCGCCCTCGCCTGGCTGGAGGCGGCGTCCGGCCAGCCGGAATCTGCCCCCGAGCTTTCCCACGTGACCAACACCCTGGTCATGACCCCCGCCATCGCGCTCGGCGCGGCGGCGGATCTCCTGCGGGAGCGGGGGTTCGAGGTGCTTTATCTGGGCGACGACATCGAGGGTGAGGCGCGGGAGGTCGGCGCGGACCACGCGCGCTTCGTGCGTCGCTTGAGCGCCTCGCCGCGGCCGCTGGTCGTGCTCTCTGGCGGCGAGACCACGGTGACGATGCGCGGCCCCGCCGGCGGCAGGGGAGGCCGCAACACGGAATATCTCCTGGCGCTCGCCCTCGGGCTGGAAGGAATGCCCGGCGTGACGGCGCTGGCGGCCGATACCGACGGCATCGACGGCAGCGAGGACAATGCGGGGGCGCTCTTCGACGCCGGGACGCTGGCGCGAGCCCGCGCCGCCGGGCTCGATCCGGAAGCGAGGCTCGCGGCGAACGACGCGTATGCGGTGTTCGCCGCCTCGGGCGACCTGCTCATGACCGGGCCGACGCATACCAACGTCAACGATTTCCGCGCCATCCTCATCCCGCCGCGCCGCTGATCTGACGCTGCGGCAGCATTGCGAAGAGAGCCGACAGCCGGTACGGCTCCATGGCGGCCGTTTGGGCCGCCTCCGACATTCTATTTTCATAGGTCATTTCCATGCGGCCGGACGCGATCAGGATCGCCATCGTCGGCGTAGGCAATTGCGCGTCCGCGCTGGTCCAGGGGCTGGCGCATTACGGCGCCCCGCAGGGCAACGAGCCGCCCGTCGGCATCATGAACCCCGATATCGGCGGCTACGGGCCATCGGACATGATCGTCGCGGCCGCTTTCGACGTGATCGAGGGCAAGGTTGGCCGGGACGTGCGCGATGCGATCCTCGCACCGCCGAACAACACGATCCGGTTCGCCGACGTGCCGCCGACGGGCGTCGTCGTCCGGCGCGGCCCCACGCTGGACGGGATCGGCCAGTACGTGGCGGGTACGGTGAGCGAATCGCCGGAGGCGCCGGTGGACGTCGCCGCCATCCTGCGGGATGCGCGGGTGGACGTCGTGGTGTCCTATCTGCCGGTGGGCTCGGAAGCTGCGAGCCGGCACTATGCCGAGACGGCGCTGGCCGCCGGGTGCGGCTTCGTGAACTGCGTGCCGGTCTTCCTCGCGTCAGATCCGGCCTGGGCCCGGCGTTTCGCCGAGCGCGGCCTGCCCATCGTGGGCGACGACATCAAGAGCCAGGTGGGGGCGACGATCGTCCACCGCATGCTGGCGCGGCTCTTCGCCGACCGGGGCGTGCGGCTGGACAACACCTACCAGCTGAACTTCGGCGGCAATGCCGACTTCCTGAACATGCTGGAGCGGGACCGGCTGCAGTCGAAGAAGGTGTCCAAGACGAGGGCGGTCACGAGCCAGATCGCTGGATCGATCGCAGAGGACCGGGTCCATGTGGGCCCCAGCGACCACGTTCCCTGGCTGCAGGACCGGAAGTTCGCCCATATCCGGCTGGAGGGCACGGGCTTTGGCGGCGCGCCGCTCAGCGTGGACCTCAAGCTGGAAGTGTGGGATTCGCCCAATTCCGCCGGCATCGTCGTGGACGCGGTGCGCTGCGCCATGGTCGCAAAAGCGCGCGGCGAAGGCGGGCCGCTGGCGGGGCCGAGCGCCTACCTGATGAAGTCGCCTCCCCGGCAGTTTACGGACGAGGAGGCGCGCGTCCTGATGGATGCTTTCGTGCGGGGCGAGACGCCGGCGGGCTAGCGGACGGCCGCCTCTCCCGACTGAACGATGGCAAGCACGATGTTGCGGCCTTCCCCATCGGCGAGGCGCAGCCGCGTCGCGGGCCCGGACGGGCCGTCGCGCTCGGCGCGCGACAGATAGAGCGCGGTGCCAAGCGTCGCGGGCGAGACGAATTGCGCCTCGAACCGGCAGGGATAGGTCACGGGGTCCAGGGCCCGCTGCATCAACCCCATCAGATACATGCCGTGGGCGATGGGAGCGGCAAGGCCGAGCGCCCGGGCGGCCTCCGCGTCCGTGTGGACCGGGTTGTCGTCTCCCGACACGGCCGCGTATGCGGCGACATGCTCCGGGGTCACGGTGCCGGCGGGCACGGCGTGGGGATCGGGCGGCGCGGCGGCGTTGCGCGAGGCGGCCGGCGTCAGGCGCTCCGATCCGACGACGCGAGCCTCGTGGCGCGCCACGAGGCTTCCATCGCGCGGGTCGGTCAGCGTGGCGACGAGCTCGGCGGCCGGGCCGATCTCGTTGATCGCGGCGGACAGGCTGTAGGACGCCCCCGGCTGCAGGGGCCCGCGCAGGACGATGACCTCACGCACATGGACCGGCAGCGCGCCCCGCCCCTGCGCCCAGTCCACCAGCGGCGCGCGCAGTTCGTCCGAGCCGACGAGGACCGGCAGCGTCAGGGGCTGGCCGGCGGCGGCCGGCAGGCCGAGCACCTGCGCGAGCCGGACGTCCAGCCCGTCGGGGACGGTGACGGCGCGATCGGCGAACAGGACGCGGCCGCCCTCAATGGCGGGTGACGAGGAGGCTGGCATTGATTCCACCGAAGGCGAAGGAATTGCTGAGGGCCGCGTCGGCCCGGATTGGCCGGCCGGCATTCGGCACCGGATCGACGGGGCAATCGTCGCTCGGGCCGGTCCAGTTGGCGGTGGGCGGCGCGAACTGGTCCTTGAGCGCCGAGATCGCAACGATCAGCTCGAGCGCGCCGGCCGCGCCGAGGGCGTGGCCGTGCACGGGCTTGGTCGACGACACGGGCGGGATCGCATCATGGCCGAAGACCCGGCCCAGCGCATCGCATTCGGCCGCGTCGTTGGCGACCGTGCCGGTGCCGTGGGCATTGACGTAGCCGATGGCGGCCGGCGGCAGGCCCGCATCGGCCAGAGCCGCCCGCATGGCGCCCGCCGCTCCGGCCGGATCGGGACGAAGCAGGTCTCCGGCATCGCTCGTCGTGCCGTATCCCGCCAGGACCGCCAGGGGCCGCGCGCGCCGCGCCCGCGCCACCTCCGCAGCCTCGATGACGAGGATGCCGGCGCCCTCCCCCAGGACCATGCCGTTGCGGCCCGCCGAGAACGGCCGGCAGGCATCGGGCGTGAGCACGCGCATGGAGGCCCAGGCGCGCATCATGCCGGGCGTCACGATGGCATCCGTGCCGCCGACGACGGCCCTGTCCACCGCGCCGGACCGGACGAGCATAGTCCCCAGCCCGATGGCCTGGGCGGCGGACGCGCAGGCGCTCGCCACGGCGAAGGTGGGGCCCTTGATGCCGTGGGTCATGCCGATGTGGCAGGCGGGTGCGTTCGCCATGATGCGGGGGATTGCCAGCGGGGTGATCCGGGTGGAGCCCTCCCTGTAGAAGGAATGGAAACCGTCGTCGAGCGTGCCGATGCCGCCGATGCTGCATCCGACGATCACGGCGGTCCGCGCCCCCGCCAGTTCGCCCGGGGCGAGGCCCGCCTGGGCGATGGCCTCCTGCGCGGCGACGAGCGCGAACAGCGAGCACGGATCGCAGGCCGCCTGCTGGGCGGCGCCGAAGCGCGCCAGAACCGCGTCTCGTTCGACCTGCACCGCCCGGTCGATGCGACCGGGATCGCGGTCAAGACGCACGGGGCCGACGGCCGGTCGGCCCTCGCGCACAGCCGCCCAGAATGGCGCGACGCCGATGCCGCAGCCGGAGACGCAGCCCATGCCGGTGACGAGCGCCGTCCTCACCGGGCGGGCCGTGCCGCGCTGGCGCTGACGATCCCGGCGAGCACGTCGACCAGTTCGCCGAACCGGGTCACGCTCGCCAGCGGGCCGTCGACGGGGATGTAGACGCCGAACTCGTCCTCCAGCCCCATGAGGATCTGCACGACGTCGATCGATTCGATCTGGAGGTCGGACAGGGTGGCGTCGGGCTTGAGCCTGTCGCGCTCCAGCATCCCCTCCTTCACGATGACCGCGATGACGCGCTCGCGCGTCTCCGCTTCGACGGGACTTGCCGCGCCTTCCTGTCCGCCCCCCGCCATGTCCCTCACCTCGTCCATGTGCCGATGTCCCCCGTCAGGCTTCCAGTTGCGTCTCGAAGATGCGGTGTCGGCGGCAGGGAACGCCGCCCTGCTGCTCGATGAGCGTGCGCACCGCGCGGTTGTCCTCCAGGATCCAGCCCGCCTCGACATAGGCGAGGCCGTAGCGCCGCCCGCGCTCGATCAGCGTGCGCAGCAGGTAGAGCGGGATCAGGCTTCCCAGGACGCTCCCCCGGATGTCCGCGCGCGATCCCATGAGGACGATGCGGGCGGACCGGTAGCGGTGGGTCCGGACGCGCCACAGCAGGCGCAGCCAGTTGATCGGCAGCATCCGGCCGCCCAGGCCGCGGCTCAGCTCCGACAGGTTCTGCAGCGCGAAGAGGAACGACACGGCGCGCCCGTCCACCTGCGCGACCAGCGCGTTGTCGGGCGTCAGAAACGGGCGCAGCGAGCGCAGCACGATCGCGATCTCGTCGACCTGCATGGGCACGAAGCCCCAATTGTCCCGCCACGCGTCGTTGAACAGCGTGCAGATCATCTGCGCCTCCTCGTCGAGACGGTCGATCCGCAGCCCGCGCAGCGTGACGCCGGCCGCCTCGACGCGCGCGGCAAGCGCGCGGGCGCGGGCGGCGGCCGCGTCCGGATCGGGCGCCAGCGTGGCCGCGACCTCGATCCGGTACGTCAGGAGGTCTTTGACCGGGGCCAGCCCGGCCTCCTGGATGCGGCGGGCGAGGTAGGGCGGATGCCACGGCGTCAGCACCATCGCCGGCTCGTCCTGGCCGGCGATCAGCAGCCCGCTCTCGTTGTTGATCGACAGGGCGAACGGCCCGCGCATGACGCGGCAGCCGCGGCGGGCCAGCCAGTCGCGCGCGGTGGCGATCAGCGCCGCGACCACCCCGGCATCGTCCACCGCATCCAGGCAGCCGAACGTGCCGACGCCGGGCTGCGTCTCCCGGGCCGCGTCGTCCAGCATCGCGGCGATCCGCCCGACGGGGCTGCCGTCGCGGCGGGCGAGCCAGTAGACGACCTTCCCATGCGTAAAGAAGCTTCCGCGTGCGGGGTGGAGAACATCGCGCGATTCTGCGTCCAGCGGATAAGCGAAACCGCTTATGCCACCGTAGATCCGGCGCGGGAGCGCGATGAAATCACGGAAATCCTGCCGCGAGGCGACGGGTTCGACAGAAATCATTCTTCGTGAAAGCCAATGAACTGAAAAATTCCCTCCGGTGTTAGCGCATCAGTTGACGAAAGCGAAGACTGTTAGATCGAACGCAACGCCAATTTTAAGAAATGGACGCCGCGCCTGATTTTACTAGGAGATTTAATCGCTCAATTGGCCAACTCAATTTATGACAACCAGTCCAATATTATCCGTGGTAAATAAACAGTGATCGCTATTGATATAGCGAATCCAACGGCTTAGTATGATCTCACTCAAGAATTTGGGCAATTTTTATTTATTTTTCTATAGGGGGCATCATGCAAGAACATGATTCACCACCTTTCTGTTTAGATAATATTGCTGACGATCTAATAAAGGCACTTTTAGAGTCGAGAAATATTGGATGCGCCACTCTTACCCACTTTATCGAGATGGCCGTCTTTGAAACTGCATGTCAGCTTGCTCAAGCTCATAAGGCTGGTCTTGCTTCCCTCGACTCTTCAAAGTTTGAGTATTCTAAGGAAACTGAAGCTAAGATACAAAAGATTCTAGATATCTGCAAAAATATCACTTAGCGAACTCAGCAAGTTCACGACTTTTTACATCCAGCTTTGCGGCTGGATTTTTTTTGAGCTCCTGCTTGACAAAAATGTCCTATGATAGGAATATAAGCATATTTTGTTGATCAATGGAGCCTGGAATGTTGGCCTCAAATCGATTGGCCCTACCTTATCTCGCAGCCGCGCAGTCCCAGAAGCACGTCACCGTCAACGAGGCCTTCGCGCAATTGGACAGCGCGGTCCATCTGCGGCTCGCCGCGCGGGACGTTTCCTCGCCGCCGGTTTCGCCTGCGGAAGGCGATTGCTACGCGGTGCCGCCATCCGCAACGGGTGCATGGGCGGGCAAGGACGGTACCGTGGCGGCTTGGCGGGATGGTGCATGGCAATTCCTTTCACCGGTCGATGGCTGGCGAGCTTATCTCGCCGCCGAGGAACGAATGATCGTCCACCGCTCAGGCAACTGGACAGAGGAACAGTCGCTCGTCACCGAGCTCAGCGGCCTGAAGCGCCTCGGCATCGGCACGGCGGCGGATGAGGCCAATCCCCTCTCGGTCAAAGCCAACGCGGCGCTCCTGACGGCGAGGGAAACCGGCGAGGCTGGCACCGGGGACTTCCGGCTTTCGCTGAACAAGCAGTCGGCGGCGCATACCGGCTCGCTGGTTTTCCAGACCGGCTATTCTGGCCGGGCCGAAATCGGGCTCGCCGGCGACGACAACCTTCAGGTCAAGGTGTCCGCAAACGGGTCCAGTTGGACGACCGGGATCGTCGTGAATGCAGGAACGGGCGCCGTGGGCGTGGGCACCAACCTGCTCGCAGGATACGGCCTGCGTATCATGAAGCCCATGACCGGCAACGTCAGCCCCATCGGGGTAGCCTATACCGGCGTCGTCCAGGCGGACGCGACGAGCTACCCCACCGGCTACATGACCATCCTGTCGACGGCGGCGGGAGCGGGGGCGATCACCGGGCTCCGGCATTACGTGGCAACACAGGCGGCGCTAGGTGCAGGCTCATCTGTCAACAGCCAGATCGGCTTCTTCGCCTCGTCGAACCTCACAGGCGGGGCGAACAATTTCGGGTTCATGTCCGATCTCCCGGCGAGTGCCGGACGGTGGAATTTCTTTGCCAATGGCACCGCGACCAATCACTTCAACGGCTCGGTGTGCATCGGCACGCAGAGCAGCCCCGCCAAGCTCACCGTCGCCGGCGTCATCGCGCCCTCGGCGGACAACGCGTACTCGATTGGCACGGCGTCGCTTCGCGCGTCGGTGATCTACGCCGCGACCGGCACGATCAACACGTCCGACCTGCGGGAAAAATGCGACGTGGAGGGCAGCGAACTGGGCCTCGACTTCGTCCGGCTGCTCAAGCCGCGATCGTATCGCTGGCGGATCGGAGGCCGGGAGGAAGCGGTTCCTGCCGAACTGGACCCGATCCCGAGCGAAGGCGATGTCGCCGAGAAGCGGGAGCCCGTCTATCGCGACCGGCCGGGACGCCGGCGGCATCACGGGCTCGTCGCGCAGGAGGTCCGGGCGGCGCTGGACGAGTTGGGCATAGCGGATTTCGGCGGCCATGTTCTGGCGGATGCCGAAGACCCCGACAGCCGCCAGGGCCTGCGCTACGACCAATTCATCGCGCCGTTGATCAAGGCGGTGCAGGAACTGGATCGCAGAATGTCAAACTTGGAAAGCACTAGCTAAGTGCTTCGTCGTGCTACTGCCATTTGACGGGCGTCGACCGGGGTGTATCAACCCCGGCGACGCAAACAGTCGAAGGCAGCAAGTATTTGACCGAAGCGTACCCTCTTTTTCCTCATCCCCTGCATGCGATGCCCGCCGATCCGGCGGCGCGGGAGATGCAGCCCGTCGTCAAGCCGACCGGCTTCCGCGAATATGACGCGCGCTGGTGGTTCGGCTATCCCGGCTCCCCCAAGGAGCCGGAGCTGAACCTCATGGGCGTGCAGGCGGTCGGCCTTGGCCTGGCCACCCTCGCCCATCGCCGCGGCGTGACGCCGGACATCGCCGTCGGCCACGATTTCCGCGCCTATTCCGCCGCCATCAAGATGGCCCTCGTCACCGGCCTGATGGCCGGGGGCGCGCGGGTGCACGATATCGGCCTCAGCCTATCGCCGATGGCGTATTTCGCGCAGTTCGCGCTGGATTGCGCCGGGGTCGCGATGGTCACGGCCTCGCACAACGACAATGGCTGGACCGGCGTGAAGATGGGCTTCGACCGGCCGGTGACCTTCGGCCCGGAGGAGATGGCCGCGCTGCGCGACATCGTGCTGGCGGGCGATTTCGAGATGCGGCCCGGCGGAACCTACAGCTTCCACGGCGACGTGTCCGCCCGGTACGCGGCGGACCTGACCGGCCGACCCCCGCTGAAGCGGCGGCTGAAGGTGATCTGCGCCTGCGGCAACGGCACGGCCGGGGCGTTCGCGCCGGCGATCCTGGAGCGGCTGGGCTGCGAGGTCGTGCCGCTGGATACCGGCCTCGACCACACGTTCCCGCGCTACAACCCCAACCCCGAGGACATGGAGATGCTCCATGCGATGGCGGAGGCGGTGAAGGCTCACGGCGCCGACGTCGCGCTCGGCTTCGACGGGGACGGCGACCGCTGCGGCATCGTGGACAACGAGGGCAACGAGATCTTCGCGGACAAGATCGGCGTGATGCTGGCGCGGGACCTTACCGCCGTGCACGGCCCGTCGCGCTTCGTGGTGGACGTGAAGTCCACGGGGCTGTTCGCCTCCGATCCGGAGCTGCAGCGCCTGGGCGCCAGGACCGATTACTGGAAGACCGGGCATTCCTACATCAAGCGGCGCGTGCGCGACCTCGATGCCCTCGCCGGGTTCGAGAAATCCGGCCACTTCTTCTTCAACGCGCCGGTGGGGCGCGGCTACGACGACGGGCTCGTGACGGCCATCGCCGTGCTCGACATGCTGGATCGCAATCCGGGGCGCTCGATGGCCGACCTGTATCGCGCCCTGCCCCGCACCTGGGGCACGCCGACCATGTCGCCGCATTGCGCCGACGAGGAGAAATACGCGGTGGTCGAGCGCGTACGCGCGCGTTTCGAGGCGATCCGCGCGGAAGGCGGCACCATCGCGGGCACGCCGATCGCGGACATCGTCACCGTCAACGGCGTGCGGATCACGGCGCCCGACGGCACATGGGGCCTGGTGCGCGCCTCCTCGAACAAGCCCGAACTCGTGGTCGTGATCGAGAGCCCGGTGTCGGAGGCGCGCATGCGCGCCATGTTCGCAGCGGTCGACGCCGTCCTGCGGGAGAACCCGCAGGTGGGCGCCTACAACCAGACCATCTGACCGATCGCGAGGAACGGCACGGCATGAAGACCATCGTCCCCGTCATCATGTGCGGCGGCTCCGGCTCCCGGCTCTGGCCGGCCTCGCGGGAGACCTATCCCAAGCAGCTTTTCTCCTTCGGCGGCGGGCGCTCCCTGTTCCAGGACACGGTGGCCCGGGTCGCGGGGGAGAGCTTCGCCCCGCCGGTCGTGGTGACCGGCAACGACTACCGGTTCCTCGTGGCCGAGCAGTTGCGGGAGATGGGCACCGACGGGGATATCCTGCTGGAGCCGATGCGCCGCGACAGCTGCGCCGCCATCGCCGCCGCGGCGCACCTGGTCGCCGCGCGCGATCCCGAAGCGCTGCTGCTGGTACTGGCCGCCGACCACGCCATTCCCGACGCCGAAGGCTTCCGGGCGCATGTGCGGCGGGGGATGGCGGCGGCGCGCGCCGGGCGCCTCGTCACCTTCGGCATCAGGCCGCGCCATCCGGCGACGGGCTTCGGCTATATCCGTCCCGGTGCGTCGGTCGCCGACACGGACGGCGTACTGGCGGTCGATGCCTTCGTGGAGAAGCCGGACGAGGCGACCGCCCGCCGCTACGTCGAGGACGGCTATCTCTGGAATTCCGGCAATTTCCTGTTCGGCGCCGGGACGTTCCTTACGGAATTGCGGCGTCACGCGCCGGAGATCCATGACGCGGTCGGGCGCGCCGTCGCGGGCGCGGCCCGGGACCTCGATTTCCTGCGGCTGGACGCGGACGCGTTCGCAGCCTCGCCCGCCCGTCCGGTGGACATCGCCGTGATGGAGAAGACCGACCGGGCGGCGGTGGTGCCGTCGGATTTCGCCTGGTCCGACATCGGCTCCTGGGCGGCCGTGTGGGACATGGCGGAGAAGGACGGGGACGGCAACGCCCGGGAAGGCGACGTGGTCTTCCAGGCCTCGCAGGGCTGCTACGGCTATTCCCCCGACCTGCTCGTGACCATGGTCGGCCTCCAGGACGTGGTGGCCGTGGCGACGCGCGACGCCGTGCTGGTGGCCGCCAAGGACCGCTCGGAGGACGTGAAGGCACTCGTCGGGCGGCTGGCCGGCATGGGCCGGCACGAGGCGGCCGAGCACCTGCGCCATTACCGTCCCTGGGGCCGCTACGAACAGATCGACCAGGGGCCGCGCTACCAGGTCAAGCGGATCACGGTGGCGCCGGGGGGCAAGCTTTCGCTGCAGAGCCACACCCATCGCTCGGAGCATTGGGTGGTCGTGTCCGGCATCGCCCGCGTGACCGTGGACGGCACGGTGCGGGACCTGAAGCCGAACGAGTCGACCTACATTCCCCTCGGCGCCGTCCACCGCATGGAGAACCCGGGCGAGGAGCCGCTGGAGCTCATCGAGGTCCAGTGCGGCGCCTATCTCGGCGAGGACGACATCGTGCGCTACGAGGACGTCTACAACCGCTGAGGCTGGGGCGCGGACGTCCTAGAGCGTCGTGGGATCGACCCAGTTGCTGCGGTCGAGCTGCAGGAAGTTGATCATCTCGTAGGCGGCGCCGGCGTCCAGCGTCATGTTCAGCCGGTCGACGATCGGCCGGTTGATGACGCGCTTGGTCCAGGCGAGCGCGTAGGACGGCCGCTTGAGCAGGCGGGCGACGAGATCGTCGACCTTGGCGTCAAGCTGGTCGGCGGGCACGGCGTAGTTGATGATCTTGTGCTCGGCGAGCTCGGCGGCGGTCCAGCGCTGGGCCAGCATCAGGTATTCCTTGGCCACGGCCGGCGTCATGAAGAGCGGAACGAGCGAGGCGCCGCCGTCGCCCGGCACGATGCCGTAGGCCGGGCCGCCCTCGGGCACCTCGCCCATGCCCAGATGCATGTCCACGAGCGGCGCATCCTCGACGGCGACGATGAGATCGCAGGCGAAGACCAGGCTCGACCCGAAGCCGATGGCAGGCCCGTTGACCTTGGCGACGATCGGCTTTTCCAGCTCGGCCATCGCCTGGTGCGTGCGGATCAGGCCGGTGAAGGTCTGCCACGCGCCCTTCGGGTTCATGAGATAGGCCCTTGCGGCCTCGCTCTCGTAGAATTCCTTCTCGCGCGGCTTGTAGAACTGGCCGTCCTGACCGGTCAGCACGACGACCCGGACGTCGGTATTGCCGCGCAGCAGGCTGAACGCCTCGCCCAGCTCCCAGTGCAGGTCGGCCGTGCCGCGCGTCAGGCGGCCCGGCGCGAGGATGGTGACGGTCGCCACAGCGCCGTCGATGGTCACTTCGCAGGCCTTGAAGTCCTTCATCATCGTTTTGAGGTCCGTTCGGAATGTGCGGGGTCAGAAGGCGGCCGACTTGAGCGTGAGCCCGCCGTCGACGGCGAGGATCTGGCCGGTGACGTAGGCGGCATCGTCGGAAGCGAGGAACAGGGCGGCCTTGGCCACGTCCCAGGCGTCGCCCATGCGGCCGGAGGGGCACGCGGCATCGCGGCGGCGGATCATCGCCTCCACCTCGTCCGACGACATGCCAGCGCCCAGGGTCTTCTCCACCATCGGCGTGCGCATCAGGCCCGGCATGATGGCGTTGGCGCGGATGCCGTGCGGCGCATACTGGATGGCGACGGCGCGCGTGAGCTGGTTCACCGCGGCCTTGCTGGCGCTGTAGGACACGTAGTGCGGGCCGACGGACGTGATCGCCACCACGGACGACACGTTGACGATGGCGCCGTTCTTCCGCTCTACCATGACCGGCAGGACGTATTTGCAGGTCAGGAACATGCTGGTGACGTTGATCGTCATCACCCGGTTCCAGCTCTCGAGCGAGGCTTCGACAGGCCCGCCCAGTTCCAGCGTGCCGACATTGTTGTGCAGGATGTCGATGCCGCCGAACTCCTTGCAGGCGCGGGCGACCATGGCCTCCACCGCCTCGGCCTTCGTGATGTCGCCCTGGAGCGCGAGCGCCCTGCCCCCCTCCTGCCGGACGAGGGCGGCGGTCTCCTCCGCGGCATCGGCGTTTATGTCCGTGCAGACGACGGCGGCGCCCTCGCGCGCGAACAGCACGGCGGCGGCCTTGCCGTTGCCCCAGCCCGGACCGATGGACCCGGCGCCGGTGACGAAAGCGATGCGTCCTTCGAGGCGTGCCATGGCGGTCATCCCTTCCTGCCGTTGGAATAGGTCATGGGCGGGCGCTGGCCGGCCCAGGGGCGCTCCTCCTCGAACGCGGCGGCGAGCCGGAAGATGAGGTGCTCGCCAAGGTGCCGGCCCACGATCTGCAGGCCGACCGGCAGCTTCGCCTTCGTGAAGCCGGCGGGGATGGATGCCGCCGGCAGGCCGGTGAGGTTGAACGGATAGGTGTAGAAGATCCACGCGAGGATGTTGTCGTCGTCCGCGAGCCCCTCGGGATAGTCGCGTTCGGCGTCGAAGGCCGCGACGGGCAGCGTCGGCGTCAGCAGCGCGTCATACTTCTCGAAGAAGGCGCAGAGCTTGGTGCGCAGGTCGTAACGCTGGAAGACCGTGCCGTAATAGCTGTTCATGGTCTGCGAGAGCGCCTTGTCGAGCGTGCGCGCGACGGCGGGATCCAGCAGCTCGCGGCGCTCCAGCAGGACGCTGCGCAGGCGGGTGCCGGCCCCGGCGAAGAACTCGGCCATGAACTGCTCGACGGGATCGTCGAAGACGTGCTCGACGAGTTCGACCTTGCAGCCGAGCTTCTCGAAGACCGACACGGCGTCCTCGACCAGCTTGAGCACTTCCGGGTCCGGCCTGGCGTAGCCGAGCGTCGGGCTCCAGGCGAGCTTGAGACCGCGGGGAGACATGTCGCACTCGACCAGGAAGTCGGGCACGGGCTGCGCGACGCTGCCGGGATCGCGGGGATCGTAGCCGGACACGACCTGGAGCAGGAGGGCGGCGTCGCGCACGGTGCGCGCCATCGGGCCCACATGGGCGAGCGTCGGCGTGGCGCTCGTGGGGAAGACCGGAACGCGGCCGAAATGCCCCTTGATGCCGAACAGCCCGGTGAGCGCGGACGGAAGGCGGATCGAACCGCCGCCGTCCGTGCCGAGGCCGAACGGCGTCACGCCGGCGGCGATGCTGGCGGCCGCGCCGCAGCTGGAGCCGCCGGGCGTCTTCGACAGGTCCCAGGGGTTGCGGGTGATGCCGGTCAGCGGCGATGAGCCGACACCCTTGCACCCGAATTCGCTGGTCGTGGTCTTGCCGACGATCGCGCCATGCTCGCGGCGGGCGCGGGCGACCGAAGGCGCGTCGATGGGGGCGACGTTGTCGGCCATGGCGCGCGACCCGAAGGTCAGGCGGGCGTCCTTCACCGCGATCAGGTCCTTCACCGAGAGCGGCAGTCCCGCCAGGCGCCCGAGGGGCTCGCCGGCGACGACGCGCTTCTCCACTTCGCGGGCGGCGGACAGCGCCTGGTCGCGCGTCACCTCCACGAAGGCATTGATATCGCCCTCCACCTCCTCCAGCCGGTCCAGCGAGGCTTCCACGACCTCGACCGGCGACACCTTGCGGGTCTCGATGAGCTTGCGCAGCTCGAGCGCGGACTTCCAGAGCAGGTCGGACATGGGGCGTCTCCCGGCGACGAAAGAAAGGGCGGCCGGACCGGGCTGGCCCGGCCGCAAGGAGAGCGGGTGGATCAGACGATCGCGAAGGCGCGCACCGGGGAGCCGGAGCCCTTCTTGATCTTCAGGGGTAGGCCGCTGAAGAAGAACTCGCCCTTTCCGACGAGCTCCTCCAGGTTCACGAGCCATTCCCAGTGGAACAGGCCGCGGTCGCGGCAGACGCGGTGGCTCGGGAATTCGCCCCAGTTCGGCCGGTCCGTGGACGGACCCTCGACGCCGTGGGCCTTGGAGCCGCGATCGGCCAGCCAGTGGGTCGCCTTCGCGGTCAGGCCCCAATTGGTCTGGCAGGCCTCGCGGCCGGGATAGTGCTTCTTGGTGAGGCCGGAGCACATGAGCACGATGTGGCCGTCGATCTTGACGCCCGCGGCCTTCTCGGCGGCTTCCATCTCAGCGACGTCGACGTCGCCGAGATCCGGAATGTGGCGCAGGTCCAGGCACACGGCCTTGCCCATGAACAGGTCGAGCGGCATCTCGTCGACGCTCTGCCCGTCCGGGTTGATGTGGACGAAGGCGTCCACGTGCGTGCCGACATGGTCGAGCATGCTGAGGAAGTTGGTCTGGAACGTCATCGGGTCGCCGGGGACGCCCAGATTGTAGCTCGTCGTCTCCGTGTGGAGCTTGTGCGGCACGATGATCGGCGACTGAAACATCTTGTGCGCCGTCATGTTGTCCTCGAGCGTGAGCGTGAGGTCGATGATGCGTCCTTGCGGGATGGCAGCCATGGTTCTCTCCTGTGGCGAGGGCGGCGGGTTGAGGGGGCGGGCGGCGGTCACATCATCCCGGGCAGCAACGTCGCGATGCCGGGGAAGAGGACGATCAGGACGGCCAGGATCAGCAGCATGATCCAGTACGGGATCGCCGCCTTGAAGATCGCTCCCAGCGATATGTCCGGATCGTTGATCGTCGACTTGACCGTGAACACGCTGATGCCGAAGGGCGGGGTCACCAGTCCGGCCTCGATGGCCAGGATGCCCACGATGGCGAACGCGATCGGATCGATGCCCAGGGCGACGGCGATCGGATGGAAGATCGGCACCGTGAGCAGGATCGTCGACACCGAGTCGATGAACATGCCCAGGATGAACCAGATCAGGAACATCACCGCGAGGACGCCGAACGGCCCCAGGCCAAGGCCCAGCAGCGTGTCCTGGATGCTGTCCACGATGCCGCCGAAGGCCAGGAGCCGCGAGTAGAGCTGGGCCATGATGAGCAGGAACAGGATCGGCGCCGAGGTCCGGCCCGTCTGCCACACCGCGTCCGCGATCTGGCGCCAGGTCATGCCCTTGAACAGCGCGAGGCCGAGCGCGAGCAAAGCGCCGATTCCGGCCGCCTCGGTGGGCGTGAAGAAGCCGAACCAGATGCCGCCGAGCACAAGCACGATAAGGATGCCGACGCCGATGGAGCCGGTGATCTGGTCCCGCGTCAGCGGCGGCGGAGCGACGCTGAACTCGCGCTGCCCGCCGAACAGGTCCGGCCTGCGGATGGCGTAGACGAGGAGGAAGACGCCGTAGAACACGGTGAGCAGCAGCCCGGGCAGGATGCCGGCGATGAACAGCTTGCCCACCGAGAGTTCGGTCAGCACGCCCCACACGATCATCAGCACGCTGGGCGGGATGAGCATGCCCAGCGCGGCGGAGCCGGCGATCGACCCGAGCGAAATGCTCTTGTCGTAACCGTGGGACACCATGGCCGGATAGGCGATGCGGGAGAACGTGGCGGCCGAAGCGATGCTGACGCCGGTGACGGCGCCGAACACGGTGTTGCCGCCGACCGTCGCGATGGCCAGCCGGCCGGGCATGCGGCCCAGAGCGCGGTTCACCATCTGGTAGAGATCACCCGCCGCGCCGCTGCGGGCGACGAGCTCGCCCATCAGCACGAAGAGCGGGATGACGGCGAACACGTAGTCACGGATGGACTCGTAGGCCGTGTTGGACAGCAGGTTCAGGGCGGGATCGAGCCCTCCCATGAGCATCGCGATGCCGACGAAGCTGACGACGCCGAGCGCGGTGACGATATGGATGCCCGCCAGGACCAGCGCGAGCAGCGCGCCGATCATGATGAGGCTGAACAGATAACCGTCCATGGCGATGTTCCGGTGCGTTCGAGGGCGCGGAGGCGTCAGTGCGAGGGCTGGCTCTCGGCCGCCTCACGGGGGCCGACGCCAAGGGCGAGCATCAGGAAGTTCAGGGCACCGAGGGCGCTGCACAGGACGATGGCTGTGCGCACGGGATAGGTGACGACCCGAAAGCCGCCCTCGCCTTCGTATTCCCCGGTCGCCCAGGCCCGCAGCATCGGCGTCCAGCCCGCATAGGCGACGGCGCCGAAGAGCAGCGCGCCGAGCAGGAAGGCCAGGCGCCGGAGCACCAGGGAGACCGAGCCGGGCACCATGTCGTCGATGAGCTCGGCGCGCAGCATGCCGCCGATGCGGACCGTGTAGGGCAGCTGCAGGAAGGCTATGACGACGATGGAATTCGCCACGACCTCCTTCAGACCCGCCAGGGAGATATTGGCCAGCCGGGCCAGCACCTCGATCAGGATGAAGATCGAGAGCAGGAACAGCCACACCGCGGCGACGAGCTTCATCGTCCGGGCGATCCTGTCGAGGATGCGGTCGAGCGCGGCCATGGCAGCCTCCGGTTCAGCAGGTAGTGAGGGGGGCGGCCGGCGCCGGGGGGACGCCGGCCGCTTCGTGCAAGATCAGGACGCTATTTCGCGGCCGTGATCTCGTACTTGCAGGGGAACTTGTGGCCCATTTCCTCGATGGTCTTGATGTAGAAGTTCATGACCTCGGGGCCGGGCTGGCCGCGCTTGACGGCTTCCTGCGCCATGGAATTCGGCCAGGTCTTCACCAGGTCGCACCACTTGGCCTTCTCGGCGTCGGAGAGCTGCTTGACGGTGACGCCGGCGCTCTTGAGCTGGGCCTCGCCGTCGATGCTGAACTTCTCGCAGATCTTGGCCGTCTCGATCTCGTACTGCTTCACCACGTCGATGAAGATCTGCTGGAGCTCGGGCGACATCTTCTTCCAGGTGTTCAGGTTTACCGTCACGGCCTGGATGGCCATGGACCCGAAGTCGACCTTCATGAAGTGCTTGCCGACCTCGTGCAGCTTGAAGCCGTACCAGGAGCCCGGGAAGATGATGTAGCCCTCGTACACGCCGCTCTGGATGGCGTTGTAGGCCTCGTTCAGGTTCGAGGCGACGGGCGTCGCGCCCACGATCCAGTTGAGGTTGGCGCCGGCGCCGGCGATCTTGTGGCCCTTCAGGTCCTCGACCTTGTCCCAGGCGAAGCTGGTGCCGAGGCCGTAATTGCCGACGCAGGCCGTGCCGAGCCACTTCTGGTTATGCTTCTCCTCGAAGACCTTGGTGAGCTGCGGGAACTGCTCGAAGGTCTTGCGGCTCGCCTGGGTCACCTTGAGCGGATCGGGCGAGTTGAACGGCAGGTAGAAGTTGAAGCTCTGCAGGAACGCGTCGGTCGGCTCGAACGCGTAGGCCCACAGCCCCATGTCGAGCAGGCCGTCGCGGGTGGCCTCGAACACTTCGGTGAGCTTGGCCACGGTGCCGCCGTGCAGCTCCTGGATGCGCAGGGTGACGCCCTTCTCCTTGGCGCGCTTGATCAGCTCGGGCACCAGGTAATTGTGGGCGGCCTGGGTGTATTCCACCGCCTGCATCGGGTGGCCCGAGCCCAGGCGGATCGAGAGGGTCTGCTGGGCGCTGGCGGCCGAGGCCGCGACGAGGGCGGTGCCGAGGACGGCGCCGGTGACGATCTGTTTGAAGCTCATCTCTGTTCCCCTTTCTTGTCGAAGGCTGCTGTTGCAGCCGTTGAGACAGTCAGTTCCGGAATTCCTTCCCGGATCTCTTCAGAAAATCGATGATCAGAGGAATTGTGATTTCCTTCTTTTCGAGAAGATCGGCGTGTCCAGCGTCGTCGTATACCTTCAGCTCGTGCCGCTTCAGGTTCTGGACCAAGTATTCGGAGCCCGCGCCGGACTTCGCCGTCTGCCAGGGCGTCAGGTAATCGAGGGTGGAGGCGATCACGAGGACCGGCGACTCGATCTGCTTCACGGTCTCCGTGAGGTCGAGTTCCTCCATCATCAGGCACGCCTGGACGACGGTCTCGACGGAGTTCTGGGTGATGAGGTCGCGGACGTTGGCGATGACCGCGTCGGCGCGGTCGCTGTCGATCAGGTCGGCGCTGACCGCCTGCGTGACCAGATGGTCGGCGAAGATGTCGCCGCAGCCGAAGATCTGGGCCATGGCGCGCCAGGTCTGGAACATCATCCGGCGCATGCGGTCCGGCTTGACGAGCGGGCAGTCGCTGACCACGCCCAGGCACCGGTCGGGATACTTGCCGGCAAAGGCGAGCGCGACCATCGCGCCCATCGAGGTCCCCGCGATGTGGGCCCGCTTGATGCCCAGTTCGTCGAGCATCGCGGCGATGTCGTCGACCCACACGTCCATCGTGTAGCGCTCGAGCGGACGGTCGGACCGGCCGTAGCCGCGCTGGTCGAAGGAGATGACGTCGAACTCGGCCTTGAACGCATCCCAGGCCATGGCCCAGTTGCGGCGGCCGAAGACGGAGCCGCCGATCAGGACGAGCGGGTCGCCGCTGCCGAACCGGTCGTAATAGGTCCTGATCCCGTTGGTTTCGACGAAAGGCATGGAAGGCTCCGTGTCAGTGGATGTGCAGGCCGCCGTTCACGTCGATCGTGGCGCCGGTGACGTAGGCCGAGAGGTCGGATGCAAGGAAAAGGCAGACGCCGGCGACGTCGTCGGCGCTGGCCATGCGGCCCAGGACGGCCTGCTTGGCGAGCTGCGCGCGCACGTCCGCCGCCATGAAGGGCGCGGTCATGTCGGTGTCGACCAGGCCCGGGCAGACGGCGTTGACGCGGACGTTGCTGGGCCCGAGCTCGCGGGCGAGGCTCTTCACCACGCCGAGGATGGCGGCCTTGGAGGCGGTGTAGTGGAGGCCGCCCACGAAGCCGCCGCCGCGCTCGGCGGCAAGCGATGACAGGCAGACGATGGACCCGGCCTTGCGGGCCGCCATGGCCGGCGCCATCGCCTTCAGGAGCTGCAGCGTGCCCCACAGGTTGACGTCCAGCATGCGGTCGTAGCGGGCCCGGTCGAGCTCGGGCAGGAACATCGGCTCGGCGATGCCGGCGCAGTGGATGATCGCGTCGCAGCCTCCGAGCGCCGCCACATGATCGGCAGCCGCCTGGCATTCGTGCTCGCGGGAGAGGTCGCAGGTGATGGTGGTGGCAAGGCCCGGCTGGGCGTTCTTCAGGTCGGCGAGGCCATCCTGGTCCCGATCGACCGCGATGATTGTGGCGCCGTGCTCCGCCCCCAGGCGGCAGGCGGCCCGGCCGATGCCCCGGGGCGCCGCGGCGCCCGTGACCAGGATGGTCTTGCCGGAAAGAAGCATCGTGCGTCGGCCTTCCACGTGAGGTTGCGTGGTCTGTGACGGGACGATGACTCCGTGTATCGCGGATGAAAAATACGGATTGCCGAAGCCTGCTATCGGCCCTCCCTATCGGTCCCGCCGATAGCGGGAACGAGGCGCTCCTCCACCGGACGATCGTCCGGGGCCTGGAGCCAGTCGCCCCGGTCGATGAGCGTGCGCATCAGGGACTCGATCGTGGTCATGACCTCGGCCGAGCCGGGCTGGCGCAGGAATTTGGCCGACGGCAGCAGATGCAGACTCAGCACGCAGTCCGGATCGACGATGGGCCAGTAGCGCACCTGGCCGCCCACCCAGTCCCGTGTCAGGGAGGTGCGCGGCAGGATGGTGAAGCCGCTGCCCTGGAACACCATGTTCTTGATCTGCGGCAGGGAATCGATTTCGGCGATGAGGTTAAGCGGCTGGCGCAGCATGGCGGCGCGCTGGTCGAGAAGCTGGCGCAGCTGGTGGCCGGTCGTGGAATGGATCAGCGGCAGCGGCACCAGATCCTGGAACTCCACGGCATCCAGATGCTCCACCGCCGGCGTCGCATGCCCGATGAGATAGAGCTTCTCGTAGCCGAAGCGGCGGGACAGGCTGGATGCCGGATTGCCCGGCCTGCCGAAGAGGACCGCAAGGTCCAGATCCTCGTTGTCGAGCCAGCCTTCAAGGTGCCCGGTCATGCCCTCGATGATCTTGAGGGACACGCGGGGCATCTGCTGGCGGCTGGTCTCCAGAAGCTGGATCGCGAGCGCGGCGGTGATGGTGGTGGGCAGGCCGAGCCGCACGGACACCTTGGCGGCGGAGTTCTCCTGGGTGAGCTCGCCCTTGGCGGTCTCCAGCAGTTCCAGCGCCTGTTCCGCGCGGGCCAGGAAGGACAGGCCCTGGGGCGTCGTCATGATCCCGCGGCTGTGCCGGGTGAACAGCTTGACGCCCAGTTCCGCCTCGAGCGCGGCGATCTGCTCGGATATCGCGGGCTGGGAGACGTGCAGCCACGACGAAGCCTTCGAGAAGCTGCCGTTCCTCGCGACCGCGACGAAGTACTTGAGCTGCCGAAGGTCCATCACCCGTCCTGCACGGGGCCGCAAGCGAAGCCGGAGCCCCGCCACTAGCATCATCCCGAGCCGAGCGGCATGCAAGGATTGTGCACAACGTCTCGGCATCGATGCGGGTGTGTGTGTGTGTGTGTGTGTGTGTGCATCGCCGCTCCGGCAAGGCGGTGCGGAGGAGGAAAATCGGCAGAAATCGGGCCGTTCGCGACGTTTCGCGGCGCGACAATTCGCATCATCGCGCCGTTCGGTGTGTCAGTCCGCGAAACGGATCAGGGTTTCATCACGACCTTGATGCAGCCGTCCTGTTTGTCCCGGAACGTCTTGTACAGGTCGGGGCCGTCGTCCAGCGTCGCCGTGTGGGTGATCACGAAGGACGGATCGATCTCCCCGCCGACGATCTTCTCCAGCAGCGGCGCCATGTAGCGGTGGGTATGGGTCTGGCCGGTGCGGAGGGTCAGGCCCTTGTTCATCAGGGCGCCGAAGGGGATCTTGTCCAGGAAGCCGACATAGACGCCAGGGACGGAGATGGTGCCGCCCTTCCGGCAGCTCATGATCGCCTGCCGCAGGACATGCGGCCGGTCGGTGCCAAGATAGACGGCCGCCTTGGCGGCATCGAGCACAGAATCCCATGTCGCGTCGGCATGCGCCTCGGTGCCGACGGCATCAATGCACCGATCGGGGCCGCGCCCGTCCGTCATCTCCATCAGCCGGTCGTAGACGTCGCAATCGTCGAAGTTGACGGTCTCCGCCTTGCCGTGGCTCTCCGCCATGGCGAGCCGTTCGGGCACGTTGTCGATGGCGATGACGCGGCCGGCGCCCAGCATCCAGCAGCTCTGGATGGTGAACTGCCCCACCGGGCCCGCGCCCCAGACGGCCACAGTGTCGCCCGGCTCGATCCCGGCATTCTCGGCCGCCATGTAGCCCGTGGGGAAGATGTCCGACAGGAACAGGACCTGCTCGTCGGGAATGCCGTCCGGCACCTTGATCGGGCCGACATCGGCGTAGGGAACGCGCAGATATTCGGCCTGCCCGCCGGAGAAGCCGCCGAGCATGTGGGAATAGCCGAAGAGGCCGGACGGCGAGTGCCCCATCGCCTTGCGGGCGATATGCGCATTGGGGTTCGACCGGTCGCAGAGCGAGAACATCTGCTTGCGGCAGAAGAAGCAGTCTCCGCAGGCGATGTTGAACGGGACGACGACCCTGTCGCCGACCTTGAGGTTCTTCACCCCCCGTCCGATCTCGACCACCTCGCCCATCGTCTCGTGACCGAGGATGTCGCCACTCTCCATCGTCGGCATGAAGCCGTCATAGAGGTGCAGATCGGACCCGCAGATCGCGCAGGCCGTGACCTTGATGATGACGTCGCCGTCGTCCTCGATGCGCGGGTCGTCCACGCTGTCGCAGCGGATGTCGCCCTTGCCGTGCCAGCACAATGCCTTCATCGCCTGTCCTCCCTTGGTTGGCAGGACAATGGGCGGCGGGGTCAGGTGTTCCTCCGCTGCGCTTGACGAAGCGGGCGTAAGTCTCTGTCCAGAATGGGATTTTGACCTGACGTCAGGCCTGCTCCGCGAAGCACTCCGCCAGCAGGTCCATCGCCATGCTCCAGGACCGGGCATCCGCCGTGGGGCTGTAGGCAAAGCCGGGCACGCCCAGCGCGTCGACATCCGGATTGGTGTAGACGTGGCCGACCCCGCCGAAGACATGCAACTGCCAGTCCACGGCCTTGGCATCCATCTCGGCGATGAAGGCGGCCCGGTCCTCCGGCGGCACTTCGGGGTCGCTGCCGCCGACCATCATCAGCACCCTGGCCAAGATCGGCGCATCGGCGCTGCCCGCGGGACGCTTGAGGCCCGGATGGAAGCCGATGGCGGCGCGCAGGGGCACGCCGTCGCGGGCCAGTTCCAGCGAGGTGATGCCGCCCTGGCAGAAACCGAGCGCCGCCACGCGGCCCGCATCGACCGACGGCTGCGCGAGCAGGGTCTCCAGCGCGGCGTGCGCGCGGCGGCGCATCATGTCCGGCGTCGTCATCAGGGCGATGTGCAGGGCGATCGCCTCCTCGCGCGGCAGCCCTTCGGCGCCGTACATGTCGAGGGCGAGGGCGACGTAGCCGCGCTGCGCCAGCCTCCGCGCGCGCTCGCGGACATGGTCGTTGATCCCCACCGCCTCGTGGGCGACCAGCACGCCCGGCGCGGGACCGCCGCCGGACCCATCGGCGAGAAACCCGGTCAGGCGAAGACCGTCGCAGGCATAGGCGATGGGGGCAGTGCGCATCGGAAGCTCCAGCGGGCGGAACCGCGGTCTTAAGACGTCAGGACCGTCATTGTCCCGCCAGCGCCCTCAGCGCGGAATCGGTCTCCGGATTGGCAGGATAGAACGTCTCCAGCGCGAGTTCGGACAGGGTCACGTCCACCGGCGTGCCGAAGACGGTGACGGTGGAGATGAGCGACAGGACCTGGCCGCCGACGCGGATCTGGAGCGGGACGGCGATGCCGCCGAAGGCCGGGGGATGATCCTCGGTGCCCGCAGGCACGGGGATCGCGGCGAGGGAGTTAAGGAGCCTGCGCAGGCGGTCGTCTCCGGTGGCGGAAGCCTGCTGGCGCAACCGCTCCAGCACATGCCCCCGCCACTGGCCGATATTGACGATGTGGGGCTGGAGCCCCCCGGGGCTTAGGGACAGGCGCAGCACGTTGACCGGCGGCTGAAGCAGCGCCGGATCGGCGACGAGGGTGAGCAGGCGGCCGACCGCATCGTTGGCGGCGATGAGCGTCCAGGTCCGGTCCACCGCCAGCGCCGGATACGGCCCGTGCCCCTTCAGGATGAGGTCGATGGCAGCGCGGGCGGGCGCCAGGGCGGGATCGTCGATGGCCCGTTCGGGATAGACCGGGGCGAACCCTGCGGCCAGGATCATGGCGTTGCGCTCGCGAAGGGGAACGTCGAGCGCCGTCGCGATGCGCAGGACCATTTCGCGGCTGGGCGTCGACCGGCCGCTTTCGATGAAGCTGAGGTGCTTCTGGCTGATCTGCGCTTCCAGCGCGCATTCGAGCTGGGAATAGCGCCGCCGCTGCCGCCATTCGCGGATGTGGTCTCCGACCGCCCGGAGCGTGGGCGCGATCGGTGTGGTCGTCATGTCGGGGACTGCCGGTTCCATCGCCCCCTTATGCCCCGCCGGGACGGTCGATCCAATTACCTGAGACTTAATCGACGGGCCGCGGCGGGGGGAGCAGGGTCGATGCCGTTCCCTAGCCAAAGGAGACGACCATGGCTGCGACGATCCCCGCAACTCCCCTCCTGCGCTTCGCCCTCGGCGGCGACGCCGTCGCCAGCGCGGCGGCGGGGCTGCTGATGGCGGGCGGCGCCCGGCTGCTGGCGCCCTATCTCGGCCTGCCCCAGCAGCTGCTGCTCGGCGCCGGCCTCGTCCTGCTTCCCTATGCGGCCTGGGTCGCCTGGCTCGGCAGCCAGCGGGCGCCGTCCTCGATCGCCGTGCGCGCCGTGATCGCCATCAACATCCTGTGGGTCATCGACAGCGTCGTCCTCGCCGCGTCCGGCTGGGTCCAGCCGACGGCCCTGGGCATCGCCTTCATCGGCGCACAGGCCATGGCGGTCGCCGCCTTCGCCGCGCTGCAGGCGATGGCGCTGCGGCGTGCCGGCGCGGGCCGACCGGCCCTCGCGTAACACACGCGGTAAGGAGACCTCTGCCATGACGAGCTATGCCATCGCCCAGTTGCGCAACGTGACCATGGGCGATTCCATCGTGCGTTATCTGGAGGCCATCGACGCGACGCTGGCCCCGTTCGGCGGCCGGTTCCTCGTCCATGGCGGGCCCCTGACCCGCGTGGAGGGAGACTGGCCGGGCGGCGACCTCATCGTCATCGCGTTTCCCGATCGGGCCGCGCTGGAGGGGTGGTACGGCTCAGACGCCTATTGCAGGATCCTGCCGCTGCGGACCGCGCATTCTCAAGGCGACATCGTCTTCGTCGACGGCGTGGACCAGCCTCATCGGGCGACCGACGTGCTGGCCCCGGCAGCGCCCCGCGAAAGCTGATCCATGTCAGTGTCCCCGGCGCCGTTCCGGACTAGGGGTTCGGGACGGTGCCGCGGGCGGCCCGGCGCGATGCGCCGCCGTCCATGGCGGCGGCGAGGTCCGGCAGGAGAGCCCAGAGGTCCCGGTTCAATTCCGCCAGATCGCCCTCCAGGCGACGGAGCGCGGCGAGACGGTGCTCGTCGAACGGGCTCGGCGTCCCGAAGCTCATCCGGTCCCGGGTCTCGCGAAGCCTGAGCGCGCGCATCTCCCGGAGGTTACCTTGGGCGTCGAGCGTGTACATGCTGTGATGGTATTCGTTGCGCAGCTTCGCGCAGGCGTCGAAGCGCGCCAGGATGTCGTCGATCCGGCGGCGCAGGGCCCTGTCCCGCACCCTCGCCCGCGCCAGCCGGCGCACCAGATCAAGCCGCGCCCGCGAGGTGTTGAGCGTCGCATAGACGATGGCGGCGCTGCTCTCGTCCGTCCCCATGAGATGCATCATCAGGTAGATGAGCACGCTCTCGTTGTTGGACCAGTTCACCATCAGGCCGCCGAGAAGGGCGAGCGCCTCCTCGCGCCCCGCCGCCGCAATGCCGGCCGGTCCGGCCGTCACGGCGCCGCCGCCCCGGCCGCGGGGGCCTTCCGGTGATCGGCGGGGCCTATGCGGCGCGGGCCGCGCGCCAGGCCGCGCTGCGCGCGCTGGAGCCCCATGTCCTGCGTTTCGCCTCGGCCTATCCCGATTGCGTGCCCGACTGGCGGGAGCCGTACCCGCTCGGCGTCGTGAGCGCCGCGTCGACCGCGATCGCGCTGGCCTGCGCGCCGGGCCTCAGCGAGGCGGCCCTCGGGGACGTGCAGACGCGGGTCGTCGCCGCGCTGAGCGGCGAGGATCGGGAAGGGATCGGCGATGCGATCGCTCATCTGAGCACCCTCTGCGACCCGGATTTCATCCTCGGCTGGGGCGCGGGCCTCACCTTCGCGGCCGCCCTCCGGGATTGCGCGCCGGATCAACCGGACGCGGCGGACGCGGTCTCCGCCGGCTCGTTCGACCTCTGGCGCGCGGTCATGCTGCGGGACGATCCGGCGGGCCTGCCGGAAGCGTCCGAAACGGACTGAGGACAGGGGCGGCGCGGGACCAGCATGGCCCTGAGAGCCCGCTCGATCAGCGCCAGGGCCGAAGGGTCTTCGCGGATCCCCGAGAGTTCGGCGAACTGCGCGAATTGCCGGATCGCGTAAGCCGGGAGCCCGGGGGGCCGGGCCGGTGCGCGCTGCACGCTGCGCAGGCGGGCGAAGGTCGGACAAGGGGACGCGAACTGCATGGCACCGACTCCTGACGCAACCAGGCGGAAGGCCGTATCCAGGCTCGACTATCGCGCCTGCCTCCGCGGGCCGAGTTGACCTACCGCAACTTTGCCGGGCGTCGCGGCGAAAGTTCGCGCTCGAGCCTCCGCCGCAGCGCGGCCGCCGTCTTTGCCGTGATGCCCAGGGCCGTCTGCAGCACGCTCGGACGGGGTATCTCACCGTCCCGGCACAGATAGAGCGCCTGGAGCCAGCGGGTCAGGGAGACGTTGCTGGCGTGGAACGGCGTTCCCGAGCGGAAGGAGAAGGGCTTGCGGCAGGCATAGCACTTGTACGTGCCCAGATGGACCGAGGCGCCATGGAGGGCGCCGATCCGGTCTCCCCGGCCGCAGCGCGGGCAGACCGGACCCTGCGGCCAGACGATCCGCTCGATCCAGGCGTAAGCCGCCGCCTCGTCACGAAGCATGTCCAGCCCGTCGGGGGCGTCGTCCGGGTCTGTGCTGTCCTCAGGTCCCTGCATCATGATGCTTAAGCCTCCCCGCCCCACCCGGCCATCGGTTTCCGAGCATTCCGCAACGTCATGTCCTGCGATCCGGAGCCAGGTAAATATAATCACATTGACCGTCGGTGAGATCGCTCCGATCATTCAATCGTCGATCAGCGACTGCACTGCAGATTATCCGGTCGACAGAGGCCATTGCTGAGCCAGATCAGTTTTCAGGCGCATATCCGTGCAACGCTTCGTCAGGAAGCGAATGGATGACTGTGCCTTGACTTGATCTTGCTTTCCCGCCGCAGACGGCAGCGGGACTTGCATGCGCTCGGCCTGACGACGGGAGGCGCCGTGCCATGACCTGAGAAGCGAGTGAACATTCACCCACATCGTATCGTGCTGGCAGCATGCCGACGGCGCCGACGTAGAAGATCTGCGCCCCGCAGCCCGGCCGGTACGTCCCTCAAATCCTCATGACAGGAGACGTATCATGACCAATCAGTGGTGGGATCCGAACAGCCAGGATCAGGACCAGCATCAGTCCGAGCTGCAGGCGCAGCTCCAGGCCCAGGCCGAGCTCCAGAAGCAGGGTCAGGGCCAGAACCAGGGTCAGGGCCAGGGTCAGGGCCAGTCGCAGGGCCAGCATCAGTATGCCGGCCAGACGGCCGCTCAGGACGTCTATTCGGCGGCCTACAGCGAGAACGGCAACCTGAACGGTAACGGGAACCTGAACGGCAACGGCAACCTCAACGGCAATGCCAACGGGAACCTGAACGGCAACATCAACGCCAACGAGATCGACAACCACGTCGACAGCGGCGTCTGCAACACCGTGGACAACACGGTCAGCAGCACCGTGAACACGACGGTGAACGTCGCGGTGACGGCTGCGGTGGATGCCGGGGACTCCATCCCCTCCGATAACGACGTGATCGACATCGAGCACCTCGACATTCCGGAGCTGGACGGCAGCCTCTTCCTGATGCCCGACAACGTCTACCAGGACGTCAGCGGCCAGGGGAACGACACCGCGTTCAACATCGATCAGGTGAACAACCTCGTCGACAACGACCATCTCGAGGGCGCTTCGGTCGCCTACAGCGCCGGCGGCGGCTCGGGATACGAGTTCGACTGGTGCAACCCCTGCGACAGCACCACGGCCGGCGGCTTCGTGCAGTATGCCGATGCCCATGGCGGCGGCGTCACGGCGGGTGCGATCACCTCGACGATCGGCGAGGACGGCTCCCTGTCCAATGTCGGCGCGTCCTCCGCGGACGGCGTCATCAACCAGGAAGCCTTCACCCAGACCATCACGATGGGCGCGAACATCCAGTTCAACTCGCTCGATCTGACGGTGGTCGGCAACGACCTGCATTCCGACGCTCTCTGAGCACGGCCTCCAACCCGCGCGGCGACAGCCGCGCGGGCCTCCTTTTTCCGTCCGATAGCACGCGCGCCGCCGGTGCCCGGGCGCCGGATGCGGAGCCCGCCTCCGGCATCCCGCCGCCCGGCGGTCGGCCTTCCTCTTTCCGCAGAGGTCCGTCATGCAGCCCGGCAACGTCACCGAGATGATCGAGCGGTTTGCAGGCTACCTGCACATGTTCAGGGATCCGGGCAGGGACCATGTCGTCTACGAGGATGCCCTGCCCCAGCGCGTGGGCGCCGACGAATTTCCCTTCCAGCCGCAGGCCCCCTCACCGCCGCCCGACGAAGAGTTCAGCGGCGGCCCCAGCCCCGCGCCGCTCCTGCCCATGACGGACGATGGCGTGCACGCCATGCTTCAGGCGCTGCGCCCGATCAGACTGCAGGCCGTGGCCGCCGCGCCGCTGACCCCGCAGAAGCTGCCGCCGCTGCCGGCGCAGCATGGGACCGACCACGGCTATGCGTTCAACGTCCAGCGTGGCTACTCGATCACCTACAAGGAAGGCGGCGACCAGCTCGACCTGCGCGTCCACCAGACGAACCTGCTCCACGACGACGACACGTTCGGCGGCGAGGCGAGCCCGGACCACATCGCCGCGGTGGGCGAAGCGCAGCAGATCATCGCCCACTGGATGGAGGACGGGCCCCGCGAGGCCTGGCACCAGCGCCTGTTCGGCGACGGCGCCGACCCGGTCGCCGCCGTCCTGCGCTACCAGGAGGCCGCGAGCGGCCCCGATTCCGGACCGTCATCGCTCTCCGACGCGCAGCCCCTGACCGCCGGACGGCACGTGGACGGGGTCCTCGGCTCGTCGGACGAGGCGGTGGTGCTGCCCGAAAAGGTCGAGCGCGCTTGGCCTGAGGATGCGTGCGGCCAGGTGGCGGAGACCGGCGGCAACGTCGCCGTCAACGCCGCGACGATCCTCGATGCGCACGATTTCCGCGGCCATCTCGTCGTGCTCGGTGATTACTGGCGCACCGACGCCATCATCCAGATCAACGCCTATTGCGATCGCGACACCGTCGAGGGGAATCCGGGCGCCGGCCCGGCGCTGGCCGACGCGCCCACCACAGCGACCAATGTCGCCGAATTCCTGGACCGGCCCGTGCTGGAAGGGGGTCTGCCCGATACCGGGCTGGGACGGTACTGGAACGTCGACATCCACGAGGGCGACTTCTTCGACATCAAGACCGTCTGCCAGACCAACTGGATCAGCGACAACGACTACGTCGTGCAGCAGATGACCGGCGAGTACCAGTACCTGTCCACGGGCCTGAACAACGCGGTCAATTCCGTCGATATCTCGAGCCTCGGCAAGTTCTACGACATCGTCATCGTCCTGGGCGCCTATCGCGAGGTCAACGCGATCTTCCAGACCAACCTGCTCGTCGACAACGACCACGTCGTGCAGTCCGGCGCCATGTCCGACGGCACGGGGAGCGCAGTGGCGACGGCGGGCAACCAGCTGTTCAACTATGCCGCGATCGACAAGATCGGCGGGACCGACTACCTGCCGGTCGGCGCCGATCTCAACGCCTTCGTCCAGGACCTGCTGGACCAGGACGGCCATCTCGACTTCGGCAACGGATGGCAGCTCGGCGGGACGGGCACGTTCGTCGACGTGCTGATCGTCACCGGCAACTACTACGACATCAACATCGTCGACCAGCTGAACATCGTCAGCGACGCCGACACGCTGCAGCAGGTGATGTCCTGCTACGGCGGGAGCATGACCCAGCAGGCGGTCACCGGCGACAACCTCCTCATGAACGCCGCCGCCATCGTCGACGTCGGCAGTGCCGGACACCAGTTCGTGGGCGGCGTCACCTATTCGGACGCGGTGCTCGTGCAGACCGAGATCGTGGTGCCGGCGGACGAGGCGGTGACGGTACGCGACACGCAGGCACTGGCCGGCGAGGTCATCGCCTTCCTCGGCGAGGATGCCCCTGCCCAGACGCAGGAAGCCGCGCCGGACGCGGCCCCCTCCTCCGGCCTCCATCACGACATGCTCGGACACCTCCTCACCTGAACCTGCCGGGAGGCCGGGCCTTGCGGCCTGGCCTGCCCGCCCGCGGAGACGCCCATGCGAGACGGACTGACCAGCAGCCCCGCCGACGAGGCGAACGGCCCCGCGAAGACCGGAACGGTCCTGCCCCCGGACGCGCCGGACGACGTGCCGGCCACGACAGATGGCGGCCGGGCGCCGGCCCAGGGCGCCGGCCCGGCCGTCCAGCGCCGAACCGCGGACCGGGACTTCCGCGAGGTGCTGGGCCGCGGCCTTGCTGGCGTGCGCACGAGCCTCGTCAACGTCGCGATGTTCTCGTTCTTCATCAACGTGCTGGTGCTGGCCGTCCCGATCTACCTGTTCTCCATCTCCGACCGGGTGCTGACGAGCCGCAGCATCGACACCCTCATCATGCTGTCGCTGATCGTGGCGGGGGCGATCTTCATCCACACCCTGCTCGACACGATCCGCCGCTACATGCTGACCCGCATCGCGGTGGAGGTGGAGACAAAGCTCGGCGCGCCGGTGCTCAGCGCGGCCGCGAAGGCCTCGCAGAACGGATCGAGCCGCGAATTCCAGATCCTCGGCGACCTGCAGCAATTGCGCGCCTTCCTGACCGGCCCCGTCATCCTGACGATGCTCGACACGCCGGTGGCGCCGATCTATCTGGCGGCGGTCTTCCTCATCCATCCGGACCTCGGGTGGATCGTGGCGAGCACCGGCGCGCTGCTCCTGGCCATCGCGATCCTGAACCAGAGGCTCACCGCGGTCGCCTTCAGCCGCGCCAACGCCTACGGCACGCGCGCCAACCTTCAGGCCGACGCCATTGCCCGCAACGCGCAGGTGCTCAACGCCATGGGCATGGTGCCGGAGGCGGTGCAGATCTGGGGCCGGGAGACGGCCGAGTCCCTGCGCGCGCAGATCGTCGCGCAGGACCGCAACGTCCTCATGACCGGCATCTCCAAGTTCGTGCGGCTCATGACGCAGGTGGCGATCCTGGGCTGGGGCGCGTGGCTGTCCATCGAGGGCACGCTGACCGGCGGCATGATCATCGCGGCCTCGATCGTCGGCAGCCGCGCGCTCGCTCCCATCGAGGGCACGATCGAGGGCTGGCGGAACTTCATCCAGGCGCGGCTCGCCTATGCCCGGATCAAGTCGCTGCTCCAGACCTCGCCGCTGAATTTCGACCGGCTGCGCCTGCCCCGGCCGCAGGGCCGCGTCACGGTGGAGCGTCTGCTCTACGTGCCGCCGCCCACCAAGAAGGTGATCCTCAACGGCATCTCCTTCCAGCTCTCGCCGGGCGAGTCGCTGGCTATCGTCGGGTCGTCGGGAACCGGCAAGTCGACGCTGGCGCGCATGCTGGTGGGGTCGATCTATCCCACGGCCGGCAGCATCCGGCTGGACATGATGGACCTGCGCAACTGGGACGCCCGGCAGTTCGGCGAGAGCGTCGGCTACCTGCCGCAGGACGTGCAGCTCTTCCCCGGTTCCATCAAGGCGAACATCGCCCGCATGCGGGAGGACATCACCGACGCCATGGTGTTCGAGGCGGCGGAACTGGCCGACATCCACGAGATGGTCTCGCAGTTCTCGCAGGGCTACGAGACGCAGATCGCCATGGACGGCAGCCCGCTTTCGGGCGGGCAGAAGCAGCGGCTCGGCCTGGCGCGCGCCTTCTTCGGCGATCCGCGCCTCGTCGTGCTGGACGAGCCCAACGCCAACCTCGACACCGCCGGCGAGCTGGCGCTGGCCAAGGCGCTCGTGCGGGCCAAGGCGCGCGGCATCACCGTCGTCGCCATCACGCAGCGCCCCTCGCTCCTGCGCCACGTCGACAAGATCATGATCCTGAAGGACGGGTCCGTTCAGTCGATCGGCAAACGCGACGACATCATCCCCATCCTCATGGGCCAGGCCGGCAACGGCCGGCCGGGCGAACCCGCCACCATCGGCTGACCCAGAAGTCCAGACCAGGGAGGTCCCTCACATGGCCGATCCGATCAAGCCTGCCGGGCCGGAATGGCATGCCGGCCTGCCCAAGGCCCGCTATCTGCTGACCGCGATGGGATACGCCACCGTCATCTTCGCGGTGGCGGGTTTCGGCCTCTGGGCGAACACGGCGCTGATCGCGGGCGCGATCGTCACCTCCGGCACCTTCGTCGCGCGCGGCGAGAACAAGATCATCCAGCACCTGGAAGGCGGCGTGATCCGCCGCATCATGGTCCGGGAGGGCGACGTGGTGAACGAGGGTCAGACGCTGGTCGAGCTCGACGAGACCGCGGCGCGCGCGGAACTGCGGCGCCTGACGCTGCGCCGCCTGCGGCTTGTGGCGATGGAGGCCCGGCTTCAGGCCGAGATCGAGGAACTGCCCCAGATCATCCTCCCCGCCGAGCTGACCTCGCAGACGGAAGATCCGGACGTGCGCACCATCGTCAGCACCCAGACCCTCACCTTCGAGGCGCGCCGGACGAATTACGAGAACGAGGTCGCGACGCTCCGCGAGAGCATCAATTCCCTCGTCCAGCGCCTGGAAGGCGGCCAGACGCAGTTGCACTTCGCGCGAAAGCAGCTCGACCTGTTCAGCGAGGAGCTCGACGCCAAGTCGCACCTGCTTCAGGGCGGCCTGATCCGCAAGCCGGAGGTCCTGGCGCTCCAGCGCGCCCATGTAAGCCTCCAGGGCGAAGCCGGGCGGCTGACGGGCGAAATCGGCGACGTGCGCGAGCGCATCTCCCGCACCCGCGAGCAGATCGCGGCGGCGCGCAGCGCGAAGATCAAGGCGGCCGTGGAGCAGATGCACGAGGTCGCGGGCGAACTCCACGACGTCCGCGAGCGCATCCGCGCCGCCACCAACGTGCTCGACCGGATCACGATCACCGCGCCGGTGCGCGGCGCCGTCGTGAAGCTGCGCTACCACACGCCCGGCGGCGTCATCGAGGCGGGCAAGAACATCATGGAGATCCTGCCCCTCCAGGAGGATTTGATCATCGAGGGCCGCGTGCGGCCGCAGGACATCGACCTCGTCACCTCGGGCCGCGCCGCCACCGTACGGCTCGTGGCGCTGAACCGGCGCGTCACGCCGATGATCGGCGGGCATGTCGTGTACGTCTCGGCCGACGCGCTGACCAACGACCAGACCGGCGCGCGGGGCGCGAGCGACGTCTACGTCGTGCGCGTGCAGCTCGATCCGCAGGATCTGGCGCGCGTGCCGAATTTCCGACCGACGCCGGGCATGCCGGCCGAGCTGTACATCACCACGAGCGAGCGCACGTTTTTCGAGTATATTATGCGTCCCATCAGGGACAGCATGAGCCGCGCCTTCCGCGAATCCTGAACGGGTCCGGCCGGTCTTTTTGACGCCGATCAAGGTTCCGGGGCGGCTCGCCGATAGCCTGACGGAACTGAAGGCCGCGCGAGCGGCGGCGCGCCAGTGCGCGCCCCGCGGCGGGATCGTCCCTGACGCGGCGGGATGCGGGGATCGGCATGGCACCGCAGCGCGCGCGCACTCACCTGCTGCTCCTCGCCTTCGTCGTCGTCCTGCCCCTGTTCGCCCTCGTCGTCCTCTTCGCGGCCCAGAACGTGGCCAGAGCCCGGGCGGAGATCGAGAAGGACGCCGTCGACACTGCCCGGCAGATCCGCCAGGTCGCGAGCCGCGAACTGAGCGTCCTGGTGACCACCCTGAAAGCGGCCGCAAGCTGCCCTTGCCTGA
This sequence comes from Hyphomicrobiales bacterium, assembly GCA_027489955.1. Taxonomy (GTDB): domain Bacteria; phylum Pseudomonadota; class Alphaproteobacteria; order Rhizobiales; family Beijerinckiaceae; genus JAIXTM01. The sequence continues at coordinate 522,551 of JAIXYZ010000013.1, read as the reverse complement.
AGAACGGCAACCTTCCGCAATTCGAGACCCTAGTCGGCCTCATCGAACGCCATGCGGGAATGACGGTGTCCCTCCAGGGACCGGCGACCGCAGCCGGCGACGGGACGTCCGAACCGGTGGACATCCGCTTCACCCCCGAACGCACGGGCGGCGAGGTCACCATCCTGGCGCGCGCCCCGGTCGAGGAAGGAACCGCCTACATGCTCGCGGGCACGCTGAGCCAGCGCGCCTTCATGCGCGGCTTTTCCGGGTTTCCGATCCCGGACGGGCAGTCGGCGATGCTGCGCGATCCCCATGGCAACATGCTGACGGTGCTCGGCGCCTCCAGGACCGACGAGCCCCGGCTGCTCGGCAGTCCCGACGCGGCGCCCTCGCAAAGGACCGACATCGTCGCCAATGCCGACGGCTCGCTCACGGCCGTCGCCGTTCCGTCGGAACTCGGCGTTGCGGCGCTGGTGCGCGTGCCGGCGGCCAATCTGGAAATGCCGCTGGCACAGAGCATCAGGAGCGTGTCGCTGCTCGGCACGGTGGCGATCGGTTTCGCGATGCTCTTCGCCCTGGCCTTCGGCTCGCGCCTCAACGCCGCCATCGCCGAGCTGGCAAAGGCAGCGGAGGAGGCGCGCGAAGGGCTCGACCATGGTCCGGTCAAGACCGCGATCACCGAGGTGAACGACATCGCCGTCGGCCTCTCCGCGGCGGTCCAGCAGCAGCGCAAGCGCCTGCTCCAGCGCGACCGCGCCTATGAGCGCCTCGCGCTGCAGGAGGCGCAGCTTCGCGCCATCCTCGACACCGCTCCCGTGCCGCTCATCATCGTCGACAGGTCCGGGACGGTGATCTCGTTCAGCTATACGGCGGAGAAGCTGTTCGGCTGGTCGCGGCGGGAAATCATCGGCCAACCCCTCAGCGACCTTCTCAAGCCGACGGCCGAGAGCGCAACGGGGGACTCCATCCTGCAGATCCTCGCGGACGAGAGCGATTCCCCTCCTCCCCGCCTGGTGACGGCCGTAAGCCGCGAGGGGCTGGAAATGCCCGCGGAGGTGGCCTTGCGCGCGGTGCACGTCCATGGCCAGTCCTTCTGGGTCGTCTTCGTGCGCGACCTGCGGGAGGAGGAGCGCATCCAGGCCGAGTTGCAGCACGGCCAGCGGCTGGAGGCCCTGGGACAGCTGACCGGCGGCGTCGCCCACGACTTCAACAACCTGCTGACCGTCATCGTCGGGAACCTGGAGATGATGCGGCCGCGCCTTGGCTCGAAGGCGCGCTGCCTTCCGCTGCTCGTGGAAGCGGAGGAGGCGGCGCGGCTGGGCGCACGCCTCGCCGAGCGGCTTCTTGCCGTCGGCCGCCGCCAGCGCCTGAAGCCCGTCGTGTTCGACGTGGGGCAGATGGCCATCGAGCTCGCCGACATCCTCAAGCGGACCCTCGGAGAATCCATCGTCGTGGACGTCTCGGCCGTGGAGACGGGCCTTGGCGTGAAGGCCGACATGGCGCAGCTCCAGAGCGCGCTGATCAACATCGCGGTCAACGCGCGGGACGCGATGCCCCATGGCGGCAGGCTCTCCATCGAAGTGCGCCGCCTGCGGCGGGACGAGCGGCAGCGGCTGAAGGACGAGCTCACGGGGCGTGATTTCGTCGTGATCGCGGTGAAGGACGAAGGCACGGGCATGCTGCCGGAGGTGGCGAGCCGGGCGTTCGAGCCCTTCTTCACCACCAAGCAGAGCGGCGTCGCCACCGGGCTCGGGCTCAGCATGGTCTATGGCTTTGCGCGTCAGTCGCGCGGCATCGCCACAATCGACAGCAAGCCGGGCGAAGGCACGACCGTGAAGGTGATCCTGCCCCGCGAGGTGCTGGAGGGACGCCCGAAATCCGCCGCCGCGCCAGCCCAGCGGCGCCCGCCGCGCGATCGCAACGGCCATCTCGTCCTGGTGGTGGAGGACAACGACCGGGTCCGCCGGGTCACCTGCGCGCGGCTGAAGGACCTCGGCTACCGCGTGGTGGAAGCCGCGGACGGCGTGCAGGCGCTGGAGGTTTTCCGGAAGAACCCCCAGGTCGAGGTCATCGTGTCGGACGTCGTGATGCCCAACGGGATCAACGGCCCCGCTCTGCTGACGCGGCTGCGGTCCATCGATCCGGCCATCCGCTGCGTCTTCATCTCAGGCTATGCCAATCCGCTGCAATACAACGACGAGGGCGAGACCGACGCCGTCTGGCTCGGCAAACCGCACAGCCGGGCGGAACTGGCCGGCGCCCTGCGCCAGGCGCTGGGACTGCCGGACGTCAACGAGCCCGAAGGCGGGTGACGGGGGACGACATCACGTAGCCGACCGCGCGCACCGACTTGATGATGCGCGGATGGCGCGGGTCGGTCTCGATGCGCCGGCGCAGCCGCGAGATCTGCGCGTCGATCGTCCGGTCGCAGGCGTGCCATTCCCGGCCCCTCGTCAGGTCCATGAGCCGGTTGCGATCCATCACCCGGCCTGCATTGAGGACGAACACGCGCAGCAGGTCGAACTCGCCCGCCGTCAGCGCGAGGGACTGGCCGGCGGGACCCGTCAGCGAGCGCCGCTCCAGGTCGATTTCCCAGCCGTCGAACCCGAACACGGAAGAGGCCGGCTCCGATGGCGCGGACGTCTCCTCCAGGCGGCGCACGAGGCTGTTGATGCGGGCGAGCACCTCGCGCAGGTGGAACGGCTTGCCGACGTAATCGTCGGCGCCGACCTCGAGGCCCACCACCCTGTCGATCGTGTCGCTCTGGCCGCTCACCATGATGAGGCCGATCCGCGGATGGAGCTTCCGGGCGCGTTGTACGAGATCGAGGCCGCTGCCGTGCGGCAGGAGCAGGTCGACGAGCATCACGGCGGGCATGGACAGCCCGTCGAGGAGGCGCTCCGCCTCCCGGGCATCCTTGGCCGTGACGACATGAAACTTCTGTTCCGTCAGGTACGTGCGCAGAAGGTTGCGCACGCGCTCGTCGTCCTCGACGATCACGACAGTTGTCCGGGCCTGCCTGGACGTCACGCCATGCCCTCCCCTTACGGAACAGTGTATGACCCGCTGTTACAAAACGCAATGAAAGGGCCGGATGTACTGCAACATCCATCGCGTCTAGTAGCGGCGGGAGGTGGCCTATGTACGCTCTGTCTCACCCGTTGCTTCTAGATACGGCGCTGCGGACCGGCATCGCCCTGCCCAGCCCCTATCCGGCAAAGCCCTTCGCCCATCTCTTCGCCGGCATTCCCCCGCGCGCCCTGGCTGCAGGCGAGGGCCTGGCCTGGGAGGGAAGCCCGGTCGAGAACGTCCACCTCGTCATGTCCGGCGTGATCCGCAGCGTCCGCTACCTGCGGGACGGGCGGCGGATGATCACGCGCTTCATCTATCCCGGCGACGTCGTCGGCCCGGCCGACGGCGCGATGTACCGCAGCACGCTGGAGGCGGTGACGCGCGCGCAGCTCGTCGCCCTGCCGCGTGCGCGGTGGGACCACGCGATCGCAGGCTCCCCGGAATTGCGGGACGCGCTGTTCGCCATGCTGCGGGACGTCGCCGACAGCGCCCAGCGCCATGCAGTCCTGCTCGGCCGGCAGACGGCGGAGGAACGGCTGGCCGCGTTCCTGCTCGGCATCGCCCGGCGGGTGGGCGAAGGCGGAAAAGGCCCGGTCCAGATCGTCCTGCCCATGGGGCGGCAGGACATCGCCGACCATATGGGCCTGACGCTGGAGACCGTCTGCCGGACCTTCACGGCGTGCCAGCGCCTGCGGCTGATCCGCGTGTGGCGACGCCGTCACATGTGGCTTCTGGACATGGATGCGCTGGCGGGACTGGCCGGCGCCACGGCACCGCGCGACGGGCGCGGCGCCTCGCAGCGCACGGCCCGCTGCGTCTAGCACGGGGGCCGTGCCCAACGGGAGCGAGGGGGGCTTCCAGCGCCGGCGCACGACCGGCCAGGGGCGGGAACGCCGGCATCGCGGATCGTCCCGCGCCGCCGCCGCCCGCGCCGCCACGAGCAGGGAGGTTCACGACATGCCCGCACGTTTCGGATTCACGACGGGGGAAGCCGCCGTCCTGGAGGATGCGCGCATTCCGGCGCAGGCGGACGCCGAAGCCTATCCGCCATCCATGGCGCCTTCGCAGCTCTACAGGATGCTCGTCTTCGACATCAGGGCCTCGCTCGATCTCGGCCTTGAGGGCCAGGCGAGGCGCCGTTTCGCGGACCTGAAGGCGCTCGTCGACCGCCATCCCGGGCTTGCGACGCGCGCGCGGTCACGCCCGCTCGCCGGCTTGGACGGCGCGATCACGGGAGCCATGCCGGCGATCCGGCGGAGAAGTCTGACGTTCGGGAATTCCGTGAGGCGAATGGTAGCGAGGGAGGGATTCGAACCCCCGACACAAGGATTATGATTCCTCTGCTCTAACCAACTGAGCTACCCCGCCACTCGTGCCGGCAAGCCGGCGCCTCGCGGCGGGAGGGGATATACGGGGCGTTCGGGAGAGCGTCAAGGAAGGCGCGAGGCGATTTCCGGGCCTGCGAGGGTCAGGCGGGCTTGCGCATCCGCATGACCTTGAAGAACCCGCCGGGGAAGACCGGCTCGATGCCCAGGACCTCCACGCCGCGAGACGCTGCCCAGGCGGCGATCCGGGCGGACTTGAAGCCCGAGCTCCAGCCCACGGCGCGCCAGACCGGCGCCGTCATGTCCTCCAGCGGCCCCATGACCGCGCCGGTGGCGCCGAAATGGTTGGCCAGCACGATGCCGCCGCCGGGCCGGACGACCCGCAGGAAGCCGTCGAGCGCCTGTTCGGGGTCCGGCACGAGCGTGATCAGGAACTGCGCGACCACCGCGTCGAACTGGCCGTCCGCGAAGTCCAGATGGCAGGCGTCCATCACCTTGAGCTCGCGGACATGCGAAAGGTTGCGGCGGTTCACTTTGTCCTGTGCGCGGGCGAGCATGTCCTGCGACAGGTCCACGCCGATGACCGAGCTGTCGGCGGGATAATAGCCGAGGGACAATCCCGTCCCCACGCCGACCTCCAGGATCTCGCGGCCGTGGACCAAAGCCGCTTCCACCGCCTTGCGGGCGGCGGGCTCGGTCAGCTTGTCGTAGATCAGGTCGTAGATCGGGGCCCAGCGCGCATAGGCCTTGCGCATATGGTCGATCTGGGTGCCGTCGGCGGATGTCATGGGAGCCTTCGTTGTCGGGATTGGGCCTTCAGGCCGCGGCCGGCACGGCCAGGGACGCGGTGCGCGCGATAGTGCCGCCGCCCAGGACCCGGGCGTCGTCGGCGGCGGAATCGTAGAAGACGCAGGCCTGGCCGGGAGAGACGCCCTCCTCGGCGGAGACCAGCGAGACTACGGGCGTGCCGTCCGCGTCGAGGGACAGCAGGGCGGGCCTGGGTGCGCGGGTGGAGCGAACGCGGGCGGCGATCTCCACGGGCTCGGCACTGAGGGGCGCGTCGCCCAGCCAGTTCATGTCGCGCAGGCGGATCGCGGTCGTCGCCAGTGCCTCGCGCGGGCCGACCACCACCCGCCGGTTCTCGGCGTCGAGGCGCACGACGTAGAGCGGCTCGCCCGTGGCGATGGCGAGCCCCCGGCGCTGCCCGATCGTGTAGCGGAGCACGCCCTCGTGCCGGCCCAGGACGCGCCCGTCCAGGTGGACGATGTCGCCGGGCTGGGACGATCCGGGCTTCAGCTTCTCGATCACGTCGGCATAGCGGCCGCCGGGTACGAAGCAGATGTCCTGGCTGTCCGCCTTTTCGGCGACGCCGAGCCCGAACTCGCGGGCGAGCGCCCGCGTCTCGCTCTTGGGCAGCCCGCCGAGCGGAAACCGCAGCATCGCCAGCTGGTCCGGCGTGGTCGCGTAGAGGAAATAGCTCTGGTCGCGATCCGGATCGGCGGCGCGAAACAGGCCGCGCCGGCCATCGGCGAGCGTGCGCCCGACCACATAATGGCCGGTGGCGAGCACGTCGGCGCCGAGGTCCCGGGCGGTGGCCAGAAGGTCGCGGAACTTCACCGAGCGGTTGCAGTCGACGCAGGGGATGGGCGTCTCGCCGGCAAGGTAGCTCTCGGCGAAGCGCTCCATCACCGCGTCGCGGAAGCGGCTCTCGTAGTCCAGCACGTAATGCGGAATGCCCAGCGCCTCGGCGACCCGGCGCGCGTCGTGGATGTCCTGCCCGGCGCAGCACGATCCGGCCCGGTGCACGGCCTCGCCGTGATCGTAGAGCTGCAGCGTGACGCCGATGACCTCGTAGCCTTCGCGCTTGAGCAGCGCGGCGACGACGGAAGAGTCGACGCCCCCGGACATGGCGACGACGACGCGCGTGTCGCGCGGGTCCTTCGGCAGGTCGAGGCTGTTGAGCGTCATGCGGGCCTTCGGGGAATGGTCGAGCCGTCTCATACGGCACTTTTTGCCGCCGGGGAAGATTCGGCCCGCCCGGGCGGCGAAGCTGCAGTGCCAGGCCTTTGAGCCAGAACGATATTTTCAGGAGCGGGCGTGGCCCGGTCCTTGCGACGCACATGGGGCGCGTCGTGTGCCGCGCCGGCAGCCATGCCGCTCCGCCGTACCAAGGGTCTGTCATCCGCCATGCCCCGCATCGTCGAAGCACCCGCCAATCCCCTCGCTCCGCCGTCCCGCACGGCAGGACGGCCGGCGCGCGCGCCGGAGCGGGCCGAGCGCTTCGAGCCCGCGATGCGCGAGGATGCGCGCCCGGAGCCGCGGCCGCGCCGCGAGGCGGACGCCAGCGCGGGGGCCGTACGGCGAGACGGCGAGCGGGCCCGCCCCGATGGAGCCGAAGCACGGCCGCGTGGCCGACATGCAGACGTCGCCCCGAAAGCGGCGTCCCACGGCAGCACGGCTCCGCGCGAGGGACACAGCAAGAGCGTGGCCGACGCGGCGACGCCGGACGCTTCGCATCCCCCTGCCGCTTCCGCTCCGGGCGAAGCCGCCGCACCCCTTGCAGATCTGACGGCCGCGCAAGTGGCGGCTCTGGCCGGCGAGCCGGCGTCCGCCAAGGACGGGCAGGCGGACACCGAGACCGAACCTGCATCCGAAGACGCGGCGGCGCCTGACGGCCAGCCGGCGCCGGCGACGATGTGGCTTGTTCCGATGGACCCGGCGGGCGCCGATCTGCCTCAGCAGGCGGGTGAAATCGCCGTCGCCACGGACGAAGTCCCGGAAGCCGGTTCAAAGACCGAAACCGATGCGGTGGCTGACCAGGCACCCGGCGCCGATCCTGCTGCCCTACCGGTCGTCGCGGCCACGCCGCCTGCGCCCGGTGCCATCGACGCGACGGATGCGGCTGCCGACGATGCGGCGGCTGCGGATATCTCCGTTTCCGCCGCCGGCGCGGGCCGCAAGCACGCGAAAGAGACCGGTGCGGGTCCAGTGCCCGCGATGGCGCCCCCGGGCAGCGCCGGCCCTGCGCAGCCGGAGGCCGGAGGGGACGCTGCCGCCGCGCCCACTGCGGAAGCCGCGCAAGGCGGGGAACCGGTCAAGGCAGATGGCGAAGCCGGCCCGGTGCGCGATGCCCCGGCCAAGGCGGAGGCCGGAGCACCGCCGCCCTCCCCGGCTTCATCCACGCCGACGCCAACGGGCGCGGAGGGCCGCCTCCACGCCCCGATCCAGCCCGGCGCGGCCCATCACGTTGCGCCCGCCGAGGCGGCGGACCGGTCGCAGGGCCCTGCCCCGGCGCCGCAGCCGAGCGTCCAGGCCGGCCTGTCCACCGTTCCGATCGAGATCGGGCTCAAGGCGCTGCAGGGCGTCAACCGGTTCCAGATCAGGCTAGACCCCGCGGAACTGGGTCGGGTCGAGGTCAAGCTCGAGGTCAGCGATGCCGGCGAGGTCCGCGCCTCGCTCGTCGTCGACAAGGTGGAGACGCTCGCGCTCCTGCAGCGCGACGCGCGCACGCTGGAGCGGGCGTTCGAGCAGATCGGCCTCAAGCCGTCGGACCAGGGCATCGACCTGTCGCTGCGCGACCAGGGTCAGCGCCAGGGCCAGGGCCAGGCGCAGGACGGCGACGGCCAGCAGCGCCGCCCGGATGCGCGGCCCGACGAACCATATGGCCGCAAGGCCGACATCGTGCCGAAAGACCTGCCTCCCTCGCGCCTCTGGCGCGGCGCGGCGGGTGGCATCGACCTGAGAATCTAGGAAGGAGCGCCCCATGGACGCCGCAGCACTGACCCGCACGAATGCCGCCTCCAACGCGGCCGCCGCCGCAGGGGCGACATCGCGGGCCTCGATCGCGCAGAACTTCGACTCGTTCCTCCTCCTGCTGACGACGCAGCTGAAGAACCAGAACCCGCTGGAGCCGCTGGACACCAACCAGTTCACCCAGCAGCTGGTCCAGTTCGCCTCGGTCGAGCAGCAGCTCAAGAGCAACGATACGCTGAGCGCCCTGCTTGCCAGCTCCAAGGCGCAGAACGCCACGAATGCCGCCGCCTTCATGGGCAAGACGATCACGGCCGACGGGACCACGACGCAGCTCTCCGGCGGCAAGGCCAGCTGGGTGCTGAACGCCCCGCGGGCGGCGGCCGACGCCGTCGTCACGATCCGCGACAGCAAGGGCAACATCGTCTTCCAGGATCGCGGGACGCTGGCCCAGGGGTCGAACGCCTATACCTGGGACGGACGCACCAACGCCAACGGCATCGCTCCCGACGGCGACTACCAGATGACGGTCACCGCCCGCGACGTGGCCGGACAGGACATGGTCGTGAAGAGCGAGATCTCCGGCAAGGTGACCGGCGTCGACCTCTCGGGAGAGACGCCCGTCCTGCTGATCGGGGCGACCCGCGTGTCCATCGACGCCGTCAAATCGGTCGGCTCCTGACCGGAAGGAACGCTCGAAACCGCACGAATCAAATGACCGGCTGCGCTTAGGCAATTCTTAAGCGCCGGGCTCTAACCTCTGGGGAACGTTGGTCAGTAGAGTTTGTGTGAGCGTAATCATGACCGATCCCCATCGCCCGAGGGTCAAGTACGTCATCGGGCCGGACGGAAGCCCCCTGACGATCGCGGACCTGCCGCCGCCGAGCACCCGCCGTTGGGTCATCCGCCGCAAGGCCGAGGTCGTCGCCGCAGTCCGCGGCGGCTTGCTGAGCCTCGAAGACGCCTGCAAGCGCTATACGCTGACCGTCGAGGAATTCCTCAGCTGGCAGCATTCCATCGACCAGCACGGCCTGGCCGGGCTGCGCACGACGCGAATCCAGCACTACCGCCAGTAACGCCCCGCTCCGCGGCGGGACAGGTTTCGAGGGGAGCGCAGCCATTGCTGCGCTCCCCTTTGCCGTTCTGCGCGCCTTCCAGGTGACGAAACATGAACCGTTCGGCAGGAAAAAGCCGCGTCGTTAAGAGAAGTTAACCCTTCATTCACCACAAGCCGGGAAATTCTTGCCTAGTGCTCCCGTGGGGGGAGCGGGGCGAGTGGTGTCCTGTCGGTGAACGAAGCGGTGGAATTCCTGCGGAAGTTGGGGCCGTCCCGCCTGGGCGCGATGATCGCGGTCACGTTCGCCCTGGTCGGCTTCTTCGCCTTCGTCATCATGCGCGTGACGCAGCCCGAGATGGGGATGCTCTACAACGAGCTCTCCTTCCAGGATTCCAACACGATCATCCGCGACCTCGATTCCCGCGGCGTGAAATACGAGCTGCGCAACGAGGGCCAGACGATCCTGGTGCCCCGCGCCGACATCACGCGGCTGCGCATGGAGATGGCCGGCAAGGGCCTGCCCTCCGGCGGCGGTGTCGGCTACGAGATCTTCGACAAGGGCGATGCCTTCTCGGCCACATCCTTCGTCCAGGGCGTCAATCACCTGCGGGCGCTGGAGGGCGAGCTCGCCCGCACGATCAAGGCCATCGGCCGCGTCCAGCAGGCGCGCGTCCACCTCGTCATCCCCGAGCGCCGCCTGTTCGAGCGCGACCGCGACGGCGCGCGCGCCTCCATCGTCCTGAAGCTGGCGGGCGAGCTCGATGCCGGCCAGGTGCGCGCCATCCGCCACCTGGTGGCCACCGCGGTAAGTGGCCTGAAGCCCGAGCGCATCTCCATCGTCGATGAGCGCGGCCGCCTCCTGGCCGACGGCACCCAGGCCGATGGCGGCGTCGCCGCGGTGATGGACGACAAGCAGATGGGCTTCGAGCGCCGCCTGCGCACGCAGGTGGAGGAGATCGTCGCCGGGATCGTCGGCTCCGGCCGCACGCGCGTCCAGGTCGCGGCGGAACTCGACATGAACCGGATCGAGAGCCGCTCGGAGAGCTTCGATCCGGAAAGCCGGGTCGTGCGCTCCACGCAGACCCGCAACGAGACCTCGACCACGGGCGGCAACGAGAACGGCGTCACCGTCGGCAACGAGCTGCCCGGGGCCAACCCGCAGCAGCCGGCCGGCGCCGCGCGCGATGCCGCCAACAAGAACGAGGAGGTCATCAACTACGAAATCTCCCGCACCACGCGCACCGAGGTGGTCGAAGGCGGCCGGGTGAAGCGCCTTTCCGTCGCCGTGCTCGTGGACGGCATCTATTCCCGCGGCGCCAACGGCGAGCAGACCTACCAGCCGCGCACCCAGGAGGAGCTGGACCGGATCGCCGCCCTCGTGCGCTCCGCCATCGGCTTCGACCGCAACCGCGGCGACCAGATCGAGGTGGTGAACCTGCGCTTCGCCGAGCCGCCCCCGGTCCCTGAGATCAAGGAGCCCTCGCTTTTCGCCCAGCTCTTCTCCTTCACCAAGGACGACGTGCTGCGCGGCGCGGAGCTGGCGATCCTCGGCATCCTCAGCGTCATCGTGCTGCTCACCGTGGTGCGCCCGCTCGTCAAGCGCGTCATCGCCCCCGACAGCCCCGCCCGCCCCTTCCTGGCCGCCACGCTGATCGGCGGGGCCGCCAGCGGCGCGACGGCGGGCGCCATCGCCGCCCAGAACAACCAGGCCATGCAGGAACTCGCCAACGAAGAGGCCGCGATCCGCGCCCGCGAGAGCCAGGCCCAGCGCATGCTCGAGCTCGTCAAGGTCAACGGCCAGGTGAAAGCCGCCTCGGTCGAGCGCCTGGGCGAGATGGTCCGCAACAATCCCCAGGAGACCGTGGCGGTGCTGCGGACCTGGATCCACGACCAGGCCTGACCGATGGCACAGAAGCTCAATGGCCCGCAGAAGGCCGCCACCATCCTCCTCACCCTCGGCGTCGAGCACGGCGCCGACATCTGGGCGCTGCTGGACGAGGACGAGATCAAGGTCGTTTCCCTGGCCATGTCGCAGCTCGGCACGATCGAGGCCGAGGTGGTGGAGCAGCTCTTCCTCGACTTCGCCTCGCAGATGAACAATGCCGGCGCGGTCATGGGCACCTACGACCGCACCGAGATGCTGCTGACGCGCCTGCTGCCCAAGGCCCAGGCCGACGCCATCATGCAGGAAATCCGCGGCCCGTCCGGCCGCAACATGTGGCAGAAGCTGTCCAACGTCGCCCCGGACGTGCTCGCCGCCTTCCTCAAGAACGAGTACCCGCAGACGGTCGCCGTCGTGCTCTCGAAGGTGAAGCCGGAAGTCGCCGCCAAGGTGCTGACGATCTTCCCCGACGACGTGGCCATCGAGGTCGTGAACCGCATGCTCCGGCTGGAATCGATCCAGAAGGAGGCGCTGGAGCACATCGAGGAGACGCTGCGCACCGAGTTCATCGCCAACCTGTCGCTGACCGCCCGCCGCGACAGCCACGAGATGATGGCGGTGGTCTTCAACGCCTTCGACCGCCAGACCGAGCACCGCTTCCTGTCGGCGCTCGACGAGACGAACCGCGAGGCCGCCAAGAAGATCCGCGCCCTCATGTTCACCTTCGAGGATCTCACCAAGCTCGATCCCGGCAGCGTCCAGACGCTCATGCGCTCGGTGGACAAGGATGTCCTGTCCAAGGCGCTCAAGGGGTCGTCGGAGCCGGTCAAGAACTTCTTCCTGGGCGCCATGTCCCAGCGCGCGGCCAAGAACCTGCAGGACGACATGGCCTCGATGGGCCCGATGCGCATGAAGGACGTGGACGAAGCGCAGACCCGGATGGTCCAGATCGCCAAGGACCTGGCCGACAAGGGCGAGATCGTCATCGGCAAGAACCGGTCGGAGGACGAGCTCGTCTACTGACGGGCGCGGGTGAAGCATGGTCAGCGCACAGAAATTCACATTCGGCCAGGACTTCCGCGAAGGCGCCCCGAAGCGCTTTTCCGAAAGCGAGGTCGCCCATGCGGAGGCCGCGGCCTACGAGCGCGGCTTCGCGGACGGCCGCCTGGCGCAGGACCTGGCGCTGCAGGAGCGGATGACGACGGCGCTGGAGCGGCTCGCCACCCTGGCGCAGGGCCTCCTGGCCGACGCCGCCGCCAGCCGCGCCGCCGCCGAGATGGCCGCCGTGGAATTCGCCCTCGCCTTCGCCCGCCAGATCGGCGGCGCGGCCATCGCCCGTGCGCCTGTCGCGCCCATCGCCGACGCCGCCCGCGGATGTTTCGAGCATCTGGCCGGCGTGCCGCATCTGGCCGCGCGGGTGAACCAGGCGCTGGTCGAGGACACCCAGAAGGTGCTCGGCCGCCTGGCCCAGGAGCGCGGCTTCGAGGGCAAGATGATCGTGATCGGCGAGCCGGACATCCCGCCCGGCGACGTCCGGCTGGAATGGGCCGAGGGCGCGATGATCCGCGACCGCGCCGCGATCGACGACAGGATCCAGCGTGCGGTGTCGGCCTGGGCGGCCGATCCCGCCACGCGCCGGTAAAGGACCGAGGAGAAGACCATGAACGACCAGGACCTCGCCCTTCCCGATCTCGGAGCGGACATCTCGTTCGACGCCGGCGATCCCGGCAACGTCAACCAGACGCGATCCGTTTCCGACCTGGAGCAGCTCTTCGACGTACCGGTCACCGTCTCGGCGGTGCTGGGCAATTCCAAGATGCCCGTCGGTGACCTCCTGAAGCTCGGGCCCGGATCGGTGCTCGAGCTCGACCGCAAGGTCGGCGAGGCGATCGACATCTACGTCAACAACCGGCTGGTCGCCCGCGGCGAGGTCGTCCTCGTCGAGGAGAAGATCGGCGTGACCATGACCGAAATCATCAAGGCCGAGCGCTGAAGGCGCCCGGCAGACGGCCCGGCTCCGCCGGACCTGTGGACCGAAATCATCAAGGCCGAGCGCTGAGCGGCCCGCGAGCGGACTGAAGAAGAAGGATAAGACCCATGCGCCTCGTCATCGTCGGACGCCTCAACGGCCAGCTCTCCGCCGCCAGCCGCATCGCCATGCAGCGCGGCGCCAGCGTCACCCACGCCGACAGCGTCGCCCAGGCGATGATGGTGGTGCGGGCCAGGGGCGCCGACCTGCTGATGGTCGACGTCGGCGAGCCGATCCGCGAGCTGATCGAGGGCCTGGAGAACGAGCGCATCCGCACCCCGGTCGTCGCCTGCGGCACCTCCACCGACGCACGCGCGGCCGTCGCCGCCATCCAGGCCGGCGCGAAGGAATACATCCCGCTGCCGCCGGACCCGGAACTGATCGCAGCCGTGCTGGAGGCGATCTCCGCCGACCAGTCCGCCATGGTGTGGCAGGACGGGGCGATGGAGCGGGTCGTCAAGCTCGCCGAGCAGATCGCGCGGTCGGACGCTTCGGTGCTGATCACCGGCGAGAGCGGCACCGGCAAGGAGGTCCTGGCCCGGCACGTTCACCAGAAGTCGGGGCGGCGCATGAAGCCGTTCGTCTCGGTGAACTGCGCGGCCATTCCCGACGCCCTGCTGGAATCGGAGCTGTTCGGCCACGAGAAGGGCGCCTTCACCGGCGCCATCGCCCGCCGCATCGGCAAGTTCGAGGAGGCCAATGGCGGCACGCTGCTGCTCGACGAGATCTCCGAGATGGATGTGCGCCTGCAGGCCAAGCTGCTGCGCGCGATCCAGGAGCGCGTGATCGACCGCGTGGGCGGCGGCAAGCCCGTCCCCGTGGACATCCGCATCATCGCCACGTCCAACCGCACGCTCGCCGACGAGGTCAAGCAGGGCCGGTTCCGCGAGGACCTGTTCTACCGGCTGAACGTCGTGCACCTGCGCCTGCCGGCCCTGCGCGAGCGTCCTGCGGACATCGTCGGCCTCGCGGATCATTTCGCCCGCAAGTACGCGGAGGCCAACGGCCTTGCGATCCGGGGCTTCACCGCCGAGGCGCGCGCCGCCCTCACCCGGGCGCCGTGGAAGGGCAACGTGCGCGAGCTGGAGAACACGATCCATCGGGCCGTGCTCCTGACCAGCGGCGAGACCATCGACGTCGAGGCCCTGCGCTCGCCCGAGGGCGATAGCCTGGGGAACGCGGCGGGCCCGGTGGAACGCGCCGCCATGACGGCGGAAGCGGTGACGCGGGCGTTGGTGGGGCGGACGGTGGCGGACGTGGAGCGCGACCTCATCCTCGACACGCTCGACCATTGCATCGGCAACCGCACCCATGCCGCGAAGATCCTCGGCATCTCGATCCGCACCCTGCGCAACAAGCTCAACGAATATGTTTCGTCCGGCTTCGGCGTACCCGAGCCCGGGCAGACCCGCGCGGCGGGCTGAGCGCGGCGAAATTGCCTTCACGCGGAGCGTCCCCTAGAAACACGGGGTGCGGCGTGTGCTACCCAGAAAAGACCTGGCTTCCGATCCGGCCCCGGGCCCGGGCGGCGTCGCGGACACGCGTGCGGTCGGTGCGGATGCCAACAGGCACAACAGCCTGGGCTTCCGGCTGCTGCGCTGGGCCTCGATCCTCATCCCCATCCTGATCTTCGCCGCCGTGTCGGCGTGGAGCTGGCGCAGCGTCCTGTCGGAAGCCGATGCGCGCCTGTCCCGCACGGTCGACATGCTGCACGAGCATGCCCTGCGCTCGTTCGACACGCAGGAGACGACGCTCGAGGCGGTGGACCAGTTCGTGCGCGACCTGAACTGGGACGAGATCGGCGCCTCGCGCCAGGTTCACGACTTCCTCGCCGCCCTCAGCCGTCACGCGGCGCCCTCGGGCGGCATGCTGCTGGTGCGGCCGGACGGCATCATCGCCAATGGCAGCGCCTTCTTCCCCGCCAGCACGCTGTCGGTGGCCAGCCGGGACTATTTCCAGGTCCATCGGGATGGGCGCAAGGGCTCGTATTTCGGGTCGGTCATCCGGGCGCAGCCGCAGAACAATGCGGTGTTCACCGTCAGCCGCCGGCGCTCGACGGGGAGCGATGCGTTCAACGGCATCATCGTCGCTGCGTTCAAGCCCAACTATTTCGAGGACTTCTACGCCTCGGTGGCGGAATCCCCGCGGGACGTCGTGGCGCTGGTGCGCGAGGACGGGCTGTTCCTCGCCCGCAGCCCGCGCCTGGCCGCAGAGGGCCTGGGCGAGCCGCGGCTGAAAGCACCGATCCTGAGCCGCGCCCAGGGGGCGGAGGGCCGGGCCGTGGGCCAGAGCGCCTCGCCGATCGACGGGCGCATGCGGCTCTACCATCTGCGCCGTCTGGAGAATTATCCGGCCTACGTCGCCTATGGCCTCGATCTGGGCGGGGTGCGCAGCACCTGGCTGCAGGAGGTGACGCGCTACGGCCTGGCCTGCGGGATCGCCGCGCTTCTGCTGTTCCTGCTCACCTGGCAGACGGAGGCCGCCGTGCGCGAGCAGCGCATCGCACTGGCGGAAGCCAGGATGGAGGCGGAGCGCCGCGCCGACGCGGAGGCGCGGCTGCGCCATTCCCAGCGGATCGAGGCCCTCGGCCAGATCGTCGGCGGGGTCGCGCACGATTTCCGCAACATCCTTGCCGCCGTGATGGCGGGCAGTCGTGCGATCCTGCGCAAGGCCGAGGACCCCGCGGAGGTCCGCCGGTTCGCCGAGCTGATGGAGAAGTCCGCCGACCGGGGCGCGCGCCTGACCAACCGCATGCTGAACTTCGTGCGCCAGGACGGGGGCGGCGGCGGCCAGTGCCGCATCGAGGAGACGGCAGGCGCCGTGGCCGAGCTCCTGGGCCACACGCTGGGCTCGGGCTACCGCCTCACCATCGACATTCCCAGCGGGCTTCCGGCCGTCTCCGGCGATCCGGCGGAGCTCGAGACCGTGCTCGTGAACCTCGTGCTCAACGGGCGCGATGCCATGCCCGATGGCGGGACGGTCGCCGTCAGCGCCCAGCACGGGCAGGAGGAGGGCTTCGTCGCCGTGACCGTGCGGGATACCGGGACCGGCATGGACGCCGACACGCTGGCGCGGGCGGGCGAAGCGTTCTTCACCACCAAGCAGGCCGGCAAGGGCACGGGCCTCGGCCTCGCCATGGCGCGCAGCTTCGCGGAGCAGAATGGCGGGCGGATGGAGATCGAAAGCGCGCCGGGCGAAGGCACGGCGATCACCCTCGTCCTCGCCCGCGTCGACCGCCCCGGACGGGCCGAACCGGCCGAAAGCTAACGGCTCGTTAACCATAGACCCGGCAAGAATTGCCGAGCGACGGTGCGTCCCGCGCCGCCGCTTCGATTCCGCCGGATCCCATGACAGACCTCGCCACCCAGCCCGCTCCCATCGCGCCCCGCCAGAACACGTTCGCCGTGCCGACGATGGGCGACCTCGGGGCGCTGACGCGGCGCACGGACCTGCTCCTCGCCATCGCGGTGATGGGCATCCTGGTGGTGCTCGTGTTTCCGCTGCCGCCGGTCCTCCTGGACCTGTTCCTGGCGGTGTCGATCATCCTGTCCGTGCTGATCCTGATGACGTCGCTGTTCATCGAGAAGCCGACGGAGTTCTCGTCGTTTCCCACCGTGCTGCTCGTCGCCACGATGCTGCGGCTGTCGCTGAACCTCGCCTCCACCCGGCTCATCCTGTCGGAAGGGCACAACGGCGGCGCCGCTGCGGGCCACGTCATCGAGGCGTTCGGCTCCTTCGTGATGGGCGGCAACTTCGTGATCGGCCTGATCGTGTTCGCGATCCTGGTCATCGTGAACTTCATCGTCATCACCAAGGGCTCCGGCCGCATCGCCGAGGTCGCGGCGCGCTTCACCCTCGACGCGATGCCCGGCAAGCAGATGGCCATCGACGCCGACCTTTCGGCGGGCATCATCAACGAGGAGCAGGCCAAGGCCCGCCGCAAGGGGCTGGAGGACGAGGCTTCCTTCTACGGCGCCATGGACGGCGCCTCCAAGTTCGTGCGCGGGGACGCGATCGCGGGCCTGCTCATCACCTTCATCAACGTGGTGGGCGGCATCATCATCGGCATGGCGCAGCAGGGCATGTCCCTGTCCGCCGCCGCGCGGTCCTACACGCTGCTGACGGTGGGCGACGGCCTCGTCACGCAGATTCCGGCCCTCATCGTCTCGGTGGCCGCCGGCCTGCTCGTGTCCAAGGCCGGCGTGACCGGCGCCGCGGACAAGGCGCTGGGCGCGCAGCTCGCCGGATATCCGAAGGCGCTGGGCATGTCGGCGGCCGTGATGGCCGGCATCGCCATCCTGCCCGGCATCCCCATGATCCCCTTTCTGGGCCTTGCGGCCGGCGCGGCCTATCTCGCCCGCCGCCTGGACATGAAGAAGAAGTCGGAGGTGGCGGTCGAGGCCAGCACGGTCGCCCAGGCCGAGGCGGTCCGCGAGGAGCCGATCTCCGAGGTGCTCAAGCTCGACGAGATCAAGATCGAGATCGGCTACGGCCTGCTGCCGCTCCTCAACGGGCCGGACGGATCCGACCGTCTCACCGAGCAGGTCAAGGCGCTCCGCCGGCAATTCGCCGCCGACATGGGCTTCGTCGTGCCGTCCGTGCGCATCCTCGACAACGTCCAGCTCGACGCCAACACCTATGTCGTCAAGATCAAGGAGATCGAGGCCGGCACGGGCCAGGTCTTCCCGTCGCAGTTCATGGCTATGGACCCGCTCGGCGGCCAGGTGCAGCTGCCCGGCCAGCACACGCTGGAGCCGACATTCGGACTGCCCGCGACCTGGGTCGATTCCTCGCTGCGCGACGAGGCGCAGCTGCGCGGCTACACGGTCGTCGACGCGGCGACCGTCGTCTCCACGCACCTGACGGAGATCGTGAAGGGCAACATGCCCGAGCTGCTCTCCCACGTGGAGACGCAGAAGCTGCTCAAGGAACTGCCCAAGGAGCACGCCGACCTGCTCAAGGAGATCGTCCCCTCGCAGATCTCCACCACGGGCATCCAGCGCGTGCTGCAGCTCCTGCTGGCCGAGCGCATCTCCATCCGCGACCTCGGCACCATCATCGAGGGCATCGCCGACATCGTGGGCACGACCAAGAGCCCGCGCGACATCGTGGAGCACGTGCGGCAGCGCCTCGCCCGCCAGATCTGCTCGCAGTTTGCCGCGCCGCAGGGCCACCTGCCCATCATCACGCTCTCGCCCGTCTGGGAGACCGCGTTTGCCGAATCCATCGTCGGCCAGATGGAGGACCGTCACCTGGCGATGCAGCCGTCCCGGCTCACCGAATTCGTGCAGGTGGTCCGCGAGCGCTTCGAGGACGCGGCGCGCCAGGGCGAAATCCCGGTGCTCGTCACGTCCGCCCATGCGCGGCCCTTCGTGCGCCAGATCGTCGAGCGGTTCCGGCGCGAGACCCCGGTCATCAGCCAGGCCGAGATCCATTCCCGCGCGCGGCTGCGCACGGTGGGCAGCGTGTGACGGTGGCTTTGTAGGTCAGGTCGGCGCGCCGTCCTTGTCCGCCAGCTTGCGCGCGAGCTGGGAACGCTCGAACAGCAGCACGACGACCGCCGAGAGCGCCAGCGGGATCAGCAGGTAGAACAGCCGGAACACGATGATCGCGGCCAGCACCTCGATCTTGGGGATGTCCGGCAGGGCCTTGATGAACATGATCTCCATGACGCCGACCCCGCCCGGCGCCTGCGACAGCAGCGCCGCGGAGAACACGGCGATGAAGATGCCCAGGATGACGAAATAGCCCGGATTGCCGGCGTCAGGCAGGGCGAAATAGATGATGGCCGCCGCCGCGGCGATCTCGAACGGCGCGACGACGAGCTGGCGCATGGCGATCGGCAGCCGCGGATATTCCAGGTGGAACGAGCGGATCGTCAGCGGGCGCAGGTTCAGCGCCGAGCCGATCATGTACAGCGCCACGAAGGCGAGGCAGCCGATGCCGAGCAGGCGCGCCAGCACTTCCGGCACGTCCAGCAGGCGGTTCACCAGGTCCGGCTCGAAGGTGAAGACGATGCCCGACAGCACGATCATGCCGAAGGCGAAGGTAAATGAGCAGAAGGCGACGAGCACCGCGATCTCGGAGGCGCTGAGGCCCTTGGCCGAATAGGCCCGGTAGCGGACCATTCCGCCGGAGAAGACCGAGGCGCCGATATTGTGGGAGAGCGCGTAGGTCGTGAACGAGCAGAGCGTGATGTAGCCCCAGGAGATGCCGTCGGCCCGGTCGAGATGGCGCAGCGCGATGCGGTCGTAGCCGGCGAGCGCCCAGTAGGCCAGAACGGTGGCGAGGAAAGCCAGCCCGAGATTCATCGGCGGGATCGCCGTGATCGCCGCCCACACGTCGGCGACCGAATTGCCGCGGAATTCCTTGTAGAGCAGCCAGCACGAGAACACGACGGCGCCGATGCCGACAACGGGCCAGATGTAATCGAGATACTTCTTCATGCGCGGCGGCGTCCCCTGCCCGGCGCGGGTCGTCGGAACGCTGCGTCCGCGCGGCCGAACTTCTGTGCAGGAGAGACACCGCCATCGCAACAGGAATGCGACGGCCGGGCCGCCTAGAGGGCTCCCGGCCGCAGCGTTATCCAAAGTTTCGCGCTTATTTGCCGCGCTTTGCGAGCCAGGCCCGCATCTCGGCGATCTCCCGCTCCTGGTCGGCGATGATCTGGCGGGCGAGCCTGAGCGTGTCCGGGTCCTTGCCGTGCTCAAGGACAACACGGGCCATGTCGATCGCCCCCTGGTGGTGGGGGATCATGCCGCGGACGAAGTCCACGTCCGCATCGCCGGAATAGGCGATGGCCATGTCCCTGTGCATGCGGTCGTTGGCGGCCTTGTAGCCTTGCGTCGCCGGCGTCGCGGCGGCGGGCGGCGTGGAGCCGTGCCCGCCATGGGCGCCGTGGGAGCCGTGCCCGGTCTGGGCGAAGGCGGCCGATGCGGCGCAGGCCAGCACCGCCGCCAGAAGCGTCGTCTTCATGATGATGATCCTTCGATAGGTCTGAAACTGCGTTCGCGGATGGCAGGCGGCAGGGTCAGGACCGCGGAGGCGGCGGCTCGGGCGTCATCAGCGTCCCCTCCCCGCTCCGGTCTGCCGGCTGGGGATAGGACGCGGGGACGAGCGGCTCCGGACCGGACGGCAGGGCTGGTGGAGGCGCGCAGCATGCCAGCCCCGCCGCGCAGGCTGCGGCCAGGCGCTTGGCGTCCGATGCGGGGGCCTTCTCGCGCGCGGGCTCATGCGCGCCGTGATGGGCGTGGGCAGATCGCTCCCCGACATGCATGGCCCCGTGGTCGGACGGTCCCGACAGAAGACCCGGCATCGCATGGACGCGGGGCGTGAACAGGACGAGCGCCACGGCGAGCGCGAGGACAAGGCCGACCAGGCGGCCTGCGTCGCGTCGTCTGGCGGTGCCGATCAGGGTCATGCTAGGTCACGGGCGAAGATCGCATCCATCGGACATATCGTGACGTCCACGCCGTTTTCCAGCCCCGGCATCACGCCGCTGCCCCCCGGCTTCGTCGCGGCGGTGGTGACCTACCTGGCGATGGACGCCCCGCCCGCCCGGGCGCCGGCGCGCGTTCCGGACGGGGTGCGGCTCGAGCGTCTCGGCGCAGGCGACCTCGACCGCTATCGGCGCCTGTTCCGCTCTGTCGGCGAACCCTGGCTCTGGTACAGCCGCCTGCGCCTCAGCGACGCCGAGCTCGCGGCCATCATCGGCGACGATGCGGTCCTGGCCCATGCGGTGGTGGCCGCCGAAGCGGACGGCCTGCACGATATCGGCCTTCTGGAGCTCAGCCTGCGCAAGCCGGAGGCGGCGGACCTGTCGTTCTTCGGTCTGGCGCCGGGGCGCACCGGCCAGGGCCTCGGCCGGGTCCTGCTGAACGTTGCGGTGGACATGGCGTTCGCCGCCGGCGCGCCACGGCTGACCGTGAACACCTGCACGCTGGACCATCCCGCCGCCCTGCGCACATACGAGCGCGCCGGCTTTAGGGCCTATGCGAGGGGGATAGAAGTGGCGGAGGACCCGCGGCTGACGGGCCTGATGCCCGCCGCGGCGGGCCAAGGCGTCCCGCTGATCGCGGCTCAGGCCACGCGGTAGGAGCGCTGGGTCGCGATCCGGTCCATCTCGGCCTGGTCGCGCTGCCGGCTGCCGGTGCGCTCGCGGGCCTGCTCCCGATCGTCCAGGATCTCGATCTTCTTCAGCTCCTCGAACGCCTCCTGAAGCTCGGCCTTGGCTTCCTCGAGCTGGCCCTTCAGGTCGTCCGCGGACTGCCGCAGGTTGTCACGGCGCGTCATCGCGGCCTTGGCGTAGGTCGGATAGGCGAAATGGGTGGGGTCGTCGATCCCGGAGCGCTGCTCCTCGGTCGCGATCTCGCGGTCGAGATCGGCGGCCATCCGCTCGAAATCGGCGATCATGGCTTCGGTCTGCGCGACCTTGCGACGCTTTTCGTCGACCTGGAATCGCTTCAACCGGATGAGGGTATCGCGCGATTTCATTCACTCAACTCCCCAGACACACTGCCCCGCGGGACTGCAGGCAGGCCACACCCCATTCAGGATGGCCGCGAGACGCTGGTAACAATCACCCAAGGAGGTTGACTCTTCCTTACCCTGGGACAGAAAAGCCTCCAGATCTGGGATGAGCCGGATGGCCTCGTCGACCTCGGCCGATGCGCCCGCCCGGTAGGCGCCCAGGCGGATCAACTCTTCCATGTCGGCATAGGTGGCCAGGGTCTGCCGCGCCTTCATGACGAAGGGCAAAGCGGCCGGCTCGCAGGCGCGCGGCATGGTGCGGGACACCGATTTCAGCACGTTGATCGCCGGATAGCGCCCGCGCTCGGCGATGGCGCGCTCCATGACGATATGCCCGTCCAGGATGCCGCGGACCGCGTCGGCAACGGGTTCGTTGTGGTCGTCGCCATCCACCAGCACGGTGAACAGGCCGGTGACCGCGCCCTCCCCCGAACCCGGCCCGGCGCGCTCCAGAAGGCGCGGCAGCTCGGTGAAGACGGTCGGCGTGTAGCCCTTGGCCGTCGGAGGCTCGCCCGCCGCTAGGCCGATCTCGCGCTGGGCCATCGCGAAGCGGGTCACGCTGTCGATCATGCACAGGACCTGCTTGCCGCGATCCCGCCAGTACTCCGCCAGGGCGAGCGTCAGGTAGGCGGCGTTGCGGCGCATGAGGGCGGGCTCGTCCGAGGTCGCCACCACGACGATCGCGCGGGACAGGCCTTCGGGCCCGAGGTCGTCCTGCAGGAATTCCTGCACCTCACGGCCGCGCTCGCCGACCAGGCCGATGATCGCCACGTCCGCATCGGTGTTGCGGGCCATCATCGACAGGAGCACGGACTTGCCGACGCCGGACCCGGCGAAGATACCCATGCGCTGGCCGCGGCAGCAGGTCAGGAACGTGTTGATCGCGCGCACGCCCAGGTCCAGGGGCGCCCCCACGCGCCGGCGCGTGTGCGCGGGGGGCGGCTCGGCCTTGAAGGTCTGGAGATGCGGCCCCTGGGGCAGCGGCCCGTAGCCGTCGATGGGCCGGCCGAGCGCGTCCACGACGCGGCCGAGCCACGCCTCCGTCGGCCTGACGCCGCCGGCGCTGGAGCGAACGCGGGCCGGACAGCCCCGCCTTATGCCCTCCAGCGGGCCGAAGGGCATGGCCAGAGCCTTCGAGCCGGAGAAGCCGACGATCTCGCAGGAAATGACGGACTGGTGCGCGATCTCGATATCAACCATGCCGCCCAGGCGCATTTCGGAAACCGGCCCGCCGATCTCCACCAGGAGCCCCCGCACGCCGGACACCCGGCCCGCCACCTCCAGCGGGTCAATGCCTTCCAGCGCGGCGCGCAGCGTATCGAGCCGCTGGGAATCCGAGCGCGGCAGGTCCGGGAAGGTGGGGTCGCGGTCGGGGCGCTGCATGATCCGTCGAATCGTGGGCCGACGATAAACGGTCTGTTAACCCGTGTCGTTAACAGTGTGGGAACGGACCTTACCGGGGCGTCAACCTCCGGACGGGTCGCAACACCGAGCCCCGAACGCCGGCCCGCAGGCCGGATCGAGGACGTAAGCGCGATGAGACACGGACCGTCATCCGTCTGTCGGCAGACCCCGCCCGGCACCTTCCCGCCGGCGCCGCAAGGTTCTGCTTGCGGGGATGAATCAGGGTTTGTTAACCATCTTTGCGTAGCGTCGCGAATCGGGTCGGACGGCATCTCTCTGCGGTCGAGGCTGGGGAAAGAAACATGCGCGTACTGCTGATCGAAGACGACCGCGCAACGGCGCAAAGCATCGAGCTGATGCTGAAGTCCGAGAACTTCAACGTCTACACGACGGATCTCGGCGAAGAAGGCATCGACCTCGGCAAGCTGTACGATTACGACATCATCCTTCTGGACCTGAACCTCCCCGACATGTCGGGTTACGAGGTTCTGCGCACGCTCCGCGTGGCGAAGGTCAAGACGCCGATCCTCATCCTCTCCGGCATGGCCGGCATCGAGGACAAGGTCCGCGGCCTGGGCTTCGGCGCCGACGACTACCTCACGAAGCCGTTCCACAAGGACGAGCTCGTGGCCCGCATCCACGCCATCGTGCGCCGGTCCAAGGGCCATGCCCAGTCGGTCATCACGACGGGCGACCTCGTCGTAAATCTCGACACCAAGACGGTGGAGGTCGACGGCCAGCGGGTGCACCTGACGGGCAAGGAATACCAGATGCTGGAGCTGCTCTCGCTCCGGAAGGGCACGACGCTGACCAAGGAGATGTTCCTCAACCATCTCTATGGCGGCATGGACGAGCCCGAGCTGAAGATCATCGACGTGTTCATCTGCAAGCTGCGCAAGAAGCTCGCCAACGCGTCGGACGGTAAGAACTACATCGAGACGGTCTGGGGCCGCGGCTATGTGCTGCGCGAGCCGACCGAGGCGGATCAGCGCATTCCCGCCTGACGCCCCTCGCCTTCCCCGCATACGAAAACCCCGCCTCGTGGCGGGGTTTTTCGTTTGCGGCGTGCGGGCTGTTCCCGGCTTGGTTTCAGGCTTCGGCTAGCCGGCGGCGCGCAGCGGGGCCGCCTTCGCGCCGTTGGCGCGGGCATAGAGGCCCTTGTAGCGCTTGTCCGGCACGAGCTGGTCCGTCAGGCCGATGACCGTCTCCGCCGAGCCCAGCATGAGCGCGCCGTCGGTGACGAGCGACTGCGCCAGCCGGCCCAGGATCTGGCTCTTGGTGGCGTTGTCGAAATAGATCAGCACGTTGCGGCACAGGATCAGGTCGAAGCGGCCCAGCCTGCCGAAATCCTGGATCAGGTTGATCGGCTCGAACCGGACCATGTCGCGGATCCGCTGGGAAATCTCCCAGGTCTCGCCGTGCTGCCGGAAATATTGCAGCAGCTGGCGGATCGGCAGGCCCCGCTGCACCTCGAACTGGCTGTAGCGGCCGGCGCGGGCGCGCTCCAGCACCTCCTCGGAGATGTCGGTGGCGACGATCTCCACCTGCCAGCCGGCAAGGCGGTCGGCCATGGCGTCCAGCGCCATGGCGATGGAATAGGGCTCCTGGCCCGTGGAGCAGGCCGAGCACCATACGCGCAGGCGGCGCTGCGCGGCGCGGTCGGCGATAAGGCCGGGCAGCACGGACTGGGAGACGACCGAGAACGCCGCGCCGTCCCGGAAGAACAGCGTCTCGTTGGTCATCATCGCCTCGACGACCGCCCGCTCCAGCGCGCGGTCGCGCCCGGCGCGCAGGTTGCGCACGAGACCCGACAGGTCGGGCATGCCCAGCTTGCGGCAGACTGGGCCGAGGCGGCTCTCCACGAGATAGCGCTTCTCCGGCGACAGCATCAGTCCCGCCCGCGCGCGCACGAAGCTCCGCACGAAGGCGAAGTCGTCGTCCACGATCGGCTTGGCGGGATCTGCCTTCAACGGCCGCTCCCGATCGCCGCCCCGATGGCGGGCCCGATGGCCGGCAGGGGCAAGATGGCTTTGGCGAGCCCGGCCCGCGCGACGCTTCCGGGCATGCCCCAGACCGCGCTGGTCGCCTCGTCCTGAACCACGATCGTCGCCCCGGCGCTGGTGAGCGCACGCGCGCCATCCAGCCCGTCATGACCCATGCCGGTGAGGACCAGGCCCAGGGCCGCGGCGCCGAAGACCTCGGCGGCATCCTTGAACATGAGGTCCACCGCAGGGCGGCAGAAATTGACGGGCGGGGTGTCCACGACGCGGGCGACGACGGCGCCGCCATCGGTGCGCGCGATGCGCAGGTGGCGGCCACCCGGCGCGACATAGACGACGCCGGGCTGGAACTGCTCGCCGTCGAAGGGCTCGCGCGCCGGCAAGCCGGTCTGCAGCCGCAGATGCTCGGCGAAGACGGCCGTGAAGATCGGGGGCATGTGCTGGACGACGATGACCGGCAGGTGCCGCAGCGCGTCGCCCGCGCTCGCCAGAACGTCGGCCACCGCCTTCGGGCCGCCCGTGGACGAGCCGATGACGAGGGCGCGCGGCGGAACCATCAGCCGCGGAATGGTGCTGGGAATGGGCGGGACCGGCGCCTGGCGCATCGCCACGAGGCGCTGCGCGTCGGTCGGATCGTCCGTGCCGCGCAGGCGCTGGCCGATGGCGGCGAGCGCGGCTCCGGACGCCGCACCCGGGATCGGCGGCGCGGGGGCATGGGAGGGGGCGCTGGCTGGCGCGGCCGGCGCCTCGCGCAGGGCCAGAACGCGGCGGCGCCCCTCCCCCAGGGCTTCCAGCTTGCTGACCAGCTCCTGGCGGAAGGACTGGGAGGTGGTGACCTCGCGGTTCGTCTCGGGCTTGGAGATGCACTCGGTCGCGCCCAGCGACAGGCAGCGCAGCGACAGCTCGGCGTTGCGGCGCGTGAGCGTGGACGCGATGACGACCGCCGCGGTCGGGCATTTCTTCAACAGGAGCGGCAGGGCCTCCAGCCCGTCCATCTCCGGCATGTCGATATCGAGCAGGATGATATCCGGCTTGACCCGGTCCAGGGCATCGAGGGCGACGCGGCCGTTGGCGGCCGATGCCACCACGTTGAAGGTGGGGCGTTCGCTGAGCCACCGGCCGATCAGCCCGCGCACGACAACGGCGTCGTCGACGATCATGACCGAAAGAGGCGCGGGTCCGGCTGGCGCCGGCGGCGCGGGAGGCGGCATGGGGCGGGTCGCTGTCTGGATTGTCACGCGGGCGGCCTGCGGCTCTGGCGGCGGAGGCGGGCCGCGGGCTCGCCGGCCTGCCGGACTTCACGGAAGCGGCGCGCCGGGGCGCGCCGCCTTGCGGCTTTCAGCCCGGCGCGTCAGACGAGGCCGACCTGCTGGAGCTTGGCCGTCATGATCTCCTTGTCGAAGGGTTTCATGATGTACTCGTCGGCTCCGGCATGCATGGCGCGGGCGATGTGGGCGACATCGTTCTCGGTGGTGCAGAACACCACCTTAGGCTGCGTGCCATTGGGCATGCGGCGCAGTTCCCGCAGGAACTCGTAGCCGTCCATCACCGGCATGTTCCAGTCCAGGAGGACGGCATCGGGCATCGCCGTCTTGCAGATGCCGATGGCCTGCGAGCCGTCCTCGGCCTCGGAGATCTGGAAATCGAGGCCTTCGAGGATCCGCCGCGCCACCTTCCGGATGACGGCGGAATCGTCGACGATGAGGCAATGTTTCATGGCGATATCCTCAGGCGGCCTTGGCGACGGTTTGGGAATCGAGCACGGCGGGCAGGTCGAGCACGACGAGAAGCCCCTCGGGCAGCCGGTGCACGCCCTGGGAAATCCGCGCCCAGTGGGTGTTGAGGTTCACGGGGTTGGGCTCCCGGCTGTCGATGCCAAGGCGCATGACCTCGCTGACGCCGTCGACGATGAGCCCGAAGGATTCACCCCCGTATTCGATGCCGACGGCCATTTCCTGGCCGCGCAGGCGCATCTCCAGCCCCAGCCGCTGGCGCAGCGAGATGGCGGTGACGATCCGGCCGCGCAGGTTCAGCAGGCCGAGCACGCCGTCGCCGGCGAGCGGCACGGGGGTGATGCCCGAGGGAATGAACACGTCGTGCACCTGCTCGATGGGCAGGCCGAAGAGCTGCATGCCCACGAGTACGGTGACGTACTCGTATTCCTCATCCTGGCGCACGAGATGATCGGTCATATCCGGGTTCATGCGGCGGCTCCGTAGCGCGGCAGGCACTCCTGGACCGCGGCCAGCAGCCCCGCCCGATCGAACTTGGCGACGAAATCGGCGATGCCGAGGTGGCGCGCGCGCTCCAGAAGCTGGGGGTTGGCGTAGGCGGCTAGCGCGATGACCGGCAGATGGCGCAGGCCCTCGTCGCCGCGCAGGGCGGCGACCAGGTCGAAGCCGTCCCGGCCGGGCATTTCCACGTCGGTCACGACCACGTCCACGCATTCCTCGGCCAGAAGCGTGCGCATGGCGTCGTTGACCGTGGCGGCACCCACGACCCTGTAGCCGGCGGCCCGCAGGACGGGGGTCAGCATGTCGCGGAAGAAGGCGGAATCGTCCACCAGCAGGACCGTCTGCGGGAGGGCGGCCTCGGGAGCGGGGCGCCCCCAGTCGTCGTGGCCGAGCGGCAGGTAGTACGCGACGTCGATGATCTCCGTGGCGCGGCCGCGCACGACCGCCGATCCGACGATGTCGGGCCGATCGTTGGCGAGTTCGATCGCCAGCCGGTCCTCGACGATATCGACGATCTCGTCGACGATCAGGCCGATGGCGCGGCTGCCTTCGGTGAAGACCACGACGGGGCGGGTGCCTTCGCGGGGCACGTCATCGATGCCCATCGCGGGGACGAGCGGCATGAGCTTGCCGCGATACTGGAGCAGCGCCCTGCCGCCGACCCATTCCACGCGGGTCAGGTCGATCTCCTCGAGCCGGGTGACGAGGGAGAGCGGCACGGCCTTGGTGCCTTCCGAACCGGCGCGGAAGACGAGCACGGTCGTGAGGTCCTGGTCGCGCGCGCCCGTCTGGACCGCGTCGGCGATGGCATTGTTGGCCGTATCGGCCACCGCCGAGACATGGCGGGCGACCCCGTTGGGATCGACGATCACGACGACGGAACCGTCGCCCAGGATCGTGTTGCCGGCGAAGATCTGCAGGTGCCGAAGCCGCTTCGACATCGGCTTCACCACGATCTCCTCGGTGTGGAAGACGCTGTCGACCAACATGCCGAAGCGCTGGCGGCCCACCTGCGTGACGACCACGAAGCCGTCGTCCTCGTCCCGGTCCGCGTCGGTCTCCAGCTTCATCAGCCGGCTGAGCGAGATGATCGGCAGGAGGCTGTCGCGCAGGCGCAGGATGGGCGTGCCGGCGATGCGCTCGATGGCGTGCTCCGAGCCCGAATCCACGCGCACGATCTCGAGCACGGAAATCTGCGGGACGGCGAAGCGCTGGCCGCCGCAGGAGACGACGAGCGCCGCGACGATGGCGAGCGTGAGCGGGATCTTCACCGTGAAGCACGTGCCGCGCCCGCGCTCGCTGCGGATGTCGATGATGCCGCCGATGAGCTCGATGTTCGACTTGACGACGTCCATCCCGACGCCGCGGCCCGACACGGCCGTGACGGCGGCGGCGGTGGAAAAGCCGGGATGGAAGATGAAGCGCGAGATCTGCTGGTCGTTCATGCGCTCCAGCTCGGCCTCGGTGGCGAGGCCCCGGGCGAGGACGGCCTTGCGGATCGCGGCGATGTCGAGGCCGCGGCCGTCGTCGGCGAGTTCGATCGTGATCGTGCCGCCTTCGTGGCTGGCGGACAGGCGGATCGTCCCCCGCTCCGGCTTGCCGAGGCGGCGGCGCTCGGCCGGCGGCTCGATGCCGTGATCGGCGGAGTTACGGACCATGTGCGTCAGCGGGTCCTTGATGACCTCGAGCACCTGGCGGTCGAGTTCGGTCTCGGCGCCCGTGGTCACCAGGTCGATGGCGCGGCCGAGTTCGGCCGAGAGGTCGCGCACGACGCGCGGCAGCTTCTGCCAGATGACGCCGATGGGCTGCATGCGCGTCTTCATGACGCCCTCCTGCAGCTCGGCGGTGACGTGGGACAGGCGCTGGAGCGGGACGCTGAAGGCGCTGTCCTCGTGGCGGCGCGCGATGTCGAGGAGCTGGTTGCGGGTCAGGACCAGCTCGGAGACCATCGTCATCAGGTGGTCGAGCGTGTCGACATTGACCCGGACGCTCTGGGCCTTCTGGCGCCCCCCGTCGAAATCGATCAGCGAGGACTTGGTGGCGGACACGGCGGCCGTCGCCATGGGGCGCGGCGTTTCGGCCTCAGGCGGAGGCGGCGGCTCGGCCGCGACGGGCTCCTCGTCCGGGCCCTCGGCGGCGGCGAAGGCGGCTTCGAGCGCGGCGGCGGCATCGATCTCCTTGCCCTCGGCCGCGGCCATGCGGGAGAGCTCGGCGATGAGGTCGGCGTCGGAGCCGTCCGGCTCGGCGGCGGTACGGTCCAGCTCGGCGAGGATCGCCTTGACGCGGTCGATGGTCGCCAGGATCAGGCTGACCGACTCGCTGGTGACGGGCATCCCATCGCGCAGCTTGCCCATGAGGGATTCGGCCGCGTGGGCGAGCGCCTCCAGCCTCGGCAGGCCGAGGAATCCGCAGGTGCCCTTGATCGTGTGAACGAGGCGGAAGACGTTGCGCAGGATCGCCAGGTTGTCCGGCTCGGATTCCAGGCGAACGAGCTCCATATCGACGACGTCGATGTGCTCGCTGGTCTCAGTCAGGAACTCGCGAAGGAGATCGTCCATGCCACCTGTGTCCGGCGCCGCGACGCGCGCGAAGCCGAACTGTGGCCCAGAACGGTTTACGATTGATTGAGGATAAGCGCGGCGGGCCCGGCGGCCTGCCGGAAAATCAGCCTTTCACAATCGGTTGGGCGGCGATCACCACGGCATCGCCGTCCAGCGCGAAGGTCACGCCCATTCCGGCCTCGCGGGCGACGAGCCCGGTGTAGAAGGGCTGGATGGCGTGGGCGTCCACGCGCCCGTCCTCGGCCTCGCCGGCGATCAGCGCCTCGGCGTGGGACGGGATGCGGGCATTCGGCCCCTTCGCCACGATGCGGATATGCGGCATCTCCGCCTCCATCGTCAGCGACACATCCATCGAGCCGCCGCGCGGGATGGCGTTCATCGCCACCAGCAGGAGGTTGAGGAGCAGCTTCACCTGGTTCTTGGGCAGGAGAAGCCGGGGCGCGCCCCATGTCAGCGAGACGCGGTCGTCGTGGATGAAGCCCTTGGCGACCTGCTCGGCATCGCCCAGATCGATCGCGGCGCCGGCGGAACCGGCCGCGCCGAAGGCCAGACGGCAGAATTGCAGCCGGGCGGAGGCCTGGTTGGCGCTCTTCTTGATGAGGTCCAGCGCGAAATCGCGCATGGAGGCGTCGTTCTCGTCCTCCAGCACTTCGAGCCCGTTCACGATGGCGCCCACGGGGCTGATCACGTCGTGGCAGACGCGGCTGCACAGCAGGGCGGCGAGATCGAGCGCATCGAGGGTGACGGCGGTCATGAGGGGCTCCGCGAATCGGAAACGGCGGTAAGGTGCTGGCCGCCCGTCTGATACACCGGCGGGATGGGGCGCGAAAGCGCGCGAACGGACAAGCGGAGCATGGCGGGCGTGGCGCACGGGAATGCGGACGAGATCGCGGATCGGCTCGCGCTGGCGGCCCGGGCGGGTGGCGCGGCGATCCTGGCGGCCTGCAAGGCCGGCGTGCAGACCATCTTGAAGCCCGACGGCAGCCCGGTGACGAGCGCCGACATCGCATCCCAGGCGGCCATCCTGGACGAGCTCGCGCGCCTGTTCCCGGGCGTGCAGGTGGTGGCCGAGGAGACGCCCGTGCCGTCGGAGCCGCCCGGCGCGTTCATCCTGGTGGACCCGCTTGACGGCACCCGGGACTTCGTCGCCGGGCGCGAGGAATATTGCGTCAACGTCGCCTTCGTGGCCGATGGACAACCCGTCGCGGGCGCGATCTTCGCCCCTGCCCCGGGCGACCTCTGGCTCGGCGGCGACACCGCGCGGCACGTGGCGCCCGATGGCTCGGTGCGGTCCATGGCGGTGCGGCGCGCTCCGGCGGACGGGCTCGTCGGCCTGCTCAGCCGCAGCCACGGCGACGTCCGCTCGGACGCCTTCCTGTCGGGCCTGCCGATCCGCGAGCGCCGTCGCTCTGGATCGGCGATCAAGTTCGCGCGCATCGCCGAGGGTTCGGCCGACGTCTATGTGAGGTTCGGCCGGACGCTGGAATGGGACACGGCCGCGGGCCTGAAGCTGGTGGAGGCCGCGGGCGGCACGATGACGACGCTGGCCGGCGCTCGGCCGGATTTCGGCCGGGCCGACCGGGCCTTCGTGAACGAGGACTTCGTGGTCTTCGGCGATCCCGAGGCGGCGGCGGCGCTGCTCGCCAGCGGGGTCAGCGCGCTGCCAGCGTCCGGCTGACGGTGTCCCAGGCCCGCGTGGCCTCGGCCACCGCGCCCGTCTTGGCGAAGAACCGGTCCCGCGCCGCCTGGTCCCGGAACAGGAATAGGCCGTCCGGCGTGACGAGATAGATGGCCGGGTCGGGATCGACCAGCCGGCCCGACGTCATGGCGTCGGCGTCGTAGCCGCCGAAGCGGGGTGCATAAGCCTCCGGATCGGAGAGGAAGGCGGCGCGATTGGCGGCGCTGGAGAAGCGCCACGCGGCACCGTTCCACACCGCCTCCAGGCTGGCGCGTCCGCCCTGCGGGCCGCCTTCGGTGAAATACGCGACGGGATCGAAACCGTGCAGCGCGAACGGCATGTGGGCGCGCATGTGCACCCGCTCGGTCGGCACCGGGATCGCGGCCGCACCGGCGGCCAGGTCCCGCGCTGCGGCCATATTGCCGCCGCCAAGCGGCAGCAGCATGACAAGGCAGGCGAGCGCCGATCTTGCTATCGGAGTCATTCGATCTAAAGCTCGTTTGAAGGTCGATTCTGGCGGGGTAACCCGGCCATTTCGTTAACGGACAAAGATGAAGGCCCGGTTGAGGCATCCGCTTCAACTTTCGCCTTCGGGGGGAAGTATGCCCATGAGCTTCATCGCGCGGCATCTCGTCTGCCTTGCCCTGGCCATCGCGGCCGTGTCCGGTCCCGCCTGGGCCCAGCGCCGCGGCGAGCGCCCGGAAACGTTCTCCACCAACGAGCTCGTCGATTCCGGCCACCGCTTCTTCGGGACGATCTCGCGCGGCCTGGCGCTGACGATCCAGGAGGCCACGCGGCGATGGGGCCAGCCCAACGCCTATATTCTCGGGCAGGAGGCGTCCGGCGCCTTCATCGGCGGCCTGCGCTATGGCGAAGGCACGCTCTACACCCGCAATGCCGGCGACAGCCGGGTGTTCTGGCAGGGGCCGTCCCTCGGCTTCGATTTCGGCGCCGACGGCGACCGGACGATGATGCTCGTCTACAACCTCCCCGCGGTGGACGCGATGTACCAGCGCTTCGGTGGCGTGGACGGCTCGGCCTACCTCGTCGGCGGCTTCGGCATGACGGCCCTGGTGGCGAACGACATCGTCGTCGTGCCCATCCGTTCGGGTGTCGGCGCAAGGCTCGGCGTCAACCTGGGCTACCTGAAGTTCACGCCCAGCGCGACGTGGAACCCGTTCTGATCAGGTGACGGCTCGCCGGCGCGGGCTTATATAATCGGCCCACGAGGGCCCGCCGGGCGCGCCATCTCAAGCAAGGGTCGCTGCCGTGATCGAAACGGGCATGTATGTCGCGGTCGGGTTCCTCGCCGCGACTTTCCTCGCCCTGGCGCTGCTGCCGGCGGTGAGCCGCAGGGCCGAGCGCCTTCAGCGGCGGCGGCTCCAGGCCCTCTTCCCGCTGTCGATCGACGAGCTCAACGCCGAGAAGGACCACCTCCGCGCAACGTTCGCGGTCGAGCAGCGGCGGCTGGAACGCGCCGTCGAGACCGTTCGCGACGCCCATGCCGCCGACAGGGCTGAGATCGGGCGTCAGGCGGTCCTCATCGCCGGGTTCAAGGACACGATCGCGGCCCATGAGGCGACCATCGCTGCGCGCGACGGCGAGATCGCCGCGCTCAAGCAGACGGTCGCCGGCCTGGAGGATCAGGTGGCGGCGCTCCAGGCCGAGCTGGCGCGCACGGTCGGCGAGCGCGACGCGGCCCGGGACAATGTGGCAACGCGCGACCGCGAGCTGAACGAAGCCCGCCAGGACATCGCCGCGCGGCAGCTGGACATCAGCGCGCTCGACGTGCGGCTGGGCGCGACCGAGCTGCGCCTTTCCGATACCGAGCACACCCTTTCGGAGACGCGGGAGCGGCTCGCCGCGGAGCGACAGCGGGCGGAAACGCTTGTGGAGCGGCTTGCCACCGAGACCGCCCATGGCGAAGCGCTGGCGGACCGCGTCGCGAACCTGGAGGCCATGCGCGAGCAGATGGCCGCGCGGATCGCGGTGCTCGACGAGCAGGCGGCGGATGCCGCCATGCGCCTCACCGACGCCTCGGTGCAGCAGGCGCGCCGCGAGGGGATCGTCGCCGAACGCGACGGGGAGCTGGCGGCGCTGCGCGAGCGCCTGGCCGCCGTGCAGAGGGAGCAGCGCGAGGCCGTGGCCGCCGCCGATGCCGCCCGCGCGAAGCTCGGCCTTCTGGAGGCGGACCATGCGGGCGAGCTCAACGCGGTCAAGGCAGCGCTGCAGCAGGCCCGTGCGGACCGGACGCAACTCAAGCGCGAGATCAGCCGGCTGACCCGCCAGATCGCCGAGGCGCCGACGGTGGCCGCCGAGGCGGACAATGCGGCCCTGCGCCGGCAGATCGCGGAGGTGGCGGCCGCCATCGAGCGCGCCGCGGCCTCGAGCCCGCCGGAACCGGCGGTCGCGGCCCGCGCTGCGGTTCCGCCGCGGATCGTCGTGAGCTGACCGACCCGCGATCGGCCGGGCCGGACGCAATCGTCCCGGGCTTAAGCGGCGACCGCTCAGCGGAAGATCGCGGCCCCGTGCTCGGACGAGCCGACGACGTCCCGGAAGCTGGCGAAGAGATTGCGCCCGAGATCCGCCATGCGGTTGGGAAGCGCGAAGCTTTCCGGCGTGCGCGCGGCCCACTGGTCCTGCGCGACCTTGGCGTCGATCGTGCCGGCGATCGCATCCACCCGGATCACGTCACCGTCGCGGACGCGGGCCAGCGGCCCGCCCGCGGCGGCTTCCGGCGCCATGTGGATCGCCGAGAGGACCTTGCCTGATGCGCCAGACAGGCGCCCGTCGGACACGAGCGCGACCTTGTGCCCGCGGTTCTGGATGACGCCGAGCGCCGGCATCAGGCCGTGCAGTTCGGGCATGCCGTTGGCCCGCGGTCCCTGGAACCGCATCACCACCACGACATCCCGGTCGAGCTCGCCGGCCTTGAAGGCGGCGGCCATGTCCTCCTGCGTCGCGAAGACCCGCGCGGGAGCCTCCACGATATGCCGGTCCGGGGCGACGGCGGAGGTCTTGATGACCGCCCGGCCGAGGTTGCCCTGCACGACGGCCACCCCGCCCGTAGGCTGGAAGGCATCGTCGAGCGGCCGCAGGATCGAGCTGTCGAGCGGCTTTTCCGGAGCGTCCCGCCAGACAAGGCGGCCGTCCTGGAGCCATGGCTCGCGCTCGTAATCCGCGGTCGTGCCCCCCGAGACGCCGCGGATCGTGTGCAGAAGGCCGCCGCGGCGCAGTTCCCGGATGACGAATCCGAGGCCGCCGGCAGCATGGAACTGGTTCACGTCCGCCGCGCCGTTGGGATAGACCCGGGCGAGCAGCGGAACGACTTTCGCAAGGTCGGCGAAGTCATCGAGCGTGAGCACCACGCCGCCGCACTGCGCCATGGCGATGAGGTGTAGCAGGTGGTTCGTGGAGCCGCCGGTGGCGTGCAGGCCGATGATGGCGTTGACCCACGCCTCCTCGGTCACGATCTCGCCGATGCCGCTCTCGCCGTCGGCCGCGCGGGCGAGCGCCAGCCTGACGGCTTCCCGCGTCAGCGCCGCGCGCAGCGGCGTGCCGGGATTGATGAAGGCCGAGCCCGGCACGTGCAGGCCCATGAACTCCATCAGCATCTGGTTGGAATTCGCCGTGCCGTAGAAGGTGCAGGTGCCCGGCCCGTGATAGGACTTCATCTCGGCTTCGAGCAGCTTCTCGCGGCCGATTTCGCCCGTGGCATAGGCCTGGCGGACACGCGTCTTCTCGTCATTGGACAAGCCGGTCGTCATGGGCCCGGCCGGCACGAAGACCGTCGGGATGTGCCCGAAGGACAGGGCGCCCATGACGAGGCCCGGAACGATCTTGTCGCAGACGCCGAGCATGAGCGCCGCATCGAAGACGTTGTGGGTCAGGGCGATCGCCGTCGACATGGCGATGACATCCCGGGAGAAGAGCGACAGCTCCATGCCCGGCTGGCCCTGGGTGACGCCGTCGCACATGGCGGGCGTGCCGCCGGCCACCTGCGCGGTGGCGCCGAACTCAATCGCCGCCTCGCGGATCGCCTGCGGATAATGCTCGAACGGCTGATGGGCCGAGAGCATGTCGTTGTAGGACGTGACGATGCCGATATTGGGCGCCGCGCCGGTGGCGACCTTCATCTTCATGTCCATGCCGCACGCGGCCGACGCATGCGCCATGTTCCCGCATGACAGCTTGCGCCGGGGCGGATTGTTGGCCCTGACCCCGCGGAGCGCCTCCATGTAGCCGGCCCTGCTATCCCGGCTGCGGGCACGGATGCGTTCCGTGACCTCGCGGATGACGGGATGAATCGGAG
Source organism: Hyphomicrobiales bacterium (assembly GCA_027489955.1). Lineage (GTDB taxonomy): Bacteria > Pseudomonadota > Alphaproteobacteria > Rhizobiales > Beijerinckiaceae > JAIXTM01. The sequence continues at coordinate 486,736 of JAIXYZ010000013.1, read as the reverse complement.
CGTCGGACATTCAGGCTCTCCTTGGCGCAGGGCTTCCGGCACGCTTGCGGCGCGCCGGCAAGGCCGCGCGCCGGGACTACGGACGGACGATGAAGATGCCGCGATCGGCGAAGGTGATCGCCGCTGGGCTGCCGACCGGACGGATGTTCCGGGGATCGGGCGAAATCGCGAACAGCCGGCCGACCGGCGTCTCCACATGGTATTCGGTGTGCGAACCCATATAGGTGGCGCTGGTGATCGTGCCGGCGAGGTGCGGCGTTTTCGGGGCGGGATCGCCCACGAAGATCGATTCCGGACGGATCACCACGTCGACCTCGCCTTCCGAGAGGCCGCGATGGGCGAGCGGCAGCGTCACGGTGCCCAGCGTCAGCTTGCCGTAGTCCCCGGCAATGTCCCTGAGCGTGCCACGCACGTGGTTCGCCTCGCCCATGAAGGTCGCGACGAAGACGTTGTCGGGATGCTCGTAGAGATCATTGGGCGTGCCGGCCTGGGCGATCTCGGCCGCGCGCATCACGACGATCTTGTCGGAAACGGCCAGCGCCTCCGACTGGTCGTGGGTGACGTACACGACCGTGACGCCGAGCTTCTGCTGCAGCGCGCGGATCTCCTCGCGCATCTGCCGCCGAAGGCGCGCGTCGAGGTTCGACAGCGGCTCGTCGAAGAGCAGCACGTCCGGCTCCAGGACCAGCGCGCGGGCGACCGCGACGCGCTGCTGCTGGCCGCCGGACATTTCCGAGGGAAGCCGCGAGCCGAAGCCCTTCAGGCCGACGGTCGCCAGGGCGATCTCGGCCCGGGCATGCGCCTCGCGCTTGGCCATGCCGCCTGAAATCAGGCCATACGCCACGTTGTCCAGCACGCTCATGTGCGGGAACAGGGCGTAGGACTGGAACACCATCGAGACGTTGCGCTCGCCGGCGGACAGCTCCGTCACGTCCTTCCCGCCGATGAACATGCGGCCTTCGCTGGACTGCTCGAGCCCGGCGATCATGCGCAGCAGCGTGGTCTTGCCGCAGCCGGAGGGGCCCAGCAGCGTCACCAGCGTGCCCGGCTCGATGACCAGGTCGAGCGGCTTGACCGCCGTCACCGGCCCGTATCGCTTGGCGATGCCCTCGAGGCGAACCTCGGCGCCGCCCTTCTTCACGATTCCGTCCTCGGTGAGTTTCACGCGTGCCCTCCAGCAGTCTTCAGGCGGGCCGGGGCGGCGGTGCGGCGCCCGAGGCGCCGCTTGCCCACGACCAGGTTGATGAGGCCGATGGCGATCATCATGATCACGATCAGCGTGGACGAGTAGGCGATCGCCAGGCCGTAATCGCCGTTGATCGTCCGGTTGATGATGTACACCGTCGCCATCTCGTACTGGGCCGAGACGAGGAAGATGACCGCGCTGACGGTCGTCATCGCCCGCACGAACGAATAGACGAGCGCCGTGACGATGGCCGGCTTCAGCAGGGGCAGCACCACCCGGCGTAGCGTGGTCCAGGTGGACGCACGCAGCGTGGTGGAGGCCTCGTCGAGGCTCTTGTCGAGCTGGCTCATCGCGGCAAGGCCCGACCGCACGCCCACCGGCAGGTTCCGGAAGACGAAGCAGACGATCAGGATGATGGCCGTGCCGGTGATCTCCAGCGGCGGGATGTTGTAGGTCAGGATGTAGGCGATGCCGATCACGGTGCCCGGCACCGCGAAGGTGAGCATCAGCGCGAATTCCAGCGCCGTGCGGCCCTTGAAGCGCTGGCGCGAGAGCACCCACGCCGCCAGCAGGCCGAGGCCCGCGGTGAGCGGTGCGGCCGCCGCCGCCAGCATCAGCGTCGTCTGGAGCGAGCCCCAGGCTCCGCCGGACAGGATGATCTGCCCGTTGGCGCCGAAATCGATGGCGAAGGCGCGGGCATAATGGCTGAGCGTGGGCGTCCAGTCGCGGCCCCAGACCTTCACGAAGCCGCCCGCGAGCGCCATCGTGTAGACGAAGATCGTCAGGGCCGCCCACGGCACGGCGATGCCGTAGGCGATGCGGCGCACGCTCGTGGGCAGCGGCGTCGGCAGGCCGGTGTCGCCCTTGCCGGTCATCGACACGTAGCTCTTGTTGCCGACGATGGCGCGCTGGGCGAAGAAGATCAGCAGCGCGAAGCCGAGCAGGATGAAGGCCAGCATGGCCGCGCGGCTGAAATCGGCCTGGGCGCCGACGACCGCGAAGAAGATCTCGGTCGAGAGCACGCCGAACGAGCCGCCGAGCACGATCGGGTTGCCGAAATCCGCCAGGCTCTCGACGAAGACGACGAGGAACGCGTTCGCCAGGCCCGGCCGCATCAGCGGCAGCGTGACCGAGCGGAACGTGCGCATGCGGTTGGCCTTCAGCGTCTGCGAGGCCTCCTCGAGCGAGGGCGAGATGCCTTCTACGACGCCGATGAGCACGAGGAAGGCGGTCGGCGTGAAGCTGAACGTCTGCGCGAGCCAGACGCCCTGGAAGCCGTAGATCCAGCGGCCGAGGGACTCGCCCGTCAGGTATTCCACGAACTGGTTCACCACGCCGGAGCGGCCGAAGATCAGGATCAGCCCGAGACCGATGACGAAGGGCGGCGTGATGATCGGCAACACGGTCAGCAGCCGCATCACGCGCTTGGCGCGGAAATCGGTGCGGGTCACGATCAGCGCGAAGCATAGGCCGAGCACGGTGCAGGCCGTCGCCGTGGAGAAGGCGAGCGCGAGCGTGTTCCAGGCGACGCCGCAGGAGGACCGGGAGGTCAGGCAGGCGAGGCCCCAGACCTTCCGGTCGACGAACCGGGAGAGGAAGGCCGTGATGGGGCCCGCATCCTCGGTCGGCTTGAAGGCCTCGCTCAGCATCGTGGCCATGGGCCAGAAGGTGAAGGCGATGATCGAGGCGACGATCAGCCCGACCGCACCCGCAGTGAACCGGTCGCCCTTGAACAGGCCGCGCAGGGCGAGCCCGTCTGTCAGCATGAACAGGAAGCCGACGAAGGTGATGACGGCCCCGAGCCCGATGCCGAACTGGCGGTCGCCGAGTTCACCGAAGGCCTCGGTCAGCCAGGGGGCGGTCCAGCCGCGGATGCCGATGGCCAGGCCCTGCGCCACGAACGCGGCGAGGCCGAAAATCCCGGCGGCGATGAAGATGCGCCCTCGCGTCGCGCGGTCGGAGACCGCGAGCGCCGCATAGGCGCCGAGCGCCGCGGCGGCCATGAGGGGCCAGAACCAGAAGCGGCCGAAAAACAGCGCCTGGGCCAGGGCCGACGCCGCGTTGGCATCGCCCGCCGCCAGCGCGGTCAGCGCCGACAGGGTCAGGCCGTCCTGTTGCATATGCCAGGGCAGGACGGCGAGGCCGAGAACCGCGACGATCCACCAGATATTCGTGCTTCGCATGAGCATGGCCGGGCTTTCCAGTCTGACCGCGGAACGGCGCGCCGCGCCGTCGTCTGAATTGGGAGGGAGAGGCGGCGGCCGCCCCTCCCCGTCCGTTCTCAGCGGGGAAGGCTGTTGATGTCCTTTTCCCACCGGTCGATGAGGCGCTTGCGCTCCTCCGACGACCCGTACTTCACGAAGTCATAGTTGATGAGCTTGAACTTCGTCAGGTCGGGCGCGCCGGGAGGCAGTTCGGACGCCGTGTGCGAGGGCGTGACGTTCATCTTGCCGACGTCGTAGCCGATCTTCTGAGCCGGCGGCGTGAGCGCCCAATCGTAGAACTTCTTGGCGTTCTCCAGATTGCGCGCACCGGCGATGATCGACATCGAGCCGACTTCGTACGCCGTTCCCTCGCACGGCGCGTTGAAGCTGATCGGGAAGCCGGCCTTGGCCTCCGTCACGATGTCGGCGATGAAGCCGAGGCCGATGCCGGTCTCGCCGCGCGCGGCGGCCTTGACGGGCCCCGCGCCCGACTTCTGGTACGTGTTGATGCTCGCATGGAGCTGTTTCAGGTAATCGAAGGCCTTGTCCTCGCCCATGAGCTGGACGAGCGTGGCGACCATCAGGTAGGCGCCGCCCGAGGAATTCGGGTTCGGCATCTGGATCTCGCCCTTGTACTCCGCCTTCAGAAGGTCGGCCCAGCATTTGGGCGGCTGGAGCTTCTTGCGGGCCAGGACCTCGGTGTTGAAGCCGATGCCGACGGCGCCGGAATAGATGCCCACCGACTTCTTCTTCGACGTCATCCACTGGTTCTGCGCCCAGGGCTGCAGGTTGCCGACGAGCTTGCTGTCATAGACTTCCGTCAGCCCCTCGGCGGCCGCCACCAGGTGCGGATCCTGGGTACCCCCGTACCAGATATCCCCACGCGGGTTGGCCTTTTCAGCGCGCACCTGGGCGAAGGTCTCGCCCACCGACTTCTGGGTCATGTTGACCTTGATGCCGGTCTCCTTCTCGAAGGCGACCGCCATGCCCTGGCACCAGTCGGCCTGCATCGAGCAATAGACATTGACGTTGCCCTGCGCGAACGCCGCGCCGGGAACGAGGGCCGCCAGGACGAAGCCTGCGGCGCCGAGAGCTGCTTTCATCGGGGTTTCCTCCGGGATCGGGCGGCCGTTCGCGCGGCCTGTCAAGGTGACGGCGCCGCAGGTGGCGGCGCCGTCCGTCTTGGAAATAAGTCCAGGCCTACTTCGGCAGGGCGCCGATCTCGGCGTCCCACTTGGCGAGCAGGCGGCGGCGCTCGGCCGACTTCCCGTACTTCACGAAGTCATAGTTGATCAGCTTGATCTTCGTGAGGTCGGGCGCGTTCGGCGGCAGCGGCGCGTTGCGGTTGGACGGCATCTGCAACTGCTTGCCGACCTCGTAGCCGAGCTTCTGCGCGTCGGGGGTCAGGGCCCAGTCGTAGAACTTCTTGGCCTGGTCCATGTTGCGCGCGCCGGCAACGATCGACAGCGAGCCGATCTCGAACCCGGTGCCTTCCGACGGCGTCGCATAGCCGACGGGGAAGCCCGCATTGGCCTCGGTCACCGCGTCATGCACGAACGAGATCGACACGCCGGTCTCGCCGCGAGCCACGGCCTTGATCGGGCCGGTGCCGGAGCGGGTATAGGCGTTGATGTTGGCGTGCAGCTTCTTCATGTACTCGAACGCCTGGTCCTCGCCCATGATCTGCACGAGGGTGGCGATGACGATGTAGGCCGTGCCGGACGAGTTCGGGTTGGCGACCTGGATCTCGCCCTTGTATTCCGGCTTCAGCAGGTCGGCCCAGCTCTTGGGCTCGGCGACCTTCTTCTTGGCCAGCAGTTCCTTGTTGAAGCCGAAGCCGACGGCGCCGGAATACACGCCGATGGAGCGCTTCTTGGAGCTGGCATACTGGTTCTGCGCCCAGTCGTGCAGGTCCTTCATCGCCGGCGAGGAGTATTCGGTGGTCAGGCCTTCCTCGGCCGCGATCAGGTGCGGATCGCCGGTGCCGCCGAACCACACGTCGGCCTTCGGGTTGGACTTCTCGGCCTGCAGCTTGGCAAGCGTCTCGCCCGAACCGGTCTGGGTCATGTTGACCTTGACGCCGCTGGCCTTCTCGAAATTGGCAGCGATCGCCTGGCACCACTCCACCTGCACCGAGCAGTAGAGGTTGAGCTGGCCCTGGGCCATGGCCCCGCCCTGCATCGCGACGAGCAGGGCAGCGGCGCCGAGGCCGGTCTTCAGAAACGTCTTCATTTTGTGCGTCCTCCGCTACGTTTTCTTCCCGATGACGGCGCGCCGGCCCATCGGGACCGGCGACTGCGCCTTATGCCGGGGTTGGCCCCCGAACGCGTTCCGCGAGGGCCCGGGCGGCCGCCGCGAGTTGTTCGATGCGATCGAAATCGCCATCGGCGACGGCCTTGGCCGGCGCAAGCCACGAGCCGCCGATGGCGACCACGAAGGGCTGCGACAGATAGGCCGGCGCGTTGTCCGGACCGATGCCGCCCGTTGGGCAGAACCGGACCTGGCCGAAGGGCCCCGAAAGGGCCTTCAGCATCGCCAGTCCCCCCGCCTGTTCGGCGGGGAAGAATTTCAGGGTGTTCCAGCCGGCGGCGGTGGCGCGCATCACGTCGGATGCGGTCGCGGCGCCGGGGAGCCACGCGAGCCCCTCCGCCTTCACGGCGTCGGAGGCGGCCTCGGTGAAGCCGGGGCTGATGAGGACCTTCGCGCCCGCCTGCCGGACGCGGCGCACCTGGTCGGGCGTCACGACGGTTCCGGCGACGGGCAGGATTCCAGGGACTTCGGCGACGATCGCCTCCAGCGCCTCGATAGCGGCGGGCGTGCGCAGCGTGACCTCGATCACGTCGATGCCGCCACGCAGCAGCGCCCGGGCGAGATCGACGCCCTGGCGGGGCGTGTCGATCACGACGACCGGTACGACGGCACAACGGCCGATGCGCGCGATCAAGCTGTCGGACATGAGCTCTGGCGATCCATCCCTGTCAGCTCCGGTTGGTCCGGAGCGCGTTTGTGACAGTAGTAATGCTACATTCACAATCGTTCGACAAGTCCCGTTTCGCTCGATTTCGACGGATTTGCGCCAGCGCATTCTCTCGCCATCGCAGCGGCAGGATCGCGCAAGAGTGAAATTTTCCAACGATCCGAGCTGGTCGCCGCCAGGGTGCAGTGCAGCACGACGGCGCGTTATCCATGCTGGAGTAAAACTACGAACTCGAATCGCCGAAAACTACGACTCGCTACAGTACACCTGCAGCGGGTCACCCCGACGATGGGTCAGGACCGTCACCGGAGCCGCCGCGCTCGGCGCTCCGGAAGAGGCGGCGTCCAGCACGCGCCTCTTCTCGGCGCCGGTGATCAGCAGCGTGGCCGTGCGGGCGCCCGCGAGCACCGCCGCCGACAGCGACAGGCGCGGCGGCAGGCCCGGTGGGCGCGCGGGAACGACCTCGGCGGTTCGGGCATCGGGCGCGGCTGCGGGATCGCCGGGGAACAGGGATGCGATATGGGCGTCGGCGCCCATGCCCGAGACGACGATGTCGAGCGGAGCGAGCGCCGCGACGTCGGCGGAGGCGAGAGCGGCGGCCGGCTCAAGCTCCAGTCCGCCGCGCGGTCCGAGCGACAGGAACGTTGCGCGGCCCGCGGCGACCGGGGCCAGCGCGCGGCGGATCATGGCCTCGTTGGACTGGGCGTCCGTCACCGGAACGTAGCGCTCGTCGGTCGGAAGCACGGTGACGCGTTCCCAGGCGAGGTCCTGCGCGCCCAGAGCCGCCAGGAAAGCCGCCGGCGTCGTTCCGCCCGGCACGGCGATGACGGCGCGGCCGCGGTCGGAGATCGCCTGCCGCAAGAGGCCGGCGACGTCCGCGGCGAGCTGCGCCGAAGCCTCGGCCAGCGTCGGAAACGCATGGATGCGCGGCGGGCTCAATCCAGCCACGACCGCCCCTCCCGCTCGATCAGCCCGACCGACTGGGACGGTCCCCAGGAGCCGGAAGCGTAGCGGTGGGGCTTGGGATAGAAGTCCCGCCAGCCCTCGATGATGGGATCGATCCAGGCCCAGGCGGCCTCGACCTCGTCGCGGCGCATGAAGAGGGTCTGGTCCCCGCGCAGCACGTCGGTCAGCAGGCGCTCGTAGGCATCGGGCGAGCGCATCTCGAAGGCGGTCTCGTATTTCAGGTCGAGCTCCCGCGGGACGAGCTTCAGGCGGCCGGAACCGGGCACCTTCATCATCATCTGCAAGGTCACGCCCTCGTTGGGCTGCAAGCGGATGACGAGGCGGTTGGGCTCCAGCGTCATGGCCGGATCGACGGAGCGGAAGATGGAATGCGGCACGCGCTTGAACGTGACGACGATCTCGGAGCGCCGCTCGCTCATCCGCTTGCCGGTCCGCAGGTAGATCGGCACACCCGCCCAGCGCCACGTGTCCAGCTCGCAGCGGATCGCGGCGAAGGTTTCGGTACCGCTTTCCCGGCCAAGCTCTTCGCCGTATCCGGGCACCGGCGCGCCGTCGGACGAGCCTGGCGCGTACTGGCCGCGCACGGTCTTCTGCACCACGTCCGGGCCGACGATGGGCCGCAGGGCCCGCAGGATGCGCACCTTCTCGTCGCGCACCGCGTCGGCCGAGAGCGTGTTCGGCGGCTCCAGGGCAAAGAGGCACAGGAGCTGCAGCACGTGGTTCTGGACCATGTCGCGCAGGGCGCCGACGCCGTCGTAATAGCCGGCCCGCGCCTCCAGTCCGACGGTCTCGGCGCACGTGATCTGCACGTGGTCGACGTCGCGATACGACCAGGACCGCTCGAACAGCGTGTTGGCGAAGCGCAGGACCAGGAGGTTTTGGACCGTCTCCTTCCCCAGATAATGATCGATGCGGTAGGTGCGCGATTCCGGCAGCACCTCGGCGACCGCGTCGTTGATCTCCCGTGCCGAGCGGCCGTCCTTGCCGAGCGGCTTTTCCAGGACGACGCGGCTGTCGCCGTCGAGCAGGCCAGCCGCCGCGAGATTGCGGCAGATGGGGATGAAAAGGTCGGGCGGCGTGGACAGGTAGAAGGCGCGGATGCGCTGGCTCTTGCCCAGGACCTGCTTGAGGTTGGCGAAAGTCTCGGGCTGGCGCGCGTCGACCTGCGCGAAGGTCAGCCGCTGGAGGAAGGCGTCGATCTCCTCCTGGGAGATCTTCTCCGATTTCAGCCATTCCTCGACCTTGGCGCGGCTTTCCTCCGGATCGCCGCGCACGACGCCGATCACGCGGCTTGTAGCGGGGAACACGCCCTCCGCGTCACGGCGGGTCAGGGCCGGAAAGAGCTTGCGCAGGGCGAGGTCGCCGCTCGCCCCGAAGATCACGAGATCGAAATCGGGGACTGGCGTGCGTTCGGGCAGGACGTGCTGCATGGCGGCCTTTCAGGCGGGGCTGGCGTCGGAAGGAAGCGCTCGCCGCGCCTCAATGTTTCAGGTCGGGGGGCCGCTTCTCGCGCACCGTCGTCTTGGCACGCTCCAGTTGCCGGATGAGGTCGGGCCCCTTGGCGACGGCGACGGCGACCGACAGGGCATCGATGATGGCCAGGTGCGCCAGGCGCGAGGTCATCGGCGAGTACACGTCCGGGTCCTCGAACACGTCCGTCGCGATGGTGACATCGCACAGGCGCGCCAGCGGCGTGCCGCCGGACGTGACGCCGACGACGCGCGCGCCGCTCTCGCGGGCGATCTGCACCGAGCGGATGAGATCGAGCGTGCGGCCCGAGGCGGAAATCGCGACCACAACGGAATCGGTCGATAGCAGGGCCGCGGACATGGCGTGGATATGGGGATCGGTGCGGGCCGTCGTCGCGATGCCGAGGCGGAAGAACTTGTGCTCGGCGTCGAGCGCGACGATACCCGAATTGCCCTGGCCGTAGAACTCGAGCCTGCGGGCACGGGCGATCAATTCGGCCGCCTGGGCGAGATAGGCCGCGTCGAGCCGGTCGCGCACGGCGATCAGCGTCGCGATGGAGCGGTTGAAGATCTTCTCCGCGATCTCGGCCGGCTCGTCGGACGGGCTCACGTCCTTGTGGACGTAGGGGATGCCGCCGGCGAGGCTCCGGGCGAGCTGGATCTTGAGCTCCTTGAGGCCGGAGAACCCGATCGACTTGCAGAAGCGGGCGACCGTCGGCTCGCTGACGCCGGCGGTGGCGGCGAGCGCGGCGATGGAGAGCTTCACCACCGCATTGGGATTGGTGAGCACATATTGCGCGACCTGCGCCTCGGATCGGCTGAGATCGGGCACCGACACCGCGATGCGGGTCAGAAGGCCGTTGGACTGTTCCATTGCGACCGGCTGTCAGTGACTGGCGTTGCTTGCCCGTAGTCATACGTAGCTTTGCTACATAGTCAAGCAAAGCGCGGCGGCAGGCTGCGTCCGAATGGGGGCCGCGGGTTGCGTCCGCCGGGTTTCGCCGGTTGAGTGGCGACCCGCCTCCCGGAGACGATGCCTTGGCCACGCTGTACCTGACGCACCCCGACGCGCTTCGCCATCTCACCCCGCCGGGCCATCCCGAGCGTGTGGAGCGGATGGGGGCCATCGGCAGGGTGCTGGACGATCCGCGTTTCGCGGGGCTGATGCGGCAGGAGGCGCCGCTCGCCGGCCTGGATTCGGCCCGCCTCGCCCATAGCGACCGTCACGTCGACGCCATCGCCGCGGCTTCTCCCGCCGAGGGGATCGTCCAGCTCGATCCGGACACCTGGATGTCCCCCGGCTCGCTCGACGCGGCCCTGCGCGCCGCGGGGGCGGCCGAACGGGCGGTGCAGGCCGTCCTTGCGGGCGAGGCTGCCAATGCCTTCTGCGGCCTGCGCCCGCCCGGCCACCATGCGGAAATCGACAAGGCGATGGGATTTTGCCTGTTCAACCAGGCGGCGATCGCGGCCCGGCGCGCGATCCGCGACCACGGGCTCGAGCGCGTCGCGATCGTGGACTGGGACGTCCATCACGGCAACGGGACGCAGGACATCTTCTGGGCCGACCCGTCGGTCCTCTACGTCTCCACCCACGAGCATCCGCTCTATCCGGGCACCGGCGCCAGGTCCGAGCGCGGCGAGCACGACACGATCCTGAATCTGCCGCTGCCGGCGGGCACGGACGGAGCCGCCTATCGCGAGGTGTTCGAGGGCATCGTCGTGCCGCGGGTCGACGCCTTCCAGCCGGACCTCATCATCATCTCGGCGGGCTTCGACGCCCATCGCCGCGATCCGCTCGCCAACCTGGCGCTGGCGGCGGAGGATTTCGGCTGGATGACCCGGGCGCTGATGGACGTGGCAGACCACCGATGCGGCGGGCGCATCGTGTCGGTGCTGGAGGGCGGATACGACCTGGCGGCCCTGGGCGGCTCCGTCGCCGCCCATGTGGAGATGCTGATGCAGGCCTGACGCGTCAGCCTTCCAGCGGCTCGGTGCCGGTGATCTCGATGCCGAAGCCGGACAGGCCGACGAAGGCCCGGTTGGACGAGGCGAGATTGCGGATCGACGTAATGTCGAGATCGCGCAGGATCTGGGCGCCCAGGCCCACCTCCCGCCATTGCCGCGTCCGCTGCGCCTCGCTCGATTCGTCGGGAAGCGCCGAGGCCGGCACGCCGGCCGTTCCCTCCCGCAGGTAGACGAGCACGCCCCGGCGGGCCTTCTCGAAGCGCTTCAGCGCCGCGGCGATGGAGGTGCCGCCGCCGAACACGTCCGACACCACGTTGGCCCGATGCAGGCGGGCAAGCACGTCGCGGCCGTCCCCGACGGAGCCGTAGACGAAGGCGAAATGCACGACCGGATCGAAGGCGGTGCGATAGGCGTAGCCGGTCACCTCGCCCACCTCGGTCTTGACCGGGAAGGTGGCGACGCGCTCCACCAGCTTCTCCCGCGCCTGCCGGTAGGCGATGATGTCCGCGACGGACACGCGCTTCAGGCCATGGGCCTCGGCGAAGGCGACGATCTGGGGGCCCTTCATCACCGTGCCGTCGTCGTTCGCCAGCTCGCAGATGACGCCGACGGGCGGCAGGTTGGCCAGGCGGCACAGGTCGACGGCGGCCTCCGTGTGGCCGGAGCGGATGAGCACCCCGCCCTCCTTCGCCACCAGCGGGAAGACGTGGCCGGGCCGCACGAAATCGGCGGCGCCCATATTGCCGTTGGCGAGCGCGCGCACGGTGTTGGACCGCTGCTCGGCGGAAATGCCCGTCGTCAGGCCGTGGCGCACATCCACGCTGACCGTGAAGGCGGTACCCAGCGGCGCGTCGTTCATCGGCACCATCGGGTCCAGCCGCAGGCGGCGCGCCTCGTCCGGCGTCACCGGCGCGCAGACGATGCCGCACGTGTTGCGGATGATGAACGCCATCTTCTCGGGCGTGCAGAACGAAGCCGCCATGACGAGGTCGCCTTCGTTCTCCCGGTCGTCGTCGTCCGTCACGACGACGATCTCGCCCCGGGCGATGGCCTCCACGGCTTCGGTGACGGCATGGGACATGGAACGCTCCTTCCCTGGCAGCGAGGCCAGGCCGATGAAATCGTTGGGGGTGACGGCGCCGCCGGTCTCGCGGCTGATGAGTTCGGCCGTCTCGCGGGAGAGCCAGGCCCCCTCATCACGGCAGAGCTGGGTGATCGCGCCGGGCGACAGCCCGATCCGCTTCGCGAAGGCGTTGCGCGGGATGCCGTTGCGGGTCAGCCAGTCGGCGAGCTTCATGCCGCCGACTATAGCGGCACTGCAATGGCAGGCAACCCAAACCGGCTGGAATTTTAGTAGTACTAAATTTCGGGCTGGAAGGGCCAGTCCGCGCTCTCGCCGACCTGGCCGCGATGGCGCAGGAACTGATCGGCAAGCACGAGCGCGACCATCGCCTCCCCGACCGGCACGGCGCGAATGCCGACGCATGGATCGTGACGGCCCTTGGTCAGCACGTCCGCATCGGCGCCGTAACGCGTCACGGTCTCCCGGGGCGTGAGGATCGAGGATGTGGGCTTGACCGCGAACCGGCAGACGAGGGGCTGGCCCGTGGAGATACCGCCGAGCACGCCTCCGGCATGGTTTGACAGGAATTGCGGGCCGCCCTGGTTGCCCAGCCGCATCTGGTCGGCATTGTCCTCGCCGCGCAATTCGGCCGCGGCGAATCCGTCGCCGATCTCGACGCCCTTCACGGCGTTGATGGACATCAGGGCCGCGGCGAGCTCGCTGTCGAGCTTGCCGTAGACCGGCGCGCCGAGCCCCGGAGGCACGCCCTCGGCGACGACCTCGATCACCGCCCCGACGGACGAGCCGTCCTTGCGGATACCGTCGAGATAATCCTCGTAGAACGCGGCCGCCCGGGCATCCGGACAGAAGAACGGATTGCGGCCGACCTCGTCCCAATCCCAGTTGCCGCGGTCGATGCGATGCGGCCCCATCTGGACGAGCGCCGCGCGGATGGTCACGCCGGGCAGGACCTTGCGGGCGATGGCGCCGGCAGCGACCCGGGCCGCCGTCTCCCGCGCGGAGGAGCGGCCGCCGCCGCGATAGTCGCGGATGCCGTATTTGACGTCGTAGGTGTAGTCGGCATGGCCCGGCCGGTACTTGTCGCGGATCTCCGAGTAGTCCTTCGAGCGCTGGTCGGTGTTCTCGATCAGCAGCGCGATGGGCGTGCCGGTGGTGAGCTGCTGCCCGCCGGTGCGGTCGTCGGCGAAGACGCCCGACAGGATGCGCACCTCATCGGGTTCGCGCCGCTGGGTGGTGAAGCGCGACTGGCCGGGCTTGCGACGGTCCAGCTCGCCCTGGATGTCCGCCTCGGTCAGCGGGATGAGCGGCGGGCATCCGTCGACCACGCATCCCAGCGCCGGCCCGTGGCTTTCGCCGAAGGTCGTGACGCGGAAGAGATGACCGAACGTGTTGTGCGACATGCTGAAAGCCCCTCGCGCACTCCATAGAAGCGCACGCGATGGGGGTCAAACGGACTGTCACGGAGCCGCCGGCAAGCGCCGTCGGCCGGGTCTGACGCTCACTTCACCTCGATGACGAAATCGTCGGATATGCCGCCCTTGCGGCCGCCGTCGTCGCGATCCCAGGTGTAGTTGATCGAGAACCGGTCCACCCCGCGGAAGCCCTTGTTGGGCGTGTAGCGCACGACCATCGAGACCATCGACATGCCGTTGCAGGGATGGCCCTGCGAGACGAAGGGCACGCGCTCGATGGAGAAGGTCAGGCGGCCGTTCGGCGCGGTCGGCTTGCCCTGCACTTCCGGCGGCGCCCAGTTGTCGCATCCCGCGGTGGAGATGAAGCGCGAGGAGACGACCGTGGTCGATCCGGCGCGGACGGTGCCGGAGAAGGTTTCGGCGAAGGCGGGAAGGGAGGCGCAGGCGGCCATGCCGGCGCAAAGCGCCATGAAAAAGCGATTCATCAATGATCTCCGCAATATCAGGCGGAGGAAAGCAAAACGCCGGCGAGGCTTCAAGCCCGCCGGCGTTCGTTTTTCTGCTCTATCCCGTCCCGTCAGGCGGCGCGCACGAGGGTGACGCGCTTGCGGTCGTAGGCGGCGACCGGCTCGGCGGGGGCGCCATGCCATTCGCTGTTGCCGGGGATCGACTCGCCCTTCATCACGACCGTCAGCGGGCCGAGGCGGGCGAAGTCGCCGACATGGGTGTCGTAGAGCACCGTGGAAGCCGCGCCGACGCTGACGCCCCGGCCCAGCTCGACGCGCCCGACCTTCATGATCCGGTCCTCGTAGAGGTGCGTCTGGAGCGCGCTCATCGCGTTGATCTGGCTGAAGTCGCCGACCTTCACGCAGTCGAACTCCGTGATGTCGGTCATGTTCATCCAGACGCCCTTGCCGATCTTGGCTCCGAACAGGCGCAGGACCCACGGCAGCATCGGGGTGCCCTGCAGGTGCTCCAGCAGGGTCTTGCCGGCGAGCGCGTGATAGAGCACGGCGACGGCTTCGGTGCGCATGGCCCAGAAGGACCACATCGGCTTCATCATCGGCTTGTAGGTGCCCATGAGCAGCCACTTGATGCCGGCCACGGCCACGGTCGTGGTAAGCGCGATGCCGACCGAGAAGGCGAAGAAGGTGGCGGCGAGGATCCCCCAGTCGCGGGCCTGCACCATGGGCATCATCACCTCCAGGGCGATGAGGCCCAGCGTGATGAACAGCATGGTGGGGATCGAGGTGTGGATCGCCTCGAACACGCCGCGCCAGATCTTGCGGCCGAGCGAAGGCTCGAACGTCCAGGCGGCATCGACGCCCTCGACCTTCTGGCGCGTGGGCAGCTTGATCGGCGGCGAGCCGAACCAGGTTTCGCCCGGCTGCATGGCGATGCCCGTGGGCGGCTTGGACTTGATGCCGATGAGCACGCCGTCGGGGATTTCCGTGCCCGGCGGGACGACGGCGTCGTTGCCCACGAAGACGCGGTCGCCCGTGCGGGTCTCGGCCAGGCGCATCCAGCCGCGGCGGATGTCCTCGTCGCCGAACACGACCTCGTCGGCGATGAAGTTCTTCGCGCCGATGCGGGTGACGTCGTAGCGGCCCGACAGGTTGGTGGAGATTTCCGAACCCTTCCCGATGCCCGCGCCCATGATGCGGTACCAGGCCCGCATGTAGATCGTCGCAAAGAGCGAGCTCAGCGTCTCGAGCGTGACCTCGGTGGTCAGCGACACGACCCACTTGCGGTAGAAGAAGCCGCTATAGACCGAGTACTTGCCCGAAGACACGCGGGGCAGCACCGCCCAGCGCAGCAGGGCGACGAAGGCGACCGTGCCGATGATCAGCATGAAGGCGGTCGGCCAGGTCAGGAGCGGCAGGTACCAGAGGTAGCTGACGTCGGTGTACTGCGCGAGGTAATCGTCGATCCGGTCGAACAGGAAGAAGGCCGGGAAGATCGGCAGCAGGCTGATCGGCGGGACGATCATCAGCGCCAGGAGATAGAGCCCGGCAAACGACGCGCGGCGCAGGCGCGAAGCCTCCGGCGGCGTGTCCAGCGCGGCCTTGTCGACCATGCCGACCTTGCGCGCCGGCGAGCCGTCCCACAATTCGCCTGCACCGACGACCGAATGGGCCGGCACCGCGGTCAGGTCCAGCAGCTCGGCGCCCTCGCCGATCTTCACGTCGTGGCCGATCACGGCGGAGGTGCCGACCATGGCGTCGGCGCCGATCTCGATCGTGCCGATGATGAGTTCGTTGCCGACGACCTCGGCATTGGCGAACTTCGCCTTCGAGCCGATGGAGGCGCCGTCGCCGATGCTGACCAGATCGATGGCGCCCGCCTCGATGTCCGAGATCAGGGCATCGCGGCCGACCTTGGCGCCCAGCAGGCGCAGGTACACGCGCATGACAGGCGAGGACTGGAACCACTTGAGGTGCGCCAGGCCGATGAAGCGCTGCGACAGCCACCAGCGATAGTAATAGACGCCCCACAGCGGGTAGCGGCCGGGCCGGGTGCGGCCGATGGCCAGCCACTTGCCGATGATGGCGATGACCTTGGCGGCGACGCTGAGGCCGAGGAACACGCCGAGCAGGGCGAAGACCTCGCCGACCGGGCCATAGCCCTCGCCGGAGATCAGCAGGTAGGTGATGAAGACGCCGAGCCATTGGGCGGTGACGATGCCGAGGATCACCGGCATCGCGGCCGCCTGGGCGAGGCCGCACAGGAACCGCCGCAGCAGCGGAGGCGGGGCGAAGGACAGGTCGCGCGCGATCACCGTGGCGCCGACGCCGCCGGTGCGCCCGATCAGCAGCGTCGACATCGCCCGCAGCGAGCGGGCGGCGTAGACGTCCTGGAGCGTGAGCGCAGCCAGGGCCGGAATCTCGCGCACCGCCGACACGAAGCGCGCCGCGATCAGCGAATGACCGCCGAGATCGGTGAAGAAGTCCGCCTCGAACGGCAGGGCCTGGTTACCGAAGACACGCTTGGCCGCGGCCAGCAGGGCCGCTTCCGTCGCGTTTTCCGGCTCGTCCTGCACCTCGGCGAAGCCGGAGGCCGCCAGCGGCAGCTCCTTCAGCGCCTTGCGGTCGACCTTGCCCGAGATCAGCCGCGGGAGCGCGGCCACCATCTCGAAATGGGACGGGACCATGTAGGACGGCAGCGTCTCGCGCAGCGAGGCGCGCAGCTTCATGCGGTCGATCGCGCCCTCGCGCTCGGCCACGAGGAACGCCACGAGCCGGTCCATGCCGTCGTCGTTGCGCAGGGCCACCGCGGCGTGGGACACGCCCTCGCCTTCCGCCAGCCGGGCCTCGATCTCGCCGAGCTCCACGCGGAAGCCGCGGATCTTCACCTGGTCGTCGATGCGGCCGTGGAAGAGGATCTCGCCGGCCTCGTCCAGGCTGACCGCATCGCCTGAGCGATACAGGACGGGATCGCCATGGGCATCGCCGAACGGGTTCGCGACGAACTTGGAGGCAGTCAGGTCGGGGCGCTTCAGGTAGCCCTGAGCCACGCCGGGCCCGCCGATGACGAGTTCGCCCTGCTCGCCGGGGGCGACCAGGTTCAGGTTCTCGTCGCAGACATAGGCGGTGTAGTTGGCGATCGGGCGGCCGATCGTGACAACCCGCTCGGGGAAGACCTCGGTCGCCGTGGCGACGACCGTCGCCTCGGTCGGGCCGTAGGTGTTGAAGATGCGCCGCTCCGGCTTCCACCAGCGCTGAACCAGCGGGGCGGGCAGCGCCTCGCCGCCGAGCAGGATCACGCGCAGCGAAGGCACGTCCCGCGGCAGCAGCGCCAGCAGCGTCGGCACGGTGTCCAGCACCGTGACGCCGGCGCCCGCCAGAAGGTCGGGCAGCGCCTCGGCGTTGCCCATCATCTCGGGGCTCGCCACGAAGAGCTGGGCACCGACGAGATAGGGGATCCAGATCTCCTCCATGGAGAGATCGAACGCCACCGACGCGCCCTGGAACACCACGTCCTCGGCCGTCAGGCCGTAGAGCGCGTTTCCGGACCGCAGGAAGTGGCAGATGTTGCGATGGCTGACGACGATGCCCTTGGGCACGCCGGTCGAGCCGGACGTGTAGATGAGATAGGCCGGATGGTCCGGCGTCAGGCCGCGGGCGGCCGGCGCGTCCGGGGCATCGCAGCCCTCGATGGCGAGGCTTTCCGCCGCAAGGACGGGCAGGCCGATGCGCCCGTCCGTCCGGGGCGCGAATTCGGCGCTGGTCAGCAGGGCCTTGGCCTCGCAATCGGCGAGGCAGATGGCGATCCGGTCGACGGGCGCGTCGGCGTCGAAGGGCAGCCAGGCGGCGCCGGCGCGGGTCACGGCGATCTGCGCCAGGAGCAGGTCGAGGCCGCGGGCCATCCACAGGCCCACCACGTCCCCCGGGCCGATGCCGCGCGCGACGAGCGCCCCGGCGATGGCGCCGGTGATGGCGTCGGCCTGCGCGTAGGTCAGGCGTCGCTCCCCCGCTACGAAGGCGACGCGATCCCCATGGCTGGAAACCGTGGCGGCGAAGATGTCCGCAAGGACCTCCTCCCTCAGGAGCTCCGGCCGTTTGTCGCCGATGAGAACGCTCGCGGCAGGCCCGCCCGTGGTGCGGCCTGACAGAATGCTGACGCTGCTGGACATGATGGTTGCTGTCGCCCGTTCGCAAGGCGCCCGCAGCCGATCGCACGCACGCATGACGCGTCCGCCCGGCCGGTCCATTTCTGGAAGCGGTGCCTTATATCCCCCCGAATAACCCCGGTGCGATGTTCGCTTGCCCGGAGCCCATTCCGCCGGGTTAACCCCGATCGTCGATCACACTATCGCGAGATGTGACTGAACCGATCCTGAACGGATTTTTCGGGAAAAGCGAATCGGGAGAACGCGTTCGGGCTCAGACCCAGGAATGGCGCCCGTCGCGGAACACGAGCACCCGGCCCTGCCAGATGTCGATGACCGGCGCCTCCTGCCGGCTCAGGCCCGCCGCCATGCGCAGGAAGGCGCGGGCCACGCCGCCATGGGCGACGACGACCATGTCGCGCTCCACCGACGCGAGGAAGCCTTCGATCCGCTCGGCCAGCATGGCGTAGCTCTCGCCGGACGGCGGGACGTAGCCCCACTTGTCGGCCTTGCGACGGGCCGCGCCCTCGGGGTCGCGGGCGCGGACCTCCTTCCAGGTCAGGCCCTCCCAGCTCCCGAAGGTCAGCTCCCTCAGCCGGTCGTCGATGCGATAGGCCTGCGGGTCGAGGCCCAGCGCGGCGCGCATGATCTCCATCGTCTGCCGGGTGCGGAGCATCGGGCTGCAGACGAAGTCCAGCGTCTCCACGTGGGGCGCCGCCTCGCGCAGCTTTTCCGCGACGTCGCGGGCCTGCAGACGGCCGACATCGTTCAGCGGGATGTCCTGCTGCCCCTGCATCCGGCCTTCGGCGTTCCAGTCCGTCTCGCCGTGCCGGACGAAATAGAGAGTCGCGCCCCCGCGCACCCGTCAGTCTTTCTCGAGCGACAGGTCGGGTGCTTCCGGGTTCTTCATGCCGACGACATGGTAGCCGGCATCCACGTGCAGGATCTCGCCGGTGACGCCCCGACCCATGTCCGACACGAGATACACCGCCGTCTCGCCGACCTCCTCGATGGTCACGGTCCGGCGCAGCGGCGCGTTGTATTCGTTCCACTTCAGGATGTAGCGGAAGTCGCCGATGCCGGAGGCCGCGAGCGTCTTGATCGGGCCTGCCGAGATGGCGTTGACGCGGATGCCGTCGGGGCCGAGATCGGCCGCGAGATAGCGCACGCTTGCCTCGAGCGCGGCCTTGGCGACGCCCATGACGTTGTAGTGGGGCATCCACTTCTCGGCGCCGTAATAGGTGAGCGTCAGCAGGCAGCCGCCCTTCTTCATCAGCTTCTCGGCCCGCTGGGCGATCGCCGTGAAGGAATAGGCGGAGATCGCCATCGTCCGGGAGAAGTTCTCCTCGGACGTCTCGATATAGCGGCCGGTCAGTTCGTCCTTGTCGGAGAAGGCGATGCAGTGGACGACGAAATCCAGGTTGTCCCATTCCCGGCCGACCTCGGCGAAGACCGCGTCGATGGTGGCCGCATCGGTGACGTCGCAATGGCCGACCACGCGGGCGCCGAGTTCGGCGGCCAGCGGCTCGACCCGCTTCTTCAGGGCGTCGCCCTGGTAGGTGAACGCCAGTTCGGCACCCGCATTGCGAGCCGCCCGGGCGATGCCCCAGGCGATCGACCGATTGTTGGCCACGCCCAGCACGAGGCCGCGCTTTCCGGCGAGCAGGGACGAGGTGGCCTTGGATTCCGTCATGAGGTGATGATCCGCGAGGTCGATGCGTGTGGCGGGCATCAATAACCGAGCACACCGCCCCGCGAAAGAGCCGAAAACGGTCCGTCCGCCGCCTTCTCGGGCGCTAGGCGCCGCCGCCGCGCCGCTTGCGCATGAGCGCGGCGAGTTCCGGATCGCCGTCGGCGGGCAGGGTCACGTCGAGCGTCGCTATGATGTCGCCGCGCCCTGAAGGACCGGGCAGGCCCTTGCCGCGCAGCCTCAGGCTGCGGCCGCCGCTGGTCATCGGGGGGACGGAGGCCTCGACCTCGCCCTCGAGGGTCCGCACGCGCACAGTGCCGCCCAAAACGGCGTCCTCCAGCGGCAGGGGGACCCGGGTGCGAAGCGTCGTGCCCTCCACGGTGAAATGAGGATGGGGGGCGATGCGCACGGTCATCAGCGCGTCTCCCGGTCCGCCGCGGCCGGCCTGGCCGAGGCCGCGCAGGCGGATGACCTGGCCGTCGCTGACGCCCTTGGGCAGGTCGACCTCGATCTCCTTGCCGGTGGGCAGGCGGACCCGGTGGCGGCGATCGCCGACGATGTCCTCCAGCGTCACCTTGAGCTCGTAGGAGACATCCTCGCCCTTGGCGGGACGGCCGCCGCGGGCGCCGGCGCCGGGATTGCCGCCCATGCCCGCTCCCATCCCGCCGCCCATGCCCCCGGCCCGGAAGGCATCGCCGAAGAGCTCGGAGAAGATGTCCCCGGCATCGAATTGCTGCGGGCCGGCGCCGCGGCGGCCGAAGGGGCCGCCGGCGAAGCCCTCGAAGCCGCCTCCGGGGCCTCCCGCGCCGAAGCCCTCGAAGCCGCGGAAGCGGGGCTTGCCCTCGGCGTCGATCTCGCCCGCGTCGAACGCCTTGCGCTTCTGGGCGTCGCCCAGGATCTCGTAGGCGGCGTTCAGCTCGGAGAACCGGTCCTTGGCCTTGGGATCGTTGGGGTTCTGGTCGGGGTGGTGCTGCTTGGCGAGCTTGCGATAGGCGCGCTTGACGTCCGCCTCCGTGGCGGAACGCTTCAAGCCAAGCACATCGTAAGGGTCTCGCATCCGGCCTCCCCGCTCAACGGGTCCATCTCAGCCAGATGTGGGCGCGGATTCGCCGAAACGCAACGCGTCCGGCACAGGTTCACGCAGGCTTCTGCCAGGGTTTGACGTCGCGGATGGACCATTCCCCGCCGGACGGGCGGCAGGCGGTGCCCTGCAGGGCGCGCGATTCGCCGGTGCCGGGCGAGGCGATCGCCGTCAGGAAGGCGCGGCAGATCTGGTCGGCATTGACGAAGGGCTGGCCGACAGGGGTGAAATGACCCTTGCGACCGCTCTCTGGGTTGTCCCAGCCCACCTGCGAGCCGTTGCCCTGCGGGTCGAGCGCCAGTGCCATGGCGCCCCGCGCCCGGCGCCAGTCCTCGGCGTTGAGGTCCCCGCCGAGGGGCGACTGCACCGGCGCTGGCGCGATGGAGCCGGTCGGCATGTCGTCGTTGCCGAAGAGCGAGCCGATGGGGAACGACATAGAGCACGCGCCGGTCTGAAGGGCCGCCAGCAGGGCCAGCGCACACGCAGTGCCGCGACGGTAAGTCCGGCCTCGCCCCGCTGCCAAACCGTGATAAGACCGCACGCGACACACCCTGGACTTCAGGCCGCCCGCACGGCGGCACGCATGGCTGCGATCTTGAAGGCGAAGACGTTAATGAGTGATGACTTCACCAGGGCCACGGACCCGTTCGCGCTGTTCGGCGAATGGCTTGCGGAGGCCTCCAGGTCCGAACCCAACGACCCGAACGCCATGACGCTGGCGACGGTGGATGCGCAGGGCATGCCCAATGCGCGCATCGTGCTGCTGAAGGGCTTCGATGCGTCGGGCTTCACGTTCTACACCAATACCGGCAGCGCCAAGGGCCGCGAACTGGACGGCCAGGGCAAGGCGGCGCTCGTGTTCCACTGGAAGTCGCTCCTGCGACAGGTGCGCGTGCGGGGCATTGTCGCCCGCGTCCCGGACGACGAGGCCGACGCCTATTACCAGTCCCGGCCCTATGGGAGCCGGATCGGCGCCCATGCCAGCCAGCAATCGCAGCCGCTGGACCAGCGCGCGACGCTCGAGGAGCGCGTCAGGACCTTTGCCGCGACCTATCCGGAAGGCGGCGCCGTGCCGCGCCCGGCCCACTGGACGGGATACCGGATCGAACCGGTCGCCATCGAGTTCTGGCACGACCGGCCCTACCGCCTGCACGACCGGGTCGTCTTCACCCGGTCCGGCGGCGGCTGGTCCACCACCCGGCTCTATCCCTGAGCCGGCCGGAGAGAGCCATGCCGAACAGCGCCAACAATGTCCGCCGCGTGATGCTCCTGACCGGGGCGAGCCGCGGCATCGGGCATGCCACCGTGAAGCGGTTCTCCGCCGCGGGATGGCGCGTCATCACGTGCTCCCGCCACGCCTTCCCCGAGCAGTGCCCCTGGGAGATGGGCCCCGAGGACCATATCCAGGTGGACCTGGCCGACACCGCGAGCACGCTCGACGCCGTCAGGGAAATCCGCCATCGGCTGGAGCCGGAGGGCGGGCAGCTCCACGCGCTCGTCAACAACGCCGCGATCTCCCCGAAGGCGGACGGCGGCGCCCGCCTGGGCGCGATCGACACCGACGTTGAGACCTGGCACCGGGTCTTCCAGGTCAATTTCTTCGCGCCGATCATGTTGGCCCGCGGTCTGGTCGCCGAGCTGGAAAAGGCGAAGGGCTCGGTGGTCAACGTGACCTCGATCGCGGGGTCCCGCGTCCATCCTTTCGCCGGGGCGGCCTATGGCACGTCCAAGGCGGCGCTCGCCGCGCTGACCCGCGAGATGGCCTCGGACTTCGGCCGGCTCGGCATTCGCGTCAACGCCATCTCGCCCGGGGAGATCGACACGTCGATCCTGTCGCCGGGCACGGAGAAGATCGTCGAGCAGATCCCGATGCAGCGGCTGGGCACGACCGACGAGGTGGCCAAGGCCATCTACTTCCTGTGCACCGAGGCCTCCAGCTACGTGAACGGGGCCGAGATCCACATCAATGGCGGCCAGCACGTCTGAACCGATGCCCGATCGCGCCGCCCGCCCCGTCCTGTGCGTATCCACCGCCGTCGTGCGCGACGGCCGCGTGCTGGTGGCGGCCCGTCCGTCCGCGCCGATGGCGGCGCTCTACAGCCTGCCGGGCGGCAAGGTGGAGTTCGGGGAAACGCTGGAGCAGGCCGCCCTGCGCGAGCTCGCCGAGGAGGTCGGCGTGACCGCCGATATCGTCGGATTCGCGGGCTTCGCCGAGATCATCCGCGCCGATGCCGGGCGGCCGATGCACGCGGTCGTCTGCGCGTTCGCCGGCCGCTGGCGGGAGGGTGAGCCGCGCCCGGGCCCGGAGGCGGACGATCCGCGCTGGGTCGGGCTGGCGGAGCTGGCGGCGCTGCCCACCACCGACGGGCTCGGCGCCATTGCCGCGCGGGCGCTCGCTCTGGTGGAGGCCGCGCCGTGACCCGCGCCAGGCTCCTTGCCGCCGCGCTGGTCCTCCTGGCCGTGCCTGCGGCAGCGCAGGCCCCGCCCGCGGCGCAGCCCCGGGCGACCCGTCCCGCTCCCGCAGCGCCCGCGGAACCGGCGCCGGCGCCCGAACCCCCGCCCCCGGTCTACGAGCGCGACCTCATGCGCCTTGCGGAGATCATGGGGTCGCTGTCCTTCCTCAGCGAGCTCTGCGCGGAAGCGGATGCCGACGCCTGGCGGCGGCGGATGCAATCCCTCGTCCAGACGGAGGGCGCGACGCAGGCGCGCCGCGAGCGGCTCGCGGGTGCCTTCAACAAGGGCTATCGCGGCTTTGCCGTGACGTATCGCGCCTGCACCGAGTCGGCCCGGGCGGCGATCGATCTCTACGTGGCCGAAGGCTCCCAGCTCTCCCGCGCGATCACGAACCGCTACGGCGGGTGACGCGACGCCCGCGATGCGGGGCATTTGCCGCAACGGAACGCGCAAAATTGGCGCGCCGGAATTAACCTTCCTTAAGGATTCCGGCTGGCGGGCCCGGTGGGGGATGCTATGCAACCAGCCGGGGATACGGATTGCGCGGACGCGATGTGGAACGCCGACGAAATCGATGAGCCGTTCGATGCGGGCGAGGAAAAGCGCGTGGCGCTGTCCTACGTCACCGAGGCGTTCGAGGAGGCCCGCCAGGACGGGCTGGACGGCGACTGCGTCGCCCATGCCGCCCTGTTCGCGGCCTTCAAGGAACTGGTCGAGACCTATGGCGAGGAGGCCGTGGCCACCTTCGCCGAGAACCTTCCCGACAAGGTCCGAGCCGGCGGATTCAGCGTCGTCAGGCGTCACTAAAGCCGCAAGGCTCCGCCGGGTGCCAAGCAGCCAGACCTTCCGGTCGAGGCGCGGCGCCGATGCCGCCCCGTGCGGAGCCTGCCCATTCACCCCTCAGGCGTGATCAAACCCTCGTTTCGGTGAAGCGCGCGGGTTCGCCGGTCGCCGGCGTGACGAGGTCCCCTTCCCACATGACGCGGCGTCCGCGCACGATCGTGCCCACCGGCCAGCCGGTGACCGCGACGCCGTCATAGGGCGTCCAGCCGCAGCGGGACGCGATCCAGCCGTTGGTGATCGTCTGGCGCCGCTTCAGGTCCACGACCGTGACGTCCCCGTCATAGCCGACCGCCAGCCTGCCCTTGCCTGCAAGCCCGAACAGCCGCTGCGGACCGTGGCTCGTGAGGTCGACGAAGCGCTGGAGCGTCAGGCGCCCGGCATTGACGTGATCCAGCATGATCGGGACGAGGGTCTGGACGCCGGTCATGCCCGAATGCGTCGCCGGGTATTCGTGCTCCTTCTCCTCGCGCGTATGCGGCGCGTGGTCGGAGCCGAGCACGTCGACGATGCCCTGGTTCAGACCCCACCAGATGCCGTCGCGATGGGCCGCATCGCGCACCGGCGGGTTCATCTGGGCATAGGCGCCGAGCCGCTCGTAGCAATCGGGCGCGGCGAGCGTCAGGTGGTGCGGCGTCGC
Source organism: Hyphomicrobiales bacterium (assembly GCA_027489955.1). Lineage (GTDB taxonomy): Bacteria > Pseudomonadota > Alphaproteobacteria > Rhizobiales > Beijerinckiaceae > JAIXTM01. Next base: position 462,159 of record JAIXYZ010000013.1, on the reverse strand, counting down.
CTCGCAGGTCACCAGGTCCTTGTGGCGCGCGATGAGCGGCATCTCGTCGGCGGACGAGATGTGCAGGATGTGGATCTTGGCGCCCACCTCCTCCGCGATGGCGATCAGCCGGCGCGTGCAGGACATGGCCGTCTCCACATCCCGCCATTCGGGGTGGGACGAGGGGTCGCCCGCCCGGCGATGGCCCATGCGCTCGCGCAGGCGGTACTCGTCCTCGGAATGAAACGCCGCGCGGCGGCGCGTCTGGCGCAGAATGGCGCGCACGCCCTCGTCGTCCTCCACCAGGAGGGACCCGGTGGACGAACCCATGAAGACCTTGATGCCGGCGGCGCCGGGCAGGCGCTCGAGCTCGGGCAGGTCCGCCACGTTGTCGTGGGTGCCGCCGACCCAGAAGGCGAAGTCGCCGTGCATGCGGTGGCGTCCGGCGGCGATCTTGGCGGCGAGCGCCTCCGCATTCGTGGTCTGCGGGTTGGTGTTGGGCATCTCGAAGACCGTGGTCACCCCGCCCAGCACGGCGGCGCGGGACCCGGTCTCCAGGTCTTCCTTGTGCGTGAGCCCCGGCTCGCGGAAATGGACCTGGCTGTCGATGACGCCGGGCAGGAGATGGAGGCCGGTGCAGTCGACGACCTCTCCAGCCAAGGCCCCGCCGAGCGAGCCGATGGCGGCGATCCGCCCGCCCGTGATGCCGATGTCGCGCAGGCCCTCGCCATCGTGGTTCACCACCGTTCCACCCTTGAGGATGAGATCGAAGGTCTCCGGCATGATGGTTCTCCGTCGGCAGCGCTTGAGAGGGCGATGCCAGCGGCTTATGTCACCCGTCAACGCCGAGCAAGGACCCGTCCGATGCCGTCAGCCCATCTTTCCGACCGCGGCACGCTCAAGATCACGGGCGAGGATGCGACAGGCTTCCTGCAGAACCTCGTGACCGCCGACGTGGCGGGCCTCGCGCCGGGCCGCGCGCGGCTGTCGGCGCTGCTGACGCCGCAGGGCAAGATCCTGTTCGATTTCCTCGTCGTGCGCGCCACCGAGGATATCGGCGGCGGCTTCTGGCTCGACGTCGGCCGCGCCGTCGCGCCGGATCTCGCCCGGCGGCTCGGCTTCTACAAGCTGCGGGCCAAGGTGGCGGTCGAGGACCTTTCGGACGCGATCGCGGTGGTCGCGGGCTGGGGGGATACAGCCCCGGCGGCGGACGAGTTCGGCCTCGTCTACCCCGATCCGCGCCTGCCGGAACTCGGATGGCGGGCCTTCGTGGCCTCGAGCGACGCACCGGGCTTCGGCGAGGACGCCGGCGCGTATCACGCCCACCGCACGACGCTCGGCGTGCCGGAGGGCGGCAAGGACTATGCCTTCGGCGAAGCCTTTCCCCACGAAGCCGACATGGACCAGCTCGGCGGCGTGGATTTCGCCAAGGGCTGCTATGTCGGGCAGGAGGTCGTCTCCCGCATGGAGCATCGCGGAACCGCGCGCACCCGCATCGTGCAGGCCGTCTTCCCCGGCGGGATCGCCGCGCCCGAAGGCTCGGAGATCGTGGCGGGGGACCGCACGATCGGCCGGCTCGGCTCGGCGGGCGGCGGGCGGGCGATCGCAACCGTCAGGCTGGATCGGGCGGCCGACGCGATGGCGGCGGGCATCCCCCTCACGGCCGGCGCCATGGAGCTTCAGGTGATGGTTCCCCCCTGGGCGCGCTTCCGCATGCCGGAGACGGCGGGTCCGGCCTGATCGCCCCCTTTCCCGTTCGCGTTCCGTTCGCTAAAGCTTCGCCATGAGCGACGCCCGCCCCGATCTCATCCACCATCCCGATGGCAAGGCCCGCTGCTTCTGGCCGGGTACCGACCCCCTGTACGTGCACTATCACGACACCGATTGGGGCGTGCCGGAGCGCGACGGGCGCGCCCTGTTCGAGAAGCTGATCCTCGACGGCTTCCAGGCCGGGCTGTCCTGGATCACCATCCTCAGGAAGCGCGAGAACTTCCGGCAGGCCTTCGCCGGGTTCGACCCCGAGGCGATGGCACGCTTCGGCGAGCCCGACGTCGCGCGGCTGATGGCGGATGCAGGCATCGTCCGGAACCGCGCGAAGATCGTGGCCGCGTCTGCCAGCGCCCGCGCCTATCTCGCCATCGAGGAGAAGCGCGGCTTCTCCGATTTCCTGTGGGATTTCGTGGACGGACGACCGGTCCAGACCAATCTGCGGCACCGCCACCAGATCCCGGCGGAGACCGAGACCTCCCGCAGGATGTCCAAGGCGCTGCGGCAGGCCGGGTTCAACTTCGTCGGACCGACCATCGTCTACGCGTTCATGCAGGCGACCGGGCTCGTCAACGATCACCTCGTGGGGTGCTTCCGGCATGCGGAATGCGCCGCCCTGGCCGAGGGCGCGTGATGCCGGCGCCGCGCAGGTCCACCCCTTTGGCGCCGCGGGCCTGGCAGCGGATGCTGTCGGGCCGCCGGCTCGACCTGCTCGACCCCTCCCCGCTCGACGTGGAGATCGAGGACATCGCCCACGGGCTTGCCCGCGTGGCCCGATGGAACGGCCAGACCCGGGGTCCGCACATCTATTCGGTGGCGCAGCATTCGCTGCTGGTGGAGGCGATCGCCGCCGGCATCGAGCCATTGCTCGACCATCGGGCCCGGCTGGTCATCCTGCTCCACGATGCGCCCGAATACGTCATCGGGGACATCATCTCGCCCTTCAAGGCGGCCGTGGGCGACGCCTACAAGGCGGTGGAAGCGCGCCTATCCGCCGCGATCCACGTGCGCTTCGGGCTGCCGGCGGAGCCGCCCTCCCCGCTGCTCAAGCTCTGCAAGCAGGCGGACCGGATGGCGGCGTTCCACGAGGCGACGCGGCTGGCGGGCTTCGAGCGGGAGGAGGCGGTCAGGTTCTTCGGCCGGCCCGCGCCTTTGACCCGCGCGGTCGAGGAGCTGCTGGCGCCCCGCCCCATCGCGGAGGCGCAGGAGGGCTTCCTGGCCCGGTTCCGTACGCTGCAGACGGGCTGAACTCAGCCGCCGGAGGCGGCCTTGAGATCGGCGGCGAGCTTGTCGTCGATCGCGTTCGCCCGCACCGATGCGGGCCGCTGCATCAGCCGGCCCACATAGGCCTCGAAAGTCGGCGTCCGGGGCATGAGGTCGAACTGCATGGTCCAGCCGAGCTGGGCGCCGACATAGAGGTCGGCGGCGGTGAACCTGTCGCCGGCGATGAACTCCCGGCCGCTCAGGTGGCGGTCCAGAACCTCGGCGACCTGCTCCAGGGAGCCGTAGCCCAGCATGCGGCGCTTGTCCTCGGGGATGTCCAGGCCCAGCGCCTTCGCCGTCGTCGCCGGCTCGACGCAGCCCGCGCCGAAAAACAGCCAGCGGTAATAGGCGCCGCGCTCCCGAGAGCCCGGCGGGGGCGCAAGGCCGGCCTCGGGAAAGGCGTCCGCGAGGTAGCTGCAGATCGCCGCGAGCTCGGTCACGACGACGTCGCCGTGCCTGAGCGCGGGCACCTTGCCCATCGGGTTCACCGCCAGATAGGCGGGCGCCTTCATCGTCGTGCCGTAGTCCAGGATCTCGGCGGTGTAGGGCTGACCCGTCTCTTCCAGCATCCAGCGGGCGACGCGGCCCCGGGACCACGGATGCGTGTAGAGGACGAGTTGGTCGGCCATGTCGGGCTCCCTGATGCGAGGGGCGACGCTAGCACGCCCGGACCTTACGGCAAGCCTGCCCAGATTCCCGCTTGGCCGGGACGGCGCAGCCGCTAATCTTCCCCGCACGCCATGCCGACCCTGCACGTCTGCTCCCTCGCCCGCCTGCCGGACACCGCCGCTGCCACCCGCGCGGCGCATCTCGTCACGCTGGTGACGGGCAACACGCCCGTGGAGCGCCCTGCCGCCATCGCCCCCGAGCGCCATCTCATCCTCGCGATGAGCGACATCGTCTCCCACCGGGAGGGGCACGTCCTGCCCGGCGAACGGCACGTGGCAGCTCTGCTGGATTTCATCGCCGGGTGGGATCGGGCGGCACCCCTGCTCATCCATTGCTGGGCGGGCGTGTCCCGGTCGACGGCGGCCGCCTACATCGCCGGCTGCGCCATGGCCCCGGCCCTGTGCGAGGCGGAACTCGCCCGCAGGCTGAGGGCCGCCTCGCCGACGGCGACGCCCAATGCGCGGCTGGTGGCGCTGGGCGATGCCGCGCTCGGGCGGAAGGGGCGCATGGTGGACGCGATCGCCGCCATCGGCCGCGGCGAGGACTGCTTCGAGGGTGCGCCCTTCGCCCTGGATTTCACGCCGTGAGCGACCTGACGCCCATCGAGATCGGCCTGGCCGCCGCGGTCGTCGCGCTGAAGGGCGACGCGCCGCAAATCCTGGTGGCGCGGGCGGGCGCCGATCCGACGCCCGGCCTGCCGTCCGGCCCCTTCGATCCGCTCGCGCACCGCACCTTCGAGATCGGGCTGCGGGAATTCGTGACCCAGCAATCGGGCCTGTCGCTCGGCTATGTGGAGCAGCTCTACACGTTCGGCGACCGGGGCCGGCATGCGCGGCCCGGCGATACAGGCCCGCATATCGTGTCAGTCGGTTATCTCGCCCTGACGCGGATCGGCCGCGAGACGGCGGCTCTGGAGGGCGCGGCCTTCCGGCCCTGGTATCACTTCTTTCCTTGGGAGGACTGGCGTAGCGGGCGGCCCGCGGTCATCGACCGGACGATCCTGCCCCTTCTCGATGCATGGGCCTCGGACGCGGCCGCCGAGGCGGCGGAGCGCAGGGGCGTGTCCCGGCGGGAGCGGGTGAGACTGTGCTTCGGGGCGCCCAACGCGCCGTGGGATGAGGAGAAGACGCTGGAGCGCTATGAGCTCCTGTATTCCGCGGGGCTGGTGGCCGAGGCTGCGCGCGACGACCGGGACGAACGGCCCGCGCCCGCCCCGCAGTCGCCCGATCTCGGCGAAGCCATGCGCTTCGACCACCGGCGCATCCTGGCGACCGCCATCGGCCGGCTGCGGGCCAAGCTGAAATACCGGCCGGTCGTGTTCGAATTGCTGCCGGACCAGTTCACCCTGACCACGCTGCAATCGACGGTGGAGGCCATTTCGGGGCGGCACCTGCACAAGCAGAACTTCCGAAGGCTGGTGGAGGGCACGGCCCTGGTGGAAGCCACGGGCCAGACGATCCGCACCGGCGGGCGACCTGCCGCGCTGTTCCGCTTCCGGCGCGACGTCATCCAGGAACGGCCCGCGCCCGGCCTGCGGCTCAGCGGCCGGGGATGACAGCGCCACCCGTGCCCGCCTAATCTTCCCGCGCGGCGGTCCGCTTCGGTCCGAACAGCCGGGGGGCGCGCTTGGAATATGTGATCCTCATCGTCATCGCGCTGGCGATTCCGGTCATGGGCATCGCCGGCTTCGTCATGGCGATGGGCCAGCGCCATCGCGTGGCGATGCTGGAAGCCAAGCTCGCTCTGGCCGAATCGCGCCTCGCGCGGCTGGAGATCAGGGGCGCCGCGCCGGCCGCCACCGCCGCCGATAGTCCACAGGCAGCGACGGAGACGCCTGCGGCACCGGCGGAAAGCCCGGCGACCCCACCGGGCGAGCCCGGGCCGACACTCTCGACCGCCGCTGTCCCACGCGCCGGAACGCCGGGCGCATCCGCCGGCACGACGGTCGAACCGCCCGGTCGCAAGGACTTCGAGGAAACCTTCGCCACGCGCTGGTCGGTGTGGATCGGCGGCGTCGCGCTGGGGCTCGGCGGGCTGCTGCTCGTCGGCTACTCCATCCAGGAAGGCTATTTCGGCCCGGCCGCGCGCATCGCGCTGGGCGCGGTCTTCGCCGCATCGCTCGTGGGAGCGGGCGAGTGGCTGCGCCGCCGCGAGGTCGCGCTCGGCATTGCCGGCATCCCTGCCGCCCACATTCCCGGCATCGTGACGGCGGCCGGCACCGCGGCCGCGTTCGGCACCGTCTACGCGGCCTATGCGCTCCATGGCTTCATCGGCCCGGCGCCCGCCTTCCTCCTCCTCGGCGCGGTGGCGCTCGCGACCATGGTTGCGGCGGCGCTGCACGGTCCGGCGCTGGCGGCCCTCGGCCTCCTGGCAGCCTTCGCCAGCCCGCTCCTCGTTTCCACGGCCGATCCGTCGCCCTGGACGCTGCCGCCCTACCTCGCCGTCGTCGCGGCGGCGGCCTACGGGCTGGCGCGCCTGCGGCTCTGGCGGTGGCTGGCCCTCGCGGCCGCCATCGGCGCCGGCGCCTGGGCCGTGCTTATGGGCCTGGCCGGCGCGTCGTTCGCGCTGGCGGCCGCGGTCCATGTGCTGGTCCAGACGGCGCTCGCGGCCGGCTTCGTCGCCTACGATCCCAATCGCGGCGTGCCCGACGAGGAGGCAAGGCCCGACCTGTTCGCCTGCGCGCTGCTCGCGGCCTTCGGCGCGCTGCTGCTCTTCGCGCTCGACCGGCGGTTTGCCGGCGGCACGCTCGCGCTCATCGGTGGGGCGGCCTTCGCGCTGCATCTGGCGACCGCCCTGATCGCGGCGCCCGTCGCCGCACTCTCCGCCGTTGCCGCCACTGTCGCCGCGGGCGTCCTGTTCCTGTGGCCGGTGGCGCGGGAGGCCGGTGCAGAGTCGGTCACGGTCCTGCCCTTCGTCGCCGGGCCGAACCCGATGCCCGAGGCGCTCGCGACCTATCTCGCCTTCGGCGCGGTGGCGGCCGGCGCCCTCTTCGCGGGCGGCCTGCTGCGCGTGCGGCGATCTCCCGCCCTGCCGCGACTTGCGGGCGCCGCCTATGCGGGCGCTGCTGCCGCGGGACCGCTGCTGCTGCTCGCGGTCGCCTACTGGCGCATCGCGTCCTTCGCCCCCAGCTTGCCCTTCGCCGCGATGGCCGGGGTCGCAGGGGTCGCCCTGGTCCTGGCCGCCGCCCGCCTGCGCGCGGACGGCGATTCGCCCGCGCTGCGCATGGCGCTGGGGGCAACGGCGTCCGGCGCGGTGGGCGCGCTTGCGCTCGGCCTCACCATGGTGCTCGGCCAGGCGACGCTGACGGTGGCACTGGCTCTCGCCGCCGCGGGCACGGCGCATGTGGCGCGCCGCCTCGACATCCCGGCCCTGCGCTACGCGATCGGCGCGCTGGGGCTGATCGTCGCCGGTCGCCTGGCCTATGACCCGGTCCTGGGCGGCGCCATCGGGACGACACCGATCCTGAACGCCCTCCTCTGGCTTTACGGCGTGCCGGCCGCGGCGTTCGGGTACGCGGCCGTGATCCTGTCGGGCTCGGGCCGCGACCGGATTGTGCGGCTCTGCGAGACGCTGGCGCTGGTCTTCGCCACCTTCCTCGTCCTGTTCCAGATCAGGCACCTGATCTACGGCGACCCCTTCGCCGCCCGCACCGGCATGGTGGAAGCCGGACTCGTTGCCACGACCGGGCTGATGTTCGCGCTGATCGTGGTGCGGCTGGACCAGCGGCACGCCGACCTGCTCTACCGCGTTCTGGCCATCCTGTATGGCGGATGGGCCATGGCGACCGCCATCCTCGGCCTCGCGCTGGCGGAAAACCCGGCCTTCACGGGCAGGGCGGTAGCCGGCGGGGCGCTGCTGAACGGTCTCCTTCCGGGCTACGCGGCGCCGGCTCTGGCGGCTTTTGGCCTCGCCCGCGTCGCCCGCGCCTCGCGCCCCGCCTGGTTCGTGGCCGCGGCGGCGGGCCTGGGGCTGATGCTCGGCACGCTCTACCTGCTCCTTCAGGTCCGCTTCCTGTTCCAGGGCCCCGACCTGTCGATCTGGCGCGGCAGCGGACCGCAGGAGTTCTGGGCGTATTCGGCCGTGCTCATCGCCATCGGCGTCGCGCTCCTGGCCTACGGCCTGCTGCGCGGCAACCGGCCCGCGCGGCTCGTCTCGGCAGGCTACATGGCGGCGGCCATCCTCAAGGTATTCATCGTCGACATGTCCAACCTCGACGGTCTGTGGCGCGCGCTGTCCTTCATCGGGTTGGGACTGGTGCTGATGGGCATGGGCCTCGTCTACCAGCGCCTGCTGCGCCGGCCGCCGGCTCCCGCCTGACGGGGTTGCCTCGCTCGCCGGGGAGCGCGATAAGGCCAGGCATCCAGCGCCGAGGACACCATGACCGCAAACGACGACGTCGCGACCCTGCCGTTCGAGAAGGCCATGGCGGAGCTGGAGCGCATCGTCTCGCAGCTCGAGCAGGGCAACGTCTCGCTGGACGATTCCATCGCCTTCTACGCCCGCGGCGAGGCGCTGAAGGCCCGCTGCGAGGACCTGTTGCGGCAGGCCGAGGCGCGCATCGAGAAGATCACGCTCGGCGCCGACGGGAAGCCTTCCGGAACCGAGCCGCTCGACCCGACCTGAGGCGGGAGGCCCGACCGCGATGGGCCGGATGCGGGCCGATCTCCTGCTCGTGGCGCGCGGCCTGTTCGACAGCCGCGCGAAGGCACGCGAGGCCATCGAGGCGGGGCTCGTGCGTGCCGATGGTACGCTCGTCGCCAAGGCCTCCCAGGCTCTCGACGAAACTGCGCACATCGCGGCCGAGCCGGCCTATCCCTGGGTCTCGCGCGGCGGCGTGAAGCTCGGCGCCGCCCTCGACGCCTTCCGCTTCGATCCCTCCGGGCTCACCGCCCTCGACGTCGGTGCTTCGACCGGCGGGTTCACCGACGTCCTTCTGGCGCGCGGCGCGGCGCACGTGATCTGCGTCGATGTCGGGCGCGACCAGTTGCATCCGCGCCTGCGCGCCGATCCCCGCGTCACGGTGCATGAAGGGCTCGATATCCGCCACGCGGGACCGGAGGTGCCGGCGGCCGATCTCGTCGTCGCCGATGTCAGCTTCATCGGGCTGCGCCTCGTCCTGCCCGCCATCCTTGAGCGCGTGAAGCCGGGCGGCCGGGTCATCCTGCTGGTGAAGCCGCAATTCGAGGTGGGGCGCGCGCTCGTCGCCAAGGGCGTCGTGCGCGACGAGGCGGCGCGGCTCGCCGCCGTCGACGCGGTGCGCGCGCTGCTCGAACAGGCGGGCTTTTCCATCCATGGCCCGATCCCCTCCCCCATCGCGGGCGGGGACGGCAACGTGGAATACCTGATCGGAGGCAGCCTTGGCTGACGGGCAGGCGCTCCAGCGGCTCGTGATCGAGCGGCTCGGCCGGCGCGGCGAGGGCCTGGCGCGTCACGACGGCGCGCTGGTGGCGGTGCCGCTCGCGCTGCCGGGCGAGACCGTGCTGGCGGACATATCGGGGGACCGCGGGACGCTCCGGTCCATCGAGCAGGCGGCGCCGGACCGGCGCGAGCCGGAATGCCCTCTCTTCGGCACGTGCGGGGGGTGCGCCGTCCAGCATCTGGCCGAGCCGTCCTATCGGGCCTGGAAGACCGGCCTCGTCGCCTCCGCGATGGCGCAGGCGGGGCTCGAAATCCCGGTCCTGGGCTTTATCGATGCCCACGGCGAGGGGCGGCGCCGGGCGACGTTCCACCTGCGGACGGTGGAGAGCCGCTGGCGCGCGGGCTTCATGGCGGCCCGCAGCCACGACCTGGTGCCCGTTCCCCATTGCCCGATCCTCGTCCCGGGACTGCAATCGGCCGGCGCGACGGCGGAAGCCGCGACCCGTTCGCTGGCACGCGCGGCCAAGCCGCTGGACGTCCAGGTGACGGCCACCGAAGGCGGCCTCGAGCTCGACATCCGCGGCCATGGCCCCGTGAGCGAACGCCAGCGCGCGATGCTGACGCAGGTGGCGGCCGAACTCGACCTGGCGCGCCTGTCGGTCCATGGCGACGTCATCGTCGAGCGGCGCCCGCCCCTCGTGCGGGCGGGGATGGTCGCGCTCGTGCCGCCGCCGGGCGGCTTCCTGCAGGCGACGGAAGCCGGAGAGACCGCGCTCGGAGACGCCGTGCTGCAGGCCTGCGCGGGAGCGCGCCGCGTCGCGGACCTTTTCTCGGGATCGGGCGCCTTCGCGCTGCGGCTCGCCGGTTCGGCCGAAGTCCACGCGGCGGACGGTTCGGCGTCCGCCATGGCGGCCCTGGACCGCGCTGCCCGCAAGGCGCACGGCCTCAGGCGGATCGTGGCGGAGACGCGCGACCTCTTCCGCCGCCCGCTGCTGCGCGGCGAGCTCGACGGATTCGACGCGGTCGTGCTCGATCCGCCGCGCGCCGGCGCCGAGGCGCAGGTCCGGCAGATCGCGGTGTCCCGCGTGCCGAAGGTCGCGATGGTCTCCTGCGACGCGGCGACCTTCGCGCGCGATGCCGGCATCCTCCAGGCCGCCGGATTCACGACACCGGGCGTGACGATCGTCGACCAGTTCCGCTATTCCGGCCATGTGGAACTCGTGGCCGCCTTCACGCGGCCTGCAAGGAGGGACAGGCGATGATCGACGATGCGGCGCTGGTCCGGGGCCTGGCGGAGATCGTGGGCGAGAGCCGCGTCCTGACCGCCGAGGCGGACAAGGCCCCGCACCTGCGCGAATGGCGGGACCTGTTCAGGGGCGAGGCGCGGGCGGTGGTGAAGCCGGGATCGACGGCGGAGCTTGCGGCCTGCGTGCGCTTCTGCGTCGCTCACCGCGTGCCCATGGTGCCGCAGGGCGGCAATACCGGGCTCGTCGGCGGCCAGATCCCCATGGCGGGAACCGGCGCGGTCATCATCTCCACGACGCGGCTCGCCGCGATCCGGGAGGTCGACCCGGTCTCGGACACGATGACGGTGGAGGCAGGCGTCACGCTGGCGGCCGCGCAGGCCGCCGCCGAGGCCAGGGGGCGCCTCTTTCCCCTGTCGCTGGCCTCGGAGGGCTCGTGCACCATCGGCGGCAACATCGCCACCAATGCCGGCGGGACGGCCGTCCTCGCCTATGGCAACACCCGCGACCTCGTGCTCGGCGTCGAGGCGGTGCTGCCCGACGGCGAGGTCTGGAACGGCCTGTCGCGGCTGCGCAAGGACAATACCGGCTTCGACCTGCGAGGCCTGCTCGTGGGCTCGGAAGGCACGCTCGGCATCGTCACGGCCGCGGTGCTGAAGCTGTTCCCGCTCCCTGCGGCACGCGCCACCGCCTTCTGCGGCGTACCCTCCCCCGAGGCGGCGCTGGCGCTGCTGGCGCGGTTCCGCGCGGGGTCCGGCGGCACGCTCACGACGTTCGAACTGATGCCCCGCTTCGGCATCGATGTCGTGCTGCGCCATGCCCCGGGCACGCGCGACCCGCTGGGGGAGCCTCATCCCTGGTACATCCTCGCCGAAGTGTCGGGATCAGACGACGCGGCGCTGGAGGCGGCCGTCTCGGCCCTGCTGGAAGCGGCGCTCGAGGCCGGCGAATGCGAGGACGCGGCGATCGCGGGGTCGCTCGAGCAGCGCAGCGACTTCTGGCGGCTGCGGGAGGCGATGTCGGAAGTCCAGAGGCTCGAGGGCGGCTCGATCAAGCACGACGTATCGGTGCCCGTGGCGTCCGTCCCCCGCTTCATCGCCGCCGCCAGCGCGGCGGTGACGGAGCAGGTTCCCGGATGCCGGCCGCTGCCCTTCGGCCATCTCGGCGACGGCAACATCCATTTCAACGTCAGCCAGCCCGTCGGCATGGACAAGGACGCCTTCCTCGCCCTCTGGGACGAGATGAACGCGGTCGTCCACGGCATCGTGGCGTCCATGGACGGTTCGATTTCCGCCGAGCACGGGATCGGCCGGCTCAAGCGCCACCTCATGCACGAGGTGAAGGACCCGGCCGCGCTCGGCGCGATGCGGGCCATCAAGGCCGCGCTCGATCCCCACGGGCTGATGAACCCGGGCGCCGTGCTTTAGATTCCGCTACGTCATACAACCTTTCCTTGCGCGACATTTGGTGGCATGGAGATGCGCTCCGCACGCTCCCGCCTCCATGTCCGCCGATCCCACGCCCCCCTCGCCAACGACGGCGACCCTATCCAACGACATCGTCAACCGGTTCGCCGAGGCGGTGATGATCCTGGATATGGCGGTCGACGAGCCGGCGGCGCTCGATGACCTGCTGCCATGGGTGCCGGTGGGCTATGGCGACCATTTCGAGGCGGTGGGCAGCGCCCGGGCCGAAGAGGCCCTGGATGCCTATGCCGGCCTGCCCGACGACTGGCGGGCCGCGCTCGACGGTCATGTCGCGCTGCTGGACGGGCTATGCCGGCAGACGCTGGAGGAGATGCGGGACGCGCAGGACAGGGAGAGACGCGTCGCCATCCGCGAGGAGGCCGGGCCCCGGCTCCATGACGAGATCGCCCGCCTTCACCACCTGATCGCCACGGGGACGCCGGATGCCGCCGCGGAGGCAGACCCGCAGGCCTCAATCGACGACCTGTTCCGGGACTGAGGCTAGAGCCAGCGCTTCCAGCGGAAGATGACGTATGGCGCCACGGCGGCGATGGCCATCATCGCGAGCGCCATCGGATAGCCGAGCGGCCAGTCCAGCTCCGGCATGACCTTGAAGTTCATGCCGTAGACCGAGGCGACCAGCGTCGGTGGCATGAAGATGACCGCCATGACCGAGAACAGCTTGATGATGTTGTTCTGTTCCAGGTTGACCAGGCCGAGCGTGGCCTCGAGCAGGAACTGAATCTTGCTGGACTGGAAGGTCGCGTGCTCCTCCAGCGACTGGAGGTCGCGCAGGGTCGAGCGCACCTGCTCGCGGATGTCCATGGACACCTTCACCGTCCGGTACGCCACGGAAAGGTAGAGCAGGACGCGCTCGATCGAGACCAGGCTCTCGCGCACCTTCGAGATGAGGTCGCCGTGAAGGCCGAGCTGGCGCAGCGTGTCGCTGTATTCGTCGCTACGGCGGACGGCCTTGCGACGCCGCTCCTGCGGGCCGAGGGCGAAGACGCGGCGGGAGATGGAATCGATCCGGTCGCCGGTCTGCTGCAGCACCTCCGCGGCGCGGTCGATGATCGTGTCGAACAAGCCGGCCAGCACCTCCTCGGCGGTGAAGCCGCATCCGCCGGGCTTGGCCGCCCGGTTGACGAACATGCCGAACGCCTTCGGATCGTCGTAGCGGACGGTGACCAGCGTGTTCTGCTTCAGGATGAAGGTGCAGGCGGCGATGCCGGGATCGTCCGTATCCGCCCGGTGCACGAGGCGTGCGGTGAGATAGCGTGCGCCGTCCTCCTGGTAGAGCAGCTCGGAGGGCTCGATGTCCGCCATGTCCTCGCGGGTCGGGATCGATATGCCCAGGTGCCGCTCGACCAGCTTGTCCTCCTCCGCGGTCGGCTGCAGCAAATCGATCCAGACCGCGTCGGCGGGAATGGGGTCGCCGGGCGACAGGCGCACGCGTACGATGTGGTCGGGGGACGAGCGTCCGGCGACATCCTCCCGGCGATGGACGAACAGCATCGGCGCCTCCCTCAGGTCCGTCGCTTAAGCCGGACCGGCGATTCCGGCAATCGTCGGCCGGAACCGAAGCCGCTGCCGGCACGTTCCCCTCCCGGTGCCCGAAAGCCGCCGGCGCCCGGCCCGAGGGGAGGCTTTTCATGACGGACGATGCGAGGACGATGCCGGGACCGACACGGCGCGGGGCCGTGGGCCTTCTGTCCGCAGCCGCCGCTTCAGTGGCGCTGGGGCTGAGGCCGGGACCCGTCCTGGCCGCGCCGGGCGGCAGCGCTGTCGCCCGCCCCGGGACGGCCAAGGCAAGCGAGGCGCGCCGGTTCTCCCACGCGGACGTCATCAACCAGGCGCACCAGCTCGCCGCGTCGAACTTCGACGGGCGGCGGCCGGACCTGCCTGAGGAGCTGCGCAAGCTCACCTATGACCAGTACATGGCCATACGCTTCCGGGACCGGGGCGTGCTGTGGCAGGACGAGGGCGATTACCGGCTGCGGCTGTTCCACCCGGGCTTCATTCACGATCGCCCCGTGGATGTGAGGGTGGTGTCCGACGGGACGGCGATCCCGATCCCTTTCTCCACGGGCCTGTTCCAGTACGGGAAGAGCCCGGAGCCCAAGGGCCTGTCCGTGGCGACCGGGTTTGCGGGCTTCAAGATCACCACCGGGCTGAACCGGCCCGACGTGCAGGACGAACTCGTCTCGTTCCTTGGCGCCACCTATTTCCGGTTCCTCGGCCGCGGGCATGTCTATGGCCTTTCGGCGCGCTCGCTCGCCATCAATGTCGGGGGCGACGAGCCCGAGGAATTCCCTTTCTTCCGCACGCTGTGGATCGAGAAACCCGGCCCGGACGCGCTCGGCGTGACGGTGCATGCGCTGATGGACTCGCCCTCTGTGGCGGGCGCGCTGCGCTACACGTTCACGCCCGGGCAGGAGACGCATGCGGAGGTGGAGGCGACGCTGGTGCCGCGCCGGCCGATCCGCCGCGCCGGGATCGCGCCGCTGACCTCGATGTTCCTCGTCGGCGAGGGCAACCCGGAGCGACGGATCGACTTCCGTCCCGAGATCCACGATTCCGACGGGCTGATGCTGCATACCGGGTCCGGCGAGTGGCTCTGGCGGCCGCTGGACAATCCCGGATCGCTCGCTCTCTCGCAGTTCGTCGACCGCTCGCCGCGCGGCTTCGGCCTCATGCAGCGGGACCGCGTCTTCGCCAATTACCAGGACACGGAAGCGCGATACCACGCGCGGCCGGGCTACTGGGTCGAGCCGTTGGGCGACTGGGGACCGGGGCGGATCGAACTGGTCGAAATCCCGACCGACAACGAGGCGATGGACAACATCGTCGCCTATTGGTCGCCGGAGGACGGCCTGCAGCCGGGGCGCGAGGCGCGGTTCCGCTATCGGATCGCGGCGCTGTCCGAAACCCGCGGCCTGCATCCCTTCGGACAGGTGCGCAACGGGTTCGGACCCATGGAGATCGGCGACGGCGACGCGGCGTCGGACACGCGGCGCTTTCTGGTCGACTTCGACGGCGGCGACCTCGCCTTCCACCTGCTTCGCCCCGAACGGGTGGAGGTGGTGGCATCCACCACCGCCGGCCGGATCGCGCTGGCCAACGTCAAGCCGAACGCCGCCACGCAGAGTTTCCGGGCTTTCGTGGACGTCACGCTGCCGCCCGGCGCGCGCGGCGATCTGCGGGTCTATCTGCGCGCCGGCCCCCGCACGCTGACCGAAACCTGGAGCCGGCCTGTCGGCCCGATCCGGCTTCCCCCGGTGGCGGAAACCGAAGCGCCCGGCCCGTGACGGCCCTCACGCGGGATGCAGCCGGTTCCAGATGACGGCGAAGGCCGACCCGGCGCCCAGCCCCACCAGGAACGTCACGAGGAGGAGCATCGCGGCCGGCGTGACGGCGAAAGGCTGCACGACATAGACCGGCCGGATCAGGTGCATCCAGAAGATCCAATCGATCAAACGCTGGGCGAGGCCCGTTGCCACCAGCGACAGCCAGATGGCATGCCAGAGCGCGATCAGCAGGCCGGTGGCAAGGCCGGTCCGGAGCGGATTGAGACGGTCCATGGCGAACTCCCATTCCTGTGGGAACCACCAGACTGGACCTGGATGAGGCTGCGGACCTTGATCCGCCGCAAGTCGCGGATCAGCTTCCCGGCACGGGCGGGATATCGTCCGGCACGAAGAAATCCGGCATGAGCGCCTGGCTGGGATCGACCCGGTATTGCTCGAAGTCGGTGACGCCTTCCGCCCCGAGCACCAGATCGTCGATCAGGAACTGGCCGGTATAGCTGCGCGAGGGCTTGGCGAAGACGGCGTAGGCCGCATCGGCGAGGATGTCCGGCGTCCGGCTCGCACGCATGATGGCATCGCCGCCCAGCAGGTTCTTCACTGCGCTCGTGGCGATCGTGGTTCGCGGCCAGAGCGCGTTCACGGCGATGCCCTTGCCGCGCAGTTCGCCCGCCAGCCCGAGCACGCACAAGCTCATCCCGTACTTGGCGATGGAATAGGCCAGGTGCGGCGCGAACCATTTCTCCTGCATGTCGAGCGGCGGGGAGAGCATCAGGATGTGCGGGTTCGACGCCTTCTCCAGGTAGGGGATGGCGTGCTTGGAGACCATGAACGTGCCGCGCGTGTTGATCTGGTGCATCAGATCAAAGCGCTTCATGTCGATCTCGGTGGTGCGGGCGAGCTGGATGGCGCTCGCGTTGTTGACCACGATGTCGATCCCGCCGAACTCCGCGGCGGTGCGCTCCAGCGCGGTCTTCACCTGCTCTTCGTCGCGCACGTCGACCATCAGCGGGAGCGCGCGGCCGCCCGCCGCCTCGATCTCCGCCGCAGCGGTGTGGATCGTTCCGGGCAGCTTGGGATGCGGCTCGGCGGTCTTGGCCGCGATGGTGATATTGGCGCCGTCGCGGGCCGCCCGCAGCGCGATCGCCAGTCCGATGCCGCGCGAAGCGCCGGTGACGAAGAGCGTTTTACCTTTGAGGCTCATAGCGTTAGGCCCTTCCGTTCAGGATCTGATTCCGGCGCCTCTTAAAGTGATTCAAGAGCTTGCCGCTGTGATTCAGGTTCAGCTCGCGAGCGCCAGCCCGGCATCGGCCACGAAGCCGTGCCCGCCCATGACCACCGCCTCGAGGCCCGCGGCCCCGACCGCGACGTTCTCGGCGTAGAAGCGCGCGAGCGCGATCCGTCCGCGATGGGCCGGATCGGCATCCCCGCCCTGCAGCGCGGCGTGCGACGCCAGTGCAAGGTCGGCGAGCGCGGTGCCGCCGCGCGCAAGGCCGAACAGCCGCAGGTAGGGCGTCGCGCCCGCGAGCACGGCGTCGGGATCGTTGCCCTTCAGCCCGCGCGCCATGAAGGCCGTCGCCCTGTCGAGGCACTCCACCGCGTCCCGCAGCCTGGCGGCCATCGCGCCGAACGCGGCATCGCCGCCGGAGGTGACGCGGCCGACCGTGCGGCGCATGGCGGCGATCTCGGCGGCGACGGTCGCGCCATCCGAGAGCGGCAGCTTGCGCGTCACCAGGTCGATCGCCTGGATGCCGTTGGTGCCCTCGTAGATCGCCGCGATCCGGGCGTCCCGCAGGTGCTGGGCCGCCCCGGTCTCCTCGACGAAGCCCATGCCGCCATGGACCTGCACGCCGAGCGACGCCACCTCGATGCCGATATCGGTGGAATAGGCCTTGGCGACCGGGGTGAGCAGGGATGCCCGCTCATGCGCGGTCTTGCGCGCGGCCGGGTCCGCGGCGGCGTGGTGCCGGTCGAGCGAGGCGGCCGTCATGTAGCAGATGAGCCGGGCGGCCATGGCTTCCGCCTTCATCGTCATCAGCATGCGCTGCACGTCGGGATGGCGGATGATGGGCGCCATGCCGTCGTCGGTCTGGCCCGGCACGCGGCCCTGGCGGCGCTCGTTGGCGTAGGCCAGCGCCTGCTGGTAGGCGCGGTCCGCCAGCGCGACGCCCTGGAGGCCCACGCCCAGGCGCGCGTTGTTCATCATCGTGAACATGCAGGCGAGGCCCCTGTTCTCCTCGCCGATCAGCCAGCCGATCGCGCCGCCGGCATCGCCATAGACCATGGTGCAGGTGGGCGAGGCGTTGATGCCGAGCTTGTGCTCGATGGAATGGCAGCGCACGTCGTTGCGCTCGCCGAGCGTGCCGTCGGCATTGACGAGGAATTTCGGCACCAGGAACAGCGAGATGCCGCGCGTACCGGCCGGAGCGTCCGGCAGGCGCGCCAGGACGAGGTGCACGATGTTGTCGGTCAGGTCGTGCTCGCCGTAGGTGATGTAGATCTTCTGGCCGGTGATCCGGTAGGTGCCGTCGCCGGCGCGTTCGGCCCGCGCACGCAGCGCCGCCAGGTCCGAGCCCGCCTGCGGCTCGGTCAGGTTCATCGTGCCCATCCATTCGCCCGACACGAGCCTGGGCAGATAGGTCTGCTGCAGTTCGGGCGTGCCATGGGCCGTCAGGGCCTCGATGGCGCCGACGGTGAGCAGCGGCCCGAGGGCGAAGGCCATGTTGGCCGCGTTCCACATTTCCAGGCACGCGGCGTTGAGGAGCGCGGGGAGGCCCTGGCCGCCGAAGGCTTCCGGCGCCGCAAGGGCGTTCCAGCCGCCTTCCGCCCAGGCCTGGTAGGCCTCCCGGAAGCCCGGCGGCATGGTGATGGCGCCATCGCTGAGCCTGGTGCCGTGGGTGTCGCCCACGCGGTTGAGCGGCGCCAGGACGTCGCCGGCGACCTTCCCCGCCTCCTCAAGGACCGAGCGGACGAGATCGAGCGACAGGTCGGGATGGAGACCTTCGGCCAGCGCATCGTCCAGTCCGGCGACGCGCATCGCCATCACCATGTCGTCGACCGGGGCGCGATAGGTCATCTTTCGTCTCCTCCCTGGAGCCTTGTCTGCGGTAAGCGGGGCGCCTTGGCGGTGCCTTCCCTGGATTGACGACGATCATAGCGCGCGGCAGAAGCCGGACCACAAGCGCCTTTGGTCACCGGCGATGGGCAACAACCAGATAGTTTAGATGTGAACGATCTACCGTCAAGCCATTCCGTCGCGCCCGGCGGCCGCAGGACGCTTCGCCTCGCCGCCGATCCGGCCGGCATCGGCGCGGCGGCCGCGATCCTGCGGGACGGCGGTCTGGTCGCCTTCCCGACGGAGACCGTGTACGGCCTGGGCGCTGATGCGACGTCGGGCCCGGCCGTGGCGGGCATCTACGAGGCCAAGGGCCGCCCGCGCTTCAACCCGCTGATCGTCCATGTCGCGGAACTGGGGGCGGCGCGGGCAATCGGGCGGTTCGACCGGCGCGCGCTGGATCTCGCAAAAGCCTTCTGGCCCGGCCCGCTGACGCTGGTCGTTCCCCGCGAGGCCGGCTGCCCGGTGTCGGACCTTGCGCTCGCCGGTCACGACACCGTGGCGATCCGCGTGCCGGCCCATCCGGCCGCGCTGGCGCTGCTGGCGGCGGCAGGCCGCCCCGTCTGCGCGCCATCGGCGAACAGGTCCGGCCACGTCAGTCCCACCGACGCGGCGCACGTGGCGGCCGATCTCGACGGGCGCATCGACGCCATCCTGGACGGCGGGCCGTGCCCCGTCGGCGTGGAGTCCACGATCCTGCTCTGCGTGCCGGGAGACCTGCGCATCCTGCGTCCCGGCGGCCTGGACCGCGCGGCCATCGAGACGGTCGCCGGACCGATCGCGGCAGGCGTGCCGGAAGGCACCTCGCCGGACCGCGCCATCGCGCCCGGCATGCTCGCCTCCCATTACGCGCCCTCGTCCCCCGTCCGGCTGAATGCGCGCAGCGTCGCGCCTGGGGAGCACCTGCTGGCTTTCGGCCCGACCTTGCCGAGCAACGCCGACGCGGCAGCGCTCATCCTCAATCTCAGCACGGCCGGCGACCTGACCGAGGCGGCCGCCAACCTGTTCGGCCACCTGCGCAGGCTCGACGCTGGACCGCACGTGACCATCGCGGTGATGCCGGTGCCCGACCAGGGGCTCGGCGAGGCGATCAACGACCGGCTCGCCCGCGCCGCCGCCGAGCGCCCCTGAGGCCAGACACAGGACCCGCATAAATCGCTCAACCAATCGGTTGACAATCAAACTGCACGCGATCATATTCAACCGCATGGTTGAATTACAGACAGCGCGGCTCGATGCCGTCTTCCACGCCCTCGGCGACGCCACGCGCAGGCACATGCTGCGCGACCTCGCCGGCGGACAGCGCACGGTCAGCGAGCTGGCCCAGCCCTTCGCGATCTCGCTGGCAGCGGCGTCCAAGCACATCAAGGCGCTGGAGAGTGCCGGCCTCATCCGCCGCGAGATCAGAGGGCGCACCCATGTGTGCCGCCTCGATCCCGGCCCGCTGGCCAGCGCCCACGAATGGCTCGCCTTCTACCAGGAGTTCTGGACCCAGCGCCTCGACGTTCTGGAACGGCTCCTCCGCGAGGACGATGCCGCCAGGCCCGCTCCACCCCCCACAGACCCCGAACAAGGAGAGACATCATGACGACGACCCTCACCCGCGCGGACGGCTACGCCACCATCGCCGAGCCGGCCACGCTCACCATCTCGCGGCTTCTGCCCGGGACCGCGGACCGGCTCTGGTCCTACCTGACCGACGGCGACCTGCGCGCCCGCTGGCTGGCGGCCGGCAGGATGGAGCTGGCCGAAGGGTCCGCCTTCACCCTGCGCTGGCGCAACGACGATCTGTCGGAGATCGCATCCGTCCGTCCCGCGTCCTTCGCGGAGGAGCAAACGATGGACAGCCGGATCACCGAGGTCGATCCGCCCCATCGCCTGTCCTTCACCTGGGCCGATACCGGCGAGGTGACGTTCGATCTCGACGAGCGCCGCGACGGCGTCCTTCTGACCATCACGCACCGGCGCATCGTCGACAGGGAGCTGATGCTCTGCGTCAGCGCCGGGTGGCACACGCATCTCGACATACTCGAGGCCGTGCTGTCGGGATCGCCCCGCCCCGCCTTCTGGGACGCATGGGCGGCTCGCCAGACCGAGTACGCATCCCGCCTGCAGGCCTGACGGAGACCGGCCGGCATCGCAGGCGCGATGCCGGCCCCCCCGGGGCACGAAACCGATCCCGCCTCTGCAATGGCGCGGCCTTCCCGGACGGGCGGCCATCGGCTACAGCGCGGATTGGAAGGCGGGCGCCAAGACCTGCCCCGGATAGCCATCCAGGACACGCCCCGCCCATGGTCGGCCTCGCCGCCCTCGCCGCCGCCTATGTCATGTCGCAGTTCTACCGCTCGTTCCTGGCGGTGCTGACGCCTGCCCTGAGCGCGGAGATCGGCGCGACGAAGGGCGACTTCGCCGCGGCGTCCGGCGCCTGGTTCGCGGCCTTCGCCCTCATGCAGTTCGTGGTCGGCGTTGGCCTCGACCGCTTCGGCCCCCGCCGGACGGCGGCCGCCCTGCTGGCCGCCGGCGCAGGCGGCGGCGCCCTCCTCTTCGCGGGCGCCCAGTCGCCGTGGATGGTGATCGCGGCGATGACGCTCATCGGCGCGGGCTGCTCGCCGGTGCTCATGGCCTCCGTCTACATCTTCGCGCGCACGCAGCCGCCCGCCCGGCTCGCGGTGCTCATTTCCTGGCTCGTCGGCTTCGGAACCGCCGGAAACGTGGTGGGCGCCTCGCCCCTCGCCGCCGCCGCCGAAGCCTTCGGCTGGCGCCCGATCATGGCGGGCCTCGGCCTCATGACGCTCGCCATCGCCGCGCTGATCTTCGCGTTCGTGCGCGATCCCGAGCGCAGCCATGCGGGACCGCAGGCGGGCGGCCTCGGCTTTTCCGGCTATCTGGACCTCATGAAGGTGCGGGCGCTCTGGCCCATCCTGCCGCTCGTCATGGTCAACTACGCCGCGGCGGCCGGAATCAGGGGCCTGTGGGCCGGGCCGTATCTCACGGACGTCTACGGCGCGGACGCCATCGCGATCGGGTACGGCACGCTCGCGATGGCGCTCGCCATGGTCGCCGGCAGCTTCGCCTACGGGCCGCTCGACCAGATGCTCGGCACGCGCAAATGGGTCGCCTTCGTCGGCAACGTGCTCGGTGCGGTGGCGCTGGCGGCGCTCGCGCTCGTCCCGGATGGCGGCTTCGTCGCCTCCACGATCCTGCTCGCCGCGGTCGGCCTGTTCGGCGGATCGTTCGGCCTGATGATGACCCATGGCCGGGCCTTCCTGCCCGCCCACCTCACGGGACGGGGCGTCACGCTGCTGAACTTCTTCTCCATCGGCACGGTCGGCCTGGTGCAGTTCGCGACGGGGCCGATCGTGGCTGCATCGTCCGTGCCCGGCTCGCCCGCAGCCGCCTACGCAACGCTCTTCGGCTTCTACGCGGCCCTGCTCGCGGCGGCGCTCGCGGTCTACCTCTTTGCCCGCGACGCCCGTCCGGAAGCGGCCTGAAACGCGGCACGCGCGGTTGCCGAACATGCGGCCGGATGCGACCTTGGCGCATCGCCGGGGGGCCTTGCACGGCATGACCGATTCCATCCGCTACTTCGATCCCGCCATGGCTCCGCAGCGGGCCGTCGGCCATGTCAACGAGACCTGGCGCGCCAGTCCCCGGCAGATCGCCCACGCGCGCGCCAAGTTGCGCAGGCGGCAGCAGGATTTCGCGTGGAAACGCCTTGCCCCTGGCGAGGTCCTGACGTTGCGCCTGGACGCGCTCGCATCGGACTGGCTGGAGGCCAAGCTCGCCATTCCAGAGGTCGGCGGACGACGGGACCGGGTCGAGCCGGCGTTGTCGATCGCGCACCATGCGGAGAACGGCATAGCGTGGGCGAAGGCGCTGCCCTTCTACGGCCCGGGTGCCTGGCTGGTCTCCATCGAGTTTCCCGACCTGTTTCCGGGGGATTGGTCGCAGGCGCCCGATGATATCTCGATCATGGCGCCGGCCAGGCTCGTCCTCATCGACGACGAGCGCCTGCCGCCACCGGGCCAGGACTACGATTCGATGCCGTGGGAGGCCTTCTGGCGGCCCGGTTTTCTCGGGCTCTGGCTCGACGGCACGTCGCCGTTCGTCAACACGACGACGTCGATCCTGGAACAGGCGTCCATTCTCGACATCTCCGACCGGACCATCGAGGAATATCTCCTATTCTTCTGCATCCATCTCTGCGCGGACCTGGGTGCGTTCACGCTGATCGAGTTCTCGGCCGAGGAGGCCGAAGCGATCGAGGCGCCGATGGAATACGGCGTATCGGACTTCCGCATGATGCCGGACCGGGCCGATGCGCTTGCCGCGATGCGCGCGCATCTGCGTCCGGACATGCATGCGCGGTTCAAGGCGCTGCCCGTGGACCTGGCAACGCCGCTCATCCTGCTGCCGCACAAGGAGGAGGAGCCATTCAGGGTGATCGGCACCGTGGAGTATTCGGGCGTCTTCTTCCGCTCCGCCTTCACGATCGGCACGTCGGGCGGCGTGGCCATGGTGGAAGACAATCCGATCCCCCTCGTCGTTCCGCGCCGTTCCGGCGTGCCCTGGCAGGGGCCGGACTGGCTCGGCGATGGCCGGAGCGTGGCCTCGGTCGTTCAGGCCCGCGATGCGGCCAGGGCTCGCAGGGAGGCGGCGGCCGATGTCTGATGCCAGCGCCGGCCTGCTGCCGCTCATCGCCGCCGACGAATTCCGGGAACTCTTGCGAACCTTTGCGCAAGGACCGCTCGAACCGCTGGAGATCGCCGGTCCCGTCGACCTGGCCGGACTGGAATTCGAGCGCCCGATCGACCTGGCCAATATCGTCTTCCGGGACCGCGTCGTTTTGTCGGGCGCCCATTTCAGGGCCGGCCTCACGCTGTCCGGCTGCACGTTCCGCCGCGGCGCCGATCTGACCGGGCTCAAGGTCGGAGGCGGGCTGACCATCTCGCAGATCACATCCGCCCTCCACCGTTTCCACGAGGGGCCGGTCTGGCAGATGGATGCCGGCGTGATCAGCGGCGACCTCGTGGTCCAGGAATGCCGGTTCGAGGGCGATTCCCTGCGTTCTGCGTTCTCGGCGAACCGGATCCGCGTCGAAGGGTCCATGAAGCTCGACCGCCTCACCGTCACGACGGTCGCCGGGCCGCAGGAACACAACCAGCCGACCGAACTGCGCATCAACGAGGCGGCCATCGCCGGCAACCTCCAGATCGGGCAGTATCCCTGGAACGAGACCGGTTCCTTCGAGCTTCTGGGCAAGCGCGCAAACCGGATCGACGCCGACGTCGCCATCGTCGGCGCGTCGGTGAACGGGTCGCTGAACGTGGAGCTGTCGCTCTTCGCGCGCGACGTGGTCTTCGCCGGCTCGTCGTTCCGTCACGTCCATGCGGTCGCCTGCCATTTCGCGGCCGACCTGAATTTCTTCGGCACGGTGTGCAGCGGCATCTTCCGCACGCCCCATCATTTGCGGCCCACCGACCTGGAGGCGAGCGGCTGGGAGCCGGGCGGGGTGTTCGTCGGCGGCGGCCTCGAACTCAGCGGGGCCCGCATCCTCTCGCAGCTCGACCTGGCGAGCCTCGTCTGCCGCGGGACGGTCAACATGATCGGAGCGGAGATCGGATCGTTCCTGATCTCCTCGCGGCTTTACGACCACAGCGAGATCGCCTCGCTCAACGTGGTCGACACGACGTTCCGCTCCTATGTCCATATCGGGTCCGCGCGCTTCGGCCCGGCGCCCAGCCAGACCGGTACCACCGTCGCGATCGCGTCGAGCTCCTTCGGCAACAGCCTCCTGTTCTGGAGCGGGGAACGCCGGTCGGATATCGGCGTGACGGCGCGCAAGCCCACGGGCTGGCTGCGTCCGGAATCCGGCGACTGGGCGGATTACCTGCGGTGCCGCGTCACCGGGGATGTGGCGATCCGCGATTGCGCGATCACCGGCGAGTTCGACCTGACCAGCATGCTGATAGAGCCCGGCCCCGACGGGCGCGCGGGCGGACTGGATCTCACGAGGACCAGGGTCAGCGGTCACCTGCGCTTCAGATCGCCGCTGAGCGAGCTGGACGATCTGGAAGCTCCCCAGGGGCAGCGCGATGCGGCGCGCAGCTTTGCTGAAACGGCCGATGCCGAAAGCGCGGGCGTCGTTCGCGCGCGGGCGGCCTATCTGGACATGAGCGGGCTGCAGGCGGCCCATGTCGACCTGTCCGGATTGTCGGTGGTCGAGCCCGAGGCGATGCCGGACGGGGACCAGATCGAAACCGTCAGGGATCCGCGGATCGGCCACGTCTTCGCGCGGGACGCGGTGATCACGCAGGACTTCCGCCTGTTCCAGACGGCACGCCTCAACGCGGCCGAGCGAACGGAATGCGCCTCGACGACGATCCCGCGGAGCCTGAGGCTGGACGGCGCGCAGATCGACACGCTCGTCATCGCCGCGGACACGTTCGACGACCACGAATCGACCGATCCCGAGATGGACGGCATCACCTTCAACGATGCACGCATCGGCACGCTCCATGTGCCCCGGCGGCAGGGACTGGCGCGGAACGGATTTCCCGTGCCTGTGCAACTGACGGGGCTGACCGTCCAGAACTGGGATTTCGGCACGTTCGGAGAGAACCGGTCGCTGAGCCCTGCCCTGCAGGTGCACCTCGCCAACGCCCATCTGGACTTCATGGACAACGATGTCGGCCTCAATCGCGACGTCTACCGGTCGATCCATCGGTCGCTGCGTAACCGGGGCCACGACAAGGCGGCGATCGCGATCCATGTGGCCGAGCATTACCGGGCGCAATGGGAGCCGCGCGGGAAGTGGAGGCCGGGAGAAGCCCGGATGCGCGTGTGGTTCGGCCGCGACCGTGCGCCGCTTGCCGACAACCTGAGGGGGCTCGGCCGGTCCGGCGCGGCGGCGCTGCGCCAGCTCGCGCGCGCCAATCCCCTGCGCCTGCCCTACGACCTCTTCGTGCGGAAATATCTGCATTACGGCGCATCCGTGCTTCCGCTCGGATGGCTGATCGTGGGGCTGCTGATCCTGTCCTGGCAGCTCATCGCGCACGTGCCGCAGAACATGAAGCTCAGCGAAGAGGCCCTGCGCCTGATCATCGCCGACCGGACGGCCGCGGGCGACGGCAGGCCGATGACCGACAACATCGCCTATCGCCGCACGAGCGACGCGCCGGCACGTTTCCTGCCATGTGCCGACTGGAGCCAGGGCGATGCCGCGTGGACGGCCCTGCGCTACCATGTTCCGGTCGTCTCGATCTTCGCCCGCGACGAGTTCGTGCCGGACGATTCCCAGCCGCTGGTGCTCGCATTGCCGGCCTGGGCGTCGGACCTGCTGCGAAGGCCGCAGGCGGGCCCGGCGCCAGCGGAGGCGTGCGCGGCCGATCCGGCCTCCGATCGTCAGGTCCGTACCGTTCTCGCCACCGTGCCGTTCGCCTCGGCGGAGGACTGGTTCCAGTTCATGAGCCTCCTGAACTGGATCATGTGGCCTCTCCTCCTCACCTTCCTGGTCCGGCGCATCGTCCGCGACTGACCGACATGAAAAGGGCGGCCACGGGGCCGCCCTTCGATTTCCGGTTCCTTGCGCCGATCAGCCGTGGAGCTTGGCCGCGATCTGGGCCACGTGGCGGCCCTGGAAGCGGGCACCTTCGAGCTCGACGGCGGAGGGTTGGCGGGAGCCGTCGCCGCCCGCGATCGTGGAGGCGCCGTAGGGCGAGCCGCCCTTGATCTCGTCCACGCCCATCTGGCCAGCGAAGGCGTAAGGCAGGCCGACGATGACCAGACCGTGGTGAAGCAGCACGGTATGGGTGGAGAGGATCGTCGATTCCTGGCCGCCATGCTGGGTGGCTGTCGAGGTGAACGCTGCACCGACCTTGCCCACCAGCGCGCCCTTGGCCCAGAGGCCGCCGGTCTGGTCGAGGAAGTTCTTCATCTGGGCCGCCATGTTGCCGTAGCGCGTCGGCGTGCCGATGATGATCGCATCATAGTCGGCTAGCTCGTTGGGCGTGGCGATCGGGGCGGACTGGTCGATCTTGTAGTGCGCGCTGCGGGCCACCTCTTCGGGCACCAGCTCGGGCACGCGCTTGACCGTGACGGTCGCGCCCGCTTCCCGGGCGCCTTCGGCGACCGCGTTCGCCATCTGCTCGATATGCCCCCAGGACGAGTAGTAGAGGACGAGGACCTTGGCCATGGAAGTCTCCTTGTGTGGACAGGAAAGACGCGCGGAGCCGCGAGCGCTCCGCGCGAGATAGGGCGGATCAGGCCGCGTTCGAGACGGCAGGCCGACCCAGCGGAGCGGAAAGGGTGACGGGGCGGATCGCGAAGGCGCCGTCGCCGGCCAGGATGTGGGTCAGCGCGCCGACGACGAGGAAGGCGGGATATTCCCAGCCACCATTGGCGGCGGTGAAGAGCCAGCCGTTGCCGGAATGGACCCAGAGCGCGCCGAGCAGCACGGGCAGCAGCGCCACCGAGACGAGCCGGGCATAAAAGCCCGCGACGAGAGCGATGCCGCCCAGCAGCTCGGCGAGGAAGATCGGCCAGGCCAGCGCGGCCGGCATGCCGATGGAGCCCAGGAAGCCGGCAAAGCCCGGCATCGTGAAGACGACGTACTTGAGGAGCGCGTGGGCGATGAACATCACGCCGAGGGCGACGCGGAGGACGAAGAGGCCGTAGGGAGCCGTGCGGTTGTCGATCATGGTGGTTGTCCCGATGACGGTCCGCTCCTGATCGGCGAACCCGTGCGACAGAGGTAGACTTTCGTTGCTGCAATTGCATTCGCCCTGCGGCAATTACATGCTTGCATGATTGCAAGTGAGGAGCACGATTTGGCCGGCGATCCGCTGACGTCCTGGGACGACCTGCGCCTGATCCAGGCGATCGCGGAGACGCGGGGCCTCACCGGCGCCGCCGAGGCGCTCGGCCTCAATCATTCCACTGTGTTCCGGCGGCTGGCGCAGATCGAGGAGCGCATCGGCGGCAAGCTGTTCGAACGCCATCGCGCCGGCTACGAGCCCACAGCCGTCTGCGAGGAGATCGTCGGCATCGCCCGCGAGACCGGCGACCGGCTCGACGCCCTCTCGCTGCGCCTTTCGGGCCAGGGGTTCCTGCCGGCGGGCGAACTACGGCTGACGACGAACGACACGCTGTTCGTGCATCTGCTCCCGCCGATCCTGGCCGGGTTCCGGGAGGCCTATCCCGACATCCGAATCGACACGCTGATCGCGACGCAGGCGCTCAACCTGTCCCGGCGCGATGCGGACGTGGCCCTGCGCGCCACCGACGATCCGCCCGACAATCTCGTCGGCCGGCGTGTCGGCACCATCGCCTGGGCGTTGTACGGCCGCGCCTCGACATGGGCGGGAAAGCCCTTCGACGTGGATGTCTGCCAGCAGCAGGACTGGGTCGCACTGGGCGACAACCTCTCGCACCTCAAGGTCTCGCGGTTCGTGCGGGCGCATGTCCGGCCCGAACGGCTGGCGCTCAGGATCAACACGGTTTTGGGGCTGGCGGAGGCGGTGGAGGCCGGGATCGGGATCGGCCCCCTGCCCTGCTTCATCGCCGACCGGCGAGCCGGCCTGGTACGGCTCATGGACCCCGATCCGGACTTCGCCGCCGGCCTGTGGCTGCTCACCCACCCCGACCTGAGACACGCGCCGCGGGTGCGCGCCTTCATGGACTATATGGCCGGCGAGCTCGGCCGCCGCCGCTCGATGCTCGAGGGCGCGCGGCTCTAGGCGCCGATCTCGACGACCAGGCGGCCGCGCACCTTGCCCTGCACGATGTCGCGGCCGGCCTCGATGACGGCGTCGAACGGAATGGTCGTGGTCATGGCGGCGAGCTGGTCCTTGTCGAGATCCTTCGCCAGCCGGTCCCAGGCTGCGATGCGCTCCGCGCGCGGGCTCATCACGGAATCGATCCCGAGCAAGGCGACGCCGCGCAGGATGAACGGGGCGACCGTGGCGGGAAGATCCATGCCGCCCGCCAGGCCGCAGGCCGCGACGGCTCCGTGATACTTCGTCATGGACAGGATGTTCGCCAGGGTCGTGGAGCCGACGGAATCGACGCCCGCGGCGAAGCGTTCCTTCGCGAGCGGGCGCACCTGGCCGGTGAACTCCGCCCGGTCGACGATCTCCGCCGCGCCGATGCCCTTCAGGTATTCGGCCTCCTGGGGCCGGCCGGTCGAGGCCACGACATGCCAGCCGGCCTTGGCAAGAAGCGCCACGGCGACGGAACCGACGCCGCCCGCCGCTCCGGTCACGACCACCGGCCCGCGGTCGGGCGTCAGCCCGAAGCGCTCCAGCGCCTGGACGCAGAGGACGGCGGTGAAGCCGGCCGTGCCCACCGCCATGCACTGGGCGGCGGTGAAGCCTTCGGGCTTGCGCACGAGCCACTCGCTCTTCAGGCGCGCGCGCCCGGCATAGCCGCCGAAATGGCCTTCGCCCACGCCGAACCCGTTGAGGATGACCGCATCGCCCGGTTTGAATTCGGGGCTTTCGGAGCTTTCGACGATACCGGCAAGGTCGATGCCGGGGACGAGGGGGAAGCGGCGCGCGATGGGCGCTTTCCCGGTGATCGCGAGGCCGTCCTTGTAGTTCACCGTCGAGTGGGTGACCCGCACGGTGACGTCGCCGTCCATCAGGTCGGAATCCGTCAGTTCCCTGAAACCGCAGGTCTGGCCTGCCTCCGTCTTGTCGATGACGACGGCCCTGAACGTGGACATGGACGTGAACCTCCCGCGATGCGGCGAGATTAGGCGCAGGGGCCCGCGCGTCCACCCCTGCGAAGGGATGGCGCGGATGGGACGTCGTGTTCGACGGACGCAGGCGGGATGACGTGGGCGGCGGTGGCAGCGACCGGGAAGGGCAAAGCGTGGACGCTCGGCACGAGGCCGAGCATGACGGGCGACGAGACGACGGGTCTTCCGGCTTATGTCACCAAACGCCGTCCTGACCCGGCCGTCATGGTCGGGCCTGTCCCGACCATCCACGCCTTCGGTCGGGACATCCGCGTCGTGATCCCTCCCTGACAAGGGAGGGTGGCCGGCGCGCCAGCGCCGGACGGGTGGGCCTCTTATCCGCTCGTAGGCCCCACCCGGCGCTTCGCGCCACCCTCCCCTGGCGGGGAGGGATCACAGCGCGGCTGGCACCGCACGCTATTCAACGCGTCACGATCGCCCCGTGCCGTTTCCACCGCCGTCATTGCGAGGAGCGAAGCGACGAAGCAATCCAGCGGTCGCACGCGCTGCCTGGATTGCTTCGCTGACGCTCGCAATGACGACAGGCGGCGCCCGGCGTCACACCGTCACGTCGGAGCGGCTTCACGCAAGCGCGGGACGTGCCACCGGCTTTTCCTTGATCGGCAGGTTGATGGCGGCGGAGGCGATGCCGAGGGCGATGGAGAGCCACCAGACGACGATGTAGGAGCCGGTCGCCTCGTAGAGGATGCCGCCCAGATACACGCCGAGAAACCCGCCGAGCTGGTGAGAGAAGAAGGCGAACCCGTAGAGCATCGCCATGTAGTTCGTCCCGAACATCAGCATGACGAGGGACGATGTCGGCGGCACGGTCGACAGCCAGAGGACGCCGATGAACACGCCGAACATGATTGCGTTGGCGGGCGAAGGCGGCAGCAGGATGAAGATGAGGATCGCGACCGAACGGCCGATATAGATGCCCGCCAGCAGCCAGCGCTTGGGCATGCGGCTCGAGAGGTAGCCGGAATAGAGCGAGCCGGCGGCATTGGCGAGGCCGATCACCGCCAGGGTCCATCCGCCGACCCAGAGCGGCAGCCCGGTATCGCGCAGATAGGCCGGCATGTGCGCGGTGATGAAGGCGAGCTGGAACCCGCAGGTGAAGAAGCCCAGCACCAGCAGCACGTAGCTCGGGTGGCGGAAGGCCTCGGCGAGCGCCTGGCCGATGGTCTGCTTGGGCATGGCGGCGGCGATGGCGGACTTCACGCCGCCCTTGGGCGTCGCCAGGGCAAGCGACAGCGGCAGCACGATGAGGAG
This sequence comes from Hyphomicrobiales bacterium, assembly GCA_027489955.1. Lineage (GTDB taxonomy): Bacteria > Pseudomonadota > Alphaproteobacteria > Rhizobiales > Beijerinckiaceae > JAIXTM01. The sequence continues at coordinate 431,983 of JAIXYZ010000013.1, read as the reverse complement.
GCTGAGCGCGAAGACGAAAAGCGTCGAGTGCCAGCCGACCGACTGGATGAGCGCGGTGCCGATCGGCGGGTAGAAGAACTGGCCGAGGGAGCCGGCGGCCGTGCCCGCGCCGAAAGCCATCGGGCGCTTCTCCTCGGGCAGCAGCTTGCCGAAGGCGCCGAGCACGAGGTTGAACGAACAGCCCGAGAGGCCGAAGCCGACGAGCACGCCGGCCCCGACGGTCAGGAGGCCGGGCGTCGCCGCATAGGCCATCACGATCAGGCCGGCCGCATAGAGGATCGCGCCGACGCAGAGCACCCGGACCGCGCCGAACCGGTCGGCGACCGCACCGGCGAAGGGCTGCCCCACGCCCCAGAGCAGGTTCTGGACGGCGATGGCGAGGCTGAAAATATCGCGGCCCCAGCCATATTCCTGGGTCATCGGCACCTGGAAGAGGCCGGCGGACGAGCGCGGCCCGAACGTCGCCAGGGCGATGAGGCATCCTGCGACGACGATCACCGCCGGCGCGATCTGCCGGGGTGTGACGGTCTGCGGCTGGGACGATGGTGCCGACATGGGCGGAATCCGGACCTGTTTTGCGGGCTGCACGTTAGGCTCGCAGGGGCTGGGAGGCCATCGCCTTCCGCTGATGCATTCCATCACGCCGGTCCATGAATCCGTGCACCATCGGCAGATGTCGCGCAGCGCGCGGGGCCGGGTAATGCAGCCACCGCATGGGCGCCCCCTAGCGCGGCTGTCACACAGGTGTTAATATCCTTTTGCTCATTTTGAGCATAACTAGGCGTCCCTCGGGCCGCCGCCTTGGCCGCTCCGGCGGCAGGAGGGTGTCATGACCCAGGTCTACCAGACGGCCCAGGCCGCCATCCGGCCGATGCCTCCGGCCGCGGATCCGCTGCGCCGGCGCTTCGAGCCCGTGTCCGTGCCCGACCTGACCTGGACCCCCGCCGTGGAGGCCGAGACCGCGCATCTCTACGAGCGCGTGAAGACGGTCATCCCGCCGGTCGAGTGGCCCTTCTTCGCGCCCTACGTCAAGGCGATCAACGACCTGAAGAAGGTCCGCAACGCCGTGATCCTGGCGCACAATTACCAGACGCCGGAAATCTACAATTGCGTCGCCGACATCGTCGGGGACTCGCTCCAGCTCGCCCGCGAAGCGACGCGCGTGGATGCCGACGTCATCGTCCAGGGCGGCGTGCACTTCATGGCGGAAACCTCGAAGCTGCTCAATCCGGGCAAGACGGTTCTGATTCCGGACCTGCGCGCGGGCTGCTCGCTGGCGGAGTCGATCACCGGCGCCGACGTGCGCCTGCTGCGCCAGCAATATCCCAGCGTGCCGGTCGTCGCCTATGTGAACACCTCGGCCGAGGTGAAGGCCGAGGTCGACATCTGCTGCACCTCCTCGAACGCCGTGCGCGTCGTGGAGAGCCTGGGCGTGCCAGAGGTCATCTTCCTGCCGGACCAGTATCTGGCCAAGTATGTCGCGTCGCAGACCAAGGTGAAGATCATCGCCTGGCATGGCGCCTGCGAGGTGCATGAGCGCTTCACCGGCGACGAGCTGCGCGCCTACCGGAACGCCGACCCGTCGGTGAAGATCATCGCGCATCCGGAATGCCCGCCGGACGTCATCGCGGAGTCCGATTTCACCGGCTCGACCGCGCACATGATCGACTGGGTGAAGACGAACCGCCCGCGGCGCGTGGTGATGGTCACCGAGTGCTCGATGGCGGACAACGTCGCGGCCGAGACGCCGGGCGTTGAGTTCGTGCGGCCCTGCAACCTGTGCCCGCACATGAAGCGGATCACCCTGCCGAAGATCCTCGACAGCCTGATCCACATGCGCGAGGAGGTCGTGATCGACCCGGCGATCGCCGAGCGCGCGCGCCGGAGCGTCGAGCGCATGGTCAACCTGAAGCAGTAGCCCTGCCCGGCCCCTTACCGGCCCTTCGGAGTGCGATCATGAACGCGATCGAGGCCGCCCGGCCCGTCCCGACCTGTCGCGACACGTGCGTCCCCGTTCCGGCGTCGGTCCCGGCCCGATGAAGCCGACGCTGATCATCGGAGGCGGCCTGGCCGGGCTGTTCACGGCGCTGAAGCTCGCGCCGGCCCCGTGCACGGTCCTGAGCCCGCGCCCCCTGGGCGAAGGCGCGTCCTCGGCCTGGGCGCAGGGCGGCATCGCCGCCGCCCTCGACGAGGGCGACACGCCGGAGGCGCACGCGGCCGACACGGTCGCCGCCGGCGCGGGGCTGGTGGATGAAAAGGTGGCGCTGGGCATGGCGCGCGAGGCGCGCGAGCGGGTGCTCGACCTGCTCGAATTCGGCGTTCCCTTCGACAAGGACCTGGAGGGGCGGCTCGTCCAATCCCGCGAGGCCGCGCATTCGGCGCGGCGCATCGTGCGCGTTGCCGGAGACAAGGCGGGGCAGGCCATCATGGAGGCGCTCGTCGCCGCCGTGCGGCGCACGCCGGCCATCACGGTTCGCGAGGGCTTCGTCGCCGACGAACTGGTCGTGCGGGACGGCCGCGTCGCGGGCGTGGCGGCGCGGCCTGTGGATGGGGGCAACCCGGAGACGATCGAGGCCGACGCCGTCGTGCTCGCGACCGGCGGCATCGGCGCACTGTTTGGCGTCACCACCAATCCCCCCGAGGCGCGGGGCATCGGCCTTGCCATCGCAGCCCGCGCCGGCGCCGTCATCGCCGATCCGGAATTCGTGCAGTTCCATCCCACCGCCATCGACGTGGGTCGCGATCCCGCGCCGCTCGCCACCGAGGCACTGCGCGGCGACGGCGCGATCCTGGTGGACAAGGACGGCGACCGGTTCATGGCCGCGCTCCACAAGGACGGCGAGCTGGCGCCCCGCGACATCGTCGCGCGCGGCGTCGCCGCGTCCATCGCCGCCGGCAAGGGCGCGTTCCTGGATGCGCGGGCCGCCGTCGGCGCGGCTTTCCCGGAGCGCTTCCCGACCGTCTACGCCGCCTGCATGGCCGCGGGGATCGACGCGGTCTCCCAGCCCATCCCCATTGCGCCCGCCGAGCACTATCACATGGGCGGCGTGCTCACCGACGCGCGGGGACGCACCACCCTGCCGGGCCTCTGGGCGGCGGGAGAAGTGGCGTCCACCGGCGTCCATGGCGCCAACCGCCTGGCCTCCAATTCGCTGCTGGAGGCGGTCGTGTTCGGAGCCCGCATCGCGGCCGACATCGCCGCCGGCGCCGCGGACGTCACGACCGACGCGGTGGCGGCCGAACCGGCCGCCGCCCGCACCGCGCCCCGCCGCCGCACGGCGGAGGCGACCGCGCGCGACGGCGTCGCGATCCGGCGTCTGCGCGCGGTCATGCAGGCCCATTGCGGCGTCGTGCGCGACGAGCGTGGCCTGACGGTCGCCGTCCAGCGGCTCGCGGTCATCCGGCGCGAGGCGGAGAGCGAGGCGCTGTACAACATGGCGACGGCGGCTCTGTTCGTCGCGGTCTGCGCCCTCCTGCGCAAGGAGAGCCGCGGCGGCCATTTCCGCACCGATCATCCCGAGGCCGATGCCGCCCTCGCCCATCGCACTCTCGTGACCCTGGCCGAGGTGGACGCTGTCGCCAGTTCCGTCTCGCCGCGGGCGGCGGTGGCCCGGCGGGCGACGCCGCAGCGGGCGCGGGACGTGGCCCGCAGCGCCCGCCTGCATTGAGAGGAACGCGGCCGATGCCATCCACACAGGCCATGCTCAACCCGTTCCTCGTTCAGGACGCGGTCCGCCGCGCGCTCGAGGAGGATCTGGGCCGTGCCGGCGACATCACCAGCCACGCGACCATCCCGCCGGGCCGCACGGCCAGGGCCGTCATCGCCGCCCGCGAGCCGGGCGTGATCGCGGGGCTTGCGCTGGCACGCGAGGCGTTCCGCCAGATCGACCCGTCCATCGGCTTCTCCCCGCTCGTCGAGGACGGGGCGCGGGTCGAGGCGGGCGCGACGGTCGCGCGGATCGAGGGTGAGGCGCGCGGCGTCCTGTCGGCGGAGCGCGTGGCGCTGAACTTCCTCGGCCGCCTGTCGGGCATCGCGACGCTGACGGCAGCCTTCGTCGCCGAAGTCGCCCATACCGGCGCGGCCGTGGTCGATACGCGCAAGACGACGCCCACCCTGCGCGCCTTCGAGAAATACGCGGTGCGCTGCGGCGGCGGCATGAACCACCGGTTCGGCCTCGACGACGCGATCCTCATCAAGGACAACCACATCGCGGTGGCGGGCGGCATCGCGCCGGCGCTCCAGGCGGCCAAGCGCGCGGCCGGGCACATGGTCAGGATCGAGATCGAGGTCGACAATCTGGACCAGCTCGCCGAGGTCCTGGCGGAGGGCGCCGACGTCGTCCTGCTCGACAACATGGACCCGGCGACGCTGGCCAAGGCCGTCGCCATGGTGGGCGGCCGGATGCGCACGGAAGCGTCCGGCGGCATCAACCTGAAGACGGCACGGGCGGTGGCCGAAAGCGGCGTCGACATGCTCTCGGTGGGCGCCCTCACCCACTCCGCCAGGGTCTTCGACCTCGGGCTCGACATCGCGATCGGGTGACGGGTCGCCGTGGATGCTCGGCACAGGGCCGAGCATGACGGGGCGCGCGATGCTGCTTCGCGACGCGATGCCCCACCCGTCATGAACTGGCCTGCCCGACCGATCCACGTCCTGGGTTCGGCATCCGCCAGCATTCGGGCATCTGCGCTCTGATTCCTCCCCGTGACGGGAGGGTGGCCGGCGCGGCAGCATCGAACGGGTGGGCCCACCCGGCGCTTCGCGCCACCCTCCCATGAATGGGAGGGATCGGGTCGCGGCCAGCTGTGTGCGCTTCTCAGCTCGGCTTCGCCTGAGCGCCTCATCAAGAGGGGCGTTGTGGAAAGCTTCCGTCATTGCGAGGAGCAGGGCGACGAAGCAATCCACCGGCGGCAACCGCTCTGGATTGCTTCGCTGCGCTCGCAATGACGATCTCACCCTGTCATCCCCGGCGGCGCGGAACGCGCCGGGAAGGGGATCCAGACGAACGCCGGACATCGAGCAGGGCTAACGCTGCCCCCGGATCCCCTACCCCTGCGCGCCTGTATCGCTCCGGCCGGGGACGACAATCCAGACAGAGCGCGCCTTCACGTCTGTCCGGGGCGCAGCTTGTAGAAGATGTGCCGGCCGATCGTGTCCATCTTCTTGAGCTTCTTGGCCCAGAAGGGGCGCACATAGTCGGCGTGGTAGTGCGTCGCGCCGCCCACATCGGCCAGATAGGTCTTGCCCTCGGTGACCTCGCGGGCGACGCGCACCGCCTGGTTCCAGGGCGCCGCCTCGGTGATGCGCAGCGACTTGCCTTCGCAAGCGAAGGAGAACTGGCAGCCGAGATAGCGGTGGCGGTTCTGGTAGACGACGCCGCAGACCGTCTTCGGGTACAGGCCGCTCTTGACGCGGTTGAGCACGACCTGGGCCACGGCGGCCTGGCCTTCCTCGCTCTCGCTTCGGGCCTCGAAATAGACGGCTTCGGCCAGGCAGCGCTGTTCCTTGCTCATGGCCTGCGGGTCGATGAGCGTCGCGTAGGCGGGGCGGTTCTCGTCGGCCTTGGGCGTGCCGGGGACCGGGCGCGCCGTCATGAGACCGCCTTCGGGGATCGACACGGGCGCGGCTGCGACCTCGACGGGCGTCGCGTCCGCCGGGGCGGGCGTGGCGGAGGACAGCGCGATGGCGCGGGGGGTGGACGGCGTCGCGCCGTCGATCGAGACGATGCGGTGCTTGGCCGTTGCGCCTCCGGACGCGGAGCCGGACGAGGACGTTCCGCCGAGCGTGGAGCGCGTGGCGCCGTCGCCGTCGGTGAGCGGCACGAAGACGTGCTGCGGCCAGTCCATCATCTCGCCCGCGGGCACGAAGCCCGGTGCGGCGACCTCGGCGGGCCCGTCGAACATGAGGCGGCGCAGGGGAGCGCCCGCGAGCGCGCCGTCCAGGCCGATGCGGCTGAGGCTCGGCTGCGGCGCAATGAGCGGCGCGCCCTTGCCGCCGCGGCCCAGCACGGAGAAGCCGGAAGCGCGCAGCTTCAGGCCTTCCCGCGGCGAGAGGCCGTCACCGGATTCGGCGATGGCCATGTCGACCGGGATCTCGGGAGAGAAGGAGGCCAGGACGACGCGGCGCGGCGCCTGCGCCTGCGCCTGCCGGTCCTCCGGGTGGCCGGACAGGGGGAAGCGGCCGAGCTCGGCGGTCTGCACCAGCGGAGCCGTGGACCAGCCGGCGCTGAGATCCTGACCGGCGGAGGCCGTGAACGACACCAGGAGGCCCGAGGCGAGAGCCCAGGGCGCCGCCGTGGCGCAAATCCACTGAATTCGCGATGGCCTGCGACGCTGACGCATGAACGCAACCCGACTGACCGACACCGCGGCAGCCGCCGCCGGCCGGTCGCGTGTTGCAGGCACGACACAGCCAACGATCCGAACCGCCGATGCATTCGTTATCGGCGGTTAGGGTTGCGAGAGTCTTAAGGCGCTGCAGCCCGGAATTCAGGCAGCCTTGCCGCCCCGGGACTTGATGGCCGCCTGCGCCGCCGCGAGCCGGGCGATGGGCACCCGGTAGGGCGAGCAGGACACGTAATCGAGCCCGACCTCCTCGCAGAAGGCGACGCTGGCGGGATCGCCGCCATGCTCGCCGCAGATGCCGAGCTTGATGCCGGACCGGGTGGCCCGGCCGCGCTCCGCCGCCAGCTTCACCAGTTCGCCCACGCCCTCGCGGTCGATGGTGACGAACGGGTCGGCGGGGAGCAGGCCCTTCTGCGTGTAGGCGCCCAGGAACGAGCCGGCATCGTCGCGGGAGATGCCGAGCGCGGTCTGGGTCAGGTCGTTCGTGCCGAAGGAGAAGAACTCGGCGCTCTCCGCGATCTCCCCCGCGCGCAGGGCCGCGCGCGGCAGCTCGATCATGGTGCCGACCTGATAGTCCACCGTCACGCCGGTCTCGCGGGCGACCTCGGCGGCAACGGCGTCGATCCGGGCCTTGACCAGGTCGAGCTCGGGGCGGCCCATGACGAGCGGCACCATGACCTCCGGCGTGACCGGCTGGCCCGTTTCCCGGGCCGATTGCACGGCCGCCTCGAAGATGGCGCGGGCCTGCATCTCGGCGATCTCCGGGTAGGCGACCGCAAGGCGCACGCCCCGGAACCCGAGCATGGGGTTGAACTCGTGAAGCTCCGCCGCCCGGCGGCGCAGCACGTCCGGCTCGACGCCGAGCCCCTCCGCCACCTCGGCGATGTCTTCGTCCGTCTGCGGCAGGAATTCGTGAAGCGGTGGATCGAGCAGGCGGATCGTGACGGGCAGGCCCTTCATGATCCCGAAGATCTCGGCGAAATCGGCCCGCTGCATGGGCAGGAGCTTGGCAAGGGCGGCGCGCCGGCCCGCCTCGTCCTCGGACAGGATCATCTGGCGCACCGCCACGATGCGCTCGGCATCGAAGAACATATGCTCCGTGCGGCACAGGCCGATGCCCTCGGCGCCGAAGCCGCGGGCGGTGCGGGCGTCCAGCGGCGTTTCCGCATTGGCACGCACCTTGAGCCGTGCCGCGCCGCCCGCCCATTCCATGAGGGTTGCGAATTCGCCGGACAGGTCCGGCTCGCGCATCTTCACCTCGCCCAGGATCACCTCGCCGGTCGACCCGTCTATGGTGATGATGTCGCCTTCCTTCAGCGTGCGGCCGGCGGCCACCAGCGTCCTGGCGTTCTGGTCGACGCGGATCGAGCCCGCACCCGACACGCAGGGCTTGCCCATGCCGCGGGCGACGACCGCCGCGTGGGAGGTCATGCCGCCGCGCGTGGTCAGGATGCCCTCGGCGGCATGCATGCCGTGGATGTCCTCGGGGCTCGTTTCGACGCGTACGAGCATCACCTTGCGGCCCGCCTTGCGCGCGGCTTCCGCATCGTCGGAATTGAAGACGATGGCGCCGCAGGCGGCGCCGGGCGAAGCCGGAAGGCCGGAGGCGATCACCTGCCGCGGCGCGTCGGGATCGATGGTCGGGTGAAGGAGCTGGTCTAGCGAGCGCGGCTCGACCCGCATCACCGCCTCCTCCCGGTCGATCAGGCCCTCGCGCGCCAGCTCGGTCGCGATGCGCAGCGCCGCGGACGCGGTGCGCTTGCCGGAGCGGGTCTGGAGCATCAACAGCTTGCCGCGCTCTACCGTGAATTCCATGTCCTGCATGTCGCGGTAATGCCGCTCCAGCAGGTCGGAGATCCGGACCAGCTCGCGGTAGGCGTCGGGCATCTCCGTCTCCATGGACGGGCGGCTCGAGCCGGCGGCCTTGCGGGCGGCCTCCGTGATGTCCTGGGGCGTGCGGATGCCCGCCACCACGTCCTCGCCCTGCGCGTTGACGAGGAACTCGCCGTACAGTTCGCGCGCGCCCGTTGACGGGTTGCGGGTGAAGGCGACGCCGGTGGCAGACGTGTCGCCCATATTGCCGAACACCATGGCCTGGACGTTGACCGCGGTGCCCCAGCTTTCGGGAATCTCGTTGAGTTCGCGGTACTTGATCGCCCGCGCGCTCATCCACGAGCCGAACACCGCCTTGATCGCGCCCCAGAGCTGGTCGTGAGGGTCCTGCGGGAACGGCCGGCCGAGCGCGTCCTCGACGATGCGCTTGTAGGTGCCGATGAGGGTCTTCCAGTCCTGCGCGTTGAGTTCGGTGTCGAGTTCCATGCCCTTGCGGGACTTGTAGTCCTCAAGTGCGTCCTCGAACTCGTGGTGCGGCACTTCCAGCACCACGTCCGAATACATGGTGATGAACCTGCGGTAGCTGTCATAGGCGAAGCGTTCGTCGCCGGAGGCTTCCACGACGGCCTGCACGGTTTCGTCGTTGAGCCCCAGATTGAGGACGGTGTCCATCATGCCCGGCATGGACGCCCTCGCACCCGAGCGGACCGAGACGAGGAGCGGGTTGGCCCGGTCGCCGAAACGGCGGCCGGTCAGGCGGCCGACCTCCTCCAGCGCCTGCCGGACCTGGTCTTCCAGCCCGTCGGGATAGGCCCCGTCATGGGCCGTGTGATGGGCGCAGACTTCCGTCGTGATGGTGAAGCCGGGCGGCACGGGAAGCCCGAGATTGCTCATCTCGGCAAGGTTCGCGCCCTTGCCTCCGAGCAGGTTCTTCATGTCGGCGCGGCCCTCGGCCTTGCCGTCACCGAACGTATAGACCCACTTCGTCATGCTGCCCTCTGCACACGGGACGTTGCGACACGCCTCTTAAAGCGCAACGGCCGCCGGCACCATCCCGCCTTAGGCGGGAGGGCCCGGCCGGCTCGTCATAGATGAGTGACGATCAGCGCGTGCCCAGAAGGCCCATCACGCCGACGACGATCAGGTAGATCGCGACGATGTAGTTCAGCAGGCGCGGCACGAGCAGGATCAGGATGCCCGCGACGAGCGCGACGAGCGGCTGGATGGCGATGGCGCCGAAAACCATGGGAAGCCCCTTTTGCGGATGGATCGCCAGACAACGGCGTCCACACCGCTTGGGTTCCACGGCGATTGCGCCCGCGAGGGGCACGCGTGACGGGCGCATGCCGGCGACCGGCGGCCCTGCCCGGCGCGACTTTCCGGCAGCGCCGATCGCGCGCGGGCGCTGCGTCTACCCGCCGATGCGGCCGAAATCGGCGACCTCGCGGGTTGCGGCGCGCAGGGCGTTCAGGAGCCGCAGGCGGTTGACGCGCACCGGCGGATCCTCCGCATTGACGGTGACCTTGTCGAAGAATGCGTCGACCGCGGGCCGGAGCTCGGCGAGCGCCTTCATCGCGCCCTCGAAATCCTCGGCGGCGACCGCGGCGCGGGCGGCTTCGGCCGCCTTGGCGAGCGTGACCGCGAGAAGCTTCTCCTCGATCTGGCCCTTGTCGGCGATGAGGTCGTAATCGACCGCACCGTCGAACGCGCCGGCCCCGTCCTTCTTCTCCTCGGCCTTCAGGATATTGGCGGCGCGGCGATAGCCTGCGAGCAGGTTCGCCCCGTCCTCTGTTTCGAGGAACCGTCCCAGCGCCTCGACGCGGCGCACGACCATGAGCAGGTCGTCGGCCGCCGGCGCGTGTGGGCCCTCTCCCCCCTTGTGGGGGAGAGACGGAGAAGGGGGTGTGCCGATGCCGTCTGCGACGGCCGGCATCGAGCCTGCGGGGGCCGTACCCCCCTCCCTGCCCTCCCCCACAGGGGGGGAGGGGGAAACCGGGGCCAGCACCGCATCGATGAGATCGTGCCGCGCGCCCTTGTCACGCAGATAGACCTTCAGGCGGTCGTGGACGAAGGCGAGGAGTAGCTCAAACAAGGATTTTGCGGATATTATCTCAGATATAATCTCGTAATAATGATTCAGCCCTAAAGTTATAATCAATGAATCTTCAGAATTGCGATCATCGTTTTTATCTCGCGGCCGACAAATATAGGCTGGCTTCGAAAAATCTACTGCGCGGAAGAAGCGTTCATCATCTGTAAAATAAGCAGTAATCGAAATATGTCCTTTTCCTTCCAGATCATGCATAAAGACAAATAAGTCAGCTGTGTGTAGTCTCAGCAGATACATCGAGTATATAAGCTGCACAAACTGCTCAAGTTTTGGCTGCAAGCCGTTCTCCAGCACCAGCCGGATCACGCCCAGCGCAGCCCGTCGCAGCGCATAAGGGTCCTTGCTGCCCGTCGGCTTCTCGTCGATCGCCCAGAAGCCCACCAGCGTGTCGAGCTTGTCGGCGAGCGCCACGGCCACGGCGACCGGATCGGTCGGCACCCGGTCGGAGGGGCCTTGCGGCTTGTAATGGTCCTCGATGGCAATGGCGACGGACGGCTCGACGCCCTCCCCGGCCGCGTAATAGCGGCCCATCAGGCCCTGCAGCTCGGGGAATTCGCCGACCATCTCGGTGACGAGGTCGGCCTTGGCGAGGCGGGCGGCGCGCTCGGCCAGCGCCGGATCGGCACCGACGACCGGCGCCAGCTCCTTCGCCAAGGCCGCGATGCGCTCCACGCGCTCGTATTGCGTGCCGAGCTTTTCGTGGAAGACGATGGATTTCAGCTTCTCCAGCCGGTCCTCCAGCTTCGTCTTCTTGTCGGTCTCCCAGAAGAAGGCGGCGTCCGACAGCCGGGCGCGCACGACGCGGCCGTTGCCGGCGACGATGGCCGTCCCGCCGTCGCTGGCCACGATGTTGGAGACGAGGATGAAGCGGTCGGCCAGCGTGCCGTCGGCGCGCTTCAGCACGAAGCATTTCTGGTTGGCGCGGATCGTGGCGCGGATCGCCTCGCCGGGAATGGCGAGGAAGCGCTCCTCGAACTGGCCCATGAGCACGACGGGCCATTCGACGAGCCCGGCCACCTCCTCCAGCAGGCCCTCGTCCTCCACCAGCTCGAACCCCTGCGCGAAGGCGAGGTTGCGGGCGTCGGCGAGGATGATCTCCTTGCGGCGGTCGGCGTCGAGCACGACCTTTGCCTTCTCCAGCGCGGCGACGTAATCGTCGAAGCGGCGCACGCGGATCGGCTGCGGGGCCATGAAGCGGTGGCCGTAGGTGACGTCGCCGGAGGCGATGCCGTCGACCTCGAAGGGGACGATCTCCGGCTCCTCCGTCTCCGGCCCGAAGGTGCAGACGATGGAGTGCAGCGGGCGCACCCAGCGCAGCGAGCCGGTTTCGCGGGAGGCGGCGCCCCAGCGCATGGATTTCGGCCACGGGAAGGCGCGGATGATGGCAGGCAGGATCTCGGCCAGGACCTCCACGGTCGGCCGGCCGGGCTTTTCGATCAGCGCGACGTAGAAATCGCCCTTGGGCGTCGATTCCACCTTCACCTGCTCGGTGGAGGTGAGCCCGGCGGAGCGGACGAACCCGTCCACCGCCGCCTGCGGCGCCCCCACCCGCGGGCCGCGGCGCTCCTCGCGCACGTCCTGGCCCTTGGCGGGCAGGCCGACGACCTGCAGCGCGAGGCGCCGCGGGGTCGCGTAGGCCTTGGCGCCCTCATAGAGGAGGCCGCGCTCGACGAGGGCATCGGTGACGAGCTTCCTCAGGTCCTCGGCCGCGCGCCGCTGCATGCGGGCGGGAATTTCCTCGGAGAAAAGCTCGAGCAACAGGTCGGACATGCGTCAGGATCTCTCGCCCTCCGGCCCGACGAGGCCGGAGCATCGGCCGCCTGGAGGCGGCGGCCGGGTTCATCGGAGAGCCGAGGCATACAAAGGCCGGCGCGGCCTGTCGAGACGCGAATGCCTCCCCCGCCCGGCGGCGGGCGGAGGAGGCCGGCGTTCAGGGGGATGCGTCAGCCGATGCGGCCGCCGCCCTTCCTGGTGATGACCACGACCGACGGGCGCGGCGGGATGCCGGGCTTGAAGTCGGGCCAGCGGGTGGCCGGGTTCTCGAAGCTGACCGGCACCTTGTCGTCGTCAGACTCGCCGGGATGCTGGATCGCGGCGAAGAGCGACGCGTCGTCCGGCGTGAAGCACGGGCCGCACAATTCGGCGCCGGCGGGCACGCGGAAGAAGTGACGGGACGTGCCCCTGCCCTCCCCCTCCGTCTCCAGCGCCCAGAGACCGTCGGCGCGGCCGGTGGCCTTGGCATTGTTTCCGTCCGTGGCGATCCAGAGCCGGCCCTGGCTGTCGATGGCGCAATTGTCGGGCATGCCGAACCAGCCGTTCTTCGTCGTCTCCGAGGAGAAGGTGGCTCCGACCGCGGCGACCGAGGGATCGCCGCACTTGACCAGCACCTCCCAGGTGAACCGCGTGGAGGCGTGATCGTCCCCCTCGGGCTTCATCTCGATGATGTGGCCGAAGGCGTTCCTGGCGCGCGGGTTGGCGGGATCGACCTGCTCGTCCCCGCGCCGGGTGTTGTTGGTCAGCATGACGTAGACGCGGTGGGTCCTGGGGTCGGCCTCCACGTCCTCCGGACGGTCCATCTTGGTCGCGCCCAGGACGTCGCCGGCGCGGCGGGTCTCGATCAGCACGTCCGCCTGGCTGGCAAAGCCGTTGGCCGCATTGAGCGGGCCCTGGCCGTGGACCAGCGGGAGCCACTCGCCCGTGCCGTTGGCATCGTAGCGGGCGACGTAGAGCGTGCCCTCGTCGAGCAGGTTCAGGTTGGCGGCCCGGTTGGCCGGATCGACCCGGCCCGCGGTCACGAACTTGTAGACGTAGTCGAAGCGCTCGTCGTCGCCGAGATAGATGACGTAGCGCCCGTCGCGGTTGACGATGCCGGCCGCGCCCTCATGCTTGGTGCGCCCCAGAGCCGTGCGCTTGCGCGGCACGGAATTGGGATCGAACGGATCGATCTCCACCACCCAGCCGAAGCGGTTGGCCTCGTTGGGCTCCTTGCTCATGTCGAAGCGGTCGTGGAACTTGCCCCACGCATAGGCCGGGGAGCCGATGCCGTAGCGCTTGTAATTGCCGGCCTCGCGGTGGCCCTCCGGCAGCTTGCCCCAGAAATAGCCGTTGAAGTTCTCTTCGGCGGAGAGCCAGGTGCCCCAGGGGGTGACGCCGCCCGCGCAATTGTTGACCGTGCCCAGAACGCGCCGGCCCGTGGGATCGGCGGCGGTCTTGATGCGGTCGGACCCGGCGGCGGCGCCGGTGATCTCCATCGGCGTGTCGGCGGTGATGCGCCGGGTGTAGCGGGAGCCCATCACGTGGCTCCACTTGCCGTCGGCGCCGCGGCGGACCTCGACCACGGCGCCGCCGTGGGCCGCCATCTCGATGGCGACCAGCGCCGGCGTCATCTTGGAGAAGTTGGCGTCCTTGCTGTCCTGGATGCCGACGCCGGGGAACATCAGTTCCTCGTTCGTGTATTCGTGGTTGACCACGAGCAGCCCGTGATCGGCCGCGTTCCCGATCGGGATGAACCCCACGAAGTCGCTGTTGTATCCGAACTGCCGGGCCTGGGCCTCGGCCGACTGGTTCTGCGGGTCGAAGGCCGGCGCGTCGGGGAAGAGCGGGTCGCCCCAGCGCAGCAGGACGTCGGCGTCGTAGCCCTGGGCGACATGGTGGGTCTCGTCGACGCCGGCCTCGATCTCGCCGAAGGTGAAGCGCGTGGCGCCGGGCGCGCGGGTCTGGGCCTGGGCGCGCTGGAGCGCCTGGGTACCGACCGTCGCCGAGATCGCGGCAACGGCCATAGCGCCCTTCATGAGGTCGCGGCGGCTGAAGCGCGCGGCGATGATCTCGCCCATCGTCGCGTTCGGGGTCGGGTTGCAGCCGAGATCGCGCTCGGCCTCGGTGCCGGCTGACCGGCTCATGTAGGAATGCTCTGACACAGGTCTCGTCCCGCTTGTGGATGGCGGGCGGACCTTGGCCAAGTTGCATGTCACGGGGATGACGCCGCGGGCGCCGGTCCACGCCCCGCTCAGGGGCCGCGATCGCGGACGATCTCGCCGAAGCCGATGTCGTGGCCGTCCAGATCCTGGATGCCGAATTCCCTCACGCCATAGGGCTGGAGGCACAGCTCGTAGTCGATGGTCGCGCCACGCTCCTGCATCTCGGCAAAGAGCGCGGCCGCGTCGTCGACCCAGAAATAGGCGTTCCAGAGATGGGGTCGGATGCGCCAGTACGGCACGATCTCATGCCCTCCGGGCGCGGCGCCGAGCATGACGAAGGCGCCGTCGCGCTCCAGGATGGCGAAGTCCGGCGGCTCGCCCCAGACCCCGGTCGCGCGGAAGCCGACCCTGTCGGTCCAGTAGGCGATGGAGGCGGCGACGTCCCTGACCAGGAGCGGCGTCGCCTGGTCCGTGATGCGCGCCGCGCTCACGCGACCCCGCCGCCCTCGGTCCTGAGCCAGGCCGCGCCGCAGGCCTTGGCAAGTTCGCGCACGCGCAGGATGTAGCTCTGCCGCTCGGTGACCGAGATGACGCCGCGGGCATCCAGCAGGTTGAACACGTGGCTCGCCTTGATGCACTGGTCATAGGCCGGCAGCGCCATGAGATGGCGCTCGCCCTCGCCTCCCTTGTCCAGAAGCGCGCGGCACTCGGCCTCCGCGTCCTTGAAGTGCCGGAAGAGCATCTGCGTGTCGGCGTGCTCGAAATTGTGCCGCGAATATTCCTGCTCGGCCTGGAGGAAGACGTCGCCGTAGGTGACCTTGGCGTCGCCCTCGCCGCCGTTGAAATTGAGGTCGTAGACGTTCTCGACGCCCTGGACATACATGGCCAGGCGCTCCAGCCCGTAGGTGAGCTCACCCGCGACGGGCGCGCATTCGAAGCCCGCCACCTGCTGGAAGTAAGTGAACTGGGACACTTCCATCCCGTCGCACCAGCATTCCCAGCCGAGGCCCCAGGCGCCCAGCGTCGGGCTCTCCCAGTCATCCTCGACGAAGCGCACGTCGTGAAGCGCGAGGTCCACGCCGATCGCGGCGAGCGATTCCAGGTAGAGCTCCTGCAGGTTCGGCGGCGACGGCTTCAGGATCACCTGGAACTGGTAATAGTGCTGGAGCCGGTTGGGGTTCTCGCCGTAGCGGCCATCCTTGGGGCGGCGGGAGGGCTGGACATAGGCCGCATTCCACGTCTTCGGCCCCAGCGCGCGCAGCGTCGTCGCCGGGTGGAACGTGCCGGCGCCGACTTCCATGTCGTAGGGCTGGAGGATCACGCAGCCCCGCTCGGCCCAGAAGCGCTGGAGGGTCAGGATCAGGCCCTGGAAGGACCGGTCCGGGCTCATCGTGACGGCGGGGGCGGCGTTCATCGGATCGTCCACTCGTGTCGACAGGGCCGCCGTTCTGTGGGCACGGCATGGCCAAGTCAAGGCGGGCGCATCACGCGTGCCGAAACGCACCGCGGACGGTCGCGGTCGGGAGCATGGTCACGGTCAGGGAGTGTCGCTCAGGCGTAAACCCCGCAACAGAGGAGAACGACCATGACGACCATTCGTACGACCACGATCAGGATCTGCTTCGCCATCGGCGCCACGCTGGCCGCCGGTTCCGCCTTCGCCCAGGCCAATGGCGGCGGCGGTGGCGGCGGCCAGGGTGGCGGCGGCGCCGGCGACGGCGGCAACGACATCATCGCCTTCTTCCAGCAGGACAAGCAGGGATGGCCCGCCAGCCCGAACTGCACTGCCGGCGCCGCCTGCCCGCAGGTGCCCGTCGTCTACCGCGAAGTGTGCAGCGACCGCTCGCTCACCCCGGCCTATGTCGGCCAGGGCCGCAACGTCCGCGTCGCCTGCATCCCGCGCCAGCGCCGCTGACGCCCGGCCGGGGAACCTGAACGGTGCCGACAGGTTCCGTTCAGGTTCGGGGGCCTAATGTCGGCCCATCTCAACAAGCCGCCGCTCGACGGCGGACAAGGAGGACAGACATGAAGGCATTCTTCGCCCGGTTGGCTCTCGTCGCCGCGCTCGCGGTGCCGGGATTCATCGCAGCCGCCCCCGCCAGCGCGGCCCCGGTCGCCCTGGGGGCAAGCGTCGCCGGCGGCGTGGCCGAGGCGCCCGTCGTCCAGGCCTATCACCGGCACTGGCACCGCCCGCGCGGCCATTACCGGCCGCATTACCGGCCCGCCTACCGCCCCGTGTACCGCCCCGTGTACCGGTCGCGGACGGTGTGCCGCACGGAAATCCGCCGCCAGTTCCGCCCGGGATACGGCTATGTGCGCGTTCCGGTTCGGGTCTGCTACCGCCGCTAGTGCGGTCAGCTTTCGGACAGACAGGACGGGCGGCTTCGGCCGCCCGTTTTGCGTTTCAGGGCCAGAGGTCGAGACCGGCGCGGCCACGGTGAACGGCGTCGGAGCACGGGGTGAAGCGGCCGCCTGCCTCCGCGAGGACGAGCGGCGGGAGGATCGCCAGCGGCCCCCGCCGGCCCTTCACCGCCCCGACGATCACGCGCGCGGCCGGGCGCCCGGCGTCGGGATGCACGGGCAGGACCCGGATCGATCCCGCCCGTCGGTCCAGGGCCGCCAGGATCGCCGCGAGCGCGTCGGCGCGGTGGATCAGGACGAACCGTCCCCCGGGCTTCAGGAGCGCGAGGGCGTTGGCGATCCATGCATCCAGCCCGCCGGCCGGCATGTCGTGGGCGCGGGAGCGCCCCGGCACGGGGGAGGACCGGCTCGTGCCGGCTTCCAGGAACGGCGGGTTGGTGAGAACGACATCGTGGACGCCGTTTTCGAGGCCCGCCTCGCGGCGGCGCGCGGCTGGGGCCAGGATATCCGCCTCGATGGCGGCGGCCTTGCCCGACATTCCGTTCAGCTCCGCGTTGCGGGCCGCCAGCGCGAGGATGGCGGGGTCGCTGTCGACGAGCAGGACGCGCCCGGCCCGAGCGGCCATCGCCAGCCCGACGGCGCCGACGCCGCAGCCGAGATCGACCACGGATGCACCCTCGACCGCGCCCGCCGCGGCGGCGAGGAGCACGGCGTCCGATCCGACCCGATGGCCGCGCCGGGGCTGGAGCAGCACGACGCGCCCGTCGAGGATGGCGTCGCGGGTCAGGTCTTCGGGCACGTCACGCATCCCGCAACTCCGCCGCCAGCCCCGCCTCGGCCAGGAGCCGCCGCGCCCGGGCCGCATGGTCGCTGCGCACCAGCACGCGCCGCTGGAACGCGCCGATGCCGCCCTCGACGGCGCTGACGTGGTTGTCGGCGACGAAGAACGCGATCCCGTCCTCGCCGAGGATGGTCTCGACGACGTTGATGAGCACCAGGTCGTTGGTGCGGATGAGCTCCATCATCTTGAGCCGTCCGGGAAAGAGTGCGACACGGTGGCCGCGTTGCGGCGCCGCAAGCGGCATGCGACGTTGCGCGCCACGGGGAGCATCATCAAGCCCCGCACCTGAACAAAACGGATCGCAGGGCCCATGGGCGTCGTCATTTCGCTGGAGGACAAGCCGGAACCGGGCATCGAGGCGCTGGTCGGCCTCGTGCGCGGGGACATGGAGCGGGTCAACGCGATGATCCTGTCGCGGACCGGGTCCGACGTGGCGATGATCCCCGAAGTGGCGAACCACCTCATCTCCTCGGGCGGCAAGCGCCTGCGGCCCATGCTGACGCTCGCGACCGCAAATCTCTCCGGCTATCGCGGCGAGGGGCATGTGAAGCTCGCCGCCTCCGTCGAGTTCATGCACACCGCCACGCTGCTGCACGACGACGTGGTGGACGAGAGCGACATGCGCCGGGGCAAGCTCGCCGCCCGCATGCTGTGGGGCAACGAGGCAAGCGTGCTCGTCGGCGATTTCCTGCTCGGCCAGGCTTTCAAGATGATGGTCGAGGCGGGCTCCCTCCCCGCGCTCGACGTGCTGTCCACCGCCGCCGCCGTGATCGCCGAGGGCGAGGTCATGCAGCTTTCGGCGGCCAAGAACACGTCGACGACCGAGGACGAGTACCTCGCCGTCATCCGCGCCAAGACCGCGGCGCTGTTCGCAGCCGCCTGCGAGGTCGGCCCCATCGTCGCCGAACGGCCTCGGGAAGAGCGCGCCGCCTGCCGCTCCTATGGCATGAATCTCGGCATCGCCTTCCAGCTCGTGGACGATGCGCTGGACTATGGCGGGACGGCCGCAAAGCTCGGCAAGAATGTCGGCGACGATTTCCGCGAGGGGAAGATCACCCTCCCCGTCGTGCTCTCGTTCCGGCGCGGCAGCGAGGCGGAGCGCGCCTTCTGGACGCGCACGCTGGTGGAGGGGCAGATCGGCGACGGCGACCTGGCCGAAGCGCAGGCGATCATGCGCCGGCACCGCGCGCTGGAAGACACGGTAGAGCGCGCCCGGCATTACGGCGCCATGGCGCGGGATGCCCTAGAGCTGTTTCCCGATTCGCCCATGCGCCGCGCGCTCCTCGAAGCGGTCGATTTCTGCATCGCCCGCGCGCATTAGGGTCAGCCCCGCAGCGGTCGGGCCCTGCAGGCAGGGCCCGGCGGACGCGCTAGACCTCCGGCATCAGGAACAGGTCGGTGTCGCCCGGCTTCGTGCCGGCCGCGGTCAGCATGGCGTGGACCTGGCCGCGATGGTGGGTCTGGTGGTTGAACATGTGCACCGTCAGGAGCCAGCGCGGTTTCGTCACCTCGCGGCCGGCCGCGCCCGAGAACCACGTGATGTCGCCTTCCAGAGACGGGGCATCGATGGCAGCGGCCCAGGCGGCGATCTCCGCATCGGTCCGGTCGCGCTCGATCCGCAGGGCAGCCCAGTCCGGGGTCAGGCGGCGGGATTCCGAGATCGTCCCGGCCGGGCGCTGCGTTCCGGCAAGCCGGTTCATCCACATCCGGTCGCCCCAGAGGATATGGTTCAGCGTCGCCTCGATGGAGCCGAAGAAGGCCCCTCTCTCGGCCTGCCGGGCCGCATCGTCGAGGCTGTCGGCCGCGCCGTAGAGGCTGGCGTTCTGCCAGGCATTGTAGCGGGCCATGGCGCGCACATAGTCGGGACCGATCAAGGCTGGCTCTCCGGCGGAACGGGGCGTCCAGTCTAGCAGAACGGCGAGCGCCCCTGGCATAGGCGTGCGAGCCCATCCTCCGGTGCCGGTCAGCGCAGGACGGTCGGCTTGATCCACCAGTCCGGCCGGGCGCGGCGCAGGCGTGATGCGGCGGCGGCGGCCTCCCGGCAATCGGCGAACAGGCCGAAGCATGTAGCCCCCGACCCGGACATGCGCGCCAGGGTGCAACCGGGCAGGCTTCTCAACGCCGCCAGCACCTCGCCCACGATCGGCGCGATGGCGATGGCCGGACGCTCCAGGTCGTTGCCCCCGGACGCGACGTCCAGCGCCGCGGACGGCGCGGGATTGGCGGCGCCGGCGGCAAGGCCGAGTTCGCGGAAGACGTCGGCGGTCGGCACCGGGACGCGGGGATTGACGAGCACCGCCCACAGGACGAGCCGTGGCACCGGCGACAGGTCATGACCGATGCCGCGCATGCGGGCGGCGCGGGAAGCCAGGCATACCGGCACGTCCGCCCCGGTGGCGGCGGCCGCTTCCCGAAGGGCGGGATGGCCCGCGTCGAGGCCATTCAGCCGGGCCAGCAGGCGCAGCGCGGCGGCCGCATCAGCCGAACCGCCGCCGATGCCGGCCGCGACCGGCAGGCGCTTTACCAGCCGGAAGCCGCCCGTGCGGAGCGAGGGGATGCGCGCCCGGAGCGCGGCGGCAGCCTTGAGGACGAGGTTGTCCGCGCCGTCGCCGGCAGCGCCCGCGGTCGGCCCGGAGACGGTCAGCCCGAAGGGCGCACGAGGGTCGAGCGCGAGCGTATCGTGGCAGCCGGCAAAGGCCACGAGGCTGTCCAGCTCGTGATATCCGTCGGCACGGCGGCCAAGGACCGCCAGCGTGAGATTGATCTTGGCCGGCGCGCGGGACATCAGCCCGCCCGCCGCGTGACCCGCCACGGGTCAGCCGCCGTTGGGCTTGGGCTCGGGCTGCGGGGCGGCGTTCTCGGCGGCGGCCGGCTTCTCGGCCTCGGGCAGCCCGTTCTGCAGCTTGTCGGCGATGCGGACCAGATCCTCCTTTTCGGGGTTCAGGTCCTTGGCGTGGCTCCACTGGAACCGGGCCTCGAGCTTGCGCCCCACCTTCCAGTAGGCGTCGCCCAGATGGTCGTTGATGACCGGATCGGCGGGGCGAAGCTCCACCGCGCGCTCCAGTTCGCGCACCGCGTCCTCGAAGCGGCCGAGGCGATAATAGGCCCAGCCGAGGCTGTCGACGATGTAGCCGTCCCGCGGGGACATCTCCACCGCCTGGCGCAGCATCTGGAAGGCTTCCTCGATGTTGAGGTTCTGGTCCACCCAGGAATAGCCGAGATAGTTCAGCACCTGCGCGCGCTCGCGCGGCTGTTCCAGCGGCACCAGCTCCAGCGCCCGCTTCAGGTCGGCCTCGGCCTTGGGCCATTGCTTGGCCCGCTCGTAGGACGTGCCGCGATAATAGTAGAGCGCCCAGTTCGCCTTGCCCTCGCCGCTCATGGCGATGGCGCGGCTATAGGCTTCGGCCGCCTCCTCGAAGCTCTTGCGGTTGCGCAGCACGTTGCCAAGCGCGGTCACCGCGTCGACATTGTCCGGGTGCGCCTTGGTCACCGCGGCGAGGCGCTGGCGCGCGGCGTCGTGGCGATCGGACATCTCGTAGGCCAGCGCGATCTGGATGTCCGCGCTCGGCCGGAGGGGCGAATCCTGCGGGATGCGCTCGTAGACGGCGATCGCGGCGTCGGTGCGCTTGGCCCGCTCTAGGGTGTTGCCGAGCGAGACGAGCGCCAGGACGTGGTTGGGATCGAGATAGAGCGCGAGCTGCAGGTAGATCAGCGAGACGACGTTGTCGTCCTGCCAGCCGCCCACCAGGCCGTAGAGCGCCTCAGCGGCACCCTCCTGAACGCTGCCGACGAGCGGTTCGAGCGTCTGGCCGGCATCGATCCGGGTGACGGCGTCGCGCAGGATCGGCTGGTCGGGATAGGAGCGCAGCAGGGTCTCGTAGATCTCGCGCGCGGCCGCCCGCTCGCCCCGGCGCGATTCGAACCGGCCATAGGCGTCCACGAGCCGCAGCGTCGTCTGCTCCACGCCGTACGCCGCCTTGAAGCGGCGCGCGGCCTCGGCCTTGTTGCCGGAGAAGTCGGCGATCAGGGCGCCGTGATAGTCGCGGAACACGTTGTAGATCCGGTCCCCGCGCAGGCGGTCCACCGTCTCCAGCGCGCGCTTGCCATCGCCAGAGCCGACCCAGGCCCAGGACGACAGGAGCGTGGCCGTGATGTCGGCCGCGCGGCCGCGCGTGTTGCGGCTCAGGACGTTGCGGGCGTTCTGGAACTGCCGGGTCTTGAGGCCGCGCACGCCGAGAGCGAGGTTGGCGAGGCTGTGATTGGGCTCGCGGGCAGCCAGGCGCTCGGCCGCGCTGAAGGCTTCGTTCATCGAGCCGTCGGCGAGGAAGACGGTGAAGGCCCGCTCCAGCAGCTCCAGATTGCGCGGGTCGGCGCGCAGAGCCTCCCGAAAATAGAGCGCGGCGGCGCCTGTGTCGCGGGAGGCGCCGGCGATGATCGCGGCGAGATAATTGCCTTCCAGGCTCTCGGCCGGCTCCAGACGCGGCTGTTCGGCGATCGCGACCGCCTGCGCGTTCGCCCGCGCGAGATCCGCGCCCAGGAACAGGCCGGTACAGGCCGCAGTGGCGGCAGCAAGGCCGAGACGCCGGAGGAAAGAGTGGCGGACGATCATGGACGGGCCTTTGCTTCGGCCGCGACGCAGCCGGATTCACGCCCGGACCATGGCGGCTTCGCCGCCGCGCGGCAAGGTCGAAGAGGGGGCCGCCCGATCTTTCGGCACGCGGCGGGACGCCGCGCGCCTTTAAGCCGAGCGGCGCAGGGCGTCACATATTCGGGTAGTTCGGCCCGCCGCCGCCCTCGGGCGTCACCCAGGTGATGTTCTGCGCCGGGTCCTTGATGTCGCACGTCTTGCAGTGGACGCAGTTCTGCGCGTTGATCACGAAGCGGGGATCGGACCGGGTGGCCTCGTCGCCGTACACGATCTCGTACACCCCGGCCGGGCAATAGAGCCGCGCCGGCTCTCCATAGAGCGGCAGGTTCTGCTCCACCGGTATCGACGGATCGGCCAGCTTGAGATGCGGAGGCTGGTCCTCCTCGTGGTTCGTCGCTGAGATGAACACGGAGGAGAGCTTGTCGAAGGTCAGGACGCCGTCCGGCTTGGGATAGCGGATCGGCTTCACCTCGTCGATGTGCTTCAGCGTCTCATGGTCGGCCTTGCCGTGGGCCAACGTCCCAAAGAACGAGAAGCCGAAGAGCTGGTTGGTCCACATGTCGATCCCGCCCAGCGGGATGCCCAGCACGGTGCCGAAGCGCGACCAGAGAGGCTTGACGTTGCGCACCGGCTTGAGGTCGCGGCCGATATCGGAGGCGCGCCAGGCTTCCTCGTAGCCCGAGAGCTCGTCGTGGGACCGGTCGGCCGCGAGGGCGTCCGCCACGTGCTCGGCGCAGAGCATGCCGGAGAGGATGGCGTTATGGCTGCCCTTGATGCGCGGCACGTTGACGAAGCCTGCCGCGCAGCCCACGAGCGCGCCGCCGGGGAAGACGAGCTTGGGCACGGACTGCCAGCCGCCCTCGGTGATGGCGCGGGCGCCGTAGGAGATGCGCTTGGCGCCCTCGAACGTGTCGCGGATCAGCGGATGGGTCTTGAAGCGCTGGAACTCGTCGAATGGCGACAGGGTCGGGTTCTCGTAGTTGAGATGGACCACGAAGCCGACGGACACGTAATTGTCGCCGAAATGATAGAGGAACGAGCCGCCGCCGGTGCGGCTGTCCAGCGGCCAGCCGAAGCTGTGCTGGACGAGGCCCGGCTTGAACTTGTCGGGGCTGACCTGCCAGATCTCCTTCAGGCCGATGCCGAACTTCTGGTGGTCCCGGCCTTGCGCCAGGCCGAACCGGGCGATGAGCTGCTTGGACAGGCTGCCGCGGGCGCCCTCGGCGAACAGCGTGTAGCGGCCGCGCAGCTCCATGCCGCGCGTGTAGTCGGAGCGGGGTTCGCCGTCGCGGCCGATGCCGAGGTCACCCGTGGCGATGCCCACGACCTCCCCGCCCTCGCCGTAGAGCACCTCGGCTGCCGGAAAGCCCGGATAGATCTCGACGCCGAGCGCTTCCGCGCGCTGGGCCAGGAAGCGCGCGACGGAGCCGAGGGACCCGACGAAATTGCCGTGATTGCCCATCAGGCGCGGCATGGCGAAGTTCGGCAGGCGCAGGCCGCCGGCGGGGCCGAGCCAGTAGAACCGGTCTTCGGTGACCTGCGTCGTCAGCGGGCACTCCGGATCGTCGCGCCAGTCCGGGACGAGGCGGTCGAGACCCTTGGGATCGATGACCGCACCGGACAGGATGTGGGCGCCGATCTCCGAGCCCTTCTCCACCACGACGACGGAAATCTCGGTGCCGCGCTCGGCCGCGATCTGCTTGAGCCGAATGGCCGATGCCAGCCCGGCGGGCCCGCCGCCGACAATGACGACATCGTATTCCATGCTCTCGCGCGGCGGCGTTTCCATTCTGTGCTCCTCCCAGTCAGATAGTTCATATGTGAACTATCTGCGTCTTGGCAATATTGGCGCCCCGCCTGCCCATCGCGTGGGGGCACCGAGGCGCAACAAACCCGCCGCGGGACTCGTTCCCGTCCCGCCGGCGCGTTAAGGTCGGCACCATGATGCCCGATCACGATCTGCGCAACATCGATGCGCTGCTGGATTTCTATGCCGCGTCCGGCGTCGATGCCGGGCTGGACGAGGCTGCGCACGACCGTTTCGCGGAATCCGCAGCGGAGGCGCAGGCCCGGGCGGGCCGACAGCCCGTGGCCGATCGCGGCGCCGAGGCGCGACCCATCGCCGCCCCGGCAGCGAACCCGGCGCTGGCGGCCTCCGCAGAGGACCAGGCGCTGGTCGCGCGCAGCGCGGCGCGGGCAGCCGCCACGCTGGAGGAACTGCGCGCCGTGATGGAGGCCTTCGAGGGTTGCGCCCTGCGGCTGACGGCCAAGTCGCTGTGCTTCGCGGACGGCAACCCGGCTGCACGGATCATGTTCGTCGGCGAGGCGCCCGGCGGCGACGAGGACCGCGTGGGGCGCCCGTTCGTCGGCCGCTCCGGCCAGTTGCTCGACCGCATGCTGAAGGCGATCGGCCTCGACCGAAACCTCGCCTACATCGCCAACATCGTGCCCTGGCGCCCGCCGGGAAACCGCACGCCGACGCCGCAGGAAGCCGCCATCTGCCGCCCCTTCATCGAGCGGCAGATCGAATTGTGCGACCCCGACATCCTCGTCTGCCTCGGCGGCCCCTCCGCGCAGGCGCTGCTGGGCAGCCGCGACGGCATCATCAAGACCCGCGGGCGGTGGTTCGAATACGCGACCGGCAGCCGGACCATCCGCGCGATGGCGACGCTTCACCCCGCCTACCTGCTGCGCGAGCCCAGACAGAAGCGCCTAGCCTGGCGGGACATGAAGGCGCTGAAGGCGGCGCTGGAGAACCCGCCGCCTTCCTGAGACCCTGCCGCCGTCTCAATCCGGCAGGACGACCCTTCCCTCCGCATCCATGGGGAAGAACGGGTTGTGGGCCACCTCCCAGAGATGGCCGTCCGGATCGGCGAAATAGCCGGAATAGCCGCCCCAGAACACCTTCTCGGCGGGCTTGGGAACGGAGGCGCCGGCTGCCCGCGCGGCCGCGAGGACGCCGTCCACCTCCGCTTTGCTTCCCATGTTGATGGCCAGCGTCACGCCCGAGAAGCCCGCGGGCGTGTTCTCCACATGGGCGTCGGCGGCCAGCTCGGTCCGGGGGAACAGGCCGAGCACGACATGGTCGAGCGCGAAGAAGGCGACCCCTTCGCTGCCCGCCGAAAGCGACCGCCGCCAGCCCAGCCGCTCGTAGAAGGCGATGGCGCGGGACAGGTCAGCGACGCCGAGCGTGATCAGCGTGACGCGGGCGGGTATGGCCGTCATGAAATTCCCTAGAACAGTTCGAGCTGCGTCCGGGCTGCCGGCTCCGGCACCGGCGGGTGGAACAGGTCGGTCCGCAGGCGTGTCCGGCGGGCATTGAAGCCGATGCGCCGGGCGGCGACCTCGAACCGCCTGCCGATCATCCACGCGTACGGGCCGGAGCCGATCTGCCTCTGCGCCCAGTTGGCGTCGTAGTCCTTGCCGCCGCGCGTGGAGCGGATGAGCGACATGACATGCGCCAGCTTGTCCGGGAAGTTCGCGGCCAGCCAGTCCCGGAAGATGTCCTTCAGCTCCAGGGGCAGGCGCAGCAGCACATATCCCGCCTCGCGCGCGCCGGCGGCATAAGCAGCTTCCAGGATGCGCTCGATCTCGTGGTCGTTGATGGCCGGCACAATGGGCGCGGTCATGACGGTGACCGGAATGCCGGCGTCGGTCAGCTGGCGGATCGCCTCGATGCGCCTGGCGGGCGTCGCCGCCCGCGGCTCCATGACCCGCGCCAGGGCGGGATCGAGCGTCGTCACCGAGATGGCGACCTTGGCCAGCCCCTTCGCCGTCATCGGCGCCAGGATGTCGATGTCCCGGGTCACGAGCGCGGACTTGGTGACGATGCCGACCGGATGGTCGGCCGCCGCCAGCACCTCGAGCACCTGCCGCATGATGCGGAACTTGCGCTCGATCGGCTGATAGGGATCGGTGTTGGTGCCGATGGCGATCGTGCGCGGCTCATAACCCTTCGCCGACAGCTCCTTCTGCAGCAGGGCGGCGGCGTTGGGCTTGGCGAACAGCTTGCTCTCGAAGTCCAGCCCCGGCGACAGGCCCATGAAGGCGTGGGTCGGCCGGGCGAAGCAATAGACGCAGCCGTGCTCGCAGCCCCGATAGGGGTTGATCGACCGGTCGAAGGAGATGTCCGGGCTCTCGTTGCGGGTGATGATCGTGCGCGGCGTCTCGATGGCGACATCCGTGCGGAAGGGCGCCGCCTCCCCCATGATGCCCCAGCCGTCGTCCTCCTCCACCGAGGTGATAGGCTCGAAGCGGGCCGCGGGATTGACGGTGGCCCCACGTCCGCGGCGGCGGTCGGGATCCAGCCGGTGCCCGACATTCGCATAGGGATCGGCCGGGCGCACGAGCGCGCTCACACGCTCCCCGTCAGGCCGGCTGCGGGCCTGGGCGCGATCGCGCGGCGACACAAGCGGCCGCTCGCCGTCCATCCGCTGCGCCGCCGCCGAACCGCCTGCCATGCCGACCTTGCCCACGATGCCCTCCTGGGAATCCGCGTTCGCTTCTGCCTCATGGATACTAGAACAAAAGAAGAACATTGCAAGCCGCCCGCCGCGTTTGGCTTCGGCGATGCAAAAATGGTATGGTGCAGTGCAATGATCACCGTCCTCATCCGCGCCCGCGCCGGCCAGCCCGTCGAGCATCTGGGCATCACGCTGACCTCGCTCGTTCCGGCCGTCGTCCACGGGCTCGTGGGCGATGCCATCGTCATGGCGCGACAGGCCGACGAGGCGATCTCCCATGTGGCAGACGCGGCAGGCGTCGCCGTGGTTCCCGATTCAGGAAGCGCGCAGGGCTGGCGGCAGGCCGCCGCCGGGGCGCGCGGCCGCTGGCTTCTGTTGCTGGAAGCGGGAGACAGGATGGAGCCGGGCTGGATTCCGGAGGCCGAGCAGGCGCTGCTGGCCTATTCGCCGCGGCTTGCCCGCCTGCGGCGCCGGCCGGCCTCGCTGGCGGACAGGATCGGCCAGCTCGTCTCGGAAACGCTGGCGCCCCGGGCGCTCACGCCGGGGCTCCTGGTGGCGCGCGACGAGCTGATGGCGCCTGCCCTCGCAGGCAGCGTCCGCCGCCTGCCCATCGCCATCGAGGCGCTCGGCCGGGCCTGACCGGTCAGAGTTGCTCGGCGCGGAACGTATCGCAGCGGCGCACGTCCCCGCCCTTCAGCCCGGTCATGAACCAGCGGACGCGCTGGGCGGACGAGCCATGGGTGAAGCTGTCGGGCACGACACGGCCCTGCGCCTGCTTCTGCAGCTTGTCGTCGCCGATGGCGGAGGCCGCGTTCATCGCCTCCTCCACGTCCCCCTCCTCCAGCGACTTCCAGCGCTGGTTGGAATGGAACGCCCAGACGCCGGCCAGGCAATCGGCCATGAGCTCGACCTTGACGGAAAGCTGGTTGGCCTCGCGCCGGTCGACCCGGCGCTGGATCTCCTGCACGCGCGGCAGGATGCCCATCACGTTCTCCACGTGGTGGCCCACCTCGTGGGCGATCACGTAGGCGTAGGCGAAGTCGCCGCCGGCGCGGAACCGGGTGCGCATCTCCTCGAAGAAGGTGAGGTCGATATAGACCGTCTCGTCGAGCGGGCAGTAGAACGGGCCCATGGCCGACTGGGCGAAGCCGCAGCCGGAATTGGACTGGCCCGAGAACAGGACCAT
This sequence comes from Hyphomicrobiales bacterium, assembly GCA_027489955.1. Taxonomy (GTDB): domain Bacteria; phylum Pseudomonadota; class Alphaproteobacteria; order Rhizobiales; family Beijerinckiaceae; genus JAIXTM01. The sequence continues at coordinate 404,279 of JAIXYZ010000013.1, read as the reverse complement.
GCGCGGGTTGCGATAGGGCCGGTTGGCCTGTTCCGGCAGGACCTTGGACCACACGTCCTCCGTGTTGCCGAGGATCGCCGCCGCGAACCGGCCCATCTGGTCGGTCGGCGGCGCGGATGGACCGGTGCGCCGGGGAGCCTCCTGCTGGACGGACGGGCCGCCGCCGGACAGCATCTCCGCTCCGCCGATCAGGATGCGCGGATCGATTCCCAGCGCCCAGCCGACAAGGCCGAGCACGACGATCGTGCCGAGCCCGAGGCCCCGCCCGCCGCCTCCGCCGCCCGGCAGGCGGAATCCCCCGCCGCTGCCGCGCCGGTCCTCCACGTTCTCGGAGGTGCGGAAATCGTCCCAGCGCATCGGTGCCTCCCGTGACGCCGCTTCGTCGCGGCCTCGTTCAACGGCGGGACGCGCCCGCCGTTCCGTTGCGCCAGCTTAGTGGTAGCCTTCGCCGTCCTTCAACTTGGCGCGGAACGTCCAATAGATGAAGACCGTGTAGCCCAGCACCATGGGCAGGAGGGCGAGCGTGCCCACGAGCAGGAACATCTGCGCGGCCGGCACCGCGGCGGTGTCCCACACGGTCAGGCTCGGCGGCACGAGATAGGGGAAGTTGGAGATCGCCAGGCCCGCATAGCACAGCAGGAAGATGCCGATCGTAGCCAGGAAGATCCGGGCGGAATGATCGCGCTTGGCCTGGGTCCAGATGAACAGGGCCAATGCGCCGGTCAGGACGGGGAGCGGCCAGAGATAGGCGATGTTGGGCCAGCCGAACCAGATGTCGGCGATGCGCGGGAAGGCATAGGGCGTCCACAGGCTGACGAGCGCGGCGCAGACGCCGACGACGATAAGCAGCGGGCGCACCAGCGTGCGCGCGTGATCGGCGGTGGCGCCCTCGATCCGCATCGTCAGCCAGCCGCAGCCGATGAGCGCATAGCCCGCCACCACACCCACGCCGCACAGGAGCGGGAACGGCCGGAGCCAGTCGAACGAGCCGCCCGCGAATTCGCCGTTCACCACCGGGATGCCCTGGAGCAGGCCGCCGAGGATCACGCCCTGGAAGAAGGCGGCGGTGATGGAGCCGCCGGCGAAGGCCGCGTCCCAGACGCGGTGGCGCGGCTTGGCGACCCAGCGGAACTCGAACGCGACGCCCCGAAAGATGAGGCCGAGCAGCATGAGGATCACCGGCAGGTAGAGCGCCGGCATGATCACCGCATAGGCCTGCGGGAAGGCGACCCAGAGCCCGCCGCCGCCGAGCACCAGCCAGGTCTCGTTGCCGTCCCAGAAGGGGGCGACCGAGTTCATCATCTGGTCGCGCTGGCGCTCGTCGGGCGTGGTGGGAAACAGGATGCCGATGCCGAGGTCGAACCCGTCGAGCACCACGTAGAGCGCGACGGCGGTGGCGATGAGACCGGCCCAGATGACGGGAAGATAATATTCCATGTCAGGCCCCCTGCTGGCTGGCGTCCCGCACCGCATCCTCCGCGGCGGAGAGCGGCCGGTTGGGCACGCCGCGCGGATCGGCCGTCGCCTCGGGGTCTGGGCCCTTGTTCACCAGGAGGTTGATGTACCGGATGCCCATGGTGAAGACGATGCCGTAGACGACGACGAACAGGGCCAACGTGATGGCGACGGTTTCGGCCGCCACGGGCGAGCGGGCATCGGCGGTCCGCAGGATGCCCGTGGCGATCCAGGGCTGGCGGCCGATCTCGGTGACCATCCAGCCGGCCACGATCGCGACGAACCCGAGCGGCCAGGACCAGGAGGCGACCTTCAGCCAGAGCCGGTCCTCGAACAGGCGCCCGCGCCACCATTGCACGCCTCCCCAGAAGGCGAGCGCGATGAGGAACATGCCGATGGCGACCATGAGGCGGAAGGCGAAGAAGACCGGCAGGACGGGCGGGCGCTCGTCGGGCGCAAAGCTCTTCAGGCCAGGATAGACCCCGTTCCAGTCATGCGTGATGATGAACGAGCCGAGCCGGGGGATCGCGATCTCCCAGTCGTTGCGCTCCGCCTTCTCGTTGGGGATGCCGAACAGGACGAGCGGCGCCACCTCGCGGGCCGGCCAGTGACCTTCCATGGCGGCGAGCTTGGCCGGCTGATAGCGCGCGGTCGCCAGGCCGTGGAGATCGCCGATGACGAGTTGGGCGGGGGCGAGGATCAGCGTCAGCGCCAGGCCCATCTTGATCATCGTGCGCGACTGGTCGGGGAAGCGGTCTGCCAGCAGATGGCGCGCGCCCACGGCGATGACGACGACGGCCGTGGTCAGGTAGGCCGCCGTCACCATGTGCGCCAGGCGGAAGGGGAAGGTGGGATTGAAGATGATCTGCCACCAGTCGACCGGATAGGCGATGCCGTTCCGGACCTCGTGGCCGGTCGGGTACTGCATCCAGCTGTTGGCCGAGAGGATCCAGAAAGCCGAGATCGCGGTGCCGATGGCGACCATCAGCGCCGAGATGAAGTGCAGCCGGTCGGACACGCGGTTCCAGCCGAACAGCATGATCCCGAGGAAGGTCGCTTCCAGGAAGAAGGCGGTCAGCACCTCGTAGCCGATCAGCGGGCCGATCGTGTTGCCGACGACGACCGAGAAGCGGCTCCAGTTGGTGCCGAACTGGTAGGACAGCACGATCCCCGAGACCACGCCCATGGCGAAGGACACGGCGAAGATCTTCGTCCAGTACCGGGCAAGCCGCTTGATGCGCTCCTCGCCAGTGATGAGGTAACGGCCGAGCAGTGTGGCGATGAAGGCCGACAGGCCGATCGTGAAGGCCGGGAAGATGATGTGGAAGGTGACGGTGAACGCAAATTGCAGCCTGGCCAGCATGGTTGCGTCGAGCGGCATGATTCCGGCCTCCAGCGGCAGTTCACCTGTCCGTGATCATAGGCCTGAAACGAAACCGTTCAAACTGCGGCGGGCGCGATGCCGCACGGGCATTGGGCCGCAGGCGAAACGGCACTCACCTGTTCCGCCAGTCGCGGCGCTCTGTGTCATCCCCGGCGAGCGAAGCGAGGGAAGCGGATCCAGAAACGCCCGCCGGACGCCCGAGGGCCGCCAATCCCTTTGGATTCCCTTGCCTGGATCCCCTTCCCTTCCGCGGCTGTCGCGACTTCGGCCGGGGATGACACGGAAATGAGCATAGCGCTGATGACGCTGGGCGCACTCGAGCGCTGCGGTCTTCGCTCGCATGACGGCGCTTCCGTTTAAATGGCCGAAGCGGCAGGCCTCAGCCCTTCTGGCGCATGAGGCGGGCCTTGTCGCGCTGCCAGTCGCGGGCCTTTTCAGTCTCGCGCTTGTCGTGGAGCTTCTTGCCCCTTGCCAGCCCGATCTCGATCTTCGCCCTGCCCTTCTCGTTGAAATAGAGCCGCAAGGGCACCAGCGTGAAGCCTTCGCGCTGGATGGCGCCTAGCAGCTTGTTGATCTGCCGGCGGTGGAGCAGCAGCTTGCGCGGCCGGCGGGGCAGGTGGTTGAAGCGGTTGGCTTCCAGGTATTCCGGGATGTTGGCGTTGATGAGCATGAGCTCGTCGCCCTCGGCCCCGGCATAGGATTCCGCGATCGTCGCCTTGCCCGTGCGCAGCGACTTGACCTCGGTGCCGGTCAGGACGAGCCCGGCCTCCACCGTATCGACGATCTCGTAGTTGAAGCGGGCCTTGCGGTTGTCGGCGACGACCTTTCCCAGACCCTTGACGTCCTTGACCATGATCAGCCGTTCAGGATGCCGGCATGCACCATGGCATCGCGGATCGCGGCCTTCGCCTTGTCGGTGGCGGGCATGAGCGGCAGACGCACCTCGTCGCGCACGCGGCCGAGCAGGGAGAGCCCGGCCTTGGCGCCGGCGACGCCCGGCTCCTGGAAGACCGCCGCATGGAGCGGGATCAGCCGGTCCTGGATGGCGAGCGCGCCTGCATAGTCGCCGGCGAGGGTCGCTTCCTGCAGGTCGGCGCACAGGCGGGGCGCCACGTTGGCGACGACGGAGATGCAGCCCTGCCCGCCGGCGGCGTTGAAGGCGAGCGCGGTCATGTCCTCGCCCGAGAGCTGGATGAAGTCGGCGCCCATGGCCTGTCGCTGCTGGGAGACGCGGGCGAGGTTGCCCGTCGCGTCCTTCACGCCCGCGATGTTCTTCAGCTCGAAGAGCCGCGCCATCGTCTCCACCGACATGTCCACGACCGAGCGCGGCGGGATGTTGTAGATGATGATCGGGATGCCGATGGCATCGTTCACCGCCTTGAAGTGGGCATAGAGCCCCTCCTGGGTCGGCTTGTTGTAGTAGGGTGTGACGACGAGGACGGCGTCGGCCCCGGCCTTCTCGGCGTGGCGCGCGAGATCGACCGCCTCGGTCGTGTTGTTGGAGCCCGCGCCCGCGATGACGAAGGCCTTGCCCTTCGCGCCGGCGATGCACCACTCGACCACCTTCTTGTGCTCGTCGTGGGAGAGCGTCGGGCTCTCGCCCGTCGTCCCCACAGGCACGAGACCCCGGGTGCCGCTCTCGATCTGCCAGGCGACGAGGTCGCGGAATGCCGCCTCGTCGAGCGCGCCATCCCGGAACGGGGTGACGAGCGCCGTCATCGAACCCTTGAAATCCACGCGAGCCATCGCGCCCTATCCTGTCTTCGCCTGTCCGCCGGCCACAAAGATGCCCGGCTGTTCGCCTAAAGCCCGAACCCGATGCGGGGCGCTTGTCATATCCGGTCTCGCCACCTGCGCAAAGCGCGCCATTATGACGACAGGGCGACGGCCGGCTTTAAGCCTTCGCTCAGTCATCCGGCGCGATCCTTGCCGGTGACGCGTCCGGTCGATTTCGATTCGCGAGGTGCGATGCATCGCTGGTTGCTGACAGCCGTCGCCATCCTGGCCCTGCAAGCGGGCCGGCCGGCGCTCGCCGAGCCCGCGGACATCGCCTTCACCGGGGCTCTGCCGCCCGTCACCGACGCCGAAAACGCCATCCTCGCCCAGTTGCGGACCGAGGGCACCTCGCTGCGCGCCGCGCTCGACGCGTATCGCGGCCGGGACCTTGCGGTGGGAGACCGGCTCGCAGCGCGGTTCTCCGACCCCGTCGAGCGGGCCGTGCTGGAGGCCATGGCCATCCGGTTCAATCCCGTGCCCTCGGAGCGCATCCGCGCTTTCCTCGCCGCCGAGCCCGACTGGCCGGGCCGGGCGCTGCTCGGGCGAAGGCTGGAGGAGCGGCTGCTGGCCGAGCGGGCAACGCCCGCCGAGGTCCGTGCGTTCTTCGGCGCGCGCGAGCCGGAGACCGGCGCTGGCCGGATCGCCCTGGCGCTGGCTCTTGCCGGCACGGAACGCGAGCGGGCCGTGCGCCTGGCGCGCGCCGCCTGGCTTGGCGATGCGATGGGCGACGCGCTGGAAGAACGGCTGCTCGCCGCTTTCGGCGATGCCTTCGACCGCCGCGACCATCACCTGCGGTCGGAGATGCTGATCTTCCGCGGCTCGACCGCCTCCGGCCTCAAGTCGGCGGCGCGGGCCGGCGACGATTACGGGCTGCTCGCCAAGGCGCGGATCGCCGCCGCCCGCGGACGCGGCAAGGCGGTCGACAAGGCGCTCGGGGCCGTGCCGAGTTCGTTGCGCGCGGAACCGGCCTACCGCTTCGCCCGGGCGCAGGTGCTGAAGCGCAAGGGCGAACACGAGGCGGCCGCCAAGGAGCTGATCGCCGCCCGCGCCGATGCCGCCACGGGCGATGCCTGGTGGCAGGAACGGCGCTTCCTGGCGCGCGAACTGCTCGACGAGGGCAAGCCCGCCCTCGCCTATGCGCTGATCAAAGCGCACACGGCGCAGAGCCCGGCGCACCTGGTGGAGGCCGAATTCTTCGCCGGCTGGGTCGCCCTTCAGTTCCTGAACCGTCCCGGGGACGCGGCGCTGCATTTCGCCCGCGCCGACCTGGCGGCGACCACGCCCATTTCCACCGCGCGGGTCGATTACTGGCTCGGCCGGGCGGCGGAAGCCGACGACCGGATGCCGGACGCCATCGCCGCCTATGCCAAGGCGGCGGATGCGGGCATCACCTATTACGGCCAGCTCGCCCGGGGCAGGCTCGGCCTGCCGGAAACGGCGATCCGGGCGGCCCGGCGCCTCGACGGGCCCCAGATGACGGCCTTCGCCGCCAGCCGCCCCGTCCAGGCGCTCCACCGCCTGAAGGCGGCGGGGGCCGAGGATACGCTGGCGATGCTCTACCGCGATTTCGCTCAGTCGCTGGACACGGAGGAAAGCCTGTCCGCCCTCGCCGCCATCGCCCACCAGCAGCGCGACGCGACCGCGGCGCTCGCCATCGGCAAGATCGCTACGCAGCGGGGCTTCGCGCTCGACGAGGAAGCCTTCCCGACCTTCGGCGTGCCGAATGTGGCGACGGCCGGCGCGGTGGATCCCGCCATGGTGTTTGCCATCGCCCGGCAGGAGAGCGCGTTCGCGGTCGATGCCCGCTCCCATGCCGGGGCGCGCGGGCTGATGCAGCTGATGCCCGCCACAGCGCAGGCCACGGCCCGGCAGATCGGCGTGAAGTTCGAGCTCGAGCGGCTCACGAGCGACGGCGCGTACAATGCCAGGATCGGCGCGGCGCATCTCGCCGACCTGATGCGCGACTGGCGCGGCAACTACATCCTGACCTTCGCGTCCTACAATGCCGGACCCGGCAACGTGCGCAAATGGGTGCAGACCTATGGCGATCCGCGCGACGGGCGCACGGACCCGATCGACTGGGTGGAGCGGATCCCCTTCGGCGAAACCCGCAACTACGTCCAGCGCGTGATCGAGAACCTCAAGGTGTACCGCCACCGGCTCGAGGGACATCGCGTCGTTCTGTCGGAAGCGGACCTGCAATTCGGCGCCCGTTCGCGCTAGGGTCGCGCGACGGCAACAGCAGGGCGCGGGGCGCGGTGGACACCTACGACAGCATTTTCGTGACGGCGGCGGACGGCCTGCGCCTCCACGCCAGGGATTACGGCGCGCGCCATGCGGGCGGCCTGCCCGTCATCTGCCTTCCGGGCCTCACGCGATCGAGCGGCGATTTCCACGACCTCGCCGTCGCGCTGGCAGGCGATGCCCGCAGGCCCCGCCGGGTGGTGGCGCCCGACTATCGCGGCCGCGGCCGGTCCGACTACGACCGGAACTGGAAGAACTACGACGTGCGCGTGGAACTCGGCGACACGCTGCATGTGATGACCGCGCTTGGCATCGAGCGGGCGATCTTCGTGGGCACGTCCCGGGGCGGCATCATCACCATGGCCATGACCGCCGCCCGGCCGGGCGCCATCGCGGGCGCGGTGCTGAACGATATCGGCGCCGTCATCGAGACCAAGGGGCTGATCCGCATCCGCGGCTATGTCGGGAAGATGCCGGCGCCGCGGACCTATGAGGACGCCGTCGGCATCCTGAAGGCCCTCTTCAGCACGCAATTCCCCCGCATGGCCGACGCGGATTGGGATGCCTATGCGCGTCTGACCTGGAAGCAAGAAGGCTCGACGCTGAAGCCGGATTACGACCCCGCGCTGATGAAGCCGCTGAAGTCGCTGGACCTCGAGCGGCCGCTGCCGCCGCTCTGGCCATATTTCGACGGCTTGCGGACGGTGCCGGTCCTGTCGCTTAGGGGTGCCAATTCCGACCTTCTGTCCGAGGAAACAGTGGCGCTCATGGCCGGGCGCCATCCGGGCCTGGAGACCTACACCGTGCCGGACCAGGGGCACGCCCCGCACCTGACGGGGCGCGACGTGATCGGCCGGATCCAGCGCTTTATCGCCCGCTGCGACGCGGCCGGCTGAAGCCACGCCCCGCGCCTTAAAAAAAAAAGCCCCGGCCGGCGGCCGGGGCTTCCTCTCTGACGCGGGGGCGTCTCTCGTCAGAAGTCGCGCTGGAAGCGCAGGCGTGCTTCGAGGATGTCGTCCGAGCTCTTGATGAGCTGCGGGAGGATGACCTGGACGCCCTTCGGATCGAGGCGCGTATAGGCCAGCTCGAGGCCGATGTCGAAGTTGGTCACCGGCGACCACACCGTCTGGAGCACGCCGGTCAGGACGCGCGTGTCGACCGCGACCGGGGCCGCAAGACGCGAGTAGTCGAGATAGGTGTAGTTGCCGAGGATCGACGAGCGGAAGCTCGGGGTCCAGTAATGGGTGAAGGCCGCGGTGGCGCTCCAGCCCTTGGTCGTCGACAGGCCGTTGCCGATGACCAGAGCGTCGGTGGCGAAGGCGGCGACCTTGCCGGCCGCGAGGTTGCCGGTGACGCCGAGATAGCTCACCGCGCCGTCGGCATAGGCGCCCTGCAGCCACAGGACGTCGCCGGCCGCCAGCATCGGCAGGTTGATCTTCACGCCGCCCTGGATGGCAAAGCCATACTCGGTGTCGACGAAGTTGCCGATCGGCGTGCGGGCAATGGAGCGCAGCTGGTGCACCGCGGCGGAGAGCTGGGCGTTACCCCAGCCGCCTTCGTACAGCAGGTTGCCGACCAGGTCCGGGGCGCGGGTGCCCGCCCGGCCGTAAGCCGCGGAGTTGACCTCGCGGATCGTGCCGTCCTCGAGCGAGATCGTCGCCGAGAAGCCGCCGCCGAACGTGGCGGTGTAGGCCAGCACGTTGCTGTTGCCGGAATCGGAGCCGAAGCCGCCCAGGATGCCGGTCGAGTAGTTCCAGTCATTGGCGTAGAAGTCGAAGAACGACTGGACGCGGCCCGCCGTGATGCCGGCGAACTGTATGAAGGCCTTGTCGACGACGGAGAAGCCCGGGGCGCCGTAATTGCCGCGATCGCCGGTCAGCTCGTAGCGGATATAGGTGCGCAGCGTGCCGTATTCGGTCTGCGTGCGGGCATCGATGTTTAGGCGGCCGAGCGCCCGGAAACCGATGGCGTCGTTGGCGCGGCCGAGGCCCGGGAACGCGCCCTTGGGGTCGACATACCGGTACTCGGCGCGGACACGCCCGCCGATCTGGATGCAGGTCTGCGTGCCGGGAATGTAAAAGAAGCCCTCGCCGTGCACCGAGCAGATGCGCACGTACTCGACGGGCGCCGCCTTGCGGGACGGCAGATCAGCGGCGCTGGCCGCGACCGGCGCAAGTGCCGCACAGGAAGCTAAAAGAATCGAACGACCGAAACCCATTCCAATCTCCCGCTATTGGGCCGGCGTGACCGACCTTGGGTTTCACGACCATAAGGAAACGGTGCTGCACCGCAATACATCGACGACATCATGGGCGTCCAAGCATGCACGCAGCAGACTCGGTGTGACGAATCCACAACAACAAGGTCATCTTGACGTATTTACTTGGTGGATACTTATGCATGGCGCTCAATTTTTGAGCGCCGGTTGATGCATTTTTAGCCTCGCATAATCGGCAGGGCTGGCGCGAAAGCGGGCATCCCCACAGGCAGGCTTGGCCGGCGACTCGTCCACGCCGCGGGCGGCCGATCGCGCATGACGCGGGTGGTGAAGCCTTGGCCGGCAGCGAGGCGATGGGTGCTCCCATCTAGAGCTTCCGTGAAGGCCGGGGGATGCGAAGGGGGCACTGGCGGACCGGCCATCCGCGCGTCTGGCACGGACGCGGAGCCCAAACGAAAAACCCCGGCCTTGCGGCCGGGGTTTCCCGAACTCGGATCTCTGGAAAGAGATCAGAAGTCGCGCTGGAAGCGCAGACGGACGTCGAACTGGTCCTCGTGACCAACAGTGACCGTACCGAGCTGGTTCGGGTTGTTGGTGAACTGACGGCCCTTCGGGTCGACGCGGGTGTAGAACACCTCGACGCCGATGTCGAAGTCACGCACCGGCGACCAGATCAGGTTCGAGCCGACCTTCCACTCGGAGGTGTCGCGCAGCGCGAGCGCCGGAGCGATACCGAGAGCGTTGACCGGGGTCTCCACCGACGCCGCGTAGTCATAGCGAGCGTACGAAGCGAAGAGAGCCTGACGGACCGACGGGGTCCAGTAGTGGAGGAAGGCACCCGCGATGGAGTAGGCCTTCGTCTTCTTGACGTTGCCGAACGCGTCGACATAGCCATCCGCGTGACGGATGAGAACGCCGCCGAAGTTGTTCGGAGCGCCGCCGACATACGACAGAGCGCCTTCGGAGTACGAAGCCTGCAGCCAGAGGGTATCGCCAGCGGCGAGCATCGGCAGGTTCAGCTTGACACCGCCGGTGAGGGCGAAGCCGTACTCGGTGTCGACGAACGCGCCAGTGTTGGCGAGACCAGCCGGGACGCGGTTGGTGGCGAACAGCTGGTGCACGGCACCGGCGATCTGGGCCGAACCCCAAGCCTGGTCGACGCGGAGGTTCGCGACGATGTCGGGCATGCGGGTGCCGCCGTAGGCGATCACGTTGCCGAAGCCGGCCTGGGCCGTCTGACGCTGCGTCTGGTCCTCGATCGAGATCGTGGCCGAGAAGCCGCCACCGAACGTCGCCGTGTAGGCGAGGAGGTTCTGGGTGGTCACGTCGGACGCGCGCAGGTCAGCGCGCCAGTCGTAGTCGTGGGCGTAGAAGTCGAAGAACGACTGAGCGCGACCGGCCGTGATACCAGCGAACTGGATGAAGGCCTTGTCGAGCACCGACGTCTCGGCGCCGTACACGCCGCGGTTGCCCGTCAGCTCGTAGCGGAAGAACGTGCGCAGGGTGCCGTAGGCGGTCTGCGTACGAGCGTCGATGTTCAGACGACCGCGAGCGCGGAAGCCCGAAGCGTTATCGGCGCGACCGAAAGCTTCCTGCCAGCGATACTCAGCGCGGACACGACCACCAACGCGAAGGCAGGTGTCGGTGCCCGGGATGAAGAAGAAGCCTGCGCCATAAGCGGAGCAGACACGAACGTACTCAACCGGCGCGGCCTTCTTCGACGGAAGATCCGCAGCCTGAGCCCCGGCGACAGCGGCGAGACCCGCCACCGAACCGAGGAGAAGGCTCTTCACGAGCTTCATATTGACCTCCAAAGTTTCGAGACCCTATCGGGAGCGGGTTTTAACTCGGCGGGCCGGACCTCTGGCCCACCCGTAAGCCTTCCCTTTTCCCGGTCTTCGCGCTCCTTCCCTCGAGGAAATTGCACGAAGCGGTACGACCGGGACGCCCCCGTCGCATCGCCACCATATCCAGCAAGCCTTCCCGATCAACCGCGGGATGCCCAAAACGGGGCAAGGACGGGGCGTTTTCAGGGTCGTGTTGCACAAACGCCACGACATTGGGCACGAGATGCCCGCGTAACCGGCTGAAACGTAAAGACATTTTAAACCATGTCGGGAAGGCCGCCGCTCACGCTCGCGTGAGGTGCGCCCGCGCTCTGCCTTGTTGCGACCTCGATTCGACAGCGCTCGCCGGCCCATGGCGCCCGAGCGGAATCAGCGGCCCGAGGCTCCTTGCAGACGGCGCCGGGACGGTCTTCCGCAGATTCCGGGCACAGGCGCCGCCGACTCGGGAACGGCGCCCCCCGGCCCGGCCTCTTGCGACCGCCGATACCACGGTCGGGACCGCCTCCGGCCGCGTCGGGCGCAGGCGGCGGGATCTGCCGGCCGATTCGATTGCCGGCGCGCTACTTCGCCAGCCCGGGCACCCACAGGGACAGGGCCGGAAACAGAATCAGGACGAGAAGGATGAGCAGTTCCATTCCGACGAACGGCCAGATGGCCCGGAAGATCGCGCTCGGCGGAACATGCGTCGTCGACGAGACCACGAAGATGTTGATGCCCATTGGCGGCGTCACCATCCCGATCTCGCAGGTCTTGACGTAGATGATGCCGAGCCAGACGGGGTGGTAGCCGAGCTCGGTGAGCAGCGGAAACGTCAGCGGCAGGGTCAGCACCAGCACGGCGGTCTGATCGAGGAAGAACCCCAGGACCAGCAGCAGCAGGATGACGAAGGCGAGGACCATCGGCGCTGGGATATGCGCATCCTGCACGAACTGGATCAGCGCCTGCGTCGTGCCGGTCATCGTCAGGAAGATGCCGAATACCGCCGAGAACGCGATGATCGTCAGGATCATCACCGAATGCATGGTGGCCGATCTGGTTGCCTGCAGGAATTCGCGCCAGCCCATGCGCCCCATGAAGACACAGATCAGAAGGGCGGCGAATGCGCCGACGGCGCCGACCTCTGTGGTGGTGATGGCGCCCGAATAGATGGCGAACACGATCAGCATCATCAGGAGGATGATCGGCCAGATCCCCTTCAGGCCCTCGATCCGGTAGCGGAGCGACTGGAGCGGCACGGTATCCGGCGCGAGCGAGGGCTTGCGCCGGATGATGAAGTAGATCGCCAGCGCATAGCCGACGGCCGTGACGATCCCCGGCACGACGCCTGCCAGGAACAGCGCGCCGACGGACGTCTCCGTGAAGATCCCGTAGATCACCAGCGCCAGGCTCGGCGGGAGCATGATCGCCAGCGTCCCGATGATGGCCACGGCGGCGCAGGCAAAGCCGCTGTCGTAGCCGAGCCTTCTCATCTCCGGGTAGGACGAGGAGGCGAGCATCGCGGCGGCCGCGGTGCTGGACCCGGTGATCGCCGACAGCATCACGCCGCCAGCCAGGGACGAATAGAGGACGCCGCCCTTGATGGCGCCGAGCCAGCGGTTCGAGGCGTCGAACAGGTCCCGGGTGAAGCGGCCGGCCGACAGGAATTCGCCCATCAGGACGAACATCGGCAGCGTCGAGATCGAGTAATTCATGACGTGCTCGTATGGCGCGAGCTTCGCGACCCCGATGAGCGGCGCCATCCCGCCGGCCGCATAGATGCCCACCACGCCGGCGATGAGCATGGCAAACGCAACCGGAACCTCGATGAGGAGCAGAAAGAAGAGAAAGCCGATCGTGAGCAGGGCGATGTCAGTCATGGCCGGTCTCCCGCTCGCGATGGAAGAAGAGGTCGCTCAGGATGCGTAAGGACAGGAGCCCGCACCCGATGGGAAACCAGACATAGCTCCAGTAGAGCGGGAACTGGATGATGCCGAACGTCGTATCGCCGGCCCGGAATTTGCCGAAGGCTTCGATCGAGGCATGCCAGGTGATGAAACCCATTACGGCGAGAATGATGGCCGAGCGGAACATCTCGATGAAGCGGTTGTGGCTCCACTTTCCAAGGATATCGAGTTTGATATGGCGACCCTTGGTATACATGATGGGGATGCCGAGATACGTCAGGACGACCATCAGGTAGTAGGTCGTGACCTCGAACGTGCCCTGGATGGGCCGCGAGACCAGGTAGCGTCCGATCGCATCGGCGCTGATCAGCAGCATCATGATCACGATGCTCGCCTGCGCGAGCGCAAGCGTCAGCCTGTCGAGCAGGTCGAGCGTTCGGTGAACGTAGCCGCGCATGCCTGATCCCTCCGATCTGGGGACGGCCCCGGCCAGATGCCGGGGCCGCCCTCGGGGTCACTTCTTGAGGTAGGAGCGGTAGAGCTCGAGGGTCTGCTCGGCGGCCAGGCCACGGGTCTTCATCTGGGCGACCCAGGCCTTCTCGACATCGAGGAGGCGCTTGGCGAATTCCTGCTGCATCTGGGGAGACAGCTCGACAAGCTTCACGCCGAGAGACTTCAGCTTCTCGTAGGACGCGTCGTTGTCCGCCTGGAAGCCCTCGGCCATCTTCACGTTCACCTCATTCGAGACCTGGACGATCAGCTGGCGGATATCCTCCGGCAGGCCCTTCCAGAAGTTCTCGTTGATCACGCCCACGAAGGTCGCCGAGCCGAGGCTGGCGTTGGTGGTGACCGAGCCCAGCAGTTCCTCGATCTTGTACGCGAACACGCTCGGGGGATTGTAGATCGCACCGTCCACGGTGCCGCGCTGGAGACCCAGATAGAGGTCACCCGCCGACATGCGCACCGGCACGGCGTCGAGCACCTTGGCAACGAACTCGCTGACCGCGCCCGAGGCCCGCAGCTTCTGGCCGGACAGGTTGGCCATGGAGGTGAGCTGGTTGTTCTTGGTGAACATCAGCTGGTAGGGCGGGATGGCCAGGAACCACAGGGGACGGACGCCGTTCGGCAGATATTCCCGCTCCAGGAGGAAGTTCTGGGCCAGTTCGAGGCCCGACTTGCTGCCGGGAACGGCATTCTCGAAAAGGCCGGGCAGCTCGATCGCGCTGGTGAGCGGCATGCGGTCCGTGATGTACACGGTCCCGACCGTTCCGATGTCGGCGATCCCGTTCTTGACCGCATCAAGCATGCCTGCGGCCTTGGCGAGCTGCTCGCCCGGGAACAGGTTGACCTTCACGCGGCCGTTGCTGCGCTCCTCGATGAGCTGCTTGAAGGCCTGGCCCGACAGGCGGGACAGAAGGTGCCGGGGCGGGAACTGGTCCGCGTACCGGATGGTGATCTGCGGCTGTGCCGGGGTCTGGGCCTGAGCCTGGCCGGCACCATGCAGGACGGCCGCCAGGAAGCCCGCGACCAGGGCAATGCGTTTCACGAGATTCATATCGGATTCCTCCCATTTGTGTTGTGCTAGGCTTTTCGACGCTTCTTCTAGTTGATGGACTTCAGTGATCCGCCCGGATCGACGATCGTCCGAAGCAGATGCAGCTCGTCGTCGGTGGGCGTCTTGGTTTCGCTCAGGTCCGCACGCGTATCGAATGCGAATCCTGTCCTTGAAACGACTTCGTCGAGGGTCACGCCGGGGTGAAGAGACATCAGCCTCATCTTCAGAGTGACTTCGTCGAAGTCGAAAACGCAGAACGGCGTGAGGACGTAGCGCGGTCCCTGGTGGGTCAGCCCCGCTGCGCGACGGCTTTCGGGGCCGGAGAGATTGCCGGGGATCGTGAGGAAATCGACCCGCTCGACGAAGGAGCGCGGCGAGTGGTCAAGGGCGCAGATGTAGAAGCGCCTGGAACGGATGGCGTAAGAGAAGTTCGCCGCTCCCGGGCCCCGGACCTGCGGCCGGTCCCAAGGACCGATGCAATGCAGATTGACGTTGCCGTACTGGTCGTATTGCAGGCCGCTGTGGAAGAAGAAGTCCAGGCCGCGGTGGGAATGGCCGAACAGTTCGACGAACGTCTCCGCAGCCTCGCACTTCCCCAGAGCCCGGTCGTCCAGCATCGAGGACGAGAGCACCTTCGGATACGGATTGACGAACATCTCGCCGGCGATCTGCATGTTCGGCGCGTGGCTGGCACGCGCGAGCAGGATCGCAGCCATAGGGATGAGGGCCGCCGCCCCGGCCGCGCCCGTCTCCCCGTCCTGCAGGTCACGGGAGAGGAGGACGGCCAGAAGCTCGCCGGTGGAGTAAGGCCTGCTCATATGAATCGCGCCTCGTCTTCGAGTGCGGACAGGCGGCGATAGCCCCCCACGGCGTCGAGGTAGTCGAACGGGTCCCTGGGATCGCGCACATGGCGGTCGAGATAGGCCTCGACGGCGTCGCGCCGGTTCGGGTCCTTGCGGACCGCGTCGCCGATATCCGCGAACGCGTCGATGAATTCCTCGTCGACGCTGTAGTTCGGGAAGCTCGCCGTGGGATGCGCGCCGAAGGGGATCTGCACGACGTGGTCGACGTAGAAGCCCGGTATCGTGGTGCCGGTCGGATCGGCCAGGATTTTCTCGGCCGGCACGATGCGGTCGACGCTGACGATCACCGTGCGGGACGCGCGCGCGATGAGGGCATCGGCGTAGGTCATGGTCGACAGATGCCGGATGTTGCCGAACTCGTCCGCTTCCTGGGCGTGGATGAGCGCCACGTCCGGGCGGATCGCCTGGACGGCGAAGAGCGGCGTGCCGTCGAACGGGCATGTGGTCCGGGCGATCAGCGGGTTGAGGTCGATGACGTCCGAACCGGCCCATGCCGTCACGGGCTGGTACGGGACGCCGTTGGTCGTCGCCATCAGCCCGCCGACGACGGTCAGAGCGTCGACGGCATGGGCCTTGATCGTGTTGCGCTCGACCGCGTCGCGGAAGAACGGGCAGAACCGGTGCTCGAGGGTCACGACCGGCAGGTACGTTTCGGCGACGCAGCCGGCAGCGATGAGCAGATCGACATCGTAGCCCGAGGCCGGCGAGGAGAAGAGCTTCAGCCCCTTGCGCCCGGCGCGGATCACCTCCCGCACCAGCGCGACCGGTCGGCCCTGCTTGAGAAGGCCGCCGATGCAGACGCTGCCGCCGTCGGCCAGGGCCTCCGCGATGACGCGCCCGATGTCGGCGACGTCCACCGCCTTCGACCGGCGCTGGGGATGGGGTTGCGCCACGGGATCAGGAAACATGGTCGCCTCCCCTCTGGACGAAGACCTTGGCGTCGAGGGCGGCGACGCCCTGCCCGCGGGAGAACACGGCGAGGGGATTGATCTCGGCCGACACGATCGTCTCGTCGCCGGTCAGGCCGATTCCGGCGAGCCTGTGCAGGAAGTCCACCAGGGCCGGGACGTCGAGGGGAGCCCCGCCGCGCGCGCCCTCTAGGATCCTGGAGATGCGGCACTCGCCGATCATCGCCTCGATCTCGGCCTTGTCGACGGGGAGGACGCGCGAGCTCACGTCGTGCAGGATCTCGGTATAGATCCCCCCTGCCCCGACGGTGAGCACCGGCCCGGCCAGTTCATCGATCGTCACGCTGGCCAGGATTTCCGCCTTCGGCTTCACCGTCTCGACCAGGACGAAGCCTTCGAACGTGCCACCCGCATCCTCGATCGACCGCTTCTGGCGGCCTGCAGCAGCGATCAGATCCTCTTCCCGCTCGATCCCCACCGCGACGAGCCCGAGCTCGGACTTGTGGGCGGTCCCGCGCATGAGGCCCTTGAGCGTGACCGGGTATCCCACGGCTGCCGCAGCGGCGCGGATCACGGCGGGGTCGTCGACGGCGACAAGGCGCTCGTTCGGGAAATCCGTGAGGCCGTGGCGGCGCAGCGTGACCTTGCTCAGGTGCTCGTTGAGGACCTCGACCGGTCCGGCCGATGCGGGGCGACGGCCGAGACGACCTTCATACGTGCAGGCAGGCCGGCCGATGACGGCACCCAGGCTGGCCGCGCATTCGGTCACGTCGGCGAACACGCCGATCCCTGCCTGGCGCAGCGTCGCGATCTCGGCGGTGTTCGCATCGGCGCCAAGCCAGACCACCGAAACGGGCTTGCCGATCTCGCGGTCGGCCTCGATGGCGGCGCGAACGATCTCCGCCGCCCAGCTCTCCACCATGGGCGTCACGCCGACGATGACGGCGTCCACGGCCGGATCGGAGGCGAAGGCCTTGAGCATCCTGGCCACCATGCCCTCGGTGCGGAAGGCGGCGCCGCCGAACGGCGCGCCTCCGAAATCGAGCGGATTGGCGCACGCGGTCAGGTCCGGGAAATCCGTGCGAAGAGCCGCGGTCGTTGCCTCCGCGATCTGCGGGAAGGTTGCCGCCGGCACGCGCTCGAACCCGTCTATGAGCAGGCTGCCGAGGCCGCCCGACACGGTGAAGATGCCGAGCCGGGGACCGAAGGGCTTGCCGTGCGCGAGCAGAGCGGAAACCGACAGAAGCTCGTGCAGGCTGTTGACGCTAATGACGCCGAGCTGGCGGAACAGGGTCTGCTGGACGTGCGCGGAACCGGCGAGCGCGCCCGTGTGGCTGGCGACGGCCCGGCTGCCCTCGTCGGAGCGACCGCTCTTGAGGATGACGATGGACTTGCCGTTTCGCGCCGCGAGCTGGCAGGCGGCGACGAAGCCGTCCGGGTTGCGCAGGCCCTCCAGGTAGAGGGCGATCACGTCGGTCGAGGGGTCTTCCGCGAGCCAGCGAATGCAGTCGCTGACATCGGCGCTGGCCTCGTTGCCGGTCGAGATCAGGTGGCTGAGGCCGATCGACCGGTCGGCCGCAAGGTCGAGCAGCGCGCTGCCGAGCGCGCCGCTCTGCAGGACCATGCCGATGCGGCCGAGGGCGCAGAGCGTGCCGCCGGCGCGGCTCGTGGATGTGAGAACGACGCCGTCCACGAAATTGATGAAGCCGGTCGTGTTGGGCCCGAGCGCGACCGCGCCGGCCTGCCGCAACATCGCGGTGAGCTCGGCCTGGAGCAGAGCGCCCGCCTCGCCGGCCTCGGCAAAGCCAGAACTGATGAGGATGAAGGCGCGCGCACCCCTGGCGAGCGCCTCACGGGCGACGTCGATCACCTGCGGCGCGGGCAGAGCGATGACGACGCAATCGGGGGCGGCCGGCAGGTCCGTGATCGACGGGTAGGTCGTGAAGCCGTCGATCTCGGCCGCGGTCCGGGAAATCGGGTAGACGGCGCCTCTGTACCCGTGGCGGACCAGGTGATCCATCGCAGCGCGGCCACCCACCTGGAACACGCCCGGGCGGCTCGAGATGCCCACGAAGGCGACCGAGGCGGGAGAGAAGAGCTTCCTCAAGACGTCGGACGCGGGAGCGACGACCGGATTTTCGGTCGGTCCGCCGCTGCGTTCTCCCGTCATCCCGCTGAAATGCTGCATCACGTGACCGCCTTCCTGCCCGTGGTAATAACTAACATTTGTTAGGTGGCATGTCGCTTCGAAGCCCGCGCAGGTCCATGCCGGCCCTACTGCGCGAGCTGACGCCCGATGATGATCTGCTGGATCTGCGTCGTCCCTTCGTAGATTCTGAACAGGCGCACATCCCGGTAGAAGCGCTCCACCGCGCTGTCGCGCATGTATCCGGCACCGCCATGGATCTGCACCGCCTTGTCCGCGATGCGTCCCACCATCTCGGAGCAGAACATCTTGCAGCAGGATGCCTCAAGGGAGACCTGCTCACCCTTGTCGATACGGCGAGCGGTCTCGCGCACCATCGATTCCGCCGCGTAGAGTTCGGCCTGGCTGTCGGCCAGCATGGCCTGGACGAGCTGGAACTCGGCGATCGGCTTGCCGAACTGGGTGCGCTGCCGGGCGTATTGCACGGCTTCGTGGAGGATCCGCCGGCCCTGGCCGACGCAGACCGAGGCGATGTTCACGCGGCCCCGATCCAGCGACTTCATCGCCATCGCGAAGCCTTTGCCCTCGACGCCGCCGATCAGGGCATCGGCCGGAACCCGGACATTGTCGAAATAGACGTCGGCGGACCATGCGCCGCTCTGGCCCATCTTCCGGTCCTTGGCGCCGACCGTCACACCCGGGGTCCCGGCCGGGACGAGGAAGGAGCTGACATGGGCGTTCTTCGGCAGCCGCTCGGGATTGGTCCTGGCCATCACGATGAACACGCCGGCGACCGGCGCGTTCGTGATGTATCGCTTCGAGCCGTTGATGACATAGCCGTCACCGTCCCTGACCGCCGAGGTGCGAAGCGCCGCGCTGTCCGACCCGGAGCTCGGCTCGGTGAGGCAGAAGCTGGTGACGATCTCGCCGCTCGCCACGCGGGGAAGCCAGGCCGCCTTCTGCTCGGGCGTGCCGCTGCGCAGGATGCTCTGGGAACCCGGGCCGATATTGATGCCGATCGCCGAGCGGAACGCCGCCGACGCCCAGCACAGCTCGATCATGACGTCGACCTCGTCGAGCGCGCCGAGGCCCAGCCCGCCATATTCCTCCGGAATGGTGAGGCCGAACAGGCCGAGCTCGCGCATCTCCGCGATCGTCTCGTCGGGGATGCGGTCGTTCTCGGCGACCTGCTCCTCCAGCGGGACCAGCCGTTCGCGGACGAAGCGCCGCACCGCCTCCAGCAATTGCTGCCTGGTCGATTCCTCCATCATGCGCCTTCGAGCCCCACGATGGCGATCGCGCAGACGTTCTGGTTCGGCATGCCGCCCAGATTGTGGGACAGGCCGAAGACCGGCTGCTGCCGGCGCTGCCGTTCGCCGGCGCGCCCCTGCATCTGAAGATAGTTCTCGTAGATCATCCGCAGGCCCGAGGCGCCGATCGGATGGCCGAAGCACTTGAGGCCACCGTCGATCTGGCAGGGCAGCGTCCCGTCCGCATCGTAGAAGCCGTCCAGCACGTCCCGCGCCGCCCCGCCCACCGGGCTGATGCCCAGGTCCTCCATC
Source organism: Hyphomicrobiales bacterium (assembly GCA_027489955.1). Classification (GTDB taxonomy): domain Bacteria; phylum Pseudomonadota; class Alphaproteobacteria; order Rhizobiales; family Beijerinckiaceae; genus JAIXTM01. The sequence continues at coordinate 384,438 of JAIXYZ010000013.1, read as the reverse complement.
GTCACCAGCTCGGTGATCGAGAAGCAGTCGTGGACCTCCATGAGGCTCAGCTGACTGCGCGGGTCGGTGATGCCGGCCTCGCGGTAGGCCCGCTCGGCGGCGATCCTTGTGGTGTGGACATAGCTTCCGTCCCACCCGGCCCCCTGCAATTCCCAGCCGTTGGAGACTGCGAGCTGCAGGGCCTTGATCGTCACCAGATCCTTCTTGCCGAGGGCGCGGGCGATCTCGGGGGTCGTCACGATGGCGCAGGCCGCGCCGTCCGAGACGCCGCAGCAATCGAACAGGCCGAGCGGCTCGGCCACCATCGGCGCGTTGATCACCGTGTCCATGTCGATGGGCTTGCGCAGGTGCGCTTTGGGGTTCTTGGCCCCGTTGGCGTGGCTCTTGACCGACACATGCGCCATGGCGCGCTTCAGGTCCTGCGGCGGGATGCCGTGCCGTGCCTGGTAGGCACCGGCCAGCTGCGCGAAGCTTCCCGGTGCCGATCCGACGACGCCGATCATGTCGAACATCGTGCCGCGGCTGCGGACCGGAAGGCCGCCATAGCCCGTGTCCTTCAGCTTCTCGACGCCGATGGCGAGCGCGATGTCGGCCGCGCCGCTGGCGACGGCGTAGACGGCGCCGCGAAACGCCTCGGTACCGGAGGCGCAATAGTTCTCGACCTTCGTGACCGGGATGTTGTCGAGCCGCAGCGCGACCGATGCCGGGATGGCGGACGGGCCGATGTTGAACGCATCCATGCCGACCGCGAGCCAGGCGGCCTCGATGGACGAGGTGTCGATGCCGGCATCCTCGAGCGCCTCGGTATAGGCCTCGACCATGAGGGTCTCGCCGTCGACGTCCCAGCGCTCGCCGAAGCGCGCGCAGCCCATGCCGAGGATCGCCACCCTGTCCTTAATTCCGCTGGCCATCGGACGATCCTTTCGTGGTGGTGGCGGTCGGGGCGGCCTTCCAGAAATAGCGGCGGAAGCCGCGCTGCTCGTCGATGGACTTGATGCGGAACATCATCCGCATCTCCCGGCCGACGGCGACGTCTTCCGGCTCCACGTCGCAGAACTCCGCGTTCATCCGGCCGCCCTCGACGAACTCGATCATCCCGTAATAGGCGGGCGGATCGGGGGTGTAGGTCAGCCTGTCGGAGGTGAAGGTCAGAATGCGGGCGGTGCGCTCGGCGAAGGGATAATCCTCCTGCGTACCGACGAAATGACCGTTCGGCGCGACCGAGATATCGGTGCGGGGAAACTGCACGGTTCCCGTCCGGGTGCAGCGCCCGCCGACCAGGCCCAGCACGGTCTTGCGATGGCGCCAGAGCGCCGTGAGCGGCTGCTTCTGGTCGAACTCGGCGCGCATGCCGCGGTCGATCTCGACGTGGCCTGCCAGGGACAGATATCGCAGGTAGTTCGGCTCGGCCCGGCGGCGCGCCAGCCAGCCGCCGACCCCGAAGGGTGCGGGGTGGGCGATCTCAAGGTCCGTGCGCTCCAGCAGGATGGCATCGCAGCCGGAGCCGAAGCCGAGAACGAGGATGCGGGCGCCGGGAGCGGCGCTCTGCAGGCAGTGCGCCAGCATCAGCAGGGGATGGGCGGTGCCGGCGATGCCGACCGACTGGCCCAGGTCGTCGACGACGGCCGCGGCGTTGATCCCACCCTGCTTGGCGACGGACGCGGCGACCCCACGGATGGGCGCGGCGAGGATGAACTTGTCGACCTCTTCCGGGCGGCAGCCGCCTCGCTCGAGCACGCCCTCGATGGCCGCTCCCGCCAGGGCGGCATAACCCTCGTCGCGCACCCAGCGGGTTTCCCAATCGTAGTCGAATGCGCTGCCGCTTTCGCGGAAATGGTCCACGAAGTCGGCGGAGATGCGGAACGTCGCCACCTTGCGGGCGATCACGTCGTGACGGCCCACGAGGAACGCGGCGGCTGCATCGCCGCGCAGCAGCTCACCCTCGGAGCCGGGCCGCGTGTTCAACTTTTCCGACGCAACACAGAGGTTGTGACCCGTTTCCGGTGCGGCGGCCATGGCCTGGATGAGGGCGGCGATGCCCGCGCGCTGGCTGCCGCAGACGTCGAGTGTGCCGACTTCATCGGCGATGTTGAGCGCTTCCTTGACGATGACGGAGTTCTGCCGCTCGGAGAACGGCAGGGTGGTCGACGCCAGGAAGATGTCCCGGATGTCGCTCCGGTCCCGATCGGCCAAGCAGTCGCGGGCGGCCTCGACGGCCATCGTGACGACGTCTTCGTCCCAGTTGGAGATGGCCTTCTCGCCCTTCGCGTGGGAGCGCAGCGCGGGATTGTACCACGCGTTGGCCTCGACCACGGCCGCGCGCTGCAGGCGGGCCCTGGGGATGTAGGCGCCGAAGGCAACGATGCCTGTCATGACCTCAGTGGTACTCCGCAAAACCGTTGTCCAGGACCGTGACGTTCCGTTCCACGGCAGTGGACCGGAAGGATGCCTTGCCATCGCCGAGCAGCCACACGTCGGTGCGCAGGCGCTCGCCGGGATAGACGGGCGCCGAGAACCGGACATCGAGGCGGGAGATGCTCCCGCCCCGGGCGCACAGGTGCGACAGGAGCGCGAAACCGACGACGCCGTAGGTGCAAAGGCCGTGCAGGATCGGGCGCTCGAACCCCGCCTGCTTCGCCACGTCGGGCAGGATGTGAAGCGGGTTGTAGTCGCCCGAAAGCCGGTAGATCAGGGCCTGCTCCGGCACGGTCCGGCTGTGGAGCGACACGTCCTGCATCCGCTCGGGCACGCGGATGAGCTCGCGGCCGGCGCCGCCCTCGCCGCCGAAGCCGCCGTCATGGCGCAGGAGCGACGTCTGGAGAACCGTCGCCAGATGGTCGCCGGCGGCTGCGTCGTAGACTTCGCGGCGGATGTAGACGAGAGCGCCCTTGCCGGCGCCCTTGTCGATGATGCCGTCGATCGTCGTCACGCCGCGGATGGTGCCCTCCACCGGCAGCGGACGGTGGATCTCGATGGAATGGCCGACATGGAGAATGCCGCTCGCCGTCAGGCCGAACCGCTCCTCGCCCAGCCAGAAGCCGGGATAGCCGAGGACGGCGGCCATGGACGGAAGCGCCTGAAGCCGGTCCTCGTAGAGGAACGACAAGGCGTGCGGATCGGTCTCGCGATCGAGGGCAACGCTGACGCCGAGCGCATAGAGGATCACGTCGCGGCGCGTGAGGACCTGGTCGGTCACGATGGGAAGCGCGCTTTCCAGGCGCCGGGGATCAAGCGGCATGGCAGGCCACGCCACGCGGGAGGATGCCGCGCTTCCGCAGGAATGCGCTCCCATCCATGTCCGCCATGATCGCCGTCGCTTCGGCCGCCATCGACCTGCACTCCTCAAGTGTCGACAATCGACTAACACGGCCATAGCGTGCATTCAACATATAGATTGACCATTCAATATAGAGAATGCTACGAGCGGGCTTATGCAGGATCAGCCCCGCCCCACCGCCCCCACATCCGCCCCGGTCGTGGGCTCCGTCGCAGCCGCTGCCCGGATCATGCGTCTTCTGGCCACCGAACCTGCCCCGCTCGGCGTCAATGCCATCGCGCGGCGCCTGGGGCTTAGCCCGAGCTCGTGCTTCAACATCCTGAAGACGCTGGTGGCCTGGGATTTCGCCGAGATCGACGACCGTACGAAGACCTATTCGCTGGGTGTCGCCCCCGTGTATCTCGCGCGGCGCATGCTGAAGGCGGATCAGGTGATGCAGTTCGCAACGCCGCATCTCCAGCAGATGGCCGACGACTACCGGTGCGTGAGCACGCTTTGGCGCCTGACGCGCACCGACCGCCTCGTCCTGATCGGCCTGTTCGACAGCCGCGCCGTGATGAACATCCACATCGAGGTGGGCCAGCGGCTTCCCGCGATGACGGGAGCGATGGGGCGCTGCATCGCCGCCAATCGCCGGTACGACGTGGAGCAGTTGCGGGCGACATTCGACCAGTTGCCCTGGCAGTCGCCGCCCTCGTTCGAGGAATACGTGGCGGACGTGGCCCTGGCCGGGCGCAATGGCTGGGCGGTGGACGTGAACAATTTCGTCCAGGGCGTGACGACCATCGCGGCGCCGGTCCCCGACCAGAGCGGAGCGACCCGGTACTGCATCTCCAACATCCTGTTCAGCGCCCAGCCGGAGCTTCGGAGCATCGAGGATATCGGGCGGCGCCTGTCCCGTGTCGCCGCGGAAGTCGCCGTCGCGCTCTGACGCGCGCGCCCCGCAGGAAGCCGGTGCTCAGTAGCGTCCCCCGGTGACGTGCAGCACCTCGCCGGTGATGTAGGATGCCCGCTCGGACGCCAGGAACGCGACCGCGTCGGCGACGTCCTCCACACGGCCCAGGCGCTGGACCGGCGTGATCTGGCGCGCAGCCGCCTCGATCTTCTCGAAATGGCCGAGGTTGCGGACGGCCTCGGTGTCGATGATGCCGGGCGCGACCGCGTTGGCGGTGATGCCGGAGCGCCCCGATTCCAGCGCCAGGGCCTTGGTGAACCCGATGATGCCCGCCTTCGCGGCGGAGTAGTTGGTCTGTCCCGGATTGCCCAGATGGGCACGGGAGGAAATGCTGATCACGCGTCCCCAGCCGCGCTCCTTCATGCCTTCCATCACCGCGCGGCTGCACAGGAACGAACCCTTGAGGACAACGTCGATGACCGCGTCCCAGTCCGCCTCTGCCATGCGCCCGATGCGCATGTCCCGGGTGAAGCCCGCATTGTTGACCAGGATGTCGACCCCGCCGAAGCCGTCGGCGATGGTCCGCATCATCGCCGCGACGGAATCGGCGCTGGTCACGTCCGCGGCGACGGCCATCGCCTCCCCGCCGCCATCCCGGATCCGGGCCGCGACTTTCTCCGCCGCCTCGGCGGCGAGGTCCACGATGACCACGCGCACCCCCTCGCGCGCCAGACGGCTCGCGATGGCGGCACCGATGCCGCCGGCCGCACCGGTTATGACGGCAGTCCTGCCCTGAATATCCAGATCCATCTGATTCCTCGGTTCGGTTCGCGCCGCAGCGCAGGGTCATGTTGCGCCGTGCACCGGATTTCGGCCCGCAGGCGTGGGCCGCTCCCGCGCGAGCCGGGCCAGCGCCTCCGGCGAAAGCCAGCCCTGCAGGACGGATGCCGGCTCGAAGCCGACTTCCGCCGGCGCCGACGGAACGGAAGGAGGCGTCGCCGAGAAAACCGGTACGGGTGCAGGCTGGGCCAGGCCGTCGACGTCCACGAAGGACCGGCGGGCCTGGTAATGAGGGTGCGACGCCGCCTCGGCCGCGGTGAGGACCGGGGCGAAGCACGCATCGGTTCCCTCAAGTTCGGCGCACCACTCCTCGCGCGTCTTCTGCAGGAAGCGGTCCTCGAAAGCCCGGCGCATCTCCGCGTGCCGCGCCACGTCCCGCTGCGGAGGAAACGTCTTCGGGTCGAAGCCCAGCCGCACGATCAACTCGTGGAAGAACTTCTCCTCGATGGCGCCGATCGAGATGAAGGTCCCGTCGCGGCACCGGTACACGTCGTAATAGGGCACGCCCCCGTCGAGCACGTTTGTCCCGCGTTCCGGGGACGTCATGCCCGCGGCACACATGCCGTAGGCGTGGGTCATCAGGTGGGCCGTCGTGTCGGCGATAGCCGTATCGACGACCTGACCCTGCCCCGTCTCACGGCTGTGGACGATGCCGGCCAGGATCCCCATGGCCATGTAGACGGCGCCGGCATAGTCGCCGATGAGGTTCAGCGGGACGGTCGGCGGCGCGCCTTTCCGCCCGATGGCGTCGAGCGCTCCGGAAATGGCGATGTAGTTGATGTCGTGGGCCGCCGATTTCGCCAGCGGGCCGGTCTGGCCCCAGCCTGTCATCCGCGCGTAGACCAGGCGTGGATTGCGGGCCAGGCACACGTCCGGCCCCAGGCCCAGCCGCTCCATCGTGCCCGGCCGGAAGCCCTCGATGATGGCGTCCGCCCCTGCGACCAGATCCAGGACGAGGGCGATGTCCGCTTCAGATTTCAGGTCGACCGCGAGGCGCTTGCGCCCGCGCAGCAGGTAGTCGAAGCGCGCGGGCTTGGCGATGCCAAGGGCCGCCGGCGACGGCCTGTCGAGGCGCAGCACCTGCGCCCCCAGATCCGACAGCGCCATGGCGCACATCGGACCGGGGCCGATGCCGGCGAATTCCAGTACCCTGATTGATCCCAAAGGCCCCATGTCGCTGCCCTGCATTGTCGATGGCGCGGGAACTGCCTGTCGTGGCGCCGGTCCCCTCAGCGCTCGAACGGCGGTCGGTCAGGAATGAGGGCGAGTTCCTCGTCGCTGAAGGGGATTTCCAGCGACTGGATCAGCACGCCCATCGACTTTCCGGTCTGATCGAACCGGAGCGTCTTGGTCGCACCGCCCCCGAGCGCGCCACGCATGACGATCTGGACCGCGCCGATATTGTCCATCGGGTAGAAGGCAACATCGCCCTTCACCATGCCCTTGAAGTGCTGCTTGACGCGTTCAAGCGTCAGGCGCTCCAGGAGCAGCCGGTACAGGGCGTCGGAAAAGGCGATGATGCCGATGTTCGAAACGTCGCCCTTGTCGCCGGAGCGCGTGATGGCGATGCGCTTCAAGGGGATGGAATGGGCCTTCATGCCGCCCTCCTGACGTCGACCTGGAGCTTCACTGCGTCTCGCGGGATCAGGGTCGGCCAAAGCGAAATGACCGGCCGCACCGCCGCCGGCGGCCCCCAGCCGAGCCCCACCGGGCCGTAGAGCGTCACGCGCAGCATGTGGCCCCGCGCGATGTTCGCCTCCTCGCGGGTCCGCACGCGGACGGCGATCCGCAGGCCGCATTCCCGCACGCTGTCCTCGGCCGGATCGGCGAACATGTCGCCGGATATGGCGTCAATGCCGATCCGGTCGTAGCGCAGGTCGATCGGAACGATCCCGGCCCGCGCCAGCAGGCCCTCGAAGATTTCGCGGGCCTTGCGCACCTTGGCCAGGACGTCGGGCCCGCCCACCAGGAACGTGCCCTCGGCGATGAAGCCGTCCATGTACCCGACCTGGACCTTCAGCGTGTCGGGTCTCGGCGCGCCGCGCCCTCCGCTGACGCGGACGCGGTCCTCGCCGAGATCCTCCAGGCGCAGGGAGGTGAGGTCGGCGACACCGTCGGGCATCATGTAGCGGCGCGGATCGTGGACCTCGTAGACCAGGTGTTCCTTGACGGTCCATTCGTTGACCACGCCGCCGGTCCCGGGGAGCTTGGTCACGATGGCCGAGCCGTCGGCCTGCACTTCCGCGATGGGGAAGCCGATCTCCCAGGGCCGGTCCGACACCTTCCAGAGGTTGCTCATTCCGCCGCAGACGAGTTCGGCGCACTCGACGATGTGGCCGATCGCGATGGCCGAGCCGATGCGGTCTACGAATTCCGGCTCGTACGACCAGCCGAATTCGTGCATCAGCGGCCCGACATACAGCGCATTGTCGGAGACGCGCCCGGCGATCACGAGGTCCGCCTCGCCGTCCAGGGCCTCGACGATGCCTTCCGCCCCGACATAGGCATGGGCGGATACAATCCTTTCGCGGATGTCCTCGATGCGGTCGTCGCCGGTGTCGAGATTGGTGAACTTCCAGCCCTGCTGCAGCAGCGGATCGATCAGCCCGGTGACGTTGTCACCGGACACGGCGGCGATCTTCATGCCGCCGAAGCCCAGGCGCCCTGCGATCGCCAGCGCCATGGTCATGGCCGAGGGGCAGTTCGTCCCGCCCGCATTGGTGATGACCTTCACGCCGCGGTCCCGCATCACCGGGAGCAGCTTTTCGACGTGCGAGGCGAGATCGGGGATGTAGCCGAGCTCGGGATTCTTCATGCGCTGCCGCTCGAGCAGCGACATGGTGAGTTCGGCGAGTTGGTCGAAGCAGAGGTAGTCGATCGCGCCGGACGTCGCGAGCTTCAGCGGGCCTTCCATCTCGGCGCCCCAATAGCCGGCTCCGGCACCGAGCCGGACCTTGTCCCGGCGCCTTGCGCCCGCGGGTGTGGATTGCTGGTTCATGCGCATGCTCCCTGGGCGCGCTCGATGCGGCCCTGCACGAATTCGAGGCGTCGTATCCGAGGGTTGCCGGTCATCGGCCCTCCCAGCGCGGGGGGCGCTTCTCCGCGAAGGCTCTCGGCCCCTCGATGGCGTCCCGGCTCGCATAGACGCCGGCGTGCAGGCGCACGGCTTCCTCGAAGCCGGCCTTGCAGCCCAGGTCCTGCCAGGCCTTGACGCTGGCCTTCGCCGCCCTCACCGACAGGGGCGCGGCGGCCGCGATCCGGCGTGCGAGATCGAGCGCCCGCGCACGGACGGCATCGGGCGTCTCCTCCAGGTAATTGATGAAACCGAGGTCGCGCAGCCGCTCGATCGGGACGGTGTCGCCCGTCAGCAGCATCTCCACCAGCAGGGGCTGCGGCAGCATCCACAGCAGCGGTGCGGCCCAAGGCGATCCGCGACCGACTTTGACCTCCGTGATGCCAGCCATCGTCCCGGCCAGCCCCACGCGCAGGTCGCAATTGAGGGACAGCAGCATGCCGCCTGCCATCAGCGAGCCCGTCATGGCGGCCACGATGGGCTTGCCGACATCGCGCATCCGCGTGTGGAACGGGTCGCGCATCCGGGACAGGATGTCGCCGCCGCCCTGCTCGGCGATATCCCTGGCCTCCTTCAGGTCGAGCCCTGCCGAGAACACGCCGCAATCGCTGGACGTCAGGATGATGACGTGGACGCCGGGATCGCGGTCCAGCCTCTCCCAGGCGTCGGCCAGCCCATCCGCCGCGGCGATCGACAGCGCGTTCCTTGCGGCAGGCCTGTCGATGCACACGGTCGCGACGCCGTCCTCGATACGAACCGTGATGGGCTGCTCTGCGACCATGTCGTCTCCGATCATAATTCTATCTAACGTTTGTTAGTTGAACCGCCAATCGCCAAATCGTCGATTTGCCGGCGTCAAGGTCGATGCGGCGGAGCGTCTGCCTGCCGGTGCCACGCCTCAAAAGCGGAAGACGCCGTAGCCCGGATCGCCGAGCGGCGCGTTGAGAGACGCGGAGATCGCGATGGCCAGCGCGTTGCGCGTGTCCACGGGATCGAGGATCCCGTCGTCCCACAGTTCGGACGTGGCGAAATAGGCCGACATCTGATCCCGATAGCCCTTGCGGGTGTCCTCATAGACGCGGTCGAGTTCCTCTTGGTCGGGGGCGAGGCCCGCGCGCTTCATCTGGTTGAGCTTCACGTCGACGAGCGTTCTGGCGGCCTGCTCGCCTCCCATGACGCCGATCTGGTGGTTGGGCCAGGTGAAGAGAAAGCGGGCGTCGAAGGCCCGGCCGCACATGCCGTAATTGCCGGCGCCGAAGGAGCCGTTGCACATGACGGTGAACTTGGGCACCCGCGAGCAGGACTGCGCCATGATCATCTTGGCGCCGTCCTTGGTGATGCCCCGCCGCTCGTATTCGCGGCCGATCATGTATCCCGTGATGTTCTGCAGGAAGACCAGCGGCGTGCCGTTCTGGTTGCACAATTCGATGAAGTGCGCGCCCTTCAGCGATGACTCGTTGAACAGGACACCGTTGTTCGCGAGGATCCCGACCTTGTAGCCCCAGACATTCGCGAAGCCGCAGACCAGGGTGGTCCCGTAATCGGGGGCATATTCGTGGAAGCGGCTTCCATCGACGATGCGGGCGATGACCTCGCGCATGTCGAACTGCTTCTTGATGTCGTCGGGGATGATTCCGTAGAGCTCCTGCGGATCGTAGGCGGGGGCCTCCGGCGCTTCCCTCTGGCACTCCCAGCGGTTCGGGCGCTCCCACTGCGCGACGATCTCGCGGCCGATGAGGATCGCCTCCTCCTCGCTCGCGGCGGCATAGTCGCAGGTGCCCGAGATCGTGGTGTGCATGTCGGCGCCGCCGAGTTCCTCGACGGTGACCTCCTCCCCGGTCGCGGCCTTGACCAGCGGCGGCCCGCCGAGGAACACCGCGCCGGTCCCGCGCACGATCACGCTGTAATCCGAGAGGGCGGGGACATAGGCGCCGCCTGCGGTGCAATGGCCGAAGACCAGCGCCACCTGCTTGACCCCGAGCTTCGACAGAAGCGTCTGGTTGCGGAAGATGCGCCCCGCCATGTGCCTGTCGGGAAAGATGTCCGACTGCATCTGCAGCATGGCGCCGGCCGAGTCGCACAGGTGGACGACCGGCAGACGGTTCTCCAACGCGATGTCCATCGCCCTGACCATCTTGGTGACGGTCAGCGGGTACCAGGCACCGCCCTTGATGGTGGAATCGTTGGCGATGACCATCACCTCGCGGCCCGACACCATCCCGATCCCGGTGATGCAACTCGCCGCGGGGCTCTCGCCGCCGTAAGCGGCATTGGCGGCTAGCGACGACAGTTCCAGGAACGGGGTCGCCTGATCGAGCAGCCGGGCGATGCGCTCGCGCGGGCGCAGCTTGCCCTGCTGCGCAATCCGGTCGAGATCGCGCTGCGCCCTCCTGGTCCGGGCAGCCTCCTGCCTCGTCCGGAAATCCGCCACCAGCGCCCGGTTATGCGCCTCGTAGCGCCGGAACTCCGCGCTCGACGTGCTGAGCATCGACTGCAGCCTGCGCATCCTCAAGCCTCGCTTTCGGTGGACGGCTCCAGCCGCGCGAGGACGTCGTGCTGGCCGAAGGTCTCGCCCACCGGGCGCACGATCTCGGCGATCACGCCGTCCCGGGGAGCGGCGAGCGCGGTCTGGAGCTTCATGCTTTCGATGGTGAGAACGGTCTCGCCCCTGAGCACCGCCTCGCCGGCCTGGCGCGACACGGCGACGACCGCACCCGGCATCGGCGCCCGGATGTCGTCGTTGCCAAGTGCGGAGGACGCGGCGGCGCGGGGGTCGACGAGGTGTACGGTGGACGTCGTCCCCGGCAGCCGGACGATCTGGGACGATCCGGTCGAGACACGGGCAAAGGACAAAACGGCCCCATCGATGCGGACGCATCCCGCGCCGTCGCCCTCGCCCGGCGTCCCGTCCACGCGGTGGCGCCGCCCGTCGATCTCGACGATCAGGCTCGGCCACCTGGCCAGGATGCGCAGTTCGTGACGGCGTCCGTCGATGTCCAGGATGAACGCCATGTCAGTTCGTCCAGCCGCCCATGGCCGCCTGCAGGTCCGGCAGCCCGAATGCCGCCTCGCGGAACTCGCGGAACCCGAGCGCACCCGCGATCAGCAGGCGATCGCGTTCGTCATGGCCGGGTTCGGGCCGCCGCAGCGCGTCGGCGTGATCGGGGACGAACCCGGTATGGAGCGCGCCATCCCGGAACGCTCCGTGGCCGAGCACGCGGGCGAGATAGTCGATGTTCGTGGTCACGCCGAGGACGGACAGGTCGTCCAGCGCCGCGATGCTCCGGTCGATGGCCTCGGCCCGGTCGGGCGCGTGAACCACGAGCTTGGCCAGCATGGGATCGAAATCGGCGGTGACCCTGTGGCCCGGCGCGATCGCACTCTCGAAACGGAGCCAGTCCGCCCGGGGAACCGACAGGTACCGCACGGTGCCTGTCTCGGGCAGGAAATCGCGCTCGGGGTCCTCGGCGCAGACGCGGCACTCGATGGCGTGCCCGTCGACGGGCACATCCGCCTGCGAGCACGGCAGCCCGAGGCCCGCCGCGATCTCGATCTGGGCGCGAACCAGATCCATCCCCGTCACCATCTCGGTCACCGGATGCTCGACCTGCAGCCGCGTGTTCATCTCCAGGAAGAAGAAGCGGCCGTCGCCGCCCAGGATGAACTCGACGGTTCCGGCGTTCTTGTACCGGGCCGCCGTGGCGAGCGTGACGGCGCAGGCGCAGATTTCGTCCCGCAGCCCGCCGGGCAGGTTTGCAGCCGGCGCCTCCTCGACGATCTTCTGGAAGCGCCTCTGGATCGAGCATTCGCGCTCGAACAGGTGGATGACGTTGCCTTCGCCGTCGCCCAGCACCTGGACCTCGATATGGCGCGGCCGCTCGACATAGGTTTCCGCATAGATGCGCCCGTCGCCGAAATAGCGCTCGGCCTCGCCGGACGCGCGCCGCACGGCCGCCTCTAGGTCGGACGCGGACCTGACGATGCTCATGCCTTTCCCGCCGCCGCCCGCCGCGGCCTTTATCAGCAGCGGGAAGCCGATGGCGCTCGCGCGTGTGACGAAATCGCCCAAGTCGTCGCTCGCCATGACTGACGGCGCGACGGCAACATTGTTGGCGCGGGCGAATTCGCGGGCGGAGACCTTGTCGCCCATCAGGGCGATGGTCCGGGCGTCGGGGCCGATGAAGGTCAGCCCGGCCGCGGTCACGGCCGCGGCGAACGCGGCGTTTTCGGACAGGAACCCATAACCCGGGTGGATCGCGTCGGCGCCGACCGATCGCGCGAGCGCGACGATCTGCGCGATGTCGAGGTGAGCCTCGACGGGCGTTTCGCCCGTGATCTCGAGGGCTTCGTCCGCCATCGTCACATGCCGTGCGGCGGCTTCCAGGCGGTGATGGATCGCGACCGAGGCGATGCCCATGGCGGAGAGCGTGCGCATGATCCGGCAGGCGATCTCGCCGCGGTTGGCGATCAGTATCTTCCTGAAGGGCATCGATGCCTTTTCCGCCGCGCCCGGCCCGAGAGAGAGAGCGCTTAAATAACTAACGTTTGTTAGATAACATGCGCTTCCAACGCCCGCAACGGGGACAAGGCGGGTCGGCGGCGACGAGCGAACGCTTGAGTCCCCGGCCGAACATGGGAGCGCGAACTGCTTGATCAGGGCATTTCAGCTATGACAAAGGTCGCGTCCGAGGCCAGAGCGTCCGCCGGTCACACCATAGGAACGTCATGAACGCGAAGGCGACCGCTCCTTCTGCCCCTGAACGCACCGGTGCGGCCGGTGCCGACCGGAAGGCTCCCAAGGCCGACCTGTCGCGCGACCAGATCCTGTCGGCGGCCGCCAAGCTGTTCCGCGACCAGGGCTATTCCGGCACGACCCTCCGCCAGATCGCCGCGGCGGCGCAGATGAAGGCCGGAAGCATCTACTATCATTTCTCGTCCAAGGATCAGATCCTGGACGAGGTGCTCGATGCCGGCATCGCGCGCAATTTCGCCGCCGTGCGGGAGGCCGTCGCGGCCTGCCCAGCCGAGGCGACGGCGGAGGAGCGCATCCTGGCGGCGATCGCCGCCCATATGCGCACATTGCTGTCGAGCAGCGAGTTCACGGCCGTGGACATCCGGATCTTCGGCCAGCTCCCGCCGGAAATCCGCCTGCGGCACCAGTCGAAGCGCTCCGAGTATGCCAGGTACTGGGACGGTCTGTTCCGGGCGGCCATCGAATCCGGCGAATTCCGCAAGGACATCAAGATCGCGCCGCTGCGCCAGTTCGTGCTCGGCGCGCTGAATTGGACGGTCGAGTGGTTCGATCCCGACACGCAGTCGATCGACGAGCTGATCGACCGGTGCACGAAACTGATCATGTCGGGGGTCAAGAGCGCCTGAAGCGCGCGCCCGCCGGCCGCGCCTGAAGGCTGACAGCCGCCCCGAATTCGGGACAAGGCCTGGCGCTGGCGAAAAAGGGGTGGCGGAGACGGAGGGATTCGAACCCTCGAGGCCCCTTTCGGAGCCTGCTCATTTAGCAAACGAGTGCCTTCAGCCTCTCGGCCACGTCTCCGGCAGGCGCACGGATGCGCCGCGAACGGGTCTAGTGGCCTCCTTGCGGGAGATCAAGCCTCGGCAGCGATTCGTGCAGCTCACCAGCGAAGAAGCCGTCCGCCGAGAATCCACCCGGCGGCCGTGCACAGGGCCAGCGCGCCGCCGTACCAGGCGAAGACGAAGGGCAGCGTGTCCTCCGGGCAATGGAGCGCATAGGCCATCGCGGCCAGCGCGCCCGCGGCGAGGCCGGCGGCGAGGCCCGCCCTGCCGGGATGGACGGGCGCACCGCGGCGCCCCGCGGCCACCAGGGCAGCGAAGGGCAGGACCGCATAGAGCGGGATGAAGATCACGCAGGCCGTCCAGCTCCGGCCGTACAGGACGGCCGGACGCATCTCCATCGGCGTGGCGACGATCTGGGACAGGGCCAGCACGCCGAGAATCGCCACGGGCACGGCGAGCGCGAGCGGCAGGCTCCCGGCTCCGACGCCGGGGCGCAGGGCCCGCCGGAACAGGAGCAGCGCGAGAAGGCCGAGGCTGCCCGCGAACGCGAACTTGGCGGCGACGGGGCCGGCGAGCAGCGCGGCCGTCAGGTCCGGCCGCATGCCGAGGGTGAGGATGACGAGAAGCGCGGCAAGGAAGAGGCCCGCAATGGCGGCGGCCGACAGGGCGCGATCCAGCGCGCCGGTATCGACGGGCGATTGCGCGGCAGCCAGCAGGTCCAGCAGGTCGTCGGTCTTCATCGGGAAGCCTTTCCGAAAGGCATCGTACGGGGAGAATTCGCCTGGAGGGGCGGAAAGGTTACGGCCTGCGCCATCAGCCCTCCCCCTCCCCGCGCGCGCCCAGCAGGCGGGCGAGCTGCCGCATCGAGCGGTGGAGCGCGACCTTGGCCGCGCCCTCCGACATCCCGGCCCGCGCCGCCGCCTCGGCGACGCTCGCACCCTGCACCTTCACCTCCCGGATCAGTGCCCGCGCCCGCGTGGGCAGGCGATCGAGCGCGCGGTTCAGGTCGAGCGCGCTTTCCGTAGCGGCATGGTCCTCCACGCCCAGGAGATGGGCGGCATCGTCGAGCGTCTCGGCATGGGGCGTGCGGCCCGAACGGCGAAGGTGGTCGATGACCTTGTAGCGCGCGATGGCATGCAGCCATGCCGTGACCGGGCTGGCGGGATCGTAGCTGCCTTGCGCGGTATGCATCGCCAGCAGGGTTTCCTGCAGCAGGTCCTCGACGTCGGCAGGCTCGCGGCGGCCGGTCCGCGCCAGCTGGCCGCGGATGTAATGGCGCAGCCGCGCCGAGGCCGCCGCGAGGAAGGCGCGGTATGCGGCCCTGTCGCCGGCGAGCCCGGCCAGGAAGTCGCGGCGCAATTGGGCTTCCAGGGCTTCGAGCGACAAGCAGGCTCCACGCGTGACGATCGTCCGGTCCCTTCTGTTCGCATCGAACCGCGCGGCTCACAAGTCGGTGACGGACCGCGCGCGGGCCATATGGCACGCGTATGGTGGGTACAGGGTCATGCAGCCCCGATCCGGACCAGGAGACGGATTCCTTGGCCGCCATCCGACGCAGCCTGGCCGTTCTGGCCCTCGCCATCGCCCACGCGCTGCCCATCCCGGCCGCCAGGGCGGAGGCCCCCTGCCCCGCCGAGACCGGATGCCGGGTTGCGGGCGGGCATTATCGCATCATGATGCCGGACGGGGCGAAGGGCCGCCCCGGCGCGATCGTGTTCTTCCACGGCTGGCAGGGCTCGGCGGAGGAAACGATATCCGACCTCCGCCTCCTCGCCGCCGCCCGCGAACTCGGCGTCGCCCTCGTGGCGCCGGATGGCGAGGGCCGGACCTGGTCCTATCCCAACGCGCCCGGGCGCCACCGGGACGAGTTCGCGTTCACTGAAGCCGTCGTCGCCGACGCGGTCGCGCGCTTCGGGCTCGATCCGTCCCGCCTGATGGCGAGCGGCTTCTCCCAGGGCGGATCGATGGTCTGGTACCTCGCCTGCACCATGCCGGGGCGGTTCGCCGCCTTCGCGCCCCTGTCCGGCGCGTTCTGGGTGCCGCTGCCGGAGACGTGCGCGTCTCCCCGGCCGCCGCTGGTCCATGTCCACGGCCTGGCCGACCGCACCGTGCCGATGGAGGGCCGGGCCCTGCGCTCGGGCCACCGCCAGGGCGACGTGCGCCAGAGCCTGGCGCGCCTCGCGCCCGGCTGCACCGCCGCGTGGCGGCCGGCCGGCACGGACCAGGGCCTGTCCTGCGAAAGCGCGGCGGGCTGCCCCGGTACCGCGCGGCTGGACCTGTGCCTTCACGAGGGCGACCACGATTATCGCGGCGAATGGATCGTCCGCGCCTGGCGGCTGACCATCGGGCGCGACATGTCCGCCGCGCCGCGTCCGTAACCCCGTGGAGCGCGCGGGCGAATTGCGCTCATGACCCTTTCACGGAGCCTTCCGGCATGACCGACCCGCACTCCGCCGCCGCGGCGCCCACGATCCGCGGCGCGGACCTCATCGCCCGCCAGCTGAAGGCCGCTGGCGCGACCCATGCGTTCGGCATACCCGGCGGCGAGGTGCTGGCCCTGGTGGACGCGCTGGAGCAGGCCGGCATCGCCTTCCGCCTCGCCCGCCACGAGAATGCGGCGGGGTTCATGGCCGAGGGCCGCTGGCACGCGACCGGAGCGTTGCCGGTCCTGGTCGCCACGCTCGGGCCGGGGGTCGCCAATGCGGTCAACGTCGTGGCCAACGCCCAGCAGGACCGCGTGCCCCTCGTCTTCGTCACGGGCTGCGTGGATGCGGCGCTGGCGGAACGCTACACGCACCAGGTCTTCGACCATCAGGCGGTGCTGCGACCGCTTGTGAAAGGCACGTTCCGGGCCGAGCGCGGCACCGAGGCCCTTGTCGTGCAGAAGGCCGTGGCGCTCGCCCGGCGCGGCCGGCCGGGCCCGGTCCATATCGACCTGCCCATCGGCGTGGCCGAGGGTCCAGCGCCCGACCGTCCCGCCCTGCCGCACCTCGCGCCGACGCAGGCCGTCGCTGCCGACCTGTCGGCTGCGCAGGCCCTGATCGCCCGGGCGAGCCGGCCACTGGTCCTTGCCGGGCTCGACATCGTCAACGAGGGATCGGCCGCGCAGCTCGAGGCCTTCGTCGCGGCGACGGGCGCGCCCCTGCTCACGACCTACAAGGCCAAGGGCGTCATTGCGGAGGACGATCCGCGCGTCGTCGGAGCCGTGGGGCTGTCGCCCAAGGCGGATACGATCGTCCGCCCGCTCCTGGAGAGCGCCGACCTGATCGTGCTGGCGGGCTACGACCCGATCGAGATGCGCGCCGGCTGGTGCGACCCCTGGCCGGACGGCGTACCGGTGCTCGACATCGTCGCCGAAGCGATGACCCACGGCATGCACCGCTCCACGCTGATCCTCGAGGGCCATGTGGGGGAGACCTTGGCGCGCCTGACGCCTCAGGCGCGTCCGTCGGGCTGGGGCGACATCCCCGCCGGCACGAGAAGCCTGCTGCGGGACGCCTTCGCCGCACGGGAGGCCTTCGGCCCGCACCGGGTGTTCGAGATCCTGCGCGCGGCCGCGCCCTCGCAAACGATCGTCAGCGCCGATTCCGGCGCCCACCGCATCCTTCTCAGCCAGGCATGGACCTGCCCCGCTCCCCGCACGCTCGTCCAGTCCACGGGCCTGTGCACGATGGGGTGCGCCCTGCCGCTGGCGGCGGGCGCGGCCCTGGGCTCTGGCCGCCCGGCGCTTTGCGTCGTCGGCGATGCCGGGCTCGACATGGTGCTGGGGGAATTGTCCACCATCCGCAATCTGGGCGTGCCCGTCGTGGTCGCCGTGCTGGTGGACGACAGCCTGGGCCTGATCGAGCTCAAGCAGCGCCAGCAGGGGCTGGACAATGGCGGGGTCGATTTCGAGGCCACCGATTTCGCCGCCGTCGCGCACGCCATGGGTGGCTTTGGCGCGACCGTCGGCGACGCGGCCGCGCTGGAGCGGGAGGCCGCCGCCGCTTTCGGGCGAAGCGGGTTCACCGTGCTGGCCTGCCGGATCGGCCGCCGCGCCTATGACGGCGCGTTCTGATGGGCATCCATCCGGAGATCGCGCGGGAGGCTGAGGTGAGGCACGCGGATGGCGGCGGCGCTGCCAGTCGGGCCAGGTCGCCGCGCGATCCGCGGCTCGACCTCTTCCGGGGGCTGACGATGCTCGTCATCTTCATCGCCCACGTGCCCCGCGACAGCTGGAACGCCTGGATTCCCGCGCGCTTCGGGTTCTCGTCCGGCACCGAGCTTTTCGTCTTCTGTTCCGGCTTCGCCAGCGCCCTCGCGTTCGGGCGCATCTTCGTGAAGCGCGGCTTCGCGCTCGGCGCGGCGCGCATCGCCAAGCGCATCTGGGAAGTCTACTGGGCCCATATCGGGCTCGTCGTGGCCATCGTCGCCCTCAGCGCGGCCGTGGACCGGCTGTCCGGATCGGCCCTGCTGCAGGAGCAATTCGCGCCGCTGACGGGCGACCCTGCCGGCGCCCTGCTCGGCCTCGCCACCCTGACCTGGCTGCCGGATTATCTCGACATCCTGCCGGTCTATCTCGTGATCCTGGCCCTCGTCCCGGTCATGATCGCCCTGCGGCGGCTGCATCCGGCCCTGCCATTCGCCGCGATGGCGGGGCTCCACGCAATGGTCTGGACGGCAGGCATCAACCTGCCGGGCAATCCGTGGACCGGGAGCGGCTGGTTCCTCAATCCGTTCGCCTGGCAGCTGGTGTTCTTCACCGGCTTTGCGTTCGGCATGGGCTGGCTGCCCGCGCCGCGCCTTCGCGCTCCAAAGCTGGTCCTAGCCTGCCTCGCCTTCGTCGCCGTCTCGGTGCCCCTGTCGTTCTGGGGCATCCTGGAGAGCGTGCCTGCGGCGCAGGCGATCCGCGACATCGTCCTCGCCGGCAACGAGAAGGGCGATCTCCACCCCTTGCGCCTCCTTCATTTCCTGGCCGTGGCCTATCTCGTCCTCAGCGCCATCGAACCGTGGCGCGGCAGGCTGGACGCGGGGCCGGGCCACCTCCTGATCCTGATCGGACGGCAATCGCTCGCCACGTTCCTCGCCAGCCTGTTCCTCGCCAGGATCGCCGGAGTGGCGCTGGAACGCGCCGGGGGCGGCGAAGTGGTGACCGCGGCCGTGAACCTTCTCGGCTTCGCGGCCATCCTGGCGGTGGCGCTGGTCGCCGGCTGGTTCAAGTCCGCGCCATGGGCGAAATCGTCGGGAGCGCCGGCGCCGGGGGCGCACACGCGTCCGTGATCGGCCTTGCGGGTGCGCGGCTGTATCCCGCCGGGTCCCGGCGGCGAACTGAGCCCGCAGAAGCCACCCCCGCGACGGGGCGGCCAAGCGGGATCGAGCCATGATTCACGACCTCTCCGGGGAAGCCGTCACGATCGTCGGCGAGGAGGCGCTGAGCGCCTGGGACGCCACGCTGGAGGCGGTGCTCGCCCATGCCGCCACCGCCGCCGCCCATCTCGACCGCACGCTTCTTGCCGATCCCGGCTTCGCGCTGGGCCACGCCGCCCGCGGCCTGATGCTGCTGACGCTGGCGCGGGCCGAGCTCGGCGCGGCCGCCGCGGACGCGCTTGAGGCCGCGCGGAAGGCGGCGGCCGCCCGTCCCGTCACCGCTCGGGAAGCCGCGCATATCGAGGCCTTGCGCCACTGGGTGGCGGGCTCGCCCTCCCGCGCTGCGGCCACGCTCGAAGCGGTGCTCGTCCGGCATCCACACGACGTGCTCGCGCTCAAGCTCGCCCACGCCATCCGCTTCATGCTGGGCGACGCCGCCGGAATGCTGAAGGTGCTGCGCCGGGTGGCCCCGGCTTACGGAGACGGCCATCCCTTCGCGGGCTATGTCGCGGGCTGCCACGCCTTCGCCCTGGAGGAGACGGGCTTCCACGCCGAGGCCGAGCGCACCGGCCGCCGCGCCGTCCGGCTCAGCCCCCGCGACGCCTGGGGCCGCCATGCCGTGGCCCATGTCATGGAGATGCAGGGCCGGACCCACGAGGGCGTCGCGTGGCTGTCCGACGGGCGGACCTTCGCCCATGCGAACAATTTCCGCTTCCACATGGTCTGGCACCTGGCGCTCTTCCGCCTCGAGCGCGGCGAGGCCGGCGAGGCACTGCGGCTCTATGACGAGGAGATCCGCGCCGAGAAGACGGACGATTTCCGCGACCTCGCCAACGGTGCCTCGCTGCTGGCGCGGCTGGAATTCGACGGGATCGACGTCGGGGACCGCTGGGAGGAACTGGCGGACCGGGCCGAGCGTCGCGCGGCGGACGGGCGCCTCGTCTTCGCCGATCTCCACTACACGCTGGCGCTGCTCGGGGCGGGCCGCCGCGACGCGGCCGAGACGCTCGCCGCGCGGATCGTCGCGGATGCGGGCCGGCACGACAGCGCCGACCGCAAGCGGCAGGCCCGGGCCGGCGCGCCGGCCGCGCTCGGGCTGCTCGCCTTCAGCGACGGCGACTATGCGAACGCCGCGCGCCTGCTGGGCCGGGCGCGGCGCGAGCTGCAGGCGGTGGGCGGCAGCCACGCCCAGCGCGACGTCTTCGAGCAGGCCCATGCCGAAAGCCTGATGCGCAGCGGCGATCACGAGGCCGCCGCCCGCGTGCTGGCGGCCCGGATCGAGCGGCGCGGCAGCAACGCCTTCGCCGCGCGCCGGCTGGCCCGGATCGCCCGTCGCCCGGCCGGCCGCGCCGCAATCCTTGCCCTGTCCGCCATTCCGGCGGCGCAGGGCCATTGAGCGGGCGAGAGCCCGCCACCCACGTCCAGACCTCTTGGGGGAGACAATGATGGACACCACGACCACCCTGTCCGCAGGAACCGGCCGCTTCGCCGTCCCGTCGCTGCGCACGATCGTCAACCTGGCCATCGGCGGCTTCGCCGGGCTCGGCTTCTGGGAGGCGTTTTCCGCCGTCCCGACGGCCTGGGCCGCGGGGTTCCCGCTGGAGCCGCCGGAGCTCGTCCGCTCGCTGTTCTCGCACCAGCTCGGCCTGACGATCTCGCTCACCACGGCCAAGCTGCTGCACTATCTCACGGGCTTCCTCTTCTACCCGATCGGGTACTGGATCGTGACGCGGTGGATCCGCAGCTTCGGCATGCCGGCGGACGGCTGGATCTGGGGCATCATCACGTACTTCATCGCGCTCGGCTTCTTCGCGCCGCTGGCGGGGCAGCAATTCCTGCTGCGCGACGTGCCGGTGCTCTCGTTCATGAGCCTGATCGGCCACGCCGCCTACGGCTATGTCGCCGCCATCGTGTTCGAACGGCTCGAGGCCTATCGCACGCTTTGAGCGGCTCGCGCCCGGCCGGCCCTTCCCGTTCGGACATCGTGCGGGCGGGGCGGGCCGGCGGCGCTCATCGTCAGGCGCTCATCCCGGCCCCGGACCTGCTGCCCTCCGCCTTCAGGCGCTGGCGGAGCCAGGTGACGGAATGGCCGCCCAGGGGCCGGCCGAGCACCTCCTGCGCGAAATCGACCGCCGCCAGGAGCCGGAACAGATCAATGCCGGTGTCGTAGCCGGACTTTTCGGCCATCAGCACGAGGTCCTCGGTGGCGAGGTTCCCGGCCGCTCCCGGCGCGAAGGGGCAGCCGCCGATGCCGCCGGCGCTGCTGTCGAAGCGGCGGATGCCGGCTTCCAGCGCCGCATAGGCGTTGGCGGCGCCGAGGCCCCGCGTGTCGTGGAAATGCATGGCGATGCGCTCGACCGGTACCGTCCCGGCCATGCGCCGCACGAGCTCGGTGACCTGTCCCGGCGCCGCCGCGCCGATCGTGTCGGCGACGACGATCTCGCTTGCGCCCGCCGCAAGCATCCGCTCCGCCAGTCTGATCGTGTCGGCCGGATCGACCGGACCCTCGAACGGGCATTCGAAGGCGACCGCCACATAGGCCCGCGTTCGCAGGCCCTGGTCGCGGGCGGCCACGAGCGCGGCTTCGCTGACCTCGATCGCCTGGCCGAGGGACATGCCGATATTGCGCTGGTTCATCGTCTCGGTGGCGGCGAGCACGATGGCCACCTCGCGGGCGCCGGCAGCGGTGGCCCGCTCCAGACCCTTGAGATTGGGGATCAGGGCCGAGAAGCGCACATGCTCATGGTGGCGCGTCGCGGCGATGACGTCGGCGGCGTCGGCCATCTGCGGCACGGCCTTCGGCGAGACGAAGCTCGTCGCCTCGATGCTGCGCAGCCCGGCCTCGACCAGGAGCGCCACCAGCCGGGCCTTGTCGGCGGTGGAGACCAGGGCCGGCTGGTTCTGCAGCCCGTCACGCGGGGAGACTTCGGTGATGTGGATCGTCTCGCGCGGGCTCATGCGACGACATCCTCCCGGCGCAGGGCCTCGATCCGGTCGGCATCGTAGCCGAGGAGGTCCGTCAGGACCGGCGCCGTATGCTCTCCCAGCCGCGGCGGGCTGGTGAAGCCGGGCGTGCCGGAACCGGAGAACTTCATCGGCACGCCGGGCATGCGCACGGTGTCGCCGCCATGGAGCGGCACCTCGACCACCATGTCGCGGGCCACGACCTGCGGGTCCGACAGGGCCTGTTCGAAGTCGTTGACCGGCCCGCACGGGATGCGCGCCTCGCCGAGGCGCTTGAGCCAGTAGGCGGAGGTGTTGCGGCTCAGTTCCTCGTTGATGATCGCGTCGATCCGCGCGGCATCGGCGAAGCGGCCGGGCTGCTTGAGATATTCGGGCTTCTTCAGCTCGGGCCGGTCGATGACGGTCAGGAAGCGCTCGAAGAACGCGTCGCCGATACAGGCGATGATGATGAAGCCGTCGCTCGTCCGGAACGTGTTGTACGGGACGTGGACGAAATGGCTGTTGCCGATGCGCTCGGGCACGATGCCCGACATGAGGTGCATCGTGGCCATGTAGTTCAGGAGCGAGATCTGCCCGTCGAGCATGGACACGTCGACATGCTGGCCCTTGCCCGTGACGGACCGGGCCTGCAGGGCCGCCAGCACGCCCATCGCGCCGAAGATGCCGCCGCCCAGATCGCCGATCGGGATGCCCGAGCGCACCGGCGGGCCGTCCGGCATGCCGGTGATGCTCATCCCGCCGCCCATGGCCTGCACCACCTGGTCGAAGGCCGGGCGCCTGGTGTCGGGGCCTGTGCCGCCGAAGCCCGACACCGAGCAGGTGATGATGCGCGGGTTGATGGCTGCGAGCGTGGCATGGTCGATGCCGAGGCGCTCGGTGACGCCCACGCTGAAATTGTCGAAGACGATGTCTGCCTTGCGCACGAGGTCGTAGAAGACCTCGCGCCCGGCCTCGGCCTTGAGGTCGATGCAGACGCTTTCCTTGCCGCGGTTGAGGGTCAGGAAGTAGGCGCCCATGCCGTCGCGCGAATAATGCGGGTCGCCGGCCAGGAGCTGGCGCGTGCCTTCGCCGCTGCCGGGCGGCTCCACCTTGATGGTCCGCGCCCCCAGGTCGCTGAGCAGCATCGTGCCGTAGGGGCCCGACAGCATGTGCGTCAGGTCGAGCACGGTGATGCCGTTCAAAGGTTGCATGACGTTTCGCCTCCTCGGTCTTCTTGTTCGCCTGCCAGCGACGGCGATGGGGGTTCCAGCGGCAAGTCCCTGATGGGTCTGGGGTTTCGCCGGTCGTTCCTGGCGGTCTGGGCTTGATGAAACACGAACGTTCCTGTCGATCCCGGCCGATGCCCCTGTTGGCGGAAGCCTCAGGTCGCGCCCTGGTGGAGCCTGCGGTTGAGGGCCAGCAGCGCCGCGTTCGCGCAGACCGCCACCACGGCCAGGATCAGGATGACGGCCACCATCGTGTCCACGTCGAACTGGCCGATGGCGTTCATGATGAGGAAGCCGAGGCCGCGCTGGGAGGCGAACATCTCGCCGATGAGCACGCCGAGCAGCGTCAGGGAGAAGCCGATGCGCAGGCCGGACACGATCTCCGGCAGCGCGGCGGGGACGACGACGCGGCGGATCATGTCGAGGCGGGACAGGCGCATGGACCGCGCCGCCCGCAGATAGATCGGCGGCAGTTTCCGCACGGCGTTCATGGAGAAGATGATGACCGGGACGATGCCGTGGATCGTGCCGAAGGCCACCTTGGCCGACAGGCCGAGCCCGAAGACCAGCAGGATGATGGGGTAGAGCGTCACCTTCGGGAGGCTGTAGACCGAGACAAGGATCGGCTCGGCCACGGACGAGGCGGTGCGGTTGAGGCCGAGCGTCAGCCCGACGGCGAGGCCGCCGATGACGGCCAGGCCCAGCGAATAGCCGAAGGCGGTGCCGGTCTCGCGCACGTGGCCCCAGAACGTGTCGCCGTTCATCAGCGCCCAGGCGCGGCGCGCGGTGCCCGCGGGCGAGGTCAGGGCATCGCCCGCGACCCAATGCAGGACCTGCCAGGCGGCCACCAGCACCGCGATGACGAGCAGCGTGTCGACGAGGCGGCGCATGGCGTCACAATCCCCTGCGCCGCATCAGCCGGGCCTCGCCGACATGGAGCAGCGCGTTGACGACGGTCACCAGCACGATCACGAGCAGCATCAGCGCGTACATCGTGCGGTTGTCGAAATTGTTGAAGGCGTAGGCGATGGAATAGCCGAGCCCGGACGAGGCGAGGATGAACTCCGCCGCGATCACGCCGATGAAGGAATAGGCCACCGCGAGCTTCACGCCGGTGAACAGGAACGGCGCCGCATAGGGCAGCTTGATCTTGAGCGCGGTCTCCACCGGGCCCATCCGGTAGGCGCGGGCCGTGCGCACCAGCGCCCGCGGAATGCGGTCGAAGCCGTTGAAGGTGGCGATCACCATGGCGACGACGCCGAACAGGAAGCCGATGACGATGATCGGCATCCGGCCGATGCCGAACAGCACGATGAAGACCGGATAGAACGCGAAGAACGGCAAGGCGTAATAGCTGGCCAGGAACGGCTCGATCGCCCGTCGCACCCGCGGCAGGGCGTGGATGACGGAGCCGACGGCGAAGCCGACCGCCACCGCCAGCGCGATCGAGGCGGCGACGTTCAGGAGCGTCTCCGACAGGTCGTTGTTGATGCGCCCGGACCGCAGCAGGTTCCAGAGCTGCACCGCCATGTCGCTCGGCGGGATCAGCACGCGCCGGCCGATGACGCCGAAGCGGCACATGAGCTCCAGCAGGACGATTGCCCCGCCGACGATGCCGAAGCGGATCCAGCCCAGCCGGGTCACGACCGGGCGCTCCCGCCAACGGCCTTGATCGATTCGGCGCGCAGCAGCGACCAGAGCCGGCTCGTGATCGCGCCGAAGGCCGGGTCCGAGGCGATGGTGGAATCGCGGTCGCGCGACCATCCCGTCTCGATCTCGGCGAGGATGAGCCCGGGCCGCGCCGACATGACGCCGATCCGGTCCGAGAGCATGGCGGCTTCGTCCAGGGCGTGGGTGATGAGCATCACCGTGGCCTTCGTCTCGCGCCATAGCCGCAGCAATTCGTCGCCCATGATGAGCCGGGTCTGCGCATCGAGGGCGCCGAACGGCTCGTCGAGCAGGATGAGGCGGGGCTGCATGACCAGCGTGCGGGCGATGCACACGCGCTGGCGCATGCCGCCCGAGAGCTGGGGCGGATAGGCCCTGGCGAAGTCGCGCAGGCCCATGAAGGCGAGCGCGTAGTCGGTGCGCCGGTCGATCTCGGCCCCATCGACGCCGCCCTGGCGCAGCCCGAAGGCGATGTTGTCCCGCACCGTCAGCCAGGGGAAGGACGCGTCCTCCTGGAAGACGATCCCGATGCCGTCCGGGACCGTCCGCCCGACGGGCTTGCCCTCGAACACGACCTCGCCCGTCGTCGGCGGGGAGAGGCCGGACAGGACGTCCAGCAGGGTGGACTTGCCGCAGCCCGAAGGCCCGATGACCGCGTAGAACTCGCCGCGGCGCAGGGACAGGTCGACCGGACCCAGCGCGTGAACGCCGGGTCCGCCATCGGCGGCGGGATAGACGCGGGTGACGCCGGCCAGTTGCGCATGCACGTCCGCCGGCACCACCCGCATGTGGGGCGACTTCATTTCAGGAAGCTCGCGTCGACGGTCTTCGACCAGTCGACCTTGCCGGACACCTCGCCCACGATCTCCAGACCCTTGACCATGTTGTCCATGCCCTCGGGTTCCATCTCGCCGGCGCTCCAGTACTTGAGCTCGCGCAGGTTGTTGATCGCCTTCAGGGCGATCTCGCGGTCCATCTCGTACATCCTGGCGACGATGGTCGCGGTCTCCTCCGGGTTGGCGTAGACGAACTCGACGCCCTTGCGGCGGGCCTGGATCAGCTTGCGCAGCTTCTCGGGGTTCGCCTTGGCGTATTCGGCCGTGGTCACGCCGACCGACTGGACCATCGGGGGCAGTTCGTCCTTCACCCAGAAGACGGGACGGAGCTTGTCCTGCATGCGCGCCCAGATCGGGTCCATGACGGGAGCCGCGACGACGCCGTTCTGCTGCAGCATGGTGATGCCGCCGCCGACGCCGCCGGCCGCAACGGTCTCCATTTTGATCCCGTGCTTCTGCGCCACCATGATGAGGAGCATGTCGGTGACGGACTTGGGAGAGGTGAAGGCGACCTTCTTGCCGTCCAGGTCCTTGATCGACTTGATCGGCGAGTTGGGCATCGTCGCCCAGAGGATCTCGCCGGCGGTGCGCACGCCCGTATGGATGATCTTGAGGTCGATGCCCTGCTGCATGGCGGCGACGGCCGCCGAGAGCGCGACCTCGCCATAGGGCAGGTCCGAGGCCATGACATTGCGCATGGTTGTGCCGCCGCCCTTGGAGGTGAGCACGCCGTCCACGTCGAGGCCGACCTCCTTGTAGAAGCCCTTCTCGATGGCGACGGCATAGGGCGCGCCGTACATGAGCACGCCCCAATGGGTGACGGTGATCTTGTCGGCCGCCTGGGCGGCGACGGAGCCCAGCCCGGTCGCGAGCGCGACTGCGGCGACCCGGGCCAGCTTTCCGATGTAGGACATGAGGCGTTCTCCCTTGTGTGTCGTTTCAGTTCCCGCCGGCCGTTGGATTTTCTGTCGGCCGTTGTCGTTGTTGAGGTCGTCAGCCGGTCGCCCGGTAAACCCAGGGCCGGCGCAGGCGATCGGCCTCGCGAAAGGCCTCGATCCGCGGCGACAGCAGGAGCGAGGCGCCGATCTCGTCCAGCCCCTCGATCAGGTCCCGCCGGCGCGAGGCGTCCATCTCGAAGGCGCAGTCGAAGCCTTCCGCCGCGCGCACGCGGCCCCGCTCGAGGTCGATGACGACGGGATCGAGTGGGAAGTCCTGCGCGATGGCGGCAAGCCGCGCGGCGTCGGCCTCGCCCACGATCACGGGCGCAAAGCCGTTCTTGAAGGCGTTCTCGTAGAAGATGCTGGCGAAGCTGGGCGCCACGACGGCCCGCAGGCCGAAATCCTGCAGCGCCCAGACCGCGTGCTCCCGGGAGCTGCCGCACCCGAAGTTCGGCCCGGCGACGAGGATGGCGGCGCGGCGCCACGGGTCCCGGTTCAGGACGAAATCGGCGATGACGCCGCCGCCCGGCCCGTAGCGCCATTCGGAGAACAGGCCGTCGCCCAGGCCGTCCCGGGTGACGGAGATCAGGTGCACCTTGGGGATGATCTGGTCGGTATCGATGTTGGCGCGCGGCAGCGGCGCCGCGATGCCCTCGATCCGGGGCTGGCGCTGGCTCATGATGACAGCTCCTGCAGCATCCTGCGGTCGGCGATGCGGCCCGTGACGGCAGCCGCCGCGGCCATGACCGGACTGGCCAGGTGCGTGCGAGCGCCCGGTCCCTGCCGGCCCTCGAAATTGCGGTTGGACGTGGCGATGCACCGCTCGCCCGCGCCCACCTTGTCGGCATTGAGGCCCGCGCACATGGAGCAGCCCGCATGGCGCCATTCGAAGCCGGCGTCGCGGAAGATGCGGTCGAGCCCCTCGGCCTCGGCGGCGGCCCTGACCGTGCCCGATCCCGGCACGACGAGGGCGCGGACGCCATCGGCGACTTTGCGGCCCGCCACGATCCGCGCCGCGGCGCGCAGGTCCGCGAGCCGGCTGTTGGTGCACGAGCCGATGAAGACCTTCTGGACGGCCAGTCCCGCCAGCCGCTCGCCGGGCCGCAGGCCGATATAGTCCAGCGCCCGCTCGGCCGCGCGCCGGCGCACCGGATCGTCGAAGCTGTCCGGATGGGGAATGGCGTCCTCGACACCGATCGTCTGTTCGGGGCTGGTGCCCCACGAGACCTGCGGGGAGAGCTGCGAGACGTCGATGGCGATCTGCGCGTCATAGGTCGCGCCCGGATCGCTCGGCAGGGTCCGCCAATAGGCGAGGGCATGGTTCCAGGCCTCGCCCTTGGGGGCATAGGCCCGCCCCTGGAGATAGGCGAAGACCTTCTCGTCCGGCGCCATCAGGCCCATCCGCGCCCCGGCCTCGACCGACATGTTGCAGACGGTCATCCGCTCCTCGACCGACAGGGCGGCGATGGCCTCGCCCGCATATTCGACGGCGTAGCCGGTGGCGCCCGCGGTGCCGATGCGCGCGATCAGCGCGAGGATGAAGTCCTTGGCGCCCACGAATGCCGGCGCGGTGCCGGAGAACGTCACGCGCATCGTCTTGGGACGGGTGAGGATGGCGCACTGGGTGGCCAGGATGTGCTCCACCTCGCTGGTGCCGATGCCCCAGGCGAGCGCGCCGAGCGCCCCCACCGTGCTCGTGTGGCTGTCGCCACAGGCCAGGGTCACGCCCGGCAGCGCGATGGCCAGTTCCGGCGCGATGACATGGACGATGCCCTGGCGCACGTCGCCGAGGTCGAAGAGCTGGATGCCGTGGGCATGGGCATTGCGCCGCATCGCCTTGATCATCGTCTCGCCGCCCGGGACCGTCGCATCCGTGCGGGCGACGTCCGTCGACACGATGTGGTCGTTGGTGGCGAAGGTCAGCTCCGGGTGGCGGACGGCGCGGCCCGCCTTCTCCAGCCCGGCGAAGGCCTGCGGGCTCGTGACCTCGTGCAGGACGTGGCGGTCGACCGCCACGAGATGGCGGCCGCCCTCCAGTTCCGCCACGTGGTGGTCGTCCCAGATCTTCTGGAAGAGGGTGCGCGGTGCCATGGCCGGGTTCCTCATTCGGCGGCCCGGTAGATTTCTTCGGCGGCGTAGTACTCGTCGAAGCCGACGATGCGCTTCAGCTCCTCGAACGAGACCTGGGGCGTGTCCTCGATGCGGCCCGCGCGGATGGCGGCGAGCGCCTGGCGCGAGGCCTCGATGGCGGCGCTGAACGCGGTGAGCGGATAGGCCGCGAGACGGAAGCCGATGCGCTCCAGCTCGTCCGGCGGCAGGACGGGGGTGTGGCCGCCGGCGACCATGTTGGCGAGCTTGGGCTGGCTGAAGCCCGCGCAGAAGGCGCGCATCTCGTCCAGGCTGGTCGGCGCCTCGAGGAAGAGCATGTCGGCGCCCTCCTCCGCGAACATCGCGCAGCGGTCCATGGCGTCCTGGAAGCCGTTCACCGCGCGCGCGTCGGTGCGGGCGAGGATGAGGATGTCGGTGCCGCCGGACCGGGCCGCGTCCACGGCGGCGCGGATGCGCATGCGCGCCTCGGCGAAGGGCACGACCTGCTTGCCCTTGGTGTGACCGCACTTCTTCGGGCTGACCTGGTCCTCGATCATGATGCCGGCCGCTCCCGCGCGGGCATATTCGCGCACGGTGCGGCGCACGTTGAGTGCATTGCCGTAGCCGGTGTCGCCGTCGCCGATGACCAGGAGCTCCGGGGCGGCCTGGCAGACGAGGCGCAGCTGGTCGGCCATCTCGGCGAAGGAGATGAGCCCGGTATCGGGCATGCCGAGGCGGGCGGCCGAAACGGCGAAGCCGCTCGTCATCGTCACCTCGAAGCCCGCGTCCCAAACCATGCGGGCCGAAAGCGCGTCCCAGGCGCAGGGCATGCGCGCCAGGCCGGGGCGGCGCAACAGGTCTCGCAACCGCGATGCGGGTGTAGCATTCTGCAAGCGTTGCCTCCTGCGGCCCCGATCGGGCCGCTGTTCTGTTCTTGCCATAATGATGTATACAACAATCCAGCGTGTCCAGAGGGAAATGTGACCGAGAACGTGTTCAAGCAGCGCGCCACCGACCAGGCCTATACCCGCATCCGCGCCGACCTCATGCGCGGCCGCTGGCCGGAAGGGACCCATCTGCGGGAGGTGGAGCTGGCGGTTGAGCTCGGCATGAGCCGCACCCCCGTGCGCGAGGCGCTGCGGCGGCTGGCCTCGGAGGCGCATCTGGTGCTCCAGCCCCATCTGGGCGCGACCGTCCAGGGCTGGACCCGCCACGACCTGGACGAGATCTTCGAGCTGCGCATGCAGCTCGAGGGACTGGCGGCCGAGCTTGCCGCCAGGCATGCCACCGAAGCGCAGATCGAGGCTTTGGCCAGGCTGGCGCACGACGTGGAGGCGGCGGCGCCGATGAAGGACAGCGACCTGTCCACGCTGATGGAGGCCAACGACCGCTTCCACAAGCTGATCTTCGAGGCCGCCGGAAACCGGCGCCTGGCGCGGCTGACCGCGCTCCTGGTGGAGGCGCCGCTGCAGGTGCGCACCTATCACCGCTACAGCGCGCGGGACATGCGCCGCAGCCTTTCCCACCATTACGAGCTGGTGGAGGCGATCCGCGCCCGAGACCCAGTCTGGGCGCGTTCGGTCATGCATGCCCACGTCCAGGCCGGGCGGCAGGTCATGATGCAATCGCTGGCCGCCCAGACCGCCGACGAAATGTGTACAACGAACGACGGATTGGCACCTGCCGCCAATGCCAACGCCGCCGGCGGCCCGCGCCGCAGGGCCTGAAGCGCGTCGCATCCAGGCACAGGCCGCCCAACGAGGCCGGCCAAGCGAGGCTGTCCAAGGCGAGGCTGTCCAGGCGAGGCCGGCCAGGCGGGCCCCGCCGCGGCCTTGCGCACGATCGCAACCCTCCATGATTGCGAAGGCGGCCGGGCGAAGCGGCGCGCCACCGCTGCCGGACAAGCGCGGACGCGTTGCGGCTTGGCCTTGACTCTGTCTTGCGCCGGAGTCTGTTATGAAGTGAACAAAACAGGAACATCATGCAGACCCCGGGCTCATCCCTGTTGGCTCTCAAGTCCGCGCTGGCTCGCTACGAGCCGGCGGTGCGGGCGGCCGAAGCCGGCCTCGTGCCGCTGGGTTCGGCCGGCCTCGACGAGGCGCTGGGCGGCGGGATCGGGCGGGCATGCCTGCACGAGGTCTTCGCCAGCATGGGTGCGGGCGATGCGGCCGCGGCGGCCGGATTCGGGCTCGGCCTCGCCCTGCGGGCGGCGGAGCATCGTCCTCTCGTCTGGGTCCGGCAGGACTTCGTCGAGGTGGAGACCGGGGGGCTCCACGGCGCCGGGCTTGCCGCCTTCGGGCTCGATCCCGACCGCCTCGTCGTGGTGCAGGTGGCCGGCATACCGGACGCCCTGCGGGCCGCGGCCGAGGCGGCGCGATGTCCCGCCGTTGGCGCCGCGCTGGTCGAGCTGTGGGGCGAGGCCAAGGCCCTCGACCTCACCGCCAGCCGCCGGCTGGCGCTGGCGGCGGAGAAGTCGGGCGTCACCCTCGTCGTGATCCGGCTGGGGGCCGCCCCCGCGCCAAGCGCCGCCATGAGCCGCTGGTCGGTGACGGCCGCGGCCTCCGCCCACCTGGAAGCCAATGCGCCGGGAAAGCCGGCCTTCAGCGTCAGTCTTCTGCGCCACCGGGCCGGCATTCCCGGCCAAACCTGGCATGTGGAGTGGGATTGTGACCGCGTCTCCTTCAACGACCCCTCGCCGCTACCTCGCACTGTGGCTTCCCTTCCTGCCGGCAGAGCGGTGGCGGCGGAGCCGGCCTGGCGCCGCGCCGGCTGAGGCCCCGCTCGTCCTGGTCGAGCAGGTCAAGGGCGCGATGCGGCTGGCCTATGTCAGCCGCGAGGCCCTGGCGCTCGGCCTGACGCCAGGGCTGACGCTTGCCGACGCCCATGCCCGCATCCCCGATCTCCAGGTCGCGGAAAGCGACCGCCGGGCCGACGAGGCCCTGCTCGGCCTGATCCTGGCGGATGCGGAGCGCTGGACGCCCTTCGTCGCGGCCGATCCGCCGAACGGGCTGATCCTCGACATCACGGGATGCGCTCACCTGTTCGGAGGGGAGAAGGCGCTCCGGCAGAGCGTCGTGGACAGGCTGGGACGCCGCAGGCTGAGCGCCCAGGCCGCCATCGCCGGCACGCCGCAGGCCGCCCGCGCCCTCGTCCGCTTCGGCAAGGAGGCCATCGTGCCGCCGGGCGGGGAAGCGGAGGCGGTGCGGCCCCTGCCCGTCTCGGCGCTCGAAATGCCGCCGGAGACGGAGACGGCGCTCAAGCGGGCCGGGCTGGCGCGCATCGGCGACCTGGCCGACCGGCCGAGCCGCCCCCTGGCGGCGCGCTTCGGCGAGGAGCTGATCGCGCGGCTCCGCGCCGTCCTCGGCCACGAGGACCGCCGCATCACCCCCGTGCGGCCGCTGCCCGCATGCCTGGTCGAGCAGCCCTTCGCCGAACCGATCGGCCGCGTCGACGATGTCGAGCGGGTGCTGCAGCGCCTGATCGCGCGGGCGGCGGGGGTGCTGGAGCAGCGGGGCGAAGGAGGCCGCCGTTTCGAGGCCAGCTTCTTCCGGACCGACGGGACCGTGCGACGGATATCGGCCCGGACGGGCCGCCCCTCCCGCGATCCCCAGGCCATCCTGCGCCTGTTCCGGGAGAGGCTGGACGCCCTGGACGATCCGCTCGATCCGGGCTTCGGCTTCGACCTGATCCGCCTGAGCGTGCCCGTCACCGAGCCCCTGGCCGGCCTCCAGCCGAACCTCGACGGCCATGCGCTGGAGGAGGACGAACTCGCCGACCTGGTCGACCGGCTGATCGCGCGCTTCGGCCCGGCGCGGGTGCTGCGCTTCGTGGCCGCCGACACCCACGATCCGGTTCGGGCGGCGCAATTGCTGCCCGCCACGGTCGGGGGGGAAGCGGGACCCTGGCCCATCCGGGAGCCGGGCGAGCCGCCCCTGCGCCCGCTTCGCCTGTTCGATCCGCCCCAGCCCATCGAGACGCTGGCGGAGGTGCCCGACGGGCCGCCGGTGCGCTTCCGCTGGCGGCGCGTGCTGCACGAGGTGGCCCGCGCCGAGGGGCCGGAGCGGATCGCCGCCGAATGGTGGCGCGACCATGACGGACCGACCCGGGACTATTACCGGGTGGAGGATGCCGCCGGGCGCCGGTTCTGGCTGTTCCGGGAAGGGCTGTTCACCCGCGAGGCCTGCGTGCCGCGCTGGTACCTGCACGGGCTGTTCGCATGAGCCCGCCCTATGCGGAACTGGTGGCCGCCAGCAATTTCTCGTTCCTGCGCGGCGCCGCCCGGCCCGAGCACATGGTCATGACGGCGATCCTCCTGGGCCAGACGGGGATCGGCATCGCCGACCGCAACACGGTCGCGGGCGTGGTGCGGGCCCATAGCGGGCTCAAGACGCTGCGGGAGACCGGCGTGCCGCCGCCCGAGAAGGTGCGAGAAGGGTCCGGCCCCGGCGAATACGTCTTCGTCGACCACCCCCTCCCCGAAGGCTTTCCCCTGACGGGGGCGGAGCTGCGCCGGATGGCCGGGGCCTTCCGGCTGGCGGTGGGGACGCGGCTCGTCTTCAGCGACGGCACGCCCGACATCGTCGCCTATCCCCAGGACAGGGCCGGCTGGGGCCGGCTCTGCCGCCTGCTCAGCACCGGGAACCTGCGCGGCCGCAAGGGCGAATGCATCCTGCGCCTGGAGGACCTGATCGCCGCCGCAGCCGGACTGCTCCTCGTCGTCATGCCGGCGACGCGGCTCGATGCCCTTCCCGCCCTCCTCCTGCGGCTGGCGGAGGCCGCTCCCGGCGCGGTCTGGCTCGGGGCTTCCATGCATCGTCGCGGCGACGACCGCCGGCGCCTGGCCCGGCTGAAGCGGATCGCCGCCGGCGCGGACGTGCCGCTTCTGGCCACGAACGATGCGCTCTACGACGAGCCCGGCGCCCGCGACCTGCAGGACGTGATGACCTGCATCCGCGAGGGCGTCACGATCGACAGGGCCGGCCGCCTGCTGGAGGCCAATGCGGAGCGGCACCTCAAGCCCCCGGCGGAAATGGCCCGCCTGTTCCGCGACGCGCCCGAGGCCATCGCCGAGACGCAGAACCTCATGGACCGGATCGGGTTCGACCTCAGCGAACTGCGCTACGACTATCCAGACGAGCCCGTCCCGCCCGGCTGGAAGGCCCATGACTGGCTGGAGGAGGTGACGTGGCGCAGCGCAGCCATGCGCTATCCGGACGGCATTCCGGGCAAGGTGGAGGCCCAGCTGAAGGCGGAGCTCGCGCTCATCCGCAAGCTGGAATACGAGCGCTATTTCCTCACTATCCTCGATATCGTCAGGGTGGCGGAGGACAAGGGCATCCTGTGCCAGGGGCGCGGCTCGGCGGCCAATTCCGCCGTGTGCTACGTGCTGGGCATCACGGCAGTGGACCCGGCCGACAACGACCTGCTCTTTGCCCGCTTCATCTCCGAGGAGCGCCGCGAGCCGCCCGACATCGACGTCGATTTCGAGCACGAGCGGCGCGAGGAGATCATCCAGCACATCTATGCCAAGTATGGCCGCCACCGCGCCGGCATCGCCGCCACCGTCATCTCCTACCGGCCGCGCAGCGCCATGCGCGAGGTGGGCAAGGCGCTCGGCCTCACCGAGGACGTGACGGCGCGGCTCGCCTCCACGCAATGGGGGAGCTGGGGCAACGAGATCCGCGACGAGCATGTGCGGCAGGCGGGGCTCGATCCCGCCAATTCGGTCATCCGCCGGGCGCTGACCCTGGCGCGGCGGCTGCTCGGCTTTCCCCGGCACCTGTCCCAGCACGTGGGTGGCTTCGTGCTGGCCCGGCACCGGCTCGACGAGCTGGTGCCCGTCGCCAACGCCGCGATGGCCGACCGGACCTTCATCGAATGGGACAAGGACGACATCGACGCCCTCGGCCTGATGAAGGTCGACGTGCTGGCGCTGGGCATGCTGACCTGCATCCGCAAGAGCCTGGACCTCATGCGCCGGCACGGGCTCGGCGACTATGCGCTGCACGAGGTCCCGCGCGAGGATCCGGCCGTCTACGACATGCTCTGCAAGGCCGATTCTCTCGGCGTCTTCCAGGTGGAGAGCCGGGCGCAGATGAACATGCTGCCCCGGCTGAAACCCCGGGAGCTCTACGATCTCGTCATCCAGGTGGCGATCGTCCGCCCCGGGCCGATCCAGGGCGACATGGTCCACCCCTATCTCAAGCGCCGGGCCGGAATCGAGAAGGTCACCTATCCCGCCCCCTCGCCCGAGCACGGGCCGGCGGACGAGCTGTTCAAGGTGCTGAGCAAGACCAAGGGCGTGCCGCTCTTCCAGGAGCAGGCCATGAAGCTCGCCATGGTGGCGGCGCAGTTCACCGACGTGGAGGCCAACCAGCTCCGCCGCGCGATGGCGACGTTCCGCCATGTGGGCACGATCGGCAATTTCGAGACGATGATGGTGGAGCGCATGGTGGCGCGGGGCTACGAGCGGGATTTCGCCCAGCGCTGCTTCGAGCAGATCAAGGGCTTCGGCTCCTACGGCTTCCCCGAGAGCCACGCGGCCTCTTTCGCCAAGCTGGTCTACATCTCCTCGTGGATCAAATGCCACCAGCCGGCGGTGTTCGCCTGCGCGCTGCTGAACTCCCAGCCGATGGGGTTCTACGCCCCCGCCCAGATCGTGCGCGACGCCCAGGAGCACGGGGTGGAGGTGCGGCCCGTGGACGTGAACCACAGCGATTACGATTGCACGCTGGAGGCGGGCGGGGACGGGCGCCTCGCCCTGCGCCTCGGCTTCCGGCAGGTCGACGGGATCGGCGAGGATGCGGGCACGACGCTCGCCGGCCGGCGGGGGGACCGCTATCGCAGTGTCGAGGACCTGGCGCGGCGCACGCGCCTGCCGGCCCGCACGCTGCGCCGGCTGGCGGATGCCGACGCCATGCGCTCGCTCGGGCTGGACCGGCGCGAAGCCCTCTGGGCGGTGCGCCGCCTTCCGGACGACGCGCCGCTCCCGCTCTTTGCCGCCGCCGACGCGCGCGAGCTGGGCGATGAGCCGGACGTGCGCCTGCCGGCCATGGCGCCGGGCGAGCACGTGGCGGCCGACTACCAGACCGTCCGCCTCTCGCTGAAGGCCCACCCGATGGAGATCCTGCGGCCGATCTTCCGGGCCGAGCGCATCCTGTCCTGCCTCGAGCTGGCGGCGCGCCCGCACGGATCCCGGGCCCGCTGCGCCGGGATCGTCCTCGTCCGCCAGCGTCCGGGCAAGGGCAACGCCATCTTCATCACGATCGAGGACGAGACGGGAATCGTGAACGTCGTGCTCTGGGCGCGCCTGTTCGAGACGTTCCGCCGCGACGTCATGGCCTCGCGGCTGATGCTGGTCGAGGGCGAGGTGCAGAAGAGCCCCGAGGGGGTCGTCCACCTCATGGCGCGGCGGGTGGAGGACCGGACGGCAACGCTCAAGCGCCTGTCGGACATCCACGAGACGCGCACCGAATTCGCCCACGCGGACGAATTCCTCCACCCGCAGCATCCCCGCGGGCCGTCCAGCCATCCCCGCAACGTGCGCATCCTGCCGCGCTCGCGCGACTTCCATTGAGCGCAAGCCGTCCTGCGACACCGTTTAAGCCTTTACGCCCGCTTTACGGGGCGGCGCCGCAATCGGCATGGCCGCTTTACGCCCTTCGGGCCTAGTTGGAATGCCGTCCCATCAGGAACGGCATCATGCTCTTCGACGTCTGGCTCGGCCTCGCGCTCGCCGCCATCCTCCTCGTCTACCTCCTCGCGGCGCTGATCGCGCCCGAGCGCTTCTGAGGAGGGCGTCATGTACGACGACCTCATCCAGGCCGCCCTCTACGGGGCACTCCTCGTCGCGATCGCGGTGCCGCTCGGCGTCTACATCGCGGCGGTGTTCACCGGGCGCGTCACGTTCCTGGCGCCGGTCGAGCGCCTGCTCCTGAGCGCCGCCGGCGCCGGTCAGGACCAGCGCTGGGGCACCTATGCCGCATCCCTGCTGGCCTTCAACGCGGGCGGGCTCGCGCTCCTCTTCGGCATCCTCGCCTTCCAGCACCGCCTGCCGCTGAACCCGATGGGCTTCGACGGCCTGTCCTGGCACCTGGCGCTGAACACCGCGATCTCGTTCGTCACCAACACGAACTGGCAGTCCTATGGCGGCGAGACGACGATGTCGCATTTCAGCCAGATGGCCGGGCTGACGACGCAGAACTTCCTCTCGGCCGCCTCCGGGATGGCCGTCGCCGCTGCCGTAGCCAGAGGATTTGCCGCACGGCAGGCCAGGACGATCGGCAATTTCTGGGCCGATCTCACCCGTGGAACGCTCTACATCCTGCTTCCCGGCGCCATCGCCATCGCGCTCGTCCTCGTCGCCCTGGGCGTACCCCAGACGCTGCAGGGCGCCGTCACCGCCTCCACCGTGGAAGGCGCGCAGCAGACCATCTCCCTGGGACCGGTGGCGAGCCAGGTGGCAATCAAGCAGCTCGGCACGAACGGGGGCGGGTTCTTCAACGTCAATTCCGCGCACCCGCTGGAAAACCCCAACGCCATCAGCAACTTCATCCAGATGCTGGCCATCCTCGCCATCCCGGCGGGCTTTGTCCTGGCCTATGGCCGCATGGTCGGCGACCGTCGCCAGGGCCGGGCCCTGTTCGCGGCAATGGCGATCCTCCTGGTGAGCGCCTTCGCCGCCACCTATGCCGCCGAGCGCGCGGGCAATCCCCTGGCGGCCGCCTTCGCCGATCCCGCCGCCGGAAACATGGAGGGCAAGGAGGTCCGCTTCGGGATCGTGGGCTCAGTCCTCTGGGCGGTGACGACGACAGCCGCGTCGAACGGCTCCGTCAACGCCATGCACGACTCGCTCACGCCGCTCGGCGGCCTCATGGCGATGCTCAACATCCAGCTCGGCGAGATCGTCTATGGCGGCGTCGGCGTGGGCCTCACCGGCATGCTCCTCTTCGTCATCTTCACGGTGTTCCTCGCCGGGCTGATGGTGGGGCGCACGCCGGAATATCTGGGCAAGAAGATCGAGGCGAAGGAGATCAAGCTGGCGGCGCTGACGCTGCTGGTCATGCCGGTCGGCATCCTCGCCTTCGCAGCCATCGCCATCGCTACGGGAAACGCGCAGGCAAGCGTCCAGGACGCCGGCCCCCACGGCCTGTCGGAGCTCGTCTACGCCTATACCTCGGCGACCGGAAACAACGGCTCGGCCTTTGCCGGCTTCTCGGCCAACACGCCGTTCCACAACGTCATGCTGGGCCTTGCGATGCTGCTGGGGCGGTTCGGCTACATCCTGCCGATCCTGGCCATCGCCGGCTCGCTGGCGGCCAAGACGCCCGCCAGCGCCACCGCCGGCACCTTCCCGACCCACGGCCCGGTCTTCGTGGTGCTGCTCCTGGCCACGATCCTCATCGTTGGCGCCCTCACCTTCCTGCCCGTCCTCGCCCTGGGGCCGATCGCCGAGCATGTCTCGATGATCGCCGGCCAGCGCTTCTGAAGGATCGCTCCCATGTCCAAGCATGCGCCGGCCGAACTCGGCCTCTTCGCCCCCGCCATCCTGCGTCCGGCCCTGATCCAGGCGTTCCGCAAGCTCGATCCCCGCGGCCTTGCCCGCAACCCTGTGATCTTCGCGACCGCGCTCGTGTCGGTCCTGGCGACCGTGCTCGCGGTCCGCGAGGGTCTTACCGGCGGCCCCACCTTCCGGATCGGGCTGCAGATCGCCGTCTGGCTGTGGTTCACCGTGCTGTTCGCCAATTTCGCGGAGGCCGTTGCCGAGGGACGCGGCAAGGCCAGGGCCGACGCCTTCCGGGCGACGCGCTCCACCGCCAGCGCCCGGGTGCTGATCGACCCCGAGAACCGCGAGCTGTTCGAACTCAAGGACGTGGACCTCGTGGAGCCGGGGGAGTTCATCCTCGTTGAGGCCGGGGACGTCATCCCCACCGACGGCGAGGTGGTGGAGGGCGCGGCCTCCGTCAACGAGGCCGCCATCACGGGGGAATCCGCGCCGGTGATCCGGGAATCGGGCGGTGACCGCTCCTCCGTCACCGGCGGCACGACCATCCTGTCGGACTGGCTGGTCTTGCGCGTGACAGCCAGGCCCGGCGAGACCTTCCTGGACCGCATGATCTCGCTGGTGGAGGGCGCCAAGCGCGCCAAGACTCCCAACGAGGTGGCGCTGGACGTCCTTCTGGCGAGCCTGACCCTCGTCTTCCTGTTCGTGGTCGTCTCGCTGCCGTTCTTCGCCTCCTGGTCCGGAACGTCCCTACCCGTCATCTACCTCGCCGCCCTGTTCGTGACCCTGATCCCGACCACGATCGGCGGGCTGCTATCGGCCATCGGCATTGCCGGCATGGACCGGCTGGTGAAGGCGAACGTCATCGCCAAGTCCGGCCGGGCGGTCGAGGCGGCGGGGGACATCGACGTGCTGCTGCTCGACAAGACCGGCACGATCACCTTCGGCAACCGGATGGCCTCGGCCTTCCTGCCGGCGCCGGGCGTGTCCGAGCGCGATCTCGCCGAGGCGGCCTTCCTGTCCTCGCTGGCGGACGAGACCGCCGAGGGGCGCTCGGTCGTGGACCTCGCCGCGCGCCAGTTCGGCTTCTCCCGTCCGGCGCAGCCGGGGACGTTCGTGCCGTTCACGGCGCAGACCCGCATGTCCGGCGTCGACCTCCCCGACGGCCAGGCCATCCGCAAGGGCGCGGCGGATGCCGTCATGCGCCATCTGGGCCACGGCGCGAGCCCGGAGCTGGACGCAGCCGTCCGCAAGGTCGCCAATTCCGGCGGCACGCCGCTCCTCGTCGCCCGCAATGACCGCCCGCTCGGCGTCATCGCCCTGAAGGACGTGGTGAAGCCCCATATCCGCGAGCGCTTCGCCGAATTGCGGCGCATGGGCATCCGCACGGTGATGATCACCGGCGACAACCCGCTCACCGCCGCGGCCATCGCGGCCGAGGCCGGCGTCGACGATTTCCTCGCCGAGGCGACACCCGAGCGGAAGCTGGAACTCATCCGCGCCGAACAGGCTGAAGGCCGCCTCGTGGCCATGTGCGGCGACGGCTCCAACGATGCGCCGGCCCTCGCCCAGGCGGATGTCGGCGTCGCGATGAATGCCGGCACCCCGGCCGCTAAGGAGGCGGGAAACCTGATCGACCTGGACAGCGACCCGACGAAGCTCATCGAGATCGTCATGGTGGGCAAGCAATTGCTCATCTCCCGCGGCGCGCTGACGACCTTCTCCATCGCCAACGACGTCGCGAAATATTTCGCGATCCTGCCGGCGCTGTTCATCGCCGCCTATCCCGGCCTCTCGGGCCTGAACCTCATGGGACTGGCCTCGCCGCAATCGGCGATCCTGTCCGCCATCGTGTTCAACGCGCTCGTCATCGTCGCGCTGATCCCGATCGCGCTCCGGGGCGTCTCCTACAGGCCCGCCTCCGCCTCCTCGCTGCTGGCCCGGAACCTTCTGGTCTACGGCCTCGGCGGGCTGGTCGCGCCCTTCATCGGGATCAAGGCGATCGACATCGTCATCACCGGCCTCGGCCTCGTCTGACGCCGCGAACAGGACAATTCCCATGGCCCATCTGCGTCCGTCCCTCGTCCTTATTGCCGCGTTCACGCTGCTGACGGGGCTGGTCTATCCGCTCGCGATCACAGCCTTCGGCCAGCTCGCCCTGCCCGTGCAGGCGAACGGATCGCTCGTCATGAAGGGCGGCGTACCCGTCGGGTCGCGCCTCGTCGGCCAGGCCTTCGCCGCGCCCGGCTATTTCCACCCGCGCCCCTCCGCGACGAGCGCCGCCGATCCGGCGGACCCGTCCAAAACGATCGAGGCGCCCTACAACGCGGCGAATTCGTCGGGATCGAATCTCGGGCCGACCGCGACGGCGTTGAGCGAGGCGATGGCGGCGCGCGCTGCCGCCCTCGGCTCCGGGCCCCATCCGGCCGACCTCGTGACGGCCTCCGCCTCGGGTCTGGACCCGCATCTCAGCCCCGCCGGCGCGCTGGCGCAGGTGTCCCGCGTGGCGGCCGCCCGAGGCCTGCCCGAGGAAGCGCTGCGCGCCCTCGTCGCGGCCCATGTGGAGGGACGCGAGGCGGGCCTCCTGGGGGAGGCGCGCGTCAACGTTCTCGCCCTCAACCTCGCGCTGGACGCCCTGCGGCGTTGAGCGCAGAAAAGCCCGATGGCCCTGAGCGATCCAGACCGCCCGCACCCGGAAAGCTTCCTCGACGCCGCGCGCGCCGAGGGCGCCGGGCGCCGGGCCCGCGGGCGCCTGAAGATCTTCCTCGGCGCCTCGCCCGGCGTCGGCAAGACCTACGCGATGCTGGAGGAGGCCCGGGTCCGCCAGCGGTCCGGGATCGACGTCGTCGCGGCCCTCATCGAGACCCACGGACGGGCCGATACCGCGGGCCTTCTGGGCTACCTGGAGCAATTGCCGCGCGCGCGGATCGACTATCGCGGCCAGACGCTCGGCGAGCTGGACGTGGACGGGCTGATCGCCCGGCGCCCGCAACTGGCGCTGATCGACGAGTTCGCCCACACGAACGTGCCGGGCTCCCGCCATCCCAAGCGCTGGCAGGACGTGATGGAGGTCCTGGACGCCGGGATCGACGTCGTCACCACCCTCAACATCCAGCACCTGGAAAGCCTGAATGACGCCATCGCCCAGATCACGGGCGTGCGCGTGCAGGAGACCGTTCCGGACGAGGTGCTGCATTCGGCCGACCAGATCGAATTGATCGACCTGCCGCCCGAGGAGCTCATCGCCCGCCTGAAGGACGGCAAGGTCTATGCCGCGCAGCAGGCGGGCCAGGCGCTGGAGAACTTCTTCACGCGCGGCAAGCTGACGGCCCTGCGCGAAATGGCGCTTCGGTCGGTGGCCGGCCATGTGGATGCCGACATGCTCGCCTATATGCGCGAGCACGCGATCTCCGGCATCTGGCCCGCCGAGGAACGGCTTCTGGTCTGCGTCAACGAGACGGGCGCGGGCAAGGCCCTGGTCAGGGCCGGCAAGCGCATGGCCGAGCGAATGAAGATCCCCTGGCTGGCGGCGACGGTGGTGACGCCCCGCCACGAGGCCATGAGCCCGGAGGCCCGCGCCGGCACGATGGCGGCACTGAGGCTTGCGGAGACGCTCGGCGCCGAGGTCGCGATCCTGCGGGCGGAATCGGATGTGGCGGGCGAGCTCCTGCGGTTCGCGCGCGAGCGGAACGTGACCCGGCTCGTCGTCGGGCGCCCGCCGCCCGGCCCGCTTCTGCGCCGCCTCCCGCGCCTGTGGCGGGAGCCGGTCCTGGATCGGCTGCTGAATGCGGCCGCGGATATCGAGATCACCGTGCTGACGCCGCGGGCGGGCGCGCTGCGCCGCCGCGCGCTGGCGCGCCGGCCGCTGCGACCGGAATGGCGCGCCTATGGCTGGGCCTGCGCCGCCGTGGCGGCCGCCTCGCTGGCGGCCTGGCCGGCGGCGCGCTGGGACGCGGTCCCGGCCGGCGTGCTGACGGTGATGTACCTGTCCGCAGTGCTGGTGGTGGGGTCGCGTTTCGGGCTCGGCCCGTCGCTGGCGGCGGGCGTCCTCGGCTTCCTGACCTACAATTTCCTCTACACCGAGCCCTATTACACGTTCCTGGTGTCGGGCGGCTCCGACATCGTCTCGCTGAGCGTGTTCCTGCTGGGGGCGATCTTCACCGGCACGCTGGCCAGCCGCCTGAAGGCGCAGGTGGAGGCGATGCGCGCGTCCCAGGCGCGAACGGAGACGCTCTACGCCTTCGCGCGCCGAATCGCGTCGGTGACGAAAGCCGACGACGTGCTCTGGGCGGCCGTCGCCCACATCGCCAAGGCGCTGGACTGCCACGCCATCATCCTGACGCCCGACGCGGCCGGCACGCTCCAGCAGGTGCAGGGCCATCCCACGATCGCCGACGATCTGGACGCGAAGGCCGAAGGGGCCGCCCGCTGGGCCTTCGACAAGGGCGAGCCTGCGGGCACCGGAACGGGCACCCTGCCCAACAGCGCCTGGCTCTTCGTGCCCCTGGCGACGGCGAGCCATCCGTTCGGCGTCGTCGGCGTGCGCTTCCGCGACCCCTCCCGCGCAACGGACCCGGACATGCGCCGCCTGCTCCTGGCGGTGGAGGACCAGGTTGCCGTCGCCATCGAGCGCAACCAGCTCTCCGACGACCTTGCCAATGCGCGCGTGGCGCAGGAGAGCGACCGGCTGCGCGCCGCCCTGCTCAACGCCGTCAGCCACGATCTGCGCACCCCGCTCGTCAGCGTCATCGGCGCGACCTCCGCCCTCGCCGACGGCATGGACGACCTGCCGGACGCCAGCCGCCGCGAGCTGGCGCAGACCGCGCTGGACGAGGCCCGGCGGCTCGACAGGACGGTGCAGAATCTGCTCGACATGACGCGGCTGGGGCACGGCGCCCTCAAGCCGCGGCGCATGGCGGCCGACCTTCGCGAGATCGTCGGCCGGGTGCGCGCAGACCTGGAGCGGACGCTGGCCCATCACACGCTCCGGCTTGTCCTCCCGCCGGACCTGCCGCTCCTCGACGTCGACCCGGTCCTCGTCGGACAGGTCCTGGCGAACCTCCTGGAGAACGCGGCGAAATACGCGCCGGCGGGCACGCCCATCACCCTGGAGGCCGGGCGCGAGGGCGGACATGTCCGCATCGCGGTGTCGGACAGGGGGCCGGGCATTCCGGAGGAGCAGCGAGAAGCGGTGTTCGATCTTTTCCACCGGGCCGCCCGGGGCGATTCCGCGCCGGCGGGAACCGGGATGGGCCTTGCCATCGTGAAGGGCTTTGTCGAGGCCCATGGCGGGAGCGTCGCCGCCGGGGCCGGCGCCGACGGGCATGGCACGCGCATCGTCGTGACGCTGCCCGTCGCCCGCGATGCGGAGGACCGTCCATGAGCGCGCCTGCACGGATCCTGATCGTCGAGGACGAGGCGCCGATCCGGCGCTTCCTGACGATCGCGCTGGGGAGCGCGGGGCACGAGACGCTGGAGGCGGATGGCGGGCGCAAGGGACTGGAGCTCGCGGCGACGCGCGCGCCCGACCTCGTGATCCTCGATCTGGGCCTGCCGGACATGGACGGGCGCGCGGTCATCGCGGCCATCCGGGAATGGTCGCGGG
This sequence comes from Hyphomicrobiales bacterium, assembly GCA_027489955.1. GTDB lineage: Bacteria > Pseudomonadota > Alphaproteobacteria > Rhizobiales > Beijerinckiaceae > JAIXTM01. The sequence goes on along the minus strand of JAIXYZ010000013.1, from coordinate 340,669 downwards.
TGCCTGTCCTCGTCCTGTCCGTCCGGGACGGGGAAGGCGACAAGATCGCGGCGCTGGATGCGGGCGCGGACGATTACGTGACCAAGCCCTTCGCGACGGGCGAATTGCTGGCGCGCGTGCGCGTCCTGCTGCGCAAGCAGGCGACGAGCGCCGAGGACGCCCCGGAGATCGCCGCCGGCAGCCTGAAGGTGAACCTCGCGGCGCGGACAGTCAGCCGCGACGGGCGCGATGTGAAGCTGACGCGCAAGGAGTTCGACGTCCTGGCTCTCCTCGCCCGGCATGCGGGGCGGCTGGTCAGCCACAAGCAGATGCTGACGGACGTCTGGGGCCCGGCCCATGCGACCGACACGCACTACCTGCGCATCGCCATAGGCCACCTGCGCGACAAGCTGGGCGACGACGCCGCCGATCCGCGTCTCATCATCACCGAGCCCGGCGTCGGCTATCGCCTGCAGATCATCGCGGACCGGGTTTCGGGCGCGGGCGGCTAGGCAAACCCGGCCCTGCCGCTCCCGGCCCCATTCTGCGTCGCCAGGACCGGGATAGCGCCCGGCTCGACGCTGAAGGCATCGGCGATGGCGGCAATCGTGGCCGGGCCGACCGCCCCGTGCGCGGCCAGGCGGCCCTGGCGCATCACGAAGAGATCGTCCGCATAGCGCATTGCCAGGTGCAGGTCGTGGATGATGGCGAGCACGGCGTTGCCGTCCCGCGCCACCCGTCGCGCCGTTTCCAGCAAGGCCATCTGGTGGCGGATATCGAGGCCGGCGGTGGGCTCGTCCAGGAACAGGACCTGCCGCCCCTCCACGCTCGCCCCCGCGGCAAGCTGCGCCAGAACCCGCGCCAGATGGGCGCGCTGGCGCTCGCCGCCGGAGAGACGGTCGATCGATGCGCCGGCCAGCGCCGTGAGTTCGGCCGCCTCGATGGCCTCGGCCGCGATGCGGGACCGGTCCCTGGCCGACAGACCCCGGCCTATGCCGTCGACGCCGATGGCGACGAGTTCTGCCACCGTGAAGGCGAAGGCGAGCCGGCTGGACTGGGGCAGGACCGCCCGCTTGGCGGCAAGGCGCCAGCCGGGCCAGCCGCCGAGCGGCAAGCCCTCGATCCGGACCTCGCCCGATCCGGGCCGGATCTCGCCGGTGAGCAGGCGCAGCAGCGTCGATTTGCCGGCGCCGTTGGGCCCGACGAGGATCGCGAGCGAGCCTGGGGCGAGCGCGAGCGAGACGTCATCGACGAGGCGCCTGCGCCCGGCGGCGAAGACCAGGTTCTCTGCGATGAGGATCGGCCCGCTCATGACAGGGTCGTCCGGCGCCCGAGCAGGAGCCACAGGAAGAACGGCGCGCCCGTCGCGGCGGTCACGATGCCGATCGGCAGTTCGGCGGGCACCACGAGCGTGCGGGCGAGGATGTCCGCCGCCACGAGGAAGGCCGCGCCGAGCAGTGCGCTGCCCGGCAGGACGAGCCGATGGTCGGGACCGGCCGCGAGCCTCACGAGGTGCGGCACGACGATGCCGATGAAGCCGATGGCGCCTGCGGCGGCGACGGAGGCGCCGACGGCGAGCGCGGACGCGACGACGAGCAGCGCCTTCAGCCTCTGGACCGGGATGCCGAGGTGATGGGCCTCGGCCTCGCCGAGAAGCAGCGCGTTGAGCCCGCGCGACAGGAACGGCACCGCCAACAGAACGGGAAGGATCGCAGGCGCGGTCGCAGCCACCTTCGACCAGGTGGCGCCGCCGAGGGAGCCGAGGGACCAGAAGGTCAGATCCCTGAGCTGGCGGTCGTCGCTGGCATAGGCGAGCAGGCCGGTGAGCGCGCCGGCGAGCGCGCCGACCGCGATTCCGGCGAGCAGCATGGTCGCGACCGAGGTGCGTCCGTCCCGCGTGGACAGGCGATAGAGCAGGATCGTGACGGCGAGGCCGCCGAGGAACGCGGCGAAGGGCAGGATCGCCGCCGGATCGAGCCCGCCCAGCGGCAGACGGTGTCCCAGGACGATGGTCGCTGCCGCGGCAAGCCCGGCGCCGGACGACACGCCGACGAGCCCGGGATCGGCCAGCGGATTGCGGAAAAGGCCCTGCATCAGCGCCCCGGAGGCTGCCAGCCCGGCGCCGACCAGCGCTCCGAGGACCAGCCTCGGCAGCCTGATCTGCCAGACGATGGCGGCATCGCCCGCAAACGCCGGATCGGCCTGCCCCGCGAGGATCGCCAGCACCCGCACCGGAGGGATGCGCGCCGCGCCGAAGGCCAAAGCGGCGATCGCGGCAAGCACCAGGAGAGCCGCAAGGCCCGCCAGGAACAGGGCCCGGCCGGCGGGACTGGCGAGCGCCGGCCGCAGGCGGGGCGGGGCGGCCTCGACCGCGAGGGTCACGAGCCCGATCCCGCAGCGCGCGACAGGGCGGCCCGAAGGTCCCGGATGGCATCGGGCGTCCGCGGCCCGAAGCCCAGGAGATAGAGCCCGTCCATGACGACGAGCGCCTTGCGCGAAGCGGCCGGCGTGCGGGCGAAGGCGGGCAGCGCGAAGAGCGCCTCCGGCGTCATGGAGGCGCCTGCGCGCTCCATCATCAGGACGACATCCGGCCGGGAAGCCGCCACCGCCTCGTCGGTCAGCGGCTTGTACCCTTCGAATCCCTCCGCGGCGTTGGTCGCGCCGGACAGGCCGATCATGGCGGCGGCGGCGGTGCCCGATCCGGCCGCCATCGGCCTGCCGCCCTGGAGGCTGATGAGGAAGAGGACGCGCAGGGGCCTGGTCGGCGGCCCGGCGGCGAGTGCGGCGAATTTCGCCGCAACCGATGAAGCGAGCGCCGCGCCCGTTTCGTCGGCACCGATCAGCGAGGCCACCTGGCGGATGCGGCGCACGACGCCCTCCGGGCTCGGCTCGTCCGGCAGCACATGGAGCGGGATGCCCGCGCCACGTATGAGTTCCAGCACGGCGGGCGGGCCGGAGCCCTCCTGCGCGAGGACCGCGCTCGGCCTCAGGGACAGGATCCCCTCGGCCGAGAGGGCGCGCATGTAGCCGACGCTGGGCCGGGCGGCGGCCTCAGGCGGATGCGTGCTCGTCGTGTCCACCGCGACGAGCCGATCGCCCGCGCCCAGGGCATGGACGATCTCGGTGATCGTGCCGCCGACCGAGACGATGCGCGTGCCCGCCCTGTCCCCGGCATGGGCGGGACCGGCGGCGAGGATGGCAGCGGCGGCGAACGGTGCCAGCAGGCGGCGGACATGCGTCAGGACGGTCATGGCCATGCTCATTTCGTCAGGATCAGCTTCTGGTTTGCGGTGATGCGCAGGCGATAGCGCTCGCCGTTGTGACGGATCACCGCCTCGCGGGCGGCGCCCATGATGTCCCGGACGTCGAGTTCCGGCGTGTCCACGGCGGCCACCGCGGCGGAAGCCGCATCCGCGTGCGGGCCGCCGGCGCCGGCCTTCAGTTTAGATTCGTTCAAGACTGTTATCCCGATAGTTCGGAAACAGACGTCGCAGTTTAGAATGATGTAAAACTGCTTTGTTTCCAACGCTCTATTGACGTCGATAATTGAACTCGATAGGAAGCGCAACGTCTGTTCCAGCGTAACGCCGACAGACAAGCCAGCCAGCAGAGCCCATGCCGCTCTCAAGCCAGCCATCATAGAATTTAGAATGGCTACAAACTTGGGGCGCGCGGATGAATACTATCCTGCGCGGATGCCTGCTTGCATCCGCATCCTGGCTGACATGGACGATCGCGGGGCCGGCTGCGGCTCAAGAGGCGGTCGAACTCGACACGATCACCGTCACCGGAACGAAGACCGAGGGCCGTGTCGTCGACCAGCTCGGCGGCGCCAGCGTCGTCACCAAACCCGAGATCGACCGGATCCAGCCGCGGCGGACATCGGACACGCTGCGCAACGTCCCCGGCGTGACCACGCAGGAGAACGGCAACAGCCCGGCCACGGCGGTCAACGTGCGCGGCCTGCAGAATTTCGGGCGCGTGGCGGTCACGGTCGACGGCGCGCGGCAGAATTTCCAGCAGACCGGGCATGCCGCGGCCGGCACGTTCTTCCTCGATCCGGCCTTCATCGGCGGGGTGGACGTGGTGCGCGGGCCGGTCTCGACCATCTACGGCTCGGGCGCGGTCAGCGGCGTTGTCGCCTTCCGCACGCGCTCTATCGACGACATCCTGGCGCCGGACGAGCGCATGGGCGTCGAGCAGACCCTGGGCTTCGGCACGAACGGCGCCGGACCGATGAGTTCCACCTCCGCCGGCCTGCGGATCGGCAACGCCGTCGATCTCTTCGGCCAGTTCGTGATCCGCGACACCAATCCCTATCGCGACGGGTCCAACACCGTGATCCCCGATAGCGGGACCGATCTGGCCGGCGGCCTGCTGAAGGCGACCATCCGCCCGGCGGACGGGCACACGCTGAGCCTCGGCGCCCATGTCCAGCAGTTCAGGTTCACCAATAACGGCACGTCGGCGGCGGGCACGCGGTTCAGCCACGACGTGGCGACCGGCAATTACGTGCTGGGCTACCGGTTCAACCGGCCGGATACGCCCCTCCTCGACTTCAATGCCAAGGTCTACCATACGACCACACGCGACGAGCAGCGCGTCGTGCTGCCGACGGCGACCTATCGCTCGCTGGGCGTGACGGTCGGCGCGCCACTGACCTACGATATCGGCACGACCGGCTTCGACGTGTTCAACACGTCGCGCTTCGACACCGGGCCGCTCCAGCACGCGCTGACCTCCGGGATCGACGGCGTCTTCGACGAGGTGACGACGACCGATGCCGCCGGCGGCTACGGCGCGGCATTCACCCCGTCGGGCAAGCGCCAGCTCGTCGGCGGTTTCGTGCAGAACGAGACGCGCTTCGCCGGCTGGCTGCGGGTGCTCGGAGCCCTGCGCTACGACACGTACGACCTGAAAGGCGGCGCGGTCGAGGCCGACGGCAGCCGCCTGTCGCCGAAGCTGACGATCGGGGTGACGCCGGTCCGGGGCATCGAGGTCTACGGAACCTATGCGGAGGCCTATCGCGCGCCGGCCCTGTCGGAAACCCTGATCAACGGCATCCACCCGTTCCCGCCCTTCCGCATCCGGCCGAACGCGGCCCTGCGGCCGGAGACGGCCCGCAACCTGGAAGCGGGCGTGAACATCTCGTACGACGACGTGTTGCGGCCGGGCGATGCGCTGCGCGGCAAGGTCTCCGCTTTCACCAACCGCATCGACGACTACATCGACCAGGTCTCGCTGCCGGGCACCGTTCCCTACAAGGTCTGCCCGTCGCCGTTCTGCCCCACGGTCTTCCTGCCGGACATTCAGTACCAGAACGTGGCGCGCGCCCGGATCCACGGCGTGGAGGCCGAAGCGAGCTACGATTGGGGCGACGGCTTCGTCGCGCTGGCGGGCTCGCGCATGTCCGGCCGCAACCTCATCACCGATACCAGGCTCGTCTCGGTGCAGCCGGACAAGCTCGGCGGGACGATCGGGTTCCGCTTCCTCGACCGCCGGCTGACGATCGGCAGCCGCTTCACGGTCTACGACGAGAAGTTCGTGCCGCCGGCCTTCGCCGCAACGTTCCCGGCCAGCAAAGCGTATGGGCTCGTCGACGTCTTCGCCTCCTACAAGGCGAGCGAGACCGTGCGCGGGGATTTCATCGTCGAGAACCTGCTCGACCGCCGCTATCGCAAATATCTCGACAGCGACAACGGCGCCGGCCTGACCGCCAAGTTCGCGGTCACCGTAAAGTTCGCGTCCCGATGAGCGCGCGGGCGGCCCTGCGGCGCGAGCGGCCCATGCGGACGGGCCTCCCCGGCTGGCGGCCGACGGAGGCATCCGCGCGGCGCCCGGTACTGACCGCACCGCCCGTGCTGCCCGCGATGCGTTCCGCCCCGAGCGGGGGCGCTCCCGATCTGCGTTCTCGGGGCAGCGGCGACCGCCCCGCCCCGCGCGCCGCATCCGCCGGACGGGCGGGCGGGGCGGGAGTGCTGGCTTCGATCGCCCTCCACGGGACCGTCCTGGCCGCCGGCATCGCGCTGGCGGCGCTCATGCCGAACGATCCGCTCGCGCGGGGCGGCACCGAAGCGATACCGGTCGAGTTCATCCTGGTGGGCGAGGAGGACCGGCAGGCCAGCCAGGCCGCCGTCGCGGCGCCCATCGTCGATGTCCCGATGCCGGAGATCGCGGAGCACCCCGAATTTCCGCCGCAGCCCGTGGCCGATTTCGCCGTTCCCATCAGCGAGGCGCCGCCGCTGCGCGCGGCGGACTTCGCACCGCCTGCCTCCGCCGAGCCGGATCTTCCAGCTCCGCCCGAGCCCGCGCCCCTGGGCGCGGAGCTGCGCCCGAAACCGGCCGAGCCCCAGCTCCGCCGGCAGCCCCCTGCGGCCATGCCAGCCCGGCCAAAACCGGCCGCCGCCAAGCCCGCACGGCCGATGCCCAGGCCCGCACCGCGAAACCCGGCGGCGGCCGCCGATCGTCCAGCGCCGGCCAGCATCGCCAGCGTGCGCGGCGGGACGGGCGGCACCCAGGCCACTGCCGGCAATGCCGATATCGTCAACTCCTATGCGCGCCAGGTGCTCGCCCATCTGGCGCGGCAGAAGCGCTATCCGGCCGCTTTGCGCGACCGGGGCGTCACCGGCACGGTGCGCGTCAGCTTCACCATCGACGGCAGCGGCGCGGTGCGCAGCGTGTCGCTCGCCGGAAGCTCCGGCGCGGCTCCTCTCGACGAGGAGGCGCTCGCCATGGCGCGGCGCGCCTCGCCCTTCCCGCCCATTCCGCCGGAAGCCGGACGGACCCTGATGGCCTTCACCGGCTCGGTCCGCTTCGACCTGCGGGATTTCTGACCCAAGGCGATCCGCCGCAACGAGGAGACCGAAATGTACATCGCGATGAACAGGTTCCGGGTCACGCCCGGCCAGGAAGCCGAATTCGAGGCCGTCTGGCGAACGCGCGAGAGCTATCTCTCGCAGATGGACGGCTTCGTCGCCTTCCATCTGCTGCGCGGCGCCTCGCAGGAGGACCACACGCTCTATTCCTCGCACACTGTGTGGGAGACGAAGGCCGATTTCGAGGCCTGGACGAAGTCCGACGCCTTCCGCAAGGCGCATGCCTGGGCCGGCAACACGCGCCCGCTGCCCATCGCCGGCCATCCCCAATTCGAAGGCTTCGACGTGGTGCTGGAGGAATTGCGCCAGCCGGGAGTGGCCGCATGAGCGCGGTGACGGCGATCAGGGCCGGGGATCCGATCGGCGCGGCGCTGGCGGCCGATCCCGACGGCGTGCTGGAGCGGATCGCGGAAAGTGCCTCCGTCGCCATGCGCGAGGTGCTCGACCGGCTCGGCGCCCCGCAGGCGGTGCGGATCGAGGGAACGCTGTTCCAGGAGGTCTGGGCCGAGCTCGCCGGCTGGGGGCCGATCATGTTCATCGTGCACACGCGCGACGGCGTGTTCGAGACGAAGGGCTCGCTGCCGCACGGGACGCTGGCGCGCGGCTGTTTCAACGTCCACGGCGACAGCCCGATCGGCGGGCACCTGCGGGCCGACCGATGCGCCGCGATCTACCTGGTCGACCGGCCGTTCTTCAAGCGCCGATCCTGCTCCGTGCAGTTCGTCAGCGTCGACGGCGACGTGATGTTCAAGGTCTTCGTCGCCCGCGACGCCGAGCGGAACCTCGACCCGAAGCAGCTCGCCGCTTTCGAGACCCTGCGGCGGGTGCACGCGCAGGTCTCCGGCTGAGAAAAGCCGGCGGCAGCCGCCGCTTCGCCTGTGCCGTGTTCTGGCGTCCGGTGGCCGGCCGGCGCGCGGGCTTGGATCGGGCACGACGGGCGCGCGACGCGATGCTAGAAGCATTCATCCGTTCGCGCCGCCGCCCTTGCAGGATCAGCCGACCGCCATGCCCGAAATGTCCAGCCTTCTCGCCTTCGCCGCCGTCGCGCTCGGCATGGTCCTGACGCCCGGGCCGAACATGGTCTACCTGATCTCGCGATCGATCTGCCAGGGCCGCAAGGCCGGCCTCATCTCGCTGGGCGGCGTGGCGCTCGGCTTCGTGTTCTACATGCTCTGCGCGGCGTTCGGCATCACCGCCATCGTCATGGCCGTGCCCTTCGCCTACGACGCGCTGCGGATCGCGGGGGCGCTCTACCTGCTCTATCTCGCATGGCAGGCCGTGAAGCCGGGTGGACGCTCGCCGTTCCAGGTCCGGGACCTGCCGCAGGACAGCCCGCGCAGGCTCTTCGCCATGGGTTTCGTGACGAACCTGCTCAATCCGAAGATCGCGGTCATGTACCTGTCGCTTCTGCCCCAGTTCATCGATCCCGAGCGCGGCAGCGTGCTGCTGCAATCCCTGACGCTGGGCGGAACGCAGATCGCGATCAGCGTCACCGTGAACGCGCTGATCGCCGTCGCCGCCGGCTCCATCGCCGCGTTCCTCGCGACGCGCCCGACTTGGCTGGTCATCCAGCGCTGGCTGATGGGCACCGTCCTGGCAGGGCTCGCGATCCGCATGGCGATGGACGCGCGGCGTTGAGCTCAGGTTTCTGGTAACACTGGACCGGCCTTAGCTCCGGCCGGCGCCGCCGTCATATTCCGTGTCGGCGACCGGAGCGTCGGGTGCCTGCGCGTCGAGGCTCTCGCGATACCGGAGGCACCCGCGGAGAAATTTGGGCCAGGGTGGGACCGCGATGGCAGGCTCCACGCGCTCCGGCAGCAAGGCCCACAGGTCGGGATGGTGCCAGCACAGGTCATGGCCGGTGGCGTCGCGATGGGCGCGGATACCGGCACGAAGCCGGCGGACCTCTTCGGCCAATTGCTCCCGGCTCATGGCCGATAGATCGTCATCCATCGTCGCTCTCCTCATCCCCGCCCGTGTAAACGCACAGGTCGAGAGACGGTTCGCGCGGGCCGATGGCTGAGATGGCGTGGCGGATTTGCTTGAAAAATGCGCGGCATGATCGCTTGAGGCGACCCACTGACGATCAGCGCGAGACGATCGGGAAAAATGGTGCCCAGGGGCGGAATCGAACCACCGACACTGCGATTTTCAGTCGCATGCTCTACCAACTGAGCTACCTGGGCGAACCGGTCCCGGCCTTGGCCGGCGCCGCGCTGTTCGCGCGGGTTGGTGGCGGGCTTATAGTCAGTGAGGCCCGGCCTGTCCAGCCGCCCCGGACGAGGTTTAGGCTGAAGGGTGAGAGGGCTGTGGACGCGCGGCGGGCAGCGCTGCGACGGGAGGCGAACGCTCAGCCTCGGCCGTCGTCCTCGCCGTCCTCGGACGAGCCTTCAGGCTCCGCGACGGGGATGGCGTAGGCTCCGGTGAACCAGCGCTGGAGGTCCACGTCCGCGCAGCGCTTGGAGCAGAACGGCCGGTATTCCATCACGGCCGGCTTGCGGCAGATGGGGCATTTGCGCGCCGGGCGCGGCAGGTCGTCGTTGGCAGGCTTGCGGTCGTCGGCCATGGGCAATGTCCCCGGAGGCGCCGCCCTCAGGCGGCGTTGAGCCAGGAGAGGCGCACGGGATAGCCCTCCCCCTCCAGGAGCGAGGCCGCCTCGTAGAGCGGCAGGCCGACCACGTTGGGGTAGGAGCCCTGGAGCCGCGTCACGAAGGCGCCGGCGAGACCCTGGATGGCATAGCCGCCCGCCTTGCCGCGCCATTCGCCGGAGGCGAGATAGGCCTCGAGCTCCTCGCGGCCCAGCCGCTTGAAGCGCAGGCGCGTCTCGACGATCCGCTCGCGGATCGCACCCTTGGGCGTCATCAGCGCGACGCCGGTATAGACGCGGTGCGAACGGCCGGAGAGCAGCCGCAGGCAGCCGGCCGCCTCCTCCACCACCTCGGCCTTGGGCAGGACGCGCCGGCCCACGGCGACCACGGTGTCGGCGGACAGGATGTAGCTGTCGGCGAGGTCCTCGCGCCCGTCCGCGATGCGCCGGGCCGCCTTCGCCTTGTCGCGGGCCAGGCGCCGCGCGAGCTCGCGGGGCTTCTCGCCCTTCACCGGCGTCTCGTCCACGTCGGCGGGCAGAAGCATGTCCGGCTCGATGCCGACCTGCTGCAGCAGCGCCAGCCGCCGGGGCGAGCCGGAGGCGAGGATCAGCTTCGGGCGCCAGCTCTGCGCGGTCATCGCCACGGGCCTCTCGATGAGCGGCGCCGCAAAAGGCGCCGCCGCGTTACTTGAAGCGGTAGGTGATGCGGCCCTTGGTGAGGTCGTAGGGCGTCATCTCGACGAGGACCTTGTCGCCGGCCAGGACACGGATGCGGTTCTTGCGCATCTTGCCGGCGGTGTGGGCGATGATCTCGTGATCGTTCTCCAGCTTCACGCGGAACATCGCGTTCGGCAGGAGCTCGGTCACCGTCCCCGGAAATTCCAGGAGTTCTTCCTTCGACATAGAGCTCTTTCGGCGTTGGAGTCGCGCGCTTCTGTACTTGAAAGGGCGGGGATTGTGAACTGAATCGTTTGGCGGTCCCCGGCGGTCGGGCGCGGGACTTGCATGATGCCGCCCGGGCATGGCTTGTCGCGCATGGAGCCATGCCGAGGCGACACGGACCCGATCGGTCCGCGCCGCGTTGCCCTTCGCCACGGCAGGAGAAACGAATGCTGCGACTTCCCTACGGAATGTTCTTCGATGCGGCCTTCGCGCAGGTCAATGCGGCGCAGGCGGCCTATGCGACCATCGCCTTCCGCCTTCCCATCCTGGCCCGCGCCGCCGCCGGCGGAGACGCGGCCTCGCACCAGGAGGCGCACCTGATGGTGCACGAGAAGGTGGCGGCCGCGATCGAGGGGTCCGTGGCCGGCACGCTCGCCATGCAGACGATGTGGCTGGACATGGCCTTCGGGCGGATGACGCCTGCCCGCGCCATGACCACGGCCCTCACCCTGGCCACGGCCGTGTCCGCGCCGGGTCACCGGCGGGCGACGGCCAATGCCAGGCGCCTCACGCGTCGGGCGAAGGCGGCTCGGCCGCGGTAGCGGCAGCCGGCGCGCCCGCGTCCAGGCGGGAGCGTGATCGATAGCGCGCGACGCTCAGCGGAATGAGGCCGAGATAGGCGAGCACGATGACGGTCAGCACCTCGAAGGGGAAGCTGACCAGAAGCGCCACGAAGGCGACGGAGGCCACGAAGATCGGCAGGACCCACTGGCGTGGGATGCGCGAGCCCAGCGTCTTGCCCGAGAAGGTCGGGATCGTGGACACCATCAGGAAGGCGACGATCAGGAGATAGATCGCGATGACCGGGGACACGATCCGCCCGATCGGCACGCCGATCAGATAGAGATAGATCGGCAGCATCGAGACCAGCGCGCCCGCGGGCGCCGGCATGCCGACGAAATAGTTCTTCTTCCATTCGGGCCGGTTCGGGTCCTCGTTCATCACGTTGAACCGGGCGAGCCGCAGGGCCATGGCGCAGGCGAAGACGAGCGCCGCGATCCAGCCCAGCGACTTGATGTCCTTCAGCCCGAACGTGAACAGGATGAAGGCCGGCGCCACGCCGAAGGAGACGAAGTCCGCCAGCGAATCCAGCTCCGCCCCGAAGCGCGATGTGCCCTTCAGCAGGCGGGCGAGGCGCCCGTCCACGCCGTCCAGCACGCCCGCGGCCAGGACCGCCATCACGGCCAGCTCCAGCCGCCCCTCATGGGCAAGGCGGATGGCCGAAAGCCCCAGGCACAGGGCCAGCAGGGTCACGAGGTTGGGCAGGATCACCCGCAGGGAGACGGGCCGGAACAGCCGGCGCCTGGGCTCGTCCTTGTCGGGGGCGAAAGGCGGAAAAAGATCGCTCAAATCGGTCTCGGGGGTTCACCCATCGGGGGGCGCAACAATAGGGAGCGCGCTCCCCCGGGGCAAGGCAGCGGCCGGCCGGCCCGCTACGCCCCGCGGAAGCGCGGGCGGCGCTTGTCCCGGAACGCAGCGACCCCCTCGGCGAAGTCTGCCGTGCGCACCGCGCGGGCCTGGAGCCGGGCCTCGAGGGCTAGCTGCTCCTCCAGGCTGGCGGCCATGCCCTCGCGCACGGCCTCCTTCATCCACCGGTAGGCGAGCGTCGGGCCGGCGGCGAGTTCGCCCGCCAGCGCCACGACGGCCTCGCGGAACCCCTCGTCCGGCAGGACGCGGGCGACGAGGCCCATGGCGAGCGCTTCCGGCGCCGGGACGGGCTGGGCGGTGAGCATGAGGGCGAGCGCGCGCTTGGGGCCCACGAGCCGCGGCAGGATCCAGGTTCCGCCCGCGTCGGGCACGAGGGCGATCTTGGCGAAACCCTCCTGCAGGTAGGAGGAGGCGGACGCCACGACGAGGTCGCAGGCGAGCGCGATGTTCATCGAGGCGCCGACGGCGGGGCCGTTCAGGGCCGCGATCGTCACCTTCGGGAAGTCGGCCAGTGTGAGAACCAGCGGGTTGTAGTCCCGCTCCAGCACCTGGCCGAGTTCGGGAGCGCCGTCCGCGCCCCGGGGCAGGTCCTCGGTCAGGTCCTGACCCGAGGAGAAGGCGCGGCCCTCGCCCGTCAGCACCAAGACCTTGACCGCGTCGTCCTCGCGCGCGGCGGCAAGAGCGGCGCGCAGGTCCGCGTGCAGACCGGCCGTCATGGCGTTGAGACGTTCGGGCCGGTTCATCGCCAGCACCTCGACGCCGCCGGAGCGCGTCACGATCAGGTTCTCGTAGGGCATGGTCGTCCTCCGCGCCAACAGCACCACGGCGGCGCGGCGCGTGCAACGCCGTCGCGGCACCAGCCGGTATGGGCGTCGGCGCGGGAAACAAGAAAAAACCGGCCCGTTGCGGGGCCGGCTCTTCGAGTGGGGAGGTCGTCAGGGTGAAAACACCATAGGCCCGGCCCCTGCCCGGCCGCGGTGCGTCCGCGCACGTCGGGCGCGGGGGACTTGAAAGACGTCGCGCGATCCGCCGCGGGCAAAAAAAGAAAGCCGGCGGGATGCGCCGGCTTCGAGAGGGGGGTCGGGGCTGAGACTGGAGGTCGTCAGTGACCCTCAAGATAGGGAGCCCATCACCGGCCCGGTGTGCGTTGCCGCACATGACCTGCGGACACCTCACCGCGGATGATCGCGGCGCCAGTCCTGCGGGCGCTGGAAGGAACCGGCCCACATGCCGCGCGCGGCCGCCCGCGCATCCCGCTCCTGCGCCTCGTAATCGCCATAGGCGACGGCGTGCCCCTCGCTGACCATGGCGGCGTTGATGTCGATACCGTCAGCCCGGCACCGCGCGAGCTGGCGGCCGTACTGATCCGTGCGGCCCATGCTGCAGGCGACCTCCCGTCCCCCGATAAGGGCGGCGAGGCGGGCACGAGCCTCCCGGCCGCAGGGCACTTCCCGGCCGCTCCGGATGCAGGTCTGTGCCAGTTCCGGGGCGTCGATCCCCTCCAGCCGGATCTCCGACGCGCCAAGGCGCAGCGAGTCCCCGTCCATGACGCGAGCAAAGCCCGTGGCGGTGGTCCGGCCGAGCGGCTCCAGCGCCTGCCAGAAAAGGGCAGCGGCCACCACGAGGCCGGCGACCACGGCCGGCGCGAGCAGGCCCCCGCGCCGCCGCCGCAGGAACGGCGCGTGCCGGGACCGGCCACGGCGGGAGATGCGGGGACCGTCGAATGTCATGAATGGCCCAAACAAGGCAGCTTCGTCGATTGTGTGAATGAGGAATTAACAATTCCCGCGCAACAATGGCACCGTGCCTGCGTCCCGGATCGTTCATCCGGGCGTCGCGGGCGGCTTGCAAGCCGGGTTGCGTGACGTCGATGACCGAACTCACCGCCGAGATGATCCAGCGTGGCAGGGGCGCCGATCCCAACGAGGTCGCGCGCCGTCGCAAGGCCCTGTCCAACGTGCGGGCCGCGCGGGAGAAGCTGGTCTCGTCGGTGGGGCTGGAGCGCTCGTTCGAATACGAGTTGCTGAAGGCGTATGCCGGCCAGCAATACAGCGCGGCCGCTGCCATGATCATCCTGGCGCTCGCCATCGGCGCGGTCGCCATGGCCTGGGTGCCGATCGAGCCGATCGTCACCTGGCTGTGCTTCGTCCTGAGCTTCACCGGCGTCAACGCCGTGATGAGCCGGCGCTTCCTGTCGCTGCCGGAAGAGACGATCGAAATCCAGGCGTGGCGGCGGCGGTTCATCCTGGCTGAGTCGCTGCGCGGGGCGAGCTGGGCGCTCATCGTGTTCGCCATGCTCACCGCCGGCGGGCCGAGCGCCAAGGTGTTCGTGCTGTTCACCCTGCTGATGGTGGCCGCCATCACCTCGATGCTGTCGGCGGCGATCAAGACGGCGGTCTTCGCCGTCCTCGGCGCGCTGGCGCTCGCCATGTTCGGGTTCCTCGATCCGCGCGCCAGCGTCGATTCCGCCGCGATGACCGGCATGGGCTGCAGCGCCCTGCTCTATTTCGCGTTCCTGACCAACCGGCTGCACAACACGATGCTCTCCAACGTCGAGTCGCGGGCCGAGAAGGACCAGCTCGTCGCCGAGCTGGAGGAAGCGAAGGCCAATTCCGACGAGGCGCGCCGCAAGGCCGAGGAGGCCAACCTCGCCAAGTCGCGCTTCCTGGCGACGATGAGCCACGAGTTGCGCACGCCGCTGAACGCGATCCTGGGCTTCTCGGAAGTGCTCAAGACCGAGATGTTCGGACCCCATACCGCGCCGTCCTACAAGGAGTACGCCGCCGACATCCACGGCTCGGGCGAGCACCTGCTGAACCTCATCAACGAGATCCTCGACCTGTCCCGCATCGAGGCCGGCCGCTACGACCTCCAGGAGGAGGCGGTGTCCATCGCTCACGTGGTGGAGGAATGCCGACACATGCTGATGCTCAGGGCCAAGGGCAAGGGCCAGACGATCCGCGAGATGGTGGAGCCGAGCCTGCCGCGGCTCTGGGCGGACGAGCGCGCCGTGCGGCAGATCGTGCTCAACATCCTGTCCAACGCCATCAAGTTCACGCCGCAGGGCGGGGACATCGTGATCAAGGCCGGGTGGACGGCCTCCGGCGGGCAATATGTCTCGGTGCGCGACAATGGCCCGGGCATTCCGGAAGACGAACTGAACACCGTGCTGTCCTCGTTCGGGCGCGGTTCGCTCGCAATCAAGACGGCCGAACAGGGGTCCGGGCTCGGCCTTCCCATCGTGAAGGGCCTGATCGACCTCCATGGCGGCGGATTCCACCTGAAGTCCAAGCCGCGGGAAGGCACCGAGGTGATCGTGACCTTCCCGTCCTCGCGGGTGATGGATGCCCTCGCCGCAATGCCCAGCGAGCGGGACGGCCGCGAGGCCGCGCCGCAGGCCCAGCGGCGCACGCGGCTGAACTCCGCCGCCTGATCCCAGCGGGACGTCCCGTCAGTCGGCCCTGGCGACCTGCGCCTGGTCGAAGGTCGCCATGCCGCGATGGCAGGCCACTGCGGCCTTGATGAGCGAGGCCGCCAAAGCCGCGCCCGTGCCCTCCCCCAGCCGCATCCCCAGATCGAGGACCGGCTTCAGGCCGATGCGCTCCAGCACCTCGGCGTGGACGCCCTCGGCCGAGATGTGGCCGGCGACGCAATGGTCGAGGGCGTGGGGATCGAGCTTGTAAAGGATGGCGGCCGCGGCGGTGACGACGTAGCCGTCGATGACGACGGGGATGCGCTGGAGCCGGGCGGCGAGGATCGCCCCCGCAGCGGCCGCGATCTCCCGGCCGCCGAGGCGGCGCAGCACCTCCAGCGGATCGGTCAGGTAGCGCTCGTGGACGGCGAGCGCGAGCTCGACCGCGCCGATCTTGCGGGCGAGCCCGTCGTCGTCCACGCCCGTGCCGCGGCCCACCCAATGCTGGGCGGAGCCGCCGAAGAGGCCGGCATAGATGGCCGCGGCGACCGTGGTGTTGCCGATCCCCATCTCGCCGACGCAGAGCAGGTCCGCCCCGCCCGAGATCGCCTCCATCCCGAAGGCCATGGTCGCCACGCAGGCGCGCTCGTCGAGGGCGGGCTCGCGCGTGATATCCCCGGTCGGCAGGTCCAGAGCGAGATCGAACACCTTGAAGCCGAAATCGAACGCGGCGCAGATCTGGTTGATCGCGGCGCCGCCGGCCGCGAAATTCTCCAGCATCTGCCGCGTGACCTCCTGCGGGTACTTGGAGACGCGGTGGCGCGCGACGCCGTGGTTGGCGGCGAAGACGCAGACCAGCGGCCGGTCCACCGACGGCATGGACTTGCCCTGCCATGCGGCCATCCACTCGGCCAGTTCCTCCAGCCGGCCGAGGCTGCCCTGCGGCTTGGTGAGGTTTTCGTCGCGGGCGCGCACGGCGGCAGCGGCCTGCAGGTCCGGGCCCGGCATCGCGGCGATGAGCCGGCGGATGTCGTCGAAGGGCAGGCCGGTGGCCGTGGCGGTCATGAAGATGCTCCCGTCGCGCGCTGGCGGTCGGCGCGCGGCGCGAGCTATAGCGGTGCCGCAGGCGGGGGTGAAGCCATGGACTTGCGACACGACGACATGACGCGCGAGGGGCGCACGCCCGCGCCCCTGGCCTATCTGCACGATATCGCGAAGGCCGTGCGGTTCTATTCCCGCATCCCCGTTCCGGCCCTGCCCGGGGAAAGCGACGTCCACGGCGTTCCCGATGCGACGCGCATGGCGCGGGCGGTGCCGCTGGCCGGCGCGATCGTGGCGATCCCGGGCGCGCTGGTGCTGGCGCTCGCGCTGGCAGCCGGGCTCGGAGCCCTGCCCGCCGCGGCGCTCGCCATCGCAGCGAGCGTCCTTGCCACGGGCGCCTTCCACGAGGACGGGCTCGCCGACACGGCGGACGGGCTCGGCGGCGGGCAGACGCGGGAGCGTCGCCTGGAGATCATGAAGGACAGCCGGATCGGCTCCTATGGCGGTTCGGCGATGATGCTGGCGCTCATCATCCGCACGGCGCTGGTGGCCGACATCGCGGCCAAGGGCGGGATCGTCGCCGGCGCGGCCTCGCTGGTCGCGATCGCCGGCCTGTCCCGGGCGGCGGGCCTGACGCCCCTCGCCTTCCTGCCTCCGGCGCGGACCGACGGCTCGGCCGCGATCGCGGGGACGCCCGCGCGGTCCGCTTACCTGATGGCGCTCGCCGGCGGCACGGTCGTGGCGGCTGCCGTCGCGGCGGCGGGCGGGCTTGGCCTTGTCGGCCTTGCCGGCGGGCTGGGACTTGCCGCGCTCGGGGCATTCGTCATGACGCGCATGGCGCGGCGCCTGATCGCCGGGCAGACCGGCGACATCGCCGGCGCGACGGAACAACTGGCGGAGATGGGCTTGCTCGCCGGGCTCGCCGCAGGCATGGCTTTCGCCTGAAGGACCTCAAAGACCCCGCATGCGCACCAACGCCGCCTCGACCCCCTGCACGAAGATCTGCGTCATCGACCAGGCGCGGGGCCTGTGCGTCGGCTGCGGCCGGACGCTGCGGGAAATCGCGCAATGGTCGGCCATGTCGGAGGACGAGCGCCTCGCGATCATGGCCGCCTTGGCGGACCGGCTCAGGCCAGTCCCGCCAGCGCGAGGATGAACCGGCCGCCGACCAGCAGCAGGAAGCAGCCGAACGCGACCTCCAGCCGGCGCCGCGTGAAGCCATGGGCGATGCGCACGCCCAGCGGGGCCAGCGCCACGCTCGTGGGAATGATGAGCAGCGCGCCGATCAGCGAGACGTATCCGAGCGACAGGGGCGGCAGGAGGTCCAGCTTGGGCCAGCCGGCGACGATGTAGCCGAGCGCGCCGGGGATCGAGATCAGCACGCCAAGCCCGGACGACGTAGCCACCGCCTGGTGGATGGGCCGGTTGTGCATCGTCATGATCATGTTGCCGAAAATGCCGCCGCCGATGCCCATCAGCGCCGAAAGCACGCCGATCCCCAGGCCGTAGAGGCTCGTGCCGACCTTGCCCGGCATGTCGTCGGCCACACGCCATTCCTCGCGGCCGAAGAGCAGCTTCAGGCCGTTGAGCGTCGCGACGATCGCGAAGACCGTCTGCAGGGCACGCGTGCCGGCGAAGGCGGCGATGAACGATCCGCCGATGACGCCGGCCACGACCGGCACCGCCCATGTCTTGAGCAGCGCCATGTCCACCGCGCCCCTGCGCATGTGGCCGCGCATGGAGCGAATCGAGGTAGGGATGATGACCGCCAGCGAGGTGCCGACGCACAGATGCATCCGCACCTCGGTCGGCACGCCGATGACTCCGAAAAGCTCATACAGGATTGGCACCATCACAGCGCCGCCGCCGACGCCGAACAGGCCAGCCAGGATGCCGGTGATGACGCCCGCTGCAAGGAGCGCAACAGCGAGCCAGATCAGTTCCGAAATCGGGAGGTTTGCGAGCATGGAAGAAGGTCCGGAAGGCGGGGTTTCTGGTCTCCGTCATTCCGGCAACGCATGCAAGCAGGGTTTTTGCCGGCCCTGATCTGCACATCCGGCAGGGCATTTTGCCGACGGATCAGTCCACGACGTCGTCGCGACCCTCGATCGTCATGAGCGTCGCGGTCATGAGCGCGACGGTCTTGCGGTCGCCGCGGGTCTCGGCGAACACCTCCGCCTGGCAGACCGTGAGCGTGCGGCCGGCGCGCACGACGCGCCCTTCCGCGATGAGCCGCGACCCGGAGGCCGGGGACATCAGGTTCACCTTGAACTCGACCGTGAGCACGCCCGCGCCCGGCCGCATCAGCGAGAAGGCGGCGTAGCCGCAGGCGCTGTCGGCGATGGTGGAGACGATGCCCGCATGCACGAAGCCGTGCTGCTGGGAGATGCGCGGGGAGACCGGCAGCGCGATGGTGATGCGGCCCGGCTCGACATGCTCCAGCGTCGCCCCGATCGTGTCCATGACCGTCTGGCGCGCGAACGAGGCGCGCACCCGCGCGAGCTGATCCTGGTCGGGCATGACGCCGTGTCTCCTTCAGGCGGCCGCGCGGCCGGAATCGGCAGCGTCGGTCGCAGGGTCGACGAAGGAGGCCGCCTGGCGCAAGACCCCCGCGTCCGCGCCGGGTTTGACGCCCTCGGTGGCGAGGTGCCGGCGGAACTGGCGCGCGCCCTTGCGGCCGGGAAAGAGGCCGACGAGGTGCCGCGTGATCGCGTGCAGCCGCGCGCCTTCCGCCAGCCGCGCCTCGATATAGGGCACAAGCGCCTCGATGAGCTCGTGGCCATTGGCGAGCGGGGCGGGCCTGCCGAAGAATTCGGGGTCCACGCGCAGCAGCAGTTCCGGGTTCTGGTAGGCGGCGCGGCCCAGCATCACGCCGTCCACGTGGTCCAGCTGCGCCAGCGCCGCCTCGATCGTGGCGATGCCGCCATTGATGGAGACCGGCACGCGCGGAAGGTCCGCCTTCAGCCGGTGGACGATCGCATAGTCGAGCGGCGGGACGTCCCGGTTCTCGCGGGGGGAGAGCCCTTTCAGCCAGGCCTTGCGGGCATGGACGATCAGCCCGTCCGCGCCGGCGGCGACGACGGCGCGCGCCAGGGCCGGCAGGGCCTCCTGCGGGTCCTGGTCGTCGACTCCGATGCGGCATTTCACCGTGACCGGAACCTTCACCGTGGCCTTCATGGCCGCCACGCACTCGGCGACGAGGGCGGGCTCGCGCATCAGGCACGCGCCGAAGGCTCCGCTCTGGACCCGGTCCGACGGACAGCCGACATTGAGGTTGATCTCGTCGTAGCCGAAGTCCTCGCAGATGCGCGCGGACGCGGCGAGATCGACCGGATCTGATCCGCCGAGCTGGACGGCGACCGGATGCTCCGCCTGATCGTAGCCGAGCAGCCGTTCCCGGTTCCCGTGGATGACGGCGCCGGTCGTGACCATCTCGGTATAGAGCAGCGCATGGCGCGTCATGAGGCGATGGACGAACCGGCAATGGCGGTCCGTCCAGTCCATCATGGGTGCGACGGAAAAGGTTAGTGCGGGGCGCGGGGTCGTCTCAGGCTGCATGGCGGGCTGTGTAGCACAGGCCGCGCCGTATGACTGCCGGATGTGGCATGGCGAGGCAACGGCGCGCGTCAGCTCGTGATCTCGACCGGGGTGCCGTCCGGCATGCGGATGATCGCCTCGTAGAAGCCGTCGCCTGTCTCGCGCGGCGGCGAGAGGAGGATGCCATCGGCCTTACAGCGCGAAGCGAGGCTGTCCACTGCTTCGCGGCTTCCCAGCGTGACGGCGATGTGATCCCAGCCTTCGGCCTCGCCCTCGGACCGCTCCGACACCCAGGGCCCGGCCATCAACTCGATGGTGCAGCCGCCGCCCGGCAGGGTCACGAAGCGGGACGAAAAACCTTCGCGGCGCTTGCTGTCGTAACGCTCGCCGACGGATGCCTCGAAGTAGCGCGACCAGAATCCGGCGGCGCCGTCGAGATCGCGGGTCCACAGGGCGACATGTGCAAGCTTCACGGATTGGATCTCCTCAAGACGCGTGCCTGGCTCCGGCGGGCATACCGGCGCAGACGCTCTCGGAAACCGTCCTCCCTAAAGCGGCCGACATCAAGACGCTCCGTCGACCGTCAGGCGGCCTCGGCCTCGGCTTCCATCGCGAGGCGGCGGTTGCTGGTGTCGAGAATGTCGGCCAGCGACAGGAGCGCGATGGTGCGCTCGTCGAAGCAGATCAGCCCCTTCACGAAGCGGTTGACCTCCGGGCCGGCGACGGCGGGCGCCGCCTGGATGTCGCCGTCCTTGGCGTTGAACGTCTCGCAGACCGCGTCCACCAGCAGGCCGGCGCGCACGTCGCCGACCTCGACGACGATGACGACGTGGCGGGCGGACGGCTCGGTGACGCCGCGCCCGAAGCGGGCCGAGAGGTCGATCACCGGCATCATGATGCCGCGCAGATTGATCACGCCGCGCAGGAAGTCCGGCGATCCCGGCAGGGGCGTCCCCACCGTCCAGCCGCGGATTTCCCGCACGTCCATCACGTTCACGCAGAATTCCTGGTCCCCGACCTTGAACGAGATCAGCTCGCGGGTTGTGTTCGCAGCATCCATCATCAGCCTGCCCTCGACCGGGTACGGTCCCGATTGCATCGTTTCATGTTTCGGTTGTGGCTTCCTTAATCCGCAACCGAGGATTCCCGTTCTTCGTGGTCAGAATTCTTCCCAGCTCTCGTCTTCGGGAGCCGGCGCGACCTTGCGCTGAACGGCAGACTTCAACGCCCGCCCCAGGGACGCGATGCGCCCGGTCGGCCGGACCGGCTGTGCGCCATCGGGCGCGGGGGACAGTCCTGGCGATGCGCCGGAGGCCGGCGAGGAGGTCTCGAACCGCGCCACGAGCCCGGCCAGACGCGCGCCCTCCTCGGCAAGGCTGCGGCTGGCCGCCGTCGATTGCTCGGCCATGGCGGCGTTCTGCTGCGTGGAGCGATCGATGTCGCCGATGGCGGCGTTGATCTGCGTGATGGCGGAAGCCTGCTCGCCGGCCGAGGCCGCGATCTCCGCCACGAGGGCATTGATCTGCTCGAACCGGGCGACGATGCCCGCCAGGGATTCGTCGGTGCGCGCCACGAGCTTCACGCCGGCATCGACCTGCTCGTTGGAGGTCAGGATCAGGCTCTTGATCTCCTTGGCCGCCTGGGCGGAGCGCTGGGCCAGGGCCCGCACCTCCTGGGCGACGACGGCAAAGCCGCGTCCCGCCTCCCCCGCCCGCGCCGCCTCGACGCCGGCATTGAGGGCCAGGAGATTGGTCTGGAACGCGATCTCGTCGATGACGCCGATGATCTGCCCGATCTCGCGGGCGGAATGGGCGATGCGGGTCATGGCATCGACCGCCTCGCCGACCACCTGGCGGGACGCGTCCGCATCGCTGCGGGCGGCGTCGGCCGAGCGGCGCGCGACGCCGGCGCCTTCCGCAGACTTGGTGACGGTGGCTGAGATCTCGTCGATGGCGGCCGCGGTCTCCTCGATGGAGGCCGCCTGCTGCTCGGTGCGGCGCGACATGTCGCCCATGGCGCTGGAAATCTCCGCCGTGCCGCCGCTGATCGTGCGGGTCGTCTCGGCAATGGTGGCCATGGCGCCTTCGAGCTCGGCCATGGCGCCGTTGAAGTCGCTGCGCAGCTTGGCATAGGCGTCCGGGAAGACCCGCTCGATGCGGAAGGACAGCCGGCCCGCGGCGAGGGCGGACAGGCCTTCCGCCAGCCCTTCGACCACCTGGGCCTGGGCTTCCGCGGCTTCGCGCTCCGCGGCGGCGCGGCGGGCGCGCTCGGCCTCGGAGCTGGCGCGCGTCTCGTCCGCCTCGCGGCGCAGGCGCTCGGCATCGGCGAGCTGACCGCGGAACGTCTCCAGCGCCCTCGCGATGTCGCCCAGCTCGTCGCCGCGGCCAGTGCCCTCGACGGGCACGGAGAGGTCGCCCTCGACCATGGCGCCGACGCGCCCGGCCAGGGTGCGGGTGGGCGTGGCGACGCCGCGGATCGCGATGGCCGCGCCGATGCCGGCCGAGACGACGAGGCCCGCCGCCGCACCGCCCAC
This sequence comes from Hyphomicrobiales bacterium, assembly GCA_027489955.1. GTDB lineage: Bacteria > Pseudomonadota > Alphaproteobacteria > Rhizobiales > Beijerinckiaceae > JAIXTM01. Next base: position 318,335 of record JAIXYZ010000013.1, on the reverse strand, counting down.
GATGAGCCGGAGCGCCAGCGCGTCCATGTCATGGGCCTCGCGCGTGACCGCAGCGAGCGACTGGGTCCGCCGGTCGATGAAGGTGTCGGTCAGGCGCGACATGGCGCGCTCGGCGGGGACAACCTTCTCCTGGAAATGCCGCCAGGCATCCTCGTACCGCCCCTCCACGGCTTCCGCGCGCACCGATTTCAGCGCCGCGTCGAGGTCCGCGCTGGTCGCGCGATAGTTCGGCAGGGCGCCGGGATCATCGGCGACGTGCTTCATCAGCACCTCGACGCGCGCCTGCATCTCCACGCCCCGCTTCTCGAGCTGGGCGTTCAGGGCCTCGCGCTCCTGCGCGTCACGGCTGAGGACGAGCTTCAGCGTGTCGCGCTGGATGGACCGGCTGAGGCTGCGGACGTCGGAGGCGGCCGCCACCTCGTCCTTGCCGTCGACGACCTTGTCGATGGCCGCGGCCACCTGCAGGTTCATCACCGCGGCGAGGGCGACGATCGCGATCAGCGCGACCGACAGGATCGCGACAGGGGCGAGGAGCTTCGGGACCAGCTTCATGTTCACAACCTTAGGCTGCATCGATGTGAACAGAAGGCGCCTTTCCTGCTAAATCCTTACCAATCGGATGGCTCAAATTTTCTCGTTCTGCTCTGCGATTTCCTGCAAAACCAAGGGTTTAGACCCCTAATACACATTCTTGATCAGCTAAATAGGCAAGGATTCCAGCAAGATAGCCTTCCCCTGCGTCACCACGCGTCCTGCGTCGAGAGGCGCATTAGACTTTCGGCCAGACCCCGTCCTAAATGCCGCCGCTTCGCTTTCCAGCGCCCGCCGAAGCGGGCACGGCGCTTGCTTTCGCCGCACTCATGGCCGCGCGGGTCGCGGCACCTTCCGGGGGGATGGACACAGCTTTGGACAGGCCGACCAGCATCGCGATCGTGGACGAGAGCCCGGTCCGGCGGGCGATCCTCGAGGAGGGCCTGCGGGACGCGGGCTTCTCCAACATCGTCGTGATCGCCGAAACGACCGGGCTGCTGGCGCGCCTGGTCCAGCTCGATCCGGATGTCGTCATCATCGACCTGGAGAACCCGAGCCGCGACGTGCTGGAACAGATGTTCCAGGTCAGCCGGCTGGTGAGCCGTCCGGTGGCGATGTTCGTCGACCAGTCGGACGCCACGATGATCGGCAAGGCGATCGAGGCGGGCGTGTCCACCTATGTCGTCGACGGGCTGAAGAAGGACCGCGTCCGGCCGATCCTGGAGACCGCGATCGCCCGGTTCAACGCATTCCAGAAGCTGCGCATCGAGCTGGAAGAGACCAAGTCGAAGCTGGAGGAGCGCAAGCTGGTGGACCGCGCCAAGGGCATCCTGATGCGGCTGAAGGCCATCCCGGAGGACGAGGCCTACGCGCTGCTGCGGCGCACGGCGATGAACGAGAACCGGACCATGGGCCAGGTCGCCCAGTCGGTCATCACGGCGGCGGAGTTGCTGAAATGACCACCACGATCCGGATCGGCTTCATCCCCCTGCTGGACGCTGCGGCGCTGATCTGCGCGCGGGACGAAGGCTTCGCCGAAGCCGAGGGCCTCGCTCTGGACCTCGTGCGCGAGGTGTCCTGGGCCAATATCCGCGACAAGCTGAATGTCGGCCTCTTCGATGCCGCGCATATCCTGACGCCCGCGGCCATCGCCTCCTCGCTCGGCCTCGGCCATGTCACCGTGCCGATGGTGGTGCCGGCCAACCTCAACCTGAACGGCAACGCGATCACCGTCTCGCGCCAGCTCTACGACCAGCTGGCGGCCGACGCCGATGGCGACCTGACCGAGCCGGCCGTCTCGGCTCGCGCCCTGAAGCGGATCTGCGACCGGCGGCGGGCGGCGGGCGAGGCCCCGCCCACCTTCGCCAAGACCTTCCCGTTCTCCATGCACCATTATCATCTGCGGATCTGGATGAAGTCCGGAGGGGTCAATCCGGAGGAGGACGTGCGCCTCGTCGTCATCCCGCCGCCGCTGATGGCGCGCAGCCTGGAGAGTGGCCATATCGACGGTTTCTGCGTGGGCGCGCCATGGAATGCGCTGACCGTGGCCGGCGGCGGCGCGGTGGTGCTGCATCTGGGAACGCAGATCGTCTCGGACTGCCCGGAGAAGGCGCTCGGCGTGCTGTCGGCCTACGGGGAGCGGCACCCGCCGATCGTGGCCGCGCTGGTGCGCGCCCTCGTCCAGGCCGGGCGCTGGTGCACGGAGCCTGCCAACCGCCCTCTCCTGTCGCGCCACATGGCCCGGGCCGACGTGCTCGGCGTTTCCCCGCAGGTGCTGGAGACGATCCTGGCCGGCACCCTGCCGCTGGGCGGGCGCGCGCCGGGCTCCCCCACCCGCGACTATATCCGTTTCGACCCCGCCGCCCTGCGGCCGGAAGCGGCCCAGGCGGACTTCCTCTTCGACCAGATGGTCGATGCGGGGCAGACGCCGGACGATGCCGGCCGCCGGCGCGCGGCCCGCAAGGTGCTCGCCACGGACCTGTTCGACGCAGCCTGCGGCGATGTCGGCGGCTCCGTCGCCGCGCCGCGATTGCTCGCCTGAGCGGCAGCGCCGTCCCTGCCTCTTTTTTCGGCGGCCGCTGCGATTTTTTGCAGCGCAGCATGAGGGGCGGCGCTGCCGTGTGGGCGGGGCGGTTGGGACGACCGCGCCGCTACCCGCCTTTGATTGCAGACCGCTTTTCACGCCGCAGTGCTCATTGCCGCCGGTTGGCACGGCTCGTGCATCAATGATCCCGGGGCCGAGAGGTCCACGATAAAGGTCCAAAGGGGGACCGGCCAGCAATGCCGCTGACGCACGCCGACCGCGAGGTCGGGCGACGCGTCGGCGGCATTTTTCGTTGGCGGCTCCGGACAGCAACAGGCCCGCAGGCCGGTCGAACAGGGGACGACAGATGACGATGGATGCGAAGACAAAGGCCGCTCCCGCCGCAGCGTCCGGCGCCAGCCGCCGCGATGTCCTGACGGGCGCAGGCGCCCTCGCGCTCGCCGCCGCGGCGAAGATCGCGCTGCCGGGCGGCGCCTTCGCGCAGGATGCGGGGCCGGAGGTAAAGAAGGCGGTGCTCGGCTACATCGCGCTGATGGACGCCTCGCCGCTGGTCATCGCCAAGGAGAAGGGCTTCTTCGCCAGGCACGGCATGCCGGACGTGGACGTCTCCAAGCAGGCTTCCTGGGGCGCCACCCGCGACAACATCGTGCTCGGCGGCGCGAGCAACGGCATCGACGGCGCCCATATCCTGACGCCCATGCCGTACCTGATCTCGGCCGGCAAGGTGACGCAGAACAACGTGCCGGTGCCGATCCAGATCATGGCCCGGCTGAACCTCGACGCCCAGGGCATCTCGGTCTCCAACGAATACAAGGACCTCAAGGTCGGCGTCGACGCCTCGGCCCTGAAGGCGGCGTTCGAGGCCAAGAAGGCCGCCGGCAAGGAAATCAAGATCGCGATGACATTTCCCGGCGGCACCCACGACCTGTGGATCCGCTACTGGCTCGCCGCCGCCGGCATCGACCCGGACAAGGACGTGTCGACCATCGTCGTGCCGCCGCCGCAGATGGTGGCGAACATGAAGGTGGGCAACATGGACGCCTTCTGCGTCGGCGAGCCGTGGAACGAGCAGCTCGTCAACCAGGGCATCGGGTTCACCGCCTGCTCGACCGGTGAGATCTGGGCCAGGCATCCGGAGAAGGCTTTCGCCCTGCGCGCCGAGTTCGTCGACAAGTATCCGCGCGCGGCCCGCGCCCTGACGATGGCCGTGCTGGAAGCCCAACAATGGTGCGACAAGGCGGAGAACCGGCAGGAAATGTCCGAGATCGTCGGCCGGCGGCAATGGTTCAACGTGCCGGTCGCGGACATCATCGGCCGCGCCAACGGCGACATCAATTACGGCCGGGGCCGCGTCGAGAAGGGCACGTCGCAGTTCATGAAGTTCTGGCGGGACCACGCGTCCTACCCCTTCAAGAGCCACGATGCCTGGTTTGTCACGGAGGACATCCGCTGGGGCAAGTTCGAGCCCGGGACGGACGTGAAGGCCCTGGTCGACAAGGTGAACCGCGAGGACGTCTGGCGCGAGGCCGCCAAGGCGCTCGGCGTCGCCGCCGCCGACATCCCCACCTCAACGTCCCGCGGCAAGGAGACGTTCTTCGACGGCAAGGTCTTCGATCCGGAAGACCCGGGCGCGTACCTGAAGAGCCTTTCCATCAAGCGCGCGCAGGTCTGATCACCGGCAACGCGGGCGGCCGCTGCCGTGCCGTCCGCGCCTTCCTTACCCGACAGGCGAGGCATTCCATGTCCCAACCAGCCCTGAAAAGCCCGGCCGACCCGGTCGTGATGGCGTTCCCGTCACCCAAGGCAGCGATCGTGCCGCTTCCCTCCGCCCCATCCCCGCGGGCCGCCAGGGTTCTGGCGGCGGCCGGCAAGCAGGCGCGGGACGTGGCGGTCAACGTGCTGCCGCCTCTGGTGACGCTCGCCCTAATCCTGCTCGTCTGGCAGATGCTGACCTCGCAGGCCGGGGCAACCCTGCCTTCGCCCACGACGATCTGGCGGGAATCCCACGACCTGATCGTCTCCCCGTTCTTCAATTACGGTTCGCAGGACATCGGGCTGGGCTGGCGCGTGCTGACCAGCCTGCAGCGCGTGGCGGTGGGTTTCGGCCTTGCCGCCGTGGTCGGGGTGCTCGTCGGCGCCATCATCGGCCAGAGCGTGTGGGCCATGCGGGGCCTGGACCCAATCTTCCAGGTGCTGCGCACCGTGCCCCCGCTCGCCTGGCTGCCGCTCTCGCTGGCGGCGTTTCGCGACGCCAGCCCCTCGGCGATCTTCGTGATCTTCATCACCTCGGTGTGGCCGGTGATCATCAACACGGCGGTCGGCATAAGGAACATTCCGCAGGACTACCGGAACGTCGCGGCGGTGCTGCGCCTGAACTCGCTGGAATTCTTCTGGCGGATCATGATCCCGTCCGCGGCGCCGTACATCTTCACCGGGCTGCGGATCGGCGTCGGCCTGTCCTGGCTCGCCATCGTGGCCGCCGAGATGCTGACCGGCGGCGTCGGCATCGGCTTCTTCATCTGGGATGCGTGGAATTCCTCCCGCCTCCCCGACATCATCGTCGCCCTTCTCTACATCGGCATGGTCGGCTTCGTGCTGGACCGCATCGTCGCCCTCGTCGGCCGCGTCGCGACGCGCGGCACGGCCAGCGCCTGAGGAGGCCGCCTTGAGCCAGAAGCCCTATCTCAAGCTCGACCAGATCGACAAAAGCTTCACCCGCGCCGGGCGGACGAGCGAGGTGCTGAAGGGCATCGAGCTTGCCATCGACAAGGGCGAATTCGTCTCCATCATCGGCCATTCCGGCTGCGGAAAGTCCACGCTGCTCAACATCATCGCCGGGCTCACGCCGGTGACGCAGGGCGCGGTACTGCTGGAGGACCGGGAGGTGAACGCGCCGGGGCCCGACCGGGCGGTCGTGTTCCAGAACCATTCGCTGCTGCCCTGGCTCACGGTCTACGAGAACGTGCGGCTGGCGGTGGACAAGGTGTTCGGCCGCGCCAAGTCCAAGGCAGAGCGCCATGCCTGGACCCTGCACAATCTCGATCTCGTCCAGATGGGCCATGCCCGCGACAAGCGCCCCTCCGAAATCTCCGGCGGCATGAAGCAGCGGGTGGGCATCGCCCGGGCGCTGGCCATGGAGCCCAAGGTCCTGCTGCTGGACGAGCCCTTCGGCGCACTCGATGCCCTCACCCGCGCGCATCTGCAGGACTCGGTCATGCAGATCCACGCGGCGCTCGGCAACACGGTCATCATGATCACCCACGACGTGGACGAGGCGGTGCTGCTCTCCGACCGCATCGTGATGATGACGAACGGCCCGGCCGCCCATATCGGCGAGGTCTTGGGCGTGCCGATGGAACGACCGCGCAAGCGTCTGGAGGTGGTCTCCGACCCCGCCTATCTGCGCTGCCGCGAGGCCGTCCTGCGCTTCCTCTACGAGCGTCACCGCTACGTCGAGGCGGCGTGATGGCCGGGTCCGTGCACGCTGGTTCTCCCTCCCCCCGCGAAGCGGCGGGGAGGGTCGGGGTGGGGGGCGTCGAGGCCGTGCAGGCGGCATCCGGCCAAGCCGCCACACCCCCCACCCCTAGCCCCTCCCCGCCACGCGCTATGCGCGCGGGAGGAGGGGAACGCACCCCGATTGCGGCGGAGGCGGCGTGATGGCCGAACCGCTCGTCATCGTCGGCAAGGGCATGGCCGCCACGCGGCTGGTGGAGGAACTCTCCGCCCGCGGGCTTGGCCGGCATGCCATCGCGGTCGTCGGCGAGGAGAAGCGCCGCGCCTATAACCGCGTGCTGCTCTCGTCAGTCCTTGCCGGCGAGATGGCGGCGGACGACGTGGAACTGAAGCCCGCCGCCTGGTGGCGGGACCGGGGCGTGACGACGCTCTACGGGCAGGCGGTGACGGCGATCGACCGCGCGGCCCGCACCATCAGGCTCGCAGACGGGCGCGCCTTGCCCTACGGCAAGCTCGTCCTCGCCGCCGGCTCCCGGCCGATCCGCCTGCCAATCCCCGGGGCGGACCTGCCCGGCGTCGTCACCTTCCGCGACCATGCGGACGTCGTCGCGATGGAGGATGCGGCCCGTACCGGCGCCCGCGCCGTCGTCGTCGGCGGCGGGCTCCTGGGCATCGAGGCGGCCTACGGCCTTGCCCGGCGCGGCGCGAAGGTCACGCTCGTCCACATCATGGACCGGCTGATGGAGCGCCAGCTCGACGCGGCCGCGGGCGCGCTGCTTGCGGACGCCATCCGGTCCAAAGGCATCGACGTCGTGCTGGAGGCGTCCTCCGCCGCGATCACGGGCGAGACAAAGGCCACCGGCCTTGCCCTGGCGGACGGGCGCGTGCTGCCGGCGGATCTCGTCGTGCTGGCCGCAGGCATCCGCCCCAACGCGGACCTGGCTCGAGCAGCCGGGCTCGCCTGCAATCGCGGCATCGTCGTGGATGACGGCCTTGCCACCGACGACCCCGCCATCTTCGCGATCGGCGAATGCGCGGAGCATCGCGGCACCGTCTACGGCCTCGTCGAGCCGGCCTACACGCAGGCAAGGGTGCTGGCGGCGCGGCTCTGCGGCGACACGGGCGCCGCCTATGCCGGCTCGCTCCTGGCGACGAACCTGAAAGTGTCCGGCGTCAACGTCTTCTCCGCCGGCGATTTTCTCGGCGGCGAGGGCACCGAGACCCTCGTCCTGCGCGATGCGGCTGGCGCCTATCGCAAGCTCGTATTGAAGGACGGGGCGCTCGTTGGCGCCGTCCTGTTCGGCGATACGCGTGACGCGCTCTGGTTCCAGTCCCTCATCGCCGGCGGCGAAAGCGTCGAGGCAATCCGCGACACGCTCATCTTCGGGCAAGCGGCCGCCGACCTGCCGAGGGCCGCATGACCATGAGCCATCCTGTGCCAAGCCCCGCCGCCGACTTCACGCCAGAGCAGAAGCGCTATCTCGAAGGCTTCATCGCAGGGGCGGTGCAGCGCAGCCTGCCGGCCGGCATCCCGGCGAACTCGCAATCGCCCTCGCCGATCGGGCCGGACGCCGACCACCTGAAGGCGCAGGCCAGGGTAGAAGCGTCCGGAAACAAGCTGGCCGACCAGGAAAAGTGGAAGCGCGCGGAACACCCGTTCGACGCCTATGCGCGCTTCAGGGACCAAGCCGGCAAGGGCGAATATCCCAAGCCCGAGGACAATTTCCGCTGGCGCTATCACGGCCTGTTCTACGTGGCGCCAGCCCAGAACAGCTATATGTGCCGGCTGCGCATCCCCAACGGCATCCTCACGCACTGGCAGTTCGCAGGTGTGGCCGATCTCGCCGATGCCCATGGCGGCGGCTATGCCCACGCGACGACCCGCGCCAACCTGCAGGTCCGCGAGATCATTGCCGAGCAGGCTGTGCCCTTCATCGAGGGCCTTGCCGATCTCGGCCTCACCGCGAAGGGTTCGGGCGCGGACAATATCCGCAACGTCACGGGTTCGGCGACGGCGGGGATCGACCCGCTGGAACTGCTGGACACCCGGCCCTACGCCAAGGCCTGGCACCACCACATCCTGAACGACCGCTCGCTCTACGGGCTGCCGCGCAAGTTCAACGTCGCCTTCGATGGCGCGGGCTCCATCGCGACGCTGGAGGATACGAACGATATCGGCTTCCAGGCCGTGGAGGTCCTGCCCGGCGCTGGAGTCGAACCCGGCATCTGGTTCCGGCTGATCCTGGGCGGCATCACCGGCCACAAGGACCTCGCCCGCGACACCGGGATCGTGGTCCGCCCGGATGAGGCGATCGCGGTGGCGGACGCCATCGTGCGCGTCTTCATCGAGACCGGCGACCGGACCAACCGTGCGAAGTCGCGGATGAAATACGTGCTCGACGCGATGGGCTTCGACGCCTACCTCGCGCTGGTGGAGGCGAAGCTCGGCCGCACGCTGGCGCGGCTCGACGCGGCCCATGTCGCTCCCCGCCCGGCCTATGACCGGCAGGCCCATATCGGCGTCCATCCCCAGCGCCAGGCGGGGCTGAACTGGATCGGGATCGTCCTGCCCGTTGGCAGGATGACGAGCGACCAGATGCGTGTCCTGGCGTCCATCGCGCGCGAATGCGGCGACGGCGACATCCGCCTCACCGTCTGGCAGAATCTGCTCATCTCCGGCGTGCCGGACGCCAAGGTCGCCGATGCGCTCGCGCATATCGAGGCGATCGGGCTGTCGGCCTCGGCCTCCAGCGTGCGGGCCGGGCTCGTCGCCTGCACCGGCGCGACCGGCTGCAAGTTCGCCGCCGCCCACACCAAGGAGGATGCGGAGGCCATCGCCGCCTGGTGCGAGCCGCGTGTCGCGCTCGACGTGCCGGTCAATATCCACCTAACCGGCTGCCACCATTCCTGCGCCCAGCACTATATCGGCGATATCGGGCTCATTGGCGCCAAGGTGCCGGTCTCCGACGATGGCGACACGGTGCCGGGCTACAACCTGTTCGTCGGCGGCGGCTACGGCGTCGATGGCGCCATCGGCCGCGAGCTCTTCCCGCTGGTGAAAGCCGAGGACGCGCCCGAACTGGTGCGCCGCGTGCTGGCGACCTACCGCGCCCGCAGGTCCGGCCCCGAAGAGAGCTTCCAGGCCTTCGCCGCGCGGCACGACGCGGACGCCCTGAAGACCCTGATCGAGGAAACGCCCGAAGGAGCCCCCGCAGAGGGGACCGACGCATGACGATGACGACCCGCCCGCCCTTCATCGCGCCGATGCTGCCTGACAACGCGCCCTTCTCCGCCGAGCAGCGGGCCTGGCTGTCGGGGTTTTTGGCAGCGGTCCTGCCGGCGCCCGGCGCGGTGCCGCTGTCGGGCGCGGACGCCGCCGCCTTCATGGGCGGCGCGCCCGCCCCTGCAGCCGAACCGCTGGCGGACGGCGACGACGGCGAAGCGCCCTGGCACGACCCCACCATCGCCATCGACGAGCGCATGGCGATGGCGGAGGGCAGGCCCCTGCGGCGGCGCATGATGGCCGCGATGGCCCAGCAGGATTGCGGCCAGTGCGGCTACAATTGCGAGGACTATTCCAACGCCATCGCGACGGGCGCCGAGCCCAAGCTGACCCTGTGCGTGCCGGGCGGCAAGGAGACCGCCCGCGTGCTGAAGAAGCTGGCGGAGGGGCTGGGCGAAGTGCCTGCCTCGCCAGCCATCTTTCCACCGCCGGTGCGCGAGGTCGAAACTGCCGGCAAGGGCTTCTCGCGCGACAATCCCGCCACCGCGATCTTCCTCTCCCGCCGGCGGCTCAACGCCGAGGCGTCGGAGAAGGAGACGCACCATATCGAGTTCGACCTGTCGCGCTCGGGGCTGACCTACGAGCCGGGGGACGCCTTCGGCATCTATGCCAACAATGGCGCCGCGCTCGTTGCCGCGATCTCCCGCCGCCTCGGCGTGCCGCTGGACGAGCCGATCTCGGCAGAAGGCACGACGCGCACCTTCGGCGACTGGCTCACCTATGTGAAATCCCTGTCGCCCGCGCCGGACGCGCTCTTCTCGCTCTACGCCTCGCTCGCCACCGACGCGGGCGAGCGCGCCAGGCTGGAGCGTATGGCGGAGGGCGAGGGCGCGGACGGGCTCGACGTGCTGGCCGTCATCCAGGCCTATCCACATATCGCGCCCGCACCGTTCCGGCTGGTGGAGGCGCTGGATGCGCTGCAGCCGCGGCTCTACTCGATCTCGTCCAGTCCGCGCGCCTTCGCAGGCGGGATCAGCCTGACGGTGGACGTGGTGAAGTATCAGGTGGACGACCGCCTGCGCTTCGGCGTCGCCTCGACCTTCCTGTCCCACCGGGTGGAGCCGGGCGACCCCGTACGGGTGTACGTGCAGAAGGCCCACGGCTTCCGCCTGCCGGAAAGCGGGGACACGCCGATCGTCATGGTCGGGCCGGGCACCGGCATCGCCCCGTTCCGCGCCTTTCTGCAGGAGCGGCTGGCGACGAAGGCGAAAGGCGGCGCCTGGCTCTTCTTCGGCCACCAGCGCGAGGCCTGCGACTTCTTCTATCGCGACGAGATGGAGGAGTTCCTGGCCAAGGGCGCGCTGACGACGCTCTCCACCGCCTGGTCCCGCGATATCGGTCCGAAGACATATGTGCAGGACCGGATGCGCGAGAACGGCGCAGAGCTCTGCGCCTGGCTGAAGCGCGGCGCGCATTTCTACATCTGCGGCGACGCCAAGCGCATGGCCAAGGACGTGGAGACGGCGCTGACCGAGGCGATCGGCGTGCACTTGAGCAAATCGCCGGACGAGGCGAAGGCGTATGTCGTGGCGCTGAAGAAGAGCGGGCGGTACCAGGCGGACGTCTATTGATGGTGTCCGATATCGAGACCGCTGGGATCGACACGGCGCCTGTCCGGTACCTCGCTCCTCTCCACCAGCATACCCCCCTCTCCGGCTCTCCCCCACAAGGGGGGAGAGGGTGCGCCGCTCGGCTGTTCGTCTTCCCCTCCCCCCGGTTGCCGCGGGGAGGGAGACGATGACCGGTGGGCCGCACTCCACCCGGACCACCTGCCCCTATTGCGGGGTCGGCTGCGGCGTGAAGGCGATGCCCGATGGCGACGGCGGCGCGGCCATCGCGGGGGACGAAGCGCATCCCGCCAATTTCGGCCGGCTGTGCTCCAAGGGCTCCGCCCTCGGCGAAACGCTCTCGCTGGAGGGGCGGCTGCTCCACCCGATGATGCGCGGCGATGACGGCGTTCTGGGCCGCGTTTCCTGGGATGCCGCGCTCGACCGCGTCGCGGAGGGTTTTTTCCGCGCCATCGCCGAGCATGGGCCGGATTCGGTGGCGTTCTACCTCTCCGGCCAGCTCCTGACCGAGGACTATTACGCACCCAACAAGCTGATGAAGGGCTTCATCGGCTCGGCCAATGTCGACACCAATTCGCGCCTGTGCATGGCGTCCTCCGTCGCCGGCCATCGCCGCGCCTTCGGGGCGGACATTGTGCCCGGCGCCTACGAGGACCTCGATGAGGCCGACCTCCTCGTCCTCGTCGGGTCCAACGCCGCCTGGTGCCATCCCATCCTCTACCAGCGCATGCAGACGGCGCGGGAGCGCGGCGCGCTCATCGTCAATGTCGATGTCCGCCGCACCGCGACGAGCGAAGGCGCCGACATCGACCTCACCATCGCGCCGGGGAGCGATGCAGCCCTCTTCAGCGGCCTGCTGGTGCATCTGGCCGACCATGGGCTGATCGACCGCGCCTTCGTCGACGAGCGGACGTCCGGCTTCGAGGCGGCGCTGGCGCAGGCGCGCCTGATCGCGCCGAACATCGCGGCCGTCGCGGCGGCGACGGCTTGCGCGCCGGAGACGATCGCTCATGTCTTCGACCTGTGGGCCCGCAGCGCCCGCGTCGTGACGCTCTACAGCCAGGGCGTGAATCAGTCGGCGCAGGGCACCGACAAGGTCAACGCGATCCTCAACTGCCACCTCGCCACGGGGCGCATCGGCCTGCCGGGCGCCGGGCCGTTCTCCCTGACGGGCCAGCCCAACGCCATGGGCGGGCGCGAGGTCGGCGGCCTCGCCAACCAGCTCGCCGCCCATATGGCCTTCGATACGGCCAGCATCGACCGCGTGCGGCGCTTCTGGAATGCGCCCGCCATGGCGACGCGGGAGGGGCTGAAGGCGGTCGACCTGTTCGATGCCGTCGCCGATGGGCGGATCAAGGCGCTTTGGGTGATGGGCACGAATCCCGCCGTCTCCATGCCGCGGGCCGATGCCGTCCGCGCCGCGCTGCAGCGGCTCGACCTTCTTGTCGTCTCCGACAATCTCATCGCGACCGACACGACGCAGTCCGGCGCCCACGTCCTGCTGCCGGCTGCTGCCTGGGGCGAAAAGGACGGCACGGTGACCAATTCCGAGCGGCGGATCTCGCGCCAGCGCGCGTTCCTGCCCCTGCCCGGCGAGGTGCGGCCGGACTGGTGGGCGGTGGCGCAGGTGGCAAGGCGTCTCGGGCATGGCGAAGCCTTCGCCTGGCGCGGCCCGGCCGACATCTTCCGCGAGCACGCCGCGCTCTCCGCCTTCGAGAACGACGGCACCCGCGATTTCGACATCGGCGGCCTCGCCGCCATCGACGACGCCGCCTACGACGCGCTGGAGCCGGTGCAATGGCCGGTGCGCAGCGGCCAGCCGGGCGGCACGGCGCGGCTGTTCGGCGATGGCGGGCGCTTCTTCCATGCGGACGGAAAGGCGCGGTTCGTGCCCGTCGCCGCGCCGGCGCTCGCGGCCGCGACCGATGCCGCGTTCCCGCTCATCCTCGTCACGGGCCGCATCCGCGACCAGTGGCACACGATGACCCGGACCGGGAAATCGGCCCGGCTGGGCTCCCACCTTCCCGAACCGTTCCTGGACGTCCATCCCATCGACGCGCTGCGGCTCGGCCTGTCCGAGCGGGGCTTTGCGCGGGTCGAGAGCGCCCATGGCGGGGCGACGCTGCGGGTGCGGATCACCGCGCAGCAGGAGCCGGGACTGGTCTTCGCGCCGATCCACTGGAGCGGCCAGACCTCGGTGGGCGGGCGCATCGGCGCGGCTGTTCAGGGGTTTGCCGATCCCGTCTCCGGCCAGCCGGAAATGAAGGCGACGCCGGTCGCCGTGCATCCGGTCTCGTTCGTCACCCAGGGCTTCGCACTGACGCGCGCCCTGCCCAGGCTTGAGCGCTGCGGCTTCCTCGCCCATGCCACGGTCAAGGGCGGCACACTCACGACCTTTGCCTCCGACGCCTCTCACGATGCGCTGCTCGCCATGCTGGCGCCGCTCTTCGGCGGCGCCGCGCCAACGATGGATTACTCCGATCCCGCGCGCGGCTTGCGCCGCCTCGCCTGGCTGGACGGCGAGCGGATCGAGGCGCTGCTCTTTCTCGGTCCCGGCGGCACGGCGCCGGACTGGAACGCCGCGGCCGCCGCCTTCGCGACGGGCGAGATCGCTCCCGCCGCGCGCGCGCTCCTCCTGTCGGGCAAGCCCGTTGACGGGATCGCCGATTCCGGCCCGACGATCTGCGCGTGCTTCGGCATCGGGCGCGGCGCCATCGAGGCGGCCATTGCCGGCGGCTGCGGCACCGTCGCCGCCATCGGCGCGGCGCTGAAGGCCGGCACCAATTGCGGCTCGTGCGTGCCGGAACTAAAGAAGCTCATCGCGCAGGCCGGCGGCGCGGCCGAAGGGACGCCGGCGAGAGTCGCCGCCGATGCCGCCTGAGCGCAAGCCCGAGAATGCCGCCCCCCGGCGCATCGACGCGCTCGCCGTGCTTCCGGTCTTCCTCAAGCTCCAGGGGCGGCGCGTCGTGCTGGCGGGGGGTGACGAGGGCGCGGCCTGGAAGGCGGAGCTGCTGGCCGCCTCCGGCGCCCATGTGGACGTCTATGCGCCCGAGCCCTGCGAGGCGATGGAGGCGCTTGCCGCCGATCCGCCCGCCGGGGCCATCACGATCCACCGCCGGCCCTGGTCCATCCACGTCTTCGACAACGCGGCCGTCGCCATAGGCGGCGCGGAAACCGACGCGGAAGCGCTGGCCTTCCGCTGCGCCGCGCAGGCGGCGGGCGTGCCGGTGAACTGCATCGACCGGCCGGCCTTCTGCGACTTCCAGTTCGGCTCCATCGTCAACCGCTCGCCGCTCGTCATCGGCATCTCGACCGACGGCGCGGCGCCTGTGTTCGGCCAGGCGATCCGGGCACGGATCGAGACGCTCGTCCCCGCCGCGTTCAAGGCCTGGGCGGAGGCCGCGCGGGACTGGCGGCCCTTCGTGCAGGCGCTCGACCTGCCGTTCCGCGCCAGGCGGGCCTTCTGGGAGCGCTTCACCGCCCGCGCGCTCGCCGCGCCGACGCAGGCCGCGAGCGAGGCCGAGCGCGAGGCCATGCTCGCCGCAACGGTATCCGAGGAGACGGACCGCAAGGTCGGCTCGGTGGCGCTGGTCGGGGCCGGCCCCGGCGATCCGGAGCTGATGACGCTGAAGGGCGTGCGCCTGCTGCAATCGGCGGACGTCATCCTCTACGACGACCTCGTCCATCCGGCGATCATCGACATGGGCCGACGCGAGGCGCGGCTCGTCCATGTGGGCAAGCGCGGCTACAAGCCCTCCTGCACGCAGGAGGACATCAACGGCATGCTCGTGGAGCTGGCGCTGGAGGGCCTCAACGTCGTGCGCCTGAAGGGCGGCGACCCGATGGTCTTCGGCCGGGCGGGCGAGGAGATCGAGGCCTGCCGCCGGGCGGGTGTGCCGGTCTCGGTCATCCCCGGCATCACGGCGGCGAGCGGCGCGGCGGCCCGGCTCTCGGTCTCGCTGACCCACCGCGATGCGGCCAGGCGCCTGCAGTTCATCACCGCCCATGCCCGCGACGGCAAGCTGCCGCGCGATCTCGACTGGCGGGCGCTCGCCGACCCGGCGGCGACGACGGCGGTCTATATGGGGGTGCGCACGCTGCCCGAACTCGTCGACAAGCTGCTGGCCCATGGCCTGCCCGGCAGGACGCCGGTCATGATCCTGGAGCGCGCCACCCGCGAGGACGAGCGCGTCATTGCCGGCCGCGCGGACGACATCGCTGCCAAACTCGCCACCGCGCAGCCTAAGGGACCCTGCGTCGTCCTGATCGGCGAAGCCCTTGCGGAGGCGCGGACGGGCTAGGATGCGCGGCGTTCGATCTCGGTGAGCGATCGGTCGATCGGCCGCGCCCAGCCATCCCGGCCACGGCTGCGTGCATCGGCGAGTGCATCCGCGAGCGCGTAAGGCGCCGTCTCGTTCAACGCCCGCATGATCTGTCCGGCCTGGACGAGATCCTTGGTGCGCTTGGCGATCTCGCTCGCCGGACGCTTCTGCGCCACGATGAGCTTGTGGACTGCGAACCGCGCGGGTTCCGGAATGCGCACAGGCACGCCGGCTCCGTGCAGGACCACGGCTTCGATCGCGTTGTCCATGAGCCAATCGAGGTGTTGCAGCGGCACGGCCCCGGCTGACAGCCCGGCGAGCGGCATGGGGTTGGCGTCGGTCCTGCGTCTCTGGGGCGTCAGCAGATCGACGACGAAGCCGCGCCGGTTGCGGAAGCGGGCGGGAGGCGCGCGCGAGTCGAGGCCGGGCACCGACGCGAAATCGGGATCGGCCCGCTGCAGGATGGACAGCATGCTCTCGCCGGCGTCCTCGCCGCTGATGGCAAGATCGGCGGTGGCGAGATCGGCGTCCTGGGTCATGAGCGAGGCCGCATCCAGGCGATAGCCGATGATAGGGGGGTAGCACTGATACGCGGCCGTCCCCACCAGAACGGCGCCGCGCCGGAACAGGCCCGCGCTCTGCATGGCATCCAGCACTTTCGCCAGCATCGGCAGCGGCGTCGGGATTTCTCGGGCAAGAAGCGAGACGAGCCGCCGCCGCTCCTGCCGCCGCTGCATCTCGCGGGCTGCCGCCGCGGCGCGTTCCTGAACCTCAGGGTCGTCGGCCCGCCCCAGATGCTGAATGGTCCGGCTGCTGCCGACCCAGCGCTGAAGGCGGAGATAGGCGATGCCCTTGATGTTCGTCGTGACGACCGTGCCGTCCTCGGCGGCAGACGCCACCTGCTGCGCCAGTTCGGCGTAGAGGGTCAGGAGACTGAGCGAGATCGGTTCCATGGAAAGTTAGTAGCACAAAACGCTGTTTGTGCTACTAACTTCAGTACTCCACCTTGTCCGCCTTGCGCATCCAGTCCGCGAAGACCGCAGCGGCGTCCTCGGTCGGAGCGTGCACCATCGGCAATTGCCGGTCGCCGGGATCCTTCGGCACCTCGTCGTAGATGAACGCGTCGTCGAAGCCGATGGCGGCGGCTTCGTCGCGGGTATTGGCGTAGACGATGCGGGCGATCCGGGCCCAATAGGCCGAGGACAGGCACATCGGGCAGGGTTCGCAGCTCGTGTAGAGCGTCGCTCCTGCCAGCGAGAAGGTGCCCATCGCCTGGCAGGCGCGGCGGATCGCGACCACTTCCGCATGGGCGGTGGGATCGTTGGCGGTGGTCACCTGATTCCAGCCCTCGGCGAGGACGCGGCCGCCGGAAACCACGACGGCGCCGAACGGACCGCCGTCATTGGCCTCCATATGCCTGCGGGACAGTCGGACCGCGTGGGCGAGGTGCCTGCGGTCCTCATCGGTCAGCATCGCAAATCTCCGGTCAGGCGACGGCTTCGGAACGGGTTTCACGGATCGGGGCCGCCGCACGGACGCGGCCGCGCTCCAGCAGAAGCTGGGCGGCGATGCCGGCGGCGATGACGGCCGGCTCCTTGCCGGCGATCCCGGGCACCCCGATGGGACAGACGAGCGGCGCGAGGGCAGCGCCGGTGAGGCCCGCCTCTGCCAGGCGGCGGACGAACCGCGCGCGCTTCGTCGCGCTGCCGATCAGGCCGACATAGGGAAAGCAGCCGCGCGACAGCGCCGCGTCGACGATGGCAAGGTCGAGGGCGTGATCATGGGTGACCACGACCAGGAGGCTGCCGTTCTCCGCCGCGGCGACTTCCATGACGGGATCGCCGCCGCGCATCTGCGCATTGCCGGGCACATGGTCGGGGAAGGCATCGGGGCGGGCATCCGCCCAGCGCACCCGGAAGGGCAGCGGCGCCAGCGCCAGCGCCAGCGCCCGGCCCACATGGCCCGCACCGAACAGCGCGACGGGAACCTCCTCGCCGCGATCCTCCTCGCGCATGCGCGCGGTCACGGCGTTCAGGGAGCTTGCGTCCACCCGCTCGATGCGCAGGCTGACGACGCCGCCGCAGCACTGGCCGAGATCGGGGCCGAGGACGCGCTCCAGGCGCAGGGGAGACTCGCGTCCTTCCTCCAGCATGCGCCGCGCCTCTGCCAGGGCGTCCCATTCCAGCCGCCCTCCACCGATCGTGCCGTGGAAGCCGCCGTCGCGGCGCACGATCATGCGGGCGCCGGCATCGCGCGGGACGGAGCCCTTCGTCGCGACGATCGTGACCAGCGCGCAGGCACCCTGGCCCGCCACGATGGCGGAGAGCCGGTCTGCCGCGTTCATCATCGCCCGCCTCCGAGCGCGAGGGCTGCGTTGAGGATCGCTTCGGGCGTCGCGGGCGCATCCAGCGGCACCGGCCTGCCCGGATCGAGCGATGCCAGCGCGTCGGCGATCGCACAGAAGACGCTGTTGGCGAGCATGACGGGCGGCTCGCCCACGGCCTTGGAGCGGTAGATCGTGTCCTGCCGGGCGCTGTTGGGAAACAGCTCGACGCGGAAATCCGCCGGCACGTCGGACGAGACCGGGATCTTGTAGGTCGCCGGGGCATGCGTCAGCAGCCGCCCGTCCGGCGCGTAGACGAGTTCCTCCGTGGTCAGCCAGCCCATGCCCTGGACGAAGCCGCCCTCGATCTGCCCGATGTCGATGGCCGGGTTCAGCGAGGCGCCCACATCGTGGAGGATATCCACGCGGGTCACGCGGTTCTCGCCGGTCAGCGTGTCCACGAGGACCTCGGCGCAGGCCGCTCCGTAGGCGAAATAGAAGAACGGCCTGCCGGTCGCGCTGGCCCGGTCCCAGGTGATGTTGGGCGTGCGATAGAAACCGGTGGCCGACAGGTGCACGCGCTGCTGGTGGCAGGCCCTGGCGAGGTCGGCAAAGGTCATCGATTCCGCACCCGCCGCCACCATGCCGTCCCGGAATCGGACCGCCTCCTCGTCCACACCCCACAGGGCCGCCGCGATGCCGGCCATGCGCGCCCTGATGGTGGAAGCCGCGACCTTCGCGGCCATGCCGTTCAGGTCCGACCCGGCGGAGGCGGCCGTCGGCGAGGTGTTGGGAACCTTGTCGGTGGTGGTCGCGGTGATGCGCACCCGCTCCAGCCCGATACCGAACTCCTCGGCCACGACCTGGGCGACCTTACGGTACAGCCCCTGCCCCATCTCGGTCCCGCCGTGGTTCAGCTGCACCGAACCGTCGGTATAGACGTGGACCAGCGCGCCGGCCTGGTTGAGGTGGGTCAGCGTGAAGGAGATGCCGAACTTCACGGGCGTCAGGGCAAGGCCCCGGCGCAGCCAGCCCCCGCCGGCGTTGAAGGCATCCACCTGCGCGCGCCGCTCCCGGTAGCCGGACGACCGCTCCAGCCCTTCCATGATCGCGCGGAGCGTATCGGTCTCCTCGACCTTCATGCCGAAGGGCGTCTCGTCGCGGCCGGGCGCATAGAGGTTGGCGAGGCGGACGTCGAGCGGGTCGCGGCCCGTGAGGCGCGCGACATCGTCCATCGCCTTCTCGATGGCGAGCATGCCCTGCGGGCCGCCGAAGCCCCTGAAGGCCGTATTCGATACCGTGTTGGTCTTCAGGCGGCGCGAGGCGACCCGCGCGGCGGGAAGGAAATACGCGTTGTCCGCGTGGAACATGGTGCGGTCGACCACGCCCTGGCTGAGATCGGCGGAATGGCCGCAGCAGGCGAGGAAATCCACGTCGTAGGCCGACACGCGGCCGTCCGCGTCGAAGCCCAGCCGGTAATCGACGCGGAAATCGTGGCGCTTGCCGGTGAGCGCGAAGTCGTCGTCCCGATCCAGTCGCAGCTTGCACGGACGGCCGGTGACGCGGGCCGCGAGGGCCGCCAGCGCCGCCCATTGCGTCGCCTGGCTTTCCTTTCCGCCGAACGCCCCGCCCATGCGCCGGACCTCGCAGGTCACCAGTGCGTCGGGCACGTTCAGGATCCGCGCGACGACGTGCTGGACCTCTGTGGGATGCTGCGTCGAGGAATGGACGAGGATGGCGCCGTCCTCGCCGGGAATGGCCAGCGCCGCCTGGCCCTCCAGGTAGAAATGCTCCTGACCGCCGATGCGCAGGCGCCCCTCCAGCATCCGGGGCGCGGCCTTCAGCGCGGTGGCGACGTCCCCTCGGCCGAAGGCGTAGTCCGGCAGGACGCGCTCGTCGCGCCGCTCGGCATCCTCGACGGTGACCGACGGCTCCTGCGCCTCGATCTCGATGCGGCCCAGCCGGGCGGCACGCCGCGCGGCATCCCGCGTCGTCGCGGCCACCAGGAACATGGCCTGGCCATGGAACGCGACATGGGTGTCGGCCAGCAGCGTCTCGTCGCCGAGCGCGGGCGAAATGTCGTTCCGGCCCGGAATGTCGCCGGCGGTCACGACCCGCACGACCCCCGGCGCGGCCCTGACGGGCGCAAGGTCCATCGCGGCGATGCGGCCGCGGGCGGCCGGGCTCATGCCGACGGCCAGGTGCAGCGTGCCCTCCGGTTCCAAGAGGTCGTCGAGATAGGAGGCCGCCCCCTGCACGTGGAGATGGGCGCTGTCGTGGGGATAGGCGCGGTGGACGTGAACCGGGCCGTCGCCGCCGCGGGGCACGGCGCCGCGATCGACCGGATGGGGCGGGCGCCCCGATCCTTCCGCGCGGGTGAGGCCGTCGCCTTGCAGGTCAGCGGCCATGGGCGGCCTCCAGCTCCGGCGGGCGACGACCGACGATGCGCGTCCGGTCCGTCGAGGCGCCGGCGACCTCGGTCAGCGCCTTGAGCAGAAGGTTGCGGGCGACATGGCCGCGGTAGGCGGCGTTGGCCCGCTGGTCGCTCATGGGCGAGAAGTCCCCGGCGATGGCATCCAGCGCCAGGTCCCACGCCTTGCGCGACGAGAGCGGCGCACCGGCGAGGGCCGCCTCCGCGAGGGCCGCGCGTTTGGGGATGCCCGCCATGCCGCCATAGGCGATGCGCGCGGAGCGGATGACGCGCTCTCCACCCGCCTCCCCGAGCACGAAATGGAATGCGCCCATGACGGCGGAGATGTCCTCGTCGAAGCGCTTTGACACCTTGAAGCAGCGGAACGCCGCGTCGCGGCCCGGCCTGCGGACGCGAACCGCCCGGACGAATTCCGACGGACGGCGGTCCTGCTTGCGGTAGGCGATGAAGAAGTCCTCCATCGGCACGCGGCGGACCTCGTCGCCGCGGCGCAGCTCGACCTCGGCGCCGAGCGCGATCATGACCGGCGCCAGATCGCCGATGGGCGAGCCGTTGGCGATGTTGCCGCCCACCGTGCCGGAGGCGCGGACCTGGACGGAGCCGAAGCGCCGCAGGAGCTCGCCGATATCGGGGTCGAGGCCAGCGAGGAGCGGCAGGGCGCGCGCATGGGTCAGCGTCGCGCCGAGCGTCAGCGTCGCGCCGTCGTCCTCCACCGCGTCGAGCCCGGCGACGCGGCCGAGCCAGATGATCTTTGGAAGGTCGCGCAGGGCCTTGGTCGCCCAGAGCCCGACATCGGTCGCGCCGGACACCAGCACGGCGTCGGGATGACGGGCGTAGAGGGCCGCGAGGGACGCTTCCGACGCGGGAGCGGCGAAGAAGGTCTCGTCGCTGCCCACGAACACGTCCCGCTCGGGATCGGCCTCGGGAAACGTGGGAAGCGGCCGCGGGGGCGCGCGCTCCGGGCCGCAGGCACGCGCGGCCGCATCCGCAATGGGGCGATAGCCGGTGCAGCGGCAGAGATTGCCGGCGAGCGCATCGTCGATGGCCCGGCGGTCGACCGGGCCAGGGGCCGTCTCGTGCAGGGCGAACAGGCTCATGACGATGCCGGGCGTGCAGAAGCCGCATTGCGAGCCGTGCATGTCCACCATCGCCCGCTGCACGGGATGCAGACCCTCGCCCGAGGCTCCGGCCGGCCGTCCATCCGGGTCGCCAAGGTCCTCGACGGTCAGGATTTCCGCGCCGTCCGCCTGGCCGAGGAACAGGATGCAGGAATTGACCGGCTCAACGACCGGCGCGCCATTGCGCAGCCGGCGCAGCACGATGGTGCACGCGCCGCAATCGCCCTCGGCGCAGCCTTCCTTCGTGCCGGTGGCGCGATCGGTCAGGCGCAGCCAGTCGAGCAGGGTGGTGCGGGGATGGAAGTCCGACACCTCGACCACCTGGCCGCGCCGGACGAAGCGGATGACATCGCGCATGGAGGAAGGATGCACCAGCGCGGCCGCCCCGCCAATGGGCGCGGGGGCCTATCCGGAATGAGGCGGTCCGTTCCCCTAGCCCGGTCGCGCCGGGGCGGCGAAGCGGCGCACGTCCTCGGGGATCGCGATTCCTTCTGCGGCCGCCTTCGCCCGCAGGGCGGTGCGCCGGGAGCCCGGCAGGCGCGCGCCGTCCTGGCCTTCCACGGCCGTCGCAAGCCGCGCCATCCGGTCGCCGAAGGCGCCGCCGCCGAACGCGGCGGGGTCGATGGCGATCATGAACTGGCCGATGCCGGGCGGCGGGCCCTCCCCGTCGAAGAGCGAGGAGGCGTCAATGGAGAGCGAGGCGCCGACGAGGCAGGCGGCCAGGGTCTCCACCATGAAGGCGAGCGCCGCGCCCTTGGCGTCCCCCATGGGCAGCATCGTTCCGGCGAGCGCGGCTTCCGCATCCTGCGTCGGGCGGCCTTCCCGATCCAGCGCCCAGCCCTCGGGGATCGGCTCGCCCTTCTGCCGCGCGGACAGGATGTTGCCGCGGGCGACCCGGGACACGGACAGGTCGACCACGACCGGCTCGCGCCCGGCGAGCGGCGCGGCGAATGCGATGGGATTGGTGCCGAAGACGGGGATCGTGCCGCCCCAGGGCGCGATGGACGCGGGCGCGTTGGCGAAGAACAGGGCGACGAGGCCCTCGCCCGCCAGCCGCTCCACGTGGTGGCCGGCAGCGCCGCAATGGTTGCTGCGCCGGATCGCCGCGGCCGCGATGCCCGAACGCCGGGCCATGGCCGGCAGGCGCTCGACCGCCAGGTCGATGGCGGGATAGGCGTAGCCGTTGGCGGCGTCGACCAGGAGCGCGGCCGGCGCGGCTTGCTGCGCCCTCGGCTCGGCCCGGCCGTCCACCTTGCCCGTGCGCAGCATCGCCAGATAGGTGGGGATGCGGGACAGGCCGTGGCCCTTGAGCCCGTCCGCCTCCGCCGCCACCAGCGCGCGGGCGACCGCCTGAGCGGCGGCCGGGCGGCAGCCTTCGGCGACGAAGATGGCCGCGGTCCAGTCGATCGCGTCGGCAAGGCTGAGGCGCATGGCGATGTCCCGTATGCGGCAACCGGCGCTACCGCGCCTGCTCCTTCAGGAAAGCGTCCACGTCGGCGCGGGTGGGGATGCCGTCGCGCCCGCCGAAGCGCGTGCATTTGAGCGCGGCCACGGCGGAGGCGAACTGCACGGCCTCCCGCTCCACCCATTGCTGGGCGAGCGCCAGGGCGAACGCGCCGTGCCATACGTCGCCGGCCGCGAGCGTGTCCACCGCCTTGACCTTGAATCCCGGGGCGTGAACGACGCGGTCGCCTTCGTAATAGAGCACGCCTTCGGGCCCGACCGTCACCGCGAGCCAGCCGGCCACCTGGCCGCGCACGGCCTTGAGCCCCTCCACGGGGTCGGCATGGCCGGTCATGTCGCGCAGGCCCTGGGCGCCGAAGGCCACGTGGGTCGCGGTCTTCAGGACGTCGGGATGGGTGGGCGCCCGGTCGGCATCGAAGACGCTGGGCGCGCCGATGCGGCGGGCGAGCTCGAACATGTGCGCCGCGCCCTCCTCCCAGCGCGTGTCGCCCAGAACGGCATCGACGCCCCGCGGTATCGACAGGGGCAGCCATTCCGGCGAGGGCGGCAGGCCGGAATCCACGTAGGACACCGACATCCGCTCGCCGCGCGCATCGACGAAGACGGACGATTGCGGCGAGCGCACATGGGCGAAGGTGCGCACCAGCGCGCAGCTGACCTTCTCGGCCTCCAGACCCGACACGATCTCCTGGCCGACGGCGTCCTCGCCCAGACGCGCCGCCAGCACCGCCTCCCCGCCGAGACGAGCCACCGCAACGGCGGCGTTCGCGGCGGAGCCTCCGCCCACGGCCGTCATGGCCTTGGCGCGGAACTTCTCGGCGGTGCGCGGCAGATCGTCGACGGCATAGACGTAGTCGAGGACGGCGATGCCGATGCAGAGGACACGGGCCATGGCGCTCTTCTGTGAAGGCGGCGGACGAAGCGGGCGGGACTTCGGAAGGTCCCGGCGCCGGCACGCTAATCCGCTTCGGCCTTACACGGCGTTAAGGCTCCGTTGACTCAAGGGCAGGCGAGATGAGGGGAAACCGCTCCGGCCGACGGGTCGCGAGCCGATCGAGCCGGAACCGGACCCATGCGTTGCCAGTTGCGTCACCCTGCCCAGCTTCTCGCCTGCGCCATCCTGATCGCCGCGGTCGCGGCCTGCGCGCCCACCGCCAAGCGCCGCCCCATCGTCACCGGGACGATCGAGCGACCGCCTGCGCCGATGGCGCCGATCGAATACGACCGGCCGCGCACCGAGCCGCTGATCACGCCCGAGAACGACCCGTTCGCCGCCGACTGATCACCAGGTGCCGGTATTGGGCATGGACGCCCAGGGTTCGGCCGGCGCCCTCGGCTCCCCGCGCTGCAGGAGCTCGATGGAGATGCCATCGGGCGAGCGGATGAAGGCCATGTAGCCGTCGCGGGGCGGGCGGTTGATCGTCACGCCCTGTTTCATCAGCCGGTCGCAGGTCTCGTAGATGTCGTCCACGCGATAGGCGAGATGGCCGAAATTGCGGCCGCCCTGATACTCGTGCTCGTCCCAGTTATAGGTCAGCTCGAGCAGCGGCGCCTTGGACTCGCGGGCCGACTGCTCATCCCCCGGCGCGGCCAGGAAGACAAGCGTGAAGCGGCCCTTCTCGTTCTCGATCCGGCGGGTTTCGACCAGGCCGAACTTCCTGCAGTAGAAGTCCAGGGCCGCATCGAGGTCGCCCACACGCACCATCGTGTGCAGATATTCCATCGCCATCGGGGGTCTCCGCTTGATCCGGGGCTGACATCGTGCTCCCCCTGCGCCGTGTCAACCGCACCTCGCCAAGCCATGAGCCAGCCTCCCTCCTCCCCCGCCGACAGGGTCGCGTCCCACGCGCTCAAGGAGCGCGTCGCGCTGGTCTCCATCCTGGCGAGCATCGCGATCACCATCGGCAAGGGCGCGGCGGGATATGCCACGGGCTCGCTGGCGCTGATCTCCGACGCCGCCCACAGCCTGGTGGACGTGGTCGCCACCACGCTGACCTTTCTGGCAATCCGCGCGGCGCACAGGCCGGCCGACGATGAGCACCATTTCGGGCACGGCAAGTTCGAGTCGCTGGCCGCGCTGGTGGAGACCGCCTTCCTGTTCATCCTGTCGGGGGCGGTGGCCTTCGAGGGCCTGCGCCGGCTGACCACGGGCGAAGGCGAGGTGACGCCGAACCGCTGGGCCGTGGCGGTACTCGTCGTCGCCATCGTGGTGGACGCGTGGCGCTGGTGGGTGCTGACGCGGACGGCCAAGGCCACGAACAGCGAGGCCCTGGCGGCGGACGCGCTGCATTTCTCGTCAGACCTCGTCAATTCCGTGCTCGTCCTGGCGGCGCTGGGGGCGGCCGCCTACGGCTTCCCCCAGGCTGACGCGCTGGTGGCGGTCGGCGTCTCGGTCTTCATCGCGGTGGCAGGGTTCCGGCTGGCGCGGCGCACGGTCGGCTCCCTGCTCGACGCCGCGCCCAAGGGCATGGCGGACCAGGCGCGCACCGCCATCGCATCGGCCTCGGGCGTCGTCAGCGTCGACGAGGTGCGCCTGCGCCAGGCGGGCGGCGCGATCCTGGGCGAGGCGACGATCGGGGTGTCGCGGACGCTTCCGCAGGAGGACGTGCTGGCGATCAAGGAGCGCGTCGCCGAGGCCATCGCGGGCCTGGCGCCGGACGCGCGGCTGACGGTGACGACCCGGCCGGTGGCGCTCGATGACGAGACGATCCTGGAGCGGGTCATGCTCATCGCCGCGCGGCGGCGGCTGGCGGTGCATCACATCACCATCCAGAACGTCGGCGGGCGGCTCTCCATCAGCGCCGACATCGAGATCGACGGGCAGACCAGCATGGGCAACGCCCATGCGGTGGCCGACGATTTCGAGGGGGCGCTGCGCGACGAGTTCGGCCACCGCACCGAGGTCGAGACGCATCTGGAGCCGCTGGAGGTCGCGAGGCTGGAAGGCCGCGAGGCGGAGGCGACGCTCGTGGCGCGCATCGCCACGGCCATCGCCGGCCATGCCCGCGCCGGCGGCACCGTCACCGACGTCCACAGCGTCCGGGTGCGCGCGACGCCGAGCGGGCTCGTCGTGAACTACCATTGCCGGGTGCCCGGCGACATGACCGTGGACGAAGCCCATCGCTGCGTCGACGAGATCGACCGGCTGACCCGGATCGAACTGCCGGACATCACCCGCATCGTGGGCCACGCGGAGCCGGCCCGCGTTTAAGTGAACGTTTGTTCACTCTTGCGGCGCAGCCGTCTCGCTGCTATTGTGAACATACGTTCACTTCAGGTGCGGTGGCCCGATGGTCGGTCGTCTCATGGTCGCGCGGCGGTTCGCCCCGTTGTTCTGGTGCCAGTTCTTCGGCGCGTTCGGCGACAATTTCGTCAAGAATGTCCTCGTCATCCTCATCCTCTTCCGCGTCGGCGGCGAGGGATCGGGGATGCTCGTCACGCTGGCGGGCGGCGTGTTCATCGCGCCGTTCTTCTTCCTGTCGGGGCTGGGCGGGCAATGGGCCGACCGGTTCGACAAGGCGGCGGTGGCACGGCGGCTTAAGCTCGTCGAGATCGCGTTCGCGCTCATCGGCGCGGCCGGCTTCTGGCTGCAATCGGTGCCGCTGCTGTTCGCCGCCCTGTTCCTGTACGGCGTGAACAGCGCGCTGTTCGGCCCGATCAAGTACGGCATCCTGCCCGATCACCTGCGCCGGGACGAATTGCCCGCGGCCAACGCCCTCATCGAGGGCGCGACCTTCCTCGCCATCCTGCTCGGCACGATCGCCGGCGGCGTGGCGGCGGCCCGCGGCGATGCCGCGACCGTCGGGGCCCTGCTCCTGGCGGTGGCGCTGGCCTGCTGGCTCACCAGCCTGCTGATCCCCCGGACCGGGGAGAAAGCGCCGGACCTCGTGGTCGACGCCAACATCGCCCGCTCCACCGCTGGGCTGCTGCGGGACCTGAAGACCCAGCCCGAGCTCTGGCGCGGCGGGCTCGTGGTGAGCTGGTTCTGGGTGGTTGGCGCCATCGCCCTGTCGCTGCTGCCGACACTGGTGAAGGATACGATCGGCGGGACCGAGGAGGTCGTCACGGCCTTCCTGGCGGTGTTCGCGATCGCCATCGCCATCGGCTCGATGCTGGCGTCATTCCTCTCGTCCGGGCGGATCGTGCTGTTGCTCGTGCCCGTCGCGGCCGTGCTGATGGCAGGGTTTTCCCTCGATCTGGCCTATTCCACGTGGAATGCCGTCCAGGCGCTGCCGCCGGTCGGGCCGGAGGCCTTCTTCGCCCGCAGCCCCGGGCTGCGCGTCGCCATCGACCTGGCGGGCCTTGCGGTGGCGGGCGGCCTGTTCATCGTGCCGATCTTCTCCGCGGTGCAGGCTTGGGCGCCGGAGGACCGGCGCGCCCGCGTCATCGCGGGGGTGAACGTCCTCAACGCGGCCTGGATGGTCGCCGGCACGCTGGTCGTAGCCGGCCTGCAGGCCGCCTCGTTCGGCACGCCCGCGCTCTTTTCGCTGCTGGGCCTCGCCAATCTCCTCGCCGCCGCGCTGATCTGGCGCGCGCTGCCGATCAACGGCTTCCGCGACATGCTGGTCGTGCTCTTCCGCGTTTTCCACCGGGTGGAGATCGTCGGCGCGGAGAATCTTGCGAAGATCGAGCCGGGCAGCGTGGTCGTCGCGAACCATGTCAGCTTCCTCGACGGGCCGCTCGTCCTGTCGCTGCTGGACACGCCGCCGGTCTTCGCGCTCGACGACACGATCGCGCGGCGCTGGTGGCTGAAGCCGTTCCTCAGGACGATCCGCGCCCTGCCGCTGGACCCGACCAAGCCGCTGGCGACCCGCACGCTTATCAACACCGCGCGCTCGGGCGAGACCATCGTCGTGTTCCCCGAGGGGCGCATCACCGTCACCGGCAGTCTGATGAAGGTCTATGACGGGGCGGGCCTCGTCGCCGACAAGGCCGGCGGCCTCGTCGTTCCCGTGCGGATCGAGGGGCTGGAGGCGGGGCCGTTGTCCCGGCTGGACGGGCGGCAGGTGCGCAAGTCCTGGTTCCCGAAGGTGAAGGTCACCGTCCTGGAGCCGGTGCGCCTGCGCCTCGATCCGGCGCTGACCGGCCGTCGGCGGCGGCATGCGGCGGGCCAGGCGCTCTACGGCATCATGTCGGACCTGATCTATCGCACGACGCCGATGAACAGGACGGTCGTCGAGGCGGTGCTGGCGGCGGCGCGGCGGGAGGGTCCCAAGCGGGTGGCCCTGACCGATCCCGTGACCGGCTCGCTGACCTACAAACGGCTGCTGCTGGGCGCGGCGGTGCTCGGGCGCAAGCTGATGCCGCTCGCGCCGGAAGGCGGCGCGGTCGGCGTGATGCTGCCCAATGCCAACGGCGCGGCGGTGACGCTTCTGGGCCTCATGTCCGCCGGGCGCGTGCCCGCCATGATCAACTTCACGGCGGGCGCGGCGAACATCCTGTCATCCGCGAAGGCGGCGAACGTCACGACCATCGTCACCTCTCGCGCCTTCGTGGAGAAGGCCCGGCTGGCGCCGCTGGTGGAGACGCTCGCGCGCTCCCTTTCCATCGTCTACCTGGAGGACGTGCGGGCCCGGATCGGCCTCGTGGCGAAGCTGCGGGGCCTGGCTGGATGGCGCCGTCCCCTGGTGCGTCGGCGCCCGGACGATCCGGCCGCCATCCTCTTCACCTCGGGGTCCGAGGGCGTGCCCAAGGGCGTCGTCCTGTCCCACGTGAACATGCTCGCCAACGCCTCGCAGGCGGCCGCGCGGATCGATTTCGGCCGCACGGACAAGGTGTTCAACGTTCTTCCCGTCTTCCACTCCTTCGGCCTGACGGTGGGGCTGATCCTGCCGCTCACGGCGGGCGTCGAGGTGTATCTCTACCCCTCGCCGCTGCATTACCGGCTGGTGCCGGAGCTGGTCTACGGCACCAACGCGACGATCCTGTTCGGGACCGACACGTTCCTGACCGGCTACGGCCGGGCCGCGCATCCCTACGACCTGCGCTCGGTCCGCTACGTGCTGGCGGGGGCCGAGGCCGTGAAGGACGAGACGCGGCGGCTGTGGATGGAGAAATTCGGCCTGCGCATCCTGGAGGGCTACGGCGTGACCGAGACGGCGCCGGCGCTGGCGCTGAACACGCCGATGCACAACCGCTTCGGCACGGTCGGAAGGCTGCTGCCGGGCATGGAGGCGAGGCTGGAGCCGGTGCCGGGCATCGACGAGGGCGGCCGTCTGCACGTGCGCGGTCCCAACGTCATGCTCGGCTATCTGAAGGCCGACCGGCCGGGCGAATTGCAGCCGCCTGCGGGACCGGACGGCGAGACCGGCTGGCACGATACCGGCGACATCGTCACGATCGACGAGGACGGGTTCATCGCCATCAAGGGCCGGGCCAAGCGCTTTGCCAAGATCGGCGGGGAGATGATCTCGCTGGCGGCGGTGGAGGCCCTCGCCTCGCGCCTCTGGCCCGACGCGACCTCCGCCGTGGCGGCGATGCCGGACGCCCGCAAGGGCGAGCGGCTGGTCATGCTGACGACGAAGCCTGGCGCCCGGCGCGCCGACATTCTCGCTTATGCCCGCGAGGCCGGGGCGAGCGAGCTCATGGTGCCCGCGGAGGTGCACGTGGTGGCGGCCATGCCGCTGCTGGGCTCCGGCAAGCTGGACTTTGCCGGGGTGACGCGGCTTGCCAGGGAAGTCACGGGCCGCGCGCCCGAAACCGCCCCGGCGCCGGCCGCCGCCGGAGCGGCCCGCAAGGCGCCGAGGACCGCCGCCAAGCCCGCCAAGGCGAGCGCGCCGACGGCGAGCCGGCGGACCGGCCGGAAGGAGACCTGAGCCATGCGGGACGGAAGCAGGACCCGGGCGCGGATCGAGGCCGACGCCATCGCGCTCTTTGCCGCCAAGGGCGTGGACGCAACCTCGATCCGCGACATCGCGCAGGCTTCCGGCGTGGCGGAGGGCGCGCTGTACCGCCATTTCCGCTCCAAGGACGACCTCGTGCGCCGCGTCTTCCTCGATCGCTACGCCGCGCTGGCGGGCGACGTGCTGGAGATCGGCGGACGCGGCCTGCCCTTCGCGGCGGTGGTGGAACTGCTGGTGCGGCGCTTCGCGACGCTTTTCGAGGAAGACCGCGCGCTGTTCACCTTCCTGTTCGTGAACCAGCACATGCATCTGGGGGAGGTGCCCGTCGAGGCACGGGCAAACCCCGTGGAAGCGATCAAGCAGGCCTTCGGCGAGGCGATGGAGCGGGGCGAGATCCCGCGCGCCGATCCCGACCTCCTCGCGGCGCTGGCCCTCGGCCTGGTGGTGCAGCCGGCGATCTTCAGGCTCTACGGCCGGATCGGCACGCCGCTCACCGCGCTTCTGCCGGCCATCACCCGCGCGGTGCTGGCGGCGACCAGCGGCGAGCACGCCCGGGTGCGGGTTGCCGCCACTTACGGCCTTCGCCATAAGCAGGAGGCTCTCTCCAGCTAGGAAGCCCCATGCGCACCGATATCGCCAGCGTCGTCCGCCTCGAGGATTACCGCCCGCCGCGCTACCGCATCCCGCGCGTGGAGCTGGACGTGCGCCTCGACGGCCCGCAGACGCTGGTGACGGCGACCATCGCTTTCGAGGCCACTTCCCGGGAGGATGCGGGTTCGGAGCTGGTCCTGGACGGGGACGAGCTCGCGCTGGTGTCGGCGAGCCTCAACGGCAAGGCCCTGGCGGCGGATGCCTTCACGGCCACGCCCGAGCGGTTCGTGCTGGCCAAGCCGCCGAAGAAGCCCTTCACCCTGACGCTGGTGACGCGCCTCGACCCGGCGGCCAACACGAAGCTGATGGGCCTTTATCGCTCCAGCGGGAACTACTGCACGCAGTGCGAGGCGGAGGGGTTCCGCCGGATCACCTATTTCCTCGACCGTCCCGACGTCCTGTCCGTCTACACGACGCGGATCGAGGCGGTTCGGGACGAGGCTCCGGTCCTCCTGGGCAATGGAAACCTCGTGGAGACGGGCGAGGTGGACGGCACCGGCCGGCACTTCGCCGTCTGGCACGATCCGCATCCCAAGCCGTCCTACCTGTTCGCCCTCGTGGGCGGGAAGCTGGCCTCGATCCGCGAGCCGTTCACAACCATGTCCGGCCGCCGGGTGGAACTCGGCATCTATGTCGAGCCCGGCAAGGAAGACCGCGCCGCCTATGCGATGGATTCGCTGAAGCGCTGCATGATCTGGGACGAGAAGGTGTTCGGGCGCGAATACGACCTCGACGTATTCAACGTCGTCGCGGTGTCCGACTTCAACATGGGCGCCATGGAGAACAAGGGCCTCAACATCTTCAACGACAAGTACGTGCTGGCGGACCCGGAAACGGCGACCGACGCCGACTACGCCAATATCGAGGCGATCATCGCCCACGAATATTTCCACAACTGGACCGGCAACCGCATCACCTGCCGGGACTGGTTCCAGCTCTGCCTCAAGGAAGGGCTTACCGTCTTCCGCGACCAGGAATTCTCGTCCGACGAACGCTCCCGCCCGGTGAAGCGGATCGCCGACGTGCGCAACCTGCGCGCGGCGCAGTTCGCCGAGGATTCAGGTCCCCTCGCCCATCCGGTCCGGCCCAGCAAGTACAAGGAAATCAACAACTTCTACACGCCGACGATCTACGAGAAGGGCGCCGAGGTCATCCGGATGCTCAAGGTCCTCATCGGCGACGACGCGTTCCGGCGCGGCATGGACCTGTATTTCGACCGCTATGACGGCACGGCCGCGACGGTAGAGGATTTCATCGGCTGCTTCGCGGAGGCCTCCGGCCAGAACCTCGACAGGTTCTTCGTCTGGTACGAGCAGGCCGGCACGCCGACCGTGCTGACGGCGAGCCATTACGACCCGGCCGCGCGGACCTTCCGCATCGACGTCGCCCAGAAGACGCCGGCCACTCCCGGCCAGGCGAAGAAGAAGCCGGTCGTGGTGCCGATCCGCATCGCGTTCTTCGACGAGGACGGCCGGCGGATGGAGCTCGAGCCGCTGGAGAGCAACCGGCTGAAGGGCGAGTTGCTGGTCCTCGACAAGGCGGCGCTGACCCTGTCCTTCGCGGACGTGCCGCGGCGGCCCGTGCCGTCCGTTCTGCGCGGATTCTCCGCGCCGGTGCGGCTCGAACATCCCGTGAGCGATGCGGACCTCGCGCTGCTCTTTGCCCACGACGACGACGCCTTCAACCGCTGGCAGGCGGCGCAGACGCTCGCCACGCGGGTGATGATGCGCGCGGTCGGCGGGACCCCTGACGATGGGGGCGCGGCGCTCCTGGTCGATGCCTACCGGACGTTCCTGGACGGAGCGGCCCGGCAGGATCCGGCTTTCGCCGCCCAGGCGCTGGCGCTGCCGAGCGAGGGCGACCTGATCCGCGAGATCGGCCAGGACGTCGATCCCGACCGGATCCACGCCGCGCGGCTCGGGCTGCGGCGCCGGATCGGCCATGCCCTCGCGGACCGGCTGGGCAGCCTGCGCAACGCGCTGGCGAGCCGCGAGGCCTATTCTCCGGATGCGGCGAGCGCGGGGCGGCGGGCATTGCGCAATGCCGCCCTGGACCTGATCGCGGTCGGCGACCCCACGGTCGGCGAGGGACTGGCCGCGGCGCAGTTGCAGACCGCCAACAACATGACCGACCGGATGGCGGCGTTGGGCGCCCTGTCCCAGATCCCCGGCGTGTGCCGCGAGGCCGCGCTCGACGCCTTCGCTGAGCGCTACCGGGACGAGCCGCTCGTCCTCGACAAGTGGCTGGCCCTGCAGGCGACCATCCCGGAGCCGGAGACGCTGGACCGCGTGCGCAAGCTCATGCGCCATCCCGCCTTCTCGATGCAGAACCCCAACCGCGTGCGGGCGCTGATCGGCATGTTCGCCGCCGGCAATCCGACGCAGTTCAACCGGGCTGACGGCGAAGGCTACGCGTTCGTCGCGGAGCAGGCCGCGACCCTTGACGGAACGAACCCGCAGGTCGCAGCCCGGCTGCTCGGATCGTTCAAGATGTGGCGGACGCTGGAATCCTCCCGGCGAGACAAGGCCGAGGCGGCTTTGCGCAGCGTCATCGCCCGCCCGGGCCTGTCGCGAGACCTGTCCGACATCGCCGAGCGAAGCCTCGCCTGAGGCATCGCCGGCGGGGCGAATTAACCTCCCGGCAAGACTCTAGACAAATCGGCCGCCCCGGATTCAGATGGAGGTGATTCGGGGCGTCGGGCGTCTCCCCGATCATCCAAGAACATGCCAGGGGGCCCGCATGAAAAGTGCGGAAGCCGCGTGCCTGTCGGCACGCGACAGTACGATTCTGGGCGTCGCGCGCTCACTAAAGCACCCAGCGTACCGTCGGCTTGCGGCGTACGAGCCGCTCTTCCGTTTTTCGGTCCCCGCGCTCCTCGTCGTCTTCATCCTGCTGCTGACGGTTTCGCTCTACGTCCACGCGACGCGCACCCGGGACGAGGCCGTCGCGCTTGCCGTCGCGGACCTCGAACTGGTGGCGGGCTTCGTCGCCGCCGACATCGCCGCCCAGCGCGGCACCGTCGGCATCGACCAGCGCCTGCCGCAGAAGGCCCTCGCCGGCGGGCGGCTCGTCTACGTGGCCGACCGCGAAGGCCGCATCCTGCTCGCCCTGCCTGCGGGCGCCGCCCATCCGGAAACCATCGCGGAGGTCGTCGGCGACGGGCTTTTGTCCATCTATGCCGACAGGGCGGGCGTCCTGCGCACCACGCTCGCCAGCGGCGCGGAGGCCTACGCGACGCTGCGCAGCGACGCGGGCGTCGGGCAGGTGCTCGCGGTGCAGCCGGAGAAGGCGATCCTCGCGCCCTGGTCGAGCCAGATCTGGAACCAGGCCTTCCTGTTCGGCACCGCCATCTTCGTGCTGATCGGCATCGCCACGGCGTATTTCCTGCAATCGGCGCGGGCGCGGGCTGCCGACGAGGTGTGCGAGCGCGTGCGCGAGCGCGTGGACCTGGCGCTGGACAGGGGCCGCTGCGGCCTGTGGGACTGGGACATCGCCCGCGGCCGCATCTTCTGGTCCGATTCCATGTACGCCCTGCTCGGCCGGGAGCGGACCGACGAGTTCCTCGCGTTCGGCGAGGTCAACGGGCTCATCCATCCCGAGGACGGCGACCTCTACGCGCTGGCCAACGGCATCGTGCAGTCGCGGGCCGGACTGCTGGATCACGAGTTCCGCATCCGCAATGCCGCGGGCGACTGGGTCTGGCTCCGCGCCCGGGCGGAACTCGTGGAGGCCGCCCCCGGGGAAGGCAGCCATCTGGTCGGCATCGCGGTGGACATCACCGAGCAGAAAACCCTGGCCGAACGCAGCGCCACCGCCGACATGCGCCTGCGCGACGCCATCGAGACCATTTCCGAGGCCTTCGTCCTGTGGGATGCCGACAACCGCCTCGTCATGTGCAATTCCAAGTTCCAGACGCTGCGGAGCCTGCCCGGCGAGGCCGTCAGGCCCGGTGCGCCGTATGACGAGGTGATGCAGGCGGGCCAGCAGCCCATCGTCGAGACGCCGGTCCTCATCGACGAACGCCGCGAGGCGGGCGCCCGCACGCTGGAGGCGCGCCTGGCGGACGGGCGGTGGCTGCAGATCAACGAGCGTCGCACCAAGGATGGCGGGTACGTTTCGGTCGGCACCGACGTCACGGCTCTGAAGCTGCACGAGCAGCGCCTGATGGCGTCGGAATCGGAACTGAAGGCGACCGTGCAGGATCTCAAGGCCTCCCGCCGCACCCTGGAGAGCCAGGCGCAGCAGCTGGCGGACCTCGCCGAGAAATATCTCGAGCAGAAGGCGGAAGCGGAGAGCGCCAACCGGGCCAAGTCCGAGTTCCTGGCCAATATGAGCCACGAGCTGCGCACGCCGCTCAACGCCATCATCGGCTTCTCGGAGATCATGGAGAGCGGCATCTTCGGGTCGCTGGGATGCTCGCGCTACTCCGAATATTGCCAGGACATCCGCAAGAGCGGCCAGTACCTGCTGGGCGTCATCAACGATGTGCTGGACATGGCGCGGATCGAATCCGGGCGGGTGCGGCTGGACCGCGCGCCGCTGCGGCTCGACGAGGCGGTCAGCGACGCGGTGCGCGCGGTGTCGATCTCCGCCTTCGACAAGAACCTCACGGTGGAAGCCGAGACCATGCCCGGGGCGCGGGTGCTGGCCGATGCCCGCGCCTTCCACCAGATCCTGCTCAACCTGCTGCAGAACGCCGTGAAGTTCACGCCCGATGGCGGCCGGATCGCCGTGCGGATCAAGCGCGCGCCGGGCGCCATGCGGGTCTATGTCGAGGACAACGGCATCGGCATCCCGAAGACGGCGCTGGCCAAGCTCGGCCGGCCCTTCGAGCAGGTGGAGAGCGAGCTCAGCCGCACCTACAAGGGATCGGGCCTGGGGCTCGCCATCGCGCGCTCCCTGGCGGAGATGCAGGGCGGCTCCCTGCGCATCCGCTCCACGTTCGGTTCCGGCACGATCGTCATGGTCCAGATGCCGGACGCCGACGCCCGCACCGAGCGGCCGGGGGCGGCGATGGCGGAAGCCATCGAGGCCGCCGCCTGACGATCAGGCGAACAGCGCCTTCGTCACCTCCGTCACCCGCCCGCGCATCTCGTCCAGCGACGCCTTCAGCACCGGAAGGTCGGGACAGCTCATCGCCGTCGCGATGCGCTTGCCGACCGCCTTGGGCAGTTCGGACACGTCGAAGCGTCCCGTGATGAGCAGGCGCTGCCATTGCAGCAGGTCGTTGAACTGCCGGCGCGCCTCGATCAGCGTGCGCGCGGCCTCCGGGCCGATCAGCCCGGCCGCTTCGGCGACCGCGACGCTCTTCGCGAAGCTGCCCTGCGCCAGGGCGGGATGGTCGCCTGCGCCGGTCAGGACGAGAAGCCCGATGGCGAAATCGAGGTCGGTGAGCGCCCCGGCCGCGTTCTTCACGTCCCATGGGTCCGCGGCGCCCTTCTCGCTGGCGAGCAGGCGGCGCATCTCCTTCAGATCGCGGCTCACGGTCCGGGCGTCCCGCTTCCGGCCCGCGCTGCGCGCCAGTTCCGCCTCGACGTCGCGCGCGAGGGTCTCGTCGCCCGCAACGACCCGGGCCTTGAGCAGGGCCAGTTCCTCCCAGGTCTCGGCCTCGCCGCCGTAATAGTCGCGGAAGGATGCGAGCTGCGTCGCGACCGGGCCCTTGCGACCGGAAGGACGCAGCCTGAGGTCGACCTCGTAGAGCACGCCGCGGCGGGTCGGCGCGGTCAGCGCCGCGATCAGGCGCTGGGTCAGGCGGGTGTGATAGGTGACCGGATCGAGCGGTCTTGCGCCGTCGCTCGCCTCCACCGCGGGCTCGAAATCGTAGAGCACCACGAGATCGAGGTCCGAGGAGGCGGTCATCTCGCGGGCGCCGAAGCGTCCCATCGCGACTACGACAGACCGGGCGCCGGCGAGGCGGCCGTGATCGGCCGCGAAGGCCTCGCGAACCCGCTCGAAGGTGAGGCGCAGCGCCGCCTGGGCGACGGCGGAGAACGCCTCGCCGGCCCTCTCCGGCGAGAGGACGCCGGACAGGAAGCGCGCTCCCACCACGAAATTCTCGTGGCGCGCCACGTCGCGCATGCGGTCGAGGAAGGATTCCATGTCGGGCGTCGTGCCCAGCATGGCGCGCATGCGGGCCTCGAAGACGCTTTCGGAAACCTCCGCCTCCAGGAAGGCGGGATCGATCACCGCGTCCAGCACGTGGGGCGTGCGCCCGACGATCTCGGCCAGGCGCGGCGCGGTGCCGAGCACGTCGGCGAACAGGTCGCGCAGGCTCTCCTTCGATCCCAGGAGCGTCAGCAGTTCCGCCGCCGCCGGCATCTTCATGAAGGCGCGATCGAGCGCCAGGAGGGCGGCATCGGGATCGGACGACCGGCCGAGGGAGACCAGCAGCGCCGGCGTCACCTCGGTCAGCGCCTCCCGCGCCCGGGCGCTGGTGACGGCGGGGCGGCGGCCGAAATGCCAGCCGCGCACGGTCTCGGTGACGGCGGGAGGATCGCGGAAGCCGAGGCGCCGGATCGTCGCGATGGTCTCGGGATCGTCCTCGGTGCCGGTGAAGACGAGGCTTCCGATCTCGGCGGCGAGCGAGGGCGCATCCTCGAACAGCATCGCGTAATGGCCCTGCACGATGCGGGCCTGGCGCGTCAGCTCGGCGGAAAAGGCCTTGAGATTGGGAAAGCCGCAGAAGCGGGCGAAGGCCGCCAGCGCATCGGCGTCTGTCGGCAGGCGCTGCGTCTGCTCGTCGGCGACCATCTGGATGCGGTGCTCGACGGTACGCAGGAACCGGTAGGCGTCCGACAACTCGTCCCTCGCCTGCGGGGTGATCCAGGTCTCGTCGGCAAGGGCCGCCAGCATGTCGAGGGTGCGCGCGCCGCGCAGCGCCGGGCGGCGGCCGCCGAAGACGAGCTGCTGCGTCTGGACGAAGAATTCGATCTCGCGGATGCCGCCACGGCCCAGCTTGATGTCGTGGCCGGCGACCGCGATCTCCTCGTGCCCGCGCACGGCGTGGATCTGCCGCTTCATCGCATGGATGTCGGCGATGGCCGCGAAGTCGAAATACTTGCGCCAGATGAAGGGGGCGAGATCTTTGAGGAAGGCCGCTCCTACGGCGATGTCGCCGGCGACGGGCCGGGCCTTGATGAAGGCCGCGCGCTCCCAGTTCTGCCCCACCGTCTCGTAGTAAGAGAAGGCGGCCGGGAGCGAGACGGCGGGCGCCGTCGAACCGGGATCGGGCCGCAGCCGCAGGTCGACGCGGAACGCGTAGCCGTCGGGCGTGCGCTCCTGAAGCAGGCGGACGAGACCCTGGGCGATCTTGACGTAAATGCGCGCTGCCTCGGCGCCCTCGGCTAGCGCCGGCGCCTCCGGGTCGTAGAAGACGACGAGATCGATATCGCTGGAATAGTTGAGCTCGCCGGCGCCCATCTTGCCGAGCGCGAGGATCACGAGGCCGGAGCCCGGGCCGGGATGGTCGCGGTCCTTAAGGGCAAGGCGCCCCGCATCGTCCATGGCGCGCAGCAGGAAGTCCGATGCGGTGACGACGGCGTTTTCGGCCACTTCGGTCAAGGCCGCCGTCGCGCGCTCCACGCCCCAGACGCCGCCGCAATCGGCGAGCGCGACGAGCAGCGCGGCGCGGGTGCGGTAGCGCCGGATCGCGGCCTTGACCTCGTCCTCTCCGCCTGCCGACGCGACGGCGGCGCGCAGGTCGGCGGCGAGCGCCGCAAGTCCTGCATCAGGGTCGCGGCCCAGAAGATCGCACAGCCATTCGGGCCTGCGGCGCATGATGCCGGCGAGAAAAGGCGACTGGCTCGCCACCGCGCCGACGAGGGCGGCCGCCTCCCCGGACAGGAGCGCCGCAAGGCTGTCGCGCATAGGTCCTTCGGGGGCGGCCTGGATCATGTCGCGCACGAGCGCGGCGGGATCGGCCTTGGCGCGGGGCAGGACGAGAGGCTTCAGGCGAGTGGCGAGCGGGGCGGCATCGGACATGCCGCCAGTCTAGGCGCCCGGAAGCGACAGAACAGCCTTGAGGCCGGGAGCGTTGTCCTCCAGGCGCAATTCTCCACCGTGAAGTCGCGCCACGGCGGTGGCGAGGCTGAGGCCGAGGCCGAAGCCCGGCCGCGAGCGGGCGCCCTCGAGCCGCGCGAAGCGTTCCACCGCCTTCGCCCGCGCCTCGGCCGGAATGCCGGGGCCGCCATCGGCGACGACGATCTCGATCCGGTCGCCCGCGCGGCGCGCCGCGATCGCGATGGCGGGACCGGAGGCGGGCGTGCCGTCCGCGGCATCGCGCGCGCCGTACTTGATGGCGTTGTCGAGGAGA
This sequence comes from Hyphomicrobiales bacterium, assembly GCA_027489955.1. GTDB lineage: Bacteria > Pseudomonadota > Alphaproteobacteria > Rhizobiales > Beijerinckiaceae > JAIXTM01. The sequence continues at coordinate 279,994 of JAIXYZ010000013.1, read as the reverse complement.
TTGGAGACGACCTGGCCGACGAGTTCGCGGCTGCCGTGGAAGGACAGGCCGGGCTCGGTCGAGACGGCGAGCGTGCCGCCCGCCTCCTCGATCAGCGGCTCGTAGAGCTCAGCCACGCCGTCCACGACGGCGGCGGCATCCACGGTCGTGAACTGCTCCGCGCTCTGGCCGGCCTCGACGCGGGCGATCATCAGGAGCGCGTTGAACAGCCGGATGAGGGTGTCGCTCTCCTCCAGCGTGGATTCGAGCGCGGCGCGGAACTCGGCCGGGTCCCGCGCGCTGCGCAGGGCCTCCTCGGTGCGGTTTCGCAGGCGCGTCAGCGGCGTCTTCAGATCGTGGGCGATGTTGTCCGAGACCTCCTTGAGGCCGGTCATCAGTTCGCCGATCCGGTCCAGCATCGCGTTGAGATTGGCGGCGAGTCGGTCGAGCTCGTCGCCGGTCGCGCCCACGGGCAGCCGGCCGGACAGGTCCCCGGCCATGATCGTGCGCGTGGTCTCGGTCATGGCGTCGACGCGCTTGAGCACGCGCCGGGTGATGAACCACCCGCCGAGGCAGCCGAGCACGACGATGAGCGCCAGAGACCAGCCGAAGGCACGGCGGATGACGAAGCGGAATTGCTCCTGCTCCACGAGGTCCCGCCCCACGAGGAGACGGAACCCGCCCGGCAGCACCATGACGCGCACCAGCGCCTTGCGGGGCTCCGCGCCCTCCTCGCTCAGCGCGTAGTCGATCACGCGCTCGCCCGGCGTGTCGATGACGCCCGGCTCGATGGCGCCGATATTGCCCGACAGCCGCTCCCCGGCGAAGGTCGTGACCAGATAGAGCGAGGCTCCCGGCGCGCGGGCGCGACGCTCCACGGAGAAGATGAGCCGGCGAATGTTGCCGAGGCGGTATTGCTCGGCGAGCCCGCCGATCTCGGCCTCGATCGTGCTGCGCGCCTGCTCCATGATGAGGTTGCGCGCGTTCCAGGCGACGTAGCCCAGGATGAAGCCAGCAAACAGCGCGAAGACCACGAGATAGGCGAGCGTGATCCGGAACGCGGTTGTGCGGAAGAGCTTACCGAGCGCCGTCACGGATCTGATATCCCGCGCCGCGGATCGTATGGATCAGCGGGGTGTCGTGGCCCTTGTCGATCTTGGCGCGGAGCCGCGAGACGTGGACGTCGATGACGTTCGTCTGCGGGTCGAAATGGTAGTCCCAGACGTTCTCCAGGAGCATCGTGCGGGTGACCACCTGCCCGGCATGCTTCATCAGATATTCCAACAGGCGGAATTCACGCGGCTGGAGCGGGATGTCCTGGCCGCCGCGCGCGACGCGGTGGGACAGGCGGTCGAGCTCCAGGTCGCCGACGCGGTAGGTCGTCGGCTCGCCGGACGGACCGCCCCGCCGCCGCGCCAGCACCTCGATGCGCGCCAGCAGTTCGGAGAAGGCGTAGGGCTTGGGCAGGTAGTCGTCGCCGCCGGCGCGCAGCCCCTTCACGCGGTCGTCCACCTGGCCGAGGGCCGAGAGGATGAGGGCCGGGGTCTGCACGTCCTGCTCGCGCAGGGAGCGGATGAGGGAAAGGCCGTCCAGGCGAGGCAGCATGCGGTCGACGACCAGCGCGTCGTACTGGCCCTCGCGGGCGAGCGCGTAGCCTTCCAGGCCGTCGGGCGCATGGTCCGCGACATGGCCGACCTCGCGGAAGGCCTTCGTCAGATAGGCCGCGGCCTCGACATCGTCCTCGACAACCAGAATGCGCATGGCGTCCAGTCTAGACGGGAAAAGCGTCCCGATCTCAAGGCGAAAGGGAGCGGCAGGCCGGACGGGGGGCATTGTCCGGCCTGCCGCAGTCGAAACGGCACGCCTCAGGGGGCGACCTGAAAGCGTCGGCGCGCCGTTCCAAACGGTCAGCCGGCGGGCGGGGTCGGCAGCGCCACGAAGCGCGCGCCTTCCTCGGTCTCGAGCCGGAACAGGACGGCGCGGCGGCCCTCCTTGCGGCTGTCGGCGATGGCCTTCTGCACGTCGGCGGGGCTCTGGACGGCGCGGCCGCCCACCTCGGCGATGACGTCGCCGGTCTTCAGCCCGCGCTCGGCGGCCTCGCTGCCCGGCTCGACGCCGACGACGAGGACGCCGGTCTTGTCGAGGCCGGAAACGCCGGCCGCAGGCGCAAGGCGCAGGCCGAGCCGGCCGGTTTCGGCCGTACCCTCGACGCCGGAGGGCGTGCCCGCCGCCGCGGCCCTCTCGCCCGGAAGCCGGCCGAGCTGGACCTTGACGTCGCGGGTCGCGCCATCGCGCCAGACCTTCAGGTCCGCGCTGGAGCCGGGCTTCAGGTTCGCGATCTCGCGGGAGAGCTCGCGGGCGCTGGCGATGGCCTTGCCGTTGACCGAGAGGATCGCATCGCCGGTACGGATGCCCGCCTTGCCGGCCGGGCTGTTCTCCTCGATCCGGGCGACGATGGCGCCTTCCGCCTCCTTGAGGCCGAGGCTCGCGGCGATGTCCTTGGTGACGGGCTGGATCTGCACGCCCAGGAAGCCGCGCTCGACCGTGCCGGTAGCCTTCAGGTCGGCGACGACCTTCTGGACCGCCTCGGTGGGGATGGCGAAGGCGATGCCGACATTGCCGCCCGAGGGAGAGGCGATCGCGGTGTTCACGCCGATGACCTCGCCGTTCAGGTTGAAGGCCGGGCCGCCGGAATTGCCGCGGTTCACCGCCGCGTCGATCTGGAGGAAGTCATCGTACGGGCCGGCGCCGATGTCGCGGCCGCGGGCCGAGACGATGCCGGCGGTCACGGTTCCGCCGAGGCCGAACGGGTTGCCGACCGCGACGACCCAGTCGCCGACGCGGGGCGTCGACTTGGCGAGCGAAACGTAGGGGTAATTGCCCTCCTCCTGCACCTTCAGCAGGGCGAGGTCGGTCTTGGGGTCGGTGCCGACCACCTTGGCGGTCAGCGTCTGCCCGCCATCGGTGGTCACCTCCACCTCCATGCCCTTGTCGATGACATGGTTGTTGGTGACGACGTAGCCGTCGGCGCTGATGAAGAAGCCCGAGCCCTGGCTCATGCCGAACCGGCGCGGCTGGCCGCCCCGCTCCTGGCGCTCGCCCCGGCGGCCGAACTCGCCGCCGCGTTCGCGGAACTCGCGGAAGAAGCGTTCAAGCGGATGCCCGTCGGGCAGGCCGAACGATGGCCCTTCACGGCCGGCGGTCTGCTCCACGGCGGTCTTCACGCGGATGGAGACGACGGCCGGCTTCACCCGCTCGACGACGTCGGCGAAGGAGACGGGCGCGAGCACGGCCGGTGCCGGCGTGGCGGCGGTGGGGGCCGACAGGTTCTGCGCGATCGCAGCGGTCTGGCCGGGGGCGAAGACGCCGGACACGGTGCCCGCGCCGGCAACGAGCGCGCCGATGCCGACGGCGCCCAGAAGCATCCTGAATCCCGACCTGCGGACGGGTGTGGCCCTGCGGGCCTGATCGATCTGTTCGGACATCTGTCACTCCTGTCGATGGCTTTGTTGCCTATCGTTGGGAGCGAATGTGGTGCGGCCAGCCTTAACTGGCATTCGCCGCGGCATGAAATGTTCGTAAGGTTGTGGCCAGGCCGATCGGGCCTCAGCCGCGGTCGGACGTCTCCGCGCCCGCTGCCGCAAGCTCGGCCCGCTCCTGCGGTGTAAGGACGGCGTCCTCGGCCGAAGGCTCGGCCCGCCGCCGCGCAAGCCGCCACACGCCGAACAATCCCGCAGCGCCCAGCAGAGCCGGCGCCAGCCACAGGAGCAGCGTGTGCGCGCCGAAGGGCGGCCGCAGCAGGACGAACTCGCCGTAGCGCGCGACCACGAAACCCCGCACGGCCGCGTCGGTGTCGCCCGCCTTCAGCCGTTCGCGGACGAGCAGGCGCAGGTCGCGGGCGAGCGGGGCGTCGGAATCGTCGATGGACTGGTTCTGGCAGACGAGGCAGCGCAACTCGGCCGAAAGGGAGCGGGCGCGGGTCTCCAAAGCCGGATCGGGCAGGACCTCATCGGGCTGCACCGCAAAGACCGATGCCGGCCAGGCGAGGAGCGCGGCCAGCAGCGCGGCCCGGAGCGCGCGGATCACGCTCGCGCCTCCCGTTGCGGCACCGCGGCGCGGACGGGCGCGCCGACGCGGAAGCGGCGGTCCGTCATCGCCCAGAAGCCGCCGGCGGCCATGAACAGCGAGCCGATCCAGATCAGCAGCACGAAGGGCTTGTAGTAGAGCCGGACGCCGATGCCGCCGGGCTCCGCCTCACCGAGGCTGACATAGATCTGGCTGAGGCCTACCGTGCGGATACCTGCCTCGGTCGTGGGCATGTTGCGGGTGAGGTACAGGCGCTTGGAGGCATCCAGCGTCCCGGCGGAGGTGCCGTCGGCCCGGGTCAGCGCGAAGACGCCGACATCCTCGCGGTAATTGGCGAGCGAGCGCGGGACCACCCGCTCCAGCGTCGCGACATACGGCCCGACCGAAGCGCGATCGCCCGGCTTCATCACCACCAGCGTTTCGGTGCCCCACGCCGCGGCGGCAAGGCCCAGGACCGTCACGCCGACGCCGAAATGGGCGGCGGCCGTGCCCCAGGCGGAGCGCGGCAGGCCGAGGGCCCGGCTCAGGGCGACGCGCAGCGGCACGCCTCGGCCGAAGGCGCGGCCTGAAATCTCCACCACCGCGCCGATGGCGACGAACGCGCCGATGCCGACGCCGATGGGTGCCAGGACCGGACCGCCGCGGGCGAAGGCAAACGTCGCCAGGACGGCCACGATGGCGAGCGCGAAGGCGGCCATGAGGCGCTGGGCCGCGCCGAGCGCGTCGCCTCGCTTCCATGCCAGCTGCTGGCCGAACGGAAGCAGGAGCAGCAGCGGCAGCGCGATGGCGCCGACGGTGAGGTTGAAGAAAGGGGGGCCGACGGAGATCTTGGCGCCGATCGCCGCCTCCAGGGCCAGCGGATAGAGCGTCCCGATAAGGACCGTGCCGCAGGCCGTGGAGAACAGGAGGTTGTTCACGACCAGGGCGCCTTCGCGCGAGATCGGGGCGAACAGTCCGCCCTGGCGCAGGAGCGGGGCGCGCCACGCGAACAGCGCAAGCCCGCCGCCGATGAACACGGTCAGGATGCCCAGGATGAACGCGCCGCGGCCGGGATCGGTCGCGAAGGCGTGGACGGATGTGAGGACGCCGGACCTGACGAGGAACGTGCCGACCAGCGACAGCGAGAAGGCGAGGATGGCGAGGAAGATCGTCCAGACCTTCAGCGCCTCGCGCCGCTCCATGACCACGACCGAATGGAGGAGCGCGGTGGCCGCCAGCCACGGCATCAGCGAGGCGTTCTCGACCGGATCCCAGAACCAGAAGCCGCCCCAGCCGAGCTCGTAATAGGCCCAATAGGAGCCCATCGAGATGCCGAGCGTAAGGAAGGCCCAGGCCGCCAGGGTCCAGGGCCGCACGGCGCGGGCCCAGACGGCGTCGATCCGGCCCTCGATGAGGGCGGCGAGCGCGAAGGCGAACGCGATCGAGAGGCCGACATAGCCGATGTAGAGAAGCGGCGGATGGATCGCGAGCCCGGGGTCCTGGAGGATGGGGTTGAGGTCGCGGCCCTCGAACGGCGCTGGGCTGAGGCGCGAGAACGGGTTGGACGTGACGAGCACGAAGAGCAGGAACGCCACCGCGATGGCGCCCTGGACCCCGAGCGCGTTGGCGCGCAGGCGCGCGGGCAGCGAGCGCCGGGACAGGGCGACGAGCGCGGCGAAGACCGTCAGCACGAGGACCCACAGGAGCATCGAGCCCTCGTGGTTCCCCCACACGCCCGTGAGCTTGTAGATCAGCGGCTTCTGGGAATGGGAGTTTTCCACCACGTTGCGGATCGAGAAGTCCGACACGAGGTAGGCGTGGGACAGGGCGACGAAGGAGAACGCGACGCAGGCAAAGCTCGCCAGCGCGCAGGCCGCGCCCATCTCCATCAGGGCCGCGTCGTCGCGGCGCGCACCCCAGACGGGCACGATGGTCTGCACGATGCAGACGGCGAGCGCCAGAACGAGCGCGTAATGTCCGGCCTCGATCAGCATAAGCGGCTCATTTGGGCTTCGCCCCGTCCTGCCAGTGGCCCTGCTTCTTCAATTCGTCGGCCACCTCGCGCGGCATGTAGTTCTCGTCATGCTTGGCAAGGACGCTGTCGGCGCGGAACGAGCCGTCGGGTTGCAGCACACCCTCGGCCACCACGCCCTGCCCCTCGCGGAACAGGTCCGGCAGCAGGCCGCGATAGGCGACCGTCATCGTGCGGTTGCCGTCTCCCACCGAGAAGCGGACTGTCTGGTCGCCCTCGCGCACCACGGTGCCGGGCTGGACCAGGCCGCCGAGCCGCAGCCGGGTGCCCGGCGCGATGCCCTTCTCCGCGATGGCGGTCGGCCCGTAGAAGAACACGATCGAATCACGCAGCGCGAAGAGGACGAGCCCCAGCGCGACGGCGAGGACCGCGAGCGCGGTGCCGATCATCACGAGGCGGCGGCTTTTGCGCGTCATCGGGCGGCGCGTCGCGATGGTCTGGCTCATCGGCGCTCCGTCAGGGCAAATTCGGTGGCGAGCGTCCCCAGCCGGGCAAGCGCGGCGGGATCGGCGGCGAGCTCGCGTCGTGCGGAGGCCAGCGCCTCGGCCGCCTTCTCGCGCTCGCCGAGCACCGCATAAGAGCGTACGAGGCGGGCCCAGCTCTCGGCGTCGCCACCGCCCGCGGCGAGGCGTGCCGCCAGGCTTTCCACCATGGCGCGGATGGCCGGGTCGGCGGTCGAACCCGTCGCCGTTCCGTCCAGCGCGGCCAGGCGCGCGCGCACCATCGGCAGCCAGGGGGCGTCCGCAGCGGCCGAGCGGGCCAGGGCCGCGAAGGCGGCGCGGGCGCCCTCGCGGTCGCCGTCCTGCTCCATGGCCAGCGCGCGGTAGTAGCGGGCCTTGGCCATGTCGGGGGCCTGCGCCAGCGCGGTGTCGATCGCCTTGCGCGCCTCGGCGGACACGACGCCGTCGCCGGCCAGGACCAGCGCCTCGGCCTGGTCGACCAGACGCTCGGGCGTGGGTCCGAGGAGGGACAAGGCACGACCGTAGGCGCTGGCGGCGTCCTGCGCGCGCCCCAGGCGCAAATAGACCGGAGCCAGCAATTCCCAGCCGCGGCCGTCGTCGGGGTTGCGCGCCAGATGCGCCTCGATCCGGCCGACGGCATCGGCGAGGCTGAGCTGCGTCGGGTCCACGGTCAGCCGCGCCTCGAGCGGCTGGGCCGGCAGGTGCGGCGAGCCGAATGCGCCGTACAGGCCGAGGGAAACGAGCGGGATCATCGAGATCGCGAAAGCCGATGCGGCCCGGCGCCGACGCAGGGCGGGCTCCGAGCCGTCCGGCCCGGCGGGCGCGGCGGCACGGGCGCGGATCAGGCGGCGGGCGGCTTCGGTGCGGGCGGATTCGGCCTCGGCGGGGCCGATCAGCCCGCGCGCGGCCTCCCGGGCGATGTCGTCGATCTGGGAGCGATAGAAGCCGAGATCCTCGTCACCCGGCGCCGAGCCGCCGGGCGCGGCGCGCACGCGCGCCAGCGGCCAGAGCACGGCCAGTGCCACGGCTCCCGTCATCAGCGCGAACACGATCCAGATCGTCATGGCATCGCTTTACAGCGAGTGAGGTGTCCGTTCATCCGTCGCCTCTGGCGACATAGGGTCGCGAGCGCCGGCACCGTCAGACCGCCGGCAGCTTCAGCAGCGCCCTCAAGCCGCCCGCGGGAGACGTCTCCAGGGTCAGCGCGCCCGAGTGCAATGCGGCGAGATCGACGACGATGGCAAGGCCCAGGCCCGAGCCCGGACGGCTCTCGTCCAGACGGCGGCCGCGGCGCAGGACCTCCTCGCGCTTGGCCTCCGGCAGGCCGGGCCCGTCGTCGTCAACGCAGAAGACCACGTAGGGCAGCCCCGGATCGTCCAGCACCGTCGCGCCGATCCGCACCTCGCCCGCGGACCATTTGCAGGCATTGTCGATGAGGTTGCCCAGCATTTCCTGCAGGTCCTGCTCCTCGCAGCGGACCCTCAGGTCGTCGGGCACCTCGATGGAGATGGTGAGGCCGCGCTCGCTGTTCAGCTTGGCGAAGACCCGGGCGAGGCCTTCGACGACGGGGCGCGCGGCGGTCGCGGCGCCGAGTCCCGTGGACAGGGCGGCCGCCCGCGCGCGGCCCAGATGGTAGTTGACCTGGTCGCGCATTACCTCGGTCTGGTGGCGCACGTGGGCGGCCAGCGGGGACCGGCTGCCCTGCGCCTCATTGGCGAGCACCGACAGCGGTGTCTTGAGCGCGTGCGCCAGGTTGCCCACATGGGTGCGCGCCCGCTCCACGATCTCGCGATTGGTGTCGAGAAGCAGGTTGAGTTCGCCCGCCAGAGGGGCGATGTCAGGGGGATAGCGCCCGGCTATGTGGTCCGCCTCGCCGCGCCTGACCGCGACGACCGAGGCGCCGAGCTGGCTCAGCGGCCGCAGGCCGAACCGCACCTGCACCAGGGTGGAGAGCGCGAGCGCCGCGCCCAGCAGCAGGAAGGTCACCGCGACCGCGCGGTTGAAATCGCCGGTCTCGCGGTCGATCTCGCTGGCATCGCCGGCGACCGCGATGAGATAGCGTCCCTCGTCGCCGAGATCGACACGGCGCTCCACGATGCGCAGGCGGCGGTCGTCGAGGCCCGTGCCGTAGCCCTCGCGCCGCTCGCCGACCGTGGCGCGCACGCCCAGATCGGTCAGGATCGGCAGCTCCGTGCCGACGAGGGAGCGGGAGGCCCGCACCTCGCGCCGCGGATTGTCGAGCTGGGTGATCTGCCAGTACCAGCCCGACAGCGGCTGCTCGAAGCGGGGCTCGGCGATGGACCCCAGATTGCCCCGGTCGCTGTCCAGCGGTGCGGCGAGGTCGCCGACGAGCTCGGTGAGATAGATGTGCAGGCGCTCGTCGAAGGCGCGCTCGGTCACCCGGCGGTAGATCGCCGACAGCACGACGCCCGAGATCAGCAGGATGACCGCGCTGCAGGCGATGGCGGCCACGAAGAGCCGCGCGCCGATGGAGAACCGGTCGAGGCGTCCTCCGACGCGCAAGCCCGTCACCCGCCGGGCTTCTGGACGATGTAGCCGAGGCCGCGCACGGTCTCGATCAGGTCGACGCCGAGCTTGCGGCGCAGGCGGCCGACGAAAACCTCGATCGTGTTGGAATCGCGGTCGAAGTCCTGGTCGTACATGTGCTCGGTGAGTTCGGCGCGGGACACGACCCGCCCCACGTGATGCATCAGGTAGGCCAGGAGCCGGTATTCGTGGGAGGTCAGCTTGATCGGGGCGCCCTCCACCAGGACGCGGCCCGAACGCGTGTCGAGCGTCACCGGCCCGCAGACGAGCTCGCTGCTCGCATGGCCCGCCGCGCGGCGCAGGAGCGCGCGGACGCGGGCGAGCAATTCCTCCATGTGGAACGGCTTGGCGAGGTAGTCGTCGGCGCCGGCGTCGAAGCCCTGCACCTTGTCGTTCCAGCGGTCGCGGGCGGTGAGGATCAGGACGGGCATGGTGCGCGCCTCGTCCCGCCAGCGCTTCAGGACGGTGAGGCCGTCGACCTTGGGCAGGCCGAGATCCAGGACGACCGCGTCGTAGGGCTCGGTCTCGCCGAGATAGCCGCCCTCCTCGCCGTCCGTGGCGGAGTCGACGACGTAGCCCGCCTGCTGGAGCGCCACCGTCAGCTGACGGTTCAGGTCGCTGTCGTCCTCGATGACCAGAAGGCGCAATGCGCTCGCCCCGTTCTCACGTCCCGCTATCGCGATTCAGCGGTCGGCCGCCAACTTGCCCGAAGATGCGTCGATCGTCACGGGCGCCACGCGGCCGTCCCGCCGCAGGAACGTGACGACGTAGACCATCTCGTCGTTGCGGCGGCAGAGGCGCACCCTCACCAGCTCGGCGTTGGCGAGCCCGGCGCGCGCGGCGCGGACCGCCGCGTTGGGCGCGACGACGGAACGCGACGAGACCGCGGTCTGCATGTCCTGGCGGGACAGGCAGGCCAGGCGCACGCCCTGGGCCGCCGCGTCGGGCGCCAGGCCCGTGAGCGCAAGGCCGATGATGAGGAAGAACGGCATGGCGCGGACTATCGCGATGCGTCCGTGAATGCGACCTGAACGGCGGCCCGCGCATCGGATACCGCCCGGCTTTCCACATCCTGCACGCGCCGCCGCCAGCCCTTGCCGAAAGTCCGCCATCCCGACAGGTCCTGGAGGAAGGCAAGACGCCCGGCGCAGATCGCGCGGATGGCCGGGACGCGCTCGGCCCGCGCCGCGCCGGCGAGGGTCTTGGGTCCGATGAGCCCGTCCGCGTCGGCGCCCACGGCGCGCTGCAGGCCGGTGACCGCGCGCCTTTGGCCGGAATTCACGCAATAGTCGAACACCGCGAGGTCGAGGCCGACGGGCAGGGAATCAGCCTGGAGCGGCAGCCAGTAGCGGGCATGGTAGATGGCGGCCGCCTCGTCGAGCGTCAGGCGGCGGACCTCGTTGCGGGATACGGGGCGGCCGCGGGCCGACGCGAGCGTCGCCTGGGTGATGCCAAACCGCGTCGGGCCGCCGGGATCGCGCGGGTGGTCGGCAAAGCCTCCCTCATGCGCGAGGACGACGGACAGGCAGGCCGAGAAACGGCTCTCGGACATGGGCTTGCCTCCTTTGGTCGAAGGGACGGGGACGGTCACAGGATGGGGACGAGGGCCCGCGCGAACGCGCCCAGCCCGACGCTGGCGCTCTCCTGCGCGACGGCGATGTCGAGCGATGGGGTTGGACCGCCGAAATCGGCGGTCTCCCACGCGGCGGGATAGAGCACCGCCGGGATCTCGGCCGACAGCACGCGGGCCACGTCTCCCGCGTTGCGGATCTCGACGCGATAGGCTTCGCGCGCTTCGACGAGGGGCACGTCCAGCGGCTCCCAGGCGTCCCCGTCGAAGCGGGTGCGCCGGACCCAGCTGATGGCGACGCCTTCGGGCAGGCGGCGCGCCCGCAGGTGGACGGGAGCGCGCGGCTGCAGTGCCGCTGCGCCCGGCGTCGCGACGATCTCCCGGAAGGCCGGGTCCGCATGGTCGCGATCGGCGGGTCCGATACGGTAGCGCCACGTGCGGCCGAGGTCCCGGGCGCCTTCCGCCAGCGGGACCAGCGTGGAGTCGAGGGCGACGACCATGGCCCCGGCAGGTACGGCGCGCGCGGCGGCGGGCTCCGTGCCCGCCAGGCCGCGCAACAGCCGCGTCAGGCGCCAGGTCCCCGGCGCGACGAGCTCGGCGGAGGCCGCGCTCAGGATTTCCCACGCGCCGTCCGGTCCCAGGACGGCCAGCGTGTTCGCGCCCGCGAGCGTCGCCGCGTCGCCGACCGAGGACAGGAATCCGCCGGCGAGGCTTACGGTGACGGCGCCCGGATCGAAGCGCCATAGCGGCCCGGGGCCGAGCGGCGTTGTGGTCCGCCCGATGACGGAAGGCGCTGCGGCGACCGCGAAGAGCGAGTAGGACGAGCCGTCGGCCGAACGCCAGACGGCCATCGGGCCGGTCCATGGATCGGCGCGGATCGCGAGCCATTGCAGGACGGGGGGCTCCGCGAGGGCGAGCGGCAGGTCCAGGACGACGGCGAAGGGCCTTCCGGGAACGGCCGGTGGCAGGCGCGGCGTGCGGGGCAGGTCGGGCGGGGCCAGGTCGAAGATGCCGGGGTCGATGGCGCGGGAGGCGATGCTGCGCACGGCGCCGTCGGCGATGCGGGTGATGCGATGGAGACGCCCGCCCGCTCCCGGAACCGCGACGATGTCGCCGATCTCCAGGTCGAGCCGGTGGGGATGGACGGCAAATTCCGCCGTCTCGCGGCCGATCCACAGGTCCTGCAGCCAGATGTCGGCCAGCCGCTGCACCTCGGCACGGCGGCTGACCAGCGCGATGTCCGCCTGGACCTCCCGCAGGCTGTCGCCGACCAGGCGCCGCGAGCGGGCGGCGGAGCGCCGGAACGGCCCCTCCCCGTCCGTGAAGCCGACGCGCAATTCGCGCGGCAGCTCTGTCTCCTGCGCCCGGGTGATCTGGACCTGCGCGCCGTCGCGACCGGGCACGAGATCGTCCGCCCCGAGCGTCGCCACCGACCGCCCCGGCCGGCCGCGGAAGTCGAGACGGCCGCCGGAGACGACGGCGTCAAACCCATAGAGGAGCGCCAGCGGCTCCAGCGCGGCGCGGGCGGACATGGGCCGGTCGATGACGTACCCGTCGAAGAAGCCGTCGATCTCCACGCGGTCCGCAGGCGGACAGGCGAGATCGGACAGGATCGCCCGCACCAGATCGTCGACCCCGCCGCCTTCCAGGCGGCCGTTGAGCCAGTGTCCGCGCTCCCAGTTGGCCGCATCGGCCCAGGTGCCGGAAAGGTCCGGGAAATCGGGAAACGGACGCGCGTCCCAGCACCACAGGCAGGTCGCGGCGGGGTCCACCATGTGCCCGCCATAGACGGGCGAGACGGGGTTGTCGGCGGGATCGTGGCCCGCCAGAGCCGGGTCGAAGCGCCTCAGCAGGGCGGCCAGCAGCCGCCTTTGGATCAGGTCGTCCCGGCTTCCGCCCGAGAAGGCAGGCAGGCCGCCCTCGGCGGACTTGGCGTCCGGAAACACGTTGGGTGCGTTGGCGCCCTTGTCGACCGCCGGGCAGCCGATCTCGGTCAGCCAGATCGGCTTGGAGCGCGGCACCCACGGGCTGGGCGCGATCTCGACGCCGCCGGAGCGCTCCACATGCGGCTCGCTCCACCAGGAGCGCAGATCCTTCGCCCGGTAGATCCAGGGCTTGCCATAGGCCTCGTCGGTGATCGGGGTACGGACCTGCGCGGCGCGATCGGCATCGCTCGCATAATACCAGTCGAACGCCTCGCCGGAGCGCAAGCCCGCGGAGAGATAGGCTGGATCGTAGGCCGAGCGGGCGGCCTCGGCGTCAGTGTGGGCAAGGCCGTCGCGCCAGTCGCTGACCGGGGGATAGAAGTCGATGCCCACCGCGTCGACGGCCGCGCTGGCCCAAAGCGGATCGAGGGGGAAGCGCACCTCAACCCCGCCGTCCCGGACATGGGCGCCGTACTCGGTCCAGTCCGCGGCATAGGTCACGGCGGTTGCAGCACCCGCGATGAGCTTGACGTCCGCCGCCAGCGCCATCAGCGCGGCGACCGCGGGATAGACGCCGGGAGCTGAGCGGACGCGCGTCAGGCCGACGAGCTCCGAGCCGATGACGATGGCGTCGACGCCGTTCGCGACGACCGCCAGCGCGGCATAGTGCAGGACCTGCCGGCGCAGGGTCCACTCGTCCGGCCCTGAATAGACGACGCCGTTTCCGGTCGCGGAGAAATGGCCCGGCAGCGCGGTGCCGAAGAAGGCGGAGACCTGGGCACCGGCAAGTGCGGTTCCGTCCGGGGAACCGTCCCGGCCGGGTGCGGGAAAGCAGGTGATCCGCCCGCGCCAGGGATAGGCCGGCTGACCCGTGCCCCCCGTCCACGGATCCGGCAGGGCGTTCCCGGCGGGCACGTCCATGAGGATGAACGGGTACAGGGCAACCTTGAGGCCCCGCGCCTTCAGTTCCCCGATGAGGCGCACGAGCCCGGCATCGTCCGGCGTGCCGCCATAGGCGGCGCGGCCGCCGGAGAGCGAGACCGGGCTCGCATTCTCCCGCCCGAGGCCCGCTACCGACCAGGTGGCCCCGTCCGTGACCTTGCCGGCGATGTCCACGCGCGGCTCGACGCGGCATTCGCCCGCGCGCAGGTCGGTCCCGAACCAGCTGGCGACGACAGCCACCCGGCGCAGGTTGGGACAGAGCGCCTGCAGCGCATCGAGGGAGGCGACCACGTCGGTGGCGCGGGTGAGCTGGTGTCGGTTCTCCGACGCATAGGAGCCCTCGCCCAGCACGCGCGCCACATGGATCGTGTCGTAGCCGAACTCGGTGGAACCGGGGATCAGGCACACGCCCTTCACCGCCTCGGCGAGACCCGCCACAGGACGCAGCACCTCGAAGCTCAGCTGGGGGATCCGGTTGCCGAAGGGCCCGACGGGCAGTCGCTCGAACACGACGTAGGCAAGCCCGCGATAGGCCGGAGCCGCTCCCTCCTTAGCAAGGATCAGCGGATCGGCGACCTGGCCCTCCGTGCCGGTATGGACGCGCATGGCGACCGTCGTCAGGTCCAGCTCCTGGCCGTCCGCCCAGACCCGGCGGACGCAGGCGATGGGCCCCTCGCACAGCCCGACGGCGATGTTGGCGTAGTACGAGTAGGTCGTCGTCACGGTGGTGGTGGCGGGCGGCTTGGGCGAGCCCTTCCCGCCCGATGCGCGGGTGCGGGTGACCTCCGTCGACACCACCTCCTCAAGCCGGGTCGCCCAGATGAGCTGGCCGCCGATCCGTGCGCGGCCGTAGACCCGGGGGATCGGCGCGCCCTCCGTGGAGGCGAGCGTGGGCATGTCGCCAAGGCGCGGTCCTTCCACGTGCCGGGTGGCCCGGCCGCCGGCCCGGCCGAGGAGCGCCGAGTCGATATAGGCGCCGGCGACGGCGCCGGCGGCCCGGCCCACGACCGCGCCGACGGGGCCGCCGACGGCGTTGCCGAGGGCCGCGCCGGCCGTCTGGAGGAGCAGCGTCGCCATGGATCAGTCCCTCAGGTTCGGGAAGGAGAAGGCCGCGCAGGCATGCCGGCGCCACCAGGGCGAGAGCGGCACCTCGGCGACGCAGGCCCCGTCATGGGCGTGGACGATGGACAGGGGCGTCACGACGATGGCGCAGTGCTTGGCGGGCAGGCGCTCGCGCCAGCGGAACAGCAGGACGTCGCCCGGCGCGATGGCGCCGAGCGAAACCGGCACCAGGTGCCGCGCCGCCGCCTCGGCGAGCACGTCGCGCCCTCCCGCTTCCGCCCAGTCCGGCGCATAGGGCGGCAGCGCCTCGGGCTCGGCGCCGTAGAGCGCGCGCCAGACGCCGCGCACGAGGCCGAGGCAATCGCAGCCCGCCTGCTTCAGCGAGGCCTGATGGAGATAGGGCGTGCCGATCCAGGCCCTTGCCTCGGCCACGATGGCGGCGCGGGACATCCCGCTCACGAAAGCAGGCTCCCGCCGTCGAGCCCCGCCTGCCCCTCGCGGGCATAGCGGATCATCACGTCGTTGCCCGGCAGGTGCGGAAAGCCACGGAAGTTCGCGCCGTTGCCGAAGCGCCCCCGGCAGGTGCCGAAAGACTTGTCGCAGCCGGCCGTCACATGGAACGTGTCGCCCGGCGCGATGGCCGAGGCTGCGGGCTCCCAGAGCGCAAGCGCCGCGCCGGCTCCCGCGAGCGCGTGCGATCGTACCGGCACGCTACGGCCGGCATTGGCCCCGGTCAGCCAGGTGAGACGGCCGCCGGCGAACAGTCCCGCGGAAAACCCCGACAGCCCGCTGGCCAGGCATGCCGAACGGCCGTCCGCATCGGTGACGGTGCCCGTCCCGCGCCAGGCGGGCAGCGTCAGGTTTACGCCGCAGCGCGCATCGCCCAGGTCGGCCGCGCAATCGGCGGCGTAGACGCGCCCGCGCTCTTCGTCGAGCCGGTGAGCGAGCCCCCGCAGCTCGGCCACGAAGGCGGCATCCGCCCGCCTCACCTCGCCGATCACCCCGACATCCAGCAGCAGGCGCTGGGCCGGCTCGTTCCAGTTCACCAGCCAGGTCTCGACGCGGGAATTGTCATAGAGCCCGCCTGAGAGGTCGTCGGCGGTAAGGCCGGCATCGCTGAGCGCGCCCGAGACGTCGCCGCCTCCGACCGCGAAACCGAGTTCGGCGGTGGCTTCCGCCGCCTCCAGTCCGCTCGCGGCACGGAAGGTGGTGCCGCCGAAGACGATGTCGGCATCGTGATCGGTGAAGCCGAGGACGGCCCAGTCCGGCCGGATCAGCCGCCAGCAGCGACAAAGGGTTGTCGTCCCGCCGTCCAGATGGGCGGCAAGGTCGGGATCGAGCGTGCGCATCGCGGCCTCAGGGCAGGATTTCGATGACCGGGATCGAGGGAATGGCCCCGGCCGCGAAGGCCGAGAGATCGATGTCCAGCGCGTCGGTGTCGAACCGGACCGGGACATCGAACTGGAAGCCGGCGGTGATGGCGGCGCCGGCGGCCGGCACCCATCCGGGCAGGAAGGTAAGAAGGCCGGTGACGGGGTCGCACTCGAAGGCGAGGCCCTCCACCTGCTCCGCGCCGGCGACGGCGACGCGTACCGTGCCCGCGACGGGCTTGGTGATCTCCCGCCGGTAGGGCGCGTGGGCCTGGCCGTAGGTCTTGGCGAGCTGGAACTGGTCGCGGACGCCATCGCCCGTTGCCAGCGCCTGGTCCAGCGGCGTGACGGGATGGGAGGGCGCGGCCGATTTCCAGTCCAGCCGATCCTTCCAGCGAAACCCGTAGAGCCGTCCCCGCCGCTCCTCGAAGAAGGCGACGGCCTCGTGCAGCGCGTCCAGCGTCTTCACGCCGTAGCCGGCGTCGTAGCGCCGCCGCGAGCGGGACCAGCGTGCGTTGCGCCGTTCCCGTCCCGAGGCGAGCGTGACGACATCGGTCAGGCGCGTCGGCCCGCCGCGGCTGCCGATCGCGATGTCGACGGGAAAGCGGATCTCGTGGAAGCCGGACATGGGGAGCGTTCTTTCTCGGTCAGAGGGCGCGATGGCCCCGGGCGACCGCCCGCGCGAGGGCGGCGGCGACCTGCGCCTCGGACCGGCGGAAACTGTCGGCATCGGGCGTCGTGACGTTGACGGTGACCGCGACGGGCCGCGCCCCCGCGCCGCCGGCGCGGACCCCGAGCCGCCCGTCCGCACCGCGCGAAAGGGGCATGATGGCCTCCGGCCCCGCCTCCCCCATCAGGCCGGTGTCGCGGCCCAGCGGGAAGTAGGCGGGTGCGGAGACGATCCCGCCCCCGGCGAAGGGCGCGATGCGCCCGCCCGCGACGACATTGCCGTTGGCGCTTGGGATCGTCGCGCCCGCGCCCGTGGCGCCGATAGCCGCCTTCACCAGGCTTTCGATCCCGGTCGTCAGGGCGGATTCCAGCGGCTTGAACGCGCTGCGCAGGGCGAGCTGGCTGAGCCGCTGGCCGAGGCTCTGCAGGGTGTCGGACAGGCTGCGTCCGCCGGCGACGCCGCGGGAAAATGCGTCAGAAATCGACGTGCCGAACTGCTTCGACAGGCGCACGAGGTCCGTCATTTCCTGCCGCGGCAGATTGGTGGCGAACCCAGCGTCGGGGCTGTCGTCCATGGCGGCGCTCCTTCTGGCGTTGATCTGCAGGATCGGGTGGGTCGGCGGTCAGGGGCGCTGGCGGTCGGGATAGCGGCGCATCAGCGCCGCCAGCCCGGCACGGTCGAGCGTGGGGAGCGCGGGCGGCGCCAGGGCGGCCGCCAGCTCCCGCGGCGTCATCCGCCAGAACGCATCGGGGAACAGCCGCAGGCGCCCCAGCCCCGCATGCATCGCCTCCCGCCAGGGGAAGGGCGCGGGGCCGGAAGCGCCTGCGGCGGTCAAGGGTCCGCGGCGTCCTCCCCGCCTCCGAACGTCGCGGTCAGCAAGGCGCCGACGGTGGAGGCGAGGGTCGCGAGGCCGCCCGCGACGGGAAGCGCCGCGACCTCCGCGTCCGAGAGCGGATGGCCTGCGCCGCGCAGGCCGGCGCCGAGGATGAGGACGAGGTCGCGCGCCGACAGTCTGCCGGTGGCGAAACGCTCGCCCAGCGCCGGCAGGTCGGTCACGCCGAACGCATCCTCCAGCTCGGCGAGGGCGCCGAGCGTCAGGCACAGCGTGTAGTCCCTGCCACCGAGGCAGGCGCGGACCTCGCCGCGATGGCGATTGGCCATGGCCTTATCTCCGCTAGAGCGCGGCGAACGCGATGGCGCCCGCCGATTCCACGCTGATCTCGAACGTGACTTCCGCGGCATGGTCGCCGCGATAGTCCAGCGACACGATCTGGAACGGGCCCTCGACCGTGCCGAAATCGGGGATGACGATCTGCCAGGTGCGGATCGCCCCCTCGAAGAACGTCTCCCGCAGCTCGGCGTCCGCCTGCCCGTCGCGGAACACGCCCGAGCCGCTCAGGGACGCGCGGCGGACGCCGGCGCCGGCGAGAAGCTCCCGCCAGCGGCCGGCGGATTCGGCGTGGGTGATGTCGACGGTCTCGGCGTTGAAAGCAAGCTGGCGGGCGCGCAGGCCCGCCACCGTCACGAACACGCCTGTGCCGTCGTCGAGCTTGAGCAGGAGGTCCTTGCCCTTCTGAGCGCCCATCGGTCGTATCTCCTTGCGGTCAATCGGTTTCGGTGAGCGCGGTGAAGCGCAGCGCCACCCGCACGCGCCCCGTCGCGCGGTCCCGGGCGGTCTCGGCCGCGGCGGGGCGCAGGGTCACCAGGCGATGGCCCGCGAGCGCCAGGGGCGCGTCGTCCAGGGCCTGGGCGATGCGGGCGGCGGCCGCCAGGGCCGGGCGTGCGCTGCCCTCCACGGACCAGACGGTGATGGTGAAGGCATGCTGGTGCCCGGGCGCGCCGTCTGCGGACCAGTCCCGCGCGCTCGCCTCGCCGAGCACCGCATAGACATGGCGCGCCGCGCGCGGCGGCTCGTCGTGGATGCGCGCCTCCCCGCCCATGAGGGCGGCAAGGGCGGCGTCGGCCCTGAGGGCGGCGGTGACGGCCTCCCGCAAGGCCAGCATGGCGGCGGCGGTCACGGTGCGATCTCCCTCGCGTCGATGACGAGGCGGCGGCGCCGCCCGTCGGGATCGGCGACGGATTCGATCTCCAGCAGCCGCGTCCCGCGGCGCAGGCGCATCCCGGCATCGATCCCGGCGCGGAAGCGGATCTCGATGCGCCAGGACAGAGCCTGCGCCTCCCGGTCGGCCGTCCAGGCTTCGCCGCCGGAGAGGCGCGTGACCGCCGCCCAGAGCGACCCGACCGGCGCGAAGCTGCGGGTGACGCCGCCTGCCGCATCGGGATCCTCCACGGGCGCCTCCAGGACGAGACGCGTGCGCAGCGCGCCGGGTCCCGCCGTCTTTGGCCGGGGAGCGATCACAGCCGCACCCTGCGATGGGCCGAGAGGAGCGCCGCGACATCGGCGGGAAGGCGCGGCGCGTCGGTGCGCGAGGCCTCTCCGCGCTGCTCGAACCATCGGGCCGCCAGCGCGCGGATCGCCTCGCGCAACGTTTCCGGAACGTCGGACGGAGCGGGGCCGTAGCCGGCGATCACATCGATCTCGATGCCGTTGAACGCAGCGCCGGGCTTTGGCAGGCCGGGAGACGCCAGGATGCGCGGCGGATCGGCTACGCCGTCCACGGCCAAAGCGCCCGGCTCCAGCTCCTGCGCCTCCCCGTCTGCGTCGATGAGCCGGGCTCCCGCGATCGCCGCCAGCGGCGAGAGCGGGACGCGCACGATTCCCCCCGGAGGCCAGGCATCGAGAACGAGGCGCCAGGTCCGGTGGGTGGTGATGCAGCCCGCATGGGCTTCCACCAGCAGCCGCGCGGCCGAGAGAAGCGAGGCCACCAGACCGTCCTCCTCCGCGCCGTCGAGGCGCAGATAGGCCTTCATCTCGTCGAGCGTCACCGGCTCGGCGGCAGGGCCCTCGAGCAGCATGGGTGTCATGGCATGTCTCCGTCTGCGGTTCGCTTGCGGGGCCGGGCGCCGCGGGGCTACAGGTCGGGGACGATCGTTCCCGTCCCGCGGACCCTCATGCGCCCCGTCCTTGCCTCGCTCCTGGTTCTCGTTGCTGCCGCCAGCCCGGCCGCCGCCATCGTCGGCGGCGCCGAGAACGGACGGCTGGCGCGCTCGACGCTGATGGTCCTCAGCGATCGCGGCGGGGTGTGCTCCGGCATCGTCGTGGCCCAGGACGCCGTGCTCACGGCGGGCCATTGCGGCACCTCGGCCGCCAGCCTGCGCATCCACTGGAACGACGGCGAGCCGGTCCTGATCGAGCCGGCCCAGGTGGCGCGCCATCCCGCCTACGTCGCCGGCGCGGCACAGACGCGCAGCCGGTCGGTGGACATGATGCTCGTGCGGCTGCCCGCGCCGCTTCCGGCACGCTTCGCGCCGGTTGCGCTCGACCAGGGCGGACTACCGCGTGCGGGCGAAACGGTGGACGTGCACGGTTACGGCGTCACACGGGAGGGCGACGCCCGCTCCACCGGGCGCCTGCGGATGGCCGCGCTGCCGGTCGTGGAGCCCTATGGGCCGGGCAAGATCCTGATCTGGGCGTCCCGGTCCGGCGCCGGGGCCTGCCAGGGGGATTCCGGCGGCCCGATGACGCGCGCCGGCTCGGACGCGGTGGTCGCGGTGACCGCCTTCGCCAGCGGCAACGGCGCGAAAGGCTGCGGCGGGCTCACGCAGGGCGTCCTGGTCGGCCCGCAAAGGGACTGGATCGACCGCACGCTGGCGGCCTGGGGGCGGAAGGCGTCCTGGGCGCCCTAGCGCCGCACGCCAAGCCTCTGGACGACAGCGCCGGCATCCGCGATCATCGCCGCCATGGTCCGCATCGCGCTCGCCGCCCTCAGCCTCGCCCTCGCATTCCTGCCAGGCCCCGCCTCCGCCATCGTCGGCGGATCGCCGGTGAGCGACGCGGACGGGCCGCGCGGCTACACCGTCGGCATCATGAACGCCAAGGGCGAGATCTGCACCGGCGTCGTGGTCTCCCCCGTCCTGGTCATGACGGCGGCCCACTGCCTGGTGCGAGGCAAGGCGCTCTACGTCATGGCGCTGGACCCCGAGTTCCGCCCGCGCGAGTTCCCGGCGGCGCAGAGCTGGCGCAATCCGCAGTTCCGCATGAGCGTGTCGCTCCTGCCGCGCAACGGCTCGGATATCGGCATCGTGCGCCTGAAGGCGCCGCTGCCGCCGGACATGCGGCCGATCCGCATCGCCAGCTCGCTCGACATGCTGGATCAGCGGCGGGCGCTCACCATCGCCGGCTTCGGTGTGTCGCGCTTCGGCGACCGCACGAGCGCGGGCCAGCTGCGCAAGGCGACGCTGCGGCTGATCGGCCACGACGCGTCGACCATGCTCCTGTCGGAGCGCGGCGAGATCGGCCGCAGCGACGTGTCCGCCTGCGTCGGCGATTCGGGCGGCCCCATCGTGGCGGACGGCGACGAGCCGGTCCTGGTCGGGATCGTGTCCTGGGTCGTGGACCTGGGCGAAGGTGCGCTGTGCCGCGGCATCACCGCCGCAACCCCCATGCCCCTGCGCGAGGCCCATACGCGGGCGACGCTCGTGCGCCTCGGCGGCGCGCAGGCGTCCCGGACGCGAGCCGTGCCGCCGCCTTGGGCGGCAGCTCCGCCGCGGGCTCCCGCACCGGCCGGACGCGATCCGGCCGGCGGCGGAAGCTGAACCCCGCGGCGGGCGCATCCGCCGGAGGTCAGGCGGCGAATTTCAGCAGCTTGATCGCATCGAAATCCTGGACGCCGCCGCCGACGCGCTTGGTCGTGTAGAACAGCACGTAGGGCTTGGCGGTGAACGGATCGCGCAGGATGCGCACGCCCTGACGGTCGACGACCAGATAGCCGCGGCGGAAGTCGCCGAAGGCCACCGACAGGCTGTCGGCGCCGAGATCCGGCATCTGCTCCGCCTCGACGAGGGGGAACGACATCAGCGTCGCGGGCTGGCCGAGGCTGGACGGCGGCTGCCAGAGATAATGCCCCGTGCTGTCCTTGAACTTGCGGATCGCCGACTGCGTCTTGCGGTTCATCACGAAGGTCGCGTTCTGACGGTAGCCCGCCTTCAGCGCGTAGACGAGATCGACCAGAACGTCGCTGGGGCTGGACGCCGGAAAGGCGCCGGCCGTGCCGGTGGAGACGGTGCCGATCTTGCCCCATTCCCACGCGCCGCTGGCCACCGTGTCGTAGTCCAGGAAGCCGCGCGGCCGGTTGACGCCGTCGCCGTTGACGAAGGCGGCGCTCTCCTGCTCGGCGAAGGCCTGCTCGACCTCCTCGGCGATCCACGCGTCGATATCGACCACGGCATCGTCCAGCAGCGTCTGCGTGGCCGCGGGCATGGCGTAGAGCTCCATGGCCGGGAAGGACAGTTCCGCCAGCGCCTGGCTTGAGGTCTGCGGCCGCGGCGCGGTCTCGCCGACCCAGCCGGAAGCCGGTCCCGAGGTCGAGAAGGCCTTCCGGTAGGAGCCGGAGGACACGGTCCGCACGGAGGCGATGGCGCGGATCGGCGAGGCCAGCGACAGGCGCCTGAGGATCTCGGTCTCCACCTGGGTGGGCACGAGGTAGCCGCCGTCCGGCCCGGAGCCGGCGGACAGCGCCTTCGTCTCCAGGCCCTTGAGGCCGTCGGCCTCGCCGGAGCGGACATAGGCGGCGAAGGCGGCCTTGTGCTCGCCCGCAAGGGCCGGCGCACGGCCGCCGCCGAGCGCCGGGCGGGCGCGCTCCAGGGCGAGGCGCTCGACGTTGCGATGCGCCTCGTCCAGGGCCTGGTCGATGCGGGCGAGCTTCTCCTCCGTCAGGACGTCGGCGGAACCGCGGGTCTCCAGGGCGGCGATGCGGGTGTCGTTGGTTTCCTTGAACGCCTCGAAGGCGCGGGAGAAGTCCTCGAAGGCGGCGGCGACGTCGCCGGTGCCGCCTGCGGACTTGATCTCGGGGGACTTGATCTCGGCAGCATGGGTCTTCGCGACGGAAACGGACTTGATCATGGCAATCCTCTGCAGGGAAAATGGCGGTTGGGGCGAAAGGAACGAGGGAAAAGGCAGAACCGGCGCGGCGGATCAGCCGCGCAGGCTGGCGGCCGCCCGGCCGATGGCGCGCACGAGCCGCGTCTCGGGAGCGGCCGCTCCGCCCTTTACCGCGCTGATGCGCGCGGCGGGCAGGAGCGGAAAGGTGACGACGGAAATCTCCCAGAGATCGACGGCGTAGAGACGGCGCACGCCGCCGCGAGGCTCGCTGCGCGCCCTGTCGACGCGGAAGCCGATGGACAGGCCGTCCACGGCGCCCTCGCGCATCAGGGCCAGCACCTCCCGGGCGCGGGCGACCGCGAGGTTGAGCCGGCCGCGCACCTGCAGGCCGCGGCCGTCCTCGCGCACCGCGAGCCAGCGCCCGATGGGTTCCGACGGGTCGTGCTGCCAGAGCATGCGCACGCCCCCGGGGCCGCGGCGCGCCAGGCTTTCGGCGAAGGCACCGGGCATGACGACGTCCTTGCCG
Organism: Hyphomicrobiales bacterium; assembly: GCA_027489955.1. GTDB lineage: Bacteria > Pseudomonadota > Alphaproteobacteria > Rhizobiales > Beijerinckiaceae > JAIXTM01. Next base: position 256,904 of record JAIXYZ010000013.1, on the reverse strand, counting down.
AGGTCCGGCACGTTGAACAGGCTGGCATAGCCCTCGAACGTGCCGTCCGGCTCGACGGCGGCGAGCGGCTGGGACAGGAATTTCACCTCCACGGGTCCGGGCGCGCTCATCGCTGGCCCTCCCCGCCGGAGCGTGCCCCCGACGGGCGCCGCTCCGTCGGGTCGAGGCGTTCCAGGGTGCGCACGAAGGCGCGGAAGACGTCGCCCGGCGGCTGGCCGGGCCGGGCGGGAAGGGTCGGCCGGACCATCCGGCCGCTGCTGCGCTTGGTCATGGTTCGCTGTCTCCGGAGAAGCGGCGGTTGAACTGGCTGAGCTCGCGGACGAACTCGTCGAACCGGCGGTTGGCGTCGACCAGCGCCCGCAGACCGGTGAGGGCGCCGAAGGTGGCGGCCGCCGCCCAGAGGAAGAGGGCCACGTGCGCCAGGTCCCCGCGGGCGACGAAGACGTCCAGGATGTCCTTCATGATCCGTCCTCCCGGCCGTAGCCGACGGCGACGCGCTTTTCCGCGTCGGTGAGGAAGGGCGCCGCGGTGACGCGCCGCCACAGGGATTCGCGCTCGTCGGCCAGGGCCTCCAGCGCGTCGAGATCGGGCTCGAGCCGCAGCAAGGCGGCGTAGGCGGGCGAGAGCCAGGCGGCGATCTCGCCCATCGTGCGGCGCACCAGCGGGATCACCGTCTGGCGATAGAAGGCGCGGTTGGCTTCCGCGTAATTGGCGTGGGTGTTGTCGCCGGGCAGGCCGAGCAGCAAAGGCGGCACGCCGAAGGCGAGTGCGATCTCCCGCGCGGCGGCGGCCTTGGCCTGGATGAAATCCATGTCCTTTGGCGACAGGGAGAGCGGCTTCCAGTCCAGCCCGCCGTCGAGCAGGAGCGGCCGGCCGGCATTGGCGGCGCCCTGGAAATTGGTCTCCAGCTCCGCCTTCAGCCGGTCGAACTGCTGGTCCGTCAGCGAGGCCGCATCGCCGGCCGCATAGACCAGCGCGCCCGACGGGCGGGCGGCGTTGTCGAGCAGCGCCTTGTTCCAGGCCGACGCCGCGTTGTGGATGTCCAGGGCGACATGGGCAGCCTCCAGCGGCGCCTGGCCGTAATGGTCGTCCACCGGATTGAACAGCGAGAGATGGAGGATCGGCGGCAGCGGCGCGTCCTGCGCGAACCGCACGGTCTGCGCGCCGACCTGGTACTCGTAGGCCGCCGGCCAGCCGTCCGCCCCCGGCACGACGCGCATCCGGTCCGGCCGCAGGGCATGGAGCTCGCGCGGCACGCTCTCCAGCGCGACCGCCTCCACATAGGCGTTTCCGGCGACCAGGAGGTGGCCGTACAGCGTCTCCAGGAAGGTCTGCCCCCCGCCGCGCGGGTTGGGGCGCGCCAGGAGGGCGAGCAGCGGATGGTCGGTCAGCTCCGCGTCGCCCTCGCTCAGCACGAGGGGGAGCGTCGCCGCCGCCTCCGCCACCATGCGCACGCAGCGATAGGCGACGGCGTTGCGCTGGTAGGCGTCGCGGGCGATCGACCCGTAATCGCGCGGCGACCAGACCGGACGGCCGCCGGAATAGAGCGCCAGCGCCGGGCCGACCCGCGACTGCTTGGTGTCGATCGCAGGCACGCGGCCGCGGCCCACGAGGCGGGCGAAAAAGTCGAGCATGGCTATCCCCGGGAGAAAGGGTTTCGGGACGCCCGGACCGGGCGGTCGTTATCGAAGCTGGCGCATCACAGGGTGCGCACGCGGGGCGTGGCGCGCGGGGTCAGGGCCAGGTGCGCGACCGCCCAGACGAGGGCGTCGAGCCGGTCCGGCGAGCGCCCTGAGGACAGGCCGCCGGGGCCGAAATCGCACATCTCGTCCTCCAGCGCCGGGAAGGCGCCGCGATGGCTCACGCGGCCTTGCTCGTAGAGCGCGGCGACCGGCTCGGCACGCAGGTATTTCCCGCGCGTCGCCCGCACTGGGCACACCGGCACGGCAGGATCGGTCTCCGACAGGATGGTCGTCGCCATCTCGCCGCCCTGGTTGACCTCGACCACGAGGGCGTCGGCCTCCAAGCGGCGGTACAGCGCGATGGCGGCCTGCGCCCACCCGGCGGGCCTGAGGCCCGAGACGGTAGCGTCGGCCAGGACGTGGACATGGCCGTCGCCATCGATGCCGGCGGCGACGATGCCGCATGCATCGGCGCGGCGGCCGGAACTGGCGGGCGGATCGACCGCGACGACGATCCGCGCGAGCGGCCCGGATGCGTCCGTGCGCCCCGCCTCGATGACAGCGCGGGTCCAGAGCGCGTCGGCGCGCTCCTCCACCATCTCGCCGTCGAGTTCCTGGCGGCCCAGCCGGGTTCCCGCATAGCGCCCTACCACCGCGCCGATGAAGGCCGGCGCCAGGTTGTAGGCGTTGTCGGCGGTGCGGGCGCGGGTCACCGCCGCGGCCGGATCGGCCAGCAGCCGCTTGATGAGCGGGATGGCGCGGGGCGTGGTCGTCACCAGTTCGCGGGGTTTCTGCCCCAGGCGCAGGCCGAACTGAAGCTGGTCCCAGGCCGCGTCGGCGTGGCGCCACTTGCCCAGTTCGTCCGCCCAGGCCGCGTCGAATTGCGGGCCGCGCAGGGATTCGGGATCCTCTGCCGAGAAAGCGAGCGCGACCGCCCCATTCGGCCATTCGAGGCGGCGCCGCGAGGGGATCCAGGCCGGCCGGCCGCCGCGCGCATGCACGGCCAGGATGCCGGACGGGCCCTCGATCATGACCTCGCGCACGTCGGCCATCGTCTCCCCGACAAGGGCGATGCGGCCTGCGCCGCCGCTCGCCGCGAGCCCCCTCACCCACTCGGCGCCGGCGCGCGTCTTGCCTGCGCCGCGCCCGCCCAGAAGCAGCCAGACGGTCCAGTCGCCGCCGGGCGGGTGCTGGTAGGGATGGCCGATGACGCCCCAATTGCCGTGACAGAACCGGACCTCGTCATTCGCTGTCTCCGCCATGAAGGCCGGGAGGAGCCCCTTGCGCGCCAAATCGAGCAAGCCGCTCCGCAAGGCGGCGTCGGATATCGGCATCGTCGGCCGCGTCGGCTCCGGTGTCGGCTGCGCTGGTGTCCTCATGGTCGATCTTCATCAGCTCCTGCACCGTGCGCACGATGGTCGCCAGCGTGCGGCTGACGCGTTCGCGGTCGGCGAGCGCCACCTGGCGGCGCGCCATGTCGCTTTCGATCTCGGCCACCTGCATGGACGCCGCCTGCCAGAGCCGCTCCAGCAGCGCGACGCGAGACACCGGCCCGCGGGCAGGCCGCACATAAAGCCGGCGCCACTTGTCCCGGGCCGCCGCGCGACGCAGCGTCGTGGCGGGAAGGCCGGTGCGGGAAGCAAGGTCCTCCCAGCTGAGCGGCTCGCTCTCCGCCAGGGCGCGCGCCTGCGCCAGCGCGGCGGCGCGCTCGTCGCTCGTCATCATCATGGGGCTGTTCCGAAGGGTGCGCCGTCCGGTGCGGAGGGAGCGGCAAGGCCGCCTCGACCCGCAATTCCGGAGCATGAGGCACTTCTACCTCACCAGCGTATCGATGTCAAGGACAAAATTCCTAATTATATACTTGACAAAGCAGGGGTGACGGTTATGCTCCTATTCGAGGAGCTAAGCCCATGACCGCGCTGACCAATCCCATCTTTCAGGACGCCGACAAGGCCCGCGAGCATCTAGAGGCTCAGCGCTGGCCGAACGGCCCGGTCTGCCCTCATTGCGGTAATTCCGATCCGACGCATATTCGCGCGCTGGCCGGGAAGGCTCACCGCCCCGGTGTCTACCAGTGCAACGAATGCCGCGAGCAATTCACCGTCACCGTGGGAACCGTGTTCGAGCGCTCCAAAATCCCGCTCAACAAGTGGCTGCTGGCCGTGCACCTCATGTGCGCCAGCAAGAAGGGCATGAGCGCCCATCAACTGCACCGCATGCTCGGCGTTACCTACAAGACCGCGTGGTTCATGTGCCATCGCATCCGCGAGGCCATGCGTGACGATGACGCTCCGTCTTCTCCCCTCGGCGGCTCAGGCAAGACCATCGAAGCCGACGAGACCTATATCGGGAAGCGTGAGACGCCCCGTAAGCTCTCCCGTGGCCGCATCGCCAAGCCCACCAAGAGCGGCAAGGCTGGCGGCGCTCAGAAGCGCATCGTCGTTGGGCTCGTCGAACGTGGCGGCAAATCCCGCATGTTCCACGTCAACGACGCCAACAAACAGACCGTCCGCGAGGTTCTGGTCCGCAACGCTGACCGTCAGTCGGTCCTCTATACCGACGAGAGCCGCCTCTATCCCGAGACCGGCGCGGAGTTCGCCGCGCACAAGACCGTCAAACACTCCGGCAAGGAGTACGCCCGCCGCGAAGGCGATACCGTCGTCCACACCAACACGATTGAGAACGTGTTCTCCGTCTTCAAGCGCGGCATGGTCGGCGTCTACCAGCATTGCGGCGAAGCCCACCTTCACCGCTACCTCGCGGAATTCGATTTCCGCTACAACACCCGCACTGCCCTAAAGGTGTCCGATGTCGAGCGCCGCGATCTCGCGCTCAAGGGCATCGGAGGCAAGCGCCTGACCTATCGGCGGACTGGTGAAGCCGCACACGCCTAAGCAGAAGGTGAGAAGTTTCCTCCGGAAGCGACCAAAAAAGCCGGGGGAAGCGAAGCGCTGCCCCAAGACTCTTACTTGAAAGTTCCGGTAAATTGGGATTGGTCCGCCGATTCGCAGGCCAACGAGCCGCACCCCTGAGTGCGATTGGAACCCGACAAAGGGGTGCGGCTCGGAATCGCAACTCGCATTTGGAGCCACGACTCATGACTAATCTTCTTCACCAGCCCGTCAACCCCACCCCGACGCTAGTCTGGTATGGGGCTAGCGGAACGGCTTATGAATTCTACCACTACCGCATCGGCACGATCTTCAATGCCGTTCCCGGCGTTTACGTCTTTTGCCGGCTGGCCGCAGACGGGCGTTGGTATGCAGAATATATCGGCGAGACGGACAACCTTTCCCGTCGTCTCTCCAGCGAACTTGCGGCGCATCATCAGGCCGCCAACATCAGCCGGTCCGGAGCCACGCACATCTGCGCGATGGTCGTCCCCGGGGACAAAGCCGCCCGGCTGAATATCGAGACTGACCTTCGCCATAGCCAGAACCCTCCCTGCAATCAGCAGTGAGTCAACGCTTGGGAGCCGGCTTCGTTGCCGGCTCCTTTGCTTTTTGTTCCACAGGTTTCTTGCCATCCGGTTGATGTGGCTTCGGCTTCGTAGCCAGCATGCGCTTCAACACCTCGTCTCGGCGCTTTTCATCTTCGGAGATAGCCATGGGTATCACTTCTGAAGAGTGGATGACCGGGACCCTAATGGGCGTACCGACTACGGCGTGCCTGATCGGCGAGCTGGTAGCAGTTTGGGCCTTCCTTGAGCACACTCTACCCAAGCCGCTTTCCGTCATCCTCAACATATCTGAGCCAGCGGCCGAGGCGGTACTATTCGCGCTGAACAACACTAGCGCCCGCCTCGATATCATTAGAACCGTTGCCGATCGACACGCTCCGGAAGAACGTAAGGCAGCCTATCGCGACGCTCTAGATGAAGTCGAAAGGGCAGCCAAAGCCCGAAACGCTTACATGCACCAGCTGATGGGTTACACCGCCGACAAGCGGCTGGTGAGATGGGATTTCCGATCCGATATGTCCAAGCCTCAACGTCGCGTCTACGTCCGCGACGAGGATATCAATGATCTGATTCTTCAAGTGCGGGACGCCTGCAACCTTTTGACTGCTGCGACATACCCCGACATGGGGCCACCGCCGCCATCGCAGAGTAGACGGTTTCAACAGCGAGCCTCACCTGTGAAGGTAGAAGGCTCATAGAGCCAAACACGCCGTCGAAGGCATCTTCTCCCGCCCCAATCATCTCAGGCGTGATCTCAATCTCGCGTAACTCGGTGCCGGCCTGTCGAGGCAAATCAGTATCTCGTTGCATCTGCTTTGTCACGTATATAATTAGGACAAAATTCCTATGACGGCCGCTCTCCCCGACGTGACGGAACGTTCGGGGCCGCCGGGCGTTGAGCGGCAGACGATTTTTCAGACCTTGGGGATGTCCACATGGCGAGCACCAACGACACCAACGACAACGGCAAGCCGCAGGCTTCCGGCGTCGCTTCCGCCTCCGGCACGGGCGCTCCGCGTAGCGCCGCCGCTGCGTCCAAGCGCCCCGCGCGAACCGCCGCTCCGGCCGGCGCCTCCCGCAGCAAGGCGGGTTCCGCGAAGGCCGCCAGCCCGGCGTCCGCCAAAACCCGTACCGACAAGTCGCGCACCGCGCGTCCCGCGACCGGCGCGTCGGCCCGCAGCGGTTCGCGCACGGCAACGCCGCTGCGCCGGGCCGCGCAGGCGGCCTATAGCGATGCGGCGAGCCGCGTGAAGTCCTATGCCGAGGACGCAAGGGGCCAGGCCGGCACCTTCGCCACCTCCATGGCCCGCCTGGCCGAGGACGCGATCGAGCAGCGCAAGCGCACGGGGGCGGAAGCCGTCCGCGGCATTTCCGCGGCTATCGACCACGCCGCCGACGAGATGGAACAGAGCGCGCCGGAAGCGGCCCGCTACGTCCGCGAGGCGGCCTCCGGCATCGAGCGGGTCTCCCGCACGATCGCCGACACCAGCCTGGGCGAGATGGTCGAGCGGGCGGGTGACTTCGCGCGCCGCCAGCCGGTCGCCGTGTTCGCCGGCGCGCTCGTCGCCGGTCTTGCGCTCGCCCGTTTTGCCCGCAGCGCCGAGGACGCCCCCGCCCGCCGCGCCGCGGCCGCCACGCGCTTCGACGAGGCCGACGAGGACGAGGCCCCGGCCCAGCGCGCCCCGCGCCGCCGCCGCCCCGCCGCGGCAGCATCCCGCAGCCAGGGAGGCCGCCGTGCGAAGCGGAATGTTTGACCGGTCGATCACCGACCTCATCGCCGATGCGCTGAGCCAGGTCTCGACGCTCGTCCAGGCGGAAGTCCGCCTGGCGAAGGCGGAGCTCGCCGAGAAGGCGCAGCAGATCCAGTCCGCCATCGGCATGTTCGTGTTCGCGGCCGTCGTCGGCATCGGCGCGTTCGTGATGTTCCTGTTCGCTGTGGTCCAGTTCCTCGTCCTCGCGGGCGTGCCGGAGCACTGGGCGAGCCTGATCGTCGCCGTCGCCATGGCGATCTCGGCCTACGGGCTCGTGCGCCTGGCCAGCGAGCGGCTGAAGCCTGAAAACCTCACGCCCAGCCGCACGATCCGCAACCTCAAACGCGATGCCGAAGTCGCCAGCGAGCAGGTGTGACCATGAACCGATCCTCGAAAGACTACGAACGCGAGGCCGATCAGGCCCGGGAATCGCTCGCCGGCACGCTCGACGCGCTGCGCGAGCGCCTGCAACCCAGCAACATGGTGGATGACGTGAAAGAATATGCCCGGACCCACGTGGTCGAGCCGGTCAAGACCTATGCGCGCGACACGGCCCGCAGCTACGCCAACAGCCCGTCCCTGCCGCTCGCGGCCGGCGTCGCGGTTGCCGCCCGATCCTATCCTCTGCCCGCGATCCTGATCGGGGCCGGCGCCTGGCTGCTCATGCGCAACTGGCGCGCGGAGGGGTCCAATGCCCTCGCCGATGACGACGAGCGGCTTTATGCCAACCCCGCCTACCGCAAGGCGGGTCGCCGCGTGGCCGAGGCGGGCGAGGATCTGGAGAGCGCTGCGGGCGATGCCGCCCACGCCGTGCGCGAGCGCGCCGAGCGCCTCGCCGGAACGGTGCGCGATCGGGCCGGGGCCCTTCGCGAAGGGGTCGACGAGACGTTCGACGATGTCGTCGGCCGGGCCGGCGCTGCTGCCGGTTCGCTGAAGGACGCCGCTTCCCGCCGCTACCATGACGCGCGGGATACCGCCTACGACTATGCCGGCGCAGTGGCCGACCGCGCCTCAGAGCTTGGCGATCGCGCGGCCGAGCGCTTCGACCATGCCCGCGAGCGGGCGATGGAGGCCGCCGAGGAGGCGAGCCTGCGCGCCGCCCGGGCCCGCCGCCGCGCGACCCGCGAGGTCAAGCGCGTGGCGCAGGAGCAGCCGCTGGTCCTGGCCGCCATCGGCCTTGCCATCGGCGCGGCCCTGGGCGCGGCCTTCCCCGCCACGCGGTCCGAGCGCGCCCTGATGGGCGAAGCCGCCCGCAGCACGCGCCGGCAGGCCGAGGCCGCCGCCCGGGACGGCTATCGCCGCGCCCGCCGCGCCGCGGAAGGTCTTGCGGACGACGCACGCGAGGAGCTGCATCGCCAGAAGCTCGACCAGGACGGCCTGGCGGAAGCGGCCGGCGAGGTCACGACCCGGGTCCGCACCGCTGCCAAGAATGTCGGCCGCAATGCCAAGCGCCGCCTGACCGAGGCCACGGACGGAACGCCGGTGCAGCAGGCCGCCGCCGCGGCGACTGAAGGCCAGCAGCAGGCTGGCGGTTCGACCTCGGGCTCGGCGACCCGGCAGATGGGCTCCTGAAAGCCCTGAACCTCACGACGCATAGCGAAAGGGCGGCCTTCGGGCCGCCCTTTCTCGTTGCAGATGGTGGTGCAGAAGCCGGGAGTACCGAACCTGGCGGCCGATCGCCGTGCCTTGCGGCTCAGTGAGCCCGGTACCGGGCGATCTCCCGGTCGAGCTCGGCGCCGAGCAGGACGACCATGGTGGAGATCCAGATCCAGCTCATGAAGATGACGACGGCGGCCAGCGAGCCGTAGGTCTCGTTATAGGCGCCGAAGGACGACACGTAGGCCGAGAACCCGGCCGAGGCGCCGATCCAAAGGATGGCGGCCAGGAGGCCGCCGGCGGTGAACCAGCGCGGCGCGGTGCTGCGCGGCGGCGTCGGCGCATAGCGGTAGACGAGGGCCAGCCCTCCTACGAGCACCGCGAACAGGACCGGCCAGCGCAGGGCGGCGAGGATCGCATCGCCCGAACGGGTATAGCCCACGGCGGCGAAGACGGCCGGGACCATGACGACGCCCGCCAGCGCGATCATCAGGAACACGATGGCGCCGGCGGTGAAGCCGAGGGACACGAGGTTCAGGCGCACGAAGCCGCGGACTTCCTTGGCCTCCTTCACCCGGTTCAATCCGCCGATCAGCGCCTTCATCGCCGCGTTGGCGCTCCAGAGCGACACGGCGATGCTGACGGCGAGCGCGGCGGACAGCTTGCCGGCTGGCTGGCCGGCGATGCGGGTCACCTGCTCGGTGACGAGGGCGAAGGCATCGCGCGGCAGCATCGTGCCAAGTGCGTCGATATGGTCGATGGCGCTGCCGACATCGGCGAAAAGACCATAGAGCGAGACGAAGGCCGCGATGGCGGGAACCAGCGACAGGAGCGCGTAGAAGCTCACCCCGCCGGATACCGCCATGACGTCGTCCTCGATGAACTCGGAGGCGGTGCGGCGGAGGATGGCGCCCCAGTCGGACAGGGACAGGCGGCGCACGTGCGGGGAGGCAAGCCCGGCCGCGGCCTCGGTCCTGGGGCCGGCGGACGAGGCCGGCAGCTCGGTTGCGGGCGGGGTCAAGCTCAGTCGAGCACGACGCAGTCGCAGGCTTCCGGGTTCCGCAGCCGCGCGGCGGGCCGGACCACGGCGACGTTGTCGACGAAGCCGTCGGCGGCGCGCCCGTCGAGGCAGGCGAGGATGAGCCGCACGCGCATCATGCCGCCGGATGCCGTCGCGGCGTCGAAACCGCAGCCGGACGCCGCGCTCACCGGCGACACATCGCTCGGCGCGGCCACAGCCAGGGACGGGGGCAGCATCAGCACCGCCAGCATGAACGGCATCAGGAACCAGGTTTTCATGCAAGTGCCCTCCCCGCGGATGGGCGCCGGACATGACCGTGCGCCCGCAAGCACAACCGCCGGCGCGTGCCTTGGTTCCAGCGAAGCGGTGGATTCAGTCGCCGCGCGGCTTGCGCGCCTTGCGGGGGCTGCGCATGGGCCAGCCGACCAGGCGGTCGACCAGGGCCTCGACCGGGACATCGTCCTCCGAGGCATGAACCCGGTCGCGGACCGATATGCCGGCTTCGTGCACGGTATCGGCGCGGCCCGAAACGAGCGGGTGCCACCAGGGAAGGTCCCGGCCCTCGTCCACCATCCGGTAGGCGCAGGTGGGCGGCAGCCAGCCGAGCCCGCGCACGGTGGCCGGCGTCAGCTTCACGCAGTCCGGAACCAGCGCTTGCCGGCCCGGATAGTCGCGGCAGCGACAGGTCTGGCCATCGAGGAGCCGGCAGCCGACATCGGTATAGTGGACCTTGCCGGTATCCTCGTCCTCGAGCTTCACCAGGCAGCAACGGGCGCAGCCGTCGCAGAGGCTTTCCCACTGCTCGTCGGTCATGGCGTCGAGGCTCGTGGTGCGCCAGAAGGGTTCCGGCGGGTCGTCGGCCATCAATCCTCGCAAAAGGCCCGTCTCGGGCCGTCTCTTTACCACCGCGCCGTCTTGCGCGCCGGCGCACGCCTGCGGCGCACCGCTTCATGCTATACGGTTTCGCCGCGCTCAACCGCGCGGTAGAATGCAGCGCGCGCCTGAGGCTGCGCATCGGGGTCGTCCTTGGATTTCTCGCCGGAACCGTCTGTCTGGGCCAGGCTGCGCCGCGTCGCGCTGGACGTCGACGCGTGGATCGGCGCGAGCCTGCACGAGGCCGGCCGGCGCGCGTCCGATGCCTATGAGCGATTCGCGGCGCGCGTGGACAAGCTTGGCCTGTCCGGCGGGCAGCGCTTCGTCGCCGACCTCGCCTCCGAGGGCATGACGCTCGGCGCCGCGGGCAGCGTCGTCCTGCTGGCGCTCGCCATTCCCGCCTTCCGCGAGACGAGCGACGACTGGCTGAAGAAGCCGGAGCTCGCCGTCACGTTCCTCAACCGCTACGGCGAGGAGATCGGCAAGCGCGGCATCCGCCACGACGATTCGCTGTCGCTCGAGGAATATCCGGACCACTTCATCAAGGCGGTCCTGGCCACCGAGGACCGGCGCTTCTACGACCATTACGGCATCGACCCGCTGGGCACCTTCCGCGCGCTCACGGCCAATGCCCGCGCCTCCGGCGTGGTGCAGGGCGGCTCGTCCATCACCCAGCAGCTCGCCAAGAACCTGTTCCTGACGAACGAGCGGTCGCTGGAGCGCAAGATCAAGGAGGCGTTCCTCGCCCTGTGGCTGGAATCGCGCCTGACCAAGCAGGACATCCTCAAGCTCTATCTGGAGCGCGCCTATATGGGCGGCGGCGCGTTCGGCGCGGCCGCCGCCGCGGAATATTTCTTCGGCAAGTCGATCAAGGACGTGACCCTGGCCGAGGGGGCGATGCTGGCGGGCCTGTTCAAGGCGCCGTCCAAATACGCGCCGCACGTGAACCTTCCGGCCGCCCGCGCCCGGGCGAACGACGTGCTCTCCAACATGGTCGAGGCGGGCTTCCTCAGCGAGGGCCAGATCCAGGCGGCGCGGCGCAATCCCGCCACGCCCATCGACCGCCGCCGCGACCCGACGCCCGACTATTACCTCGACTGGGCGTTCGGCGAGATCAAGGACATGAGCGATCGCGGCCTTCTGGGCGACGACCGCGTCCTCACGGTGAAGACGCCGCTCGATTCCGCCATCCAGCAGAAGGCCGAGGCGACGGTGGAATCCATGCTCCGCCAGCACGGGGCGAGCTACCGGGCCAAGCAGGCCGCCATGGTGCTCATGGAGCCGGACGGCGCGGTGCGCGCCATGGTCGGCGGCCGCGACTATGGACAGAGCCAGTTCAACCGCGCGCTGGCCCTGCGCCAGCCGGGCTCGTCCTTCAAGACCTACGTCTACACGGCGGCGCTGATCCACGGGCGCTACAGGCCGAACACGGTGGTCACCGACCGGCCGGTCTGCATCGGCAATTGGTGCCCGAACAATTACGGGCGGTCCTATGCGGGCTCGATGCCGCTGATCACCGCCTTCGCCAAGTCGATCAACACGATCCCGGTGCAGATGTCGATCGAGCTGGGCGGCGGCAACGCCAAGGCGGGCCGCGCCAAGATCGTCGACACCGCGCGCAAGATGGGCCTGACGACGCCGCTCCAGGATTCCACGTCCCTGCCCATCGGATCGGCCGAGGTCACCGTGCTGGACCAGGCGGCCGGCTATTCGACGCTGGCCAATGGCGGGCGCAAGGCCAAGCCCTACGCCGCCGTGGAGATCCGCAATTCCCACGGCGACATGATCTGGCGCCAGGACCGCAACGCGCCCCCCGCCGAGCAGGTGATCCCGGCGCAGGTGGTCGCCGACATGAACCTGATGCTCAACGCGGTGGTGGAGGCCGGCACGGGCCGCCGTGCCGACATCCCGCCCATCCGCGCGGGCGGGAAGACGGGCACGACCAACGCCTACAAGGATGCGTGGTTCGTGGGCTTCACCGGCAATTACGTCGCCGCCGTCTGGTACGGAAACGACGAATCCACCTCGATGAACAACATGACGGGCGGCACCGTCCCGGCCATGACCTGGCACGAGGTCATGGCCTTCGCTCACCAGGGCATCGAGATCAAGCCGATCCCCGGCCTGCCGGAGGCGCCGAACCGGCCGGCCGTAGCCAAGGCGCCCGGCGCGCAGCCCGGAGCGGCCGATGCGCCCCAGCAATCGGCGGCGACGCTTTCGCGCCAGTCCTTCGACGTGCTGAGCGAGATCGAGCGCAGCTTCTCCGAGAGCCGGGCCCGGCGCAGGCTCGAGGCCGCGCCCCGCAAGGAGGCCGCGGCCGCCGACGCGCCCCTGTCGCCCCAGAGCGGACGCACCGGCCTGCCGTGAGGTCTCCCGTCCAGATCCTCGCCGTGCTCCTCATCGGAGCGGTGGTCGGGCTCGGCTCGACCTATTGGGCCGTGTCCACCGGCTGGCAGCCGGGCCTCGTTCAGATCGGGCCCTGGGCCGCCTCGGGAACGCGGCTCGGCGGCGCCGACCCCTATGCGCTCGCGCTCGTCGCCCGCACGGGGGACGTGCCGCTCGGCGCCGGCGAAGGCGTCCTGTTCATCGCCGAGACGGACCAGTCAGGCCGGCCGCTCTCGGGCGCCTGCACCTATGCGGTCACGGGGCAGATCCCCGCCGGCCGGGCCTGGACCCTCACCCTGTCTGGCCGGGACCACAGGCTGGTGGACAACCCGTCGAAGCGTCACGCCATCACCTCCGCCGGGGCCCTGCGGCCGGTGGCCGGCCCGCCGGTCATCGCGATCGCCTCGGAGCCGCAGCCCGGCAACTGGCTCCCCGCCCCGTCCGGGCAGCCCTTCGAGCTGGCGCTGCGGATCTACGATTCGCCGGTGGCCAACGCGATCGGCTCCCTGCGGCCAGACGCCCTGCCCGCCATCCAGAGGCTCGCCTGCCGATGACGGGCCTGCGCAACACCGTCCTCACCGTCGTGCTCGGGCTGGTCCTGGGGGCGCTGGTCCATGCGGTGGCGATCCTCGCCATGCCTCGGCTCGGCACGAGCAGCGCCTATCAGCGCATCGCGGCGTCGAGCCCCATCGGCGCGACCGTGCTGTTCGATGCCGAGGACGGCGCGGTGCGGCCGCGCTTCGCCGATCCGACGGTGGAGATGTCGGCCTGCGCCTTCGACCTCGCGCGCGGTCCGTTCCGCGTCGGCATCGTCACGCGGGACTTCGTGCAGTCGCTTTCGATCCACGGGGAGTTCGGCGGCGTGATCTACGCCCTGTCCGATCGTTCGGCGACGCGCGGCGGCATCAACCTCACCCTGATGACGCGGCGCCAGCTGGAGGCCGCGCAGGCCCGCGAGGAAGAGCCGCCGCCCAACGAGTTGCGCGTGCCGCTGGACCGGCCGCGCGGCCTCGTTGTCGTGCGCGCCCACGCGCCGTTCGATAGCCAGCGCGAGGAGGCGCGCGCGCTGGTCTCGTCCCTGTCCTGCCAGCCGCAATAGGCCCTGCGGTCAGCCCTTCGTGACGATGGGCTCGCCGACGCCCCGGCGCGGCCGCGGGCCGCGATCTGCGTCGTGGCGGCGCAGTTCGAGCAGGCGCCAGCGGGAGGCGCAGAACCGGCCCGCCTCGTCCTTCAGGCGCGTCAGGGCGCGCTCGCTCTCGATGGCGATCTTGTGAGGCACCTCGACGATCAGGCCGTTGAGCGCGACGTCGTAGGCCTCGATGCGCTGGGCGATGAGCTCGCAGACCCAGATCGCAAGACCGAGATTCTCCGCCAGGCGCAGCTCGGCATTCTCCCGCTCGTAGCCCTGCACCGAGAGATGGCGCATGGCCCCGCGGCGGATGTCGTCGGCCGCCTCGACCCGGGCGGTCACGGCGGCGAAGGGCGGGATGAGCGCGCGGTCGGCGTCGATATCGTCGGTGAGCCGGCGGTAGCGCGAGACGGGGGAGCGGGTATCGGCGCCGATGGCGCGCTTGTAGATCGCGGGATCGGGGACCACGGCTTCCTTGGGCAGGACGTGGGTCCGCGCCAGTTCCCCGAGCACCCGATAGAAATAGGACTTCTCGTGCGCCGGCATGATGTAGCGCCAGGCGCGGTCGCGCATCTGCTGCTCGTCGTCGGTCAGAGAGAAGGTCGATGGCGGCTCGCCCCGGGCGGCGCCGGATGCAAATCCCGCCGCGGGCAGGAACGTGTCGCGCCAGATCGAGGGAGCCGGACGGCCGAAATCGCCGTTCATGCCGCACCCGCCGGCCAGAAGGGCCAGAAGCGAAGCGCGCAGGATCGGTCCGGCGGCCGGGCGGCGCGTCGGCCGGGAGGGATGCGTGGGAGCGTCCGGCCTCACCCGCGGCGCTTGCGGGCGGGACGGGAGCCGTCGCGGCGCGCCTGCGGAGCGGGGTGGCGCTCGTAGCGCACGCCCGTGAAGAAAAGGATGGTCGCCTGGCTTCCCGGCTCGGTGCGGGCGGCTGCGACGCGGTGGACCGGGAAGGCGAGGATGTCCGCGCTTTCCGTCAGTTTCGCTATGGCCATGGGATTCTCCTGCTGCGATCCCCTTCTTGCTCGTCGGTCACGGCGCCATCGGCGGCCGCGCCCATTCAGAATTCGTCAAGGTTAACGAAGCTCTAACGAACGTCGGCCATGGTGGAATCACATCCTCGAGCCGATCGCGCGTCCATGCCCGCCCCTCTGTCTCCCTCGCTCCCTGTCTCGCCGACCCCTGAGCGGGACATCGCCGACCTGCCCAACCTGCTCCGCCAGGCGCGGGAGGGCGGTGCGGGCACGCACGCCATGCTGCTGCGCGTGCAGACCGACCTGTTCGTGGGCGCGATGAGCCATTCGCCCGTGACGATCGGCGCGTTCGAGACTTTCGCGCTCGGCGTCATTCCGCTCGTCGCCGACGCGGACCTGGTGTCGATCGCCGAGCGGCTCGCCCCCTGCCCGGAGACGCCGCCCGCCATCGTCGCGGCTCTGCTCGCGCGCGGAGGACCCGTCGCCGCGGCCGTCGTGCAAGGCCTCTGGCGCATGGACGAGGCGGACATGGAGGCCATCGCCGCCTCGGGCCTGGATACGATGGCGGAAGCCGTCGCCGGCCGCGCCGATCTCCGGCCCGCCACGATCGGGCTTCTCCTGGACCGGGAGAACGCCGCGCTGGACGCCGCCCTCGCGGCCAATTCCGCCATCACGCTGGACCGGGCGGCGCTCGACCGGCTCATCGCCCGCGCGCGCTCGGACGAGACGCTGGCGCGGCGGCTGGCCGCCCGCACGGACCTGACGCCGCTGGACAAGGCGCCGCTCTATCCGCATGCGGGCGATGGCGACCGCGCGGCGATCCGCACGGCCTTCGCCGCCCTGTCCGGACTGGACCGGACGGGCCGGCCGGCCGATGCACCGAGCCTCGCCGATCTCGTTGCGCTGGCCCGCGCCAGGGACGAAGGCGGGTTCCGCCAGGCCTTGGCGGCGGCGGCGGACGCCTCCCTCGAGGATGTCGGCCGCATCCTTGCGGACCCGACGGGCGAGATGCTGGCGGTGGCACTGGCCTCCCTGGGGCTGAGCGGCATGGATGCCGCCGCGATCTTCCTCAACCGCGAGCCTGCCATCGCCCATTCCGTCGAACGGGTCTTCACGCTCGTCGACCGGGTGCGGGACACGCCGCGCCCTGTGGCGGAGCGCATCCTGGCTGCGGTCGCCGGGCTCGACCGGCTTCCCGGCCGCGCCGGCACCCATCAGCCGGCGATGGCGCCTTCGGGCGCGCGCACGGCCCCGGGGCAGGCAGCGGGCGGCGCGGGCGTGCGCCAGCCTGCCAACATGCGGTCGGTGGTGCCGCGACGGTCCGGCGCCTGAGCCGTCACACGCCCTTGGGCATGTCCAGAAGCGGGCGGCCCTGGGGGTCCTCGACCTCGACGATCCAGATATCCGGATCGAACCCGATCTCGCGCGCGATCCGGTCTTCCACGTCGGGAATGGGCACGAACACGTCCGTGAAGACCGGCGCGAACAGCCGTCCCGCCTCGTCGGGCTCCAGGAGGCTCTGGGGCGCCGGGCCGAACAGGGCGGCGGTGCCGTCCAGCCGGTCGATCTTGACGAAGATGGATCCCGCCTCGGCCACGCCCCGGCGGCGGAGCATGGCCGGCGTCGCCTCGCCGTTGCGACGGCGGATATAGGCCGCGACCCAGATATCGCTGCGCAGGCGCATGGAGACGTCCCCGGCGGCGTGGTGCCGCGGGACGAGGCTTACTCGATGGCGATGCCGGATGCAGCCTGCAGTTCGCGCGCGACGCGGGGCGAGAGTTCGCCCGTCAGCGGCAGTCGCCGGTCCTTCTCGAAATTCTCCAGCGCCAGGCGCGTGCCGATGCCGACGACGCCGTCCGCCTTGAGCGGGCCATAGCCGAGCTTGGTCAGCGCCCGCTGGGCCGACGCGATCCGCTGGTTGGCGGCGGGCACCGCGTCCGGCTCCCGCGCGACGACGGGCTGCGCGGGCGGAGCGGCAGGCCGTGCGGCAGGCGCTGGAGCATTCCCGCGCAGCAGGTCGCCGATGGGATCGTGCCGTCCCGACGCCGGCTGGGCGGCAGGCGGCGCATGCGGGGCGGTTCCGAGGTCCTGCGGGCGCGCCGGCGGCTCGATCGCCGGGGCGCGGCGGTCGGCCTGCGGCTGGGCCTGCGTGGCGGGCTGCGGCTGGGCCTGGCGCGGCTGCGCGGGCGCGACCTGCTCGGGCGAACGGATTGCGAAGAGCGGCGCGGGATGGCGGCGTTCCTGCAGGCCGACCGCGTTCACGACGATGAACCCGGCCATGATCGTCGCCAGGAGGATTCCCACGGTGCGGAACGGACGGCGGGCCGCGCTCTCCAGCAGCAGCGCGGCGAGCCCTGCCGACCGCCTCGGCGGCGCGCGGCGGCCGGCGGGGCGTCCCTCTCCGGCATAGGCGGGCGCGTAGCCATGGGCGTTCATGTCAGGCGATCCTCTTCAGGGGGACGGGGGCGGCGCCGGCGCGGGGCGCGCGGGGAATGGCATGGATGGTGGCCGGGCCAGCGAGGCTCGGCGCGTCCGTCCGGCAATCGAGCGGCAGGGTGATCGTCACCACGGTGCCCTGCTCGGGCGCGGTCTCCACCGACATACGGCCGCGATGCAGGCCGACGAAGCCGCGCACGACCGACAGGCCGAGGCCCGTGCCCTCGTAGGGCCGGTCGTAGGACGAGCGCGCCTGGAAGAAGGGGTCGCCGATACGGCCGAGGTCGGCCTCCGCGATGCCGATGCCGGTATCGCGGACGGACATGACCAGTTCGTCGCCGATCCGGCGCAGCGACACCGTCACCGTTCCGCCGGAGGGCGTGAACTTCAGGGCGTTGGACAGCAGGTTGATGAGGATCTGGCGGCAGGCGCGCGGATCGGCCACGACCTCGGGCAGGTCGGCGGACCAGTCCCGAACGAGGTTGATGCAGCCGCCATCGGCCTTCAGCTGGACGAGGTCGCAGCAGGCATGGGCGAGCTGGCGCATGTCGAAGGGCTCGGGCGTGATGTCGAACGACCCGCTCTCGATCTTGGAGACGTTGAGCAGTGCGTTGACAATGTCGAGCAGATGCTCGCCCGAGGTGCGGATGATCCCCGCATATTCCTTGCGCCGGGCTTCGTCGACCACGCCGATGGCGTCGCCGCCCAGGATCTCCGAGAAGCCGATGATCGCATTGAGCGGCGTGCGCAGCTCGTGGCTCACGGTCGCCAGGAAGCGGTCCTTCATCTCCACCGCGCGGGCGGATTCGGTCCGCGCCTCCTCGGCGGCGGCTTCCTGCGCCTTGCGCTCGCCGATGTCGTGCAGGACGCTGACGACGACCGGCTCGGCGCCCGGGATGTCGGCCCGGCGCGCGGCCATCTCGACCCACACGAAGTGCGGCGCACCGGCGTTGCCCGCAGCGCCGTCCCGGCGCAGCCGGACCTCGACCACAGCTTCGCCCGGCCTGCGACCCGCCTCGGCGAGCGCATTCAGGTAGGCGGGCCGGTCGGCGACATGGACGCGCTCGAACAGGCCGCGGCCCACGAGCGAACGGGGCGTCGCGCCCAGGAGCCGCTCGGCGGCGGCGCTGGCAAAGCCCACATGGCCGTTCGGCGTCTGCCAGACGACGACGTCGCGGATGGCATCGAGCACGGCCTGCTGGCGGGCATCGCGCCCGTCGGCCATCCGCGCCGCGCGGTCGGCCTGGCCGCAGAGGGACCAGCCGATCCAGGCCGCGCGGGCGATGACGAGCAGCACCGCGACCGGGCCGGCGAGACGGGCGGCGCCGTGGGAAGCCGGAGCGGCGACGCCGGCATCCACGGCAGCCACGGCGGCAAGCGCCGCGCCGGACACGAGCACGGTTGCCAGGATCGCCCGGCGGGAGCCGGACAGGACGGCCTCGAGCGGAACCAGTAGGAGCGCGACCAGCGCGGGCGATTGCAGCCCGCCGGTGGGAACCGCGACGGCGACGACGATGCCCGCCAGCGCCACCGAGGACGCCGCGTGGGCAAGGTCGATCCGGCCGGTGGCGGACAGGAGCGCGACCGCCGCAAGCGGCATGAGCGCCAGGCCCGCGACCAGCATTTCCATGGGGGCGAGGCGGCCGAATACGGCGAGGTAGAGCGGCAGGAGCGCCAGCGCGGCGAGACCCACGGCCAGCCGGCTCGTCATGAAGCGTACGTGGCGCGCACGCTCGGCCGCGTCGGCCGCGGCGCCCGGATGGACGAGCGAGGCCAGACGGTCTTCCAAAGCGGCGATGGATGCCGGCGAACGCAACACGTGGAACCCGATCGCGCCTGTTTCGCGCGTCCCTGTCTGTCTTGAACCGGACACTGGCACCAGCGGTTTAAGCCAACGCTAAAGGACGGGCGCCGGACGGCCCGCAGGCGCTGCGAACCGACAATTCGTCGCTTAGCGTAAACGGGAAGTGACCTGCCGGACCGGCATGGTGAACGCCGGGTCAACGCGACACCGATCATTCGCTGAAAAAGCCACACGCGATCTCCACCGGCGCGCGTCATGATGCGCATGTCGTTTCCTTCCGACGGTCCAAGACGCCATGTCCTTCCTGCTGCGCTGCGGCCTTGCCATCGCCCTCGTCTACGCCTGGTCGCCGTTGCGCGACGGACGGGCGGAGGCCGAATTGATGGCCAGCCCCGCCCTGCGCCAGGCGCAGGAAACGGGCGAGGCGCTGGCAAAGGCGCAGCGCGGGGGACTCGACCTTCAGGCGATGGCCAGGCTCGCCGCGGCGGCCTCCGCGGCCAAGGACATGCTGGCGCGCTGACTCGTCAGTCCGGGCGAACGCGCCTATATGGGGCGCTCACCGCACCGGAACGCCATGCCCGCCACGCTGCAAGAGATCATCGATACGTTCGCCCTGCTCGACGACTGGGAGGACCGCTATCGCTACGTGATCGAGGTGGGCAAGCAGATGCCCCCGCTTCCCGAAGCCGACCGCACCGAGGCGAACAAGGTCCGCGGCTGCGCGAGCCAGGTCTGGCTGCGCACGGACGTCCGCCCCGGGCCGGACGGCCGCCCGCGGCTGCATTTCGCCGGCGAGAGCGACGCCCATATCGTGCAGGGCCTGGTCGCCATCATCATCGCCTTCTATTCCGGCCTTACGCCGCAGGAGGTGGCCGAGCGCGACCCGCTCGCGCTGTTCGAGGAGATCGGCCTGTCCTCGCACCTGACGCCGCAGCGCTCCAACGGCGTGCGCTCCATGGTCGAACGCATCCGCCGCGACGCCGCCCTCGCCGCCGCCTGACGCTCAGCCGGCCTCCCGCCAGGCCGCGATCCCGCGGGAGCGGTCGGGCCCGGCGGCCTCGGCCTTCAGCCCGTAATGCGCCGCCAGCCGCCCCAGAGCGAGCGCCAGCACGACCTTTCCCGCCCGGGGCGGCCAGCCGCGCTCGGCCTCCACCTGCTGAAGGCCCTTCAGGAATCCGCAGACATCCACCAGCAGGCCCGCGAAGTCCGGGCCGACACCGTCCAGCGCGCGGCGGACCCGCTGGCGCGCGGCGATCGTCCGTTCCGTGGCCGAGCCGGGATCGCGCCCTCCCCGCCCCTCGGACGGAACCGGGTCCCAGCGCGCCGTGACCGCCGGCAGCATGGCGGCGAGCGTCAGGTCCCGCCGCAGGCGCTCGCCCGCGGCGAACCCGGCCTCGTCGATGAGCCCGCCCCCGCCCTGCCGGCGGCGCAGCCAGTCCAGCGGGCTCTCGGCGGCATTGATGCGAACGGGTTCCCCGTCTGGACCGGCGGCGCGCGTCTCCTCGCGATGCTGCGCGGCGAAAGGGTGATCCCCGCCTTCGGACCGCGCAAGACGCGCCCGGCCCGGTTCGGTGATGCGCAGGACGGGCTGGCCCGCCGTGCCTTCCCAGCGGGCGAGATCGTCCGCGACGAGGGCGGCGCCGGCCGCGTCGGGAAACGCGCCGCCGCCGAGGGAGACGCCGCCCGCCTCGCGCCGGGCGACGAGCCCGCCCGCCGGACCGTGGAAGGCATAGGCGCCGGTCCGGGCCAGGGCGGCCAGCAGCCGCAGGGCCTCGCGGCCGGGAGCGGCCTGCGGCCCGGTATCCGCACCGATGCCGCGCGTTACGCTGCCCTTGCGCCCTGATCGAGTGCTTGCCATGAACGCCTCTCCTGAATAGGTTAAAAATCCTATTCTGACGGGTAGCACCGCGCCGAGCGTCACGCAAGAGAGAAAATGAATTTTTTCCTATTTCCGGATCGGGAAAAGGCCGCCCGCAGGCGGCCTCCCCGATATTTACCGGTGCAACAGCGCGATCAGGCGCGCGGGCGGCGCCCTGCGGTCTTCCGGCGCTGCTGGCCCAGGCCCATCTCCTTGGCGAGGCGCGAACGGGCCTCGGCATAGTTCGGCGCGACCATGGGATAGTCGGCGGCAAGGCCCCACTTCTCGCGGTACTGCTCGGGCGTCATGTTGTACTGGGTGCGCAGGTGCCGCTTCAGCGACTTGAACTTCTTCCCGTCCTCCAGGCAGATGATGTAGTCCGCCGTCACGGACTTCTTCACCGGCACGGCGGGCTTCAGAACCTCCGGCTGGGTCTCCACCACTCCGCTGACCGTGCGCTGAAGCGCGGCGTGCACGTCGCCGATGAGCGCCGGCAGGTCGCCGGCGGCGACCGAGTTGTTGCTGACATAGGCCGAGACGATCTCGACCGTCAGGTCGATGAAGTTCGTCGTCGCGTTCTGGTCCGCCATGAGCGTTGTGCCTCTCCAGGTTGCGCCAGCCAGTGTTCGAGACATCTGGGGCGGGAATTGATTTCCTTATTACAGGCCTCGAACACGGAACGCAGATTGCCGGGGAGGAATCAGGACCGCGCGAATGCTTCCCGAATACGGGAAGTGCGTCTTCTCCGCAATAGTGACCTAACGTCAGCTATGAAATTGGGTGCAAGACCTCGTCCGGACCGGTAAACGAAATCGCACCTCTATTGCACTCTGCTTGCCGCCACAGCTTGAAGAAGACAGCACCACACATGCCTTTCCTATCCCCGCCCGCTCCGCCTCCGCCCGCCCCGCCGCGCCCGACGGAGACCCTGCTCCACGGCGTGCGGCTACGGGACGAGTACGCCTGGCTCAAGGCGCCGAACTGGAAGGAGGTGCTGAAATCGCCGCGCAGGCTGCCCGCCGACCTGCGCGCGCATCTGAAGGCCGAGAACGCCTACACGGAGGCGGTCCTGAAGCCGCTCGGCGGCCTGAGGCGGCGGCTGGTGCGCGAGATGCGCGCCCGCATCCGCGAGGACGATTCCAGCGTGCCCGAGGCGGACGGCGCCTATGCCTATTTCACCCGGTACGAAGAGGGCGCCGAGCATCCGCAGGTCTGCCGGACCCGCGGCGCGAACGGCCCCGCCGAGGTGCTGCTCGACTGCGCCGCCCTGGCGCAGGACCGGGACTATTTCGACCTGGGCGATGCGGCCCATTCGCCCGACCATGCCCTGCTGGCCTGGAGCATCGACGACACGGGCTCCGAATACTACACGATCCGCCTGCGCGACCTGTCGACCGGCGCCGACGCGCCGCTGTCCATCGGCCAGGCGGAGGGGTCCATCGTCTGGAGCCGGGATTCGCGCGCGTTCTACTACGTAGTCCTCGACGACAACCACCGGCCCTCGCGCGTCATGCGCCACCGCGTTGGGACCGCAACGGCCTCCGACGTCCTGGTGTTCGAGGCCACCGATCCGGGCCATTTCGTCGACGTGGACCTCACCCAGTCGGGCCGATACGGCACGATCGTGGTGGCGGACCACGAGACGAGCGAGGTCTACCTGCTCGATCTGGACGACGCCGACGCCAGGCCCCGGCTCGTCGCGGCCCGGGAGCCCGAACTGCGCTACAGCGTCGAGCATCATGGCGACAGGCTGATCCTGAAGACCAATGCCGACGGCGCGGAGGACGGCAAGATCGTCGCCGCGCCGCTCGCCGACACGTCCCGTTCCCGCTGGACCGATATCGTGCCCCATCGTCCCGGCACGATGATCGTCTCGCACGTGGTGTTCCGCGACCACCTCGTGCGCCTGGAGCGCGAGGATGCGCGGCCGCGGATCGTGGTGCGCCGCCTGTCCGACGGCGCCGAGCACGAGATCGCCTTCGACGAGGAGACCTATTCGCTCTGGCTGCTGCCGGGCTTTGCCTTCGACACGACGGTCCTGCGTTTCGGCTATTCGTCCATGACGACGCCGGCCGAGATCTACGACTACGACATGGAAAGCCGGACCCGCACCCTGCGCAAGCGGCAGGATGTGCCCTCCGGTCACGATCCGGCCCGCTACGTCACGCGGCGGCTGATGGTGCCGTCCCATGACGGGGAACTCGTCCCCGTCTCCGTTCTGCACCGGCGCGACATCGCTCTGGACGGGTCCGCGCCGTGCCTGCTGTACGGCTACGGCTCCTACGGCACGGCGATTTCGGCCAATTTCCGCACGAACCCGTTTTCCCTGGTGGACCGGGGCTTCGTCTATGCCATCGCCCATGTGCGCGGCGGGACCGAGCGCGGCTGGCGCTGGTACAAGGACGGCAAGCGCGAGAAGAAGCCCAACACGTTCAAGGATTTCGTGGCGGTCGGGCGCGCACTCTGCGAGGCCGGCTACACCCGCCCCGGCCGCATCGTCGCCCATGGCGGAAGCGCGGGCGGCATGCTGATGGGCGCGGTCGCCAACATGGCGCCGGAGCTCTTCGCGGCCATCGTCGCCGACGTGCCCTTCGTCGACGTCATGAACACGATGCTGGACGCCGAGCTGCCGCTGACGCCTCCGGAATGGCCCGAATGGGGCAATCCGGCCACCGACAAGGCGGCGTTCGATTCGATCCTGTCCTACTCGCCGTACGACAATGTGCGGCCGCAGGCCTATCCCGCGATCCTCGCCATGGGCGGCCTGTCGGACCCGCGGGTCACGTACTGGGAGCCGGCGAAATGGGTTGCCCGGCTGCGCGCGATCATGACCGGCGGCGGGCCGGTCCTGCTGCGCACAAACATGGCGGCCGGCCATGGCGGAGCGTCCGGCCGTTTCGACCATCTCAAGGAGGTGGCGCTCGTCTTCGCCTTCGCGCTCGCTGCCGTCGGGCTGGAGGAAGCGCGAGCATGATCCTGCGCCGGGCCCGCTGCCAGGTTCTTGCGGTCGACCTGCAGGCGCGCCTCGTGCCGGCCGTGGCGGACGGCGAGGCTGTGGCGCGACGGGCCCGCGTGCTGCTTTCGGGAGCGGCGAGGCTGGGGGTGCCTGCGACGATCAGCGAGCACTGCGCCGACAAGATCGGACGCACCCTGCCCGAGGTGATCGAGGCGGCCGGTCCTGAGGCCGCGATCCTGCCCAAGACCTCGTTCTCCTGTTTCGGCGCGGAGGACCTCGTCATGCGGCTGGAGGGCCTGCGGATCGCGGGCCGCGACACGCTGATCGTGTGCGGCACGGAAGCCCATGTCTGCGTGCTGCAATCGGCGCTCGATGCCGCAGCCCGGGGCTATCGCACCCTGCTGGCGGTCGATGCGTTGGGAAGCCGCCATGGGCGCGACCGCGATGTCGCGCTCGACCGCGCCCGCGATGCCGGGATCGGGCTGGTCACGGTCGAGATGGCGCTGTTCGAATGGCTGGGACGCGCCGACGATCCCGCTTTCAGGGACGTGCTCGCGCTGATCAGGTAACGGGCTCGGGCCGTGCTTCGCCCGAGGCGATGAAGGCCTTCAATTCGTCGAGCGAGCCGAATTTGAAGACGCCTTCCGGCGTCTCCGCCTCGATCGAACCGTCCGAGAACATCACGTAGGTGTGGCCGCCCGACGCATAGCTGCCGACCACGGTCGGCACGTCGAAGGCGGGGGATGCAGGCTCGACCGCCGGCTCGGACGGGGGGGCGGGCTCGTCCGGCATGGGCGAGGGCCGCGTGCCCAGAAGGTCCGACACGGTCAGATCCTCGTCGATCCGCAGCGGCGGGATGTCCGCCTCCGGCTCGTCCCGGCTCGGGCGGACATCGAGCGGCGGAGCCGACCGGCTTTCGCTCTCCGCGGAAGGCTCGCCGAGCGGCGCGCCGATCGCATCGAGCGTGAATTCGCGGGCGGATGTCTCGGCGGTCGTCTCGACCGGCACTTCCGGCTCGCCGACCGGGCGCGTCGCCGTCATGTCCGTCGGGCCGGACGGACTTTCGGCCGCGGGCGGCTCCTTACCCTCGACCCCGTCATCGGCGGAGGCGTCGTCGATGCTCTCGTCCCTGGCGATCTCGGTCTCGGTCTCGGCGACCAGCGTCTCGGTCGCGGCTTCGGCGACGGCGGCGGCCGCGAGCCCGGCGCCGACGGGGGCGAGCGAGGCGGCGGCAGCGGAGGGCGCGGAAATCGGGGCGTCCGCGACGGGCTCCGCGCGAACATCGGCAAGCGGAGCGGCATCGGCTTCCCGCGCAAGGGGGGCATGCCCGCCGCGCAGGGCGCGGACCTCGCGCGCCAGCGTCCAGAGACCGACGAGGACGGCGCCGGCGGAGCCGAGCGTCGTACCGGCGATGACCATCGTCCAGCCGCGCTCAAGCATGATGTAGTCGAAGCCGGCGTAAACGAAGTACAGGCCCGCGACGATCATCGCCACGCCAAGACCAAGGATCGTCGTCAGCATGGTGCCCTTCCTTTGCCGAAGCGGCAGTCTATCAGCGCTGAATGCGCGAGCAACGAATCGGTTCCCTTCCATTGCCACGGAAGCGGTTCGCACTTAACTACCTGCCCAGGCCCGAATTTTCCCTCAACGGCCCGCCTGCATCCGGCGACGGCCTGACAACCAGGAGAGATCGCGATGAGCTTCACCCTTCCCGACCTGCCGTACGCGCATGACGCGCTCCAGCCCTACATGTCGCGGGAGACGCTGGAGTACCATCACGACAAGCACCACCTGGCTTACGTGAACAACGGCAACAACCTGCTGAAGGGCACGGAGTTCGAGGGCAAGAGCCTGGAGGAGATCGTCAAGGGCTCCTACGGGAAGAACCAGGCGCTCTTCAACAATGCCGGGCAACACTACAACCACCTCCATTTCTGGAAGTGGATGAAGCCCAAGGGCGGCGGCGCGCTTCCCGGAAAGCTCGAGAAGAAGATCACCGAGGACCTCGGCTCGGTCGCCAAGTTCAAGGAAGACTTCATCGCCGCCGGCGTCGGCCAGTTCGGCTCCGGCTGGGCCTGGCTCTCGGTCAAGAACGGCAAGCTCGAGGTGTCCAAGACGCCGAACGGCGAGAGCCCGCTGGTCCATGGCGCGACCCCGATCCTGGGCGTCGACGTGTGGGAGCACTCCTACTACATCGACTATCGCAACCGCCGGCCCGACTATCTCAAGGCCTTCCTCGACGACCTGGTGAACTGGGAGTACGTCGAGGAGCTCTACGACGCGGCGGCGAAGTAAGCCGTCCGGCATCGGAAGCGTTGGAAGCGGGGCCCGTCCGGGCCCCGTTTTCGTTTTCGATCCATTCCTTGAGTGTCATCCCCGGCGGCGCGGAACGCGCCGGTAAGGGGATCCAGAAAAGCCGCGCGTGGAGGGAGATGGCTGGCGTTGCCCTCGATCCCTCCCTCGCTTCGCGCACACGGATGAGACACGATTGCCCGGCTAGGGCGTCGCAGGCCTCGATGCCAGCCGCATGCCCCTGGCCGCCAGCAGCGCCGGGAAGGCCCCCGAGGCCAGGAAGGCAAGCTCCCGCTCCCTTGTCTCGACCACGGGGTCGAGGCCTCTCAGTTCGTCGTCGACCTCCCCCGGATGGCACATGACCAGATGGGCCGGACCGGGCCGTTCCAAATAGGTCGCGAAGTCCGCGCCGTAATCGCGGGACGGATCGAAGGGCGAGAAGCCGGCAAAGCCGCGATTGGTGGCAAAGCCGCGCCGGCGCGCCTGCGCCCCGAAGCCCGCGGACAGGCCAGCGACCACGGCCGCCTTCCCCGCCGCGACCCGGCGGGCCTGGATCGTCGGCAGCGCTTCGCGCGGATCGCGCAGCCACAGGTGTTCGCCGGTGAGGCCGCGCTCCTGCAGCACGCCAAACAGCGCGCGGCGGACGCCCGGGAGGACGTGAACGTGCTGGTGCCCGTCAATGAAGTCTGGGGGCGAGCCGGCCACCTCCGCGAACCGGTCGACCTGGCGGCCGATCTCCGCCCGAATCTCGGCGAAGGCGGCGGCGCCCGACAGGCCTGCGCGGGCGATGTCGGCCAAGGCGGGCAGGACGCCCGAAGGCGCCACTTTCGGCATCGGTCCCAGCGGCTCGCCCAGGGTCAGGTTGAGATGCAGGCCAATGCCCGCCCTTCCGCGATGGGCCAGCAGGCGCGGACCCCATTCGGCCCAGTGCGGGCGGTTCGTCATGCACCCTGCGGCCGAGAGCCTGTCCGCCTCCACGAGGGCGAGGATGCCGCGGCTGACGCCCGGCGTCATGGCGTAGTCGTCGGCGCAGAGGATGATGGGCTTGCTCATGAGCCCCTGCATAGCCGCTTCGCACGGCGGGGATAAGGCGGGGCATGGCCGTCGTGTCCGGCCGGAGCGGCGAAGCCGGGCGGGCGGACGGGGGATGGGGGCAGCCGCCGCCCGCAATGACCGGCGCACCTTGCTCCCCTTCCCTCGCTGCGCTCGCCGGTGACGGAGGGCCGCGATGCCCACGCTTGCCTTCCGCCGGGCACGCGGCCACAACGCCATCACCACGTTCTGGAGGCGCATCCGTGCCGGCAGCCGATTCCCCCGAAATCTCCGTTGTGGTGCCCGTCTACAACGAGGCGGACAACCTGCGGCCCCTGCGCGAGCGGCTCGTCCCCGTGCTCGACCGGCTGACCGACCGCTGGGAGGTCGTGTTCGTCAACGACGGCAGCCGGGACGGCACGCTCGCCGGCCTGCGGCAGATCAACGGCGAGGACGGGCGCTTCCGCGCCGTGTCGCTCAGCCGCAATTTCGGCAAGGAGATCGCCATCGCCGCCGGCATCGACCATGCCCGCGGACAGGCGGTCGTCATCATGGACGCGGACCTGCAGCACCCGCCCGCCACCATCGCCGAATTCGTCGCCAAATGGCGCGAGGGCTACGTCATGGTCTATGGCCAGCGCACCGACCGGAACGGCGAAAGCGCCCTGAAGCGGGCCTTCGCCCGGGCCTTCTACCGGCTCTTCGATTCCTTCGGCGAGACGCCGCTGCCGGAGGGCGCGGGCGATTTCCGGCTCATCGACCGGCAGGGCGTGGACGCGCTGCGGGCGATGGGGGAGCGGGCACGCTTCTCCAAGGGGCTGTATGCCTGGATCGGCTATCCCTCGATCGGCGTGCCCTTCATCGTCGAGGACAGGCTGTTCGGGCAGACCAAGTGGAGCTTCGGCAAGCTGTTCCGCTTCGCCTTCGACGGCATCGCGTCGTTCTCCACCGTGCCGCTCAAGGTCTCCACCTATCTCGGCTTCCTGATCTCGGCGATCTCGATCCTGACCGCGCTGTACTTCTTCCTCAGGACGCTCTTCTTCGGCTCGGACCTGCCGGGCTTCCCCTCGATCATCGTGTCGGTGATGTTCTTCTCCGGCATCCAGCTCATCTCGCTGGGGGTCATCGGGTCCTATGTCGGGCGGATCTTCGCCGAGGTGAAGCGTCGGCCGCTCTACCTCGTGGGCGAGCGGATCGGCGCCGCACCGCCCCCGCCGCTGCCGCGTGAGCGCGACGAGCGGGCCGGCGGGCCGGCCTGATGCTCCGCCAGATCCTGTCCGTCGGCGGCTGGACGCTCCTGTCGCGGATCACCGGCCTTGCCCGCGAGATCGTCATGGCCGCGATCCTCGGCGCGGGGCCGCTGATGGACGCCTTCGTCGTCGCCAACCGCATCCCCAACCATTTCCGCGCCATCTTCGGGGAAGGCGCGTTCAACGCCGCCTTCGTGCCGGGCTATGCGCGCATCCTCACCCGGCAGGGCGTGCCCGCGGCGCGGCTTTTCTCCGGCCGCATCATCGCGCTGTTCGGGCTGACGCTGCTTGTCGTGTCGGCGCTGGCGATCGCCTTCATGCCGCAACTCGTCGGGCTGCTGGCGCCGGGCTTCCGCGAGAACCCCGCGACGTTCGACCTCGCGGTGACGCTGACGCGCATCACGTTCCCGTATCTGCTCTTCGTGTCGCTGGTGACGCTCCTGTCGGGCGTCCTCAACGCCCATGAGCGCTTCGCCGCCGCCGCGGCCGCGCCGATCCTGCTCAACGTCTCCATCGTGGCGGCCCTGGCCGTCGCGTTCCTCTTTCCCAGCGCGGCGCATGCGGCCGCCTGGGGCGTGTTCGCGGCCGGGCTGCTGGAACTCGCCCTCGTCCTCGCCGCGGCGGCGCGGATCGACGCCACGCCGCTCATGACGCGCCCGCGGCTCGATTCCGAGGTGAAGGGGTTCCTGCGCCGCCTCGTCCCGGCGACGCTCGGCGCGGCAGGCGTCCAGATCGCGCTGTTCGCGGACACGATCCTGGTGACGCTCTCCGGCCCCGGCGCCGCATCCTCGCTGAACTATGCCGACCGGCTCTACCAATTGCCCATCGGCGTGATCGGCATCGCCGCCGGCACCGTCCTTCTGCCCACGATGAGCCGCCGGCTCGCGGACGCGGACGAGGCCGGCGCCTACAGGGCGCAGAACCGGACGATCGGGCTGACGCTCGTCCTCGCCGCGCCGTTCGCCGTGGCGTTCCTGCTCATCCCGACCCTCATCATGGAGGCGGTCTTCGCCCGCGGCGCGTTCGACCGGGCCGCCGCCGAGGCCGCGGGTGCGGTGCTGATGGCCTATGCGTTCGGCCTGCCGGCCATCGTGCTCATCCGCTCCGCCATCGCGAGCTTTCACAGCCGGGGCGACACCACGACCCCGGTCTTCATCTCCCTGGCCGCCATCGGGCTCAACGTGGCGCTCAAGCTCGTGCTGATGCCGCGGTTCGGCGCGCCGGGCCTGGCTTTCGCCACGGCGGCCGGGGCCTGGGCCAATCTGGGCCTGCTCTACGGCATCGCCCTGGCGCGGGGCTGGACGAGGCCTGACGCCACACTCGGCCGCACGCTCGCCGCCGTCGCGGCGGCAAGCCTGGCGCTCGCTATCGCGATCGTCCTTGCCGCACCCGCCGTCACCGGCCGGGTCGGACCCCTGGGGCCGCTCAATCCCGCCATGCTGACCCTGAGTGCCCTCGCGATCCTCGGCGGGCTCGCCTATGGCGGGGTCATGCTCGCCGGCGCCAGGCTGCTCAGGGTGCCGTTGCGGCGCTGACGGGAGCGCTAGCGGCGCGCGTGCCGCGTCGGCGCGGGTGCGCCGGCGATCTCGGTCACCAGCTTGCGCCGGGCGGCCGTCGCGAAGGGCTGCGTCTCGTCGGCGACCTCGACGAAGGCGCCCGGACCGCCGATCACCTCGCGGGCGTAATAGTCCTCCAGCGCCTCGCCCCTGAGGGCGCGCCCGCCGGGCCTGCGGATCGCGAGGGCGTTGATCGTGAAACCACGCTCGAGCGCGTCGCGCCTTGCCAGCTCCATCGGCCGCCCGCCGATATTGGGGCCGTCTCCCGACACGTCGATGACCTTGCGCAGGCCGTCGAAGGCGTTGCCCTCCGTCTGCCGGACGGAGAAATCGACGGCGTTTGAGATGGAATTGTAGCCGTAGGCGCCGCGCGGCCGGGAGACGAGCTTCTGGGCGAAGTCGCGGGCCGACGCCTCGTCCTTCACGATCTGCCAGTCGACGATCACGACCTGGGACGATGGGCCGCCCCATTCGAAATACATGACGGCGATGGAGCCGGTGAGGCCGTCGCGGATGCCGGCCAGGACCTCCGGGCTCGTCAGGGCGTCCGCCCAGCCCTTGCGCTGGAGCATCAGCTCGTCGTCATCGATGGAGCCCGATCCGTCCGCCGCAAGGACGAGTTCCAGGTCAACGCGCTCGTCGGCACGGGCGGGAGCCGCCAAAGCCAGGGCGGCCAGGCAGGCAAGCAGGATGGCGCGCATCGGTTCGGGCACTCCGGGCTCGGCTCAGGGCGACGAGCTTACGGGTGCGCCGCCGCCGGCGTCAGCCCGAATGGGCGAACTCCCAGTAAAGTTCGCGTGCGCGCTTGCCGAGCCGGCCGGGCTGCAGGTCGCGGTCTTCCAGGCGCACGACGGGCGTGACCTTTGAGTAATTGCCGGACGTGAAGATCTCGTCCGCCTCCTGGAAGTCCTTCATCGTCAGCGTCGTCTCCTGCACCTCGACGCCGTCCGCCCGCAGCAGCGCGATGACGCGCTGGCGGGTGATGCCGTTCAGGAACGTGCCGTTGGGCACCGGCGTGCGCACGACGCCGTCCTTGGCGAGAAACACGTTGGACGTCGCGGTCTCGGCCACGTTGCCCAGCGTGTCGAGCACGAGGGCGTTGTCGAAGCCCTTCGCCTTGGCCTCCCGCAACGCGCGCCCGTTATTGGGATAGAGGCAGCCGGCCTTGGCGTCGGTCGGCATCGTCTCCAGGCTCGGGCGCCGGAAGCGCGTCGTGCCAAGGGCGATGCCCGCGCCTGCCGGCGGCATCGGCGCGACGAACAGGCACAGGCAGAACCGCGTCGATTCCGCGTCGGGCAGGATCACCGAAATGCCGTCCGCCTCCGCCCAGTACATCGGCTTCACGTAGAGCTGAGCGTCGGGACCGAACTTGCGCGCGCCTTCGCGCGTCAGCTCCACGATGGCGTCGGCGCTCATCGTCGGGTTCAGCGCCATCGTCGCGGCGGAGCGGTTGACGCGCTCGGCATGGGCCCGGATGTCGGGCATCACGCCGTCGAAGACGCGGGCGCCGTCGAACACGGAGGTCGACAGCCAGAACGCGTGGGACCGCGGGCCCAGCAGGGGCGGGTTGCCCTCGACCCAGGCGCCGTCGATCCAGTTCCAGGTCTGGGAATGCCAGCTCATCGGCGTCCTCCGGGAAAGGTCATCATCGTTGCCCAATCGACGCCCGCCAATGGGCACCCGTCAACCCGCGCGAAGTGCTGCCGGAGAGGAATTTTCCGTGAGGAAGCGCCAACAGGGAAAGAGCGGCGGGCTCAAGCGCCCTTGCGCTGGGGCCGCGCGGCCTCGCAGGCGCTGCGGGCGAGCGCGTCCACGCGCTCGTTGTGCACGTCCCCCGCATGACCCTTCACCCAGTGCCACGACACGTCGTGGCGCGCCCTCGCCTCGTCGAGGCGGCGCCACAGGTCCTCGTTCTTCACCGGCTTCTTGTCCGCGGTCTTCCAGCCGCGCGCCTTCCAGCCGCGCATCCATTCCAGGATGCCCTGCCGCACGTACTGGCTGTCGGTGTAGAGATCGACGGCGCAGGGGCGCTTCAGGGCCTCCAGCGCGCTGATCGCCGCCATCAGCTCCATGCGGTTGTTGGTGGTCAGCGCCTCGCCTCCGGAGAGTTCGCGCTCCGCCCCGTCATAGACGAGCAGCGCGGCCCAGCCGCCGGGGCCGGGATTGCCGGAGCAGGCCCCGTCGGTGTGGATCGTCACGCGCTTCGTCACCGGTCCAGCCCGTAATCGGCGGCCGACCGCGCCAGCCGGTGGAAGCCGAGCTTGCGGTCGTATTCCAGCGGGTCCTTGGGCCTCACCAGCGCGCCGGGCGGCACGTTGAGCCAGTCCACCAGACGCGTCAGGAGGAAGCGCATCGCCGCGCCGCGGCACAGGATCGGCAGGGCCTCGGCCTCGTCGGCGCCCAGCCGCCGGACGCGCTCGTACCCCGCGATCATCGCCCGCCCCTTGGTGAGGTTGAACGACCCGTCGGCCTCAAAGCACCAGGCGTTCAGGCAGATGGCGAGGTCGTAGGCGAGCGCGTCGTTGCAGGCGAAGTAGAAGTCGATGAGGCCCGACAGCCGCCCGCCGATGAAGAACACGTTGTCGGGGAAGAGATCGGCGTGGATCACGCCTTCCGGAAGCCCCGAGGGCCATGCGCCTTCCAGCAGCGACAATTCCTCGTCCAGGCGACGGGACAGGCCCTCGCGCACGTCGTCGGCGCGCTCTCCCGCGGCCTGCGCCAGCGGGCGCCAGCCGCTGATCGACAGCGCGTTGGCCCGCGACAGGCCGTAGTCGCGCCCGGCCTCGTGGAACCTTGCGAGGGCCGTGCCGACCTCGCCGCAATGGCCGGGGGTCGGACGCTTCACGGAGACGCCGTCGAGGAAGGTGATGAGGGCCGCCGGCCGGCCCGCGATCCGCCCCAGCGTGCGGCCGTCGCGCATGGCGACCGCCAGCGGGCAGGTGAGGCCCCGCCCGGCCAGGTGGTTCATCAATCCCAGGAAGAAGGGCAGGTCCTCCTCGCGCACGCGCTTCTCGTAGAGCGTGAGGATGAAGAAGCCTGCGCGCGTGTGCAGGAGATAGTTGGAGTTCTCGACGCCCTCCGCGATGCCCTTCACCGACAGGGCCTCGCCGACGTCATAGGCGGTCAGGAACGACGCCAGCTCGTCCTCGCCGATCTCGGTATAGACCGCCATCTACTCGGCCGCCTGCTCGCGCAGCGCCCGCGGCAGCGGGAAGAACACGCTCTCGCTGGCGGTGGAGAAGGTCTGGACGTCGACCTCGTAGCGCGCGGCGAAGGCGTCGATGATCTCCTCGACGAGGATTTCCGGCGCCGAGGCGCCCGCCGTCAGCCCGAGCCGGCGGATGCCGTCCAGCTCGCTCCAGTCGATGTCGGCCGCCCGCAGCACCAGCCGGGACACGCGGCAGCCGGCGCGCTCGGCCACCTCGCGCAGGCGCTGGGAGTTGGAGGAATTCGGCGATCCCACGACCAGCATGGCGTCGACCTGCGGCGCCACCGCCTTCACCGCCTCCTGGCGGTTGGTCGTGGCGTAGCAGATGTCCTCCTTGTGGGGATCGACGATACGGGGGAAGCGGCGCTTCAGCGCCTCCACGATCTCGCGCGTGTCGTCGAGCGACAGCGTGGTCTGCGTGACATAGGCGAGGTCCCGCCCGGCGGGCGCCTCCAGCCGGTCCACATCCTCCAGCGTCTCCACCAGCGTGATCGCGCCGGCGGGGAGCTGGCCCATCGTGCCGATGACCTCGGGATGGCCCGCATGCCCGACCAGGACCACGTGGCGGCCGCGGCGGTAATGCACCTCGGCCTCGCGGTGGACCTTCGTCACCAGCGGGCACGTGGCGTCGATGGCGAAGAGCCGGCGGCCCTCGGCCTCCTCGGGCACGGCCTTGGGCACGCCATGGGCGGAGAAGATCACCGGCGCCGTGGTATCGGGCACCTCGGACAGCTCGTCGACGAAGATGGCGCCCTTCCGGCGCAGCCCTTCCACGACATAGCGGTTATGCACGATCTCGTGGCGCACGTAGACCGGCGGGCCGTAGATCGTCAGCGCCTTCTCGACCGCGTCGATGGCGCGCACTACGCCCGCGCAGAAGCCGCGCGGGGCGCACAGGACGATCTCGAGACGGGGCTTGGCGAGGGGCGGCATGGGCGACTTGTTGGGCCGCCCCGCACTGCCTTGTCAAGGCGCGCCGGCGGCGCGGCGGGCGGCGGCGCGGCGGCGCTTGCGATGGGGCAGCGCGCGGATCAGGGCCTGCAGCGCGGCGGGATCGAGCGGCTTGGGCAGGAAGTCGTCGAACCCGGCCGCCATCGCCGCCTCCCGGTCCGCCGGCGAGACATTGGCCGTGACCGCGACGAGCCGGACCGGCATCAGGCCGCGGTCGTGCTCCCGGGCCCGTACGGCGCGGGCGGCGGCCATGCCGTCCAGCCCCGGCATGCGGATGTCCAGAAGCGCCAGGTCGTAGCGGCTGCGGCCGCGGGCGCCCAGGCGCGACACCGCGTCGTGGCCGTTGGCGACCCGGTCGGCGGAGCCGCCGAGCTTCTCGATCATGCGCGTCACGAGGAGGGCATTGATGTCGTTGTCCTCGGCGACGAGGACGTGGAACGCGGCCGGAGCGAGGCCCGCCCCTGGCGCAGGCTCCGCAGCCGGCTGGGCCGCGGCCGGCGCTGCGTCCGACAGGCGCGCGAAGAGCGAGCGCGGCCGGATCGGCTTCACCAGGTATCCGTCGAAGCCGGCCGCCTGCGGCGGGCCGAAATCCCGGCGCTCGAACGGCGAGAGCAGAACCAGCGTGCGGTCGACGCCGTGCTGCCTGGCGGCCGCCGCCAGGCGCTTTGTGGCCGCGTCCCCCAGCGCGCAATCGGC
Source organism: Hyphomicrobiales bacterium (assembly GCA_027489955.1). Lineage (GTDB taxonomy): Bacteria > Pseudomonadota > Alphaproteobacteria > Rhizobiales > Beijerinckiaceae > JAIXTM01. Next base: position 221,994 of record JAIXYZ010000013.1, on the reverse strand, counting down.
GATGAGCAGGTCGTAGGCGCGGGCGGCCAGGCACCGCTCGGCGGCGGCGACGCTGGCGACGCGCTCGGCGATGCCGCCCGCCTCCTCCAGCCGGCTCATGAGGAAAGGCGCTTCGAAGGGCGAGCGCGACACGATGAGCGCCCGGCGATGGCCGAGGTCCGGCCGCGCCGGCGGCAGCGTCGCATGGTCCGCGTCGGGCAGCGGCAGCGAGATCGTGAAGGTGGAGCCCCGGCCGAGCCGGCTCTCCACGCCGATGCGCCCCTGCATGCGCTCCACGATCCGGCGGGAGATGGCAAGGCCGAGGCCCGTTCCCTCCACGGCGACCGAGGGCGAGCCGTCGACGCGCTCGAAGCGCTCGAAGATCGAGTCCAGTTTTTCGTGGGGGATGCCGGGGCCGGTATCGGCGACCTCGATGTCGACGAAGCCCGCCGTGCCCCGCGACAGGCGGATGCCGACGCCCCCGCTATGGGTGAACTTCACCGCGTTGCCGGCAAGGTTCACCAGCACCTGGCGCAGCCGGTCGCGGTCGCCGACCACGAACTGGGGCACGCCGAGCGCCACCGAGGCGGCGATCTCGATACCCTTGCCCTGGGCGCGCGGGGCGAGAAGCTCCACCACGCCTTCCACGAGCTGGTGCAGGTCGAAGCGCGCGGCGACGAGGTCGAGCCGCCCGGCCTCGATGCGGGAGAAGTCGAGGATCTCGTCGATCAGCGACAGCAGCGCCTGCCCGGACGATGCGACCGCCGAGACGTAGGTCTTCTGCTCGGCGGTGAGCGCCGTGGATTCCAGCAGCCCGGCCATGCCGAGGATGCCGTTCAGCGGCGTGCGCACCTCGTGGCTGACCATGGCAAGGAACTGCGACTTGGCGTCGTTCGCCGCCTCGGCCCGCTGGCGGGCTTCCTCGAGGGCGGCGGCCGCGCGCACCCGCTCGGTGACGTCGCGGCCGACGCGCAGGGATTCCGAGCGCCCCTCGCGGTCCATCACCACGGTCTCGACCCAGGAGATCCAGCGCTCGCCATCGGCGGTGGCAACCTTCTCGTCGGTCAGGCGCGACCCGTCGGGGCGCACAACCGGCTCGGTCCGCTCCAGGACGGTGAGGCGCGGAACCTGCCCGGCCGGCATGCCGGCGTCCGCCCCGGCCATGCGCCGGTAGGTCTCGTTGGCATAGGCCATGGTGCGGTCGGAGGTCTCCCGCACGATCAGGTCGCCCTGGGCCTCGATGAGGCTGCGGTAGCGTTCCTCGCTGTCGGCGATCTCGAACAGCCGGTCCTGCAGGCGTTCGATCTGTTGGCGTATGGGCACGGCGCCGCGGCGCACGGCCGCCAGCAGGGCCAGCAGCCCGGCGAGCGTGAACGCTCCCGTCACGACCAGGATCTGGTCCGCGAACTCCGCCATTGCGATCGACACCTCAAGCCCGCCGGCGTGGACCGCCGGTCATGTCCCTGACGCATCATGGCGCGGCCGGGTTGAGGAAGACCGAGGAAAGGTGGTGAGCGGGACGTCACCGGAATGGCGAAAATTGTTTCCATCCGGAGCCGGGCGGGCTTTGCTTCCCGCCATGATCGGGAACCGATTCTGGCTCTGGGCGGGCGTGCTGGCGGCGAGCGCGGGCGCGGGCCTGCTCTACAACATGCTGGTCGGCGGACCGAGCCAGCTGGCGGCCGCGATCTTCGGCGTGTTCACCGGCGCCTGCATCATGGCCTTCGAGCGCGGGCTGATCCTGCCCTGGTTCCAGAGCTGGCTGCGCGGGCGGCCGGCCTTCCTCTACGTGCTGCTGGCGGAAGCGACCTATGTCGTGCTGATCGTCGCCGGCAACGCGATCGGCGGCACGGTGGTGTGGTGGCTCGGCCTCCTGCCGGGGGATTGGGCGGAGATCGTCGGGGTCACGCCGCGCGTGCTGATCTACGCCCTCGCGGTCTCGGCGATGATGGTCCTGATCGTGCGCACCCGCGATCTCCTCGGCGCGCAGACCTTCGTGAACCTCATGCTCGGCCGCTATTACCGGCCGGTGCGCGAGGAGAAGGTGTTCCTGCTCGTGGACGTCGTCGGATCGACCGCCTTCGCCGAACGGCACGGCGACCTGAGGGCGCAGGAATGGCTCGGCTCGATCTTCGCGGCCATGGCCGAGCCGATCCGCCGGCACCGGGGCTCGGTGGACGACTATATCGGCGACCTTGCCATGGTGAGCTGGCCCGTCGCGCGCGGGGTGGAGGACGCGCGCTGCGTGCGCTGCGTCGTCGACATCTGCGCGGCCCTTGCCCGCGAGCACGAGCGCTGGGTCCGCGAATTCGGCGAGCCGCCGCGGGTGCGCGCCGCCCTGCATGCGGGCACCGTGGTGACCGCGGAGATCGGCGTCGACCGCCACAAGATCGCGTATTTCGGCGACACGCTGAACGTGGCGGCGCGGCTGGAAGGCCTGTGCAAGGAACTCGGCGAAGAGGTGCTGATCTCCGGCGCGCTGCTGGAGCGTCTTGCCGTCCTTCCCCCCGGCATCGTGCCCGTCCCGCTGGGCGAGCACGCACTGAAAGGGCGCGATCAGACCCTGGCGGTCGCCGCGCTGAAATTGCCCGGGTCCGGCGAAACCCGGTCCACGCTGGCGCGATAGGACAGGGCCTCAGCCAGGTGCAGGCGGCCGACGCGGGCCTCGCCGTCCAGGTCGGCGAGCGTGCGGGCGACCTTGAGCACCCGGTGAAATCCCCGCGCGGTCAGGCGCATGGCGTCGGCGGCGTCCTTCAGGAGGCGCGCCCCGTCGGCGTCCGGGCGGGCGACGTCCTCGATCAGCCCGGGCGGGCAGGCGGCGTTCACAGCGATCCCCGCACCGAGCGCATCGAACCGCTCCCGCTGGATCAGGCGGGCCCGCGCCACGCGCGCCGCCGCCTCGGCCGATCCCTCGCGCGGGGCGGGCAGGATCAGGTCCGCGGCCGAGACCGGCGGCACCTCGATGACGAGGTCGATCCGGTCGAGCAGCGGCCCGGACATGCGCGCCTGGTACTGTGCCATGCAGCGCTCGTTGGGCTGGCGCCGGCAGGCATAGCCGGGCTCGGTCGCCCGGCCGCAGCGGCACGGATTCATGGCCGCGACGAGCTGGAATCGGGCCGGATAGACGGCCCGGTGGTTGGCGCGGGCGATCAGCACCTCGCCCGTCTCGATGGGCTGGCGCAGGCTGTCTAGGACCTGCGGCTGGAACTCGGGCAACTCGTCCAGGAACAGCACGCCGTGATGGGCGAGCGAGACCTCCCCCGGCCGGGCCTGGAGCCCGCCGCCGACGAGCGCCGCCATGGACGCCGAATGGTGCGGCGCGCGGTAGGGCCGCCGGTCCGTGAGCCGCCCCTCGGCCAGGAGGCCGGCGACGGAATGGACCATGGAGACCTCCAGCAGCTCGCGGGGCGAGAGCGGCGGGAGGATGGACGGAAGCCTGCTCGCCAGCATCGACTTGCCGGCGCCGGGCGGGCCATTCATCAAGAGGTTGTGGCCGCCGGCCGCCGCGATCTCAAGCACGCGCTTGGCGCTCTCCTGGCCGCGGATGTCGCGCAGGTCCGGCAGCGCCGCCGCGGGCCCCGCGACCGCCGGAACCGGCGGGCTCAGCACCTGCGTGCCCTTGAAATGGTTGGCGAGCTGGATGAGCGAGCGCGGGGCCAGCACCTCCATGTCCGCCGAGGCCCAGGCGGCCTCCGGTCCGCAGGATTCCGGGCAGATGAGCCCCTGCCCGCGCCCGTTGGCGGCGACCGCCGCCGGGAGGACGCCCGCCACCGCGGTGATCTGCCCGTCGAGCGCCAGTTCCCCCAGAACGGTGAACCCGTCCAGCGCATCGGCCGGGATCGCGCCGATGGCGGCCATCACCCCCAGCGCGATGGGCAGGTCGTAATGGCTGCCCTCCTTGGGCAGGTCGGCGGGCGCGAGGTTGACGGTGATGCGCTTGGCGGGGAGCGCCAGGCCCGAGGCGATGAGCGCGGAGCGCACGCGCTCGCGGCTTTCGCCGACCGCCTTGTCCGGCAGGCCGACGACCGTGAACACCACGCTGCCGGGCGAGATCTGCACCTGGACGTCGACGGCGCGCGCCTCGATGCCCTCGAACGCCACCGTGGCGACGCGAACGACCATGAAAAATGTCCCATAAGCAATGGGACCACCGTATCAGCGCGGGCGATGCGGTCAAGAACAGGACGGGAACGGCTCCGTCACTCGATCGGCAGGACCTCGGACCGCTTGACCTGGCTCAGCGCGAAGCTCGTCTCGATGGAGGCCACGCCGTCGAGGCGCGTGAGCTTGGACTTGATGAAATCCTCGTAGGCCTGGAGGTCGCGGACCACGATCCGCATCAGATAGTCCCGCTGCCCTGTCATCAGGTAGCAGTCGACCACTTCCGGCCAGCGGGCCACGGCGCGGGCGAAACGGTCGAGGTCCTCCTCCCGCTGGCGCTCCAGCTTGATCGAGGCGAAGGCGCTGACCGGCAGGCCGACGCGCGCCTGGTCGATCACGGCGGCGTAGCCCTTGATGATGCCGCGCTCTTCCAGGATGCGCAGGCGCCGCGCGCAGGGCGACGGCGAAAGGCCCACCGCGGCCGCCAGGTCGTTGATGGAGATGCGCCCGTCGCCCTGGACGGCCGCGATGATCCTGCGGTCGATGGCATCGAGCTCCATTGGCGATTCTCTCCACGAAACGGCTGACAGCTGGAGATAATCACCACTATGACCCCTTCCCGCAACCGCGTTTGGCGTGTTTCCATCCCTGGGTTGCGCTATCGTCCGCGCACAACGGAGGCGAGACGATGGCGGATGCGACGATGGCGGCGCTGGCGGAGCTGGAGCGCAAGGTGCGCTGGCTCGCGACGTGGACGATCCACCACGCCAACCATGTCAGGCCCAATGACGACGGGCTGAAGGTCGGCGGCCACCAGGCGTCGTCCGCCTCGCTCTCCACGATCATGACGGCACTGTACTTCTCCGCGTTGCGGCCCGAGGACCGGGTGGCGGTGAAGCCCCATGCGAGCCCGAACTTCCACGCGATCCAGTACCTGTTCGGCAACCAGACGCGGGAGAAGCTGGAGAATTTCCGGGGCTTCAAGGGCGCCCAGTCCTATCCGTCGCGCACCAAGGACGTGGACGACGTGGATTTCTCCACCGGCTCGGTTGGCCTTGGCGTCGCGCAGACGCTGTTCTCGGCCCTGGCACAGGATTACCTGCGCGCCCGGGGCTGGGGCCTCGACCATCCGGAGGGCAAGATGATCGCCCTCCTGGGCGATGCCGAGATGGACGAAGGCAACATCTTCGAGGCCCTGCTGGAGGGCTGGAAGCACGGGGTGCGCAACACCTGGTGGGTGGTGGATTACAACCGTCAGAGCCTCGACGCGGTGGTGCGCGAGGGCCTGTGGGAGCGGTTCGAGGCGATCTTCCGTTCCTTCGGCTGGGACGTGGAGATTATCAAGAACGGCACGCTGCAGGAGGCCGCCTTCGCCGAGCCCGGCGGCGAGGCCCTGCGGCGCTGGATCGACACCTGCCCGAACCAGCTCTATTCGGCGCTGACGTTCCAGGGCGGGGCCGCCTGGCGCAAGCGCCTGCTCGACGACATCGGCGACCAGGGCGAGGTCAGCACGCTGATCGAACGGCGCAGCGACGCGGAACTCTCCGCGCTGATGACCAATCTGGGCGGGCACGACCTGCCGAAGCTCCTGGAGGCCTTCGAGCGTGCCCGCGGCCACGACCGGCCGGTCTGCTTCATCGCCTACACGATCAAGGGCTTCGGCCTGCCGCTGGCGGGCCACAAGGACAACCATGCCGGCCTGATGACGCCGACCCAGCTCCAGGCGCTCAAGCGCGACCTGAACATCCGCGACGGCCACGAATGGGAGCCCTTCGAGGGCGTCAGCGACGCCGACGCCTTGCGCCGTGTCGTCGCCAAGGCGCCGTTCAACGCTAAGGGGCCGCGGCGGCGCAGCGCGCCCGCCGTGGCCGTGCCCACGCGGCTGGACGTCGAGATCCAGCCGGCCATGTCGACGCAGCAGGGCTTCGGCCTGCTGATTCACGCCGTCGCCAAGCGCGATGACGACTTCGCCGACCGCGTGGTGACGACATCGCCCGACGTCACGGTCTCCACCAATCTGGGCGCCTGGGTGAACCGGCGCGGCCTCTTTTCCCGCGAGGCGATGTCGGACCTGTTCAAGGCGGAGCGGATCCCCTCGACCTTCAACTGGGACTTCTCGCCCTCCGGCCAGCACATGGAACTCGGCATCGCCGAGATGAACCTGTTCCTGATGCTGTCGGCGCTCGGCCTGTCGCATTCCATCTTCGGCGAGCGGCTGCTGCCGGTCGGCACGCTCTACGATCCCTTCATTGAGCGCGGCCTCGATGCGCTGAACTATGCCTGCTACCAGGACGCCCGCTTCATGATCGTCGCGACGCCGTCGGGCGTGACGCTGGCGCCGGAGGGCGGCGCGCACCAGTCGATCGCCACGCCGCTGATCGGCATGGCGCAGGACGGGCTCGCCTCCTTCGAGCCGGCCTTCGTCGACGAACTGGCGACGATCATGCGCTTTGCCTTCGACTACATGCAGCGCGACGGCGAGGGCGAGCCGGACGACACGACCTGGCTGCGCGACAAGGCCGGCGGCTCGGTCTATCTGCGGCTGTCCACGCGAACCATCGAGCAGCCGCGCCGCGAGATCGACCCTGCGCTCGCGCAGGACATCGTCAATGGCGGCTACTGGCTGCGCCGGCCGGGCCCGAATGCCGAGATCGTCGTCGCCTATACCGGCGCGCTGGCGCCGGAGGCCATCGAAGCCGTCGGCCTCCTCGCCGAGGACCGGCGCGACGTGGGGCTGCTCGCCGTCACCTCCGCCGACCGCCTGAACGCCGGCTGGACGGCGGCGCAGCGGGCCCGCGAGCACGGCCTCCCAAAGGCCAGCTCCCATGTGGAACGGCTTCTGGCCGGCCTGCCACCCCATTGCGGCATCGTCTCAGTGGTGGACGGGCACCCGGCGACGCTCGGCTGGCTCGGTTCGGTGCACGGGCACCGCACGCGGGCGCTCGGCGTCGAGCATTTCGGCCAGACCGGCACGATCCAGGACCTCTACCGGCATTTCGGCATCGACGCGCAGAGCATCGTGCGCGCCGCCGCTGCGCTCGCCCCGGGCCGGCCGGTGCGCCACCTGCGGCTGGCCTGAAGGCTCAGCCCTCGCGGGCGGCCAGTTTCAACCGGTACAGCGCCTCCAGCGCCTGCTTCGGTGTCAACTCGTCCGGGTCGATGGCGTCCAGCGCCTCGCGCAGCGCGTCACGCGCCGGTGCGGCCTGTGCGGGCGGAGGCTGCCGGAAGGCGGCGGAGAACAGGGGCAGGTCGTCGACGATGCGGGCGACGGGCCGCTCGCGGTCGGTCTTCTCCAGCTCGGTGAGGATCGTCCGGGCGCGCTCGATGACCGCCGGCGGCAGGCCGGCGATGCGGGCGACCTGGATGCCGTAGGACCGGTCGGCGGCGCCGGGCACGACCTCGTGCAGGAAGACGACCTCGCCGTTCCACTCGGTCACGCGCACGGTGGCGTTGGCGACGCGGGGCAGCGTCTCCGACAGTGCCGTGAGCTCGTGGTAATGGGTCGCGAACAGCGCCCGGCAGCGGTTCTTCGCATGCAGGTGCTCGATCGTCGCCCAGGCGATGGACAGGCCGTCGAAGGTCGCCGTGCCGCGGCCGATCTCGTCCAGGATGACGAGGGAGCGCTCGCCGGCCTGGTTCAGGATCGCCGCGGTCTCGATCATCTCCACCATGAAGGTCGAGCGGCCGCGGGCGAGATCGTCGGCGGCGCCGACGCGGGAGAACAGCCGGTCGACGACGCCGATCCGTGCGGACGCGGCGGGCACGAAGGCGCCCATCTGCGCGAGGACCGCGATCAGCGCGTTCTGGCGCAGAAAGGTGGACTTGCCCGCCATGTTCGGGCCGGTCAGCAGCGTGATGATGCCGGCATCCGCGCCCGGCGGCGGCGAGAGGTCGGCGTCGTTGGCGACGAAGGCCTGGCCGTCGCGGCGGCAGGCGGCCTCCACCACGGGATGGCGGCCGCCCTCGATGCGGAAGGCGAGCCCCTCCTCCACCGCAGGCCGGCACCAGCCCAGATCCTCGGCAAGCTCGGCGAGGGCGCAAGACACGTCGACGACCGCCAGCGCCTCGCCCACGCGGCGAATCGCGTCCTGCGCGGCCGAAACGTCCCGCAGCATCCCGTCGAACAGCGCGAGTTCGATGGCGACCGCCCTCTGCGCCGCGGAGGCGATGCGCGATTCAAGTTCGCCCAGCTCGACGGTGGAGAAACGCATGGCCCCGGCCATGGTCTGGCGATGGACGAAGAGCTGGTTGAAGGGCTCGCGCAGGAAGTCCTCGCCGGCCTGCTGCGGCACCTCGACGAAGTAGCCGATCATGCCGTTGTGCTTGATCCGCAGCGTCCGGCAGCCGGTCTGCGCGGCGTAGCTGGCCTGCAGCCCGGCGATGAAGCGGCGGCTGTCGCTCTGGAGCAGGCGAGCCTCGTCCAGCCCCGCGTCGCAGCCCTCGCGGATGAACCCGCCATCGCGCCGCAGGAGGGGCAGCTCCTCGGCCAGGCAGCCCGACAGGCGCTGGGGCAGCGCGGGATCGATCGCCGAGAGGGCGAGCGCGGCCGCACCGATCTCGGCGGGGCAGTTGGGCTCGGCGGCAAGTCGCTCGCCCAGGTGGAGCGCCACGGTGAGGCCGTCCCGCAGGGCGGCGAGGTCGCGCGGGCCGCCCCGGTCCAGAAGCAGGCGGGAGAGGGCGCGGGCGATGTCCGGCGCGTGGCCCAGCGCCCGGCGCACGGCGTCCCTCAACGGGCGCGAGGCGGCAAAGAAGGCGACCGAATCCTGCCGCAGCCGGATCGCGGCGACATCCGTCAGGGGTCCGGCGAGGCGCTCGGCCAGAAGGCGTCCGCCGGCCGGCGTGACGGTGCGGTCGATGGCGGCGAGAAGGCTTCCCTGTCGCTCCCCGCCAAGCGTGCGGGTCAGCTCCAGGTTGGCACGGGTGGCGGCGTCGATCGCCATGGCCGCGCCGGTGTCCTCCCGCATCGGCGGGGCAAGCGGGGGGCGCGCCGCAATCTGCGTCCGCTCCACATAGACCAGAGCCATGGCGGCGGCGGCCACCTCGCAGCGTCCGAACTGGCCGAAGGCATCGAGCGAGGCGACGCCGAAATAGTCCTTCAGGCGCTTCTCGGCCGATGCCGCGTCCAGCCCGTCGCGCGGCAGGGGCACGATGGCGGCGCGCGTGTCGCGCCAGAGGGGTCTGAGCTCCGGATCGTCGTGGATTTGATCCGGCATGACGATCTCGCGCGGCTCGAGCCGGGCAAGTTCGGCGGCGAGCGCGGCTGCAGGAACCTCGCAGACCACGAACCGGCTCGTGGAGATGTCGATCGCCGCCAGCCCGTAGACGTGGGAGGTTTCGCCCGCCCGCCGCCGGGCGAGCGCGACGAAGAGGTTCGCCCGTCCGGGCTCCAGCAGGCGCTCCTCGGTGATCGTGCCGGGCGTGACGAGCCGAACGACATCGCGCCGAACGACAGACTTGGAGCCTCGCTTGCGGGCCTCGGCGGGATCCTCCGTCTGCTCGCAGACCGCCACGCGGTGCCCGGCGGCGATGAGGCGCTGGAGGTAGTCGTCGGCGGAATGGACCGGCACGCCGCACATGGGGATGTCCTCGCCCAGGTGCTTTCCGCGCTTGGTCAGGGTGATGCCGAGCGTCCGGGAGGCGATCTCGGCGTCCTCGAAGAACAGCTCGTAGAAATCGCCCATGCGGTAGAACAGAAGGCAGTCCTGGTTCGCGGACTTGATCTCCACGTACTGCGCCATCATCGGCGTGACGCGCTCGTCCCCGCCGCGGGTTGCGGCAGGGGGAGGCGTGTCGTAGGCGGCGGCTGCGTCCATGGGGCCGGACCGTAGCAAAGCGCACGGCACGATGCAGCGGCGCGCGCGCGATCCCTCGTGGAAAAGCTTCGGTGGCGGAGTGCTGTCCCTACCCCTTGGGGTGGAAAACGCTCTGCGGCTTCAGGTCCGACGGATCGAAGATGCCGAAGCCCTGCAGCGTGAAACCGGTCGGGACGTGGATGCCGCGCGCGACGCCCGCGCCCTTGAGCACGCCGCCGCGGCGATCGGGATCGGGCTCGCGCCAGGAGCCGCCGGCGCCGAGGCGGATGTCGCGGGCGCGGATCGGCCCGATGATCTGGCCGCCCTCGCCGATCTCGCAATCCCCCTCCAGCGTGCCGCCGCCGCGAAGCCGGGCATTGGCGGCGATGGCGATGCGGTGGCCTGCCCCGGCCAGGATGGTGAAACCGCCCTCTTCGCCGATGGCCGTTTCCGGGCCGATGGCGATGGCGCTGCCCGCCTCTGCGGAGAGCCGCGTGCCGCTCCACAGGACCGCGCCCGCGGCGATGGCGATGGCGCCGCCATCCGCGCACTGGACCAGCACGCCGGGCCAGAGGACGACGCCCGCGGCGATATCGGCGGCCCGAGCGACGAGGGTCGAGGCCGGGTCGAAAAGGGTGACGCCGCGCTCCGCCAGGCGCGCCGTTTCGGCAAGGGTCCGGAACCCGTGGCGCGTGCGGGCGGCGTCGGTCGCGGCCTGAAGGCTTGGCTCGTTCATGACGTTCCGCTTAGCCCGGCGGGACACGGCCGGCAATCGAGGCGGGATTTTCGGCGCCTGCAGGGTTGAGGGCTACGAACTGGCTCCGTAAGGTGCCGCCCCCGCAACGCCACGAAAAACGCCGGACAGCGAAACAATGACCGACAAGCCGCGCCGCTCGCGCCCCACCTTCACGGACCAGGAGGCGCTGCTTTTCCACTCCCAGGGGCGGCCCGGAAAACTGGAGATCGTGCCCACCAAGCCGATGGCGACCCAGCGCGACCTGTCGCTGGCCTATTCGCCGGGCGTGGCGGTGCCGGTGAAGGCCATCGCCGAGGACCCCTCGACGGCGTTCGACTATACGGCGCGCGGCAATCTGGTGGCGGTGATCTCCAACGGCACGGCCATCCTGGGGCTCGGCAATCTCGGCGCGCTCGCCTCCAAGCCGGTGATGGAGGGCAAGGCGGTGCTGTTCAAGCGCTTCGCCGACGTCGATTCCATCGACCTGGAGGTGGATACGGAAGATCCGGACGCGTTCATCAACGCGGTGCGCTATCTCGGCCCGTCCTTCGGCGGCATCAACCTGGAGGACATCAAGGCCCCGGAATGCTTCATCATCGAAAGCCGCCTGCGCGAGCTGATGGACATCCCGGTCTTCCATGACGACCAGCACGGCACGGCGATCATCGCGGCGGCGGGCCTCATCAACGCCTGCGCGCTCACGGGGCGCGAACTGGCGGACGTGAAGCTCGTCGTCAACGGCGCGGGCGCGGCAGGCATCGCCTGCGCGGAGCTGGTGAAGGGCCTCGGCGTCCGCCACGAGAACGTCATCCTCTGCGACACCAAAGGCGCGGTCTACAAGGGCCGCACCGAGGGCATGAACCAGTGGAAGTCCGCCCATGCGGTGGAGACCAAGGCCCGCACGCTGGCCGACGCCATGAAGGGGGCGGACGTCGTGTTCGGCCTGTCAGCCAAGGGCGCGTTCACGGCCGAGATGCTGCAGTCCCTGGCGCCGAACCCGATCATCTTCGCCATGGCCAATCCCGACCCGGAGATCACTCCGGAAGAGGCACACGCGGTGCGCGACGACATCATCATCGCCACCGGCCGGTCGGACTACCCGAACCAGGTCAACAACGTGCTCGGCTTCCCCTACATCTTCCGCGGCGCGCTCGACGTGCGGGCGACCTCCATCAACATGGAGATGAAGGTGGCCGCCGCGAAGGCTCTGGCCGAGCTCGCGCGCGAGGACGTGCCCGACGAGGTGGCAGCCGCCTACCAGGGCGCGCGGCCGCGCTTCGGCCGCGACTACATCATCCCGGTGCCGTTCGATCCGCGCCTCATCCAGGTCGTGCCGATGGCGGTCGCGCAGGCGGCGATGGACACCGGTGTCGCGCGCCGCCCCATCGTCGACATGCGCGAATACAAGGCGCAGCTCTCAGCCCGGCGCGACCCGGTCGCCGGCACGCTGAACCGCATCTTCGAGCGCGTGCGCCGCTTCCCCAAGCGGGTCGTCTTCGCCGAGGGCGAGGAGGAGCAGGTCATCCGCGCCGCCATGTCCTTCGTGAACCAGGGGCTGGGCACGGCGATCCTCGTCGGGCGCGAGGACCGAGTCTACGAGACGGCGGCCTTCGCCGGCATCGACCTGGAGGGCAAGGCGGGCATCGAGGTGCACAATGCGCGCCTCTCCCACCGCAACACCGTCTACGCGCAATATCTCTACGACCGGCTGCAGCGGCACGGTTTCCTGTTCCGCGACTGCCAGCGCCTCATCAACCAGGACCGCAACCATTTCGGCGCGGCCATGGTGGCGCTCGGCGATGCGGACGCGATGGTGACGGGCTCCACGCGCAACTTCTCCTCCGCCCTGGAGGACGTGCGGCGCCTCATCGATCCGCGGCCGGGCCACCGCGTCATCGGCGTGTCGCTCGTGCTGTCGCGCGGGCGCACGGTGCTGGTGGCCGACACGGCCATCACCGAGATGCCGAGCGCGCAGGAACTGGCGGAAATCGCCATCGAGGCGGCCGGCGTCGCCCGGCGGCTCGGCTACGAGCCGCGGGTCGCCATGCTCGCCTTCTCGTCCTTCGGCCAGCCGCGCGGCGAGCGCTCGCAGAAGGTCATCGAGGCGGTGCGCATCCTGGACGGCATGCGCGTCGATTTCGAGTATGACGGCGAGATGGCCGCCGACGTCGCCCTCAACCGCGACCTGATGCAGCAATACCCGTTCTGCCGCCTGACCGGGCCTGCGAACGTGCTCATCATGCCGGCGTTCCACTCGGCGTCGATCTCCACCAAGATGCTGCAGGAACTCGGCGGTTCGACGGTCATGGGGCCCATGATCGTAGGTCTCGACAAGCCCGTGCAGGTCATGTCGCTGTCGGCCAAGGACACCGACATCGTGAACATGGCCGCGCTTGCGGCCTTCAACATCGGCGGGTGAGCAGACACGGGTTCGTGATCGGACAGGCGGGGCGTCGGCGTAACCGCCCGGCCTGTCGTCGCGAACTCCACGGCACCGCAACCGTGGAGCCATGCCCATGTTGAACCGCCGCACCGCTCTCGCCGCACTCGCCGCCATCCCGTTTGCCGCCGCGCTGCCGGCCCTGGCGGAGACCAAGCCTTTCACACCGGCGGCGTTGGCCGCGGCGCAGGCCAAGGGTCCGGTGCTCGTCGAGGTCACCGCTCCGTGGTGCCCGACCTGCCGCGCCCAGAAGCCCATCATCAAGTCTCTGACGGCCAGGCCCGACTTCGCGAAGCTGACGGTTCTGGCCGTGGACTTCGACAGTCAGAAAGACGTGCTGCGCAGCCTTGGCGCGCAGCAGCAGAGCACGCTGATCGTGTTCAAGGGTTCGAAGGAAGCCGGCCGTTCCGTGGGGGTGACCGATCCGGCGGCCATCGAGGCCCTGCTCCGCAAAGCGCTCTGAGGACCGCCGCCGATGTCTTCCGCGACGCTGGGGCTGGCCTATCTGGCCGGCCTCGTCTCCATCCTGTCGCCCTGCGTCCTGCCGATCCTGCCGCTCGTGCTCGGCGCGGCAGTGTCGCAGAGCCGCTACGGGCCGCTCGTCCTCGCTGGCGGCCTCGCCGTCTCCTTCGTGGCGATCGGCCTGTTCGTGGCGACGATCGGCTTTGCCATTGGGCTGGATACCGGCGTCTTCCGCACCGCCGCCGCGCTCCTGTTCATCGCCATGGGCGTAGCGCTGGCCATCCCACCGCTTCAGGCAAGGCTTGCCACTGCGGCCGGGCCGATGAGCGGCTGGATCGATGCGCGGTTCGGTGGCGAGGCCCGCCCGGGCCTGCGCGGCCAGTTCGGCGTCGGCCTGCTACTGGGCGCGGTGTGGAGCCCGTGCGTCGGCCCGACGCTCGGCGCAGCATCCGTGCTGGCGGCCCAGGGGCAGGACCTGGGCCAGGTCACGCTCACCATGGCACTTTTCGGAATTGGCGCCGCTACGCCGCTTGTCCTGCTCGGCCTCGTGTCGCGGGAGGCTTTGATGCGCTGGCGCAGCCGGATGCACGCGGCCGGCACGATGGCCAAGACGGCGCTCGGCCTCGTCTTCGTGGTGCTCGGCCTGTTCGTACTCACCGGCCTCGACAAGACGATCGAGACGGCGTTGGTCCAGGCCTCGCCGGCCTGGCTGACCGAGCTGACGACGCGGTTCTGATACTGGCGGGACATTGGCGGCTGCGCTAAGCGGAACTCGTTTGCCGGAGGTCCCCTTTGCGCCAAGTCCCCGCCGTCGTCTTCGATATCGGCAACGTCCTGCTCGACTGGAACCCGCGCTATCTCTACCGCACGATCTTCGCCGACGAGGCCAAGGCGGAGTGGTTCCTCAGCGAGGTCTGTTCGCCCGCCTGGCACCTGGAGCAGGATCGCGGCCGCCCCTACGCGCAGGCCGTGGCCGAACTCTCGGCGCGGCATCCGGACTGGCACGCCGAGATCTCCGCCTTTGACACGCGGTGGCTGGAGACGATCTCCGGGCCGATCCCCTCGAACGTGGCGGTGCTCGAGCGACTGAAGGCGGCGGGCTGGCCCGTCTACGCGATCACGAACTTCCCGCAGGAGAAGTTCCTGGTGACCGCCGAGGCCTATCCGTTCCTGAACCTGTTCGACGGCATCGTCGTGTCGGGACGGGAGCGGCTGGTGAAGCCGGACGCCGCGATCTACCGGCTCTTTCTCGACCGGTTCGGCCTTCCGGCGGACGCCTGCGTCTTCCTCGACGATTCAGCGGCCAACGTGGAGAGCGCGCGCGGGGTCGGGATGCAGGCGATCCACGTGACGCCCGGGCTCGACATCGTGCCGCCGCTGAGGGCGCTCGGCGTGCCGGCCTGACGCGCGGCTCCGCTTGACCGCATAATTCCCGTCCCCATCTGTATTTTCCGCCGATACACCGATAGGGTGCGCCGGCATCGGGGAACAGCTTGTGCTCCAGGACAGACGGATCCTGCTCATCATCGGCGGCGGCATCGCCGCCTACAAGGCGCTGGAACTGGCGCGGCTGCTGCGTCGGCGCGGCGCGTCCGTGCGCGCGATCCTGACCAAGGCGGGCGAACAATTCGTCACGCCGCTAGCGGTGGCGGGGCTGACGGGCGACAAGGTCTATGGCGACCTGTTCTCGCTGACGGACGAGGCGGAGATGGGCCACATCCAGCTCTCCCGCGCCGCGGACCTTGTTGTCGTCGCGCCGGCCACCGCCGACCTCATCGCCAAGATGGCCAACGGGCTCGCCAACGACCTGGCCTCCACCGCCCTTCTCGCCACCGACAAGCGCATCCTGATCGCGCCCGCCATGAACGTGCGGATGTGGAACCATGCCGCCACGCGCCGGAACATGGCGACGCTCGTCGGCGACGGGGTTGCCGTCGTCGGCCCGCGCGAGGGTTCCATGGCCTGCGGCGAATGGGGACCGGGCCGGCTGGCGGAGCCCGAGGACATCCTGGCCGCCATCGACGCCCTGCTGGAGCCAGGCGAGGGTCCGCTGAAGGGACGCCATGTCCTCGTCACGTCCGGCCCGACGCACGAGCCCATCGACCCGGTGCGCTACATCGCCAATCGCTCCTCCGGGAAGCAGGGCCACGCCATCGCCCGCGCGGCGGCCGCAGCGGGCGCGCGCGTCACGCTGGTCTCCGGGCCCGTCGAGATCGCCGATCCGGCCGGCGTCCATGTCGTGCGGGTCCAGACCGCCCGCGAGATGATGGCCGCGGTCGAGACCGCCTTGCCGGCGGATGTGGGCGTGTTCGCCGCCGCCGTGGCCGACTGGCGGGTCGACGCGCCGGCCGGCCAGAAGATCAAGAAGGGTAGCGGCGGCGCCCCTGCCCTGTTATTCGCCGAGAACCCCGACATCCTGGCGAGCGTCGCGCGCTCGCCCTTGCGGCCGCGTCTGCTGGTGGGCTTCGCCGCCGAGACCGAGAACGTGGTGGCTCATGCCCAGGCCAAGCTTCAGCGCAAGGGCTGCGACTGGATCGTCGCCAACGATGTCAGCCCCGGCTCGGGCGTGATGGGCGGCGACCACAACAGTGTGCATCTGGTGACCGCGAACGCCGTGCGCGACTGGCAGCGTATGCCCAAGGACGAGGTCGCGAACGCGCTGGTGAACGAGATCGCGGCGGCCCTTTCGGCGGAGCCGCGCCCGTGAGCGCCGGCATCGCCCTGCCGCTGCGGATCCTGCCGCACGGGGCGGGACTGGAGCCGCCGGCCTATGCGTCCGCGCAGGCGGCCGGGATGGACCTTTCGGCCGCCATCGGCGAGCACGAGGTGCTGGTGATCGAGCCCGGCGCACGGCTCCTGGTGCCGACGGGCATCGCCATTGCCGTCCCCGAAGGCTTCGAGGCGCAGGTGCGGCCGCGTTCGGGCCTCGCGCTCCGGCATGGGGTCACCGTGCTCAACGCGCCGGGCACGATCGACGCCGATTATCGCGGCGAGGTCGGCGTCATCCTGGTGAACCACGGCGCTGAGCCCTTCGCGGTCACGCGCGGCATGCGCATCGCCCAGCTCGTCGTGGCGGCCGTGGTGCAGGCGAGGCCCGTCCTGGTCGATGCGCTCGACGAGACCTTACGCGGATCGGGCGGCTTCGGCTCCACGGGCACGGCCGCGCGATGACACGTTCCTTCCGGAGGCTTTCATGATCCTGCTCTCCCGACGCAGCCTCCTCGCCATCGCGGCGGTGGTGGACATCGCGCTGCATGCCCGGCCCTCGCCGGTGTCCGCCAAGGTGCTCGCCGCGCGCCACCAGCTGCCGCCACGGCACCTGGAGACCATGCTCCAGGCCCTGGTGAAGGCCGGCATCCTGAAGGGCGTGCGCGGTCCGCGCGGCGGCTACGAGTTCGCGCGGGAGAGGCGCCGCGTCACGGCGGGCGACATCGTGCGCGCGGCCATGCAGGCGACCGGGGAGGACGCGATGCCGCCCGTGCCCGATTCCAAGCTCGTGGACATCGTGGTCGGGCCGATCGTGGCGGGCGCCAGCCGCGCCTTCCTCGCCGAGCTCGACAAGGTGACGGTGGACGAGATGTGCAAGGCGGCCGAAGAACGGGAGGTCTTCGGCGCCGGAACCCGGCCGCTGGATTTCACCATCTGAAATTGTGAATATTGAATATTCCCACGGGACGCGTACATAAGCTCCCGGACACGAACGACAGGAGCCTTCACGCCATGGCCGATCATCTCAACCCGAACGCCAAGCCCGGCCGCGGCCGGATCTACGATTCGATCACCGACACGATCGGCAACACGCCCATCGTGCGGCTGAACCGCCTGGCCAAGGCCAAGAACATCCAGGCGAACCTCTTGGCCAAGCTGGAATTCTTCAATCCGATCTCGAGCGTGAAGGACCGCATCGGCGTCAACATGATCGACGCGATGGAGGCCGCCGGCGAGATCAAGCCGGGCGGCACCCTGATCGAGCCGACCTCGGGCAATACCGGCATCGCGCTCGCCTTCGTCGCCGCGGCGCGCGGCTACCGCCTGATCCTCGTCATGCCCGAGACCATGTCGATCGAGCGCCGCAAGATGCTGGCGCTGCTCGGCGCGGAGCTGGAGCTGACGCCCGGGCCGCTGGGCATGCGCGGCGCCATTGCGCGGGCCGAGGAGCTCAAGGCCTCGATCCCGGGCGCGGTGATCCCGCAGCAGTTCCGCAACCCGGCGAACCCCGAAATCCACCGCAAGACGACGGCCGAGGAGATCTGGACCGATACCGGCGGCGAGGTCGACTATTTCGTCTCGGGCATCGGCACGGGCGGCACGATCACCGGCGTCAGCCAGGTACTGAAGCCCCGCCGGCCGACGCTGAAGATCATCGCGGTCGAGCCGGAGGATTCCCCCGTCCTGTCCGGCGGCAATGCCGGCCCGCACAAGATCCAGGGCATCGGCGCGGGCTTCGTGCCGGATGTGCTGGACCGCGGCGTGATCGACGAGGTCGTCACCGTCGGCAACCAGACCGCGTTCGACACAGCGCGGCTGGTGGCGCGGATCGAGGGCATCCCTGTCGGCATCTCGTCCGGCGCGGCGGTCGCGGCGGCTCTGGAGATCGGCGCGCGGCCGGACGCGGCGGGCAAGAACATCGTGATCATCATCCCGTCCTTCGCCGAGCGCTACCTGTCGACCGCCCTGTTCGAGGGTCTCTGACCGAAAGGACCCGCGATGTTCGAGGCCTTCTCGCTCTCGCGGGTCTCAACCGGGGAAGCGGAGCTGCGCGTGCGGCACGGCGGGTCAGGCCCGCCGCTCCTGCTGCTGCATGGCCATCCGCAGACGCACATGATGTGGGGGAAGATCGCGGATGACCTCGCCCGCGACTTCACCGTCATCGCCCCGGACCTGCGCGGCTACGGCCGTTCTTCCAAGCCGCCGACCTCGGCCGATCACGCGCCCTATTCCAAGCGCGCGATGGCGCGGGACCAGATCGCGCTGATGAACCATTTCGGCTTCGGGCGCTTCGCGGTCGCCGGCCATGACCGCGGCGGGCGCGTAGCCTACCGGCTGGCGCTCGACCATCCCGATGCCGTCACCCGCCTCGCGGTTCTCGACATCCTGCCGACGGCCGAGCATTTCGCCCGGACCGACATGGCCTTCGCCATGGGCTACTGGCACTGGTTCTTCCTGGCCCAGCCGCATCCGGTGCCGGAACGGCTGATCGCGGCCGATCCCGAGCTTTTCTATTTCCGCAACGGCACGGCCTTCTTCGCGCCGCAGGCCATAGCCGATTACCGCGAGGCCATCCGCGATCCGGCCACCGTCCACGCCATGTGCGAGGATTACCGCGCCGGCATCGGCATCGACCGGGCGCTCGACGAGGCCGATCGCGGCCGGACGAGGATCGCCTGTCCGCTGCTGGCCCTGTGGGGGAGCAAGGGCCCCATCGGCCGCTGGTATCCGGACATGGAGGCCATCTGGCGGGAATGGGCGGACGATGTCACCGCGCGTGCCGTGCCCTCCGGCCATTACCTCGCCGAGGAGGCGCCGGAGGAGACCCTGGCCGCCTTGCGGGACTTCTTCCTGAAGGGCTGAGGCAAAGGGCGTCGAGCGAAGCGACGATGGCGACGGGCGGCAGGTCGGGATATTCGTCCGGCAGCCCCGCCCGGTTGATCCAGACCGGAGCCAGCCCGAACGCGGCGGCGCCCGCCACGTCCCAGCGGTTGGACGACACGAAGAGGGTGCGCTGCGCCGGAACGCCGATCCGCGCTTCCACGAGGCGGTAGGCGTCCGGGGCCGTCTTGAAGACCTGCGCATCCTCCACGGAGATCACCGCGTCGAACCGCGTGGCGAAGCCCGCCGCGGCCACCGCGTCCGCCAGCATGGCGGGATCGCCGTTGGAAAGGATCGCCGTCTTCAGCCCGCCCGCGCGCAGCCGCTCCAGGCACGGCGCGGCATCGGCGAAGGCGTCCAGTTCCCGATAGGCGGCTAGGAGTGTTTTGCGGATGCCGGAATCGACGGCGGGATAGCGCGCCAGCGCGTGGAGCGCGCGCTCGGTGAGCGTCCAGAACGGCACGTAGCGGCCCGCCAGACTGTAGACCCAGGAATATTCGAGCTGCTTGGCGCGCCACAGGTCCGACAACGCCCGCGCCTGCGGACCGATGGCGTCCGCCCGCGCCATCACGGCGGCGTGGACGTCGAATAGCGTGCCATAGGCATCGAAGACGACGGCCTCCGTCGTTCGCGGATCGAGAACGACGGAGGCCGGTTCGACCATCGGGTCAGAGCTTGGAAATCAGCGCATCCGCGCCGGACGCATCGGCCTTGCCGGGCGAATCCTCGACGTTGAGGACCTTCACCTCGCCGTCATCGACCAGCATGGCATAGCGCTGGGAGCGCGTGCCGAGGCCGAAGCCCGACCCGTCGAAGGCAAGGCCCAGAGCGCGGGCGAAGTCGCCGTTTCCGTCGGCCAGGAACTCGATCTTGCCTTCGCCGCCGGACTGCTTGGCCCAGGCGTTCATGACGAAGACGTCGTTGACGCCGGTCACGGCGATGGCATCCACGCCCTTGGCGAGGATCTCGTCGCGGCGGGCGAGAAAGCCGGGCAGATGGTTGTTGTTGCAGGTGGGCGTGAAGGCGCCCGGCACGGCGAACAGCACCACCTTGCGGCCGGAGAACACGTCGTCGGTGGAGCGGGCCTGCGGCCCATCGGCCGTCATCACGCGGAAGGTGGCCTGGGGCAGGCGGTCGCCGACACTGATCGTCATGCTTGTCTCTCCGAAATCTGGGTCGCGGGACGCGTGCCCTGACTTAGGGAGCCTTGGCCGGAACGTCGAGGGGCAATTCGCTCTCGACCGCCCTTTCGCCCGCCACCAGCGTGACGCGCAGCGTCACCGGCCCCGCCGCATCGGCAGGGGGCTCGGCCGGCACGATGAAGGCCAGCGGACGGCCCGAGCCGCCCTGGACCGGCGACAGCGAGGGTTGCCGCTCGGGCTTGCCGAAGAACCAGCCGGACGGGCCTTCCACGAAGATCTCGGCCTTGGGCTCGGCATCGGGCACCGAGACGAGGACGCGCAAGGCGGCGCGGCTCTCGAACGACGCGGACCCGACCGTCAGGTCCCCGGGCTCCGCCGGCGCCTGGGGCACGGGCACGGCGGCCAGGGCAGCGGCGACCCGGGGGCTGGAGCCGGCGGGGGCGGCGGGAAGCGTCAGGCGCGCCTCGCCCCGCACGGGAATGCAGATCTTCTCGCAGACGGCATAGTCGAGCTTGAGGGCCAGGGTCACCGGAGCCCCCGGCTTTGCGGGCGTGATGCGCACGGGCAGGATCACGCCCGCCTTGTAGCCCTGATAAAAGCCGGCGGGGTCCTCGAACCGGCGGGGCGCCGGGAACAGGACCTGCGCGCCCTTCAGGTTGTCGGACGCCGACCAGTCGAAGGTCGGGGGCACGCCGCTTTCGCCGGGCTCGCGCCAATAGGTCTTGAAGCCCGGAGCCAGCGCGATCTCGATGGCGGCCAGCCGCGACCCGTCGGGCGCGACCGCCCCGTCGAGGAGGCGCATCTTCGCGTTCGGCGTCTCCGACCACGGGCTGTCCGCCCGCGCGAGGGCGGGCGCGGCGAGAAGAGCCAGGGCGAGGAGCACGGAACGCATCATCATCGTCATCCATCTAGGCGCGGCAGGCCTGCCGTTCGAGCCACGATTGCGTGACGCCGCGCCGCAGCGGAACGAAACCCTGCCGCCAAATCGGCGTTGAATTCGCGGCGGGTGAGCCTAGCATGGAGCGATGCGCATCGACCGGTACAGCACCAAGGCAGGCGAAGGTTATCTCGACGGGCAGATGCTGGTCGCGATGCCGGGGATGGGCGACGAGCGCTTCTCGCGCTCGGTTATCTACATCTGCGCCCATTCCGACGAAGGCGCCATGGGCATCGTCGTGAACAAGGCGGCGGAGAACCTCGTCTTTCCGGACCTCCTGCTCCAGCTGGACATCATCACGGCGGAGGAGCAGATCCGCCTGCCGCCCGTCGACCGCATCAACGTGCTGCGCGGCGGCCCGGTGGAGAGCGGGCGCGGCTTCGTGCTGCACAGCCCGGACTTCTTCATCGACAGCTCGACGCTGCCCATCGCCGACGACGTCTGCCTGACGGTGACGGTCGACATCCTCAAGGCCATCGCCCACGGAGACGGCCCGCGCAACGCGGTGCTGGCGCTGGGCTATGCCGGCTGGTCGCCCGGGCAGCTGGAAAGCGAGATCCAGGACAATGGCTGGCTGACATGCCCGGCCGATCCGGACATCATCTTCGACACAGCGCTCGGCACGAAATACGACCGGGCCCTGCGCAAGATCGGCGTCGATCCCGCCATGCTGTCGGCGGAAGCCGGCCACGCCTGAAACTCTACCAGGCTTCGCGCTTAACCCTCACGCCGCGTCCGGCACCGCGCCGACCAGGCGTCTTGCATCCAGCATCGACATGGGCTCCCCGAAGGCGAAGCCCTGCGCGTATTCGCAGCCCAGCTGGTAGAGCTCGATCGCGTCCGATTCCGTTTCCGCCCCCTCGGCGACGACCTGCATGCCCAGATCGTGGGCGAGGGTGACGATGGAATTGAGGATGACCGGCCGCTGGCCGCTGCCGATCTGGCGGACGAAGGACTGGTCGATCTTGATCGTGTCGAACGGGAAGCGCTGCAGGTAGCTGAGCGAGGAATAGCCCGTCCCGAAATCGTCCAGCGACAGACCCGCGCCCAGGTCGCGGATGCGGTGCAGGATCTGCGCCGCGTATTCGGGGTTCTCCATCACCAGGCTCTCGGTGAGCTCCAGCTTCAGGGAGCCGGGCGAGATGGCGTGGCGGGCCAGGACGGTCTTCACATCCTGCAGGAGGTCGTGACGCAGGATCTGGCGGCTGGAGATGTTGACCGAGGCAAAGATCGGCGGATCGACGTCGAGCGCCCGCTGCCAGGCGGCCAGTTCGCGGGCCGTCCGGTCCAGGACGAACAGCCCGAGATCGACGATGAGCCCCGTCTCCTCTGCGATGGGGATGAAGTCCGAGGGCGACACCCGCCCCATCCGCGGATGGTCCCAGCGCATGAGGGCTTCGAACCCGGCGACCGTGCGGTCCTCCAGCCGGACGATGGGCTGGAACAGGACCTTGAGCTCGCCGCGCTCCAGGCCGCGCCGCAGGTCGGCCTCCAGGGCCACCTTGTCGGTCTTCTGGGCGCGCATCGTGGGCCGGAAGATCTCGATCCTGTCCCCGCCCTGGCGCTTGGCGTGGACCATGGCGATCTCGGCGGACTTGATGAATTCGTCGCGCCGCGTCTGCGTCTGCGCGTCGAACAGGGCGATGCCGATGGAGGCGGTGAGGAAGATTTCCCGGTCGGCATAGGTCACGGGCGTGGAGATCGTGCGGCGGATCGTGTCGGCGAAGGCGATGATCCGCTCGGGGTCGCGCTCCGACAGGAGGATGACCGCGAACTCGTCGCCGGCGACGCGGGCCAGCGTGTCCTGCGGCCGCAGCAGCCGGCCGAGCCGGCGCGACAGGGTGAGCAGGATGGAATCGCCGGCTGGCAGGCCGACCGATTCGTTGATCTGCTTGAACCGGTCGAAATCGATGACGAGCACGGTGGGCAGGAGCTTGGGGTCCTGGCGCGCGAAGGCGAGCGCCGCGTCGAGCCGGTCGTGGAACAGCTCGCGGTTGGGCAGGCCCGTCAGGTTGTCGTGCACCGCGTCGTGGAGCAGGCGCTCCTCGGCGTTCTTGGCCTCCGTGACGTCCGACAGCGTGCCGGCGACGCGGATGACCTCGCCGTCGGAGCCGATGACCGGCCGGGCCTTGAGCAGGAACCAGTGGAACGTGCCGGACGCGCCGCGCAGGCGGAATTCCTGGTGGATGCGCCCGCGCCGCTGCTCCAGCACCGCGTCCAGCGTGGCGCCGTACCTGTCCCGGTCAAAGGGATGGATCAGGTCCAGCCAGGCCGAGGCCGGCCCCTCCAGCGCCCCGCGCCGCAGGCCGAGCGAGGATTCCGCCTCCGGGCTGACGTAGATCTTGTCGGCCACCACGTCCCAGTCGAAGATGATGTCGCCCGCCCCCGCCAGCGCCAGGACGCGGCGCTCCGTGTCGCCGGTGATGCCCTGGCTGACGCCGCCGCCGGAAAAGGCGTGCTGCATCACGGTGAACCCGATCAGCATGACGATGAGGACGAGCCCGCCGATCAGCGCCGGGGGCGCGATGTCCCGCGCGAGCTGGCCCGTCACCGTGAAGCCGGCGGCGGTGACCCAAGCGATCAGGAGGAACCAGGTGGGGATCAGCATGATCGCCCGGTCGAAGCCGTGCGTCGCCAGGTGGATCACCAGCGCAAAGCCGATGCCTGCGACCGCGGCGATGGAGATGCGCGCGACGCCTGCGGCGGTCGGCGCATCGAAGACCGCGAGGCCGACGAGGCCGCCGAGGAAGATCAGCCAGCCGGCCGTGACGTGGCTGTAGCGCACGTGCCAGCGGTTCAGGTTGAGGTAGGCGAAGAGGAAGACGAGCAGCGTCGCCGCGAGCGCGGCTTCCGCGGTGGCGCGGTAGACCCGCTCGGTGCCGATGGAGATGGGGAAGATGCGCTGGAAGAAGCCGAAATCGATGCAGGCATAGGCGAGCACCGCCCAGGCGAGGGCCGCCGCGGCCGGGAAGATCACCGCGCCCTTCACCACGAAGACGATGGTGAGGAACAGGGCGAGCAGGCCCGCGATGCCGATGATGATGCCCTTGTAGAGCGTGAGGCCGTTGACCTTCTGCTTGTAGGCATCGGGCTCCCATAGGGTCAGCTGCGGCAGTTCCGGCGTGCGCAGCTCGGCGACGAAGGTCACGGTCGTGCCCGGGTCGAGGGTGATCGTGAACACGTCGGCGTCGGGGCTCTCCTCCCGCTCGGGCCGCAGGCCCTGGCTCGCCGTGATGGCGACGATGCGGGAATTGCCGAGATCAGGCCAGATCACGCCCGATCCGGTCAGCCGGTGGCGCGGCGCCACCAGCAACCGGTCCATCTGCTCGTCGGAATCGTTGGTGAGCGCGAAGACGATCCAGTCCGGGCGCGCCGCGCCTTCGCGGGCCTTGACCGCGATGCGGCGCACGATCCCGTCAGGACCGGGCGCTGTGGAGATCTGGATGAGGTCGCCGTCGGAGCGATAGCGCTCGATGACGGAGGTGAGGTCGAGGGCGGGGGAATCGAGCGGAACGCGAACCGATTCCAGCGCGCTGGCGGGCAGCGCGGCCGCAACCAGGCTCAGCAGGCCGAGGCACAGGGCCAGGAAAAGCCGGGCCGGCAGGCGTCTGATTGTGTGTGACGGCATCTCGCCCGTGGACACGGTTCGCTGGCGATCAGTGGTATCGGCGCGGGCGGACGAGGGCAAGCGCGCGGCACCGGCCGGCCCCGGGCTCCGGGCGGTCATGCCCGCCGATCCGGCGGGGCCAGGTCCCGCTCCAGCAACGCATACAGCACATGATCCCGCCAGGCCCCGTCGATGCACAGATACTCGCGAGCGAGGCCTTCGCGTACGAATCCGACTTTTTCGAGAACGCGGATCGAGGCGGCGTTGGTGGGAACGCAGGCCGCCTCCACCCGGCGCAGCCGCAAGGCGCCGAAGGCGTGGCGGACGGCGACGCGCACCGCCGCAGTCATGTAGCCGTGACCGGCATGGGGCTGGCCGATCCAGTAGCCGAGCGTGGCGCTCTGGGCGACGCCGCGGCGTACCAGGCCGAGCGTCAGGCCGCCCAGGAGCAGGTTGTCGCTCGCCCGGCGGATGAGGAAGGGATAGGCGGCGTCGCTGGCGATCTCGTCGGCATGGCGGCGCACGCGGCGCCGGAAGGCCGCGCGGGTCAGGTCGTCGGCGGGCCAGGTCGGCTCCCACGGCTCCAGGTAGCGGCGGCTCCGTGCCCTCAGGTCGGCCCAGTCGGCGAAATCCTCCATGGCGGGCGGGCGCAGCACGATGCCCTCGCCCGCCGCTTCCGGCAGGTGGGGACCGATCGTGAAGCGGAACAGCGCCACCGTCAGGCCGCCCTGAGCTGGCGCGCGATGGCCGACAGGCTCGGCATGGCGTCGATGGGGCCGATGCCGACGGCGGTCGGCGCCCCCGCGGCGATGTGCCGGCCGGCCTCCCGCGCCGCGTCCACGTCGACGGCGGCGATGCGCGCCTCGATCTCCTCGCGCGGCACGATGCGCCCGAAGGTCAGCAGATGGCGGGCGAGCTGGTCGACGCGGGCGCCGGGGGATTCGCGCGCCGCCAGCACCCCCATGCGCATCTGCGCCTTGGCGCGGGCCAGCTCCTGGTCCGTCAGGTCGATGGCGGCGCGGGCCAGGCAGTCGAGCGACACGTCCGCCACCGCCGCCAGGTCGCGCGCCTCGCAGCCCGCGCCGATGCCGAAGATGCCGGTATCGCCGAAAGCCCAGTGGAAGCTGTCGATGGCGTAGGCGAGGCCCCTCTCCTCCCGCACCTGCTGGAACAGGCGCGAGGACACGCCCCCGCCCAGGGCGATGGAGAAGAGCTGCGCCGCGTCGTGGCCGGGATCGTGCAGCGACAGGCCCGGCAGGCCCAGCACAAGATGCGCCTGCTCGAGACGCCGCTTCATCCGGCGGTCGCCGCCGCGATAGCGCGCGGCCTCCGGCGCGGCCGCCGGGCCGGGGACGAGGCCGCCGAACAGGCGGGACGCGAGTTCGACCACGGCCTCGTGCGAAATGGCGCCGACCGCGCCCACGACCATGCGGCCAGGCACGTAATGGCGCGCGAGATAGGCGCGGATCGCCCCGCCGGAAAATCCGGACACGGTGGCGGGCGTGCCCAGGATCGGCCGGCCGAGGGGCTGGCCCGGAAACGCGGTTTCGAGGAAGACGTCGTAGACCAGGTCGTCGGGCGTGTCCTCGACCGCGCCGATCTCCTGCAGGATGACGTTCTTCTCCCGCTCCAGCTCCGCCTCGGGGAAGGTGGAATGGATGAGGATGTCCGCCAGCATGTCGAGGGCGAGCGGCACGTGCTCGGCCAGGACGCGCGCGGTGAAGCTCGTGTACTCGATGGCGGTGGCGGCGTTGAGGTCGCCGCCGACCGCCTCCATCTCCTCGGCGATGTCGCGGGCGCTGCGGCGGGTCGTGCCCTTGAAGGCCATGTGCTCCAGGAGATGGGCAAGCCCGTGCTCGCCGTCCGCCTCGTGGCGGGAGCCCGCGCCGACCCAGACCCCGAGCGCCGCGGTGGCGAGCGCCGGCATGGCCTGGGTGACGACGGTCAGGCCGTTGTCGAGGCGGGTCAGCCGGGCGCCGTCCACGTCCTCGATCATGCGGCGGCGTCCGTGGCGATGCGGGCGCGGGACCGGATGAAGTGCTCCACCGCCCCCTGGTCATTGGGCAGGACCGAGAACCGCTCCGCGCGGGAGAACAGCTCGGCCATGTGCGGCGGCAGCGGCGGACGCACGCCCGTGGCCGCCTCCACCGCGTCCGGGAACTTGGCCGGGTGGGCGGTTGCCAGCGCGACGACCGGCGTATTCGGGTCGGCGTGGAGCAGGCGGCGGGCGGCCGCCGTGCCGATGGCGGTGTGCGGATCGCTGAGGTAGCCCGCCTCGCGCCACAGGGCGCGGATCTCTTCGGTGACGTCCGGCTCGCTGACGGCCTGCGCGTCGAATTGCGCACGGATGGCGTCCAGCGTCGCTGGACCCAGATCGAAGCGGCCCGATTGCGCCAGCGACGCCATCATCCGGCGGATGTCGCCGGCATCGCGCCCGTTGGCCTCGAACAGCAGCCGCTCGAAGTTGGACGAGACCTGGATGTCCATGGAGGGGGAGGTCGTGGCCGTGACGCCCCGGACCTCGTAGGTGCCGGTGGCGAGGGCGCGCACGAGGATGTCGTTGACGTTGGTGGCGACCAGCAGCCGCTCCAGCGGCAGGCCCATGCGGCCCGCCACCCAGCCGGCGAGGATGTCGCCGAAATTGCCGGTCGGGACGCTGAAGGACACCGGGCGATGCGGCCCGCCGAGCGCGACGGCAGCGGTGAAATAGTAGACGACCTGCGCCGCGATGCGGGCCCAGTTGATCGAGTTCACCCCCGACAGCTTCAGCCCGTCGCGGAAGGCGTGGTGGTTGAAGAGGCCCTTCACGATGGCCTGGCAGTCGTCGAACGTGCCCTCGAGCGCGAGCGCGTGGACGTTGGGCGCGTCGACCGTGGTCATCTGGCGGCGCTGCACGTCCGAGACGCGGCCATGGGGATACAGGATGAAGATGTCCACCTGATCGAGGCCGGTGAAGGCGTCGATGGCGGCCGAGCCGGTATCGCCGGAGGTCGCGCCGACGATGGTCGCACGCTGGCCCCGCGCCTTCAGCACATGGTCCATCATGCGCCCGAGCAGGCGCATCGCCACGTCCTTGAAGGCGAGCGTGGGGCCGTGGAAGAGCTCGAGGACGAAGAGGTTGTCGTCCACCTGGACGAGCGGGCAGACCGCCGGATGGCGGAACGCGCCATACGCTTCGCCGATCATCGCCGTGAGGTCGACATCGTCGATCTCGCCGTCGGTGAGCCGCGACAGGACGGCATGGGCTACCTCGGCATAGGGGCGTCCGGCGAAGGAGGCGATCTGCGCGGCGGTCAGGCTGGGCCAGGTCTGCGGCAGGTAAAGCCCGCCGTCGCGGGCGAGCCCGGCGAGCAGCGCGTCGGCAAATCCGATGGTCGGGGCCTCGCCCCGGGTGGAGATGTGCAGCATCGGTCCCTGCGGTCCCTTGTCGTCCGGCCAGCCCCGCACCCTTAGAGATGCACGGCCCCCGATACAAGAATTGAGGCCCCTTCAGGCCGCCTTTCGCCGCCGGGAGAGGGCTGCGAAGGCCGCAACGCCGACGAGCGTGGCGGCAAGGCCGAACCAGGTGAAGGCGTATTCCAGGTGGCGGTTGGGGATGTCGAGGCGGGTCAGGCCCGCGCGCGGCCAGCCCGAGGGCGGCGTCGCGGACGCATCCGCGTCGATGAGGAACGGGGCGACCGGCCCCAAGCCGCGGGCAGCCGCGATCCGCTCCGGATCCCGCTTGTACCATTCGCCGCGCGACGGATCGTCCGCCGGGGTGAAGGCCCCTCCCCGGTCGGGCGCGCGCACCAGGCCCGTCACGGTGACGACCCCCTCGGGCGCGGCGGCGTCGGTGCGGCGCTCGGGCACGACGAAGCCGCGGTTGACCAGCACGATTCCGCCATCGGAGAGGCGCAGCGGCGTCAGGATGTAGAAGCCGGAGAGCGGCCGCCCCGGCCCCTCGCCCGGCGCCAGCCCGTGCACCGCGACCTCGCCCTCGCGCAGATAGGTGCCGGTCGCCCGCACGCGGGCATATTCCCCGGTCTCGGCGGACCAGGCGGCCCAGGTGGAGCGCGCCGGCACGGGAGTGGGCTCGCCGTGGGCGCGCGCCTCGATCCGGCCGATCAGATCCTCCTTCCAGGCCTTGCGCTGGAGCTGCCAGGTGCCGAGGCCGACGAGGATTGCGAAGGCCGGGGCGATGGCGAGCAGAGGCAGGAGCCAGGTGCGCAGGCGGGACGCCATCTACTTCTCCAGGCGGCCTTCCTCGGCGCGGTTGGCATATTGCAGGGCGATCAGCACGCCCTTCAGCGCCCGCAGCATGGGAAGGCAGACGATGGCGATCAGCGGCAGCTGTACGAGGACATGCGCCCACCAGGGCGGCTCGAACGTGAACTCCATCCACAGCGCGACGCCGGCCACGAGGAAGCCCGCGATCAGCATCACGAAGACGGCGGGCCCGTCGGCGGAATCGGCGAAGCCGAAATCGAGGCCGCAGACCTCGCAGCGCGGGGCGACGCTGAGAAAGCCGGTCAGCATCTTCCCTTCGCCGCAGCGCGGGCACCGCCCCCTGAGGCCTGCGGAGATCGGCGGAACGTGGCGGTGATGGCCGGCCATGATGCTTCCCTTGAAACGCGAAGGGGCGGCGCAGCCGCCGCCCCTTCCTGATGGGGGATATCGGACGGGCTAGAAGCCGTCAGTGAGCGGCGACGGGCCCGGCGCCCCAGACATAGATGGCGGCGAACAGGAACAGCCAGACCACGTCCACGAAGTGCCAGTACCAGGCGGCGAACTCGAAGCCGAGGTGCTGCTTGGGCGTGAAATGGCCCAGATAGACCCGGTAGAGGCAGACGGCGAGGAAGATGGTCCCGATGACCACGTGGAAGCCGTGGAAGCCGGTCGCCATGAAGAAGGTCGCGCCGTAGATGTTCTCCGAGAAGCCGAACTGGGCGTGGGTGTACTCGTAGACCTGGCAGATCGTGAACAGCACGCCCAGACCGACCGTCAGCCAGAGCGCCTGCTTCACGCCCTCGCGGTCATCGTGGAGGATCGCGTGGTGCGCCCAGGTCACCGTGGTGCCGGAGGTCAGGAGGATCAGCGTGTTGAGCAGCGGCAGGTGCCAGGGGTCGAAGGTCTCGACACCCTTGGGCGGCCAGACGCCGCCGGTGGCCTGCTGGCGGGCGAAGTTGATGGCGTCGCCGGGATAGAGGCTGACGTCGAAATAGGCCCAGAACCACGCCACGAAGAACATCACCTCGGAGGCGATGAACATGATCATGCCGTAGCGGTGGTGGAGCTGCACCACGCGGGTATGGTCGCCCTGGTTGGCTTCCTTCACCACGTCGGTCCACCAGGCGGCCATCACGTAGAGGATGCCGATCAGGCCCGCGCCGAGGATGTAGGGGCCGGCCTTGAGGCCGGCGATCGGAAGGCCCTTCATCGTCATGATGAGGCCGATCGCCATCACGACCGCGCTGATCGAGCCGATCAGCGGCCACGGGCTCGGATCGACGAGATGGTAATCGTGCTGCTTGGCGTGTGCTTCGGCCATGGCCCTCTGGTCTCCGGATCGGCGGAGGGCCGGAATCCCGGCCCCCTGCCCTTGCATTACAGCTTCGGTTCGGCGCCCGCCACCGCGGCGACGGGCTTCGGCTTCGACGGGAAGAACGTATAGGACAGGGTGATCGTGTTGATGTCCCGGATGTCCGGATCGTCGGCGATCGCGGGATCGACGTAGAACACGACCTGCGCCTCCTGCGTCTCGCCCGCCTTGATCGTGCGGTCGGTGAAGCAGAAGCACTCGAGCTTGGTGAAATAGGCACCCGCGAGCTCGGGCGTCACGTTGAACGTTGCCACGGCGGTGGCGTCCCGCGAGCCTTCGTTGCGGATCGTGTAGCGGATTTCGTGCGTCTCGCCGATCCGCACCTTCACCGCCGGAACCTCGGGGGTGAAGCGCCAGCCCAGGCCGGGCGCGACGTTGGAATCGAAGCGGATCGTCACGGTCTTGTCGAGGACGCGCGCCGCCGGGGCGGTGCCCACCATCGGCGTGCCGCCGAAGCCCGTGACGCGGCAGAACAGGTCGTAGAGCGGCACGGACGCGAAGGCGAGCCCCAGCATGCCGAACGCGATGCCACCGCAAATGACGGCGGTTCGGGCATGGGCGACGGGAGCGGGGCGGGCTTGCATGGTCATCCTCACAGCGGCCGGTTCATCACACCGGGGCCGAGCTTGGCGATCGTGACGACGAAGAACAGTACGCAAAGCGCCGCAAGGGCCCAGGCGATCGCGAGATTGCGCGAGCGCTGGCGCCGCTTCTGCTCGGCGGTGAGCACCACCCCGTCGCGCTTCTCGCTCATCGGGCCAGCCCCGGCACGGCGGCGTACAGGCCGAAGGCATGCTCGGCCAGCAGCGTCGCGAACAGAAGGAACAGGTACAGGATGGAGAAGGCAAAGAGCTGCTGGGCGGCGCGGGCCGCCGCCTCGCCCTCGCGGCGGCGATACACATTGACCGCCAGGATCACCATGGCGAGGCCGGTGACGACCGCGACGGCGAGATAGGCGAGGCCGCCGGTGCCGAGCGCCACGGGCACGAGCGCGGCCGGCGCCAGGATCAGCGTGTAGAGCAGGATCTGGCGGCGCGTGGCGTCGGCGCCCGCGACGTTGGGCAGCATCGGCACGCCGGCGCGGGCGTAGTCGCCCGACTTGAGCAGGGCGAGCGCCCAGAAATGCGGCGGCGTCCAGAGGAAGATGATGGCGAAGAGCGCGAAGGTCGGCCAGCCGACCGTGCCGGTGACGACGGCCTCGCCGATCATCGGCGGGAAGGCGCCGGCGGCGCCGCCGATGACGATGTTCTGCGCGGTCCAGCGCTTCAGCCACATCGAGTAGACGACGGCGTAGAAGAAGATCGTGAAGGCAAGGAAGGCGGCGGCGAACCAGTTCGACACCACGCCGAGCACGAAGACCGAGAAGGCCGACAGGACCAGGCCGAAAGTGAGTGCCTCGTCGGCGGCGATCCGGCCGGCGGGGATCGGGCGGCCGCGGGTGCGGGTCATCACCGCGTCGATGTCGGCGTCCCACCACATGTTGAGGCAGCCCGAGGCGCCGGCGCCGACCGCGATGGCCAGCAGCGCCGCGAACCCGATCACCGGGTGGACGCCGCCCGGGGCGACGACCATGCCGACGAGCGCGGTGAAGACGACGAGCGACATGACCCGCGGCTTCAGCAGGGCCACGTAGTCCCGCACCTCGCCGCCCGAGACGCCCGCGAAGGCGCCGGCGGCGGCACGGCTCTCGGTGGTCATTCCGTCGGTGGCAAGCGTCATCGTGGTGTCGGTCTCTCCGGGGCCGGCAAGGGCCCCATCCTCAACGCGAACGCCGCCGAAGCGGCGTTGCCGTCATGGAAGGGAGGAGCGGGCCGGGCCCCGAAGGCGGGCGGCCCGCTCCCCCTTTTGTGCGTCTCAGTGGTCGCCGCCCGAGATCCGCGGCAGCGTCTCGTACTGGTGGAACGGCGGCGGCGACGACAGGGTCCATTCCAGCGTCGTGGCACCCTCGCCCCACGGGTTGTCGGCGGCCTGCTCCTTGCGGACGAGGGCGACGATGACGCCGTAGAAGAAGATCACGAGGCCGAAGGCGAAGATGTAGGAGCCGATCGAGGAAACCAGGTTCCAGCCCGCATACGCGTCCGGATAGTCGGCGTAGCGGCGCGGCATGCCGGCCAGGCCCGAGAAGTGCATCGGGAAGAACAGCAGGTTCGAGCCGATGAACGCGACCCAGAAGTGCAGCTTGCCGATCCAGTCCGGGATCACGTAGCCGAACATCTTCGGGAACCAGTAGTACCAGCCCGCGAAGAGCGCGAAGACGGCGCCGAGCGACAGCACGTAGTGGAAGTGCGCCACCACGTAATAGGTGTCGTGCATGGCGCGGTCGACGCCGGCATTGGCGAGCACGACGCCCGTCACGCCGCCGACCGTGAACAGGAAGATGAAGCCGATCGCCCAGATCATCGGCGCGGTGAAGCGGAGCGAACCGCCCCACATCGTCGCGATCCAGGAGAAGATCTTCACGCCCGTCGGGACGGCGATCACCATCGTGGCGAACACGAAGTAGGCCTGCACGCGCAGCGACATGCCCACCGTGTACATGTGGTGGGCCCACACGATGAACCCGACCACGCCGATGGCGACCATGGCGTAGGCCATCCCGAGATAGCCGAAGACCGGCTTGCGCGAGAAGGTCGACACGATGTGGCTGACGATGCCGAAGGCCGGCAGGATCATGATGTACACTTCGGGGTGCCCGAAGAACCAGAACAGGTGCTGGTACAGGATCGGGTCGCCGCCGCCCGACGGATCGAAGAACTTCGTGCCGAAGTTGCGGTCCGTCAGCAGCATGGTGATCGCGCCGGCCAGGACCGGCAGGGCGAGCAGCAGCAGGAAGGCGGTGACCAGCACGGCCCAGGCGAAGAGCGGCATCTTGTGCAGCGTCATGCCGGGGGCGCGCATGTTCAGGATCGTGGTGATGAAGTTGATGGCGCCCAGGATCGAGGCCGCGCCGGCAAGATGCAGCGACAGGATGCCGAAATCGAGCGCCGGGCCGGGATGGCCCTGGGTGGCCAGCGGCGGATACACCGTCCAGCCGCCGCCGAAGCCGTAGGAGCCGGGCGCGCCCTCCATGAAGAGGGACAGGACCAGCATCACGAAGGCCGCGACCGTGAGCCAGAACGAGATGTTGTTCATGCGCGGGAACGCCATGTCCGGCGCCCCGATCATCAGCGGCACGAACCAGTTGCCGAAGCCGCCGATCAGCGCCGGCATCACCATGAAGAACACCATGATGAGGCCGTGGCCCGTCACCCAGACGTTATAGGTCTGGGGATTGGAGAAGATCTGCATGCCGGGCTCCTGGAGCTCCAGGCGCATGCCGATGGACAGGGCGCCGCCCACCAGGCCCGCCGTGAGGGCGAACAGCAGGTAGAGCGTGCCGATGTCCTTGTGGTTCGTGGAGAGCAGCCAGCGCCGCCACCCGGTCGGATGATCGTGGGCGTGGTCCGCGTGGGCTGCGTGAGCGCTCGAAGCCATGAGGGTTCAGCTCCTTGAGGATCAGCGGGCGGCGACGGCGCGCGGGGCGTCGTCGATGCGGGCGTAGCGGGTCTTCGCCTCGGCGAGCCAGGCGGCGTAGCGCTCGTCGCTCACCACGCGGATCGCGATGGGCATGAAGGCGTGGTTCTGGCCGCAGAGCTCGGAGCACTGGCCGAAATACAGGCCCTCGCGGTTGGCCTTGAACCAGGTCTCGTTCAGGCGACCCGGCACCGCGTCCACCTTGATGCCGAAGGACGGCATGGCGAAGGCGTGCAGCACGTCGGCGGCGGTGACCTGGACGCGGACGACCTTGTTGACTGGCACCACGACCTCGTTGTCCACGGCCAGCAGGCGCGGAACCTCGCTGGCGGGGCGGCCGCTGGCGATCGCCTTCTGGCGGGCGTCCTCGGCGAGCATGTTCGACTCGAACGAGAAGCCGCCGTTCTGGTCGGCCGGATACTCGTAGGACCAGTACCAGGCGTGGCCGGTGGCCTTGATGGTCACGTCGGCCGGCGGCGGCACGAGCTGCTTGCGCAGCAGCTGGAAGGACGGCACCGCGATGGCGACGAGGATCAGGATCGGGACCACGGTCCAGGCGACCTCGAGGCCGACATGGTGCGTGGTGCGCGACGGGGTCGGGTTCCGCTTCTCGTTGAAGCGCACCATCACGTAGACCAGCAGGGCGAGCACGAAGAGCGTGATCGCCGTGATCAGGACCAGCAGCCAGTTGTGGAACGTGGTGATGAAATCCATCACCTCGGTGACGGAGCCCTGGAAGCCGAACTGCCAGGGCGAGGGTTGGCCGGTGCCGGCCTGGGCGGCGGTGGCGAGCCCTGCGGCGAGCGCGGAGAGGGCCGTGAGGCTGGCGCCGCGGTGGAAGAGGCGAGGTGATCTCATCGGTTCGTCCGATTGTCCCGTGATGGAAGGCTTGTCCGGCCGCCCGCTGCCCGCCGCGCGCCGCAGGGGCTGTCCGCCCGGAGACGCGCCTGGGGCCCGCTAAGGAGGCCTTGGCCTTTCGCCGCCTTATGACCACAATGACGCCTGTGGCGCAACGGAATCATTCCGCTGGAAATTGCGGCATAAGCGCGCCGCGCCGGCGCCGGGCCTCCCATGGCCGGCGGCGACCTCGCGCTTGACAGGGCCTGTGCCCCCGTGATCCGACACGCGGCGAGGGACTTTGGGGCGTCAACGCGCGGCGAAGCGAATCGCAGCAACCGCGACCCGGGAGGAATGCGGCGGAATGAACGGGACGACGACGCTGGGACGCGCCGCCACGGGCGGATGGCGCAGGACGGCCGGAACGACGGCGCTCGCAGCGGCGGCTTTCGCCCTCGCCGCGCTCGTGCCGCTGGCGCCGGCGGGCGCGCAGGGCCGCGTCAAGCAGGCCTTTGGCGAGTGGGAGATGCGGTGCGAGACCCCGCCCGGCGCGCAGAAGGCACAGTGCGCGCTGGTGCAGAACCTCGCTTCCTCCGAAAAGCCAAACGTGACGCTCCTCGTGATCGTGCTGCGCACCGCCGACGGCAAGGCCCGGCTGCTGCGCGTCGTCGCGCCGCTCGGCATCCTGCTGCATGCGGGCCTGGGGCTGAAGATCGACCAGACCGACATCGGCAACACCACCTTCACCCGCTGCATCGACACGGGCTGCGTGGCCGAGGTGGTCATGGACGACAACCTCATCCGCCAGTTCAAGAGCGGCAAGCTCGCGACCTTCGTCGTCTTCCCGACGCCCGAAGAGGGCGTGGGCGTGCCAGTCTCGCTCCAGGGCTTCGCCCAGGGCTTCGACGCCCTTCCCTGACCCGACGCCCCTCCTTCGCTCCCGCCGGACGGATCGCCATGACCCACGAGATCGCACCGCTCTTTCCGCTCCCGACCGGCCGCCGGCGCGCGCGGCCGCTGTCCGTGGCCGTCGCCGTCCTGGCCGCGTCGCTCGTCGCCGGCTGCACGTCCACAGGGTCGGAATCGGGCGGCAACGTCTTCTCGAATCTGATCTTCTATGGCGGCACCACGGTGCCGCCGGTCGCGGCCGATCCGATCGAGGAGGTCGACTGCCCGCAGGTGATGATCGCCGACGGCGGGGCGGCCCTGCGCCTTGGCGGCGCGGACGCGGCCTCGGTCCGCCACCAGGTCTCGATCGTCAACGTGGCGCGCGAGTGCTCCAACCCGCTGCCCGGCGGCAGCTATACGCTGAAGGTCGGCATCGAGGGCATGGCCCTGCTCGGTCCGGCCGGTGCCAATGCCCGGTCGATGACCGCGCCGATCCAGATCGTGGTGAAGGACGGCGACCGGATCATCGCCCAGCGCTCGCGCAGCGTCGCCGTCACGATCCCGCAGGGTCAGGCGCAGGCGCCGTTCACCGTGATCGAAGAGGGTATCGCCGTTCCCGGCGGCACGGCGCCCCGCGTCGAGGTCGGCCTCGGCTCGCCCCAGCGCAGCGCTCCCCGCCGGCCGCGGAGCTGAGGATCGCGGATCACGCTTTGCACAGGTGGCGGCCGGGGGCGCGGTTGACTTCAAGCGCCCGGCCGATAAGTGTCGTTCGCATATCGCCGTTGATCCCCGCGGGAGAGACCGGACCGGCCGTTTGAGGCCGCACCCGGCGCCGAAGGCGCAACCTCCCCGGAAACGCTCAGGCCAAAGGACCGCGCGGGAGCTGGCGCTCTGGAAAGCGACGTCGCATCACCCACACGGCTGCGACGTCCACCGAAGGGGGTAACCGGGTCGCGCCGCAGGGCGCTCTACCGGGAAATCTCTCAGGTCCCGGGACAGAGGGGGGCGTTCAGTCGCGGGCTGCGGAGCCCGGGCGGAGACGCGACTCTTTGGACTCGAGGGACCGCCGATGGCCGATGCCGATCCGACCGAACCGCTGGGGCGCGTGCCGCTCCACGATGCCCACGTGGCCCTCGGCGCACGCATCGTGCCCTTTGCCGGCTACGAAATGCCGGTCCAATACCGCGACGGGATCATCGCCGAGCATGGCTGGACGCGGGACAAGGCGGGGCTCTTCGACGTATCGCACATGGGCCAGGCGCGGATCGTCGCCGCCGACCACGAGGCGGCCGCGCGCTTCCTGGAAACGCTCGTCCCGGCCGACATCCTCCACCTGAAGCCCGGCCAGCAGCGCTACACCCAGCTCCTGAACGAGCAGGGAGGCATCCTGGACGACCTGATGGTCGCCCGGCCCGCCGATCCCGCGCTGGACGGCACGCTGATCCTGGTCGTGAACGCCGGCTGCAAGGAGCACGATTACCGCCATATCGAGGCGCTGCTGACGCAGGGCGTGGCGCTGATCCGGGACGACGATCGAGCCCTTCTGGCGCTTCAGGGCCCTGCGGCGGAGTCGGTCCTCTCCCGGCTTGCGCCGCAGGCCGCCGAGATGGCCTTCATGACCGTGCGGCCGCTGGATATCGGCGGGATCGCGGCGAACGTCTCCCGGTCGGGCTATACGGGCGAGGACGGCTACGAGATCTCGGTCGCCGCGGCCGACGCGGCCAGGCTGTGGGAGCGGCTGCTCGCCGATGCGGACGTGAAGCCCATCGGGCTCGGCGCACGCGATTCCCTGAGGCTCGAGGCCGGCCTGCCGCTCTACGGGCACGACATCAACCAGGAGACCTCGCCGGTTGAGGCGAACCTGACGTGGTCCATCCAGCGCCGGCGGCGCGAGGAAGGCGGCTTTCCGGGGCAGGTCCGCATCCTGGACGAGATCGCCCGAGGGCCGCTGCGCCGCCGGGTCGGGCTGCTGCCCGAGGGGCGCCAGCCGGCGCGCGAGGGCGCCGAAATTCGCACCCGCGACGGCCAGCTCGTCGGCGAGGTGACGTCCGGCGGCTTCGGCCCGACGGTCGGCGGCCCGATCGCCATGGGCTACGTCGTCTCGGAATTCGCGGGCATCGACACCGCGCTGGACCTCATCGTGCGCGGCCGGGCGGTTCCCGCCCGGGTCGTCGCCCTGCCCTTCACACCCCACCGCTACCGCCGCTGAGCCGGAGAACCCCGATGGCCGACATCTTCTATTCCAAGGAACACGAATATATCCGCGTCGAGGGCGATACCGGGACCGTGGGCATCTCGCCCTACGCCCAGGAGCAACTGGGCGACGTGGTCTTCGTCGAGCTGCCCGCGGCGGGCAAGGCGCTCACCAAGGGCGGCGAGGCCGCGGTGGTGGAGAGCGTCAAGGCGGCCAGCGAGGTCTACGCGCCCGTGTCCGGCGAGGTGATCGAAGCCAACGCGGCGCTGGAGGCCAATCCGGCCACCGTGAACGAGGATCCGCTCGGCGCCGGCTGGTTCCTCAAGATGCGCATCGCCGACAAGGCCGAACTGTCCGGCCTGATGAGCGAGGCGGACTATGCCGAGTACGTGAAGTCGATCTCGTGATCTGACGGCAACCCGATCCCGGATCGCGCCGCGCCCGGGACGACAGCTTGGAACCAGGACGCCCCGATGCGCTATCTGCCCCTCTCCGAGGCCGACCGCGGCGAGATGCTCGCCCGGATCGGCGTCGACCACGTCGACGCGCTCTTTGCCGACGTGCCCAAGGACAAGCTGCTGACGCAGCCGCTCGACCTGCCGCGGCACAAGAGCGAACTGGAGGTGGAGCGCCATCTCGGCCGGCTGGCCGCGATGAACGTGCCGGCCTCCTCCGTGCCGTTCTTCGTGGGCGCGGGCGCCTACAAGCACCACGTTCCGGCGACCGTCGACCACCTGATCCAGCGCTCGGAATTCCTCACGAGCTACACGCCCTATCAGCCGGAGATCGCCCAGGGCACGCTGCAATACCTGTTCGAGTTCCAGACGCAGGTCGCGCGGCTGACCGGCATGGATGTGGCCAACGCCTCCATGTATGACGGCTCCACCGGCACGGGCGAAGCCGTGCTGATGGCGCACCGGGTGACCAAGCGGCGCAAGGCCGTGCTCTCCGGCGGGCTGCACCCGCATTACGCCGAAGTGGTGCGCACGCTCTCCACCATGTCGGGCGATGCCGTGGTGACGATGGCGCCGGACACGGACGCCTCGGAGGATATCCTCGCCCGGATCGACGACACGACGTCCTGCGTGGTCGTCCAGTCGCCGGACGTGTTCGGCAATCTGCGGGACCTGAAGCCCATCGCCGAGAAGGCGCACGCCCATGGCGCGCTGCTGATCGCGGTGTTCACCGAGGTGATGTCCCTCAGCCTCGTCACGCCGCCGGGCGAGATGGGCGCCGACATCGTCGTCGGCGAGGGCCAGTCCATCGGCAACGGGCTGAACTTCGGCGGGCCGTATGTCGGCCTCTTCGCCACGCGCCAGCCCTATGTGCGGCAGATGCCGGGCCGCCTGTGCGGCGAGACGGTGGACGCAGAGGGCCGCCGCGGTTTCGTGCTGACGCTCTCGACCCGCGAGCAACATATCCGGCGCGACAAGGCGACGTCGAACATCTGCACTAATTCCGGGCTCTGCTGCCTGGCCTTCACCATCCACATGACGCTGCTGGGCGAAGCGGGGCTGACGCGCCTTGCGCGGGTCAACCACGCCAACGCGGTGAAGCTCGCCGACGCGCTCGCCGCCGTTGCCGGCGTCAGCGTTCTCAATCGCGGGTTCTTCAACGAATTCACGGTCCGCCTGCCCAAGCCCGCCGCCGCCGTGGTCGAGGCGCTGGCCGCCCGCGGCGTACTGGCGGGCGTCCCCGTCTCGCGCCTCCTGCCGGGCGCCGGCCTCGACGACCTGCTGCTGGTGGCGTCCACCGAAGTGAACACGGACGAGGACAGGGCCGCGCTGGTCGATGGCTTGAGGGCGGTCCTTTGACCAGGGCCGGCATCCGTTCCCCCTCCCCCCGCCTGCGGCGGGGAGGGGTGAGGGGTGGGGGGTGCTGATGCAGAGCGCCACCTCAACCCGTGCCGATGTGCGGACGAGCCGCGCCCGTCGCCTGCGTAACGAGGCCACGCCCGCGGAGAAGTCGCTGTGGCGCCAGCTTCGGCAGGTCGACATCGACGGCCATTTCCGGCGGCAAGCGCCCATTGGGCCGTACTTTGCCGATTTCGCACACCATCGGCTTCGGCTTGTGATCGAGCTGGACGGCGAGCAGCACGGCTCCAGTGCCGGTATCGCGCGAGATCAGGGCCGGACCGCGTATCTGGAAGCGTCTGGCTATCGGGTGCTTCGGTTTTGGAACCACGAAGTTCGGGACAATCTTCACGGCGTGATCGAAACGATCCTGTCAGCCTGCAATGACCGGCCCCCCACCCCTAGCCCCTCCCCGCCGCAAGCGGGGGGAGGGGAATACGCGCACAATTCCATGTCGACCGGAGACCCATCATGCTGAACCGTTCCGGACAGATCGCCGGCCGTAGCGACGAGGCGACGAGCGCCGGCGGCGGCGCGCATCCGACCTTCACCGGCAACCGCGCCCTGCAGCAGGAGGAAGCCCTCCTGTTCGAGATCGGCCGGCGGGACACGACGGGCGTCGACATCGCCGAGCCCGAGGCCTTCACCCCGCGCCTGAACGGGCTCGAGCGCAAGGGCGGCGTGGACATTCCCGGCCTCTCCGAGCCCGAGACGATGCGCCACTTCGTCAAGCTCAGCCAGAAGAACTACGGGATCGACACCGGGCTCTTCCCGCTCGGCTCGTGCACGATGAAGCACAATCCCCGGCTGAACGAGAAGATGGCCCGGCTGCCCGGCTTCGGGGACGTCCATCCGCTGCAGCCGGTCTCCACGGTCCAGGGCGCGCTGCGCCTCATGGAGGAGCTGTCGCGCTGGCTGCTGGCGACGACGGGCATGGAGGCGGTGGCGCTCAGCCCCAAGGCGGGCGCCCATGGCGAGCTCGCCGGCATGATGGCGATCAAGGCCGCCATCGACGCCAAGGGCGAAGGCGCCACGCGCCGCGTCGTGCTGGTGCCCGACAGCGCCCACGGCACGAACCCGGCCACCGCCGCCCTCATCGGGTTCCAGGTGAAGGCGGTGCCGGCGCGCGAGGACGGCTGGGTCCATGTGGAGGACGTGAAGGGCCTTCTCGGACCGGACATCGCCGGCATCATGCTGACGAACCCGAACACGTGCGGCCTGTTCGAGCCGCAGATCGTGGAAATCGCCGCGGCGATCCACGAGGCGGGCGGGTATTTCTACTGCGACGGCGCGAACTTCAACGCCATCGTCGGCAAGGCCCGGCCCGGCGACCTCGGCGTCGACGCCATGCATATCAACCTGCATAAGACCTTCTCCACGCCCCATGGCGGCGGCGGGCCGGGCTCCGGTCCGGTCGTGCTGTCCTCGCGCCTGGCGCCGTTCGCGCCGGTCCCGTATCTGCGGGCATCGGGGGACGGGCTCCAGCTCGTGGAGGCCGCCGCGGACGCGGAAGGGCACGAGCAGCCCTTCGGCCGCATCACCGCGTTCCACGGCCAGATGGGCATGTATGTCCGGGCCCTCTCCTACATGCTGTCCCATGGCGGCGACGGGCTGAAGCAGGCGTCCGAGGATGCGGTGCTCAACGCGAACTACGTCCGCGCCTGCCTGTCGGACCTCATGTCGCTGCCCTTCGGCGACAAGCCCTGCATGCACGAGGCCCTGTTCGACGATGCCTGGCTCAAGGGTACCGGCGTCACGACGCTGGATTTCGCCAAGGCGATGATCGACGAGGGCTATCACCCGATGACGGTGTATTTCCCGCTCGTCGTCCATGGCGCCATGCTGATCGAGCCGACCGAGTCGGAGTCCAAGGCCTCGCTGGACCTGTTCATCGCCGCCCTGCGGGACCTCGCCATGGCGGCGCGGAATGGACAGGCCGAGCGGTTCACCGGCGCGCCCTACCACGCGCCGCGCCGTCGCCTCGACGAGACCCGGGCCGCGCGCTCGCCGGTCCTCACCTACAGGACGCCGGAACCGGTGCGCGAGGCGGCCGAATAGGCCGCCAACCCGCGCGGCCATTGACTCCGCGCCGCTTCGCCTCAACCCTCCGGAAACGCTGACGGAGGGGAAGGCGATGGGAATGGGGAAGGCTGGGACGAAGATTGTCGCCGCGCTGGCGGCGCTGGGGTTCGCCGGGATGCTGGCGGGCGATGCGCTTGCCCAGCAGCGCCGGCAGGGGCAGGACCGGCGGTGCGCGCCGAACTATCTGCAGGTCTGCCAGAAGGCCTGCGAGGCGCGCGGCGGCCAGGTGCGCCTGTGCCCGACCTATTGCCTGACGCAGCAGCGCGAGGCGCGCTGCGGCTGAAGGACGGAATCGTTAAGCGCCGGTTCAGACGCGGCCGGCATCATGGTGCCGTGAGTCGCGTTGCACCGGCTTGCGGGATCACCGGCCCCGGGAGGGCCCGACATCCATGTGCCGCTTTCTCGCCTATCACGGCGAGCCGATCTTCCTGGAAGACCTGGTCTGCGCCCCCGCGCATTCCCTCGTCCACCAGTCGCTCCACGCCAACGAGGCCAAGACGGTCACCAACGGCGACGGCTTCGGCGTCGGCTGGTACGGGGAGCGCGCCATGCCGGGCCTGTACCGCGAGGTGCGCCCCGCATGGTCCGACGAGAACCTGAAGTCCCTCTGCGCTCAGGTCCGCTCGCCGATCTTCCTCGCCCATGTGCGCGCCTCAACCGGCACGTCCACGACGCGGGCCAATTGCCACCCCTTCGCCCATGGCCGCCACCTGTTCATGCATAACGGGCAGATCGGCGGCTGGGAGCGCGTGCGGCGCAAGGTCGAGGCGCTGATCCCCGACCACCTCTACCCCTCCCGCGGCGGCACGACGGACTCGGAAGCCATCTTCCTCGCGGCTCTCGGCGAAGGGCTGACGTCGGAGCCGATCGCCGCCATGGCGCGCACGCTGGGGCGCATCCGGACGATCATGCGGGACGCGGGCGTGAGCGAAGCGCTGCGGTTCACCGCGCTCCTGTCGGACGGCGATACGCTCCATGCCTATCGCTGGGCCTGCGACCAGAAGCCGGCGACGCTCTATTACCGCCAGGATACGCGCGGGCTCGTCATCGTCTCCGAGCCGCTGGACGACCAGCGCGAAGGCTGGCGGCAGGTGCCCGAGGGTTGCACCCTCGTTGCGGATGCGCACGGCGTGCGGATGGACTGCCTCAACAGCGCGGTGGAGCGGGAGGCGGCGTGAGGGGCGTCGCTCGACGCCCTTCGTAAGCTCACATGTCATCCCCGGCGGCGCGAAGCGCCGGGACGGGGATGTAAGGGCAAGTCAGCCGCCGCGCGCGATGATCGGCGCTGTCTGAATCCCCTTCCCTCGCTTCGCTCGCCGGGGATGACAAGGGAGGGCGGGTGACTGTGGAGATGCGGCGATGACGGCCGCGATGCCGCTCAGAAGCGCGCCGTCCAGGTCACGTAGGCATCGACGAAGCCCGAGAGCAGCTTTCTGACGCCCTCGTCCCGGATCGTGCCGTCCGGCGCGATCACGTCGTCGTTGACCTTGAGGAAGATCTCGGGACCCGGCAGGACCGCGACGCCCATATGCGACAGGATGTTACGCAGCGGCTGCTGGGCGATGGCCGTGCCGATATTGCCGCCGGAGGCGCCGGCGATCGCGCCGGACTTGCCGGTGAACACGCTCTGGCCGGCGGGGCGGGAGCCCCATTCCAGCGCGTTCTTCAGGGCCGCCGAGACCCCGCGATTATATTCGGGCGAAACAATGAGCAGCGAGTCCGCCGCCTTCACCTCGCTCTTGAAGCGCAGCGCCTGCGGCGGCATCGCGGCATCGAGGTCGCGGTTGTAGAGCGGCAGGTCGCCGATCTCGATGAAGGAGAAGGCCAGACGCCCCTCCCCCAGCCCGATGAGCGCCTGCGCCAGGCGCCGGTTGATGGAGGAGGCCGACAGGCTCCCGACGATGACGCCGACTGTCTTCATGGCTCAGAGCCCCAGCTTCTTCTTGCGATTGCCGAGCGTGCGCAGGCGCAGCGCGTTGAGCTTGATGAAGCCCGCCGCGTCGCGGTGGTCGTAGGCGACCGCGCCTTCCTCGAAGGTGACGAGGTCCTGGTCGTAGAGCGAGTACCTGCTCTCGCGGCCGATGACATGCACCCCGCCCTTGTAGATCTTGAGCCGCACGGTGCCGGTGACGAGTTCCTGGCTCTTGTCGATCAGCGCCTGCAGCATCTCGCGCTCGGGGCTGAACCAGAAGCCGTTATAGATGAGCTCGGCGTATTTCGGCATGAGCTCGTCCTTCAGGTGGGCCGCGCCCCGGTCGAGCGTGATCGATTCCATCGCGCGGTGGGCCACCGCCAGGATGGTGCCGCCCGGCGTCTCGTACATGCCGCGGCTCTTCATGCCGACGAAGCGGTTCTCCACGAGGTCGAGCCGGCCGACGCCGTTGTCGCGGCCGAGGTCGTTCAGCGCCTTGAGCAGGGTGGCCGGCGACAGGGCCTTGCCGTCGATGGAAACAGCATCGCCGCGCTCGAAGCCGATCTCGATCACGGTCGGGCGGTCCGGCGCCTCTTCCGGGGAGATCGTGCGGGAGAAAACGTAGTCCGGCACCTCGATCGCCGGGTCCTCCAGCACCTTGCCCTCCGAGGAGGCGTGCAGGAGGTTGGCGTCCACGGAGAACGGCGCCTCGCCGCGCTTGTCCTTGGCGATCGGGATCTGGTGCTGCTCGGCAAAAGCGATGAGCTGCTCGCGTGAGCGCAGGTCCCATTCGCGCCAGGGGGCGATCACGGTCACGTCGGGCTTGAGCGCGTAATAGCCGAGCTCGAAGCGCACCTGGTCGTTGCCCTTGCCGGTGGCCCCGTGGGAGACCGCGTCCGCCCCCACGCGCTCGGCGATCTCGATCTGCTTCTTGGCGATGAGCGGGCGGGCGATGGAAGTGCCGAGCAGGTACACGCCCTCGTAATGGGCGTTGGCGCGGAACATCGGGAATACGTAGTCCCGCACGAATTCCTCGCGCAGGTCCTCGATGAAGATGTTCTCGGGCTTGATGCCGAGCAGCAGCGCCTTGGCGCGCGCGGGCTCCAGCTCCTCCCCCTGGCCGAGATCGGCGGTGAAGGTCACGACCTCGCAATTGTAGGTCGTCTGGAGCCATTTCAGGATGATCGAGGTGTCGAGGCCGCCGGAATAGGCGAGCACGACCTTGTTCACGCGCTTGGTCGACATGCTGGTCTCACGGAAGTGACGCGGGGAGCGGAAGCGGCG
Organism: Hyphomicrobiales bacterium; assembly: GCA_027489955.1. Taxonomy (GTDB): domain Bacteria; phylum Pseudomonadota; class Alphaproteobacteria; order Rhizobiales; family Beijerinckiaceae; genus JAIXTM01. The sequence continues at coordinate 177,068 of JAIXYZ010000013.1, read as the reverse complement.
CGGACTATAGTGACCGCGCTACGCCGCGCAAGCGCGGCCGCGCTGGACTGCGGCGGCGTGATGCGGCCACAATCGGCGAACAAAGCTCGCTCCGTCGCGTTCAGTTCCAACCGAACCGAGAGAGTGCCCCCCTTGCCGCGTCGTCCCATCCTGGATTTCTGGTACGAATTCGCCTCGACCTATTCCTACCTGTCGGCCATGCGCATCGAGGCACTCGCGGCGGAAGCGGGCGTGGAGGTGCGGTGGCGGCCCTTCCTCCTCGGCCCGATCTTCGCGGCGCAGGGCTGGAAGACATCCCCCTTCAATCTCTTTCCGGCCAAGGGCCGGTACATGTGGCGCGACATGACGCGGGAGGCGGCTGCCCTCGGCCTGCCCTGCCGCCAGCCGCAGCCCTTCCCGCAGAACAGCCTGACCGCGACCCGCGTCGCCTTCTACGGGCTGGAGCGGGGCTGGACGCCGGATTTCTCCCGCGCCGTGTTCCGCGCGGAATTCGGCGACGGGCGGGATATTTCCGAGCCCGGGCTCCTGAGCGCGATCCTTTCGGAAATGCGCCTGGATGCGGGCGCGGTGCTGCGCGACGCCCAGGGCGACACCAACAAGACGCGGCTGAAGGCCATCGTCGAGGAGGCCCGCTCGCGCGGCATCTTCGGCGCGCCGACCTTCATCACCGACGACGGCGAGATGTTCTGGGGCAACGACCGGCTTGGGCAGGCCCTCGCCTGGGCCGCGGGCGACCGGCCCGCCGGGGTGAAATAACCCAAAGGGCAAGGGCCGAGATCGGATTGTAACACCGTAACATCCTGAAATGTAACGATATTCACGTGGCGGATGCGGTCCTGCCCCGCTAGTCTGACCGTCATGGGTACGCACGATCATCACCACGACCATCCGGGCCACGATCATCCGCCTCACGCTCACGGCGCCCATGGCCATGCCCATGGGGGTCACGGAGGCCATGGCCACGGACCGACTTCCGAAATGCGCCTGCTGATCGCGCTCGCCGCCACGGCGACCTTCATGATCGCCGAGGTGATCGGCGGCATCGTCTCGGGATCGCTCGCGCTCATCGCCGATGCGGGACACATGCTGGCGGACGCCGCCTCGCTCGCCCTCGCCTATGCCGGCACGCGGCTGGCGCGGCGGCCGGCCGACGACCGACGCTCCTTCGGCTATGGCCGGCTGGAGGTGCTGGCGGCCTTCGTCAACGGCGTGACGCTGCTCCTGCTGGCGGGCTGGATCGCCATCGAGGCCATGATCCGGCTGACCGAGCCGGGCGAGGTGCTCGGCGGCACGATGCTGGCCGTCGCGGTACTCGGCCTCCTGGTCAATGCCGGCTGCATCCTCGTCCTCCATGGCGGGGCGGGCCACGACATCAACGTGTCGGGCGCCCTCGCCCACGTGATTGGAGACCTCCTGGGCTCGGTCGCGGCCATCGCCGCGGCGATCGTGATCCTGACGACCGGATGGACACCGATCGATCCCATCCTGTCGGTGCTGGTTGCCGGGCTCATCGTCCGCAGCGGCTGGGTCGTGACACGGCGCGCGGCGCATGTCCTGCTCCAGGGCACGCCGGAAGGCGTGGACGCGGCCGCCCTCGCGGCGGCGGTGGCCGCCCGGCCGGAGGTCGCCGGCGTGTCCCATGTCCATGTCTGGGCGATCACGATGGGCCGCATGGTCGCGACGCTGCACGTGACGCCGGCGCCGGGCCATGACGGCCGCCAGGCCGTGGCCGCCGCCCGCCAGACCCTGCACGCGCTGTTCGGCATCGACCACGTGACGATCGAGACGGACCCGCCCGGCGCGGGCCGCGCTTGCCCGCACGGGGCGGATGCATTATGACCCCGGTCGTCCGACGAGCCGCCGCCGCGCGCGCCTGACGGGCGCTGGCAGCTCGCCCGCGCCCTTTTTGCGTTTCGCGACCGGACAGGCCCGACGGATCGTCCGACGCCTCGGGACAGATTGCGCCGGCACGCTCGCCAAGCGAGCGACAGGGACCGGGCGGCATGGAGCCGCCGGTCTTCCCCGGGGCCGGGCGTGGTGCAACTCGAACCGCCGGTGCCGCGACCTTTCGAAAGGTCGCCCCCAGGAGAACGAATGTCCGCTGTTCAGAACGCCAACAAGGCGCCGTCGCGCGAAGATTTCGCCGCGCTGCTCGAAGAATCCTTTGCCGGCCAGGACGCCCTCGAGGGCTCCGTCGTCAAGGGCAAGGTCGTCGCCATCGAGAAGGATGTCGCGATCATCGACATCGGCCTGAAGACCGAAGGCCGGGTCGCCATCAAGGAATTCACCGGCCCCGGCCGTGACGGCACGCTCGAGGTCGGCGACGAGGTCGAGGTCTATCTGGAGCGCGTCGAGAACGCGCTCGGCGAGGCCGTGATCAGCCGCGACAAGGCGCGCCGCGAGGAGAGCTGGGTCAAGCTCGACAAGGCGTTCGAAGCCAACGAGAAGGTGATGGGCGTCATCTTCAACCAGGTGAAGGGCGGCTACACCGTCGATCTCGACGGCGCCGTGGCGTTCCTGCCGCGCTCCCAGGTCGACATCCGCCCCGTCCGCGACGTCACCCCGCTCATGGGCGTGCCGCAGCCGTTCCAGATCCTCAAGATGGATCGCCGCCGCGGCAACATCGTCGTGTCGCGCCGCACCGTCCTCGAGGAGAGCCGCGCGGAGCAGCGCTCCGAGCTGGTCGCCAACCTCGAGGAAGGCCAGGTCATCGACGGCGTGGTCAAGAACATCACCGAGTACGGTGCGTTCGTGGACCTCGGCGGCATCGACGGCCTGCTGCACGTCACCGACATGGCGTGGCGCCGCGTGAACCATCCGTCCGAGGTCGTGAACATCGGCCAGACGGTCAAGGTCAAGATCATCAAGATCAACCACGAGACGCACCGCATCTCGCTGGGCATCAAGCAGCTCCAGGCCGATCCGTGGGAGGGCATCGCCGCCCGCTACCCGGAGAACGCCAAGCTCAAGGGCCGCGTCACGAACATCACCGATTACGGCGCGTTCGTGGAGCTGGAGCCGGGCATCGAGGGCCTGATCCACGTGTCCGAGATGTCCTGGACGAAGAAGAACGTCCATCCGGGCAAGATCATCTCCACCTCCCAGGAGGTCGAGGTGCAGATCCTCGAGGTCGATCCCGTCAAGCGGCGCATCTCGCTGGGCCTCAAGCAGACCCTGCAGAACCCGTGGGAGGCCTTCGCCGAGCGTCATCCGCCGGGCTCCGAGGTCGAGGGCGAGGTCAAGAACAAGACCGAGTTCGGCCTGTTCATCGGCCTGGACGGCGACGTGGACGGCATGGTCCACCTCTCCGACCTGGACTGGAACCGTCCCGGCGAGCAGGCCATCGAGGACTTCAAGAAGGGCGACGTCGTGCGCGCCCAGGTCCTCGACGTCGACGTGGAGAAGGAGCGCATCTCGCTGGGCATCAAGCAGCTCGCGGGTGACCCCTTCGCCGAGGCCGGCGAGATCCGCAAGGGCCAGATCGTGACCTGCGAGGTCACGGACGTGAAGGAATCGGGCATCGACGTGAAGATCGTCGACACCGACCTGTCCGCCTTCATCAAGCGCTCCGAACTCGCCCGCGATCGCGGCGACCAGCGTCCGGAGCGGTTCGCCGCCGGCGAGAAGGTCGACGCGCGCGTCACGATGTTCGACCGCAAGGCCCGCCGCGTCCAGCTGTCCATCAAGGCGCTGGAAGTGGCCGAGGAGAAGGAGGCGATCGCCCAGTACGGCTCGTCCGACTCCGGCGCCTCGCTCGGCGACATCCTCGGCGCGGCCCTCAAGAAGGCCACCGAGAAGAAGTGATCGGGAGGCCGGCCGGCATCCGGCCGGCTCCCTCACCGCACCGATCAGACCCGCGCGGGCGCCCCCCGCGCGGGTTTTCTCTTTGAAGCCGGGCGCCTGCGGCCCCTGCCCGGTGGTTCGATCCCTGTGCTCCATACCTGTCGGGGTGACGGGCCGGGGCGGGCCTTGCGGTTGCAGGCCGGGCGCGGGGGCACTAGATCGTGCTGACGCCGGGGCAGCCGGCAGCAACCCGGGATGATCCCTCATGGCAGACGCCGACCTCCTCGCCGACCGCCGTCGCCTCCGGCGCAAGCTGTCCTTCTGGAGGATCGCCACCTTCGTCATCGTCATCGCCGGCCTGATCGGCGTCGGCGTGCTGGCGCGGCGCGGCTTCGAAAGCGGCAGCCCCCACGTGGCGCGGATCGCGATGAAAGGGTTCATCGCCGGCGACGACGCCACGCTGAAGCTCATCGAGCGGGTGCGCGACAACGACAGCGTCAAGGCCGTGCTCGTCCATATCGAGAGCCCGGGCGGCACGACCTCCGGGGCCGAGGCGATCCACGAGGCGCTGACCAAGCTCAAGGCCAAGAAGCCCGTCGTCGCCGTGGTGGACGGGATGGCCGCCTCGGGCGGCTACATCGCAGCCATTGCCTCCGACCGCATCGTGGCGCGCGAGACCGCACTTGTCGGATCGATCGGCGTGCTCTTCCAGTATCCCAACGTGGCGGGCTTGCTGGAGACCGTCGGCGTGAAGATGGAATCGGTGAAGTCCAGCCCGCTCAAGGCCTCGCCCAACGGTTTCGAGCCGACGCCGCCCGAGGCCCGCGCCGCGCTGGAATCGCTGATCGCGGACAGTTTCGCGTGGTTCAAGCGCCTCGTTCAGTCCGGGCGGTCCATGAGCGATGCGGAGCTTGCGGCCGTGTCGGACGGCCGCGTCTTTACCGGCCGGCAGGCCGTGTCGCTCAAGCTCGTCGACGAGCTGGGCGGCGAAGACAAGGCCATCGACTGGCTGAAGGCACAGAACCGCATCGAGGGCACGCTGCCGGTGCGCGACTGGCGGCCTCGCCGCGAGGGCACCGGGCTGACCCTGTGGAGCGCGGCCGGCGCGGCCGCCGATGCCTTCGGTCTGCCGCAGGTGGGCGACGCCATCCGCCGCGCGGCCCAGGCCGACGCCGGGGCCCGCCTTGACGGGCTGCTTGCCGTTTGGCACCCTCCGCTCGAAAAGTAATTTCGTTTCAAGAATATAAGCTGCAATCCGGCCCATCCGGGCGGATATGCGGCGGGGATGAGTGGGGCGGCCATGATCAAGTCGGAACTGGTGCAGACCATCGCCGAGCAGAACCCGCAGCTTTACCAGCGGGACGTCGAGAACATCGTCAACGCCATCCTGGACGAGATCGTGAAGGCGCTGGCGCGCGGCGACCGGGTGGAATTGCGGGGCTTCGGCGCCTTCTCCGTGAAGCAGCGGGACGGCCGCACCGGCCGCAACCCGCGCACCGGCGAGGCGGTGAAGGTCGACCCCAAGCTCGTCCCGGTCTTCAAGACCGGTAAGGAAATGCGCCACAGGCTTAACGCCGGGCGCTAGAGGCCTATACTGGGACGATGCGCACCTTCCTGAAGATCATCGTCCTGGGTCCGATCGCCATCGCGGCGATCCTGCTTGCCGTCGCCAATCGCGGCCCCGTCCGTCTCGTGCTCGATCCGTTTGCGGGCGAAGGCGCGCTCGGCTTCGACGTGCCGCTCTTTGCCGTCATCCTGGTCTCGCTGGCCGCCGGCCTCGTCCTGGGCGGGCTCGGCACCTGGCTCGGCCAGCACCGGTACCGGAAGGCCGCGCGCACCCACCGCCGCGATCTCGAGCGCCAGCGCGCCGAGGCGGACCGGCTGCGGGTCGCGCTTGCGGACGCCACTGCAGCCAATGGCGCTGGCGCATCCGCTGCGGGCACTTCAGCTGCCCTGCCCGCCCCGCGCCGGGCGGCCTGACGCGTTGCGCGTCGTCACCGCCGGCGAGATCAACGCCGCGCTGGACTTTCCGGCCCTGATCGACGCGCTCGCCCGCGGCTTTGCCGGGGACATCGTCGCGCCGACCCGCCATCATCACGGCATCGCCCGCCCGGACGGCGACGCCACGCTGCTGCTCATGCCCGCCTGGGCCACGGGCGCGCAGGCGCGGCTGGGGGTCAAGGTCGTCACGGTCTATCCCGGCAACGCGGCGCGCTCCCTTGCCACCGTCATCGGAACCTATCTCCTCATGGACGGGGAGACCGGCCTGCCGCTCGCGGCGCTGGACGGCACGCGGCTGACCCTGTGGCGGACCGCCGCCGCCTCGGCCCTGGCCGCCCGCTTCCTGGCGCGGCCCGATGCGCGGCGCCTGGTGATGGTGGGCGCGGGAGCCCTCGCGCCTTTCCTCGTGCGCGCTCACATGAGCGTGCGGCCTATCGCCGAAGTGACGATCTGGAACCGCCGGCCGGAGGCGGCCGAGGCGCTCGCCCGGTCGCTCGCGGCGGACGGCCTGCCCGTGCGGGCGGCCGCAGACCTGGAAGGCGCGGTGCGCGGGGCCGACATCGTGTCCTGCGCCACCCTCTCCCGCGTGCCGCTGGTCCGCGGGGACTGGCTGGCGGACGGCGCGCATCTGGACCTCGTCGGCGCCTTCGCGCCGGGCATGCGGGAGGCGGACGACGACGCGCTGCGGCGCGCGGCGGTCTTCATCGACACGCAGGCCGCCATCACCGAGGGCGGCGACGTGCAGGGCGCCATCGAAGCGGGCGCGATCTCGGCCGCCACCGTCCGGGCCGACCTGCGCGCGCTGGCGAGGGGCGACCATCCCGGCCGGACGGGCCCGGCGGACCTGACCCTGTTCAAGTCCGTCGGCGCGGCGCTCGAGGACCTGGTGGCGGCGGACCTCGTCTGGACGCGGCTGGCCTGAACGAGTTCATGCGGCAGCCGTCGCGTGCTACGAGCTCACCGCTGACAACCTGCGACCGGACGGATCATGACCTTCCTCATCAAGATCTGCGGGCTCACCACGCCGGAGACGATGGAAGCGGCTCTGGCAGCCGGCGCCGACATGGTCGGCCTCGTGCGGTTCCCGAAATCGCCGCGCCACGTCTCGCTGCTCGACGCCGCGAACCTCGCGGCGCAGGCGAAGGGCCGGGCCACCCGCGTGGTCCTGCTGGTGGACGCGCCCGACGGCGAGATCATGCAGACCGTGAACACAATCCGTCCGGACATGCTCCAGCTCCATGGCGGCGAGAGCCCGGCGCGGGTTCGCGAGATCAAGGCCCTCACGGGCCTGCCGGTGATGAAGGCGATCGGGATCGCTGACCGGGACGACCTGTCCGCCATCGGCGACCATGTCGGGCTGGCCGACCGCATCCTCCTGGACGCCAAGCCGCCGAGGGTGTCCGAATTGCCCGGCGGCAACGGGCTGACGTTCGACTGGCGGCTTCTGGCCGCGCTTGACCCGGCCTTGCCGTTCATGTTGTCAGGGGGGCTCACGCCCGACAACGTGGCCGCGGCGGTGCCGCTCATCGTGCGCCGCGAACGCCGGCTGACGGGCCTGGACGTCTCCTCCGGCGTGGAAAGCGCGCCTGGCGTGAAGGATCCGGAGAGGATCGCGGCCTTCATGGCCGCGGCGCGCGCCGCCTACCGGACGGCTGCGGACGAGATGGCGAAAGCCGGCAACGGAACGAGAGCGAGACCAGCGTGAGCGCGACGGCGAAGGCGACCAGCAACCTGAACTCCTACCGCACCGGCCCCGACGAGACCGGCCATTTCGGCATGTTCGGCGGGCGGTTCGTGGCGGAGACGCTGATGCCGCTCATCCTCGAGCTGGACGCGGCCTACGAGGCGGCAAAGGCCGATCCCGGCTTCGCGGCCGAGATGGCGTCCTACCTCAAGCACTATGTGGGCCGCCCCTCGCCGCTCTATTTCGCCGAGCGCATGACCGAGCATGTGCGGGCCAGGGCCGCCTCCGGCATGGGCGCCAAGATCTATTTCAAGCGCGACGAGCTGAACCACACGGGCGCCCACAAGGTGAACAACGTGCTGGGCCAGATCCTGCTCGCCATGCGCATGGGCAAGAAGCGCATCATCGCCGAGACCGGCGCCGGCCAGCACGGCGTGGCGACGGCGACGCTGTGCGCCCGGTTCGGGCTGCAATGCGTCGTCTACATGGGCGCGGTGGACGTGGAGCGGCAGAAGCCGAACGTCTTCCGCATGAAGATGCTCGGCGCCGAGGTCGTTCCGGTCCAGTCCGGCTCGAAGACGCTGAAGGACGCCATGAACGAGGCGCTGCGCGACTGGGTGACGAACGTGGAGAACACGTTCTACTGCATTGGCACGGTCGCCGGCCCGCACCCCTACCCGGCCATGGTCCGCGACTTCCAGTGCGTGATCGGCCGGGAGACGCGCGAGCAGATGATGGAAGCGGAAGGCCGCCTGCCCGATTCCCTCATCGCGGCGATCGGCGGCGGCTCCAACGCGATCGGCCTGTTCCACCCGTTCCTGGACGACAAGGACGTGGAGATCTACGGCGTCGAGGCGGCCGGACACGGCCTGTCCTCCGGCCTGCATGCGGCCTCGCTCACCGGCGGCCGGCCGGGCGTGCTGCACGGCAACCGCACCTATCTGCTCATGGACGATGACGGCCAGATCAAGGACGCGCACTCGATCTCCGCCGGCCTCGACTATCCCGGCATCGGGCCGGAGCACGCCTGGCTGCACGATACGGGGCGCGTGACGTACATTTCCGCCACCGACGACGAGGCGCTCGCCGCGTTCCAGCTGTGCTCGAAGCTGGAAGGCATCATCCCGGCGCTGGAGCCGTCCCACGCGCTGGCCAAGGTGCTCGAGCTGGCGGGGCAGAAGCCCCGGGACCACCTGATGGTGATGAATCTCTGCGGCCGCGGCGACAAGGACATCTTCACGGTGGCGGAGCACCTGGGCGGCATGTGATCGCCCGTTCGGGCGCATTGCCGGGCCGCGTCATTTTTGGCACGATCGGGCGCTTGTACCGCGAGGGGGCCGTCATGCGTCGCCGTTCCTGGTCGTGGGCTGCAGCCCTTCTCCTGCTGACGGCCTTGCCCGCCTGGGCGGAGGGCTCCTCGCTTCCCTATGGCGGCGGCGGGCCGATCCGGGCCAACGAAATCATCGCCCGGTACAACCAGAGCGGCGAGCTCTTCCGCATCGAGGGCAGCTGCCAGTCCTCCTGCACCATGCTGCTCGCCATCAGGAACGTGTGCGTCGAGCCGTCGGCCCGGCTCCGCTTCCATGCAGCCCTGTTTCCCAACGAGATCGGCCAGAAGCCGCCGCCCCAGCGCCAGGCGCGGATGCTCGCCTCCTACAAGCCGAAGCTGCGCGATTATCTCGTCAGGAACGGCTACGTCGACACGTTCGAGTTCCACGACATCAGCGGCGCCGACATCATCGGCAAGTTCGGCTACCGCCGGTGTCCCTAGCCCCCGGTGCGCAGGCTTTGCCCTGATCCCGGCGCCGTGCTAAGCGCCCTTGCCATGACGACCCGCATCGAAGCCCGTTTCGCCCGTTGCCGAGCGGAAGGCCGCGCCGCCCTGGTCACCTTCGTGACGGCGGGCGATCCCGATTACGACAGCTCGCTGGCGATCATCCGCGCCCTCCCCGCCGCCGGTGCCGACATCATCGAGTTCGGCGTGCCCTTCACCGATCCGATGGCGGACGGCGTGCCGGTGCAGCTTGCCGGGCAGCGGGCGCTGAAGGCGGGCCAGACGCTGCGGAAGACGCTCGCCATGGTTCGCGCCTTCCGCGAGGGCGACGCCGATACGCCCGTGATCCTGATGGGTTACTACAATCCGATCTACGTCTACGGCGTCGAAGCCTTCCTGAAGGACGCGACGGAGGCCGGCGTCGACGGTCTCATCGTCGTGGACCTGCCGCCGGAGGAGGACGAGGAGCTCTGCCTCCCGGCCCTGCGGGCGGGCCTCAACTTCATCCGCCTGGCGACGCCCACCACCGACGACAGACGCCTGCCCAAGGTCCTGCAGAACACGTCGGGCTTCGTCTACTACGTCTCCGTCACCGGCGTGACCGGCGCCGCCATCGCCGATTACGGGCGCGTGTCGGACGCGGTGGCGCGCATCAAGCGCCATACCGAGCTGCCGGTGGTCGTCGGCTTCGGCGTCAAGACCGGCGAGCACGCGGCCTCCATCGCCAAGGGCGCGGACGGCGTGGTCGTCGGCTCCGCGCTGGTGGAGGCGGTGCGCACCTCGCTCGACGGGGATGGCCGCGCCACGCAATCGACCGTTTCCGCCGTTACCACGCTGGTGGGCGAACTCGCCGCCGGCATCCGCTCGGTGGCCAAGGCCCACGCGGCCTGATCCTGCCCCGGGCGCAAAGACGAGGATTGTCCATGGACACGCCGATGAACTGGATCGCGAACGTCGTTCGCCCGAAGATCCGCTCGCTGCTCAAGCGGGACACGCCGGAGAACCTGTGGATCAAGTGCCCCGAGACCGGGCAGATGGTCTTCCACAAGGACGTGGAGAACAACCTCTTCGTCATCCCCGGCTCCAACCATCACATGCGCATGCGCGCCCCCGCGCGGCTCGCCTCGTTCTTCGACGGCGGCGCCTTCGAGGACGTGCCGCTGCCGGAGGTGCCGCTCGATCCGCTGAAGTTCCGCGACGAGCAGCGCTATGTGGACCGCCTCAAGAACAGCCGCGCCAAGACCGGGCAGCCGGACGCGGTGAAGGTCGGCGTCGGCACGGTCGAGGGCCTGACGATCACGGCTGCGGTTCAGGATTTCGACTTCATGGGCGGCTCGCTCGGCATGGCGGCGGGCGAAGCCGTGGTGAAGGGCTTCGAGACGGCCCTGGAGCGCAAGACCCCGTTCGTCCTGTTCGCCGCCTCCGGTGGCGCGCGCATGCAGGAGGGTATCCTCTCGCTCATGCAGATGCCGCGCACCACGGTCGCCCGGCGGCGGCTGTATGACGCGAAGCTCCCCTACATCGTCGTGCTGACCAACCCGACGACGGGCGGCGTCACCGCCTCCTACGCCATGCTGGGCGACGTGCACATCGCCGAGCCTGGCGCGCTGATCGGGTTCGCCGGTCCGCGCGTCATCGAGCAGACGATCCGCGAGAAGCTGCCGGACGGCTTCCAGCGCGCCGAGTACCTGAAGGACCACGGGATGGTCGACATGGTGGTGCACCGCCACGACCTGAAGCCGACGATCGCGCGCCTGTGCCGCCTGCTCACGAAGGCGCCGGCCCGCAACGCGGTTCCGGCCCAGGCGCCGAGCCCTGCCCCTGCCGCCGCGGTCCAGCCGGCCGCCTGATCGCGCCGACCTCGCGCCGGAACGCCGCGCCATGGATTCGTCCGACGCCCTGATCGCCCGTTTCCTGGCGCTCCACCCCAAGGTCATCGACCTGTCGCTGGATCGCATCCTGCGGCTGCTGGAGGCGCTCGGCCGCCCGCAGGACCGGCTGCCGCCGGTCATCCATGTCGCCGGTACCAACGGCAAGGGCTCCACCGTCGCCTTCATGCGCGCGATCCTGGAAGCGGCGGGCGAGAGCGTCCACGTCTACACCTCGCCTCACCTGGTGCGCTTTCACGAGCGCATCCGCCTTGGCGCGCCCGGTGGCGGACGCTTCGTCGAGGAGGCACGGCTCGTGGAGGCCCTGCGGGCCTGCGAGGCCGCCAATGCCGGCCAGCCCATCACCGTGTTCGAGATCACGACGGCGGCAGCGCTCCTGCTCTTCGCGGAATCGCCGGCGGACGTCCTCCTGCTCGAGGTCGGGCTTGGCGGGCGGCTGGACGCCACCAACGTGATCGACCGACCCGCGGCCACCGTGGTCACGCCGATCTCCATGGACCATTCGGAATATCTGGGAGACACGGTCTCCCTCATCGCCGCCGAGAAGGCCGGCATCTTCAAGCGCGGCGCGCCGGCGGTCATCGCCTACCAGCAGGACGGGGCGGCCCTGGCCGTACTGGAGCGGGAGGCCGCGCGCCGCGGGGCGTCCCCGGTGCGCATCGGCGGGCAGGATTTCTCCATCCACGAGGAGAGCGGGCGCCTCGTCTACGAGGACGAGGACCGCCTCATGGACCTCGCCCAGCCACGGCTGGCCGGGCGCCACCAGCACATCAACGCCGCCACCGCCATCGCCGCCCTGCGCGCCGCGGGCTATTCCCGCCTGCCGGCGGCGACGATCGAGGCGGGGCTCACACGGGCCGACTGGCCGGCGCGGCTGCAGCGGCTGTCGCGCGGGCGGCTGCCGGGCCTGGCGCCGGACGGCGCCGAGATCTGGCTGGACGGCGGCCACAACCCCGATGGCGGGCGCGTCCTAGCGGCGGCCATGGCCGAGCGGGAGGAGCAGGCTTCGGCGCCGCTCGTCCTCGTCGTCGGCATGCTCGGCACCAAGGATTCCGAAGGCTTCCTGAAGCCGTTCTCCGGCCTCGCCGGCGAGGTCCTGGCGGTTTCCATGCCCTCCCAGATCGCCGCGCGGCCGGCGGAAGAGGTCGCGGCGATCGCGCGGCAGGCCGGACTTCCCGCCTCGGCCCATGCGGGTGTCGAGGCCGCGCTGGCGGCTTTGTCGGCCCGCACCTGGGAGCGCGCGCCGCGCATCGTCATCTGCGGCTCGCTCTATCTGGCGGGCGAGGTTCTCGCCGCCAACGGGACGCCGCCGACCTGAACGGACAAGGGCCCCGCGAGGGGGCCCTTGCCGAAATTCGGTCTGCCGTTCGGACGGCCTCAGACGGAGGCCGAAATCCACTTCACCAGGTCGCTCTTGGGCGCCGCGCCGACCTTCTGGCCGGCGAGCTTGCCGCCCTTGAACAGCATGAGCGTCGGGATCGAACGGATGCCGAGCTGGGAGGCGATGCCGGGATTGTCGTCGATGTTGATCTTGGCGACCTTCACCTTGCCGGCCATCTCGTTGGAGATCTCCTCCAGCGAAGGCCCGATCATCCGGCAGGGGCCGCACCATTCCGCCCAGAAGTCCACCACGACGGGCTCCGCCGACTTGAGGACGTCGGCATCGAAGCTGGAATCGGTCACCTTCACAGTCGCCATGGCGAGAACCTTCCTTTGGGAGCCGCTGCGGCTCTTGTCTGTTCGTGTCGGAACGTAGGTATGGCCCCCGCGGGGGTCAAGGCGAGCCCCGCACAGGGCTGGGGAGCATGCATGGCATGGTCGATCACGGGGGCGCGAGGGCCGCAAGGGCGGCCGCCATCCGCCCGGCGGCGACGGAAAAAACGCGCCCGCCCGCCGTGTACACGAGCAGCGCCTCGACCGGACGGCCCGGAAAAGCGCGCTCCAGCAGGGCGGCGTAGACGGCCACCTGGCTCACATGGCTCTCCGGCAGCACATCCGCCGTCGCGGGGGGCCGCGCGCTCGTCTTGAAATCGCAGAACACGATCCTGTGCGGCAGGATCGCGAGGCGGTCGAGCTGGCCCGACACCTGAACCTCGGCCCCGCCAAGCGCGATCGCACCCGCCAGCGGGACCTCCGGCCGCGAACCCGGGCCGAACAACGGCGCCAGGAGCGGATCGTCCAGGATCGCCAGCGCGTCGCGCACGATGCCTGCGCGGATGTCCGGTCCGATCCGGCCGAGCCGCATGTCCGCATAGGCCCGCGCCGCCTTGGGCCGTCGCGCAGGTTCCAGATCGGGCAGATATTGCAGCAGCGCGTGCACGACCGTGCCGACGAGCCGCGCGCCGGCGTCGAAGGGCGAGGCGGCCGCCAGCGCCTCCTGCCGCGCGGCCCTGTCGGCGGCGCCGGCCGCGCTGGGACGCAGCGGCGGCAGCGGTTCGGCATCGGCCGGGACGCTGGCGTCGAGCCAGGCGGGGCGAGGCTCCTCGTCCGCCTCGGCCGCGGGACCGGGCGGGGGGAGCGGCGTTCCGGAGCGCAGGGCGACGACCGTGCCGCCCAGCTCGGCATCCTCGTGGTCGCTGCCATCGGCGGCGAGCGAGCGGCGGACCATCTCTGACCAGCAGAGCGGCGGCGGATCCTTGGGACGGCTGCCGATATGGGGCGCCACCGCCAGCCGGTCCTTGGCGCGGGTCATGGCGACGTAGAGCAGGCGGTTATGCTCCCGCGCGGCCTCGGCCAGCGTCGCGGCCCGGGCGGCGGCCACCGGGGCGGGGTCGTCCTGCGCCTTCCCGGCCCAGACCGGAAGCGGCACGCCGATGCCGATGTCGAGGGCGTGAAGCGGGCTCGGCCGCGGAGGCCGGGACGTCTCGCACCCGTCGATAAGGATGACGGCCGAGGATTCCAGGCCCTTGGAGCCGTGCACGGTCATGACGCGCACTTCCCGCGTCTCGGCCTCCAGCTCGCGCTTAACGGACAGCTCGCTTCCGGCGATCTCGTCGAGGAAGCCGCTGAGCGAGGGCGTGCGCGCCCGCTCGAAGGCGAAGGCGCGGGCGAGGAAGGTGTCGATGGCGTCGGCCGCCTCGGGGCCGAGCCGGGCCACCAGCGCGTCGCGACCGCCCTGCGGACCCAGCAGCGTGGCGTAGAACGAGAACGGGCCGTGGCGCGCCGCCAGCGACCGCCAGCGCGCGAGCGCATCGCAGGCCGCGCCCGCCCTGAGGTCCCCGTTGGCGGCGGCCTTGTCCAGCGTCCGCTCCAGCGCCTCCAGGTCGGGCCGGCCGGCCGCCAGCGCCATGAGGTCGTCCTCGTTCCAGCCGAGCAGCGGGGACTTCAGGACGGTGGCCAGCGTGAGGTCGTCTCCCGGCAGCAGCGCCGCCCGGCCCGCGGCGATCAGGTCCATGACCGCGATGTGCTCCGACAGGACGAGCCTGTCGGCGCCCGCGACCGGCACGCCGGCCTGCTTCAGCGCGCGGATCGTCGCCAGGAAGGCGGCGCCGCGCTTGCGCGCCAGGATCAGGATCTCGCCCGGGGCGATGCCGTCGCGGGCGATCCAGCGGCGCACCGTCTGGGCGATGCGCCGGGCATTGGCGGCGGGGGGCTCACTGGCATCGACCTCGTCGAGCGGGACCTGCCAGGCGTCGGCGTCCGGCTTGTCCGGCGGGCGCAGGACCGGCCAGACCTCCACCGAGCCCGCTGCCTGCGGACGCGCGCTCTCGTGGATTGTGCGGTCGATGCCGGCGGCGAAGGACAGGCCGTCGAAATGGGCCGGATCGCTGAAGACCCGGTCCACCGCGGCCAGAACGGCCGGGGCGGAGCGGAACGAGACGATGAGGTCCTCGCGGTGGAAAGTGCCGCCCGCCTGCGAGACGGCGCGGGCCAGGGCCCGGCCCGTCTCCTCGAACAGGCGCGGCTCCGCGCCCTGGAAGCCGAAGATCGACTGCTTGGGATCGCCGACGGCGAAGATCGTGCGCGGCGGGCTTCCCGCGCCGCGCGTGCCTTCGCCGGCGTGGAACTCGGCGGTGACCGCGCGCAGGATGTCCCATTGCAGGGGATTGGTGTCCTGGGCCTCGTCCACCAGCAGGTGATCGATGCCGGAATCGAGCTTCTCCAGCACCCAGGCCGCGGCCGGGCGGCGCATGAGGGCCGCCGTCCGCTCCAGAAGGTCCTGGAAGTCCAGCATGGCCCGCGCCCGCTTCATCGCCTCGATGCGCTTAAAGACGGCGCAGGCGAGCCGCAGGAGGCCGTCGGTGCGCCGCAGGCAGTCGTGGGCGGCGAGCGTCCGGACGAGATCGGCGACGCGCTCGGCCTCCTCCCGCAAGGTCCCGGCGAGCGGATGCGCCTTGCTGCCGACCGCCGCGCGGGGCGCGTTGTCGGTCGTCAGGAAGATGCGGCGGTAGGCGGCGGCGGCGACGGCCGGATCCCCGGAAAGGTCCGCAAGCGCCGCGGCGAGCTTCTGGTCCGGGGAGCGGGCGGAGGCGGACAGGTCCGCGATCCACGCGTCGCGGTGGGCAAGGATCGGACTGTCGCCGAGGATCGCGGCCTCGACCGCCTCCCGCGTCTCGCCTTCGGCGATGCCGAGCGCACGGGCGGCCTGCGCCATGGCGGCGTCGAGGAAGGCGGGATCGGCGGCGGCGCGGCGCAGCAGCGGCCGGAACTGCATGGCCTGCGCGACCAGGGAGGGCAGCGTGACGTCGGCGGCGTCATCGGCCACCGCCTCCAGCGCCGCCGCGAGCGGACCCGCGGCCGCCGTCGCCAGCACGGAGCGCTGGGCCTCCTCGGCCAGGATCGCGGCATCGGTCTCGTCCAGCACCGAGAAGGAGGCCGGCACGTTCGCCTCGAAGGGCGCGATGTGGAGGATGCGCTCGCAGAAGGCGTGGATCGTCTCGATCTTCAGCCCGCCGGGGGTCTCCACCGCCTCGGCGAACAGGCGCCTGGCCGCGACGAGCTTGCGGGCCGAAGACGCAGACCCCTCCAGCGCCTCAAGAGCATCCCTCAGCTCGGGCTCGGGCATCGTCACCCATTGCCCCAGCACGCCGAAGACGCGGACCGCCATGTTGGCGGCGGCGGCGCGGGTGAAGGTGAGGCACAGGATGCGCGAGGGCCGCGAGCCCGCCAGCATCAGGCGCAGCACCCGGTCGACCAGCACCTTGGTCTTGCCCGAGCCGGCATTGGCCGAGACCCAGGCGCTGGCGGCGGGATCGGAGGCCCGGCGCTGGCGGGCAATGGTGAGGGGATCGGCGACGGGCCGCATTCAGCCCTCCCCCTCGTCGGCGAAGGCAGACCATTCCTTCACCCGCGCCAGGTGGTCGTAATCGCCGTAGCGGCGCGCGAACTCGACCCATGGCCGGGAGGTGAAGCCGCGCGTTCCCGCGCGCAGCCCGTCCAGCATCTCGGTGAGCCGCGCCAGGTGGATTTCCGGCAGCGTCTCGGGATCGAACGGATAGGCGTCCTTGGGGACGATGAAGGTCTCGTCGAGCCCGGATCGGCCGGGCTTGGCGTAGAGCAGTTCCGGCGGCCAGACGCCCGGCTCCACCCCGCCGAAGCCTGCGCGGCGCAGCATCGCCGCCTGGAGCGTGAGCTGGGGCGCCGCGCCCGCGCGCACCTGCTTCACCGAAGGGGGCTGGCCGGTCTTGAAGTCCACGATGGCGGGCGTGCCGTCCCCCGTTTCGATCCGGTCCGCGCGGGCCGTCAGGGTGAAGACCGTCCCGTCCGCGAGCACGATCGGCAGCCGCCCGCCTATCTCGACCTCGACCCGCGGCCGCATCGCCCGCCGTCCGGCCTCCCAGTCGACGAGGGCGGGGGCCTGGCGAACGAAGCGCGGCCACCACAGGGCGGCGATGTCCGGATAGTCGGCGATGGCCGCGAACAGCTCCCGCCCGATCTCAAGCAGCACGTCGAGCCGGCGCGCCGGCGGCGTGGCGTCCCATTGCCGGGCGAAGGCGGCATAGGCCTCGTGCAGGAGCGTGCCCCGGTCCGCCGCGCCCGGCGGCTCGGCCAGAGCCGGCAGCGGATCGAGCTTGAGCACGTGGCGGGCATGGATCGCATAGGTGTCGCGGGTCAGCGTCTCGATCTCCGTGACGGAGAGCGAGGTGGGCTGGAGCGCGGCCGGCGGCGTCGGCGAAGGCCGGCGCAGCGGCGGCTCCGGGATGGGCCGTCCGAGCTGCCGCGCCAGAGACAGGTACCGCCCGCCGCGCCGCCGGACCTCCCCCCACGCCTCCCGTCCGGCATAGGCCCGCAGCCTCTCGATGAAGCGGGAGGGGATCGCCGGCTTGCCATCCCGGCGGCCGGCCATCGTGATGACGACGTCGCGATTGCCGAGCGCCTGCGCGAAGTCGTGGGCGGTCTGCCCGATGCGCAGTTCAGGCAGGGGAAGCCCGAGGGCGCCCCGCATCGGACGGTTGAGAAACGCATCCGTCGTGGCGGAGGGTGGCCAGACGCCCTCCACGAGGCCGCCCAGGACGATGCGGTCGGCATCGAGCAGGCGCGCCTCAAGGAGGCCCCAGATCTTGACGCGCCGGTGGCCCGCGCCGCCGCCGCGCCGGACGATCCGCTCGGCGCAAAGGCGCCCGAACATCTCGGCATAGTCGCGCAGCGAGCCGACCAGCAGCCCTTCGCCCGCGGCGGCCAGATCGTCGAACAGGCCCGCCAGCGCCTCGGCGTCCTCGCCGGCCGTTTCGGGCGCCCCGCCCGGCGGCAGGGCCGCGGCGGCGCACGTCTCCCGGTGCGGCCCGCCCAGAGCGGGCAGGTCGAGGTCGGCGCGCCCGCTCAGGCCGCCCAGCGGCGCGAAGGCCGCCTCGATCCGGTCCAGCAGCGCCTCGGCCAGGTCGAAATCGGCGGGCGACAGACGCTTCAGCGGGCGCGGCGCGTGCCGCGCCTCCCGCGCCTTGCGCCCCAGGGCCAGCGCGCGGCGCAGGCCCGCCATCCCGGGCGGCGGCTGCGGTCCGCGAAAGGCGCCGATCTCCAGAACGGCCCGCGCCCGGCGGATCGCATCGTCCTCCATGCCGAACCGGGCCATCCGGTGGTTCAGCAGCGCCAGCAGCGGCGCCGGCTCCAGATCCGCCACGGCGGCGTCGGCGACCAGGCGCGCGAAGATTCCCGAAGGGCTGCGCGAGAGGGGCAGTCCGGCGCTGTCCTCGGCCTCGATGCGCCAGCGCTTCAGCTCGGCGCAGACGCGCTCGGCCAGGGTCCGGTCGGGGGTCACCAGCGCGACCGTGCCGCCCTCGTCCTCCAGCGCCTCGCGGATCGCGATGGCCGCCGCCAGCGCCTCCTCCCGCTCGTCGAAGGCTTCGACCAGCGCGATGCCCGCCAGGCCGGTGGCCAGGTCGTCCGCCGCCATGGGCGAGCCCGACCAGGCGTCCGTGGTTGCCGCCGGGCGGGCGGCCTCGGCGACCAGCCGCTCCCGCGCCTGCGCGCGGGGGGACGCGGCGCCCAGGACGCGGACCTCGCCGCGGGCAATGCCGATGGTGCGGATCAGCCGGGCGAGCGTCGCCTGCGGATGGGTGTGGGCAGGCTCGCGGCCATCGGCGCCGTCCAGGATGGCGGCCTCGGTCCGGGCGTCCATGGCGATGTCGAGGCCGGGCAGAACCACTGCGCCGGAGCGCGCGCCCGCGATCGCCTTGAGCAGCAAGGCGGTGGAGGGAACGGAGCCCGTGGAGCCCGCGGCGATGACCGGGCCGGGGGCCCCGTCCCTGGCGAGCCGCTCGGCCTCGGCACGGCGGATCCGGTCGCGGCGCCAGGCCGGGTCGACCGCCCCGCGCTCGGACAGGATGGCCGGCCAGTAGGTGGCAGCTATGGCGAGGAAGTCCGCCGTCATGGCGTAATAGGGATCGAACCGGTCTGCGACCGTGCCGCGCAGCGCGCCCCAGTCGATCTCCTGGATGCACAGATCGTCCATCAGCCGGACGAGGTCGGCCGCGAGCGCGAGGGCGTCGCCCGGCGTCGTCGCCACGAGCAGCGGCTCCTCGGCCGGCCCGTCCGGCGAGCGGACCGCGTCGGGCAGGCGCCGGGCCCAGGCGAGGATGAGGTTGGCCAGCAGCAGGCGGCGCTCGAGGTCGGGGACCGAAGGGGCAAGCCCCGCATGGGCGCCGGCCGGATCGTCGTCGATGCCCGCCGCCAGGTGGAACTCGGTGGCGTCCACGTCGCCGAGCGGCACGATCCGGGGCAGCAGGACGGGCCGGCCGCCGCAGCGCTCCGCCACCAGGGCGGCGAAGGCCCGGGCGGCACGACGCGTCGGCAGGTAGAGCGTGACGTCCGCCAGCGCGGCCGGATCGGCGGGATCGGGCGTGAAGCCGGGCACGACGGCGCCGGAGAAGAGCCCGTCCGCCAGCGTCCCGAGGAACGGGACGCCCGGCGGGATGGTGAGGACGTTGGGCCCGCTCACCTGTCGCGGGCCGCCAGGCGCTCTTCGGCTTCCGCGATCGCCTCGGGCGTGCCGACATGCAGCCAGTGGCCGTCCAGGCGCACGCCGAACAGGCGCCCTGCCTCGGCGGCGCGGAAGAAGAAGGGGGCGAACTTGAAGACCTCGTCCTCGATCCCGTCGAAGAGCTCCGGCTTCATGATGCCGACGCCCGCGTAGACGAAGGGCGCGACGCGGCGCTCCCCGCGCCTGGTCAGGCGCCCGTCCGCGTCCATCGTGAAGTCGCCCGGCCAGTCCACGCCCACGCTCGTGGCGGAGGAGGCGACGAGGAGCAGGATGTCCATCCGCTCCGGGTCCCAGGCCTGCGCCATCGCGGCGATGTTGCTGCGCGGGCCCTCCAGCCACAGGGCATCGGTGTTGCAGAACAGGAAGGGCTCGCGGCCAAGGACGGGGAGCGCCTTGCGGATGCCGCCGCCCTGGTCGAGCAGCCGCTCCCGCTCGTCGGAGATGACGATGCGCGGCCGCTCGCGTCCCTTCAGGTGCGCCTCGATCTGGTCCGCCAGATAGTGGACGTTGACGACGGCGGTGCCGACGCCGGCCTCTTCCAGCCGGTCGAGCATGTGGTCGATGAGGGCGCGCCCGCCGACCTGCACGAGCGGCTTGGGGATCGTGTTCGTAACCGGGCGCATCCGCGTGCCCAGCCCGGCTGCCATGACCATGGCGGAGGCGGGGACGGCGGCAGGCGCAAGCGGCATGGACGGGCTCCGGCGGCCCGGCGACTCAGGCAAACAGCCGGGGCAGGTGCGTCTGATACCACGACTTCAGCGCGTCGAGAGCCGGATGCTCCAGGTTGCGACGCAGATACGCCTCCACCCTCGGCAGGTGCTTGAGATAGGCCGGCTTGCGGTCGCGCCGGTCGAGGCGCGCGAAGATGCCGAGGATCTTGGTTGCGCGCTGCGCGCCCAGGATCGCGTAGGCCCGGGCGAAGGCCGCGAGGTCGAAATCCGGGTCTGCGGCACGGCGCAGCTGGGCGTAATGGCCGAGCAGCCGCAATTCCAGTTCCGCCGGCACCGTGATGCGGGCGTCCTGGCCCAGCGAGACGAGGTCGTAGGCCGGATGGCCGAGCACGGCGTCCTGGAAATCCAGCAGGCCCACCCGGGCGAGGCCCGATCGTTCCGGCAGCCAGATGATGTTGGGCGAGTGGTAGTCGCGCATGACCCAGGTCGGCGGCGCGGCTACGATCTCCGCCAGGAGCGTGGTCCATCGGGCGAGGAAGTCGGCACGCACCGCCGCCGACATCATGCCTCCCGCGATGTGGGGCAGATACCAGTCCGGCAGGAGCTCGACCTCGATGGTCAGCGCCTCGAGGTCGTAGAAGGGCAGCGTATGGTCGCGGCCCGGCTCGACGGGCAGCGTCCAGGGCACCGCGCGGCCATGCAGGTCGGCGAGCAGCCCGGCGCTCTCGGCATAGCGGTCGGCGATGGGCTCGGCGCCCTCGACGATGAGGCCGGGGCCCAGATCCTCCAGGACGAGCAGGCCGGCCTCCAGGTCGGAGGCATAGATGTCGGGGGCGGAGAAGCCGAGTTCGCGCAGGCCCCGATCCATGGCGACGAAGGCGTGGACGCTCTCGGCGAGCTTGGCGATGGCGCTGTACGGCTTGCCCCGGCGCACCGGCGGCCCGTCCGGCCGGGGCGGCGAGACCATAAGGATGGCCGAGCGGCCGTCCGCCCGCACCAGACGCTCATAGGCCCGGGTGGAGGCGTCACCCTGCAGGTGGATGCGGGCGGCCTCCCCCCAGCCGGACGCGCGCAGGAGCTTGTGGACCGCGCGCGTGCGGTCGAGCCGGCCGCGCCAGGCGCCGAAGCCCGTGAGCGTCACCAGCCGCGCACCGTCCCCCGCCGAAGGATCGAGCCGCAGCATCACGTCGAGCCTGTCGGCCGGCATGGCCTCGGCCGCGCGCTCGGGCCATTCCACCAGCGCGATGGCGCCGTCCGTCATGTCCTCGTAGCCGAGGTCGAACAGCTCCCCCGCTCCCGACAGGCGGTAAAGGTCGGCGTGGACGAGCGGCCCGACGGGGGCATCGTAGGTCTGGACGAGGGTGAAGGTCGGGCTCGGGACCTCCAGCGTCTCGTCTTCGGCAAGGGCGCGGATGAGCGCGCGGGCGAAGGCCGTCTTGCCAACGCCGAGCCCGCCCGACAGGGTCACCGTGTCGCCGGGCTTGAAGAAGGGCGCCAGGTCCCGCGCAAGCAGGACCGTCGCGGCCTCGTCCGGCAGGCGCATGGTCCAGACCGCCGCGCGTTCGGCATCCGTCGCGGGCAGGCCGTCCTCGGCGCTCATTCGGCTGCCGCCCGCACCGGCGCGTCCGTATCGGGGAAGATGCAGGTGACGCTGGTGCCCTTCGACGGGGCGGAGTCGAGCTGGACGCGCCCGCCATGCAGCTCGACGAGCGATTTCACGATGGACAGGCCAAGGCCGGCGCCGCGATGGCGCGAGCCCGTCGTATGGCTCTCGAACCGCTCGAAGACGCGCGTGCGCACCTCGTCGGGGATGCCGCGGCCCTCGTCGGTGACCGTCAGCGTCACCTCGCCGCCGCCGCGCCGGGCGGTGATGCGGATGGTTTGCCCCGCCGCCGAGAAGCCGATGGCGTTGGACAGGAGGTTGAACAAGACCTGCCGCACGCGCTTGCCGTCGGCCTGGAAGGCGCCGATGGCCGCCGGCACGTCGAGGACGAGCTGGAGCGACGCCTCGGCGATCCGGTCCTCCACGCCGCGCACCGCCGCGGCGATGGTCTCATGGATGTCGATGGACTCGCGGTTGAGCTCGATCGCGCCGTTGTCGATCGTCGCCAGGTCGAGGATGTCGTTTATGATCGCCAGCAGGGCCGCGGAGGACTGGGTGATGTGCCCCGCATATTCCCGCTGCTTGTCGTTGAGCGCGCCCACGACCTCGTCGCCCAGGAGCTGCGCGAAGCCGATGATCGTGGTGAGTGGAGAGCGCAGCTCGTAGGACACGTGGTGGACGAAGTCGTCGCGCAATTGGGATGCGCGCTCGAGCGCCTCGTTGCGCTCCGTCAGCGCCCGCTCGACATTCACGCTGGCCGTGACGTCGGAGAAGGTCACAAGCGTCGCCCCGTCCGGCAGCGGCGCCACGGCCGCGTCCAGCACCATGCCGTCGCGCCGCGCGAGGCGGAAGCTCATGGACACGCGCTTGTCGTGCAGGCCCGCCACGGCCTTGCGGATCTCGTCCCAGGCGTCGGTGCGGGTGAGGACCAGCGGCGCACAGGCGGCGGCGATGGCGTCGACATGGGCGCCGGAGCCGGACGCCCCGATCTCGGTCAGCGTTTCGGGCAGGCGCCACATGCGGCCGAGCGCACGGTTCACCAGCTTCAGACGCCCGTCGGTGCCGAACACGGCCACGCCCTCGCTGAGCGTGTCGAGGGTCTCGCGCTGCACGCGGTTCAGCGCGTTGAACCGCGATTCCAGGTCGACCCGCTCGGTGACGTCCTCATAGAGATAGGTCACGCCGCCGCGGGGATTGGGGCTGACGACGACGCGCAGCATGCGGCCGTCCGGCAGGTACCACCAGTCCTCCTTGGCCTCGAGGGCGCGATAGGCGGAGAGAAGGCCGGTCTTCCAGCCGCGGAAATCCGCCTGTTCGGGGATCTTCCGGTCGCCGCGCAGCCGGTCGAGGATTTCGCCGTCGCCGGGACGCCCCTCCAGGAAGGCCTCGTCAAGGTCCCAGAGCGTGCGGTACGCCGCGTTGTGGAACACGAGGCGCTGCGCGCCGTCGAAGATCGCGACCGCGGTCTGGAGGGCGTCCAGCGTGCGGGCATGACCCGCATTCTGTCGCTCCAGGTCCGCCCTCACCTCCTCGACCTCGGTGACGTCCACCGCGATGCCGGCCCAGCCATGGTCGGTGGCCACCTCGCGGACGTCGACGACGCGGCGGGCGCCCGCCACCACGGCCGGCGTGCGGCACTGGAAGGACCGCGACCCGGCCCGCGCCCTCGCGGCCGCCTCGCGGTCTCCCCGGTCCAGGAGCTCGGCCTGCCTTTCGATCACGTCCAACGGGCCGCCGACATCCACCGCCCGGGCATAGGCGGCGTTGGACCAGTCGATGCGGCCGCTGCGGTCGCGCGTCCAGACCATGTGCCCGGTGGCGTCCATGATCTGCCGCAGGCCCGCCAGGTGCCGGCGCGCCTCGTCGAGCTCGGTGCTCGCCTTGGCGACCTCGAGCCAGGCGCCGGAGACCTCGCGCAGGCGCAGCACGGCCTGGCCGCCGACCGGGCGGCCCTCCGCTTCCACGAACTGGCCGCTCGGCGGCCGCAGGGACATCCGGAAGGCTTCGCCCCGGGTCTTGAGCTGGTCCAGCGCCGCCTCGATCCGGCGGGCCTCGGCCGGGCCGAGCCAGGTGCCGAAGGCCAGGAGCGAGCCGCCCTCCACGGGCAGCGGGAGATCGCCCTCGATGACCGGCGCCGCGTCGCGGCCGGACCAGGTGACGATGGCCTGCTGCTCGGAGCGGACCATGAGGTCGGCAATATCGGCGCGGGCGCGGCTCTGGGCGAGCTGGCCGATCAGCTCCATCTCGCGCGCGTTCCAGCGGGCACGCTCGCGCATGTAGAAGACGGCGGTGGTGACGGCGAAGATCGCGATGCCGAGGACCGCCGCACCGGCGGCTTCCTGGGCCGAGAAGCGCAGGGCGAGGGCTTCGAGCGCGTTGGGCGTGGTCTGGGCGAGGGCAGCGCCGGGAGCCGCGGCGGCGGCGAGGGCGCCAATCGCGACCGTATGGCGGAGACGCGCGCCGAACCTGCCGGCAGCGGAGCCGGCGGCCGCCGCCCCTGAGCCTAGACGGGCCCGCAGCATCATCGTCAACGTCCTTGCCCCCTCCCGATGCCGCATGTGCGGCATCGCCGGCGACCCCGCGCCAATGCGGACCGCCTTGTCGATACTCACGCGACTGGTGACCGATCGGGAGCCTGGCGGAAAACCGTTCACAACCGCCGGCCTGGCCCCGAATCACCCTCACAATAGCCGCGGGTCGACTCCGGCAGGAAGTGGTTAAGAAGCGATAAAGCGCGAAAAAATCCGGGCGCTGCCTCCGCTTCGCATGCAACACAACATGTAGATGCGCGATGCTGACAGTAATACTAGATATGGCAGGTCAGGATGATGTCGGGACTTCTGGGGGATGGCGCTGCGGATACGCACGCCAAGCGCTCTTTCCGGCCAGAACATAACATGAACACGATGGCGGCATCTGCGTCAACGCAAAAGGGCCCGGCGTCGCCGCCAGGCCCTTCCCGAACGTCCTGCCGCTGCGCGGCCCGAACGGATCAGTAGCGGTAATGATCCGGCTTGAACGGACCCTGCTCGGGCACGCCGATATAGTCGGCCTGCTCCCTGGACATCTTGGTCAGCTTAACGCCGAGCTTCTCCAGGTGGAGCGCCGCGACCTTCTCGTCGAGCTTCTTGGGCAGGGTGTAGACCTTCTTCTCGTAGCTGCCCTGGTTCTGCCAGAGCTCGATCTGCGCGAGCGTCTGGTTGGAGAACGAGGAGGACATGACGAAGGAGGGATGCCCCATCGCGTTACCGAGATTCACCAGGCGGCCCTCGGAGAGCAGGATGATGCGGTTGCCCTTCGGGAACTCGATCTCGTCCACCTGCGGCTTGATGTTGGTCCACTTGAAGTTCTTCAGGCCCGCGACCTGGATCTCGTTGTCGAAGTGGCCGATGTTGCAGACGATGGCCCGGTCCTTCATCTGCCGCATGTGGTCGACGGTGATGATGTCCTTGTTGCCGGTCGCGGTGACATAGATGTCGGCGCGTGGCAGGGCGTCCTCGATCGTGGCGACCTCATAGCCTTCCATCGCGGCCTGGAGCGCGCAGATCGGATCGACCTCCGAGACGATGACGCGGGCGCCGGCCTGACGCAGCGACGCCGCCGAGCCCTTGCCCACGTCGCCGAAGCCGGCAACGAAGGCGACCTTGCCGGCCATCATCACGTCGGTGCCGCGCCGCAGGGCGTCGACCAGGGATTCACGGCAGCCGTACAGGTTGTCGAACTTCGACTTCGTCACGCTGTCGTTCACGTTGATCGCCGGGAACAGCAGCTTGCCCTGCTCGGCCAGCTTGTAGAGGCGGTGCACGCCCGTGGTGGTTTCCTCGGAGACGCCCTTGATGTTCCTGGCGATCTCGGCGAACCAGCCCTTCGGCTTCTCGGAGAGCAGGCGCTTGATCAGCGCGAAGAAGATCTCCTCTTCCTCCGAGCCCGGCTGGTCGAGGAAGGCGGTGTCGCCCTGCTCGGCGCGCAGGCCGTAATGGACGAGCATCGTGGCGTCGCCGCCGTCGTCGAGGATCATGTTCGGCGTGCCCCCGCCATGCCAGTCGAACAGCTTGGCGGTGTAGTCCCAGTACTCGGCCAGCGTCTCGCCCTTGTAAGCGAAGACCGGGATGCCCGCGGCGGCGATCGCGGCGGCGGCATGGTCCTGGGTGGAGAAGATGTTGCACGACACCCAGCGGATGTCGGCGCCGAGCGCCTTCAGCGTCTCGATCAGCACGGCCGTCTGGATGGTCATGTGCAGCGAGCCGGCGATCCGGGCGCCCTTCAGGGGCTGCGAGGGGCCGTATTCCGAGCGGATCGACATCAGGCCCGGCATTTCGGTCTCGGCCAGCTCGATTTCCTTGCGGCCGAACGCGGCGAGGTTGATGTCCTTAACGATGTAGTCGTGCTGCGCCATCGCGGAGTGCTCCATTCTGTTGGACGGCTCCTTAGCAGGCCGGGCCTGCTGGCGCAATCAAGATATAAAGATGTCTTTATGTCGTGAACGGGCGCTGCCGGGCGGGCCGGCTATTCCTCTTCGCCGAAGCGGTCCTCGACGAGGGCGGCGATGGCGGCGATGCAGGCGCTGGCCTCCCGCCCCGTCGCGGCCACGGTGATAGAGGTTCCCTGCGCCGCGCCGAGCGTGAGCAGGCCCATGATCGAGGAGCCGCCCACCACCTCGCCGCAGCGCGCCACGGTCACGCTGGCGTCGAAGCGCTCGACCGTCTGCACGAACTTGGCGGAGGCGCGGGCGTGGAGCCCCTTCCGGTTGACGATGGTCAGCATCCGCCCGACCGCCCCCGCAGGGATCGCCATGTCGGGGCAGTCGGTATCGTCCATCCTCAGGCTCCTGCCAGCACGCGGCTCGCGACGGTGATGTACTTGCGGCCCGCCTCCTGGGCGCGCACGACCGCCTCGTCGAGGGGCGTGTCCTCGCGCAGCGACGCCAGCTTGATGAGCATGGGCAGGTTGACGCCTGCGACGACCTCGACCTTGCCGGCGCTCATGGTGGAGAGCGCCAGGTTCGAGGGCGTGCCGCCGAACATGTCGGTGAGGACCACGACGCCGTCGCCGGTGTCCACGCCGGCCACTGCGGCGACGATGTCGCCCCGGCGGGCCTCCATGTCATCCTCGGGACCGATCGCGACGGTCTGGATCTGCTTTTGCGGACCCACCACGTGCTCGAGCGCGGATCTGAACTCCGTCGCCAAGCGCCCGTGGGTCACGAGCACCAATCCGATCATTCAGTACATGACCTCGGCGCCCTCCTGGGCGGGTGGGGCATTTTGTGCACCGCAGCTTGAAGCGCAAGCGTAATCCGCGCCGCAGGGCACCGGATGCACCGAATTGTGCTGTCAGGGGCCATCTCCACCCCCCTCGATGCCACCGCGCAGGGCCTCCAGGACGATGGCGGCGTCGGTCTGCCGCGGGGCGAAGACGAGCCGCGGCAGCGGCGCGCCGAGCAAGGTGACCGCGCGGTCGGCGGCTTCGGGCAGACGCACGGGCCCACCCTCCAGGATATCGACGACGAGCGCGATGCGGGCGGACGGCTCGGTCTCCACCGCGCGAAGCCCGAGGCCCCGCACCTCGATGAGCCCATCGATGGCGGGAACCGGCCGCGCCACCAGCCCGGCGGCGTGGCGGGACAGGCGCACGCGGTCGTCGGCCACGAGCCGCGCGAAGCGGCCCTGCCCGCGCGCCGCCTCCACCAGGGCGCGGGCGAGCGTCGACTTGCCGGAGCCGGACGGGCCGCGGATCAGCACGCCCGCCTCGCCGATGACGACGCAGCCGGCATGGATCGTGGTGCCATCAGTGCTCATGAAGCGGCAGGAAGCCTGACGACGAACCGGGCGCCGAGCCGCTCGCGCTCGCCGGAGGCGTCGAAGGTCCCGAGGCGGTTCTCGGCCCAGATGCGGCCGCGATGCACCTCGACGATCTGGCGCGAGATCGACAGCCCGAGGCCGGAATTCTGGCCGAAACCCTGTTCGGGACGGTCGGTGTAGAAGCGCTCGAAGACCCGTTCCAGCGCATGGGGCGGGATGCCGGGGCCGTCGTCCTCGACCGCGATCTCCACCTCCGACCCCACGCGGGACAGGACGACGCGGACGATCCCGCCGGGCGGGGAGAACGACCGGGCGTTGTCGATGAGGTTCGTGATCACCTGGCCGAGGCGGGAATCGTGGCCAAGGATGGTGAAGGGCGCCGCGGCCTCGCCCTTGCGCTCCGGCCTGTCGCCCGCGGGCACCGGCTGGATCTCCAGCAGGATCTGCGCCTGTTCTGGGCGCCGGACCTCGTTGGCGACGCGGATGACCGCCTCCAGCAGCTTCACCGCATCGACCGGCTCGGCATCGGACCGGGCCAGTTCGGCGTCGAGACGGGACGCGTCCGAAATGTCGCTGATCAGGCGGTCGAGGCGGCGCACGTCGTGCTGGATCACGTCCAGGAGGCGGTGGCGCGCAGTCTCGTTACGGGCGAGCGGCAGGGTCTCGACCGCGCTGCGCAGGGAGGTGAGCGGGTTCTTCAGTTCGTGCGCCACGTCAGCCGCGAAGCTCTCGATGGCGTCGATGCGCCGGTAGAGCGCGTCGGTCATGTCGCGCAGCGCGCCGGACAGGTGGCCGATCTCGTCGGCGCGGCCGGAGAAGTCGGGGATCTCGTGGCGGCTCTTCACGCCGCGCTTCACCCGGTCGGCGGCGTCTGCCAGCCGCCGGATCGGCTCGGCGATCGCGTTGGCGAGGAGGACCGAGAGAAGCAGCATGACCAGCGCCGCGACGGCGAAGACCTCCAGAAGGCCGATGCGCTCCTTGGCGATGATCGCGTCGATGTCGCCGCCCTGCGTCGACAGGAGAAGCGCGCCGCGCACGACCCGCAGGCGTTGGATCGGAACCGCCACCGAGACGATGGTCTCGCCCGAGGCGTTGACGCGCACGACGCTGGCGGACTGGCCGTCCAGCGCCCGGGCCACCTCGGTGATCCGCCGGCCGTTGACGAGCCCGATATCCTCCACGCGCGGCAGGTCTGCCCGGCCGAGCCGGCCCCGCAGGAGGCTCCAGCCGCGCTCGAACAAGGTCTGCTCCTCCGCCTGCCCGACGGGGGGCAGGTCAAGGCGCATGATGTCGCCGCGCGTGTAGAGCTGGCGGCTGTCGATCACGACGCCGCCCTCCTGGTCGTATATGCGCGCGCGGGTGCGGGTCGGCGTCACCAGCCGCCGCAGGATGGGCGCGACCCGCTCGGGATTGATGGAGAATTGCAGCGGCGACAGGGCATCGTCGCCTCCCAGGCTCTCCCCGAGCTGGAGCTCGAGGAGCTTGTCCGGGTCGATGCGGATCGTGTCCGTGTCGACGGTGGCGGAGGATGCGATGGCGCCTGCGATGATCTCGCCCTGGATGAGAAGGCTCTGGACGCGGGCCTCGATCAGGCCCTCGCGGAACTGGTTGAGGTAGAGGAAGCCGACGAACAGGGCGACGAGGCCGGCGAGGTTCAGCAGCACGATCCGCCGGGTCAGGCTGGACCCGAGCCGGGCCATCACCCGCCGCCAGAACAGCCGGATCCGCGCGGACAGGCGCACGCCGCGGCGGGGCTCGGCGCGGATATCCGCCGGCCCGACCGTCCCGTCCTCGACGCCATCCGCCATCGGCACCGTCCCGGCGTCAGACTTCCCTGAACCGATAGCCCACGCCGTAGAGCGTCTCGATCATCTCGAAATCGTCGTCCGCAGCCTTGAACTTCTTGCGCAGCCGCTTGATGTGGCTGTCGATGGTCCGGTCGTCGACATAGACCTGGTCGTCATAGGCAGCGTCCATCAGCGCATTGCGGCTCTTCACCACGCCGGGGCGCTGGGCCAGCGCCTGCAGGATCAGGAATTCGGTGACGGTCAGCGTCACCGGCTCGCCCTTCCAGGTGCAGGTATGGCGCTCGGGGTCCATGCGCAGCGGGCCGCGCTCGAGGGCCTTGGCGTCGCTCTCGCGGGTGGCGGCCTGGTCGCGCGGGGCGGCCCGGCGCAGGACGGCCTTGACCCGCTCCACGAGCAGGCGCTGCGAGAAAGGCTTCCGGATGAAGTCGTCGGCGCCCATCTTCAGGCCGAAGAGCTCGTCGATCTCCTCGTCCTTGGAGGTGAGGAAGATCACCGGCATGTCGGACTTCTGCCGCAGCCGCCGCAGCAGCTCCATGCCGTCCATCCGGGGCATCTTGATGTCGAAGATCGCCAGGTCCGGCGGGCTGTGCTTCAGCCCGTCCAGGGCCGAGGCGCCGTCGGTATAGGTCTGGACGCGATAGCCCTCCGACTCCAGTGCGATGGACACCGAGGTCAGAATGTTGCGATCGTCGTCGACAAGGGCGATGGTTGGCATCGATCCTCTTCCGGTTGTCGTTGTCTCATGGCCCCGTCTCGCTTTGCCTCGGGGCCGAAACGTGGCGCTGACGTGTCGCGCCGGCGGCGATTGCGGCGCGAACCCGCTTTATCTAACGCTTCGGCACGCGTCTTGCCACCTTTGCGCCGGGAAACCCATGCCTGAGCCTGTCGGACCCATCCCCCGGGAAGCCGCCTTCGACCCGGTCGCCGAGGCCCGGCGGCTTCTGCGCATCGGCCGCGCGGCGACCCTCGCGACCCTGCATGCGGACGGCTCGCCCTTCGCAAGCCTGGTGAACGTGGCGACCGATGTGGACGGCTCCCTGATCCTGCTCGTCTCGGCGCTGGCGGCCCATACCCGCCATATCGACCGGGACGGCCGTGTCTCGATCCTGATCGCGCCTCCCGGCCGGGGCGATGCACTGGCCCATCCCCGGCTCACCGTGGCCGGCACCGCCGAACTCGTCGACCGATCGGGCCTTGAGGGCGCGCGCATCCGGCGGCGCTTCCTGGCTCGCCATCCCAAGGCCGCGCTCTATGCGGATTTCCCGGACTTCACGTTTCGCCGCATCCGCCCGGTCGCGCTGCATCTCAACGGCGGCTTTGCCCGCGCCGCCGACCTGCTGGCGCAGGACGTGCTGCCGGAGGCGGCCATGGCCCAGGCCATCGCCGCGCTGGAGGAGGACGCGCTCGCCCACATGAACGCGGACCATGCCGACGCGCTGGCCCTGTATGCCACGGTGCTCGCCGGGGAAAAGCCGGGCCGCTGGCAGGCAGTCGGCCTCGATCCCCACGGCATCGACCTGGCCGCAGGGAGCCATTTCGCAAGGGTGGACTTTCCCGCCCCGGCGGCCTGCGCGGCCGAGCTCCGGCGCGCGCTGGCCGAGCTGGCGGCGGCGGCCAGGTCCAGAGGCGGCGCCTGAGAGCGTCACAGCAGCGGTCGCGGGGAGCGGTCCCGGTCGTAATGCTGGGCCACCCGCTCCACGGCGCGCGGATTGTCGAGGTAAAGCACGCCGCCGGAGAAGTGGAACAGGCCCATGCGGCGCAGGCGCGCCATGGTCTTGTTGGTGTGCACCAGCGACAGGCCGAGCGCGTCGGCGATGTGCTGCTGGTTGATGGGGAAGACGAAGCCCCGCTCCTTCACCATGCCCAGGGCGTCGGCCCGCTTGTAGAGGCCGACGAGCAGCGCCGCGATCCGCTCAAGGGCGGTGCGGCAGCCCACGCTCATGAGGTTCTCGTCCACCAGGCTCTCCTCGCGGGAGCCCAGCCAAGCGACCTCGAAGGCCAGCTCGGGGCGGGTCTCGAACAGGTTCCAGACGCGCCGCCGCGGCAGCAGGCACAGCTCCACCTCGGTCAGCGCTTCCACGCCATAGGCGGAGGCCTGGAACATGGCCGATTGCAGGCCGATCAGGTCGCCGGGCAGGAGGAAGTTGAGGATCTGCTTACGCCCGTCGGGCAGGCTGCGGTAGCGATAGGCCCAGCCCGAGAACAGCGTGAAGATCTCCGCATTCTCCTGGCCGGGATGGATGATCTCCGACCCGGCGGGCAATGTCAGGTGATCGCGCTTGATGCTGTCCAGGGTCGCGATCTGGTCGACGGTGCGGTCCTTGAAGGCCTTGCAGTCAAGCCAGGGACATTGGAAGCATCGCACTTTGTACGGCTTGGCGCCTTCGCGCACAGCCGCGACGTTGCCCATCGTCATCTCGCACCCCATACATCAAAAAACGTAGCGGCAGCGTTTCCTCAACGTAGCATCGCCGCCCTTTGTTCCTCGGGCGACGGAGATCCCATGGCAGGTCGAGACCTTTCCGACGACGCGGATGCCGGCCAGATCAGGCACCGCTTCAAGAACTATCAGCAGATGGTCCTGAGCCTCGTGAAGCTGCAGGCGCGCCGCTCCACGCCCGAGACGGCGCGGGCGCTGGCGGACCTCCTGGCGCGGATCGAGGTGGTCGGCCTCGTCAATGAGGACATGGGCACCGGCGAGGCGCCGGCGCCGCTGGACCAGTTGCTGCCGGCGGTCGCGGCACGGATCGCGCAGGTCGTCGATCCCGCCCGCAGCCACGAGCTCGTCGTGGCCATTCCGCAGGCGAAGATCGACCCGCGCCGGGCCGGCATCCTGGGGCAGGCTCTGGCGGAGCTGCTTCTGAACGCCTATCGCCACGGCGCGTCCGGCAGGGACGGCGCCGCCATACGCGTCGCGCTGGAGCGCGACGGAGAAGGCTGGCGGCTCGACGTGGCCGATGACGGCGCGGTGCCCGCCGAGGGCGATGCGCTGCCGCGGCCGGGCCTGGGGCTTACCCTGGCGGCGGGCCTGGTGCGCAATCTGGGCGGCACGTTGACGCACAGGCGGGACGGCGGAATCGTCGCGCAGGTGCATTTCCCCGCATGAAGCGCCCGGCGCAGGCCACATAATCGCTTCGACGGGGACGAGGGGGGCTTGAGCGCGGGAACGCGGGGCACTACGAGAGCGCTACATCTCGCATGGCCGCGCGCGGCCGCATCCCGGGAGGATCGGGTGGAGAACATCGGCACTTTCAACGCCGCGCACGGCGCGGACGCCATCGGGCTGGACCTGAAACGGGTCTACTGGAACCTGGAGGCGCCTGCGCTCTACGAGCATGCGCTGACCGCCGGCGAAGGCCGGCTTGCGGCGGGCGGGGCGTTTGTCGCCGATACCGGCGCGCATACGGGCCGCTCGCCCAAGGACAAGTTCGTGGTGCGCGAGGACGCCACCGAGAACGAGATCTGGTGGGACAATAACGGCGCCATCACGCGGGGCCATTTCGACACGCTGCTCGCCGATTTCCTGGCCCACGCCAAGGGCAAGACGCTGTACGCGCAGGACCTCTACGGCGGCGCGGACCCGAGCTACCGGGTCAATGCCCGCGTCTTCACCGAGTTCGCCTGGCACTCGCTCTTCATCCGCAACCTGCTGATCCGGCCCGAGCGCCGTGAGCTGGCCGCCTACCGGCCAGACCTGACGATCATCGACCTGCCGTCCTTCCGGGCCGATCCCGCCCGTCACGGCTGCCGCACGGAGACGGTGATCGCGGTGGACTTCACCCGCAAGATCGTCCTGATCGGCGGCACGTCCTATGCCGGCGAGATGAAGAAGTCGGTCTTCACCTACCTCAATTACGCGCTTCCGCCGCAGGGCGTGATGCCGATGCACTGCTCGGCCAATACCGGCTCGCGCGATGATGCGGCCGTGTTCTTCGGCCTGTCGGGCACGGGCAAGACCACGCTGTC
The DNA here is from genome assembly GCA_027489955.1 of Hyphomicrobiales bacterium. Classification (GTDB taxonomy): domain Bacteria; phylum Pseudomonadota; class Alphaproteobacteria; order Rhizobiales; family Beijerinckiaceae; genus JAIXTM01. The sequence continues at coordinate 143,672 of JAIXYZ010000013.1, read as the reverse complement.
GGCCGACCCGAACCGCACGCTCATCGGCGACGACGAGCACGGCTGGGCGCCGTCGGGCATCTTCAACTTCGAGGGCGGCTGCTACGCCAAGACCATCCGCCTGTCCCGCGAGGCCGAGCCCGAGATCTTCGCCACGACCGAGCGCTTCGGCACCGTGCTGGAGAACGTGATCATCGATCCCGAGAGCCGGATCCCGGATTTCGACGACGGGTCGAAGACCGAGAACACGCGTTGCGCCTACCCGCTCGACTTCATCCCCAACGCCTCCGCCACCGGCCGCGCGGGCATCCCGAAGAACATCGTGATGCTGACCTGCGACGCGTTCGGCGTGCTGCCGCCCATCGCCAAGCTGACCCCGGCCGAGGCGATGTACCACTTCCTCTCGGGCTACACGGCCAAGGTCGCCGGCACCGAGAAGGGCGTGAAGGACCCCGAGGCGACGTTCTCCACGTGCTTCGGCGCGCCGTTCATGCCGCGCCACCCGTCGGTCTACGGCAACCTGCTGCGCGATCTCATCGCCAAGCACCACGTCGATTGCTGGCTGGTGAACACCGGCTGGACCGGCGGCAAGTTCGGCGTCGGCCGGCGCATGCCGATCCGCGTCACGCGCCGGCTGCTGAGCGCCGCGCTCGACGGCTCGCTGAACCGGGCGGATTTCCGCCGCGACCCGTATTTCGGCTTCGCGGTGCCGACCTCGGTGCCCGGCGTCGAGCCGCACATCCTGTATCCGGTCAAGACCTGGCAGGATAAGGCGGAGTTCGCCGAGACGGCCAAGCGCCTGGTCGGCATGTTCCGCGAGAACTTCAAGAAGTTCGAGGCGCATGTGGATGCCGACGTCCGCGCCGCCGCGCCGGAAGCCTCGATCGCGGCCTGAGCGCCCGATACCTGGACATAAAAAAGGGCGCCGCAGCGATGCGGCGCCCTTTTCGTTGGATCGATGGCGGGGACTACGTCCCGGCTACATGAAGAAGACGAAGGTCATGGCGATGAAGATCGGCACGAGGATCGCGCCCGACCAGAGCATGTAGCCGAAGAAGGTCGGCATCTTCACGCCCGCATGGCGCGCGATGGCGTAGACCATGAAGTTCGGGGCATTGCCGATATACGAGTTGGCGCCCATGAACACCGCGCCGGCCGAGATCGCGGCCAGGGTCGAGGCGCCCGCCGTCATCAGGTATTTCGGATCGCCGCCGGCGAGCTCGAAGAAGACGAGGTAGGTCGGCGCGTTGTCGAGGAACGAGGACAGGCCCCCGGTCAGCCAGAAATAGGCCGCCTCGTTGGGCTGGCCGTCCGGACCGGTGACGAGTGCGACCAGGGGCGCGAAGGCCCCGCTGGCCCCAGCCTTCAGCATGGCCAGCACCGGGATCATCGCGATGAAGATGCCGGCGAAGAGCTTCGCGACCTCCTGGATCGGGTGCCAGCTGAAGCCATTGCGTTCCCTCAGCGAACGGCTGGTGACCTTCAGCGACGCGAAGGCGATGCCGAGCAGGATGAGGTCGCGCGCGACGTTCTGGATCTCCAGGGGCGCGCCGGGGACGGGGATGACGATCCCCGGCTTCCAGTAGGCGCTCATCAGGATCGCCGCGATGATGCCGCCGATCAGGGCGAAGTTGACCGTGCCTTCCAGGCGCAGGCCGCTATCGGGCGTCGGATCGGGCTGCGGCGGCATGCCCTCCTCCTTGCGATAGAAGTAGGTGTCCATCGCGAAGAAGAGCGCGAGCAGGATGCCCGCCGCGAACAGCGTGTCCGGGAAGATGTGCGTGGTCGTCCAAAAGAAGTCGACGCCGCGCAGGAAGCCCAGGAACAGCGGCGGGTCGCCCAGCGGCGTCAGCGAGCCGCCGATATTCGACACCAGGAAGATGAAGAACACGACCGTGTGCACGTTGTAGCGGCGGTTGTCGTTGGCGCGCAGAAGCGGCCGGATCAGGACCATGGAGGCACCCGTGGTGCCGATGACGCTGGCGATGCAGGTGCCGATGGCCAGGATCGCGGTGTTGACGCCCGGAGAGCCGTGCAGGTTGCCGCGCACCAGGATGCCGCCGGCGCAGGTGAAGAGAGCCAGCAGCAGGATGATGAAGGGCACGTATTCCAGCAGCATCGTGTGCAGGACCGCCGAGGCGGCGATGCCGGCGCCCTGCGTCGCCACCAGGGGCGCGAGGGTCAGCACCGCCCAGAAGGCGGCGAACTTGCCGTAATGATGCTCCCAGACATGGGGGAACAGCAGCGGACCGAGGGCGATGGAGAGCAGGATCCCCGCGAAGGGCAGCGCCCAGATGGCCCCGAGGGCAGCGCCGTTCAGATCGGCGGCGAAGGCGGCCTGCGGACACAGCGCCACGAGGCTCGCGGCAACGGCAACGCGAATGATCGACAAGGCGGTTCCCCCCATGCGGGATTTCCTGTCCCGATAGCGGAGGCAGAGACCCGATGCAATCGATCCCCCGGCCGCGACGATCCCGCAGATCCGTCAGGCGTGGAACCGCAGCCCGTCCATCACCTTGTCCACGACCTTCCGGTCCGCGTGGACGACCAGGCCCACCAGGTCGAGTGCCTCAGTCGCTACGCTGGCCACGGCCGCGCGATTGGCGGCGTCGTGCGAGGTGGAGAACAGGTCGGCCGTGTAGATGCCCGCAGGCACGCCGCGGGCGAAAGCGCGCTGCAGCGCCCGCCGCAGGCCATCCAGGGATGCGCCGTAGATCAGGATGGGCTGGCGGATGAGCGGAAGGTAGCCGCGCCCGTCCGCATCGGCGTAAGGTTCGCCGATCAGATGAGGACTGGCGCCTGCCAGCCCTCCCGACAGGAACGCGGTGACGTTGAGCTTTTGCCAGGGAGCGAGGTCGTCCCTGACGGCGATGGCGATCTTGGTGTCGAACTGCATGGACGCAAGCTTGAAGCGCGAGGCGGGCCACGGTCTTGAACGTTCGTGCGCGGCCGGAGACTGGGTCAGGGTCGCACCCGACGATCCGGGGCTGGAGCGCATCGAGGCCGGGTTCAGCGGCCCGGCCTATGCGCCGCATCGCCACGACACCTATGCGATCGGGCTGACGCTCTCGGGCGTCCAGGCCTTCGCCTATCGCGGCGCGCGGCGGGCGAGCCCGGCGGGCCACGCGATCGTCCTGCATCCCGACGAGGTCCATGATGGCGAGGCGGGCACCGAGCAGGGCTTCCGCTACCGGATGATCTATGTCGAGCCGGCGGCCATCCGGGCCGCCATGGCCGATCCCGGCGGGCCCCTGCCCTTCGTGCCGGGAGGGGTCTGCCGTAGCGAGGGGATCGTTCAGGTCCTGAGCGATGCGCTGGGCGACCTCGGCCGACCGCTCGGCGCCCTGCAGCGGGACGACGTGCTGGCGCGGCTGGCCGATGCCCTCGCCGCCTGCGCGGAGAACGCCGTAGCCCGCCCGGCGCGATTCGACGGCGCAGCGATGGCGCGGCTGCGGGAGCTGATGACGGATGCCTGCGACGAGCCCGTCGGCTCCGCCGTACTGGAGCGCGCCAGCGGCTATGACCGCTATTCCATCGCGCGGCAGTTCCGGGCGTGCTTCGGCACCAGCCCCCACCGCTTCCTCGTCATGCGCCGGCTGGATCGGGCCCGCCGGGCGATCCGCACGGGGACGGGGCTTGCGGAGGCGGCGGCCTTGTGCGGCTTCGCCGACCAGAGCCATCTGACGCGGCACTTCAAGGCGGCCTACGGCATCAGCCCCGGCCGCTGGCTCGCGCTGCAGGGCTGACCCTACTCGACCTTCTCGTTGGGATAGACGCCCCACAGGCGGTCCTGCCGCATGAAGCCGTCGAATCGCTCGGCCTCGATGCGGCACCAGGTGCCGTCGCACTGGCGGATATTGGCCAGAACGCCCGGCTCCAGCCGGGCGACGACCGGCGCGCGCTCGTCGGCCCGCTGATAGAGGTCGAGGGGCGGCTGCCCCTTCATCCACGGCCCAACGAGGGCGGTGCGGCGTCCGGACAGGAGCGAGTGCAGGACCCAGCCCTCCCCACCTTCGGCATCGCGGATGCGACGCCACGTCTCGAACTCGGCCAGGATCTCCACGGGCAGCCCGGCGCGCTGGAACACCCAGCTCGTGCGGTGGTCCTTGGAGGGTCCCTCGCGCAGGTTCACGCGGTCCGATTTGAGACTGACGAAACGCGGGATCGGCAGGCCTGAGACCGGCCCGTTCTGGACCTGCTGGGCGAAAGCGGGCGCAGCCAGGGCGCACGCCATGGCCGCGAGCAGGGCAAGCCGGCCCGGCCTGAGGAGGAAGCGTCTGGACATGGGGGTTACCGGCAACGCGATCACGGCCTTTTTGTGTTTCCTGGACCGTCTGTTAGAGAACGCGACGCATCCGGGGCAATGGCCCGGAGCGGTGTTCGGCGAAAGGCGAGCTTCACAAAGTCTTGCCGAACGGCCTTAACGGGCGGTGAAGGGCCGGCATCGTCGGGCCCCTGTACGAGTGGAGACATGCGATGCCGAAGGCCAGGCCGCTGGTGATCGTGACGCGGAGGCTGCCGGAGCGGGTGGAGACCCGGATGCGGGAGCTCTTCGACGCCCGCCTCAATCTCGAGGACAGGCCCATGTCGCGGGAGGAGCTGGCCGCCGCCCTCAAGGAGGCCGACGTCTTCGTTCCCACCGTCACGGACAAGATCGACGCCGCGCTTCTCGCCGGTGCCGGCGAGCGCTTGAAGCTGATCGCGAATTTCGGCAACGGCACCGACAATATCGATGTGACCGCCGCCAATGCCCGCGGGATCACCGTCACCAACACGCCCGGCGTCCTGACCGAGGACACGGCCGACATGACGATGGCGCTGATCCTGGCGGTGGCGCGACGGATCGCTGAGGGTGCGCGCGTGGTGCCGGACGGCGAATGGGCGGGTTGGTCGCCCACCTGGATGCTGGGTCGGCGCATCACCGGCAAGCGGCTCGGCATCGTGGGCATGGGCCGCATCGGCCAAGCGCTCGCCCGGCGGGCCCGGGCGTTCGGCCTGTCGATCCACTATCACAACCGCCGCAGGGTCTCGCAGCAGATCGAGGAATCGCTGGAGGCGACCTACTGGGATTCGCTGGACCAGATGCTGGCGCGCATGGACATCGTGTCCGTGAACTGCCCGCACACGCCGGCGACCTACCATCTCCTGTCAGCCCGCCGGCTGAAGCTGCTGCGGCCGGAGGCGATCGTCGTGAACACCGCGCGCGGCGAGATCATCGACGAGAACGCGATGGCGCGGATGCTGGAAGCAGGCGAGATCTCGGGTGCCGGCCTCGACGTGTTCGAGCACGAGCCGGCGGTCAATCCGCGTCTGGTGAAGCTCGCCCGCTCCGGCCGGGTCGTGCTGCTGCCGCATATGGGCTCGGCCACGATCGAGGGCCGCGTCGACATGGGCGACAAGGTGATCGTGAACATCAAGACGTTCCTGGACGGCCACCGGCCGCCGGACCGCGTCCTGCCCAGCATGCTGTAAGACGCGCGGCCGTCGGGCCGCGCGCTCATTCGCCTTCAGGCGGATGGATTTCGATTACCAGCCGTAGCCGCGGGCCGGACGGCCCGGTCGGCAGCCGCGCGCGTTACAATTCGACTCGTGCACGCGCCCCGTCGCCTGGTCGATGCAGCGGAGCGTGTTGCAGTCCCACCGGCCGCCGCCGTATCCGCCGCCATATCCGCCTCCGCCATAGGAGGGCCGGCCATAGGAGGGTGGGGGTCCGTAGCCACCTCCGCCGTATCCGCCGCCGGGCGGCCGGATGTAGCCGACGATGCCGCTGGTGGGGTAGCAGCCGCGGCGATTGCAGCCGGACTGGGTGTAGGCGCCCGTATTGGGATCGAGGCAGCGCTGCGGGTCGCAGACCCATTGCACCGACACGACCGGCACCTGCGCCAGGCCGGCAAGCGGCGAAACGGGGGCCGCGATCGCCCCGAAGGACAGCGTCGACGCCACCGCAGACATGGCCAGAAGGCCGAACCCCGTCAGAACCTTGCGCATCACGATCTCCAGTGCAGCGAGCAGAGGCTAGCCAAGCGTAACTGAACGGAACCTGAAGCGAAGCGCCTTATGGCGCCAGCCCGTCCAGGCAGGCGGCAAGCCCCTCCCGGTACGTGGGGTAACGCAAGGTGAAGCCCAGCCGTTCCTTGATGCGGCGGTTGGAGACGCGCTTGTTCTCGCCATAGAAACTGCGGCCCATCGGCGAGAGCTCCGCCTGCTCGAACGGCACCAGGGGCGGCGGCGGAACGCCAAGAAGCGCGGCGGCATGGGCGACGACATCCTGCGGCGGAGCAGGCTCGTCGTCGGTGACGTTGTAGACGCCGCCCTCGGCATCGGGGCGGCGCAGGGAGGCCATGAGGGCGCCGGCGATGTCCGCCACGTGGATGCGGTTGAAGACCTGCCCGGGCTTGTCGATGCGCCTCGCCGTTCCCGCCCGCAGGTTCTCCAGCGCGTTGCGGCCCGGCCCGTAGATACCCGACAGCCGGAAGATATGGACGCGGCGGCCGGCCTCGGCGCCGAGCCTCGCCCAGGCCTCTTCCGCCGCCACGCGCTGCACCGATCGGCGGCTGACCGGACGGCAGGGCGTGTCCTCGTCCACCCAGGCGCCGCCATGATCGCCGTAGACGCCGACCGTCGACAGGTATCCCACCCAGCCCAGCGCGGGCGCGGCGGCGATCGCCGCGGCGGCGGCCGCGAGCACCGGATCGCCCGCTTCGCCCGGCGGTACCGATACGAGGATCGCGTCGGCGCCCCCGATCGCGACCGCCAGCGCATCCGAAACGCCGGACAGGCCGTCGAAGACATGCGCGTCAAACCCCTGCCCGGCGAGCCTCTGCGCCTTGTCCGGCGTGCGCACCGTCACGGCGATCTGCGAGAAGTGCTCCCGCGCGGCAGAGGTGAAGGCGGCGGCGGAATAGCCGTGGCCGAAGACGAGCAGGTTCATGCGGTCCATTCCTGCCGGACATCAGGATCGGCCTCCGCGGCCAGCGCGTCCGGCATCGCCGAGGCGGCGCCATCGGGATCGAGCCGGCGCACCGCCCAGACAGCCATGGCCCTCACGAGCGGGGATGGATCGTTCAGGAGGGCGAGGGCGGGGGCGGCAAGGTCCCGCCGGCCGGAATTGCCGATCGCGATGAGCACGTTGCGCACGAAGCGATCGCGACCGGCGCGTTTGACCGGCGAACCTGAAAACAGGGCGCGGAAGGCGGCATCGTCCAGGGCGGCGAGATCGGCGAGCCGCGGCGCGGCGAGCGCGGCCCTTGCCTGCAGCCTGGCCTCCCGTCCGGCCTGCGCGAACTTGTTCCACGGGCAGACGGCCAGGCAGTCGTCGCAGCCGAAGATGCGGTTGCCCATCAGGGGGCGCAGGTCCCGCGGGATGTGCCCCTTGTGCTCGATGGTGAGGTAGGAGATGCACCGGCGGGCATCGAGCACGTAAGGGGCCGGGAAGGCCGCCGTCGGGCAGGCGTCCAGGCAGCGCCGGCAGGAGCCGCAATGGTCGATGCCCGGCTCGTCGACGGGCAATTCGGCCGTGGTGAAGATCGCGCCCAGGAACAGCCAGTTCCCGAAATCCCGCGAGATCAGGACCGTGTGCTTGCCCTGCCATCCAAGGCCCGCGGCCTCCGCCAGCGCCTTTTCCGACACCGGAGCGGTATCCACGAACACCTTCACGTCGGCGCCGGCCCGGCTCGCCAGGAACCCGGCGAGCTGCTTCAGGCGGCCCTTGATCACGTCATGATAGTCGCGGCCCCTGGCATAGACCGAGATGGTCGCGCGGTCCGCGAGCGGGAGGGTGGCGAGCGGGTCGTCCTGCGGTCCGTAATTGACGCCCAGCATCACCACGGAGCGGATGTCGGGCCACAGGACGCGGGGATCGGCGCGCTCGGCGGCGCGCTCCTCCATCCAGGCCATGGACCCGTGATGGCCGGCGGCGAGCCAGGACGCGAGCCGTTCCGGCGCGAGGGGAATGGAATCGGGGCGGCAGATGCGGATGGCGTCGAAGCCGTCCGCCATGGCGCGGGCGGCGAGCGCGTCGCGAAGGGCCGCGCCGGCGGGCGGGGACGAGCCGCCGCTCAGAAGTCCAGGTCCTCGTAATGCGGGCTGGGCATCATTCCGGGCACCCGATCCGCCAGGATCGGCCGGAAGGACGGCCTCGACTTCACCCGCGCGTACCATGCCTTCGCCGTGTCGTCCTCGTCCCAGGGGACGTCGCCGAGATAGTCGACGCAGGAGATATGCGCCGCGGCGGCGAGGTCCGCATAGGTCAGCCTGTCGCCGGCCAGCCAGTTCCGGCGGGCGGCGAGATAGCCGATATAGCGCAGATGATAGCGGATGTTGGTCCGGGCGGCGCGGATCGCTGCCATGTCCGGGGCGCCGCCGCCGTTCCGGCTGCCCATGAAGCGCTTGTAGACCTTCTCCGTGACGAGGTAGCCCGTCACCTCGTCGTTGAACTTGCGCAGGAACCAGTCCGTGAGGCGCCGGACCTCGATCCGCTCGGGAAGCGGCTCGGGCAGCAGGCGATGGCCGTTGAGCCCCAGGCCCCGGGTCTCGTCGAGATATTCGGCGATGGTGATGGCGCCGGGAACGACCTGCCCGCCCTCCTCCGCCAGGACCGGCGTCTCGCCGGCCGGATCGAGGATCAGGAACTCGGTGCGGCGCTCCCACGGACGCTCTTCCACGAGCGCCGGGTCCGCGCCCATCTCGGACAGGACGAGGCGGACGAAGCGGGACTGGGGGTCGAAGGGATGATGATAAAGCGTCGCCATGACCGTCTTGGGTACCGGCTGGAAGAACAGGGAAGCGGTGCGGAAGGGTCGCCTTCCCTAACGGCGTGACGGACCCTTAACGGCGCGTTAATGCCCGGTCCCCCCAAGAGCCCGGGCCGGGAGTGGCGCTGCCGATGCGGCGGGTATAGAACCCGCTCGCTCCCCCGGCAACCCGCCGATTCGACGCCCGCCCCCGAGAATGCCCATGGATCCGATCCTGCTGCTCAAGGCCGCGCTGCTGGGGCTTCTGGAGGGTGCGACGGAGTTCATCCCCGTATCCTCCACGGGCCATCTTCTGCTGGCGCAGCGCTTCATCGGCTTCTCGCTGCCGGGCAAGACGTTCGAGGTCCTGATCCAGCTCGGCGCGATCCTGGCCATCCTCACGGTCTATTTCGCCAAGCTGCTGCGGCTCGCTAAGGACCTGCCCCGCGACCGGGACGTGCAGCGCTTCGCGCTCGGGGTCATCCTCGCCTTCCTGCCCGCGATGGTCGTCGGGGCGCTGGCGCACTCCTTCATCAAGGAGGTGCTGTTCGATCCGCTGATCGTGTGCATCACGCTGATCTTCGGCGGGTTCATCCTCCTCGTCGTGGACCGGATGGCGCTGCAGCCCCGGTACACCGACGCCATGGGCTTTCCGCTGCCCATGTATCTGGCCATCGGCGCGGTTCAGTGCCTGGCGATGGTGCCCGGCGTGTCCCGCTCGGGCGCGACGATCGTCGGCGCCCTGCTCATGGGCTCGGACAAGCGGTCCGCCGCGGAGTTCTCGTTCTTCCTCGCCATGCCGACGATGGCCGGCGCCTTCGCCTACGACCTGTTGAAGAACTACAAGCTGCTGTCGCTGGAGGACGGGATCCTCATCGGCGTCGGCTTCCTCTTCGCCTTCGCGTCGGGCGTCCTCGTCGTGCGCTCGCTGCTGGACTACGTGTCGCGGCGGGGCTTCGGCTTCTTCGCGTGGTGGCGCATCATCGTCGGCGTCGCAGGGCTGGCCGGCCTCGCCCTCATCGCCTGAGGCGACGGATTTTCAGAGAAACCGTGTGCCCGCCTCCAGGCGCGCGCCCCGCAGGAAGTCGCCCGCGGCCACCGGGCCCTTGCCCGCCCGCTGCACCTCGACCAGGCGCACCGCGCCTTCGCCGCACGCGATCGTGCCCGCTCCGTCCAGCACCGTGCCGGGTTCGCCGCCGCCATCGGCCAGGGCCGTGCGCAGGATCTTCACCCGCTCCGGCCCCTTGCCGAGATCGACCATGGCGAACGCGCCGGGGAACGGGGACAGTCCCCGCACGCGGTCGTGCACCTCCCGCGCCGGGCGCGTCCAGTCGATGCGGGCTTCGTCGTTGCCGATCTTGCGGGCATAGGTCACGCCCGCCTCGGGCTGGGCGGCAAAGCGCAGCGCGCCGCGCGACAGTGCCGCCAGCGCGCGCACCATGAGGTCCGCCCCGATGGCGGACAGGCGGTCGTGGAGTTCGCCGGACGTCATGTCCGGGCTAATGGCGACGCGCTCCACCATGCCGACGGGGCCGGTGTCGAGCCCCTCCTCCATGCGCATGACGGCGACGCCGGTCTCGGCGTCCCCCGCCATCACCGCGCGCTGGATCGGCGCGGCGCCGCGCCAGCGCGGGAGGAGCGAGGCGTGCAGGTTCAGGCAGCCGAGGTCCGGCGCGTCGAGGATCGCCTTGGGCAGCAGCATACCGTAGGCGACCACGACGGCGACGTCCGCATCATGCGCGCGGAAGGCGTCCGCGGCCTCCGGCATGCGCAAGGTCGAGGGCGTCAGCACAGGCAGCCCGAAGCGTTCGGCGGTCGCATGGACGGGCGAGAGCTTGAGCGCCATGCCGCGGCCCGCCGGCGCGGGCGGACGGGTGTAGACGGCGACGACCTCGTGGCCCTGCCCGACGATCTCGACGAGCGTGGGCACGGCGAAATCCGGCGTGCCCATGAAAACGACGCGCAGGGGCATGGCCTTCAGGCCGCCGTGTCGCGGCGGGCGGCCTTGGCGAACTTCTTGGTGACGCGCTCGCGCTTGAGCCGCGAGATGTGGTCGATGAACAGCACGCCGTTCAGATGGTCGATCTCGTGCTGGATGCAGGTGGCGAGCAGGCCGTCGGCTTCGATCTCCTGCGCCTGGCCCTCCAGATCCTGGAAGCGGACGCGGATCCGGTCGGGACGCTCGACCTCCTCGTAGAAGTCGGGGATCGAGAGGCAGCCCTCCTCGTGGACCCGCATCTCCTCCGATTGCCAGACGATCTCGGGGTTGAGCAGGACGATCGGGTCCTTCTCCGCCTCGGTCAGCTTGTCGTCCTCGGCGCGGGGCTTGGACACGTCGATCACGACCACCCGCTTCATCACGCCGATCTGCACGGCGGCAAGGCCGATGCCCGGCGCGTCGTACATCGTGTCCAGCATGTCGCGCGCCAGATCCTTCAGGCCGGGCTCGTCAGGACGCACGGGCTCGGACGCCTGCTTCAGCAGCGGATCGGGGAGGATGACGAGGGGGCGGATGGCCATTTCGGCGACCTTCGCGGGAATGCCTGTTGACCGCGCACATAAGGGCTTGCACAACCGGCGTCAAATACGTTCTACTTTCGTTCCGTTTATCGGGTTGCGGCGCGAGTCGCGCCATGGGGTCAGGAGCCTGCCCTTGTCCCAGGAAGCCATGCTGGTCATCGGCGGCCGCGCCATCACGCCGATGGAGATCGGGTTCGTCCTGGCAGGAGCCATCCTGCTGATGCTGCTCGTTCTCGCCATCCAGATGGCGCGGGCCGCGCGCCACCGGGCCGAGGAGGCCGCCGCCGCCGCCGAGCGGCAGCGGGAGATCGACGACAAGATCGCGCAGATCATGACCGCGCAGGCGGCCATGGGCGGCGGCGTGCAGAGCGGGCTTCAGGGCCTGTCGAGCCGCCAGTCGGACCTGGCGCGCTTCGTCAGCGAGCGGATCGAGGGGCTGCAGCACCGGGTCGGCCAGGGCCTGGCGGACAGCGTGCAGAAGACGTCGGACAACCTGGCCCAGCTCAACGAGCGGCTGGCCGTGATCGACGCGGCGCAGAAGAACCTGACCGACCTGACCGGAGAGGTGGTCGGCCTCAAGGACATCCTGGCGAACAAGCAGGCGCGCGGGGCCTACGGCCAGGGGCGGATGGAGGCCATCGTGCGCGACGGCCTGCCGGGCGGGTTCTACGAGTTCCAGGCGACGCTTTCGAACCGCACGCGACCGGACTGCCTCGTGAAGCTGCCCGGGGACGGGCGCGGCCTCGTCATCGACGCCAAGTTCCCGCTGGAGGGCTTCACCGCCTTTCGCGAGGCCAAGGGCGACGATGCCCGCCGCCAGGCGGCCACCCGCGTGCGCACCGATATCCTGACCCATGTGAAGGACATCGCCGAGAAATACCTCGTCCCCGGCGAAACGCAGGACATGGCGCTGCTCTTCGTGCCGTCGGAGGCGATCTACGCCGATCTCCACGAGCATTTCGACGACCTGATGCAGAAGGCGCACCGCGCCCGCGTCGTGGTCGTCTCGCCCTCGCTCCTGGCGCTGGCGATCCAGGTGATGCAGTCCCTGGTGCGCGACGCGCGCGTCCGGGAGGAGGCGCGCCTGATCCAGGCGGAGGTGGGCAAGCTCCTGGACGACGTGCGCCGGCTGCGCGACCGCGCCGAGAAGCTGGATACCCATTTCCGGCAGGCGGGCGAGGACGTGACCAATATCCGCACCTCCGCCGACAAGATCGCCAAGCGCGGCGAGAAGATCGGGGCGCTGGACTTCGACGAGGCGTCGCGCGCGGAAGAGGCGCTGCCGCGCCTCGGCCCGGGCCGGCCGATGCGGGCGGCGGAGTGAGCCGGCCATGACGCGGCGGGACGAAGGCGCGCCGGGCGACACGCCCCGGGAGAAGCGTCTGTGGACGCTGGCGGCTGTGGTGCTCTACGCGGTAGTGGCGATCGGCGCCGCGCGCGTCGCGTGGAAGCTTCTGGCCGGCTGACGGGCCGGCGTCAGTCGCGCCGGCCGTAGCGGATGGTCTCGAAGCGCAGGCTGCGCGCGTCGATCATCAGCAGGCGCCCCACCAGCCCCTCGCCGAACCCGACGATCTCGCGGATGACCTCCAGCGCCATCATCGCGCCCACCATGCCCGCCAGCGCCCCGACGATGCCGGCCTCGGCGCAGGCGGGGACCGTCCCCGGCGGGGGCGGCGCGGGAAAGAGGTCGCGATAGCGGGGGTTTTTGCGCCCGTCCGCGGCGGTCTCGTGGGCCCGGATCGTGGTGAGGGACGCGTCGAACGTGCCCAGCGCGGCGGTGACGAGCGGCTTGCCGAGGCGCTCGCAGGTATCGGCCACCAGGTAGCGGGTGGCGAAATTGTCCGAGCCGTCCGCCACGATGTCGTAGGCGCCGATCAGGGCGTCGGCGTTGCCCTCGTCCAGCCGCGTCGTGTGCAGGTCGACCGCCACATGCGGGTTGATCCAGGCCAGGACCTCGGCGGCGCTCTCGGTCTTGGGGCGCCCGACATCGTCCGTCCCGTGGACGATCTGGCGCTGCAGGTTGGAGAGCGCGACGCGGTCGTCGTCGACGATGCCGATCGTGCCGATCCCGGCGGCGGCCAGATACATCAGCAGCGGCGCTCCCAGGCCGCCGGCCCCGATCACAAGAACGCGCGCGGCCGCGAGCCTGAGCTGCCCCGGGCCGCCGATTTCCCGCAGCACGATGTGCCGGGCGTAACGTTCCAGTTCGTCTGCGGAAAGGGCCATGGAGCGAAGTCTATCGTCGCGCGGGCGCGCAGCGAAGCCACGCCGATCGGACTGGGGACGAGAGCCGGATTGCCGCATTCCTGCGGCTTGGATTCCGCGCCGCGCCCGTGCCATGGTTGCCCTTCAGGAACGGGCAACGTTCGTCCAGACGGGAGCGTCGATACATGTTCGCAAAGTCTTTCAGGATCGCCTTCGCAGGCGTCGTGGCCGGTGTCGCCGGCCTCGCCGGAGCCGCGCTGGCGCAGACCGACATCAAGCCCGCGATCGTCTATGACGCGGGCGGCAAGTTCGACAAGTCGTTCAACGAGGGCGTGTTCAACGGCGCCGAGCGGTTCCGCAAGGAGACCGGCATCGCCTTCCGCGACTTCGAGCCGACCAGCGAGACGCAGATGGAGCAGGCGCTGCGCCGCTTCGCCCGCGACGGCCATTCCCCCATCATCGCGGTCGGGTTCTCCCAGGCCTCGGCGGTCGCCAAGGTCGCGGCGGAGTTCCCGCAGATCAAATTCACGCTGATCGACGGCGCCTCGCAGCTGCCGAACGTTCAGTCGGTCTCCTTCAAGGAGCACGAGGGCTCGTACCTGGTGGGCGTCGCGGCGGCGAAGGCGTCCAAGACCGGCAAGCTCGGCTTCGTCGGCGGCATGGACATCGCGCTCATCCGCCGCTTCGCCTGCGGCTACGTGCTGGGCGCCAAGTCGGTCAATCCGTCCGTCGAGGTGTTCCAGAACATGACGGGCTCCACCCGCGAGGCCTGGAACGACCCGGTCAAGGGCGCCGAGCTCGCCAAGAGCCAGATCGATCGCGGTGCCGACGTGGTCTACCACGCGGCCGGCGGCACCGGGGCCGGCGTGCTTCGCGCCGCGGCGGATGCTGGCAAGCTCGGCATCGGCGTCGATTCCAACCAGAACGGCCTTCATCCCGGCAAGGTGCTGACCTCGATGCTCAAGCGCGTCGACGTCGCGGCCTATTCCTCCTTCAAGGCGGCCCGCGACGGCACCTGGAAGCCCGGCTCCACCGTGCTGGGGCTGAAGGAAGAGGGCGTGGACTGGGCGCTGGACGACAACAACAAGCCGCTCATCACGCCCGAGATCAGCGCCGCCGTGGACAAGGCGCGCGCGGACATCGTCGGCGGCACGGTCACGGTCCACGACTACATCGCCGACAACAAGTGCCCGGGCTGACGGAAGGCATCGCCGCCGGGGCGTCCTGACCCCGGCGGCGGCGCGCCACGCTTGCCCATGACACCCGCGATCGAACTCGTCGGCATCGACAAGAGCTTCGGCGCCGTCCACGCCAATCGCGGCGTGGACCTCGCCGTGCTGCCCGGCTCCATCCACGGCATCGTCGGGGAGAACGGGGCCGGCAAGTCGACGCTGATGTCGATCCTCTACGGCTTCTACGAGGCCGATGCGGGCGAGATCCGCATCGGCGGCAAGCCGGTCGCCATCCGGTCCCCCGCGGACGCCATCGCCCACGGGATCGGCATGGTCCACCAGCACTTCATGCTGGTGGAGACGCTGACCGTGCTGGAGAACGTGATCCTCGGGGCGGAGGGAGGCACCCTTCTCAAGGCCGGGGCGGCCAAGGCCCGGGCCGAGCTGACGCGCCTGTCCGACGCCTACGGGCTCGCCATCGACCCGGACGCGCTGGTGAGCGACCTGTCGGTCGGCCTGCAGCAGCGGGTCGAGATCCTGAAGGCGCTCTATCGCGGCGCCGACATCCTCATCCTCGACGAACCCACGGCCGTGCTGACGCCGCCGGAGGCGGATGCGCTGTTCGCGCTGCTCGCCCAGCTGAAGGCGC
This sequence comes from Hyphomicrobiales bacterium, assembly GCA_027489955.1. Taxonomy (GTDB): domain Bacteria; phylum Pseudomonadota; class Alphaproteobacteria; order Rhizobiales; family Beijerinckiaceae; genus JAIXTM01. Next base: position 128,415 of record JAIXYZ010000013.1, on the reverse strand, counting down.
AGGGGCGCACCGTCATCTTCATCACGCACAAGCTGCGCGAGATCATGGCCGTCACTGATCGCGTCTCGGTCATGCGCCGGGGCGAGATGGTCGCGACGCTTCCCACCGCCGAGACCTCCCCGCCCGCACTCGCAGAACTTATGGTCGGCCGCCGCGTCCTGTTGCGGGTGGAGAAATCCCCGCGCGAGCCGGGCGAGCCGGTGCTGGAGGCCATCGGCATCGCGGTGACCGACGCAAAGGGCGTCGAGCGGCTGATGGATATCTCGCTGACCGTGAGGGCCGGCGAGATCGTCGGCATCGCGGGCGTTGCCGGCAACGGGCAGAGCGAGCTGCTCGAGGTCCTTGCCGGTGTCATCCAGCCCTCCCACGGTGCGATCCGCATCGCGGGGGAGCTCATCCCGCCGCATCGGCGCAACCCGGCGCGGCTGCGCGAACTGGGGCTCCTGCACGTTCCGGAGGACCGGCTGCGCATGGGGCTCGTCCCCTCCTTCCCGGCCTTCGAGAGCGCCGCGCTCGGCTTCACCGGCGACCCGGCCTTCGCCCGGCCCGCACCATTCGGGGCCTTGTTCGACCGGGCCGCGATGGTCGATCACACCCGGCGCCTCATGGACGGTTTCGACGTGCGGCCGCCCGATCCCTGGCTGCGCTCGTCCAAGTTCTCCGGCGGCAACCAGCAGAAGCTTGTCCTGGCGCGGGAGATCGAGCGCGGGCCGAAGGTGCTCCTGGTCGGCCAGCCCACCCGCGGCGTCGATATCGGCGCCATCGAATTCATCCACCGGCGCCTGATCGCGCTGCGCGACGCTGGCGTCGGCATCCTGCTGGTCTCCGTGGAACTGGACGAGATCATGGGCCTGTCCGACCGGATCCTCGCCATGTGCGGGGGACGCATCACGGGCGAGCGTCGGGCCGAGGGCACGGACGCGCAGGATCTCGGCCTGCTCATGGGCGGTGTCTCGGAGGTGGCGGCATGAGCGCGCCCATCGAGCTGCCGCGCTGGGCGGACGTCGCCCTCGTCCCGGCGGTGAGCGTCGTCGCCGCCTTCATCGTGGCGGGGCTCGTCGTCGTCGGCATCGGCGAGAACCCGCTGACCGTGACGCGCATCCTCGTCACCGGCAGCATCGGCTCGGCCGACGCGATCGGCTTCACGCTCTACTACGCGACGAACTTCATCTTCACCGGGCTCGCCGTCGCGGTGGCCTTCCATGCCGGCCTGTTCAACATCGGCGGCGAGGGACAGGCGACGCTCGCCGGAATCGGCGTGTCGCTCGCCTGCCTCAACCTGCCCTTCCTGCCGGCGCCCCTGCTCATCGTGGCGGGGATCCTGGCCGGAGCGGCCTTCGGCGCGGTCTGGGCCCTCATCCCGGGCTGGCTCCAGGCCACGCGCGGCAGCCATGTCGTCATCACCACGATCATGTTCAACTTCATCGCGGCGACGCTGGTCGTGTACCTGCTCGTCAACGTCATGGGCCGGGCAGGCTCCATGTCCCCGGAGACGGCGGAATTCCCGGCCGCCTCGCATATCCCGTCCGCGCGCGAGGTCCTGGGCGCGCTGGGCATCGCGCAGCCGTCCACGCCGCTGAACCTCTCGCTGGCGCTCGCGCTCGCCGCCGCGTTCGGCGTGTGGCTGCTCATCTACCGCTCGCGCCTGGGCTACGCGATCCGCACCGTCGGCGCCTCGCCCGGCGCCGCCATCTATGCCGGCATCTCCCCGGGCCGGATCGTCATGGTGGCGATGGCGATCTCGGGGGCGCTGGCCGGGGGGCTGGCCGTGAACGAGCTCATGGGCGCCCAGCACCGCATGGTCCTCGGCTTCACCGCGGGCTACGGCTTCGTGGGGATCGCGGTCGCGCTCATGGGCCGGTCCCACCCCGCGGGCATCGTGCTGGCGGCGCTGCTCTTCGGCGCGCTCTACCAGGGCGGCGCGGAGCTCGCCTTCGAAACGCCCACGATCACCCGGGACATGGTCGTCGTCATCGGCGGCGTGCTCATCCTGTTCGCCGGCGCGCTGGAAGGCCTGTTCCGCCGCCTCGTCGCCCGCACCCTGACCGTGGCAGCGCCCCGCCGCGCCCGGGAGGCCTGATCCGATGGACCTGCAGGCCCTCGCCGTCATCCTCGACTCGGCCCTTCGCCTCTCGGTGCCGCTCCTGTGCGCGTGCCTTGCCGGCCTCTGGTCGGAAAAGTCCGGCGTCGTGGATATCGGGCTGGAAGGCAAGATGCTGATCGCGGCCTTCGCCGCGGCGGCCGGCGCCCATGCCAGCGGGTCGGCCCTGATCGGGCTTGCGGCGGGCATCGGCGCGTCGGTCGCCTTCTCCCTCGTCCACGGCTTCGCCGCGATCAGCCAGCGCGGCAACCAGATCGTCTCCGGCGTGGCGATCAACATGCTCGCGGCCGGCCTGTCCGCCATCGTTGGCAATGCCTGGTACGGACAGGGCGGGCGCACCCCCTCGCTCGAGGGCGATGCCCGGTTCGGCGACATCGCGCTCCCCGGGGCAGACGCCTTCGCCGCCGTCCCCGTCGTCGGGCCCCTGTTCCGCGAGGTCGTGTCGGGCCATGCGCTTCCCGCCTATCTCGCATTCCTCGCCGTGCCGCTCACCTGGTTCGTGCTGGCGCGCACGCGGTTCGGCCTGAGGCTGAGGGCGGTGGGCGAGAAGCCTGCGGCGGTCGACACGGCGGGCATCTCGGTGCCGCTGCTGCGCTACGCAGCCGTCATCATCTGCGGCGTCCTGTGCGGCATCGGCGGGGCGTATCTGGCGGTGGCACAGGCGGCCGCCTTCCTGCCCAACATGACGGCGGGCAAGGGCTTCATCGCCCTGGCTGCGCTGATCTTCGCGAAATGGCGCGCCTGGCCCGCGCTCGGGGCCTGCCTCCTGTTCGGCCTGCTCGATGCGGGGGCCATCCGGCTCCAGGGCGTCTCGCTGCCGCTGATCGGGCCTGTGCCCGTCCAGGCCATCCAGGCCCTGCCCTACGTGCTCACCGTCATCCTGCTCGCCGGGTTCATCGGGCGGGCGGTCCCGCCGGCGGCGTCCGGCGTGCCTTACGTCAAGGAGCGGTGATGAGCCTCGACCTGCTGTTCGATGCCGCGCGCGCCGCCCAGGCGCAGGCCTACGCGCCCTATTCGCGCTTCACCGTCGGCGCCGCCATCCTGACGCCGACGGGGCGCATCCATGCGGGATGCAACGTGGAGAACGCCGCCTACCCGGTCGGGACCTGCGCCGAGGCCGGCGCCATCGCCGCGATGATCCTGGGCGGCGAGCGCGAGATCGTCGCCATCGCCATCGTCGGCGATGGGGACGAACTGGTGACGCCCTGCGGCGGCTGCCGCCAGCGCATCCGCGAATTCGCCCGTCCGGATACGGCGATCCAGATCGGCGGACCCGAAGGCATCCGGCGGACCTTCACGCTCGACGAGCTGTTGCCCTTCTCCTTCGGGCCGGACAACTTGCCCCGCCCCTGACGAATCGGAACCGCACGCCCATGGCAGACGAGATGCTCGACAAGGCCGCCCAGGTCCTCGTGGACAGGGGCATCGGCGGTCCCTTCGCCTGCGCCATGGTGCTGGGCACGGGGCTGGGGCGCATCGCCGACGACCTGGAAGACGCGGTCTCGGTCCCCTATGCCGACATTCCCGGCTTCCCGGGCAGCGGCGTTTCCGGCCATGCGGGCCGGCTGGTCGCGGGGCGCTTCGAGGGGCGGCGCGTGCTCGTCTACGCCGGGCGCGCCCATTACTACGAGCACGGCGACCCCGCCGCGATGCGCGTGCCCGTCGGGGTGCTGACCGCCTTCGGCTCCCCGCCGCTCATCCTCACCAACGCGGCCGGCTCGGTCCGGCCGGACATCCGCCCCGGCGGCATCGTCGCGATCCGCGACCACATCAACCTGTCCGGCGCCAACCCGCTCATCGGCGAGACGGGGGACGCGCGGTTCGTCTCCATGACGGATGCCTACGACGCGCGCCTGCTGCGCCGGTTCAAGGCGGCGGCCGGCCAGTGCGGCGTCGCGCTGTCGGAGGGCGTCTATGCGTGGTTCTCCGGCCCCAGCTTCGAGACGCCGGCGGAGATCCGCATGGCCAAGACCCTCGGCGCCGATCTGGTCGGCATGTCGACGGTGCCGGAGGTGATCCTGGCGCGGCGCTTCCGCATCCGCGTCGGGGCGATCTCCATCGTGACCAATATGGGCGCGGGGATCGACGGCGCGGCCCCGTCCCACGGCGAGACGCGGGACGTGGCGGCCACCGCGTCGACCGGCTTGAGGCGCCTGCTCAAGGCCGTCGTTGGAGGGCTGGAAGATGTCTGACGCCGCGGAGACGGCCCTTGCGCGGCGCGCGCTGGCGCTGCTGGACCTGACGGACCTGACCGACAATTGCTCGGAAGGCGCGATCCGCGACCTGTGCACCCGCGCCGCCTGGCCGGGCGGCAAGGTGGCGGCCGTGTGCGTCTGGCCGCAATTCGTCGGACTGTCGCGCACGCTGCTTGCCGGAAGCGGCGTGAAGGTCGCGACGGTCGTGAACTTCCCCGAGGGCGGCACCGACATCGAGCGCACCTGCGAGGACACGGAGGAGGCGCTGGAGGACGGCGCCGACGAGATCGACCTCGTCCTGCCCTACCGGGCCTTCCTGTCGGGCGACGCAGACACCGCAAGAGCCATGGTGGAGGCTGTGCGCGACGTGACGGGCCAGGGCCGGATGCTGAAGGTCATCCTGGAGACCGGCTCCTATCCGGACCAGGATTCGATCGCCGCCGCGAGCCGGCTCGCCATCGCCGCGGGCGCCGACTTCATCAAGACGTCCACTGGCAAGAGCGCGGTCTCGGCGACGCCGGAGGCCGCGATGACGATGCTCACGGAAATTCGCTCTGCGAAGCGGCCCGTGGGGCTGAAGCCGTCGGGGGGCATCCGGACCCTCGCCGATGCCGGGACCTATCTGGCGCTCGCCGACCGCATCATGGGCCCGGACTGGGCAGGACCGGCGACGTTCCGCTTCGGAGCGAGCGGCCTGCATGCCGCGCTGGTTTCGGTCCTCGGCGGCGCTGCGGCCGAGCCCGCGCGCGGGAGCTACTGACATGACCCTCCTGCCCCAGGAGATCATCCGCGCCAAGCGCGACGGGCGGGCGCTCGACGCCGCCGACATCGCCGCGTTCATCGGCGGGCTGACCGAGGGCCGCGTGTCGGAAGGCCAGGCCGCCGCCTTCGCCATGGCGGTCTTCTTCCGCGACATGGACCGCGCCGAGCGCGTCGCACTGACGCTGGCCATGCGCGATTCCGGCACCGTCCTGTCCTGGGACGACCTGCCGGGCCCGGCCCTCGACAAGCATTCGACGGGCGGGGTCGGCGACACGGTCAGCCTGCCGCTGGCGGCGGCGGTCGCCGCGTGCGGCGGGTTCGTGCCGATGATCTCCGGCCGCGGGCTGGGCCATACCGGCGGCACGCTGGACAAGCTCGATTCCGTGCCGGGCTACGCGACCCAGCCGGACAACGCGCTCTTCCGCCGCGTCGTCCGGGAGGCGGGTTGCGCCATCATCGGCCAGACGGCCGATCTGGCCCCGGCCGACAAGCGCCTGTATGCGATCCGGGACGTCACGGCGACGGTGGAATCCATCCCGCTGATCACGGCCTCCATCCTGTCGAAGAAGCTGGCCGCAGGCCTGCATGGTCTCGCCATGGACGTGAAGGTGGGTTCGGGGGCGTTCATGGCGACGCTGGACGGGTCGCGCGCCCTCGCCCGCAGCCTCGTCGACGTGGCGACCGGCGCGGGCCTGCCCACCACCGCGCTCATCACCGACATGGACCAGCCGCTGGCCAGCGCGGCCGGCAATGCGGTGGAGGTCGCCTATGCGCTCGACCACCTTGCCGGCCGGCGCCGCGAGCCCCGCTTCCACGAGGTCACCGTGGCCCTGGGAGCGGAGATGCTCGTTCTGGGTCGCCTGGCGAGGGATATCGCGGACGGGCGCCGGCAGATCGAGGAGGCCTTCGCGTCGGGCAGGGCCGCCGAGCGCTTCGCCCGCATGGTCAGCGCATTGGGCGGTCCGGCGGACCTGCTGGAGAAGCCGGACCGGCATCTGCCGGCCGCTCCCGTCGTGCTGGAGATCGCCGCCCCGCGCACCGGGATCGTCGCCTCCATCGCGACCCGCGACATCGGGCTCGCCGTTGTCGCCTTGGGCGGCGGGCGCACGCGCCCGCAGGACGGCGTCGACCACGCCGTCGGGCTGACCGGTCTTGCCGCCCTCGGTGACGAGGTCAGGCCGGGGCGCCCGCTGGGCTTCGTCCATGCGCGTGACGAGGCTACAGCGCGCGCCGCCGAACGCGCGGTGCAGGCGGCCTACCGAATCGGCGATGCCCGCGAGCCGCCGCCAGCCCTCATCGCCGAACGCATCGAGGCGACGTCGTGACGCTGCTGGTCGCCACGGCGAGCTGGGCTTCGGACGTCTGGGCCGAGCGGTTCCGCGCGGCCCTGCCCGGACGGCGCATCGTCATCCACGGCGAAGCCTTCGACCCGGCGGATATCGCCTATGTCGCGGCCTGGAAGCAGCCGCCCGGCGCGCTTGCGGGATTGCCGAACCTGCGGGCCGTGTTCGGTCTGGGCGCGGGCGTCGACTACATCATGGAGGATCCCGATCTGCCCGGCGTGCCGGTCGTGCGCGTGATCGATCCCGACCTGACGAACCGCATGAGCGAGTACGTGGTGCTCCATTGCCTCGCGCATCTGCGGCAGTTCCGCCGCTACGAGGCGCAGCAGCGGGCGGGCGTGTGGGAGGACGACCGGCAGCAGCCGGCGGCCCGCGACGTCCGCGTCGGTCTTCTCGGCCTGGGCGAACTCGGCATGGATGCCGGCCGCAAGCTGGCCGTCATGGGGTTCGACGTCGCCGGCTGGAGCCGGTCCGCGAAGGCCGCCGAAGGGATCCGCTCCTTCGCGGGCGAAGCCGAGCTCCCCGCATTCCTGGCGCGCACCGACATCCTGGTCGTGCTGCTGCCGCTGACGCCGGCCACGGAAGGCTTCGTGGACCGCCGCCTGCTCGCGGGCCTGGCGCGCGACGGCCGGCTCGGCGGCCCGATCCTCATCAATGCCGGGCGCGGCCGGCTGCAGGTGGAGACCGACATCCTCGCGGCCCTGGACGATGGCACGCTCAAGGCAGCGACGCTGGACGTGTTCCAGACCGAGCCGCTCCCGGCCGCCTCGCGGCTCTGGACGCACCCGCAGGTGACGGTGACGCCGCACAATGCGGCCATGAGCGACCCGGCGGCGGTGACGGCGCATGTCGCCCGGCAGATCGCGCGGCTGGAGGCGGGGCAGACGCCCGAGGGCCTGGTGGACCGCGCCCGGGGCTACTAGCAGGCGGAAAGATCAGAGGCGCTTCACCGCCGTGACGGGGCCGCCGCCCTTGGCCTCGATGCGGGCGATCGCGTCCGCCAGCGGCTCGGCGACGACGAGCATGTGATGGCCGTTGGCGTGAAGCAGCGTCCGCGGGTCGGTCATGATCCCCACATGGCCGCGCCAGAAGATGAGATCGCCCCGCCGCAGGGCCGGCAGCCCGCCGGCGATAGGCAGGGCCGCGCCGCAGGCGCGCTCCTGCATGTCGCTGTCGCGCGGCGCGGGAATGCCCGCGGCCGCCAGCGAGAGCTGGGCCAGGCCCGAGCAGTCCAGCCCGAGGCTGGAGCGCCCTCCCCACAGATAGGGGACGCCGACGAAGGCTTCCGCGACCGCCACGAAGTCGGGCTCCGCGTGATCGACCGGTACGAGATGATCCGCCCAGATATGTCCGAGCGGCGTCACCGCGAACACATCCTCGAAACCCGACACGGCCATCGCCGCACCGAGCGAGAGATGCGCCACCGGCGTTTCCTTGATGGTGGCGCGGGGATAGGCGAACGTGCGCAGGACCGACACCCGGTGCGTCGGCGGCGGACCGGCGGGGGCGAGATCGGCCAGGGCGATGTAGCCCACATAGGCGTCCGTCTCGAGCTGGGCCCAGGCAAAGCCGTCCTGCTCGTCGAACACCGTCACGCGCTCGCCGAGCAGGGCTTGCGTGTCCACCGGCGCGTCGGGGCGCGGCTCGCGCCGGAGCCAGGCCGTGGGGCTCGCCACCTGCCGCGGCTCGCCCGCGACGAAGCGTGCCGCCTCGACGAGACCCTTCAGGCGGGCATCGGCGAGGTCGGGCCGGACGGGATGGGTGCGTCGGTCGAGGGTCGTGGTCATGGCGTCAGGCTAGACCGTAACGCCGCGGACGTTAACGGGGTATCTCGCGGGCGCGCTCGACCACGAGATCGCCCAGGCGCTCCACGGCGAGGGCGCCCTTCACCGTCCGCTGCACGATGACGTTCCGCCGGTCCTCGGGGTCCCGCTTGCGCGCCACCAGGTCGAGCTTGCCCATCGTGTCCAGCGCGCGGGTGATGACGGGCTTGGTCACGCCGAGCTTGCGCGCCAGGCCCCGGACCGTATGGGGCGGGGCTTCCAGGTAGATCGTCAGCAGGATCGCGGTCTGCCGGGCGGACAGGTCGGCCCCACCCTCGCGCACCAGCGCGAGCATGACCTCGTGCCAGAGGCTGAGGGCCTGGAGGGGACGCAACTCGACGGACATCGGGACCCGGGGTCGTTTCGGATCCGTATTATTCTCCCTCCGGCGGACGGGGGCAAGCGCCGCCGCTCAGCCCCGGCCGTACCGCTCGCGCACGAGCGCGTATGTCAGCCGGGCGGCCTGCGCCTCGCCGCCTTCCGGACGGCCGGGACGGGCGGACGGGACCCAGGCGAAGACGTCGAGATGGGCGTAGGCCTTCGCGTTCTCCACGAACCGCCGCAGGAACAGCGCGGCGGTGATCGCCCCGGCATGGCCGCCCGCGGACACGTGGTTCACGTCGGCGATGCGGGACGCCAGGAGCTTGTCGTAGGGCGGCCAGAGGGGCAGCCGCCAGACGGGATCGTTCACCGCCGCGCCCAGGCGCTCGCAATCGGCGGCGAGCGCGTCGTCGGTGGTGAAGAGCGGCGGCAGGTCGGGGCCCAGGGCCACGCGCGCCGCGCCGGTCAGCGTCGCATAGTCGATGAGAAGCTCCGGCTCCTCCTCGTCCGCGAGCGCCAGCGCATCGCCCAGGATGAGCCGGCCTTCCGCATCCGTGTTGCCGATCTCGACCGTGAGCCCCTTGCGGCTCGCCAGCACGTCGCCGGGGCGGAAGGCATTGCCGGAAATGGCGTTCTCGACCGCCGGGACGATGACCCGCAACCGGACGTCCAGCCCCGCATCCATGATCATGGATGAAGCGGCCAGAGCGGCGGCGGCGCCGCCCATGTCCTTCTTCATCAGCAGCATGGCGCTGTCGGGCTTGATGTTCAGCCCGCCCGTGTCGAAGCAGACGCCCTTGCCGACAAGCGTGACCTTGGGCGCGTCCTTGCGGCCCCAGGAGAATTCCACCAGGCGCGGGGCATCGGGCGAGGCCCGGCCGACGGCGTGGATCATCGGGAAGCCCTGAGCGATCAGGTCGTCACCGACGACGCTGCGCGCCTCGGCGCCGTATCGGGACGCGAGCGCCCGGACAGCCTCTTCCAGCCGCGCCGGGCCGAGGTCGCTGGTGGGCGTGTTCACCAGATCGCGGCCGAGCGCGACGCCCTCGGCCATGCGCGTCACGTCCGCTCCGTCGACGCCCTCGGGCAGGACGAGCCTGACGCCCGCCTCCTTGGGTTTGCGGTAGCGGTCAAAGCGGTAGGCGCCGAGCAGGAAGCCGAGCGTCGCGAGCGTCGGGTCGGCCGGCCTGTCGGCGAAACGGTAGGTGCCGGCGGGCAGCGCGGTCGCCAGCGCCCCCGCCAGGAACGGATCGCGGTGGGAAGCGCCCTCGTCCTCGACGCCAAGGAGAACGGCGCCGATCGCCCCGTCCGGCGCCGGCAGGACATGGACCGCACCGGCGCTCGCCTCCAGCTTGCGGGCGCGGGCGAAGGTCGCCGCGGCACCACCCAAAGCCGTCAGGCGCGCGTCGAGCGTCGCGGGGCTGACGAGATAGACCGGGATGGCGGCGGCGTCGGCGGTCACGAGCAGGGGATGGAGCGAGGCGGGCATGGCTTCCGGTTCCGGCGGGGCGAACCGCGGGCCGCGGTTCGGACCTCCGGGTTAGCACGGCGAAGCGGCCCGCTTGAAGCACCGCTTTGGCCTGTGCCTTGATGCAAAAAGGCCCGCCTGGCGGCGGGCCTCCCTGTCTGTCGGTTGCGCGTCGCCTCAGCTGGACGACCCGCGCTTCTTGCCGGCCTCGGAGGCCTTATCGCGATCCTTGGCGAAATTGCCGCTGCCGCTCTGGCCGCCCTGCTGGCCCTGGCCGCCGCCGGACTGGCCCTGCTGCTGCTGGCCGCCATGGCTGGCATGACCGCCCTTCTTGCCCGCCTCGGAGGCCCGCTCGCGGTCGTTGGCGAAGTTGCCGGAACCACCCTGCTGATTGTTGGCCATCGTCGTCTCCTCGGGTTGTCCCCAGCGCCCACCTGACCAACGGCTGCGGCGATGCGGGGTTCCCCAGCGGAACGGCAGAAAATCCGGCGGTTTAACAAACCGTTAGGGTTAACAAACTACGAATTGGGGCACTGCTCGACACCAAGAGGCGCGTACCATGCCCCACGACCGACCGGATTGCGCCACGCCACTGGGCCTTCCCTCGCCCGTCTCCCTGGCGGCCCTCCTGGCCCTGTCGCTCGCCGTGTCGGGTTGCATGGCGCGCGGCGGCCCGCAGACGACGGGCTCGCTCGCGGCGCCCGGCGCGGCGACGAGCCAGATCGATGCGCTCGGCAAGCGCTATGAGGCCAATCCGGCCGACCGCGGCGCCGCCCTCGCCTATGCCCAAGCACTTCGCGTCAACGAACAAAACGCCCAGGCGGTCGCCGTCCTGGAAGCGGCTGCCATCCGCGCGCCCAAGGACCCGGAAATCCTCGCCGCCTACGGCAAGGCGCTGGTCGATGCCGGGCGGTTCCAGCAGGCGGAGGAGGTGCTCTCGGGCGCCCATTCGCCGGAACGGCCGGACTGGCGCATCCTGTCGGCCCAGGGCGCCGCAGCGGACCAGCAGGGCGCCCACGACCGCGCCCAGCGCTATTACCGCACGGCGCTGAAGATCGTGCCCGACGAGCCGTCCGTCATGTCCAATCTGGGTCTGTCCTACGCGCTGACCAAGCGGCTCGCCGATGCCGAGACGACGCTGCGCAAGGCCGCCCGCCACCCCCGCGCGGATGCCCGCGTCCGCCAGAACCTCGCGCTCGTGCTCGGGCTGCAGGGCAAGTTCGCCGAGGCCGAGACCGTGGTGAAGCAGGACCTGCCGCCGGCGGACGCCGCCGCGAACGTGGCCTATCTCAAGACGATGGTCTCCCAGCCCGACCGCTGGAAGGCGATGCGCGGGCTCGACGGGAAGCCGGCGCGCACCGCCGAGGTCCAGTAGCCCCACGCCCACGACGATGACGATCGCGGCCGGCCCGGGCTCCCCGCCCCGGCCGCCCGCATCGTTCATGGCGTCAGGATGGTAGGCGGAGGACGGCTATTTCCAGCCATAGACCTCGATCACCGCCGGCATCAGGATGACCACGAACAGGACCGGCAGGAAGAACAGGATCATCGGCACGGTGAGCTTGGGCGGCAGAGCGGCGGCCTTCTTCTCGGCCTCGTTCATGCGCTGGTCGCGGCTTTCCTGGGCCAGGACGCGCAGCGCCGTGCCGACGGGCGTGCCGTAGCGTTCGGCCTGGATCAGGGCGGTGGAGACCGACTTCACGGTCTCAAGGCCCGTGCGGGCGCCGAAATTCTCGAAGGCCAGGCGGCGGTCCGACAGGTAGGACAGCTCGGCGGTGGTGAGGGTCAGTTCCTCGGCGAGCGCCACCGACTGGGCGCCGACCTCCTGGCTGACGCGCCGGAAGGCCTGCTCGATGGACATGCCGGATTCGACGCAGATCAGCATGAGGTCCATGGCGTCCGGCCAGGCGCGCTTCATGGAGATCTGGCGCTTCTGGATGACGTTCTGGATGAACAGTTCCGGGGCCTTGATGCCCACATAGGCGCCGATGATCGAGATCAGCGCCCGCACGACCGGCGTCTGGCCGTGGTCGTCGACGAGGAACAGGTAGCCGACAGTGGCGAGGAAGAAGCCGATCGGGGCGACCATGCGGAAGAACAGGAAGGCGATCTCCGCCTGCGGGCCGCGATAGCCGGCCATGGCGAGCTTCGCCTTGGCGGTGTCCGTGCCCAGCCAGTCGCCCAGTTTGAACTGGTCGACGATGTTCTTCATGAACGCCTTCGGCTCCTGGCGCAGCGTGACGCGCTGGGCCTTGGCCAGCCGCTCGCGCTCCCGCGCGCGCAGGCGTTCGCGCTCGTCGCCCACCTGCTTCATCCGCCGGCGCAGCGTGTCGGCCTCCAGCAGCGGCAGGGCGAGCGTCACGGCGGTCGCCGCGGCGGCGACGGCCACCGTCAGGGCGAACATGAACTGCCCGTCCTTGACCTTGGCGAGGATCAGCTCGAACCACATGGGCGGGACCTCAGATGTCGAAGTTGATCATCTTGCGCATGACCATGACGCCGATGAACATCCACACGGCGGAGGCCGCCAGCCAGAGCTGGCCGGCCTGCGTCGTGTAGAGAAGCTGCAGGTATTTCGGGCTGGACACCGAAAGCATCATCGCCACGGCGACGGGCAGGATGGCGATGATCGCGGCGGAGGCCTTGGCCTCCATGCTCATCGCCTGGATCTTGCCCTTCATCTTCTTGCGCTCGCGCAGCACGCGCGAGAGGTTGCCCAGGGCCTCGGCCAGGTTGCCGCCGGACTTGGATTGGATCTGCAGCACGATGCCGAAGAAGTTCGCCTCCGGGATCGGCACGCGGTCATAGAGCTTCACCGCGGCGTCCGGGGCCGAGATGCCCAGCGTCTGCGCCTCGACGATCTGCCGGAACTCGGTCCTGACCGGCTCGGCCGCCTCGTTGGCGATGATGCGCAGGCAGTCGCCCAGCGGCAGGCCGGCCTTCACGCCGCGGACGATGACGTCCATGGCGTTGGGAAACTCGTTGACGAACTTGGCGATGCGGCGGTTGCGCAGGCGGCTGAGGAACCATTGCGGCACGCCGAGCCCGCCGGCGAAGGCCGCCGAGAGCGCGACGAGCGGATTTCCCGCCAGGCTCAGGGTCACGAAGCCGACCAGGATGCCCACGACCGCGCTGATCAGGAAGAACTTCAGGCGCGTGATCTTGAGGCCGGCCTGGGCGATCTTGATCTCCAGCGTGACCTTGGTGCGCGCCTTCTCGCGGTTCTCGATTTCCTTGAGGCTCTGGGCGACGGTGTCGCGCCGGCTGGTCTGGGAGGCGCGGGCGGTGACGCGCTCCACCGCGTTGGTGGAGATCAGCTCCTGCTTGCGCTTCTCCGCGCGGGCCGCGCCCGACAGGGTCGGATAGAGGAAGACCCACGCGACGGCGCCCACTGACACCGAGACGCAGAAGAAGAGGGCGAGGGTGTCGAGGCCCATGCCGTCACCCCTGCCCTGCATCCGGCGACCGCTCCATGGCGTCCAGGGCGGTAGCGAGGCGCTGCTCCTCGTTGTAGTAGCGCGCGCGCTCCCACATCTTCGGGCGGCCGACGCCGGTCGACTGGTGGCGGCCGATCAGCTTGCCGTTCGCGTCCTCGCCGAGGATGTTATAGACCATCAGGTCCTGGGTGATGACGACGTCGCCCTCCATGCCCAGCACCTCGGTGATGTGGGTGATGCGACGGGAGCCGTCGCGCAGGCGGGCCGCCTGGATGATGACGTCCACCGACGAGCAGATCATCTCGCGGATGGTACGCGAAGGCAGCGCGTAGCCGCCCATCGTGATCATGGATTCGATACGGCTCAGGCACTCGCGCGGGGAGTTGGCGTGCAGCGTGCCCATGGAGCCGTCATGGCCGGTGTTCATGGCCTGGAGGAGGTCGAACGCCTCCGGGCCGCGCACCTCGCCGACGATGATCCGCTCCGGGCGCATACGCAGGCAGTTGCGCACGAGATCGCGCATCGTCACCTGGCCCTGTCCCTCCAGGTTGGGGGGCCGGGTTTCCAGGCGCACCACGTGGGGCTGCTGGAGCTGGAGCTCCGCGGCGTCCTCGCAGGTGATCACGCGCTCGTCGAGCTCGATATAGTTGGTGAGGCAGTTCAACAGCGTCGTCTTGCCGGAGCCCGTGCCGCCGGAGACGACCACGTTGCAGCGGACGCGCCCGATGATGCGCAGGATCTCGGCGCCTTCCGGCGAGATCGAGCCGAACTTGACGAGCTGATCGAGGGTCAGCTTGTCCTTCTTGAACTTGCGGATGGTCAGCGCGACGCCGTCGATGGCGAGCGGGGGCGCGATGACGTTGACGCGGGACCCGTCCGGCAGGCGCGCGTCGCAGATCGGCGAGCTCTCGTCCACGCGGCGGCCGACCTGGCTCACGATCCGCTGGCAGATGTTCATCAGCTGCTGGTTGTCGCGGAACCGGACGTTGGTCATCTGGATCTTGCCGGACACCTCGATGTAGGTGCGGCCGGCGCCGTTGACCATGATGTCGGCGATGTCGTCGCGGGCGAGCAGCGGCTCCAGCGGACCATAGCCGAGGACGTCGTTGCAGATGTCGTCGAGGAGCTCCTCCTGCTCCGCGATCGACATCACGAAGTTCTTCAGCGAGATGATCTCGTTGACGATGTCGCGGATTTCCTCGCGCGCGCTCTCCGGATCGAGCCTGGAGAGCTGCGAGAGGTCGATGGCCTCGATCAGCGCGCCGAAGATGACGCTCTTGGTCTGGTAATAGTCCTCGGACTTGACCTCCGGCATGACCGGCTCGGGCCGGCGCGGCGGCGGCGCGGCCGAGAAGGCGGGCGGTGCCAGCGACGTGTCGAAGACGGGGACCGCGCTCTCCTGGGCGGGCGCGGCGCGCTGCGCCGGTTCCGGCCTGTAGACCGGAGCAGGCGCCGGGCTGCCGGCGCTGGTTCCCTGGGCGGACCTCTTTCCGAACATCGTCTCGTGATCCCTGTCCTAGACGTGGCGCCTCACGACGCCTTGCGGCCCGGCAGCCGGGCCAGCAGCGGTTCCAGCAGCGAGCGGCGCGTACGGCGCTGCTCGACGCGGCCCATGAGCGCGGCGGCCAGGTCGGCGAACTGCTCCGACGGCTTCGCGTTGGGCTGCATCTCGGCGATCATCTGGCCGTTGTTCGCGGCGGCGCCGAAGAGCGGCGCATCGAACGCGATCACGGCGGAGACGTCCGTTCCCACGGCCTTGGTGAAGTCCGCCACCGAGATTTCGGGGCGCTTGGGCATGCCGACCTGGTTCAGGACGATCTTGGGCTGCCGGTCGTTGGGACGGGCCTGGCGCAGCGTGTCGAACAGGTTCTTGGCGTTGCGCAGGCTCGCCAGTTCCGGCGCGGCGACGATGAGGATGTCGTCGGCGCCGACGAGCGCACGGCGCGCCCAGCCGGTCCACAGATGCGGCACGTCCAGCATCACGCAGGGCACGGAGGCCCGCAGCAGGTCGAGGATCGGATCGAGACTCGCCTCGTTGAAGTCGCAGACCCGGTCGAGCATGGCGGGAGCCGCCAGCAGGCTGAGCTTGTCGCTGCACTTGGACAGGAGGCGGTCGACAAAGGCGGAGTCGATGCGGTCGGGCGTGAACAGCGCGTCGGCGATGCCCTGCGGCGGGTCCTGGTTGAAGTCGAGCCCGGCGGTGCCGAAGGGCACGTCCAGATCGACGATCACCGCGGCCAGGTTGAGCTGGCGGGTGACGGCCCACGCGACGTTGTGGCTGATCGTGGAGGCGCCGACGCCTCCCTTGGCGCCGACCACGGCGACCGTGCGGCCGACCGGTGCCGCGCCGGGCGAGGCGAAGAGTTCGGACACCGCGCGCAGGAAGACCAGCGTGCCGACCGGCGCGATCAGGTAGTCCGACACGCCGCGGCGCATGAGCTCGCGGTAGAGGATGACGTCGTTGACGTGGCCGATGACGACGACCTTGGTCGTGTCGTCGCAGACCTCGGCGAGCAGGTCGAGGGATTCCAGGAGGTCCTGCCGGTCGCCGGTCGCCTCGATGACGATGACGTTCGGCGTGGGCGCGTGGCGGTAGGCCTCGACCGCGGCGCGGGCGCCGCCCATCTGGATCTTGACGTGCGCCTTGTTCATGCGCCGGTCGTCGGCGGCCTCCTGGACGGTGGACGCCACGTCCGGCGTGACGCAGAAGGCCTGGATCGCCACCCGCGGGACGGGGGCGATGACCTGCTCGTCGCGCGCTCCGAAATCGTCCATCTGGGTCTCGTTCATCACCTGGAACCCACGCCCTGGTTAATCTGGGTGGCCTTGTCGTTGTATTGCGTCGACGGATCCTTGGCCTGGCGGATCGCCTCGATGCCGCGGGTGCGCTTGATCGTGTCGATGCGCCCTTCCGGCCGCGGCCGCACGAGGTCCAGCGGATCGGCGATCTGGGCCGCCATGTTCTGCTGGGATGCGCAGCCGAGATTGTGGAACGGCTCGTTGCGGCCCGACGTCAGGCTGGGGCCGGTGCCGAGATCGTCCGGCCAGAGCCCGCAGCGGCTGTCCACCTTGGCCTGCAGCGTGGAGAAGGTGAGGCGCACCGGGGCGGCCAGCGAGGGATCGCCGGGCCGATAATGCGTGACGTAGACCGAGCCGCTGCCGGCAAGCGCGTTGCGCACGATGCCGGCCGCATGGCGGGCATAGGGCTCGTCGGGATGGCCGTGGGGCACCTGGACGTGGATGCCGCCGCGGCCGCGGCTGCGGTACTCGGCCGCAAACGCCCTGATATCGGCCATCTGGCGCTCGTCCACGGTGCGCACGCCGCGCCCGACGAACACGTCGAGGTGGCTGGCGCCCTGCTGCAGCACGATGGGATGGCGGTCGCGGTAGTCGGTCGGCGCGGTCGTGCCGGTGATGACCCGGTCGGCCGTCTGGCAGCCGGCGAGCGCGGCGCCGATTGCGGCGAGCAGGAGGAGCCTGGAACCGGTGATGGGGATGCTGGGGGTCATGGTCCTTGGGTCCCGGTTCAGTCGTTGATGAAGCCGTAGGAGCCGCGGTAGCCGTGCTCCTTCACCGGCGCGCCGGCGACGCCATAGAGGCGGTTCAGGCGGCCGAGCAGGATGGTCTGCGGATCGGAGGCGTCGACATAGCCGTCGTCGGGCTTGGCGAGCTGGGAGACGGCGACGGGCTTCACGATGAAGGGCGTCGCGATGATGACGAGCTCGGTCTCCTCGCGCTGGTAGTCGCGCGAGCGGAAGAGCGCGCCCAGGACCGGCAGGTTCATCAGGCCCGGCAGGCCGTTGATGGCCTGGCGCGATGTCTGCTGGATCAGGCCCGCCGTGGCGAGGGAGCCGCCGGACGGCAGCTCGATCGTCGTCTCGGACTTGCGGACGCGGAAGGCGACGGCGTTGGTCGTCGTGAAGCGGATCTGGTTGGCGGCGTCGATCTCGCTGACCTCGGTCGCCACGCGGACGCTGATCCGGTTCTCCGACATCACGATGGGCGTGAAGTTCAGGTTCACGCCGAAGGGCTTGTACTCGACCGAAAGCGTGCAGTCCCGGCGGCCGAGCAGGTCGGTCGTGCAGGTCTCGCTCTTGGGGATCGGGATCTCGCCGCCGGCGGTGAACTTGGCGGATTCGCCGGAAATGGCGGTGAGCGTCGGCTCCGCCAAGACGCGGGACACGCCCGAGCGCTCCAGCGCGCGCAGCGTGCTGCCGAGGCGATTGTTCTCCTTGGTGAGGCCGATCGCCGTGTTCGACAATTGCTGCGTCGCGATGGTGAACGGGTTGTCGGTGACGCCCGACAGCCCGGCCCATTGCGAAGTCAGGTTGATGCCGAGCTGCTTGATCGCGGTGCGGGAGACTTCCGCCACCGTGACCTTGATCATCACCTGGTCCTTGCCGCGGATGGTCAGGCCGTTGATGACGCCGCCCTTGGTGGAGCCGAGCAGGCCGCCCTGGACGCCGACGAAGGCGTTGGCGATGTCGACCGCCTGCTGGGCCTCCTGCGGGGAGGCGACCGAGCCGGTCAGCAGGATGGAATCGCCGGCGGGCTTGATGTCGATCTCGGCCGCGGGCATCGCCTGGCGCAGCGTCTGGCGCAGGACGTTGAGGTCGCGGCCGACCGTCACCTCCAGAGCCGTGATCTGCCGGCCGGCGGCATCGAGGGCGAAGATCGAGGTGGCGCCGTCGGCGATGCCGATGATGAACAGCTTCTGCGCCGAGCGGACGACCGCATTGGCGACCTTCGGGTTCGCGACGAAGATTTCCTTGGCGTCCCGCGGCAGGTCGACGATCAGCGACTTGCCGATCGACAGGTCGATGCGGCGGGAGATGGCCTGTTCGCCCGGACCGACATTCAGCAGCGGCGCCGGCCCGATCGAGCCGGTGCGCGAGGGATCGCGCTGGGCCAGGGCCGGGGTCGCCCCCAGCGCGAGCGCCAGGCTCGAGGCCAGGATGGCGGCCAGCGGACGGGCCTGAAGGCGGGGCAGCTGGCCGGAAAGGGCGCGCGGCATGAGGTGATCCATCATGGTCTGGTGGACTGGCGGGAGACGCCGAAGCGGACGATGGTGAGGCCCGATTCCTGCGGCTTGGTCGCTTCCTCCTTGGCGGAGGTGTCGGCGATGGAGCGCAGGGACAGGGAGAGCTGGCCGACGCGCTGGGCGAGCGTGAGCGTCTCGGCCTGGGCGGGATCGACCTCGAGGGTGGCGTTCTCGCCGACGACGACCTTCTCGGCGCCCTGCTCCTGGATGCGCTGGCCGATGGCCAGGACCCGGATGTTCCGCAGGATCGTCTCCGACACGTAGATGTCGGACCCGGCGGTGCGGGTGCCCTCGTCGTCGCGGTACGTGCGAATCACGTCCACCCTGTCGTTGGGCAGGATGAAGCCGCCGGCGGTGTTGGAGCCGCGGCTGTCGATGGTGATCGCCACCGCCCGCTTGCCGGCAGGCAGGATGGCCGACATGAAGCCGGAGCCGTCGGCGCGGATGAGCTTTTCCGGGCGGATCGGCTCGCCGGCCACCATGGCGATGCGGGCGATGGAGCCGGTGAAATGGGTGATCGCGTCGGGCTGGTCGGACTTCTTGATAAAGCCGGCGGAGGCGCCTTCGGCGGGCCAGGCCTGCCAGGTCAGCGCGTTGGCGGCCACGGTGGAGCCCATGGGCAGGTCGCTGGCGGCTACCAGCACCTCGGTCGTCTTCATCGTCGGCGCGGCGACGGGGGCCACGACCACGGGCGCGGGAGCCGGCGGCGGGCTGCGCTGCGCCAGGAACACCGCGGCACCGCCCGACAGGACGGCAACGCCGAGGAGAATGATCTTTGCACGGTTCATGGCTGCGCTTCGGGACGGAGACCTGATGCCCGGATTCGATCAGCCAAACGTCAACTTATGGTTAACTGAACGTATCTGACCCGACCGATTGCGCGCGTGGCGGTTGCGGCGGCGGCGCGAGGCCGGTTCAGAGCCCGATGGCGAGGCGCCAGATCGCGGTCTGCGGCAGGGCGATGAGCGCCGCGGCGGCCAGGGGGACGCCGTAGGGAATGCCGGTCTTCTCGTCCTGTAGGCGCGCATACCAGGGTGCGCGCAGGGCCAGGGCCGGGATGGGATTGCGCTTCACCCATATCATCGCGAGGGCGAGCAGGCCGCCGAAGACGGCGGCAAGGACGAGGAAGGGCATGAGCATGTCGAAGCCGAGCCAGATCGCCGCGGCGGCCGTGAACTTGGCATCCCCGCCGCCGATCCTGCCGAGCGCGAAGAGCCCGAAGCAGATCGCGAGCATGAAGAGCCCGGCCGCCAGTTGCAGCCCGATATCCGCCCAGCCCATGCCGGCATAGAGCGCGAACGGCGCGAACAGGGCGGCGAGCGCCAGGCACAGCCGGTTGGAGATCGTCATCGTCAGCAGGTCGCTGGCCGCGGCGAACGCGATCAGGGCCGGCACGATGGTGAACAGGACGAGGGCGGTCATGGGGGCGGTCCGGATGCGTGGCGGCTCAAGACTGCCGCAATCCGGTAACCGCATCGTTGACGAAGGTGCCGAAAGCGTCACGGACCTGGGTCAACGCGACGAGGATACCGATGCACAGGAAGGCGGCGATCAGGCCGTACTCGATGGCGGTGGCCCCGGTCTCGTCGCGCAGGAATCGGTCGATGAGACAGGCCATGGCGTGCGGCCCCCAGCAAAAATAAAGATCAAAAGCGAGACGGCGGCCCGCGCCGAAGCGCGGGCCGCCAGAATTCTCAACGCTCCTTCAGGCCCGTCGAAACGGCGCCGAAGGTCGTGTTCAGCTCGCCCTTGAGGGTCTGCAGCGCCACGATGATGCCGACGCCGACGATGGCGGCGATCAGGCCGTACTCGATGGCGGTCGCGCCGGACTCATCCTTCACGAAACGAGCGAAAATGTTCTTCATGGGTAGCTCCTCAATCACCACGGTTTTTCCACTGCCCGCCGGCCTCTCTCGATGGGCCGGTCAGAACCGAGATGGACATTGCCCCCGCACTTCTTTCAGTCGAGTTAAAGAAAGCGCCAAATCACGCTGCAATTGAGGACGTCAATCATACGGTTAATTATGACTTATTTGGATTGCCTACAATATAATACTTGGAGTTATGAGCTCTTAGGAGAGAAGTCTTCCTGCGAATAGATTGCGAATCCGCGACCTTCTCCTGGCTTTTTGTCATGCAGTTCCATTCGCCTTCTCCCGATCCGGACAATCTAGTCTCAGTTCCTGAACGGCGTTCATCACACGTCGTTTGCTCCTGCATCGCTTTGTCCGCGCTTCGTTAGGCAAAGGTTCACCATTTTCGACCTTGATGGATGCAGGCCGTCCCGACCTTTGCGAGCAATCCGCCATGCTTCAGCGCATCGTCACCCGCATCGCCCTCCCCGCCGTCCTGGCGGCGGCCCTGGCCGCGGTGCCCGTCGCGGCCGCGCCGGCGGACAACATCCTGGTCGACCTCGACCATGCCAAGATCATGAAGCTGCCGGAGAAGATCCAGACCATCGTGGTGGGCAACCCGATGATCGCGGACGTCACCGTGCAGAAGAACGGCATCATGATCGTCACGGGCAAGAGCTACGGCGTGACGAACCTGATCGCGCTCGACGCCGCGGGGAACCTGGTCGTGGAAGCCAATATCCGCGTCCAGGCCGGCGGCGACGCCCTCGTGACCGTCCACCGGGGCATGGACAGGGAGTCCTACTCGTGCGCGCCCGCGTGCCAGCCCACGCTCCTGCTGGGCGACGCGCAGAAGCACTTCACGGACGTGAGCGGCCAGGCGAATGCCCGCAACGCGCTGGCCGGGCAGAAGTAACGCTTCGTCAAGGTAAACTCAGCGTTCACCACGCCTTGGGAAACTCCGGGCGTCCGCGAAACCGCGCGGAAAGGTTCTTCCTGTAGCCATGGTCGCCGGAGCCCGCCCCGGAATCGCCGGGGCCGGGTGGGGAGACGACCATGACGGAACGGCCCGGTTCGGCTGAGACGGCCCCCTTGCCCAGCGACGGCGCAGGCCCGGCGCGGCGCGCGCGCCGGTTCCGGCTGCGCCTGCTCAGGCGCTTTGGCCGGTCGCGCGACGGTTCGGCGGCCGTGGAATTCGCGCTGATCTCCATCCCCTTCTTCGCCCTGCTTTTCGCCGTGCTGGAAACCGCGGTCGTGCTGTGGTCGTCGCAGGTGCTCGAAACCGCGGTGGCGAACGCCTCCCGGCGCATCTTCACCGGCGAACTGAACGGCGAGCTCGCCGCCGTGCCGGCGCCCCAGCACGCGGCCGAATTCCGCAAGCGCATCTGCTCCCACGTCCCGGCCCTGTTCGACTGCACGGGCGGGCTGCAGATCGACGTGCGCGCCTTCCCGACCTTCACCAGCCCCGGCCTGCTGCCGCCGCTGATGAAGAACGGCGAGATCAATTCGGGCGAGTTCGTCTACCAGGCCAGCACGTCGGGCCAGATCGTCATCGTGCGCGCCGCCTTCCCGATGAAGCTCTACACCTCGTTCCTGAGCGGACCGGGGCTGTCCAACCTGAGCGGCAACCGCCGCATGATCGCGGCCGTCGCCGCGTTTCGCAACGAGCCGTTCTGAGGCCAGCGCATGAACCGCAACGCCTTTCCCGGGCAGATGCTCTCCCGGCTGTCGCGCCTCGCGCGGCGCCTTGCCGGGCCGCGGCTGGCGCGGCTCGCGACGGACCGGCGCGGCGTGGCCGCGGTGGAATTCGCCGTCATCGTGCCGGTGCTGCTGACGATGTATCTGGGGCTCGTCCAGATGACCCAGGGCGTCATCGTGGACCGCAAGGTGACGCTGCTCGCCCGCACGCTGGCCGACCTGACGGCCCAGGCGACCAAGATTCCCGACATCGAGCTGAACAACATCTTCGAGGCGTCGCGCTACGTGCTCCAGCCGATCGATCCCTCGCCGGCCAAGATGATGATCGCCAGCGTGTATGTCGACAAGGACCAGAAGGTGAAGCTCTGCTGGGTCGAGGTGCGCAACGGCATGCCCAAGCCCTCGACCATCACGCTGCCGGCGGGGCTGATGGTGCCCAATTCCTCGCTGATCGTCGCGTCGGCCGAGTATCCGTACACCGCGCCGGTGAAGCTGGTGAACTCGGTGTTCAACCTGGGCGACACGATCTACATGCGGCCGCGCCTCGTGCCGCAGGTGCCGCGCGAGACCGGCGGCACCACGACGGTCTGCTCCACGACCTGACGGTCAGCGCGTCCCGTACATCCGGTCGCCCGCATCGCCCAGGCCCGGCACGATGTAGCCGTGGTCGTTCAGGCGCTCGTCCACCGACGCCGTCCAGATCGGCACGTCCGGGTGGGCGCCGCGGAAGGTGGCGATGCCCTCCGGCGCCGCCAGCAGGCACACGAAGCGCAGGTCCCTGGCGCCGCGCTCCTTCAGCCGGTCCACGGCCGCGACGGCGGAATTGGCGGTGGCCAGCATGGGGTCCATGACGATGATGCGCCGGTCGGCCAGGTCGGACGGGGCCTTGAAATAATACTCCACCGCCTGGAGCGTCTGCGGATCGCGGTACAGCCCGATATGGGCGACGCGGGCCGAGGGCACGAGTTCCAGCATCCCGTCCAGGAAGCCGACGCCGGCGCGCAGGATCGGCGCGAAGACCAGCTTCTTGCCCGCGATCATGGGCGCCATCATCGGCGCGAGCGGCGTGTCGATCTCGACATTCTCGAGCGGCAGGTCGCGCGTGACCTCGTAGCAGAGCAGCATGCCGATCTCGTTCAGCAGCTGCCGGAAGCCCTTGGTCGACCGCGTCTTGTCGCGCATCAGCGTCAGCTTGTGCTGCACCAGGGGGTGATCGACGATGGTGACGCCTTCCATGCTCAGACCGGCTCCTTGCTGTGCGGCCGGCTGGGCCGGCGTCCTTGTCGCCATTTGCGCGGCAAACGGGCGGGCGCGCAACCGCCCGTCCACCGGATTTCAGAACACGGTGCCGTCGCTGACGATGGCGAGCGGGGGGCCGCCATCGGCCCGCAATTCCCTGGCGATGCGCCGCCCGGCCGACCATGTGCCACCTTCCAGCACGCGGGCGAGCGGCATCGCCGCGGCATCGAGCCCGAGCCGCGCGCGCACCCGCTCGGCGACGAGGTCGAGCAGCGCGACCGTGAGCGCGCGCCATTCCACCACCAGGACCGATCCGACGTCGTGGGCGCGCCGTACGTCGTCGGGATCCTTCAGCGCGATGACGCCCAGATCCATGAACAGGCCGCCATTGCGATATTCGGGCAGGCCGGTCAGGCCGTCGATGGCGGACACGGTCAGTCCCGCCGTCTGGAGCGGCTCGATAAGAGAATAGGACAGCCATTGCGAGAGCTTGTGGAAGGGCACCGCCCCGGCGGCCTCGCCCTCCCCGCCCGCCAGTGGATGGCGCCACATGTCCCCGCCGCCGGGAACGGCGCCGGGCCTGTCCGGCCAGACGCCGTGCAGGAGCGCCAACACGTCGGCAAGGAGCGATGCGGCCTCGATGGTCCCGTCGCGTGCTGCCCGCGCGGCCGCCCAGGTGGAGATCTGGCCGGGGCGGCCGGCGAACGGCCCCTCCCCCAACGCCTCAAGGCGGCGGCCGAGGGCGCGCAGAACGCCCGCCCGTCCGGCAAGGCCGACCATGGGATTGTCCGCTCCGGCCTGGAAGCCGCGGGCGAGCGCCGCATCGTCGAGCCCGGCGAGCGCGGCGGCGTCGACGCGCAGCGGATCGGCCGGATCGGCCGAGAACAGCCCGTCCCGGAACATGGCGAGCGAGGCGAGCCCCAGCCCTTCCGAGCGGCCGACCGACACGCCGGTAACCGGCTCGCGGAAGCGCCAGTCCGGCCCGGCGCCGGCGTCCAGCAGCACGCTGACGATGGCAAGATCGAAGGCGGCGGCAAGGCGCGAGGCCGCATCCGGCCAGGCCGTCGCCGCGCCGAGTTCCGCCCACAGGTCGCGCCCCGCGGCGGAAAAGTGCCGCCAGCGGGCATGGAAGGGGATGGACAGGTCCGGATAGTTCAGCCGGATCGTGGCCAGCACGTAATCGGCGCACGCGTCCAGCCGGTCCTCGTGCAGGCGCCAGGCGAGGAGCCGGTCCTGCCGGGCGAGCGCGAGCAGGGCTCCGGCGGCGGCGCGGACGGAGGCGGCGTTCATCAAGGCGGCGACGGGAGCGGGCAGCCCTGCGAGAAGGCGGGAGGCCATGTCGGGATCGGCCGGCATGTCAGAACCTGTCGAGATCGCGGCCGACGGTGCGGGCGAGGTCGTCGTGGCTCGGCGTGCCGTCCGGCGCGTAATAGCCGGCGGCCTTCTTGGCCTGCATCTCGACCGACGCATCCTCCGGGATGAGCCCGTCGGGGATCGGCACGCGCTCGACGACGTCGATGCCCGAGCCGACGAGGGCGTCGTACTTCATGTTGGACATGGACATGAGCCGGTCGATCCGCGTGATGCCGAGCCAGTGGAGCACGTCGGGCATCAATTGCTGGAAGCGCGCGTCCTGCACGCCGGCCACGCATTCGGTCCGCTCGAAATAGGTGGCCGCCTGGTCGCCGCCCTCCTGGCGCTTGCGCGCGTTGTAGACGAGGAACTTCGTCACCTCGCCGAGCGCCCGGCCCTCCTTGCGGTTGTAGACGATGACGCCGGCGCCGCCCCCTTGCGCCTCGCGCACGCATTCCTCGATCCCGTGGATGAGATAGGGCCGGCAGGTGCAGATGTCGGAGCCGAACACGTCCGAGCCGTTGCACTCGTCGTGCACGCGGCAGGAGACGCGGCGGCGCGGATCGGTGAGCGCCGACGCCTCGCCCATGAGATAGACCGTGGCGCCGCCGATCGGCGGCAGGAAGACCGACAGGTCCGGCCGGGTGACCAGTTCGGGGAACATGCCCGCCGTCTGCTCGAACAGGGTGCGCCGCAGGACCGTCTCGCTGACGCCGAAGCGGGCGGCGACGCCGGGCAGGTGCCAGACGGGGTCGACCGCGATCTTGACCACGGAGATGTCGCCGTTGTCGTGGAGCACCGTGCCGTCGCCCTTCAGCCGCCCGGCCGACATGGCGGAGAGGATCTCGGGCAGGTTGAGGCGGGCGCGGGTGACGGCGATGGTCGGGCGGATGTCGGTGCCTGTGGCGATCTCGTCGGCGAAGACCTCTCCGGCCATGTGGCCGAAGGGATCGAGCGACACGATCCGCGCCGGGTCCGCCCATTGCGGGTTGGGTCCGATGGGCACGACCGGGTGGGTATTGGTCAGGTCCGGGCGCATCAGCGGGTTGAGCGCGCCGGAGGAGACGGCCAGGGCCCGGTAGAGCGCATAGGCCCCGCCATAGGCCCCGATGGCGTTGCGGTCGGCGGGGTTGGTCACCGAGCCGATGACGGGGCCGCGCTGGCGGGGGTCGGCCTCGCCCCAGCGGATGGGGAAGCGGGTCGCGGAGGTGCCGGGCTCGGGGTGGGACGTCAGCCGGATGTGACCGGTGCGGTTCTGCGAGGTCATGCCTCATCCTCGATGCGGCCGCAGGACACGACGCGGCCGAAGACCGGAACGACAAAGCCCCCGAGGCGATGCCTGGGGGGCTTCGATCTCACCGGATTTTCATGAAGATGCGCTGAATGCGCGACCCCGTCAACGCGGCGCGAGGACCATGATCATCTGCCGGCCCTCGAGCGAAGGCTCGGCCTCGACCTTGGCGATCTCGGCGGTCTCGGCCTTCACCCGGTCGAGCAGCTTGAGACCGAGGTCCTGGTGCGCCATCTCGCGGCCACGGAAGCGCAGGGTGACCTTGACCTTGTCGCCCTCCTCGAAGAAGCGGCGCACGGCCTTCATCTTCGTCTCGTAGTCGTGGTCGTCGATGCCGGGACGGAGCTTGATCTCCTTGATCTCGACCGTCTTCTGCTTCTTGCGGGCCTCGGCGGCCTTCTTCTGTTCCAGGAACTTGAAGCGGCCGTAATCGAGGAGCTTGCAGACGGGAGGCGTGGAATTGGGCGCGATCTCGACGAGATCGAGACCGGCTTCCTCGGCGATGCGCATGGCATCGAAGAAGCTCACGACGCCACGGTTCTGACCGGTGTCATCGATGAGCTGGACTTCCCTGACGCCGCGAATGTCGCGGTTCGCGCGCGGCCCGTCTTTTTGCGGGACCGGCATAGCTCTCATAGGACGGCGAATGGCTCAACTCTCCTGATCGAAGCGGCGGGTGGGCACGGGTTGACAGGCCCCCCGAACGCGCTTTCTGGTTGCTGGCAGACATTTCGCCCAAAGGCGCGGGAAGTCAACACGGACGACCGTCTTATCGGCGCTCCAGCAGCGCCAGGTACACGTCAATCGTGTCGGCGATCATCCGTTCCAGCGAGAAGTGCTTCTCCACGTGGCGGCGGGCGCGGACCGCCATCGCGTCCCGGGCGCTGGCCCGCAGCCCCAGCACCTCCTGCAGGGCGTCGGCGAGCGCGGGCGCGTCACCCGCCGGGACGCGCCACCCCGTGCGCTCCGCCGGGGGCGCCTGCGGCGGGGCGATGACCGTCTCGGGAACCGCTCCGAGGTCCGACACGACGACCGGGGTGCCCATGGCCTGGGCCTCCACCGCGGAGCGCCCGAAGGCCTCGGGCTCGGTGGACGGAACGGCGACGACGGTAGCGGCCAGGAAGGCGGCCTGCATGTCGCTGCAATGGCCGACGCGCAGAACGGTGCCGGCAAGGTCCGCCGCCTCGATCGCCTTGTCGAGCTGGCGGACGTAGCCCTCGCGACCCTGCGGATCGCCGGCGAGCACGTAGGCGACGTCCTCCACGCCCCGCTCGCGCAGGAGCCGGGCGGCCTCAATCAGCACTTTCTGCCCCTTCCAGCCCGTGAGGCGGGCGGCCAGGAGCACGATGCGGCGATGGGGCTCCACGCCCCACTGGCGGCGCAGCGCGTCCACGCGCTCGGGCTCCACGGCGCCCGGCGAGAAGGAGGCCAGGTCGGTGCCCCGGTGCACCACGCGGATATGGTCGCGGGCGAAGGGATGCATCTCGACGATGCGCCCCGCCGTGTAATGGGAATTGGCGATGACGATGTCGCCGCGCGCCATGACGGAATTGTAGAGCACCTTGGGCCGCGACACGCCGGAATAGGCGCCGTGATAGGTCGTCACGAGCGGCAGGTTCAGCGCCCGCGCCGCGGCGAGCGCGACCCAGGCCGGGGCGCGGGACCGGGCATGGATCAAGGCCACGCCCTCGGCCGCGCAGAGGCGCGAGAGCTTGCGGACATTGACCATCATCCGGAACCAGTTCTTCGTCGCGGCGGGAAAGGGCAGCCAGACGCCGCCCTTGGCCTGCAACTCGCCGACCAGGCGCCCGCCCTCCGTGGCGACGAGCGCGCGTGCCCCGAGGGCGGCGAGCGCCTCTGCGACGTCGATCGTCGTGCGCTCGGCACCGCCCGCATCGAGCTCGGGCACGATCTGCAGGATCGTCCGCCCCGCGAGCGGGTGGGTTCCGCCGCCGCCGAAGGCGGGGCGGCCGGATCGCCAGAGGTCCGTCACCGGTGTATCACCACGTCAGCTCGCGCCTGCCGTCCCTTCGCGGACCGCGCCGCGCGACGCGCCTTGAGGGGACGAATCGGGCCGGCACCGGCCCATCCGGGGAGTGTTAGGGTGAGCGAGCCCGTGCTGCAATTTCTCGATGTCGGAACCGGTGCACAAGCCCGGCGCCTGGCGCTGCTGGCCCGCGACGGCGCTGGGCCGCCGCTGGTCTGGCTGGGCGGCTTCCGCTCGGACATGCGGGCGACCAAGGCCGAGGCCGTGGATGCCTATGCCCGCGCGGCCGGCCGGGCCTGCCTGCGCTTCGACTATACCGGCCATGGGGAATCGGGCGGCCGCTTCGAGGACGCGACCATCTCGACCTGGCTGGAGGACGCGCTCGCCGCCATCGCCCTGCGGCGCGAGCCGCCGGTCCTGATCGGGTCCTCGATGGGCGGCTGGATCGCGCTGCTGGCGGCGCGGGCGATGCGCGAGGCCGCCCACGGACGGGGCCCGGCGGGGCTCGTTCTGATCGCACCCGCGGTGGACTTCACCGAAGCGCTGATGTGGAGCGCCTTCCCCGACAACGTGAAGCGCATGATCGTGGAGGACGGGCTGTGGATGCGCCCCTCCGCCTATTCGCCGGAGCCGTACCCGATCACGCGGGCGCTGATCGAGGACGGACGCAGGCACCTCCTTCTGGGCTCCCCCATCCTGCCGGGTTGCCCGGTCCACATCCTTCAGGGGATGCAGGACCCGGACGTGCCCTGGCAGCATGCGATGACGCTGCTGGAGCATCTGCCCGGGGACGCGACGACGCTGACGCTCGTCAAGGACGGCGATCACCGCCTGTCGCGGCCGCAGGACATCGACATGCTGATAAGGGCCGTCGCGGCGATCAGTGCAGACTGACGGGCTGGAGATCGTTGGCGATGGCGTTGGCAACGGCCGCTTCGCGCGTATCCGTCAGGAGGATCGGCGATCCGTCCGCGTTGAGAAGCGCGAAGAAGTGCATGTTGGCGGGGATCTCGCTCGCCATGGGGAAGGCCCGGCGCACGTCGTCGGAGGTCATCTCCTTGACATAGGCCACCTGCCCGCCGCCGAGCGCGGCGAAATCCTTGGGATCGATGAAGATCTCGGTCTTGTTGTCGGTCATGCTTCGACCCTCCGATGAGCGGTGAAGACGGCGCCGGTCACTCGCGCGCCGCTATGTCGATCTTCCGGACCACGCGTTCCGGTTCGGGACGGGCCAGATCGACGGAGAGAAGCCCGTTGGACAGGTCCGCGCCCAGGACCTCCATGCCATCGGCGAGGAGGAAGGTGCGCTGGAACTGGCGTGCGGCGATGCCGCGATGGATATAGTGCCGCGTCTTGTCGTCGACCTGCCGGCCGCGGATGACGAGCTGGCTTTCCTCGATCGTGATCTCGAGTTCGTCCCGGGCGAAGCCGGCCACGGCGAGCGTGATCCGGATCCGGTCGGGAAGCGTCTCGGTCCGGGGCACCCGCTCGATATTGTAGGGCGGATACCCGTCCGACGCGTTCTTCGCGACCCGGTCGAGAGCCCTCTCGATCTCGTCGAACCCGAGAAGGAAGGGCGAAGACAAAGACATCATGCGCGACATGCGAAGCCCTCGTTCAGGCACTTCGTCGTTCCCGCACCCGCTTGTCGCGGCATGCCGGAACGGACTTGACGAAGAGCAATATGAGGTCGGCCCGGCGCCCGTTCAAGGCGGCTTCGTGCGTGGCATTTATGTTGGATATGCAACATGAAACTGTTGCAGTTGCCACATCGTTGACCTAGCTTCTCGGCCACTGCGCGCAAGGCCCCTTTTGCCCCGCGCCCGCATGCGAGGTCCCAATGCGCTCCCCCTCCCCCCTTGCGGACGCCGATCCGACGGCCGGCCCGGCGGGCGCGCGGATGCGGCCCGTCGCCGGGCTTCCGGCGGCGCGAGTGGACGTCCTGCTCACCGACATCGACGACACGATCACCAGCGAGGGACGCCTGACGGCGCAGGCCTATGCCGCGCTGGAGCGGCTGCAGCAGGCGGGCGTGAAGGTGGTCCCCATCACCGGCCGTCCCGCCGGATGGTGCGACCACATCGCCAGGATGTGGCCGGTGGATGCGGTGGTCGGCGAGAACGGCGCATTCTGGTTCGCCTATGATCGCGACCGCCGCCACATGCGCCAGGAGCACGTGGCGGGAGCGGACACGGCGCGCGCGAACCGGGCTCGCCTGGACGCACTGGCCCAGCGCATCCTGCGGGAGGTGCCGGGGGCGGCGCTCGCCAGCGACCAGCCCTATCGCCTGGCCGATCTCGCCATCGACTTCTGCGAGGACGTGGAGCGCCTTCCCGAGGAGGCGGTCGACCGGATCGTCGCGCTCTTCCAGGAGGCGGGCGCCCACGCCAAGGTGTCCTCCATCCACGTCAACGGCTGGTTCGGGGATTACGACAAGCTGTCCACGGCCCGCCTGTGCCTGCGCGACCTTCTCGGCCTGGACGTGGAGCGGGACGCCGCGCGCATCGTTTTTTCCGGCGACAGCCCCAACGACGAGCCGATGTTCGGCGCGGTAGCTCTGTCGGTCGGCGTGGCCAATATCGGCGACTTCGCCCATCGCCTGACCCACAAGCCCGCCTATGTCACGCGGGGACGGTCCGGCGAGGGCTTCGTGGAGCTGGCCGAGATCATCCTGTCGGCCCGGGCGGCCCGGAGAGGCGAACATGGCTGAGACGACATACGACATCGCCATCGTCGGCGGCGGCATCAACGGCGCCGGCATCGCCCGCGACGCCGCTGGCCGCGGCCTCAAGGTGCTGCTCGTGGAGAAGAACGACTTCGCCAGCGCCACCTCCTCGGCATCCAGCAAGCTGATCCATGGCGGCCTGCGCTATCTGGAGCAGTACGAGTTCCGGCTGGTGCGCGAGGCGCTGGCCGAGCGCGAGGTGCTCCTGTCCATCGCGCCGCACATCACCTGGCCGCTGCGCTTCGTGCTGCCGCACAACAAGTTGCTGCGGCCTGCCTGGATGCTGCGCATCGGGCTGTTCCTATACGACAACCTGGCGCCGCGCTCGAGGCTGCAGCGCTCCCACGGCATCGACCTGCGCAAGGACCCGGCCGGCCGGCCGCTGCGCGAGGAGCTCGTGCGCGGGTTCGACTATGCCGACGGCTGGGTGGAGGATTCGCGGCTCGTCGTGCTCAACGCGATGAGCGCCGCCGAGAAGGGCGCGACCATCTTGCCGCGCACGGCCTGCGTCTCGGCCCGCAAGGCCGCTTCGGGCGAAGGGTGGGACCTGACGCTCCAGGGCCGCGACGGCGCGACGTCCGGCGCCCGCGCCAAGGTGCTGGTCAACGCCGCCGGACCCTGGGTCGCCGACGTGCTCACCGGCGTCATGGGCCGCAACGGGGAAAGCCGGCTGCGGCTTGTGAAGGGCAGCCATATCGTGGTGCCGGCCATCCATGACGGGCCCGAGGCGTACATCCTGCAGAACCCGGACGGGCGCGTGGTCTTCGCCATCCCCTACCAGGGCCGGTTCACGCTGATCGGGACCACCGACATCCCCTACGAGGGCGACCCCGGCAAGGTGGCGATCGCCCCGGACGAGGTCACCTATCTCTGCGAGGCGGTGAACCGCTATTTCCGCCGGCCGACGACGCCGGACGACGTGGTCTGGTCCTATTCGGGCGTGCGGCCGCTCTACGACGACAGCGCCGCCAACCCCTCGGCGGTGACCCGCGACTACGTGTTCGACATCGTGGGCGGCGAGGACGGCGAGCCGGTCCTGCTGTCGATCTTCGGAGGCAAGATCACGACCTACCGGCGCCTGGCCGAGCACGCGATGGAGAAGCTCCAGCCTCACCTGCCCTCGGGCCAGGCGGGATGGACCGGGCGCGAGCCGCTGCCCGGCGGCGACATGGAGGATGCCGATTTCGACCGCTTCCTCGACGGGCTGCGCCGCCGGCATCCCGGCCTGCCGGGGGACTTGCTGCACCGCTATGCCCGCGCCTACGGCACGCGCGCCGAGCTCGTCATCGACGGTGCGACGACGCCGGCCGACCTCGGCCGCGACTTCGGGGCGGGGCTCTACGAGGCGGAGCTGCGCTACCTCGCCGTCCACGAATGGGCGATGACCGGCGAGGATGTGCTGTGGCGGCGCTCCAAGCTCGGCCTGCACCTGCCGAAGGAGCGGCACGGGGAGGTCGAAGCCTGGTTTGCCGGCCGGACCACCGCGGTCACGCCGCCGCGGACGCGACCGGCGGCGCGAGGATAAGGTCGACGCCGGAGGCTTCGAGCCGTCCGGACAGGGCGGTGTCCGGCGCGCGGTCGCTGACCACGGCGGACAGGTCAGCCAGGGGGCAGACAAGCTCCAGGTGCCGGCGGCCGAACTTCGAATGATCGACCAGAAGAATGCTGCGCGCCGCGCGCTCCAGCATGGCCCGCTTCACCCAGGCCGCGCCCGATTCCACGTCCGTGGGGCCGTCTTCGGTGAGGCCGGAGGCGCCGATGAACGCGAAGTCGGCGTGGAAGCGGCCGACGAAGGCCACCGTCTCGTGGCCATACACGCCGCGCTCGCGGCGGTTGATCTCGCCGCCGCAGAACAGGACGCGGATGGCCGGCTCGTCGGCCAGCATGCTGGCGACGCCGAAGCTGTTGGTGATGACCGTGATCGCCTGCGCGCGCCAGACCAGCGCCCGGGCGAGATGCACGTTGGTGGAGCCTGAATCGATCATCACCGTGGCCCCGCGCGTCACCAGCGAGGCGGCGCGCTGGCCGATGGCGGCGCGCTCGGTGACGGACATGCCCGAGCGGTCGGCGAATTCGGGCTGGGACGCGGCCGACGCCGCCCCGCCATAGGTGCGGCTCACAAGCCCGCGGCGGGTCAGGTCGTCGAGGTCGCGGCGCACGGTCTCGGTCGACACCGAGAGCTTGCGCGCCATGGTGGAGATGCGCACCGCCGGGCTCGCGGCGAGCTCGGCAACGATCATCTTCTGGCGGACGTCCTTCTTCAGGCGCTCGGTCATGGGCGTTCCCGGATGGCGACGACAGGATTGGGCCGCCGGCGGGCGCAAATCAACGCCATTCTCGCGCAGGCCACACCGGGCGAAGCGCGCCTGCGGCATTGACGCTGCCGTCCGCTTCAGTCAGGAACGGCTCCGTCGCGGCCGGCGGGATCGGCGGCCGGCGACCCGCCAGCCGCGAGTCCGATGCTCTTCAATTCCTTCGCCTTCCTGCTGGTCTTCCTGCCCGCCGCGCTCGCGCTGCATGTGTGCGTGGAGCGCTTCCGCCCGGCCTGGCGCCTGCCGCTGCTGGCGGTCCTGTCCTTCGCGTTCTACGGCTATTGGGACTGGCGCTTCGTGCCGCTGCTGGCCGCCTCCATCCTGGTGAACTGGCTGGTGGCGGAGGCCTTCCAGAGAAGCCGCGCGGGCACGCTGATCACTGCGGCGATCGTGGCCAACCTCGCCGTGCTGGCGGTCTTCAAGTACTTCAACTTCTTCGCCGGGATCGCCGAACTCGTGCCCGGCGTGCTGGTGCCCCGGTCGGACCTGGCGCTGCCGCTCGGCATCTCGTTCTTCACCTTCCACCACGTGATGTACCTGGTGGACCTGCGCCGGGGCCACGCCCCGCGCTACGACCTGGTGCGCTACGCGCTCTACATCGCCTTCTTCCCGCAGGTTCTCGCCGGCCCGCTGGTGCGCTGGCGCGAGATCATGCACCAGTTCGACGAGCGGCCCTATGCGCGCCCGGACGCCTGGGAGCGGGCCGGCCGCGGGCTGCTGCTGCTGGCCATAGGCCTTGCCAAGAAGGTGTTCGTCGGCGATCCGCTGGGCCAGCTCGCCAACCCGGTCTTCGAGGCGGCGGCCGCCGGCACCGCGCCGACCTTCGTCGAGGCCTGGCAGGGCACGCTGGCCTTCACGTTCCAGATCTATTTCGACTTCTCCGGCTACACCGACATGGCGCTGGGCATCGCGCTCCTGTTCGGGATCGTGCTGCCGCAGAACTTCGACGTGCCCTACCGCGCGACCTCGCTGCAGGATTTCTGGCGGCGCTGGCACATGACGCTGTCGCGCTTCCTGCGGGACTACCTCTACATCCCGCTCGGCGGCAGCCGCCACGGCCTGTCCCTGCAGCTCTGGGCGCTGTTCGCCACGATGGCGCTGGGCGGGCTCTGGCACGGCGCCTCCTGGACCTTCGTCGCCTGGGGCGTCGCCCATGGGCTGGGGCTGGGAGCGGGCGTGCTCTGGCGCCGGGCCGGGCTGGCCATGCCCGCGCTGGCGGGCTGGGCGCTGACCGGGCTGTTCGTGTGCCTGACCTGGGTGCTCTTTAGGGCGCAGACCTTCGACGCTGCCATCGCCATGTACAAGGGCCTGTTCGGCCTGACCGAGTGGGGCCGCGGGTTCCGCTGGCGCACGATCGCGCTGGCGGGCGCCATCGCCATCCTCGGGCCGACGGCCTGGGCCGCCGCGCACCGCGCCGGCCCGTGGCGCTGGCTGGCGGTGGCGGTCGGCATCGCCTTCACGCTGATCCTCTTCAAGATCGGGGACGATGCGAATTACGAGTTCATCTACTTCCAGTTCTGAGGCGGCCACCGCCTCGCCCTGGCGCGGCTTTTCCGCGACGCTCGTCGCCGCGGCGGCGGTCGCGTGCGGCCTGCTGGTGATCGGGCTGTCGGTCCTGGACCCGTACGATTCCGGCCGCGCGCTCTCCATCGGCAAGCCCGGCGTCGCGCCTCAGGGCCCCCGCACCGCCAATGCCAGCCGCGGGCGCGACCCCGCCTTCGACGCGGCCATCATCGGCAATTCCCACGTCCAGCTCCTGTCGCCGGAGCGGCTCGACGCCGCCACGGGCGCGCGCTTCGTCTCGCTGATCGTGCCGGCGACCTATCCGCGCGAGCAGCTGCTCGTGCTCGACTGGTTCCTGCGGCACCGGCCCGCGCCGCGGGCGCTCGTCCTCGGAATCGACACCAATTGGTGCCGGGCGGATGCGTCCTTCCACGAGAAGCCCTTCCCGTTCTGGCTCTATGGCCGCTCGGGACTGGATTACTGGCGGGGCCTTGCAAGCTATTCCGTCCTCGAGGCGATCCCGGGGCGCATCGCCGCCCTGCGCAAGCCAGAGACCCGCGCGCGCCGCGACGGCTACTGGGACTACGAGGCGGACTATCTGCGTATCGGCTATGGCGACATGAACCACGTGCGCGCCAAGCTGGCGGGCGAGCGCCCGACGCAAGGGGCGATCCCCGACCGCTTCGGTGCGGCCGACGCCCTCAAGGGCGTGCTCGCGACCCTCGCGCCGCAGACCCGCGTCGTGCTGGTCCACCCGCCCCGCTATATCAGCTTCGTCCCCGAGCCGGGCAGCGCGGCCGCCAAGCAGGACGAAGCCTGCCGCGCCGCCTACCGGACGCTGGCCGCCTCACGCCCCAACACCGCGATCGTCGACTGGTCCGGCGACCGCCCGGACAACCGCATCCCCGAGAATTTCTTCGACAAGACCCACTACCGCCACCCGGTCGCCCGCGCGATCGAACGGGATGTGGCGGGGGCAATCAGGTAGGCTAGAGGCGGCTCACGCGCGCGGCCGCCTGAAAGCTGTCAGCAGACGCTTCAATGGCTCGCGGATCCGGTCGCGGACCGGCGCGGGCGTCAGAATCCAGAGCTGAAGCGGCACCTGACGGAGCACCACGCTCACAGATGCAGTTCCTCGAACCACGTCCAGGAAGGTCTCCGTCGGTGCTTCCCGCAACGGCAGCGCGGTCAGCTGCCGGTTGTCCTTGATCAGCCGCTGGACCTTTCTCGTACCACGGAGCGGTTTGCGCAGCCGGCGAGCCTGAGCCTTCATCGTGCGCTCAACCACCTTCACAAACTGCGTGTAAGAATACGCCCCCGACCCGATGATATCGTCGAACGCGCGCTGCGACATGGCATCGACAAATGCGTCATCCGCGAGATGAGCGAACACGTCCTTCAGGTTGCTGCCATCCTTCGCCAGCGGGATGAAGTGCTCCCAGGGGCGAATGACACCGGAATATGTGCCTTCAAACAGGACGAGCACGGACCGCATGGCAATCGCTTCGAAGACCTTGGGCGACAGCTGGTTCATCACGCCCGGCCGCTCGTGAGGCTCCACCACTTCGGCGTAGACCTGGCTATCGCTCCAGTCGGGGTTGGCCAGGCGACAGGCGGCAATGCGCGCGTCGAGGTCGCCGTCCCAATCGAAAACATTACTGCCGCTTTCCGTCCCCAGCATCGCGCGGCAGCTGGCCATGAATGTGTACCATTGATCGCCGTAAATCCGGTCGTTCTCGTCCCACGCAATATCGCTCGGGATGCCATTGGCGTCGCAATACGACTTCACCATCTGGCCGATGGCGACCTTGTCGATACCGAGCGCACCATAGCGCAGGGATAGGGGGCGGCCCCGATAACCGATCGTGAGCGAACGGCGCGACGGCGGGCCCGGGAAGTCGAGATGCTCGACCAGATCCGGGACGTAACCGGTCAGATTGGATACGAACGTTACGCCTGGAAACTCGGCAGGAGGATAGACGTCCTGGATATGGTCCTCGGGAACCACCGTGAAGACGAGATCGAATCCGATCGTCTTGATCCAGTGCCAGGCGCGGAGAGTATGCTCGTACTCGTCCTGGATGAAGAGCACCTTGAGGCCCTGGAAACTGGCCAAGGCAGGGGCAATGTGTCGGACACCGTCATACGGGAGCCTTACGCTATAATGGACGATAACGGCGTCGAACCGATCCAGATGTCTGACGTTTGCAGTGGCCGGCCCGCAATGGCAAAAGGCCACCCGATTCGACGGGTCAAGCTTCGAGAGAGCCACCAAGTGCTCGAAGAGAGTGTTCGTGTAAGTCTCGTGGCCGTTATACAGAACCAAGGTCCGCATAAAAAAACCTATGAATTGTCGTCGACGGCCATGGACCGTTGAACTGAAATCCTTGTCGCCGTGCAACCGGCGGTATCGCTTGAAACCGGCAACTGAGTGAAGCCCGGGCGCCAACGACGCATGGACGTTCCGGCCGCGAGGCATATACCCCAGCCCTGAGATGAGACACAACCCGATATGAGCCAAGTGCTACAGAACTTCGACTGCGTAGTCATGCTGACCTGGTCGAATTGGGCAACGGAGCCGCGCAGCAACCGCTATCATTACGCCACGCGGTTCGGTCGGCATTTGCCGGTCTACTTCGTTCAGCCCGACCAGTCGCTTGCCGGCTCATCATGCGAGCGCGTGGACGGGCATAATATTACGATCGTCCACGCGACGAATCAGTATGGCTCAGATCAATACGACATCATCCGCAGCGTGCTGGAACGCGACGGCCGCAGGCGCCCGCTCGTTTGGGTCTACAACCCGCAATATCTCGACGTGCTACGCCGCCTCCGCAGCAGCTTCGTCATCTTCCACGCAACCGAGGACTATTTCTGCGCCGAAAGCGATATCGCCACCACGGCACCGTCGATCCTGGAGCACCTCGATCGGGCTTTGGCCCTGGCAGACATGCTGGTAGCCGTATCGCCGGCAGTTGCGGAGAGCTACCGCCGCCGATCGCGTTTTCGCGGCCGGACGCTCGTGCTGCCTAACGGTTGCGATTTCGCTTTCTGGCAGGCGCACAATGCCTCTGAGTTCGAAGGCGGAGGAGAAACGCTGCCGGTCGTATTCTACCAAGGTGCCATCAACAGCCGGCTGAATATCGCGCTTCTGGTCGATCTGGTGGACCGGCGCCCCCACTGGTCCTTCGTATTCTGCGGGCGCGACGATGGCTCCTTGCTAGGTTGGGACCTTCTGAAGGCGCGCCCCAACGTTCGTTTCCTGGGCATGATTTCGCCCGATGAGATCGCTGCATGGGCCCGCAAGTCCTCCGTCGGCATCATCCCGTTCAGGGACGACCCGCTGATGCACCGCTCGCTGCCTCTGAAGGCTTATGAATACCTGGCGTGCGGCCTTCCCGTCGTGTCGACGCAGATTGACGAGCTTTCTGCCCATCCAGAGCTGTTCGCTATCAGAAGCGACGCAGGCGGGTTCGCGGAGGCGATCGAGAGGCTCGCGCCCAGCCGAGCAGACGCCGCAGCGGTCGAGCGCCGACTGCATGCGGCCAGCCTCATGTCCTACGATCACCGCTTTCAGGAGCTTCTTCTGGCAGTGGAAGAGGAAATCGATCGACGCAAGACGGACGCGGCAGGTCTCAACGTCCTGATTCTTTATGATGACAGGTCGACCCATGTCGGTGCGATCAAGGAGCACCTGGAAGCCTTCACGACCTTTTCCAGGCACAATGTCTTTCTGATGCCGGCGACGGCAGGCGCCGGCCTCTCGGCCGCGGCCCTGCCTTTCGACGCCTTCGATGCGGTCGTCGTCCACTTTTCCGTGCGCCTTTCGATCGAGGAGCACATTTCGCCAGAGGTCGCTGTCGAGCTGTCTCGGTACGATGGTCCGAAAATCCTCTTCATCCAGGACGAATACGATACGACCGAGACGGCGTGGCGATGGATCGAGACGCTCGGCATCGAGACGATCTACACCAATGTCCCGCTTGATCAGGTCGAGCTCGTCTATCCCCGATCGCGGTTCGGCCACGTACGTTTCCTGCCCACACTGACAGGATATGTGGGCGAAACCCGAACGCTCGAGAGGTTCGCCCGTCCGATGGCCGACCGGCCGCTGCGCATCGCCTATCGCGGGCGTCGGCTGCCTCACCATTATGGACTTCTGGGCCAGGAGAAATGTCGGATCGGCGTGGAGGTGAGACGCCTTGCCGACCAGCGTGGCATTCCGGTGGATATCGAAGTCGACGACAGCCGCCGCATCTACGGCGACGACTGGCTGCGCTTTTTGGGATCGGCGCGCGCAACGCTGGGCACGGAGAGCGGCTCCAACGTCTTCGATTTCGACGGAAGGCTTGCCGACTTTGCCCGAGAGCATGCCCAAATGCCGTTCGAAACGTTCTACGACCGGTTTCTGGGCGAGCGGGATGGCGCGGTCCGCATGAACCAGATTTCGCCGAAAATCTTCGAGGCGATCAGGCTGCGAACGGCGCTCGTTCTGTTTGAAGGAGAATATTCAAAGGTCGTCAGGCCACACGAGCACTACATTCCGCTCGCCAAGGACTTCTCGAACATCGACGACGTGTTCGCACGGCTCGAGGACGTAGCTTACCTCGAAGCTTTGACCGATAGAGCATATCGCGATGTCATCGGCAGCGGCGCCTATTCTTACGAAGCCTTCGTGCGACAGGTCGACGGGCACCTGAACGAGGTCACATTGGGCGCATCCCGCGGCAGGATCGTCAGCGTTCCCCAATTTCTGACGACGCGTGACGGCTCCGTCAGGCCGCTCGGAGCCCGCGCGCCTGCCACGGTCCTGCTCAATGATATGGTGATCGGGCAGGGTATCGGCCGCGGCGATCTGCTTGATGCGAGGTTCCGAGCACGGCGCACGGAGCATGATGGGAACTCGGCGCCACAGCCCGCTCTGACGCGGCTAAGACTGATGGCTTCGTCAGCGGGAGCCCACGGCCGGCGCATGCTGCGCTCCGTCTGGAGGGCCATGCCGGACGCACTGCGTTTGCGCATCCTCCGGGCAGCCCGTAAAGCAGGCGTCCTGCGCTGACCTGAAGATTGCACTTATTCGAGACCGCCAGGAAATGATCCAAGTTCTCACCATCGTGGGTGCCCGCCCGCAATTCATCAAGGCGGCGCCGGTATCACAGGCGCTCCGGAGTACGGGCCTGACGGAAGCCATCGTGCACACCGGTCAGCATTTCGATGCCGGCATGTCGGATGTCTTCTTTGCCGAGCTCGATATTCCGGCGCCGACCCATAACCTCGAGGTGAACAGCCTAAGCCACGGCGCCATGACCGGCCGCATGCTGGAAAGGTTGGACGAGGTGATGCGCGCTGAGCGACCATCCATGGTCTTGATCTACGGCGACACGAACTCCACCGTGGCTGGGGCTTTGGCGGCGGCCAAGCTGCACATCCCTGTCGCTCACGTCGAAGCTGGACTGCGGTCTTTCAATCGGCGCATGCCCGAAGAGATCAACCGCGTCGTAGCGGACCACCTGAGCTCACTTCTGTTCTGCCCGACGAAGACGGCTGTCGAGAATCTGGCGCGCGAGGGCATCACGTCCGGCGTCCACGCGGTGGGCGATGTCATGTACGACACGACGATCCAGGCAACCGAGCGCGCCCGGGGCCGCTCGGCCATTCTCGAGCAGATCGGTCTGTCGGCGAAATCCTACGCGGTGGCGACCATCCATCGCGCGGAAAATACCGACGATCCCGAACGGTTCCGCAGGGTTCTTGCCTTCCTGGAGGCTGCGGCTCGCGAACGGCCGGTCGTGATGGCCGTGCATCCCCGCACGCGCAAGCTGATGGACAGTCTCGGCCTGTCGCCCAAAGGCGTTACCCTCGTGGCGCCCCTCGGATACCTCGACATGACCTGGCTCGTGCACAACGCTGTCGAGGTGATGACCGATTCAGGCGGACTGCAGAAGGAAGCCTATTTCCATCGTGTCCCGTGCGTCACCCTTCGGGACGAAACCGAGTGGGTCGAGACGATCCACGCGGGCTGGAACCGATTGTGGACCCAGAGCGACTATGCGCTGCGGCGGGACATCGACGAGTACGGAAGCGGCCGCGCCGCCATGGACATCGCGGCAACGATCGCAGCGCTGCAGGAACGGAGCCGGTGATGTCGAACATCGATCAAAATTCGGTCGACGCCGGTAACGCGGCATTCTGGAACGAGTTGTGCGGGACCAGCCTTGCCCGCGCGATCGGCGTGACGGACGACTCGCCGCAATCGCTCGAGCGATATGACGCCTGGTACATGAGCCTCTATCCCTACCTGATGCACCATGTCCGCCCTCATGAGATGAAGGGCCGACGGACGCTGGAAATCGGGCTTGGCTACGGCACCCTGTCGCAAAAAATCGCCGAGGCCGGCGCGGATTATCAGGGGCTGGACATAGCGGCAGGCCCAGTCGCCATGGTCAGGCACCGCCTTTCGCAACAGGGACTCGCCGGTAATGCGATCCAGGGCAGCATTCTCGACGCGCCCTTCGATGACGCGAGCTTCGACTTCATCGTGACCATCGGCTGCCTGCATCACACCGGTGATCTGGCTGCGGCGATCCGCGAGTGCCGTCGGTTGCTGAAACCGGGCGGCACGCTCGTGCTGATGGTCTACAACGCCTATTCCTATCGTCGCTGGTATCAATCGCCTCGGTCGACGCTCGACTATCTGCTGCGAGAGGCGCGCGGGTATCGCGGGGTGGTGGAAGCGCTAAAGGCGTCCGAACGGGCTTTGTACGACTCGGACGGCTCGGGCGCCGCCGCTCCCCACACCGATTGGATCTCGATCAAGTCGCTGCGGGTGCTATGCGGCGACTTTCAACAGGTCACGATTGCCCGAGAAAACATCGACCAAGAACCTCCGTTCGCCCGCTTCGAGCGAGGGCAGCTCCTGCGGACGCCAATCCCAAAGTGGTTGGGTTTGGACCTTTACGCGCGAGCACGAGCATGATTGGGATCGTGTAAGTTGCGCTGGCCGATGATGCAGTGATAGGCCTCCCCCCTTCGGCACACCAAGCGGCCCTGCAACGGAACATCCATGGACATTCGCGGCAAGAAACTTGTGGTGATCGGCGGCGCCGGTCTCATCGGTTCGCATACGGTCGACCTGCTGACGCGGCAGGACGTGCGGGAAGTCGTCATCTATGACAATTTCGTGCGCGGAACGACAAAGAACCTGGCCGAAGCGCTGAAAGATCCGCGTGTTCGCATCTACGAGGCCGGAGGGGATATCGGGCAGACCGACATACTTCATGCGGCCCTGGACGGGGCGGACGGCGTCTTCCATTTTGCCGCGCTTTGGTTGCTACAGTGCCACGAATTTCCCCGGTCTGCGTTCGACGTCAACATTCGCGGGACGTTCAACGTGATGGAGGCCTGCGTCGCCAAAGGCGTAAAGCGGCTCGTCTACTCGTCCTCCGCGTCGGTGTACGGCGACGCTGTCGAGGAGCCGATGACGGAAGATCATCCGTTCAATAACAAGAATTTCTACGGTGCGACCAAGATAGCCGGCGAAGCTATGCTGCGGGCCTATCACCACCGTTACGGTCTCGATTATGTCGGTCTACGGTACATGAACGTCTATGGCCCTCGGCAGGATTACAAGGGGGCTTATATTGCAGTCATCATGAAGATGCTGGACGCGATTGATCGCGGCGAAGGTCCGACAATCCTGGGCGATGGCTCGGAAGCCTTCGACTTCGTGGCCGTTGAAGACTGCGCAAGGGCGAATCTCTGTGCGATGAACGCGACGGTCAGCGATCGGTTCTATAACGTAGGCACTGGGGTGCGAACCTCCCTAAAGGAGATCGCAGAACGGATCGTTCGCCTCACGGGCTCAAATCAGCCAATCCATTACGCTCCGCGCAGTCAAGCGACCCTCGTTCGCAATAGGATCGGCTCGCCTGAACGAGCGCGTGCGGATATTGGCTTTGACGCAAAGATCGAACTGGATGACGGACTGCGCCGCCTCATCGCCTGGCGCGCGCAAGACAAGGAACAGCCCTGAACGTGCGCATCAGAGGCGAACGGATCAGTTGAGTATGGCTCCCGTGACCACGGAGGAGCGGCTCGAACAACCCGGCGGCCGCCTGCTCGGCGACGCGTGGTCGATCTTGCTCAATCTTGTCATCCCCAAGCGGTCGGCCCGGCTCGGGTGGATTCCGTTCGTGGCGCGCCGCGGTGACGAGCTCATTGTATTGTTGGCTGCACGGGACGCACCACAGACCAAATATCTCACCCAACCCAAGGGTGCCGCCATCGGCCCAGTCTCACGGCTGTACACGCGCAAGCTGCTTGCCGACGGTTCCGTGACGGCGCTCGTCGACCAAGCATGGGTATTGCGTCTGACGCGCTGG
This sequence comes from Hyphomicrobiales bacterium, assembly GCA_027489955.1. Classification (GTDB taxonomy): domain Bacteria; phylum Pseudomonadota; class Alphaproteobacteria; order Rhizobiales; family Beijerinckiaceae; genus JAIXTM01. Next base: position 85,582 of record JAIXYZ010000013.1, on the reverse strand, counting down.
CTGAAGCTCGACTTTACCGGATTGGCCTCGCTGTTGGCAGCTAAGCCGGCGCAAAGGCAACACCGTCTTACCCGCGTCATCCCGGACTACCGGAAGCGACTCTCGCTTCTGCGCGACGACCCCGCCTTGATCGACTTCCTCGTCGATGAGAGTTGCCCGTCGATCGTTCCCTTCGACGAGCCGGCCAGGCTTCCATCGGGACTACCGGCGACGCCCCGCCAGCGTTCGGTGCTTTTCGTTCACAACAATTACTATCACTTCAATCACCTTTCGGAGGCGCTTAGAAAGCGTGGCTGGGACAGCGCCACCTTGTCGCTCTACCCATCGTCCAGCCCGGAAAGGCAATTTTTCCATGGCGAAGACATTAACCTGCACCATGACGACCAGAACGAGCAGCTTCGGAGAACCAGAGAATTTTTCCGACTGGTTCCCGAGCGGTTTGGCAGCGTTCATTTCTATGGTCACGGGCAGGCCAGTATCTTCCCAGCCAATTATGAGAGCTCAGATGCGCCGGAAAGGCTGCCTTGGGATTTTTTGGAGCTCAGGCGCCACAATTTGGTGATCGGCTATATGCCAAGCGGCTGCATAGACGGCCCGCGCCAATCCTCGATCAAGGCACTGACGGGAGGCGTCTGTTCTCGTTGCGTGTGGGAGAACAATCCACGAGTCTGCTCTGACGGGCGAAACCTAGCCTGGGGCGAGAAGCTCGACGCCGTATGCGACTGGGTCGGCTTGGAATGCGATTGGGCTACCCCGGAACGCGTGGGTCCACGCTTCGTCCGCAGGCCTGTGATCACTGCGCTGCAACCCGAGTTTTGGGGTCCAGACCTATCGGTGCCAGACGACATGCGCGTCAGCCGAGCCGAGCACGAGGTGTTGATTTATCACGGGGTCGGCAACTATGCGATGCGGCGGGTGGGCGACCGCGACATCAAGGGTACCGGTGCGTTGATGGACGCCATCGAACGCCTCAAGAGCGAAGGCGTTCCGGTCAAGCTGCTTTTCGCTACGGACATTCCGAGCACGCAGGTGCGTTTCCTTCAAACCCAGGCGGACATTGTCGTTGACCAGCTGAACTACGGGCGATACGGGGCCAATGCGCGCGAAAGCATGATGCTAGGCAAGCCTGTCATTGGCAGTCTCAACCCAGTGGACGCTGCGCCACTTAGCCCAAATCCGGTCATCGTCGAGGCTCCGATCGTACAGGCAACGGAGGAGACGATCTACGAGCGACTAAAAGAGCTTGTCGCAGACGCCCAGTTGCGCGAGGAACTGGGCCGAGCTAGCCGGCGGTTCGCATTGAAGTGGCACGCCGCTGACGTCTGCGCTTTGCGCTACGAGCGCATCATCGATCGGATCCGATCCAACGAGATTCCCGACGCAGACGAAGTTTTCGCCTGATGGCGACCAGGAGATGACATGTCGACCTCAATTCCGATCGCAAAGCCTGTCATGGGCGAAGAGGAACTGGACGCGGTCAGGTCCGTCCTCGAGTCGGGGTGGCTGACCCAAGGACCGTGGGTTCGCAGGTTCGAGTCAGAGTTCGCAAGCCGTCACAATGTGAGTCATGCTTTTGCGGTCACATCGTGCACGACCGCTCTGCATCTAGCCCTCGTGGCTCTCGCAATCGGACCCGGAGACGAGGTCATCGTACCCGCATTCACCTGGGTCTCCACTGCCAATGTCGTGGTTCATTGCGGCGCCACGCCCGTTTTCGTGGACATCGAGGAAGACACCTACAATCTCTCGCCTGAGGCGGTGCAAAAAGCCGTGACACCTCGGACCAAAGCCGTGATGGCGGTCCACCTGTTCGGGCGAACTGTGGATGTTGACGGTTTGCGATCCGTCCTTCCAGACGGAGTCGCAATTGTTGAGGACGCGGCATGCGCCGCCGGAGCTAGCCTTGCCGGGAGGCCCGCAGGAGGCCTGGGCGAGATCGGCTGCTTTTCCCTTCATCCGCGCAAGTCCATTACCTGCGGGGAAGGCGGCGTCGTCACAACCAATGACGACCGCCTGGCCGCGCTGATCGACACCTATCGCAATCACGGCGCGAGCATTTCGGAAGAGGTGCGGCACCGGGGTCCGAAGCCTTACGAACTGCCGGAATTCAAGGTTTTCGGCTATAATTATCGCTTGACGGACATTCAGGCCGCGATCGCTTTCGTTCAGCTGGGCAAACTCGATCGCTTCATCAGCGAGCGTGAGGAGCTGGCCAACCTTTACGACGCGCGTCTTCAGGAGTTCGGCTGGCTCAAGGCCCCGGAACGCCCTGCGCAGCACCGCCATGCGCTGCAGGCCTATGTCGCGATGGTGTCGCACGAGGCGCCAGTCGGCCGGAATGAGATCCTTGCGCATTTACAGGCCCAGGGCATCGGCGGGCGCCCCGGTACACACTCGGTCGTCGGGCTTGAAGCCTATCGCAAGACCTATGGAACGGACCCCATCGATTTTCCCGTCGCCACCGATGTGGAAGCCCGCAGCATCGCTCTCCCGCTGCACAATCACATGGCTCCGTCAGATGTGGACCGTGTCGTCGATGCAATCAGGCTGCTCGCCTGAAATGATCGGTGGTCGCTGATGTGCGGTCTGGCTGGCCTTCTCAATCTGGACGGCACCCCAGCCGATGCGTCGGTCGTCGAGGCTATGCGCGATGCGCTGGCGCATCGGGGGCCGGATGGGGTCGGGTTGCATCTGGATGGCCCGGTTGGGCTGGGTCACCGGCGTCTGTCGATCATCGATCTGCGCACGATCGCCAGCCAGCCGATGCATTCGCCGGATGGCCGCTGGACCATCGCCTATAACGGCGAGCTTTATAATTTCCGCGAGCTCAGACGTGAGCTGGAACACGAAGGCTGGTCGTTCAGGACGCGGTCCGACACCGAGGTTCTGCTAGCGGGAGCCGTGATCTGGGGCGTCAGCACGCTGGCCCGCCGCATGGACGGCATGGCCGCCTTCGCCCTATGGGATAAGCAGGAGCAGCGGCTGTTCCTCGTACGGGACCGCTTCGGCGTGAAGCCGCTCTACCTATGGCGGACAGCGGGACGGCTGGCATTTGCATCCGAAATCAAGGCTTTCATGGCGCACCCCGATTTCCGGGTGCGGGTGAACCAGGCGGCGCTCCGCGAATATTTTACGTTTCAGAACGTGTTCCGGCTGCACACGTTGTTCGAAGACGTGGAGCATCTGCCTCCAGCGACCATCCTAATCGTCGATCGCGAAGGCGAACGACGGGAAACCTATTGGGACTACGAGTTCTCGCGGCCCCGGGATATCGATGAACGCGAAGCTGTCGAGGAGATCGAACGGCTGATGGGCGCGGCAGTCGAGCGTCAGCTCGTGGCTGATGTTCCGGTCGGCGCTTACCTGTCCGGCGGCATGGATTCAGGCACGTTGGTGGCACTTGCCAGCCCGCATGTGCCGCGGATGCAGACTTTCACCGCAGGCTTCGAGATGAGCCGGGTGGACGGGCTGGAGGCGCATTTCGACGAGCGGCGCGCCGCGGAGTTGATGGCTTACTCGTACAAGACGGAGCACTACGAGCAGGTCATCAATGCCGGCGATATCCGCTGGTCCCTCCCTCGCGTCGTTTGGCATTTGGAAGATCTGCGCCTGGGGATGAGCTATCCCAACTACTACATCGCGCGGCTGGCCTCGAAATTCGTGAAAGTATGCCTGTCCGGCGCAGGGGGCGACGAGCTGTTCGGCGGGTACCCTTGGCGATACTACCGCGTATTCAGATCGCTAAATCGAGATGACTACCTCAAAAGCTATTATGGTTTCTGGCAACGCCTGACGAGCGCGGACGAACGGCGGACCATGTTCGGCGCTTCGGCCGATGACGAGGCCGAGATGTTCGATGTCTTCTCTTCGGTCTATGGTCAGGCTGGAGATATCCCCTTCGAGACGCCGGAGGATCATATTTCGGCCTCTCTGTATTTCGAGTGCCGGACCTTTTTGCCAGGGCTCTTGACGGTGGGCGACCGCCTAGCGATGGCGAGCGGACTGGAGGAACGCTTTCCCTTCCTGGATAACGAGCTTGTCGATTTCGCTATGCGCCTGCCGGCCCGGCACAAGCTCGCGGACCTGGAGCACATGCTGGGAATCGACGAGGACGCCGTGAACAAGAAGCTCCTGGCGCAAGACGCGTTCTCAGGCGGGAAGAGCTGCCTGCGCCAGGCCATGGCGCATGTGCTGCCGCCCGAAATCATGGACCGACGAAAGCAGGGCTTCTCGTCGCCCGAAGCCTCCTGGTATCGCGGCGAGAATGCCGAATATGTGCGGGATATGCTGCTGGGACCGGACCTGATGTCCAGCGCCTTCATAGACCGCACCTTCATTCGCGCGCGCGTCGAGGAGCACATGTCGCGCCGGCGTAATCACCGGCTGCTCATCTGGTCCCTGCTAAGCTTCGAGCAATGGTGCAGGATTTTCCTGGGGGGCGACCGACCGCACCCGGATGGGGCCAGACCATGATCCCGCATTCTCGCCCGTACCTGTCGGAAGAAGAAATAACCGCCGTCAGAAACGTCATTGGCAGCGGCATGTTAATTGATGGCGTGGCATCGTCCGAGTTTGTCAGCGCGCTCGTGACGCTCACTGGCGCCCGCAGCGCTACGCTAGTTGCGAGCGGTCGCTTGGCATTGAAGAATGCCATCGACTGCCTTTCGCTGCCGCCGCGCAGTCGTATCCTCGTGCAAACGTATGTTTGCGACGCCGTCCCTTGGGCAATTGAGGCCGCAGGGCACGTTCCCCTTTTTGCCGACATTGGCCCTGCCTGGACGCTTACACCAGATACCGCGGCTGAAAGATTGGATGCAGGTTTCGCTGCGATACTCCTGGCTCCACCATTTGGGCTAACACAGTCTGCCGAGCCATTCCGAAGGTTTGATGTACCCATTATAGGCGATCTCTGCCAGGCCTCCCCGGCGTCGCTTGCGGATGAGGAACTCGTTGATGCAGGCGACCTGGTCGCCCTGTCATTTCATCCGACAAAGTATATCTGCGCATCGGGTGGAGGAGCCATACTATGCTTTGATGAGGCGTTCCTTCATTCAGACCTGTCTGCTGATAAGGACTCTGCGCCGTTCAATGAGATTCAGGCTGCTATTGGACTGGCCCAGTTGAGACGCCTCAATCATTTCTTCGAACGGAGAAGCTCCATTTTTCAAATCTATTCGGACTCAGCATCTGATCGATCGATCAGCAAACTCCATGCTGCCATGGGACGCCTCAATCCCGGTAACTTGTTCCGCTTTCCTCTAACGACCGATAAAAAAAGCCAAGATGTCCTGCGGCAATTTTCTGATCGAGGTATTGCGGCTCGGCACGGAGTGGACACCCTTTCCCACCGGAAGTTTGGGCTACACGATTCAGCGTTCCCTCACGCCGTGGACGCCCTGAACACGACGGTATCTGTTCCATTTCACCCGTCTTTGTCGAAGTCCGATATCAAAGCGGTGGCCAATGCGGTGGCGAGCCTGACAAAATGATTGCTACCCGCATCTCACCTCTCCACGAGGTTCGCATTGAATATGACCGTTTTCTAGCACGATGCGAGAATTCATTAGTTTATCATTCACGCCCATATTTGGAGGCGATTTCTTCTATTTCGTCGTCCAACGTAGATATTTTGATTGTGCAAGATCAATCCTGTTGGTCTGCTGCAATGCCCTTATTCTCTCTTTATGATGGCGATCATTATGTCGTAAATTCAAGTCCATACTTTGGCAGCCATGGCGATCTGCTAATTGCAGGTGCGCAGAATAAAGCTGCAGTCTGCGTAGCAGCATCGCGTGCACTTGCTGATATCGCGTCGGACCGGCGTTGCCTTTCTATCAATATTGTCTCCCATCCGACCGATCCAGTGATTGGAGACTATTTATCTGAAGCTGGACTTTCACAGTGGGATGTCAGAACTGGTCAGATTTCTCGACTTAGAACCGCGCTCACGCGGGATGAAGCAGAAATTTCTATCATGAATAATTGCAGCCAGAAAACTAGAAATATCATCAGAAAATCTAATTCTCAAGGTTTCGATATTACGCTATCCGATTCGCATGTTGATTGGAGTAATTTGTACAATTATCATCGCGTCTCAATGCAATCTATTGGAGGAAAATATAAAACTGAATCTGAATTTAATGTACTTAGAAGCCTTCCAGCGGAGATGCGGCGCCTACATGTTGCATACCGAGGAGAAGAGTTTTGCGGAGCATTGCTAACCCTGTGGTACAATGAATGGGTAGAATACTTCACTCCTGTATCGCACCCGGATTTCCGCAATCTTCAGGTTGGCTCTGCTTTGATAGCCCATGTTATGGCCGAGGCCATTCTGGATAGAAAGGAGTATTGGAACTGGGGCGGCACATGGTCCACTCAAACGGGAGTCTACCACTTCAAAGCTGGCTGGGGCGCCTCGGACCACAAGTATGTGTATTATGGTACGGCGAAGCCCGGCGTGTTGGATTCGGATCCGCAAGCCTTGCTGGCTCGGTTCCCGTACTTTTACGTCCGCCCATTCGGATAAGCGCGCCATGGCACTACGTCTGATATATCTGACCGGCGGCCCGCGCGAGCGGGTGCTTCAAGCCATCTTGGACGACGGACATATCGTCACCCAAATCATCGCCAATGATCCTAGGCGTTGGCCGAAGGTTATCCCGACGCTTGAATTGGCGGCGCGAGCAGGAATAGAAGTTTCTATTGTCCAATCCAAGTCTGACTTCGTCAGCCTGAAAGATAGCTTTCTCGGATCAGGGTGTTTTTCTGCCGGTTTTAATTATCTGATACCCAAGGACATTATCGATCAAGCCGATTTCTTTCTGAATGTCCATGGATCGCTACTTCCAGATTATGGCGGGGCACGCACGCTATCTTGGGCCATCGAGCACGGGGTTAGGGAGAGCGGTGTGACCGTTCACCTCATCGACGAGGGTATCGACACAGGCCCAATCGTTTTTCAAGAGCGCTTTTCACTTTCCCCGTTCGAAACTTCGAGAAGCCTTGCGAGAAAGACTGGCGAGTTTGAGCCCATGGTTGTGTCTAAGGCACTACGTCTTTTTGAGGCGTACGGAAGCACGATTGCGCGACCTCAGCCGTCGACCAGGCCGCAACTCCTCCCGAATAGAGTCCCGGAGCATTCGCGACTTGACCCAACGCGCCCACTTGTCGAGCTTTTCAACCAAATTAGAGCAGCCGATCCAGACAACTATCCTGCTTACTTTTATCATGAGGGTGAAAAGGTTTGCATCCGCCTTTGGCGTCCGGACAAACCGGCCGATGAAGCTGACTTGATTTGATGACCTCAGCCGTCGCCATCTCCTGTCGCGGGCTTCACAAGAGCTTTGCTATCATCGATCGCTCGAATGCTTGGCGCTTGGCGCTTGGCCTAACGGCCGGATTGCCTGTGTTCCGCGCACTGCGTGATGTCAATATCGATGTCCCCAAGGGCGAGTTCGTAGGCGTGCTGGGGCATAACGGTTCAGGGAAATCCACTCTTCTGCGCACGGCTGGCGGCATCTACCAGCCTGATCGTGGGCTGGTGATGATCGAGGGGTCCCTGTCCGGGCTCTATGAGCTCGGCATCACCGGCAATCGCGAACTGAGCGGACGCGATTTTGCGAGACGCCTGTTGCGGATGAACGGTGTGAAGGGGTCGCGGCTGGACGAACTAGTTGAGGATATAGAGGACTTTTCCGAGTTGGGTGAGCGGTTCAACGATCCGATCCTGACGTATTCGGCTGGTATGGGCGCGCGACTGTTCTTTGCGACGGCGACCGCCGGCCATTACGACGTTTACCTGATCGACGAGGTTCTTTCGGTTGGGGACGCGCACTTCCAGGCCAAGTGCTGGCGCCGCATTCGCGAGCGCATCGCGAATGGAGCGTCCGGCATCCTGGTGACGCATGACTGGGCAGCCGTTCTCAAAATTTGCCGGACGGCTCACCTTCTCGATCACGGCCGGATCAGTTTTTCGGGCCCCTCCGAGGCGACCGTTCGTCGGTATCTATATGGCGATGGCGCCCAAGAGCCATTCACTGAGGGATTTGCGCGCATCATCGAGCGCCCAACGAAGGTCATCACTGCACCTTGCGGAGAAGATTTGTCGGTGCACATGTCCGTCCGTATAGAACGCCCGGCAAATGTGTCTGCCCTCGCCGTGATTGAGCGATTACAACCTGGCTATGGCTGGGAAACGATGCTGATGTCACCCGAGCCTGTCCTGATCGGCCAGGAACCAGGCGATTACGATGTTGCCATCACCTTTCCCGGCCTGCCGTTGGAGCCGGGGGACTACCAGATCAACGTGCACCTCGTCATGCCCGACGCCCAGGACGCGTCCCGGCGGGCAGTTCTGGATGGGTTTGGCTGGCTCAGCGGCAATGGGCTGCCGCTCAAGGCAATTGCCGGGCGGGGACCTGATGGGTATGCGCTTCCAGTCTGCTGGAAGTTGCAGATGCTCGGCGAAGGTGGCGAGGCATGAGCGCTCACATCCGCGTCCGCGACCTCACGATGACATTCACCCTGTCGGAAGGGCATGGGCGACCTTTGTCTCTCATCCAGGCCCTACGCGGCGAGAGCAACGCGCCTCGGACACGGCAGGTTCACGCGCTTGATGGCGTTTCGCTCGATATCGCTGAGGGCGAGCGGGTGGGCATTATCGGACGCAACGGGGCCGGTAAAACAACGCTGCTGAGCATGCTGGCGGGCATCGCCACTCCGACCAGCGGCACTATCGATATCCTGGGCGATGTCCATGCTGTGCTGACGATTGGCGCGGTGCTCCGCGACGAGGCCACCGGTCGCGAAAATATTTATCTCGACGGCCTCGTGCATAACAAAAGCCGAAGCGAAGTCGATGCACGAGCGCAGCAGATCATCGATTTCAGCGAGTTGGCGGAATTCATCGATCGGCCGGTGCATACGTATTCGTCCGGCATGAAGGCGCGCCTTGCCTTCTCGATGATCGCGTTCATCCAACCTGATATTCTCATTATCGACGAAACACTTTCGGTAGGGGACGCCAAGTTCAGCGTGAAGGCAGGGAAGCGCATGCGAGAGATCGCGCGCGAAGGCCGCATCGTCGTACTCGTTTCACACGGGCTGGCGTCGATCGTCGAAATGTGCACGCGGTGCATCTGGATGGATCAGGGCCGCATCGTAATGGACGGTCCGCCGGAGGAGGTAACGCGAGCGTACGAAGCGGCGGTGACCCATGCAGACGAAGAGGAACTGCGTCGCAAGTTCGGCCGCGAAGCTGACATTGTGCCTCGGTCGGATATTGGCGCGCTGCATGACATGTCAATGATTCAGAATGGGCTGGATCGTGGCGGAAGCTACCGAACGTTCGAAGGCATTCTTGTAAAGGCCAGAGGAGTTGTGGGCGACCCGGCAGGCCTCGACATTGTGGTGTCCCTCCTTCGCGCGGATGGCCGGCGGATCTTCACCGATCGGCTGACGAGAGCGATAGTCGGCCTTCCAACCAGGGGCGCATTCGAGTTAGAGCTCGACATGACCCCAATGCTACTCGCCGCCGGGCTTTACCGCCTCAGCCTGACCCTTGAGGCAGTTGGAACACCGGTTTCACAGATATCTCGCGCGTTCGAGATTGTGGACGAGGTCGGCCATAAGGGCGGGCAACCCCTCATGCTGCACCCTCCGCGCATCACATCACGCCGCATCGAGAGAGCATCAACATCGTGACTATTAGCCTGGGTTTCACAAGGCATGACCTCGCAATGATGTGGGGTCTGTTCAAGATTACGCTTGGGGACCGATTTCTTGGCTCCGGCTTGGGGCTGATCTGGGCCGCGCTTAGCCCGTTAATGCTGCTGGGTATCTTCTGCTTCGTCTTCGCATTCGTTTTTCCCGGGCGCCTGCCGGGCCGCGAAGGAACTCTGCCGTTCATCCTGTGGCTCATCAGCGGCTATGGTCCGTGGCTCTCGATGAGCGAGGGGTTGTCAAGCGGCACGGCTTCTGTCGTCTCCAACTCCGGGTTGATAAAGAACATCTCGTTCAAGTCCGAATTGCTGCCGTTGGTGGGTACAGCGATCGGAATCATTCCGCTTCTTGTCTCCTTCGTGGTGCTTGCCACCATCCAGGCGATCGGCGGCGTTGCGCCCAGTCCGGCGGTGCTCGTGCTTCCGTTGGTAGTTATCCTGCAACTCTTCTTCATCGGCGGCCTGGGATTCTTCCTTTCCGCACTGAATGTCTTCGTGCGTGATACATCGCTAATCTTGCCAAGCGTACTGACTATCCTCCTTTTCGCCTCCCCGATATTTTATCCGATCACATCGTATCCGCAGGCGCTGCAAGGAGTCCTGAGCTTCAATCCCTTCTATGTACTAGCGGAATGCTACCGAAGGCCGATCATCTCCGGGACGCTGCCCCCCATATGGATGATGGCGTATATGGGTGTGGTTGCGGTCACAACGTTTCTGGCCGGGCTTGCATGGTTTCGCCGGCTGAAGCCGTTCTTCAATGCCCGGATGTGACCCGACATGTCGCGTCTCGTAGCCATTCATCAGCCGAATTTTTTCCCATGGCTCGGCTTCTTCGACAAAATCCGGCGAGCCGACAGCTTCGTGTTCCTGGATGACGTCTCCTATCCGCGATCCGGATCCGGCAGCATGGGCTCGTGGAGCAACCGCGTACGCCTCAATATTCAGTCGGAAGCTCGTTGGGTCACCTGCCCCATCAAGCGTATGCCGCTAGGCTCCTTGATCAAGGACGCGGAGATCGATGACACGCAACCTTGGCGGACCAAGCTGATCAAGACGCTGGAGGCCAATTACAGGCGGGCACCAAACTTTAGGAGCGCCATGGATGTGCTGTCGCCCCTGGTGACATACCGCGAACACAACCTCGCTGACTATAATATCCACGTCATCAAGACGCTGGCTGATCATCTCGGACTGTCCTGTACGTTCGTCCGTCAGTCAGAGCTTCCCCACCACGGCGAGGCAACAGAATTGCTGATCTCGATTCTGCAGTGTGCTGGCGGTACTGCTTATCTGGCTGGAGGCGGCGCAGCCGGATATCAAGACGACGCGTTATTCGCGCACGCGGGATTGGATCTTGTCTATCAGAACTTCAAACCCTCATCCTACGGGGACGCGCGAAATTTCATAGCTGGGCTATCGGTCATCGACTATCTCATGCATGACGGAAGGCCGTTAGGTGAGGCAACAACACATGGCTAGGCTGTTGTTATTGACGAGCCTAAGCGACGACGACTTATCCCGGGTCAAGGCCGCCTTTCCGTCAGAAACGAATATTGAAGTATTGCGTGATCTGACCGCACTGGAAGCTGCCGAAATCACTCCTGACACGTCGCTGCTCAGCTTCGGAACTGGCGTTATCGTTCCGGCGCAAATCCTGAACGCACTACGCAAGCCAGCTTACAACATACATGCTGCCACTCCCGACTTTCCGGGCCGGGATCCGCATCATCATGCAGTCTATCGGCGATCTACCGTATATGGGGCGACCGTCCACATCATGACGGAAGCCGTCGACGCTGGCCCGATCGTGGCGGTCCAGCGCTTTCGCGTGAAGGAGGGCGCCTCTCCTGCAGAACTCTTGGCTGGCGCGAGCGAGGCCGGCCTGCAACTGATCGACTCACTTGGCGCGCGATTGCTCAGCGAGGAACCAATGCCGGCGCTTGAGGCGGAACGCTGGGGCCCGACCAAGACGCGACGTTCGGATCTGGAGGCGCTATGCCGCATTTCGCCGCTGATCGGCGCCGAGGAACTGTCCCATCGATTCCGTTCCTTCGATGGCGGCAGCTATGACAACCTCACTGTCGAACTGCATGGCCACATCTTCCGGATCGATAAGGCGACACCGCGACTGGCAAAACCCACTGAACGTTTCAACGACTTCACCGAATCCGCCTACCGATCCATTCTTCAGACACTGACAAGGTACGGCTATGCCTTTGCAACCTTCGGCGGGAAAGAAGCATCTGAGCGCCACGTGATCCTAAGGCACGATGTCGATTTCTCGATGCATCGTGCTTTACGCATGGCCGAGATCGAGGCGGAGGAAGGCGCCAGTGCGATCTACTTCATCAATCCAAGGAATATCTTCTACAATATTTTAGAACCTGAAATTGATGAACTTACCCGCCGTGTCGTAGGTGCGGGCCATGAAGTCGGCCTGCACTTTGACAGCGAGGCTTACGGCATCACTGAGTGGCGACGGGACGAGTTGGAGCACGCCATCGCAAGGGAGAGACTGCTCCTGGAAACGGTATTGGAGCGCCCCATCTCGGCCGTCAGCTGGCACAATCCAGACCTGTCTAACCTTCTCGAATTCGATGACGAAGTCATCGGCGGACTTGCGAACGCGTACGGGCGATCGCTGCGAGAGGAATATACCTATTGCTCGGACTCGAATGGGTATTGGCGGTTCAAGCCGATGATGGACGTGATCGCCGAGGGGCACGACAAGTTGCACCTGTTGACCCACCCTGAATGGTGGACACCGGAGCCGATGGCTCCATCGGACCGGATAGACAGGGCGATCATGGGACGTGCACGAGCTTCACGTGCGAACTATGACGCCGGCCTTGCGAGAGGCGGGCGCAAGAACGTCACCCGTTAATTCAGACTGCCCTGAATCTGAAGCAGGCGTCGATTCCCGCATGTACGCCCGGGCAAATAAGGGGAAGGCCGTGCGTGTCGAAGTGTAGCGCGGCAAGAAAATCACGGCTTTGACGGGGCAGGCGCGGGTCCATGATCGCGGCGTAGCGCTTGTGCAGCAGGGACATTTCCCAAGCGGAGACCGCCACACCAAACGTCTCCAACTCAAAACCGAATTCGGTAATAATATCTACGAATTGTCTCTGCGTGTAGCAACGCGCAATCGGACAGTCAGGCCCATCCGTGGACTTCTGAAAAGCAGCGGCAAGATCTAGGCCGGTATCGATCCCCTGCACGATTTGGCGCTCATACGCAACGTATAGGTGCGCCCAGAGACTATCGGCGTGGTAAACCATGATCTGCGCGCGGCCTCCAGGCTTCAGTACGCGGCGCAATTCTCGGAGCGCTGGCGCCATGTCAGACATATGGTGCAGTACGCCGGAGCTGTGCACCAGATCGATAGCCCGATCTTCTATTGGAAGGGGCCCCAACGTTACATCATGATGGTAGAGCTCCGGCTCCGCGCCATGCAGATTGAGCCGGTTCTTCGCCTCGGCCAAAGAGGTTGCCGATACGTCAACGCCGATAAGGCGCGCAGGATGCGAGTGCGTCGCAAATCCCACGAGATCATATCCAGGACCGCAGCCGAAGTCCAAAACCGCAAGACCGTCTGCCCTGGATACCGGCATCAGGTCGATGTATCCGAAATATTGAGCATTCCGCCAATGAAAATCTTGCAGAGAAGCTTCTGCGTCGGCGAAGGATCTGTGTCGCGTGACGTTGTGACCAGTCCAATACTGCTCGATATCGGTGCCTCGCTCGAGATTATCACTTTGCGAAGAAGTGACCTCTGATCTCGCCTCACCGGTCTTGCGAAATACAAACTTCATCACGAAGCGCCCCGAATGCAGCCGTCTCAGCGGTAGGCCCCAACCTCCGGCACAAAGTGGGCGTGGGCCGTCATGCAGCGCAGGATCGTCCCCCTGTGCGCTTTGGTCCACTCGACAGTGCGGCGGATTCCTTCCTCATGGGGAACCTCGGCGGCAAAGCCCAGCTTTTCACGTGCCTTGTCAGTCGAGGCGAAGCGCTGGCCCGAGCGATCCCAGTCGCGGGCCGGCGTCAGGGCGATCGGCGTTGCGTTGCCGGTCGCCGCATTGATGCGCTCGGCGAGCTCGCGGATCGTCGTCTCGACGCCCGAGCCGAGATTGTAGATCTCGCCCGGCTCGCCCCTCAGTGCACAGGCCATGAGCCCGCGGGCCATGTCCTCGACGAAGATGAAGTCGCGGGTGGCGATGCCGCCGTTCTCCACAGGCAGGGCCTCGCCGTGAAGCGACTTCCACACGAAGGTCGGCGTCACATTGCGCCAGACGGTGGCCGGCGTGCCCCGCCAGCGGCCGGCGCCGAGGATTTCCCCTGGACCGTAAACGTTCTGGAACCGCGCCTTCACGAAGGGGAGGCCATGGCGCGTGAAATAATAGTTCCCGTACATCTCGCCGATCAGCTTGGAGATGGAATACGGGCTGTCGTGGAAGAGCGAGACCGGCGCGTCCTCGGTGGTCGCGGTCGCGCCGTCGAACGTCTTGGCCGCAACTGCGCAGCCCGCGGCCGAATAGACGACCTTCTTCAGGCTCTTGATGTCCTTTAGCCGCTCGAACAGCTTGAGTGTCGTCAGGGTGTTGTTCTCATGGTCCATCAGCGGATCGTGGATGGACGACTGGTTCCCGTGGAAGCAGGCCAGGTGGTAGGCGTAATCGAGGTCCTCATCGAGGTCCCGCAGGATCCGATCGCTGGTGATCGTGCCGGAGACGAGCCGGACAGCGGGATCGTCCGGGACATTGACCGGATCGGCCGACAGGAAATTGTCGACGATCGTGAGCCGGCGCGGCTTCTCCTTCAGGATTTGCCGCACGAGGTTGGAGCCGACGAAACCGGCACCGCCCACGACCAGCACGTTCTTGCCGGTAAAGGTCTCGCTCATGATGACGTTCGTTTCCCTGCGCTCAGGCCCGGACCGGCGGCGCCTTGAGGTGGCTGTAGATGGCGGTGACACCGTGCACGTCGTACCAGGCCAGCATCCGCCGGATCGTTTCTTCGAACGCGTAGCGCGGCGTCCAGCCGAAGGCGTCGACGGTCTTGGAGGGGTCCAGGACGACGGCGGGCACATCGTCGGCGCCGGGCTCGACCTCGGGCACGGGCTCGGACAAAGTGATCCCGAGATGGTCGACCACAATGTCGAAGATGTCCTTGATGGTGTGGCCGGTGCCGGTGGACACGTTGAAGACACCCGTCGGCGCACCATCCGCCATGACCAGGTCCATCACCGAGAAGAAGTCGTCCATGTCGACGAAGTCGCGGATCGTCTTCGAGCAGAAGCAACCCTTGCCCGCCTTCAGGCGCGTGTAGAAGGTCGGGATGGGCCCGATGGCCAACCGCGGCCCGGTGACGTTGGCGAGCCGCAGCGACACGAAGGGCAGGCCGGACATGGCAAGGTAGTTCTCGCCGGCCTGCTTGGAGATGCCGTAGCTGGTGAAGGGACGCGCCGGCGCCTCGGCCGGTATCGGCAGGCTCTCCGGCCTGCCATAGCCAAGTGCGGTGTGGAAGTTGACGAAGCGCCGGACCCCGGCAGCCTTGGCGGCCTGAACGACCTGGATGGTTCCTTCGACGTTGGTGCGCGTGTCCTCCAGCCAGTCGTCCGGATCCTTGTAGGCGGCGGCGGAATGTACGACATGCGTGGGCTGGAAGCCTTGGAACAGGCTGTCCACGAGCGCGCGGTCCGTCACGGAGCCCTCGACGATCTCCAGCTTCTCATGCCCTTCGGGCAGCGAGCCGCGATGGCCGGTGGCGAAATTGTCGAGGACGAGCACGTCGTGCCCGGCCTCGAGATAACGCTCGGTCAGGTTGGAGCCGAGGCAGCCGGCACCGCCCGTGATCAGGATACGCATCGTGCGATTCAGCCTTTCGCAGCCGTCTTGATGTCAGCGCGCGCTTCCTTGAGGTGCGTGTAGCCACCGACCACGCCTTCTCGCTCCCACCGCTCCACAGACAGGCGAGCGATATCGTCCAGCGAGGTGAACTCCACGTCGCCGAAATCCGTGAAGGTGCGGGACGGATCCAGGAGGATCGACGGCGCGTCGTCCGGCCCGAGCGGTTTCACCTCGGGCTCGGGATAGTCATTGAGCTTCATCGCGCGAACGACGGCGTCGTACAGTTCCTTGATCGCCACGTCCTTGCCGGACGAAAAGTGATAGGTGCCCTGTCCCTTCCCGTCGGCGGCCTTCACCACGACGCGCGCCAGATCGCCGGCGTAGCAGAAGTCGCGCCGCGCCGGCGTGACGAAGCACTTCTTTCCCTCCGCCAGGCGGCCATAGAAGATCGGCAGCGGGCCGGACACGTTGCGAGGCCCGATGACGTTAGCGAGGCGGAACGTCACCCAGTCGATGCCCGAGAACTGGACGTAGTTTTCGCCAGCCGTCTTGGAGATCGCGTAGCTGGAATTCACCGGGTTGATCGGGTGATCGAGACGGATCGGCTGCTGAATCGGCTTCGTGCCGTAGCAGAGCGCGGTCTGGAAGTAGATCAGCCGGCTGACCTTGTGGACCTTGCAGGCCTTGGCGATGTTGGCGCCGCCGACGGCGTTGACGAGGGCGTCGGTCTCCCAGTCCTCCGGATCCTTGTAGGACGCGGCCGTATGGACCACGACGTCCGGCTTGAAGTCGCCGAACAGCCGATCGATCAGGGCGTAATCCACGATCGATCCCTCAACCTGCGTCAGGTTGGGCTGGTCGAGCAGGTTGTCCCGACGGCCGGTGGCGAAATTGTCGATCGACAGCACCGTGTCGCCGCGCGCCAGCAGGATGTCCGCGACCGTGGAGCCGACCTGGCCCGAACCGCCCGTGATGAAAACCTTCATCGTCATTCGTCCTTCGATGTGATCACTGCGCAGCGATTGCGGTGGGCTCGATCTCGTCGAGCATCCGCCGGTAGTCGGCAGCGCGGTCGTGGAACATCTGGTGCCAGAGCTCAAGGCTCATGAGGCCCCAGGTCTTGCGGGAGAAGCGCTCCCCCTTGTCGAAATTGGCGAGAATCGCGTCCGAGTTGAAAAATTCCCGATGGCGATTCTTCTGCGTGAAGAAGATCCCCTCCACCATGTCGTGGAGCTCGCCCGAGAACCATTCCTTGAGCGGCACGGGAAAGCCCATCTTGTCGCGCCGCCTTGTCAGTTCGGCCGGCAGGTCGGCTGCGAACGTATCCTTGATGAAGTGCTTCATCTGGCCGCCGCCGAACTTGATGTCGGCCGGGATGGTGGCGGCGAATTCCACCACGGAGTGATCGAGAAGCGGCACCCTCGATTCCAGCCCATGGGCCATCGACATCCGGTCCTCCACCTGCAGCAGCGCAGGCAGGAGACACTTGAAATCGAAGTGCGTCATGGAGTCGAAATAGGCTTCCTTCTTCACGTTCCGTTCGGAATTGAAGACAGCCTGGAAACGGGCAAAGACGCCTTCGCGGTCGAGCGCGGACCAGTCGACTTCGCTGTCCATGTCGGCCGAGCGGTCGATCAGCCGGAAGTATCGCTCGTCGAGGGGCCCGAAGAGCCCCTTGGAGAAAAGCTGCCTGATGAGCGGCTTGTATTCCTGCAATACCGTCAGGTTCGGGATGATCGATTCCGGCGTGACGACGAAGTTGCCGTTGCGATAGGTGCCGTCGATGGACGCCTTCAGGGACTGCTCCAGATACGCGATCAGATAGCGCGCATATCCGCCGAAGATCTCGTCGCCGCCCTGCCCGCCAAGCACCACCTTCACGTGCCGGGATGCCAGCTCGGAGACCATGAATTGCGGGAAGGAACCCGGCCCGGCGACGGGGGTGTCCAGGTGGTAGATCACCTTCTCGATGTTGTCGCGGAAGTCCTTGGCCGTGATGTCGATCTGATGGAGGTCGATTCCGCCGTCCCGGCATGCGGCCTCGGCATAAGCGCTTTCGTCGTAGCCCGGAAATTCCGTGAACTTGCCATGGAAGCCGACGCGGCCGGACGCTTCCTCGCGGGCAGCCATGATCCCGATGAGGCTGGAATCGATGCCGCCGGAAACGTAGGCGCCGACCGGCACGTCGGAGCGCAGGTGCATGCGGACGGACTCGGTGAGGCGCGAGCGCATCTCGTCCCCGAACCACCGGGGCGTATGGTCCCAATCGATGTCGTAATGGACGTCCCAGTACCGGAAGACGCGCAGCGACCCGTTCTCGACCGTCAGGGCGTGGCCCGGCATGAGCTGATGAATGTGCCGGAACAGGGTCTTCTCGCCGATCGTGTACTGGAAGGTCATGTACTCGGCGAGAGCGTCGGCGTCGGTGGCGATCTCCGGCAGCAGAGGCAGCAGCGCCTTCATCTCGGAGGCGAAGTACAGCACGCCATCAACAATCGTGTAATAGAAGGGCTTGATGCCGAACCGGTCGCGGGCGGCGAAGAAACGGTCCCCGTTCCACAACGCGAAGGCGAACATGCCCCGCAGGTGCGTCACACAGTCGACCCCCCAACGGGCGTGGGCAGCCAGGATCGTCTCGGTGTCGGACGAGGTCCGGAAAGTCCAGCCGTCGGAAAGCTGCTCGCGCAGCTCCACGTAATTGTAGATTTCGCCGTTATAGGCGATCACCGAGCCATCGGCCCCGCGCATGGGCTGCAGCGCAGCCTGGCTGAGATCGATGATGGCGAGGCGCCGGTGCGCCAAGCCGCAGGTGTCGCCAGGGGCCTTCCAGAATCCGTGACCATCCGGCCCGCGATGGGCGATCAGGTGGTTCATGGCGAGCAGGGCCCGATCCAGACGTGGTACGGGCGCTCCGCTCAAGGATACGGCACCGGCAATTCCGCACATGCGCTCGCGCGCTCCTGTCATGCCCACCGCAACGGCAGGCCGGCGCCCCCGCCGACACGGCGTGGGGTGTATCAGGCCCGAGGGCCACTGTCAGCCTTTGCGGGTCACATCCCCACGCCGAAGCGTTCGCCCCAGATGCCGAGGTTGACGATCCGCCAGAGGGTGAAGTCCACGGGGCGGCGTCCGTCCAGCATGTCGGCGGCCAGCGCCCGCACGCCGTCGGCGTTCATCAGGCCGGGATAGCGCGCCAGGGTCTTCTCCACCCCGTCCTCGATGAGCGGGCGCAGCGGCCCGCGGAACCAGATCTGCTCCGGCGTCGCGAAGCCCAGCTTGTCGCGCCGCTCCTTGATCACCTCCGGCAGGATGCCGGCCATGCCCTTGCGCAGCACGCGCTTGGTATCGCCGCCGACGATCTTGTGGTCGTTGCCGAGCGCCAGCGTGAACTCGACCAAGGGGTGGTCGAGGAAAGGCACCCGCGCCTCGATGGAATGGGCCATCGAGTTGCGGTCCTCCCAGTGCAGGAGCATCGAGAGGTTGGACCCGTAGGTCAGCGTCAGGCACAGCGTGCGCAGGTCGGTCACCGGCGGCAGGCCGAGCTCGTCGCTCGCCAGCTGGAACGCGGTGCCCGGATTGCCGTGCTCGCGCAGGATGTCCGTGCCCAGCCAGTCGTGCTGGGTCAGCTGGCGATGCTTCTGGCGCAGCAGGCCGGCCAGCCCCCGCGGCAGGAGCGGAACGACATAGTTGCGCAGCTGCTCCGGGATCGGCGTGCCGTGATACCGGTTGCGCTCGAGGATGGTGCGCGCGAGCTGGCCGAACTGGCGGCGGCGCGTCAGGTCGGCCATGTAGTAGGGGAAGCTGCCGTGATAGCCGGCAAGCTGCTCGTCGGCCCCCTGCCCGTCCAGCATCACCTTCACGCCGACGCGCCTTGCCTCCTCGAACACGCACCATTGCGCGAAGATGGAGGTGGAGCCGAAGGGCTCGTCCTGGTGCCAGGTGATGTCGGACGCGCGCTGGAACACGTCCTCGGCCTTCGGGAAGATGAAATGGGGGATGGTGTGGGCGTGGTCGACGACCGCGTCCATGAAGGGCTTTTCGTCGACGCTCTTTTCGGCATAACAGGCCGACACGGTGTTGACCTGCGAGCCGCCCTCGCCCGAGCCCATCATGCCGGACATGAGGCAGACGATGGCGGAGCTGTCGAGCCCTCCGGACAGGCACGAGCCGACCGGCACGTCCGAGCGCAGGTGCAGCCGCACGGATTCGGTCAGCAGGTCGCGGAAGCGCTCGGCCGCCTCGGCTTCGGTCAGCGTCAGCTCGCCGGCGGAGGCGGGGTACCAGCGCCTGACGTCGACCACGAGGGCGTCGGATGCGGACGTCGTGACCGTGGCGCATTCGCCGCCGCGGATCTGGCCGACACCGTCGAACATGGTCTGCGCCGTGTGGTCGGCGATGCCCGATGACAGGAAGTCGTGGACGCGGGCGATGTTCATGCGGCCGGAGACGCCGGGCAGGCCGAGCAATTGCTTGATCTCGGACCCGAACGCCACGCCCCGGGGCGTGGCGGCAATATAGAGCGGCTTGATGCCGTAGCGGTCGCGGGCGGCGAAGAGCACCTGTTCGCGCGCATCCCAGATCAGGAAGGAGAACATGCCGCGCAGGCGCGGCAGGCACTCGGCGCCCCACAGCATGTAGGCCCGCAGGAGAACCTCGGAGTCCGACTGGGACACGAAGGCCTCGCCGCTGGCGCGCATCTCCTCGCGCAGCTCGATGTAGTTGTAGATCTCCCCGTTGAAGACCATGGAATAGCGCCCGGAGGCATCGGCCATCGGCTGCAGGCCCGCATCCGACACGTCGATGATCGCCAGGCGGCGATGGCCGAGCGCAACCGGTCCGGCCGGGCTCTGGAACACCTCCCAGCCGCGTCCGTCGGGGCCGCGATGCGCCACCGCGTCGATGCGGCCCGGGTCGGGCGCGTAGCCGATGGATCCGTAGATGCCGCACATTCGATCAGGTTCCGGAGGCGAGAGGGAGGTCGGTCGGAGCGATGCGGCCTTCGGGCCGCGCCGCGGGCGCCTGTATAGGGTCTGGCGGACCCGGCCTCAACCTTGGCCTCCCGCCGAACCCACCAGCGCCTCCGCGAGACCGGTCATGACCGTCCGTTCGCGCTCCCAGCAGAGGTCCCTTGCGGCCTCCAGGGCGCGCCGCTTGGCGGTGTCGATCCGGGGGCGGTCGAGGGCGTTGACCGTGGCGGCAATGGCCTTACGGTCCATGGCGGGGATGATCTCGCCGATCCCGCGCTCGCGCACCACGGCCGCCATCTCGGGCAGGTCCGACACGCAGACGCACAGGCCCGCCATCGTGTATTCGAACAGCTTGTTGGGCAGCACGTATTCGTTCTGCTGGGAATGCGCCGGCAGGACGAAGATGCCGATATCGTGGGCCGCGGCGGCCCGCACGAGGCCGGTGAACGGGACGGGCGGATCGAACCGCACCCGGTCCGAAACCCCCTCGGCGGCGGCGAGGGCGGCAAGGCCCGCCAGGTAGTCCGCGCTCCCCGGACCCCTGATCGTCAGCGCGAAGTCCGGCCGCCACAGCGGAAGGGACCGGATGAGCTGCTCCAGCCCGCGATGGGGCATGACGATGCCGTGGTAGAGCACCTCGATCGTCTGTCCGCACGAGCGGTACGGCATCGCCTCGTAGGACGGCATGTTGCGCACCACGGCCGGCTCGCGCACCAGGCCGTAGACCGCGGCGAGACGACGGGCGATCCCGGCCGAGACGCAGGTGACAGCCCCGGCCCTGGCGAGACCCGCGCCTTCCATGCGGCGCACCAGCGGGCGCATGAAGGTGCGCCACTTCCAGTTCTCGGGGAACTCGTCGAAGGCGAATTCGTGCGTGTCGTACAGGATGGGCGCCGGCCGCTCCGCGACGAGGCGCGAGGCCACGGGCAGCATGGTCCAGTCGTTGGCGAGCCACAGGTCGGGAGCGTGACGCCGCGCCCGCTCCAAGAACGCGCCATAGCGCTCCGGCAGGCCCCAGAAGGCGCGCTCGGCCGTGAACGGCAGCGCCTTCGCCATGGACAGGAGCGCCAACCGGACGAGGCGGCCGCGGGCGGAGCGGTCCGGCGCACGGGCCGGTTCCAGGTCGAGCGTTCCCGCGGGCGGCGCCGAGCGGCCGCCATCGGCGCCGATGGCGACCACGTCCCAGCCGGCTGCGAGAAACGCCTCGATCTGGCGGCGCACGCGCGGATCGTCCGCGACCACCGTGTGGGTGAGGATGCCGATGGACCTGCGGGCGCTCACCGGGCCGGCTCCCCGCGCAGGATGGCATCGACGACGGCGGCCCGCGCGTCCCAGGAATGGCGGGAAGCAGCATCGGCGGCCCCGCGCGCGCCCATCTGCCGCGCCATGTCGGGCACGGTGGCCAGCATCGCCACCGCCCCCGCCAGCGCGGCCGGATCGCCGGGCGGGACCACGAGGCCGCAGCCGGTCTGGCGCACCAGGTCCGCCTGGCCCTTGAGATCGGAGACGATGACGGGAACGCCGCAGGCCATGCTCTCGAAGAGCTTGAGCGGCATGACGCCGTGGTCCGAGCGGCCGCCGGGATTCTCGATGGGAACCAGGCTCGCCAGCGCGCCGCGATAGAGTTCCGGCAGGTCCGCCTGCTCGCGGCGGCCGAGATAGATGAGCCGGGCGGACGCCGCCGCGCGGACGGCCGGCGCCTCCACGCCGTCCCCGGCGATGACGAGGCGGACGCCCTCGGGCCAAACGGGGTGGTTCACCGCCGCCAGCATCGTGGCAAGCCCATGCCATTTCACCAGCCCGCCGACGAAGACGGCATAGGGCCCGCCGAGGTCCGCCCTCGGCCCGTCCGGCGCGAAGAGGCCCGTGTCGGCGGCGTTCGTCACGGTGGTGACGCGCCCGTGCCCGGCCTCGGCCCGCGCCCAGTCGGCAAGGGCATCGGTGACGGCCAGAAGATGCGAGGCCGTGCGGTGCTGGATGCGGTCGAGGAAGGCGAAGACCGGCAGAAGCGGCTTCAGGCGCGGATAGGTGACGGCGATGTCGCGGCTCGTGCCGTTGATCTCGTGCACCACGCGCTTGCCCATCAGCCGCAGCAGGAGCGCGACCGGCGCCGCCATGCAATGCCCGCGCACGAAGACGGCGTCATAGGACCGGCACCGGGCGAGGAGCCGGGCCTGTATCGTCAGGTGCGAGAGCAGCCGGGCGGCGAAGGACGCGCCGCCGGAAGCGCCGCTGCGATCGGCGAAGAAGCGGTCCACCTGCCAGCCGCGCCGTTCCAGAGCCGCGATCATCGCATTCACATGGGTATGGGACGCCTGCCCCGCGCGCGGGGTCTCCAGGGAAAGATAGGCCAGCCGACGCCCCGGCGCGGTCACGAAGCGCCTTCGCCCAGCGCCGCGAGGCATTCGCGCGCGGCCGCGACGATGTAATCCTGCACGTCGGCGGTCAGGTACGGATGCATCGGCAGGGCGACGACCTCCTGGGCGATCCGCTCCGACACCGGAAGGCCGTTGCCGGCGACGGGGAAGCGGGCATAGGCGGTCTGGCGGTTGAGCGGCCTGGGATAGTAGATGTTCGTCGGCACGCCCCGCTCCTTCATCGCCTTCATGAAGCCGTCGCGGGACGCGGCGGGAACGCGGATCGTGTATTGGGCCCAGACGGACACGCATCCGTCCATGACGAAGGGCACCGCGGCGACGTCGGCCAGGCCCTCCGCGTACCGGCGCGCCACGACCTGCCGCGCGGCGATCTCGTCCTCGAAGATCGACAGTTTCTCCAGGAGGATCGCCGCTTGGATCGTGTCCAGGCGCGAGTTCATGCCGATGCGGACATTGTCGTACTTGTCCGAGCCCTTGCCGTGGAAGCGCAGCGAGCGGATGAGCTCCGCGCTTTCACCGTCATTGGTCAGGATCGCGCCGCCGTCGCCGTAGCAGCCCAGCGGCTTGGCGGGAAAGAAGCTCGCGGTCGTGAAGTCGCCGATGGAGCCGACGCGCCGGCCGCGATAGCTGGCGCCGAAGCCCTGGGCCGCGTCGCAGATCAGCTTCAGGCCGTTATCCCGGCAGAACGCCTCGATGGGCTCGTAGTCGGCCGGCTGGCCGAACAGGTCCACGGCGATGACGGCACGGGGCTTCAGGCCGGCGCGGGCTGCCGTCTCCAGCGCGAGAGGCAGAGCGGCCGGGTCGAGATTGTAGGTCTTCTCGTCGATATCGACGAAGACCGGCGTCGCGCCCAGCCAGGCGACCGCCTCGGCGGTGGCGGCGAAGGTGAAGGCGGGGCAGATCACCGCATCGCCGGGGCGCAGACCCATGGCCATGAGGCAGATGCCGATCGCGTCCGTGCCGTTGGCCGTGCCGATGGCATGGCCGGCGCCGGCGAAGGCGGCCAGCGCCGCCTCGAAGCGGCCGACCTGCGGCCCCAGAATGTACGCCCCCTCGTCGACGGCGGACAGCAGCGCGCGGTCGAGGTTCTCGCCGAGGCGCCGGCGCTGGGCCTTGAGGTCGATGAACTCGATCTGCGGCGGGGTGACGGGAGCGGTGGCGACGGGAGCGGTCATGGGCTCGTCAACTCCAGGCGGCCATCGGCCGTTTCGCGATAGGTCTCGCCGGTGCGCGGGCAGACGAGGTCCGCCCCGAGCTTCTCGCCCTCCCGGCTCATCCAGCCGATGCGCCGGGCCGGCACCCCGGCCATGAGGGCGAAATCGGGCACGTCGCCGGTGACGACCGCGCCCGCCGCGATGAAGCAATAGGCGCCCAGCGTATGGCCGCACACGATCGTCGCGTTGGCGCCGATGCTGGCCCCCTTGCGCACCAGCGTCCGGCGGAACTCGTCCTTGCGGCTGACGAACGCGCGGGGATTATTGACGTTGGTGAAGACGCAGGACGGCCCGCAGAACACGTCGTCCTCCAGCTCGACGCCGGCATAGAGCGCGACGTTGTTCTGGATGCGGCATCCGGAGCCGACCGTGACGTCCGGCCCGATCATGACGTTCTGGCCGAGAACGCAATCGGCGCCGATGGTCACGCGGGGCAGGACGTGGACATAGTGCCAGATGCGCGAACCGGGACCGATGGAGACGGGATCGTCCACATAGGCCGATTCATGGATGGCGACGCCCGGGAACCGATCGTCCTGCCGCATCTGGCCGCCGGCCATGGCGCTCAGCCCTTCGCGTAGCGGGCGACGTAAGGGTGCCGCTCGCCGGTCGAGACCACGGGCGCGGTCCGGAAATCGGAGACGATCTCGATGCAGGGCCGGACCGCCTCCAGCGGGAAGCCGCGACCGTCGAGGATTTCCCGGTAGCTGTCCTTGTGCAGGTCGGTGAAGCCTTCGGAGAATTCCACCTCGTCGCCATCGAGCGTCAGCGACCTGTAGGTCGTCTTGGAACCCTTGACGCTCTCGGGCAGGTCCTCGCGGTCCACGGAGAGGAACCAGCGCACGTCGGCCTTCTCGAAGGACAGGAAGCCGGCGGCCCGCTCGGGCTCGCGCAGGTGGGCCTGCTGCTGCTGGAGCGGCCCGAAGATGTGGCCGAGCATGTCGAAGAAATGGACGCCGATATTGGTCGCCACGCCGCCCGACTTCTGCTCGTCGCCCTTCCAGGACGCGTGATACCAGCGGCCGCGCGAGGTGATGTAGGTCAGGTCGACCGTGTGGCGGCGATTGGATGCGTCCACCTTCTCCTTCATCGCCTTGATGGCGGGATGGAGCCGCAGCTGCAGGATGGTGGAGATCCGCCGGCCGGTGTCCTGCTCGATCTCCGCCAGCCCGTCGATGTTCCACGGGTTGAGGACCAGCGGCTTCTCGCAGATCGCGTCCGCCCCGGCCCGCAGGGCGAAGCGGCAATGGGCATCGTGGAGATAGTTCGGCGAGCAGATCGCCATGTAGTCGATGCGCCCGCCGCGGCGGCGCAGCTTGTCCACGTGGCGGTCGAAGCGCTCGAACTCGGTGAAGAAGTGCGCGTTGGGGAAATGGCTGTCGATGACGCCGACGGAATCGTTGGGATCGAAGGCGACGACGAGATCGCCGCCGACCGCCTTGATGGCGCCCATGTGGCGGGGAGCGATGTAGCCGGCGGCGCCGATGAGAGCGAAATTGGTCATGTCGCGTGATCTATCCGTTCAGGGGCCGCTCAGGCCTTGATGACGTTGGCGGCCATCGCGCCGGCCCGCTCGCAGGCATTGCGCGTGTCGACGACCAGGCGGGCTGCGCCGACCAGGGCCTTGTAATCGACCGCATCGTGGTCGGTCGCGATCAGGATCGCGTCATAGCCGCCGATCGTGCTCGCATCCAGCGGCACGGACCGACGGCCGGCCAGGGCCGCGTGCTCCCGGGTGCGCGGCAGGACGGGGATATGGGGGTCGTGATAGTCGGCCTTGGCGCCGCGATGCTCGATGAGCTCCATCAGGCGCAGCGAGGGGCTTTCGCGCATGTCGTCGACGTTCTTCTTGTAGGCGGCGCCGATGATCAGCACGCGGGCGCCGTTGAGCCCGCGGGAGGCGCGGGCATCCAGCGCCTGAGCCAGCCGCTCCACGACGTGCTTGGGCATGGCGGTGTTGATCTCGCCGGCCAGCTCGATGAAGCGCGTGGAGATCTCGAACTCGCGCGCCTTCCACGACAGGTAGAACGGATCGATCGGGATGCAGTGCCCGCCCAGGCCGGGGCCCGGATAGAAGGGCATGAAGCCGAAGGGCTTGGTCTTGGCGGCGTCGATCACCTCCCAGACGTCGATGCCCATGGCGTCGTAGATGATCTTCAGCTCGTTCACGAGGGCGATGTTGACCGAGCGGAAGATGTTCTCGGTCAGCTTCACCGCTTCGGCGGTGGCCGTCGACGAGACCGGCACGGTCTTGACGACGAGCTTGCCGTAGAGGGCATCCGCGATCGCCAGCGCGTCGGCGCCGTCGCCGCCCACGACCTTGGGGATGGTCGAGGTGCCGAAATGCGGATTGCCCGGGTCCTCGCGCTCCGGCGAGAAGGCGAGGAAGAAGTCCTCGCCGCTGCGCAGCCCGGTCGCCTCGAAGATCGGCCTCAGCACCTCGTTGGTCGTGCCGGGATAGGTCGTGGATTCCAGCGCGACGAGATGGCCCTTGCGCAGGCGCGGCGCGATGGTCCGGGCCGTGTTCTCGACGAAGGAGAGATCGGGCTCGCGGTTTCGCGTCAGCGGCGTCGGCACGCAGATGATGATGGCATCGACGCTTCCGAGCCGGTCGAAATCGGTCGTGGCGTCGAAGCGCCCGGCCTTGACCGCCTCCGCGATGTCGTCGCTGGGGATATGCTTGATCGAGCTGACGCCCCGGGCGAGCTGGCCGACCCGCTCCTCGTCGATGTCGAAGCCCAGGACCGGGAAGCCGGCGCGCACGGCGGCGAGCGCCAGCGGAATGCCGACATAGCCGAGCCCGACGATGCCGATGCGGTAATCCTTGGATTCGATGCGTTCGAGCATCGTCCGGGCTTCGGCGCGCAGGGTCTTGGGATCCGATGGGGACGTCATGAAATCCAGCTTCGTGTTGGACCGGGAGCACGCGACCGGTCGGTCTGTCCGTTCAATTCGCCAGGCGTCAGGGCACGGAGAGTGCCGCACGCGGGGCGGCAGCGTCCTAGCACCCGCGCCCGCATGCGCCAACACCCAAGTCTGCCGCCAGGGCTGTCAGGGCGGCCAGAGCGGGCCGCCGGGCGGCTAGCTGTTGCACCAGGAGCCGGCGAGCTTGCAGGCTTCCTTGTTGACGCTGCGGCAGGCGGCCATGGCCGCGTCCCGCGCCTCCGCGCTGGTGTCGCCTCCGCGGGTGGCCCAGCCGTTTCCGACATAGGCGAGCGCGATGCAGGTCGGTCCCTGGCCCCAGGCGACCTGGCAGGTCTTCACCTGGCGCTTGCAGCGGCTCATGACGAGGTTCTTGGCGCTGTCGACATCCGGATAGTTCCAGGCGGCTTCCCAGTGCAGGCCACTGCCCTTCTTGCCCATGGCGATGGCGATGCCGCGCTTGGAGCGCTTCTCCTCCTCCTCAAGGGTGGCGATCCGCGCCTGGGCGGTCAGCTTCTGGACGCAAGCGCGGCAGCTGCGCAGGAACGCGCGCAGCGAATCGACGTCGCCATCCGCCGCCTGGTAGGAGCGCTCCTCGTTATCCAGCAGTTCCAGCGTGCCGCGCGCGTCGTTGCGCAGGTCGAGCGGACAGGCGGGCTGGATGCAGGCCGTGATGAAGCGGTTCAGCGCGCTGCGGTCGTAGCCCGCCGCGCTCAGGCGGTTGGTGTAGTCGCGCCGCTCGGCCTCCCGGCGCAGACGATCCAGCCTTGCCAGCTGGGTTTCGGCGTCGCTCTTGTAGGCGCAGATGCGGCAGTCCCGCACATAGGCCCGCAGGCGCTCGGCGTCCTCGGACGCATTGCGGAAGAGAAGCGTTTCGGACCGCTCCAGGTCGAGCTTGGCTTGTGCCTGGGCGCGCAGCGTGTCCGGGCAGGTCGGCCCGCATTCGCTCAGAAAACGCTCCAGCGCCGCCCGGTTGTAGGCGACCTCCTCCAACCGGCGGGTGAGGCGCGCCATCTGCGCCTCGCGCTCGCGGCGGTCGATCTCGTCGGCGTCGCGGCGGGCATCGGCCTGCAATCCGCAGGCCTTGCACGCATCCGCGAAGGCCCGCAGCTTCGCCTTGTCGCCGGCGGCCTCGCGATAGGCGGCCTCCTCGGCGGCGATCGTGTCCAGCCGCGTCTTGGCCTCGGCGGCCATCTCGGGCGCGCAGCGCGCGCCGCAGGCAGCCACGAAGCGGTCGAGCGCGGCCTTGTCGAACTTCGCTTCTGCAAGCTGCTGCCGCAGCGTGACCTGCCGCTCCGCCTCCAGGCGCGCGACCTCCTTCTGGCGGGCGTCGTAGAACCCGTAGCCGCCGGCGGCGGCGGCGACGGACACTAGGAGCATCGCCGCCACGAGCCACTTGCGCCGCGAAGGCGAGGCGGCGGCAGCCGGCGCATCGGCGCGCCCGCCTGTCTTGGGGATCGCCGCGCCCTTCAGGGCGTCGCGCACCTCGGCCACCGAGGTCGGGCGCTCCGCCTCGTCGACCTTGAGCATCCAGTCGATCGTGCGCAGGAGCTTGGCGTCGTAGCGCCCCTTGGCCACCGTCTCGGCGGGAACGAGCGCATCGTTGCGCAGCCGGCGGAGGGAATCGATGGGCGGATTGCCCGACACCGCCCGGTAGAGGATGGCGCCGAGGGCGTAGAAGTCGGTCCACGGGCCCTGCTGGCCGCCGACGCCGTATTGCTCCGGCGGGGAATAGCCCGGCGTGGCGATGGCCGTGATGGAGCGGCTGCGGCGGCCCTTGAAGTCGCGGGCCGCGCCGAAATCGATCAGGACGGGGGATCCGTCCTCGCGCACGATGACGTTGTTGGGCTTGAGGTCCCGGTGGAGGGCCGCCTGCTGGTGGACCGCGTCGAGCCCGTCCAGGATCCCGTCGATCCATTTGCGCAGGTCGGCTTCAGGCGGGGGGCCGGCATCGAGCCGGCTCGCGAGCGTGCCCCCGCGCTCGTAGTTCAGCACGATGTAGCCCGTGCCGTGCATCTCGAAGAAGCGGCGAACGTGCACGATGTTGCCGTGGCGGAACCGCGCCATGAGGCGCGCCTCCTCGAGAAAGGATTTCAGCCCCGTCTCGAAATCCGACCGGTCGCCCTCGGACTTGGCCCTGACCGTCGCGTCCGAGATGCGGATAGCCATCTCGTTGGGCAGGTATTCCTTGATGGCGACCTGCTCCTCGAGGAGCGTGTCGCGGGCGAGATAGGTGATGCCGAAGCCGCCATGGCCCAGCACGGACTCGATCTCGTACTCCATCAGGCGCGTGCCGGGCGGCAGCGCGAAGTAATGGTCGTTGCGGCCGGAGCCCCCACCCGACGGGATGTCGCCGGAGCCGTCCTCGTCCGAAGTCACGTCGCTCATCGCCAGCCTGCGCCCCACGCATCCGGCCCGGCGCATTCCGCCGGAAACCGCCAACCCGCTTCCCGGGCCATGGAATAAAGGGGAAGAACCCCGGCTTCAACGCTGTTCATGCCGTTACGCCATCCTCGCCGGTCGCCGGCGCGGCTTGCGCCTCTGCAGCCGCGCCCGATTCCGCCAGGCGGAAGCGCAGCCGGCACGATCCCAGGCCCACGACGTCGCCGTCCGCCAGCACCGCTTCCTGAACCGGCTCCTCATTCACGAACACGCCGTTGCGGCTGTCCTCGTTGCGCAAGAGGAAGCCCGCATCGGTCTTGAGGATCAGCGCGTGGCGCCGCGACACGGTCAGGTCGGACAGCGGCACGTCGTTGGCGGCGTCCCGGCCGAGCTGGACGAGTTGCGAGCGGATCTCGTGGACCTGGCCTCCCGCCTCGTCGGTCAGGGTCGCCAGGAGAGCCGGCGGTTGAGGCACCGGCGTCGGGCCAGGCGCGCCCGGGACGGGTGCGGACGCGCGGCTGCGGCGCAGCCCCAAAGCCGCGCCGAGCCCGGCGAGGCCGAGCACCGCGACCCCGCCGCCGGCCATGATCGGGGTCGGCCAGGTGCGCCACGCATAGTCGGCGCTTTCGGACCAGGTGGCCTTCGGCAGCATGGGCGCGGGCACGGAGAGGGCCAGGGTTCGCTCGCCGTAGCGGATTTCGGCGGCGACGGCGGGAGCGCTCTCCCACGGATAAGTCCGCGCGTCGCCCAGGGGAAAGACGATGGTGGCGCCGGTGTCGATCCGTGCGAACGGCGCGCGCAGGAACGGCACGAGGTCGTCGGGCTCCACCACCTCGCCTCCCGTGGCCTCGCTCAGCCTGCGCAGGGCGGCGATGTCCGCGCCGCGCGCAGAGCGGTCGAGGATGAATGTCAGGGCGACGCCCTGGCCCCGCGCGGCGGCGGCGAGTTCGGCCTCCGGCAGCGGTCCGGCGCTCGCGCCGTCCGTGAAGAGGTAGAGGGCCCGGCGCTGGCCGGGCTGGGTGGCGATGGCGGCGACGCCGGACGCGATCACGTCCGCCAGATTGGCGGTCTTCTCCTCGATGACGGCGCCGGCGAGACCGGCGGCGATGTCGGCCGCGCCCCGCTCGGGGATGATGAAGCGCATCTCCTCGCCGAAGACGCCGATGGCCAGCTTCTGGTGCGCGGCCTGCGTCTCCAGCATGACGAGCATGCTTGCGGCATGGCGCGTGACCGCGTCATCGCGACCGGACCCCGTCACGTCCAGCAGCGCGAGGATGCGCGATTCCTCCCCCGGCCCGGGATAGGGCTGGACCGCCGGCACGCCGAGCGGGCGGCCTGACACGGTAGCGGTGATGGAATCGATGGGCTGGGCGATCGGGCGCAGGAAGCGCCAGCGCACGACGGCCCCGGCCTCGACGACCCGCAATTCGGCCGAGATGCCGTCCTGCTCCTTCAGGTCGAACGCCTGGGCGCGCGCGGGCGCGCCGAAGGCCGCAAGGACGGCGAGAGCCGCCAGGAAGATGGCCGCGCGGCGGACGATCATGGCGACCGCCCCAGCGGCACGCCCTGGACGCCGTTCTGCTGGCTGCGCTGCCATTGCTGCCAGCGTTGCAGTTCCCGCAACCGCCGCAGGCGCTCGTTCACGCTGAGCATGGCGTTGTCGGCGATGCGCTGGTTGTTGTTCCACAGATCGTACAATCCCCTCACCTCGCCGGCATAGCCGACGGCCTCGCCGACATCGCTGATGCCCTTGCCGATATTCTTGTCCACGGTGGAGATGGCGCCGCCGCCGGACTGCAGGCCGTAGCGCGTGGCCTGCCAGCCATCCTGGGCATCGAGCGCCTTGTTCAGGTCTCCGACCGACTTGCCGATGGCGCCGATGCGCTTGCCCAGCTTGTCGTCCCCGCCCAGCGTCGCGACGTTGCCCAGCGCCTCGACCGAATAGCCGAAGCCCTCCAGGTTCTTGCCCGAGCTATAGCTGCGGAAGCTCTTCTCCACATTCTCGCGGTAGGTCACGACCGCCCCGTAGCGCTCCAGCGCGCTGACGGGAGCCGGCTTGCTCTCCGGCCATTTGCGGTCCTCGCGCTTGAGCGCGATCTCCGCGTCCCGCATCGTCTTGTCCAACCCCTCCAGGCCCTTGCCGGCCTTGATGAAGTTGTTGCTGAGCTTGACGCCGTCGTCGGTGACCTTGATGCCGCTTGGCGGGGCCCGTCCGCCCGCGCCCGCGCCGCCCGCGCCCTGGCCGCCGTCACCCGCGCCGCCCACGCCCTGGCCGCCGGGTCCGGCCGCTCCGCCCGGGCCCTGGCCGGTCCCGGCTGGCCCACCGGCTCCCGCGCCGCCGCCGCCGAGGAAGTCGCGCACCGTGTTCTCGTACTTGGCGGCGTTCTCGCCGAGCTTGTAGAGCGAATCCCCGACGCCGCGCGCGCCGAGCCACACCTTGCCCAGCGCGCCGGCGGTGGTGTTCGTCTTGGCGGCGAAGTTCGCCAGCGCGTCGGCCGTCTTGATCCCAACCACGAGGGACCCGAGGCCGGCGGCGATGCCGATGTCTTTCTTCCCGTCCGCCAGGACCTTGCCCATCAGGTCGCCGGATTCCTTCTGGACCGCCTCGAACTTGCGGATGCTGTCGTTGACGAGGGCCGGATCGGCCGAGAGGGCCTCCAGCTTCTCCAGGTTGGCGCGCCGGTCGGCGGGCAATTGATCGCGAGTCATCTCGCCGGTCGCCACGCGCTGCGCATCGCGGAAGCCCTTGTCGAAATCGATCTCCGCCAGGCGCTGGTTCAGCTCGCCCGTGTTGCGGATCGGACCTTGCGGGGCCGCCGGCGGCTGGGCCCTGGACGGAGGGGCGGCGCCGGGAGCCGGCTCCGCCGGGGGCGGCGTTTGCGCTGCCTGCGGCGGCTGCCCTGCCGGCGGGGCCTGTCCTGCCGCGGGCGTTTGTCCCGCCTGCGGCGCTTGCCCTGCCGGGTGCGTTTGTACTGCCTGCGGTGGCTGCCCTGCCTGCGGCGGCTGGCCTGCCTGCTGAGCGGGCGGGGTTGCGGGCGGCTGGCCCGCGACATTGGCCGCGCCGCCCGGGGCCTGCTGGCCGGACGCGGCGGGTGCCGGTGGGGCACCGGACGGCCCATCGGGCTGGCCCGCGACGGGGCTGCCCGGCGGCGGATTGACGCCCGCGGCCCGCTCCGGCGCGCTACCCGGCGGCGTCGCCGGCGTTGGGCCGGTGGAAGGAGCGCCCGCCGGCGGCGCGGCAGGCTCGCCCGGTCGCGCCTCGACACCGCTCGGGACGGACGGATCCGGAGAACCGCCCTGCGGCGGGGCCTGTCCCGCCTGCGGCGCCGGCGCTTCGCCCGCCCGCGGCGCGGCCTCCGGTGCCGCGGGAGGCACAGCCGGTTCGGCTCCGCCCGCGGGAGCCGGCGCCTGCGCCGTGCGGTCCGGCCCAGGGGTCACGACGGGCGCGTCCCCCGGGAGCCTGCCATCGAGGAAGCGGCCGCTGTCGCCGCCGCCGCCGCGGGCTCCGCTCTCGCCGCCGCCGGACCCGCCGGCATTGACGATGTCGGGATCGCGCTCGCCGCCGCCGGGCGAAGCGGCCGGCTGGTTCCGCACAGGCTCCACGCCGGGAGGCGCGTTGAGCTCCGCCAGGGTCTGCGCCACCGGCTGCGACGGCGGCGGAGCGCCCGCACCGTTGTCGCCGTCCGGCGATCCGCCGCGCCCTGCATTCTCGTCCGGCGGGCCGCCGCGGGCCGCGGGCGGTGCCCCGGCCATGGGGGCATGGCCCGGACCGGACGGACGACCTGAGCCGGACGGGTCCGCACCATCGGGGCCGGACGGATTGGACGCGCCGCGCCCGGGCGCTTCGCCGCCGCCGGAGGGCGCCGAAGGGCCATTGCCGGCCGACGGGGACGTCGGAGCGGAAGGAATGGACACGGGTGGGGCGGCCACGCCCGGCGGCATCCGCAGGGCAGCCAGGGCCTGGCCGAGCCCGCCGAGGGAAGGAGGCGGAGCTGCCGGGCGGCCACCACCGCCACCGCCACCGCCACCGGCGGAGCCGCCTCCGCCACCACCGCCCGCGGACCCGCCTCCGCCCGAGGAGCCGCCGCCACCGCCCAGGGAACCGCCTCCGCCACCAGAGGAACCGCCCCCTCCGGCGCTCCCTCCGCCGCCTACCGAACCTCCGCCGCCACCGGAGCCGCCACCCGCAGCCCCTCCGCCGCCAGCGCCGCCGCCTCCGGCAAGGCCGCCACCGCCCGATCCGCCGCTGGGCGCGCCGCCTCCGCCAGAACCGCCACCGCCCGCACCGCCTCCGGCAGGCCCGCCGCTGGCGCCGCCACCGGCAAATCCGCCCGAGCCACCATCGCCGACGCCGCCCGATCCGCCGCCGGGGCCGCCGCCGCCGAGACTGCCGCCACCGGACCCACCTGCGACGCCGCCGCCGGCGCCGCCACCGGCCATTCCGCCCGATCCGCCCGCGCCGCCGAAGCTGCTGCCTCCGCCGCCGCCGCCAGACGCGCCGCCACCGAAGCTCCCGCCGCCGCTGCCGCCGGAACCGCCGCCCTGCCCTCCTGCGCCGCCGGAAGCTCCACCGCCCCCGAGCGCTCCGCCTCCTGCGCCGCCTGCGCCGCCCTGGCCGGAGCCACCCGCGCCGCCTTGGCCGGAACCGCCTGCGCCGCCACCGCCGGGGCCTTGCCCAACCTGCTGGCCGCCGCCCTGACCGCCGCGGCCACCTTGGCCGCCCTGACCGGAACCACCCGCGCCACCACCGCCGCCGGGACCCTGTCCCACCTGCTGTCCGCCGCCCTGACCACCCGGGCCGCCACGACCGCCCGCGCCGCCCTGGCCGGAGCCACCCGCGCCATTGCCGCCGCCGGGAGCCTGGCCCACCTGTTGGCCGCCACCCTGGCCGCCGGGGCCGCCGCGACCACCTTGGCCGCCCTGTCCGGTGCCACCTGCGCCGCCGCCACCGCCGCCGGGGGCCTGGCCTACCTGCTGACCGCCGCCCTGACCGCCGGGGCCGCCTCGGCCACCCGCGCCACCCTGTCCGGAACCACCCGCGCCATTGCCACCGCCGGGAGCCTGGCCCACCTGTTGGCCGCCGCCCTGACCGCCGGGGCCGCCACGACCGCCTGCGCCGCCCTGACCGGAACCACCGGTACCGCCACCGCCTCCGGGGGCTTGGCCTACCTGCTGTCCGCCGCCTTGACCGCCGGGACCCTGCCCCACCTGCTGTCCGCCGCCCTGACCGCCGGGGCCGCCGCGACCGCCTTGGCCGCCCTGACCGGTGCCACCCGCTCCGCCACCGACGCCGGGCGCCTGGCCTACCTGTTGGCCGCTACCCTGACCACCGGGGCCGCCGCGGCCGCCTTGGCCGCCCTGTCCGGTGCCACCTGCGCCACCGCCACCGCCGCCGGGGGCTTGGCCTACCTGCTGTCCGCCGCCCTGACCGCCGGTTCCGCCCGCGCCGCCTTGGCCGTTACCACCGGTGCCGAATCCACCCTGGCCCATGCCACCCTGACCGAGCCCAACTTGCCCAGGTCCGCCTTGGCCAAGTCCACCTTGGCCGGTACCGCCGCCGCCGGGACCTTGGCCAATCTGCTGACCGCCGCCCTGGCCGCCCGAACCGCCCTGGCCGCCCGGGCCACCTTGGCCGCCCGCGCCGCCTTGGCCGTTACCGCCGGTTCCGAACCCACCCTGCCCGATACCTCCCTGGCCGGAGCCACCCGCACCGCCGGGGCCCTGGCCGACCTGTTGCCCTCCGCCTTGACCGCCGGGGCCGCGGGCGCCCTGACCGGGTCCGCCCGCGCCGCCGCCCACGCCGCCGAAGCCTGGTGCGCCGACGCCGGGAGCGCCGCCTGCGCCTCCCTGGCCTCCAGCACCCTGTCCGCCTCCGCCCTGGCCGCCGGAACCACCCGGTCCGCCCTGCCTTCCGCCGCCGCCCTGTCCTCCCCCGCCGCCGGGACCGCCGAAATTCCCGCGGGCGTTCGGAGAGAGCCCCGTGACCTGGAAGCGTCCCTGGACGGTGCCGATCTGCGGCTGCTGGGGTGCCGCGAAGCCGCCCTGTCCGGGGCCGCCGCGCCCGCCATACCCCCCGGAGCCACCGCCAAGCCCGGGGCCGCCGAGCCCCGCGCCGCCGCCGAGCCCCGGGCCGCCGGCGAGGCCGCCCAGGATGCCGACCGGCGGGAGATCGGCGATGTCGGCGAGCCCGCCATCGCCCGGACCGCCGCCTTCGGCCAAGCCGCCTGAGCCGGGGCCGCCCTGTCCCGGGCCGCCTGCGCCGGTCCCCGGGCCACCGCCCGCACCGCCCTGGCCCGCGCCGCCTTGTCCCGAGCCGCCATCGCCGCCGCTACCATTGGCGAGGCCGGGAGACCCCTGTCCGCCGGGGCCGGCGCCGCCCGGCCCTGCCGCGCCTGGACCTGGTGCGCCTGGACCTGCCGAGCCTGGACCTGCCGAGCCTGGACCCTGCCCGGTCCCGCTGCCGGTGCCTGGATTGACGCCCGCGACCTGCCCAGGCGCGGCGGCCGGTCCGCCCGATCCTTCGCCCGGCGCGCCGCCTGGCCCGGTCCCGCCCGGGCCCGCCGCTTCCGTTCCACCGGGGCCGGGGCCTGCGCCTTGGCCGCCCGCACCGGGAGCCTGCCCCTGCCCGCCCGGACCCTGTCCCGGAACCGCTCCGCCGGGACCTGTGCCCGCTCCTGCGCCACCGCCGGGGCCAACGCCTCCGGGGCCACCGCCTCCAAGGCCCGCAACGTCGCCCGGCGGGCGGCCGTCCGGCCCCGCCGCGCCCGCTCCGCCGCCAGGGCCCGGCTGCGTGGGAGCACCACCGGAGAGGCCCTGACCGGGGCCGCCCTGTCCAGTGCCGCCCTGCCCTGTGCCGCCCTGTCCTGCTCCGCCTTGTCCGGGGCCGCCTTGCCCGGGACCACCCTGGCCCGGCGCTGCCTGCGCCAGCCCGCCCGGTCCGGGGGCAGGAGCGCCGCCAATGCCACCCGCGCCGCCGCCGCCAATTCCGCCTGCGCCGCCGCCAGCGACACCAAGGCCCGCGCCGCCGGGACCCGCGCCGCCCGGAGGCTCCTCACCGCCGGCTGGCGGCGCCTCGCCGGGGCGGCCCAGAACGAGTTCGCCGGGCTGGGTGTCGGGCAGGGGCGCGTCGGCCGGAGGCGGGGCCCCGGCCGCGGGATCGCGGCGGGGGCCGGGCGCGCCGGGGGCGGCCGGGCCACCCGGGGCACCTGGACGCGGCGGCGCTGCATCCGCGCGGCGGGTTCCGCTGCGCTGGAAATGCTCGGCGACGAGCTCGCGCCAGAGCAGCTGCTCCAGCCGGGCGAGGCGGCCGTTGGCGCGGCCCTCGGGGCTGGCGGCGAAGGCGAAGGGCCCGTCCGCACCCCGGCGCGCCACCTGCCGCGCCAGTTCCTGCCGGAGGAAGGCGGTGGAGCGCGTGCGCTGGCCGGGATCCATCGTGTCGAGCGGCGACGGAGCTCCCCCGCCTCCACCGCCGCCCCCGATGACCTCGCGGCCGTTGATGTCGTTCGGCCCGCCGTAATTGCCGCTGCGCGGCGCCGGCCTCTCGCTGGGGCCGAAATTGCGCAGATAGGGGCGTCCCACGCCGGAGGCCGGCGGGTTGGGCTGGATGTCGGACGGCTCCGGCGCCGTCCAGTCGAAGGACATAGGGCTGTTGACCTTGTCCATCTGCGCGAGCGCCGGCGCCGCCGCCGGGCAGAAGGCGACGCAGCCCAGCAGGATCTGTCTCAGTCGGCGATCGACGCGCGCCATGGGGAGCCCCGGTTCACAGCATCCTGAAGTTGAACAGCAGACCCTCGGACGTGAGATAGAAGGTCATGTTGGTAGCCCTCTCCGCGGCCGCTTTCGGCACGCGGAAGGAGATGTTGCCGAAGATGAGCTTGCGCGTGTCGCGGCGCGCCAGGGTGCCCTGCACGGGGCGCGCCTCGTCATACAGCCACTCGATCTGCTCCTCGCCCCGGGCGGAAGGCCGGTAGAGCGCCAGGCCCAGCCAGTCGAAGACGAATTCGTCCCGGTCCAGCGAGGCGCGCTGCGTCGGGTTCACCGCGACGTTCAGGAACGAGATGTCATAGCGGAAGGCGTCGCCGTCTTCCGTGCAGCGGACGAAGCCGTTGATCGTGAAGGGGGCGAAGCGGTTCGTGACCGCCGCCTTCAGCGTCTCGCCGGCGGTCGAGCCCGGGCAGGTCACCACGTTCTCACCGGCGTTCAGCCAGTACGATTTCGCCGCCAGCGCGATGGCGGGCGCGAGCGCCAGCGCGGCCCCCAGAATGGCCGTGCGCAGCAGGCGCGGGACGCGCGCGTCAGTTCTCCACGGTGAGATCGCCATTCTCCTTCACCACCACGGTGGCCGCCAGGACCCGCTCGTTGCGGCGGGTCATGACCTTCTTGTCGAACTCCTTGCGGCCGTTGCGCTCGAACATGTTGCCCTTCACCTCCACCTCCGTGCCGGAGGGCACGGAATAGAGGACGTATTCCACCTTATAGCGGCCGGGCGAGGCCAGGGGATGCTGCCAGATCTCGACCCCGGGACCGCTGGTGGAATCGTAGCTGAGCTGGGCGGGGATCGCGGCGAAGCGCCGGCGATCCCGGTTGTGGTTCGCGAAGTCGAACTGGTTGCCGTCGGGATCGGTGATGTGCAGGTCGACGTCGGCGCCGCTGACCGTCCACTCGATGGCGATGACGAGGAAGGTCTTGGCGAGTTCGACCTTGGCCTTGTCCAGCTTGTCCTTGGCGTCGTCGAGCTCGGCCTTGGCCTTCTCGACGACCTCCTCGTCCTCCTTGCGCTTGCGCGCCGCGGCGACGAGCTTGCCGTCCTGCTCCTCGATCGTCTTCTTCAGCTTGTCGGCTTCCGCCTTCATCTCCCCGTCCTTGAGGTAGTACGGGAAGAGGATCACGGCGATGACGATGAAGCCGCCCAGCGCCGAGGCAAAGAGATCCAGCACCGACAGGCTGAAGATCTCGATGTTGCGGTTGGGGCGGCGCATGGCTTCGGGCTCAGGGCGGAGGCAGCGCGGCGAGCGGCAGCGCCGCGGCGGCAAGGCCCGCGAACATCCGGCGCATGCGGTCGATGAGGCCGGGCCGGCCGGGGACGGCGAGCACGATGATGCTGCAATTGTCCTGGTGGGGCGCGTCGCGCCGCATCACCTCGGCCAGCAGCGTCTTCACCGTCTCCTGGGCCCCGCGCGGGGCGGCATCGGCCACGAGGGCGGCGATCTCGTCCTCCTCCAGCGTCAGCACGCCGTCGGACGCGAGCACCACGATGTCGCCGGGCGACAGGTCGCGCGGCGCTTCCGGAGCGTCCACCATGGCGATGTCGCCGCCGGTCACCGCCGATTGCAGCACGTTGCGGCTGACATTGATCTCCGCCTCGATGCCGCGCAGGGAATGGTCCTCGTTGAGGCGCTCCAGCCGCCCGCCGCGCAGGAGCCAGAGCGGGCTGTCGCCGACGCTGATCCACCAGACGCCGCGGGGGCCGACGAGGGCGCCGACCAGGGTGGTGCCCATGCCGCGGGTTTCCGGCGCGCCCTTCTGGTAGGCGGCGACCCCGGCATTGGCGGCCGCCAGCCCGGCATCCAGGGCACGGGGAGGCGGCACGCCGCCCTCCAGCGCCGCGGCGCAGGCGTCGCGGAAGGATTCGCACGCGACCTGGCTTGCCACCGCCCCGGCCGCGTGGCCGCCCATGCCGTCGCACATGACGAGCAGCCAGGCGCCCGGTTCCGCCAGGTATTCCGCCCGGTAGGCGTCCTCCTGGTTGGCGCGGCGGCCGACCACGGCCGAGCCCCACACGGAGGGACCGGAGACCGGCATCGCTTCGGGGGCGGCCGTCATCAGGCCCAGCTGAAGTCTGGACCGCAGAACGGCACGAACTTCAGTTCCGTGTCGCCGATGGAGATGACCTCGCCGCCCTTGAGCTCCACCGGCACGAGCACCGGCTCGCCCGCCAGATAGGTCAGGTTCCGCCCGCCCCCGTGGTTCAGGAAGAACCGGTTGGAGCGGACGTCGAAGGTCAGCGTGGCGTGGTTCTCCCGCGAGATCTGGTCGTCGCCGAAATCCAGGCGGATGCGCTGGCCCTCGCCGCGTCCGATCGGGCTCGATCCCGCCGCGATCTCCACCGAGCGGCCCTTGCCCTTGCCGGCGATGACGACGAGCCACCCCACGACGGGCTCCTCGACCAAGACGGCGGCCGGCGCGGGCCTGGCGGCCTCGGGCGCGCCCGCGTCCGGCGCGGCCGGCTCGGCCTGCCGCTGGGTGGTGATCAGCCGCGTACGCTCGTCGTCGCGCGTTTGGCGCGGGGCGGGCTGCGGCGGCGCGGCGCGCGGCTGCGGGGGCAGGATGCCCGTGACCGGCTCGGCATGGACCGGCGGCTGCATCCCCGTCACGGGCTCGACCGGATGGGTGGCGGTGCGATCGTTGTCGCGGGCGGGCCAGGACAGGCGCGCCTGCGGCGTCGGGCGGCCGACGAGCAGGGTCTTCTCCTCGTCCGCCGGCGGAGCTGGCGGCCCCTTGCCGCCCTTCTTGAAGAACATGGGCGCCCCCTCAGGCGACGTAGAGACGGTTGACCAGATTATCGAGGCAGTACTGGCCGGCGCGGTTGAGCGCGTGCTCCTCCCGCGACTGGGCGATGTTCTGGAGGAAGACGAGGATGGCCGCGAGCAGGAGCGCCACGAGCGTGCCGTCGAAGGCGACCGCGAGGCGGCTCGTGACCTCGCTGAGCAGCGTCGGCTCCTGGAAGCGGCCGGGCTCGCCGGCATAGGACAGCGCGTGGCCGATGCCGACCACCGTGCCGATGAAGCCCAGGGACGGGATGAGCCACGTGATGTAGCGCAGCATGTTGTAGCGCAGGTCCACCTCGTGGATGAACATCTCCATGCTGGTGTTCAGCAGCAGCGCGGCCTGGTCGATGGAGCGGCTGGCCTGGAACTGCAGGACGCAGCGCTCGATCAGCCGCGGCAGGAAGCAGTGCCTGGCGTCCGCGTCCTCGCGCACGCGGCGGAAGATCGGCGGCAGGTCCTCAGCCTGGAGGACGGTGCGGTTGTCCTCCGGCAGGTAGCGCTGGGACATCTGCCGTTCCTCGGCGCGGCCGGCCAGCCAGCGGATCGCCAGCTCGGCCAGCGCGATGAAGAACATGATCCACATGCCGTTCTGCACCGAGAACGGGTAGATGATCCCGCCCCGGTCGATGAGGATCTTGGCCGCCTTGTCGGGCAGCACGAAGTACAGGATCGTGGCGAAGATCGCGCCGACCGCGGCGCCCACGAGGGCGGCGTAGGGGCGCAGCTCCTCCAGGTTGCCCAGGCTGATCCCGCGCGGGGATGGTCCTGCCGTCGCGCTCGCGGTCATTCGAACCTCGTGACGATCTCGCCGGTCTCGGGATCGCGCTCCAGGCGCTTGCGCGGGGCGGCGGATTTCTGCCCGAGGCGGCTGACGAGGTCCTGCGCCGTGGTCTCGCAGGCGCCGAGGCGGATGCGGTCGGCGAGTGCTATCTGCGCCCGGCGGATCTGGCGCCAGCCGCTCGCGCCGCGCAGGAACGTACCGCCGGAACTGTCGAGGTCGGTGATGACGAAATGGCCGCTTTCGCCGAGGGCCAGTTCGGCATGGCGGCGAGACACGGTGACGTCGTCGATGACGATGTCGCAGTCGCGCGAACGCCCGATGATGTAGGTCGTCAACGCCACCCCCAGAAGCTTCTGCCGCCCTGAAAGCTTCATCACACAACCGCACGCTACGGCAAGCGTCCCGACGGTTGCAAAAGCCGAAAATCCTCGTCTTTCGCGGCGCGGCGCCCCGCGACGGCCCGAAATCAGCCGTAGCCGCTGCGCTTGAGCCGCACGATCGCGAGGTCCAGCGCCGACAGGAAGGCGGACCGGTCGGCGCGGGAGAAGGGCTTCGGCCCGCCCGTGACCGCGCCCGCCTCCCGCAGGTCCTGCATCAGGTTGCGGGTGGCGAGGGCCATGCCGATCGAGGCATCGGTGAAGGCGCGGCCCGTGGGGCCGATGACGTCGGCCCCCGCCTTCACGCAGCGGCTGGCCAGCGGCACGTCCGCGGTGACGACGACGATGCCCTTGCGCGCACGCTCGGCGATCCAGTCGTCGGCGGCGTCCATGGCCGCGCCCACCACGACCCGCTCGATGGCGGCATCGCGTGGGATGGCGATGAACGCATTGGCGACGACGACCGTCTTCAGGCCGTGGCGCGCCGCGACCCGGTACACCTCGTCCTTCACCGGGCAGGCATCGGCGTCCACGAGGATCAGGATGGAGCGGTCGTCCGACACAATCGTCTCCGGCGAGTGGGCAAGCTTCGCCGCACCTGTCGCCGGAGCGACCGACGCCGTCAATGGCAGGCGCGCGAAGGCGGGAATTTCGCAAAAGGGAATGATTTTCACCGGACGGGGACTGGACGCGAAAGGTTTGGCCTCGTTTCTCTCGTATCTTTAAAAGAACGTTCTGTTTGACATACCGAACGATTCACGAAAACCTCGGGGGACCTGATCGGAGGTCCCCATGACCCGCATCGTCACCATCGTCGGCAGCCTGTCCGACCAGTCGAAGACCCGCCGCCTGGCGACCCATGTCCAGGAGCGCATCGCCAACGCGGCCGGCGCGGAGACCTTCGTGGTCGACGTCGCCTCGCTCGTCGGCGACCTGGCCATCGCCCATCCGGCAAAGGCGTCGCCGAGCCTCGCCGCGGCCCTGGAAGCC
This sequence comes from Hyphomicrobiales bacterium, assembly GCA_027489955.1. GTDB lineage: Bacteria > Pseudomonadota > Alphaproteobacteria > Rhizobiales > Beijerinckiaceae > JAIXTM01. Next base: position 43,456 of record JAIXYZ010000013.1, on the reverse strand, counting down.
ATCGAAACGGCCGACCTCATCGTCGCCGCGTCGCCCGTCTACAAGGGTTCCTATACCGGCCTGTTCAAGCACCTGATCGACCTCGTCGACTACAAGGCGCTGGCGGGCGTGCCGGTCGCGCTGCTCGCGGTCGGCGGCTCGGACCGCCACGCTTTGGTTGTGGAGCACCAGCTCCGCCCGCTCTTCGCCTTCTTCGGCGCGGCGACGCTGCCCACCGCCGTCTTCGTCCAGGACGCGCTGCTCGCCGACGGCCCGGTCCGCGACGCGCCCACGGTCGCGCGCCTCAGCCAGCTCGTCGCGGAAGCCGTCGACGCGCTGGACATCCGCACCTCCCGGCAGCGCAGCGAGCCCGCGCGCAGCGCCGCCTGACCCACCCACCGGAAAGCCTCAAGACCATGAACAACAGCATGTCCCGCACCGCGCGGCTGGCCGCCATCGGCCTCGCGCTCGCCGCCGCAGCCGTTCCCGGCAGCACCCTCGCCCAGACCCGCGTGGTGTTCGGCACGTCCGGCGCCTTGAGCGACAACTCGCTTCCCGTGGCCGTGGCCATCGACAAGGGATTCTACGAGAAGGCCGGCGTGAAGGCCGAGGTCGTGAACTTCAAGGGCGGGGCGCCCGCGATCCAGGCTCTGGTCGGCGGGGCCATCCAGTTCTGCATCTGCGCCCCCGAGCACGTCATCCGCCTGCGCAACCGCGGCGTGGACGGCATCGTGGCGCTGCCGCTGAACGAGCGCACGCCCTACGTGCTCGTCGCCCAGGGCGGATCGGCCGTGAAGTCCATCGCGGACCTCAAGGGCAAGAAGATCGGCATCACCACGGCCGGCAGCCTGACCGACAACCTCGTCCGGCTCGCGCTGCAGCGCGAGGGTCTCAATCCCGACCGGGACGTGGAGATCATCAGCATCGGCCCGTCGAACAACCAGGTGGCCGCGCTGCGCACGAACCAGATCGCCGCCGGGATGCTGAGCGGGTTCGACGCGCTCGACATCGAGTCGAAGAACCTCACCCCGGTGATCGACTGGCGCGAGCGGGACGTGCCGGCGCTCGCGCTCTTGGCGCGCGAGTCCTGGGTCAAGGCCAATCGCGAGGCGGCGGAAGCGGTCGCCCGCGAGACGCTGCGCTCGGCGCACATCGTGCTGAAGGACCCGGAGGAGCGGCTGGCCCAGATCCGCAAGCTGTTCCCGGAGATCGACCCCAAGCTCCTCGCCCTCGGCTCCAAGAGCCTGGAGACGTCGCTGTCGCGCCATCCCCGCTTCTCGAAGGACGGATGGGAGACGCTGCAGAAGGACGTGCTGGAGCTGGAGAAGGACCTGAAGCCCGTCGCCTACGAAACCGGCAACCCGGCGCTCGTCGCCGACTGAGCCCCCACGGTCCAGGAGCCCGCCATGACCCATTCCACCGACCACGATCGCAAGCACATCAAGCTCGGATTCTCCATCTGGGCGACCGGTTTCCACCCCGCAGGGTGGCGCATCCCCGGCGCACGCGCCGACGCCACCTTCGACGGACCCTTCCTGAGGGAAACGGCGCAGCTCGCCGAGCGCGCCAAGCTCGACTTCTACTTCATCGGCGACCAGATGGCCGGCGGACCGGAGAAGCAGTACGAGCACCCCAACGAGACGCTGAGGCCCGAGGCGTTGACGTACGCGGCTTATGCCGCCGCGGTGACCGAGAAAATCGGCATCGTGACCACGGTCAACACCACCTACTCCCATCCCTACTCGGTGGCGCGGGCCTCGGCGACCATCGACAACCTCTCGGGCGGACGGCTGGCGCTGAACTTCGTCACCGGCCGCAACCTGGAGGCCGCCGGCAATTACGGCCGCGAGAAGCACTGGGACACCGACGAGCGCTTCGACTGGGCGACCGAATATGCCGAGATCCTGACCGGGCTCTGGGACACGTGGGAGGACGACGCGCTGGTCGGCGACAAGGCCACCGGCGTGCTGCTCGACCCCGCCAAGGTCCATCGCATCGACTACGTGGGCAAGCATCTGTCCGTGTCCGGCCCGCTGAACGTGGCCCGGCCGATCCAGGGGCAGATCCCGATCCTGCATGCGGGCCAGTCCGAGCGCTCGCTGGAATTCGGCGCCCGCTTCGCCGACATCCGCTTCATCCACACGTTCCACCTGCCGGAGGCCAAGCGCTACTACGCGGACGTGAAGAGCCGCCTGGCCCGCTACGGCCGGCACGAGAGCAGCCAGCAGCTGGTGGCCGGCCTCGCCGTCTATGTCGGCGAGACCCGCGAACAGGCGCGGCAGCTCTATGCCGACATCCAGAACCTCTCGGTGACGAATTTCGACCTGGGCGGCCTGCAGGCGGTGCTGGGGCTCGATCTCAAGCCTTACACCCTCGAGACGCGCATCGACGATGTCGCCGGCATCGCGGATCTGGAGGGCAAGCCCGCGCTCATCGTGGAGCAGGCCCGCCGGTCGTGGGGCACGAGCCACCTCACCCTGCGCCAGCTCTTCCTGTTCTTCCGGCGCACCGGCGGCGGTCCGGAGGTGGTGGGTAATGCCAGGGACGTGGCGGACTTCTTCGAGGAGCGGTTCGTCGAGCGCACCACCGACGGCTTCATCCTGTTCCCGCCCACCCTGCCCGGAACGCTGAATGCCTTCGTCGAGCTCGTCGTGCCGGAACTCCAGCGGCGCGGCCTGTTCCGCACCGAGTACGAGGCGAGCACGTTCCGCGGCCATTTCGGCCTGAAGAAGCCTGCGAACCGGTTCGCCGAGAGACGCGCCGCGGCCGTGCAGGCCCAGCCCGCCATCGCCGACGCGCTCGCGGCCGCCGGCTGAGGAGAAAGCCATGACGCAGACCCACGACGCCCGTTCCCGCCACCTGATCTCGACCGCCGATCTCCAGGCCCGCCTGGCCTCCGGGGCGCCGACCGTCGTCCTCGACATAAGGTTCCGGCCGGATCGTCCCGACGGCCGCCCGGCCTATCGCGAGGGCCACATCCCCGGCGCGGTCTATGTCGACCTGCCGACCGAGCTCGCCGGGGAACAGATCGGCTTCAGCGGCCGCCGGCCGCTGCCCGACATCCACGACCTGCAGCGCGATGCCCGTCGCTGGGGCATCCGCCAGGGCTCATCCATCGTCGTGTACGACGACAATCGCGGCCTGCAGGCAGGACGCGGCTGGTGGGTTCTGCGCTGGGCGGGCCTCACCGATGTCCGCGTCCTGGACGGGGGATTCGACGCTTGGAAGGCGGCCGGGGGTGCCGTGACCCAGGACATTCCGCTTCCCGACCATGGCGACGTCGTGCTGGAGGCCGGGCACCTGCCGGTCCTGACCGCCGACGGCGCCGCTGCGGTCGCGAGGCAGGCCGTCCTCATCGATGCGCGGGGGCCGGACGCCTATCGGGGGGACAAGGCTGAGCCGGGCAAGCCCGCGGAAGGCCACATCCCAGGCGCGATCAACGTGCCGACCTCCGGCAACCTGACGGCGGACGGGCGCTTCGCCGAAGCCGGCGCCATCCGGGACCGGTTCGCGGCGCTCGGCATCGACGGTTCGCAGTCCATCGGCGTCTATTGCGGCGGCGGCGTCGCGGCCGCGCACCAGATCCTGGCCCTGGCGACCGCGGGGATCGACGCGGCCCTGTTCCCCGGCTCCTGGTCGGCCTGGAGTTCCGACCCGGCCCGGCCCGTGGCCACTGGCAGCCATCCCGGCTGATCCAAGCCCAGAGGAATCCCCATGTCCGCCATCATCCAGTCCGGCCAAGCCGGCATCGGGCTTGCCGGCCTTGCCGGCCGAAGGGTCCGCCTCGGCCTGATCCGGGACCGCATCCTGCTCTTCGCCGTCCTCGTGGGCGGCTGGGAGGTCCTGAGCCACACGGTGGTCGATCCGCTCTGGATCAGCCGGCCGTCCCTCATCGCCGAGCGCCTCGTCGCGCTCGCCGCCTCCGGCGAATTGTGGCGCAACACCCAGCGCACACTGCTGGAGGCCGTGCTCGGCCTCGCCCTCGCCTTCGCGGTCGGCGTGCCCCTCGGCATCGCCATGGCGCGCTACAAGTACGGCCATGCGGTCGCCGAGCCGTTCATCATGGCGCTGCACAGCCTGCCGCGGGTGGCGCTGGCGCCGCTCTTCATCATCTGGTTCGGGATCGACCTGTTCTCGAAGGTGATGATGGCGTTCTCGACCGTCCTGTTCATCTTCATGCTCAACGTGCACGAGGGCCTGAAGACGATCGACCGTGATCTCCTGGACCTGCTGCGCACGATGCGCGCGCCGCGCCACTACGTGACGCGCAAGGTATTGCTGCCCTGGATCGTGCCGTGGCTCATCGCCTCGCTGAAGATCGGCGTCGGGCTCGCGCTGATCGGCGCGGTGGTCGGCGAGCTGATCGGCTCCAGCGCCGGGCTCGGCTGGTACATCGAGAAGTCGGCGGGCCGTCTGGACACGACCGGCGTGTTCGCTGGGCTCGTGCTGCTCATGGCGATCGCGGTGGCGGGCAACCTCGTCGTGGCGCGGATCGAGCGGCGCTTCTCCTCCTGGAGGCCGTCATGAGCGCCGTCGTCGCCCTGCGGCAGGAGCGGTCGGACAGTCCGTCGGCCTTGCCTGCGAAAATCGCGATCCGCCACCTTTCGGTGGACTATCCCAGCCCGGACGGCCGGCCCGTGCGCGTGCTGCAGGACGTGTCGCTGGACGTGGCGCCGGGAGAGTTCGTCGCCGTCGTGGGCCCTTCAGGCTGCGGAAAGTCCACGCTGCTGCGCGTGCTGTCGGGCCTGCTGCAGCCGGCCTCCGGCACCGCTGCCATCGACGGGCGCGGGGTCGCGGAGGCTTCCGACCGGATCGGCTTCATGTTCCAGCGCGACACGCTGCTGCCTTGGGCGAGCGTGGAGGACAACATCCTCATCGGCGCCGAACTCGGGCCAAAGCGCGTGGACCGGGCGCGGCTGGGCGAGCTGATCGCCTTCCTGAAGCTGAAGGGCTTCGAGAAGCACCGCCCGCACGAATTGTCCGGCGGCATGCGCCAGCGCGTCTCGCTGGGCAGGCTCCTAGCCTACGAGCCGGAAATCTTCCTGATGGACGAGCCCTTCGGCGCGCTGGATTCGCAGACCAAGGCCGCGATGGGCCGGGAGCTCCTGCGCATCTGGTCGGCGCATCAGCGGGCGGTGCTGTTCGTCACCCACGACATCGAGGAAGCCGTGACGCTGGCCGACCGGGTGATCGTGCTGTCGGCGCGGCCCGGGCGCATCCGCCTGGACGTGCAGGTCGACCTGGAGCGCCCGCGCGATCCCAAGCTGCTGCGGCGCGATCCACGCTTCCTGTCGCTCGTCGAGCGGGTCTGGGGAGCGCTCGACGTCCAGCCGGACCTCTAGGGGTCACGCCGCCTCGACGGTGGCGATCAGCGCGCCCGGGGTGATGACGCTGTTGGCCGCCGCCGCGATGGCGAGGCGACCGGCGCCGGGGGACATCAATTCGTGAAGCGCCCCCTCGACGCGCACGACGGCGATGGGATCGCCCGCCGCCACGGCCGCGCCGTCGCGCACGAGCCACCGGTCGACGAGACCCTGGGGCATCATGCTGGTGGCCCACAGATCGTCGGGAACGAAGACGCTGAGCATCGAAACCTCCTGTCGAAGCGCGGGCACTCAACACCCGGCCCCGAGCCGGGGCGATGATCTGGCTCAAACATGTGCGGCCGCGGCTCCGGGCGCGTCGCGGTCCAGGCCTTGGCCCCGCTCCGGCCGGCCCGGGCGCATCGGCTCACCCCCGTCGCGGCAAATGTCGCATGGCGCGGCAGGCCGCCCGCGCCTTTGATCGGGCTCCAAGGACCCGGAGCTCTCACCCATGAACCTCGACCTCGAAGGCCAGACCGCGCTCGTCACCGGCGCCAGCCGCGGCATCGGCGCCGCCATCGCCGTGGCGCTGGCCGGCGAAGGCATGGACGTGGCGCTCGTCGCCCGGGACGAGGCCGCGCTCGCGGCGACCGCCGCCCGGGTCGAGGCGCTCGGCCGGCGGGCCGTCATCGTGCCGGCGGACCTGCGCCAGCCGGACGCGTGCGCGGCGGCGGTGGAGAGGGCCGTCTCGGCGCTCGGCCGGCTGGATGTCGTGGCCAACAGCGCCGGCGCGACAAAGCGCGGCGACTTCTTCAGCCTGAGCGATGAGGACTGGGAAGACGGCTACGCGCTCAAGGTGTTCGGCACGATGCGCATCTGCCGCGCCGCCTGGCCGCATCTGGCGCGCACCGGCAACGGCCGGATCGTCACCGTCGCCGGAGCCGCCGTGCGCACCCCCACCCGCGACTTCGCCATCGGCAGCTCGGTGAACGCGGCCCTGCTCAACCTGATGAAGGCCCTGTCGGACCGGGGCCGGACCGAGGGCGTGCGGATCAACGTCGTCAATCCGGGGTATGTGGAGACCGACCGGCTGCGCAACCGCCTGGCGGCGAACGCGCGGGACCAGGGCACGACGCCCGATGCGGTCGCCGCCGCGCTGCTGGCGGAGGTCGGGCTGGCGCGCTTCGCCCAGCCGGAGGAGATCGGCTCCCTCGTCGCCTATCTCGTCTCCCCCATGGCGGCCTATATCGAGGGCACCTCCATCGATATCGACGGCGGGTGGACGAAGGGCGTCTAGCGGGAGGGGTGAGGCCCCTCGCGCGTTACTGGTTGTCCCGGATGATCTTGCGGTAGGTGGCGTCGGCGGTTTTGGTGTCGAAGGCCATCGCGGCCTTCGCCTCGCGCACGGCGAGGCCGCGGTACAGCGCCCGTTCGGCCGGATTCATGCGGGAGAGCCGCTCGTACAGCACGGCCCGCATGAAATGCGCCATTTCCTGCGGGCTGGCCGCGATGGACTGGTCGAGATCGGCCAGGGCGGTGTGGACGTCGGCGGCAGGCACGGTCCGCTTCTTGGTCATCAGCTCGAACCGCGCCATGGCCCGGCTCAGATAGACGGCAGAGCGGAAGCCGGTGTTCTCCACGGCCTTCCCGTCGACGACACGGTTCCAGGCCTTTTCGCCGATGACCTTGTCGCACGCCGCGATGGCGGCTTCGGGCATCTTTTGCGCGGTGCCGTACCAGCACACCACCTGCGCGTGGCCGGGGGCGGCCATCAGCCCGGCGAGCAGCAACCCGCCGGCCAGCGCCGCGATCGCGTGGGCAAGCCTGCCGCGCCCCCGCTGCACCGCCTGCGGCGATCCTGCCATCATGGTCCGTCTCCCCTCGCAAGGCGCGCTGCCTCGGCGCCGGTCATGCCCGGCACGCTCATGTCCGGTGCATCTGGGACGGTTTTCGCGGCCGGCGCAAGCGGTGCGCCGCACGTGCCCGGGCCGGGTGCAAGTGATGACGCGGAAGCAGGGGACGGGAGCGGAGATTTGGTGGAGCCAGGCGGAATCGAACCGCCGACCTCTTGAATGCCATTCAAGCGCTCTCCCAACTGAGCTATGGCCCCACTCTTGGCCGGGCCTTGGGGAGCCCGGCGGGTCGTCGGACGCTGGCGTCCGCGGCGGGTGTATAGCCACCCGCCCTCCCGGACTCAAGGGCCTGTCGCCCCCTTGTCCGGAAAAGTTTCCGGAGGCGGCCCTCAGGCCTCCTCGTCGTCCTCGATCTCGCCGTCGATGAGATCGGCGACGTCGTCGTCACCCTCTTCCTCTTCCTCGAGGAAGGTGTCGTCCTCGGTGCCGATATCCTCTTCGATATCGACATCGTCGTCGGCGGTGACGACTTCCTTGCTGTCCTCGGCCTCGTCGGCCTCGTCGAGGGAGACGATCTCGACGGCGGCGTCGGCGACCTCGTCCTCCTCGTCCTCCGGCCCCGGCGCCGGGGCGGAGACGCGGCCCTGCGGCTCGAACGCGGACCGCGGGTACGCCACGCCGGTATAGGGCGAGACGATCGGGTCCTTGTTCAGATCGTAGAACTTGCGGCCTGTGGTCGGACAGACGCGTTTCGTGCCGAGTTCGAGTTTCGCCACGGTCGTCATACCTCTGGATCGGAAAAGCGAGCGCTCCCGTTAGTCGTGCGAGGCAGCCCTGTCAAACCCGAAATGCACGGGCGGCGCGGCCGGGTGACGCACGACGCCGGGGCATGCTAGGAGGCCCCCGCCGAACATCAACCGCCATTGCCGGGTCAGCCCTTGTCCGCCCATAGCCAAGCCATTCCGCTCCAGTCCCGCCCCGCCGGCGCCCTGAAGGGCCGCCTGCGTCCTCCGGGGGACAAATCGATCTCCCACCGCGCCATGATCTTCGGCCTGCTGGCCACCGGCCGCACCGAGGTGGAGGGTCTGCTGGAGGGCGACGACGTGCTGCGCACGGCCGATGCCGCCCGCGCCCTCGGCGCCACGATCGTCCGCCACGGCGAGGGCCGCTGGAGCGTCCAGGGGGTCGGCATCGGCGGCCTCGTCGAACCGCGGGACGTCCTGGACTTCGGCAATGCCGGAACCGGCTCGCGCCTCATGATGGGCGTGGCGGGCAGCCACCCGATCACCACGACGTTCGACGGCGACGCCTCGCTGCGCAAGCGCCCGATGCGCCGCATCCTCGATCCGCTGCTGCAGATGGGCGTGACGGTCGTGTCCGAGGCCGAGGGCGGGCGCGTGCCGCTGACCCTGCGCGGCCCGCGGGAGACGCTGCCGATCACCTACGAGACGCCCGTGGCCTCGGCGCAGATCAAGTCCGCCGTGCTGCTCGCCGCGCTCAACGCGCCGGGCGAGACGGTCGTGATCGAGCGGGAGGCCTCCCGCGACCACACCGAGCGCATGCTGCGCCATTTCGGCGCCGAGGTGCATGTGGAGGCCCATGGCAGCCACGGGCGGCGCATCGCCCTGAAGGGTCAGCCCAAGCTGGCGCCCCGCCCCGTCGTGGTTCCGGCCGATCCGTCCTCGGCGGCGTTCCCCATCGTCGCCGCGCTCATCGTCCCCGGCTCCGACGTCACCGTCGAGGGCGTGATGATGAACCCGCTGCGGACCGGGCTCCTGACCACGCTCTTGGAGATGGGTGCGCGGATCGAGATCCTGGGAGAGCGCGAGGAGGGCGGGGAGACGGTCGCCGACCTGCGCGTGCGCGCCAGCGAGCTCAAGGGCGTCGACGTTCCAGCCGACCGCGCGCCCTCGATGATCGACGAATATCCCATCCTGGCGGTCGCCGCCGCCTTCGCCACCGGCGAGACGCGGATGAACGGCCTGCAGGAATTGCGGGTCAAGGAGTCTGACCGGCTGGCGGCCGTGGCGGCCGGCCTTGCGGCCACGGGCGTCGAACACGCGATCGAGGGTGACGACCTGATCGTCTCCGGCGGGCGCGGCGTCGTGCGCGGCGGCGGACCGGTGGCGACCCATCTGGACCACCGCATCGCCATGGCCTTCCTCGTCATGGGCCTTGCCGCGCAGGGGCCGGTGACGGTCGACGACGGGGCCATGATCGCCACCAGCTTCCCCACCTTCGTGCCCACGATCACCGCGCTGGGCGGCTCCATCGCGGAAGGGCCGGCGGCGTGATCATCGCCATCGACGGACCGGCGGCCTCCGGAAAGGGCACGCTGGCCCGCAAGCTGGCCGCGCATTACCGCCTGCCCCACCTGGACACCGGGCTTCTCTATCGCGGCACGGCGTCGGCGATGGCGGCGGCGGGCAAGCCGCTCGACGATGCGCAGGCGGCCGCGACGCTCGCCCGCGCCCTCGACCCGGCCACGCTGGACGAAGCCGCCCTGCGGGGCCGGCCGATGGGCGAGGCCGCCTCCGTCGTCGCCGCCCATCCGCAGGTGCGCGCGGCCCTCCTGGACCTGCAGCGCGCCTTCGCGGCCCGTCCCGGCGGCGCCGTCCTCGACGGCCGGGACATCGGCACGGTGATCTGCCCGGACGCGGACGTGAAGCTCTTCGTCACCGCGAGTGCGGAGGAGCGCGCCCTGCGGCGCACGCGCGAGCTCGTCGGCCGGGGCGAGGACGCCGACCCCGCGGCGATCCTGGAAGACATCCGCCGCCGCGACGAGCGCGACAGCGGGCGCTCCGCCGCTCCCCTCGTGCGCGCCGCCGACGCGGTGCTGCTCGACACGACCGCGCTGGACGTGGAGCGATCCTTCGAGGCGGCCCTTGCCATCGTCGAGGCCGCCCGGCGGCGTGCGTGAACGCGGGTCCCGGCGGCCCGTGTCCGCCGGCTGGCGCGAATCTCGCTTCGGTGTCACTCTGATGACATCGGCGGAGACGAGCCATGCGATCATGGACGGGCCGGATATCCCTCTTCGCGGGCGCGCTGGCCCTGGCCGCCGCCCTCCATTCCTTCGCTTGGCCTGGTAAGGCCCGCAGCGCGACGGACCCGGCGGGCGCCGAGGTCGATGTCGCCCTCGTCCTGGCGGTGGACATTTCCTACTCGATGGATCCCGACGAGCTGGAGCTCCAGCGGCAGGGCTACGTGCAGGCGCTGCGCTCGCCCGCCTTCCACGAGGCGGTGCGCAAGGGCGTCCACGGCCGGGTGGCCATCGCCTACCTGGAATGGGCCGGTCCCCAGTCGCAATATCTGATCGCGCCGTGGACGCTGGTGGACGGGCCGGAATCCTCCGCCGAGCTCGCCTCACTCATCGACAAGGCGCCCACGCGCCGCGCCTACCGCACTTCGATCTCCGCCGCGCTCGACAAGGCCGTGGAGCTGTTCGAGCAGGGCAACATCAAGGCCCTGCGCAACGTGATCGACATTTCCGGGGACGGGCCGAACAACCAGGGGCGCTTTGTCACGGTCTCCCGCGACGACGCGCTGGCGCGCGGCATCACGATCAACGGGCTGCCGATCCTGCTCAAGCGGCCGGGCTATCTCGATCTGGACTATCTGGACGAGTATTACCGGGACTGCGTGATCGGCGGGCCGGGCGCCTTCCTGATCTCCATCCGCGATCGCGACCAGTTCGCGGAGGCGATCCGGACCAAGATGATCCTGGAAGTGGCAGGCCAGTTTCCGCCGCGCACCCTGTTCGACCACGCGCAGGCCGGCGGCAATCCCGCCAATTGCATGGTGGGCGAGCGGCAATGGCGCCAGCGGATGGACAATTGAGGCAGGCGCTGCCTGCAAACGCGCCAGCCTGAGCCCCGACGCCGCCGGAACCGACTCCGGATTGGGCGGCATGCGCCGAAAACTTATGCGCGTCATGCGGGAAGTGGATCGCTAGACTGCGAGTCGCAATCCGTTTTCCGCATGAGGGTTGGATGCGACCGGCCGAGATCGGCCCGCCCGACAGCGACACCGCCCTTGCGGCCATGGTCGGCAGCGCGGCCGAGGACCTGAAGCTGGCGGCCCTGCGCAATGTCAGGACGATCCACGGCATCACGAGCCGCATGCACCTGCTCGCGCTCAATGCGTTGATCGAGGCTTCGCGCGCCGGGGAGCACGGGCGGGGCTTCGCCATCGTCGCCGACGAGGTGAAGACGGTGTCCAGCGAGATCGCGCGGCTGGCGGACGATCTGGGCCTCACCCTGAAGGACAGGGTCGACGCGCTGAAGGACCTGACGACGCGCCTGTCCGACCAGGCGCTGTCGGAGCGGATGGTGGACCTGGCGCTTAATGCGGTCGAGCTGATCGACCGCAATCTCTACGAGCGCACCTGCGACGTGCGCTGGTGGGCCACGGACGCCGCGCTCGTGAACTGCGCCAGCGAACCGACGGAGGACCGCCGCCGCCATGCCGAGGCGCGGCTGGGGGTCATCCTGTCCTCGTACACCGTCTATCTGGACCTCTGGCTCGTTAGCCTCGACGGCCGGGTCCTGGCGAACGCGGCGCCCGGCCGGTTCGACGTGCGCGGGCGGGACGTGCGCGACGCCGCCTGGTTCCGACAGGGGCTGCAGCTCGCCAGCGGCCGCGACTACGCGGCAGCCGAGATCGCCCGCGATCCCGGCCTGGAGAACGCGCAGGTGGCGACCTATGTCGCGACCGTGCGCCAGTGGGGCGAGGAGGATGCGGAGCCTGTCGGGATCCTTGCCATCCATTTCGACTGGGAGCCGCAGGCGCGGGCCATCGTGCGCGGCGTGCGCCTGTCCGCGGCCGACGCCGCGCGCAGCCGCGTCATGCTGCTGGATGCCGGGCGGCGGGTCATCGCCGCCTCCGACGGCAAGGGCCTGCTGACCGAGACCTTCCCGCTGAAGACGGCGGGCGCGACGAGCGGGCACTACACGACGCCGACCGGCCACCGCGTGGCCTATCACGCGACGCCTGGCTACGAGACCTATCGCGGGCTCGGCTGGTGGGGCGTCATCGAGCGCGCACCGGACTGAGGGATCAGGTCCCGCGGGGCTTGGCGCGGGTGGTCGCCTGCGCCGCTGCAGGATCCTCCGGCCAGGGATGCTTGGGATAGCGCGCCTTCATGTCCTTGCGCACGTCGGCCCAGGAGCCGCGCCAGAAACCCGGCAGGTCCCTCGTGATCTGGATCGGCCGGTGGGCCGGCGAGAGCAGGTTCAGCACAAGGGGCACGCGGCCGCCGGCGAGGGCGGGATGCGCCGACAGGCCGAACAGTTCCTGGACGCGGACGGACACGGACGGGCCGTCTGGCGCCCCGTAGTCGACCGGCAGGCGCGAGCCCGTCGGCGCCTCGAAATGGGTCGGCGCCTCGGCCTCCAGGCGGCGGGCGAGTTCCCAGGGCAGCAGCGCGGCCAGCGCCCGCTCCAGCCGCTCGGGGCCGATCCGCGCCAGCGACGTCACGTCCTCCAGATGGGGCGCGAGCCAATCCCCGGCAGTGGCGGCGAGCGCCGCGTCGGACACGTCCGGCCAGATTTCGCCTTCGGCGCGGCGCAGGAACATCACGCGGTCGCGCCACTGGGCCGCCTGCCGGCTCCACGGAAGGACGGCCACGCCCAGCGCGGCCACCGCGCCGGCCAGGGCCCGCGCCGCATCCTCCCCCGGAGCGACGGGGATCGGCGTCTCGGCCAGGACGAGGGAGCCGTAGCGGCGGACGCGGCGGCCCTTCAGCGCGCCCGTCGCCCGGTCGAAGGCGACCTCGTCGGCCGTGACGATGCGGTCGGCGAAGGCGGCCTCGAATTCGGGCGGCGGCAGGGCCGCGGCCAGGAGGATGCGGGCACTGGCCGCCCCGCCCGCGATCTCGGCGACGGCGAGCAGGGGCTCCCGGGCGAGCCTGTCGGCGGGATCGAGCGAGGCGCCGCGGCCGTTGGCCAGCACGAAGTCGCCCGGCTTTCCGCGGGCCCGGGCGATCCTGTCGGGAAAGGCCAGGGCGACGATGCGGCCCGCTTCGTCGGGGGCGGCGGTCCCGGGCGAGGCGGCTGCCTGCGCCGCCCATCCGCGCGCCAGCCGCGCCATGTCCTGCGCGCGGCGGGAGCGGTCGCGGCGGAACCGCTCCACGCGCTCGGTGATGTCCGTCCCGTCGCCGCCAAGCCCGCGCTCGACGATGACGGCCGCGATGTCGGCCGCAAGGCCCGCCGCGCCCGACCGTCCCGCCTCCAGCACCATCCGCGCCAGGCGCGGCGGCAGGGGCAGCTTCTGGAGCTGGCGCCCGGCATCGGTGATGCGGCCGGCGGCGTCCAGGGCGCCCAGCGAGACGAGGAGCGCGCGCGCCTCGGTCACCGCCGCGGGCGGCGGCGCGTCCAGGAACGGGAGCCTGGAAGGATCGGCGACGCCCCAGGCGGCGCAGTCCAGGAGGAGCGGGCCGAGATCGGCCGCCAGGATCTCAGGCTCGGGAAAGGGACGCAGCGCGCCGGTCGCCGCCTCCTCCCACATCCGGTAGCACACGCCCGGCGCGGTGCGGCCGGCGCGGCCGCGGCGCTGGTCGGCGGAGGCGCGGGACACGCGCACCGTCTCCAGCCGCGTGAGGCCGATATCGGGCTCGTAGCGCGGCACGCGGGCGAGCCCGCTGTCGACGACGACGCGCACGCCCTCGATGGTGATGGATGTCTCGGCGATGGAGGTGGCGAGGACGACCTTCCGGCGTCCGGGCGGCGCGGGGGAGACGGCCCGGTCCTGCTCTCCCCGCTCCATCGCGCCGTAGAGCGGCACGATATCCACGCCCGGATCGCGCACCCGCTCGGCGAGCCGCTCCGCGACGCGCCGTATCTCCCCCTGCCCGGGCAGGAAGACGAGGACCGATCCGGTCTCCTCGGCGAGAACCCGGCGGACGAGATCGGACACCTCGTCCTCCAGCCGGCGGGCGGTGTCGCGGGGGACGTGGCGGGTCTCCACCGGGAAGGCCCGGCCCTCCGAGCGCAGGACGGGACAGTCCCCCATGAGCGCCGCCACCCGCGCGCCGTCGAGGGTCGCCGACATCGCCAGGATGCGCAGGTCCTCCCGCAGGCCGGCCTGCGCGTCGAGGGCCAGCGCCAGCCCGAGATCGGCATCAAGCGAGCGTTCGTGGAACTCGTCGAAGAGAACGCCGGACACGCCGGCGAGCGCCGGGTCGTCGAGGATCATCCGGGCGAAGACGCCTTCCGTGACCACCTCGATGCGCGTCTTCGGCCCGATGCGCGAGCCGAGCCGCACGCGCAGGCCCACCGTCTCGCCCACGTCCTCGCCGAGCAGCGAGGCCATGCGCGCGGCGGCGGCGCGGGCCGCGAGCCGGCGCGGCTCCAGCACGATGAGCTTGCCGGACGAGACCCAGGGCTCGCCGAGAAGCGCGAGCGGCACGCGCGTGGTCTTGCCCGCGCCCGGCGGCGCGACGAGCACGGCGTTGGGCCGCGCGCGCAGCGAGGCCGCGAGGTCGGCCAGGATGGCGTCGATGGGCAGGGGATCGGGAATGCGGCCCGCCGCGGTCATGCGCTCAGAACAGCCGCCAGGCGATGACGGCGAGCAGGCCGGCGATGACCCACAGGGCGGCGTTGCCCCATCTGTTGCCGCGGGCCTCCGCGCGGCCGATGGCCTCGACCGTCGCGGGAGACAGGGTCAGCCCGGATTGCGTCGAACGCTCGAGCTGGTCGATCGCGCGCTCGGCCCTGTCCAGGAACTGGGGCAGGCTCCCCGCCCGGTTGGCGAGCGCCGCCAGGCCGCGGCCAACATCCTCGATCCGTCCCTGCGGCCCCAGATTGCGGACGATCCAGTCGCGCACGACCGGCTCGGAGGTCTTCCAGATGTCGAGATGGGGATCGAGGGTGCGGGCGACCCCTTCCACCACGACCATCGTCTTCTGCAGCATGACCAGCTCGGTGCGGGTCTTCATGTCGAACAGGCCGGTGATCTCGAACAGAAGCGAGAGCAGCTTGGCCATGGAGATCTGGTCGGCGCGGCGGTCGTGGATCGGCTCGCCCACGGCCCGCAGGGCCGAGGCGAAATCGGCGACGTTGTGGTGGGACGGCACGTAGCCGGCCTCGAAATGGACCTCGGCCACGCGGCGATAGTCGCGGTTGATGAAGCCGAGGAGGATTTCGGCGAGGAACCGCCGCTCCTTCATCCCCAGCCGCCCCATGATGCCGCAATCGACGGCGACGATGCGGCCCCTCGCGTCCACGAACAGGTTTCCCTGATGCATGTCGGCGTGGAAATAACCGTCGCGGATCGCGTGCTTGAGGAAGGATTGCAGCACCAGCGCCGCAAGGCGTGTGCGGTTGTGCCCGGCCGCATCGATGGCGGCGAGGTCGTGCAGCGGGATCGCGTCGATCCATTCCGTGGTGAGCACGTCCCGCGCGGTGCATTCCCAGTCGGGCCTGGGCACCCGGAAGTCGCGGTCGCCGGCCGTGTTCTCGCCCAGTTCGGACAGGGCGGCGGCTTCCAGCCTCAGGTCCATCTCGACGGCGACGGAGCGGGCGAGCGTTTCCACCACCTCCACGAAGCGCAGGCGCTGGGCCTCCAGCGACCGCCGCTCGGCGACGCGGGCCGCCACACGCATGGCCGCGAGGTCGCGGGCGAAGGTTTCGCGCACGCCGGGACGCAGCACCTTGACCGCGACGATGCGCCCGTCCGGCGTTCGGGCCCGGTGCACCTGCGCGATGGAGGCCGCGGCCACGGCGTCGCCGAACTCGGTGAAGAAGCGGTCCAGCGGTCCGCCGAGCGCGGCCTCGACCTGGGCGACGGCCACCGATCGCGGCAGGGCGGGCACCCGGTCCTGCAGGGCCTCCAGGTCGCGGGCGACGGCGAGGCCGACGATGTCGGGCCGCGTCGCCAGGAACTGGCCCATCTTCACGTAGGAGGGGCCGAGCCGCGTCATGGCGGCGGCGAGACGTGCGCCCTGCGTGCCCGCCTGTCCCCGGCGCTCCACCAGCCGGCCAAGCCGCACGGGAAGCTTCATGGCCGGCGGCAGGATGGCGGGATCGGCCAGTCCCAGCGCACCCTCCCGCGCCAGCACGAACCCGGCACGCATAAGGCGGGCGAAATGGCCGAGGGCTGAGATCACGTCAGAGCTTCCAGCCCGAATGCAGCGCGACGATCCCGCCGGTCATGGCGCGATGCGTCACGCGCCGGAAGCCCGCATTGGCGATCATGTCCGAGAACGCGCCGGGCGGCGGGAACCGGCGGATCGATTCCACGAGATAGCGATACGGCTCCCCGTCCCCCGTGACAGCCTGGCCGAGGCGCGGAATGACGTTGAACGAATAAAGGTCGTACACCTTGTCGAGCACCGGCACGTCGACACGGGAGAATTCCAGGCAAAGGAATCGCCCGCCATGCCGGAGCACCCGGAAGGCCTCCGCCAGCGCCCGCTCGATGCGCGGCACGTTCCGGATGCCGAAGGCGATCGTGTAGGCGTCGAAGCTCCCGTCGGGAAAGGGCAGTTCCTCGGCATTTCCCTCGACGAAATCGAGGCGCGGATCGTCGCCGTAGCGCTCGCCCGCGCGCTCCCGGCCCACGCCAAGCATGTCGGGATTGATGTCGAGGACGGTGACCCGGGTCTCGTCGCCGCCGGCATCGAGCACGCGGAAGGCCACGTCCCCCGTGCCGCCCGCCACGTCCAGATGGCGGAAGGGGCGGTTCGCCGGCGGGCGGAGCGCCGCGATCATGTCCGCCTTCCACGCCCGGTGGAGGCCGGCGGACATCAGGTCGTTCATCAGATCGTAGCGGCGCGCCACGGCGTGGAACACGTCGTTGACGCGGCCCTGCTTCTCGTCCGTGCGGACGCTGTCGAAGCCGAAATGGGTGGTTTCGCCGGTCGCCATGCACCTGTCCTGCGGCAAATCGGGGCGGACCATAGCGCCAAGGCCGGCGACTTGCTATCTCCGGCGCCTGCCGGATATCGCCGCATCGTCCACGAAGGCCGCTATGCCCGAACTGCCCGAAGTCGAGACCGTCCGCCGCGGGCTGGAGCCCGTGATGGCAGGGCGCTTCATCGAGGCGGTGACGCTGAACCGGCCGGACTTGCGCTTTCCCCTGCCCGCCCGCTTCGCCGAGCGCATCGCCGGGCAGCGCGTCGAGGCACTCGGCCGCCGGGCCAAGTACCTGCTGGCGGACCTGTCCTCGGGCGAGGTGCTGATCATGCATCTGGGCATGTCGGGCCGCTTCCTCATCCGCGATGCCGCGGGCACGCGCGCGCCGGGGGAATTCCACTACGAGGCCGGGGACGGCGCCAAGCACGACCACGTCGTCTTCCGCATGGAGGGCGGGGCGAGCGTCACCTACAACGACGCCAGGCGCTTCGGCTTCATGGACCTGGTGCCGCGGGCGGAGCTCACCGCAAGCCGGCACATGCGGGACGTCGGCATCGAGCCGCTGGGGAACGAATTGTCGGGCGCGCTCCTTGCCCGGCTGTTCGAGGGCAAGGCGGCGCCGCTGAAGGCCGCGCTGCTGGACCAGAAGCTCGTGGCGGGCCTCGGCAATATATATGTGTGCGAGGCGCTCTTCCGCTCCGGCCTCTCGCCGATGGATCCGGCCGGCACGCTGGCCGGTCCCGGCGGGCGCCCGACGCCTGCGGCCGACACGCTCGCCGCCACCATCCGGGACGTGCTCGCGGAGGCGGTCGAGGCCGGCGGCTCGACGCTGCGGGACTTCGCCCATGCGGATGGCTCGCTCGGCTATTTCCAGCACCGGTTCAGGGTCTATGACCGGGAGGGCGAGCCCTGCGTCACGCCCGGCTGCACAGACCGGGTGGCGCGGCTGGTGCAGTCGGGGCGCTCGACCTTTCATTGCCCCTCCTGCCAGAAGCCGCGCCGCAGGCGCCGCGGCGCGCGCTGAACCTGCGCCCTTTTGCGCGAAACCGCATGGACGGGCGCTTCCGGCTCCGCTAGCCGTGTCAAAACCCCGATACCCGAGGAGACCGACGCCGTGGCCTACGAAACCATCCTCGTCGAGACGCGCGGCCGCGTGGGCCTCGTCACGCTGAACCGTCCGCAGGCGCTGAACGCCTTAAACAGCAAGCTCGTCGGCGAGCTGAACAAGGCGCTGGACGCCTTCGAGAAGGACAAGGGCATAGGCTGCGTCGTCGTCACCGGCTCCGAGAAGGCCTTCGCCGCCGGTGCCGACATCAAGGAGATGAACCGGAAGAAGTATCCCGGGACGTATCTGGACGACTTCATCACCTCGTGGGACCGGGTGGCGGCGCGGCGCAAGCCGATCATCGCGGCCGTGTCCGGCTTCGCCCTCGGCGGGGGATGCGAGCTCGCCATGATGTGCGACATCATCCTGGCCTCGGACACCGCCAAGTTCGGCCAGCCCGAGATCAAGCTCGGCGTGATGCCCGGCGCGGGCGGCACCCAGCGCCTCACCCGCATCGTTGGCAAGGCCAAGGCCATGGAGCTCTGCCTGACCGGGCGGATGATGGACGCCGCCGAGGCGGAGCGTTCGGGCCTCGTCTCCCGCGTGGTGCCGGCGGCCGACCTGCTGGCGGAAGCCCTGAAGACGGCGGAGACCATCGCGTCCATGTCCCTGCCCATCGCCATGATGACCAAGGAAAGCGTCAACCGCGCCTACGAGACGACGCTGGCCGAGGGCATCCGCTTCGAGCGGCGCGTGTTCCACGCCATGTTCGCCACCGCCGACCAGAAGGAAGGCATGAGCGCCTTCGTCGACAAGCGGAAGGCCGACTTCAAGCACCGCTGAACCCGAACGAACCCGCGCCACCGGAGGCCGCCTTGTCGGGCCTGGAGATCGAGATCGTCGCGCTCCTGTGCGGCGCGGCGCTCGCCGCAGGCTTCGTCGACGCCATCGCCGGCGGCGGCGGGCTGATCACGGTGCCCGCCCTGCTGCTGGCGGGCCTGGACCCCGTCACCGCCGTGGCCACCAACAAGGCCCAGGGCGTGTTCGGCTCGGGCTCGGCGACCTTCGCCTTCGCCCGCGCCCGCATGATCGACTGGCGCAGCGCCGGCCCCATGGCCGCGATCGCCGCCATCGGCTCCGTGCTGGGCGCGCTGGCGGTGGCAATCCTTCCGGTGGACGCGCTGAGAATCGCCATGCCCGTCCTGCTGGTCGCCATGGCGCTGTATTTCGCCCTGTCGCGCCGGGTGACCGATGCCGACGCCAAGGCGCGCATGACGCCGCTCGTCTTCGCGCTGACGGTGGTGGCCGCCGTCGGCTTCTATGACGGGCTGTTCGGCCCGGGGGCCGGCTCCTTCTATACGCTGGGCTTCGTGACGCTTCTGGGCTACGGCGCGGTGAAGGCCACCGCGCACACCAAGCTCGTCAATTTCGCCAGCAATGCGGGCAGCCTCGCGCTCTTCGCCGCGGCCGGGCAGGTCCTCTGGCCGGTGGGGCTGCTGATGGGCGTGTGCGCGCTGGCGGGGGCGCAGGTCGGGGCGAGGCTGGCGGTCCGCCACGGCGCCAGGCTCATCCGCCCGCTGATCGTCCTCGTCTGCGCGGGCGTCGCCCTGCGGCTCCTGCTCGACCCCGCGCACCCGGTCCGCGCATGGCTCTTCGGCTGACGGGTACGCAAGTCCCGCATTGACGCTGGCCGGCGCCGAGACTATAAGCCCGCCGAAGTCTGGCGGCGCCTGGCGCCTCCGGACACGTTTTTCATCCATCGAAGCCGACCGGAACCGGCCGCCGCGCGGGCGGGCCGATCCACCGGCGAGACGAGGCACCTATGGCGAATACCACCTCGGCCAAGAAGGCGACCCGCAAGATCGCGCGCCGCACGGCCGTCAACCGCAACCGCAAGAGCCGGGTGCGCACCTATCTCCGCAAGGTCGAGGAGGCCATCGCCACGGGCGATCAGGCCGTCGCCGCCGCCGCCCTCCAGGCGGCCGAGCCGGAGCTGATGCGCGCCGCGCAGAAGGGCGTGGTTCACAAGAACACCGCCTCGCGCAAGGTGTCGCGCCTTGCGGCCCGGGTGAAGGCCATCTCGGCCTGATCGACCCCCTCTTCGACCGTTTGCAGGAGGCCCGGCATTGCCGGGCCTTTCGCGTTTCGGGGCAGGTGTTGCAGGCCTGCGGCGCCCGCCGACGCGGTTAACCTTTTGCACAATTCGGCCTTTTTTCATCTTGACTCAACGGGGTCGTGCAGGGCCGGGAAACGGGTCTTCCAGCCCATGGGACCGCTCAAAATTTCGTGATTGATGGCAACGACTTAAGGGCTAAGCGTCGGCGCCTGTCCCGATTCGTGGGAGGGGCTTCCGGACACCGGTGACAGCCCTGAATTGATTCCGCGTGCGAAACGATCTCGGCGCCAAATCCGCCCTGTAAAAAAAGTGTTAAAATCTCCAGCGACTTGATGCGCCCGCGAAGGGTGCCCGTCGGCAACACCAACCGGCAAGCGCGAATCAAAACACAGACTCCCGTTGCACGCCGGGGGGGTGCTGGGTAAGGTCAAAACGTCTCGGGGCCACCGCCTCGATGTCCTTCAGACAAGCTGAAGTTGGGGAACCTCGTTTTCAGGGGAGGGGATCGTGTTGTCTGCTCGAACTCCAGTTGGTTCGGAGTTTCGGCCTGCAGGCGCGGCGGCCAATCCCTGGTCTTTTCCCTGACGCGGCAACGCAGAAGCTCGTTTTTACTTCATGAGGTCCCATCCGCCGCGCAGAACATGCCTGGCGGAACCGGATCCTCGCAGCCCGATCGCTAGGTCGAACAACACATGACCGCCGGCAACGGCGGCTAGAGGAGACGTCTGCCGTCTGCACGGCAACGGGGGATCAAGATGCTGTCTTCTGAACCGGTGAGCATGGACATGAATGAACGACAGGCCGAGGGGACCGGTGGCATGCCGGAGGCCTGGACCCGCATCAAGCGCCGCCTTCGGGTGGAGTTCGGCGAGGACGTGTATTCGAGCTGGTTCGGCCGGCTGGAACTGCAGGCGGTGGCCGAGGGCGTCGCCCGCCTCACCGTGCCGACCCGGTTCCTGAAGAGCTGGATCGAGGCCCATTACGCCGACCGCGTCCTGGCGCTGTTCCGCGCCGAGCACGGTGCCGTGCACCAGATCGCCATCAGCGTGCGCAGCGCCGTGGTCCGCGAGGCGCCCTGCGACCGCAAGGCGCCGGGCCTCACCGGAAACGGCCACGCGGCCCCCGCCGCGCGCGATGCCGAAAGCCATGCGCCGCAGCGCCGCGAGGACGGTCACGACCTGTCGGGCAATCCGCTCGATCCGCGCCTGACCTTCGACAGTTTCCTGGTGGGCCGCTCGAACGCGCTCGCCCACGCCGCCGGCGAGCGGGTCTCCCGCCATGCCGAAGGCGCTCCGCTCTACAACCCGCTCTACATCCATGCCGGCGTCGGCCTGGGCAAGACGCACCTGCTCCAGGCCATCGGCAACGCCGCCCGCGGCGAGCGCCGCCGCGTCATCTACCTCACCGCCGACCGCTTCATGTACGGCTTCGTCGCGGCGCTGAAGGCGCAGACGGCGCTTGCCTTCAAGGAGCGCCTGCGCGGCATCGACCTGCTGATCATCGACGACGTGCAGTTCCTCCAGGGCAAGCAGATCCAGCAGGAATTCGGGCACACGATCAACGCGCTGGTGGATGCCGGCAAGCAGATCATCGTGGCGGCGGACCGGCCGCCGGCGGAGCTGGAGAATCTCGACGAGCGCGTGCGCTCCCGGCTGGCGGGCGGGCTCGTGGTGGAGATGGCGACGCTCGACGAGGACCTGCGGGCCCGCATCCTCTCGGCGCGGATCAACGCGGTGAAATCCGCCCATCCCTCCTTCCATGTGGGCGAGGCGGTGGTGAGCTACATCGCCAAGGCCATCGCGACGAACGGACGGGACCTCGACGGCGCCGTCAACCGCCTCCTGGCGCACGCCACCCTGTCGGGTACGGCCGTGACGCTGGAGACGGCCGAGGTCGCGATCCGCGACCTGGTGCGCAACCGCGAGCCCAAGCGCGTCAAGATCGAGGACATCCAGAAGCTGGTGGCCTCCCGCTACAACGTGTCCCGCGCCGATATCCTGTCGGAGCGCCGCACCGCGGCGGTGGTGCGCCCGCGGCAGATCGCGATGTACCTGTCCAAGTCGCTGACCCTGCGCTCCCTGCCCGAGATCGGGCGTCGCTTCGGCGGGCGCGACCACACGACCGTTCTGCACGCGGTGCGCAAGATCGAGACGAACCTGGCGGCCGACGCGGCGCTGGCGGAGGAGATCGAGCTCCTGAAGCGGATGCTGCAGGAATAGGCGCAAGGCGGCCGGGCCGGTCGCGCGGCTGTTGACCGCGCGCGGGCCGGGCTTGCCACCCTTGCGGCGATTGGGCACTGTCTGCGGCCCCGATGCGGAGCGGCATGGCCGTTTCCGCCTCCCCTGACCAATCGAATGTGGGCCGGTCCATGAAGGTGACTGTCGAGCGGGCGGCTTTGTTGAAGTCGCTCGGCCATGTCCATCGCGTCGTCGAGCGGCGCAACACGATCCCGATCCTGTCCAACGTGCTGCTGCGCGCGGAAGCGGGCGAATTGCGTCTGAAGGCGACCGACCTCGACCTCGAGGTGACGGAGACGCAGGCCGCCGACGTGGAGCGGACCGGCGCCACGACCGTCCCCGCCCACGTGCTCTACGACATCGTCCGCAAGCTGGCCGACGGCGCCCAGGTCTCGCTGGAGACGATCGGCGAGACGGGCCAGATGCAGATCCGTTCCGGCCGGTCGCGGTTCAACCTGCAGACCCTGCCGCAGGAGGACTTCCCCGACATCGCCGCCGGCGAATTGCCGCACAGCTTCTCCCTGCCCGCCCAGGACCTGAAGAAGCTCATCGACAAGACCCAGTTCGCCATCTCCACCGAGGAGACGCGCTACTACCTGAACGGCATCTATTTCCACACGATCGACAGCGACGGCCGCCAGGTCCTGCGCGCGGTCGCGACCGACGGGCATCGCCTGGCGCGGGTCGAGACCGCGGCGCCGCAGGGTGCGGGCGGGATGCCGGGCGTCATCGTGCCGCGCAAGGCCGTGGCCGAGATCCAGAAGCTGCTGGACGGCGCCGACGCCGACGTCACGGTCGAGCTGTCGCCCGCCAAGATCCGCCTGACCGTCGGCTCGGTCGTGCTGACCTCGAAGCTGATCGACGGCACGTTCCCCGACTATCAGCGCGTCATCCCGGCCGGGAACGACAAGACGCTCGTCGTCGAGCGGGACATGTTCGCCCAGGCGGTGGACCGCGTCTCGACCATCTCCTCCGAGCGCGGCCGGGCGGTGAAGCTGGCGCTGGCGGACGGGAAGCTGACGCTCTCGGTCACCAACCCGGATTCCGGGTCCGCGACCGAGGAGATCGAGGTCGATTACGAGGCGTCCCCGCTGGATGTGGGCTTCAATGCCCGCTACCTGCTCGACATCACGGGCCAGCTCGACGGCGACACCGCCCTGTTCAAGCTCGCCGATCCTGGATCGCCGACGCTGATCCAGGATCGCGAGGGGGCGCCCGCGCTCTACGTCCTGATGCCGATGCGGGTGTGACCCGCCGGGAAAGAGGCGCGCGGTGACGGTCGTCGTCCGCCTCAGCCTCGCGCAGTTCCGGTCCTATCCTTCGCTCGACCTGGAGGTCGGGATGCCCGTCGTCGCGCTCGCGGGCGAGAACGGCGCGGGCAAGACGAACGTGCTGGAGGCGATCTCCCTCTTCACCCAGGGCCGCGGCCTGCGCCGCGCCGAATTCTCCGACATGGCGAGGGCCGGCGGGGACGGCACCTTCTCGGCCGCGCTCGTCATCGACGGCGAAGGCGGCGAGCATCGCCTGGGCACCGGCCTGTCCGCGCCCGGCGAGGACGGGAGGGCCTTGCGCGTATGCCGCGTCGACGGCGCGCAGGCCGGATCGCCCGCCGCCTTCGGCGAGCACATCCGCCTCGTCTGGCTGACGCCGGACCTCGACGGCCTCTTCCGCGGTTCGGCAGGCGAACGGCGGCGCTTCCTGGATCGCCTCGTCCTGGCGGTCGACGGATCGCATGGCGCCCGGGTGAGCGCGCTGGAGCGGGCCCTGCGCAGCCGCAACCGGGTGCTGGAGGAGGATGCCGGCAACCGGGCCTGGCTCGACGCGATCGAGCGCGAGGTGGCGGAATACGGCGTCGCCGTCGCGGCCGCCCGCGCCGAGACCGTCACCCGCCTCGCGGCCCTCATCGCCGAGACGCGCGACGAAACCTCCCCCTTCCCCTGGGCGGGACTGGCGCTGGAAGGCGAGATCGACGCGCTCGTCGCGTCCCTGCCGGCTGTGGACGCGGAGGACGCCTATCGCGGCCTGCTGGCCGCGGGGCGGTCCCGCGACCGGGCCGCCGGCCGCACGCTCATCGGTCCGCAGGCGTCGGACCTGTCCGTGCGCCACGGGCCCAAGGACATCGCCGCTTCCCTGGCCTCCACCGGCGAGCAGAAGGCGTTGCTGATCGGGCTCGTCCTGTCCCATGCCCGCCTCGTATCCGCCATGAGCGGGCTGGCGCCCGTCGTCCTGCTGGACGAGATCGCCGCGCATCTGGACCCGCGCAGGCGCGCCGCGCTCTATCGCTCGCTCGCAGCGCTCGGCGGGCAGGTCTGGATGACAGGAGCCGATCCGGAGCTGTTTGCCGACATGCCGGGGGATGCTAGTCTCTTCCATGTCACGCCGGGCCGCATCGTGCGCCAGCGCTGACGGGAGACCTGCCCATGGAACCGGCCGCCCTCATCCTCTTCGCCGGTATCTATGCCGTCGCGGTCATCTCGCCGGGGCCCGGCGTCGCGGCGGTGGTGGCGCGCTCGCTGGCGACTGGCGCGCGCCGGTCCTGGCCCTTCGTCATCGGCATGGTGGCGGGCGACCTGGCCTGGTTCGGCTTCGTCGCGGCGGGCCTTGCCGTCGTGGCGCAGACCTTCCACGTCGTCTTCGCCGTCATCAAGTATGCGGGCGCGGCCTACCTGCTCTACCTTGCCTGGAAGCTCTGGACGGCGCCGGCCGCAGCCGCGGCCGAGATGCCCTATGTGCGCGGCGAAGGCGTTCGCCTGGCGGCGGCGGGGCTCGCCATGACGCTCGGCAACCCCAAGACGATGGTCTTCTTCCTGGCGATCCTGCCGCAGGTCGTGGCGCTGGAGCGGATCACCCCGCTCGCCATCGCGGAGCTGTGCGCCATCATGGCGGTGATCCTGTCCTCGTGCATGATGGGCTACGCCCTGCTCGCGGACCGGGCGCGGCGGTTTGTGGCCTCGCCGCGGGCGATGCAGCGGCTGAACCGCGCCACCGGCGGGCTCATGGCGGGCGTCGCGGTCACCGTCGCGACGCGCTGACCGGTCGGTCGCAGGACGGCCATGCACGCTCCCGGGCCGTCGCGGTCGCACGAGCCCAATCCGGCGCACATGCCGGTGGAGCGACGGCTTGGCCGGGTGGCGCGCCGCTTCCTCCATCCGGCCCTCGCCGACTTCGTCATGTTCGGCCTCAAGCAGGCCTGGGCCTGCCTCTTCGGCGGCCTCATGCTCGCGCTCATCATCGGCACGCGGCTGACGTGGCCAGAGGACGCGACCATTGCGCGCTACGACGCGCTGTTCATCGCGGCGCTTGTCATCCAGGCTGCCTTCCTCGCCCTGAAGCTGGAGACCTGGAGCGAAGCCAAAGTCATCTTCATCTTCCATCTCGTCGGCACGGCGATGGAGATCTTCAAGATCCGCATGGGATCCTGGGCCTATCCGGAGCCGGGGCTCATCAAGATCATGGGCGTGCCGCTCTTTTCAGGGTTCATGTATGCGTGCGTCGGCAGCTACATGGCCCGCGTCATGCGCATCTTCGACATGGCGTTCACCCATTTTCCGCCGCGCTGGGCCCTGGTGACGCTAGCAGCCGCCATCTACGCGAATTTCTTCGCCCATCATGTCCTGCCGGACATCCGGCTGGCGCTCTTTGCCGGCACGGTGCTGCTGTTCGGGCGCACGCGGATCTATTTCACGCCCGACGAAAAGCCGTACTGGATGCCGCTGATCGTGGCGGCGATCCTCTCCTCGGGTTTCGTCTTCCTGGCCGAGAATATCGGCACGCTGACGGGCACGTGGCTCTACAAGGGCCAGACGTCCGACGAGATGGTGCCGCTGGGCAAGTTTGGCTCGTGGTACCTGCTGATGTTCGTCAGCTTCGCGCTGGTGACGCTCGTTCACAGGCCGCGCACGATCGCTGCGCCGCGCGGCGAATAGCCACTCGCGCACGGCCCTCGATTGGGGCACACCGCCCCCATGCACGCCCTCGAATCGCGCGCCCGTGCGGCGCTCAAGTCGGTGTTCGGCTACGACGATTTCCGGCCTGGCCAGGGCGAGGTGATCGCGGCCGTGCTCGCCGGGCGGGACGTGTTCGCGGTCATGCCGACGGGATCGGGCAAGTCCATGTGCTACCAGCTCCCCGCGCTGGTGGACGAGGGGCTGACGGTCGTCGTGTCCCCGCTCATCGCGCTCATGCGCGATCAGGTCCGCCAGCTCCAGGGGTTCGGCGTCAGCGCGGCCAGCCTCAACTCAGCCAATGACGAGGAGGAGACCAGGGCCGCCTGGTCGGCCCTGCGCGAGCGCAAGCTGTCGCTTCTCTTCGTGTCGCCGGAGCGGCTTGCCATGGACGGGCTGGCGGCGCGGCTTCGGCAGGCCGGCGTCGTGCGGCTCGCCATCGACGAGGCGCATTGCGTCTCGCAATGGGGCCACGACTTCCGGCCGGAATACCGGCAGCTCGCCGGGGTCCGGGCCGCGCTCGGGGACGTCCAGACGCTGGCGCTCACCGCCACCGCGGACCGGGCCACCCGCGACGACATCGCCGCGCAGCTCTTCCCGCAGCCGCCGGCGACATTCGTCCATTCCTTCGACCGGCCGAACCTCAGCCTGCGCTTCGAGGTGAAGGACCAGCCCCGGCGGCAGATCGCGGACTTCCTGGCCCGCCATCGCGGCGGCTCGGGGATCGTCTACACCTCCTCGCGCGACCGCACGGAGACGCTGGCCGAGCACCTTTCGGCGAAAGGGTGGCGCGCCCTGCCCTACCATGCGGGGCTGGATGCCGGGACGCGGGCCCGCAACCAGGACGTCTTCCTGCAGGAGGACGGGGTCGTCGTGTGCGCGACGATCGCGTTCGGCATGGGGATCAACAAGCCGGACGTGCGTTTCGTCGTCCATGCCGACATGCCGACCTCGATCGAGAGCTATTACCAGGAGATCGGCCGTGCCGGCCGCGACGGCCTGCCCGCCGACACGCTGACCCTCTACGGGCTGGAGGACATGGCCTTCCGCCGCCGGCAGATCGACGAGAAGGACATCGGCGAGGACCGGCGCCGGATCGAGCACAGGCGGCTCGATGCCATGATCGGCCTCGCCGAGGCCGCGACCTGCCGGCGCCGGGCGCTGCTGACCTATTTCGGCGAGACCGAGGTGACGTGCGGGTCGTGCGACCTCTGCCAGGGCGGGGCCCGCCTGTACGATGCCAGCATCGACGCGCAGAAGGTCCTGTCCGCGGTGGTGCGCACCGGCCAGCGGTTCGGCGCCGCGCACCTGGCCGACGTGCTGACCGGCCAGGCGACGGACACCGTGAAGCGCCTGCGGCACGACGCGATCAAGACCTTCGGCGTCGGCAAGGACCGCTCCAGGCGCGCATGGACGACGATCGTGCGCCAGCTTTTCGCGGCGGGGGCGCTGGAGCCCGCGAGCGAGGACCATGGGGGCTTCCGGCTGACGGAAGGCGGGGAGGACATCCTGCTCGGCCGCAAGGCCATCGCCCTGCGCGTCCTGCCGGAGGCGCCGGCGGCGTCCCGCCAGCGCCGGAGTCGGACGGAGGACCGCGCCGACGGGCTCGACGCGCCGACCGCCGCGCTCTTCGACCATCTGCGCGCCGTGCGCCTGTCGCTGGCGCGCGAGGAGGGCGTCGCCGCCTACATGGTCTTCCCCGACCGGACGCTCATCGACATGGCGCGCATGAAGCCCGCGACCCTGGCGACGATGCGCCTCGTCCAGGGCGTGGGCGAACGCAAGCTCGACCAGTACGGACAGGCCTTCCTCGACGCGATCCGCACCTTCGAGGATTGAGCCGGCGCAGGCCTTCGCAGACCGGCCGCCCGCCGATGGCCGCATGAGGGTTTTCCGGCATGATGCGAGAGCCCGTGCCGGACGGGGCGCCGGGCCGGGCCTGCCCGCCCAATCCCGTTGATAACCCATCAAAAAGCCGGATTTCACGCGCGTACGTACACGCGCGCACGTGATATCGACGGCGGCAGCCGTTAGATTGGGCGCGACCGAATCGACGGCGGGGTCTCAAGCCCGTTCCCGCCCCCCAGGACCCAATGATGACCGATCCGATCCGCGACGACAGTTCCGATGGCTATGGCGCCGAATCCATCAAGGTGCTCAAGGGCCTGGATGCCGTCCGCAAGCGTCCCGGCATGTATATCGGCGACACCGACGACGGGTCCGGCCTGCATCACATGGTCTACGAGGTGGTGGACAACGCCATCGACGAGGCGCTGGCCGGCCACGCCACGGAAGTGACGGTGACGCTGAACGCCGACGGGTCGGTGACGGTGACCGACAACGGCCGCGGCATTCCCACCGACATCCATTCGGAGGAAGGCGTCTCGGCGGCAGAGGTCATCATGACCCAGCTGCATGCGGGCGGTAAGTTCGACCAGAATTCCTACAAGGTGTCCGGCGGCCTGCACGGGGTCGGCGTCTCGGTCGTCAACGCGCTCTCCACCTCGCTGAAGCTGCGCATCTGGCGCGGCGGCGAAGAGCATTTCATGGAGTTCCACCACGGCGAGGCGGTCGCGCCGCTCAAGGTCGTGGGGCCGGCGAACGGCAAGCGCGGGACGGAGGTGACCTTCACTCCCTCCCCGCAGACCTTCACGATGATCGAGTTCGACTACAAGACGCTGGAGCACCGGCTGCGCGAGCTGGCCTTCCTCAATTCCGGCGTCCGCATCATCCTGACCGACCGCCGCCACGCGGAAGTGGTGCGCGAGGAGCTGATGTACGAGGGCGGGACGGAAGCCTTCGTGCGCTATCTCGATCGGGCGAAGACGCCGCTGGTCGACAAGCCGATCATGGTCAACGCGCAGAAGGACGGCATCGGCGTCGAGGTCGCCCTGTGGTGGAACGACAGCTACCACGAGAACGTGCTGTGCTTCACCAACAACATCCCGCAGCGGGACGGCGGCACGCATTTGGCCGGGTTCCGGGCGGCGCTGACGCGGCAGGTCAACGGCTATGCCGAAAGCTCGGGCCTGACGAAGAAGGAGAAGGTGACGCTCACCGGCGACGATTGCCGCGAGGGGCTGACCGCCGTCCTGTCGGTCAAGGTGCCGGATCCCAAATTCTCCAGCCAGACCAAGGATAAGCTCGTCTCGTCCGAGGTGCGGCCGGTCGTCGAGAACGTGCTGAACGCGGCCCTGGGCATCTGGCTGGAGGAACACCCCTCCGAGGCGCGGGCGCTCGTCGGCAAGGTGGTGGAGGCGGCGGCGGCGCGCGAGGCGGCGCGCAAGGCCCGCGAGCTCACCCGCCGCAAGGGCGCGCTCGACATCGCGTCCCTGCCCGGCAAGCTCGCCGACTGCCAGGAGCGCGACCCGGCCAAGTCCGAGCTGTTCCTGGTGGAGGGCGACAGCGCCGGCGGCTCGGCCAAGCAGGGCCGTGCCCGCGAGTACCAGGCGGTGCTGCCCCTGCGCGGCAAGATCCTCAACGTGGAGCGCGCGCGCTTCGACAAGATGCTGTCCAGCCAGGAGATCGGCACGCTGATCACCGCGCTCGGCACCGGCATCGGCCGCGAGGAGTTCAACGCGGACAAGCTGCGCTACCACAAGATCATCATCATGACAGACGCGGACGTGGACGGAAGCCACATCCGCACCCTCCTGCTGACCTTCTTCTTCCGGCAGATGCCGGAGCTGCTGGAGCGCGGGCACATCTTCATCGCGCAGCCGCCGCTCTACAAGGCGAGCCGCGGCAAGTCCTCGCTGTACCTCAAGGACGAGCGCGCGCTGGAGGATTTCCTGATCGAATCCGGCACCGACGGGGCCGTGCTGAAGCTCGGGACCGGCGAGGAGCGCGCCGGCCAGGACCTCAAGGCGCTGGTCGAGGAAGCGCGTTCGATCCGCAACGTTCTGACCTCGCTCCATACCCGCTATGACCGTTCGGTGGCCGAACAGGCTGCCATCGCGGGCGCGCTGGCGCCGCAGGACATCGACGATCCGGACCTGCTGACGATCAAGGCCGCCACCGTCGCGCGCCGGCTCGACGCCATCGCCGAGGAGACCGAGCGGGGCTGGGAAGGCCAGCCTGAGGCCGGCGGCTACGTGTTCTGGCGGATGGTGCGCGGCGTGAAGCAGGCCGCCGTTCTCGACGAGAACCTCCTCATGAGCCAGGAGGCGCGTAAGCTGAACGAGCGCGCCGCAGTCCTGCGCGAAGTCTACGAGCGGCCGGCCTTGCTCATCCGGAAGGGCGAGCAGGTGCAGATCGACGGGCCGGTGAGCCTGTTCGAGGCGGTAACCCAGACCGGGCGCAAGGGCGTCGCGCTGCAGCGCTACAAGGGCCTGGGCGAGATGAACCCGGAGCAACTCTGGGAGACGACGCTGGATCGCAACGTCCGCTCCCTGCTGCAGGTGAAGGTCCGCGAGGTGGACGAGGCGGACGACATCTTCGTCAAGCTGATGGGCGACGTGGTGGAGCCCCGCCGCGAGTTCATTCAGGAAAACGCGCTCTCGGTGGCGAACCTGGACGTGTGATCCTGTAGCTCGACGAGAGCGGGCGCGAACACGCGCCTTAGATGCGCCTACCTTCCGCTGGCGACCCGGCCGCTGGAAAGGCCAGTCATTGACGCTGCCGTGTTCAAGACGGCTGCCGTGTCGTTCCTGACCCTAGCCTTCACGCTGTGAGGACGCCGGCTATCGACGTCCGCCTCGCTGTCATCCCCGGCCGGAGCGCGACGCGCGCAGGGGAAGGGGATCCAGAACAGCGCCAGCCGTCCGGTTCCATGCCCACGATCTCTGGATCCCCTTCCCTCGCTTCGCTCGCCGGGGATGACAGCGTGGGTGGACCCATCGACGCGCATCGTCGGGCGAGACGGCGCGGCATCGCGAACAGTGCGCAGCACTCCGCTGTCATCCCCGGCCGGAGCGCGAAGCGCGCAGGGGAAGGGGATCCAGAACAGCGCCAGCCGGCCGGTTCCATGCCAACGGTCTCTGGATCCCCTTCCCTCGCTTCGCTCGCCGGGGATGACAGCGTGGGTGGACCCATCGACGCGCACCGTCGGGCGAGACGGCGCAGTGTTGCGAACGGTGCGCCAGGCAAATCAACCGGTGTCGATCGCCTAACGACCGTCAAGGTCGATGCGACTTGCGGCCAGCCTCACCCATGTGCGCCAGCGCACATGAGCGAGGCGGCTCACGAGTGACGAATATTGACATTCGTCAGTCGTCATGGCTTGGATGCTGCGGTGCAGCGCCGCACGGGCGCGGGCCGGTGATCGGCCCGGTGCGGCGCGGCTGGACTGGTGCTTCCCATGAGCGGTCGGATTCTTCTCGTTGTCGTCGCGGCAGGGCTTGCGCTCGCCGGTTGCCAGGACAAGCCGAAGGAGGCCGCAGCGCCGGCCCGACCCGTCCTGGTCAAGACCGTGGCGTTCGAGCCGCGCGTGCCCGAGCGCAGTTTCGTGGCGACCATCCGCCCGCGAACCGAGAGCGATCTGGGCTTCCGCGTCGGCGGCAAGGTGCTGCGGCGGCTGGTCGATACCGGGCAGCGCGTGAAGCTCGGCCAGCCGCTCGCAGAGCTCGATCCCGCCGATCTCCAGCTGCAGCTCGAACAGGCGCAGGCCGAAGCGGGCGCCGCCCGTGCCGCCGTCGAGCAGACGAAGGCCGAGCTCGGCCGCGCGGCATCGCTCATCGAGAAGGGCTGGTCGACGCCCGCCGCCCTCGACCGCCAGAAGGCGGCAGCGGAGGAAGCCGCCGGCCGGCTCACCCGCGCCGAGCGCGCGCTCGTCCTGGCCGGCAACGCGCTTTCCTATGCGGTGCTGACCGCGAACGCCGACGGCGTCGTCACGGCGACGCAGGTCGAACCGGGGCAGGTTGTCGCCGCCGGCCAGACCGCGATCCGCATCGCCCGCCTCGACCAGAAGGAAGCCGTGGTCGCCGTGCCCGAGAACCAGGTCGGCGCGATCCGCGAGGGCGAGGCGAGCGCCACGCTCTGGTCCGCCCCCGGCAAGGTCTATCAGGCCAAATTGCGCGAGCTGTCCCCGAGCGCGGACGCGGCGACCCGCACCTATCTGGCGCGCTATGCGCTGCCCGAGGCCGGAAGCGAGGTGGAACTGGGCATGACCGCCACCGTGGTGGTCGGCGCCCGGTCGACCGACCGGGTCGCGCGCCTGCCGCTTTCCTCCCTCTACAACCAGGGCCAGGGCCCGGCCGTGTGGGTGGTGGATAACGAAGGCAAGCCCGCGCTGCGGCCGGTCACCGTCGCCGCCTACGAGGCGCAGGACGTGCTCGTCTCCACCGGCCTGTCCGAAGGGGAGCGCGTGGTGGCGCTCGGCGTCCAGAAGCTCGAGGCGGGCCGTCCGGTCCGCGTCGTCAGCGCCCTGCAGTTCTGAGCGGAGCGGCGGCGATGAAGCGTTTCAACCTGTCCGAATGGGCCGTCCATCACCGGGCGCTCGTCCTGTTCCTGATCCTGGCGATTGCGGTGACGGGCATCATGTCCTTCCGCCAGCTGGGCCGGGCGGAGGACCCCAATTTCACGATCAAGAACGTCATCATCACCGCTGCCTGGCCGGGCGCCACGGCGACCGAGATGCAGGACCAGGTTTCGGACCGGATCGAGAAGAAGCTCCAGGAGCTTCCCTGGTTCGACAAGGTCATCACCTTCACCAAGCCCGGCTTCACCGCGATGAATGTGGGCTTCCGGGACAACACGCCGGCGCGCGAGGTGCCGCAGCTCTTCTACCAGCTGCGCAAGAAGCTGGGCGACATCCGCGGCGAGCTGCCGCCCGAGCTCCTGGGCCCCAGCGTCAACGACGAATACGGGGACGTCGATTCCATCCTCTACATGCTCACCGGGGACGCCGATTACGCGCAGAAGAAGCAGGTGGCCGAGGCCCTGCGCCAGCGGCTGCTGCGCATCCCCAGCGTGACGAAGGTCAATCTCTACGGCGTGCAGGACGAGAAGATCTTCGTCGAGTTCAGCCACGCCAAGCTGGCGACGCTCGGCATCCCGCCCCAGGCGCTGTTCGATTCCCTCGCCCGCCAGAACGCCATGGTGCCTGCGGGCATCGTGGAGACCGGGGCGCAGCGGGTGCCGGTCCGGGTCACAGGCGCGCTGGACGGGGTGCGCGCGGTGGCCGAGACGCCGGTCGAGGCCGGCGGCCGGGTCTTCCGGCTCGGCGATATCGCGACCGTCACGCGCGGGTTCGAGGATCCGTCGGATTACCTGGTGCGCCAGCGGGGCAAGCCGGCGGTCGGGCTCGGCGTCGTCATGGCCAAGGGCGCCAACATCCTGGACTTCGGCCGCGAGGTGAAGGGCGCGACGGATGCCTTCATGGCCGACGTGCCGCTCGGGGTTGAGATCGAGCAGATCGCCGACCAGCCGCACGTGGTGGACGACGCCATCGCCGAATTCGAGCGCTCGTTCCTGGAGGCGCTCGCCATCGTGCTGATCGTCTCCTTCGTGTCGCTGGGCTGGCGCACCGGCATCGTGGTCGCGCTCTCCGTGCCGCTCGTCCTCGCCATCACCTTCGCGGTCATGGCCGTACTGGGCATCGACCTGCACAGGATCACGCTCGGCGCGCTCATCATCGCGCTGGGCCTGCTGGTGGACGACGCCATCATCGCGGTGGAGATGATGGTGGTGAAGATGGAGCAGGGCTGGGACCGCATGCGCGCGGCCGCCTTCGCGTGGACGTCCACCGCCTTCCCCATGCTGACGGGCACGCTCGTCACCGCCGCCGGCTTCCTGCCCATCGGCTTCGCCAATTCGGGCGTCGGCGAATATGCGGGCGGCATCTTCTGGGTGGTGGCGATCGCGCTCGTCGCGTCGTGGATCGTGGCGGTGGTGTTCACGCCCTATATCGGCGTCAAGCTGCTGCCGAAGAACCTCGCCGCCCACGGTGCCCATGCCGATCCGCACGCGATCTACGAGACGCGGATGTACCAGGCGCTGCGCCGGGTGATCAGGACCTGCGTGACCTGGCGCGGCGCGACGGTGGCGGCCACGATCGTCGTCTTCGCCGTGTCGGTCGTCGCCTTCGGGCGCGTGCAGCAGCAATTCTTCCCGCTGTCGGAGCGGCCCGAGCTGTTCTTCCAGGTCCGCCTGCCGGAGGGCACCGCCATCGGCGTCACGTCGGAGACCGCGCGCAAGGCGGAGAGCCTCCTGGAGGGCGATGCCGACATCGCCACCTACACGACCTATATCGGCCAGGGCTCGCCGCGCTTCTGGCTCGGCCTCAACCCGCAGCTGCCCAACGAGGCGTTCGCCGAGATCGTCATCGTCTCCAGGAACGTGGAGGCGCGCGAGCGCATCAAGGCGCGGGTCGAGAAGGCCGTGGCGGACGGCGCCCTGTCCGAGGCGCGCGTGCGGGTGGACCGGTTCAATTTCGGCCCGCCCGTCGGTTTCCCGGTCCAGTTCCGCGTCGTCGGTCCCGATCCCTTGAAGGTGCGCGAGATCGCGTCCGAGGTCCGCGACGTGATGCACGCCAACCGCAACGCCATCGATCCGCACATGGAATGGAACGAGATGTCGCCGTCGGTGCGCATCGTCGTCGACCAGGAGCGGGCCCGGGCGCTCGGCCTCGATCCGCAGACCGTGTCGCAGACGCTGCAGACGCTGATCTCGGGCTACACGGTGACCCATGTCCGCTCGGGAACCGAGCGGGTGGGCGTCGTCGCGCGGGCCGTCCAGGCCGAGCGGCTCGACCTCAAGGCCATCGGCGACCTGACCATCGTGGCGCGCAACGGCGTCGCGGTCCCGCTCTCGCAGGTGGGGCGCATCGCCTACCAGCACGAGGAGCCGATCCTGTGGCGGCGCAACCGCGACATGTCGATTACCGTGCGGTCGGACGTGGTGGACGGCGTGCAGCCGCCCGACGTGACGGCCCAGATCTGGCCGCAGCTGAAGCCCATCCGCGACAGGCTGGAGCCCGGCTACCGGCTGGAGATCGGCGGCGCGGTGGAGGAATCGGAGAAGGGGAACGCCTCCATCTTCAAGCTCTTCCCGCTGATGGTCGGCGTGATGCTGCTGTTGCTCATGGTGCAGCTGCAGAACTTCTCGCGGCTGATCCTGGTCTTCCTCACGGCGCCGCTGGGCGTGATCGGCGCGTCCCTCGCGCTCAACGTGACGAACAGGCCGTTCGGCTTCGTCGCGCTGCTGGGCCTGATCGCCCTCGCCGGCATGATCATGCGCAACGCCGTCATCCTGGTGGACCAGATCGAGCACGACGTGGCGGAAGGATCGACGCGGCGGGAGGCGATCGTGGAAGCGACGGTGCGGCGCGCCCGGCCGGTCATCCTCACGGCGCTGGCGGCGATCCTCGCCATGATCCCCCTGTCGGGATCGGCGTTCTGGGGGCCGATGGCGGTGACGATCATGGGTGGGCTGTTCGTCGCGACCTTCCTGACGATCCTCTTCCTGCCGGCGCTCTACGCCCTGTGGTTCCGCAACCGCCTCGACGAGCGCGGCGGCGCGAGCGGCACCGATCCCGCCGAGGCGGCATCTCCCGAACCGGCGACCAGGCTCGCCATGGCCGCCGAATGAGGTGCGCGATGACGGATTTTCGCTCTTCCCCTTCCCCAGGGTCGCGATTGACGCGCGGCTCCAGCGTTTCTAGCTCTTGAACGATGTCACTTGCATTCGCCCATACCGAGACCGACACGCGCTCGCGGATCATGGAGACCGCCGAGAGGCTGTTTCGCGAGATCGGCTACCAGAAGACGACCGTCGCCGACATCGCGCGTACGCTGAAGATGAGCCCGGCCAACGTCTATCGCTTCTTCGATTCCAAGAAGGCGATCAACGAGGCCGTCGCCGAGCGCCTGATGCGCCATGTGGAGGAGACCATCGCCGGCATCGCCGCGCGCGGCGGGACGGCCGAGGCCCGCCTGCGGGAGATGATCCTCGTCATGCACCGCATGAACGAGGGCCTCTACACCAGCGACCAGCGCATGCACGAGATGGTGGAGACCGCGCTCAACGAGAGCTGGCAGGTGGTGGAGGGCCATATCCATCGCAAGTGCGCCATCTTCGAGGGCGTGGTCCGCGAGGGGATCGAGTCCGGCGAGTTCGCGCCGGGCGATCCGCACATGGTCTCGCACTGCGTGCAGCTTTGCATGATGCGCTATTTCCATCCGCTGCTTCTGGTCCAGTGCGGGGGAACGCCGGGACCGACCATCGAACAGCTCACCGACTTCGTGATGCGGGCGGTCAAGACGCCGGCTCCCGCCCGCTGAACGGCGCTGCCGTTGCGCTGGCGCGCGATGTGCGCCACATCACACGAAGCGCCGGCCCTTTGCGCCTAGCAAGGGTTCAGGACAGACCAAGCGCGCAAGGGCTGCCGTGAAGCGCAAGATCGCCGCCATCCTCGCCGCCGACGTGGCCGGCTATTCCCGCCTCGTGTCCGAGGACGAGGAGGACACGCTCGCGCGCCTGGCCGATGCGCGGGAGGTGTTCGACGCGTTCGTCGCGCGGTCGCACGGGCGCATCTTCAACACCGCCGGCGACGCGGTGATGTGCGAGTTCGAAAGCGCCGTCGAGGCGGTGCGCTGCGCCATCGACATCCAGGAATCGCTGCGCACCCGCAACCTGCCGCATCCGCCGAACAAGCGGCTGCTGTTCCGCATCGGCATCACGATCGGCGACGTGGTGGAGCGCGGCACCGACCTCCTGGGCGACGGGGTCAACATCGCCGCGCGCCTCGAAGGCCTTGCCGAGCCGGGCGGCATCTGCATCTCGCGCTCGGTCCACGAGGCGGTGGCCAACAAGATCTCGGTGCCCTTCCGGGACATCGGCGAGAAGTCGGTGAAGAACATCCCGCACCCGGTGCACGCCTTCGTCGTCGACTGGGCACGCGGCGGGCTGGCGGAAACGCCGCTCACCATCGAGCCGCGGGGCGACCGGCGCGGGGAGCCGATGGACGCCGATGCCGCACCTCGGCGGCGCCTGCCGCTGGCGCTCGCCGCGAGCCTTGCCATTGCGCTGATCGTGGCGGGCGCCCTGGCGTGGATCATCGTCAAGCCGGGACGCGACAGCGGATCGCCGCAGGCCGGAGCCGGGCTGTCCGCCGACGCGGCGGAGGCCTTCGCGCAGCTTTCGCGGCAGGGCGGGACCGTCGCCCGCCCGCGCACGCCCGCCGAGTTCTACCACAATGCCCGCACGCTCGAGGCGCGGGGCGACCAGTCCGGGGCGCGCAAGGCATACGAGGGATTTGCTGCGCTCGGCACCGAGCATCTGGATCCGCACCTGCGCTACGCCGCGCTGCTGCGCGTGCAGGAGGGGCGGGCCGGCGCCCGGGAGGCCTATGGCCGGCTGATCGAGGACAAGCCGACCCGCGTCGGCGCGCTCGTCCACGCCCTGCAATTCGAGGGCGCGGACCGGCGGGCACGGGTCGAGGCCTTCACCAACCAGCATCCGGAATTCGGCCCGGCCTATTTCCTTCTGTCGGAGGAATATTCCGAGGACCGGCTGGGCACGCAGACGCTCACCGACCGCCGGCTGGAGTTCGACGCCCTCGACCGGTTCCTGGAGGCGGAGGCGGAGGGGCGGCTCGCGCGGCATTTCCTCGACCAGTCCGTCCTGTCGGCGTGGCTCGACCGGGCGCGCAAGCGCAAGGACCAGATCGAGACCTTCTTCCGCCAGTCGGCGACCCGGCCGACGGCGACGTTCACCCGCTCCAACACGGGCTGGCTGGCTTCGCTCGCCCTGCCGGAGCCCTCCACCGCGATCTCCTACCGGATCGGCGAGCAGGGATCGTTCCGCAGCACGGGCAACGCCACCGCCATCGACCAGCGGACGGGCCGGCCCGCGCCGCTCACCACGTTCGAACTGCCGCCCGACCAGGGCCGCGCGACCATCTATGTCGCGTATGACGACGCGGCCGGCCGGAGCGCCGGGCCGTTCCCCATCGTCTTCGATCCCCAGGCCGCCCTCGTGGCCGGGCAGAAGGACGTGCTGCAGCGGTTCCCCAATGCCTGGCTCGCCTTCCGCGACGACATGGCGAGGCTCCTCTACTACACCCATCTCGTCGGCAATCGCTGCGCCATCGCCAAGGTGGAGATCGGCTTCGACGGCGAGCCGCCATCCCGCACCCTCGACCTGCCGCCGTGCGATCCCCGCACGCCCTATGCGATCCCGGCCGATACGCGGCCCTACCTGCAGATCAGGCCGGAGGTGCGCGAAGTCACCGCGCAGATCACCTTCGCCGACGGCACCGTCTCGGACGTGCAGACCTTCCGCCGGTAAGGCGGCCTTAACCCCCGACGCCCACGGTGAATACGTGCATACGAAAGTCGCATCGTCTTTGTTCGCTTAACGAACATTTCATCCTACGTCTTTTATGGTGACGGTGTTTTCGGGGGAAAACCTTTCATGAAGCGCACTTTCGCCTGCCTGCTCACTCTTCCGCTTCTCGCATGCGGCGAGGGGGAGGAGACGATCCCCACCGGGGATCCGATGTCCCGCGTGAAAAACGACCGGTTCGGACTGTCCTACCGCCTGGACGTCGTCCCGATCGCCGACAACAAGGCCGCCTGGACGCAGCAGGTCTTCGTGCGCGCGCAGCCCAAGGGCGGAGAGGGCAGCCCAGCAAGGATCGAAGTCGTGGATCAGGCCGGATGCAGGCCGATTCCGCCCAAGGCCGAGCAGGAACTGCGCTACGTCTATTCCGGCTCGTCGATGGAAAGGTCCAACTTCTACGCCTTCGATGCCGCGCAGGTCCTCCAGCGCGCCATGGATCACCTCAAGCAATGGCGCGAGGAGAAGCGCGAGCCGCGCCTGCCCGTCAGCAAGTCGAATGCCTTCGCCATCGTCGACGTGGCGGTGACGGCCGGCCCGAAGCCGATCTACCTGGTTCTGGCGGGGCATCAGAACACGCTGTGGAACATCGCCCGCGCTCCCGGAGCCGACATCGCGCACATCACGCTGATCTCGAGCGGGCGCGCCGCCATCGTGAACCACGGCGAGGCGCCGGTGCAGTTCATGACGGGCGCCAAGACCGCCTCGTGCGGAGCCTCGCCCGCCCGGGCCCCGGCGCCTTACTGGGGCATCCACAAATACGATGACCACCACTCGAAAGAGGCCGTGCAATCCCGCATGACCTCGCACCTGAAATTCGACCGGTTCTTCCGCGAAGCGTTCGGCGCGCCGAGCGAGACGGTGGTGCAGGGCGCCGAGCTGGCTGAGCGCGTGCTGGCCGGACCCCCACCGAAGACGCTGGCCGAGAGGGCCGTCTACAAGCCTGTCGCCGGCGCGACCATCGTGACCCCGCAGGCCGACCACATCATGTATGCCGACGCCCATGGCTATTCGGTCGCCTACCAGGATCTCGTCGCCAAGACCCTTCAGACCCGGCTGGCGCCCGAGCTTGCCGCCCTGCGCAAGCCGTAGGGAGGGACGGACATGGGCAAGGTCGTCCTCTTCATCGTGGGCGCGCTCGCCATCGCGGCGATGATCCCGCAGCTTGCGGTCGGCTATTACGTCATGGCCATGGCCAACCGCATCATGGGTCCCTCCCCGTCCTCGATCGCGCGGGGCGGGCCGCTCCAGGGCGTGAAGGTCACGGGCCTGAGGGAGGACGGCGACAAGCGCACCTTCGCGGCGCTCGCCAGCCCGGGACAGTTCGAGACGGGCCGCTCGGTGTTCCTGCATCAAACCCTGGGTGCAGGGGACATGCCGGAGACAAAGGACCTTCCGGCCGGAAGCGCCGAACAGCGGGTGGGGGCGGGTGCGGCAGCCCTGCGCCTGGCGCGCGAGGAATGCGAGCGGCTGGTGCGCAGCTTCGCCTCCGAATGCACGGTGGACAGGGCCGAGGCCTCGTCCCTGGCAGGGGCGAGCGGCCGCTTCGCAGTTTCCCTGCGGCTGCTCTTCAAGCCGCGGGAGCCCTTTGCCCTGAACGGCGACGCGGCCGCCAGCTACCGGCTTGTCACCGTGCCCGTGACCCTGGAACGCAGCGAACTGATCACGACGGCCAGCGCCCCGACGGTGCGCGATACCCTGTATCGCCAGGCTGCCGAGGGATGCGGGCCCATCCGCCGCAGCAGCGGCAATTGCGGCCTGGTGTCGGTGACGATCCGCATGAGCCCGGAGCGCAGCAGCGCCTCGGTGCAGCGGCTGACGGCGCATGCGGTCTACGGGACGCTCGCCACCGGCCCGGTCTCAGCCTACCGGTAGAAGGGGAAACCTTCCCCGGGCGCCCGCGTTGTCCCTTGCCCCCTCAAGGACATCGCCGGCCGCGGCGCCGGCCCGTAACGGAAGGCCTCCGCCATGCTCAAGCGCACGCTCCTCATCACGACGGCCGGCTTCGCTATCGCCATTGCCAGCGCCGTGACCGCGCAGACGCAGGCACCCCCGCCGCGCGAGCCGACCGTGCGCGATCGCGTCGACCAGGCGCTCGCGACCGTTACCGGCAACCCGCTGGCCAATGCCGACATCGACATGAAGCACGTGCTCGATGCCATGGCCGAGCTGCGGCCGCTGGCGATCGAGACGCTGACTCCGGTCGAGGCGCGGCTCCAGCCGACGCCCGCCGATGCGGTGAAGCTGCTGCTCACCAAGGAAGGCAAGAGCGCGGCGCCGGAGCCGGGGGTTTCCACCAGGGACATTACCTTCCAGGGCGCGGCCGGCACGCTTCCGGCGCGCGTCTACAAGCCCGAGAATGCGGGCGCAGGGCCGCTCCCGGTCATCGCGTATTTCCACGGCGGCGGCTGGGTCATCGCCGACATCGACACCTACGACGCCGCGCCGCGGGCGCTCGCCCGGAAGGCAAACGCCATCGTCGTGTCGTTCCATTACCGCCAGGCGCCGGAGCACAAGTTCCCCGCCGCGCATGACGACGCCGTCGCGGCCTATCGCTGGCTCCTGCAGAACGCGCAGCAACTCGGCGGCGACAGCAGCCGCATCGCGCTGGCGGGCGAGAGCGCCGGCGGCAATCTCGCGATTAACGTCGCCATCGCCGCGCGCGACGGCAAGCTGCGGCCGCCGGTCCACCAGCTGCTGGTCTATCCGGTGGCGCAGACCGACATGGAGACCAAGTCCTACAAGGACAATGACAGCGCCAAGCCGCTCAACAAGGCGATGATGGAATGGTTCGTCGGCCACGTGACGACCGGGCCCAGCGACACGATGGACCCGCGCATCGACGTGGTGAACAAGGCCGACCTCAAGGGACTTCCGCCCGCCACCATCATCACCGCGGAGATCGACCCGCTGCGCGACGACGGCGCGATGCTCGCAGCCAGGCTGAAGGATGCGGGCGTGCCCGTGAACCATCAGGACTATGCGGGCGTGACCCACGAGTTCTTCGGCATGGCCGCGGTGGTGGCCGAAGCCAGGACGGCGCAGGACGTGGCGGTCAAGGATCTTCAGGCCTCGTTCGGCGCCGCCGCGACCGGGAGCAATCCGGCGCCGAAATAGCGGCGGGTCTTAACCCCCTCATCCCCGGCGGTGGGCAGCACCTTGCTGCGCTCGCCCGGAATGACAGCGAAGGTCAGATGACGTTGCGCTCCAGCAGCGGGCGCCCTGCCACGATCCGGTCGAAACCGAGATCGGACAGGTCCAGGCTGTCATAGCGGCCGAGCGCGACGAGCTCGGCGAGGCCCCGCCCGATGGCGGGGCATTGCTGCAGGCCGTGGCCGGAAAAGCCGTTGCAGAGGTGGAAGTTCTCGACCTCTCCGGCGGGTCCGACGATGGCGTTGTGATCCAGGAGGTTCATGTCATACGGCCCCGCCCAGGCGCGGCCGGGCCTGATCTCCTCGAAGGCCGGAATGCGCGCGGCAAGGGCAGGCCAGATCGTCTCCTCGAACAGCGTCCAGTCGACGGGATTGGCGTCCGCGCCCGTGTCGTCCCAGTCCGGGTCCGCGTCCGCCGGCGGGGAGATGCCGCAGATGAAGCCCTCGCCCTCGGGCCGCACATAGGCGCCCGACAGGTCGATGAGGAGCGGCAGGTTCTCCAGCCTCTGGCGGCAGGAGAAGGAGAAGACGAAGCGGCGTTTGGGGACGACGGGGATGTCGACCCCGGCCATCACCGCGATCGCGCGCCCGCGCGAGCCGGCG
Organism: Hyphomicrobiales bacterium; assembly: GCA_027489955.1. GTDB lineage: Bacteria > Pseudomonadota > Alphaproteobacteria > Rhizobiales > Beijerinckiaceae > JAIXTM01. The sequence goes on along the minus strand of JAIXYZ010000013.1, from coordinate 1,094 downwards.
CAGTTCACCACGCTCCCGCAGGCGATCCGCGCGCCGGACGCCGTCCTCACCGCCACGACCCGCGCGCCCTCGCGCTCGATGGCGCAGACCTCGTCCTGCCGGTATTCCACCCCGGCGGCGCGCGCGGCCTTGCGGAACGCCTGGAGCAGCGCCCAGCCGTCGAACCACCCTTCCCCGCTGCGGCCCCAATTGCCGGCGGCGATCCCGTCCAGCGCCAGAAAGGGAAACCGCGCGGCCAGCGCGGGCGCATCCATCAGCACCGTGTCGGCGCCCTCCGCGCGCTGGAGCGCGTTGAGTTCGGCCAGGAGCGCCGCGCCCGCCGGGCTTGCGAGATAGAGATATCCGCCTTCCTTCAGGTCGATCTGCGGGCGTTCGCCGCCCACCGCGAGCCGGTCCCCGATCTCGCGCATGAACCGGATGCCGTGGAGCGAGATGCGGATGTTCACGCTGGTGGAGAATTGCTGGCGGATCGACGCGGCCGACAGGGCCGATGCGGAGAGGGCGTAAGTCGGGTCGCGCTCGATCACGACGATGCGGGCCCCGGCATCCATAAGGCCGGCCAGATGCCAGGCGACGGAAGATCCCATCGCGGCCCCGCCGATCACCACCACGTCCGCCGTCTCGGTCATTCCGGCCCGTCTCCCTGCCCGATCCGTTGCGCCATCCGGCACGTTGTGCACCCGGCCCGCGCCAATGCCCATGCGGTTCCCGGCCAATGCGCGATTGCGCAGCCGCGATGCCCTTGGCTACACGGGAGACCGTCACCTCAAGTCCGCGATCGCGCCCCGCACGGGCGGAGGATGGTCTCAATGTCCGCAGCCGCATCACCCGCATCGACGCCCGCCGGCGAAGCCCTCGCGATCCTCCGGCGGCTCGGCGTGCCGGACGGCGCCTATGCGGTGTCCGGGCTCATTGCCCGCTCGCCCATCGACGGCCTGCCCATCGCCACGCTGGCCGTCTCGAGCCCCGACGACGCCCGCGCCGCGATCGGGCGGGCCCATGCGGCCTTTCTGGCCTGGCGCGCCGTTCCCGCCCCGCGCCGGGGCGAGCTGGTGCGCCTCCTGGGCGAGGAACTGCGCGCCGCCAAGGACGAT
>JAIXYZ010000007.1 GCA_027489955.1 Hyphomicrobiales bacterium | reverse complement strand
GAGCAGGTCCCAAGGGTTCGGCTGTTCGCCGATTAAAGTGGTACGTGAGCTGGGTTCAGAACGTCGTGAGACAGTTTGGTCCCTATCTGCCGTGGGTGTACGAAGCTTGAGAGGATCTGTCCCTAGTACGAGAGGACCGGGATGGACACACCTCTGGTGGACCTGTCGTGGCGCCAGCCGCGCAGCAGGGTAGCTAAGTGTGGAATAGATAACCGCTGAAAGCATCTAAGCGGGAAACTAACCTCAAAACAAGGCTTCGCCGAGAGCCGTGGTAGACCACCACGTTGATAGGCCAGGTGTGGAAGTGCCGCGAGGCATGGAGCTTACTGGTACTAATCGCTCGATCGGCTTGATCGTTCTCATGATCCGTGTCCGTCACGGATCAGAAAACAAAGACCCTTTTGCTTGCCCATGTTTTTCGCCGGCCCGGTGGCTTGAGCGAGGAGCCAGAACCCGATCCCATCCCGAACTCGGCCGTTAAACTCCTCAGCGCCGATGGTACTGTGTCTCAAGACCCGGGAGAGTAGGTCGTTGCCGGGCCTGCCAAAAACATGCCTCCTTTCCACGATGTCCCGTGAGCGGCGCTTTCTGCCTTTCGGCTGAGCGCCGTTTTCGTCTTTTCAGACGTCCTTCGTGACGTTTGGCGCGGGGTGGAGCAGCCCGGTAGCTCGTCAGGCTCATAACCTGAAGGTCACAGGTTCAAATCCTGTCCCCGCAACCAAGATCGAAGCCCCGTCCCCGCGACGGGGCTTTTTTCGTTCCGGGATCTGCAAAGCGCGTCGCCCACCCTAGGGCGTGTCGAGGCATTCACGTCCGCAGCGGATCCGCCCTGCCGGGTCGTCAGAATCGCCAGGTCGCGCCGAAGATCGGACCGCTCATGGTCGCGTCGACCCGCGTTCCACCCTCCGCGTAGTCGATGCTGAGCGTGCGGTAGCCGGCGGAGAGGTAGACGTCGTCGCGAAGGCGGAAATTCAGCGTGGCGAGGGCCTGCCACGTGCGGTCCGAGCCTATGCCGAAACCGCCGAAATCCCCGTACAGAATGACCGACCACCGGGGCGCCAGCGCGATGTTCGCGCGCAGACCCAGGATGGGGTCGGTGAAGGACAGCGACGGGGAGATCGACAATCCGGCCAGGGGCACTTCGACCGCACTCCTGACGAGCCAATGGCGCCCTCCGGCCAGGGCATCGACTGTCACGGAATCGAGGTCGACCACGCGGTAGCCGGCAGCGAGGGTCACCGAGGCCTGTTCCAGGCTGCCTCGCGCCAGCGTGCCGGCAGGCAGCGGCCCGGCGCCGCCCGGAATGCCGCCGCTGCGGGACGAGCGGGAATAGCTGAGATCGCCGACCGCCACGAAGCGTCCGAACCGCGCGTAGCCGGACACGAAGAGTGCAACGTCCAGATCCTCGACGATCTCCGAGAAGCTCGAGGAGAAGGCGAGGCGCGGTGCCCCGGTGAACGGCGTCAGGCTGCCGTCGATGCTGGTGGCCCAGGCATAAGGCGTGATCTGCCAGACCCTCTCGGCCCTGTCCTGTGCGTCCGCGGCTCCGGCCGATGCAAGGCCAAGGAGCGGAAAGATGGTCCGCAATGCCGCCAGCCTCATGGACGCATCTCCTTGACGATGCGTCCGCCCTTCATGATGAGGCGCAACGCGGACGCGGGATCGTCCAGGAAGGCGAGGTCGCGAGAGGGGTCGCCATCCACGACCAGCAGATCGGCCATAGCGCCCGGGCGGATGACTCCGAGCGGCCCCCGATAGGGCGCGCGTTCGCCCGAGAGCGCCAGCAAGGCGCCAGCCGCGCCGGTCGCCTTGTGGAGCGCCTCCAGCGGGGGCATGAACCGCGCGAACTTGGCCAGGTTGCGGCCCTGCAGGGCGCCACCCCTGGGATTGAACAGGATGTCGCTGCCGAAGGCGAAGTTGACCCGGTGCCGGCGGGCCAGTTCGAAGGCGCGGATGGTGCCTTCCGCCACCTCCCGCTGCTTGGCCACCTGGCGAGGGTCGCTGTAGGCGTTCGAGTCCTCGTCCGCCAGGAAAGGCTGGAGGCTCCACCACACGCCGTTGTCGGCCATCATCCGCACGGTCTCCTCGTCGGCGAGCTGGCCGTGCTCGATCGACCGGACGCCGGCCGTGATCGCCCGGCGGATGCCTTGCGAGGTGTAGACATGGGCGCAGACATAGGTGCCCCAGTCTGCGGCCGTCTCGACCACGGTCCGCATTTCGCGTTCGCTGTATTGCGTCGCGTCCAGCGGGTCGTAAAGCGAGGCGACACCGCCGCCGGCCATGATCTTCAGCTGGCTTGCGCCCTTCATCAACTGCTCGCGCGCGGCTCTGAGAACGGCGTCGGTGCCGTCCGCGACCAGGGCCACGCCCTGCCTCTCCACATAGGACGGGGGCGTGTCGGGAAAGCGTGGCAGCTCGTGAAGAAGGCGGAAGTCCCCGTGGCCGCCGGTCTGCGAGATCATCGCGCCCGAGGGAAAGATGCGCGGCCCCGCCACGATATCCCGATCGATCGCCAGCTTCAGGCCGAAAGCCGGCCCTCCGACGTCGCGCACGGTCGTGAAGCCGCGCATCAGCGTCGCGCCCGCCTCGCGCCCGGCTATCAGGTGGACGAGCCCGATGTCCTGCGTCAGGGCGGCCACCTGGCTGACGGCGGCGAGCGTCGCGTGCCAGTGCGCGTCGATCAGGCCGGGAATGACCGCCCGTCCGCCGCAATCGATCCGCTGCGCATCCCCCGGGCCCTGCCCGGCTGGCGGAAGCGCCTGGATGCGGTCACCGACGACGAGGATCTCCAATCCCGCCCGCATGGACAGCGTCTCGCCGTCGAACAGCCTTAGATTGGTGAGGAGGATCGGCCGTCCGGGCGTCTGGCCGCGCGCGTCCCTGGGCGCCAGGCCGAAGCCGGCAAACATGCCGAGCACGGCGGCAGTGCCGCCGAGCATCTCCCGCCGGGTGATGTCGGCCTCGATCCTGCGAAAGGCCGCCTGCGTGCGGGGCGACCCGCAATGGCAGATGTCGATCGCGGCCGGCGCGTCATCCTCCGCCGACAGGCACGCAAGGCACATGAACGACCCTCTTCCGCCGATGCGAAGCGGCTGCGAGGATACCGATGGGAAGGAGCTTGGCAATTCACGCGCTGGCGAGAGGCAAGGGGCGCGGCGCGTGTGCAACCGCTCAGCGCCGGTTGCGCCGCAGGAGCACCGCTGTCCGGCGAAGGCGTCGCCTCGCGCCGGCGGCGATCGCCGTCAGGCGCCCGGAAGCCTTCAGGCCACGGATCAGCGTGATCGCGGCGAACAGGACGAAGCCCGGCACGACCGCTGCCAGGGCAACGGTCGCCAGGCCCATGGCGCAACCGCCGGAATCGGCCGGGCTGCCGCAGCGCGGGTCGGCCAGGGCGAAGCCGAGGGCGATGGCGAGGGCCGCGGCCGGGAGGATCACCGACCCGCCGCGCCCCAGCCCAGACTTCGTGCCAAAATCCTGATCATGGTGCTTTCTGTACCGCGGGGCACGACGGCCGCCGGTGCTCCGGCGCACGAGCGAGCATGCGCAACTTCATTGCGTGAATTATTGAAAAACACACGCTCAATCGTATATTGAAGAGCCGCGCAAGCCGGCTGCTTGGCCGGCGTCGCACGCAAGGCCTCGCGGGTGGCGGGTGCACACAAGGGTTCTCTTCAAGCCATGTCCATTCGCAACGGCATCGTCGACGCCATCGGGCAGACGCCCCTCATCCTGCTGAAGCGTGCCTCGCAGGAGACGGGCTGCCGGATCCTCGGCAAGGCCGAGTTCCTCAATCCGGGCCAGTCGGTGAAGGACAGGGCGGCCCTGTTCATCATCCGGGATGCGCTGGCACGCGGCGTGCTCAAGCCCGGCGGCGTCATCGTGGAAGGCACGGCCGGCAATACCGGGATAGGGCTCGCGCTCGTCGGCGCGGCGCTGGGCTTTCGCACCGTCATCGTCATCCCGGACACGCAGAGCCAGGAAAAGAAGGACATGCTGCGGCTGGCGGGCGCCGAACTCGTCGAGGTGCCGGCCGTCCCCTATGCCAACCCGAACAATTACGTAAAGGTCTCCGGCCGGCTCGCCGAGCGCCTGGCCGCCAGCGAGCCGAACGGCGCCATCTGGGCCAACCAGTTCGACAATGTCGCCAACCGCCAGGCCCATGTGGAGACCACGGGCCCGGAAATCCTCGCCCAGACCGACGGGCAGGTGGACGGGTTCATCTGCGCTGTCGGCACCGGCGGCACGCTGGCCGGAACGGCGCAGGCGCTGCGGGCGGCGCGTCCGGGGGTGAAGATCGGCCTCGCCGATCCCATGGGCGCCGCGCTCCATTCCTTCTACACGACGGGCGTTCTGAAAAGCGAAGGCTCCTCGATCACCGAGGGGATCGGCCAGGGGCGGATCACCGCCAACCTGGAAGGCTTCACGCCGGATGTATCCTACCAGATCCCCGACGCGGAGGCGGTCGGCATCGTGTTCGGCCTTCTGCAGGAAGAGGGCCTGTGCCTCGGCGGCTCGTCCGGCATCAACGTTGCGGGCGCGATCCGGCTCGCCCGGGAGCTCGGGCCGGGCCACACGATCGTGACGATCCTGTGCGACTACGGCACGCGCTATCAGTCCAAGCTGTTCAATCCCGCCTTCCTGCGGGACAAGGGCCTCCCGGTGCCGCAATGGCTGGAGCCGCGGCCGGGAATCGATCCGGGTCTGGTCTGAACGCGATAAGGTTGGCGGCTGCCGCCTAGTGCAGCGTCGCGGCGGTCATGTCTGCCAGACTGATGATGCCGATCATCCGGCCTTCGACGGTGATGAGGCCCTTCACGAAGCGCGCGCCGCTGTCGGCGACGACGGCGGGGGTCGCCTGGACCTCCTCGTTCTTGATGGCGAGGATCTCGCTGACCCCGTCGACCAGCAGGCCGACGGCCTCGTTGCCGACCCGGGCCACCATGATGACGTGGCGGGCGGTGGGCTCCGTCGGGCCGAAGCCGAGAAAGCGGGACAGGTCGATGACCGGCAGGACAGCGCCGCGCAGGTTGATCACGCCGGGCACGAAGTCGGGCGCCTGGGGCAGCGGCGTTGCCGGCGTCCAGCCGCGGATCTCGCTGACGGTCTGGATGTCGATGCAGAATTCCTGATCGCCGAGCCGGAACGCGACGAGTTCGTTCAGGGAAACGCCGGCTTCGTTGCTGTATGCGCTCATCGTGGATCCTTGGTGCCGTGTCGGCGGCGCGGTTCGACGCCCATCATGACGCCCTCTGGTTTCCGAGGCGTGAAGACAGGCGCGGCTAGAGCTCGATCTCCGGCGTAACCAGGGGCAGGGCCCGGCTGAACTCGGCCGCAAAACCTTCGGGCAGGTGGCGCACCACCCTGGCCTCGTGCCGGCCGATCATCACGACGGCGCCGACCGGCGGGCGCTGCGCCATGCGGATGGCCGCGCCGGAAACGGAGATGTCGATCACTTCGGCAGGCAGCGCCACGCCGCCGTTGGGCGTCACGCTCGTTGCGGGGTTGCGCGGCACAACGCGTTCGTGGCGTCGGCGGGCCGCATCGGCCTGGGCGCGGGCCGCCATCAGGACTTCGCCCGCCATCCGCCGCATCTCGTCGCCGTTCACCGGCACCGCGACGAAATGGGTGCCGAGCGAGCGCACGACGCGGCAATGGATGCGCGTCATGCCGCGAAGGGTGATGTGGACATCGCCGCCGGGCACCTCCACGTCGCCGCGGAACCACAGGCCCTCGGCCGTGGCGCGGTAGAGCGTCGTGCCGGCATAGCGCCTTTCGCCGATGACGACATGGCCGGGCAGGTCGAGCTTCACGCTCACCGCGCCATCGGCGTCGTCGTCGCCGGCGGATTCGAAATCGGCCAGGGCCTTCGTCCTCATGGTCTCCACGCTCGCGTCGCGGGTGGCGGGGATGGGATGGCCGTGGGCCGGGGATCAATGGTCGGCAATCGGGGGGCAGGCAAAGAGCCGGAACGCAGCATGAAAAATGCCGAGGTTGTCGCCAATGCTTCCTTCATAAAGCCGATCCGTGAACGCTTCGTTAGCGTTCGGCGTAAGCCACTCGACTTACTCACCTAATTCGGTTCATCGCAGATTGTGGAGCGTGCACGCGCGGATTGTGGACCTGCCTTTGCGGAAGGCCGCCTCGCTTTCCCGGAGCGAGACGGGAACCCGCCCGGCGCGGCCGCGTTGGCAAGACGGGCTGACGACAGCCGGATGCGCAAAACGCGAGGAGCGGCCAATGACCGTAAGTACGATCCTTCTCATCATTCTCATCCTGTTGCTGGTGGGCGCGGTGCCGGCATGGCCGCACAGCCGCGGCTGGGGCTATGGCCCGTCGGGTATCCTCGGCGTGGTGCTGGTGGTGGTCCTGATCCTGGTCCTGCTGGGACGAATCTGACCTCGATCGGATGCGGGCCTTCGCCCCTGCGCGCATGGCCCGCATCCGCCCATCGAATAATTGCATCGAAAATCGGGTCCGCGCACGGCCCGGTAGCCGTTTTTGCGCCTAGACGGTTGTACGGGCGGGGTTAGTGTCTCAGCTGTCAGTCAATTTTGACCAGCGGGAGACACGGTCATGACAATCACCATCAATCGCCGCGATCTGGCGCGCCTCGGCCTCGGCCTCGGTGCGGCTTCGCTTCTGGGCGGCAACGCACTCGCCCAGGCCCCGGCCTTCTTCCGGATCGGCACCGGCGGCACTTCCGGCACGTACTATCCGGTCGGCGGCCTGATCGCGAACGCGATCTCGCAGCCCCCGCAGCTCGTTCTGACGGCCCAGGCCTCCAACGGCTCCGTCGCGAACGTGAACTCGATCGCCGGCGGCGCGCTGGAATCGGGCTTCAGCCAGGCGGACGTCGCCTACTGGGCCTTCACCGGCACCGGCCTGTTCGAAGGCAAGCCGGCCCTGGCCGACCTGCGCCTGCTCGCCAACCTCTATCCGGAGAGCATCCACCTCGTCGCGGCCAAGAACGCCAACATCAAGACGCTCGAGGACCTGCGCGGCAAGCGCGTCTCGCTCGACGAGCCGGGCTCCGGCACGCTGGTCGATGCCAAGATCATCCTGGGCTCGGTGGGCATCACCGAGAAGGACGTGAAGGCCGAGTACATGAAGCCCGGCCAGGCGGCCGAGAAGATGCGCGACGGCGGCCTCGACGCGTTCTTCTTCGTCGGCGGCTACCCGACCAGCGCGATCACCGAGCTGGCGGCGACCGGCGGCGGCGTGTCCATCGTCCCGATCTCCGGCGCGGCTGCGCAGAAGATCATCGCGGACTACTCGTTCTTCTCCGCCGACGTCATCCCGGAGGGGACCTACAAGGACGTGCCGCGCACGCAGACGCTCGCCGTCGGCGCGCAGTGGATCACCTCGGCCAAGGTGTCGGACGCCACGGTCTACGCCGTGACCAAGGCGCTGTGGAGCGACAAGACCCGGGCCGCGCTCGACGCCGGCCATGCAAAGGGCAAGCTCATCCGCAAGGAGACCGCCCTGCTCGGCGCCGGCATCCCGATCCACGAGGGCGCCAAGAAGTTCTACCGCGAGATCGGCGCGATCAACTGATCGGCCTGAATCAGCAGGGGCGGGAGGCGACTATCGCCACCCGCCCTTTTTTGCATGTAACGTCGCAAGCGGGGGGCATGCGCGCGTCGCGCGCCGCCGCCGCCGCGGGGGCTTGATCCGATGTCCACCAGCACGCAGGCGCATCCGGCGCCGTCAGATCTCGACACGATCCCGGATCCGCAGTCGCTCGAAGAGAAGTTCGATCCCGAAATGCGGTTCCGGCCGCTGACCTACGGGACCGGCTGGCTCGTCGCGATCCTGCTCTTCACGCTGTCGGCCTTCCACTATTACACCGCCGGCTACGGCCTGATGCGCGAGATCACCCATCGCGGCGTCCACATGGCGTTCGTCGTCGGCCTGATCTTCATCGTCTTCGCCGCCTTCAAGAGCGACCAGGACAAGCTCCCCGAGCACAAATGGTACAAGCCCGGCGGGATCAGCCCGCTGGACTGGCTGATCGGCCTGACGGCCGCCGCCGCCAGCCTCTACGTTCCGTGGATCTTCGAGGACCTGGCGTTCCGCGTCGGCAATCCCTCGACCATGGACGTGGCGATGGGCACGATCTGCATCCTGTCGCTGCTGGAGGCCGTGCGCCGTTCGGTGGGCTGGCCGCTGCCGGTCATCGCGATCATGGTGATGCTGTACGCCTATTTCGGCCAGTACATGCCGGGCATCCTGGTCCATCCGGGCGCCAGCTGGTCCAACATCGTCAACCACCTCTACCTGACGAGCCAGGGCATCTACGGCATCGCGCTCGGCGTGGTGGCGACCTACGTGTTCCACTACGTCCTGTTCGGCGTGCTGGCGACGCGCATCGGCCTCGGCAAGCTCTTCATCGATCTCGCCTCGTGCCTGGCCGGCCGCTATTCCGGCGGTCCGGCCAAGGTCTCGATCTTCGGCTCCGCCCTGTTCGGCATGATCTCCGGCTCGTCCATCGCCAACACGGTGACGGTCGGCTCGCTGACCATCCCGGCGATGATCCGCCTGGGCTATCCCCGCTACTTCGCGGCGGCCGTGGAATCGACCGCCTCGACCGGCGGCCAGATCACCCCGCCGATCATGGGCGCCGCGGCGTTCCTCATGGTGGAGTTCCTGGGCATCTCGTACACGTCGGTCATCCTGGCGGCCATGGTGCCGGCCGCGATGCACTTCTTCGGCGTGTTCACGCAGGTGCATTTCGAGGCCAAGAAGCGCGGCCTGCGCGGCCTCACCGCCGCCGAGATGCCGAATGCCCGTCAGGTCATCCGCGAGGGCTGGCCGACGATCATGCCGCTGGGCGCGCTGCTGCTGATCCTGTTCTCCGGGTTCACGCCGTACCTCGCCGCCTTCTGGGGCATCACGGCCTGCCTCGTGGTCGGCCTGGGCCGCTCGCCCGTCATCACGGTGGCCTACTTCGCCGCGCTCGTCGCGTCGGTGGTCTTCGGCGTGACGACGCAGCTCTGGTTCTCGATCCCGATGCTGCTCGTTGTGGTGGCGCTGGGCATCATGGCCTGGCTCAAGGACGACCGCCACAAGGCCTATGTCATCGACATGATCGACGGTTTCGTCGTCGGTGCCAAATACGCCATCGGCGTCGGCGCGGCTGCAGCCGTGGTCGGCATCATCGTCGGCGTGGTCACGCTGACGGGTGTCGGCTTCAAGATCTCGTACATCGTGACCAGCATGGCGACCGACATGGCGCAGACGGTGTCGACCTTCGTGCCGGCGTTCTTCGCCTCGCAGCAGGGCCTGATCCTGTTCTTCACCCTGATCATGACGGCCATCGTCTGCATCCTCCTGGGATGCGGCGTGCCCACCACGGCCAACTACATCATCATGGTGACGGTGGCGGCCCCGACGCTGGGCCTGCTCGGCGTCGAGCCGATCGTGGCGCACTTCTTCGTCTTCTATTACGGCGTGCTCGCCGACATCACCCCGCCGGTGGCGCTCGCTGCCTATGCGGGAGCATCGATGGCGGGCGCCGATCCGTTCAAGACGGGCAACACGGCCTTCCGCCTCGGCCTCGGCAAGGCGCTGGTGCCGTTCGTGTTCGTCTACGGGCCGGCCATGCTGATCGTGACGAAGGACTTCACCTGGTTCGCGTTCATCACGACCACGATCGGGTGCATGCTCGGCATCCTCTTCCTCTCCATGGCGTTTGCCGGCTACGCGCTGGCTCCGCTGCGCAGGTGGGAGCGGTGGCTCATCGGCCTCGCCGCGCTGCCGACGGCGGCGCCCGGGCTTTCCAGCTCGCTGATCGGCATCGCCATCGCCGCGCCGATCCTGGTGCTGCAGGTCATGCGCTCGCGCAAGGAGCGGCCGGCGCACGCGGCGGCTTCCAGCTAGCGACTGCGGACGCACCCCTCGTTCGATAGACGGATCAGCACGGGCATCACCCGTGCTGATCCTTTTCATCACCACAATCCGCTTGCTTCGCTTGCGGATCGGCGTCATTGACCCCACCTCGAGAATGAACGTTCATTCTCACGGTGGTGACCATGCCCATCCCTCCTCCCGCCCTCGAGGCGGACGGAACCGCGAACCGCGCCGCCCGCATCCTCGATGCGGCGGAGCGATGCTTCGTGCGCCAGGGCTTCCATCGCACCACGATGCAGGACGTGGCCGCCGAGGCGGGCATGAGCGCGGGCAATCTCTACCGCTACTTCCCGTCCAAGGATGCCGTGGTCGCCGGGCTCGCCGAGCGCGACCGGGCCGAGATGTCCCGCGATTTCGACGTTCTGGCCTCGGCCGACGACGTCGTGGCCGCGCTGGACGCGCTCGGCCACAAGCATTTCAGCGACGAGCCGCGCGAAAAGGCGATCCTCGTGCTCCAGATCTGGGCCGAGGCGACCCGCGATCCCGCCTTCGCCGATGTCGCCGGCGTGTTCGAGCGCGATGCGGTCGGACGGATGACGCAGGTCTTCGCGCAGGCCCAGGCCCGCGGCACGATCGATCCCGCCCTCGACGCCCGCGACGTCGCGGTGCTCGTGTGCACGCTGGCCAACGGCCTGTTCGTGCGCCGGGCCATCGTCCCCGATTTCGATTCCGGCCGTGAGGTCCGCAACGTGCTCGCCGTCATCGGCGCGCTCCTGTCGGGCCGCTGCGCGCCGCAACCCGTTTCCGCCCCGGAGCCCGTGCCATGAAAGGCAGCCATATCACCGCCATCGTCCTCGTCTTGGGCGCCGCCGTCTGGATCGGCTCCGGCGTGCTGGGCAAGGAGGAGCGCAAGTCGGCATCGGACAGGGTGGCGGCCACGCAGCAGGTCGCGGCGCCGTTCCAGGTGTCGGTGTTCACCGCCAAGGTGGAAACGCACGCGCGGACCATCACGCTGTCCGGCCGCACCGAAGCCGACCGCAAAGCGGCGGCCATCGCGCGCGCGCCCGGCGTCATCGACGACCTGAAGGTGCGGCGCGGCTCGGCCGTGGCGGCGGGGGACGTCATCGCGGTCCTCTCCGACGAGGCGCGCGTCTCGCAGGTCACGCAGGCCCGCGCCAAGCTGGAGCAGCGGCAGGCCGAGCTCTCCGCCCGCATCCGGCTGATCGAGCAGGGCAACCTGCCCGCGATCAACCGGCCGCAGCTGGAGGCCGAGCTGAAATCGGCGGAGGCGGCCCTGGCGCAGGCCAGTGCCGAACTGCAGAAGGGCGAGGTTCGCGCGCCGATCTCCGGCATCGTCAACACCGTGCCCGTCGAGCAGGGGCAGGCCCTCCAGCCGGGCACGACGGTCGCGGAGATCGTCGCGCTCGATCCGATGCTGGCGGTGGTGGAAATCGCCGAGACGCAGCTCGGCGGCGTCAAGGTCGGCGACAAGGCGCGGGTCAAGCTCGTCACCGGCCAGACTGCGGATGGCGTCGTGCGCTTCATCTCGCGCACGGCCTCCGCCCAGACGCGGACCTACCGCGTCGACATCGAGATCCGCAATGCGGACGGCGCGATGCCGGACGGGGTCACCGCGGAGGCCGTGCTGACGCTGGCCCCGCAGGACGCCGCGCGCGTGCCCCGCTCGGCGCTGACCTTCTCCGGCCAGGGGCGGCTCGGCGTGCGGACCGTGGTGGACGGCGACAAGGTCGCCTTCGTGCCCGTCGGCATCGCCGAGGACGGTTCGGGCTATCTCTGGCTGACCGGCCTGAAGGACGGCGCCCGGGTGATCGTGCAGGGGCAGGACTTCGTGAAGGAAGGCCAGGAGGTCAGGCCGGTGGCGGCGGACGCGCCCCAGGGCTGACCACCCGGCCGTCCAACGCCGCTCCCTTTCCAGACAACAGGATGCCGTCATGGCCAATCCCGTCGACTATGCCATCTCCCATGCGCGCCTGACGCTGGCGACGCTGCTCTTCCTCCTGGTCGCGGGCTTCTCGGCCTACCAGTCGATCCCCAAGGAGGCCGAGCCCGACGTCAAGGTGCCGATCATCTACGTGAACGTCACCCAGCGCGGCATCAGCCCGGAGGATGCCGAACGGCTCATCCTGCGGCCGCTGGAGACGCAGTTGAAGAGCGTCGGCAGCATCAAGGAGATGCGATCCGCCTCCTATGAGGGCGGCGGCTACGTGCTGGTCGAGTTCGAGGCCGGCTTCGATTCCGGCCGCGCGCTGGCGGATGTCCGCGCCAAGGTGGACGACGCGCGCCGCGAGCTGCCGCGGGACGCGGACGAACCCAAGGTGCAGGAGGTCAACCTCTCGCTCTTCCCCGTGCTCGTCGTGGGCCTCGGCGGCGACGTGCCCGAGCGGACGCTGCTGCGGGTGGCGCGCGACGCCAAGACCGCGATCGAGCAGGTGCCGGGCGTGCTGTCCGCAGAGCTGCGGGGCGCGCGGGACGAGGCGGTGGAGATCATCGCCGAGCCGATGCTGATGAAGAGCTACGGCATCTCGCTCGACCAGCTGATCGCGTCGTTCAATGCGGGCAACAGCCTCGTCGCCGCCGGCGCGCTGGAAGGGTCGAGCGGCCGTTTCGCCGTCAAGGTGCCCTCGCTGATCGAGAACCCGGTGGACGTGCTGAAATTCCCCATCGCGGCCACGGGCTCCGCCTCGGTGACGCTGGGCGACGTCGCGGAGGTGCGGCCGACCTTCAAGGACGCCACCTCGATCACCCGCATCAACGGCAAGCCGGCCATCGCCATCGAGGTCGTGAAGCGCACGGGCGCCAACCTGATCGAGACCGTCGACCAGGTGAAGAAGGTGGTCGAGCAGTTCCGCCAGACCTGGCCTCAGACGGTCACGGTCGCGTTCACGCAGGACAAGTCCCGCGACATCCGCTCGATGCTGCACGAATTGCAGAACAGCGTGATCACCGCGGTGCTGCTCGTCATCGTCATCATGCTCGTGTCCCTCGGCGGGCGCGCCTCCCTGTTCATCGGCATCGCGATCCCGGCCTCGTTCCTGGCCGGCATCCTGGGTCTCCAGCTCGCCGGCCTGACGGTGAACATCGTCGTCCTGTTCTCGCTGATCCTGGCGGTCGGCATGCTGGTGGACGACGCGATCATCGTGTCGGAATTCGCCGAACGGCGGATGGCCGAGGGCATGGAGCCCAAGGCCGCCTATTCGCTGGCGGCCAAGCGCATGGCGGGGCCGGTCATCGCGGCGACGGCGACGCGCGTCGCGGCCTTCTCCCCGCTGATGTTCTGGCCCGGCATCGTCGGCGAGTTCATGAAGTACATGCCGCTGACGCTGATCGCGACCTTGTCCGCCTCGCTGGTCGTGGCGCTGTTCTTCACCCCGACGCTGGGCGCGATGCTGGGCCGCGCCGCGCCGGTGCGCGACGAGCGCGTGCGCGACACCGGGCTGTACATGCGCACGGTGAAGCTCTCGCTCCGCCATCCCGGCATGACGCTGCTCGCCGCGCTGATGCTGCTCGTCGGCGTGATCTTCTCCTACGGGCGGTTCGGCAACGGCGTGGAGTTCTTCCCCGAAGTCGAGCCCGATTTCGCGCTCGTTCAGGTGCGGGCCCGCGGCAACCTGTCCATCGCGGAGAAGGACGCGCTGGTGCGCCAGGTGGAGCAGCATCTGCAGAAGATGCCGGAGATCGGCACGATCTATGCCCGCGCCGGCGAGGGCCAGCGCGGCTCCAACGAGGTGACCGAGGACACGGTCGGCACCGTGCAGTTCGAGTTCGTCGACTGGCGCGAGCGCCGCAAGGCCTCCGTGATCATGGAGGACATCCGCAAGGCCACCGCCGACATTCCCGGCGTCATCATCGAGGTGACCAAGCCCAAGGCGGGCCCGCCGACGGGCAAGCCGATCACGCTGCAGATCGCCTCGAACGACCCGGCCAGGCTCGCCGCGGCGGCGCGCAAGGCCGCAGAGCTCCTGCGGGCCAGCCCCGATGCCCGGGACGTGGACGACGGCCTGCCCCTGCCGGGCATCGACTGGAAGCTCCAGGTCGACAAGAGCGAGGCTGCCAAGTTCGGCGCCTCGCCCTCGACCGTGGGCACCGCCGTGCAGCTCGTCACCAACGGCGTGAAGGTCTCCGAATACCGGCCGAACGACACCGACAAGGCGGTCGACATCCTGGTGCGGTTCCCCGAGGACCGGCGGAACCTCGACCAGCTCGACGACCTGAGGATCAACACCGCCATGGGCGCGGTGCCGATCTCGAACTTCGTCAAGCGCGTGCCGGAACAGAAGGTCGGCCTGATCAACCGCGTGGGCGGGCAGCGCGTCGTCACCGTCACCGCCAACGTGGCCGAGGGGGTGCAGACGGCCGCCGTGCAGCAGGCGGTCTTGGCGGAGATCGGCAAGAACCGGATCGAGGGCGTGACGTTCCGCCTGAAGGGCGAGGACGAGGAACGCGAGAAGGCCGGAGCCTTCCTGATGAAGGCGTTCGGCGCGGCGATCTTCCTGATCTTCGCGATCCTGCTGGCGCAGTTCAACAAGTTCAGCAGCGTGCTGCTGGTCCTGTCCGCCGTCGTGCTCTCGACCATCGGCGTGCTGATCGGGCTCATGATCATGGGCCAGGCCTTCGGCGTGGTCATGACCGGCATCGGGATCATCGCCAATGCGGGCGTGATCGTGAACAACAACATCGTGCTGATCGACACCTATGACAGGCTGCGGCACGAGGGCGTCAACGCGTACGACGCCATCCTCGAGACGTGCCGGGAGCGCGCGCGCCCGGTCGTGCTCACGGCGGTGACGGCGGTGCTCGGCGTGCTCGCCATCGCGTTCGGCATCAACATCGACTTCGTGACGCGGGACGTCGCGATCGGCGCGCCCTCCACGCAATGGTGGGTGCACCTGTCCACCGCCATCGTCTTCGGCCTGGGCTTCGCCACGATCCTCACCCTCGTGGTGACGCCGGCGGCCCTGATGGTGCTGGCGCGGCTCGGCGAATGGCGCCGCGGGCGGAAGGAGGCGCGCATCGCCCGCCGTGCCGCCCGGCGCGGGGAACGCGAAGCGCGCGAGGCCGCGGGCACCCCGGCGGAATGACGGGGCTCGCCAAGCCTTTCGCCAGCCGATAGTTTCCATGTGAACCGTCGCGGGCGCGACCGCGGCGGGATGGGTGCAGGGGCGAGCGGAATGGCGGCTGAGACAGGCGGGCGGCCGGAGGGCGCGGAGCCGGACCCGACGCGGGTGTGGCTCCGCTTCGTGCGGCTGCAGCAGAGGCTGACCACCGCCATGAGCGCCCGCCTGCGGGCGATCGGCCTGTCCATTCCTCAGTTCGACCTGATCTCGACGCTGACCGAGCGCGAGGGCGCGACCCAGCAGGAACTCGCCGAGCGGCTCTACGTCACCAAGGGCAACGTGTCGGGCCTGGTGGACCGGCTGGTGGAAGCAGGACTGGTGGAGCGCCGCGCGATCCCCGGCGACCGCCGCTCCCATGCCCTCCACCTCACCCCGAAGGGACAGGCGCTGGCGCAGGCGGGCCTCAAGGTCCAGGCGGACTACGTGGCGCGCACGCTGGGCCGCCTGCCCGGCGCGGACGTGGCGGAGCTGGAGCGGATCGTGCTCGCCTGGCGTGCCGAGGCCCGCGCGCTGGAGGGCGGCTCGTGAGCGATTTCCCGGGCGACGCCACCGCGCTGCGCGCCGCCCTCGGCGCCGGCGCCCTGTCCGCGACGGAGCTCCTGGACGCCACGCTCGCACGGATCGACAGGATCAATCCCGCGCTGAACGCCGTCGTCGCCCTGGACCGGGCCGGCGCGGCCCAGGCGGCGGCCGAGAGTGAGCGCAGGCTGGCCGCGGGCGAAGGCCGCCCCCTGGAGGGCCTGCCGATCACCGTGAAGGACGCCTTCGATGTGGCGGGCATCGTCTCGACCGCAGGCGCTCCGACCTTTCGCGAGCGTGTTCCGGAAGCGGATGCGACGGTCGTCGCCAGGCTGCGCGCCGCCGGCGCGGTCATCCTGGGCAAGACCAACGTCCCGCCCTTTTCCGGCGACTTCCAGGCCGCCAACGCCGTCTATGGCGCGACGTCCAATCCGTGGGACCTGTCCCGCTCGCCCGGCGGATCCTCGGGCGGGGCGGCTGCGGCCGTCGCCGCGGGCCTGAGCGCCTTCGAGGTCGGCTCCGACCTCGGCGGCTCCATCCGCTGGCCCTCCCATGCCTGCGGCGTCTTCGGCCTCAAGCCGACCTGGGGGCTGGTCTCCACGCGCGGCCACGTGCCGCCGGCGCCGGGCATCACCGCCGAATCCGACCTGACGGTCGCCGGTCCCATCGCCCGCAGCGCACGGGACCTGTCCCTCGTCCTCGACGTGATCGCCGGGCCGCCCCGTCTGGACGGCGCGCGGCCGCGCCTCGACCCGCCGCGCCGCGCCGGGCTGAAGGGCCTGCGCGTGGCGCTGTGGTCCCACGATCCGTTCGCGCCGGTGCAGGCGGGCGTCAGGGCGGCCGTGGAGAAGGCCGCCGACCTGATGGCCGGCGAAGGGGCCATCGTCGACGAGGGCGCGCGGCCGGCCTTTTCCTTTCAGGAGGCGTTCGAGACCTACGCGCTCATCAACCATGCCATCGTCGCCGCTGGCCTGCCGCAGAAGATCCGCGACCGGCTCGCCGAGGCGGCCCGGGGCTTTGCGTCGGAGGACCGGTCGCACCGGGCGCTGCAGGCGAGGGGCGCGCGGCTCGACGTGGCGACGTGGCGGGCCTTGCAGGAGACGCGGGCGGGGCTGAAGCGCGCCTGGTCCGCCTTCTTCGAGGATTGGGACGTGGTGCTCATGCCGCCGGCGCCGGTCGTTGCGATCCCGCACGACGCTGCGCCCGATTTCCATGCCCGGACGCTCGACGTCGACGGCGTGCCGCGCCCCTATTTCGATTTCCTCGTCTGGTCCTCGCTGGCGACCGTCGCGCACCTGCCCGCCGCCGTGGCCCCGGTCCTGCGGACGGCGCAGGGCCTTCCGGCGGGCGTACAGATCGTCGCGCCCGAAGGGGCCGACCGGATGGCGATCGCCGTCGCGGGCTGGCTGGAGAGCCTGACCGGCGGGTTCGCGGCACCTCCCCTGGCGCGCTAGCCGGTTGCCGACGCCGGACTTGCCGGCGCCTTCCCCAGCGCCATGTGGAGGGGATGAAGCGTCTTATTCCGGCAACGCTCCTCCTCCTGGCGCCCGCCCTGACGGGCTTCGGGGCCGCTGCGGCGCAGGACGTCATGCCCGAACCGCCGCGACGCCCGGCCGAACTCTCTCCCGCGCCTCCGACGGACACACCCGGGACCCCGCCAGCCGCAGCGGCGCCCGCGATCGCTGCCCCGCCGCCGGTCGATGCCGCCTGCGCCGCCCTGGACGCCGACGAGGGGATCGATGCTGCGGCCGCGGCGGCCGTGCCGGGCGAGAACGGGTGCGGCATGGCCGCGCCCGTCTCCCTGCGCAGGGTGAAGGTCGGCGACGGGCGGTGGGTCACGTTCGACGCGCCGCCCGTGGTCAATTGCGCGATGGCGGGGGCCCTGGCCGGCTGGGTGCGCGACCTGGCCGCCCACGCCACGACGAAGGGCGTCGCCGCCATCGCCATGGGCTCGGGCTACGAGTGCCGCGGCCGCAACCGCATCGTCGGGGCCAAGCTCAGCGAGCATGCCACCGGGAACGCGGCTGACGTGCGCGGCCTGCGCATGGCCGACGCGGCGGGACTGCCCGGCGGCGATCCGGTCGTGCCGGAGGACGAGGGATACCGTGCGCTGACCTGCGCCCGGTTCACGACCGTGCTCGGCCATGGCGCGGACCGCTATCACGGCGACCACACCCATCTCGACCTGGCGGCGCGGCGCTCGGGTTACCGGCTCTGCCAGTTCGCCCCCGCTGCCGTTCCGCAACGGAACGTTAACGATAAAGCCACACCCTGATCCCATCGCCCGTTGCGGGCATAGGCGTCACGAAGGGGCCGCAATCAGGCCACGCGCGCGCCTTCGGCCGCAGGGACATAGACGTGGCGGCCGGAGAAATCGGCCGCTTCATCATCCGAGCAAGGGACAATGGGACAAGCTTTCGATCCTCGTGAGAACCAGCCGCAGGTGCGGCTCGAGCCCGTCGCGCAGGCCGCCCAGCAGGCGGGCTTCGCCGCGATTGGGATCGCCGCCGTCGCGGCCGCGGCGCGTTACGGCAAGACGGGCGAGACCCGCCAGCCGGCGCAGCGGGACCTGCCCCCGCTGCTGCGCAAGGACAACATGTTCTCCTGAGGCCGCATCCGGCTTCCAACGAAAAAGGGGCGCCTTCGGGCGCCCCTTGTCGTTTCGGCCTGCGCCAGCGGGACCGTCCTACTTGACGATGACCTTCGCGCCGAGCTTCACGCGGTTGTACAGGTCGACCACGTCGATGTTGCGCATGCGGATGCAGCCGGACGACACGGCCTGGCCGATCTTCTCCGGCTCGTTAGTGCCGTGGATGCGATACAGCGTGTCGCGGCCCTTCTCGTCGTGGAGATAGAGCGCGCGGGCGCCGAGCGGGCTGTTGGGGCCGCCGGAGGTGAAGCGCACATGCGGCCAGCGCTGTTTCATCTCGGCCGGCGGGTTCCAGTTCGGCCATTCGGCCTTGCGCTGGATTGTGGACGTGCCGGTCCAGCCGAAGGCCTCGTCGCCCACCGCAACGCCGTAGCGGATCGCCTTGCGGTCCTCCATGACGTAGTAGAGGTAGCGGTTGAACGTATCGACGACGACCGTGCCCGGCTTCTCGCCCGTGGGGTCGTCGATGAGGTAGCGCTCGAACTGCCGGTCGACCTGCGCGGTCCCGGCCATCTCGATCCACTGCTTGTCGCGCGGGCTGATCTGCGGGTCAGCCACGGGCTTGTACTGGCAGCCGGCAACGGCCAGCGCCATCGCTGCAGCGGCAAACAGGGACCTTGCCCGCATCGTCGTCTCCAAATCGCATGCGCGCCGAATCACCCGGCGCGAGGAAAGCCGCATGCATCTACGGCCCGCCGCGCTTGGCTGGCTATGCGGGAAAAGCCACACTTGCCGCAAAAGCGCCGCGCCATCGCCACTTTACCGCTTGACGTGCCCTAACGTCACGACCTCGCGGACCGTATGCTGCGGAGCGACCCGCCGGAGACCGAATGTGACCGCCGCCGACCTGACCGACTGGAGCCCCAGAGACCTGCCGGACGTGGCGTCCCGCGAGGGCCGGCATGCGCGTCTCGAGCGGCTCGATCCCGCCCGGCACGGCCCCGACCTTGCGCCTCTCGTCCTGCCCCACCCGGAGATGTGGACCTTCCTGTCCGCCCCGCCGCCGCCGGACGAGACGGCCTACCGCACCATACTCGACGGGCTTTGCGCACGCAGGCCGTCGGCCTTCGCCTATGCGGTGGTCGAGCGGGCGAGCGGCCGCGCGATGGGGCACCTGCTGCTTATGGAGGTTCGGCCCGAGCATGGCGTGTTCGAGGTCGGATACATCGCGTTCCCGCCGGCCCTGCAGCGCACGACGATCGCCACGGAGGCGATCATGCTGGCGGCCGATATCGGCTTCGATCTCGGCTATCGCCGGCTGGAATGGAAATGCGACGACCGCAATGAACCCTCCAAGGCGGCCGCATTGCGCTACGGATTCCGTGCCGAAGGTCTGTTCCGGCAGCACATGGTGATCAAGGGCCGCAACCGCGACACCGCCTGGTACGCGATCACCGACGGCGAGTGGCCCTCACGCCGGGCCGCGTTCGACGCCTGGCTCGACCCGGCCAATTTCGACGCGGAAGGCCGCCAGAGGCGGCGGCTGGCGGAGATCGGCGGCTGGGGCTGAGCGATCAGCGGGCGGGGACGGGCGTCTCGGTCACGGGCGTGACGGGCCCGCGCCCCTCGAACCAGGCGACGAGGTTGTCGACGACGAGCTGGCCCATGGCGTTGCGCGTGTATTGGGACGCGGAGGCGACGTGGGGCAGGAGGACCGTGTTCGGGCAGGCGATGAGCGCTTCCGGCACGCGGGGCTCGTCGGCGAAGACGTCGAGGCCGGCGGCCGCGATCGTGCCGTCGTTCAGCGCCGCGATCAGAGCCGGCTCGTCCACCACGGTGCCGCGCCCGACATTGATGAGAACGCCGTCCCGGCCGAGCGCCTCCAGCACGGAGCGGTCCACGAGGCCCCGCGTCTCGGTTCCGCCCGGCGTGACGACGATGAGGATGTCGCTGGCCTTGGCCAGCGAGACCGCATCCGGGTGATAGGCATAGGCCATGTCCGGCTGGCGGTTGCGGCCGCAATAGGCGATTGCGACGCCGAAGGCCTCCAGCCGTGTGGCGACGGCGCGCCCGATGCGGCCGAGCCCGAGGATGCCGACCGTCCTCCCCCGCAGCGTCCCCGTGAGCGCAAACGGCGCGGCGAGCCAGCGGCCCTCGCGCAGATAGCGGTCCGCCTCCGGGATCCGGCGCACGGTCGCGATGACGAGGCCGATCGTGAGGTCCGCCACCTCCTCGGTGAGCACGTCGGGCGTGTTGGTGACCACGACGCCGCGCCGCGCGGCGGCATCCACGTCGACATTCTCGTAGCCGACGCCGAAATTGGCGACGATCTCCAGCGCGGGGAGCGCATCGATCAGGGATGCGCGCACGGGTGCGCGGCTGACGGCGGCGGCGATGCCGCGGATGCGGCCGGCGTTGGCGGCCAGGAACGCCCCCTCGTCGGCCAGCTCCCAGAGGCGGTGGACGACGAAGCGCCGGCCCAGCTCCTCCATCACCAGGGGGAGCATGGGGCCCATCATCAGGATCTCGGCCTGCGCCATCGTCGGGTCGTCTCCGGGGCGGGCGGTCTCAGCCCACCATGGGCCGGCGCCGCTCGTATTGCAGCAGATAGAGCCCGGAGGCGGCGACGATGGCAACGCCGACCAGCGTCGAGGGGTGGGGAAGATCGCCGAAGATCAGCCAGCCCAGCGCGATCATCCAGACGATCTGCGTGTAGATGAAGGGCGACAGCACGGCCGCCGGCGCGCGGCGATGGGCGAGGATCAGCAGCCAGTGGCCGATCGCGCCGCAGGCGCCCATGAGCACCATCAGCCCGGCGACGGCCAGCGAAGGCGGCGTCGTCCAGAAGAGCGGCAGGGCGGGGGTGAGCACGATGACGCCGGCAAGGCCGGAATAGACCATGGTCGTCTCCGGGCCGTCATGGCCGGCCAGGAACCGTGTCGCGATGTTGTACAGCGCGTAGCAAAGGGCGCTGCCGAGACCCAGCAGCACGGCCGGATGAACCCCGTCCACGCCCGGGCGGGTGATGACGACGACTCCCACGAAGCCGATCAGCACGACGACGATCCGGTGCAGGCCCACCCGCTCGCCCAGAAGGCGGCCCGCGATGAGCACGACCAGCAGCGGCACGGTGAAGGCCAAGGCCATGGTCTCGGCGAGCTGCAGATATTGCAGCGCCATGAAGTTGAAGATCGTCGAGCCGAACAGGAGCAGGGAGCGGACCGCCTGGATCCACGGACGGCTGGTCCGCAGGACGTTCGGATGGCTCCAGGGATTGATGAGGATCGTGACCAGCACGACGCTCGCCGTGTAGCGCGCCCAGACGGCCTGCAGCGGGCTCATGTAGCCGGTGAGGTACTTGGCGGTGGCGTCGAGACCGGCGAAGCAGACAAGGGCGCCGCACATCAGCCCGATGCCGACCAGTCGGTGACGCCGCAGGGCGGCGGCGGCCGGCTCAAGGGTAACGCTCTCGGTCATCGCGGCATGGTCTTCCCAGGGAAGGCGGGCACCCTAGACCGCCTCGGTCTTTCCGCACAGGCTGCGATTTGCATGGCGCATCTGCGTGCGCGTCAGCCCAGGCGGCGCGGCGCGGCGCTCTCGTGCCAGGGAGACAGAAGGCGCGCCGACAGCCAGTTGAGAACGGCGAAGATGACGAGCCCGGCGAGGGCGATCAGGACGAGCGCGGCGAACATGCGCGGGATGTTCAGCCGGTAGCCCGCCTCGACGATGCGGAATGCGAGGCCCGCGCCCGCGCCCGCCGTGCCGGCCGCGATCTCGGCCACCACCGCGCCGACGAGCGAGAGGCCGCCGCCGATGCGGATGCCGGCGAGGATCTGCGGCAGCGCGGCCGGAAGGCGCAGGTGGACGAGCTCCTGCATCCGGGTCGCCCGCGACAGGCGGAAGAGGTCGACCAGACCCCGGTCGGTCGAGGACAGGCCGAGCGACGCGTTGGCGAGGATCGGAAAGAACGCGACGAGGAAGGCGCAGGCGAGAACGGCGGTCTGCGGCTCGGCGTAGATCAGCAACAGAGGTGCGATCGCGACGACGGGCGTCACCTGCATGATGACGGCGAACGGGTAGAGCGCGCGCTCCAGCCATCGGGCGCGGGCGAACAGGATCGCCAGCGCGAGGCCCCCCGTCGTCGCCAGGAACAGCGCGGCCATGGCGGTGCGCAGGGTGACGAGAAGCGAGGGCGCGAGGACGGCCCGGTCGGACCACAGCGTCGTGAGGACGAGGCTCGGCGCCGGCAGGATGTAGGCCGGCACGCCGTTCACGCGCACCAGGGTCTCCCACGCGGCGAGCGCCAGCGCGAGGGCTGTGAGGGGCGCAAGCGCGCGCGGCGGGGTCACGCCGCCGCCTCCGCGCCCGCTGTGCGCAGGGCCGCCGACACGGCCCGGCACATCTCCATGAAGGCCGGCGCATGGCGATAGCCCTCCCGGTCGGGCGGCGCGTCCACGGCGATCTCCGCCACAGCGCGCCCGGGGCGCGGCGACATGACGACGATCCGGTCGGAGAGGTAGGCGGCCTCGTAGATGGAATGGGTCACGAACAGGATGGTGGCGCCCGTGTCCCGGCGCAGGCGCAGCAGGTCATCGTTCAGGCGGAAGCGCGTCATCTCATCGAGCGCGGCGAAGGGCTCGTCCATGAGCAGAAGCCGCGGACGCTCGATCAGCGCCCGGGCGATGGAGGCGCGCATGCGCATGCCGCCGGACAGTTCGCGCGGATAAAGGCCGCCGGCATCGGCCAGGCCAAGCGCCGCGAGCGCGGACCGGACCTCGCCCTGCATCGCGGCCCGGTCGCGGCCCCGCAGGCGGAGCGGCAGGGCGACGTTCGCCTCCACCGTCGCCCAGGGCATCAGGGTCGGATCCTGGAACACGAAGCCCATGGCCGGGGCGGCGCCGCCGGACCACACGATGGCGCCGGTATCGGGCGCGTCCAGCCCGGCTATGAGGCGCAGCGTCGTGGACTTTCCGCATCCAGACGGCCCGACGAGGCTCACCACCTCGCCCTCGCCCACGGACAGGGACAGGTCCTCGATGGCGGGACCGTTGGGGAAGACCTTGCCGACCCGCTCCAGCCGCACCAGCGTCGGGGCCGCGCCGCTCGCCATGGCGGCGGTCAGGGCTTCGGGCGCAGGTCCATGCCGACGCCCTTGTTGACGAATTGCAGGGTGAAGCTGCGGCGCCAGTCAACGGAGGAGGGCGTCACCTCGGCGCGCACCATCCGCTCGAAGAAGCTTTTCACGCGCGCCTCGGTCATGGCGCCGATGCCGGCCGTGGCGGCGTCGCCGGAATCGACGATGCCGTATTCCTTCATCTTGGCCAGCGAGAAGGCCAGCCGCTCGGGCGTGATGTCGGGGTTGTCGCGCATGATGAGCGCGTTGGCGGCGGCATTGTCGCCGTAGAGGTAATTGTACCAGCCGACGATCGAGGCATCGACGAAGCGCTGCACCAGGTCCGCCCGGCCCTCGATGGTCGCGACCTGCGTCTCGATCGTGGTGGAATAGGTGTCGAAGCCGTGATCGGCGAGAAGGAAGACGTTGGGCCTGAACCCGCCCGCCTTCTCGATGGAGAACGGCTCGGACGTCAGGTAGCCCTGCTGGGCGGACGCCTTGTCCGCCAGGAAGGGTACCGGGGAAAAGCCGTAGGGCTTCGTCTGGGCTTCCGTGAAGCCGTGCTCGGCCATCATCCAGCGGTAGAAGGAGGCGAGCGCGTCCTTGGAGACGAAGATCGTCCGCGCGGTCTTGAACTCATCCCAGGTGTCCAGGCCCTGGCCCGGATGGGTCATGAAGATCTGCGGGTCCTTCTGGAAGAGCGCCGCGACGATCTTCGTCGGGATGCCGCGCTCGACGACCGAGAAGGGCTGGATGAGGTTGCCGCCCATGTAGAAGTCGAGCTTGCCCGCCGACATCTGGAGGCGGTTGTTGATGCCCGGCCCGCCGGGGACGATGGTGACGTCCAGTCCGTAGCGGGCATAGGTGCCGTCGGCCAGCGCCTGGTAGAAGCCGCCATGCTCGCCCTGGGCCAGCCAGTTCGTGCCGAACGTGACCTTGTCGCGGCCCGAGGCGCCCTGGGCGCGGGCCAGGGACGGCGCCGCGAGCGCGGCGGCGAGGCCGATTGCGAAGTCCCGCCGGCTGATCGTGGTCTTCAGCATCGCGAACGCCCCCGTCTCGCTCCCATCCTGGGAGGGGTCTTGCCCTGCCGCCGGGGCGAGGGCAAGCGCCAAAGCGCCGCTGCCGGCCTCAAGGGGCCGGCGCGAAGGGATAGGTCCAGGTCTCGGTCAGGGCGCGGTTGCCGGCCCGCAGGAAGGCGCGCAGGTCCGCCGAGCGGCCCGGTTCCACCTGGACATCGATGGCGGCGCGGAAGCCCTCGATGTTCGGGTTGGGCACCACGAAGGTCCTGATGATCCGACCCTGGCTGATCGAGGGCACGATCTGAACCTGGTCGGCCTGGCGCAGGTAGAAGGCGAGATCGCCGCCGGCGAAGTCGATGATGAAGCGGCGCGAGCCGGGCTGGACCGGCTCCGGCGAGCCCAAGGCCTTGGGCGCGGTCTGGTAGGTGTTGACCGCGCGCGCGCCCGAATGGAGCTCGGACGCGTCCATCACCGACGTCATCCGGTACCGCAGCGAGACCTGCTGGCCGGGCTCGTAGGGCTGGCGCGGCACCCAGGCGGCGACGATGTTGTCGTTCGTCTCGTCGGTGGTGGGGATCTCGACGAGCTCGACATGGCCCTCGCCCCACTCGCCGTCGGGCTCGATCCAGTATGACGGGCGCAGCTCGTAGGCGAGGTCGAGATCCTGGTAGTGCTCGAACACGCGGTCGCGCTGCATCAGGCCGAAGCCGCGCACGTTCCGCTCGACGAAGGCGGAGACGGAGGTCACGGCGGGATTGCGCAGCGGACGCCAGATCCATTCGCCGGACCCGGAATGGATCAGCAGCCCGTCCGAATCGTGCATCTCGGAGCGGAAGTCGTCGCCCACGCGCCGGTCGTTCTCGCCGGAGAAGAACATCGAGGTCAGCGGGGCGATGCCGACGCGCGACAGCTGGCGGCGCGGGAACAGGGTGGCCGCGACCTCCACCACGCTCTCGGCCTGCGGGTAGATGGCGAACTCGAAGGCGCCCGTCACCGAGGCGCCGTCCAGGAGCGCGTGCACGACGCAGCGTTCCGCCGCCGGCGCGGGCGGCTCGATCCAGAACTCGCGGAAGAAGGGGAATTCCTCCTGCGCGCCGCCGGCATCGATGGCCAGGCCCCGCGCCGAGAGGCCGTAGCGCTGGCCGCGGCCGAGGAAGCGGAAATAGCTGGCGCCCAGGAACGAGATCAGCTCGTCCATCACCCGCGGGTCGTTGAGCGGATAGTGCAGGCGGAAGCCCGCGAAACCCAGATTGACCGGCAGCGGCCGCTCGAAGCGATTCCGCCCGTAGTCGAAGAGCTGGTTGGAATAGGGCACCGGCGTCGCGATCCCGTCCCGCACGACGTTCACCGTCACGGTGCGCTGGAACAGGAAGCCGGGATGGAACATCTGCATCCGGAACGGGCCGCCGGTCAGCAGCGCGCGGTCGGGCCGGAAGCGGATGTCGCGATAGGCGTCGAAGTCCAGGCGCCCCAGCGGCTCGGGAAGCGGCGGGATGGCGCCGTCGAACGGCGACTGCGCGAGCTCGCGGGCCCGGCGCACGACCGTGTCGAAGGTGAAGCGCGGCGGCGGGGGCACCTGACCGGGAGGCGGAGCCTGGCCCGGCTGGCCCTGGCCGGGCTGTCCCTGCGCGAGGGCCGGCGAAACGGCGAGGGCGGCGGCGAGTTCGAAGAAGCGGCGGCGGGACAGGAGCGGCCGGTTGGACGATCGCATGATGCTCTTCATTAGGGAGCGCGCCGGAGCGGCGCAGCTCGATGACGAATATGCGAAAGGCGGTGCGAGGTCTATGGCGGCGATTCTGCCGCCGACCCCTTGCGGGCGCCTTTCGTCGGATACGAGGCTCGCGGGCGAAAACGGCGTTTCCGGGGCGTCGTTAAGGCGTTGAAAAGCCAAGCGGAGTTCCGGATTTTAAAAAAATGTGCCCGAGGGTCAAATACCCCTTGTGATGGGGGGGCATCAGGCGTATCTAACCCCTGCCCAATTTCGCACGTGCCTGTGGCCGCGTGCCGGTTGGTGGGCATCCGGACAAGAGGCCGGACAGCCGCCAGGGGTTTAAGGATCGATGCCGGACGGGCGGGAGCCCCAAGGCGGCGATCCCGGCGATAAGCCGAACCCCGACATACAACTGGCAGCCGGAGGCGAAACCGGCGAACCCCGCTCTCCACGGGGGACGCAGCTTAAAGCAACGACGGAACGGGCTTTTTTGGTCTCGTTGGCCCTCCAAAGGTCAACACCGAAGAGGCTTGTCCATCATTGCCAGGCGTGCGGAGGGGTCTCCCTTCCAAAGCGTAGGCAGCACGGTCGGTTCGTTTCCGCCGTTCGGCTTCGCGTCTCCATCGCGCGGGCCGGGCGAGGCAGCGCAACCGCATCATGCCCGGGCTTCAGGCACGTCCGCCTGTCGCCCCCGAAGCTTGTTGGGGAGACGCGCCAATGACGCAGCGCATCCGTGAGTTCCTTCGTACCCGACGCGACGATGGCCCGTGCGTCGTCGTCGACCTCGACGTGGTCGAGACGAACTACCATGCCTTCGCGCGTGCCCTGCCGGACACGCGGGTGTTCTACGCCGTCAAGGCGAACCCCGCGCCGGAAATCCTGCGGCTGCTCGCCCGCCTCGGCTCCTCCTTCGACTGCGCCTCCGTGGCGGAGATCGAGATGGCGCTGGCGGCCGGCGCCACGGCCGACCGCATCTCCTTCGGCAACACGATCAAGAAGGAGCGCGACATCGTGCGCGCCCTCGAGCTCGGCGTTCGCCTGATCGCGGTCGACTGCCAGGCCGAGGTGGAGAAGATCGCCCGGGCCCGCGACGCCGCGGATGCCGACGGCGTGCGCGTGTTCTGCCGCATCCTGTGCGACGGCGCGGGCGCCGAATGGCCGCTCTCGCGCAAGTTCGGCTGCGTGCCGGAAATGGCGACGGACGTGCTGGAGCATGCGCACCGGCTCGGCCTCACCGCCTATGGCGTGTCGTTCCACGTGGGCTCGCAGCAGGGCAATGTCGGCGCCTGGGACCAGGCGCTCGCCTCCTCGGCGACGATCTTCGCGGAGTGCCGCGAGCGCGGCATCAGCCTGTCGATGGTCAATCTCGGCGGCGGCTTCCCGACCAAGTACCTCAAGCAGGTGCCGGGCGTGGAATCCTACGGCGATGCGATCTTCCGGTCGCTGTCGAAGCATTTCGGCAACCGGCTTCCGGAGACGATCATCGAGCCGGGCCGGGGCATGGTCGGCAATGCCGGGATCATCGAGGCCGAGGTGGTTCTCGTCTCGAAGAAGAGCGAGGACGACGCGGTCCGCTGGGTCTATCTCGACATCGGCAAGTTCGGCGGTCTCGCCGAGACGATGGACGAGGCCATCCGCTACCCGATCCGCACCGAGCGGGACGGGGACAGCATGGAGCCCTGCGTGCTCGCCGGTCCGACCTGCGACTCCGCCGACGTGCTGTATGAAAAGGTGCCGTACCTGCTGCCGGTCAGCCTCTCGATCGGCGACAAGGTCCTCATCGAGGGCACCGGCGCCTACACGACCACCTATTCGGCGGTCGCGTTTAACGGCTTCCCCCCGCTCCGGTCCTACGTGATCTGAGCCGGCGCAGGACGCCGTCACGACCCGCCGGGCGGCGCACGCCCGGCGGCCATTCCCTCCCTCCCTCGCCTCCCGAACGGCCCGCTTCCCGCGGGCACGCGGGCTCGTGTCACCCCGTTCTTCCAACGGAGGAAGCCATGACCCTGTCGATCCGTCCCGAGACCCCCGCCGACATCGCCGCGCGGGAACGCCTGCTGAATGCCGCGTTCGGCGCGGCCCGCTTCGCCAAGACCTCCGAGCGCCTGCGAGAGGGGCGCCTGCCGGCGCAGGGCCTGGCCCTCGTTGCCGAGGCCGAGGGCCGTCTTGCGGGCACTGTCAGGCTCTGGCCCGTGGAGGCGGGCGGCCGCCCCGCGCTCCTGCTCGGTCCGCTGGCCGTGGACGAGGAGATGCGCGGGCGCGGCATCGGCGCCCGGCTCATGCGCGAGGCGATCTGGGCGGCCGCGCGCGCGGGCCACAAGGCGATCCTGCTGGTGGGCGACGCGCCCTATTACGCACGCTTCGGCTTCTCCGCCGGAGCGACGCGCGGGCTTAACCTGCCTGGCCCGGTCGACCGCGACCGGTTCCTGGCGCTGGAGATCGAGGCGGGCGCGCTCACGGGCGCGTGCGGCCCGGTCGAGGTGCGGGGGGCGGAAGCCTACCCGCTGCCGCTCGCCGCCTGAAAACACCTCACCGCCATTGACGCGCGCGGCCGGTCTTGATTGATCGGCCGCGAGCATGTTCCGAGCGGGGCGGCACGCCCCCAACCCTTCGCAGAACGGAGTTTCCGATGACCGACTGGCCCGTCCACGGCACGATCACCGGCCCCATCGTGATGATCGGCTTCGGCTCGATCGGCAAAGGCACGCTGCCGCTCATCGAGCGGCATTTCGCCTATGACAAGAGCCGCTTCACGGTCATCGATCCGGACGACAGCGATCGCGCCATGCTGGACGAGCGGGGCATCCGCTTCGTGCATCAGGCGATCACGCGGGAGAACTACAGGAACCTCCTGGGGCCGCTGCTCACCGAGGGCGGCGGGCAGGGCTTCTGCGTGAACCTGTCGGTGGACACCTCGTCCCTCGACATCATGGAATATTGCTCCGACATCGGCGCTCTCTACATCGACACGGTCAACGAGCCGTGGGTCGGCTTCTACTTCAACGCCGATCTGGGCCCCGAGGCGCGCTCCAACTACGCGCTGCGCGAGAAGACGCTGGCCGCCAAGCGCGCGCGCCCGGCCGGCACGACGACCGCCGTGTCCTGCTGCGGCGCCAATCCGGGCATGGTGTCCTGGTTCGTGAAGCAGGCGCTCGTGAACGTCGCGACCGACCTGAAGCTGCCCTTCGAGGAGCCCACGACCCGCGAGGGCTGGGCCGCGCTCATGCAGAAGGTCGGCGTCAAGGGCGTCCACATCGCCGAGCGCGACACGCAGCGCGCCAAGCGGCCCAAGCCCATGGGCGTGTTCGTCAACACCTGGTCCGTGGAGGGCTTCCTGTCGGAGGGCATGCAGCCGGCCGAGCTCGGCTGGGGCACGCACGAGGCCTGGATGCCGGAGAACGGGCGCACCCACGATTCGGGCTGCGGCGCGGCGATCTACCTGCTGCAGCCGGGCGCCAACACGCGCGTGCGCTCCTGGTGCCCGACGCCGGGACCCCAGTACGGCTTCCTGGTGACGCATAACGAGTCGATCTCGATCGCGGATTACTTCACCGTTCACGGCGCCGGCGGCGAGGCGGTCTACCGGCCGACCTGCCATTACGCCTACCATCCGGCCAACGACGCCGTGCTCTCGCTGCACGAGCTGTTTGGCCAGGCGGGCAAGGTCCAGGACGAGCACCACATCTTGGGCGAAGCGGAGATCGTCGACGGCATCGACGAGCTCGGCGTGCTGCTCTACGGCCACGGCCTCAATGCCTACTGGTACGGCTCGCAGCTCTCCATCGACGAGACGCGGGCCATCGCGCCGTATCAGAACGCGACCGGCCTGCAGGTCACCTCGGCGGTGCTCGCCGGCATGGTCTGGGCGCTCGAGAACCCCAAGGCCGGCATCGTGGAAGCCGACGAGATGGACTTCCGCCGGTGCCTCGAGGTGCAGCTTCCGTATCTCGGTCCGGTCAACGGCTATTACACGGACTGGACGCCGCTGAAGGACCGGCCGGGCTTCTTCCCCGAGGATATCGACACGTCCGATCCCTGGCAGTTCCGCAACATCCTGGTGCGGTGAGCGGGACGCCGTCGCGCTGACCTGTCATCCCCGGCCGGAGCCGCGGGCGGAAGGGGAAGGGGATCCAGGGCAATGCCAGCCATCGCGCTCGATGCCCCGCGTTTTCTGGATCCCCTTCCCTCGCTTCGCTCGCCGGGGATGACGACGAGGTCCCTCGGGCCGCGGGGGATGACAGCAGGTACCGAAATCGCCTAGTGCCAGTCGCCGGAGCGATGCCATGCCTCATTTCGACGATTTCTATGCGGCGAAGCTGCGGGGCGGCCTGGGCCAGGCCGATGCCGATTCCATCCTCGATCTGCGCGGCGCCTCCGTGGCTCAGGCGCTGGCGTCCCTCGACGCGCTGATCGAATCCAGCCGGTTCGGAGCGCCGAAATCCGTGGCCGTGCTGCTCGATCCGCCGCCCGAGGGTGGCGGCGAGACGCTGTTCCAGCCGGTGGGGCGGCAACTTCTCGACGCGCGGCGCAAGGGGCTGGTGATCCGGCTCAATCCCCTGCCGGCCCATGACGGGCTCGGCTTCTACGCCCATCTGGCAGGCCAGGACCGGGCGGCAGAGCCCGCCTGACCTCACGCGCGGCGCAGCGAGCGGCGGCGGCGGCCGAAGGGGGCGGTGAGCATCCGGATCAGGAAATAGCCGCCGAGGAAGCCAGCGCCCGCGGCCGCGACGCCCTCGGTCGTGACCGGCATCGCCGGCTCGAAATCGTCCATCGTGCGGCGGCTGAGGTCTGCATCGCGGAAGCGCAGGAACGCCACGGTCCGCTCGAACGGCCCGGCCTCGGCCATGGCCCTGGCCTGCGTCTCCAGATTGTCCAGGCGGATCTTGGCTTCCGCCTCGCTCATGCCGCGCCGCTGCAGGAAGGGGTCGCCCGCCCCGCGCATCCGCTGGAGAGCCTGGTCGCGGGAAAGGCCTTCCGCGCCCGCGTCCCGGTCGAAGCGCTGGACCACGGCCCGCAATTCGTCCACCGCACCGCCGAGGCGCTGGCGATATTGCTGGGTGAATTCCGGCATCTGCGAGAGCGAGGCGGCTCCGATGAGCCCCACCGCCATGGCGACCGTCCGCGAGATCAAACTTGAGGCCCTCCTGTCCAAACGAAACGGGACGCGGGGGACTTCTGTTCCCTCAAGCCTGGCCGTCCGCCCGGAACGCCGCCGCGATCGTCGCGTCCTCGATGGCCGCCATGGCTCCCGGGACCTTGACCGCCCGGGTCCGGCAACCCGGCGCCATGACGAGGATCACGGTTTCGGTGCCGGGGCATGCGGGGTCGGCGCAGACGATCTCGTTGACCGCCAGCGCGACATCGTCGGACAGGCCTGCGATACGGCGTATCCGAACTTTCAGCGCGCCGAGTTGCGCTTCGTCCGGCTTCGTTCGCTTGCCGAACATGCCGCGCAGCACGGCGTCACACCGGCAGCGTGAGGCGGCCGGCTTCCCCGCCTGCGGTGCCGAAGGCGATGCGGGCCCCCGTCCGGTCCCAGGCCAAAGCCGTCACTGCGCCGGAGCGGCCGGCGGGGCGCATGAGGAGTTCGGACCCGTCCGTCATCCGCACGAGCAGGACGCATCCATCCTCGTAGCCGGCGGCCAGGACCAGCGAGCCGGGATGGAAGGCGCAGCGCGTGACCTTGGCGGGCCTGATGCCCACCTCCCGCGGCTTCTTGCCCATCGGACCTTCCTTGCTGTCGAAGGGCCAGACGATGACCGCGTCGGCGCCGGACGTGGCGAGCCACTTGCCGTCATGGGACCAGGCGAGCGAGCGCGGCTTGGCGGCGTAGCCCGACATGCGCATGTGGCCCCGGTCCGGCTGCAGCCGCCATCCGTGCAGGGAATTCTCCTGCATGGAGGTCACCACGAACCGCCCGTCCGGAGACACGGTGACGTCGAGATGGGAGCCCTTCCATTCGAGCGTTTCGGGCGGCGCCTGAGTTCCCGGGAACCAGAGGGCCGCACCGTTGTACTGCGCGATGGCGAGGCGGTAGCCCTTGGGCATGAAGGCGAGGCCGCGGGCCGTCGAGGCGGCCTCGATGGCGGCGATGCGCCCCTTGCCGTCCCGGGCGACGACCCGGCGGCCGGCGCTCCAGGCGACCGATCCGGACGGGCCGAGCGCGACCGCATCGATCCACCGCCCCTGCTCATCACCCAGCTCGGTCGTGCCGCCATCTGGCGCGGTCAGCACCACGCGGCCGTCGTCGCCGCCGGTGACCATGCCGCGCGCATCCGCCGCCGCCACCAGGACCGCCCCGTCGGGGTGCGCCTGGACGATCGTCTCGCCCAGCGCCACGGTGCCGTCGCCGCACGCGACGGCCAGCGCGTCGCCCAGCCAGGCGAGCCCCACAACGTGGCCGCCCGCCGCGACGGGTTCGACCCTTTCGGCCAGCGTCATCGCCATGGGATCAGGCCGCGCAGGCGAGGAAGCCCTGGCGGATCGCCTCCTCGTCGAGATCGCGCCCGATAAAGACGATCTTCGAGGTGCGTGCCTCGTCGGGCTTCCAGTCCCGCTGCAGGTCGCCGTCGAGGATCATGTGCACGCCCTGGAAGACGAAGCGCTTGGGCTCGTCCTTGAAGGCGAGGATCCCCTTGGAGCGCAGGATGGAGGGGCCCTCCCGCTGCACGAGCTCGTGGACCCAGGGGAGGAACTTGTCCGGGTCGACCTCGCCCTCCAGCTTCACCGCGACCGACTGCATGTCCTCGTCGTGGTAGTGCTTGAGCCCGCCATGGCTGTGCCCGTCATGGCCATGGTCGTGGTGATGATCGTGATCATGGTGATGGTCGTGGCCGCAATCGGGGCCGCAGGCATGATCGTGATGATGATCGTGGCCGTGGTGGTGATGGTGGCCGTGCCCATCCTGCTCCAGGAAGGCGGGCTCGATCTCCAGGATGCGGTCCAGGTCGAAGGCGTTGCGGCCGAGAACCTCGTCGATCTTCACGTTGGCGCGCTGGGCCCGGTGAAGCCTCGCATACGGGTTGATGGCGCGGATGCGGCCCTCGACCTCGGCGAGTTCGGCCGGGCTGACTAGGTCCGTCTTGTTCAGGATGATGACGTCGGCGAAGGCGATCTGGTTCTTGGCCTCCGGCGCATCCTTCAGCCGCTCCGTCAGCCATTTGGCGTCCGCCACGGTGACGACCGCGTCGAGCTTGGTCTGGCCGGACACGTCGTCGTCGACGAAGAAGGTCTGCGCGACAGGGGCCGGGTCGGCAAGGCCGGTCGTCTCCACGATGATCGCGTCGAACTTGCCCTTGCGCTTCATCAGGCCGTCGATGATGCGGATGAGGTCGCCGCGCACGGTGCAGCAGATGCACCCGTTGTTCATCTCGAACACCTCCTCGTCGGCGCCGACGACGAGCTCGTTGTCGATCCCGATCTCGCCGAACTCGTTGACGATCACGGCGAACTTCTTGCCGTGCGGCTCGGTGAGGATGCGGTTCAGCAGCGTGGTCTTGCCGGCGCCGAGATAGCCGGTGAGCACGGTGACGGGGATCTTGTCGGACATGGGGCGAACGGTCTCCGGGAACCTGTATCGGCGCGCGGTCAGTCCGCCAGCGCCGCTGTCAGGGTCCTTATATTGTGACGCATCATCGCGATGTAAGTCCCCGCAGGGCCATCGGGCGGCGACAACGCGTCGGAAAACAGCCGGCCGCCCATGCGGGCCCCGGTTTCCCTGGCAATCCGCTCCACGAGACGGGGATCGGTGACGTTCTCGAGGAACACGGCCGGGACCTTGTCCCGCCGGATCTGCCGGATGATGGCGGCGACGTCCCTCGCCGAAGCCTCGGCCTCGGTGGAGACGCCCTGGGGCGCGACGAAGGCGATGCCGTAGGCCCTGGCGAAATAGCCGAAGGCGTCGTGGGAGGTGATGACCTTGCGGCGCGCGGCCGGGATCGCGGCGATGGCGGACTTCACCTCCGCCTCCAGCGCCTCCAGCCGGGCCGCATAGGCGCGGGCATTGGCTTCATAGATGCCGGCGCCCGCGGGATCGGCGGCGCTCAGGGCCGCAGCGATGTTGGCGACGTAGGCCTTCGCATTGGCGATGTCCTGCCAGGCATGGGGATCGGCCGCGCCGTGGGAATGGCCGTGGCCATGGGCGTGATCGTCCTCGGCGGCGATGGGCTTCACGCCCCTGGCGGCGACGGCCACGGCCGCTTTGGTGCCGGACGCCTTGACCAGGCGGTCGATCCAGCCCTCGAAGCGCAGGCCGTTGACGACGACGAGCTTCGCCTCGGCGAGGGCCTTGGCGTCCGCTGGCGAGGGGGAATAGACGTGGGCGTCGCCGTCCGGGCCGACAAGCGTCGTGACCGCGACGCGCTCCCCGCCGACCTCCCGCACCAGATCGCCGAGGATGGAGAAGGTCGCCACGACCTTGACCGGCGCCGCGGGGACTGCGCCCTGCGCCAGGGCGAAGCCAGGCAGCATCGTCACCAGGGCGAATGCTATAACATTACGTCTGTTGATCATGGCATGGCTCCTTGGCAACGCATGGGGCGAATGAGGTTCAGGCTTCGAGGTGGCGGCCGGGCCAGAGGCTGCGGGCGAGGCCGCCCGCCGAACCCGCAACGAGCGAGATCAGGTAGAACCCTCCGGCGACCAGGATGATGGTCGGCCCCGCGGGCAGGCCCGCATGGTAGGACAGGACGAGGCCGGCATAGCCGGACACCGCGCCCACCGCGACGGCGACGATGGTCATGATCGTCACGTCGGCGCTCCAGAAGCGCGCCGTCGCCGCGGGCAGCATCATCAGCCCGACGGCCAGGAGCGTGCCGAGCGCGTGGAAGCCGGCGACGAGGTTCAGCACGACGAGCGCCAGGAAGATCAGGTGCACGATGCCCCCGGCGCGCGGGCTGACCGAGCGCAGGAAGTTGGGATCGGCGCATTCCAGCGCCAGCGGCCGGTAGATCAGCGCCAGCGCGGCGAGCGTCACCGTCGCCACCGAGGCGAGCAGGTACAGGGTCGCGTCGTCCAGGGCGAGAACCGTCCCGAACAGGACGTGCAGCAGGTCGACGTTGGAGCCCTTCAGCGAGACGATGACGACGCCCAGCGCCAGCGAAACGAGATAGAACGCGGCGAGCGAGGCATCCTCGCGCAGGACGGTGACCCGCGCCACGAGTCCGGCGAGAAGCGCCACGGCAAAGCCCGCCGCCAGGCCGCCCAGCGTCATCGCGGGCAGCGAAAGCCCGTAGACGAGGAAGCCGATGGCCGCGCCGGGCAGGATGGCGTGGGCCATCGCGTCGCCGGTCAGGCTCATGCGCCGGAGCATCAGGAACACGCCGACCGGCGCGCCGCCGAGGGCGAGGGCGAGCGCGCCGACCAGCGCGCGGCGCATGAACGCGAACTCGACGAACGGCGCGATGAGCGTGTCGTGGATCATCGCTCAGGCTGCGTCGCGGTGGCAGGCATGGGCGTTGGGATCGAAGGCCTCGATCATCCGCCGGGCCTTCAGCATGTTCTCGGGCGCGAGGGCGGCGGCCGTCTCGCCCCAGGCGACGGGTTCGCGGGCGATGAGCAGCGTTTCCGGGAAGGCGCGGCGCACGAGGTCCATGTCGTGCAGCACCGCGACGATCGTCCGCTTCTCTCCATGCCAGCGGCGCACGAGGTCGAGCAGGTCGGCGGATGTGCGGGCATCGATGGCGGCGAAAGGCTCGTCGAGCAGGATGAGCTCGGCATCCTGCAGCAGCAGCCGCGCGAACAGGGCGCGCTGCATCTGGCCGCCGGACAGCGTGCCGATGGGGCGGCGCTCGAAGCCGGACAGGCCGACCGCCGCCAGCGCCTCGGCGATCCGGTCCGCCTCCTTGCGCCCGATGCGGCCGAACAGGCCGATCCGTCCCCACAGGCCCATCGCGACGAGGTCGTAGACGCTCATGGGAAAGGACCGGTCAATCTCCGCCAGTTGCGGCAGGTAGGCGACGCGCCGCGCCGAGGGGCCGCGCGCGATGCTGCCGGAGGCCGGGTTCATGACGCCGACGATGCCCTTCAGCAGCGTGGACTTGCCGGCCCCGTTCGGGCCGACGACGGCCATGAGGGCGCCCGGCTCGATCCGTCCCGACAGGTGATGCACGGCCGGGTGCCGGTCATAGGCGAGGGTGACGTCGTCGAAGCGGAGTGCGGGTTCGGCCATGGTCGCTGCCTTCAGGCCATCACGAGGGCGACGAGGGCCCACAGGACGAGCGCGATCGCGCCCGCGCCCGCCAGGCGCTGGCCGGCGCCCATGCGCAGCAGCGACAGGCTGGGCGCGCCCAGCACCGGCGCTCCCGCCGGCGTGTGGTGACCATGCGCCGGGCCAGCATGCGCCGGGCCAGCATGCACCTTATGGGCATGCGCGCCGTGGGCGTGATCGTGGTGGCCGTGCGAGCCGTGCATCGCCGTCATCGAACGTTACAACGTTGCATCTCTTATAGGCCCCACGGGGTCTCTTGGCCAGACCTCCAGGGCGGTCGTCCTCAGAAAGGCTCGTACTGGTAGAGCCAGGTCTCGGTGAGGACCTGGCCGCCCGCGCGCAGGAAGCAGCGCAGCTCGACCGGCTCGCTTCCCGTCACCGTCAGGTCGAACTGGGCGCGCCAATGGCCGCTGACGTCGTTGGGCACCGCCTCGGCAAAGGCGTAGGAAAGTTCGCCCCGGGATGCCCAGACGACCGGTTCCGGCTTCACGCCGAAGGGAATGTTCTCCAGCGGCCCGCCGAGGAATTCGACGACGAACTTGCGCACGCCGCGCGGGCGCACCGTGCCCGGCGCGCCGCCATTGCCCATGCGCGTCGCGACGCAGCGGCCGAACGGCGGCGGGTACGGCTCGCCGTCGGACCAGTAGGTCTTGTAGCGCAGCTCGTAGGACTTGCCGGCGACCGCCGGCTCCGCGGGGACCCACATGGCCACGATGTTGTCGTGGATCTCGTCGTCGGTGGGGATTTCGATGAGCTGCACCGAGCCCTTGCCCCAGGAGCCCACGGGCTCGACCCAGAGGGAGGGCCGCTTCTCGTAGAACACGCCATCGAGGTAATTGCCCGTGACGCGGTCGCGCTGGAGCAGGCCGAAGCCCCTGGGATCGGTGTCCGCGAAGGCGGAGGCGATCGTGCGGCTGGGATTGTTGAGCGGGCGCCAGATGCGCTCGCCATTGCCGGTCCAGAGCGACAGGCCGTCGCTGTCGTGGACTTCGGGGCGCCAGTCGACCGCGGTGTTCTTCTTCGTCTCCGAGTACCAGTACATGGAGGTGAGCGGCGCCATGCCGAGCCGGTAGACGTCCTTGCGGAGCGTCAGCGAGGTCTCCACGTCGATGATCACCCCGGCGCCGCGCTGCATGACGAAGCGATAGGCGCCGCAGACGCTCGGCCCGTCCAGCAGCGCGCAGACGGTGACGCTGTCGTCGCCAGGCTTCGGCGTCATGAAGTAGACGTGGGTGAAGTCCGGGAATTCCTCCGGGCCGCTGGGGGACGCGACGTCCACCGCGATGCCGCGGGCCGAGAGGCCGTACTGGTAGAGTTCCCCGATGGCGCGGAAATAGGATGCGCCGAGGAAGGCGACCCAGTCGTTGCGCCGCCAGTCCAGCGGCGCGCCCTTCGGGCCGGGATGGCCCTTGCGGCTCTCCTGAAAGCGGAAGCCGGCGAAGCCGAGATTGCCCGAGAGCTTCCGCGCCGGGCTGTCGGCGGGCATGTCGAAATAGGACGGGTCGTAGACGATCTCCCGGGCCTGGCCGTTCTCGACCGCATGCATGCGTACGGGCTTCTGGAAGTAGCGGCCGAGGTGGAAGAACGTCACCGGATGGTCGCCGGGGCCGTCGGCGAACAGAGCGAGGTCCGTGTTGTATTTGATCTTGCCGTGGGCGTCGTAGTCGATCGCCTCCAGGATCTCGCGCTGGGCGGTCGGCTGGGCGGCATAGGGGCGGGCGGCCATCTGCTTGGCGCGCGCCTTCAGGGCATCGAAGCCGAACGCCTCCTGCCGGCCGAACCTGAGCCTGGCCTGGGCGAGGGCGGCGGAGGAGAAGCCGGAGGCGCCGAGCAGCGCTGTGCCGGCGGCGGCGGAGGCAATGAAGGAGCGGCGGTTGAGCATGAAGGAACCGTGATGATCGATCGAGGCAGGAAGCGTTGCGGCTCGCCGGCTGTCAATGCCGGCGAGCCGATCCCCTTGCGGGACGTTCAGCCCTGGCGGAGGGCGGCTTCCGCCGTCGCCTCGATATGGGCGACGAGGTCGGGCGCGAGCCCGAGCATCGCGGCGAGCGCGGCGAGGAAGCGCTTCTCGGCCACATGGTCGGGGTCGATGGCGATCCGGGCGGCCGTATAGACCTGCGCCGCCGTTTCCTCGTCGGTGACGCCACGGGCGAGGACGTCGACCGAGGCGGGATTGGCGAGCTCGTGGTCCAGCCACTGGGCCGCCTCGGAGTCCAGCCCGCCGCGGCGCACGCCCTCCAGGATGCGGGCGCGCTCGGTGGCATCCACCACGCCGTCGGCGGAAGCGGCGGCGATCATCGCGCGGATCAGGAGCAGCGCGGTCTGGTCCGTCGCCCTCTGCGGCTCGAAACCGGAGCCTGAGGGCGGCGGGGCGATGGCGGCGTCGGCCTGCGCGGGCGCCGTTACAGCCTTGCCCGCCTGGTAATTCTGGTAGGCCTTGTAGGCGAGGCCGCCGATGACGGCGACGCCGCCGAGCTTCACCGCGTCCTTCATCAGGCCCTTGCCGACCTTTGAGCCGAGCATCAAACCGCCGAGGCCACCCAGCAGCGCGCCGGTGGCGAGCTGGTTGCCGGCCATGAGGTCGCGGGCCTGCGTCATGAAATCGCCGCCGGCGCCTTCGCCAGTGCTCCTGCCGGCGGACGGCACGCTGCCGGGGCGCGTCGTGGCCGGCATCTGCCCGGTGCCTTGCGCGCCGCCCAGATGCTGCCGCGCCATGTCGAGCACCTGCCCGGCCATGCCGCCGAAGCCGCCCTGTCCGGGAGCGGTCGTGCGGGCACCGCCGGCGCCCATCAATTGGTCGAGTAGCAGCTTGGGATCGAACATGGTGCGGCGTCATCCTTTCCTTGCGACGGATCGCAGGTAGGAAGCGATCATGGTCTCGCCAAGGCGAAGCGGCGGCAAAATGCCGTGAACGCGGCCCGGATGGCCCTGCGGCTTGACCCGGCCGCACCGCGCCCCATCTGCAGGTCGCGCAGCCAGGGGCCGGAGACCATCATGCCGAACTATGTCGTGCTGGCGCTGGAAAGCGCGCTTTCCGTCTTCGGCATTCGGGGCATCTACGAGCAGCCGCCCTACGAGGTCGTGCGCCGGCTGACGTCGGACATCGAGATCCGCCGCTACGCGCCGCGGCTGGCGGCGCAGACCACGGTTTCCGCGCCGAACGCCGATGAAGCCGCCAACCAGGCGTTCTCGCTGCTTGCGGGCTACATCTTCGGCAAGAACCGGGAGAAGGCGGGCATCGCCATGACCGCGCCCGTCTCGCAGGAAAAGTCCCGCGACATCGCCATGACCGCGCCGGTCCAGAGCAGCCCGGCCGGGCAGGGCGGGATGACGATGCGCTTCTTCCTGCCATCGGCGCTCACCCGGGAGACCGCGCCGACGCCGCTCGACCCCAGGGTCGAGATCGTCGACGTGCCCTCCGAGACGCTGGCCGTGCTGACCTTTTCCGGCCGCCTGACGGACCGGGTGCGGGACGCGCGCACGAAGGAGCTGCTGGACGGGCTGGCGAAGTCGGGCTGGCGTGCCACGGGCACGCCCTTCACCTTCACCTATGATCCGCCCTTCACCATTCCGTTCCTGCGCCGGAACGAGGTGGTCGTGGCCGTCGCCGCCGAGTGAGGGCGGCGCGCGCCCGCGTCAGACGCGGCGCTCCACCATCATCTTCTTGATCTCGGCGATCGCCTTGGCCGGGTTCAGGCCCTTGGGGCAGGTGTTCGCGCAGTTCATGATCGTGTGGCAGCGATACAGGCGGAACGGGTCCTCGAGCTCGTCGAGGCGCTCGCCCGTAGACTCGTCGCGGCTGTCGATCAGCCAGCGATAGGCCTGGAGCAGCACGGCCGGGCCGAGGAACTTGTCGCCGTTCCACCAATAGGACGGGCAGGCGGTCGAGCAGCAGGCGCACAGGATGCACTCGTACAGCCCGTCGAGCTTCTCGCGATCCTCGCGGGACTGGCGCCACTCCTTCTCCGGCTGCGCGGTCTCGGTCTTCAGCCAGGGCTGGATCGAGGCGTGCTGCGCGTAGAAGCGGGTCAGGTCCGGCACGAGGTCCTTGATGACCGGCATGTGCGGGAGGGGATAGATCTTCACCGCGCCGGAGCCGCACTCGTCGATGCCCTTCGTGCAGGCGAGCGTGTTGCCGCCGTCGATGTTCATCGCGCAGGAGCCGCAGATGCCTTCGCGGCACGAGCGGCGGAAGGTGAGCGTCGGATCGACCTTGTTCTTGATCCAGATGAGCGCGTCCAGGACCATCGGGCCGCAATCGCCGCGATCGACGTAATAGGTGTCGACGCGCGGATTGGCGCCCGTATCCGGGTCCCAGCGGTAGACCTTGAACTCGGCGAGCTCGCCATGGGCGGTCGCCGGCTTGTCCCAGGTCCTGCCGGTGGTGATCTTCGAGTTCTGGGGAAGGGAGAACTGGGCCATCTCGTGCCTTCAGTAAACGCGCGCCTTGGGCGCGATGTACTCGATGTCGTTGGACAGCGTGTAGGTGTGGACGGGGCGGTAATCGATGGTCACGTTGCGCCGGCTCTCGTCGATCCAGGCGAGCGTGTGCTTCATCCATTCCTTGTCGTCGCGCTCGGGGAAGTCCTCGCGGGCATGGGCGCCGCGGCTTTCCGTGCGGTTGACGGCGGAGTCCATCGTCACCACCGCCTGGGTGATGAGGTTGTCGAATTCCAGCGTCTCGATGAGATCGGAATTCCACACCAGCGAGCGGTCCGTGGTGCGCACGTCGTCCGCACCTGACCAGACCTGGTGGATGAGCCTGGAGCCTTCCTCCAGCACCTCGCCGGTGCGGAAGACCGCGCAATTGTTCTGCATCGTGCGCTGCATCCGGTCCCGCAGGTCCGCGGTCGGCGTGCCGCCGCTGGCATGGCGGAAGCGGTCGAGGCGCGACAGGGCAAGGTCGGCGGAGCCCGCCGGCAGGTCGGCGTGCTTCTCCCCGGGGGTCACGATCTCGGCGGCGCGCAAGGCGGCGGCGCGGCCGAACACGACGAGGTCGATGAGCGAGTTGGAGCCGAGCCGGTTGGCGCCGTGGACCGAGACGCAGGCTGCCTCGCCGATGGCCATCAGGCCGGGCACGACGGTGTCCGGGTCGCCGTTCTTCTTGGTCAGGACCTCGCCGTGATAGTTCGTGGGGATGCCGCCCATGTTGTAGTGCACGGTCGGCAGGACCGGGATCGGCTCCCTCGTCACGTCGACGCCGGCGAAGATCTTCGCGCTTTCCGAGATGCCCGGCAGGCGCTCGTGCAGGATCTTCGGGTCGAGGTGGTCGAGGTGCAGGAAGATGTGGTCCTTGTTCTTGCCGACGCCGCGGCCCGCCCGGATCTCCATCGTCATGGAGCGCGAGACGACGTCGCGGGAGGCGAGGTCCTTGGCGGACGGGGCATAGCGCTCCATGAAGCGCTCGCCTTCGGAATTCGTGAGATATCCGCCCTCGCCGCGCGCGCCTTCTGTGATGAGGCAGCCCGCGCCGTAGATGCCGGTGGGGTGGAACTGCACGAACTCCATATCCTGCAGCGGCAGGCCGGCGCGCAGCACCATGGCGTTGCCGTCGCCCGTGCAGGTATGGGCCGAAGTCGCCGAGAAATAGGCGCGCCCGTAGCCGCCCGTCGCCAGGATGACGAGGTGGGAGCGGAACCGGTGGATCGTGCCGTCGTCCATCTTGAGCGCGACCACGCCGCGGCAGCGGCCGGCCTCGTCCATGATCAGGTCGATGGCGAAGTACTCGATGAAGAACTCGGTGTTGTTGCGCAGCGCCTGGCCGTAGAGCGTGTGCAGGATGGCGTGGCCGGTGCGGTCGGCAGCGGCGCAGGTGCGCTGGGCGGTGCCCTTGCCGTAATGGGTGGTCATGCCGCCGAAGGGCCGCTGGTAGATCTTGCCCTCCTCGGTGCGGGAGAAGGGAACGCCCCAGTGCTCCAGCTCGTAGACGGCGGCGGGCGCGTTGCGCACCAGGTATTCGATGGCGTCCTGGTCGCCGAGCCAGTCCGACCCCTTCACGGTGTCGTACATGTGAAAGCGCCAATCGTCCTCGCCCATGTTGCCGAGCGCCGCCGAGATGCCGCCCTGCGCCGCCACGGTGTGGGAGCGGGTGGGGAACACCTTGGAGATGCACGCCGTCTTCAGGCCCGCCTGGGCGCAGCCGACCGTGGCGCGCAGGCCGGCGCCGCCGGCCCCCACGACGATGACGTCGAACGTGTGGTCGATGATCGG
This sequence comes from Hyphomicrobiales bacterium, assembly GCA_027489955.1. Lineage (GTDB taxonomy): Bacteria > Pseudomonadota > Alphaproteobacteria > Rhizobiales > Beijerinckiaceae > JAIXTM01. The sequence continues at coordinate 147,386 of JAIXYZ010000007.1, read as the reverse complement.
ATAGGCGCCGCCATTGACGGCGGGCGCGACGGGTTCCGTGCTCGGAGGATTGGCCATGGCGTTCAGGCTCCGAAGCTGATCTTGAGGACGGCGAAGCCGAGGGCGGCGCCCACGGCGAAGGCGAAGAAGGTGTTGGCGATGGTGGCCGCGAACTTGGCCCCGTGCCCGTGAACGTAGTCTTCGATCACGATCTGCAGTCCCAGGCGCATGTGGACGCAGACAGATACGACGAGCAGCAGCAGGCAGATTGCGATCGCAGGATGCGACACGATGGCCCGCGCCGCCTCGTAGTCCCGGCCGCCGGCGGCAATCACGACGCCGATGAAGACGAGGACCAGCGGCACGTTGGACAGGGCGGTGACGCGCTGCAGCCAGAAATGGTCGGTTCCCGCATGGGCCGAGCCGAGGCCGCGGACGCGGGAGAGCGGGGTGCGCATGGACGGCTTGATGGACATGGAGCTCTCCCTCAGCGGACCGCGTAACCGACGACCCAGGTGATCACGGTCAGCGCCAGCGACCCGGCGAGCGTCGCCTTGGCCAGCGCCATGCGCGGGCCGCGCTCGAACGCGGCGCCGAAATCCCACACGAAGTGGCGCAGGCCGCCGAGCATGTGGTGGAAGACGGCCCAGGTGTAGCCGAACAGGATGAGGCGACCCACGAGCGAGGTCATCGCCCAGCGCGCGGTCTCGTAGGCGGAAGGGCCCGTCGCCAGCGCGACCAGCCACCAGACGACCAGCGCGGTACCCAGGTAGAGCGCGACGCCGGTGACGCGGTGGAAGATGGACATCGCCATCGTCCAGGACCAGCGATAGATCTGCAGGTGCGGCGACAGCGGCCTGGCGAAGGCGTGCCGTTGCGCGGGGACCTTGACGTCGGCCATGGGCGGCGGTCTCCGTGAGGCGGGATGCCGACCCCGGCATGGGCGGGGTCGTTCATGCCTGGGATCGTTCTAAGCTGGCAGGCTACGTAACGGATATGGCGGACCGCCACAATCCGGCCTTGGGCGGGGTCTGGTTACAACTTCGCGATTTTGTCAGCGCTTCGGTCCGGGTCAGCGGGGCAGGATCGCCCAATAGTCGAGCTCCAGCAGAACGGCCGGGTGGTCGGCCCCGTCCTGCCGCAGGGGGAAGTCGCCGCAGGGCGCCTTGGCCGCGACGGTCCTGAGCCTCAGCGCGCCCACGTCCCCCCGGCCCGGCAGGGGCGCGGCCTCCAGCACCTCGCTCCAGGCATGGACCGTATCCCCCGCAAACAGCGGGGAGACGTGCCGCCCGCCGTTGATCGCGGCGACGTGGAAGGCGTTGCCGAGGCCGTTGAAGGTCAGGGCCCTCGCGATGGAGATGACGTGGCCGCCATAGACGAGCCGGCGGCCGAACCGGGTCTCGCGCGCCGCCAGTGCGTCGAAATGCACCTTGGCCGTGTTCTGGTACAGGCGGGTGGCGAGCTGGTGCTCGGCCTCCTCCACCGTCGTGCCGTCCACATGGTCGATCCGCTCCCCCGGCGCATAGTCGCCGAAGCGGTGGGGCGAGCCGGCCAGGGCGAGGTCGTAACCGGCGATGGGCGGGCAGGCCTGGGCCAGGGCCGCGACCGGGACCGCCGCCGGCAGGTCCGGCACGTGCTCGGCCGGCGCGGGGGCGGCCTCGTCGCGCTTCCGGACCATGACCCAGCGCACATAGTCGAGCACCGCGTCGCCGTGCTGGTTCGTGCCGCGCGAGCGCACATAGACGATGCCGGTCTTGCCGCTGGAGGTCTCCTTCAGGCCGATCACCTGCGAGGTGGCCGCGAGCGTGTCGCCCGCGAAGACCGGCCTGAGGAAGCGGCAATCGGCATAGCCCAGGTTGGCCACCGCGTTCAGGGAGACGTCCGGCACGGTCTTGCCGAAGACCACGTGGAAGACGAGGCAGTCGTCCAGCGGGCGGGCGGGATAGCCGATCGCCCGCGCGAAGCTCTCGGCGCTCTGGACCGCGAATCGGTTGCCGTAGAGCGCGACGTAGAGGGCCGCATCGCCCTCGGTGACGGTGCGGGGCGTGGCGTGGACGATCGTCTCGCCGAGGCGGAAATCCTCGAAAAACCGGCCCGGATTGGTCTTCGTCATGGTCACCGCGCTTTCCCGCACGCGTCATTCACCAAGCGACAACGCATTTTGCCGATGCTGGCGGAAGACAGCCTTTGGTCGCACGAGAATCAGGTCAGGGAAACGTTGTGTCGAAGAGTTCCGCGTCGCGTACCGCTTCCCGTGCCGACCGCGCCCGTCCGGGCCGTTCCGCCGCCGCCGTGCCCGAGGGCATCGGCGCGGAGGCCGAGGCGGTTTCGCCCGCGGCCCAGCGCCAGAAGGAGAGGGCGCGCCTGCGCCGCCAGATCGCCCGCGGCCGCTCGCTCGCCCAGCAGCGCCGCCCGCAGGAGGCCATAGAGGCCTACCGGGAGGCGCGCGACACCGCCGCTCTCCTGGCCCAGGCCGCGCCGGCCGGGCGCGCGCTCGCCGACCTGTCGCGGATCGACCGCCTGATCGGCGAGGAGGCCCGCAGGCTCGGCGACGTCGCCGGCGCCTTGGAGGCGTTCCGGACGGCCCATGCCGCGCTGACCGACTTCATCGCGGCCCATCCCGGCGACACCGAGCGCGTCCACGATCTGACGCGGGTCCGCGCCGCGCTGCGCGACACGCTGCGCGAGGCGCAGGACGACCGGCTCGCCATCGCCGCGGGCCGTATGGCCGCCGCCAATGCGCAGGCGCTCGCCGAGCAGTTCCCCGACGATTCTTCCTGGACCATCGAGGCGATGAACCAGCGCATGGCGCTGGCGAAGATCCTGCGCAAGGCCGACCCCGAACAGGCCTATCCCGCCTATTTCGAGGTGATCCGCACCGGCCGCAGGATCGCCGAGGCCCGCCCGCTGGAGGGCATCGCCTGGGACATCGTCAAACGTGCCCATCTCGACCTCGCGGACCTTCAGCAGGCCGAGGGCCTGCGCTCGGACGCGCTGGCGACGCTGTCCGGCTTCCGCACCCTGGTGTCCCAGCGCCGCGATGCCGCGCCGGAGCTGGGGGGGCGGGCGCTGGACGCGGCGCTGGAGCGCTACCTCACCGGGCTCATCCTCGCCGCCTCCGGTGACGATACGGGCGCGCTGGCCGCGTTCGGCGACGGGCTGACCGTCCTGGACGAGCTCGACCCGCTGGATTTCCTGACGACCAGCGCCCAGCAGCACCGCGGGCGGATCATCGCCCATGCCGAGAAGGCCGCGAGCCGGATCGGGGACGAAGACGGGCTGGCGCTCCTGCGCACGCGCATGCTCGCCCGGCTGGAATACCTCATGGCCGAGTCCGACGGCGACGCCAAGCAGCGGCACGCCCTCGTGTCCCACGCCTACGACCTCGCCCGCACCCTGATCGACAAGGAGGCGCCGGAACTGGCGGTCGAGGCGCTGACCTTCGCCGAGGAGGTGCTGGAGGCGCAGGCTCTCGGCCATCCCGACCGGATCTATGTCGATCGCTGGCGCGCTTTCCTCAAGCTCGAGCTCGGGCGCGCCTGGCGCGAGGGCGGCGACCGGGAAGGGGCGATCGACACGTTCGGCGAGAGCCTCACCATCAACGGCCGGCTCTCCCGCGAGGACCCCGCCGACATCCGCGCGCAGTGCGATGCGGCCTATGCCGAATGGCAGCTGGCGCTCCTCACCCGCGAGGGCCGCGAGGACCGCTTCCGCCGGGCGCGCGGCACGCTGCGCTTCCTGGAACGGTCCGGTCGCCTGCCGCCCTATGCGCGCGGCTGGATCGGCCGGATCGAGCAGGACATGTACAAGGCCTGAGGGCGCTCAGCCCAGATCGGGCATCGGCAGGCCGCGGCGGCGGCAGGCGGCCTCGAGCGTGTTGCGCAAAAGGCAGGCGATGGTCATCGGGCCGACGCCGCCGGGAACGGGCGTGATCGCGCCGGCGACCGTCCTTGCCTCATCAAAATTCACGTCGCCGACAAGCCGGGACCCATTGGGCCGCGAGGCATCGGCGATGCGGTTGATGCCCACATCGATGACGATCGCGCCGGGCTTCACCCAGTCGCCACGCACCATTTCCGGCCGGCCGACGGCGGCCACCAGCACGTCCGCCCGGCGGCAGATGGCGGCAAGGTCGCGGGTGCGGGAATGGGCGATGGTGACGGTGGCGTCCGCCGCCAGCAGCAATTGCGCGATGGGCTTGCCCACGAGGTTGGACCTGCCGACGACCACGGCCTCGGCCCCCGCGATATCGGGCATGACCGAGCGCAGCAGCATCATGGAGCCGAGCGGCGTGCAGGGCACGAGGCCGGGGCGGCCGGAGGCGAGGCGCCCGGCGCTGACGTCGGTGAGCCCGTCCACGTCCTTGTCCGGGTCGATGGCCTCGATGACGGGGCGGGCATCGAGACCCCTCGGCAGGGGAAGCTGAACGAGGATGCCGTCCACCTGGGGATCGGCGTTGAGGGCGCGCACCAGGGCCAGGAGCTCGTCCTGCGGGACCGAGGCGGGCAGCTTGTGCTCGATGGAGCGCATGCCCGCTTCCACGGTCTGGCGGGCCTTGTTGCGCACATAGACCTGGCTCGCCGGATCCTCGCCCACCAGCACGACGGCGAGCCCCGGCTGGACGCCGTCGCGCGCCAGGCCGGCGACGGCCTGCGCGATGCGGCCTCGCAGGGTTTCCGCGAAGGCTTTCCCGTCGATCAGCGTGGCGTTCATCATCGTCCCCCGTCCTGTCCCCTCGGCCTGCCGGCCGATGCCGCGAGCGCTTCGGCGAGCCGGTCCGGATCGCCCGCGATCCGCAGCGTCTTGATGCGGGCCCGGTTGCCCTGTTCCAGCGTCACGTCGCGGACGGGCACCCCGGCGGCCTTCGCCAGAAGCGTCCGAAGCGCCATGTTCGCCGCATCGTCCTCGGGCGCCGCGCGCACCCTCGCGGCCAGAACCCGCCGCCCGTCCGACAGGTCGGCGATGCCCTCGATCGCGTCCCGCCCGCCCCGGGGCGTCAGCCGCACCACGAGCGTCACCGCCCCGGCACCGGCCGTCCACGGCACGCGGTCAGGCCACAAGCGGGATCAGGTTCTGCTCGATGATCTTCTGGATGAGCAGGATGAGCAGCAGGAGGATCACCGGCGACACGTCGATGCCGCCGAGGTTCGGCAGGAAGCGCCGGATCGGCCGCAGGGCCGGCTCCGTCACCTGGTACAGGAAGTTCCAGATGGCGCCGACGACCTCGTTGCGCACGTTCACCACGTTGAAGGCCACGAGCCAGCTCATGATCGCGGAGGCGATCAGGATGAACCAGTAGATGTCCAGGGCGACCAGGATGACTTCGAGGACGGCGCGCATCGCGGCGGGGCTCTCCTGAGCGGAATTTTGTCCGGGAACGGCGCTTGCCGCCCCCGCGCGTCAGACCTTTAGCCGTCCCGACGGGCTTCGACAACGGCGCGCGCCGCCGCAGAGGATTTCCTTTGACAGCATCGCGGCGCGCACCCTAAAAGGCGCGCGCTTGGTCGCCAAACCGGCCGGGGCTGTAGCTCAGATGGGAGAGCGCTGCAATCGCACTGCAGAGGTCAGGGGTTCGAATCCCCTCAGCTCCACCAAGTCCCCACCAGGCTGTCGTTTTCCATCCCCGACATCGTCGTCCTCTAACGCGCCGCCCGCCTAGCGGGTGGGGTCGAGCACGATCTTGCCCTGGTGCGCGCTCGTCTCCATGAGCGCGTGGGCCTGCCTTGCCTCGGAGAGGCCGAAGACGGCGTGGATCACCGGGCGGACGCGGCCGGCGGAAAAGAGCGGCCAGACGCGCTCGGCCAGCGCGCGGGCAATGGCGGCCTTCTGGGCGACGCTGCGGGGCCTCAGGGTGGAGCCTGTGAAGGTCAGGCGCTTGACCAGGATCGGCAGCATGTCGAGGTCGGCCTTGCTGCCGCGCAGGAACGCGATCTGGACCAGCCTGCCCTCGGTCGCCAGCAGCGCGAGGTTGCGGGCGGTGTAGTCGCCGCCGACCATGTCGAGGATGACGTCGACGCCCCTGCCGCCATTGGCCGCCTTCGCCGCCTCGACGAAGTCCGTGTCGCGGTAGTTGAACGCGGCCTTCGCGCCGAGCTCGACGCAGAACGCGCATTTGTCCGCCGAGCCGGCCGTCGCCAGCACGGTCGAGCCGAAGGCATGGGCGAGCTGGATCGCGGTGGACCCGATGCCGCTCGAGCCGCCATGGACGAGGAGGGTCTCGCCGGGCTGCAGCCGGCCGCGGGTGAAGACGTTGTCGTAGACGGTGAAGAAGGTCTCGGGGATCGCGCCGGCCTCGATCATGCTGAACCCGTCCGGCACCGGCAGGCACAGGTCCACGTCGGCGACGGCGTATTCGGCATAGCCGCCGCTGGCGACCAGCGCGCAGACGCTCGCGCCCAGGAGTTCGGCCGGGGCGCCGTCCCCCAGGCCGACGACCTCCCCGGCGATCTCCAGCCCCGGCACGTCGGTGGCGCCGGGCGGCGGCGGATAGCGCCCCTCGCGCTGGGCGCAGTCCGGCCGGTTCACGCCGGCGCCCAGAACCCGCACGAGCACCTGGCGTGGGCCGGGATCGGGGATCGGCGCGGTCTCCACGGCGATCACCTCGGGGCCGCCGGCACCGGCGAACCGGACCTGCCGCATCGTTCCGCCCCGCGTGAGATTCCGCTCCATATCCGCACAACTCCCCAGATGGTCCTCGAATCCGGGCACGAAACTGGGCCATGGCGGAGGCCCTGTCGAGGCGCGCCGCTGCAATCCGATTCATCGGGAATTAGCGGTTGCCGGGTTTGAATGGGCGTAACGCCCGGGAGAACGGTCCGGGCGGTGGGGGATCAGAATGGGCCTTCCGAAGCTGGACCTGCGTCCGGCCGTCCACGTGCTGGCAGACAGCGCGGCCAAGGAACGCTTGCTGCGTTCGGCGCTTGAGCCTGCGTTCCGGGTCGTCCCGGTGCCGCGCCAGGGGCTGGATCCGGCCGATATCGAGGGCCGGCACGCGGTCATCGACGTCGACCTGCAGGACGTGAAGACCGTCATGCACGTGAAGGCGATGATGCCCGCGCTCCGCGCCATGAGCCGCTGCGTCTTCGTGGTGGACCGGCACATCAAGAAGGCGATGATCCAGGCCCACGCGCTGGGCGCCACCAACATCATGTTCAACCCGGTCCACGACCAGCGGCTGGTCGCCATGCTCACGGCCGAGGGCGAGGGCGCCGAGGACGGGTCGATCGAGTCGCTCGGGCTCGTGGGGCCCGCCGCGCAGGCGGCCAAGACCGCGTCCGGCGGCCAGAAGGCGCTGCTGTCCCTGTTCTCCGCGGTGACGGCCGGCGCGCCGGTCTCCCCGCAGGCCGTCGAGGAGGCGGGCCGGGCGATCGCCGACAACATCGCCGAGACAAGCCTGACGACCTGGCTCGACACGGTGCGCCAGCACCACGAGGGCACGTTCCAGCACTGCCTGCTCGTCACCGGCGTGGCCGTCGGCTTCGGCCAGAGGCTCGGGCTGAACCGCAACGACATCCAGCGCCTGGCGACGGCCGGCATGTTCCACGACGTGGGCAAGGCCAGCATCCCGCTGGAGATCCTGGACAAGCCCGGCCGCCTCGACGGGGACGAGCTCGCGATCATGCGCTCCCACCCCGTCATCGGCTACGACGCCATCGTCGGCACCGCCGGGGTCAGCGACGAGGTTGCGGACGTCGTGCGCCATCATCACGAATTCCTCGACGGGTCGGGCTATCCCGACGCGCTCCAAGGCCATTCCATCTCCGACCTGTGCCGGATCATGACGATCTCGGACATTTTCGCGGCTTTGATCGAGAACCGGAAATACAAGCCGCCCATGCCCCGCGAGGACGCCTACGAGATCATCAGGGGCATGACGGGCAAGCTGGAGGCGCCCCTCGTCGCCGCCTTCCGGGACGTGGCGCTGAAGGCCTGACCGCAGCGGGCCGGCGGTCCGCCTGTGGAGAAGCCGCCCCGTGCCGTCCGCCCGGCCCGCCGCCCGTGGTAGATGCGTTGCCCGATGACGACGCATATCGACATGGGGAGCCAGCCCGACGGGCGCCCCGCGCACCTCGACCTTGCGGAGCTCCTGGCGACCCGGCTGCTGGTCCAGGGCAATTCCGGGTCCGGCAAGTCGCATCTCCTGCGCCGCCTCCTGGAGCAGAGCGCGCCCTTCGTGCAGCAGGTGGTCGTCGACCCCGAAGGCGACTTCGTCACCCTCGCCGATGCGTTCGGCCATGTCGTCATCGACGCCGACCGGCGGGAGGCCGACCTGCAGCGCATGGCGGCCCGCGTGCGCCGCCACCGCGTCTCCGTCGTCCTCAACCTGGAATCGCTGGATGCGGAGGCGCAGATGCGCCGGGCCGCCGCCTTCCTCGGCGGGCTGTTCGAGGCCGAGCGGGAGCACTGGTTCCCGGTCCTGGTCGTCGTCGACGAGGCGCAGCTCTTCGCGCCGGCCGCCGCGGGCGAGGTGTCGGACGACGCCCGCCGCCTGTCGCTGGGAGCGATGACGAACCTGATGTGCCGGGGCCGCAAGCGCGGCCTGTCCGGCGTCATCGCCACCCAGCGCCTGGCCAAGCTCGCCAAGAACGTGGCCGCGGAAGCGTCCAACTTCCTCATGGGCCGCACCTTCCTGGACATCGACATGGCCCGCGCGGCGGACCTGCTGGGGCTGGAGCGGCGGCAGGCGGAGATGTTCCGGGACCTGGAGCGGGGACATTTCGTGGCGCTGGGCCCCGCTTTGGCGCGGCGTCCGCTGCCGGTGCGGATCGGCGCCGTGACGACCGAGAGCCGCGGCGCCGGGCCCTCGCTCCTGCCGCTGCCGGACCGGGCCGACGATCCTCATGCGTTGATCGACGTGGCCGAGCCGGCCGCGCCGGAACGCATCCGGACCCCCGCGCCCGCCGCGCCGCGCGCCTCCGCCGACGAGGTTCTCGTGGACATCGCCCGCTACCGGCCGCCGCAGCCGGCTGCCGCGCCCAGCCTCTCGCCGGAGGAGATGTCGGCCGCCATCGACCTCATCCTGCGGGAGGTCCTCGCCGATCCCGACCAGACGCGTCGGCAGATCGCCGTCTTGTACCAGGACTTCACCGTCCGCTGCCGGATGCGCGGCGTGCCGGCGGACCGGCTCGGCCTGTCCGCCTTCCGGCGGCGGCTGGCGGCGGCGCGGGCCGGCGTCGACGAGGCGCGGGCCAACGATCCGGACTGGCAGCAGGCGCTCGATCTCGCCTCATCCGTGCCCGACGACCTGGAGGCCGTGTTCCTGCGCATCGCGCGGGCGGCGCTGGACGGCGAGCCGTGCCCCTCGGACGCGGACCTCGCCGCGATCTACGGCACCCAGTCCGCCTCCCGCGCCCGGCGGCTGCTCGCCTTCCTGGAGGAGCGCGAGGTCGTTGTCTGCCGCACCGACAAGGGCGGCATGCGGGTCGTGGCCGTGCCCGCCCTGGGGGCGGAAACGGCCCCCGGAGCGCCGGACGGCGCGGCAAGGGCGTCGGGCGGCCTTGCCCGCGCGCCTTGATTTTTCCACGGAGCGAGCCGACAGAGGACGCGCCGTGCGCCGGACAGGCGCAAACCCGCCAGGAGAGACGGCATGAAGATCGCGATGGTCGGTTCGGGCTATGTCGGCCTGGTCTCCGGCGCCTGCTTCGCCGATTTCGGCCACGACGTGGTCTGCATCGACAAGGACGACCGGAAGATCGCGGCGCTCCTGCGGGGCGAGATCCCGATCTTCGAGCCCGGGCTCGACGACCTGGTGGCCTCCAACGTCGCGGCGGGGCGGCTGTCCTTCACCACCGACATCGCCGCCGGCATCCAGGGCGCCGACGCGGTCTTCATCGCGGTCGGGACCCCGTCCCGGCGGGGCGACGGGTTCGCCGACCTCTCCTATGTCTACGGCGCGGCGCGGGAGATCGCGGCGGCGCTCACCGGCTTCACCGTCATCGTGACCAAGTCCACCGTCCCGGTCGGCACCGGCGACGAGGTGGAGCGGATCGTGCGCGAGACGCGGCCCGACGCGCAGTTCTCGGTCGTGTCCAATCCCGAATTCCTGCGCGAAGGCGCGGCGATCGACGATTTCAAGCGGCCGGACCGGATCGTCATCGGCGCCGACGACGAGCGGGGCTTCCAGGTGATCAACGACGTCTACCGTCCGCTGTCGCTGAACAGCCTGCCCATCCTGCGCACCAGCCGCCGGACCGCCGAGCTGACGAAATACGCCGCCAACGCGTTCCTGGCCGTGAAGATCACCTTCATCAACGAGATCGCCGACCTGTGCGAGCAGGTGGGCGCGAACGTCCAGGACGTGGCGCGCGGCATGGGCCTCGACAACCGGATCGGCTCCAAGTTCCTGCATGCGGGGCCGGGCTATGGCGGATCCTGCTTCCCCAAGGACACGCTCGCCCTGGTCAAGACGGCGCAGGATTACGGCGCGCCGATCCGGATCGTGGAGGCCGTGACCGCGGTCAACGACCAGCGCAAGCGCGGCATGGCCAAGAAGATCGTCGCCGCCTGCGGCGGCTCGGTGCGCGGCAAGTCCGTCGCCGTGCTCGGCCTGACCTACAAGCCCAATACCGACGACATGCGCGAGGCGCCTTCGCTGGCGATCATCGCGGCGCTGCAGGACGGGGGAGCGCGCATCCGCGCCTTCGACCCGGAAGGCATGGAGCAGGCCCGCCTGGTGCTGAGCGACGTCGACTACGCGCGCGACGCGTATGACTGCGTCACCGGCGCGGACGTGGTCGTCATCGTGACCGAGTGGGATGCGTTCCGCGCCCTCAACCTCGACCGCGTGAAGGGCCTGATGAAGGCGCCCATCATCGTGGATTTGCGAAACATATATCGCCCGGACGACGTGCGGGCCCGCGGCTTCACCTATGTCGATGTCGGCCGCAGCACGGTCGGCCGGGACAAGGCTGCGGACGCCGCCGCCTGACGCGGGCCAATGCCTGCGCCCCGATTTCCCTCTACGCCGATGTGATGAGGCTCTCGCGGGCCGCGGTCGCTTGATCGCGGTCGGCAACCTCTGGTTATGACCGGCGGGCATCGGGCTCTGCGGCGAAGCGGGTTTACGCCCATGGCAAACCGGCCATACAGTCCGCGCCGAAAAGACGTCGGGAGGGCAGCAAGCGCATGCGCGATATCATAGACAAGCTCGAGGAACGCCGCGTCCAGGCACGTTGCGGCGGCGGAGAGCAGCGCATCGCGGCCCAGCACAAGAGGGGCAAGCTGACGGCGCGGGAGCGGATCGAGCTCCTGCTGGATGCCGGTTCCTTCGAGGAGTTCGACATGTTCGTGCAGCATCGCTGCACGGATTTCGGGATGGACAAGGGCGACAAGATTCCCGGCGACGGCGTCGTCACCGGCTGGGGCACGGTGAACGGTCGCACCGTCTTCGTCTTCTCCAAGGACTTCACGGTCTTCGGCGGCTCCCTGTCGGAGACCCACGCCCAGAAGATCACCAAGATCCAGGACATGGCGGTGAAGATGCGCGCGCCGATCGTCGGCATCTTCGATGCCGGCGGGGCGCGCATCCAGGAGGGCGTCGCGGCGCTTGGCGGCTACGGCGAGGTCTTCCGCCGCAACGTTATCGCGTCCGGCGTCATCCCGCAGATCTCGGTCATCATGGGCCCGTGCGCCGGCGGCGACGTCTATTCCCCGGCCATGACCGACTTCATCTTCATGGTCCGCGATACGTCCTACATGTTCGTCACCGGACCGGACGTGGTGAAGACGGTTACAAACGAAACAGTTACAGCCGAAGACCTCGGCGGCGCGCGGGTCCACACGACGAAATCGTCGGTGGCGGACGGCGCCTACGAGAACGACGTCGAGGCGCTGCTGCAGATGCGCCGCCTCATCGACTTCCTGCCCGCCAACAACCTCGACGGCGTGCCGGAATGGCCGAGCCACGACGTCCCGAACCGGGTGGACATGTCGCTGGACACGCTCATCCCGGACAATCCCAACAAGCCCTACGACATCAAGGAACTGATCCTGAAGGTCGTGGACGAGGGCGATTTCTTCGAGATCCAGGCGACCTACGCCGCCAACATCGTCACCGGCTTCGCCCGGGTCGAGGGGCGCACGGTCGGCATCGTCGCCAACCAGCCGATGGTGCTGGCCGGCGTGCTCGACGCGGATGCCAGCCGCAAGGCGGCGCGCTTCGTGCGCTTCTGCGACGCCTTCGGCATTCCGATCGTCACCTTCGTGGACGTGCCCGGCTTCCTGCCCGGCACCGCGCAGGAATATGGCGGCCTGATCAAGCACGGCGCCAAGCTGCTCTTCGCCTATTCGGAGGCGACGGTGCCGCTCGTCACCATCATCACCCGCAAAGCCTTCGGCGGCGCCTATGACGTCATGGCGTCCAAGCACACGGGCGCGGACGTCAACTACGCCTGGCCGAGCGCGCAGATCGCGGTGATGGGCGCCAAGGGGGCGGTCGAGATCATCTTCCGCGCCGATCTGGGCGACCCGGAGAAGATCGCCGCCCGGACCAAGGAATACGAGGACCGGTTCATGTCGCCGTTCGTGGCCGCCGAGCGCGGCTATATCGACGACGTGATCATGCCGCACTCCACGCGCAAGCGGATCGCCCGCGCGCTCGCCATGCTGCGCCACAAGGAGGCCGAGCGCCCCTGGCGCAAGCACGACAACATTCCGCTCTAGGGCCCCCGCATGTTCACAAAGATCCTTATCGCGAACCGGGGCGAGATCGCCTGCCGCGTCATCAAGACCGCGCGCCGGATGGGCATCAGGACGGTCGCCGTCTATTCCGACGCCGACCGGGACGCGCTCCACGTGGAGATGGCGGACGAGGCGGTCCATATCGGGCCTGCGCCCGCCGCCCAGTCCTACCTCGTCATCGACAGGATCGTGGAAGCCTGCCGCAGCACGGGCGCGCAGGCGGTGCATCCGGGCTACGGCTTCCTGTCCGAGCGCGAGGCATTCGCCGACGCCCTCAAGGCGGCCGGCATCGTCTTCATCGGTCCAAACCCGAAGGCCATCGCGGCCATGGGCGACAAGATCGAGTCCAAGAAGGCGGCCGCGGCGGCGAACGTGTCCACGGTGCCGGGCTTCCTGGGCGTCATCGAGAGCCCGGAGCATGCCGTCACGATCGCCGACGAGATCGGCTATCCGGTCATGATCAAGGCCTCGGCCGGCGGCGGCGGCAAGGGCATGCGCATCGCCCATTCCTCGGCGGAGGTGGCGGAGGGCTTTGCCCGCGCCAAGTCCGAGGCCGCATCCTCCTTCGGCGACGACCGCGTCTTCGTGGAGAAGTTCATCGTCGATCCGCGGCACATCGAGATCCAGGTGCTGGGCGACAAGCACGGCAACGTCGTCTATCTCGGCGAGCGCGAATGCTCGATCCAGCGGCGCAACCAGAAGGTCATCGAGGAGGCGCCGTCCCCGCTCCTCGACGAGGCCACCCGGCGCAAGATGGGCGAGCAGGCCGTGGCCCTCGCCAGGGCCGTGAACTACGACAGCGCCGGTACGGTGGAATTCGTCGCCGGCCAGGACCGCTCGTTCTACTTCCTGGAGATGAACACGCGCCTACAGGTCGAGCATCCGGTGACGGAGATGATCACCGGCATCGACCTCGTCGAGGAGATGATCCGCGTCGCGGCCGGCGAGAAGCTGCGGTTCTCGCAGGACGACGTGAAGCTGAACGGCTGGGCGGTCGAGAGCCGCATCTATGCCGAGGACCCGACCCGCAACTTCCTGCCTTCCACCGGGCGGCTCGTGGCCTACCGGCCGCCGGAGGAGGGTGCCGACGGCGCCGCCGTGATCCGTAACGACACCGGCGTCACCGAGGGCGGCGAGATCTCGATCTACTACGACCCGATGATCGCCAAGCTGGTCACCCACGCTCCGAGCAGGGCCGAGGCCATTGCCGCGCAGGCGCGGGCGCTGGATGCCTTCGCGATCGACGGCATCCGCCACAACATCCCGTTCCTGTCCGCGCTGATGGCCCATCCGCGCTGGCAGGGGGGCAAGCTGTCGACCGGCTTCATCGCTGAAGAGTTCCCGGACGGGTTCGCCATGCCCGAGCCGCAGGGCGAGGCCCGCCTGCGCATGGCGGCGGTCGCGGTGGCCATCGACCATCTTCTGAACGCCCGCAAGCGGCAGATATCCGGCCAGATGCGCGAGCCCGACGCGGTGCGCTTCGCGTCCGAGCGCGTGGTGGCCATCGGCGGCGGCGCCATCGACGCGACGGTGAGCGAGCTGGACGAAGGCCCGGTCATCCACCTCAAGGATGCGGGGCAGGAGCACGTGCTGCCGGTCATCTCCAGCTGGCGTCCCGGGGACCGGGTCTGGCACGGCACGGTCGGCGGCGCGCGCGCGACGATGCAGGTGCGTCCGATCCTCAACGGCGTCCGGCTCGACCATGCGGGAGCCTCGGTGGAGGCGCGCGTCTACACCGCGCTCGAGGCGCGTCTGATGGCGCTGATGCCGGAGAAGACATCCGCCGACACCGGCAAGCACCTGCTCTGCCCCATGCCCGGCCTGGTGAAGTCCATCGCCGTGGTGGAGGGCCAGGAGGTGAAGGCCGGCGAGGCCCTCTGCATCGTCGAGGCCATGAAGATGGAGAACGTCCTGCGGGCCGAGCGCGACGCCACCGTCGCCAAGCTCCTGGCCAAGGAAGGCGACAGCCTGCCGCTCGATGCCGTCATCATGGAATTCAAGTGAGGGCGCGCCCTTGACCGCTCCCGCCTCCGGGCCCGACCGCGACGCCTGGCTTCAGGCGGTGACGAAGGCGCTGAAAGGCGGCGATCCCGCGCGCCTCACCGCGCGCACGGCGGACGGGCTGGCGATCGAGCCGCTCTATGCCAGCGCGGATGCCGTCCCGGTCCATGGCCGCGGCGCGGTTCGCTGGACCGCCATTCAGGCGATCGACATCCCCGATCCGGAAGCGGCGAACCGGCAGGCCCTGGCTGACGTGGAGAACGGCGCGTCCGGCCTCACGCTCGCCCTTTCGGGCTCGGTCGCGGCTAGGGGCCACGGCATCGCCATAGCCGACGCCGCCGACCTCGACATCGTGCTGGCCGGCGTCATGGCGGATGCGGTCCACCTGCGCTTCGAGACCGCGCCCTTCGATGGGCGCCGCGTCGCGGCGCTCGCCACCGGTCTTGCCGCCCGCCGGTCGCTGCCGGCCGACGCGCTCCATATCGATATCGGGCTCGACCCGGTCGGCGACATGGCGCGGGCCGGGGGCGCGCCGGTCGATCCCGCCACTCTCATGGCCAACCTCGCCGCGATCGCCGGCGAGGTCGCCGGCTCGGGCCTTGGCGGCCATCCCATCCGCGCGGACGGACGCGTCGTCCACGAGGCCGGCGGCTCGGAGGCGCAGGAACTGGCCTTCGTCGTGGCGTCGGCGGTTGCCGCGCTGCGGGCGCTCGATGCGTCCGGCATCGCGCCGGGTCGCGGCCGCGCGCTGATCGGCGCGACCCTCGCCGTCGATGCGGACGTCTTCCTCTCCGTCGCCAAGCTGCGCGCGCTGAGGCTGCTCTTTGCCCGGATGGACGAAGCCTGCGGGCTCGAGCCGCAGCCGCTCGCGGTCCATGCCGAGACGGCCTGGCGCATGCTCACCCGCCGCGACCCGTGGGTGAATCTCCTGCGCGGCACGCTGGGCTGCTTCGCCGGCGCGATCGGGGGCGCCGACAGCATCGGCGTCCAGCCGTTCACCCGGGCGCTGGGCCTTCCCGACGCTTTCGCCCGGCGGCTCGCCCGCAACACCCAGCTCGTCCTCATGGAGGAAGCCCATCTCTGGCGCGTGTCCGATCCGGCGGCGGGTGCGGGCGGGTTCGAGGCGCTGACCGACGGCCTGTGCGCGAGCGCGTGGGCCCTCTTCCAGGAGATCGAGCGCGAGGGCGGCATCGTCCGCGCGCTGGAGGCCGGCACGTTCCAGGCCCGTGTCGCGGCCGTCCGCAAGGCGCGCGATGCCGATATCGGCCGGCGCAAGCTCCCCATCACCGGCGTCAGTGACTATCCGCACCTGGCGGAACTGCCGGTCGGCACGCTGGAGGCGCAAACCCGCCCGGCGCCCAAGCCGATCGGCGCCTTCGCCCCGCTCGCGCCCCAGCGGGCCGCCGCACCGTTCGAGCGGCTGCGCGACCTGGCGGACGAGGCAGCCCTCATCCACGGCGCGCCGCCGCGGGTGTTCCTGGCCAATCTCGGCCCCGTCGCCGCCTTCACCGCGCGCGCCACCTTCGCGCGCAGCCTGTTCGAGGCGGGCGGGATCGAGGCGATCGGCAATGACGGCTTTCCGACGCTGGAGGACCTCGTGTCCGCGTTCAGGGCATCGGGCGCTGCGCTCGCGTGCCTGTGCTCGTCCGACGAGGTGTATGCCATTGCGGCGCCCGAAACGGACGGCACGATGGCGACGCTGGCGGCGCAAGCCCTGAAGGACGCGGGCGCGGCCGGCATCTACCTGGCGGGCCGCCCGGGCGAGGGCGAGGGCGCCCTGCGGGCCGCCGGGATCGACGGGTTCGCCTTCGCGGGCTGCGATGCGCTGGCCTTCCTGGAGGCGGCCCACCGGTCTGCGGAGCGGGAGGCGGAGGAGACGGCATGAGCGCGATCCCCGATTTCGGCGGCGTGGAATGGAAGCGGCCCGGGGCGGCGGGGCGCATCGATGGCGCGCCCTGGACCACGCCCGAGGGCATCCCGGTCAAGCCCGCCTACGGCGCGGCGGACCGCGAAGGCCTGCCCGCTGTGGATTCGTTCCCGGGCCTGCCGCCGTTTCTGCGCGGCCCGTACCCGACCATGTACGTCAACCAGCCCTGGACAATCCGGCAATATGCCGGCTTCTCCACGGCCGAGGATTCCAACGCCTTCTACCGGCGGAACCTGGCGGCGGGGCAGAAGGGCCTGTCGGTCGCCTTCGACCTCGCCACCCATCGCGGCTATGACAGCGACCATCCGCGCGTGGCGGGCGATGTCGGCATGGCGGGCGTCGCGATCGATTCCATCTACGACATGCGCACGCTGTTCTCAGGGATTCCCCTCGACCAGATGAGCGTGTCGATGACCATGAACGGCGCCGTCCTGCCGATCATGGCGCTCTACATCGTCGCCGCCGAGGAGCAGGGCGTGGCGCCCGAAAAGCTCGCCGGTACGATCCAGAACGACATTCTCAAGGAGTTCATGGTCCGCAACACCTATATCTACCCCCCCGAGGGGTCGATGCGGATCATCGGCGACATCTTCGCCTACACCTCGGCGCACATGCCGAAGTTCAACTCGATCTCGATCTCCGGCTACCACATGCAGGAGGCGGGGGCGACGCAGGACCTGGAACTGGCCTACACGCTCGCCGACGGCGTCGAGTACATCCGGGCCGGGCTCAAGGCCGGGCTCGACATCGACGCCTTCGCCCCGCGGCTCTCCTTCTTCTGGGCCATCGGCATGAACTTCTTCATGGAGGTGGCGAAGCTGCGCGCGGCGCGCCTCCTCTGGACGGAGCTGGTGCGGGGCTTCTCCCCGAAATCCGACAAGTCGCTGCCGCTCAGGACCCATTGCCAGACCTCGGGCTGGTCGCTGGCGGCGCAGGACGTGTTCAACAACGTCGTGCGCACCTGCGTGGAAGCGATGGCGGCGACGCAAGGCCATACGCAGTCGCTCCACACCAACGCGCTGGACGAGGCCCTGGCCCTGCCGACGGACTTTTCCGCCCGCATCGCCCGCAACACGCAGATCGTGCTGCAGCAGGAAAGCGGCACCACGCGGATCATCGATCCGTGGGGCGGCTCGGCCTATGTCGAGCGGCTGACCCACGAACTGGCCGGGAAGGCCCGTCTGCATCTGGCGGAGATCGAGAAGCTCGGCGGCATGGCGAAGGCCATCGAGGCCGGCATCCCGAAGCTGCGCATCGAGGAGGCGGCCGCCCGCACGCAGGCGCGCATCGATTCCGGCGAGCAGGTGCTGATCGGCGTCAACCGGTATCGCCCGGACGGCGAAGCGCCCATCGACGTGCTCAAGGTCGACAATTCGGCGGTGCGCAAGGCGCAGCTCGCCAAGCTCGACCGGCTGCGGGCCGAGCGGGACGAGGAGGCGGTCGCGGCCGCGCTCGACGCGCTGACGCGGTCGGCGGACACGGGCGAGGGCAACCTGCTGGCGCTGGCCGTGGACGCCGCCCGCGCCAAGGCCACCGTCGGCGAGATTTCCTACGCGCTGGAGAAGGTCTGGGGCCGCCACAAGGCGCCGATCAAGGCGATCTCGGGCGTCTATCGCAGCGAGGCCGCGCGCGGCGATTCCGCGCCGGAGGTCGAGCGGGTCGAGATGATGGTGCAGGACTTCGCTGCCAATGACGGGCGCAAGCCGAAGATCCTCGTCGCCAAGATGGGGCAGGACGGGCACGACCGCGGGCAGAAGGTGATCGCCTCAGCCTTCGCCGATCTCGGCTTCGAGGTGGAGATCGGCCCGCTCTTCGCAACGCCCGAGGAAACCGCGCAGCAGGCGATTGAAGGCGGCGTCCACGTGGTGGGCGTCTCCTCGCTGGCGGCGGGGCACCTGACCCTGGTGCCGCAGCTGCGCGAAGCGCTCGCCAAGGCCGGGCGGCCGGACATCATGGTCGTGGTCGGCGGCGTCATCCCGCCGGGCGACATGGACGCGCTCAAGGACGCGGGCGCCGCGGCGATCTTCCCGCCGGGCACCAATATCGCGGCGGCGGCGGCAGCGCTGCTCGACCAGCTCAACCAGCAGCTCGGCTACGCCCAGAAGCGGCCGGCGGCCTAAGGGCCTTCACGGTCAGGCCTCCGCCTCGGCCATCGGGTTGCCGCGCACCTCGCGGGCCAGCGCCCGTCTGACCGTGTCGATCAGGTCCTCGTCGCGGAACGGCTTCTGCACGACGGGGTGATCGCCGGCTTCCCTCAGCGCGCCGAAATCGGCGTAGCCCGTGATGAAGACGATGGGAACGTCGCCGCGCAGCTCCTTGGCGGCCTTGGCCACCTCGCCGCCGTTCATGCCGGGCATGGCGAAATCGAGAAGGAGCAGGTCCACCGCCCCCTTCTGGCCGAGCATGTCGAGGCAGGCCTCACCGCTCTCGGCCTGGCGCACGTCGTAGCCGTGATCCTCCAGGGTCGCCGCGGTCACCTCGCGCACCGCATGGTCGTCGTCGACGATGAGCACGATGGGGCGGCGCTTGCCGCGGCTGCGCGTGCCCGCGTCCTCGGCCAGGGCCGGGCGTGGATCGGCGGGAGCGGCGGCGCGCGGCAGGTAGACGGTCACCGTCGTGCCGACGCCTTCCTCGGTGTCGAGCGCGACGCCGCCGCCGGACTGCTTGGCGAAGCCGAGCACCTGGCTGAGGCCGAGGCCGGAGCCCTTGCCCACCTCCTTGGTGGTGAAGAACGGCTCGAACACCTTGGCGCGCACGTCCGCCGGCATGCCCGTGCCCGTGTCCGTCACGGAGATCGCGACGTATTCGCCCGGCACCGGCTCTTCGGGCAGGCTCGATTCCTCGGTCAGGGTCACGTTCGCGGTGGTGACGGTCAGGCTGCCGCCGACGCGCATGGCGTCGCGGGCGTTGATCGCCAGGTTGAGGATGATCAGCTCGATCTGGGTGGGGTCGACGAGCGCCGACCACAGGTCCGGCGCCAGCCGCGTCTCCAGGCGGATCGCGCCGCTCATGGTCGATTGCAGCAGGTCGCTCATCCCCAGGACCGTCTCGTTGAGGTCGAGCGGCGTGGGGTCCAGGCGCTGGCGCCGGGAGAAGGCGAGAAGCTGGGCGGTGAGCTTGGCGCCGCGTTCCGCCGCCATACGGATCTGGCCGAGGCGCTGGGTCGTGCGGACGGGATCGGCGCGGGAGGGGTCGGCGGCGCCGCGCTCCAGGAAGCCGATATTGCCGATGATCACCGTCAGCAGGTTGTTGAAGTCGTGGGCGACGCCCGCGGTGAGCTGGCCCACCGCCTCCAGGCGCTGCATCTGCCGGAGCGTCGCCTCCACGCGCTCGCGCTCGGCGATCTGCGCCACGAGTTGCGCATTGGCCTCGGCGAGCTCGTGGGTGCGCGCCGCGATGCGCTCCTCCAGGGCATCCGTCGTCACCTTGGCCTCGGTGACGTCGATGTCGCAGCCGACATAGCCCATGAAGGTTTCGCCCTCGGGCGTGCGCACCATGCGCGGGGCGGCTTCGCTGCGCAGCCAGCGGATGTCGCCCTGGGCGTCGAACACGCGGACCATGGCGCTGAAGCGCGAGCGCGCGGCAAAGGCCTCCATGAAGGAGGCGGAGAACTGGTCCGCGTCGTCGGGATGGAGCACCTGCCGCAGGCCCGGGCCGACGGCCTTGCCGGGATCGAGGCCGAGCAGAGTCTTGAAATAGCGGTTGGCGAAATTCGTCCGCCCCTCCGCGTCGGTCATCCAGATCAGCGCGGGTGCGCCGTCTGCCATGGAGCGGAACCGCTCCTCGCTCTCGCGCATGGCCTGCTCGGCCTGCGCCTGCTCGAGCGCGGCGGAGCCGAGCTGGGCGAGCTGGACCAGCAGCGCCTCGTCGGCGGGCGTGAACGGGCCGGCTGCGGCCTCGACCACCTGCATGAGGCCGAGATTCTGCCCGTCGCGGCGCACGAGCGGCACGGCGATCCACGTGCCGTCCGAGCCGTGGACCGGCCGTCCGGTATGGCAGGCCTCGACGTCGAGTCCGTCGGCCCTTGGCGGCGGGATGTCGAAGTCCGCGGGGAAGGCCGCATGGGCGGCATCGCCCGGATCGCCGGGGCAGGCGAGGCTGACGGCGGCGCCGCGTGCCTCGATGATGTCGCGGGCCGCCCGGGCCAGGGCCTCCAGGATATCGGCGGCCGACCGGGCCCGGCTCACGGACAGGGACGCGCCCGCCAGCGCCTGCAGCTGCCCGACATAGCGCTCGGCATTGGCCAGCGCCCGCCGCAGCTCGGCTTCCACGCGCTGCTGCTCGGTGATGTCCAGGATCGTGCCGACGCCGCGGACGGCGCGGCCGTTCTCGAAGGCGATGCGCCCTTCGGTGCGCACCCAGCGCAGGCCGCCATCGCCCGACCTCAGGATGCGGAAATCGGCGGCGTAGTGGGCCTGCGCGGGATCGGAGAAGGCGGCGGCATAGCGGGCGTTCACGCGGTCGCGGTCGTCGGGATGGATCAGTGCGGCGAAGGCCTGCTGGTCGGCGGGGGCGTCGGGCGGCAGCCCGATGATCTCGCGGAACTCCGGCGACCAGGTTCGCGTGCCGTTGACGACGTCGACGTCCCAGGTGCCGATCCCGGTCGCCTGGATGGCAAGACGCAGGCGCGTCTCGCTCTCGCGCAGCTCCTGGTCCCGCAGGGCGAGCGAGCGCTCGGCCTCGCGCAGGGCGCGGGCCACCGCGGTCGTCTCGCGGATCGAGCCGGGAGGGATTTCCGGGGGCCGCCCGGCGCCGAGCGCGGCGGCGGATTGGGCGAGATGCTCCACGGGACGGGAGATCGACCGCGCGACGCCGGCCGAGAGCGCGACGCCGAGGACGACCAGGAGAAGGCCCGTGCCGAGCAGCAGGGCAAACTGGCGGCTGAACGCGCCGCCGGCTTCCGCGCGGGGCACGGCGACGACGAATGTCCAGTCGAAGGACGGGGAACGGGAAAAGGCGAGATAGGTGCGGCGTCCGTCGAGGGAGACGCTCTCCATGACGTAGTCGCGGTATTGGGTCGCGGCGGCGATGACGTCGGGCGTCGCCTTGCGGCCGACCAGCGCCTCGCCGCGATTGCGCGCGACGACGGTGAACTCGCGATCGAGCAGCGTGCCGATCCAGTCCGGGGGAAGGTCCTGGTCCGCGAGAACCTTGGCGAGCACGGACGGGCGCATCACCACGGACAGGACGTGCGTGAGGCCGGCGCCGCCGTTCACCGGGATGCGGATCACGACGACGGGCGGCCCGTCCGCCGTCTGCACGAGATTGCTGACGACTTCCTCTCCGGCGCGGAGCCTTGCCACCTCCTCCGGCCGCAGCGGCGGCGCGCGCGTGGCGTCGTCGCCTTCGCCCGTGGACACAAGCTGCCTGCCGTCGGGATCGGCAATCGTGACCCACATGCCTGGCCGCACGATGGCGCGGCGGGCGCGGTCGGCGAACTGGTCGAAATCGCCGGCGGCGATGGCGCTCGACGTCGCCAAAACCCGGCCGACCGTGCTGGCCAGGGCGAACTCGCGGTCGACGACCAGCGTGAGCGCTCTTGCGGTTTCCGCGAGCTGCTGTTCCTGGCTTCGCCGGGTCTGCAGGAAGACGTCGTAGCTCAGCAGCCCGCCGGCCAGGAGGCCCGGGACAAGAAGACCCAGGGTCAGCAGGAGGAGCCTGCCCCGGATCGAGCTGAAGAAACCGGTTCGGCCTTCAGCAAGGTCGGGCGCGGCCGTCATGCCGCACCTGACCATAGGGGCGGGGTGCCGGCAAGCGAATTGCCGGCATGCACACCGCCCGCGCCTTCAGCCCCGACCGGCCCTAAGCCGGCAAGCCCGAATAGCCCCAACGTCTTTGCCCCCTCGCATCGTCCGGCGCCCGAACGGCGCCGGGGTCAGTAACCCCAGTAAGGCTGCATGCGGTAATAGTCGTGCAGCCGAGTCTCCCATTCCCGGTCGCGCCAGTCGGTCTCGACGGCGCCCTTGGGCGCGTTGCGCAATTCGTCCTCGGTGATCGCGAGCTCGTAGGCGTCGAGCGAAGGGTTGTAGTTCAGCTTCGTCCACGGGATCGGGTAGTGCTCCTCGCCGAAGCCCATGAAGCCGCCGAAGCTCATGACTGCGTAGGCGCTGCGGCCGGTCAGCTTGTCGATCATGATCCGTTCGATGCGGCCGAGATACTCGCCGTCGGGCCGGCGGACCTCGGTGCCTTCCACGCGATCGCTGGCGATCAGCGCGTGGCTGGACGTGGTTTCGGTCGATGCGGGCTGCATGGATTGGGCCTGGTCCTGCATGGCGATCCTTCCGGTCTATCCCCGGCGTTGCGCTGCCCGATCGGCGGCTGGCCGGTCAGCGATAACGCCGCCGTCGACGGTTGGTTCCCGGCCCCGACGAAACGATGCACAGGACGCATTGAATCTGCCTCATTCGACGCCAGCAGATCGAATCTGCCGAAAACTTGTGCGGATGAGCGTCTGCCCGGAGGCAGCGAAGCGGTGAATCGCGATGATTCTTTCGCGGTGCAACATCCGGCTATCCGCTGGCATGGGCCTTGCGAACTCCAGCCGATGGCGCCTCCCGACAGGCGCTAGCGGAGACAAAATACATGTCAATGATGGGGAAGGCTTTCAAACATGCCCGCGGGTTGGCCGCCGCGGCGATCGCGCTCGGCCTCGCCGGCGGCGCGCAGGCGCAGGAGACCATCAAGGTCGGCATCCTCCACTCGCTCTCGGGAACGATGGCGATTTCCGAGACCACGCTGAAGGACACGATGCTGTTCCTCATCGAGGAGCAGAACAAGAAGGGCGGTGTGCTCGGCAAGAAGCTGGAGGCGGTCGTCGTCGACCCGGCCTCCAACTGGCCGCTCTTCGCCGAGAAGGCGCGCGAGCTGATCACCAAGGACAAGGTCGTCGCGGTGTTCGGCTGCTGGACCTCGGTGTCGCGCAAGTCCGTGCTGCCGGTCTTCAAGGAGCTGAATTCGATCCTGTTCTATCCCGTCCAGTACGAGGGCGAGGAATCGGAGCGGAACGTGTTCTACACGGGCGCGGCGCCGAACCAGCAGGCGATCCCGGCCGTCGACTATCTCGCCAAGGAGGAGAAGGTCCAGCGCTGGGTGCTCGCCGGCACCGACTACGTCTATCCGCGCACGACCAACAAGATCCTCGAGGCCTACCTGAAGTCCAAGGGCGTTCCCGCCGAGGACATCATGATCAACTACACGCCGTTCGGGCATTCCGACTGGCAGACCATCGTCGCCGACATCAAGAAGTTCGGCTCGGCGGGCAAGAAGACGGCTGTCGTCTCCACGATCAACGGCGATGCCAACGTGCCGTTCTACAAGGAGCTCGGCAACCAGGGCATCAAGGCCACCGACATCCCGGTCGTGGCCTTCTCGGTCGGCGAGGAGGAACTGGCCGGCATCGACACCAAGCCGCTCGTCGGCCATCTCGCCGCCTGGAACTACTTCCAGTCGGTGAAGGACCCGGCGAACGAGGCGTTCATCAAGGCCTGGAAGACGTTCAAGAAGAACGAGAAGGCCGTGACGAACGATCCCATGGAGGCCCACGTCATCGGGTTCGCCATGTGGGTGAAGGCGGTGGAGAAGGCCGGCACGACCGATCCGGACAAGGTGATCGACGCCCTGCCGGGCATCAAGGCCCCGAACCTGACGGGCGGCGTCTCCGAGATGCTCGCCAACCACCACATCACCAAGCCGGTCCTCATCGGCGAGATCAAGGCCGACGGCCAGTTCGACGTGGTGTGGAAGACGGAAGGCCTGGTGGCGGGCGATGCCTGGTCCAAGCACCTCGACGGATCCAAGGACCTGGTGGCCGACTGGGTGACGCTGAAGTGCGGCAACTACAACTCGGTCACCAAGAAGTGCGGCGGCGTCTGACGCCCTGACAGAGCGGACGCGGCGGTCCCTCCGCCGCGTCCTCCCTCCCGACAAGCCAAGAAGCCGACCCATGCCGAGGATCCGCCCGTTCCTGCGCGCCTGCCTGTTCGCGCTCGGCCTCGCCGCCAGCCTGGCGCTGGGCCCGGCCCCGGCCGCGGCCGATGCCTATACCGACGCGCTGGCCGTCTTTTCCGCCGACAGCTTCTCGGACACGGACGCGGCGGTGACCGCGATCGCGGCGAGCGGGCATCCGCAGGCCGAGGCCGTGATCCGCGCGCTGCAGGATGGCCGGCTCCTGGCCGGCGGTGGCCGCGCCTTCATTCGCG
This sequence comes from Hyphomicrobiales bacterium, assembly GCA_027489955.1. Taxonomy (GTDB): domain Bacteria; phylum Pseudomonadota; class Alphaproteobacteria; order Rhizobiales; family Beijerinckiaceae; genus JAIXTM01. Next base: position 122,603 of record JAIXYZ010000007.1, on the reverse strand, counting down.
AGGGCGCCGCGCTGACCGATGCCGCCACGGGCGAAACGCTCGCCGCCCCTCCGCCCGGCGCCGCAACTGTGCGCCTGAACAACCGCGTCCGCCGGACCGTGGCCGCCGCCCTCGGCAGCCTCACGCTCCTGTCGCCGGACCCCCGCCGCCGGCTCAATGCCGCCGCCGCCGTCTTCAAGGCGCGGGATGCGACCGCGCTGCCGACGCTGGAGGAGGCTCTGGCGCGCGAGGGCGACCGGCGCGTTCGCGCCGCCATGGCCGAAGCCCGCGCCGCGATCCTCTTCAGCCGCCCCGATTCCAACGCGGCCCAGCGCATGGAGGCTCTCGACATCCTTCAGGCGCGGGGCGACCAGGACGCCCTGGCGATCCTGTCCAACCCGCCCGCGGGCATCGCCCCCGAGATCGCCGCCGCGGCCGCCGGCGCGGCCGATGCGATCCGCGGCAGGCTGGAATTGTGGCGCGCCCTGCAGAACGCCTGGTACGGGCTGTCCCTGGGCTCGGTCCTGCTGCTGGCGGCCATCGGACTGGCCATCACCTTCGGCACGATGGGCGTCATCAACATGGCCCATGGCGAGATGGTGATGCTGGGCGCCTACACGACCTTCGTCGTTCAGGAGCTGATCCGCGTCCATGCGCCGTGGATGTTCGGGGGATCGCTGTTCATCGCCATCCCGCTGGCCTTCCTCGTCGCGGGCGCGGTCGGCGTGGCGATCGAGCGCTGCGTCATCCGCTTCCTGTACGGGCGGCCGCTGGAGACGCTGCTGGCCACGTGGGGCCTGTCGCTGATGCTGCAGCAGGCGGTGCGCACCGTGTTCGGGGCCAACAACCGGGAGGTCGGCACGCCGCAATGGATGAGCGGGGCCCTGGAGATCGGCGGCCTGGCGCTGACCTACAACCGGATCGCCATCGTCGTCTTCGCGCTCATCGTCTTCGTCGTGCTGCTGCTGGTGCTGCGCTACACGCCGCTGGGGCTGCATGTGCGCGCGGTGACGCAGAACCGGCGCATGGCAGGGTCCATGGGCATTCCCACGAGCCGCATCGACGCGCTGACCTTCGGCCTGGGCTCGGGTGTCGCGGGCATTGCCGGCGTCGCCCTGTCGCAGATCGACAATGTCAGCCCCAATCTGGGCCAGAGCTACATCATCGACAGCTTCATGGTCGTCGTATTCGGCGGCGTCGGCAACCTCTGGGGCACGCTGGTCGGCGCGATGACGCTCGGCATCGCCAACAAGTTCCTGGAGCCCTATGCCGGCGCCGTCCTCGGCAAGATCCTGCTGCTGGTGGCCATCATCCTGTTCATCCAGCGGCGCCCGCGCGGCCTGTTCGCGCTCAAGGGCCGGGCGGTGGAGGCATGAGGACGAGTCTCGCCATGTCGTTCCGGATCGACCCTCCCCCCGCTTGCGGCGGGGAGGGCAGGGTGGGGGGTGCCGGTATAGGGCTGAGCTTCTGGGGTAATGGACGACTGGGATATGCCATCTGCCCGGCGTCGAGGCCGGTCGAACCGCCCCCCACCCCTAGCCCCTCCCCGCCGCTTCGCGGGGGGAGGGGAGCAGCAACTCGATCGCTTTGTGCCCTCCTGCCGGCGACTATTCCTGTTATCCTTCGGGAGGGTCACTGATGTCCGCCCTTCTCGATCGTCGCGGCATCGTCTTCCTGGTCGCGCTGGCGATCCTCGCCATCGCCGTGCCGCTGCTCAACGCGCTGCCGGCCTCCTCGCCGTTCCACATCTCGGACCACCTGGTGCCGCTGATCGGCAAGTATCTGTGCTTTGCCCTGCTGGCCCTCTCGGTGGACCTGATCTGGGGCTATTGCGGCATCCTCTCCCTCGGGCACGGCGCCTTCTTCGCGCTCGGCGGCTATGCGATGGGCATGTATCTCATGCGCCAGATCGGGCCGCGCGGCGTCTACGCCCACCCGGTCCTGCCGGACTTCATGGTGTTCCTGAACATGAAGGAACTGCCGTGGTTCTGGCACGGCTTCGACCAGTTCTGGTTCGCGGCCATCATGGTCGTCGTGGTGCCGGGCCTGCTCGCCTTCGCGTTCGGCTGGCTCGCCTTCCGCTCGCGGGTGACCGGCGTCTACCTGTCGATCATCACCCAGGCCATGACCTTCGCCTTGATGCTGGCCTTGTTCCGTAACGATATGGGGCTCGGCGGCAATAACGGCCTGACCGACTTCAAGGACATCCTGGGCTTTCCCGTCCAGGCGCCCTCGACGCGCATCGCGCTGTTCCTCCTGTCGGCGCTCGCGCTCGCCGGCGCCTACCTCCTGTGCCGGTGGATCATCGCGTCCAAGCTCGGCAAGGTGCTGGTGGCGGTGCGCGACGCGGAAAGCCGCACGCGCTTCCTCGGCTACCGGGTGGAAAGCTACAAGCTGGCGGTCTTCACGCTGTCAGCGATGCTGGCGGGGATCGCCGGGGCGCTCTACGTGCCGCAGGTCGGCATCATCAACCCGAGCGAGTTCGCGCCGGCCAACTCCATCGAGGTGGTGATCTGGGTCGCGGTCGGCGGGCGCGGCACGCTGGTCGGGGCCGCGCTCGGCGCCTTCGCGGTCAATATCGGCAAGAGCTGGTTCACCGGCGCGCTGCCCGAATTGTGGCTGTTCGCGCTGGGCGGGCTGTTCGTCTTCGTCACGCTATTCATGCCGCGCGGCATCCTCGGCACGCTGGAGGACTGGCACGGCGCGTTCAGGGCGCGGCGGCGCGTCCGCGCGACGGATGCGGCGGCGCAGGCGGCGGAGTAGGACCGATGACCCATCCCGACGCCCTCATCCTGCCGCCGGAAGCCACGGGGATCGCGCAGCCGGCTCCGGCCGCCCGGCCCGTCACCACGGCGCTTCTCTATCTTGACGGCGTCACGGTCTCGTTCGACGGCTTCCGCGCCCTCAACGCCCTGTCGCTGACCATCGGCCATGCGGAGATGCGGGCCATCATCGGCCCCAACGGCGCCGGTAAGACGACGATGATGGACGTCATCACCGGCAAGACGCGGCCGAACGAGGGCGACGTCCTGTTCGAGGGCGTGCACGACCTGACGCGGCTCGACGAGGCGGCGATCGCCTCCCTCGGCATCGGCCGCAAGTTCCAGACGCCGACGGTCTTCGACATGCACAGCGTGGAGGACAACATCCTGCTGGCGCTGAAATCCGACCGGAGGCCGTTTCCGACGCTGTTCTCCCGCCGCACCGGCGAGGAGCGCGACCGGATCGACGCGCTGCTCGCCCGCATCCGGCTCACCGACCAGCGGGCGCGCAAGGCGGCGGAACTGTCCCACGGCCAGAAGCAATGGCTGGAGATCGGCATGCTGCTGGCGCAGGAGCCCAAGCTCCTCCTCGTCGACGAGCCGGCGGCCGGCATGACCGACCGGGAGACGGCCGACACGGCCGATCTCCTGCGGGAGATCGCGCAGACCCGCGCCGTCGTCGTTGTCGAGCACGACATGACCTTCGTGCGCGACCTCGGCGTCAAGGTGACGTGCCTGCACGAGGGCTCCGTCCTGGCGGAGGGCTCGCTGGACGCGGTCTCGGCCAACGAGCGCGTCATCGACGTGTATCTGGGGAGGTGAGGGTGGACGCTTCGCTGGTTCTCTCTCCCTGCCGACCCCCCTCCCTGGCCCTCCCCCACAAGGGGGGAGGGGATGGCTGTCGGTGCGGGAAGCCCGAGGTGTCGCCATGCTGAGCGTCGAGAACCTGTCCCTCCACTACGGCGCGGCGCAGGCGCTGAAGGGCGTCTCGGTTGCCGCCGCTCCCGGCGAGGTCACCTGCGTGCTTGGCCGCAACGGCGTCGGCAAGACCTCGCTCCTGCGGGCCATTGCCGGCCACAGGCCGATCTCCGGCGGCCGGATCGTGTTCGATGGACAGGATATCGGGACGCTGAAGCCGTTCGAGCGGGCGCGGCGCGGGATCGCTTATGTGCCCCAGGGCCGGGAAATTTTCCCGCTCTTGACCGTGCGGGAGAACCTGGAGACGGGCTTTGCCCCGCTGGCGCGGTCCGAGCGGTTCGTGCCGCCCGAGGTGTTCGAGCTGTTCCCCGTGCTCAAGTCCATGCTCGGGCGGCGGGGCGGGGACCTGTCGGGCGGGCAGCAGCAGCAGCTGGCGATCGGCCGCGCGCTGGTCATGCGGCCCAAGGTGCTGGTGCTGGACGAGCCGACTGAGGGCATCCAGCCCTCGATCATCAAGGATATCGGCCGGGCCATCGGCTACTTGCGGTCCCGCGGCGACATGGCGATCCTGCTGGTCGAGCAATATTTCGACTTCGCGCGGGAGCTGGCCGACCGCTTCGTCGTCATGGAGCGGGGCGAGATCATCCATGCCGGAGACCGGGCGGCGCTCGAGGGGGACGATGTACGCCAGCGCCTGGCCATCTGATGCAGGAGGCGGGGCCGTCGCGGCCGGGCCCGTGCGGCAGCGCGCCGTCGGGCGCGCGCTCATCGCGGCGACCGGTCCGGCCGGCGCGACGCGGCCGGTCCGGATCGCGGAGGGTGGATCGCTGCGCCTTCGCCTGCCCCGCACGGGCGCGGGCTGGCTGGAGGCGGTGCTGATCAACACCGCCGGCGGAACGGCCTGCGGCGATGCCTATTCCATTGCGGCGCGGGCGCAGGCCGGCGCCCATCTCGTGCTCACGACGCCCGCGGCGGAAAAGGTCTACCGGTCCGACGGGGCGACCGCGACGGTCGATGCCGAGCTGACCCTGGAGGCCGGCAGCGTCCTGGAATGGATGCCGCAGGAAACGATCCTCTACGACGCCGCGCGGCTGTCGCGCCGGTTCCGCGTCGAGATGGCCGGCGATTGCAGCCTGACGATGGTCGAGGCCGTGGCGTTCGGCCGTGCGGCCCATGGCGAGCGCATGGCGTCCGGCCTCCTCAACGACCGGTGGACGATCCGCCGGGACGGGCGGCTGATCTACGCCGACGCCTTGCGTCTGGAGGGGATGATCGGCGACGATCTGGCGCGGCCCGCGATCGGGGGCGGCGCGGGGGCGGTGGCGACCATCGTTCACGTGTCCCCGGATGCGGGCGGACGGCTCGAGGGCTTGCGGGGGCTTCTGGAGACGTGCAGCTGCGAATGCGGGGCCAGCGCCTGGAACGGGCTGATCGTCGCGCGGTTCGCGGCCGACGGGATCGGGCCCTTGAGGCGCGATCTTGCGCGCGTGCTGAGCGGGTTCCGGGGCGCCGCCCTGCCCCGGGTATGGATGTCCTGAGGGAGCCTTAACGCCGATGAATCTCACACCCCGCGAGAAGGACAAGCTGCTCGTCGCCATGGCCGCGATGGTCGCGCGCCGGCGGCTCGAGCGCGGCGTCAGGCTCAACCACCCGGAAGCGGTCGCCCTCATCACCGATTTCGTGGTGGAAGGCGCGCGCGACGGCCGCAGCGTGTCGGACCTGATGGAAGCGGGAGCCCATGTCGTCACCGCGGACCAGGTGATGGAGGGCGTGGCCGAGATGATCCACGACATCCAGGTCGAGGCGACGTTCCCGGACGGGACGAAGCTCGTCACCGTCCACCACCCGATCCGCGGCGTCGCGTCCGCCGACGTGCCGGGCCAGGTGACGACGCTGCCCGGCGAGATCGAGTTCAATGTCGGCGCGCCGCGGGTGACGATCAGCGTCGCCAACACCGGAGACCGGCCGATCCAGGTCGGCAGCCATTACCATTTCTTCGAGGCCAATCCCGGCCTCGCCTTCGACCGGGACAAGGCCCGCGGCATGCGGCTCGACATCGCGCCGGGCACGGCGGTGCGCTTCGAGCCCGGGTCCACGCGGGAGGTGACGCTCGTGCCGCTCTCGGGAAAGCGCGAGGTCTACGGGTTCCGCCAGGCCGTGATGGGAAAGCTGCGATGATCGCGTTCCGCCTGTCCGCCCCGCTCGCTCTTGCCGCCCTTGCGGCGGCCGCGCTGCCCGAGCCTGCGGCCGCCCAGCGCCGGCACAATTGCCTGCGCAGCATGTTCGAGATGAGCGATGCCGAGTTCCAGCGCTGCGAGACGGTCCGCGCCCGGGCCAGCGTCGAGTCGGGCCGGATCTGCACGCAGCGGCTCGGGGCCGATGCCTCCAAGGCGCGGATGGATGCCTGCATCGGCCAAGAATTCACCCGGCTGATCCGTTGAGGAGCCGACCATGACGATCCGCAACGCACAAGGGTCTTCGCTCCCCCGCTCGGCCTATGCCGACATGTTCGGGCCGACGACGGGCGACAGGGTGCGGCTCGCCGACACCTCGCTCGTCATCGAGATCGAGAAGGATTTCACCACCTATGGCGAGGAGGTGAAGTTCGGCGGCGGCAAGGTCATCCGCGACGGCATGGGCCAGTCCCAGCTCAGCCGGGCCGACGGTGCCGTGGACACGGTGATCACCAACGCCGTCATCCTCGATCACTGGGGCATCGTCAAGGCCGATATCGGCATCACGGGCGGGCGCATCGTGGCGATCGGCAAGGCCGGCAACCCCGACATCCAGCCGGGCGTGACCATAGTGATCGGGCCGGGCACCGAGGTCATCGCGGGCGAGACCAAGATCGTCACGGCCGGCGGCTTCGACAGCCATATCCATTTCATCTGCCCGCAGCAGATCGACGAGGCCCTGTATTCCGGCGTCACCACGATGCTGGGCGGCGGCACGGGGCCGGCGACCGGCACCTTCGCGACGACGTGCACGCCCGGTCCGTGGCACCTGGCGCGCATGATCGAGGCGGCGGATTCCTTTCCGATGAACCTCGCCTTCGCGGGCAAGGGCAATGCCTCGCAGCCCAGGGCGCTCGCCGAGATGATCGAGGCGGGGGCCTGCGCGCTCAAGCTCCACGAGGACTGGGGCACGACGCCGGCAGCGATCGATTGCTGCCTCTCGGTCGCGGACGAGTACGACATCCAGGTCATGATCCACACCGACACGCTCAACGAGAGCGGGTTCGTGGAGGACACGATCGCGGCCTTCAAGGGCCGCACGATCCACGCTTTCCACACGGAAGGGGCGGGCGGCGGCCACGCGCCAGACATCATCAAGGTCGCGGGCCTGCCCAACGTCCTGCCCTCGTCCACCAATCCGACGCGGCCCTTCACGGTGAACACACTGGACGAGCACCTCGACATGCTCATGGTGTGCCACCACCTCGATCCGTCGATCCCGGAGGACCTCGCCTTCGCCGAGAGCCGCATCCGCAAGGAGACGATCGCGGCGGAGGACATCCTCCACGACATCGGCGCGCTGTCGATGATGAGCTCGGACAGCCAGGCCATGGGCCGCGTGGGCGAGGTGGTGATCCGCACCTGGCAGACCGCGGACAAGATGAAGAAGCAGCGCGGCGCGCTGCCCGGGGAGAGAGGCGACAACGACAACCTGCGCTGCCGGCGCTATGTCGCGAAGTACACGATCAACCCGGCCATCGCCCACGGCATTTCGCGGCATATCGGCTCGGTGGAGGTCGGCAAGATGGCCGATCTCGTCGTATGGACGCCCGCCTTCTTCGGCGTGAAGCCCGATCTCGTCATCAAGGGCGGAGCCATCGCGGCGGCGCCCATGGGCGATCCCAATGCCTCGATCCCGACGCCGCAGCCGGTCCATTACCGGCCGATGTTCGGCGCCTTCGGCCGGGCGATTTCCTCGACCTCGGTCACCTTCGTGTCGAAGGCGGCGGTGGAGAACGGGCTGGCCTCGCGCCTTGGCGTCGCCAAGCCGCTCGTCGCGGTGGAGAACGTGCGCGGCGGCATCGGCAAGAAGGACATGATCCTCAACGGTGCGACGCCGCATATCGAGGTCGACCCGGAAACCTACGACGTGCGCGCGGACGGCGAATTGCTGGTCTGCGAGCCGGCCACGGTGCTGCCGATGGCGCAGCGCTACTTCCTGTTCTGATGCGCGGGCCTGCCGCCTCAGGCCGGGATCGGCTGTCGCCCCACGGGGCGGCGGCGCTGCCGGCGGCGCAATTGCCGGCGGGCGAAGATGACGCCGCCCGTCACCATGAGGCCGACGAAGGCCAGGGACACCGCGACGTTCATCAGGCCGGACCAGATGCCGGCGAAATTGCCCTCGTGGATCAGGCGCGGCCAGTTCCGCGGCGTCTCCACCAGGCCCTCGCGCGTCACGGCATAGACGTTGAACATGCCGCCTTCGTTGAGGCGCGCGAGCTGCCGTCCGCCGCGATTGCGGATCCAAACGATGGTGGACGGGTCCTTCGCCAGCGCCACGATGCGTGCGGCCTCGCGCAGCGGGAGCGGCTGGGTGCGCGCCGCCGGGGCCGCGAAGCTGACCCCCAGCGCGAGGGCGAGCCCCGTGAGCGGGCTGAGCACAAGGAGCGGAAGCGCGAACCACGCGATGCCCTGGTGCCAGCCGGACATGCTGGCGCGCAGGCGCGGCCAGCCCATGGCGATGCCCAGAACGGCCAGGGCGAGCATCGCAAAAGTCGAGGCGGTCACCAGCCAGCCGAGGTCGAACACCAGATGCTCGTGCAGGCCGCGCGCCTCCCCGAACAGGCCCGAGAACCGGCCATCGTCCTCGCGGACCGCGCCGGTGGAGACATCGATGTCGACCGCGCCCTCCGGACCGACGCCGCTGATCGTCAGCCGATCCTCGTAGGGCCGCAGGGACAGGCCGCGCGCGCGGCCCTCGGGATCGTGCGTCGCCAGGAACCCGTCGAGGGCCGCCGGCGTCAGGCTGCCGGGCCGCAGCCCGCTCGTCTGCGCGATCGGCTCAAAGGACAGGACGAGGCCCGTCAGGACCAGGACCGCGAGGGGGAGGGCGAAGGCCACCGCCAGCCAGCGATGGAACCGCAGCAGCCAGAACTTCACCATCGCACCGGTCCCCATGACGATGCGTCATTTGTCCGCCGGCGCGGCGCGCCGCGCAAATTAATTCCCGTTCATGATCTGGGAAAAGCGGCCAGGCCCGCAATCCCGATCCAGCCGCGAGTGCCCTGACCATGCGCGCCGTGTCCGTCGTCCGCCGCCTGGCGGTGAAGCCCGAACGCGTGGTCGACACGATCACGCTCGATCACGGCGAGCGCCATCGCCGCCGCATGGCCCTGACCGGAGACGGCGGGACCGCCTTCCTCCTCGATCTCGACCGGGCCACCGTGCTCGACGACGGGGACGCGCTGCGGCTGGAGGACGGGGGGCTCATCGAGGTGCGCGCGGCGGCGGAAAGGCTGGTCGAGGTCAGGACCGCCAATTCCGCCCGCCTCGTCACCATCGCCTGGCATATCGGCAACCGCCACGTACCGGCGGAGATCACGCCGGACGCCATCTACATCGCCTACGACCACGTGCTGGTGGACATGCTGCGCGGCCTTGGCGCGCAGACGGCCATCGTCGAGAGACCGTTCCGGCCGGAGAAGGGCGCCTATGCGGAGGGCGGCCATTCCCACCACGGCCACGGACACGCGCACGGCTCCCACGATCACGATCACGATCACGACCACGACCATCACCACGGCCCGGGATGCGGCTGCGGGCACGACCATGGGCACTGAACGCGCCGCGCGCGGGGCGCGGTCGTCCGGGCCGGGAGAGGCGGGCGCGATCGCGGCGCAAGCGCTGCTGCCGCTCATGGCCTGGCTGTCTCCGTCCTATCCGGTCGGCGCCTTCGCCTATTCCCATGGGCTCGAATGGGCGGTGGAGGCCGGGGACGTGCGCGACGAGGCGACGCTGTCGGCCTGGCTCGCCGATCTCGTCGCGCGCGGGGCTGGGCGCAACGACGCGATCCTGTTCGCCGCCGCCTACCGCGCGGCGCAGGCGGGCGACAGGCCGGCCCTGGAGGAGATCAACGCGCTGGCCCTCGCGCTGGCGCCGTCGGCGGAGCTCTACCTGGAGACCGCGCAGCAGGGCCGCTCGTTCCAGGATGCGACGCTGGCCGCGTGGCCCGCTGCCGGGCTCGACGCGCTCTCCGGCGATGTCGCCTATCCCGTCGCGGTGGCGCGCGCGGCGGCCGCGCACGGCCTGCCGCTCGACCAGGCGGCGCCCGCCTATGTCTTCGGGTTCGTGCAGAACCTCGTCTCGGCCGCGGTGAGGCTCGCGCCCATCGGCCAGACGACCGGAACCCGCGTTCTGTCGGCGCTCGCTCCGATCGTGGCGGAGGTGGCCGCCCGCGCGCTGGCGCAGACCCTCGACGACCTCGGCTCGGCGACGTTCCGCGCCGATCTCGGTTCGCTCCGTCACGAAACCCAGTACACGAGGCTCTTCCGCTCATGACGCAAGCCACGAAGTCCGCCAACGGGCCGCTGCGGGTCGGCATCGGCGGCCCGGTCGGTTCCGGCAAGACCGCGCTGATGGAGGCGCTCTGCAAGCGCCTGTCCGGCACCTACGACCTGTGCGCCATCACCAACGACATCTACACCAAGGAGGACGCCCGGCTTCTCACCGTGGCCGGCGCGCTGCCGGAAGAGCGCATCATGGGCGTGGAGACGGGCGGCTGCCCGCACACGGCGATCCGCGAGGACGCCTCGATCAATCTCGCCGCCATCGCCACGATGCGCGAGCGGTTTCCCGGTCTCGACCTGATCCTGGTGGAATCGGGGGGCGACAACCTCGCCGCCACCTTCTCGCCCGAGCTCGCCGACCTGACGATCTACGTGATCGACGTGGCGGGCGGGGAGAAGATCCCGCGAAAGGGCGGGCCCGGCATCACGCGCTCGGACCTTCTGGTCGTGAACAAGACGGACCTTGCGCCCCATGTCGGCGCCGATCTCGCCGTGATGGAGGAGGACACCAGGCGCATGCGCGGCAAGCGTCCCTACGTCTTCGCCAATATCCGTGGCGGCGTCGGCGTCTCCACCATCGCCGACTTCATCGAGCAGGCCGGCGGCCTGCGACAGCCCGTCTCCAACAACTGACGCTTAGAAGAGGGAACCATGCGACAGATCCTGCGCTCCATCATCCCGGCCGCCGCCGCGCTTCTCGTCGCCGGCCCGGCTTTCGCCCATACCGGCATCGGCGACACGGCCGGGCTCGCGGCGGGCTTCATGCACCCCATCCTGGGAGCCGATCACGTCCTCGCGATGGTGACGGTCGGGCTGTTCGCAGCGGCGCTCGGCGGCCGGGCCCTGTGGGCGGTGCCGACGGCCTTCGTCGTCATGATGGTCGCCGGCGGCCTCATGGGCATCCTTGGCGTCGCGGTGCCGTTCGTGGAGGCAGGCATCGCCGCTTCCATCGTCGTGGTAGGGGCCGCAATTGCCTTGGGGTGGCGCTGGCCGGTGCCGGCGGCGATGGCCCTGGTGGGCGCCTTCGCCATCTTCCACGGCCATGCCCACGGCACCGAGATGGATGCGGGCCACGGGGCGGTTCTCTACAGCCTGGGCTTTGCGACCGCGACCGCGCTGCTGCATGCGGCCGGGCTGGGCCTTGGCCTGTCGGTCTTCGCGCGCCCCGCGCTGATCCGCATCGCGGGGGCGCTGGTCGCCGCCGCCGGGCTGATCCTGGCGGCGGCCTGAGCCGCGCCGGAACGAAAAAAGCCGGCCCGAAGGCCGGCTTTCAACGTTTCGAAGGCACCTCGAAATCAGAGGTTGGTGGCCTTCTTGATCTGGTCCTTGGTCTTGCCGAGGGCCTGCTGACCCTCGCCCTTGAGCTCCTGAGCGGCGCCTTCGGCCTGCAGGCGATCGTTGCCCGTGGCCTTGCCGGCGGCCTGCTTCACGTTGCCCACGGCTTCGTTGGCGAGACCCTTCACCTTGTCAGCAGTGCTACCCATGGCTTGAATTCTCCTTTGTGAACTTGCCTTTCCCAACGGCTGACGATGAGGAATGTTCCGCCGCCTATCGGGATCGATCCGATGCGGCCGGCATTGACAGGGCAAGGGGACGGCCGCGCCGCCGCCGATATGATGCCACCAGCGGCGGTTGCAGAACCTGCCGTTCCGGTGTCACATCCCCGCCCGCCGCCCCGGACCCGACCTTACAAGGACGACACGCCATGCTGACCCACGCCCATCCCTACAAGCGCGAGCGCATCCTCATCGGCGGCGAATGGCTGCAGGCGGATTCGGGCGCGGTGAGCGAGGTCACCAACCCGGCGACCGGCGAGGTCATCGGCACCGTGCCGGACGCCGGCGCCGCCGAGGCGCGCCGCGCCATCGAGGCCGCGCACCAGGCGTTCCAGAGCTTCCGCGAGACCACGGCCCAGGAGCGCGCCCAGATGCTGCGGCGCCTGCACGACGCCATCATGGACAACCAGGACTCGCTCGCCCGCCTGCTGACGCTGGAGCAGGGCAAGCCGCTGGCGGAAGCACGAGGCGAGGTCGGCATGTCGGCGGCTTACGTGCTCTGGTTCGCGGAGGAGGCGCGGCGGACCTACGGCGACGTCATCCCCTCGCCCTGGGCCGACCGGCGCATCCTCGTCACCAAGGAGCCGGTGGGCGTCGTCGCGGCGATCACGCCCTGGAACTTCCCGTCCTCCATGCTCTCGCGCAAGATCGGCCCGGCCATCGCGGCGGGCTGCACCGCCGTCATCAAGCCGGCGCAGCAGACGCCCTATTCGGGCCTTGCCTGGGGCGCGCTGTGCGAGGAGGTCGGCATCCCCAGGGGCGTGGTCAACATCGTGACCGGCGACCCCGAGGCGATCGGCGGCGAATTCACCGCCAACCCGCTCGTCCGCAAGATCACGTTCACCGGCTCCACGCGCGTCGGCAAGATCCTGATCCGCCAGGCGGCGGAGACCGTGAAGAAGGTCTCCATGGAGCTCGGCGGCAATGCGCCCTTCCTGGTCTTCGACGACGCGGACCTCGACCGCGCGGTAGTCGGGGCGGTGGCCGCCAAGTACCGCAATGCCGGGCAGACCTGCGTGTGCACCAACCGGTTCTACGTCCAGGCCGGCATCCACGACGCCTTCGTGGAGAAGCTCGCCGAGGCCAGCCGCAAACTGAAGGTCGGCGCCGGCACCGAGGACGGCGTCGCCATCGGCCCGCTCATCGACGACAAGGCGCTCGCCAAGGTGGAGGAACTGGTGGACGACGCCCGCGGCAAGGGCGGGCGCATCGTCACCGGCGGCGGACGCCACGAGAAGGGCGGCACCTTCTACCAGCCGACCGTCATCGCCGGGGCGACGCAGGACATGCGCTTCTCCAAAGAGGAGATTTTCGGCCCCGTCGCCCCCGTCTTCCGGTTCGAGACCGAGGAGGACGGCATCCGCATGGCGAACGACACCGAATATGGCCTGGCCTGCTACTTCTACACCCGCGACCTCGGCCGCGCCTTCCGCGTGTCGGGCAAGCTGAAATACGGCCTGGTCGGCATCAACGAAGGCATCATCACCACCGAAGTCGCCCCCTTCGGCGGAATGAAGGAATCCGGCCTCGGCCGCGAAGGCTCCAAATACGGGATCGAGGACTATCTCGACATCAAGTATATTTGTGTCGGGGGGTTGTGAGGGGGGGCTTAGTGGCGCCATGCAGGCTGCGATGGCTTGCTCTGCCGCGGGCCATATGCCGCGTAACCTTCATCCTCCGACCGCTTGCGCGGCCCAATTTTGCGATGCTGCTGCTGATCGAGATTAGTGGACAGCTCTACGAATTTGTTCTTTTTTTGTTCCTATGTCCGATAAGCGGGCTTGGACTAAACTTCGCTCATTCTTCCCGTAAAGTGAATGCTCGATGGCTCGAGACACGATCTTCATCTGCCACGCGACACCGGACGATAATGATTTCGTCCGTTGGCTGGGGGCGCGTTTAACAGGCCATGGCTACAAGGTTTGGGCCGACATGTTCGGTCTGAAAGGCGGTACGCCCTTCTGGGGCACCATTGAGGACGCTCTACGCGAGCACGCCTATAAGGTGATCTACGTCGCCTCCAAGGCCAGCGTCGATCCCAAGCGCCAGGGTGTGCGCCATGAGCTGTCGGTGGCGGACGCGGTGCGCAAGGCGCTGAACGATCCGGCGTTTATAATTCCGGTACGGCTCGACGACGTAGCCTTCAGCGACTTTCCCATTCTCGTCCACCAGCTCAATGCGCTAGACTTCAGCCAGGGATGGGGAAAGCGCTTGATCGAGCTGTTGGACACGCTGGAAACTGCCAGCGTACCCCGGACAAATCAAGATCAGACCGCGGAGTTCGAACGCTGGCGCCAGGATGCAGTAAAAACGGCGGCGTTGGTCAGCAACGAAGCCGAACCTGTCCTCACCAGCCTGTTACCTATCATCGCTTTGCCGGTTGAAGTTCGCTACCTACAACACAACGCAGACGGGGCGGCAATTACCCGGGCGCTTAGCGCAAGCGGCATCCCATTTGCGCAGTTCTACCAGCTCCTGATTACCTTTGCGGGGCTGGACGAGATTAACGCCGCCTTGCCGACGCCGATGGTAGTCGCGCTTCGCGCGCGTGCGCCATTGGAGACTTTCCTGTCGGGCGAAGTCGTCGATGTGACAACGCCTCGTCGGGTGGAAGCCTCTAACATCGCCACCGCGCTTCTGCGCCAGCATGTCGAACGTCATCTGACGCAGCGCGGAATGAAGGTACTTCTACAGCGTGGGTCGAGCGCTTTTTACTTCCCCGATGGCTTGTTGCTGAACAACAAAGTGCCATACACGGCGGCGTCAGGACGACGGACCAATAAGAACGTCGTTGGACGCAGTGAGCGCAACAAAGTCTATTGGCACCTCGCCATGAAGATCAGCGTGGTTCTCGGGCCGCCTGCCTTCGTCCGCTTCAAGCCCTACGTTGCCTTCTCAGACGATGGTCAGACGGCTATCGCCGACCCGAAGCGCACCTCACCAATCCGTCGCCGGTTCTGCAAAAATTGGTGGAACCAGCACTGGCGTCAGCTTCAGGAGGCTTTCGCGGTCTGGTTGGCCGAGGGCCAGGCCGAGCGCATCATCGTCTTGGACGGAAATCAGCGTCTCATTCTCGCCGGCCGGCTCCTGCAGCTCACCGCCGAGCGTCATATTGTCGGCGACCTCCAGTTTCAAGATGAGCCCGTAGAGCCCGAAGAGCCCGAAGACGACGATGACGACTTCGTGGTCGAGTCCGTGGATGAGGGCGAAGATGACTGAATGGAATCTTATCCACATCGATGAGCCTATGCTGAGCTTCGGCTTCAATCAGCAGACGGAACATCCGAAAGACGGCCTGTTTCTCTACGGTCCGCCCGCATCCAACCAGAATCCCGCCCGCATGGATGTAGGGGTAATCGGGACGTCGAACGGCATCCGGCGATATGAAGCGTGGATCAAGACTTTGTCGTCGACCATCGCTGCCCCGGTGACCGGGCGCGAGGAAAACAAGACTATGTGGCCGGGATTTGAGGCTACCTTCGGCGTGCCATGGCCTGCGAGGCCATTCGCCACCATCACCATCGATGGCGATCTGCTTAGCCGCCGTATCCGTAGTGAGGACCGTCACGAGGGAATATTCAGGGCCGTAGACGTCTACAGCGACGCGCTGCGCAAGTATCTCCGCGAGCAGGAGGCGAGGCCTCAGTTTTGGTTTGCGGTCGTGCCAGAAGAGGTTTTCCGCTATGGCCGACCAAAGTCGGTGATTCCCTACAATCAGCGCGAGCGGGCCACCGGCTCAATCGGACGTAAGGCCGCCAAGTCTATCCTGTCAAAAGGCTCGATGTTCATGGAGGAAATGGAGGCTGCGGCGCTCTATGAATACGAACTGAACTTCCATAACCAGCTCAAGGCACGGCTGCTTGATACAGGTCAGGTGCTACAGGTCGTTCGCGAGACGACCCTGACGCCGGATGAGTTTGATGAAGGTACAAGGCGTTCGCTGCAGGACCCAGCATCCGTCGCCTGGAATCTTGCCACCACCAGCTTTTACAAGGCCGGCGGGCGGCCTTGGCGCGTGGCTGATGTTCGCGAAGGCGTTTGCTACATAGGCCTCGTGTTTAAGCACATCGTGAACGCTAGGGGTCGCGACAACGCCTGCTGCGGCGCTCAAATGTTCCTTAACTCAGGGGAAGGCGTGGTGTTCAAGGGTGCAGTCGGCCCTTGGTATTCCGATACGGACCACAGCTTTCATTTGAGCCGAGAGAAGGCCGCCGAGCTGATGGGCATGGTGATCGCGTCGTATGAGGAAATGCACGGCCGGCCGCCGGACGAACTCTTCATCCATGGCAAGACATGGTTCGAGAAGGAAGAATGGGAGGGCTTCCAGTCCACCGTGCCGAGGCAGACCAGTCTTGTTGGAATCCGGGTTCGGCGTCAGAACGAGCTAAAGCTATTCAGATATGGCACTCGTCCAGTCTTGCGTGGGACCGCGATCCTGGCGTCGGAGCGTCGGGCCTACCTGTGGACGACGGGCTTCACGCCCCGCCTCAACACTTATCCGGGCCGCGAAGTGCCTAACCCCATCACCGTCGATATCGTCAACGGCCAGGCCGACATTCGTCAGGTGCTGCGGGACCTAATGGCGCTGACCAAGCTAAACTTTAACAACGCTGGGTTCTCCGATGGCCTTCCGGTGACCCTGCGTTTTGCAGATCTTACAGGCGAGATTCTGACAGCAGGTCCGACCAATGTGGTGGCGCCACTACCATTTCGCTTCTATATCTAAAGTTAGGGCGTTTCTTTGGCTGCAACAGGCAGGAGTAACTACTTTTCAATCTGCTTTTTATCTGTAGCTCGTGCAGCCTAGCCCCCCTCGGGCGCTTAATGCAGGGGTGTAGCTTCCCGCTCACGACCTGTCGCAGTAGCGCCTTGTGAAGCCCCGGTCTGGCCTAGTCTCACATATATCGATGGCCGAACCTCTTCACGCTCACCATTAGCGCCAGTGCCGCACACGGCTGGCTTGCGCTAGATAAGTATCTGAAACTACTTGTCAAATTGCGCGATCCCGTCAGCTCGAATCGAGGCCACAGGAGGTCGCAATGCCCAGCTTACGTTGGCGCGCCACGCTATCGGCCCAACCGGCAGGGGATGGTGCCGCCTATAGGATTCGAACCTACGACCCCCTCATTACGAATGAGGTGCTCTACCAGCTGAGCTAAGGCGGCGACGGGGCTCTCTTAATCGCATCGCCCGCCGAAGACAAGGCGGGCGATGGGTTGGCGGATCAGCGGGACTGGTGGATCGGCGAAACCGGCGGATCAGCGGGAGCCGAACCAGCGGGGGGCGGGGCGGGTGTCCTCGGCGGCGAGGGGATCGGGGCCCGGCGCCGGGATGTCCGGGATCGGCGCGATCACCTCCGGCTCCGCCTGCTTGTCCGCTGGCACGGCCTGCGGCGCGGCGGGCTTTGCCGGAGCGGACGGCATGGCCGCGGGCCTTGCGGTCTCTCTGGCATCGGGGATGCGGTCGGCCTCGCGGGCGGGCGCGGACTGCGCCGGCGCGGCGCCCGTCTCGAGGGCCGGGCCTTGCGCTGCCTCCGCCGTCGCGGCGCCTGCGGGCGGGGCCTGCCCGGGCTTGGGGGTCTGCCCGGCCTTGGGGGCGGCGTCCGGCGCGGGGGCTGCCGGCGCGTGCGGGGCTTCCGGCGCGGCTTCGTGCACCATTGCCGTCGGCGGCTCGTCGTGGTCGGCCAGGATGTCGTCGGCGCCGGCGGCCGCGGCGGGCGCGGCCAGCATTTCCGGCGGGCGGCCCCAGCGATAGGCGCCCACCGCGCCGGAGGGGGCGACGGGGCGCCAGATGTCGGAGACGACGCCGTCCGCGATCCAGGCCGGGTCGCGGGGGGCGCGGGCGGCGCGCGCCAGCCATTCGCGCACCTTGCCGGCGGCGCCGAGCTCGACCTCCTCGATCTCGGCGGCGATGAGATAGGCGCGGGCGGTGGGCTCGCCGGCCAGCAGCTTCGCCAGGGTCTCGCGGGCGAGGTGGAACTCGCGGGCATCGAGCGCGGCCTGCGCCAGGGCGAGCTGGGCCTCCGGCTCGTCGGGCGCGCGCTTCACCAGCCGCTGGGCGCGATCGAGGCGGTCGTGGGTGGAATCGCCGGGGCGCAGGTTGACGTAGACGTCCGCCAGGTCCGGGTGCGGCGCGGTGCGCCAGGCGGTCTCCACGACCTTGGCGGCGCGGCGCAGGTCGCCGTTGCGCGCCAGCAGCCTGGCGGCGAGCGCCGCGGCGGGCACCAGGTCCTTCTGCAGCTTCAGCGCGTCCTGCGCCAGGCGCAGCGCCTGGGCGGGGTCGGTGTCGGCGACCGCGCGGGCCTCGGCGGCAAGGAGCGCAGCGCGGCCGGTCTTGGCCTGCTCGCGCGAGACCAGCCTCAGGGCGGCGCGGCGGTCCAGGGTGAGGCGGGCGGCGTTCCATTCGCCGCGGCCGCACTGGCGCAGGAACACGGCCTCGCTCGCCCAGCCGGCGGCGGGGGACAGGCGCGTGGCTTCCGCGGCGAAGGCGTCGGCGGCGTCCTCGTCGCCGCGGCGCCGCGCTTCCACGTAAAGGCCGCGCAGGCCGAGCACCCGAGTCTCGGGGTCGTCGAGCATCTGGCGGAAGGCGGTCTCCGCGCCGTCCCGGTCCCCGCGGATCTGCGCGGATTGCGCCTTGAGCAGGAGCGCGAGCGGCGCGGTGCCGAGCAGCCGCTCGGCCTCGGCGGAAAAGCGGCGGGCGGCGGAGGCATCGCCGGCGCCGATCGCCACCATGCCGCGCGACACCGCCGTGTAGCCCTTGGAGCGGCGGCGCTGGCGCGAGGCCAGCGCGATCAGGGACGGCAGCCGCAGGATCGTCGCGATCACGGCCCAGACGAGGGCTAGCGCGGCGGCAATGGCGACCACCGACACCGCGGCGACCGCCACCGAGGTCTCGATCCGGTAGCCCTGCCACGTGATCAGCACGTCGCCGGGCCGGTCCGCCAGCCAGGTGGCGGCGGTGGCGCCTATCGCGACGAGGGCGACGAAAAGCAGGATGCGGATCAAGTCGTAAGCTCCTATCGCGCCGGGGCGCCGAGGGCGGCGACGGCGTCGTTCGAGATCAGGGCGAGGGCGGAATCGGCCGCGGCCAGCGCCTTCAGCTTGTCTCCCCAGGCGGCGCTGGCGCTCCGCGCCGCGGCAGGCATGGCCTCCCAGGTCGTAACGGCTCCGCCGATGTCGCGCGCATCGAGCAGCGCGGCGATGCGGCGCGACGCCGCCTCCAGCCCAGCGCCGGTCTCGTCCTGGCGCGTCACGCGCACGAGGCCGGCCGCGCTCGACCACAGGCGGTCGACGAGGTCCGCACCCGGGGCCGGGGCGGCATCGGCGGGGACCCGCTCACGGGCGATGCGGGCGAGATCGGCGGCCAGCGCGGCCCGCGTCGGCGCGCCGCCCGCGATCGCCTTCAGCGGAGCGAGGGCGGCGTCGGGCGTGCCGAGCGCCGCAAGGGCCGCGATTTCGGGCGCCAGCGGGCGACCGGCGTCGAGGGCGTCCCGGGTGCGGGCGGCCAGGACCAGGCGGGCCGCGGCCTCCCCGCCGGCGGCGCGCGCAAGGGCGGCCTCCGCCCGCGTCACCCGCTCGGCCAGCGCGCGGGTCGCCTGCGCCGCCTCCGCGGCCTGGGCGGCCGGGGCCGCGGTCGCCTGCTCGAGGCGCGCGAGCCGCTCGGCCAGAGCCGGGTCTGCCGCGCCGGCGGGACGCGCCTGCAACGCCTGCTCCAGCCGGCGCTGGCCGTCAGCCTGCTGCGTCAGCCGCCGGTCGAGGGCCTGCAGGTCGGCGGCGCGCGCCGCCGCGGGAACGGCCTGCTCCAGGGTCGTCACGCGGCTTTCGACCGCGTCGGTCGCGCCCTGCGTCAGGAACAATGCGACGAAGGCGGCCGCGACGGCGCCTGCGCCCGCGCCGACGATGGCGGCGGCGAAAGCGGCGGTGCGGATGGCGACATGGGCGGGTGTCGGGGGCTCGGTGCTCGCGCCCGGTGTCGCTTCGGCTTTGGGCGGAATGGCGCCGCCGGATGCCGCTTCGGCGTCCGGTGCTGCGGCGACGCCGGGGCTGTCCTCGGTCACGGGGCTCGTTCCGGCCGGCGCTTGGGAGGGTTCCTGCGAGGCCTCCGTCGCTGGTGCGGGCGAATCAGGTGTCGCCGGCCCGGTCGAGACCGCTTCCGCCGTCAGGTCGATCGTCGCCGGCTCGCGGCGCGCGCGGCGCGCCGAGGCGGGGGATCGGGGGGCTGTCGGGTCGGTTTCGTCGGGCATCGGGCTCGGACCTCGCTCGGGCGTCGTTCTCGGGCCCTTGGCTCTTACCACCCGGATCGCGGGCTTGGCGAGCCGAAGCGATCAGCGCGCGAAGCGTTCGAGCTCGTCCAGGAGGCTGCGCTCCTCCGGTCGCTCGGCGATGCCGATCCGGTGAATGCCCGCCTCGCGCAAGGGTTCCGCAACGTCCGGAGAAAGGCAGATCTGCGGGATGAGCCCGAGGGCGGGCACGGTACCCGTGCGCCGCGCCAGCGTCGCGAAGGTGCGGGCAGAACGCTGCGAGTAATGCAGCACCGCGTCGATCTGCCCGGTGTTGATCCGGTTCACGATGACGGCGGGAAGGTCGGTGGCGGGCTCGGCCGCATAGACGGTCCAGATGGCCAGGCGGAAGCCGGCGAGGGTGAGCGCCGCGTCCATCTCGTCCTTGCGGTCCCGCCCCGCGATGACGAGGAGGCGCGCGCCGCGCGGCATCGCCATGATGACGAGGCCCGCCAGATCTGCGGCATCGCCATCGCCGGCGATGACGTCGGTGAACCCGGCCTGTTTCAGGGCCGCGCCGCATTGCTGGCCGACCGCGAAGGTGCGCAGGGTCCGGTACGGATCGAGCCGCTCGGCGGCGATGACGACGGAGGCACTCGTCACGATGGCCGCGTCGTAGGGGCCGGGCGGGGGCAGTCCCTTCACCGGCAGGATCGTGAGCATCGGGGCGAGGATCGCCCGGTGTCCCCGCGCGGCGAGCCGGTCCGCGGTGCGCCTGCCCGCCTCGATCGGCCGCGTGACGAGGACGTCGAGCATGGGCGGCTCAGTGCCCCAGGATGCCGGCCGGCGCGCGGGCGAGCGCCTCCTGGCCCGCATCCCGCCCCATGGCCTCGGCATCGCCCGGCGGGCCCGACCGCTCCACCTCGACGGCCTGGCGCCCGTCGGGCGACAGGACCATGCCGCGGAACACGAGCCGCCCGCCGTGAAGGTGCGCATGGCCGGCGATGGGCGTGCGGCACGAGCCGTCGAGGACGGCGAGGAAGGCGCGCTCGCAGGAGACCGCGAGGCCTGTGTCGCGGCAGGCGATGGCGTCGACGGCGGAGCGTGCCGCCGCGTCGTCCGAGCGCACGACGAGGCCGATCGCGCCCTGGCCCACGGCGGGCAGGAAATCGGACGGGTCGAGGATTTCCGTCGCCTTGGCCTCGAAGCCGAGGCGCCGGAGCCCCGCCAGGGCGAGCAGCGTCCCGGCGAAATCGCCGGCCTCGATCCGGGCGAGCCTCGTGCCGACATTGCCGCGCAGGATCTCGACCGTCAGGTCCGGGCGCAGTTTCAGGATCTGCGCCTGCCGGCGCAGCGAGGCCGAGCCGATCCGGCCTCCGGCGGGCACCTGCGACAGGCGCAGGCCGCCGGCGCCGATGAACGCGTCGCGCGCGTCCTCCCGCGGCAGGAAGCCCGCCAGCGACAGCCCGTCCGGCAGGGCGGTGGGCAGGTCCTTGGACGAATGCACCGCGATGGCGACGTGGCCGGCGAGCTGCGCCTCGTCGATCTCCTTCGTGAACAGCCCCTTGCCGCCCGCTTCCGACAGCGGCCTGTCCTGGATCCGGTCGCCCGTGGTCTTGAAGATGGAAAGCGGGAAATCGTCGGCGCTGCGCGACAGCGCGGCGACGAGGCGCGCCTGCGTCTGGTGGGCCTGCGCCAGGGCCAGCGGGCTCCCCCGCGTGCCGATGGTCAAATTGTCGGGGGACATCGGGTTCCCTGGGGCGTTCCGGTCTCAGCGTGCGCGTTGCGCGGGCGGGCCGCCGGACTATAGGTTGACCGCGCCGCGCGCGTGAAGCGGCGATTTGCGGGAAGGCGGCGCGTTTTGAGCTTTGCTCACAGTCCGACGGTGCTGGGGATCGAGACGACCTGCGACGAGACCGCGGCGGCCGTCGTGACCCGGGACGAGGAGGGCCGCGGCCGCATCCTCGCCAACGAAGTGCTGAGCCAGATCGCGCAGCACGCGGCCTATGGCGGCGTCGTCCCAGAGATCGCGGCGCGCGCCCACGTGGAATCTCTCGACCTCCTGGTCGCGCGCGCGCTGGATCGCGCCGGCATCAAACTGCGCGACGTGGACGCGGTGGCAGTCGCGGCGGGGCCCGGCCTCATCGGCGGCGTGATGGTCGGCCTGACCGCCGCCAAGGCGCTGGCGCTGGTGGCCGGCAAGCCGCTGATCGCGGTCAACCACCTGGAGGCGCATGCGCTGACGGCGCGGATGACCGACCGCATCGCCTTTCCCTATCTTCTCCTGCTCGTGTCGGGCGGGCACACACAGCTCCTGGCGGTGCGCGGCGTCGGCGACTTCGTCCGGCTCGGCACGACGATCGACGACGCCATCGGCGAAGCCTTCGACAAGACCGCCAAGATGCTCGGCCTGCCCTATCCGGGCGGGCCGCACGTGGAGAAGGAGGCGGCGCAGGGCGATCCGGCGCGCTTCGATCTGCCCCGCCCCATGCTCGCTCGCCAGAAGCCGGACTTCTCGCTTTCCGGGCTGAAGACCGCGGTGCGGCTGGAGGCCGAGAAGCTCGTGCCGCTGAGCCATACGGACGTCGCCGACCTGTGCGCCGGATTCCAGGCTGCCATCGTCGACGTGGTCGTGGACCGGACGCGCACGGCCCTGCGCACGTTCCGTCCGGCGGCCGGTCAGGCGCCGACCGCCCTCGTCGTTGCGGGCGGGGTCGCCGCCAATGAAGGGATCCGCCGCGGGCTCAGGCGCCTTGCTGCGGAAGCGGGCCTCAAGCTCGTCGCGCCGCCCCACGAATTGTGCGCCGACAACGGCGCGATGATCGCGTGGGCCGGGCTGGAGCGCCTGTCGCTCGGCATGATCGACGACCTGACCGTCGCCGCCCGCGCGCGCTGGCCGCTGGACCGGCTGGCCGAGCCCTCGCCCACGGGCAAGGCATGAGCGGCCATATCCTCGATCCGATCGCGGTCGTCGGCGCCGGCGCATGGGGCACGGCGCTGGCCAATGCCGCGGCGGAGACGGGGCGCTCTGTCCTGCTGTGGGGCCGGGACGCACAGGCCATGGCCCGCATGGCGGAGGTGCGGGAGAACGCTCCGGCGCTGCCGGGCGTGACCCTGCGGGACGGCGTCCGGCCGGTCTCCTCCCTGACCGAGCTGCGCGCGGCGCGCATGGTCCTGCTGTCGGTGCCGGCGCAGGTGCAGGGCCAGATGGCGGAGGCGCTGGCCCTGGTGCTCGCCCCGCGCATTCCGGTCGTCACCTGCGCCAAGGGGATCGACGCCCGCTCCGGCGCCTTCATGACCGAGATCCTGGCCGAGGCGCTGCCTCATGCGATCCCCGCCGTCCTGTCGGGCCCGAGCTTCGCGGCGGACGTCGCGCGCGGATTGCCGACGGCGGTGACGCTCGCCGCCCCCGACGAGGTCATCGCCGCGGCGCTGGCGCAGGCGCTGAGCACCTCGTCGTTCCGCGTCTACCACACGACAGACATGCGGGGCGTGGAGATCGGCGGGGCCGGCAAGAACGTCCTCGCCATCGCCGCGGGCATCGTCGCCGGGCGGGGGCTGGGCGAGAGCGCCAAGGCCGCGATCATCGCGCGGGGCTTTGCAGAACTCGGCCGGTTCGCCCGCGCCTTCGGCGCCCGCCCCGAGACGCTGATGGGGCTGTCCGGGCTGGGAGACCTCGTCCTGTCAGCGACCTCGCCGCAATCGCGCAACTATGCCTTCGGGCTCGCGCTCGGACGGGGCGCGAGCGTGGCGGAGGCGGCGGGCGGCAAGCTGGCGGAAGGCGCTTTCACCGCGCCGGTCCTGGTGCGGCAGGCCGAGGCCCGCGGGATCGACATGCCGGTCAGCATGGCCGTGGACGCGGTCGTCGCCGGGCGGACGAGCATCGAGGATACGATCGCCGCGCTGATGGCGCGGCCGGTCAGGGCCGAGCACGAGGAGGGATTGCGCTGATGGCGCACTGGCTGATCAAGAGCGAACCGTTCAAGTGGTCGTGGGAGCAGCAGGTCCAGGCCGGGGCCAAGGGCACGTTCTGGGACGGCGTGCGCAACCATTCCGCCAAACTGAACCTCATGAAAATGAGGAAGGGCGACCCGGTCTTCTTCTACCATTCCAACGAGGGGCTGGAGATCGTCGGCATCGCCGAAGTCATCCGCGAGCACTATCCCGATCCCACGGCCGAGCCGGGCTCCCCCTGGGTCGTGGTGGATGTGAAAGCGGTGAAGCCGCTGCCGAAGCCCGTGAGCCTGGCCGCGATCAAGGCCGAGCCGCGCCTGGCCAAGATGAGCCTCGTCACGTCGATGCGCCTGTCCGTGCAGCCGGTGACGGATGAGGAATGGGCGATCGTCTGCCGCATGGGCGGCCTCTAGCCAGCACAGCCCCAATCTACCCCGCCTGTCCGGATATCCGCACGCGCAGTGCGGAAATGCGGACCCGTTCCGCCCTTCCGCCCCGGTGCGGACGGCTGAAAACGCGCTATCGTGCCCGTCTCGCGGCGTGGCACGGGTTTCGCTAGTGTCGCCAGCGAGCGTCCGGACAACGGGCGCCGGGCGGGCACGCCACCCGCCTAAAGACGAAAGTCGAAGACCTTGTGGTCCCGGCAGTGCCGGGGAAACATGCGTCCCGGCTTCAACAACAACATATCGGGAGGCTTTCCACCATGAAGACCATCGTCCGCACCACCGTGCTCGCCCTCGCGGCAGCCGCGACCATGGCCGTCCCGGCCAAGGCGCAGGACTTCATCAACGTGCTCACCGGCGGCACGTCCGGCGTCTATTATCCGATGGGCGTCGCCATCTCGAAGATCTACACCGACAAGATCCAGGGCTCGCGCCCGGCGGTGCAGGCCACCAAGGCGTCCGTGGAGAACCTGAACCTCCTGCAGCAGGGCAAGGGCGAGATCGCCTTCACCCTGGGCGACAGCCTGCAATTCGCCTGGACCGGCAACGAGGACGCCGGCTTCAAGACGAAGCTCGACAAGCTGCGCGGCATCGGCGCGATCTATCCGAACTTCGTCCAGGTCGTGGCATCCAAGGAATCCGGCATCAAGACGCTCGCTGACCTGAAGGGCAAGCGCCTCTCAGTCGGTGCGCCGAAGTCCGGCACCGAGCTCAACGCGCGCGGCATCCTGGAAGCGGCGGGCATGAGCTACAAGGACCTCGGCAAGGTGGAATACCTGCCCTTCGCCGAGTCGGTGGAACTCATGAAGAACCGCCAGCTCGATGCCACGCTGCAGTCGGCCGGCCTTGGCGTCGCCTCCATCCGCGACCTCGCCACCTCGGTAGATATCGTCGTCGTGGAGATCCCGGACGCGGTGTCCTCGAAGGCGGGCTACGTGCCGGCCGTGATCCCGGCCAACACCTATCAGGGCCAGGCCCAGCCGGTTAAGACCTCTGCGATCCTGAACTACCTCGTCACGCGCTCCGACCTGAAGGACGACCTCGTCTACCAGATGACGAAGTCGCTGTTCGACAACGTCGCGGACCTGCGCGCCGCGCACGCGGCCGGCAAGGACATCAAGCTGGAGACGGCGCTGGAGGGCATGCCCATCCCGCTGCATCCGGGCGCCGAGCGCTACTTCAAGGAAAAGGGCATCGCGAAGTAATCGCGGGCCATGCCTCATGGGGGCGCCGGGCAGAACCGCCCGGCGCCCCCGTCGCATCCAGACAGGAATTCCGGGGGACGCCATGACCAGGACCGCACAGAACACCACCGAAGAACCGCTGGCCGTGCCCGACGTGGGCGGCGCCCCTGGGGCGGTCGTCGACCCCGAGCACGGTCTTCCGCCGGGTTTCGGCGCGGGTCAGATGGGCCGGCTGCTGTTCTGGATCGCGGTGGCGTTCTCCGCTTTCCAGATCGCGATCTCGGTCTATGCGATCCTGCCGGCGCAGGTGGTCCGCGCGATCCATGTGGGCTTCCTGGCCCTGGTGGCCGGCGGCCTGATCGCCAACCATTCGGGCCGCGGGGCGACCTTCGCGTTCTGGTGGGCCATCGGCCTCGCCGGCGTCGGCGTCGCGGCCTACCAATGGTATTTCTACGTCGACCTGATGTTGCGTTCGGGCGACCTGATCCCCGTGGACATCGCGGTCGGGCTCGTGGCGCTGGCGGTCGTCTTCGCCCTCGTCTGGCGGTTCATGGGCATCGCGCTGCCGATCATCGCCGGCCTGTTCCTGGCCTATGTCCTGTTCGGGCATCTGCTTCCGGCCCCGATCGATCATCGCGGCTATGACCTGGAGCAGGTCATCGACCAGCTGACCTACGGCACCGAGGGCATCTACGGAACGCCGACGGGCGTCTCCTCGACCTATATCTTCCTGTTCATCCTGTTCGGCTCGTTCCTCGAGCGCGCGGGCATGATCCAGCTCTTCACCGACGTCGCGATGGGCCTGTTCGGCGCCGCGCGGGGCGGACCCGCCAAGGTGGCGGTGTTCTCGTCCGCCATGATGGGCACGATCTCGGGCTCGGGCGTTGCGAACGTGGTGTCCACCGGCCAGTTCACGATCCCGCTGATGAAGCGCTTCGGCTACAAGCCGGCTTTCGCGGGCGGCGTGGAAGCGACCGCCTCGATGGGCGGCCAGATCATGCCGCCGGTCATGGGCGCGGTCGCGTTCATCATGGCCGAGACCATCGGCGTTCCCTATGCCGAGATCGTCACGGCGGCCATCGTTCCGGCCATCCTGTATTTCGGCTCGGCGTTCTGGTCGGTCCACCTGGAGGCCGGCAAGCGCTCGCTCACCGGGCTGCCGCGGGACCAGCTGCCGAGCGCCTGGGGCGCGATCAAGCAGCACTGGTACCTGATCCTGCCGCTCGCCGTGCTCGTCTATCTCCTGTTCGCCGGGTATACGCCGCTCTTTGCGGGCTCCGTCGGCCTGGCGCTGACCGTGGTCGTCATCCTTGGCGGCACGATCGCGCTCAAGCTCGGCAACACGGCGGTGCGCATCGCGTTCTGGATCTGCCTCGGGCTCATCTGCGCCTCGTTCCAGCGCTTCGGCGTCGGCGTCATCCTGGCGGCCATCATCGCGCTCATTGCGGTCAACGCGCTGACCAAGGGCGGGCGCGACACGCTCGCGCTCTGCCGCGACGCCCTCGCCGACGGCGCCCGCCAGGCGCTGCCGGTGGGCCTGGCCTGCGCCATCGTCGGCGTGGTGATCGGCGTCATGACGCTGACCGGCGTGGCCACGGTCGTCGGCAACGCGGTGATCGGGCTCGGGCGCGACAACCTGATCCTCGCCCTCATGCTCACCATGTTCTTCAGCCTGCTGCTGGGCATGGGCATCCCGACGATCCCCAATTACATCATCACCTCGGCGCTGGCCGCGCCGATCCTGCTGGCGCTCGGGGTGCCGACCATCGTCAGCCATATGTTCGTGTTCTATTTCGGCATCATGGCGGACCTGACCCCGCCGGTGGCGCTCGCGGCCTTCGCGGCGGCGCCCATCGCGCGGGAAAGCGGCTTCCGGATCGGCTTCCAGGCGCTGCGCATCGCGCTGCCCGGCTTCGTGATCCCCTATATGGCGGTCTACGATCCGGTGCTGATGCTCCAGCCCGTCGCGGGGCTGACCGGCGCCGCCTACTGGCTCGACTTCGTCTATGTCGTGTTCAAGGCCACCGTCGCCATCGGCCTGTGGGGCATGGCGTCGATCGGCTTTGCCGTGACCCCCATGGGATGGATCGAGCGCATCCTGGCGACGGTCGCGGCCGCGCTCATCGTCCTGGCGCTCCCGATCACCGACGGTCTCGGCCTGGCCCTCGGGGCGGCCGTGATCGGCTGGCATATCGTCCGCGGCCGGCGCTCAGCGCCGGCGGCGGCCTGATCCCAGAAGGAGGCCGCCGCGATGGCCGGCCTCCTCGTTTGCCTCGCGACCGCCGGTGGCCTGACGGCGATCGCGCCGCAGGTGACGCTCGCCTGGACGCATTCGGTCCAGAAGACCGAGTGGCAGGAGGTGTGGGTCGCCGGCCCCGACGGCCTGACCTTGCAGGAAGCGCGCGTGAAGGGCAGCGGGGCGGGGATGGAGCCGCCGCCCGAGGCGGTCCTGGCGGGCGGGTTCTACCGCTGGGCCCCGCGGCTGCCGCCGCAGCGGGACGTGGTCCTGCGGCGCTCGGGCGCGACGGCCGACTGGCGGATCTGCACGCCGGACGGCTGCCGGACGATGGACGAACTGGCCGGTGCGGATGATCCGGTCAGGCTGACGGCCTGCCCGGGCTGACAGGCGGCGGCGCGGGCCGCGTCAGTCGTGGACGGGCTCGTAGCGGATGGCGTTCTGCATGAAGCGCCAGAGCAGATAGGCGCCGAAGGCCGAGAAGATCGCCATCAGGCCGTAGCCGATGATCGGGCCGAGCTCGAACAGGCCGGCAATGGCCCAGCCCGCGGCGAGGGCGGCGGCGAAGACCTCGAAGCCGACGAGGATCGCAACGCTCACCAGCGTCACGAGGCTGCGGGTCGTGTACTTGCGCTTCGCCATGGGGCCACTCCGTTCCCGCCGGACCTAGCCCGCCGGCGCGCGGGAATCAACAGGCCGGGACGTCGCGGCCCTCGTGCCGCCGGCATCAGCCGGGCGAGCCGCCGGCCCACAACCCGGCAAGCAGCGACAGGCCCAGAAGCGCGACGAAGGCGGCTGCCGCGAGCTCGATCGCCGCGCCCGCCAGAAGCGCGCGCCCCGGTGCGCCGCCGGCGACGGCCAGGGCCGCCCGCTTGGCGTAGACGGCGAGCGCGGCGAGCGCCGCCGTCGTCATCGCGGTTCCCAATGCCATCGCGAAGACGGCGGCGATGCCGGCAAGGACCAGTCCCTGGGACAGTGCGAAGACGAGGACGATCACCGCACCGGCGCAGGGGCGCGAGCCGGCCGCGAGCACGATGCCGATCGTCTCGCGCAGCGTCGCCGGGCGCATGGCATCCGCGGGCGAGGGGCCATGGGCGCAACCGTCGTCGCAGGCGAGGGCGGCGGCATCGGCGCGCGCGGACAGAAGCCGGCCGGCCTGCCGCCACAGGAGCCACAGCCCGAACGCGGCAATGGCGGCGAAGCTCGCGGTCTCGATCGTGCCCATCGCGGCATTGATGCGCGCGGCCGTCGCTCCCAGCGCCAGCGCGAAGATGCCGACGAGGGCGATGGCCACCACGGCCTGGACCAGCGCGGCGGCGAGGGAGAGCGCCGCGCCGCGCCGCAGCGCGCCGCCGCTGGCGACGATATAGGCGGAGATGACCGCCTTGCCGTGGCCTGGCCCGGCGGCGTGGAAAACGCCATAGGCGAAGGCGAGGCCCGCAAGGGGCAGCACGCCGCCGCCTTCGCGCAGGGCCGAGAGGGCCTGGCGCAACGAGACGTAGAACGCGGATTGCCAGGCCAGGATCAGCCCGCCGATGCCGGACGCGGACGGCGCGGCCTCCCGAAGCGCGCCGCCGCTGAAGGGATTGCGCGGGGCCGGCGGGGCGGGCGCAGCGGACGGTCCGGCAAGATGCAGGATCGCCGCCATGACGAGGGCCATTGCGGCCAGCGCGAGGGCGGCGACGGCGAGCCGCGTCGCCACGGGCGGCCGTGCCGGCGGGCCGAGCGCCGTCAGGGACATGCGGCCAGCGCCTTGTTGGCGTACTGGGCGCCGAAGGTCGCGTCGGGACCCAGCGTCTCGAAGAAGGCCTCCGACAGGCTCTGCTGCAGCGAGAAGCCCTTGGGCCGGGTGACGGAGATCGTGCACCCCTTCGGCGCGTTCGCCAGCCTGACCGCATCGGCGTCCTTGGCGAGGTCGAACGCGACGAAGAAGGTCGGATCGTAGATTTCCAGCCCCAGCACCCGGTTTGAGGCGGGCGCGGCGAGCGGAAGCGTGAAGGTCAGGCGCAGCGTCTTGCCGTCGTGGGACAGGGCGTAATCGCGCGGGGCGCCGAAAGCCTGCTTCGCGCCGTTGGCCTTGAGGACGGTGAAGTAATCGAAGTCGGCCAGCGACTCCACATTGGTGCGGGCCAGTTCCGCCAGCTCCTGCGACGACACCTTGCCGTCGCCGTCCGCGTCCAGCCCCTGGACGGAAAAGGCCGAATAGGCGTCGTCGAAGTCCCAGGCGTGGCGGACGGCGCCGATGCGCCCGTCCGGTTCGTAGACCAGCTCGCTGCGCACGGTGACGAAGACATGCGGGTGGGCGAGCGCGGGTGTCGCAGCGGTCATCGCCGCCAGCGCAGCGGCGGCCGCGATCCGCTTCATCCCTGCCATCGCTCGTCCCATATGCCTTCCGGTCCTTCCGATTCCCGGCAGGATAATGCCGGTCTCCGCTTCCATCCATCGCCATCCGGGCGAAAGCAGGGCAGGCCGGCCGTCGCCCGGCGGCTGTCGTGCGGGTTTGCGCATCTGGCCGGAGGGCGAGGCCCGCACCACCTGAGGATGTAGTACGATTGACGCATCCGGGGTGATATGTCAGCCTTGCTGACCAAAATAGAACCGGCACAAGCCGGCCGTTGGCGCCCCGCCCGGGGCGGACAGGGAGAACGGCTATGGCGCAGGATCAGGTTCCGGCAGGCGTAACGCGTTCGGTCGATGCGGCCCCAGGGGCTGCGCCCGCGCTTCGCCCGGTCACGCTTCACGACAAGTACGACCTGACCACCGAGCGGATCTTCATCTCCGGCACCCAGGCCATCGTGCGCCTGATGCTGATGCAGAAAGAGCGCGACCGGCGCGCGGGGCTCAACACAGGCGGGTTCATCTCCGGCTATCGGGGCTCGCCGCTGGGCGGGCTCGACCAGCAATTCTTCCGGATGCGCAAGGAGCTGTCGCAGAACGACATCGTCTTCCAGCCGGGCCTGAACGAGGAACTGGCTGCGACCGCGTGCTGGGGCACCCAGCAGGCCGAGATGCGGGGCGACGGCCGCTTCGACGGCGTGTTCTCCATCTGGTACGGCAAGGGGCCCGGCGTGGACCGGTCCGGCGACGTGTTCCGCCATGCCAACCTCGCCGGCACCTCCAGGCACGGCGGCGTCCTGGCCCTCATGGGCGATGACCACACGGCGGAATCCTCGACCACGGCGCACCAGTCGGAATTCCACTTCCTGGACGTGATGGTGCCGATCATGAACCCGGCCGGCGTCCAGGAGATCCTGGATTACGGGCAGTACGGTTTTGCCATGAGCCGCTTCTGCGGCACGTGGGTCGCGCTGAAATGCGTGAAGGACAACATCGAGTCGACAGCCTCGATCGACTCCTCCCTCGACCGGGTCAACATCGTCATCCCGCAGGACTACGCGATGCCCGAGGGCGGGCTGAACATCCGGCCGGGCGACTCGATCCTCGGCCAGGAGGCGCGCCTCCAGGACTACAAGCGCGACGCCATGATCGCGTTCATCAAGGCGAACCGCCTGAACCGGATGATCACGTCGGGCGGCCAGAAGCCGCGCATCGGCATCATCACCACCGGCAAGTCCTATCTCGACGTGCGGCAGGCCTTCGACGACCTCGGCATCGACGAGGTGCGCGCAAACGATCTCGGCCTGCGGCTCTACAAGGTGGCCTGCCCCTGGCCGCTCTCGCGGGAGGAACTCGTCGCCTTCGCCGACGAGCTCGATCTCATCATCGTGGTGGAGGAGAAGCGCTCCCTCATCGAGGTCCAGGTCCGCGAGGAGCTTTACGGCACGCCGAACCAGCCGGTCTGCATCGGCAAGAAGGACGAGCGGGGCAACTGGCTCTTCCCGGTCAAGGGCGCGCTCGATCCCAACGACATCGCGATCTGCATCGGCGAGCGGGTGCTGGCCTACGGGCACGTGGACGACATCCACCAGCGGGTGTCGCGCCTGCGGCAGGCGCAGGCCGTGCTAGCCTCGGTCTCCGACATCGCGACGCGCACGCCGACCTTCTGCTCGGGCTGCCCGCACAACACGTCCACCAAGGTGCCCGACGGGATGCGGGCCTATGCCGGCATCGGCTGCCATTTCATGGTTCAGTGGATGGACCGGAACACCGACGGCGTGACGCAGATGGGAGGCGAGGGCGCCAACTGGGTCGGCGAGGCGCCGTTCTCCAACCGCAAGCACGTCTTCCAGAACCTGGGCGACGGCACCTACAACCATTCGGGCATCCTGGCCCTGCGCTGGTCGATCGCGACGAAGACGAACGTCACCTACAAGATCCTGTTCAACGACGCGGTCGCCATGACCGGCGGCCAGGCCCACGAGGGCGGGCTGACGGTGGACGCCATCGCGCGGCAGGTGCGCGCGGAGGGCGTCGAGCGGATCGCGATGGTGTCGGACGAGCCGGAGAAGTTCGCCTCCGGCCGGTACAACCTTCCGCCGGGGCTGACCTTCCATCACCGCGACGACCTGGACGCGGTCCAGCGCGAGCTGGCGGAGGTGCCGGGCGTGTCGGCCCTGATCTACGACCAGACCTGTGCGGCCGAGAAGCGCCGGCGCCGCAAGCGCGGCCAGTTCCCCGATCCGGACAAGCGGGTGATCATCAACGAGCTGGTCTGCGAAGGCTGCGGCGATTGCGGCGTGAAGTCCAACTGCGTCTCCGTCCAGCCGCTCGAGACGGAATTCGGCCGCAAGCGGCAGATCGACCAGTCGAGCTGCAACAAGGACTTCTCCTGCGTGAACGGCTTCTGCCCGTCCTTCGTGACCGTGTCGGGCGCCAAGCCCAAGCGGGTGAAGCCCGCCGCGGCGAAGGCGTCCGATCCGGCCGAGGGCTTGCCGTCGCCGGCCCTGCCCACGATCGGCAGCCCGTATTCCATCATCGTCACCGGCATCGGCGGCACCGGGGTGGTGACGATCGGCGCCATCATCGGCATGGCTGCCCACCTGGAGGGCAAGGGCTGCGGCATGATCGACATGGCCGGGCTCGCGCAGAAGGGCGGCGCGGTGTTCAGCCATGTCCGCCTCGCCAACACGCCCGAGGACATCCACGCCATCCGCGTTTCGGCGGGCGACGCCGATCTCGTCCTGGGCTGCGACCTCGTCGTCACCGGCTCCAAGAAGGTGCTCGCCTCCGTGCAGCCGGGCGTGACCGGGCTCGTTGTCAACACCGCCGAGGTGATGCCGGGTGATTTCGCGCGCAAGCCCGACTTCTCGCTCCCCGCCGAGCGCATCAAGCGCGCGGTGCTGGAGGCCGCCGGCCAGGAGAAGGTGGCCTTCGTCGATGCGACGACCATCGCCACGCGGCTCCTAGGCAATGCCATCGCCGCCAACATGTTCATGCTCGGTTTCGCCTGGCAGCAGGGTTTCGTCCCGCTCGGGGCGGCCGCGCTGGAGGAGGCCATCCGCCTCAACGGCGAGGCGGTGGACATGAACATCGCAGCCTTCCGCTGGGGGCGCCGCGCGGCGCACGATCCCTCCGCGGTGGCCGAGGTCCTGTCGGCCGCGCACGAGGCGACGCAGGCGCGGCACATTTCGCAGACGCCCGAGGAGGCGATCGAGCGGCGCATCGCCTTCCTGCGCGACTACCAGGACGCGGCCTATGCCGACCGCTACTGGCGGAGCGTGGAGCGCGTGCGCCAGGCGGAGGAGCGCGCGGTGCCCGGCTCGACGGCGCTGACCGAGGCGGTGGCGCGGTACCTGTTCAAGCTCATGGCCTACAAGGACGAGTACGAGGTCGCCCGGCTCTACACCGACGGCGCGTTCCTCAAGCAGCTGCGCTCGACCTTCGACGGCGACGACATCCGGCTGACCTTCCACCTCGCGCCCCCGATCCTGGGACGCAAGGACGCCAGCGGCATGCCGCGCAAAACCACGTTCGGCCCCTGGATGATGAAGGCCTTCGCGGTCCTCGCCAGGTTCCGGCGGCTGCGCGGCACGGCGCTCGACCCGTTCGGCTACACCCACGAGCGGCGCACCGAGCGGCAGCTCATCGCCGACTACGAGGCGATGGTCGCCGAGCTCGTGGCGGGGCTGCGGCCCGAGAACCATGCGCTGGCCGTGGCGCTGGCCGCGATCCCGGAGAAGATCCGCGGTTTCGGCCACGTGAAGGAGCGCCATCTCAAGGCCGCCAAGGCCGAGGAGGCCCAGCTCCTGGCGCGCTTCCGCAGCGGCGAGGCGCCGCTGGCCCGCGCGGCCGAATAGGACGCGGGCCGCCCTCGCGGAGGGCCGCCCGTTCCCGCTCCCGCGCCCAGACGGGGCGCCGCCACATGTGCGTAAATGCGCACGGGTGCTCGGCCGTTTTGGCAAACCAATTCGCATCTTCGCAGAAAGTCGAGGATGGTTGCCGCGCGATTTGGGTCTACAACCTTCCCTCACAGAGGCGCCGCAAAGGCGCCCGCCGAGAGGAACGCCGGCCGCTCGCCATCCGCGCGACGGCCATGAGGGAGGTTCAAGCGTCGCATGGCGAATGCCTCGTCGCGCGCGGATGCACCGATGTCCCCCGTCCGGGGCGCGGTCGCCGACACATTCCCCAAACTCCTGATGCACCACGCGCGGGCGCGGGGCGACCGCCCCGCCATGCGCCACAAGGACCTGGGCATCTGGCAGAGCTGGACCTGGGCCGAGGTGGCCGAGGCGGTGCGCGCCTATGCCGTGGGCCTGTCGCGGCTCGGGCTGAAGCGCGGCGAGGCGATCGCCATCGTCGGCGCCAACCGCCCGCGCCTCTACTGGACCGTGATGGCCGCGCAGATGCTCGGCGCGATCCCGGTGCCGGTCTATGCGGACGCCGTCGCGGACGAACTGGCCTTCGTGCTGTCCCACGCCGAGGTGCGCTTTGCCGCCGTTCAGGACCAGGAGCAGGTGGACAAGCTGCTCTCCATCGCGGAGCGGCTGCCCAAGCTGGAGCACATGGTCTACGACGAGCCGCGGGGCCTGCGCGACTATGACCATACCCGCCTCCACGCCATCGAGGAGGTGATCGCGGAGGGCCGCGAGGCGCTCAGGACCGCCAGCGTCGACACCTGGCTGGACGGCGAGATCGCCGCCGGATCCGGCGACGACATCTCCATCATCCTCTACACGTCCGGCACCACGGGACGCTCCAAGGGCGTCATGCTCACGGCCCGCGGCTGCATCGAGGCGGCGGCGGACACGGTGGCGTTCGACCATCTCACCGACCGGGACGAGGTGCTCGCCTATCTCCCGCTCGCCTGGGTCGGCGATCATTACCTCAACTACGCCCAGGGCCTCGTCGCCGGCTTCTGCACCGCATGTCCTGAATCGGCCGACACGGCGCAGTCGGACCTGCGGGAGATCGGGCCGACCTTCTATTTTGCCCCGCCGCGGGTGTTCGAGAGCCTGCTCACCCGCGTGATGATCCGCATGGAGGATGCGGGCGCGCTGAAGCGGCGCATGTTCCACTATTTCATCGGCGTCGCCCGGCGCTACGGCGAGAAGATCCTCAACGGCGAGAGCGTCCCCGTCTCGGGCCGGCTGCTCTACGCGCTGGGCAACGTGCTGGTCTACGGGCCGCTGAAGAACGTGCTCGGCTTCTCCAAGATCCGCGTCGCCTATACCGCGGGCGAGGCGATCGGGCCGGAGCTGTTCTCCTTCTACCGCTCGCTGGGCCTCAACCTGAAGCAGCTCTACGGGCAGACGGAGGCCTTCCTCTACGTGACGGCCCAGCCCGACGGGCAGATCCGCGCCGATACGGTGGGGCCGGCGACGCCCAACGTGGAGATCCGCATCGCCGAGAACGGCGAGGTGCTCTTCAGGTCGCCCGGGCAGTTCGCCGGCTATTTCAAGGAGCCGGAGAAGACCGCCGAGGCGATGACCGAAGACGGGTTCGTGAAGACGGGCGATGCCGGCTTCTTCGAGCCGAAATCCGGGCACCTGAAGATTATCGACCGGGCCAAGGACGTCGGCCGCCTGGCGAACGGCGCGCTGTTCCCGCCGAAATACGTCGAGAACAAGCTGAAGTTCTATCCCAACATCAAGGAGGCGGTGGCCTTCGGCGACGGCCGGGACTACGTCACCTGCTTCATCAACATCGACATCACGGCGGTCGGCAACTGGGCCGAGCGCAACAACGTGGTCTACGCGTCCTACCAGGAGCTGGCGGCGATCCCGGCGGTCTACGACATGATCGCCGCGCATGTGGACGAGGTGAACCGGTCACTGGCGGCGGAGCCGGGCATGGCAGGCGCGCAGATCCGCCGCTTCCTCATCCTGCCCAAGGAACTCGACGCCGACGACGGCGAGCTGACCCGCACGCAGAAGGTCCGGCGCGGCTTCATCTCCGAGCGCTACCAGCCGCTGATCGACGGGCTCTACGACGGTTCGCAGGAGGCGAGCATCGCGGTTGAGGTCACGTTCGAGGACGGCCGCAAGGGCAATATCAGCGGCACCGTCGCCATCCGCGACGCGAAGATCCACCCCGCATCGGCGGAGATCGCGGCATGAGGGCTCCGGGAACCGTCGCCGCGGGGGAGACCCTGCTCGCCGTCGAGAACGTCTCGCTCCGCTTCGGCGGCGTGAAGGCGATCACCGACGTGTCCTTCGACATCCGCAAGGGCGAGATCCGCGCGATCATCGGGCCCAACGGCGCGGGCAAGACCTCGATGCTCAACTGCATCAACGGGTTCTACTACCCGCAGGAAGGCCGCATCACCTTCAAGGGCGAGACGCGCCGGCGCATGAGGCCCTACGTCGCGGCGAGCCAGGGCATCGCCCGCACGTTCCAGAACGTCGCGCTCTTCAAGGGCATGTCGACGCTCGACAACATCATGGCGGGCCGCACGCTGAAGATGAACCGCGGGTTCTTCTGGCAGCTGCTGCGCTACGGTCCGGCGATGGCGGAGGAGATCGAGCACCGCAAGGTCGTCGAGGAGATCATCGACTTCCTGCAGATCGAGCACATCCGCAAGGTGCCGGTCGGCAAGCTGCCCTACGGCCTGCAGAAGCGCGTGGAGCTGGCCCGCGCGCTCGCGATGGAGCCGGAACTGCTGCTGCTGGACGAGCCGATGGCGGGCATGAACCTGGAGGAGAAGGAGGACATGTGCCGCTTCATCCTCGACGTGAACCAGCAATACGGCACGACCATCGCCCTCATCGAGCATGACATGGGCGTCGTCATGGACCTGTCGGACCGGGTCGTCGTCCTGGAATACGGCCGCAAGATCGCCGACGGCACGCCCGAGGCGGTGAAGCGGGACCAGCGCGTCATCGACGCCTATCTGGGAGTGGCGCACTGATGGACACGCTGTACGCCGTCTTCATCGACCCGTTCATGCAGATGGGCAGCGCGCCGGACCTGCTGGTCCAGACGCTGTGGGAGGGCCTGGTCGCGGGCGTCCTCTATGCGCTGATCGCCCTCGGCTTCGTCCTCATTTTCAAGGCCTCCGGCGTGTTCAACTTCGCGCAGGGGATCATGGTCGTGTTCGCCGCCCTGACGCTGGTCGGCCTCTATGAGAAGGGCGTGCCGGCCTGGATAGCCGTGTTCCTCACGCTCGGCGTCATGTTCCTGCTCGCGGTGACGATCGAGCGGGTGGTGCTGAGACCGCTGGTCAACCAGCCGGACATCATCCTGTTCATGGCGACCTTCGGGATCACCTACTTCCTCATCGGGTTCGGCGAGTCGCTGTTCGGCGGCAACCCGAAGCAGATGATCGCGGGCGAGCTCGGCCTGCCGCGCGGCGCGGTCGAGATGAAGATGCTGGGCGGGTTCGTCTCCTTCCAGAAGATCGACATCGCGGCCGCGATCATAGCCTCGGCGATGATCGCGGGCCTGGCCGTCTTCTTCCAGTACACGCGGATCGGGCGCGCCCTGCGCGCGGTTGCGGACAGCCACAAGGCCGCGCTCTCGGTCGGCATCTCGCTCAACCAGATCTGGGTCATCGTCTGGTTCGCGGCCGGCATCGTGGCGCTGGTCACCGGCATCATGTGGGGCGCGCGCTCCGACGTGTCCTTCGCGCTGGAGATCGTGGCGCTGAAGGCGCTGCCGGTGCTGATCCTGGGCGGCTTCACCTCGGTGCCCGGCGCCATCGTCGGCGGGCTGCTGATCGGCGTCGGCGAGAAGCTCGGCGAGTTCTACTGGGGCCCGCTGATCGGCGGCGGCATCGAAAGCTGGCTCGCCTATTTCATCGCGCTCGCCTTCCTGCTGTTCAGGCCGCAGGGCCTGTTCGGCGACAAGATCATCGAACGGATTTGAGGGCCAAACCGTGTTCTATCGCGAGACAGGCCAGTTCAAGACGAGCTACCAGGCCGACATGGCGGTCTTCCCCATCCGGCAGGACCGGATCGGGCTCGCCCTCATCCTGCTGGCGGCTTTCGTGGTCATCCCGTTCTTCGGGTCGGACTTCATCATCAGCTCGGTGATGATCCCGTTCCTGGTGTTCTCCCTGGCGGCGATCGGGCTGAACATCCTCACCGGCTATACCGGCCTCATCTCGCTGGGCACGGCGGCGTTCATGGGTGTGGGCGCCTATGCCTGCTACAAGCTCACGACGTTCTTCCCCAACATCAACATCATCGTCCTGATCCTGGTGTCGGGCCTGTTTTCGGCCGCCGTTGGCGTGCTGTTCGGGCTGCCGTCCCTGCGGATCAAGGGATTCTACCTGGCGGTGGCGACGCTCGCGGCGCAGTTCTTCCTGCAATGGTGCTTCGTGCGCGTGCCGTGGCTGTTCAACTACAACGCCTCGGGCGCCATCGAGGTGCCGCAGCGGACCCTGTTCGACATCCCCATTACCGGCGCGCTGGCGAGCCCCGAGACCCGCTACTTCGTCTGCCTCGGCCTCGTCGTCGTGCTCACCTGGTTCGCCTCCAACCTGCTCCATGGCCGCATCGGCCGGTCGTGGATGGCGGTGCGCGACATGGACATCGCCGCCGAGCTGATGGGCATCCGGCTGTTGAACACCAAGCTGCTCGCCTTCGCCGTCTCGTCGTTCTATTGCGGCGTCGCCGGCGCGATGATGATCTTCCTCTGGTACGGGGGCGGCGAGGCCGCGGACGTCTTCTCGATCCGCCTGTCGTTCAACATCCTGTTCATGGTCATCATCGGGGGCCTGGGCTCGCTCGTCGGGTCGTTCTTCGGCGCGGCGTTCCTCGCCAGCCTGCCGACCATCATGAAGTTCGGACTGCCCGCCATCGGCGTGCCCCTGGCGGGCGCGACCGCCGAGCATGTGACCTTCATGCTGGTGGGCGCCCTGATCATCTTCTTCCTCATCGTGGAGCCGCACGGCCTCGCCCGGCTCTGGCAGATCGGGAAGCAGAAACTGAGGACGTGGCCCTTCCCCTATTGAGGGACGGACGGAAGAGCCACGCCCCAACAACGATCCCCCGCGCGCGAAGCGGGGGACAAGGCAAACGGAGGCCGCGACGCGGCCCGTCCAAAGGAGGACAACGATGACAAGGACCTTCCTCACCCGTCATGCCGCCCGCGGCGTGGCCCTCGGCGCCCTGATCGCCGCCGGCGGGCTCGCCCTCCCGGCCCAGGCCCAGGACTCCATCTATTTCGCCAACAACGCCTACCGCACCGGCGCCTTCTCGGGCTCGGGCATCCCGATCGGCGACGGGATGCGCGACTACATCACGATGATCAACGAGCGCGACGGCGGCGTGAACGGCGTCAAGATCGTCTACGAGGAGTGCGAGACCGGCTACGACACCAAGAAGTCGATCGAGTGCTACGAGCAGGCCAAGGCCAAGGGCACCGTGCTCTACAGCCCGTGGTCGACCGGCGCGACG
Organism: Hyphomicrobiales bacterium; assembly: GCA_027489955.1. Taxonomy (GTDB): domain Bacteria; phylum Pseudomonadota; class Alphaproteobacteria; order Rhizobiales; family Beijerinckiaceae; genus JAIXTM01. The sequence goes on along the minus strand of JAIXYZ010000007.1, from coordinate 83,095 downwards.
CTGGCCGCCATCCCGCGCGCGCATGTGGACAAGATCCCGATCCTGTCGATGGCCTACGGCCTCTCGGCCTCGGCCGACGGCAACACGTTCCCCTGGGTGTTTATCCCGCCGCTGACCTATTGGGACGGCGCCTCGGTGATGGTGCGCCACATGGCGAACGAGCTCGGCGGCATGGACAAGCTGAAGGGCAAGAAGCTCGGCCTGATCCACCTCGACGCGCCGTTCGGCAAGGAGCCGATCCCGATCCTGGAGAACCTCGCCAAGAAGTACGGCTTCGAGGTGAAGCTCTATCCGGTCGCCGCGGCCGACATGCAGAACCAGAGCTCGCTCTGGCTCTCGATCCGCCGCGACCGCCCGGACTACCTGTACAACCAGGGCTGGGGCGCGATGAACCCGACGGCGGTGAAGGAGGCCGTGAAGAACGGCTTCCCGATCAACAAACTGGTCGGCGTCTGGTGGGCCGGCGGCGACGACGACGCCCGCGCGGGCGGAGCGGAGGCGAAGGGCTACAAGTCCCTGAACTTCAACGCCGCCGGAACCAACTTCCCGGTCATCCAGGACATCATCAAGCACGTCGTGGACAAGGGTAAGTCCCTGGCGCCGAAGGACAAGGTCGGCGAGAACCTCTACAACCGCGGCGTCTACAACTCGATGCTCGTGGTCGAGGCCATCCGCAACGCCCAGAAGCTGAGCGGCAAGAAGGTCATCAACGGCGAGGACATGCGCCGCGGCCTGGAAGCGCTCAACATCACCGAGGCGCGCCTGAAGGAGATCGGCATGGAGGGCTTCGCCTCCCCGGTGAAGATCTCCTGCTCCGACCATTCGGGCCACCTGAAGGCATATGTCGCCGAATGGGACGGCACCAAGTGGACGAAAGGCTCCGACTGGATGGACCCGCTGAAGGACGAGGTGCGCCCCGTCATCGAGGCGAACGCCAAGGACTATGCCGAGAAGAACGCCGGCTGGCCCAAGCGGACGGAAGCCTGCGACTCGCCCTCGTAAGGGCAAGGGCCACGCCTTGATCCCTTCCCTTCGGGGGAGGGTGGCCGGCCACAGCAAGGCGGGTGGGGATCGCCGCATCCCCACCCGTCCTGCCCGCCCGGGCGGGCAATCCACCCTCCCCGGGCCGGGGAGGGACCAGGAGCACGACGATGACGACCGCGACGCCGATGAACGAAAACCAGCCCGTCCCGGACATCCTCTCGGTGAACAACATCGAGGTGATCTACGACCACGTGATCCTCGTGCTGAAGGGCGTGTCGCTCACCGTGCCGCGCGGCGGCATTGTCGCGATCCTGGGCGCCAACGGCGCGGGCAAGACGACCACGCTCAAGGCCATCTCCAACCTGCTCAAGGCCGAGCGCGGCGAGGTGACCAAGGGCTCCATCGTGTTCGAGGGCGAGCGGGTGGACCGGATGACGCCGACCGAGCTCGTGCGGCGCGGCTGCATCCAGGTGATGGAGGGCCGGCACTGCTTCGGCCACCTCACCATCGAGGAGAACCTGCTGACCGGCGCGTTCACCCGGCGGGACGGCTCGGCCGCCATCAAGCGCGACATGGAGATGGTCTACGAGTACTTCCCCCGGCTGCGGCAGCGGAAGGGGTCGATGGCGGGCTACACATCCGGCGGCGAGCAGCAGATGTGCGCGATCGGCCGGGCGCTCATGAGCCGGCCGAAGATGATCCTGCTGGACGAGCCTTCGATGGGCCTGGCGCCGCAGATCGTCGAGGAGATCTTCGAGATCGTGAAGGACCTGAACGCCAAGGAGCGGGTGTCCTTCCTGATCGCCGAGCAGAACACGAACATGGCGCTGAAATACGCCACCTATGGCTACATCATGGAGACGGGCCGGATCGTCATGGACGGCAACGCCGCGTCGCTGCGCGAGAACGAGGACGTCAAGGAGTTCTATCTCGGCGTCGCCGAAGGCTCCAAGAAGTCGTTCCGCGAGGTCAAGAGCTACAAGCGCCGCAAGCGCTGGCTGGCGTGACGGCTCTCGTCTCAGTCCGCGAAGCTGACGGGCATCGTGGTCGGCTCCGCGTTCTCGCCATCGGCGGCGATGGACACGGTCATGTCCAGCAGCTCCGCCGACCCGAAGACGGTGGTGAACGCCGCATCCGCGGCATCGCGGCCGGTGCCGATCCGCACCAGCCCGTCGACGGCGGACTTGCGCGTCGCGTCGAAGATCCACCAGCGGCCGCCCAGATAGGCCTCGAACACGGCATGGAAATCCGGCGGATCGAGCTGCCAGGCATAGGAGCTGACGAACCGCGCAGGAATGCGCAGCGCGCGGCAGAAGGCGATGCCGAGATGGGCGAAGTCGCGGCACACGCCCTCGCGCTCCACCAGCGTGTCCACGGCCGTGGTCTGGGCGCTGCTCGATCCGGAGCGATAGGCAATGTGCTCGCAGATCCAGTTGGCGATGGCCTGGACCCTCGTCCAGCCGGGCTCGAAGTCGCCGAACTCCTCGAGCGCGAACCGCTCCAGCCGGTCCGACTGGCAGTACCGGCTTTGCAGCAGGTACCCCGTGACGTGCAGGGGCAGGCGGTCGATCGGGATCTCGCCTATGGCGGCCGGATCGCCCAGGATCGGCGACAGCTCGATTTCCGCCCTGTAGCGGATCGGCGCCTCGCCGGGGGCCAGGGTGATGCGCGTGATGCGGTTGCGCTCCTGCGGCGCCTCGAACTCGTCGACGCGCGCGCCATCCGGCAGGATCAGCTGCTCCTTGAGCACGACCTGACGCCCGTAGCGTGCCGCCTCGAGGTTCAGCAGCAGGGTCGTCGGCTCGTCCACGCGGAAGAGCAGGTCGCTCGCGACGTTGAATTTCATAGTCGAACTTTCGGTGAGGGGTCGGTCCGGGGTTCCGGACCGTGCGACCCTAACACGGGCCGGTCGGTTCCTGTTCCCGCCGCGGCCGGCGGGCCCCTATGCATGGGCGATGAAGACGAAGGATGACGCCATGACAAGTCCCCTCGATGCGCGCGACACGCAGGCCCCGGCGGCGCGGGAGGCCGACCTCATGGCCCGGCTGCCGCGGGCTCTGGCCACCGCGCTCGCGGCGCCGGGCTGGGTCCGGCATCTGGGCGAGGTCGACCCGAAGGAGATTGCGTCGCGCGAGGCCCTGGCGCGCCTCCCGGTGCTGCGGAAGTCTGACCTGCCGGACCTTCACCGGGCCGAGCCACCCTTCGGCGGCCTGGTGCCCGGCCATCCCGCCGATTACGCGCGGCTCTTCGCCTCGCCCGGCCCCATCTTCGAGGCCGAGGGGCTGGAGCCCGACCCGTGGAATGCCGCCCGGGCGCTGAAGGCCGCGGGGTTCGGCTGCGGGGACGTGGTGCTGAACACCTTCTCCTACCACCTGACACCCGGCGGCTTCATCCTGGATTCGGGCGCGCGCGCCGCCGGCTGCGCCGTGATCCCGGCGGGGCCGGGCAATACCGAGCAGCAATTGCAGGTGATCCATGCCTACCGGCCGAGCGGATATACCGGCACGCCGGACTTCCTGAAGATCCTGCTGGACGCCGCCGACGCGGCCGGCGTCGACGCGTCCTCCATCACGAAGGCGCTCGTCTCCGGCGCAGCCTTCCCGCCCTCGCTGCAGCAGGCCTTCGCCGCCCGCGGCATTGCAGGCTACCAGGCCTATGCGGTCGCGGAGGTGGGCATCGTCGCCTACGAGACGCCGGCCCGCGAGGGGCTGGTCGTCAGCGAGGACCTGATCGTGGAGATCGTGAAGCCGGGCACCGGCGATCCGGTGCCGGACGGCGATGTCGGCGAGGTGGTGGTGACCTCGCTCAATTCCAGGCATCCCATGATCCGCCTCGCGCTGGGGGACCTGTCCGCGATCATGCCGGGGCCGAGCCCCTGCGGGCGCACCAACACCCGGATCAAGGGCTGGATGGGCCGGGCGGACCAGACCGCCAAGGTGAAGGGCATGTTCGTGCGGCCGGAACAGGTGGCCGAGATCGGCCGCCGCCATCCCGAACTGCACCGGCTTCGCCTCGTCATCACCCGCCGGGACGAGACGGATGCCATGACGCTGAAGGCGGAGGTGTATGGCGGCGCTTCCGAACTCCACGACGCCGTCGCCGCGACGCTTCAGGCGGTGACCAAGCTCAAGGGCGCGGTCGAACTCGTGCCGCAGGGCAGCCTGCCCAACGACGGGAAGATCATCGCGGACGAGCGGGTCTACTGACCAGCCCGTCCGCGCGGCGGGTTAGAGCCACGCGACGGGCGGCTCTCCCATTGTTTCCAGCCAGGCATTCGCCCGGCTGAACGGGCGCGATCCGAAGAAGCCGGTCCGGGCCGAGAGCGGCGAGGGATGCGCGCTGGCGATGACAAGATGCCGGCTCTCGTCGACGAGCGCGCGCCGGGCCGCCGCCTTGCCGCCCCACAGGATGAACACCGCGTGCGGGCGCGTGGCGGAGACCGCGGTCAGGGCCTCGTCCGCCAACCGGTCCCAGCCGAGTTTCAGATGCGCGCCCGCGGCGCCGGCCTCCACGCTCAGGGCGGTGTTCATGAGGAGAACGCCTTCGCGCGCCCAGTGCGAGAGATCGCCATGCGGGCGGCAGGGCCGGCCGAGATCGGCCTCCATCTCCCGCCGGATGTTCCTGAGGGATGCGGGCAGGCTTCCGTCGCCCGCATAGGAAAAGGCCAGGCCGTGGGCGTGGCCCGGGGTCGGGTAGGGGTCCTGGCCGAGGATGACGACCCTGACGCCGGGAAGCGGCGTGAGCGAAAAGGCGCGGAAGAGGTCGTCCGGGCGGGGAAGCACCTGCCCGCCGTCCGAAACGCGCCGGTCCAGCAACGCGCACAGGCGCGCGGCCTCGCCGGATGCGAAGAAGGGCAGGCGGCCCCAGCCGCCCGCCCCTTCATGGAGGAAACGGTCGAGCGCGGCGCGGTATCCCCCGGCCGCGCCGCCTGCCGCCGCCGTCACCGCAGGACGATGCGGCCTTCGGTCTTCGTCGCGACCTGTCCGAGCTTGCGGGCATAGACCATGACGTCGCTCGCCATCAGCTTGCCGGCGACGTCCAGGTCGCCGCCCTTCACGCCCTTGGCGAACATCGTGTAGCCGTCGCCGCCCTTCAGCATGAAGTCGTTGGTGGCGACCGTGTAGGTCTTGGCGTCGTCGATCGGCTCGCCGCCGATGGTGACCGACACGACGCGGGAGCCCGCGGGCTGCTTGGGATCGATCGTCGCGACGATGCCCGAGACCTGCGGGAATCGGCCGGCCCGCTGCTCGAACTGAGACACCCCGTTCTCCAGCGCTGCCTTCACGTCCTTGCCCGTGATCGACGTCACGACCGTCCGGTTGCCGAAGGGCAGCTCGGTGAGGATGTCGCGCCGGGTCAGCTTCTGGCCAGCGGTGTACTGCTTGTTGCCGCGGATGCCGCCGCCATTGGTGATGGCGATCTGGGCGCCGGTGGCCTCGCGCATCGCGTCGGCGATGAAGTTGCCGATGGCGGTCTCCTGCGAGCGCACGGTGGCGGTGCGGCTGTCGAAATCGACGGCCAGCGCACCGACATCCACGTCCAGCTCCTTGGAGAGCTCCGCCTCGTACTTCTTCACGACGGCCAGCGTCTCGGGATCGGGCGTGACCGCGCGGCTGTCGTTGACGCGGAAGGTCGGCGTCCAGGTCACCTGGCGCTGGGCGCCCTCGCCGCGAACCTGGATGGCGAGGTCGATGGCGGTGACGTAGTTGCCCTCCTCGTTGGACTCCACCATCACCGTCTTGCCGTCGAAGCCGATGGCGAGGTCATGGTCGTGGCCGGTCAGGAGCACGTCCACCAGGCGCGACTGCACGATGGCGTTGTCCACCGCGCGGTCGGTGTGGGTGACGGCGACGATGATGTCGGCGCCCTGACCCTTCAGCTCCCGCACCTGGGAGCGCAGCGTGTCCATGACGGGGAGGAACTTGATGTCGCCCGGCTGCGAGATCTGCGCGGTGTTCTCGAGCGCAAGGCCCAGGACGCCGATCTTGACGCCGCCGAGCTCGAAGATCCTGCCGTCCTCGTGTCCCGGCAGCTTGTTGCCCGCCGCGTCGCGCATGTTGGCCGCGAAGACGGGGAACTTCGCCTCGGAGACGCGCTTGGCGTAGGTCTCCTTGCCGAAATCGAACTCGTGGTTGCCCGGCACGAAGACGTCGGGCTTCACCAGGTTGGTCAACTCCACGATATGGGCGCCCTGGTCGAAGCCGGACATCAGCGAGGGGGAGAGCGTGTCGCCGGCGTGGCAGAACAGCATGGGCGTGCCCTTGGCCCGCTCCTCCTTCACGATCGCCGCCAGGCGGGCGAAGCCGCCGCGGCCGCGATCGTCCGACATCTTGTAGATGTCGTTGACCAGAAGGAGGGTGACGGTGGGCTTGGGCGCCTGCGCCGCGACCGGCCCCGTACCCGCCGCCATGGCAGCGGGGACCGCGAACAAGCCGAACGCCTTACGCCTCGTGACATCGACCATGGAAACGCCTCCAGCGGGATCCGTCGCGGCTCCGGTTCCGCCGGTGCCTGCGACCACGTTGATGTTGGACCTTTTTGCAGCGGCACTCTACATCCGCGTGACGCGGGAGGCGAGGATATGAGCGAGCAAAAGTTGGTCACCAGTCCGCCCCGGGAGCTTAAACTTCCGGCGGATCACCCGAAGGTGATGAGCGGCCGCGTTGGCGTGCTGCTGGTCAATCTGGGCACGCCGGAAGGCACGTCCTACTGGCCCATGCGCGCCTACCTCAAGGAGTTCCTCTCGGACCGGCGCGTGATCGAGACGCCGCGCTGGCTCTGGTGGCCGCTGCTCAACCTCATCATCCTGACGACGCGGCCCAGCCGGAAGGGCAGGGACTACGCCACCGTCTGGAACACGGAACGGGACGAGGGGCCGCTGAAGACCATCACGCGCTCCCAGGCCGAGCAGCTGGGCGCTTCCCTGAAGGGCTTTGCCGGGGACGAGATCGTCGTCGACTGGGCCATGCGCTACGGCTTCCCGCGCATGAAGGACCGCATCCAGGCGCTGATGGACCAGGGATGCGACCGCATCCTCCTGTTCCCGCTCTATCCGCAATATTCGGCCGCGACGACGGCCACCGTCTGCGACCACGCCTTCCGCGCCCTCATGGAGATGCGCTGGCAGCCGACGCTGCGCGTGGTGCCGCCCTATCACGACGACCCCGTCTATATCGCCGCCCTCGAGCGGTCCCTGCGCCAGGGGCTCGCCAGGCTCGATTTCGAGCCGGAGGTGGTCCTGGTCTCGTTCCACGGCGTCCCCAAGGAATACCTGATGAAGGGGGACCCTTATCATTGCCATTGCGCGAAGACGTGGCGGCTCCTGCGGGAGGCCATGGGCTGGCCGGCCGACCGGTTCCTGATGAGCTTCCAGTCGCGTTTCGGCCCGGCGGAATGGCTGCAGCCCTATACCGACAAGACCGTCGAGGCGCTGGCGGCCCGCGGCGTCAAGCGCATGGCGATCCTGGCGCCCGGCTTTACGGCGGACTGCCTGGAGACGCTCGAGGAGCTGGACGGCGAGAACCGGCACATCTTCGAGGGCGGCGGCGGCGAGAAGTTCGCCTACATCCCCTGCCTCAACGACGGGCCGGAGGGGATGGACGTGATCGGCCATCTCGTCCGGCGCGAGCTGCAGGGCTGGCTCTGAGGCGAGCCCGCGGCAGGACCTAAAGCAGGGAGCCCTCGAGGCGGGCATAGCTCGCCTCCATGCCGGTCTCCATGCCGGTATCCAGCATGGCCTGGCGCGTGGCGGCGTCCGGCAGCGTCATGCGCAGGGTGAGGAGCGTGCCGTCACCGTCGGCCTCGAAGCGCGTCTCGACATGGTTGTCGGGCGTGGGATCGGGCAGGTGCATGCGCTCCACGTGCACGATCCGGGTGTGCGGCTCCAGCGTGACGTAATGGCCCGTCAGGTGAAAGCCGTTGCCGTTCCCGTCCGTCCATTCGAAGCGGATGCGCCCGCCGGGGACGGGTTCGCTGATGCAGACCGGCATGGACCAGCCGTCCGGGCCGAGCAGCCACTTGCGCAGCAGCTCGGGCTCCACATGGGCGCGATAAACCTGGCGTGGCGGCGCTGCGAAACGCCGCGTCACGATCACATGGGTGTCGCCCTCGGTCCTGAGCGTGAGGCCGGTCATGTCCTGTCACCTTTCCGTTCGTCGTTCATGGCGGCAAGGACATCGTCCAGCCGGTCATAGTTGGCGGACATGGTCCGCCGGATCTGGTCGAGCCAGGCTTCCAGCGGAGCGAGGCCCGCGGCGGAGAGCCGGCACGGACGCGTCGTGCCCGCAATGCGCCGCTCGATCAGCCCTGCGCCCTCCAGCACCTTGAGATGGCGCGAGATCGCGGGCTGGGTCACCGCGAAGGGCTTTGCCAGCTCCATCACGGTCGCCTCGCCCTTCGCGAGGCGGGCGAGGATGGCGCGCCGCGTCGGGTCGGCGAGCGCCGCGAAGGCCGTATCCAGTTGCATGTCTCAATCCTTATATAAGGCAAACCTTATATAACAAAGTTGTTTTTTCAACCGTGCCGGAGCGTCGATCCGCGGCGGCGAATTCGCTTGTCTTCCGTGCCGCTTCGCGGTCCCATGGCGCGGAATTATTCGGGGGAAGCCCATGACCGGGTTCGACATCTTCGTCATCGTCGCGGTCGGCCTCGTCATCCTGACGCTGGCCGCCGGCGTGCGGACCGTGCCGCAGGGCTACGCGTACACGGTGGAGCGGTTCGGCCGCTACACGCGCTCCCTGTCGCCCGGGCTCCAGCTCATCGTGCCGTATATCGAGCGCGTTGGGCACCGTATGAACATGATGGAGCAGGTGCTCGACATCCCGAGCCAGGAGGCGATCACCAAGGACAATGCGGGTGTACGCATCGACGCGGTCGCGTTCTACCAGGTGCTCGACCCGGCGCGCGCGTCCTACGAGGTCGCCGACCTGTCGAACGCGCTCGTGACGCTCACCATGACCAATATCCGCACGGTCGTGGGATCGATGGACCTGGACCAGCTCCTGTCGCACCGCGACGAGATCAACGAGAAGCTGCTCAGGGTCATGGACGCCGCCGCCTCGCCGTGGGGCGTCAAGGTCACCCGCATCGAGATCCGCGACATCCTTCCGCCCGCCGACCTTGCCGGCGCGATGGCGCGCCAGATGAAGGCCGAGCGCGAGAAGCGCGCGTCCATCCTGGAAGCGGAGGGCGCGCGGGCCGCCGACATCTTGCGGGCGGAAGGCGAGAAGCAGTCCCAGATCCTCGCCGCCGAGGGGCGCAAGGAAGCCGCCTTCCGCGACGCCGAGGCGCGGGAGCGCCTGGCGGAGGCAGAGGCCAAGGCCACGGGCATGATCTCCAGCGCCATCGCCGGCGGCGACCTTGCGGCCGCGAACTTCCTCGTCGCCGAGAAATACGTCGACGCGATCCGTGCCCTGGCTGCCGCGCCGAACCAGAAGGTCGTCGTGGTCCCGTACGAGGCCGGCGGCCTCGTCGGTACGCTCGCCGGCCTGTCCGAGATCACCCGGACGGTGTTCGGCGACCAGGGGCAGGGCGGGCAGCAGCGGGTGCGCGGCGGCACCGTGCCGCCCGCGGGCCAGAAGTGAGGGCAGGCCTATGATCGCATCGACCGTCGACCTCCTGGGGCCCTGGGCCTGGGTCGTCCTGGGCCTGGTGCTCGTCGGCCTGGAGATCGCCATGCCGGGCGCGTTCCTCGTCTGGCTCGGCGTCGCCGCGCTGGTGACGGGGGCGCTGGACGGGCTGCTTGGCCTGTCGTGGCAGGCGAGCCTGCTGACCTTCGGCGCCCTCGCGGTGCTGTCCGTCCTGGCCGGCCGCTACGTGTCCACCCGTCCGGAGGAGCAGCTGGACGAGACGCAGTTCCTGAACCGGCGGGCGGCCGCGCTCCTCAACTGCACGTTCTTCCTGTCCAGCGCGATCGAGAACGGCGAGGGCCAGATGCGGGTCGGCGATAGCACCTGGCGCGTCACGGGTCCCGACCTGCCCAACGGGTCGATCGTGCGGGTGATCAAGGTCGAGGGCACGGTGCTGCACGTCGTGCCGGCCTGAGGCCGGACGCGGGAGACCGGGGTCAGGCGACGCCGGCCTTCAGAAGGTCCAGGACGTGGATGAGCCCGACGGGCTTTCCGTCCGCCACGACCGCAAGAGCGCCCTTGCGGCGCTTCTCGAGCATTTCCAGGGCCTCGGCGGCCAGGGTCTCCGGCGCGACGGAGACCGGGTTCGCCGTCATCACCGCATCCACCGGCCGGTCGAGGAAGCCGTCGCCGAGCTGACGCCGCAGGTCGCCGTCGGTGACGATGCCGCGCAGCGCGCCCGCCGCATCGACGACGAGCACGCAGCCGAAGCCCTTGGCCGACATCTGCGCCACCGCCACCTTCATCGGCGTGCCCAGGGCCACGACCGGCAGCTCATCGCCCGAATGCATGAACTCGCGCACCTGCTTGAGCTGGGCGCCCAGCTTGCCGCCGGGATGGAAGACGCGGAAGTCGTGGGCGGAGAAGCCGCGCGCCTCCAGCAGCGCCACTGCCAGCGCATCCCCGAGGGCGAGCTGCATCGTCGTCGACGTGGTCGGGGCGACCCCGTTCGGGCATGCCTCCTCGGCCTTGGGCAGGACGAGCGCGACGTCGGCGGCGCGGCCCAGGGCCGAGTCCGCGTTGGAGGTGAACGCCACCAGCGTCACGCTGAAGCGCGCCGCATGGGCGACGATGTCTGACAGTTCGCGGGTCTCGCCGGACCAGGACAGCGCGAGGATCACGTCCTCGGGCCGGATCATGCCGAGATCGCCGTGGCTGGCCTCGGCGGGGTGGACGAAGTGGGCGGCCGTGCCGGTGGATGCGAGCGTGGCCGCGATCTTGCGGCCGACATGGCCGGACTTGCCCATGCCGGACACGATGACCCGCCCGCGCGCCTGCGCGATCAGCGCTACCGCCCGCGAAAAGCCCTCGCCCAGCGCGCCGTCCAGCGCGCGGCCCAGCGCCTCGATCCCGGCGCGCTCGGTGGCGAGCGTGCGGCGGGCGGAGGCGACGGCGTCCTGCGCGGGCGAGGAGACGGGGACGGGGCTGGCTGACATCGTGTTCCCTCCGGGGGCGGACGGTGCGGAACCTAGGCGCGAAGCGCCCGGTGGTCCAGCCCGAAGGCAGGCCTGTCGGGGCGGTGGTTACGGCCCATTAACCACGCGCGTTTTACATCCGTTAACCATCCCGGAGGCCCTGCGCGCATCCGGCGATGCCGGAGCATGCCTTGCGGTCTCGTCCCGACCTGCCGATCCTCGCCGCCGCCGCGGGCCTCGCGCTCGCGGGCGTGCTTGCGGCCGGGCCGGCATGGGCCCAGCAGGCGGCCCGGGCTGCAGCCCAGCGCGAGCCTTCGGGCGCGCTCGCCGGCAGCGGCTTCCGCGGGCTCACGGAGGACGCGCGCGCCCCCGATGCCCCGCCGCGCGCGCCGGCTGCCGTCCGTCCCAACCCGACGCGGCGCGATGTCTCCCGCGACGTGACCGGGACCGTCCGGGCGCCCGTACGCGCCACCGTCATCCAGCCCGTCGCCACCCTGCCGCCGCCGCAGGAAGAGCCGCCGCCGCGCCGCCGGAGGCCGGCGACCGAGGATCCGTTCGCGCCGCTCGGGCTGCGGCTGGGCGGCGTCACGCTGCTGCCGGCCATCGAGCAGGGCGTCGGCTACGACGACAACCCGCAGCGCGGCCGCGGACGCAACGCAGCGGGCTCGCTGTTCACCCGCACCGACGGGGAATTGCGCCTGCAGTCGGACTGGGTCCGGCACGACCTGAACGGATATCTGCGGGGCGGCTATTCGGCCTATCGCGACGCGTCGGACGCCGACCGTCCCGACGCCGAGGGGCGCGTCACCTATCGGCACGATTTCACGCGCCAGACGCAAGGCACGATCGAGGGGCGCCTGCGGGTGGAGACCGAGCGGCCCGGGAGCCCCGATCTCACCGCGGCCGTGCGCGGCCGCCCGATCATCGCGAGCTACGGGGTCGAAGCCGGGGCGAGCCACGCCTTCAACCGGCTGAGCCTGGGGCTGAAGGGCGCTGTCGACCGGGTCGTCTATGAGGACGCGAAGCTCAGCAATGGCGCGACGCTGGACCAGGGGGACCGTAACTATACCCAGTACGGGCTGAAACTGCGCGGCGCCTTCGAGGCGAGCCCGGCGCTGCAGCCCTTCGTCGAGGCCTCGCTCGACACCCGCGAGCGCGACGACGCGGTCGACCGGTTCGGGTTCCGGCGCTCGTCCGCGGGCATCGGGCTGAAGGCGGGCACCAAGGTCGAGCTGACCCGGACCCTGACCGGCGAGATATCCGCCGGCTACCAGCTGCGGCGCTATGACGACGCCCGGCTGCCCGACGTGAAGGGAGCCGTCGCCGACGCGGCGCTGGTCTGGTCGGTGACGCCGCTGACCACAGCACGCCTGACGCTCGCGACCACGCTCGACGAGACCACGATCCTGGGATCGTCGGGCGCGGTGACCAATCGCGCCGGCATCGAGGTCACCCACGACCTGCGCCGCAACCTGGCGCTGATCGGCGGGCTGTCCTTCGGCCGGACCGATTATCGCGGAGTGAACCTCACGGAGGACACGACGTCCGCCTCCGTGAAGCTCGACTACAAGATCGGGCGCAGCTTCGTCCTGCGGGCGAGCTACGCCCACGAGCGCCTCGATTCCTCGGCGCTCGGGTCGGACTACATCGCCAACGTGTACCTCCTGGGCCTGCGGCTACAGCGCTAGCCGCTCAGCCCTTCAGCTTCGCCATCAGGGCGTCGAGGTCGGCGCGGAACGCGGCCGCGATATCCGGCCGCGACAGGGCATAGGCCACGTTCGCCATCAGGAAGCCGGTCTTCATGCCGCAATCGTAGATATCGCCGTCGAAGCGATAGGCGAAGAAGTCCTGCTGCCGGGCCAGGGTCAGCATGGAATCGGTGAGCTGGATTTCCCCGCCCGCGCCCCGCTCCTGCTTCTCCAGGAGCCCGAAAATCTCCGGCTGCAGGATATAGCGCCCGGAAATGGCGAGGTTCGACGGCGCGGTACCCCTGGCGGGCTTCTCCACCATCGCGTTGATGGGGAACACGTTGCCCGCCTTGCCGCGGGCCTGCCCGACATCGGCGATGCCGTACTGGTGCGTCTGGTCGTCGGGCACCTCGTAGACGGCGACGATGTTGCCGCCGGTCTCCTCATAGGCCTCGATCATGCCCTTCATGGCGCCGGGCGAGCCGTGATGCAGCATGTCGGGCAGAAGCAGCGCGAAGGGCTCGTCGCCGACGATGTCGCGCGCGCACCAGACCGCATGGCCCAGGCCGAGCGGCGCCTGCTGGCGCGTGAAGCTCGTCGTGCCTGCGGCCGGCAGGTCCTTTGCCAGCGCCTCCAGCTCGCGCGTCTTGTTGCGTTCCGCCAGCGTGCGGTCGAGCTCGAACTGGATGTCGAAATGGTCCTCGATCACGGCCTTGCCCCGGCCCGTAATGAAGACGAAGTGCTCGATCCCGGCCTCGCGCGCCTCGTCCACTACATGCTGGATCACCGGGCGGTCGACCACGGTCAGCATCTCCTTGGGCACGGCCTTCGTGGCGGGCAGGAAGCGCGTGCCCAGCCCCGCGACGGGGAAGACGGCCTTGCGGATGCGGTTGCGGGAAGTCTTGCTCATGGGATCGCTGTCTCGGGTGAGGACGGTGGGAGGGCGAAGCGGGACGGCAGGGCGTCCAGATAGACGACGCGGCGGGCCGAGCGTCAACGGCGCCGTTCGGCGCAGACGCCGTTGACCGGCCGTCAACGTCTGTGTGCGAGATACGGTTCCGCGCGCAATGAGGTGAAACGATGACTGTGCTCGTGACCGGCGGTGCCGGCTATATCGGCAGCCACATGGTGCTGGCGCTCCTGGATGCCGGCGAGAAGGTCGTCGTCGTCGACAACCTGTCGACCGGGTTCTGGTGGGCCCTGCCGCCGGAGGCGACGCTGGTCGTCGGGGATTGCGGCGACGAGGAGCTGATGAAGCGGGTGATGGCCGAGCACGGCGTCACCGCCATCGCCCATTTCGCCGCCCGCATCGTCGTGCCGGACTCGGTTGCAGACCCGCTCGGCTACTACCTGGCCAACACCGTGAAGTCGCGCGCGCTGATCGCGGCCGCGGTGGCGGCCGGGGTGAAGCACTTCATCTTCTCCTCCACGGCCGCGGTCTACGGCGAGCCGACCACGATCCCGGTGCCCGAGGACCTGCCCCTCGACCCGGTCTCGCCCTACGGGCGCTCCAAGCTGATGACGGAATGGATGCTGCAGGATGCGGGCCGGGCGCATGGGCTCGGCTATGTCGTCCTGCGCTACTTCAACGTCGCGGGCGCCGATCCGCGCGGCCGCACCGGCCAGTCCACCCCCAACGCCACCCACCTCATCAAGGTCGCCGCCCAGGCGGCCCTGGGCGACCGGCCCGGGATGCAGGTCTACGGCACGGATTTCCCGACGCCCGACGGCTCCTGCCTGCGCGACTACATCCAGGTCTCGGACCTGGCGGACGCGCATTTGAAGGCGCTGTCCTATTTGCGTAGCGGCGGGCAGAGCACGGTGCTGAATTGCGGCTATGGCCGCGGCTATTCGGTGCTGGAGGTGATCGACGTGGTGAAGCGCGTCTCCGGCGTCGATTTCCCCGTGGAATACGCGCAGCGCCGCGCCGGCGACCCCGCGGCCATCGTCGCGAAGGCCGACCGCGTGCGCGCCGAGCTCGGCTGGACGCCGCAGCACGACAACCTGGAAGAGATCGTCGACCAGGCCCTGCGCTGGGAACGCTCGCTGAAGACCAAGAACGTGGCCTGAACGCCCGCCCCGCGCTAGGACGGACCGGAAGGCGGGAGCACGGATGGGCCAGGCCAAGCGTCGCAAGGAAGCGGGGGAGCGCGTCTCCTGGTGCCGGACATGCACCTATTGCTGCACGCTTCCGGAAATCCTCGCCCTCGACAAGCCGATGTACCGGCCGTGCCGGCATATCGCCAACCGGGGCTGCGGCATCTTCGGCCAGCCCGAGCGGCCGGCCGCCTGCAGCGCCTATAACTGCGCCTATCTGGCGGCCCGCCTCGCCCAGGCGCCCGAGCGCAGCCTCATCCCCCATCCGCTGGATGCGGGAGCCTATTTCCACCGCGATCCGGTGGAGCGGGCCTATGTGCTCTTCGTCGATCCCGCACGGCCCCTGCAGTGGAAGCGCTCGGCCATCGTCGACTACCTGCGGCGGCAGGTGGCGGACGGCTTCACGCTCGTGATCCTCGACCGGGGCATGCGGATGGTCGTGTCCGCGCCCCCGCTCTTCGAGGAGATCCTGAAGATCGACTACGTGGCCTTCGCGCAGGCGGAGGGGCGGCCGCTCGATATCCCGACCTTTGCCGAATGGCCCGGCACGCAAGACGCCTGACGGCTCATCGCGGCGTCGTGTCCAAGAGCCCTCTTCACAACTCCGCAACCATTGGGAAACCATGATCGGGCGCTCCGATCAGCCGTTCCAACCTCGCCCGATGGACATGCCGAAGCCGACATTCCGCCGCCTCGTCCGCGCCGCAGGCCTTGCCGCTGCGTTCGCCCTGCCGGGCTGCGCCACGCTGGACGCCTACACCGCCACCACGCCGCCGGTGCCGGCGCCCGCGCCGCTGCGCGGAGAGTTCGGCGCGTTCGTGGAGGGGCTGTGGCCCGAGGCCCGGGCCAAGGGCGTCTCGCGCGCCACGTTCGACCGCGCCTTCTCCGGCCTGCAGCCCGACCCGTCCGTCGTCGCGCTCACGCGCAAGCAGAGCGAATTCGTCCAGCCGATCTGGGCCTACATGAATTCCGCCGCCGCGCCGGAGCGGGTGGCCAAGGGCAAGGCGATGGCGGAGCGCTATGCCGACGTGCTGGCGCGCATCGAGCGCCAGTACGGCGTACCGCGCAGCGCGGTGCTCGGCATCTGGGGCATGGAGACCAATTTCGGCTCGTTCACCGGCGGCAAGGACGTCATCCGCTCGCTGGTGACGCTCGCCCATGAGGGCTATCGCGGAGACTTCTTCCGCAACGAGCTGATCGTCGCCCTGCAGATCCTGGAGGAGCGGCACATCGCCCGGGACCGCATGACCGGCTCCTGGGCCGGCGCCATGGGCCAGACGCAGTTCATGCCCTCCAGCTTCATGAAATACGCCGTCGACTTCGATGGCGACGGCCGCCGCGACATCTGGAACAGCATTCCCGACGCGCTGGCCTCCACCGCGAACTATCTCAAGCAGCATGGCTGGCAGCCGGCGGCGCCCTGGGGTGTCGAGGTGGCTCTGCCGCACAATTTCCGCTTCGTGCATCGCCGGCAGAGCCTGTCGCAATGGGCGCAGTCCGGCCTGAAGCGGGCGGGCGGAGTCGCCCTGCCGGCGGGCGCGGCCGAGGCTTATCTCTTCTTCCCCGCGGGCGTGCGCGGGCCCGCCTTCCTGCTCACCGACAACTTCATCGCGATCAAGGCCTACAATTCCTCTGACGCCTATGCGCTCGGCGTCGCGCATCTGGGCGACCGCTCCATCGGCGGACAGGCGCTCGTCGCGCGCTGGCCGGTGACCGAGCCGCATCTGAGCAAGCAGCAGACGGAAGAGGTGCAGCGGCGCCTGAACGCCATGGGCTTCGACAACGGCGAGCCCGACGGGCGCATCGGCACGAAGACCCGCGAGGCGGTCCGCCGCTATCAGGAAAAGCACAATCTGGTGCCGGACGGCTATCCGACGCCGGCGCTGCTGGAACGGATGCGCCTGGCGAGCAATTGAGGCCGGGACGCTGACGGCGCGCTTCCCCCGCGCTATAGTGGCCGCCATGTTCGGCCGCGCCCTTGCATCGCTCATCCGCGCCGTCACGCCCGCCCGCTGGCGGGCGGCCGGGATCCTGAGCGTCCTTCTGTTCGTGACCGCCGGCCCCTTCGCCGCGGCGCAGAACCAGGACGACCGCTACTTCTTCCTGCGCGAGAACCGTCAGCCGACCTTCCGCCTCTTCCAGGACAACCGCCCGCCGCCGCAGCTGCGCCCGCGGGCACAGCCGGCGCCGCGCCGGGTCGCGCCCTCGACCGTGATCGTCGCCGATACGCCGGAAAAGCCACAGGTGGAGGCGACCACCTTCGTCGCGGTGATGGGCGATTCGCTCGCCGACCTCATCGTCCACGGCCTCGGCGAGGCTTTTGCCGATGTCGGCGAGGTCGCCATCGTGCGCAAGGCGCGGCCCAATTCCGGCCTGGTGCGCGCAGACTTCTACGACTGGCCGAAATCGGTCGCCGACATGCTGGCCTCCGGCGAGAAGGTGAGCTTCGCCGTGATGATGCTGGGCGCCAACGACCGGCAGCAGCTCCGCGACGGCGAGACGACGGTCGAGCCTTTCACCGATCGCTGGAAGGAGCTCTACGGCCAGCGGATCGATGCCATTGCCCGCGCCTTCGCGGACCGGCGGATCCCGCTCCTGTGGGTCGGCATGCCGCCGATGAAGAACGAGCGGCTGTCCAACGACATGGTGGCGCTGAACGAGATGTTCCGCGACCGCGTCCAGCGCGCCGGCGGCATCTTCGTCGACCTGTGGGGTGGCTTCGTCGACGACGAGAACCGCTTCGTCACGACGGGTCCCGACCTGACCGGGCAGGTGACGCGGCTGCGCACCGCCGACGGCGTCCATTTCACGCGGGCCGGCGCGCGCAAGGCGGCGCATTTCGTCGAGCTCGAGCTGAAGCGGCTCATCGATACGCGCGGCCCGTCCAACGTGGTGGCGCTGCAGAGCGACCCCAACGCGGTCCAGCCGCCATCTCTCGGTGCCGGGGTGGACGTCGTGATCCCGCCGCTTCCCGAACTGCCGGGCGTTCCCGCGATCCCGTTCAAGCCGCTCGCCGGGCCGATCATGCCGCTGACGCGGATCGAGGCCTCGCCCGGCGCGCTGCTGATGTCGCGCTCGGCCGCCCTGCGCCGGGACAACCCGATCGTACAGCAGGTCCTGGTGGAGGGACGCCCGCCCGAGGCCGTCGCCGGCCGGGCGGACGATTTCCGCTGGCCGCGGTAGTTCCAATTCGAGGATTGAATGAGTTTCTTTATTTTCGGGTCCGTTGTTCGCAAGGATCCGCTAAAGGTTTTTCCCGAAGGTTACGCAGTTCACCAGCTTGTGCCCGGTGCCGTGAATTCCAGCTTTTTGGCGCAAATGCTGACGGAGAACGGCTGCGATGCGGGCGATCAGTTTATCGTTTCATTGCAAGGCTGCGACACAAGCCATGAGTTCGTTGATCTCTCGCTGCGCGCACTTGGACCAACGAGATCGCTTTTCCGCGAAATACAAGTATTGCTTGAAACCAGCACGACGTTAAATCTACTATTTTCTGATGAATATACTCCCGCCTCTGATTTCTCGGTACGTGGCGCGAAGGATCTATCGAAATATGGAATGCTAAAATTGATTAAAATGCTGTGCGGTGGTTATGCGATCAAAGTCTCCAGCGGCTTCAAAGACGGAGAGTTTTCAGTCTTGGCTTAACGTCAACCTTGCTGGTGCGCTGAACAAGCGAATATGGGGGCACACTCCTAATGCCAGGCCGGGAAGGCGTGGCCGCAGGCCAATCGCCGACCCGGCAAGCCCCTAACCGCGGAACAGCACTTCGCATGGGGCCGCGCTAGCTCAGCGCGGCAGGACGCTCGCTCCCATCAGGAACTCGTCGATGGCCCGCGCGGCCTGACGGCCCTCGCGGATCGCCCAGACGACGAGCGACTGGCCGCGGCGCATGTCGCCGGCGGCGAAGACCTTGTCGCGGCTGGTGCGGTAGTCAAGGTCGTTGGCGACCACGTTGGCGCGGCGGTCCACGGCGACGCCGGCCTGTTCGATCATGCCGTCCGTCACCGATCCGGCAAAGCCGATGGCGATGAAGACGAGATCGGCGGGGATCACGAATTCCGTGCCCGGGATCGGGCGGCGCTTCTCGTCGACGCGCGCGCAGTTGACGCCGGTGAGCTTGCCGTTGCGCCCGACCATGCCCAGCGTCGCCGCCTGGAACTCGCGCTCGGCGCCCTCGGCCTGGGATGAGGAGGTGCGGAACTTGGTCGGCCAGTAGGGCCAGACCGTGAGCTTGTCCTCGATCATCGGCGGCATCGGACGGATGTCTAGCTGCGTGACGGAGAGGGCACCCTGGCGGAAGGACGTGCCGATGCAGTCGGACGCCGTGTCGCCGCCGCCGATCACCACGACCTGCTTGCCGGACGCCAGGATCGGCTTGATGCCGGAGACGTCCTCGCCGCCGACGCGCCGGTTCTGCTGGGTCAGGAACGGCATGGCGTAGTGCACGCCGTCCAGCTCCATGCCTGGCAGCTGCGGATCGCGCGGCGCCTCGGCCCCGCCCGCCAGCAGCACGGCGTCATGGCGCGCCTCCAGCTCGGCGAACGAGGTCGTGACCCCGACATTCGCGCCGTAGTGGAACGTGACGCCCTCGGCCTCCATCTGGGCGATGCGCCGGTCGATGTGGCGCTTCTCCATCTTGAAGTCGGGAATGCCGTAGCGCAGGAGGCCTCCGGCGCGAGGTTCGCGCTCGTAGACATGGACCTCGTGCCCGGTCCGGGCCAGCTGCTGGGCGGCGGCGAGCCCCGCAGGGCCGGACCCGACGATGCCGACGCTCTTGCCGGTGCGCGTCTCCGCGATCTCGGGGCGGACCCAGCCCATCTCCCAGCTCTTGTCCGCGATGGCCTGCTCGATCGTCTTGATCGTGACCGGCACGTTCTCGAGGTTCAGCGTGCACGCCTCCTCGCAGGGCGCGGGGCAGATGCGGCCCGTGAACTCGGGGAAGTTGTTGGTGGAGTGGAGGTTGCGGGCGGCCTCCTCCCAGTCCCCGGAGAAGACGAGGTCGTTCCAGTCCGGGATCTGGTTATGCACCGGGCAGCCGGTGGGGCCGTGGCAGAAGGGGATCCCGCAATCCATGCAGCGGGCGGCCTGCTTCTTCACGTCGCCTTCTTCCAGCGGGAGCGTGAACTCCCGGAAATGGCGGATGCGATCCCCGGCGAGCTGATACTTCTGCTCCTGCCGGTCGTATTCGAGAAAGCCGGTTACCTTGCCCATCGTCTCGCCTATCGCAGTGTCATCCCCGGCGCACCGCGAAGCGGGGCGGGAAGGGGATCCAGGCCTTGCCGGCCGTTTCCATCGTCAATCACCGTCCTGGATCCCCTTCCCGGCGCTGACGCGCCGCCGGGGATGACAGGGCGGTATCCTACTCCGCCGCCTGCAGCGTCCGGGCCCGCTCCATTTCCTGGAGCGCGCGGCGGTATTCCACCGGCATCACCTTCACGAACTTCGTTCGGTAGGCGGCCCAGTCGTCCAGAATGGCCTTGGCGCGCGCCGAGCCCGTGTATTTCAGGTGGTTCGCGATGAGCTGCATCAGCCGCTCCTCGTCGTGGCCCGACATGTCGGCGAGGATGTCGATGCGCCCCTTGTGCTCCAGGTCGCCGCCGTGATGGTGCAGGCGCTCCATCAGGTCCTCCTCCTCGGGGACCGGCTCCAGGTCCACCATGGAGAGGTTGCAGCGCTTGGCAAAGGAGCCCGCCTCGTCCAGCACATAGGCGATGCCGCCCGACATGCCGGCGGCGAAGTTGCGGCCGGTCTCGCCGATGACGACGACGACGCCGCCGGTCATGTATTCGCAGCCGTGGTCGCCCGTGCCCTCGACGACGGCGACGGCGCCGGAATTGCGAACGGCGAACCGCTCGCCCGCGACGCCGCGGAAATAGGCCTCGCCCGAGATCGCGCCGTACAGGACCGTGTTGCCGACGATGATCGACTTCTCCGGGACGGCGGGGCAGGCCGGGTCCGGCTTGATGATCAGCCTGCCGCCGGACAGCCCCTTGCCGACATAGTCGTTGGCCTGGCCGGTGAGCTCCAGCGTGACGCCGGCGGCCACGAAGGCGCCGAACGACTGGCCAGCCGTGCCCTTCAGCTTCACCGTGATCGTGTCGTCGGGCAGGCCCGCATGGCCGTAGCGGCGGGCGATCTCGCCCGACAGCATGGCGCCCGTGGTGCGGTCGACGTTGCCGATCGTCTTCTGAATGACGACGGGGGCCCCGCCCTCGAGGGCCGAGGCCGCCTCGGCGATGAGCTGGCGATCCAGCACGTCGTCGATCGGATGATGCTGGCGCTCCGCATGGCGGGTCGCCACGCCCTCGCCGGCCTCGGGCTTGAAGAAGATCTTCGAGAAGTCGAGCCCCTTGGCCTTCCAGTGCGCGATCGCCGCCCGGCGGTCGAGCAGGTCGGAGCGGCCGATCAGGTCCTCCAGCCGGCGGAAGCCCATCTCCGCCATCAGCTCGCGGACCTCCTCGGCGACGAAGAAGAAATAGTTGATCACGTGCTCGGGCAGGCCCTTGAACCGCTTGCGCAGCACGGGATCCTGGGTCGCCACGCCCACCGGACAGGTGTTCAGGTGGCACTTGCGCATCATGATGCAACCCGCCGCGATGAGCGGCGCGGTGGAGAAGCCGAACTCGTCGGCGCCCAGGAGCGCGCCGATGACGACGTCCCGCCCGGTACGCAGGCCGCCGTCGACCTGGAGCGCGACGCGGCCGCGCAGCCGGTTCATCACCAGCGTCTGGTGCGTTTCGGCCAGGCCCATCTCCCAGGGCGAGCCCGCATGCTTGAGCGAGGTCAGCGGGGACGCGCCCGTGCCGCCCTCGAAGCCGGAAACGGTGATGTGATCGGCACGCGCCTTGGCGACGCCCGCCGCGACCGTGCCCACGCCGACCTCGGAGACCAGCTTCACCGACACGTCGGCTTTCGGGTTCACGTTCTTCAGGTCGAAGATGAGCTGCGCCAGATCCTCGATCGAATAGATGTCGTGGTGCGGCGGCGGCGAGATCAGGCCGACGCCGGGCGTCGAATGGCGCACCTTGGCGATCTTGGCGTCGACCTTGTGGCCGGGAAGCTGGCCGCCTTCGCCCGGCTTGGCGCCCTGGGCGATCTTGATCTGCATCACGTCGGCGTTGACGAGGTACTCGGCGGTGACGCCGAAACGCCCCGACGCGACCTGCTTGATGGCCGAGCGCTTGGACCGCCCGTCGGGCATCGGCCGGAAGCGCTTGGCCTCCTCGCCGCCCTCGCCGGTGTTGGACTTGGCGCCGATCTGGTTCATCGCGATGGCGAGCGTCTCGTGCGCCTCCCGCGAGATGGACCCGAAGGACATCGCGCCGGTGGCGAAACGCCTCACGATCTCCGCGGCGGGCTCGACCTCGTCCAGCGGCACGGACGGCAGGCCCAGTTCCTCGGCGCGCTTGATCCGGAACAGGCCGCGGATCGTCGTCAGCCGGCTGGTCTGCTCGTTCACGAGCTTGGCGAAATCGCGATAGCGGTCCTGGGCGTTGGAGCGCACCGCGTGCTGGAGCGTGGCGACGGTGTCGGGCGTCCAGACATGCTCCTCGCCGCGCAGCCGGTAGGCGTACTCGCCGCCGACATCCAGGGAGTCGCGGTAGAGCGGGTTGCGGCCGAAGGCGCTCTGGTGGCGGAACGTCGCCTCCTCGGCGACCTCCTCCAGGCCTACGCCCTCGATGGTCGTCGCGGTGCCGAAGAAGAAGCGGTCCACGAACTCGCTCTTGAGCCCGACCGCGTCGAAAATCTGCGCGCCGCAATAGGACTGGTAGGTCGAGATGCCCATCTTGGACATGACCTTCAGGACGCCCTTGCCCACCGACTTGATGTAGCGCTTCACCACCTCGTCCGCGTCCACCTCCCCCGGCAGCTCGCCGCGGGCGTGGAGATCGAGAAGCGAGTCGAAGGCGAGGTAGGGGTTGATGGCCTCGGCGCCGTAGCCGGCCAAGCAGCAGAAATGATGAATCTCTCGCGGCTCGCCCGATTCGAGGACCAGCCCCACGGACGTGCGCAGGCCGGTGCGGATCAGGTGGTGGTGCACCGCCGCGGTGGCGAGCAGCGCCGGGATCGGAAGCCGGTCCGGCCCGACGAGCCTGTCCGAGAGGATGATGATGTTGTAGCCGCCATGGACCGCCGCCTCGGCGCGGTCGCACAGGCGCTCCAGCGCGCCGGCCATGCCGCCCGCGCCCTGCTCGGCGGGATAGGTGATGTCCAGCGTCTTGGTGTCGAACCGGTCCTCGAAATGGCCGATGCAGCGGATCTTCTCCAGGTCCGCATTGGTGAGGATCGGCTGGCGCACCTCCAGCCGCTTGCGCCGGGAGGTGCCCTCCAGGTCGAAGATGTTCGGGCGAGGGCCGATGAAGGAGACCAGGCTCATCACCGTCTCCTCGCGGATCGGGTCGATGGGCGGGTTCGTCACCTGCGCGAAGTTCTGCTTGAAATAGGTGTAGAGCAGCTTGGCCTTGTCGGAGAGCGCCGAGATCGGCGTGTCCGTGCCCATGGACCCGACGGCCTCCTGGCCGGTCGTGGCCATAGGCGCCATCAGCAGCTTGATGTCCTCGACCGTGTAGCCGAAGGCCTGCTGGCGATCGAGCAGCGACACGTCGGTGCGGCTCTCGCGCGCCTGGACGGGCTTGAGGTCCTCCAGGACGATCTGGGTCCGCTTCAGCCAGTCCTGATAGGGATTGGCGCTCGCGAGCTCGGCCTTGATCTCCTCGTCGGCGACGATCCGGCCCTGCTCCAGGTCGATGAGGAGCATGCGGCCGGGCTGGAGGCGCCACTTCTCGACGATGTCCTCCTCCGGGATCGGCAGCACGCCCATTTCGGAGGCCATGACGACGAGGCCGTCCTTCGTGACGAGGTAGCGGGCGGGCCTGAGGCCGTTCCGGTCCAGCGTCGCGCCGATCTGGCGGCCGTCGGTGAAGGCGATGGCGGCCGGACCGTCCCACGGCTCCATGAGCGCGGCGTGGTACTCGTAGAAGGCGCGCCGGTCCTCGCCCATGAGCGGGTTGCCGGCCCAGGCCTCGGGCACCAGCATCATCATGGCGTGGGCGAGCGGATAGCCGCCCTGGACCAGGAACTCGAGCGCGTTGTCGAAGCAGGCCGTGTCCGACTGGCCCTCGTACGAGATGGGCCAGAGCTTGGAGATGTCGTTACCGAACAGCTCGCTGTCGACGGAGGCCTGGCGGGCCGCCATCCAGTTCACGTTGCCGCGCAGCGTGTTGATCTCGCCGTTATGGGCGACCATCCGGTAGGGATGGGCGAGCGACCAGGCGGGGAACGTGTTGGTGGCGAAGCGCTGGTGGACGAGGGCGATGGCGCTCTCGAAGCGCGGATCGGTCAGGTCCTTGTAGTAGTCGCCGAGCTGCGTGACGAGGACCATGCCCTTGTAGACGATGGTGCGGCACGACAGGCAGACCGGGTAATAGCCCGCCGTCTCGGGGGCGTTCAGGCCATAGATGGCGTTGGACACGACCTTGCGCGCGATGAAGAGGCGGCGCTCGAACGTGTCCTCGTCCCGGATGGAGGCGGGGCGGCCGACGAAGATCTGCCGCTGGGCCGGCTCGGTGGCCTTCACGACGTCGCCGAGGTCGGAATTGTCCACGGGCACGTCGCGCCAGCCGAGCAGGGTCAGCCCCTCGTCGCGGATCGCCTTCTCGACGATCTTCTGCACGCGCTTCCGGCCCGCCTTGTCGCGGGGCATGAACAGGTGCCCGACGCCGTAATGGCCGGGCTCCGGCAGCTCGATCCCGATCCGGGCGCATTCCTCCTTGAAGAAGCGATGCGGGATCTGGACCAGCATGCCGCAGCCGTCGCCGAGCTTGGGATCCGCGCCGACGGCGCCGCGATGGTCGAGGTTGCGCAGGATCTGCAGGCCCTGCGCGACGATCGCGTGGGACTTGCGGTTCTTCATGTCAGCGATGAAGCCGACGCCGCAGCTGTCCTGCTCCCGGTCGGGGCGGTAGAGGCCGCGCGGGCCCGGCATGGCCGGATCGCGGGCGGGGATGGACACGAGCGACTTTCGCGTCGTCGTGCCGGCGGCCTCGATCCGCCCCGCCTCGATGTCCCGCTCCAGCCCGCTCTTCGTCGTCATGGCCTCGATCCTCGGTTCCAGCGTCTTCGTCCTGCGGCTACGGCAGGGCATGGGAACGCCCGCCTGCGCCGCTTTCGTCTGCGCCCTGGAGGATCGGTTGAGAGGCCTTGCGCTTGCCTGTCGCCCGCTCCCCGCGGGCAGGCCCGGTCTCGACGACCGGGCTAGAGGCCCGCAAGGCGGTAGTCCGCCATCGTTTTCGTTCCGGCTCGCGTATCGCGGTCGGCGTACGCCCGGTCACGCTTGGCCTGTTTCGCCGCACGAACCATCGTCATCGCCGCCTGCATCGCTCCTTCGGCCCTCCCTCGCGGGATCGGGCCGAAACCGGGTGAATGGAAAGGACAGTAAGGCTGTCCTAAAGCGGCTGCACAATGTCATATGTGCATATAGTTCACAAGCGCCGTTTTGGCCTCCCGGAGACATAAAATGTCGAATGGTGCGGACAATGCGACATGAACGATAAGGAAGGGGGCGGAAGTCGCAACTCTGTGTCGAATCCGCCGCACCGGACCCAGCGACGCAAAAGGCACATGGGATCGCCGGATCGATGCAAATCCTGCATCGCGCGTGGCGGTCCCCGACCGTTACTTCTATCGAGGACCGCATGAACTTCGTCAGCGACAACGTTACCGGCGCCGCCCCGCGCGTCCTCGAAGCCCTCGCGGCCCTCGGCGAGAGCGCAGATGCCGCCTACGGCACCGACGCGGAGAGCAATGCGGCCGCACGGCGGATCGCCGACCTGTTCGAGGCGCCCGAGGCGGTGGTCTTCCTCGTCGCCACCGGCACCGCCGCCAACGCTCTGGCGCTGGCGGCGCTGACGCCGCCCTGGGGTGCAGTCCTCTGCCACGAGGAGGCGCACGTCAACGACGACGAGTGCGGCGCCCCCGAGTTCTTCACCCACGGCGCCAAGCTCGCCGGCATTCCCGGGGCAGCGGGCAAGATCGACCCGGCATCCTTCCGCCACGCGCTGACGCGGTTTCCCAAGGCCGTGAAGTCCGTGCAGCCGGCGGTGCTCTCGCTGTCGCAGGTCACCGAGGCCGGCACGCTCTACACGCTGGCGGAGATCGCAGCGCTTTCGGCCGCCGCCAAGGACGCGGGGCTGAAAGTCCATCTGGACGGCGCGCGCTTCGCCAACGCGCTCGTCGCCCTCGGATGCACGCCCGCGGACATGAGCTGGAAGGCGGGCGCGGACGTCGTCACGCTCGGCCTGACCAAGGTCGGCGGGCTCGCCTGCGAGGCCATCGTCGTGTTCGATCCGGTATTGGCCGAGACATTGCCGTACCGGCGCAAGCGCGGCGGGCACACCCTGTCGAAGGGCCGGCTTCTGGGCGCGCAGGCCAACGCGCTCCTGGCCGACGGGTATTGGCTCGATCTGGCGCGCCACGCCAATGCCACCGCGCGCCGCCTCGCCGACGGGCTTGCCGCCCTGCCCGGGGTGAGGCTGGCCTGGCCCGCGGAGGCCAACGAGGTGTTCCCCATCCTGCCCGCGGCGATGGACGCCCGGTTGCGAGCGGCGGGCTTTGCTTTCCTGCCCTGGGCGACGGGCTCGCTGATGCCGGGCGACACGATCGGCGCGGACGAGAGGCTGGTCCGGATGGTCACCTCCTGGGCGACACGGCCCGATACGGTGGAACGGCTCCTTTCGGTCGCGGCGCAAGCCTGACCGCCGTCCCGACAAAGCGAGGCGCTGCAGCGCCCGGCCTTCCGCCCGGCCTGCCGCCCTGCCATTAACCCTGCCTTAACCGTGCCGTATTCGCGGCCGCTCTACTCCTGTAAGGCGAGGGCGGGCGCTCAGGAGCGACATGGACATGGTTTCTTCCCTTCCGGTCACGGCAGGCGCGGGCGCTTTAGTGGCCCGGTCCCGGCGGACATGGGTTTCCGGCCTGCTCGGCGCGGCCGCCGGCGCGGTCGTCGCGCTCGCCGCGATGCCGGCCTCGGCGCAGGTCTACGTCTACCGCGAGTATTACGGCGTCCGGGCCTGGGGCCCGCGCTACGCGGAGCCGATCCCGGTTCCGCCCCTGCCGATCCCCGGCCCGGGACGGCGGGTCTACGCTCCCGAGCCGCGTTACGTCGACGAGATGCCGCTGCCGCGCGGCGCCGCGGCGCGGGTTGCCCGCAATGCCGGGCTCGCCGCGGTGTCCTCAATCCGTCCGGCGGGAGACGCCTACATCGTCGAGGGCACGAGCCGGCGCGGGCAGCGCCTGCGGGTGGTCGTCGACGCCTATGACGGCAGCGTCATCGAGCGCCAGGCGCTCGCCGGCCGCGTCGTGCGCGACGATCCGCCGGTCCGCGCCGCGCCCCGGCGCGAGGCGCGCGCCGTTGCGCCGCCCGTCCAGGACAAGCCCCGCGTGATCACGGCCCCGCCAGCGGCGCGCCCCGAACCCGCCCGCCCTGCGCCGGAAGTACGCGCCCCGGAAAAGCCCGCCGCTCCCGCGCCCTCGGAGGCGACGCGCGCGCCGGCCTCGCCCACGACGGCCGAGCCCGCGCCCAGGCCATCGCCGCAGCCGGCGGCGCCTTCGGTCGCCGCCCGTCCCGATCCGGCCCAGCCTGCCGCGAAGCCGCCGGAGCCTGAGATTCGCCTGCCGGTTCCGCCCGTGGCGACCCCGGTCATCCCGATCCCGGGCACGCCGCCTGCAGCCAAGGCGCCCGAGGCGCCTGCCGCGCGTCCCGCGGCCGTCGATCCGAAGCCCGAGGGCGCACCCGCGCCCGTCCGGCGCGAGGAGACGCGGGTTCCGGCCGAGCAGCAGCCAACCCAGCCGGCTCGCCCGGCCACGGCGGCGGTCGATCCCAAGCCTGCCGCCCCGGCCGCCCGCACGACGCCCGAGCCCAGGCCTGCCCCTCGTGCCACCGCACCCCGTCCGGAGCCTCGCCCGGTGGAAGCCCGTCCGGACCAGGCGGCTCCGGCACCGGCGGAGGCGGCCGAGAAGCCGCAGATTCCGGTAGTGCAGGTGCCGGTGGTTCAGGTTCCGGTGACGCCGTTGGAGGACGCGCAGCCCCGCCGCCGCCCGACCCCGGCCGTGCCGCCCGTGGCGCTGGACTGAGCGGACCCCTCTTTCGGCCGTCATGAAAAAGCGCCCCGGCGGGAGACCGCCGGGGCGCTTGTCTGTTCGGGACGCGCCGGATGATGGCGCGGCCGCTGCGGACCTGTCAGGCCGCCTTGGCCTTGCCTTCGATCACGGTTGCCGAGCCGGTGGCGCCGATGGGGATCAGGCGCGGCTTCTTGGCTTCCGGAACCTCGCGAACGAGGTCGACATGGAGCAGGCCGTGCTCCAGCGTGGCGCTTTCCACCTGGACATGGTCGGCAAGCTGGAACCGGCGCTCGAAGGCGCGAGCTGCGATGCCCTGATGCAGGACCTCGCGGTTGCCTTCCGCGCGGGCCTTGGCTTCGCTGCCGGTCTTGTCGCCCCGGATCGAGAGGGTCTGCTCGCGAACCTCGATGGCGAGGTCGTTCTCCGAGAAGCCCGCGACGGCGACCGAGATCCGGTAATGGTTCTCGCCGGTGCGCTCGATGTTGTAGGGCGGGTAGGCATTGCCGCCGTCCACGCCCGAAATCTGGTCGAGCATGGAGAACAGGCGATCGAAGCCCACGGTGGAGCGATAAAGGGAAGACGGATCGAACTGACGCATGGCATATCCTCCTTGAAGCGACATGCGGTTGCCTGAAGTCCGCCCCGAGGGGCCGGACCGGTTCTGTCGTGCAGCCGTCACGGCCTGCACGGACAACGAGTTGGGAATCGCGTTTCGCCGTTTCAAGACCCCCGCGCGGGGACCGGATGCGTCAGCCATGGAACTCTTCGCCACTCCCGACAACCCGATCCCGGCACAAGGCCAGGCGCTGTCGGTCAGGACCGCCGACGGCGTGGTCCTGCGCGCGGCGCGATGGCGGCCGACGACCCGGAAGGTCAAGGGCACCGTCGTGGTGGTGCAGGGCAGGGCGGAGTTCATCGAGAAGTACTTCGAGACGATCGGCGATCTGCGGCGGCGCGGCTTCCATGTCGTCGCGTTCGACTTCCGCGGGCAGGGCGCCTCGCAGCGCCTCACCGGCAATCCGCGCAAGGGCCATGTGCGCCGGTTCGCCCATTACCTGCGCGACCTCGATGCGATCATCGCCGATGTCCTGTCGGGGCTGCCGCAGCCCTGGTTCGCCCTCGGCCATTCCATGGGCGCGGCGGTCCTCCTGACGGCGGCCCATCGCGGCGGATTGCCGTTCCGGCGGATGATGCTCACCGCGCCGCTCATCGACATCCGCGCGACGGAGGGTCGGACCTGGCCGTTCATCGTCGCCGGGACGCTGAAGGCGCTGGGCATGGGTTCGTCGTTCATCCCGGGCGGCGGCGAGACCTCGCTCATGACCAAGCCCTTCGCCGGCAACCGCCTGTCCCGCGACCCGGTGCGCTATGCCCGCAACGCCGACCTCGCCGCGCGCTTCCCGCATCTGGCGATCGGAGAACCGACCGTCTCCTGGCTATGGACGGTTCTTTGGGCGCTGAAGGCCTTCAGGGCGCCGCGCTATCCGCTGGAGATCACCGTTCCCACGCTGATCATGGCCGCCGGCGACGACGAGATCGTCTCGACGCGCGCGACCGAGCGTTTCGCGTCGCGGCTCAAGGGCGGCTACGCCCTGATCGCGCCGGGCGCGCGGCACGAGATCCTCAACGAGCTCGACGTCGTCCGGCAGGAATTCTGGGCGGCGTTCGATGCGTTCGTGCCGGGCACGGAACGTCCTGCCGCGCCGGATGCGGGCGAGCCCGATCAGCCCGCGAGCAGCGCCATCGCCGCCTCGTGAACGGCCCGGCTGCCTGACGCGATCACCGAGCCGCCCTTGTGGGCCGGACCGCCGTCCCAGGCGGTGACGATCCCGCCGGCGCCCTCGACGATGGGGATGATCGCGACGATGTCGTAGGGCTGCAGGTTGGTCTCGATCACGAGGTCGACGAAGCCCGCCGCCAGCATGCAATAGGAATAGCAGTCGCCGCCATAGCGCGAGAGCCGCGCCTTCGCCTCAACGCGGCGGAACCGCTCGCGGTTTTCCTCGGACATGAGGAGCGGGCTCGTCGTCATCACCGTCGCCTGGTCGAGGCCCGGGCAGTCGCGCGTGCGCAGCGTGCGCTGGCTCCCGTTGCCGCGCCACAGCGTCCGCTTGCCGTCGCCGGAGAAGCGTTCTCCCGTGAAGGGCTGGTGCATCATGCCGTGGCAGGGAATGCCGTTGCGCGTCAGCCCGATCAGCGTGCCCCACATGGGCAGGCCGCAGATGAAGGACTTGGTGCCGTCGATGGGATCGAGCACCCAGACATATTCCGCGTCCGGCTGCTCGGCCCCGTATTCCTCGCCGATGATGCCGTGGGCCGGAAAGGTGCGCTTGATGAGGTGGCGCATGGCCGCCTCGGCCGCCTTGTCCGCCTCGGTGACGGGGTCGAAGGCGCCGCCGGCATTCTTGTCCTGGGCGGCCAGATGCGTTCGGAAGAAAGGCAGGATCGCGCTGCCGGAGATCGTCGCCAGTTCGTCGACGAAATGGGTGAAATCAACTGCCGTCATGGTCCATGAGGTCCCAGGGTCGATGGAACGGCTCTAGCCGCTTCGGGCCGCAACGGCAATCGAGCCGCGGATACCGCATGGCTTGCTGGGCAGCCATGACGAAAACGAAGGGCTGGCCCCTTGCGAATTTTGCGGTGCACGCGCATATTGTTGCAGTGCGATATCGTGATTGGCGTTGCGGTATCGCTGCCCTCCTTGGGCGTTTCCTCCCTAGACTTGGACCGCTCACGCAAGTGCGCGGTCCTTTTTCTTTTTGGAAGGCCGCACCGTGGCGGGGCAGCTACTCGGCCGCCAGCCGACGGCCAGGCGCCAGGTCGTCCGCCAGGTGCGGAATGACGGCCTTGAACACGCCCGTGAGCGTCTCCGCCAGCCGCCCGTACTGGTTCGTCGGCTCCAGCGTCCGCTCGTTCATGTAGAGGGCGCGGTTGATCTCCACCTGCAGCGCGTGGCGGCCCGCCAGTGGCTCGCCATAATGCTCGGTGATGAATCCGCCCGCATAGGGCTTGTTGCGCACCACATGGAAGCCGTGCCGGCGCAGCTCGCGCTCGACGCGGTCGGTCAGCGCCCCGGCGCAGCTCGTCCCGAACCGGTCTCCCAGGATGACGTCGGGCCGGCGCCCGCCGTCCCGCGCCAGCCCGGCCGAGGGCATGGAATGGCAGTCGATCAGCGCCGCGACGCCGAATTCCCGGGCGGTGCGCATGACCAGAGCCCGCAGCGACTGGTGGTAGGGCTTGTAGAAACCCTCGATCCGGGCGAGCCCCTCGTCCGCCGGGATGCGGCCGGGATAGATTTCGCGCCCGTCGCCGACGATGCGGGGAATGGTGCCCAGCCCGCCGGCGACCCGCATGGAACGGGTGTTGGCGAAGGGCGGCAGGCGTCCTTCGAACAGGCGCGGGTCGAGCTCGTAGGGCTCGCGGTTGACGTCGAGGAAGGCGCGCGGGAACCGGGCGATCATGAGCGGGGCGCCAAGGCCCAGCACGCCGGCGAACAGGTCGTCGACGAAGGCGTCCTCGGACCGGCGCAGGGTCAGCGCATCGAGGCGGGAGGCGGACAGGAAATGCGCGTAATAGTCCCGGCCCGCATGAGGGACGTTGAACACGACCGGCGCGGCGAGCCGCGAGGGTTCGCGGATCACGAAGGGTGTTTCGGCCTTCTCGATCATGTCCGCCCGGGTCCGTCCCTCCTGCCGCGGCGGCCTGCGGCGGCCGCTTCTGTCGGAGCTGTGAACAGTGTGACGGCGCGCGGGACTCTTGTCCATGGGCGCGAGGCCGGGCGCGCTTCAAGGTTAACATCTTCACCAGACCTTTACGAGGTTCGGTGTTTATGAGAGGCCATTGGGCCATCCGCCCGCTCAAGCCGACACGGACATGACCAAGATCCTGCTTGCCGAAGACGACAACGACATGCGCCGCTTCCTCGTGAAGGCGTTGCAGAACGCCGGATACGAGGTCGCCTCGTTTGACAACGGCCTGTCGGCGTATAACCGCCTGCGGGAAGAGCCCTTCGAGCTCCTGCTGACCGATATCGTCATGCCCGAGATGGACGGGATCGAGCTGGCGCGCCGCGCCACCGAACTCGACCCGGACATGAAGGTCATGTTCATCACCGGCTTTGCGGCCGTGGCGCTCAATCCCGATTCGAACGCGCCCAAGGAT
Organism: Hyphomicrobiales bacterium; assembly: GCA_027489955.1. Classification (GTDB taxonomy): domain Bacteria; phylum Pseudomonadota; class Alphaproteobacteria; order Rhizobiales; family Beijerinckiaceae; genus JAIXTM01. Next base: position 51,001 of record JAIXYZ010000007.1, on the reverse strand, counting down.
GCGAAGATCCTGTCGAAGCCGTTCCATCTGCGCGACCTCGTGAACGAGGTCGAGAAGATGCTCGCCGCCTGACGAAGGCGGCTTGCCGGGGCCTGCCGAAGGCGGCTTGCGTCGGCTGGCGCGAGCCGGTATAGCCCCGCCAACCGATCGTGCCCGACAGGGCGCGCCGGGCGCGTAGCTCAGCGGGAGAGCACTACGTTGACATCGTAGGGGTCACAGGTTCGATCCCTGTCGCGCCCACCATTTTCAGGAAGGCCCCGGACCGCACGCCGCGTTCCGGGGCCTTTTTCGTTCCGCGGCCTTCTTCGTTCCGCTCAAGGACGCACAAGCGTGTCCTTCAGGACGTCGGGATCGGCGCGCACGCCCAGGCCCGGCGCGTCGGGTACCGCCATGCGCCCGGCCCGGGACGGCGGCGCGCCGGGGAAGACGTGCTCGCAGACCGCCGCCGTGACGGCGTGCAGCTCGACCGGCCCGCCATTCATCATCCCCGCCATCAGGTGGAGGTTGAACAAAGGCCAGCCCCCGCCGACGGCCAGCGGCAGGTTGAAGAGCTGCGCCGCGTGGCAGACCTTGCGGGTCTCGGTATAGCCGCTGCCGTAGCAGCAATTGGGCTGGAGGATATCCACCGCCCGGTGCTCGATCAGCTCGCGATAGCGCCAGCGATGACCCTCCATCTGGCCGGCGGCGATGGGAATGCGCGTGAGGTGCCGCAGCTCGGCGAGGGCGCGGGCGTCGTTCTGGTGCAGCGGCTCCTCGAAGAAGGCGATGTCCAGTTCCTCGGCCGCCTGGGCGAGGCTGCGGGCCTGGAACGGGTCGAGGCAGTAATTGGCATCCATCATCAGGGCGACGTCCGGCCCGATCGCATCGCGCACGGCCCGCAGCCGCGCGAGGTCCTCGCGCCAGCCTCCCCTGGCGGCGCCCACCACCATCTTCAGCCCGGTATGGCCGGCGGCGGCGCAGTCCCGCGCCGCCGCGACAAGTTCGTCCCGGGAATATTCGGCGAGCCCGAACGTGCAGTAGGTCTCGGCGTCCTCGGCATGGCCTCCCAGCAGGCTGGCGATGCTCCGGCCGGCCTCCTGGCCGGCCAGGTCCCACAGGGCGATGTCGAGCGCCGAGAGCGCGTGGACGATGGCTCCCGTCTGGCTGCGCATGTTCAGCTTGCGCCAGACGGCGTGGTGGATCGCCTCGGTGCGGCGCGGGTCCATGCCCTTCACCAGGTCCTGGATTTCCCGCGTGAGCACGTCCGCCACCGCGAAGGGCAGCATCTTGCCCGTCAGGCCCTGGCCCGTGCGCCCGTCCTCGGTCGTGACCGCGCAGAACACGAAGCCCCAGGCCATGCGCCGTGCGGGATCGACCGGCAGCGGCAGGGCGACCTTGTGGACGGTGGCTTCGATGCGGGCGATCTTCATGGCGTCCATCCGTTCAGAAGACGAGCGCCGCCAGCCCGGCGAGGACCGGGAGCGGCAGGGAGGCGACGAGCCGGTGGCGCACGAAGGCCGGGCCCATCATGGGAAGCTCGAAGGCGGCGACCCGGTGGAGCGCGATCGCCGACCAGGCGGACAGGAGGGCGATGAGCTGGGCCTGGCCCGCGCCCGCGCCCTGGAGCACGACGACGATCGGGAACGACACCATGGGGCCGCCCGGGATGATCCCGCCCACCAGCGCCCCGACGAGGACGCCAAGGACGCCCGATTCCGGCCCGATCAGCCCCGAGACCAGCCGCGTGGGCACGACGGGCAGGAGCAGCGCTGCGGCCAGCGTCATCAGCACGACTGCGGGGGCGACGGCGCGGGTGTTGGCACCGGCGATGGCGAGCGCCTCCCGCAGCCGGTCCCGGTCCAGCAGCGCCGTGACGGCCAGCCCCGCAATGGCGGCGATAACGAGCGCGATGTCGATCGCGTTCATGCCGGGCCTCCGGCGGCCCGGCGAACCAGGGCGCGCATGATGAGCCCGGCCACCACGGGCAGCGCGAAGGAGGCGGCCAGGCGGACCAGGACGAATTCCGGGCCGAGGAGCGGCCATTCCCAGACGATGATCCGCTGCACGGCGAGCAGGCTCCAGCCGGTGAGGAAGGCGACGAGCGCGCCGGCCTCGACCTGCGCCGCCGCGAGCGCAGCCAGGATCGGGAACGAGGTCATCGGGCCGCCGACCGTGACGCTGCCGACCAGCCCGGCGAGAAAGAGCGGCAGGATGCCCCGGCCTGAGCCCAGCAGCCTGCGCATGCGTTCGCGCGGGAGCCAGACCTGGATGACGGCTGCCAGGAGCAACGCCGCGCCGACGCGCACCGCGAGCGTCCCCAGTTGCGGGCCGGCGCCGATGGCCGCCGCGGCGGTGCCGGACCATCCCGCATGGGCGACGCTGGCGGCGACGGCGATCGCGGACAGCCCGACGGGAAGCGCGAGACGGGCGAGGCTTCGCGCCCTGCGGGGCGGCGGCCGTTCTGCGCCGCCCTCGTCCATCACGAGGCCTGGCTGGCCTGCACACGCGCGTCCCGCCGCTTGCGCATGTGCTGCAGCACCGGGGTCGCCAGCGAGGCGACGCTGAGCAGGGCCAGAACCACGCAGACCGTGCTGGACAGGAAGATCGACGGATTGCCGCTGGAGATCGTCATGCCCTGACGGAAGGCCTGCTCCATGAGCCCGCCGAGCACGGCGCCGAGGATCAGCGGCGCGACCGGGATGTCGTAGCGCCGGAAGGCGAAGCCCGCGATGGCGAACAGCATCGCCATGTAGACCTCGGTGGCGCTGGTGTTCACCGAATACACGCCGGTGAGCGCGATCAGCAGGATGCCGGACATGAGGATCCCCACCGGCAGGTAGAGGATGCGCACGAACAGGCCGATCAGCGGCAGGTTCAGGATCACGAGGATGACGTTGCCCACATACATGCTGTCGATGAGGCCCCAGACGAGGTCGGGCCGCTCCTGCATGAGCTGGGGACCGGGCTGGATGCCGTACATGATGAAGGCGCCCAGCAGGACCGCCGTGACGCCCGAGCCCGGGATGCCGAGCGTCAGCAGGGGCACGAGGTTGCCGGATGTTGCCGCGTTGTTGGCCGCTTCAGGCCCGGCGACGCCCTCGATGGCGCCCTTGCCGAACATCTCGGGATGCTTGGAGAGCTTCTTCTCGGTGGCATAGGAGATCACGGTGGCGATGACGCCACCGGCGCCCGGCAAGACGCCGATGATGAAGCCGATGATGCCGCCGCGGGTGATCGGGCCGATTGAGCGGCGCCATTCCTCGGGCGTGCACCAGAGCTTGCCTTCCATGCGGATCGGCTTCAGCTCGCCGCGATACCATCCCAGCACCTGGTACACGACCTCGGTCAGGGCGAAGAAGCCGACGACGACCGACAGGAACGGCACGCCTTCCTGCAGGGTGGGCATGCCGAAGGTGAAGCGTTCCTGCCCGCTCTGCAGGTCGATGCCGACGGTGGCGATCATCAGGCCGACCAGCGCCGAGAACAGGCCCTTGGGCAGGGACCCGGACGTGAAGGAGCCGACCGCCGTCATGGTGAAGGCCATGAGCATGAAGTTCTCGGCCGGGCCGAATTTCAGCGCCACCGCCGAGAAGGGCACGGCCAGGAGCGTGAGCGCGATGACGCTGATCGTTCCCGCCACGAAGGAGCCGACCGCGGCCACGGCGAGCGCCGCCCCGGCGCGGCCGTTGCGCGCCATCGGGTAGCCGTCGAACACTGTGATGACGGAGGTGCCGTCGCCGGGCGTGTTGATGAGGACGGATGCGGCCGTGCCGCCATAGGACGAGCCGTAATAGATGCCAGTCAGCATGATCAGCGCGGCGACCGGGTCCATGCCGAAGGTGAGCGGCAGAAGCAGCGCGATGCCCGCGGTGGCGCCGATGCCGGGCAGGATGCCGATGATCGTGCCGAGGAGCGCGCCCAGGAACACGAACAGGATGTTCATGGGCTGCAGCGCGACGGAGAATCCGTTGATGACGTGGCCGAGGGTTTCCATGTCCGTCGCTCGCGGTCAGAAGGGGAGGATGCCGCTCGGGAGAGCGACGCCGAGATAGCGCTTCAGGCCGATGTAGAGGACGGCGGAGACGCCGACCGCCACCGCGACATTGAGGCCATGGCGCCCGCGGTTGAACGCCGTGAGCATGCCGAGCATGAGCAGCGTGGCCACCGTGAAGAAGCCGAGCGGCTGCATCAGCAGCATGAAGGCCACTGCGCCGGCGGCGACGCCGGCGACCGCGATCGCCTGGCTGCGCCGCAGGGCGCGCTCGGCGTCATCGATGGGCGCGGCTGGGGCCGCGGCGGGCTTGCCCGCCTGTTCGAACCACATGGCGATGCCGGTCAGCAGGATGCCGATGGCGATCATCAGCGGAAACATGCGCGGACCGACGGGGTCCTCCACATCGCCGACGCGCATGGACAGCACGAGGGCGAGATAGGCGCCGCCAAGGGCGATCGCCGCCAGGGCCAGGCCTCGCTGCATGGGCAATCTCCTCCCGCCGCTCTCATGGCGGCCTTGTCAGGTCGAGCTTCGGCTCGCGGGCACCGTAGGGGGGCATGCGACCGCATGTCAAATATATAAATATATAGACGAAGCATCGGCGTCGCTCTAGAACAGGCCCACGATACAAGGGAGGCGTTCCGTGAAGCTCGTCAGTTTCGTCATGGGTCAGCAGCCGGCCTTCGGCGCCGTCGTCGGCGACCGGGTCCACGTCCTGTCCGGCAGCCGCTGGCCCACCCTGACGGAGGCGCTCGCCGATCCCGCGCTCGCACGCGCGGACCTTTCCGGCACCGTGGAAGTGCCGCTGGAGGACATCCGCTACGCCCCCGTCGTGCCGGAGCCGGGCGCGATCTTCTGCGTGGGCATGAACTACGCCAACCACGTCCAGGAGATGGGCCGGCCGATGCCGGAGAAGCCGGCGATCTTCATGCGGCTCGCCCGCAGCCAGGTGGCGCATGGCGAGGCGCTCATCCTGCCGCGCAATTCCGACAAGTTCGACTTCGAGGGCGAGCTCGCCGTCGTCATCGGCAAGCCGGGCCGCCACATTTCCGAGGAGAACGCGCTCGATCACGTCGCGGGCTATGCCTGCTACAATGACGGCAGCGTGCGCGACTTCCAGCGCCACACGATCCAGTTCACCGCTGGCAAGAACTTTCCCGGCACCGGCGCCTTCGGCCCCTGGCTCGTCACGCCCGACGAGTTCGGCCGCATCGAGGATCACGGCGTCACCACCCGGCTCAACGGCGAGGTCGTCCAGCACTCCTCCTTCACCGACCTGATCTTCGGCGTGCCGTCCCTGATCGCCTACATGTCGAGCTTCTCGCCCCTGCGCACCGGGGACGTGATCATCACGGGCACCCCGGGAGGCGTGGGCGTCGCCCGCCAGCCGCCGCTGTTCATGAAGGCCGGCGACCGGGTCGAGGTGGAGATCGACGGCATCGGCGTGCTCGCAAACACCGTGAAGGCGGAGCCGGGCGCGTGACGCCCCAGCCGACCCTCACCTTCGCCTGCGGCCGCACGGACCGGACCGAGGCGCTGTTCGACGGCTCTATTGCCGTCGAGGGCGCGCGGCTGGCCATGCTCGCCCTGCCACCCTCGGAGATCTTTCCGCGGGCGCTGAATCGGGCGGAGTTCGACATCTGCGAACTGTCCGCCAGCAGCTACCTGGTCCAGGTCTCGCGCGGCACCTGCGCCTACGTGGCGCTGCCCGTCTTCCTGTCGCGCTCGTTCCGGCTGGATGCGGTGTATGTCCGCGCCGATCGCGGCATCGAGGCGCCGGCCGACCTGGCGGGACGCACGGTCGGCACCCCGGAGTTCCAGATGACGGCGGGCCTGTGGGTGCGCGGCATGCTGCAGGACGGGTTCGGGCTGGATCCGGAATCGGTCTCCTACGTCACGGGCGGCCTGAACCAGCCCGGGCGCAAGGAGCGCATCCGCATCGAGCCGGCGCCGGGTTACCGGATCGCGCCGATCCCGGAAGACCGGACGCTGGACGCGATGCTGGCCTCGGGCGAGATCGACGCGGTGATCGCGCCCGAACCGCCGGCCTGCTTCCGCAACGGCTCGGCTCCGGTCAAGCGGCTGTTCGCCGACCCGCGCGCCGCCGAGCAGGCCTATTTCTCCAAAACGGGGATTTTCCCCATCATGCATCTGGTGGCCGTGCGCCGGGAGGTGCTGGAGCGCCATCCCGGTCTTGCCGCGCGCCTTTACGCCGCGCTGGTCCAGTCCCGGGACGCGGGCTACCGGCGCCTGGAGCAGATGGCCGCGGCGCCCTCGCTCCCGGTCATGCTGCCCTTCCTTGCCGCCGAACTGGCCGCCACGCGCGCGGCGCTCGGCGCCGATTTCTGGCCCTACGGATACGCCGCCAATGCCGGGACCCTTCAGGCCCTGTGCCGGTACTCGTTCCGCCAGGGGCTGTCCGCCCGGCAGGTCGATCCGCGCGACCTGTTCGTTCCCGAACTCATTGCCGCATAACAGGAGACGGCTCCCATGAAGTACTTCTTCCGCTTCGACGAGATGGAGCATTTCGCTTTCGGTCCGAAGGTGACGACGTCCTTCGGGGCGAAGGTCACCGGCGACCGCATGATCCTCGGGATCGCCGAGAAGAAGCGCGGCACCGGGTCGAAGCCCCACAAGCACAATGTCGAGCAGTTCAACTACATGCTGCAGGGCACGGTGCATGCGAAGGTGGGCGACGAGGAGATGACGGTGACGCGCGGCGGCGTGATTTACATCCCCGCCAATGTGGTCCACACGATCACGGCGACCGACGACGAGGACGTCATCTTCCTGACCGTCAAGGACCGGTTCGAGGACATCAAGATCGATCTCGTCGAGTAGTCTCGCGCCGATACCGGGGGAACTTCCAGTGCTCGCCGACGCCAAAGCGCTTGGCCTTCCGCTCTACCAGGCCGTTCGCCAGCAGTTGAAGGCCGATCTCGACGCGGGGCGCTGGAAGCCTGGCGACATCCTGCCGACCGAGGCTGAGCTGGCATCCCATTTCGCCGTCAGCACCGGCACCGTGCGGCAGGCGGTGCTGGCGCTTGTGCGCGAGGGCCTGCTCGTGCGCAGGCCGGGCAGCGGCACGTTCGTCGCGCGGCTCGACACGATCAACCGCGGCTTCGGGCGGTTCTTCCGGTTCAGCGAGGACCTGAGGGACAAGATCACGCCGCGCTCGCACCATGTCGACACGGTCCTGCTGAAGGACGGCGACGCCGAGGTGGCGGCGCGGCTGCGGATCGCGCCGCGGGCGCCGATCTACCGGGTGCGCCGCATCCTCTTCGCCAACGACGAGCCGATCTGCCTGTACGTGTCCTATCTGGACGAGGCGCGCTTCCGGAACCTCGACCGGCTCGATCTGGACGACAAGCGCCTTTATGCGGCGCTGGAGCAGGCCTATGGCTCGCACGTCGTCCGGGCCGAGGAGCTTCTGAGCGCCGGCAGCCCCAGCGACGAGGAGGCGGCGCTCCTGCGCATCGCGCCGCGCACGCCCGTGATGGTTATCGAGCGCACGGCCTATGGCAGCCAGAGCGGCGTCGTGGAATGGCGCCGCACGGTCGGCCGCAGCGACAAGTTTCATTATCGCATAGAGCTGCCCTGACGATCCTTTTGACTCACTGCTAAATATATATATATTTGCATGAGACAAAAAATCAGGAGGATCCCCATGCGTCCATCAGGAGCCCGTATCCGCGCCCGCCTCTGGCAGGCCGCCATCGTTTCGGCCTCGCTCGTCGCCGGCCCCGCCTTCGCCCAGTGGCAGCCGACGAAGGACGTCGAGATCCTCGTGACGGTCGGCCCCGGCACCGCGCCCGACCAGCTCGCCCGCCAGTTCCAGGGCATGTGGAAGCAGCAGGGCACTGTGAAGGCCAACGTGTCGGTGGTGAACAAGCCGGGCGGCGGCGGCGCGGTGGGCCTGGCCTACCTGAACAACACGCATGCGGGCAGCGGCAATGCGATCGCCATCGCGGGCGCCAGCATGGTCTCCAACAATCTCGCCGGGCGCTCGCCCATCGGCTGCCCGGACGTGACGATGCTCGGCCACGTGCTCGCCGAGTATATCGGCATCGCGGTCCATCCCGACTCCCCGCTCAAGACCGGCAAGGACCTTCTCGACAAGCTGAAGTCCGATCCGCAATCGCTGTCGATCGGCATCGCCACGAGCCGCGGCAATTCCAACCACCAGGCCATCGCGATCCCCGCCAAGAAGGCCGGGATCGACGTGAAGCGCCTGAAGACGGTGATCTTCCAGGCGGGAAGCGAGGCGCGCACCGCGGTGCTCGGCAAGCATATCGACATCGTGCCTGCCAGCGTCGGCAGCCTGGTGAAGCAGGTCGAGGCAGGCCAGCTCCGCCTGCTCGCGGTCAGCAGCCCCGAGCGCCTGCCGGGCGCGGTGTCGAACGTACCGACCTGGAAGGAGCTCGGCATCGACACCGTGGTCTCCAACTGGCGCGGCGTGATCGGTCCCAAGGGCATGCCCGCCGAGGCCGTCGCCTACTGGGAAGGCGTCCTCGAGAAGACCGTGAACGATCCGGAATTCCGCAAGTCCGCGGAGGATTCCTACCAGTCGATCCTGCTGCTGAAGGGCGCCGACTTCGCGTCCTACTGCGCCAAGGAGAAGACCGATCTGGAGGCCGTTCTCCAGGACATGGGCCTGCAATAATCCCATCGCCTGAATCGGGGCGCGCCTGTCGGGGCGCGCCCTTTTTCGTGCCCGGACGAGGAGGGACTGCCATGAACGAACTCGTCGGGACGGTGGCGCTGGTCACCGGCGCAACGCGCAATATCGGCCGCGCCATCGCGGAGGCACTCGCGGAGGGCGGCGCGGCGGTGGCCGTCTGCGGTCATTCCGGCGTCGAGGCCGCGGGAAACGTGGCTGACGCCATCCGCCAGCGCGGCGGCCGTGCGGGCGCATGGACGTTCGACGTGCGCGACCGCCCGGCCGTGGCCGATGCGGTCCAGGCCATCCGCGGCACGCTCGGACCCATCGACATCCTGGTCAACTGCGCCGCCGTGCGCGAGGAGCAGCCGCTGGATGCGATCCCGCTCGAGAGGTGGCAGGCCATTCTCGGCATCGTCCTCGACGGGGCGTTCAACACGATCCAGGAGACGCTGCCGGACCTGCGGCGTTCCTCGCGCGGCACGATCGTCAATATCGGCGGCGAGACGGGACATACCGGTGCTCCGAACCGCGCCCATGTCGTGACGGCCAAGGCCGGGCTCGCGGGCCTGACCAAGGCGGTCGCCCTCGATCTGGCGGCCGAGGGCATCACCTGCAATTGCGTCGTGCCGGGTGCGATGGATACCGCCGCCTCCGCCATGACGCGCCACGACGGCGTCGCCTTCGCCGGCAAGCGCCTGCCGCCGCTCGGCCGCCGCGGCCAGCCCTGGGAGGTCGCCGCCATGGTGCGCATGCTCTGCGGTCCCGGTGCCCGCTACGTCACCGGCCAGGCGATCCACGTGAATGGCGGTTTCTCCTGCCACTGAAGACCGAGCAAGGCTTGACCATGTCCGACCTGTCCCTCGCGCTCGCCCGCTACGCCGTCGCGCTCGATGCCGGCGCGATCACTCCGCCCGCCCGCACGGCCGCGCTGCGCTCGCTGGTCAACTTCGTCGGCGTCACGGTGGCCGGCGGCAGCCACGAGGCGGTGGAGGCGACGGTCGCTGGCCTGGCGCTGCTCGGCGTCGAGGGGGATGCGGTGCTCCTGGGGCGCCGCGACCGGTCCGATGCGGCGAGCGCGGCGCTCGTCAACGGGATCGCGTCGGCGGTGCTCGACTTCGATTCCACACAGCTCAAGCGCACTAACATCCACCCCAGCGGCCCTGTCCTGCCCGCGCTGTTCGCGCTTGCGGGTCGAAGGACGCTCGATGGGCGCACGTTCATGGCCGCCTATGTGTCGGGCGTGGAGGTCGCGTGCCGGATCGCCAACGTCGTGTTCGGCTCGGGCAACCGGGGCTGGCACGTCACGGGCGCCGCGGGCCCGGTCGGCGCGGCGGCGGCGGTCGCGCGGGCGATGGGGCTCGACGCGGCGCGGATGGTGGACGCCTTCGGCATCGCCGCCAACCAGTCCAGCGGGCTGCGGGAGATGTACGGCACGATGTGCAAGGCGCTGACGCCGGGCCGGGCCGCGCAGAGCGGGCTTTATGCCGCACTGATGGCGGCCGGCGGCTTCAGCGGTCCGGCCGCGCCGCTGGAAGGCCGCAAGGGGCTGGGACCGGTCTTCAGCGACGTGGAGGACCTGTCGGGCCTCGCCGCCGGTCTCGGCAGCGGCTTCGAGATCGAGCTCAACACGTTCAAGCCCTATCCTTGCGCGGTGGTGACCCATGCCACGATCGACTGCGCGATCGCCCTGCGCCCGTTCGCGCAGCCGGCGGACATCGCCGCGATCGAGCTCGTCGTGCCTCCGATCGCGGTGGACCTGGCGGGCGTCGCCCGTCCGACGACGGGCCTGGAGACCAAGTTCAGCCTCGCCCATTGCGCGGCCGTCGGCCTCGTGCATGGCGCCACGCCGCTTGCCGCCTTTTCCGAGGCCGCCGCGGACGATCCCCGCTATGCCGCCCTCAGGGAGCGCGTGTCGATCCGCATCGAGCCGGGCTACCGGAAGGAGCAGGCGGACATGCGGCTTCGCCTCGCCGGCGGCGACGAGCACGTCCACAGCGTCGGCAGCGCGCTTGGTTCGCTCGCCAATCCGATGGACGACGCGGCGCTCGACCGGAAGTTCCTGGCCCTGGTCGTTCCCGTGCTCGGGGAGGAGAGGGCGGCGGCGCTCCTCGGCCGCCTGCGCCGCATCGAGGACGAGCCGGATATCGGCGCCGTCCTGGAAATGGCCCGCCCGGCCTGAGCGTGGCTCAACCGGGCTCGGCGAACGCCTCCTTCCGGCGGATCTTGAAGGCCGGCAGCATGACCAGGACCAGCAGCAGGGCCGCCATGATCAGCAGCGTCAGGCTGATCGGGCTCGTGAGGAACACCATGCCGTCGCCGCGGGACAGAAGCAGCGCCCGGCGCAGATATTCCTCCATCATCGGACCAAGGACGAAGGCGAGCAGGAGCGGGGCCGGCTCGCACCGCCACTTCATCAGCGCGTAGCCGACCAGTCCGCAGATCAGCAGCAGCATGACGTCGAACATCGAGTTGTTCAGGCTGAAGGCGCCGATGCAGCAGAAGACCAGCAGGCTGGGATAGAGCCACTGGTACGGCACGTTGAGCAGCCGCACCCAGATGCCGATCAGCGGCAGGTTGATGATGACCAGCATGACGTTGCCGACCAGCATGGACGCGACGAGGCCCCAGAACAGGTCGGGGCTGCGGGTCATGATCTCGGGGCCCGGCTGGATGCCCTGGATGGTCATCGCCCCCGCGACCAGCGCGATCACGGGGTTGGCCGGGATGCCGAGCGTCAGGAGCGGGATGAAGGACGTTTGCGCACCGGCATTGTTGGCGGCCTCGGGCGCGGCTACGCCCTCCACGGCGCCCTTCCCGAAGCGGGAAGGCTCCCGGGATATGCGCTTCTCCAGCGTATAGGCGGCGAAGGAGGACAGCATGGCGCCGCCGCCGGGCAGAAGGCCCAGGATGCAGCCGAGCGCGGTGCCCCGGGCGGCCGCAGGGGCGGAGCGGCGCGCGTCGTCGCGGCTGGGCCAGAGCGAGGTGACCTTCTTGTTCAGGATCGAGCGGTCCTCCGGCTCTTCCAGGTTCTTCAGGATCTCGGCGACGGCGAACAGGCCCATGGCCAGCGGCACGAAGCCGATGCCGTCGCGCAACTCGGTGATGCCGAGGGTCATGCGGGCCTGGCCGGAATTGACGTCGACGCCCACTAGCGACAGCAGGAGCCCGGCCAGGATCATGCCGAAGGCCTTGATGAGCGAACCCTGGGCCAGCACGATCGACGTCACCAGGCCGAGCACCATCAGCGAGAAGTAATCGGCCGGGCCGAACAGGAGCGCGGCGTTGGCGAGCGGGGGAGCGAACAGCGCGATGAACAGGGTCGCCACGACGCCCGCGAACAGCGAGGACAGGGCAGCGACCGCGAGCGCGGGACCGGCCCGGCCCTTGCGCGCCATCTGGTAGCCGTCGAGACATGTGACGACCGACGAGTTCTCCCCGGGCAGGTTGACGAGGATCGCGGTCGTCGAGCCGCCGTACTGCGCGCCGTAATAGATGCCCGCCAGCATGATCAGGGCCGAAACCGGCGGCGCGAAGAAGGTCAGCGGCAGGAGCATGGCCAGCGTCGGCACCGGGCCGAGGCCCGGCAGGATGCCGACCAGCGTGCCCACCAGCACGCCGGCGAAGCAGTAGAGCAGGTTGATCGGCGTGAGCGCGATCCAGAGGCCGTCGATGAATTCGATCATGAGCCGATAAATCCAGGCAGGATCGGCAGCGGAATGCCCAGCAGCCGGACGAAGACGATGGAGCAGAACACGGCCAGCGTGACTGCGAGCACGATGGCGGTGAGCCACCGCGCGTCGCGCTCGGCGGCGGTCGCGACGAGGACCAGGAGGATCGTGCCAGCGGCGAGGCCCAGGACCGGCGTCGCCGCCGCGAACACGGCCAGCGCGGCCATGATCGCCGCCAGGGGCCGCCAGTGGACGCGGCTCGGCCCGGGCTCGGCAACGAGGAAGGCCCGCACGATGACCGCAATCCCGTTGCCGATCATCAGCCAGCCGAGCACTGTAGGGAGAAAGCCGGTGGACATGCGCCCCAGCGTGCCCATCGGCGCGCCGCGCATGAGCCACAGGCCCCAGGCGCCGAGGAGGATGAGGAAACAGCCGATGAGGACGTCATTGACGGATCGGACCCGCATGGCGGCTACTCCCGGTTCGGCCGACGAAAGGCATCGCACCACGTTCCGCGAGGCGGTTCAACTGTAAACTGTAGACAAAGTTCGCAAGCTGCGTTTAGCTGGGCTGGTCATACGGGAGGTATGAGACATGGATCGTCGTGGTTTCGTCGCGGCCGCAGCCGCGCTGGCGCTGGCCCTGCCCTTCGCGCAGGGTGCAATCGCCCAGTCATATCCGGACAAGCCCGTCCGCCTCGTTGTGCCGTTCCCGCCCGGGGGCAGCAACGACGTCATCGGACGGATCGTCGCCCAGGCGCTGAGCGAGCGCCTCGGCCAGCAGGTCGTCGTGGACAACAGGGGCGGGGCGGGCGGCATCGTCGGCACCGAGGCCGTCGCGAAGTCGGCGCCCGACGGCTATACGCTGGTCATCGGCGCGGTCAGCACCTTCGCCGGCAATCCCAGCCTTCACCAGAACCTGTCCTTCGACGTGACGAAGGACTTCACCGCCATCGCGCCGGTGGCGCAGGGCCCGTTCGTTCTCGCCGTGCCGGCGGAATCGCCTGCCAAGACGACGGAGGACCTGATCAAGCTGGCCAAGGACAAGCCGGGCTCGATCAATTACGGTTCCTCGGGCGTCGGCTCGTCGCTGCACCTGGTTTCGGAGCTGTTCCGCGCCAAGGCCGGCATCGACGTGGTGCACGTCCCCTACAAGGGTCTCGGCCCGGCGATGACGGACCTGCTGTCGGGCCGCATCCAGTTCATCTTCTCCGACATGAGCCCGCTCGCGCCCTATATCGAGTCGGGCAAGCTGCGGGCGCTGGGCGTCAGCACGGAAGGCACGTTCGCCTCGTTCCCGAACCTGCGCCCGCTCACGGCCTCGGGCGCGCCCGGCTTCGTCGCCTCCGGCTGGTACGGGATCCTCGGCCCGGCGAAGATGCCGGAGGCTGTCGTCGCGCGGCTCCACAAGGAGCTGACCGCGATCGCCCAGGACCCGGCCATGAAGGAGCGGCTCGCCAAGCTCGGCGTCGCGCCGTGGACGTCCTCGCCGGCCGAGTTCCAGGCCTTCATCGGCGATGAGATCAAGAAGTGGACCGAGGTCGTCAGGACCGCCAACATCAAGCCGGAATGAGGGGTCGCCTCCGATCCTGAACGCCGGGCGCCGCGGGGACCTCCCCGCGGCGTCATGCATTCACGGCGGCGAGATAGGCGTCAAGGATCTCCTCGCCCGTCGCCGCCCAGACGCCCTCGTGGCCCATGATCCATTCCAGCGCCCGGTCCAGCGTGGGGATGCGGTGAGGGTGGCCGATCACGAAGGGGTGCAGGCTGAGGGCCATCACCCGGCCGGCATGCTCGCCCTCGGCATAGAGCACCTCAAACGTGTCGCGGATCATCCGCTCGAACTCGGGCATGGACAGCTTGTTGCGCATCAGCGCGGCGCTGTCGTTGAGCTCGAACGGGTAGGGGATGGAGACGATCCGGCGCCCGTCCACGTCCATCGGATAGGGCTGGTCGTCGTTGACCCAGTCGGCGACGTAGCGACAGCCATTGTCGATGAGATTGTCGAGCGTGTGCCAGCTTTCCTGCAGGCCCGACCCCAGCCAGCCGACCGGGCGTTTGCCGGACGCCTTCTCGATGGTGTCGAGGCATTCGCGGATCAGCTGGCGTTCCTGATCGGGCGGCACCTCGTTGACCCGCAGCGAATTCGTCCTGCCGTGGCCGATCAGCTCCCAGTCCAGAGACAGGCAGGCCTCCACGATCTCCGGCATGTCCAGGCAGATGTCGCTGTTCAGCGCCGCCGTCGCGCGGATGCCCCGGCGCTTGAGCACGTCCATGACGCGCCAGATGCCGACGCGGTTGCCATAGTCGCGCTGTGCCCATTGGCGCACCGCGGGAACGGCATCGCCCGGCTTGGGCCGTTCCTGGGAGTCCCCTGGCATGGGCACGTCGAGGTGGAAGATCTCGATGTTCGGGATGACCCACAGGGCCAGCCGCGCGCCGTTCGGCCACTTCCAGGGCCGGCGGCCGACGATGGGCTGGTAGGGAAAGGGACCGTAGCGGCGCGGTTGCATGCGAGCGTCTCCGTCAGGCGGACTGACGTCGAAGCTAGGATCAGCCGCTAAAACTGTCTACAGTTGACACTCAAAAATTGCACATGCTAGCGTCGCCGGGGTAGGACATTCCGGCAAGGCGGCATCGCATGGATCTCGGTCTTCGCAACAGGCGCGCGCTGATCCTGGCCTCGACCAAGGGCCTGGGCCGGGCCGCGGCCGAAGCCCTGGCGGCCGAGGGCGCGCATGTCGCCATCACGTCCTCCAGCCGCGAGCGGTGCGAGGCGGTGGCGGGCGAGATCGCCGCCAGGCATGGCGTGCGGACCGCCGGCATCGCCGCCGACGCGTTCGATCCGTCCGCAATCGACACGCTCCACGCAGGCGCCGTCGAGGCCCTGGGCGGCGGCATCGATATCCTCGTGATCAACCACACGGGCCCCGCCCTCGGCGTCGCGACCGAGATCGACCTCGACGTCCTGCAGAAGCAGTTCCTGCTCATCGTGTCGAACCCGATCCGCCTGATCCGCCACGTGCTGCCCGGCATGCGCGAGCGCCGCTTCGGGCGCATCATCTCGATCAGCGGCGGCAGCATCGTGCAGCCCCTGCCCAACAAGGTGATGGACAACACGCTGCGCCCGGCCATCGTCGGCTACACGAAGGCGCTGGCGAACGAGGTCGCCGCCGACAACGTCACCGTCAACATCATCCTGCCCGGGACGTTCGTCACCGATCGCGTGCACGATTCCACCGCCTCCAACGCGCGCCTGATGGGCATCAGCGTGGAGGAGGCCATGCGCCGGCGCATCGAGAGCATCCCCGCCGGCCGCTTCGGCGAGCTCGCCGAGTTCGGCGCGGCCATCGCGTTCATGGCGGCCGAGCAGTCCGGCTACATGACCGGCAGCATCCTGCGCGTCGACGGAAGCCAGACGCGCAGCATCCTCTGAAAACACCCCGCCGACAGCACAAGGCCGGACAAACGGCCGGCCGCGGGACCGACCATCAGCGTCAGAACAGAACGGGAGAGTTCAATGACACGCGCACGGTACGGCACATCGGGGGCCACGCTCGCCCTCGCCCTCGCGATCGGCATCGCGCCGGTCGCCGCCCAGGAAGGCCCGCTCGTCGGCGGCGCCGACGTCGGCAACGCCCCCTACATCATGCAGAAGCCCGACGGCACCTATGAGGGCTTCGACGTGGACCGCCTGGCGGAGATCGCCCGCCGTCTCGGCCGCCCGGGCTTCAAGCTGGTCGACCAGCAATGGTCCGGCATCTTCGCGGGCCTGAACGCCAAGCGGTTCGACCTGATCATGGCCTCCACCGTCATCACGAAGGAGCGGTCCGAGGCCGTGCTCTTCACGGAAGGCGACCACGGCAACGACTACCGCTTCCTCGTCGGGGCGGACGCGCCGGAGGTGAAGACGCTCGACGACCTGCGCGGCAAGGTCATCGCGGTCAACCAGGGCAACGTCTACGACAAGTGGCTGGCCGAGCGCGAGGCGCAGTACGGCTGGAAGATCGAGCGCTACGCCAAGAACGAGGACGCCGTGCAGGCGGTGCTCGGCGGGCGGGCCTTCGCCAACCTGGCGAGCGCGGGCGCCACCGTCTGGACGGCCTCCAAGAATCCCCGCCTGAAGGCCTCGCTGGTCATCGATTCCGGCCAGACGAAGGGCATGGCCTTCCGCAAGGACGACGCCGAGCTGCGCAACAAGGTCGAGATGGCCGTGGAGTGCATGAAGAAGGACGGCACGATGGCCAAGCTCCACGCCAAGTGGCTCGGCTTCGATCCGCCCAAGGAATCGTCGGCCTACAAGATCGCGGCCGGCTGGGGCGAACCCGGCATGCCCGGCTACGACCCCACCCCGCACGAGCTGAAGTGCAACTGACGGCATCGACCCGGCCGACCCCCTCGCGGGGGCCGGCCGGCGCCCGCCGAACGCTCAAGGAACGATCCATGTCGACGACGTCCGAGCCGATCCTGCGCGTCGAGGGACTGCACAAGTCCTTCGCCGGCGTCGAAGTGCTCCACGGCGTGGACCTGGCCGTCGCGCCGCAGGAGCTGGTCTTCATCATCGGTCCCTCCGGCTCGGGGAAGAGCACGCTGCTGCGCTGCTGCAACCGGCTCGAGGAGCCGACATCCGGCCGGATCGTCGTCGACGGCACCGACATCACAGCGCGCAGCACTGACATCAACGTCGTGCGCCGCGGCATCGGCATGGTGTTCCAGTCGTTCAACCTCTACCCGCACATGAGCGCGCTGGGGAACGTCACCCTCGCGCTCACCAAGGTGCTGGGCAAGAGCCGGGCGGAGGCCACCGAGATCGGCCGCGCCGCACTCGACCGCGTCGGGCTCCTGTTCAAGGAGGCCGCCTTCCCGAACGAGCTCTCCGGCGGGCAGCAGCAGCGGGTCGCCATCGCGCGGGCCCTCGCGCTCGAGCCCAAGGTCATGCTCTTCGACGAGCCGACTTCGGCGCTCGATCCCGAACTGGTCGGCAGCGTGCTCGCCGTGATGCGCGACATGCGCCTGTCCGGCATGACGATGATCGTCGTCTCCCACGAGATGCGCTTTGCCCGGGATGCGGCCGACCGCGTCGTCTTCATGGATGCGGGCCGGATCGTGGAGGAGGGGCCGCCGGAGCAGATCTTCACGCGGCCGCAGCACCAGCGCACCTCGACCTTCCTCGAAGCCGTCGGCGGGCACTGACGCCATGCTCGCGCGGCTCCAAGAGAACTTCTTCAACCTCGACGTCGCCTGGCGCTACCTGCCCAGCATCGGCGAGGGGATGATCGTCACGATCCACCTGGCCGTGCTCATCGTGTTCACCGGGCTGGGCCTGGGGCTGCTTCTGGCCTTCCTCCGGGCCCTGCAATGGCGCGTCCTGTCCTGGCCGATCGTGATCTTCGCCGACATCTTCCGGGCGCTGCCGCCGCTGGTCGTGCTCATCATCTTCTACTTCGCCGGCCCGTTCGTGGGCATCCGCATGTCCGGCTTCGTCGCAACCTGGCTCTCCCTGTCGCTTGCGCTCGCCGCATTCGCGGAGGAGATCTTCTGGGCCGGCATCCTGTCGGTCGGCCGCGGCCAGTGGGAGGCGGCGCGCTCCACCGGCCTGCGCTACGGCCAGACGCTCGGCTACGTCGTCCTGCCCCAGGCGGTGCGGCTCGCGATCCCGCCCCTGACCAACCGCACGATCGCGGTGACGAAGATGACCGCGCTCGCCTCGGTGGTCGCGGTGGAGGAAATCCTCGCCAACGCCGCCACCGCCCAGGCCTACAGCGCCAACACGACGCCGCTGACGATGGCGGCCATCGCCTATCTCGTGATCTTCGTGCCGCTCGTCGCCTTCAGCCGGTGGATCGAGCACCGCTTCGCGTGGAAGCATTGAGGCGGCCATGGACCTGATCGTCGAGAACTTCTTCAACCTCAAGGTCCTGGCGGAGACCGCGCCCTACCTGGTGCGCGGCTTCCTGGTGATGATCGAGCTCTGCCTCATCGTCATCCCCGTGGGCCTCATCGGCGGAACGATCGTCGCGGTCCTGGGGTCCTACGGCATTCCCTGGCTGCGGTGGCTGCTCGTGGTCTATGTGGACCTGTTCCGCTCCCTGCCGCCGCTGGTGCTGCTGGTCTTCGTGTATCAGGGCCTGCCCATGATGGGCGTCGACATCCCGGCGCTCGGCGCGGTGGTCCTGTCGTTCCTCCTGAACACATCGGCCTATTACGGCGAGATCATCCGCGCGGGGATCGAATCCATTCCCCGTGGCCAGCAGGAGGCCGCCCGCTCCACGGGCATGACGCGCATCCAGACGCTGGCCTACATTGTCCTGCCCCAGGCCATCCGCAACGTCGTGCCGGACCTCATCAGCAACACGCTGGAGGTCATCAAGCTGACATCCATCGCCAGCGTGGTCGCGCTGCCCGAACTGCTGCGGATGGCGCGGCTCGCCCAGGGCTCGACCTACAATCCCACCCCGCTGATCGCGGCGGCGGCGATCTATCTCGCCGTCTGCTGGCCGATCGTGCGGTTCCTCAGCCGCTTCGAACGCCGGATGACCGCCAAGGCATGACCGCTTCCCAGCCCATGATCGCTTCCCAGCCGATCCCCGCCCCGCGCGGCGACGTCTTCGCAGCTGCCCGCGCCAGGTTCCCGGGCGCCGCGAAATGGACCTACCTCGATGTAGCGGGGCGCGGCATCCTGCCTTCGACGACGCGGGCGGCGGTCGATGCCTATCTCGACATGAACGTCGCCGACGGCGGCGACAAGGCGGCCATGTTCGCCATGGTGGAATCAGCGCGCGCCCGCTTCGCGGCGCTGATCAACGCCGCGCCGGACGAGATCGCCATCATCAAGAACATCTCGGAGGGCCTGAACGCGGTCGCCTGCGCCTATCCGTGGCGCGAGGGCGACGAGGTGGTCGTCTGCGCCGAGCGCGAGCATCCCAACAACATCTACCTCTGGCACAACCTCGCCAGGCGTTGCGGCATCGTCCCGGTTCAGGTGGCCAATGAAGGAGGGCACGTCCCGGTCGAGCGGATGATCGCGGCGATCGGGCCGAAGACGCGCATGGTCTCGGTCTCGTCGACGACGTTCCTGCCCGGCTTCAGGACGGACCTCGACACGCTCGGCGCGGCCTGCCGCGAGCGGGGCGTCATTCTCCTGGTCGACGGGGCGCAGTCGGCCGGCATCCTGGCGCACGACATGGCCCGGACTCCCGTCGACGCCCTCGTCGTGTCGACGCAGAAGGGGTTGCTCGGACTTTACGGCATGGGCTTCCTATATGTCCGCCGCGCCGTCGCCGAGGGGCTGTCCCCGGTCTATCTCGCCCGGTTCGGCGTCGATCTGGGGGACGCGCACGAGGCCGACGGCGGCAACGACGACTACGCGCTGATGCCGGGCGCGCGCCGGTTCGATCTCGGCAACCACAACTTCCCCGCCGCCGCCGCGGTCGACGCGTCGATGGCGATGCTGGCGGATGTCGGCGTGCCCGCGATCGAGGCCCATGCCTGCGGCCTGGCGCTCTCGCTGGCCGAGGGCCTCAAGGACCTCGGCCTGCCGATCTGGGGGCTGCCTCCTGGCCCGCACCTGGCGAACATGGTCACGGTGGGCGGACCCGGCGGCGACTTCAGCTGGGCGGAGCCGCTTTACGCGCATCTGGCGCAGAACGGCGTCAAGCTGTCGGTGCGCCGCGGGCTGCTGCGCTTCTCCTTCCACCTGTACAACGATGCGAGCGATGTCGGGCGGGTGCTCGATCTCGTGCGCGGCTGGCGGGACGCCGGCAACCGCATTTCCTCCTGAGCGACGACGAGGCTTGGCATGCAACCGCGCGATTACGGCCCCTTCCCCTATGTGCCGATCACCCAGCGCCCGCCGCTGAAATGGCCGAACGGTGCGCGCGTGGCCTTCTGGCTCGTGCCGAACCTGGAATTCTTCCCCCTGACCAAGGGGCTCGCCGGCCATCCGTTCGAGGCCAAGGGCAAGGCCCCGACGGTGCGGCCCTGGGCGCAACGCGACTACGGCAACCGGGTCGGCATCTGGCGCATCATGGAGGTGCTCAAGCGCCTGGAGATCCGCGCCACCGCCACGCTGAACACCGACCTCATCGACCATCACCCCCAGATCGTGGAAGAGGCGCTGAAGCTCGGCTGGGAGCTGATGGGCCACAACGAGACCAACTCGGTGCGCCTGACCGAATTCGGGCCCGAGGAGGAGCGGGCGCTCATCGCGCGCTGCGCGGAGAAGATCGAACGCTTCTCGGGCAAGCGGCCCAAGGGCTGGCTCGGCTCGGCCTTGGCCGAGACGTGGGACACGCTGGAATTCCTGCTCGACGAGAAGTTCACCTACGTCGCCGACTGGACGAACGACGACCAGCCGTACCTGATGAATGTCGAGGGCCGGCAGATCGCGTCGATCCCGTATTCCTACGAGGTCAACGACTCGCCCTTCCTCTATTATCGCAACGGCTCGATCGACGAGTTCGAGAAGCTGATCAAACGCCAGTTCGACGTCCTGTACGAGGAGGGCGCGGAGTCCGGTCGGGTCATGGCCGTCTGTCTCCATCCGTTCATCATCGGCGTCCCCCACCGGATCAAGGGCCTGGAATCGGCCCTGTCCTACATCCGGTCCCACGACAAGGTCTGGTTCGCCACCGGCGAGGAGATCGTCGAGCACTATCTCAAGTCGGGCGCGACGATCTGATGGCCCGGGCGGTCCTGCCGGCGGCAGTCTGGGCGGAGGCGATCGCCTTCGCCGAAGGGCTGTTCGACGAACTGGACCGACGGACCCGCGGCCCGGACGGGGTGACGCGGGCGTCCTGGGGGGAGGGCGAGCAGGCCGCTCACGATCTCGTCGCGGCAGCAGCCCGCGATCTGGGGCTGACCGTCTCGACCGATGCGGCGGGCAACCTGTTCATGACCATGGCGGGGCGGGATGCGGAGGCGCCGGCCTGGTTCACCGGGTCCCATCTCGACTCGGTGCCGTGCGGCGGCAATTTCGACGGCGCTGCTGGGGTCGTCGCCGGGCTGGCAGCGCTGCATGCGTTCCGCGCCCACGGCCTCGTTCCGGCGCGGAACGTCACCGTGCTGGCGACGCGCGGTGAAGAGGGTTCGAGCTGGTTCTCCGGCCCCCACAAGAGCCATTTCGGGGGCCGGGCGGCCCTCGGCCAGCTTTCCGCGGCGGAGATGGACGCCGCGCGCTCCGTGGTCGACGGACGGTCGCTGGCCCAGATGATCGCCGATGCGGGCTTCGATCCGAAAGGCGCGGCCGAGGCGCCCTCCATCCGGCCGGAGATGGCCCACGGCTTCGTGGAGCTTCACATCGAGCAGGGACCCGTGCTGGACCGGCGCGCCGTTCCGGTGGGCATCGTGTCCGGCATCAGGGGCACGCGCCGGGCGCGCGACGCCCGGGCCGAGGGCGCCCATGCGCATTCCGGCGCCGTCCCGCGCGAGTATCGGCGCGACGCGCTGCTGGCCGCCGCCGCCTTCGCCGGAGCGCTGGAAGCGCGCTGGGAGGACTGGCTGGCGCAGGGCCGCGACATGGTCGCGACGCTCGGGCGCTTCTCCACCGATCCCGCGCAAGCCAGCCTGACCAAGGTGCCGGGCCTGGTGACCTTCACGCTCGACATCCGCAGCGAGGACGAGGCGCTCCTGCGCGATGCGGAGGATTTCGTCGTCGCGGCCGCGCGGGACATCGGCGCGCAGCGCGGCGTCGCCATCGACCTCGGCCGGATCGACCGCGCGGCTCCCGCCACGATGTCTCCGGACCTTCGCGGCCGCCTGCGCGACCTGGCGGCCGAACTCGGCATCCCGGCCATCGATCTGGCGAGCGGCGGGGGGCATGATGCGGCGAACTTTGCCCTCGCAGGCATTCCCACTGCGATTATCTTCGTTCGCAATCCGAACGGCAGCCATCATCCGGACGAGGACATGCCCATCGCTGATTTCGGGCAGGGCGCCCGCCTCCTGGCGGCGCTGCTGGCGGACTAGCTCAGACAGCCAGAAGGTCGGCCAGGGTCCGCTCGAGCGGCTGGTCGAGCACGGCGTCGTCCATCGCCACGATCTGCCGCGCCATTCCTGCAAAGGATGGGCACGCCGTGCCGGCCACCGCTTCGGCCTTGGCAACGATCTCCCGCGCCGACAGCGGCCGGTCGGGGCCGCCGGGGGCGCTCATGCAGGTGGACGAGATGCGCGCGCCGTCGAGGAAATCCACTGTGACGTGGGCCGGCCGGTCCTGCGGCCAGGGCGGCAGCGGCGAAAACGCTTCCAGCCTGGTCAGGTCCCGGAGCCGCGCCACGTCCGGGTCGGCGATCGCCTCTCGGGTGAAGGCGGACGGTCCGGCATGGCCGTTGACGATGGCGGTCGCCACGACATGCTCGAACGAGAAGCGAGCTGCGAGCCCGTTATGGGGGCGGCGATTGCTCATCGAGGGCCGGTGGGTGCGCACCCGGATGGCCTCGATCTGGTCCGGTGTCTGGTGCGCCCGCAGCCGGCTGCGGATGTCGAGCACGGCCTCCACCGCGGCGTGGGTCGAGTGACAGCAGCCGTGGAGCTTGTGGTAGCAGAGCAGGATCGCCCAGCGCTCGCCCAGGCCGTCACGCAGGGCGCGGGGGTCCGGCGTGCCCTGGAGCAGCTTGGTGAACGCCTGGTGCGGACCGTCGGGAAACCCCGAGAAGCCGGCCTCGGCCCAGTCTGCGCAGTCGAGCCCCGTGACCGCGCCCTGGCCGGTCCACAGGTTGCGTACGAGCGAGCCTTCGATCGCGGCCTGGTACGTGCCGGCCGCGACCAGGCCACCGGCGATCGTCACGGCGTCACGGAGCACGCGGGCGTCGCTGCCGCGCGCGAGAGCCGCGCCGACCGCCGCGCCGATACCGCCCATTGCGGCATGCGGATGGATCGTGCCCCCGGGAAACCGCCACGTCTCGGCCAGCCGGGCCACAACCTCGTAGGCGACCGCCAGGAGCGTCAGCGCCTGGCGCGTCGTGGCGCCGCGCCGCTCGGCCTCGGCCAGCAGCGCGGGAAGGATGTAGAGCGCGGCGTGCGCCGGCGCGCCTCGATAGCCCTCGTCCAGCTCCGCCCAGCAGCCGGCGACCCCGTTGACCAGCGCTGCGTCGCGCCGCGTGGCGCGGGGCGCTCCCGGCCTGAGGAGCGTCGCTGCGGATCCGGCTTCGCGCTTCTCGACGAGGGCGACGATTTCCGGCTCGGCATGGGCGGCGGCCGCGGCCGCGACGTCGTCGACGAAGACCAGGGCCGTCTTGGCGAGGACCTCGTCCGGCACGGCCGGCGCAGCGGCGGCCCAGGCGCACAGGGCCTCGATCTCCGCGGCGATGGTCGCGCGGTCTGCGGCAAGCTGGATGGGCGCGTTCACGGGATCAGGCCCGGCCGCACAGGTGGGCGAGCTCGGACACGTCGCCCAGCGTGTCGAGGGCAAGGATCGCGTCGCGGATCGCGGCCGCACGGGCGGCGCCCGTGACCGGCGTCACCAGCGCATCGAACTTGTCGACGAGACGGCGGCGCTGGAGCGCGATGTCGCTTTCCGGGATCGTGGCGTCGAAATCCACGCGGTGGACGCCGCCATCGCCCGTATGGGCCGTGAGGCGGCTCTCGGCGATGTCGAGGCCGGGGACGAGCTTCACCTCGATGAGCTCGCGCAGCCGCGCCACGAGCGGATGGTCGAGGGAGGGGGCGCCGTAGGCTCCCGCCGATCCCGTGTCGATGCCGGCCATCGCCATGGCCACGCAATGGCGCAGGCTGAAGCGGGCCTCGGACGCGACATGCGGCGTCTGGATATTGCAGGTCTTGTCGTTCTCGACGGCGACCTCGAGCGTCATGCCGACGATCCCGTCGGGGTCGGCGACGAGGTCGCGCATCAGCCGCCCGCATTCGATGGCGCCATGGGTGCCGTAGCAGGCGGCGTGATACTTGAAGAGGTTGTGGCGGATGTAGAGCCCGCGGGCGGGTGCGGCGTCGACCATGTCGGGATGGAAGGCGGGGGCCAGCGCGTCGGCGAAGCCCTGGCGGCACTCGATGGCGTCGGGCTTTGCCAGCATGCCCCGCCGGGAGAGGAGTGCCGCATAGAGCCCGTTCTCGGCGGCGCGGCCCGCATGGAACGGCTTGCACATCGTGCCGAACAGGCCCTTGAGGCCGGCGGCCATGGTCACGGCGATGGCGATGGCGTTGGCGGTCTGCTCAGTGTCCATCTTCAGGGCGCGGGCGCTCCCGGCCGCGGCGGCGATCGCGCCGATCGTCCCGGTGGCATGGAAGCCTCGGTCGTAGTGTCCGGGCGCGACGGTCTGCCCGACGCGGCAGGCCGTCTCGTAGCCTGCGAAGAACGAGGCGATGAGCTCGGGGCCGGATAGCCTGTCCCGCTCAGCCACGGCCATCACGGCCGGCAGGACGACGACCGAGACGTGGCCGTTCATATTGAGGTTGCAATCGTCGTAATCGAGGGCATGCCCGGTCGTGCCGTTGACGAGGGCCGCCGCCCGCAGCGGCAGCCTGTCTGGATGGCCCAGGATCGAGGCTTCCGCCCGCCCGCCCTGTTCGCGGGCATCGGCGAGAACGGCCCGCACGACGGGTTCGTCGGCTCCGGCGATGGTGACGCCGATCGTGTCGAGGATGCACTGGCGCACCAGTTCGACCGCGTCGTCGGGAAGGTCGGTGAAGCGCGTGTCGCAGGCGAGCTCGGCGGCGCGCATCGTCGTGCCGGCGGGCTGGACCGCGCGGGATGCCAAGGCCACCATGTCGTCCGTCCTCCACTGCGCGCCGGGGGGCGCGTAACGGCAAGCTCTCACCTGCCGTCAGTTGTGTCAACAGTTCACACATTGTAGCGTCGCGGCGTTGAACCGCTGCTTTCCGGAAGGCTCCCGATGATTCTGAATCGACTGGACGCACTGGCTCAGCGGGAGGCCCTGGAGGCGGGTTCCGTCTCCGTGCGGGCGTTGCTCGAGGCGCATCTGGAGCGGATCGCGGAGCGCGAGCCCGCAGTGCAGGCCTTCGCCCATGTCGATGCCGAAGGCGCGCGGCGCACGGCCGATTCGCTGGACCGGGCGGGTGTGCGGGGCCTCCTCGGCGGCCTGCCGCTGGGGATCAAGGACATTATCGACACGGCCGACCAGCCCACGGCCTACGGTTCCGTCATCTACGAAGCGCACAGGCCGTCCGTCGACGCCGCGTCGGTGGCGATGCTGCGGGCGGCCGGGGCCGTCATCGTCGGCAAGACGGTGACCGCGGAGTTCGCCCACAGGCTGCCGGGACCGACCCGCAATCCGCTCGATCTCAGCCGCACGCCCGGCGGGTCGTCTTCGGGCTCGGCGGCGGCGGTCGCCGACTGGATGCTCCCCCTCGCGCTGGGGACGCAGACGACCGCGTCCGTCATCCGACCTGCGAGCTTCTGCGGCATCGTGGGCTACCGGCCGACTTTCGGGCTCATGAGCTGCGCCGGGGTCAAGCCGTCCTCGCCATCCTTCGACACGCTGGGCGTGTTCGGCCGCACGGTGCGGGATTGTGCGCTGATGCGGGACGCGCTTCTGGGCGCGGAGCTTCGGCCGCCGGCAGGGGAGGGCGGCGCCCTTCGCTTCGGCTTCTGCCGCACGCCCTTCTGGGACAGGGTGGAGCCGCGGGCGGCGGCCGCCATGGAACGGGCCGTCGCCCGGCTCGCGCAGGTTTCGGCATTCGGCGAGGTCGTGCTTCCCGACGCGCTGGCGCGCATCGCCAAGGCGCACAGGGCGGTCTCGAGCTACGAGCTGGCAACGGGCCTGGCGACCGAGCGGCACCAGCACCCTAGCGGGCTCAGCCCGCTTCTGCGCGACGGCAAGATGGCGGAGGGACTGGCGGTGAGCCCCGAGGCCTATGTGGAGGCGGTGACGGCGCTGGAGCATGCGCGCCTGTCGGCCGCCGATCTCTTCGCATCGTGGGACGTGATCGTCGCGCCGTCGGTTTCCGGCATCGCCGATATCGGCCTCAGCTCCACGGGACCGGCCGAGTTCTCCTCGATCTGGACCGCGCTCCACGGGCCTTGCATGACGATCCCGCTGGCCGAGCGCATCGACGGGATGCCGATCGGGTTGCAGCTGATCGCGGCGCGCGGCCGCGACCATCTCCTGTTCGAGGCGGCCGAACACGCCGCCGGCGCATTCGGCCCCCGGCCGGACTGATCAGGCCGACAAGGCCTTCAGCAGCTCGCCGGCATCCTTCTCGCCTTCCAGGTTCATCGTGATGTCGGCGATGCGCCGCGCCTGTGCTTCGGGCAGGGAATGGCTCGCCAGCAGCATGAACTTGTCGAGGACGTCGGCATCGGTGGCGAAGTGCACTTCGCTTCCGCGCGGCGCCTCGACCGTGCGCTCCATGCGCGTGCCGTCAGCAAGCTCAACCTCGACCCGGACCATGTGGCGATAGACGCGGCCGCGCGCGGTGATCGCCGGATCCTCGACGACTTCCACCTTGCGCGACAGCGCCATGCGGGTCTCGTCCGCGACCATGTCCTCGGTGAACTGGTCCACGAAGGCGTGGCCTTCCAGCAGGAAGGTCGCGACGCAATAGGGCAGGTTCAGCTGCGCCGACGTCAGGCCCAGCGGCCGGTAGGGCCAGCCGACATGGTCCACCGTCACCTTCGAGCCATGGACCCGGATGACGCCGATATCGTCGGGGCCGAAGGGCCGCTCCTCCTGCATGGACCGGATGGCGTCCAGCGTCGTGTGGTTGCTGCCGACGCACGAGTAGAACTTCAGCGCGATGCGCATGATCTCGAAGCGGGTGCCGAGGTCGCGCGACAGCTCGTCCAGGTTGAACCGGTCGTCGGAGCGCGAGAACGTGGTGCAGAAGCCGCCATAGGGGCTCTCGAACACGTCCACGATGCCGGTGAAGCCGTTCTCCGCCAGCATCGCGCCGTAGAAGCCCGACTGGGACGCGCGGCCGGCATGCATGCGCTTGACCATGGCGCCGTATTGCGCGGCCATGAGGCCCGCCGACTGGGTGCCCGCGATGCCGAGCGCGTGGACGGCGCGCTCTGAGTCGAGCTTCAGGGCCGCGGCTGCGCCGGCCGCGGCGGAATAGACGCCGAGCGTGGCGCCCGAATGCCAGCCCTGGCCGATATGCTCGGGCCCCATGCACATGCCGACGCGGGGCCCGATCTCGTAACCGATGGCGGATGCGCGCAGCAGGTCGCGGCCGGACATGCCTGGCCGCAGGCCCGCCACCGCGAACACGGCCGGCAGCGTCACCGCGCCCACATGCAGGACGCCGATGCGGTGCACGTCGTCCAGTTCGAAGCTCTGCACGAGCGTGCCGTTGACCAGCACGGCATGGGGCGCCGAGAGCCGGTCCTTCGTGCCCCAGACGCCGATGCCGCTGGTGGAGTCCATCGCGCCCAGCGTCTCCCGCAGGATCTTCGACCAGGGCAGGGACTGGCCATAGATGGCGCAGCCCAGGGAATCGAGCATCAGCAGTTTCAGCCGATGCCGGACATCGTCGGGCAGATTTTCGTACCGGAAGTCCGCGATGAAGTCGGCGATCGCCCGCGTGTGGGGATTGTCGGCCGGTTCGTGAGCACCCATGGGCCCGCCCTTCCTGATCGTTCGCGTGGTCGCGAAAGGGTCCGCAGACCTCTCCGCAGGGACGCCATCCCGCCGATACGGCAAAATGACAACTGTTGACAGTAGGCGGTAAAGCCCCGAAAGTGCCTCGT
Organism: Hyphomicrobiales bacterium; assembly: GCA_027489955.1. Lineage (GTDB taxonomy): Bacteria > Pseudomonadota > Alphaproteobacteria > Rhizobiales > Beijerinckiaceae > JAIXTM01. Next base: position 23,037 of record JAIXYZ010000007.1, on the reverse strand, counting down.
CAAGAGACGGGCGCAGCCGCTTGGCCGAAGCCCGCCCGAGCCCCCGATCCGCCGGACGGGAGGGCTCCAGCCGTCGAAGCTAACAGGGGATTCCAGATGTTGAAGCGCACCTTCCTCAGGGCGACCGCGCTTGCCGCGCTCACCGCCCTGTCCGCCGGTTTGATGACCGCCGGCACCGTCGCGACGGCGCAGGCCCAGGCCAATGCCCGTCCCAAGATCACCGTCGGCCTGATCGGCATCACGTCGTCCATCTGGCCGACGCTGATCGCCGAATCCAAGGGCTACTTCGCCGAGTTCGGCGTCGATGCCGAGTTCGTCAATACCGGCTCCAGCGCCAAGTCCATCCAGCAGGTGGCGGCGGGCGCGGCTCATATGGGCTCTTCGTCGCTCATGGACACCGCGCGGGCCATCGAGGCTGGCACGGACATCGTCGTGGTCGCCAACGGCCTCGACATCAGCATGCACGGGCTCATCGCCGCCAAGTCGATCAAGTCCGTCGCCGACCTGAAGGGCAAGCGCGTCATCGTTGGCGGCACCAAGGACATCACCAATGTGTGGTGGGCGGCCATGGCCCGCGACCAGAAGGTCGACCCCGAGAAGGACGTGCAGACGCTGTATTCCGGCTCGACCGCCAACCGCTTCGCGGCCCTGGCCTCGGGCGGCGTCGAGGCGGCGGTGCTCGCGCCGCCCGCCACCTTCAAGGCGATCGAGGAAGGCTATGTCGATCTCGGCCCGGTCGCGGCCTACCTGAAGGACGTGCCCTACCTGGTCTTCCACGCCAGCCGCAAATGGGCCGCCGAGAACCCGGCCGCCGTCACGGGCTTCATCAAGGCGCACAACAAGGCGATCGACTTCCTCAACGATCCCAAGAATCGCGACGAGGCATCCAAGATCCTCGCCGAGAAGGCGCAGATCGACCTCGACACGGCCGTGAAGAACTATGACCTGATCCTGAAGATCAAGGGCTACGCCCCCGGCTCGGGCATCTCCGACACCGGCATCCGCAAGGCGCTGGAGATCCTGAAGGCCGACGGCGACATCAAGAGCGCCGATGTCCCGGTCTCCAAGATCTACGACGGAAGCTTCGTGCAGCGCGCGAAGAACTGAGTGACGGCGCGGCCCCAAGGGCGGAGCCGCGCTTTCCTCATCCCGATCGTCCCGGCAACGACAACAGGCGGCAAGCCCCATGACCATCGCGACCGATGGCGCGGTTCCCCCGGCGGGCACCGCGCCCACACCATCCCGGCCCGGAACGTCCCGGCGGCGGCGCAACGTGCCCACGAGCCCGGCGCGCCAGAAGCTGATCTCGGTGGCCTCCGTGGTCGGCGGCCTGCTGATCTGGGAATTGCTGGGCCGCTTCGTCGTCAGCAATTCGCTGTTCCTCGCCACCCCGCTCCAGGCCATGGCCGAGTTGGCGCGCATGACCGCGTCCGGCGAACTGCAATATCATGTCTGGGTCAGCGGGCAGGAATTCATCTACGGCTTCCTCATCGCGTCCATCGCCGGCATCGCGATCGGCCTTGCCATGGCGTCCTCCAGGGCGGCGAACGCCGCGCTCGGGCCCTGGGTCGCGGGCCTTTATGCCACGCCCATCATCGCGATCGCGCCGCTCGTCATCCTGTGGGCCGGCATCGGCATCTGGTCGAAGGTCATCGTCGTCATCAGCGTCGTGATCTTCCCGGTGATCATCAACACCGAGGCCGGCATCCGCTCCACTGACAAGGCGCTGGTCGAAGCCATCCGCTCCTTCGGCGCCTCCCGCACGCAGCTCTTCACCAAGGTGATGCTGCCGTCTGCCCTGCCCTTCATCCTGGCGGGGCTGCGCCTCGGCATCGGCCGCGGCCTGATCGGCGTCGTGGTGGGCGAGCTCTTCGGCGCGCGCGCCGGCGTCGGCTTCGTGATCCTGCAATCGGCGGAGGTGTTCAACATGCCGCGGCTTTTCGCAGGCGTCGCCGTGCTGGCCGCCGCCGGGATCGCCCTGATGGCGCTGTGCCGCGCCGCGGAAACCAAGCTCGTGCCCTGGAACAGATCATGACGGACAAAGCCGACACCAAGCTCCAGATCGCGGACCTCACCAAGAGCTTCGGCTCGCTGCTGGCACTGGACAACCTGAACCTCGACGTCCAGGCGGGCGAGTTCATCGCGCTGGTCGGGCCGTCGGGCTGCGGGAAGACCACGCTGCTGCGCATCCTGGCCGGGCTCGAAGAGCCCGATCTGGGCGGCATCTGGATCGACGGCCGCGAGGTCGCGGGTCCCGGTTCGGACCGCGCCGTCGTGTTCCAGGCCGATTGCCTCCTGCCGTGGCGGAGCGTCTGGCACAACACGGTGATCGGCTTGGAGATTAACGGGCGGCTGGACGCGCGCAACCGCGAGTATGCGATGTCCCTGCTCGAGCTCGTCGGCCTGAAAGGCTTCGAGAAGTACTATCCTTGGCAATTGTCGGGCGGCATGCGCCAGCGGGTGAACCTCGCCCGCGCCCTGGCCGTCCAGCCCGAAGTCCTCCTGATGGACGAGCCGTTCTCCGCGCTCGATGCCCAGACCCGCGAGATCATGCAGGTCGAGCTCCTGCGCATCTGGGAGCAGGGGAAGAAGACGGTGCTGTTCATCACCCACCAGATCGACGAGGCCGTGTTCCTCGCCGACAAGGTTGTGGTGCTCGGCCGCCGGCCCGGACGGATCCGGGAAGTGCTGCCGGTGACGCTCCCGCGACCCCGTCCTCTCGAGATCAAGCGAACCGCGGAGTTCGGTCATCTGGTCGACACGATCTGGAACCTGATCGAGCAGGATGTGCGCCAGAGCATCAGCGAGGAAAACGCACGGCTCGAAATCGGGGCTGACTAAACAGCGCGAATGACTTAGACGATTTAAAAGGAAGCAATCTCCGGCGCATTACAGCCCGTCAACTGGACGTTCCCATGGTCTCCGTCCTCAACGCCTCCCTTGTCGCCGAGTCGCTCGCGGACAAAGTCCTGAACATCATCACGGAAGCGATCGAGAAGGGCGACCTGCCCCCCGGCAGCCGCATCCGCGAGGCGACGCTCGCGCGCCAGCTGGGGATCAGCCGCGGCCCGCTGCGGGAGGCGCTCGCCCGGCTCGAGGGGCGCCGCATCCTGGAATACACGCCCAATTTCGGCATGCGCGTCGCCGACGTCTCGCTGAAGGACGTCATCGAGATCTTCCAGATGCGCGAGGCGCTGGAGGGCATGGCCTGCCGCCTGGCCACGCAGAACATGACGGATGCGGAGATCGAGCAGCTCGGCAGCCTGCTCGACGAGCACGGCAGCCACGCGGAGCTGCGCCAGGGGTCGTCGTACTTCCAGCGGGCCGGCGAGTTCGACCTCCACTACCGGATCGCGCGCGGATCAAAGAACCAGCGCCTCTTCGGCATCCTGTGCGAGGACTTCTACTATTTCATGCGCATCTACCGGTACCGGTCGAGCGCGTCTCCCGGCCGCGCCTCGCAGGCCTATGACGAGCACAAGGCCATCATCGACGCCATGCGCGCGCGCGACGCGGACAAGGCCGAGACGCTGATGCGCCGGCACATCCGGACCGCTCTCGACAACCTCATGGAGCAGGTCGAGGGCGAGGCCGCCGTGGAGAAGAAGGCGCCGCCGCGCCGGCGCGCCGCCGCGCGGGGTTGAGCGTTCCGGCCTGCGATCCGGGCACGATGCACAGATCGCAGCCAATCCGATAAGTGCAGACTGTTGACAGATTGCGCGGTGCGTGGGACATCTGACCCAGCGTCGCCGAGCTGTTCCGGGCCGGCCGCGCCCCGGAACCGCCCGTCATTCTGGCCGTTCCGGACATGGTTTCCAGCCGGCTTGACGGTGAAGGCGAATGAACGCGGACGAAATCGCAGCATACAATCCCGACGTGGTGGTGGTGGGCGCCGGCAATGCCGCGCTCTGCGCGGCGATCTCCGCGCACGAAGCCGGGGCCCGCGTCCTGGTGCTGGAAGCGGCGCCCATGGAGGATGCCGGCGGCAATTCCCACTACACGGGCGGGGCCTTCCGGTTCGCCTATGCGGGCGTCGAGGACCTGAAGAAGGTCTGCCCGGAACTGACCGACGCCGAGCTGGAGAACATCGATTTCGGCTCTTACACCGAAGACCAGTTCTTCGACGACATGTTCGAGCTGACCGAGTACCGAACCGATCCGGAGCTCTGCGAGCTTCTCGTCCGGTCGAGCCTCGACACGGCGGTGTGGATCGCCTCGCAGGGCGTGAAGCTCCAGCCCGGCCTCGGGCGCCAGGCCTACAAGGTCGACGGCAAGTTCAAGTTCTGGGGCGGCCTTGCCCTGCATATCTGGGGCGGCGGCGCGGAACTGCTGCGCGCGCTCAACGAGAACATCGCCCGCCGCGGCATCCGCGTCGTATACGAGGCCCCGGCCGTCGAGCTGATCCAGGACGGCGACTCCGTCACCGGCGTCATCGCGCGGGTCGGCGGCAGGAGCGTCAGGATCGAAGCCGGCGCCGTGATCCTGGCCTGCGGCGGCTTTGAGTCCAACCCGGAGATGCGCGCGCGCTATCTCGGCCCCGGCTGGGACGTCGCCAAGGTCCGCGGCACGCGGTTCAACATGGGCGCTGGCCTGACCATGGCGCTGGCGGCGGGCGCGCGCCCGCACGGCAACTGGTCCGGCTGCCACGCCGTGGCCTGGGACGTGAACGCCCCGCCCTTCGGCGACCTGACCATCGGCGACCAGTTCCAGAAGCACAATTATCCGTTCGGGATCATGGTGAACGCCCGCGGCGAGCGCTATCTCGACGAAGGCGCCAACTTCCACAGCCACACCTACGCCAAGTATGGCGGCGAGATCCTGAAGCAGCCCGGCATGTTCGCCTGGCAGGTCTTCGACAGCAAGGTCACGCACCTGCTGCGCGGCGAGTACCGCATCTCGCGCGTCACCAAGGCCGAGGCGCAGACGCTGGAGGAGCTGGCGGAGAAGCTGGAGGGGGTCGACCCCCAGGGCTTCCTGAAGACGGTGCACGAGTTCAACGCCGCCTGCCAGACCGACGTGCCGTTCAACCCGAACGTCAGAGACGGGCGCGGCACGAAGGGCCTGGCCATCGACAAGTCGAACTGGGCGAACCCGCTCGATACCCCGCCCTTCCACGCCTACCAGGTGACGACCGGCATCACCTTCACCTTCGGCGGCCTGAAGGTGACGACCGACGCCGCCGTGGAGAGCCTGTATGGCGGCACGATCCCCGGCCTCTATGCCGCGGGCGAGATCGTCGGCGGGCTGTTCTTCAACAATTACGCCAGCGGCACGGGGCTGATGTCCGGCGCGACGTTCGGACGGCTGGCGGGCGCCCATGCCGCCGCCCACGCCGCGCGGCGCCAGCCGGCCACGCAGCGCGCCGCCCATGCGGGCTGAGGCCCGCGCTTCCGCGCCGATCGAGGGACGCGTCCACCCATGAGCGACCAGACCGAACTCAACGCCCGGCTCAGCGCCTTCTTCGCGCGCCGCGCCGCGTCCATCGTGCCCGGCGCGTCCAACGCGCTCGCCGCCCGCATCGCGCAGGATGTGGGGTTCGAGGCCGTCTACGTGACCGGCGCCGGGGTGACCAACTCCTATCTCGGCACGCCGGATATCGGGCTCATCACCCTCACCGAGCTGGCCCAGCATGTCGCCACGATCCGCGACGCGTGCACGGTGCCGCTCATCGTCGATGCCGATACCGGCTTCGGCAACGCCATCAATGTGGGCCGGACGGTGAAGGTGCTGGAGCGGGCCGGCGCGAGCGCCATCCAGCTCGAGGACCAGGACTTCCCCAAGAAGTGCGGTCACTTCACCGGCAAGAGCATCATCCCGTCCGCCGAGATGGTCATGAAGATCCGCGCGGCCGTCGACGCGCGCGGTAACGAGAATTTCCAGATCATCGCGCGCACCGACGCCATCGCCTGCAACGGCATCGAGGACGCGCTGGAGCGCGCCCACGCCTATGTGGAAGCGGGCGCGGACGTGACCTTCGTCGAGGCACCGACCTCGCTGGAGGACATGGCCAGGATCGCGAAGGACATTCCCGTCCCGCAGATCGTCAACCTCGTCGCGGGCGGCATGACGCCGATGAGCGACACGGCGCGGCTGCGGGAGATGGGGTTCAGCGTCGTGCTCTATGCCAACGCCGCGCTCCAGGCCGCCATGCGGGCGATGCAGGAGGTGCTCTCGCATCTCCATGCCAACGGTTCGCTGGCCGGAGCCGAAGACCTGCTGGTGGATTTCCGCGAGCGCCAGCGCCTCGTGGGCAAGCCATGGTACGATGAGCAGGAGCAGCGCTATGCCCTGCCGAAGGCGGACGCATCCGCCAAGGAGAAGGGCAAGGGCAACGGCGCCAACGGTGCCCATCCCACGCTCTGACGGCCGACTTTAGGGAGAAGCGCCTTGGCCCTGCGAGGAGACGAGGCCGTCGCGGCGGCAGGCGATGATCCGGCCGCCCCGGTTCTGGCGGCCTATGCCGCATCCCTGAAGCTCGCCGACCTGCCCCCGCGCACGCTCGCCTGCGTGCGGGAGGCGATCCTCGATACGGTCGGCGTCTGCACCGGCGGATCGGCGTGGGAGCCAAGCCGCATCGGCCTTGCCTACGCGGAGGGGCTGGGCACGGGCGGCTCCAGCGTCATCCTGGACGGGACGGGCCGGCGCACCAGCGCCGCGACCGCAGCCTTCCTCAACGGCCTGTTCAGCCACGCCATCGAATATGACTGCCTGCGCAAGCCCGGCGCCGGCGTCCACGGCGCGCCGGTCGTGGCCGCCGCCCTGGCGGTCGCCCAGCGCAGCGGCGCCAGCGGGGCGGCGCTGATCGAGGCGGTCGCCGCCGGGCTCGAGGTGATGTTCCGCATCGGCCGGGCCACGCATCATTCCTGCGAGACGAAGGGCTTCCATGCTCCCGGTCTCACCGGTCCGTTCGGCGCCGCCATCGCCGTCGGCCGGCTGCTGGGGCTGGATGCGCAGGCCATGACAAGGGCGCTCGGCATCGCGGGCTCGCTCGCATCCGGCCTTCTGGAATTCGCCCGCTCCGGCGACGGCTCCATGGTGAAGAAGCTGCATCTGGCGCGCGCGGCGGAGAGCGGCGTCGTCGCCGCCGAACTCGCGGCCAAGGGCATGACAGGCCCGGCATCCGTGCTCGACGGCGGCTTCGGCTTCCTTGCCGTCTTCTGCGCGCAGGCCGACCCTGCCGCGCTCGCGGGCGATCTGGGCACGATGTTCGAGAGCGACCGGCTCTGCTTCAAGCGCTATCCCTGCCACATCACCGCGCATGCCCCCGTCGAGGCGGTGACGGCGCTGAAGGCAAGGCACGGCTTCGACGCCGGGGATATCGCCCGGATCGAGGTCGCGTGTTCGGCCAAGGCGGCGAAGCTGCACAACATCCCGCGCCCGGCCGACATGGGGCTTGCCCAGTACAGCATTCCCTTCTGCGTCGCGGTGGCCCTGCTGCGGGAGATCGCCGATCCGCGGCACTTCCATGGCGCCGCCCTGGCCGATGCGCAGGTGCTGGACCTGGCAAGCCGGATCGACCTGGTCGCGGCGCCGCCATCGCCGGGGCGGGACCCCTGGGCGGCGGACGTCACCGTCACGCTCGCGGACGGGCGCACCCTCGGGCTTGCGGTCGACACGATCCCCGGAACGCCCGCCCAGCCCTTCACGCCCGCCCAGCGCCACGAGAAGTTCATGCGGCTCGCCGCCGGCCCGATGGCGAGGGACGCGGCGGAGCGTCACTTCGCGCGGCTCGAAACGCTGGAGACGGAAGGCTCCACCGGCTGGATCGGCGCTCCATGACTGTCCATCCCGAGGACTTCCGCTTCGACGGGCCGCGCCTGCGCACCATCCTGACGCAGGACACCGGGGCGACGCTGCGGGACGAACTGAAGGCGGCCGGGCTCTCCCGGGCTATGTTCGTGTGCAGCGCGCGCGAGGCGGCCTCTCCCTTCACCAAGGGCATCTCCACGGCGCTCGGCCCGCTTCATGCCGGGACGTTCGGAGAGGTCGATCCCCACCCGACGCTCGCTGCTGCGGCGCGTGGCGCCGCCCTGGCGCGATCGCTGGGCGCCGACTGCCTGATCGCGATCGGCGGCGGCGGGTCCTCGGACCAGGCCAAGGGCATCGCCCTGTGGCTGGCGACCGGCGGGGACCTGAAGCCGATTTCCGCAGGCAGTACGGGCCGGCGTCCGCCTTTCGCGGGCGACATGGGCGGGGGCGCGCCGCCAATCGTCGCCGTGCCCAGCACCGCCTCGGGCGCGGAGCTGACGCCTGGCTTCGGGCAGAAGGACGAGGGCGGCCAGAAGCGCCTGTTCCGCGACGCGCGCGTCTTCCCCTCGCTGATCGTGCTCGACCCCGCCGCGATGGCAAGCGTGCCCAACGCCATCCTCGTGCCGACCTGCATGAACGCCATCGCGCACTGCGTCGAGGCGCTCTATTCCCGCGGGCGGGACCCGATCTCCGGCCACCTGGCGCTCGCCGGGTTCGACATGCTAGCCGAGGGCCTGAAGGCGCTGGCCGCCGGCGACCGGGACGCGTATCGCACGCTGCTGGTCGGCGCCAACCTCGCCGGTCGCTCCATCGTCAACGCGCGCACGGGGCTCCATCACGGCATGTGCCATGTCCTGGGCGCGGTCGGTGTGCCGCACGGCGTGGCGAACACGGTGATGCTGCCCCATGTCATCGGCTTCAACGCTCGCGAGGGGTGGGCCTTCCTGGCGCCGCTGGCGGCCAAGGTCGGGGTCGACGGGCCGGACGCCCTGGCGGCGGCCGTGCGGGACCTGGCGCGGCCCTTCGGACTTCCCTCCCGGCTGCGGGACAGTGGGCTCGACCGGACGGTGCTTCCGCTCCTGCCCGAACGTGTCCTGCGCGAACCCGGCATGAGCTTCAATCCGCGCCAGGACGTGACCGAAGGCGACATCGCCGCGCTCCTGGAGGCTGCCTGGTGAGCCTGGCGCGCCCGGTCCTGTCCATCGGGCGGATCGAGGCCATTCCCTTCGCCATTCCCCTGCCGCGCGCCTTCGCCGGCCCCGGCTACACCGTCACCCACCGCACGGCGACGCTGACGCGCGTCCATGCCGGCGGCCTTGTCGGCGAAGCGCTCAACGCGTCCGGCGAGACCGGGATGGCGGAGACGGTCGCGCGGATCGTCGAGGCGGAGATCGCGCCGCTGCTGGCCGGACGGGACACAGCGGACATCGACGGCTGCTGGCTGGCCGCCGACGCGGTGACCGCGCGCATCGACCGGGATATCCGGCCGGCGGTGCGCGCCCTGTCGGCCGTCGACTGCGCCCTGTGGGATCTTGCCGGGAAGGCGGCCGGTCTGCCGCTTCATCGCCTCTGGGGCGCCTCCCGCCCGACGCTGCGCACGCTCGCCAATGCCGGCTACGATGCCGCCTCCTCGCCTGAGGCGTTCGCGCAGGAGATGCTCGAGCTTCAGGCGCTGGGCCTTGGCGGCTGCAAGTTCAAGGTCGGTGGCGATCCCGGCCATCATGCGGCCCGGGTGGAAGCCGCGCGCGCGGCCGTCGGGCCGGACTTCGTGCTGGCGGCCGACGCCAACCGCTCCTGGGACCGCGAGCGGGCCGTCCGCTTCTGCCGCCTTGTAGAGGGCATGGGCCTTCGCTGGCTGGAAGAGCCGTGCGGCTGGCGCAATGCTAGCGAGGACGATGCCCATGTCCGCAGGGTGACCGGCATGGCGATCTGCGCCGGGCAGTCGGAAATCTCCGGCCGCGGATGCGCGCAGCTGATGGAAACGGGCGCCATCGACATCTGCAATTTCGACGCGAGCTGGGGCGGAGGCGCCTCCGAATGGCGCCGGGTGGCCGGGTTCGCCGCGCTCAAGGGCATCGCCATGGCGCAGCACGGGGAGCCGCATCTGGGCATCCATCTGGTGGGATCGGCGACGCGGCGGACCTATGTGGAAACCCACCATCCCGACCGCGATCCGCTGTTCCACGGCATGATCGTGGACCGCGGTCCGCTGCAGGACGGGCATTACACGGCCGGGGAGGGCGCCGGGTGGGGCGTGACGCTCGACATGGACCGGCTGCAGCGCTACCGGATCGGTTGAGCGGCCCTCTCCCGCATGCTTTGAGGCTTGCATCTGCCGCGAAGTCGGCTATACACCCGGCAACGCGCGCCTGACCGGCGCGCCTTCCATTTTAGATCAGATAGGCCGGCTCCGCGCCGGACCGCCGGAGCAGACCGATGAAGATCCGCAACTCGCTGAAGTCGCTGCGCGACCGCCATCGCGACAACCAGCTGGTCCGTCGCAAGGGCCGCATCTACATCATCAACAAGACCCAGAAGCGCTACAAGGCCCGCCAGGGCTGAGACCGCTCCGGTCTCGCGTATCGACAAAGCCCCGCTCCGGCGGGGTTTTTTCATGCGCTCCACACGGCGTTCGCCGCGCCTGTCCGCCCGGCCTCGTCCCGCACGTTTGCGTGTATCGCCGCCACCGATGGCATGCCGCCGCTTGAATGCCGTTTTCGGCAGCCTATCATCGCGGTCATGGCGAACACGACCGCTGCCGCGCTGACTGTCCTTCGCACCATTGCCGGTGCCGCGCTCGCTCTGGCCATGGCCGCGACCCTTGCCGCGACCCTTGCCGGAGAGGCGATGGCTCAGGCCCGGCAGGAGCGCGATCCCCAATCCCGTCGCTCCACGGCGATCGCCCGTCCCGCCGGCGCGGCCGAACTGCTGGACCAGCTCGCCGCGACCAAGGACGAGGCCGCGGCCAAGGGACTGGCCCTGCGCATCGAGCGCATCTGGCAGCGTTCCGGCAGCGACACCGCTGATCTGCTGATGTCGCGCGCGCTTGCCGCGATCTCCGGCGGCGACGTGCCTTTGTCCATCGAACTTCTTGACCGGGCGCTGGCGCTCAAGCCCGACTGGGCCGAGGCCTGGAGCCGCCGCGCCACGGCCTTCTTCACCCTGGGCGATTACCAGCGCGCGATGCTGGACCTGCAGGAGACGCTGCGGCGCGAGCCGAGGCATTTCAACGCGCTCGCGGGCGTCGGCATCATCTTCCAGGCCTATGGCGACGAGAAGAACGCCGTCGCCGCCTATCGTCGCGCGCTGGCCGTTCACCCCTTCCTGGAGACGGTGCGCAAAAGCGTCGATCGCCTCTCTCCCGACGTCGAGGGCCGGGATCTCTGATCCCCCGACGGTCCCCGCGCGTATCCATTCCATGAGACTTGCGAAGGCATGACATGGCTGAGGCGCAGCTTCTGCGGACCCGAGCGCCCCGGCGCGGGCGGGTGTTTGCCGTGATCTACGGTCTGGCCGTCGCCCTGCTGGCGATCGTGGCGGCGCTCGTCGCGACGACCCGTTTCATCGCGGCCCGCGTGGAGGTGGCGCTTCCGCCGCAGGGTCGCTTCCTGACGGTGGACGGGACGCGGCTGCACGTGATCGAGCGCGGCCCCGCGACCGGCGAGCCGCGGGCCACGATCGTGTTCATCCATGGCGCGTCCAGCAACGCCACCGACCCTATGAGCGTCATGGCGCCGGTCCTGGGCGCCGGCTACCGCCTCATCTCCATCGACCGGCCGGGCCATGGCTGGAGCGAGCGGTCGGATGACGGCCAGTCCTCGCCCCGCCGGCAGGCGCGGGCCTTGGGCGCGGCGCTGGACCAGCTCGGCGTGAAGCGGCCCATCGTGGTCGGCCATTCCTTCGGCGGTATCGTCGCGCTGGCGCTGACGCTGGACCGGCCGGACCTCGCCGGGGGGCTGGTCCTGCTGTCGCCTGTCAGCCATCCCTGGCCGGGCGGCATCGCCTGGTACTATACCGCCGCCGCGAGCAGCATGACCGGCTGGCTCTTCTCGCAGACGCTGGCGGTGCCGGCCGCCGCCGCGCTGCTGGAGCCCGGCGCGAAGGCCGTGTTCGCGCCCCAGGCGATGCCCGCCACCTATGTCGAGGATGCCCGCATCCGGCTGCTGCTGCGTCCCTCGGTCTTCCGCGCCAATGCCCAGGACATCGCGGGTCTGATGTCCTTCGTCGAGGCCGAGCAGGCGCGCTACGGGCAGATCGCGGTGCCGGCGACGATCATCACCGGTGACACCGATTCGATCGTGTCGCCGACGATCCATTCGCTGACGCTGAAACGGCAGATCCCCGGAGCCCGGCTGATCGTGATGCCGGGGGTGGGGCACCAGCCGCAATTCGCCGATCCCGAGCTCGTCGCGACGGAGATCGGCCGCATCGTTGACGGACTGGCGGGCAGGGGAGACGCAGCGGCGCGCTGAGCGGAAAGGCTCAGGCCCGGAGTGCCGTCTCAGTCCCGCACATAGGCCAGGCGGAGCATGTTGGTCGCGCCGGGCGTGCCGAACGGAACGCCGGCGACGATGATGATGCGCTGACCCGTTCCCGCATATTCCGCCTCGCGGGCAAAGGAGCAGGATCGCTCGGCCATGTCGTCGACGTCCCGCAGGTCCTCGGTCGTGATCGCGTGGATGCCCCAGACGAGGCAGAGCCTTCGGGCGACGCCGACGCTCGGCGTCATGGCGAGCACGGGCGTCTGGGGCCGCTCGCGCGCGATGCGCAGCGCCGTCGACCCTGAGAACGACCAGGCGATGATGGCCTTCAGGTCCAGCGTCTCGGCGACGGAGCGGGCGGCGGCGGCGATGGCGTCGGCGCCGGTCGGCTCCGGTTCGGCGCGCTGGGCGGTAATGATCGTGCGGTAGACGGGATCGGCCTCCACCTCCTCGGCGATGCGGTTCATCGTGGCGACCGCCTCCACCGGGTGCTGGCCGGACGCGCTCTCGGCGGAGAGCATGACCGCATCCGCCCCCTCGAACACGGCGGTGGCGACGTCGGAGACCTCGGCGCGCGTCGGCACCGGCGCCGTGATCATCGATTCCAGCATCTGCGTGGCCACGACGACCGGCTTGCCGAGGCGCCGCGCCGCCCGCGTGATGCGCTTCTGCAGGCCGGGGACGCGCTCCAGCGGCATTTCAACGCCAAGGTCGCCGCGGGCCACCATCAGCCCGTCCGCCGCCTCGATGATCTCGTCGAGCCGGCTCACGGCCTGGGGCTTCTCGATCTTCGCCATGACGAAGGCGCGCCCGCGGGTCACCTTGCGCACCTCGGCGATGTCCTCGGGCCGCTGGACGAAGGAGAGGGCCACCCAGTCTACGCCGGCATCGACGACGGCCTCCAGGTCCGCCCGGTCCTTGGCCGTCAGCGCGGAGACGGGGATCGTCGTATCCGGGAAGCTTGCGCCCTTGCGGTTGGAGATCGTCCCGCCGACGACGACGCGCGTGCGGGCGAAGCCGTCCCCGGCCTCCTCGACGACGAGGCGGATGCGGCCGTCGTCCACCAGGAGGGCGTGCCCGGGTCGCAGCGCGGCCAGGATCTCGGGATGCGGCAGGCGCACGCGCGTCGCCGTGCCGGGCGTCTCGTCCGAATCGAGGGTGAAGGCGGCGCCCTCGGCGAGGCGCGCCGAGCCCTCGGCGAACTCGCCCACGCGGATCTTCGGACCCTGCAGGTCCGCCAGGATGCCGACCGGGCGGCCGAACCGCTGCTCGACCCGGCGGATCGTCGCCACGCGCTCCCTGACGCTCTCGCGGGGCGTGTGGCTCATGTTGATGCGGAAGACGTCGGCGCCGGCCTCGAAGAGCCTGGCGATCGTGCGCTCGTCCTGGCTGGCCGGGCCGAGCGTGGCCAGGATCTTCACGCGCCGCATCCGCCTCATGGCCGGGTCCTCTTCATGAGCGGTTCCTGTTCATGGGCGGGGCTCCTGCGAGCGGTTGTCGGTCAGCTGCACAGTCCATGTGCGTTGCTCGCCCGTGTCCACCTCGAAGAAAGGCGAACGGTCATACCCCCTTGCCAGGCAGTCCTCGAAACCGCGGATCGTGAACTCCCGGTCCCGGGTGCACATCATCGCGGTGCCGGCCCACTGGCCGCCCCGGTCGTAGTCGACGGCGTGGACATAGTAGAATCGCGAGCCGAGCGTGCCGGGCACGATGGTCTCGCAGCCCTTGGGCGCCACGTTCCACCAGCCTTCGGTGACCCAGCCCTGCGCGTCCCGATAGCCGATGGCGATGCCGACGCGGCTCGACGTGCCGTTGCACAGACGCAATTCCGCCCGGGCGGGCGCGGCGGCCGCCATCGCGCCCGCGAAGGCGGCGAGGGCCAGGACAACGGGCAGGAGGCGCAGCCCCGACTGTCGCGGAGCGGGCGACTCCCCCGCCGCGTTTCGGGATTCGTGTGCCGCGCGAAGCATTTGGCAGTCTCAACACGCCGATGGAAGCGGCGTCAACTGCCGCAGGATCAGGGCGAAACGAGGATCACCCGCAGGTCGTTGATGTTGGTGAGCGTCGGACCAGGCGCATACAGGTCGCCGAGCCGCCCGAAGAACCCGGTCGAATCGTTGGCCTGGAGCGCGTCGGCCGCCTGCAGGCCCGCCGCGGCGGCCCGGGCGAGGGTGGACGGGTCGACGAATGCGCCCGCGGGATCGGTCGCGTCGCCGCTGCCTCCGTCGCTGCCGTCGCTGTCGGCCGACAGGGCATGGATGCCGGGCTCGCCCGCCAGCGCCAGCGCGAGGCCAAGCGCATATTCCTGGTTCGGGCCGCCTCGACCCTCGCCGCGAACCGTGACGGTCAGCTCGCCTCCCGACAGGAGGGCAGCGCGCCGTCCAGAGCGCCGCAGGTCGAGCGCCAGCTTCGCGTGCTGGGCAGCGATCACCCGGGCCTCGCCCTCGATATCGGCGCTCAGGATGACGGGCTCGAAACCGGCCTGCGCCGCCTGCCGGGCCATGGCTTCCAGAGCGGCCAGCGGCCGGGCGACGATCGTGAACGTGCCCTTCAGGCGCGGATCGCCCGGCTTCGGCGTCTCGTTAGCGGGATCGTCCAGAGCGGCCGCGACCGCAGCGGGAACGCGGATGCCCCGCCGCCCCAGGACCGCACGGGCATCGGACAGTGTGGTGACGTCGGCGACAGTCGGTCCGGAGGCGATGACGGACGGCTCGTCCCCGGCGACGTCGGAAATGGCGAGGGTGACCACGCGCGCAGGCCAGGCGAGCGCCGCCAGCCGGCCGCCCTTGATCCGCGAGAGATGCTTGCGGACGGTGTTGACCTCCGCGATGGAGGCGCCGGCCTTCAGCAGGGCCGCGGTCAGTTCCTGCTTGTCGGGCAGCGTGAGGTGCTCCGCCGGTGCGACCCAGTTCGCGGAACCGCCGCCGGACAGGAGCACGACGACGAGGTCGCCGGCCCCGGCATCCCGCGCCAGCGCCATGACCTCGCCGGTGGCGGACAGCCCGGCCGCATCGGGGATGGGGTGCCCGGCCTCGACGACCCGGATGCGCCGGGCAGGCCGGGCATGGCCGTGGCGCGTCACCGCCAGGCCGCGGAGCCTTTCGGGGGCAAGACCCCTGCGATCGAGATAGAAGCTCTCGGCCGCTTCCACCATGCTGCCGGCCGCCTTGCCGCATGCCAGGACGATGACATCCCCGTCCCGGGGCGGCGTCGGCAGGAAGGGCGGAAGGCACGTCTCGGGCAGGGCCGTGGCGATGCCTGCCCGGACGATGCGCTCCAGGACGGCGCGATGGCCCCTCATGACGGGGCTCCCGCGCGTTCGGGCCGCGCGACCCACAATCCCGCCAGGATGAGCGCGCCGCCGGCCGCCTGGATCGGCGTCAGCGCCTCGCCGAGCAGCACCCATCCGAAGATCGCCGCCGCCACGGCTTCCAGGAAGATCACGAGCGAGGAGAAGACGGTCGGCAGGCGGCCGAGCGCCACCGCCAGCAGGCCCTGCCCGCCGGCATGGCTGACGAGCGCCATGGCGACGAGAGCCGCCGCGCCCTTAACCGACAGGGGCAGGATGCGATCCTCCAGGGCCAGCGCCACGACGGCCAGGACGGCCGCGGTGACGAGGGTCGCGCGGAAGGTGACGCCCGCGGCGCCCGATCCCTCCTCGCGCGCCCGGCTGACCGCGAGGAAGTACAGCGCGAAGAAGAAGGCGGTGACGATGCCGAACACGTCCCCGCGGATGCGGGCGGGATCGATGTCGAGGCTCTGTCCGATGAGGGCCGCGCCTCCCGCCAGGCAAAGGGCGAGCCCGGCATAGACGGACCCGGCGACGGCCCGGCGCAGCGCGACGACCGTCATCAGCACGACGAAGACCGGCGCGGTGGTGGCGAAGAAGGTCGCGTTGGCGACCGTCGTGTTGACGATGGAGAGATGCCAGAAGAACAGGTCCCCGGCGAAGGCCAGCCCCGCGAGCAGGGTCGCCCGCGTCATGCGCCGCGGCGCGGCGGGCAGGCGCGCCTCCTCGATCCGCATCCAGGCATAGAGGACCGGCAGGGCGAGCAGCACGCGCCAGAAGGCGCTCGCGAACGGGCCGACCTCGGCCAGGCGCACGAAAACGGGCGAGATGCCCATGGCGATGGCCCCTGCCACCAGGGCGACGAACGCGCCGGCCTGTCCGGCAGGCTCGGCGGCTGCCGGCGCGCGCGATGCGGCTTCAAGGACAGGCGGCGCGGCGCGGCGATCACGTTCGGTCATGCGGCCTTGGTAAGCCGTTTCGCTGCCGCGGTCACCGGTGTCCCCGGTGTCCACCGGCCGGTTCCGGTTTCGTCCGGCCGGTGGCCCCGGCGGCCTTGACGGATGCGCCTGCATGCGGCTTGTGGCCGGCTCCAGATTCACGACAAGCCGCACGGGACCCGTCATGGCCGATACCGATTCCATCGCCGCAGACCAGCTGAAGGCCATCATCGAGCGCATCGAGCGCCTCGAAGAGGAGAAGGCTGCGCTCGCCAGCGATATCCGCGACGTCTATGCGGAGGCCAAGGGCAACGGCTTCGACACCAAGGTCCTGCGCAAGATCGTCAGCCTGCGCCGCAAGGACCATGCGGAGCGGCAGGAGGAAGAGGCGATCCTCGAGCTCTACATGCAAGCGCTCGGCATGTGAGGTCCCGCGGGATCGTCAGGCCAGGCGATTAGCGTAGCAGCCTCGCCTCAAGGGGCGGTGAAGCGCACGACCGCCATCGGTGCGACCAGCTTGCCGCGGAACCCGGCCTGGACGGCGCCGGCTCCGGGCGAGAAGCGCCCGGCAACGATTTCCTGCGGCGGAGCCGACACGGTGGGCGCGATGGGCGCCGCCTGGCCGCGATGGGTCGCGCTGACCGTCGCCACCTTGTCGCGGCGCGCGACCGGGCCGGCCAGGGCCGCCTGATCGAACAGCCGGCCGAGAGCCTGGCGATCCGCGGCTGGCGCCGTCGCCGCAGGCAGGGCGGCGGTGTGGACGGGCGCTGGGGCCGGCGGGGCGGCCGGGACGATCGGCTGGAGCGAGGCGATCTCGACCGGGCGCGGCGGCGGCACCGGATGGGCCACGACGGCATAGGCCGCCACGGCCGGCGGCAGGGCCTGCTCGCCGGTGCCGGACAGGCGCAGCAGCCCGGCCGAATCCAGGGTGGCGAGTTCCGAGGGGCGCCGCGGCGGCTCGGGCATGGCGACGCTCGTCCCGGTCGGGGCCTGGTCGCCCGGACGGCGCGGCGGCTCCGGCATGACCGTGATGGCGATAGCTCCCGGAGAGCCGGCGATCTGGCCCGCGGGACCCGCCTGCCAGCCCGGCGGGGTGGCGCCGGTGCGCTGGGCCACGGCGGGATCGATGGAGGCGACGCGCGCGAATTCAGGCGGCCGGGGCGGCGGGGCGACGCCCGGAGCCGGGGCCGGTGACGGAGCCGGCTGGGGCGCCTGGGCGATGGCGACCTGCGGTGCGGCAGGCTCGGCAGGCTCCGGCTGGGCCGCGACGGGAGCGGCCGGAGCCGGAGCGCGGGAGGCCGCCGGCGGCGTTTCGCTCACCCGGCCTTCGTTGAGAAAGAAGGTCCGGCTGTCGTCGCTGTTCGTCGGGCCGAGCGCCGCGACGCGGGTGCGGCCGCTGGCCGGCCGGACGAACTCCGCATCCTCTTCCTCGTCCGCCCCGCCGAACAGGGCGGCCCAGAAGCTGCGGCGCCGGCCGCCCGGCGCTTCATCGCTGGCATCGGCGACCATTTCGCCGGCGACGCGTCCGCCGGCGGCCAGGATTTCGGCCTTGGCGAAATCGTAGCCGGGCAGCGGCTTGCCGTCGCGCGGGATGTGGACGGTCTTGCCGTCCGGGAACAGGCTGGTCAGCTGGTCGCGGGACATGCGCGGCCAGGAGCGGACGCTGCCGGCGTCGAGATGGACGAACTGGCTGTAGGAATTGGGATAATAGCCGACGCCGCCGCGCTGCAGGCGCATGCCGATGGCGCGTACCTTCGCCATGTCGGCATCGGGGATGTAGAAATCCATCGCCTTGCCGAGCATGTGCTGGCTGTGCTCGGCGACCGCGCGGGAACGGCGGCGGAGCGCGGCATTCGTCTGCGGTGAGCGATAGGCCGACACGACATGGACCGGCTCGGACGCGCCGACGTCGCGGTGGACCGCCCAGACGATGTCGAAGAGCTTCGGGTCCATGTCCGTCGGCTCGTCGCGGCGCCAGTCGCGCAGCAGCCAGTTGAGCTTCTTCAGCGCCTCGCGGTCGTAGACGCCGTTGCGCTTGAAGGTGACCGTCGCGGCCTCCTTCGTGTGCGTGTGGACGATGGACAGCGTGCGGGTGTCGCCGTTGGCCACCGCGTTCTGCAGCGGCGCCGTGAACGAGACGACGATGATCGCGGACAGGGCGAGGGCGACGGGTGCGCCGCGGCCGATGCGACGGCGGGGAGACGCTTCGCCCGCCGCATCCCGGGGGATGTCAACGTTCGCGAAGTCGTCGCTGGCGCGCGGATGCGGCAAGGGGCGGCTCGTCCTTGAGAGGGGTGGAGATCGGCCCGGCGGCAGCACCGCGGGACGACCCCGAATCTCAACAGAATCTTACCGGCAAGCGTGAACGCGAGGTTAAGCCCGGCTCCGCCAGCGCGGCAAGCGCGGCGGTTACATATCAACAATGGGGCGAAAAAGCGCCATCCGCCTCGGTTCAGCCGCGAAGGCCGAGGGCCTCGGCGATCTTGCCGTCGACGCCGTAGAGGTCGTCCCGGCCGCGCAGGACGCCGTC
The DNA here is from genome assembly GCA_027489955.1 of Hyphomicrobiales bacterium. Lineage (GTDB taxonomy): Bacteria > Pseudomonadota > Alphaproteobacteria > Rhizobiales > Beijerinckiaceae > JAIXTM01. Next base: position 4,050 of record JAIXYZ010000007.1, on the reverse strand, counting down.
CCGCTGCTCGAGCGTGAAATAGACCAGGTGCACCGGCAGCGGCCTGGGCAGGCGAATGGTGCGCTCGCCCTTGCCGATCAGGGCCTTGAGGCGGGGCTCGCTCCAGGTCTCGCCGAACACGAAGTCCGCCAGGCGGAACGGCTGGTCAACGCGCACGCAGCCATGGCTGAACGCGCGGCGCTCGGCACCAAACAGCTTCCGGTTGGGCGTGTCGTGGATGTAGACCGCGTGGCGGTTCGGGAACATGAACTTGATGAAGCCGAGGGCGTTGCGCTCGCCCGGCGGCTGGCGGACGGAGATCCGGTCCCCGCGCCGCACGACCTCGTAGCCGCGCGCTGCGGCATAGTTCGGGTCGCGGGCAAGGCCCGGCAGGATCTCGTTCTTCATGATCGAGGGCGGGATGTACCAGGACGGATTTATGACCGCGAACTCCATCTCGTCGGAGAAGATCGGGGTCGGCGTGTCGACCTTGCCGACGATGACGCGGGCGGTGTGGCGGACTTCGCCGTCCTCCACCAGGCGCAGCGCGAATTCCGGGATGTTGACGATGATGTGCCGCGCGCCGAGATCCTCGGGAAGCCAGCGCCACCGCTCCATGTTGGCGACGATCCGCGCTTCGCTCGGCGCCGGCGCGCCCGACAGGAGCGACACGGTGCGATCGGTCAGGATGCCCGAGGCGGGCAGGCCGTTCTTCTTCTGGAAGTCGGCGACGGCTGAGGCCACCCGTTCGTCATAGAGCTTCTCGTCGTCCTCCGCGGGGCCGAGGCCGAAGCGGGCGCGCACGAGGGGAACGCGCGGATCGCTCATGCCGACCTTCAGCGCCCGTCCGCGGGGCACGGCGACCGGGGTGTCCGGGCGGCGGGAGCGGATGTCCGCCAGGGTGGCCTTCAGCGCGCGATAGCCGGGATGCGGCGGGTTGAATCCTGCGAGCACGTCGCCCGGCCGGCCGCTGCCGGCAAGCGCCTCGAGGACGTCGGCCGCGGCGGGGAGCTTCAGCTCGGGCGTGATGAGGTTGGAGAGCCGCACGGGATCGAGCCGGCCGCCGCGGGCATCGCGCGCATAGAGCACCGCAAGGGCCGACAGGCGGATATCCGCATCGGCAAGCACGTCGAGGCCGCCGCCGGGCGGCAGGACGTCGATACGCGGGGCGAGGTAGTCCGACGGGGAGAGGGCGTCTTCCGCGGCCCGGCCCAGCCGGTCCAGCAAATGGGCGGCCTCGGGCCGGAACCTGCCATCGGCGATCCAGATGGGCGCATGGGAACGGGCGGCATAGAAGGCGGCGACGGCTTCCCGCTCGCGCTTGGGCAGGCGGCTCGGCCAGGCGGCATCGTTCGCGCCGAGGCGCGCCTCGATGCGCTGGGCGAGCGGCAGGACTTTCAGGCTCTCGCCGACGGCAGCCGCGATATCGGGCGGAGCGGGGACCGTCAGGACCCGCTCTGCCATCCTGGGCTGTGCAGGGGCGTCGAAGACCGGGAACGCGGGGAGGGCGAGCTGCGGCAGCGTGAAGTCGCCGTCGTGGAAGGTGAGGTCGACGGGCGCCTCGGGCGGCAGCGGGACCGGCGCGGCGTCCTGAGCCTGCGATCCGGTGGCGAGCGCGAGCGCGAGCGCCAGGATGCCGAACCCTTCCCGCACGCGGCGCCTGAACCGCCTGAATCGCTCTCCCGATGGCATCGCCTGCACGCTCCGGACGGTCCAGTCCGCCTCGTAGGTTCTCATGACCAGACCCTCCCGGCGCGGCCACGAGACCTGTCGTCGCAGAGTGTCGTGACGGAGAAAAGGCGCTGCGGTGCGATGGCGCACATGACCTGAGACGCGCGGCTCATGCGGCGTCGCTGTCGGACGCCAGGCCTTCGTCGAGGCCGAGATCCTTGAGCTTCCGGTACAGCGTCGAGCGGCCGATCTTCAGCTTGCGAGACACCTCCGACATGTGGCCGCGATAATGGCGCAGGGCGAAGCGGATGATGTCCGCCTCGATCTCCTCCAGGGTGCGCACGTCGCCCCGTCCGTCGGTGAGGACCAGCGCGTCGGGATCGCGGACCTCGACGCGCACGATCTCCCGCGGCGCGTCGGCGGCGGGCAGCTCGGCGGGAGACGGGGCCGGCGGGATTCGCACGTCGAAACCGTCCACCTGGGCCGCGATCTGCGGGAATTCGGCCACGGTCAGCTCATCGCCGTCCGCCAGCACGACGGCGCGGAAGATGGCGTTCTCCAGCTGCCGCACGTTGCCGGGCCAAGGATACCGGGTCAGCAAGGCGAGGGCCTCGGCGCTGATGCCGCGGATCTTGCGCCCTTCCTCGGCGGCGAAGCGCGCGACGAAGGCGCGGCATAGATCGGGGATGTCCTCCTGCCGATAGCGCAGGGGCGGCACGGTGATGGGGAAGACGTTCAGGCGGTAGTATAGGTCCTCGCGGAACCGGCCCTGCTTGACGAGGTCGAGCAGGCTGCGGTTCGTCGCCGAGATGATGCGGATATCGACCTTGACGGGCCTGCGGCCGCCGACCGGGTCGACCTCTCCCTCCTGGATGGCGCGCAGGAGCTTGACCTGCGCCTCCAGCGGCAGTTCCCCGATCTCGTCGAGGAAGAGCGTGCCGCCATTGGCCTCCACGAACTTGCCGGCATGCTTCTCGGTGGCGCCGGTGAACGCCCCCTTCTCGTGGCCGAACAGGGTCGATTCCACGAGGTTCTCGGGAATCGCGCCGCAATTGACCGTGACGAAGGGCTTGCCGCGCCGCTCCGAGGAACCCTGCACCGCGCGGGCCAGGACTTCCTTGCCGACGCCGGATTCGCCCTCGATCAGGATAGGGATCGAGGACCTGGCCGCCCGTTCCGCGAGGCGGATGGCGCGGGACATGTCGCCGCTGCGCGTGACGAGGTCGCGGAAGGCCAGCGTGCCGGAGACCCGGTGGTTGATGCGGCGGATCTCGCTCTCCAGCGCGCCGACCTTCAGGGCGTTCTTGATCGACACCTGCAAGCGCTCCGCGCCCACGGGCTTCACCACGAAGTCGACGGCGCCGGCGCGCATGGCGCCGACCACCGCGTCGATGGAGCCGTTGGCGGTCTGGACGATCACGGGCTTGCCGATCCCCGCCTCGCGCAGGGCCGCGAGCGCACCCATGCCGCCAAGGCCCGGCATGACGAGATCGAGGATCACGAGATCGATGGCCGCGCCGCCGGGAGCGGTGAGCCTGGCCAGAGCGTCCTCGCCGCTCTCCACCACGATGGGCTCGTAGCCGAAGCGGCGGATCATCGCCTCGAGCAGCCGGCGCTGGACCGGATCGTCGTCGGCGATGAGAATCGTCCCCGTCATGCGCAATTCCTTGAGAAGGATCGCGAAACAGGCCGGCCGCATGCGACTCGGGGACCGGCACTGTTTCGTTTCGGGGCGATGCTGCGCGACAAACGTAAAGCCGCTGTTAACGCAACCGCGCGGGGCCGGGGGCGCCAACGAAAACGGCGGGGCTCGTCGCCCCGCCGCGTCGTTCTCAGGATCGTGGGACCGCGCGATCGCCTAGTGGGCGAGCGCCTTGACGATGTCCTCGACCATCTTCTTGGCGTCGGCGAAGAGCATCATCGTGTTGTCCTTGAAGAACAGCTCGTTCTCCACGCCCGCATAGCCTGAACCCATGCCGCGCTTGATGAACAGCACGGTCTTGGCCTTCTCGACGTCCAGGATCGGCATGCCGAAGATGGGCGAAGCCGGGTCGGTCTTGGCCGCGGGGTTCGTCACGTCGTTGGCGCCGATGACGAAGGCGACGTCGGCCTGGGCGAACTCGGAGTTGATGTCCTCCAGCTCGAAGACCTCGTCATAGGGCACGTTGGCTTCGGCCAGCAGCACGTTCATGTGGCCGGGCATGCGGCCGGCCACCGGGTGGATGGCGTACTTCACCTCGACGCCTTCCGCCTTCAGGCGATCGGCCATTTCGCGCAGGGCGTGCTGGGCCTGCGCCACCGCCATGCCGTAGCCGGGCACGATGATGACCTTGCCGGCGTTCTTCATGAGGTAGGCCGCGTCGTCGGCCGAGCCCTGCTTGACCGGGCGGGTCTCCACCG
>JAIXYZ010000010.1 GCA_027489955.1 Hyphomicrobiales bacterium | reverse complement strand
TCGGTCGCGCCGCCGACGCGGATCACCGCGACGCCGCCCGCGAGCTTGGCCAGACGCTCCTGCAGCTTCTCGCGGTCGTAGTCCGAGGAGGTCTCCTCGATCTGCGCCTTGATCTGCGACACGCGGGCCTCGATGTCGGACTTGGCGCCCGAGCCGTCGATGATCGTGGTGTTCTCCTTCTCGATCCGCACCTTCTTGGCGCGGCCGAGCATCGGGAGCGTCACGTTCTCGAGCTTGATGCCGAGGTCCTCGGCGATCATCGTGCCGCCCGTGAGGATCGCGATGTCCTCGAGCATCGCCTTGCGGCGATCACCGAAGCCCGGAGCCTTCACGGCCGCGACCTTCAGGCCGCCGCGCAGCTTGTTCACGACGAGCGTGGCGAGCGCCTCGCCCTCGATGTCCTCGGCGACGATCAGCAGCGGCTTGCCGGTCTGAACGACGGCCTCGAGCACCGGCAGCATGGCCTGGAGCGAGGAGAGCTTCTTCTCGTGGATGAGGATGTAGGGGTCGTCGAGCTCGGCGACCATCTTCTCCGCATTCGTGATGAAGTACGGGGAGAGGTAGCCGCGGTCGAACTGCATGCCCTCGACGACGTCGAGCTCGGTCTCGGAGGTCTTGGCCTCTTCCACCGTGATGACGCCCTCGTTGCCGACGCGCTGCATCGCCTCGGCGATCATCTTGCCGACCGACACGTCGCCGTTGGCGGAGATCGTGCCGACCTGCTCGACTTCCGCGTTCGAGGTCACCTTGCGGGAGTTCTTCTTCAGGTCCGCGACGACGGCTTCGACGGCAAGGTCGAGGCCGCGCTTCAGGTCCATCGGGTTCATGCCGGCGGCCACCGACTTGGCGCCCTCGCGGACGATCGCCTGGGCGAGAACGGTCGCGGTCGTGGTGCCGTCGCCGGCGGCGTCGTTCTGCTTCGAGGCCACTTCGCGCACCATCTGGGCGCCCATGTTCTCGAACTTGTCGGAGAGCTCGATCTCCTTGGCGACGGTGACGCCGTCCTTGGTGATGCGCGGCGCGCCGAACGACTTCTCGATCACGACGTTGCGGCCCTTGGGACCCAGCGTGACCTTGACGGCGTTGGCGAGGATGTCGACGCCGCGCAGCATCTTGTCGCGCGCGTCGGTGGAGAATTTAACGTCCTTGGCAGCCATGTTTGACTTCCTTGCTTAATCGGTGACGCGGACGGGGCGGGAACGCCGCCGCCGCTGCTGATGTCTGGATCGAAGGTGGATCAGGCGGCCTTCGCGGTGGCCTTGGCCTCGATCACGCCCATGATGTCGGACTCCTTCATGATCAGGAGATCCTGGCCATCGATCTTGACCTCGGTGCCGGACCACTTGCCGAAGAGCACGCGGTCGCCGACCTTGACGTCGAGCGGCTGGACCTTGCCCGACTCGTCACGGCCGCCCGGACCGACGGCGACGATCTCGCCCTCCTGCGGCTTCTCCTTGGCGGTGTCGGGGATGATGATGCCGCCCTTCGTCTTCTCCTCGCTATCGAGGCGGCGGACGACGACCCGGTCGTGCAGCGGACGGAATGCCATGGTTCTTCCTCTCAACCATTCGAATTTGGAAACGGGCGGGTAGACCCCGCCGCTGGCGCGTTGTTAGCACTCTCTTGCGATGAGTGCCAACGCGCTCGCGAGATAGGAACGGCCAAAAATCGAGTCAAGGGCGGGCAACCGGGCAACCAGCAAAATTTTTTGCCAAGCGCCGGGACGTCCGCGCCCTTGCAGCGCGGCTTGATTTGCATGGGCGCTTGAGGCCACGGTGCCAGGCCATGGCCGATCTCGACGACATCGCCAAGACCTGCGTCGCCCTCCATGTCCGCATGACCGCGCGCGCGGTCACCCGTCTGTACGACGAGATGCTGCGCGGCACCGGCCTGAAGGCGACGCAACTGATGCTGCTGGCCGCGTTGCGCAGCGGAGCCTTCGCGTCGGTGACCGAGCTTGCCGACAGGCTCGCTCTCGAGCGCACGTCCCTGACGCGCAATCTCCAGTTCCTCGCCGGGGCGGGGCTGATCGAGCCGGCGGAGGCGGGCGGGCGCGCCGCGACCTACAGGGTCACGCCGAAGGGCGAGGCCATGATCCGCAATGCGATGCCCGCCTGGGAGAAGGCGCAGCAGCGCCTCGTCGGCGGGCTCGACGGTCCGCTCTGGACCGAAACCCGCGAACGCCTTCGCGACATCCGCCGCGCCGCGCGCTCCCGCCGGCCCTGAGGGCCGGTTCGGCCTTGCGCGAGGCCCATCCCTCCCGCATAGTGTAGATACACGATAAGGATGGATCGCCATGTCTGATGCAGTTGCCGCGCCGGTCTACGACGTCGTCACCCGCGAAACGCTGATCGCCGAGCCCGGCCTCGACTTTCTTCTGGGCATGATGGACATGCGCCATCCCTGGCCGCCCTTCTCCCGGACGACCGGCATCCTCCTCGCCAGCGCCGAGAAGGGCAGGGTCGTGTTCGAGGGCACGCCCTCGGCGGACTTCCTCAATCCGCTCGGCACGGTCCATGGCGGATGGATCGCCGCGATCCTGGATTCGGCGATGGCCTGCGCCGTCCATTCCACGCTCCGGGCCGGGCAGGCCTACACCACCGTGGAGATGAAGCTGAACTACGTGCGCCCGGTCTCGCCCGATCTCGGCCCGGTACGCTGCGAGGCATCCGTCATCCATGCCGGGGCGACGCTCGCGACAGCGGAGGGGCGGCTGTTCGACGCCCGCGGGCGCCTCATCGCGCACGGCACCGAGACCTGCATGATCCTTATGGCCGGCGCGGGCGGCGCGGCGCGAACCTGAGCGCCCGCTATCGCCGCGCCGCGATCATGGCGCCCGCCACGATCATCGCGCCGCCGACGAGCGTCGCCAGGGTCGGCACCTCGCCGAAGGCGAAGAAGCCGATGAGGCTCGCCCAGACGAGGGCCGTGTAGTCCAGCGAGGCGAGCCGTGCCGCCGGCGCCCGCGCGAACGCATTGGCGAGCAGGAGATGCCCCGCCGTTCCAAGGCCTCCGATCAGCGCCATCAGGGCAAGATCGGGCGCCGACGGCGGCGTCCAGACCCACCATGCCGCGGGCGCGATGAGCAGCGCCGGCGCGATGTTCTGGATGAGGACGATGGTCACGGCCGGGTCCCGCTGCGCCCGCGCCCGCAAGACGACGAGGCTGGCCGCGTAGGTCACCGCGGAGGCCAGCGCCGCCACGATGCCCCAGAAGGGCCCGCGGAACCCGAAATCGGCTCCCATCTGCCCGGCGACGATGACGATCATGCCCGCAAAGCCTGCGGCGAGCGCGGCGATGATCCGCCCGCCCACATGCTCCTTGAGGAAGATCGCGCCGAGCAGGGCCACGAAGATCGGCGCCATGAAGGACAGCGTGATCGTCTCCGCCAGCGGCAGCTGGCCGAGGGCGTAGAAGAAACTCGTGGCCGTGGCGACGACCAGCAGCGCGCGCGACGCGTTCGCCGTGACCGTCGCCATGCTCGGCAGGCCCGGCCGCGCCACCAGGAACACGAAGCCCGCGATGACCGAGCCGAAGGCGAAGCGCAGGAACGCGATCTCGAACGTGGGATAGCGCGGCGACACCGACTTGATGAGGGCGTCCATCACCGTGAGGATCGCGATGGCGGAGAGCGCGAGAAGGAGGGGCAGGCGCGGCATGGCGATTCCCGGCGTGAGGCCGCTCGTATAGCGAAAGCGCCCCGAGGCGTAAGGGTTTCTTTGCGCAAAGCCGGTTATGTGCCGGGCGGGACGGGTTCATGCGCATCATCCTTACTTTCGCGGTCAATGCGGGGCTCAACTTCGTCCTCGCGCTCGTCGTCGCGGGCCTGCTGGGTCCCGGCGATTACGGCCGCTACGCGGTGGCGATGGCCGCGGCCCTCGTCGTCAACACGCTGTGCCTGGACTGGCTGAAGCTGTCGGCGACCCGCTTCTATTCCGAGCGCAGCCGGGCGGAGGCGCCCGCCACGCGCGCGTCGCTGGACCTTGCCCAGTCGGCCATATCCATCGGCATCGTCGGCTGCGGCCTCGGCCTGATCGTCGGCGGCGTCGACCTTGGCCTGCCGGCCGCCCTGGTCGCGGCCACCGCCGCCGCCGGCGTCGCCACCGCCTCCTTCGACTACCATGCCGCAATCGCCCGGGCGCGCTTCCTGGACGGCGCCTATGCGCTGCTCGTCCTGGTCAAGAACGTCGCGTCCTTCGTGCTGATGGTGGGGGGCGCCTGGCTCTTCCGCGACCCGGCGCTCGTCATCGCCGGGTTCTGCCTGTCCGTCTGCGCGGCGCTGCTGGCCGTGCGCTCGCGCCTCGTCGACGACGGCGTCTCGTTGCGCCAGGCGAGGATGCAGGCCATCGGCGGCTTCCTGCGCTACGGGCTGCCGCTGGTCGCGGCCAACGGCCTTTACCAGATCATGCCGCTGGTGAACCGCTCCGTGGCCGCGGGCCGGGACGGCTTTTCCGAGGCAGGCCTGTTTGCCCTCGCGGCCGATGTCGGCGTGCGGCTCTTTGCGTCCATCGGCTCGTCGCTCGACATCTTCCTCTTCCAGGTGGCCGTGAGGGCCGACGCCGAGGACGGCCGCGAGGCCGCCCGCGCGCAGGTCAGCCGGAACATCACCGCGATCCTGGCGCTGATGCTGCCTACCGCCGCCGGGTACTGGCTGCTGCTTCCGGTGTTCGAGGCGCTCCTGGTCCCCGTCCAGTATCACGGCACCTTCGCCGCCTATTCGGCGATCCTGGTGCCGGCCTTCCTCGCCTTCGCGCTGGCGCAATACGCGCTGAACCCGGTCTTCCAGCTGGAAATGCTGACCTGGCCGGTCACGCTCGCCGCCGGCCTCGGGCTCGCCGTGGACCTGGCCCTGCTGGCCGTCCTGCCGGGCGCGATCGGCCCGCTCGGCTATGCCTGGGCCCAGCTCGGCGGCTATGCCGCCAGCGTCGCCGTCCTGGCGGTGCTCGCCGCGCGGATCATGCCGATCTGGCCAACGGTTCGCGAGCTTGCGGCCATCGCCGGCGGCACGGCCCTGATGGCCGCCGCCGTCTATCCCTTGCGTGGCCTGATGCCGCCGCTCGCCGCGGCCTTCGTCCTGCCCGCCATCGGCGCGATCGTCTATGGCGGCGTGCTGGCGCTGGCCCGCGTCGCCGGGATGCGGGAACTGCTCGTCCGGATCGTCAGTCGAACAGCCGGTCGATATCGTCCTGGGTGACGTGGTCGGGCTCGCCGTTCACGGCGGGGCCATCGAGCGCGGCGGGGCGCGCGTCGTCGCCCGCGGCGGCGGCCAGGGCGACCAGATCGACCGTCGGCGACGCATCGCCCGGAGCCGCGCAGGGCAGGCGGCTGCCGAGCGCCGTGGCAAGCCCCGCCAGGTCGTCCTCGAACTGGCCGAGCGCGGCCATGATCTGGTTGACGCGCTGGCCGGTGACGTCGTGGAAGCAGCTGGCCTCGAAGATCGTGCCGATGCGTTCCCGCAATTGCCGGGCGGCCTCGGGCTCGGCGGCGGCCAGGCGCGCGGCGCTGGCGTCCAGCGCCTCGGCGGCGCCCAGGACCCGGCTCGCCGCCCGCTCGGTATCGGTCAGCACCGCCCGGAGCTCGGCCGTCACGCGGCCCATCCCGGCGGCGGACCGCCACGTCTCGCAGAGCCGCTCGAAATTGTCCCGGATCCGCGCGACCACCTCGTCCGACGGACGCGCTTCGCCTGCCGCGGCGTGGTAGCCGAAGCCTGCAGGCCGCGCACGGGCGGCGGTCTCGATCCGGTAGGGCTTGTGAGGCATCGCTGCGAAGGACGAGGGTCGGGCTGTCAGCATTCGACAATTTCGTTGATATTGCTTTAAGCACGTTGGCCCGGCCTGCGGCCCGATCCCGTCAACCTCCCGTTCAGCATGAATCGTGGCGCGCGGTTAACCACGCCGCGCGATTGATCGCATTCTCGCTGTCTTCTTCACGCTTAGGCCCGCTCTCGTTCACCAGTTCCTCGCTCCGTTCCGGTTCAGATGCCGCATCGGCAGAAAGCCCCGTCCGAGCTGGAACGAACGACCATGCGTCAGTCCCTCTTGTCCGCCTGCGCCCTCGCGGCGCTCCTCATCGCGCCGCCCGTGGCCGCGCAGGACTTCAACGCCCCGCCCGGCATCGGCCTGGACGCCGCCGAGGTGACTGGCTCCACGCGACCGCGGGTCATCGCGGCGCCGACCGCCCGCGAATTGCGGCAGATCGAGCGGCTGGAGCCGCAGGCCGCTCCCGAGGCGCGCGGCCAGTATGGGGGCGGCTTCATCGAGCTGCTCATCACCGGCCGCGATCCCACGCCGCGCCGGGGCGCCTATTACAACGAGCCGGGCCCGTCCCGCCGTCACGGCCGGTCGTTGGACCGCTACGTGCCGGAAGACGCATACGACGATCCCATGGCCGAGCCGCAGCCGCGCCAGCGCATGGCGGCGCTGCCGATGCAGGAGGAGCCCGTCGGGCCGATCTCCCGCGGCGTCGATCCGCGCTACCGCAAGCAGGAGGTCGCCTATTCCGGCCCCCACGGCCCCGGCACGATCGTGGTCGATACGCCCAACCGCTTCCTGTTCCTCGTCCTGCCGGGAGGCCGGGCCCTGCGCTACGGCATCGGCGTCGGCCGCCCCGGTTTCGAGTGGGCCGGCGTGAAGACCGTCTCGATGAAGCGCGAATGGCCGGACTGGCGGCCCCCGGCGCAGATGCTGCGCCGCCGCCCCGACCTGCCGCGCCACATGGCCGGCGGTCCCGATAACCCGCTCGGCGCCCGCGCGCTCTATCTCGGCTCCTCGCTCTACCGCATCCACGGCACGAACGAGCCGCACACGATCGGCCAGAACGTCTCGTCCGGCTGCATCCGCATGCTCAACGACGACGTCACCGATCTCTACAACCGCGTAAAGGTCGGCACCCGCGTCGTGGTCATCTGACCGCGGCATCCACCGTCCGCGCGCGAAAAAACGGGGCCCTCGCGGGCCCCGTTCTCGTTGGCAAATCGTATGTGAGCGGAAAGGCCTCAGGCCCAGTCACCGCCGCCGTCGAATCCGCTGTCGAAGCCGCCTTCGTCATAGCCGGCGTTCTGGAAGTCCGCCTGCAGCTCCGGCTCGGGCTGGTGGCTTGCCTCCTGCGCCTGCGCCTGACCGCTCTCGCCGGCCGCCGCCTCGCTGCCGGACTTGCCGCCGAAGGCGCTGGACAGCGCGTTCGCGACCAGCATGCCACCGGCGACGCCCGCCGCCGTGGTCATCGCGGTGGCGAGGAACCCGCCGCCCGCCCGCTGGGGCTGCTGCCCCCAGGGGCCTGCCTGCTGCGCGCCCCAGGGACCGGGCTGGCCGCCCTGCGGCATCCCCTGCGACATCCCCTGCGGCTGGCCGGCCCAGGACGGCTGCGCCTGGCCCGCTCCCTGCGGCTGGCCCGGCTGCGGGCGGGGGTCGCCGCCGAAGAGGCTCGACAGGAAACCGCCGCCGCGCGGCTGGCTGCGCAGCTGCTCGGCCTCGGCCCGCAGGGCCTCGACCTCGCGCTGCAGGTTGGTGAGCGCCTGCTCCTGGACGTAGATCGCCTGAGCCATGGCGTAGGGCGCATAGGGCTGGGCCCCGATCCGCTCCGCGATGAAGCGCTCGGCCTCCGGGTCGCGGGGCTGTCCCTCGACCTGCCTCAGGCGCTCGAAAATTCCGCCGATGATCTGGCGTTCCTGCTCGTTCATGTCCCTCTCCATGGCGTCGGGGCAGCATGCCCCGCGCATTCTTGACGATACGGGACATGGGGGTACGACGCACAAATGTCATCCCTGTGGCAGAGCACAGGCGTGCGGCGCCGCACCTTTCCGCTCATTCCGCCGAGGCTGAATCGTCCAGCAGGCCGTAGGCGGGAAGCGTCAGGAACTCGGCGAAGTCGGCGCTGAGCGACATCTCCTCGAACAGCCGGATCGCCTCCGGGAAGCGTCCGGCATCGTAGGCCTCGGCGCCGATCGCCGCGCGCACCCTTTCCATCTCGTCGGCCATCGCCTGGCGGAAGAGGTCCGGCGTCACCGTCCGCCCGTCCGCGAGATCGGCGCCGTGGTGCAGCCATTGCCAGACCTGCGCGCGGCTGATCTCGGCGGTCGCCGCATCCTCCATCAGGTTGTAGAGCGGCACCGCCCCGCGCCCGCGCAGCCACGCCTCGATATACTGGACGCCGACGCGGATATTCTCCTTCAGACCGGCTTCCGTGCGCTGGCCCGGATGGACTTCCAGCATCTGCTCGCGGGAGACGGAGACGTCGTCGCGCAGCCGGTTCACCTGGTTGTGGCTGGGCATCAGGCGGTCGAAGACCTCCATCGCCACCGGCACCAGGTCGGGATGCGCCACCCAGGTGCCGTCATGCCCGTCGCCCGCCTCGCGTTCCTTGTCGGCGCGCACCCGGGCGAAGGCGGCCTCGTTCGCCGCCGGATCGCCCTTGACGGGGATCTGCGCCGCCATGCCGCCCATCGCGAAGGCGCCGCGCTTGTGGCAGGTCTTGATGACGAGAAGCGAATACGCGCCGAGGAACGCCTTGCCCATGACCATGGCCGAGCGATCGGGCGTGAGGAATCGGTGGTTCTTCCCCAGCCGCTTGATGAACGAGAAGATGTAGTCCCACCGGCCGCAATTGAGGCCGACGATGTGGTCCTTCATCTCGTAAAGGATCTCCTCCATCTCGAAGGCCGCCGGCAGCGTCTCGATGAGGATCGTCGCCTTCATCGTGCCGCGGGCGATGCCGAGCGCCTCCTGCGCCCGCACGAACACCTCGTTCCACAGGCGCGCCTCGCGGTGGCTCTCCAGCTTGGGCAGGTAGAAGGCCGGCGTCAGGCCGCGCTGCACGATGGCGCGCGCGTTGTGGAAGACGTAGAGGCCGAAATCGAACAGCCCGCCGGAGATCGGCTTGCCGTCCACCACCAGGTGGTTCTCCGGCAGGTGCCAGCCGCGCGGCCGCACGATGAGCGTCGCCGGGTTCTCCTTGACCTTGTAGGCCTTGCCGGATGTCGGATCGGTGAAGTCGATCCTGTCGGCCCAGCGGTCCTTCAGGTTGATCTGCCCGCCGATCATGTTGGCCCAGGTGGGCGAGCTCGCATCCTCGAAGTCGGCCATGAACATCCGCGCGCCGGAATTGAGCGCGTTGACGATCATCTTGCGGTCGACGGGGCCGGTGATCTCGACGCGGCGGTCCTGCAGGTCCGCCGGGATCGGCGCCACCTTCCAGTCGCCGGAGCGGATGGACGCGGTCTCGGGCAGGAAGTCCGGCAGTTCCCCCCGGTCGAACCGGGCCTGCCGCTGGGCGCGCGCCTCCAGCAGGGAATGGCGCGTCGCATCGAAGCGGCGGTGCAGGTCGGCGAGGAAGGCGAGGGCCTCCCCGGTCAGGATTTCCTCGTAGCGGGGACCCATCGGACCCCTGATCTCGACGCCTTCAACCCGAGCCATCCTCGTCTCCCGCCAGTGTTCGTGTTTCGTCGTCTCAGCCGATATCGAAGGTCACGCCCTGCGCCAGGGGCAGGGTGTTGCCGTAATTGATCGTGTTGGTGGCCCGGCGCATATAGGCCTTCCAGGCGTCGGAGCCGGCCTCGCGCCCGCCGCCGGTTTCCTTCTCGCCGCCGAACGCGCCGCCGATCTCGGCGCCTGATGGGCCGATATTGACGTTGGC
>JAIXYZ010000002.1 GCA_027489955.1 Hyphomicrobiales bacterium | reverse complement strand
CAACACGTTCATCGCCGGCTCGAACGTCGCCTTCACCACCGCCGCCAACGCGACCGCGAACGTCACGCTGACAGTCGCGGTGAACGACGGCGGCAACACGGGCTCCGGCGGTGCCTTGATCGACACCGAAACCGTCACCCTCGCGGTGACGGCCGTGAACGACGCGCCGGTGGTGAGCAATCTCTCCGGCGATGCGGCCTCGACCGTGGCGGGCGGCGCGGCCGTGCGCATCGATCTCGGCCAGGATGCGGCGATCGCAGACATCGATTCGGCCGATTTCGACGGCGGCAGTCTGGCGATCGTCCGCAATGCCGGCACGCTGAACGGCTCGTTTTCCCTCGACGGGACGGTCGTGACCGCGGGCGGCGACGCGACCATCGCCGCCGGCGAGACCATCGTCGTCGGCGGTGTCGCCATCGGCACCGTGGACGCCGTGGCCGACGGGCAGGGCGGCAACGGGCTGGTCATCGCCCTGAACGCCAACGCCACGCCGGCGCGGATCGCGGCGGTGATCCAGAACCTCTTCTTCGCCGCCCCCAGCGGGATCGACACCCGCGTCTTCACGCTCACCGTCGCCGACGGTGACGGCGCCACCAGCGCGGGCGCCGGGTTCACGATCAGCGTCACGCCGAACCCGCCGGTGATCGCCAATCTCGACGGCGACACCGTGGCCTATGCCGAAGGTGCGGCGGCAACGCTGCTCGATGCCGGCGCGAACGTCTCCCTCACCGACATCGATTCGGCGACTTTCGACGGCGGCGAGGTCCGGGTCCGGTTCACGGCGGGCTCGGTCGCCGGCGAAGACAGCCTCGTCGTGGTGCCGGGCGGCACGGTCACGGTGGCGGCGGGAACGGTCCTCGTCTCCGGGGTTGCCGTCGGCACCGTGTCCGGAGGCACGGGCGGCGCCGACCTGGTGATCGCGCTGAACGCCAACGCGGATGCCGCGCGCGTGTCGGCCGTCCTGGGCGCCGTCGGCTACGTCAACGGCAATGCCGACAATCCTGCGGCCGGCGCGCGAACCGTCGAGGTGACCGTTCGCGACGGCGCCGCGGGCCCCGGATCGGCCACCAGCGCGGCCGCCCTGGTGACCGTATCGGTCACCGCTGTGAACGACGCGCCGGTCCTCACCGTGCCGGGCTCGATCGCGGTCACGGAGGACGTGGCGAGCGCGCTGACCGGCATCAGCGTCGCGGACGTCGACGCCGGGTCCGGCTCGGTGACGGTGACGCTGTCGGTCGGCTCGGGCGCGCTGGCGGCGACCTCGGGCGGCGGCGTGACGGCAGCCGGTTCGGGCACCGGCACGCTCACGCTGACGGGCACGGTCGCGAACATCAACACGTTCATCGCCGGGTCTAACGTCGCGTTCACGACGGCTGCCAACGCGACCTCTGACGTGACGCTCACCGTTGCGGTGAACGACGGCGGCAACACGGGCTCCGGCGGATCGCTGACCGACACCGAAACCGTCACCCTCGCGGTGACGGCCGTCAATGACGCGCCGGTGCTCACCGTCCCGGGTTCGATCACGGTGACCGAGGACGTGGCGAGCGCGCTGACCGGCATCAGCGTCGTCGATGTCGATGCAGGCTCCGGCTCGGTGACGGTGACGCTGTCGGTCGGCTCGGGATCGCTCGCGGCGACCAGCGGCGGCGGCGTGACGGTCGGCGGGACACCCGGCGCCCTGACGCTGACAGGCACGGTCGCGAACATCAACGCGTTCATCGCAGGATCGAACGTCGCGTTCACGACGGCCGCGAACGCGACGGCGAACGTCACCCTGACGGCCGCGGTGAACGATGGCGGCAATACCGGCTCGGGCGGCGCGCTGACCGATACGGAGACGGTCACGCTCGCGGTGACGGCCGTGAACGACGCGCCGACCATCGTCGTTGCCGGCGCCATTGCCGGAACCGAGGACGTCGCGGTCGCGATCACCGGGATCACCGTCGCCGACATCGATTCCGGCGGCGGCGCGCTCACGCTGACCCTCACGGCGCCGGCCGGGACGCTTGCCGCGGCCGCGGGCGGCGGCGTCACCGTGGCTGGCTCGGGCACGGGCACGCTTGCGATCAGCGGCACGGCGGCGGCAATCAACGCCTTCGTGGCCGGCGGCAACGTCGTCTACGGCCCGGCCGCCAACGCCAACGGCACAGTCACGCTGGCGGCGTCGGTCAGCGACAACGGCAATACCGGCTCGGGCGGGGCGCAGGCCGCGTCCGCGGCGATCGTCGTCACCCTGGCGCCGGCCAACGACGCACCTGCCGCATCGGGCTCGATCACGGTGCCGGCGACCGCGGGACTTCCCGTATCGGTCCCGGCCGGGGCCGCCTTCACCGATGTGGACGGGGACGTGCTCGTGTTCTCCGCCACGCTGGCGGGAGGCGCGCCGCTGCCAGCCTGGCTCGTCATCGATCCGGCGACGGGGACCCTGTCCGGCACGGTGCCCGCGGACGCGGCCCCGGTCCTCACGCAGATCGCCGTCATCGTCACCGCGCGCGACCCCTCTGGCGCCACCGCCGCCGCGGTGGTGCGCCTCCTCGTCCAGCCGGCGGACGATGCGGGCAATGTCGAGTTCAGGCTGTCCGGCGGCGAGCCGCTGATCCGCATCGACGCCTATTCGCAAGGGTACAGCGAACCGGCCGTCAACGCGCAGGTCCTCGCCGAACTGGCCCTGGGCGGGGGCGACAGGGCCTCGCTTCTGGCGCGGATCTTCACCGCGGAGCCTGTCTCGAGTTTTGCCCTGCCGCGCCTGACGGACGCCTTGGATGAGCCGTCGCGGCCGCTGCTCTACGTCAACGGGCGCTGGTACCTGCTCGATCTTAGCGTTCCCGAGGGCTTGAGGCCCGTGGATCCGCAGGCGGTCGATGCCGGCGCGCCCGCTTTGTCCACGCAGATTGCCGGAATCGGTGCAGCGGGGGCGGCGCGCATCGCAGCCCTCGACGCGGCGCTCGCCGCGATGCCCGACCGCTGACACGACATGTTTTGGGGGGATAGAAGAGTGTCTTTCAGCCTGAGCCGCCTGCGCGCGGCGAAGCTCGCCGTGCCCGGGGCCTCGCTCCTGGTCCTGTCGGCCTGCGCGATCCAGCCCGAGCCGTTCTCCGCCGACGAGACGCGCTCGCGCATCGCCGCGGACCGCGTCGCCATGTTCGCCGGTCAGGAGCCCCTGTCCGGCGCGATGACGCTGCACGAGGCCATGGCGCGGGCCATCAAGTACAATCTGGAAGCCCGCCTGCGCACGATGGAGCAGGCCTTCGCCCAGCAGCAGCTCGACCTAGCCCGGTTCGACCTGCTGCCCCGCATGGCCGCGGATGCCGGCTATGTCGGCCGCGACAATGTCAGCGCCGCCAGCAGCGAGAGCATCATCACCCGCCGGCAATCGCTGGAGCCCTCCACGTCGCAGGATCGCGACCGGCGCGTCGCGGACCTCAACGTCGTCTGGAACGTGCTCGATTTCGGCGTGAGCTGGATCGGCGCCAAGCAGCAGGCCGACCGCTCGCTGATCGCGGCCGAGCGCCGCCGCAAGGTGCTGCACAACATCATCCAGGACGTGCGCTCCGCCTATTGGCGCGCCGTCGCCGCCGAGCGGCTGCTCGGCCGCATCGATCGGCTGACCCGCCGCATCGAGCAGGCGCAGGCGAACAGCACCCAGATCGGCGCGTCCGGCGTGGGCGATCCGGTCGAGGCGCTCAGCTACAGGCGCACGCTTCTCGACATGGTCCGGCAGCTCGAGGCGCAGCGC
Source organism: Hyphomicrobiales bacterium (assembly GCA_027489955.1). Taxonomy (GTDB): domain Bacteria; phylum Pseudomonadota; class Alphaproteobacteria; order Rhizobiales; family Beijerinckiaceae; genus JAIXTM01. Next base: position 261,269 of record JAIXYZ010000002.1, on the reverse strand, counting down.
CGGGAACTGGCGCTGGCGCGCACCGAGCTTGCCACGCTCGTCAACCTGCCGCCCGGCACGCCCATCCGGCTTGCCGGAGCGGGAAGCCAGCCCGCCCCCGCCCGCATCGTCGCGGACGTGGCGCGCATGGAGGAGCTGGCGCTCGCCAACCGGCCGGAGCTGCGGGAGGAGGACTACCAGGCCCGCATCTCCCGCAACGAGGCGCGCAAGGCGCTGCTTTCCCTGCTGCCCGGCCTTCAGCTCTCCGGCGGCGCGCATGGCGACAGCAACAGCTTCCTGGTCAACAACAACTGGGCCGATTACGGCCTGAAGGTCACGTGGAACCTGGTGCAGCTCCTCTCGGGGCCCGCCGCCGTTGCGGCCGCGGAGGCGGGCGAGGACGTGGCGATCGCCCGTCGCCAGGCGCTCAGCATGGCCGTGCTCGCCCAGGTCCATGTCGCGCGTGCCAATTACGCCGATGCCGCGCGCCAGTATCGCACCGTGGCCCAGATCGAGGCGCTCGACCGCCAGATCCTCAGGCAGGTGCAGAACCGCGCCAGCACCGGCGCGACCGGCGATCTGGTGGCCCTGCAGGCGGAGCTCACGGCGATCCAGTCGTCGCTGCGCAAGGACCTCGCCTATGGCGACCTGCGCAACGCCTTCGGCCGCGTCTATGTCACGCTGGGCGCCGACCCGCTTCCCGAGGTGCTCGAGGGCGGGGATGTCGCGGCTGTGGCGCGCGCGCTCGCCGCCACCGAGGCGGCCTGGGCGCGCGGGGAGATCGGCCCGCGCGGGCCGGTGGTCGCCGCGGCGAACTGACGGGCGCGGCCTATCCCGGCCGGCGGGCGCCGAAGACGGTGCCGGCCAGCCCGGCGACGATGAGCGCGGCCCCGGCGATGACCGCCGGGCCGATGCGCTCGCCCAGCACGAGCGCGCCTCCGGCGATGCCGAAGACCGGCACCAGCAGCGAAAACGGCGCGATGGTGGCCGCCTTGTAGGTCCCCATCAGGCGGTTCCACACGGCAAAGCCGAACACGGTGCTGGGAAAGGCCAGATACAGGACGGCGCCGAAGCCCGTCAGCGTCGGCGCGGTGATCGCCGCGGCGATGGCCTGCGGCCCCTCGAAGGCGAGGGACAGGGCGATGAGCGGCAGCGGCGGCACCAGGCTCGCCCAGACGATGAAACTCAGCATGTCCACCGGGCCGGCGCGCTTGGCCACGATATTGGCGACGCCCCAGAAGAAGGCCGCCGCCACGACCAGCAGGAACGGCAGCAGCGCAGCCGAGGGCTGCCCTGCGGCGATCACCCCGACGCCGAGGAGCGCCACGACGCCGCCAGCGATCTGAAGCGGCGCGGGCCGCTCGCCCAGAACCAGGAAGGCCAGCCCGATGGTGAAGAAGGCCTGGATCTGCAGGATGAGGGACGAAAGGCCGGCGGGCATGCCCGCCTTGATCCCGACGAAGAGCAGCCCGAACTTCACGACGCCGAGCGTCAGGCCGAAGGCGACGACGTGGCGGGCGCGCGTGCGCGGCGGCGGCACCAGGAAGACGAACGGCGCAACGAACAGGAAGCGCAGCGCCGTCAGCAGCAGGGGCGGCACGTCCGCGACGCCCACCTTGATGACTACGAAATTGAAGCCCCAGATCGCCACGACGGCGACCGCCAGGACGAGATCGCGGATGGGCATCGCCCTTGCTCGGGTCACCATCGGGGCCTCGTCGCCGCCCGCGGCGGCCTGTGTCCGGCCGCTAGAGCCGGTTGGTCTCGAAGACGGGATCGACGCGGCGCTTCCAGTCGCCGTCGTAGAGCGACAGGAGGCGATGGGCCTGCGTCCGGCCGCTCTGGGCGATGGCCTCCAGCGGCGCGAGGAAACGGGTCTCGTCGAGGCCCGACGCATCCTGCCGCGCCCGGCGGGCCAGCCCCTTGCGGGAAAGGGCCAGGACTTCGCGCGCGATCTCCGACAGCGGCCATTTGCCGGCACGGGCGTCCAGGCCCAGCCGGGGCACGTCGTCACGGAGCTGCTGGCGCTGCTCGGCGGTGAAGCCCTTGGCGAGCTGCCACGCCTCGTCCAGCACGCCCCGGTCGTAGAGCAGGCCGACGAAGAGCGCGGGCAGGGCGGTCATCATCTCCGGCGTGCTGGCATCGGCGCCGCGCATCTCCAGGTACCGCTTGAGCCGCACCTCCGGGAAGATGGTCGACAGGTGGTTCGCCCAGTCCGACAGCGTCGCCCGCTCCCCGGGAAGCGCGGCGAGGCGGCCGGCGAGGAGGTCCCGGAACGAGGCGCCGGTCACGTCGTGATAGGTGTCGCCGCGCTTGACGAAATACATCGGCACGTCGAGCGCGTACTCGACATAGCGCTCGAAACCCATGCCGGACTCGAAGACGAAGGGCAGCATCCCTGAGCGCGCCCGGTCCGTGTCCCGCCAGATCTCCGAGCGGTTGGACAGGAGCCCGGTCGGCGCGCCGTCGACGAAGGGCGAGGCGGCGAACAGGGCGGTCGTCAGCGGCTGCAGGGCCAGCGAGACGCGCAGCTTCTCCACCATGTCCGCCTCGGAGGCGAAGTCCAGGTTCACCTGCACGGTGCAGGTGCGGAACATCATGTCGAGGCCCCGGGTGCCGACCTTCGGCATGTAGCGCGCCATGATCCGGTAGCGGCTCTTGGGCATGACCGGCACCGCCTCCCGCGTCCAGGAGGGCGCGTGGCCGAGGCCCAGGAAACCGATGCCCATGGGGGCCGCCGCCTCGTTCACCAGGCGCAGGTGGTCGGCGATCTCGGCGGCCGTCTGGTGGACGGTCTCCACCGGCGCGCCCGACAGCTCGAACTGGCCGCCCGGCTCCAGCGAGATGGCGCCGCCGCCCACCGGATCGAACAGTCCGATGAGGTTGCCGGCATCGACGATCGCCTCCCAGCCGGTCCGCTCCAGCACCTCGTGGAGCAGTCGGCCGATCCCGGCCTCGCCCTCGTAGGGCACCGGTGACAGATCGCGCAGGCGGAAGGGGAATTTCTCGTGCTCGGTCCCGAGCCGGAAGGCGGATTCCGGCTTGCAGCCGGCCTCGAGCCAGCCGGCCAGTTCGCCCACGGAGCCGATCGGCGTCGTGTCGGAGACGTCGCGAGCCATGCGGAAAAGTCCCCCGATCCGGGATCAAAAAGGCGCCGGACCGGTGATCCGCCGGGCGTGGCTGGGAGATAGTCGCGCCGATGCGCTGCCGCAAGCCCGCCATCCCGCCGCCGCATCGTCGCCGCAGCGCGGGGCGGGCCGACCCAGTGCCCCAATGTTGGACTTGCAACAAAATCATGTTGTTCCTGCCGCAAGATTGTTTGACGATCCCGCGCATGTCATGCTGATGTCATCAACCATCACAAAAACGGGCCAGTCAGTGGCTCTACAGGGAGGAGACCCATGTCGTTCATGAGCAGGACCGGAATTCTGGCCTCGGCGGGCGTGGCCGCGATGCTCGCCGCCGCGCCGGCGGTGGCGCAGACCGAGATCCAGTGGTGGCACGCGATGACGGGCGCCAACAACGAGGTCGTCAACAAGCTGGCCGCCGACTTCAACGCCAGCCAGAAGGACTACAAGGTCGTTGCCACCTACAAGGGCTCCTATCCCGACACGATGAATGCCGGCATCGCCGCGTTCCGCGCCGGCAACGCCCCGCACATCCTGCAGGTCTTCGAGGTCGGCACCGCGACGATGATGGGCGCCCGCGGCGCCATCAAGCCGGTCGCCGAGATGATGAAGGAAGCGGGCGAAGCCTTCGACCCGAAGGCCTATCTCCCGGCCGTCTCGGGCTATTACTCGACCGCCAAGGGCGAGCTCCTGTCGTTCCCCTTCAACTCGTCCTCGACGGTGATGTGGTACAACAAGGACGCCTTCAAGAAGGCGGGCCTGGACCCGGAGAACCCGCCCAAGACGTGGCCGGAGACCTTCGAGGCCGCCAAGAAGCTGCAGGCCAGCGGCCACCCCAATTGCGGCATGGCCACCGCCTGGATCACCTGGGTGAACATCGAGCAGTTCTCGGTCTGGCATAACATCCCGCTGTCCACGAAGGGCAACGGCATCGACGGCTTCGACACCGAGCTCAAGATCAACTCGCCGGTGCACGTGAAGCACCTGGAGAACCTGATCGAGCTGCAGAAGACCAAGGCGTTCGATTATGCCGGCCGCACCAACACGGGCGAGGGCCGGTTCACCTCGGGCGAGTGCCCGATCATGATCACCTCGTCGGGCTTCTACGGCAACGTGAAGGCCAACGCGAAGTTCGACTGGGGCAACGCGCAGATGCCCTATTACCCGGACGTGCCGGGCGCGCCCCAGAACTCGACCCTCGGCGGCGCTTCGCTCTGGGTCATGGGCGGCAAGAAGGCCGACGAGTACAAGGGCGTCGCCAAGTTCTTCGCCTTCCTGTCCGACACCGACCGCCAGGCCAAGCTGCACACCGATTCAGGCTACCTGCCGATCACGACGGCGGCCTACGACAAGGTGAAGGCCTCCGGCTTCTACAAGGACAATCCGTATCTCGAGACGCCCCTGAAGCAGCTGACCAACAAGCCGCCGACGGAGAATTCCCGCGGCCTGCGCCTCGGCAACCTCGTGCAGATCCGCGACATCTGGGCGGAGGAGATCGAGAGCGCGCTGGCCGGCAAGAAGTCGGCCAAGGCGGCCCTGGACGCGGCGGTGGAACGCGGCAACCAGCAGCTCCGCCAGTTCGAGCGCACCGTCAGCCGCTGACCGGCTGACCGTCAGGTAAACCCGTCCCGGGCGGCGCGCCAGCGCCGTCCGGGACCTCTTCTGCGACGGCCGCCGGACAGGCTGCCTTCCCCGGCGGGACCATGGAAAAGCGCGCGATCTTCTCGGGCAAGGCCCTGCCCTACATGCTGCTGCTGCCGCAGCTCGCCATCACGGTGATCTTCTTCTACTGGCCGGCGACCCAGGCGGTCTGGCAGTCCTTCCTGCTGGAGGACGCATTCGGCCTGTCGAGCGAGTTCGTCGGCTTCGAGAACTACAAGGTCCTGTTCCAGCAGCGCGAATATTACGACGCGATGGTCAACACCGCGGTGTTCTCCTCGCTCGTGGCGTTCTTCTCCCTGTCGATCGCGCTGCTGCTCGCCACCCAGGCGGACAAGAACATCCGCGGTGCGCAGGGCTTCAAGACGCTTCTCATCTGGCCCTATGCCGTCGCCCCCGCGGTGGCCGGCGTGTTGTGGATCTTCATGTTCCATCCCTCGCTCGGCACGCTGGCGGCGCCGATGCGCTTCATGGGCTTCGACTGGAACCCGCTTCTGGACGGCGGCGACGCGCTGGCGCTGGTCGTCATGTCGGCGACGTGGAAGCAGGTCTCCTACAATTTCCTGTTCTTCCTCGCGGGCCTCCAGGCCATTCCCAAGAGCGTGCTGGAGGCCGCCGCCATCGACGGCGCGGGACCCCTGCGGCGCTTCTGGACCGTGACCTTCCCGTTGCTCTCGCCGACCACGTTCTTCCTGGTCGTCGTCACCATCGTCTACGTGTTCTTTGAGACCTTCGGCATCATCGACGCGGTGACCGGCGGCGGCCCCTCGGGCAGCACGACGACAATGGTCTACAAGGTCTATTCCGACGGCCGCCTGGGCGGCGATCTCGGCGGCTCGGCCGCCCAGTCCGTCGTCCTCATGGTCATCGTCATCGCGCTGACCGCGATCCAGTTCCGCTACGTCGAGCGCAGGGTGCAGTACTGATGGTCGAGAACCGGCCCTTCAACACCTTCATGGCCTACCTCGTCCTGGCGGTGGGCGTGCTGGTCGTGGCCTTCCCGGTCTATCTCGCCGTGCTGGCCTCGACCTTCGATGCCGCGACGATCATCAACGGCAACATGCCGCTGACGCCGGGCGACCAGGCCGCGGAGAACTATTACCGCACGATCTTCGTGGGCGCCTCGCGCTCCACGCGCGAGCCGGTCGGCACGATGATGATCAATTCCTTCGTGATGGCCATGGGCATCGCGACGGGCAAGATCTTCATCTCGATCCTGTCGGCCTTCGCGGTCGTCTATTTCGCGTTCCCGTTCCGCAAGACGGCGTTCTGGGTGATCTTCATCACGCTGATGCTGCCGGTCGAGGTGCGCATCTATCCGACCTACAAGATCGTCGCCGACCTTGGCCTGCTCGACACCTATACCGGCCTCATCCTGCCGCTGATCGCGTCCGCCACCGGCACGCTCCTCTTCCGGCAGTTCTTCATGACGATCCCGGACGAGCTGCTCGAGGCGTCCAAGATCGACGGCGCGGGGCCGTTCAAGTTCTTCAAGGACACGCTGGTCCCGCTGTCGGTGACGACAATGGCGGCCCTGTTCGTGATCCAGTTCATCTATGGCTGGAACCAGTATCTCTGGCCCCTGCTGATCACGACGAAGGACTCCATGTCCACCATCGTCATCGGCATCAAGAAGATGATCACCACGCAGGACGCGCTGACCGAATGGCAGATCGCCATGACGACGGCCGTGCTCGCCATGCTGCCGCCGGTCGCGGTGGTCATCCTCATGCAACGGCTCTTCGTGAAGGGCCTGGTGGAAACCGAGAAGTAAAAAGGGGGGAGGCTCGGCAATCGACGGTGCAGGCCGCCGGACGGGCATCCCCGCCGGAAGCCGACCGCCCATGCCGATCGCCCAAGGGAACACTGATGGCTGAAGTGACTCTCACCAACGTCCGCAAGGTCTATGCGGGCAATGTCGAAGCGGTGAAGGGCGTCGACATCGCCGTGCCGGACGGCGGCTTCTGCGTGCTCGTCGGCCCGTCCGGCTGCGGCAAGTCCACGCTGCTGCGCATGATCGCTGGCCTGGAGACGATCACCTCCGGCGAGATCCGGATCGGCGACCGGGTGGTCAACGAGATCGAGCCCGCCGACCGCGACATCGCCATGGTGTTCCAGAACTACGCGCTCTATCCGCATATGAGCGTGTACGACAACATGGCCTACGGCCTGCGCAACCGGAAGACGCCCAAGGACGAGATCGACCGGCGCGTGGCGGAAGCCGCCCGGATCCTCGCCATCGAGCCTTTCCTGCAGAGGAAGCCGCGCCAGCTCTCGGGCGGCCAGCGCCAGCGCGTCGCCATGGGCCGCGCCATCGTGAGAAAGCCCCAGGTCTTCCTCTTCGACGAGCCGCTGTCGAACCTCGACGCCAAGCTGCGCGTGCAGATGCGCGTGGAGATCAAGAAGCTCCAGCGGGCGCTCGGCGTCACCTCGGTCTACGTCACCCACGACCAGGTCGAGGCCATGACGCTCTCCGACAAGCTCGTCGTGATGAACGGCGGCCTCGTCGAGCAGGTCGGCGTCCCCAACGAGGTGTATCGCCGCCCCGCCTCCCGGTTCGTCGCCACGTTCATCGGCTCCCCGCCCATGAACATCGTGCCGGGCACGGTGGAGGCAGGCGGGCGCATCGCGGTCGCCGGCCGCTCGATCCCCGCGACCGACCTCGCCCCCGGGATCGCCCCCGGCACCGCGGTCGATGTCGGCCTGCGCCCGGAGGACCTGGAGCACGGGGCCGCGGACGGCATCGCGCTGCCCGTGGATTTCGTCGAGGAACTCGGCGCCCACCAGCTCTTCCACGGGCGCCTCGGCGACGTGGAAATGGTGGTCCAGGCCCCGACGGGCGACGTGTCCCATGAGCTGAAGACGCTGTCCCTCGCCATAGATCCGGCCAAGGTCCATGTCTTCGACCGCGAGACCGGCCGCCGCCTGGGGCGGGACTGACGGCAGGGGAGCGCGGCCCCGGCCGCCATCCCCGCGCCAACCGTGAAAGGCGATTGACGAGCCCGGCTCAGGCCCTTAAGAGCAGCCCCGTGCCCTGGTGGCGGAATTGGTAGACGCGCTGGTTTCAGGTACCAGTCTCGCAAGAGGTGGAGGTTCGAGTCCTCTCCTGGGCACCAATCACCCTCTCGCTCGTGAGCGATCGAGCGCCGACCCGGTCGGCGGCGTCCGCGCCCGCCTTCGGCGCCGAGGCCCTTCCCGACCGTGACGCCGTGAGCCCGACCCCATGACGATCCGACTGCATCGCGGCGATCTTCCCCATGACTTCGCCCCCGGCGGCGCGATCGCGATCGACACCGAGACCCTCGGCCTCAACCCGCTCCGGGACCGGCTCTGCGTGGTGCAGATCTCCCGCGGCGACGGCACGGCCGACGTGGTGCAGATCCTGCGCGACGCGCCCCGGCCGGACAAGCTGATCGCCGTCCTGTCCGATCCGGCCGTGCTCAAGATCTTCCATTTCGCAAGGTTCGACCTCGCCGTGCTCAGCCACGCCTTCGGCGTCATGCCCGGCCCGGTCTATTGCACCAAGATCGCCTCCAAGCTGTCGCGGACCTATACCGACCGCCACGGCCTGAAGGACCTCGCGCGCGAACTGCTCGGCGTGGAGCTGTCCAAGCAGCAGCAATCGTCCGACTGGGCCGCCGAGACGCTCAGCGACGCCCAGCTCGTCTACGCCGCCTCCGACGTGCTGCATCTGCACGCCATGAAGCAGAAGCTGGACGGCATGCTCGCCCGCGAGCACCGCACGGAGCTGGCCGCCGCGTGCTTCGCCTTCCTGCCGGTCCGCGCCCAGCTCGATCTGATGGGCTGGCCCGAGACGGACATTTTCGCCCACGCCTGAGGGCAGGGCCATTTCCCGCACAAGCCCCATCGCGCCCCGGCGGAATTCGCGCTAAGAGGCGTGCCGACCGTCAAGAGGGGTCGATCCCAGGTGGCCACGCTACAAACCGACCAGTCCGGCCTCGTCGCCGCGGAACTCGTGCGCGCCGGCTATGCGCGCGTCGAGCCCGCCGTGCTCCAGCCGGTCGAGGTGTTCCTCGAACTGTCCGGCGAGGACATCCGCCGGCGCCTGTTCGTGACGCAGGACGCCCAGGGGCGCGAGCTCTGCCTGCGGCCGGAATACACGATCCCCGTCAGCCGCGACTATCTCGCAGGCCCCGAGGCGGGCCGGCAGGCGGCCTTCGCCTATGCCGGCCCCGTCTTCCGCCATCGCGGCGCCGAGGCGGGCGAATTCCCGCAGGCCGGGGTCGAGAGCTTCGGCAGGGCCGACCGCGCCGAGGCCGAGGCGGACGTGCTGGCGCTGGCGCTCTCCACCTCCGCCTCCCTCGGCCTGACGCGCCCGTCCGTGCGCGTCGGCGACCTTGGCCTGACGCAAGCGGTGCTCGACGCGCTCGACGTGCCCATGCCCGCCCGCCGTCGCCTCCTGCGCGCGCTGGTGAAGGGCGAGGGCGCCCGCGCCGTCGCCGGCCTCACGGCAGGCTCCGGCGATGCCGCCGAGAGCGCCGACTATGCCGGCCTGCTCAACGCCCTGTCCGGGCTCGACGCCAAGGCGGCGAAGGCCATCGTCGAGGACGTCCTGTCCATCGCCGGCATCGCGCAGGTCGGCGGACGCACCGCCTCCGAGATCGCCCAGCGCTTCCTCGATCGGGCCGGCCGCCGGGAAACCGGCATCGCCACCGACGCCGCCGCCATCCTCGGCCGGTACCTGGAGATCGAGGGCACACCGTCTGCGGCCGCCGCGGCCCTGCGCGCCCTGGCCCGCGACACCAACCTGCCGGTCGGCCCGGCCCTCGACGCCTTCGAGGCGCGCATCGGCGCGCTGCGCTCGCGGGGCATCGACGAGGGCGGGCTCGCCTTCGCCACGGCGTTTGCCCGCAATCTCGACTATTACACCGGCTTCGTCTTCGAGATCCTCGATCCCGCCCGGGACGACGGCAGGCCGCTCGGCGGCGGCGGCCGCTACGACGCGCTGCTGTCGCGGCTCGGCGCGGCGCAGCCGATTCCCGCCGTCGGATTCTCCCTCTGGCTGGACCGGTTCGCAGGAGGCCCGGCATGAGCCCGGACGTGACGGGCGCGGGCCCGCTGGTCGTTGCCATCCCCTCCAAGGGGCGGCTGCAGGAGAACGCGTCCGCCTTCTTCGCGCGCGCCGGCCTGCGGATCGTGCAGGACGGGGGCGCGCGCGGCTATCGCGGCGCCTTCGCCGGCGTGCCGGATGTCGAGGTGCTGTTCGTCTCCGCCTCCGAGATCGTGACCCAGCTCGCCGAGGGCGGCGCGCATCTGGGCGTCACCGGCGAGGACCTGATCCGCGAATACGTCGCCGACGCCGAGCGCCGGGTCGAGCTCCTGACGCCGCTGGGCTTCGGCCACGCGGATGTCGTCGTCGCGGTCCCCAAGGCCTGGATCGACGTTCGCACCCTCGCCGACCTCGACGACGTGGCCGCCGACATGCGCGCCCGCCGCGGCAAGCGCATGCGCATCGCCACCAAATACGTGAACCTCACCCGCAGCTTCTTCGCGCGCCACGGCATCGTGGACTACCGCATCGTGGAAAGCCTCGGCGCCACCGAGGGCACGCCCGCCGCCGGCACCGCCGAGGCGATCGTGGACATCACGACCACCGGCGCGACGCTCGTCGCCAACGGGCTCAAGGTCCTCGACGACGGCGTGATCCTGAAGTCGGAGGCGCAGTTCGTCGCCTCCGTCTCCGCCGACTGGACCCCGCGCGCCCGTCGCGCGGCCCGCGCCGTGCTGGCCCGGATCGCGGCCGAGGAGGAGGCGCGGGTCAGCCGCACCGTTCGCGCCCGCGTGCCCGGCGCCGATCACGCGGCCCTGTCGGCGCTCGCCGCAGGCTGCGGGGCGCGGCTCGGCGGGCTGGCCGAGACGGCCGGCTTCATCTGCGCCAAGTCCCGGGTCTACGACCTGGTGGAGGCGCTCCAGGCGGCAGGCGCGGAGGACGTCGTCGTCCACGCCGCCGAAGCCATCTTCCGCCGGGACAATCCCCTCGCCGAGCGGCTCGCCGCCCGCATCGGCCCTCTCGCCTGAAGCGGCAGGCCCGCCCCGCTGTTGCGGAGACGGGCTCCCGCTTCTATGGTCCCGGAAATCCGGAGCTTTTGTCCATGAACTCGCGCGTCGTTCTCGCTACCCTTCTGGCCGTCGCCTGCGCCGGCACGGCCCTGGCGCAGGGTCAGGGCGGCAATCGCCGTCCCGGCCAGCAGCCGCAGGCCCAGCCCCCGCAGACGGGGCCGGACGGCCTGCCCAAGCGCGAGGAGCGGTTCCCGCAGAACGTCACCTGGACCGCCACGGCCATCAACGGGCGTGCCGTGGAAGGCGCCGCGCGGCCCTCGTTCATCCTGGACGCCAATTTCCGCATGCGCGGCTTCGGCGGCTGCAACACCTATTCCGCCACTGCCTATCCCCTGCGCGATCAGAAGATCGCCGTCGGCCCCATCGCCCTCACCAAGCGCGCCTGCGACAAGGCGGTCATGGACGCCGAGAAGGTGTTCCTCACGGCGCTGCGGGCGACCGACAGCTGGGGCTTCGACCAGGGCGCCCTCATCCTGAAGACCGAGCGCGGCGCGACGCTGCGCTTCGAGCGGACGCTTTGATACCTGATTTTTAAGGCCGGCAGACGCCGCGCCGCTCAGGCGGGCGCCGTCTCGCCCAGCGTGAAGGTCTGACCGTCGGCGCGCATCTCGATGCGCCGGTCGTGCATCGCCAGAAGCGTGGAGCGATGGCCGATGGACACGATCGTGGCGTCCGGCAGCTCGCGCTTCAGCACCGCGTAGATCGCCTCCTCGGTCGGCTCGTCCAGGGCCGCCGTCGCCTCGTCCAGGAAGAGCCAGTCCGGCTTGGCCAGGATTGCGCGCGCCACGGCCAGCCGCTGCTGCTCGCCGAGCGAGAGCGTGCGGGCCCAGGCATTCTCCTCGTCGAGCCGGTCCGCCAGATGGGGCAGGCGCGCGGCTTCCAGCGCCGCCCGGATGTCGGCGTCGGCATAGGCGTCCGACAGGCCCGGATAGGCCACTGCCGTGCGCAGCGTGCCCATCGGCACATAGGGGCGCTGGGGCAGGACCAGCACGCTGTCGCCTTCCGGGACCAGGACGTCGCCCCGGCCATAGGGCCAGATGCCCCCGATCGCGCGCAGCAGCGTCGACTTGCCCGAGCCCGAAGGCCCGGTGATCAGCGCGCTCTCCCCGCGCTTCAGCAGCATGGAGGGAATGCCCAGGAGCGGCCGGCCGTCGGGCAGCCCCAGCGTCAGGTCGCGGACCGCGAGGTCGCGCGAGCCATGGCGGCCCAGCGAGACGCTGGACTGGTGGCCGCGCGAGGTCTCGGCCCCGGCCATCGCGATGTTGAAGGTCGTCAGGCGGTCCACCACCGCCTTGTAGGCCGCCAGCGTGGTATAGGCGTTCACGAAGAACGACATCGCCGTGTCCACGCGGCTATAGGCGCTGACCGTCTGCTGAAGCTGCCCGAGCGTGAGCTGCCCGATGAAATAGTAGGGACCGGCGACGAGATACGGGAAGATCACGCTCGCCTGGCTGTAGGAGGCCGTGAAGCCGATGATCTTCATGCGCCGGCGCAGGATCTGGTAATAGTTGGTCACCACCGCGCCGAAGGAGCCGCCGAGCCGCTCCCGCTCGGCCTCGCCGCCGCGCATCAGGGCGACCTGCTCGCCATATTCGCGCAGGCGCGCCAGCGAGAAGCGGAAGTCGGCTTCCACCTTCTCCTGCCGGAAGTCGAGGCCGATGAGCGGCTTGCCGATGACGTGGGTGAGCCAGGTGCCGATCACCGCGTAGCCGATGGCGAGCCAGACCAGGAAACCCGGCACGGCGATGGACGTGCCCGGCAGGGTGAAGTCCTTCGACAGCATCCACAGCACGACCGTGAACGACACGAGCGTCGCGGCCTGCGACAGGAGCTGCGTCGACAGATCGATGGTGCGGGTCAGGAAGACGTTGATGTCGGTCTGGATGCGCTGGTCGGGGTTGTCGGCATCCAGGCCCAGCGTCTGCATGCGGTAATGGGTGCCGTTGGACATCCACCGCGCCACGTAGCGCTCGGTCATCCACGAGCGCCAGCGCATGCGCGCCACGTCGTAGACCAGCACCTCGAAGATCGCGACGGTGATCCAGACCGTCGCCAGCGGCACGAAGATCCAGAGGAGCTGGACCCAGAAGGCCGACACGTCCTTCTGCTCGAAGGCGTTGAACAGGTCGCGGTACCAGAGGTTCAGGCGGATCTGCATCGCCACCTGGAAGAAGTTGATGGCGATGATGAGCCCCAGCAGCATCGCCCCGATGCGGCCCTCGCCGCCGCGGATATGGCCGAACCGCCAGATCCGCAGCGTCGCGGGCTCCTTCGATTCGAAGAACGGATCGGCCAGCGCCGTGATCGTACGGATGACCTTCAGCCGCGAGATGAGGAGGACGATGAGCGCGAAGACCGCCGACGCGCTCGCCATGAAGGGCGGCGGCAGGAGGGCGGTGATGGTCTGGGGCAGGATGCCGAGGCCGGAGCCGATCGTGCCGCTGGCGAGCAGGAGGAAGCCCAGCGCGTACATGGCCACGAAGATCCGCAGGAACTTCGAGATCGTGCGCGCCTGCCAGAGCACCGCGGCGAGGAACAGGCCGGAGATGGGCAGGTAATAGGGCGCGAAACTCCCCCCCGCCGCGAGGCCGGCGAGGGCGGCCAGGGAATAGGCCGCGACGATCAGGCTGAGCTGGAGCATGCAGGGCACCGGGCGGGACAGGAAGGGTCCGTCAGAATCCATGCTCTAGCGCAGTTCGGGCCGCTTCGGCAAAGCGTCCGGCGTCGCACACCCTCAGGTCGCGCCTGCCGCCTGCGGGGCTTGAAGCATCACGTCCGCGCCCGCCAAAGCCGCCGGCAGCGGCCCGCCCGTCGCCCAGTCGATCAGTTCCACCGTGTGGACGATCGGCACCGCGCGGCCGCGATCGGCGAAGCCTTTGCCGATCTGCGTCATACATCCGATATTGCCGGCCGCGATCACCTCGGGCCGGGTCTTCTCGATATTGCCGACCTTGCGCTCGCGCAGGGCGCCGGCGATCTCCGGCTGCATGATGTTGTAGACGCCCGCCGAGCCGCAGCAGATGTGTCCCTCCGGCACGTCCTTGACCGCAAAGCCAAGCGATTTCAGCAGCTTCTTGGGCCCGTCGGTGATCTTCTGTCCATGCTGCATCGAGCAGGCCGAATGGTAGGTGACGGAAAAGCCCGGCCGCAGGGCGGGGAGCAGCTCCAGCGTCGCGAGATATTCGGTGACGTCCCTGGCCAGCCCCGCTACCCGCGCCGCGCGGTCCGCCCAGCGCGGATCCTCCCGGAACATGAAGCCGTAATCCTTCACCGTGGTGCCGCAGCCGGACGTGGTCACGATGATGGCATCGAGCCCATCGCCCTCGATCTCGCGGGTCCACGCCGCGATGTTGCGCGCCGCCTGCCCGTGGCTCTCGCCCTCCCGGCCCATATGGTGGACCAGCGCGCCGCAGCAGCCTTCGCCCTCGGGCACCACCACCTCGACCCCGTGGCGGTTGAGGACGCGGATCGTGGCGGCGTTGATCCCGGGGTCGAGCACCTGCTGGGCGCATCCGGAAAGCAGGGCGACGCGACCCCGGCGCGGCCCGTCCGCGGGGAAGCGGCGCAGCGTCTGGCGCGGAGATGGGGGAAGCGCGGCGGGCGCCAGTTCCAGCATCGCCTTCAGCCGCGGGCCGAGGAGCGGCACCGCGCCCGCCAGCGCCGCGAAGGGGCGCCCGAGCCGGGCCGCCCCCAGCGCCAGGCGGAAACGCCCGGGATAGGGCAGGATCGCCGCCAGCACCGCGCGCATCAGCCGGTCGTGCCAAGGCCGCCGGTAGGTCGCCTCGATATAGGCCCGCGCGTGGTCGACGAGGTGCATGTAGTGGACGCCGGACGGGCAGGTCGTCATGCATGCCAGGCACGAGAGGCAGCGGTCGATATGCTTGACCACCTCGGGGGAGGCGGGCTTTCCGCCCTCCAGCATGTCCTTGATGAGGTAGATGCGCCCGCGCGGACTGTCGAGCTCGTCGCCGAGCGTCAGGTAGGTCGGGCAGGTCGCCGTGCAGAACCCGCAATGCACGCAGGACCGCAGGATCGTCTCGGAGGTCGCGATGGCGGGATCGGCGAGGGCCTCGGGCGCGAAATTGGTCTGCATCGGTCCTCACATCCCCGCATACATCCGCCCCGGCGAGAGGATTCCCGCCGGATCGTGGGCCGCCTTGATCCGCGCCTGGATCGCCTGGACGGCCGGGCTCTGGGGATCGAACACGTCGATGGCCGCGCGCACGGGCTCGGGTGCGCGCACCAGCATCGCATGGCCCCGCGCGCTGCGCACGGCGGCGCGGATCGCGGCCGCGCCCGCATCGTCCTCCGGCGGCACCGCCAGCCAGACGAGGCTTCCGCCGAGGTCGTAGAGCGCCTCCAGCGCCAAGCGCCGCCGCAATCCCGCGACGAGGTCCGCGGCCCGGGAAGGGGCGACCGCGATGCGCCAGATCGCCCGCTCGGTGGGGGCGGCGAGCGGCCGGGCGTCGCGGATGGAGGACCAGAGCCCGGCGGAGGCCTCCCGCTCCAGCGTCTCCGTCCGGGCCGCGCCGGCGATCGTCCTCAGCTCGCCGATCCGGTAGTCCACCGACGCCGCGAAATTCTCGATCCGGATGAAGGTGCGCGCGGGCCCTTCCGGTCCCTCCGGCAGGTGGGCGGCGCCCGAGACCTCGAAGGGCGAGCCGAGCGCGGCGGACATGGCCGCCACCGCCTCCCGCTCCGCCAGTCCCAGCAGGACGAGCGTCGCCTCGGTCTCAGGCCGGGGCAGGACCTTGAACGTCACCTCCGTCAGGAAGCCGAGCGTGCCGAACGAGCCCGCCATCAGCTTCACGAGGTCGAGCCCCGTGACGTTCTTCATCACCCGCCCGCCGGACTTCACCGCCTCGCCGCGTCCGTTGACGAAGCGCACGCCGATCAGGCTGTCCCGCGCCGCGCCCGCCATGATCCGGCGCGGACCTGACAGGTTGCAGGCGGCGACGGCGCCGATGGTCGGCTCGCCCTGCGAGCCCAGCAGGGGGCGGTAGTCCATCGGCTCGAAGGGCAGCATCTGGCCATGGGCCGCGAGCGCCGCCTCGATCGCGGCAAGCGGCGTCCCGGCCCTGGCGGCGATCACCATTTCGGACGGCTCGTACAGCGTGATGCCGTCCAGCCGGCGCGCCGACAATATGGCCTCGGCCTGGACCGGACGGCCCAGCGCCGCCTTGGTGCCGTTGCCCTGGACGAGGAGCGGCCGGCGCGCCGCGGCGGCGTCGGCGACGATGGTCGCGGCCTCGGCTTCGGTCCCGGGCTGGTGAAGGATCGTCATCCGCGCCTCGTAGTCCGCGCAAGGGCGCCGGGGGCCGCGCTCACGCCGCCACCCGCCCGTCGAGGGGGAAGACCTTGGCCGGGTTCATCAGCCAGGCCGGGTCGAACACGGCCCGCACCCGCATCTGCTGGGCAAGGTCGTCCTCGTTGAACTGGTGGCGCATCAGGTCGCGCTTCTCGATGCCGACGCCGTGCTCGCCGGTGAGGCAGCCGCCGACCTCCACGCACAGTTTCAGGATGTCGTTGCCCGCCTCCTCGGCGCGCGCCGCCTCGTTGGGATCGTTGCAATTGTAGAGGATGAGCGGGTGCAGGTTGCCATCGCCGGCATGGAAGACGTTGGCGACGCGCAGCCCGTGCCCCTTCACGATCTCGTCGATCCGGCGCAGCACGAGCGGGAGCTGCCCGGTGGGGATCGTGCCGTCCATGCAGATATAGTCGGCGATGCGACCCGTGGCGCCGAAGGCCGACTTGCGCCCCTTCCAGATGGCGGCGGTCTCCATGGCCGATTTCGATTCCTTCACCGTCTTCACGCCGTGGCGACGGGCGATCTCGACGATCCGGGCGAGCGCGGCGTCCATCTCCGCGTCCGAGCCCTCGACCTCGATGATCAGCAGCGCCTCCACGTCGAGCGGGTAGCCCGCCTTGGCGAAAGCCTCGCAGATTTCGATGGCCGGCTTGTCCATGAACTCCATCGCCACCGGGACGATGCCCGCCCCGATGATGGCGGCGACCGCCGCGCCCGCCTCCTCGCTCGTGGAAAATCCGAACAGGACCGGCCGCGCGCCCTCCGCCTGCCGCAGGATGCGGACGGTCGCTTCCGTGACGATGCCGAGCTGGCCTTCCGAGCCGCAGATCAGGCCGAGGAGATCGTAGCCGGGCGCGTCCAGCGCATCCCCGCCGATCTCCACGACCGTGCCGTCGAGCAGGACCAGCGTGACACCCAGGATATTGTTGGTCGTCACCCCGTATTTCAGGCAATGGGCGCCGCCGGAATTCATCGCGATGTTGCCGGCAATGGTGCAGGCGAGCTGCGAGGATGGGTCGGGCGCGTAGAAGAAGCCTTCATGCGCGACCGCGGCGGTGATTGCGAGGTTGGTGACGCCCGCCTCCACGCGCATCGTGCGGTCGGAGAGGTTCACGTCCAGGATGCGGTTCATCTTGGACAGGCCGACGACGACCGCGTCCTCTTGCGGGATCGCCCCGCCCGCCAGGGACGTCCCGGCGCCGCGCGGCACGATCCGCACGCCCTCGCGGTTGAGGAAGGCGAGCACGGCCGAGACCTCCGCCGTGGTGGAGGGCAGCACGACCGCAAGCGGCATCCGGCGGTACGCGGTCAGCGCGTCGGTCTCGAAGGCGCGGCGCTCGTCCTCGCTGTCGATCACGGCGTCCCGCGGCAGGATGGCCCGCAGGCCGGCGACGATCCCGTCGCGCCGCGCGAGGATCCCGGGATCCGGCGTGGGGAAGGCGATGGTCGACATGGTCAGGCCTCCGGCCGGCCTTCTCGAAACGAGGCCGTTGCGGCGACAGATTAGGCCCAAGCGGGCCTGCCGGGCCATAGGCGGATAGGCTGGTCCGCCGCGCGCGGATGCCGCAACCCGATCGGGACCTCAGCCGCCCTCGGCGTGCCGCCGCCGGATGCGCAGTACGACGGCCGCGACCGCCAGCACCGCCAGCGGAACCGAGAGCGCCGTCGCCAGGCCCGGCTCGATCGGCGCCCCGGCATCCTTGGCGCCCTTCAGGAGATATCCGATCAGCCCGACGACGTAATAGGACACGGCCGCGATGGAGAGCCCCTCCACCGTCTGCTGCAGGCGCAGTTGCAGGCGCGTGCGCTCGTTCATCGCCGCCAGAAGGTCGCGGTTCTGCTTCTCGATGGCGACGTCGACGCGGGTGCGCAGGAGGTTGGCGGCGCGCGTCAGCTTGCGCGAGAGGTTCGCCTGCCGTTCCTCCAGCATGGCGCAGGTGCGCATCGCCGGCGCCATCCGCCGGTTCAGGAAGGCGGCGATGGTCGAGCGGCCCTCGTGCACGGTCTCGCCGATGGCGACCAGCCGCTGGGAGACGATGCCGTCATAGGCGCGGCTGGCGCCGAACCGGTATCCGGACACCGCCGCATCCGCCTCCAGCGAGGCGGCAAGCGCGGTGAGCTCGTCCAGAAGGTCGTTGTCGGCGGCCAGTCCCTCGGTCGCGGTCATCGCCCCCGCGATCCGGTTCAGCGCCTCCTCGATCGCGCGCACGGACGGCGCGATGCGCTGCGCCTCCGGCAGGCCGAGGAGCGCCAGCGTGCGGTAGGTCTCCACTTCCAGGAGCCGCTGGCAGAGCGCTCCGGCGCGGGGCGGCGTCAGCCCCCTGTCGAGAACCAGGATCCGCACGAAACCGTCGCTGCACGGCTGGAAGTCCGTCGCGGCGATGGCCGCATCCTTGTCGACGCTCGAGGCGGCCAGGGACGACGGATCGAACAGGGTTTCCAGGTCCGGGGGAGCCCTGTCGCCGGGCAGGAGATGGAGATCGGCGGCCACAAGGAGCGGTCCGGGCTGCTCCATCGCCCGCATCGGTCCCGTCAGCGTGGCCGCCGGGCGCTGGAACGGCCCGGCGTCGCCCCCGGCGATCTCCCAGGTATAGGTGGTGAACTCGCTGTGCTGCTCCCAGCGCAGGCTCGCATCGGTCAGTACCACCCGGTGGTAGCGGGCGCCGGGCTGTGGCTCCGGCTTGCCGCGCGCGCGGCAGAAGGCCGACAGACGGGCATGCTCGGCCGCGGCATGGGCCGCCTCCGTCATGAACGCGAAATGGATGAGGCGGGCCGGCGTCTTCAGGGGCACGAAGGGGCGGGCATGGACCTCGCCGAGGACCTGGCCGCGTTCCGGGTGCAGATGCACGAGTGCTGTCTCCTGGAGCGGCAAGCCGCATGCCGCCGGCATCAATACGACGAAGGTCTAACGAGATTCTGCGGTTGCCGCTAGGCATGAGCGGGCTTGCCAGCATGACGCCCATCGGCAATCGTCCGGCAGTTTCGTGGAGACGTTCCTTGTCCGCACACCCTGCCGAGAAGCGGCCCCGCGTCGCGCTGCTCGCCACCTGCCTGGTCGATCTCATGCGCCCCTCGGTCGGCTTCGCGGCGGTGAAGCTGCTCGAGGATGCCGGATGCCAGGTGGACGTTCCGTCCCAGACCTGCTGCGGGCAGCCGGCCTTCAACTCCGGCGACCGGGCGACCGCGCGGGCCCTCGCCGAACAGGTGATCGCGGCCTTCGAGCCCTACGATTACGTCGTGGTCCCGTCCGGCTCCTGCGGGGGCATGGTCGCGAGGCACTATCCGGAGCTGTTCGCCGGCGATCCCAACATGGCGGGCCGCGCGAATGCCTTCTCCGCCAAGGTCCACGAGCTCGTCAGCTTCCTGGTGGACGTGATGAAGGTGGAGCGCGTCGCCGCCTCCTTCCCGCGCAAGGTCACCTATCACGACAGCTGCTCGGGCCTGCGCGAACTCGGCATCAAGGGCCAGCCGCGCCAGCTCCTGGCGACGGTCGAGGGACTGGACCTCGTGGAGATGGCCGATCCCGACGTGTGCTGCGGCTTCGGCGGCACCTTCGCCGTCAAGTACGGCGAACTCTCCGACGCCATCGTCACGCAGAAGGCGGCCAATATCGCGGCCGTGCAGCCGGACGTGCTGCTGGCGGGCGATCTCGGCTGCCTCATGAACATGGCCGGCAAGCTGACCCGCCAGGGCAAGGCTATCGAGGTCCGCCACGTCGCCGAGGTGCTGGCGGGCGTGACCGACGCTCCCGGCATCGCCGCGCCGGCCAAGCAGGGCTGACGGCAAAAAATCTTCGCCAGCCTCCCTCGTCATCCCCGGCCGGAGCGCCGAAGGCGCGAAGGGGAAGGGGATCCAGGAAAGGCCAGGCGTCAGGCTGATCGGCTTTCGGGCTCATCGCGCCGACGAAAACAGTCCGCATTCGCCAAACGTCGCCTCAGGCGGCGACGCGGCCTTCCTCCACCGCGTGGCACGCCACCCCGTCGATGAAGGCGGGCGCCTCGCGGCGGCAGCGTTCGTTCGCCAGCGGGCAGCGCGGGTGGAAGGTGCAGCCCGGCGGGGGATTGATCGGATTGGGGATCTCGCCGCCGACCGGCGTGCGCGTGCGCCCGCTCATGTGCAGGTCCGGCACCGCGTCCAACAGCATGCGCGTATAGGGATGGCGCGGCCGGGCGAAGAGTTCGCGCGCCGGGGCGATCTCGACGAGCCGCCCCAGATACATGACGCCGATCCGCGTCGCCATGTAGCGCACGACCGCCAGATTGTGGCTGATGAACAGGTAGGTGAGGCCGAAGCTCTCCTGCAGTTCCTTCATCAGGTTCAGGATCTGCGCCTGCACGGACACGTCGAGCGCCGATGTCGGCTCGTCGCACACCAGGAACTCGGCATTGGAGGCGAGCGCCCGGGCGATGGCGATGCGCTGGCGCTGGCCGCCGGAGAATTCGTGCGGGAACTTGCGCCCGTCGTCGGGATGCAGGCCCACCAGCGTCAGCAACTCCCCCACCCGCGCCCGGATCGCGTCCGGCGTCGTGATCAGCCCGAAGGCGCGGATCGGCTCGGCGACGATCCGCTCCACGCGCCAGCGCGGATTGAGGCTCGCATAGGGGTCCTGGAAGATCATCTGGATGCGCCTGCGCAGCTTCTGCCGCGCCGCCGCGTCCGCCTTGTCGCGCATCGACACGCCGTCGATCGTGATCGTGCCCTCGGTCGCCGGCAGGAGGCCGACGACCATGCGCGCCACGGTCGATTTGCCCGAGCCCGATTCGCCCACGAGCGCGAAGGTCTCGCCCTTGCGGATGGAGAACGACACCCCGTCCACCGCCTTCAGATACTGCTTGGGTGCGCGCTCGATCAGCCGCGTCACGAGCGGCTTGGACACGTCGAACAGGCGCCTGAGGTCCTTGACCTCGACGAAATCGCTCACGGCTGGGCCTCCAGGGCGGCGGACCGCTCGGCGGGATCGTAGAGATGGCACGCGACCTTGTGGGCCGGCCGATGCTCGATGGGCTCGGGCCGGTCGACGCGGCAGCGGTCGAAGACCCTGGGGCAGCGCGGATTGAACGCGCATCCCGGCGGGATCGCCGTCAGACGCGGCATCGAGCCGGGGATCTGCACCAGCCGCCCGATGTCCTGGTCGAGGGTCGGGATCGCGCCCATCAGGCCGGCGGCATAGGGATGGAGCGGCCGCGACACGACCTCGCGCACGGGGCCGATCTCGGCGATGCGGCCGGCATACATCACCGCCACGCGGTCGGCCGTCTCGGCGATGACGCCCATGTCGTGGGTGACGAGCATGACGGCGGTGCCGTGATCGCGGCAGAGCTTCTTGAGGAGCGTGATGATCTGCGCCTGGACCGAGACGTCCAGCGCCGTGGTCGGCTCGTCGGCGATGATCAGCTCCGGCCCGGCGCAGAGGGCGAGCGCGATGACCACGCGCTGGCGCATGCCGCCCGAGAATTCGTGCGGATAGGAATCGATCCGCCGCTCGGGGGCGGGAATGCCGACCTCCGCCAGGAGGTCGATCGCCCGGGTGCGGGCCTGTCGCGCGGTCATGTCCTCGTGGGTGCGGATCGTCTCCACGAGCTGTTCCGCCACGGTGTAGAGCGGATTCAGGCTCGTGAGCGGGTCCTGGAAGATCATGCCGATCCGCTTGCCGCGGATGCGGCGCAGGGCTTCCGCGGGCAGGTTGTCGATGCGCTCGCCGGACAGGACGATCTCGCCGCCGGCGATGCGACCCGGGGGCTCGATCAGGCCGATCACGGCCGATCCGGTGACCGACTTTCCGGCGCCGGATTCGCCGACGACGCCGAGCACCTCGCCGCGGGCGATGTCGAAGGAGACGCCGTCGATGGCCTTGAGCACGCCGCGCCTTGTGGCGAACTCGACGCGCAGGTCGCGCACGGACAGGACGGGCTGGCCGGGAAGGGGGGAACTCATCGCAGCCTCGGGTTGAGGGCGTCGCGCAGCCAGTCGCCGAGCAGGTTCACCGCCAGGACGAGCACCGCCAGCGTCGTGCCGGGAAAGGCCACGATCCACCAGTCGCCGGAGAACAGGTACTGGTTCCCGATATTGATCAGCGTGCCGAGCGAGGGCTGCGTCGGCGGCAGGCCGACGCCCAGGAAGGAGAGCGTGGCCTCGGTGATGATGGCCAGGCCCAGATTGATGGTGAGGATCACCAGGACCGGCCCGATCACGTTGGGCAGGACGTGGCGGATCATGATCAGCGGCGCCGGCAGGCCCACGAGCCGGGCGGCCTGCACGTAGTCCTTGTTGCGCTCCACCAGGGTGGAGCCGCGGATCGTGCGGGCGTACTGCACCCAGAAGGACAGGCCGATCGAGAGGGCCAGCACCCAGAAGGCCGTGTCCTCGCGGCTCGTGCCCTTGAGCAGGGCATGGACCACGCCGTCGACCAGGAGCGCGATCAGGATCGCCGGGAAGGTGAGCTGGATGTCCGCGATGCGCATGATGATCGCGTCGATCCGGCCGCCGAAATAGCCGGCGATGAGGCCAAGGCCGATGCCGAGCGTCGCTGCGAGCGCGACCCCGGCAAAGCCCACCGCCAGCGAGACCCTGAGGCCGTAGAGGATCGCGGAATAGAGGTCGCGGCCCTGGTCGTCGGTGCCGATGATGAACTGCGCGTCGCCGTTGGCCAGCCAGGACGGCGGCAGGCTCGCGTTCATCAGGAAGACCTGCGCCGGATCGAACGGGTTCATCGTCGCCAGGAGCGGCGCGAACAGGGCCGCCAGCATCATGGCGGCGACGATGAAGGCGGCCGCCATCGTGACCCGCGAGGAGCGGAAGCTGGCATAGATGTCGCTGTCCAGGATCCGTCTCAGGCGGCTCGTGCGGACGGGAGCGGCGGCAGGCGTATCGATGCTGCTCATCGTCCCCTCCTCACGCCGAGCCGATCGTGGCGCGCAGCCGCGGGTCCACCAGCGCGTAGAGCAGGTCGACCACCAGGTTGATCACCACGAAGAGGAAGCCGATCATCATCAGGTAGGCGGCCATGATCGGGATATCGACGCTCTGCACCGCCTTCAGGAACAGCAGGCCCATGCCCGGCCACTGGAACACCGTCTCCGTGATGATGGCGAAGGCGATGATGGAGCCCAGCTGCAGCCCCGCGATGGTGATGACCGGAACGAGGGTGTTCTTCAGCGCGTGGCCGAAATGGATGGCGCGGGTCTTCAGGCCGCGGGCGCGGGCGAACTTGATGTAGTCGGTGCGCAGCACTTCCAGCATCTCGGCGCGCACCAGGCGCATGATCAGCGTCATCTGGAAGAGGCCGAGCGTGATGGAGGGCAGGATGAGCGCCTTCAGGCCCGACACCGTGAGCAGGCCCGTGGACCAGCCGCTGCCGAGCCGCACCACCTGCCCGCGCCCGAAGGACGGCAGCCAGCCGAGCGTCACCGCGAACAGGTAGATCAGCAGGATGCCGATCAGGAAGGTCGGCAGGCTCACCCCGATGAGCGAGACCGCCTGGAAGGCCTTGGCGAGGGCGCTGTCGCGCCGAAGGGCGGTGTAGACGCCCATGGGGATGCCGACGGCGAGCGAGAAGATCGCGGAGACCAGCGCCAGTTCCAGCGTGGCGGGCGCGCGCTCCGCCAGAAGCTGCGTCACCGGCAGCCGGAACTGGTAGGAGATGCCGAACTCGAACCGCGCCGCGTTGGCGATGAAGCGCGCGATCTGGACGAGGATCGGGTCGTTCAGGCCGAGCTCCTGGCGAAGGCGCGCGACCTCCGCCTGCGGCGTGTCGATGCCGACCATCTGGTTCACCGGATCGCCGACGAACCGGAACATCAGGAAGGCGATCAGCGCCACGGCGATCAGCACGCCCAGCGATTGCAGCAGGCGTCGCAGGATGAAGGCGGTCATGGGATCGGTTCCCCCGGCCGCGAAGGCATGATTGCGCCGCCGCGGTCCCCCGGCAAAAGACCGGCGCGGCGGCGGAGCGGGAGACGCTCCGCCGCCGGCCGCGACATGGACCGGATCAGTTCTTCGTGGCCCAGTAGAGCAGCACGGAGTTGTCGGCGCGCTGCGTCAGCTTCACGGACTTCGACACGCCCCAGGCCAGCGCCTGCTGGTGGAGGGGGATGTACGAATAGTCGTTCGTCGTGATCGTGAAGGCCTGCTTGATCATGTCGTTGCGCTTGGCGGTGTCGGTCTCCACCAGGATCTTGTCCGTCAGCGCGTCGACTTCCTTGTTGCAATAGCCGCCGAGGTTGGACTCGCCGCGCGAGGAGTTCGGGTTATCGCGGCAGCCCTGGATGTCGTACAGCACGTTGTGGCTGTCGAACGTGCCGGGCGTCCAGCCCAGCAGGTAGAACGACGTGTTGTAATTGCCCGACTTCAGCACCTTGGCGAAGTAATTGCCCTTCGGCTGGGCATTGAGGTTCACCTTGACGCCGATGCGGGCGAGCATGCCGACCGCCGCCTGGCAGATCTGGCCGTCGTTCACGTAGCGGTCGTTCGGGCAGTCCATGCCGACCTCGAAGCCGTTGGGATAGCCGGCCTCGGCGAGCAGCTTCTTGGCGCCGTCGGGATCGAACTTCGGACGCACGAAGTCCTTCGGCCACGGCACGAGCTCCGGCGCGATCATGAGCGCCGACGGGGTGGCCAGGCCGCGCATGACGCGCGTCTTGATCGCCTCGATGTCGATGGCCTGGTAGAAGGCCTGGCGCACGCGCTTGTCCTTGAAGGGGTTCTTGCCCTTCACGTTGGATTCCAGCAGCTCGTCGCGGATCTGGTCGAAGCCCAGGAAGATCGTGCGCAGCTCGGGGCCGGTCAGGGCCTCCGCGTTGCCGCTCGCCTTCACGCGCTCAATGTCCTGGATCGGAACCGGCTCGATCACGTCGACCTCGCCCGACAGCAGCGCCGCGACGCGCGTGGCGTTGGAGGCGATCGGGGTGAAGATGATCTCGGTGAGGTTGTGCTCCGGCTTCTGCCACCAGGCAGTGTTGGCCTTGAACACGGTGCGCACGCCCGGCTGGTGGCTCTCGATCTTGAACGGGCCGGTGCCGTTAGCGTTGAGCGAGGCGTGGCTCGGCGTGGTCGCCGCGGCCGGGGTCGGGGCGGCGGTGTTGTTCGCCTCCGCCCACTTCTTGGACATGATGTACCAGGTGTCCCACTGGGAATTCAGGATCGGGTTCGGCGAGGTCAGCACCACGTCGACCGTGTGGTCGTCGACCTTCACGAACTTGGCGTCGCGCGGCACGCGGGTGGTGAAGTTGGAGCCCTGGGCGCGGACGCGGTCGGCGGAGAAGAGCACGTCGTCGGCGGTGAAGTCCTCGCCGTTATGGAACTTCACGCCCTTGCGCAGGAAGAAGCGCCACTTGAGGCCGTCGGCGGAGGTCTCCCAGCGCTCGGCAAGGCCCGGGCCGATCGCCAGGTCCTTCCCGCGGGAGGTGAGCCCCTCGTAGACATGGCCGAGATGGGCGTTCGTCGTGGTCTCGTTGACCGTGTAGGGATCGAGCGAGCGCAGCTCGCCCTGGTTGGCATAGCGCAACGTCTTGGCCTGCCCGGCGGACAGGCCGATGGCCAGTACCGCAGTCGCAAGGAGGAGGCTCTTCTTGATCGACATGTGTCAGTTCCCCTGTTTATCACCGTCCCGCAGCGGTGGAGGCGGTTGGTCCGCCTGCTCGCTTTCCGCGTGCACGAAGCTACCAGCATAAGTCCACATTCACGGCGGACCCAATGGCTGAGTGTTTCAACCTTAGCCGGATGACAAACAGTCCAAAAACGACCAATGTGCGTGCAGTTATTCCATTCTGGAATTCTCACCCATGCGCCGGCGCCTCATTCCACCGACCTCAGCGCTCGTCGCCTTCGAGGCCGTCGCCCGCCGCCGTTCCTGCAGCGAGGCCGCCGCGGCGCTCAACCTGACCCAGAGCGCGGTCAGCAAGCAGGTGCGCGCCCTGGAGGATTTCCTCGGCAGGCAGCTTTTCGTGCGCGTGAAGGGCGGGCTGGTCCCGACAGCCGCGGCCGAGCGCTATCTCGCCGATATCGGCCCGCTGCTGGACGCGCTCGCCGGAGCGAGCCTTAGGCTGGCGGGCGAGGCGCACGGGCGCAAGATCGTGGTGCTGCGCGTGCTCGCGGTCCTCGGCGACCGGTGGCTCATGCCGCGCCTGCCGCGCCTTCTCTCGGCGCGCCCGGACATCGAAATCCGGTTCGCGACGTTCCTGGCCCATTCCGATCTCCAGCTCGGCGATGCCGACATCGAGATCCGGTACGGTCCCGGCCCCTGGACCGACGCCGACTGCGAGCCGCTGATCGGACAGGAGCAGGTCCTGGTGGCCAGCCCTGCCATGGCCGCGCGCATCGCGACCGCCCGCGACTGCCTGTCCATGCCGCGGCTGGAGCATATCCAGGCCCGCGACGCGTGGCGGGAATTCTGCGCCGCCCATGACCTGGAGGAGCCGTATTCCGGGCTGCCGATCCAGGATTACGAGATGTTCCACGTCATGATCCGCGCCGCGCGCGTCGGGCTCGGCATCGGCCTCGTCCCGCGCTGCCTGATCGAGGAGGAATTGCAGACGGGCACGCTCGTGAACCCGCTCGGGCTGTCGATCACGAGCCGCGCCTGCTACCAGCTCGTGGTGCCGCACCGCTCGCGGCCGACCAGCGCCGCCAGCGCCTTCGTGATGGACTGGATCCGCCGGGAGGCGCGCGACTGGTTTCAGTCGCGGCGGAACACGATGCTGGCGAGCCAGCCGAACAGGAGCGAGATGGCGGCGACGGCGAACCCGTAGGCCCATCGCGCCTGGTGCGCCGCTTCCGCGATCCGCTGCTCGAACCCGGTCTTTGCCACCTCGAACGTGTTGACCGCGCGCGCCAGCGGCGTGCCGTCGGCGAAGAGCTGCGTCTCCACCTCGTAGAGGCCGGTCCGCGCCGTGGCGGGCAGGTAGATGGACGCCCGGAACAGGGTCGGCGTCAGGAAGGCGACGCCCGCCGGGTCCTCCACGAAGCGTCCGGCCTCGCCCTCGATGCGGCGCAGCGCGACGCGATAGGCGCGCTCGCGCTCGGGCAGCAATTCGTCGGGAATGACCGACAGGTGGGTGTCGACGCCCACCCGCAGCCGGCGCTGCAATTGCGGGGAGGTGATGTCGGGCAGCGGGCGCGAGGACAGCACCGACAGGTAGGACGGCACGCCGATGAAGCGCCGCTGCTCGCGGTTGAGCCAGGCGAAGCCGACGCGCTCTTTCTGCCGGACGATGAAATTGCGCGCAGGGCCCCGCACCGTCACCACGACGTCGTAGGCGCCGGCGCGCGACACGGTCTTGAGGTCCCGCTCGATGACGCCGAAGGCGACGATCTCCGCGCCCGTATAGGTCGAGGTGATCTCCACCCGCGAGCCCGAGAGCGCGGTCACCATCTGCTCGGCCCGCGCGGCCGCCGGCGCCGCCGCGGCGGCCATCGCGAGCAGGATCGCGGCGGCGCGGCTCATCCGCTCACCTCCACCGGGGCGATCGTGTAGCGGTCCTGGGGCGTCGCCGTCAGCTCGAAGGCGAAACGCAGGCCCACCGCCAGGATCAGCAGCGCCAGCAGCAGCCGGAAGGCCTCTCCCTTGAGGTTGCGGCCCGCGCGCGCGCCGAACTGGGCACCGAAGACGCCGCCCACGGTCAGCAGCATCGCCAGAACGATGTCGACGGTCTGGTTCGTGGCGGCGTGGAGCACGGTCGCGCCCAGCATCGTGAAGAGGATCTGGAACTGCGAGGTCCCGACCACCAGCGCGACCGGCACCCGGAACATGTAAATCAGGACCGGCACCATGATGAAGCCGCCGCCGATGCCGAGCACGGACCCGGCGATGCCGATCAGCATCGCGATCCCCACCAGCGGGATGAGGCTCGCCTCCAGCCCCGCCCGGGGGAACGCCATGCGCCAGGGCAGGTCCCGGTGCCAGGGCGGCTTGGGCGGCAGCGGCTGCACGCCGCGGCGCCGGGCGGTCAGGGCCTTGATGCTCTCCACCAGCATCAGCGTGCCGACCACGCCGAACAGCGTCACGTACGAGACGACGATGACGATATCGAGCTGGCCGAGGCGGCGCAGCATGTTGAAGATCGCGACGCCGATGGCGGTGCCGAGCAGGCCGCCGCCGAGCAGGACGAGCCCCAGGCGCATGTCGACCGCGTCCCGCCGCAGGGCCGCGAGCGTGCCCGTCGTTGAGGCCGCCGCGATCTGCGCCGCCTGGGTGGCGACGGCGATGGCGGGCGGGATGCCGAGGAAGATGAGGAGTGGCGTCATCAGGAAGCCGCCGCCCACGCCGAACATGCCCGACAGGAACCCGACGGCGGCCCCGATGGCCGCGATCAGGAACATGTCGACCGGCATCTCGGCGATGGGCAGGTAGATCTGCACGTCCGGCACGCTCCCCGGCCGCCGGCGGCAGGGCCGGGCGGCGTTCGATCCTCAAGAGCCTGCCGCGCGGCGCTCCGTCAGGCGCGCTTCTGCACCTTGCGCGCCGGAGGCTCCTCGAAGCCGTTCTCGGGGAGGACGACCTCGTTGGCAAGGCGGTCGAGCGGCGCGGGGCGGAAGGCCGCGACGGCGGCCTTGGCCGCGGCGAGCTCGGCCGGCGTCAGCCGCGCGGCGACCTCGTCGCGCTTGGAGGCGGCATCACCGTCCCCCGCATCGGCCGCGACGGCGAACCAGGTATAGGAGGCAGGCAGATCGCGGGCGGTGCCGAGGCCCCGGGCCTTGAGGATGGCGAGGTTGTACTGGCTGTCGCGCACGCCGGCCTGCGCCGCGCGCTCGAACCAGGACACCGCGCGGCCGTAATCGGGCGAGCTCGGCCCGCCCTCGGCGTAGAGGACGGCGAGATTGTGCATGGCGCGCACGTTGCCGCGCTCGGCCGCCCGCTCGTACCAGGCGCGCGCCAGCGTGGCGTCGCGCTCTCCGGCCGCACCCTTCTCGAACATGTTGGCGAGGCGGTACTGGGCGGGGGCGAAGCCCTCGGCAGCGATCTTCTCCAGCAGCCGGATCGCCGCCTTGGGATCGCGGGCGATCTCCCGGCCTTCGGCCAGGCGCGCCGCGACGTCGTAGAGCGCCACCGGGTCGCCCGCGAGCGCGGCCTTGCGCAGGCCGGGCTTGGCGAGGGCGGCGGGCAGGTCGGCCGGCTTGATGCCCGCAACGACGATGGGCTTGTCGGGGACCGCGGCCTGGACGGGCGCGGCCGCCGGCGGCTGGGCCGCGGGTGCGGTGACGGGCGCCTGCGCCGGAGCGGGCACCGCCGCCACGGGTTCGCCCGCCCGGTCCTGGGTCTTGCCAAAGGCGTCCGAGCCGGTCGAGGGCAGCGTGCGCCCGAGGGGCGTGGTCTGCACCTCCGGCTGGCGCTGGGGCGAAAACACGTCCCCGCCCGGGGCGGGGCGGACGGAATTGGTGACGTCGGGATCGGCCGGCACCGGCTGGCTCGGCGTGACGACCGGGGCGACGGGCGCGGACCTGCCGCCGAATTCCGAGCGCAGGATCTGCGCGACGCCGAGCGCCAGCACGATGGCGCCGACCGCGAGCAGGATCGGCCGGCGGCGCGTGCCGATGGCGGCGCCGATCCGCGACAGGACGGAGCCCGAAGGCGCCGCGCCGTCCGCGGACGGAACCGCGATGCGCTCGTGGGCGGCCGGGGCGGAGGGCATGTCCGCTTCGGCCTTGCGCGACACGCGGGCGGCGGCGCGGATGCGGTCCGTCAGGCTTGCGTCGCGGCCTCCGGAGGCCTTGGCCGCGGTCTCCGCCGCCGCGGCCTGGGCCGCGCGGCGCGCGGCGGCGATGATCGCCCGTGCCTCGTTGGCGCCGCCGGCTTCGGCGGCAGCGGGGGCGATGGCGGGAGCGGGCGCGGCCGGCGCGGGGGCGGCCCGGCGCGGCAGCGGCGCCGCGGCGTGGACCGGTGCGCCCGCAGGGCTCGGCGAAGCTGGGGCCGGCTCGGCGGCCGTGTCGGCGGCCATGCGGGCCGAGGGCACGGGCCGCCCGGAGCCCGGCTCCAGCGGCAGGTCGTCCTCCGGCGGGATGATGTCGGTGCCGAGCGCCTGGGCGGCGCGCGGCGAGGCCGGCGCGCCCTCGCGCTCCAGCGCGGACAGGCGCGTGACCACCTGTTCCAGCGCGCCGCTGATGGCGGCGAAGGTCTGCTCGATCCGCCCGTCGGGCACCTGGCGGGTGGACTTCAGCACCTCGCCCACGATCTGGCGGGTCGCCTCCTCGGAGACGGATGCGGGGGCGGACAGCCCGTCGATGCGCGCCGCGAGCGCCTCGATGGCGCGCTCCAGCGCCTCGCCGCCCCTGTCGGAACCGCCGGACACCCGCATCTCGTCGATGCGGTCGGTCAGCGTCGCCACCGCCCGGTGGAGATCGTCGTCGGCGCGCGGCCGGTCGAGGCGCGCGGCGATCTCGCCGATGCGGCCCTCCAGCCGGTCGATCCCGGCGGCGGGCTGCGCGTCCATCGTGTCGAGGCGCGCCACGAGCTGGGAGAGCAGGTCGCCCAGGCGGGGGTCCTGCGCGGGAGCCTGGACCGGAACCTGGGCCGTGGCGGACAGCGCGTCGATCTTGGCCTCGAGCCGGGCCTCCATCGCCTCGATGTGCCCCTTGAGGCCGTCCACGAGATCGAGCGGTCCGGCCGTGCGCCGGCCGCCTTTGGCGGGGGCCATGAGCCCGGTGCGGATGTCCTCCACAGCACCCTTGAGCTCGGCGAAGGCCGCGCCGTCGACCTGCATGTCCGACAGGCGGGCGATCTGGCGGTTGAGGTCCACCATCTGGTCGGCCAGCAGGCGGATGCGGTCCCCGTCCCCGCCGCCGCCGACGAAGCGGCGCAGTTCGGCGATCTCGTTCGCGATCCGGGCGGTATCGGCGGGCTCGATCCGGTCGAGCCGGTCGACGATCTGGCGGATGTCGGCCGTGACGGCCGCGCCGCCGTCGCCCAGCATCACGGCGACGTGGCGGATGTCCTGGTGCAGCCGCTCGATGGCGGTGGAGACCTGGCGGGGCGCGTCCTCGAGCAGGCCCTCGCGCAGGAGGGCGCCGAGGTCGCGCACCGCGCCTTCCAGCGCATCCACGCTCGATCGCGGCGCGACGCCTTCCAGCGCCTCGCGCAGGCGGGCCATTTCGCGGGTCAGGGAGGCGTCGGCGGCCGGCGCCGGGGCGGGCATGTCCAGGCGCTCGGCGATGCGCGCGAGCTTGGCGTTCAGGCTCGCCAGCGCCTCGCTTTCGGCGGGCGAGGGCGTGCGAACGGGCGCGACGGGGGCCTCGGGCCGCGGGCGGGAGGCGGTCGCGCTCCCGTCCAGCTCGGCCTGGCGGGCGCGGATGTCGGCCAGCGCGCCGCCGAGGTCATCCCGGCGGATCGGCCGGCGGGCCGGGGTCGCGGCGAGCCGCTCGGCGATCGTGGCCAGCCGGCCCTCGAAGCCGGACAGCGTCCGCTCCAGCCGCTCCACGTCGTTGCCCTGGGAGGCCAGAGCCGCGATCTTGCCCTCGATCGCCTGAAGCGCGGTCCAGACGGGCTTCAGGGCCGGAGCCTCGCCGCCCTCGGCGATGCGCGTCTCGATGGAATCGAGGCGGCGGGTGAGAAGGTCGAAGGCGCGGCCGAAGACGAGCGTGGCGCGCTCCTGGCGCTCCTCGGACTCGCGGGACAGGCCGGCCCAGCGCGCGTCGGCATCCTCGATCCAGCGCGCGACCGAATCCAGCGCAGACGCGGTCTTGAGCGAGGTCTCGTGCATCAGGTCGTCGGCGGCGGGCCGCGCAGGCCGCGCCCGGGCCGGCCGGGTGATGCTTTCAAGGCGCTCGGCGATCTCGTCGATCCGGTCGCCCACCGGATTGCCGGCGGGATGGGGATCGGCGCCGGCCTGTTCGGCGACGGCCTGATTGATCCAGTCGGCGAGCGGCACGCCCGCGCGCCGCGCCGCCCGGCGGGCAGCCTCGCGGATCGACGGGTCGAGGTCGTCGAGACTGCGCTGGACCTTCTGTCTCATGTGCCGGTTCCGCGTTTGCCACCGCGGAGGCTGCCGGCGGCGAATCATGTCCGCGCGCCGTGGCCTCCAGGCCGGAACACTTTGGCAATCATGGTAAACGCGCGGTTAAGACCGCTTGCGGAAACCTTAACGCATCCCCCCTGCCGCGCCCCCGCCTTACCGTAAGTAACCTTCCGTCAGGCTCCCGAAGCAGGCTTCAGTGGCGCGGTGCCGTTACGGCATGGACCGACAAGGGAGTGGACACCGATGAGCCTCACCGAAGAGAGGGCCGCCACGGTCGCCGATGTCCGCGCAGCGCGCCGGCCCTCGGGCGATACGGACGCGACGTACACGATCGGCGAACTGGCGCGGGATTATGGCGTCACGCTGCGCACGCTGCGCTTCTACGAGGATCGCCGCCTGCTCAATCCGCGGCGCAACGGTTCGGCGCGCCTCTACAGCGCCCGGGACCGGGCGCGGCTGGAAACCATCCTGCGCGGCAAGCAGCTCGGCTTCACGCTGACCGAGATCCAGTCGATGATCGCGGCCGAGGAGGGTGGCGCCAGCGCCCCCCGTCTCGTCCTCTCGCCCGAGCAGATCGAGGCGCAGATCGCGCATCTAAAGAAGCAGCGCACCGAGATCGACGAAGCGATCAAGGAACTGGAGAAGGCGCGCCGCGCGGCGGCGTGAGGCGCCCGCTTCGCGCACCCCGCGAGGACATGCGACGGCCGGCCCCCACGGGCCGGCCGTTCGCGTTTCCGTGTACGCTCCCTTCGGCCGCGCGCTCACTTCCTCTCTTGCCATCGGAGCGAGATAGTTTATATGTGAACTATCTTAGGGCAAGCCGCTTGCGGCGGCCGCGCCGTCGGCGCAGTCTGAACCGCAAGGCTGCCCGCCAGGACGCGCATTCCGCAACGACGCGTCCGGCCCGCATCCGAGGAGGAAGTGCCATGCCGAGCTACAAGGCCCCGGTGGAGGAGGTTCAGTTCCTCCTTTCCGACGTGTTCTCCATCGAGCGCTACAACAACCTGCCCGGCTTCGCCGACATGTCGCCGGACATGCTGGAGGCGATCCTGGGCGAGGGCGCCAAGCTCTGCGAGGAGGTCCTGCAGCCGCTGAACCGGGTCGGCGACCTGGAAGGCTGCAAGCGCCGCGAGGACGGCTCGGTCACGACCCCCAAGGGCTTCAAGGAAGCGTACGACGCCTATGCGCAGGGCGGCTGGATGGGTCTTGCGGTGCCGGAGGAATATGGCGGCCAGGGCCTGCCCTATACGCTCGGCGTCATCATGAACGAGTTCGCCTCCTCGGCGAACATGGCGTTCTCCATGTATCCGGGCCTGACGATGGGCGCGATCGCCGCCCTCCTGGTCCACGCCTCCGACGAGCAGAAGCGCACCTACCTGCCCAACATGGTGTCGGGGAAGTGGACCGGCACGATGAACCTGACCGAGCCCCATTGCGGCACGGATCTGGGCCTCATCAAGTCCAAGGCCGTGCCGAACGGCGACGGCTCCTATGCCATTTCCGGCACCAAGATCTTCATCTCCGCCGGCGAGCACGACCTGTCGGAGAACATCGTCCACCTCGTCCTGGCGCGGATCGAAGGCGCGCCCGCCGGCGTGAAGGGCATCTCGCTCTTCGTGGTGCCGAAGTTCCTCGTCAACGAGGACGGCTCGCTCGGCGAGCGCAACGGCGTGGCGTGCGGCTCCATCGAGCACAAGATGGGCATCCACGGGAACTCCACCTGCGTCATGAACTATGACGGGGCCAGGGGCTGGCTCATCGGCGAGGAGAACCGCGGCCTTGCCGCCATGTTCGTCATGATGAACGAGGCGCGCCTCGGCGTCGCGATCCAGGGCCTGTCCCAGTCCGAGGTCGCGTACCAGAACGCGCTCGCCTACGCGAAGGACCGCCTCCAGGGTCGCGCGCTCACCGGCGCGAAGAGCCCGGACAAGCCCGCCGATTCCATCATGGTCCACCCGGACGTGCGTCGCACGCTCCTGTCGATCAAGGCATTCAACGAGGCCGCCCGGGCACTGGTGCTCTGGACCGCGCTCCAGTCCGACGTCGCCCACCGCTCGGATTCGGCGCCGGTGAAGCAGACCGCGGACGACTATCTCGGCCTGCTGACGCCGGTCCTGAAGGGCGTCCTGACCGATGTCGGCTTCGAGAACACGGTGAAGGCCCAGCAGATGTTCGGCGGCCACGGCTACATCGCCGAATGGGGCATGGAGCAGTTCGTGCGCGATGCCCGCATCGCCATGATCTACGAGGGCGCCAACGGCATCCAGGCCATGGACCTCGTCGGCCGCAAGCTGCCCCGCGACGGCGGCCGCGCCGTCATGGCCTTCTTCAACGAGGTCGGCGGCTTCTGTAAGGAGAACGCCGGCGAGGAGGCGATGAAGCCTTACGTCGCCCCGCTCCAGAAGGCCCTCGGCGACCTGCAGCAGGCGACCATGTGGTTCATGAACAACGCCATGGGCAATCCCGACAATGCGGGCGCCGGCGCGACCGACTACATGCACATGTTCGGCCTGGTGGCGCTGGGCTTCATGCATGCCAAGATCGCCAAGGCGGCGCTCGGCCGGAAGGCGCAGGGCAACGGCGTTGCCGCGCGCATGGATACCCGCCTCGTCACCGCCCGCTTCTTCATGGAGCGGATGCTGCCGGAGACCGGCGCCCAGCTCGCCCGCATCTCGGCCGGCTCCGAGGCCGTGATGGCGCTGCCCGTCGAGGCGTTCTGAGACAGGCCGTGACCAAGGGACCGATCATCTCGGTGTCATCCCCTTCCCCTTCGCGGCCTTGCCGCTCCGGCCGGGGATGACAGACATGTCCATCCGCGCTGCCGAAGCCGACTGAAATTCACAAGGAGAAAGCCGATGGCCGAGGCCTTCATCTACGACCACGTCCGTACGCCGCGCGGGAAGGGCAAGCCCGACGGCGCCCTGCACGAGGTGACGGCGATCGAGCTCGGCACGCAGGTGCTGAAGGCGGTCAAGGACCGCAACGGCCTCGACCCGGTGCTGGTGGAGGACGTGGTGTTCGGCTGCGTCGACCCCGTCGGCGAGGCCGGCGCCGACATCGCCCGCACGGTCGCCCTCAAGGCCGGCTACGGCAAGGAAGTGCCGGGCGTGCAGATCAACCGCTTCTGCGCCTCGGGCCTGGATGCGGTGAACCTCGCCGCGGCGCAGGTCATGTCCGGCCAGAAGGAGATGGCGATCGGCGGCGGCGTGGAGAGCATGAGCCGCGTCGGCATGGGCGCCTCGGGCTTCGGCATCGCCGTCGACCCCTCCGTCGCCATCGACACCTATTTCGTGCCGCAGGGCGTGGCCGCAGACCTCATCGCCACCAAGTACGGCTTCTCCCGCGACGACGTGGACGCCTATGCGGTGCGCTCCCACAAGCGCGCCGCCAAGGCCTGGGAGGCCGGCCGCTTCAAGGATTCGGTCATCACCGTCCGCGACGTGAACGGCCTGACCATCCTCGACCGCGACGAGACGATCCGCCCCAACACCGACATGCAGGCGCTGGCCGCGCTGAAGCCGTCCTTCGTCCAGATGGGCGAGATGGGTGGCTTCGACGCGGTCGCGACCTATGCCCATCCGGATGTGGAGAAGGTCAACCACGTCCACCATGCCGGCAATTCGTCCGGCATCGTCGACGGCGCCGCCGCCGTGCTCGTCGGCTCCAAGCGCGCCGGCCGCGCCGCAGGTCTGAAGCCCCGCGCCCGCATCCGCGCCTTCGCCACGATCGGTTCCGACCTCGCGCTCATGCTCACCGGCCCGGTCGACGTGACCGAGCGCGTGCTCAAGAAGGCGGGCATGACGACGAAGGACATCGACCTGTTCGAGCTGAACGAGGCGTTCTCCTCGGTCGTCCTGCGCTTCCAGCAGGCCTTCGACATCGACGACGAGATTCTCAACGTGAATGGCGGCGCCATCGCCATGGGCCATCCGCTGGGCGCCACCGGCGCGATGATCCTGGGCACGGTGCTGGACGAGCTGGAACGCACGGACAAGCAGACCGCCCTCGTCACGCTCTGCGTCGCCGCCGGCATGGGCGTCGCGACGATCATCGAGCGCGTGTGATTTCTCCTCCCCCCTTGCGGGCGGAGGTCTGATTTCTCCTCCCCCCTTGCGGGGGAGGTGTCCGCGAAGCGGACGGAGGGGGGTCGGAGCCGACGAGGCTCCTCCGGCACCGACCCCCACCCCCAGCCCCTCCCCGCAAGGGGGAGGGGAGATCCGATGGAGGCAACGCTTATGAACCTCACCCATTTCCGCTTCGAGACCGACAGCGACGGCATCGCGCTGGCCACCTGGGACATGCCCGGCCGCTCCATGAACGTCATCACCCCGGAGGTGATGGCCGAGCTGGCGCAGATCATCGAGACGGTCGCCGGCGACGGCGCCATCAAGGGCTGCGTCATCGCCTCCGGCAAGGATGCGTTCTCCGGCGGCGCCGACCTCACCATGCTCCAGGGCCTCGGCGTGGAATACGCCAGGCTGCGCACGGCGAAGGGCGAGGAGGAGGCGATGCGCGTCTTCTTCGAGGAATCGCGCCGCCTGTCGCTGCTCTACCGGCAGCTGGAAACCTGCGGAAAGCCCTTCGCCGCCGCGATCCACGGCGTGTGCTTAGGGGGCGCGTTCGAGCTCGCGCTCGCCTGCCATTTCCGCATCGCGTCCGACGACGACAAGACGCGCGTCGGCCTGCCCGAGATCAAGGTCGGCCTCTTCCCCGGCGCCGGCGGCACCCAGCGCGTGGCGCGCCTGATGCAGACGGGCGATGCCCTGCAGATGCTGTTCAAGGGCGAGCAGATCCGCGGCCTCATGGCCCGCAACATGGGCCTCGTCCACGCGGTGGCGCCGAAGGACGAGATCGTCGCCAAGGCGAAGGAGTGGATCAAGGCGGGAGAGGGCTCGGCTGCCAAGGGCGTGCAGCCCTGGGACGAGAAGGGCTTCAAGCTGCCCTCCAACAAGGTCCATTCCCCGGCGGGGATGCAGATCTGGCCGCCGGCCAACGCGATCTATCGCCGCGAGACCCAAGGGAATTACCCCGCCGCGCAGGCGATCCTCTCCGCCGTCTATGAGGGGCTCCAGCTCCCCATGGACCTCGCGCTGAAGGTGGAGAGCCGGTACTTCGCCAAGATCCTGCGCTCGAAGGAAGCGGCGGCGATGATCCGCACCCTGTTCATCTCCATGCAGGAGCTGAACAAGGGCGCCCGCCGCCCGTCCGACGTGCCGCCGACCAAGCTGAAGAAGGTCGGCGTCGTCGGCGCCGGCTTCATGGGCGCCGGCATCGCCTATGTCTCGGCGCTCGCCGGGCTCAACGTCGTCCTGGTCGACCGCGATCAAGAGGCCGCCGACAAGGGCAGGGACTATTCGCACAAGCTCATGTCCGGCCAGATCATGAAGGGCCGTGCCAAGACCGCCGACCGCGACGCGCTCCTCGCCCGCATCAAGGCCACCGCCGATTATGCGGAGCTGAAGGGCTGCGACCTGGTCGTTGAGGCCGTGTTCGAGGACCCCAAGGTCAAGGCCGAGGTGATCGCGAAGGTGGAGGCCGTGATCGGCCCCAAGACGATCTTCGGCTCCAACACCTCGACCCTGCCGATCTCGGGCCTGGCGCAGAGCTCCAAGCGCCCCAACCAGTTCGTGGGCGTGCACTTCTTCTCGCCCGTGGAGAAGATGCTGCTGGTCGAGATCATCATGGGCAAGAAGACCGGCAAGCGCGCGCTGGCCGTCGCCCTCGATTTCGTCCGCGCCATCAAGAAGACGCCGATCGTCGTGAACGACGCCCGCGGCTTCTACGCCAATCGCTGCGTGGGCGCCTATATCCGCGAGGGGCACCTGATGCTCATGGAAGGCGTGCCGCCCGCCATGATCGAGGCCGCCGGCAAGCAGGCCGGCATGCCTGTCGGGCCGCTTTCGCTCAACGACGAGGTCGCGCTCGATCTCGCCCTGCGGATCGTCAAGGCCACCAAGGCGCAGGTGGGCGCGGATGCCGTCGATCCCCAGCAGGAAAAGCTCCTGACCTTCATGGTCGAGGACAAGGGCCGCGCCGGCCGCAAGAACGGCAAGGGCTTCTACGATTACCCCGAAGGCGGCGAGAAGCGGCTGTGGCAGGGCCTATCGGACATCGCGCCCAAGCCCCTCAGGCCCGAGGACGTCGACATGGCGGAACTGAAGAACCGCCTTCTCGTCGCCCAGGCGCTGGAGGCGGCGCGCTCTGTGGAGGAGAAGGTGGTCACCGACCCGCGCGAGGCCGATGTCGGCTCGATCATCGGCTTCGGCTTCGCGCCGTTCACCGGCGGCACCCTGTCCTACATCGACGGGATGGGCGCCAAGGCCTTCGTCGACCTGGCGGCCTCGTTGCAGAAGAAGCACGGCGAGCGCTTCAAGCCGCCGCGGCTGCTGCGCAGGATGGCCAAGGACGGCGGAAGCTTCTATGCAGCGCCCGCGAAGGCGGCACAGGCGAAGGCCGCTTGAGCGGCCTTCCAGCCTTCGCCCCGCGGCCGCGCCGATGAACCTGTGGTTCCGTCTCCTCTGGCTTCTCCTCACCGCCTGGAGACGGCCCCGCATCGTGCCGCCGCGCGGCGTTTCGGAGCTGGCCTTCCGCGTCTGGCCGACGGACCTCGACATCTCCGCCCATATGAACAACGGGCGGTACTGGACGCTGATGGACCTCGGCCGGTTCGACCTGATGGTCCGGTCCGGCCTGTGGAAGGCGGTGCGCCGCTATCGCTGGCTGCCGGTGGTCACCGCCGCCAAGATCCGCTTCCGCCGCGAGATGCGCCTCTTCCGGCCGTTCCGGCTGGAGACGCGCATCGTCGCCTGGGCCGACACCTGGCTCGTGATGGAGCACCGCATCGTGTCGCGGGCGCGTGACGGCAGCCCCGTCGTCGCCGCCATGGCGCTCATCCGGGCCGGCCTCTACGACCGCAAGGCCAAGGCCTTCGTGCCCGTGGACCGGATGATGGCCGAGGTCGAAATCGTCGCCGCCGACCGTCCCCCGCTGCGCCGGGACGTCAAGGCGTTCCTGGACGCCGAGACCGCCATGCGCAAGGGCGGCTGAGCGGAGGCGACGGCACGGCTTGCCCCGCGGGCGCCGGCGGGGTCTGATGGGTTCCTCACGGTAAGGGTCCGTCATGTCGCGCAGCGTCGACTACTATTTCTCCCTCGCATCGCCCTGGGCCTATCTCGGCCACGCGCCGTTCATGGAGATCGCCGCCCGCCACGGGCTGGAGGTGAACTTCAAGCCGGTCTTCCTCGGCGACGTGTTCGAGCAGACAGGCGGCCTGCCGCTCGCCAGGCGCCATCCCGCGCGCCAGCGCTACCGGCTGATGGAATTGCAGCGCTGGCGGGAGAAGCGCGGGCAGTCCTTCGTCATCGAGCCGCGCCACGTGCCGTTCAATCCTTCCCTCGCCGACCGGTTTGTCATCGCGGCGATCACCGTCGGCGGGGACGTGGACGGCCTCCTGCGCGCATGCTTCGCCGGCGTCTGGGAACGCGAGCAGAACCTGGCGGATGCCGCGACCCTGGTGTCGATCGCCGACGCCGCCGGCCTCGACGGCAGCCGGCTGGCGGAAATCGCGGCCGGCGCTGCGGCCGAGGCGATCTATGCCCTCAACGTGGAGAACGCCGTCGAGGCGGGCGTCTTCGGCTCGCCCGCCTACGTGGTCGACGGCGAGATCTTCTGGGGCCAGGACCGGCTCGATCTGCTGGAGGACATGCTCGTGAGCGGGCGCGCGCCCTATTCAGCGCGCACCGGCTGAGGCGTCAGGCCGGCCGGGCGATGGCGTCGATATAGCCGTCCAGCAGCGCGATGCTGGCGGCGAGCGGCTCGTCCTGGGGCAGGCCCCAGCTCGGGAACTGCCCGTCCAGGTGCATCCGCGCCAGGCCGTAGACCAACGCGCGGCCGTTCAGCAGCACCGTCTCCGGGTCCTGCCTGCCCAAGGCGCCCGCCGCCTGCGCCTCGGCCAGGAGCGACGTCATCACGGCCCGGATCGCCGCGTTGCGCTCCGGGATCGTGGACGCCGCATAGTCGATCACCGCCCGCGTCGAGATCACCTCGAAATGCGCCGGGTTGGCGAGCGCCCAGCCGAGGAACGCGACGCCGATGGCGCGGAAGCGGCGCAGCGCGGGCTCGCCCGCCGCCGCCTCGAGCGCGTCGCGAACGCTTATGGACAGCCGGTCCATGGCCTCTTCTGCGACCGCCGTCAGCAGGGCGGTGCGGTGGGGAAAATGCCGGAACGGCGCGCCCGGGGAGACGCCCGCCCGCCGCGCGACCTCGCGCACGCTCACCGCCTCGACGCCGGCTTCCGCCACCAGCTCGACCGCCGCCGCCACGAGCGCGCGCCGCAGGTCGCCGTGGTGATAGGGCCGCTCCGCGCCGCCGGCGCGTCCTGCCGTCTGTCCTGTCCCCATGCCTGCCATCCTGCACCGGGAGGCTTGCGCCCGTCCACCGGATGCCGGTCCGGGCGGTCGTGGGCTTAAAGGCTATTCCGCCGCGATCCGCGTCGCGCGCCATTGCGCCAGCAGGGCCCGCAGCGTGGCCGGCTTCAGCGGCTTGGTCAGGACGTGGATGTCGCGCCCTTCCGCCTTCTCGCGCACCTCCGGCGTGCGGTCGGCGGTGAGGAGGATGGCCGGCAGGCCCTGGCCGAGCGTCCAGCGCAGCGCGGTGATCGCCTCGATCCCGTCGCCGTCGTCCAGGTGGTAGTCGGCGATGATGACGTCGACCTTGGTGCCAGGCCGCTTCAGCACCTGCCGGGCGCCCTTCAGGCTCTCCGCCGTGAGAATGCGGCAGCCCCAGCCCGCGAGCAGCAGGCGCATGCCCTCCAGGATGGTCGGCTCGTTGTCGATCGCGAGCACCGTCATGCCGGCCAGCGGCGCGCCCGGTGTCGGCTTGGATTCCAGCACCGGGACCAGCTCGGGGAGCGGTGCCGCCACCGGCACCTCCAGCAGGAAGCCAGAGCCCTTGCCCACCTTGGACCGGAGGGTGAGCGGATGGCCCAGCACGCGGGCGATGCGCTCCACGATCGAAAGGCCAAGGCCGATGCCCCGGGCCACGCGGGCCGCCTGGTCGAGCCGCTCGAACTCCTGGAACACGGCCTTCTGCTTCGACAGCGGGATGCCGATGCCGGTGTCCCACACCTCGAAGCGGGCCTTGCCGCCCCGGCGCCTGACCCCGACCACGACCTTGCCGGCGGGCGTGTACTTGATCGCGTTGGAGACGAGGTTCTGCATCAGGCGGCGCAGCAGCCGCCGGTCCGAGCGCACCGTCAGCGACGAATGCACGACGACGAGGTCGAGCTTCTTTTCCGCCGCCATGGGCTCGAACTCGCGCTGGAGCTGGCGCGTGAGCTCGTCGATGCGGAACGTCGTGACCTCGGCCTTCATGGCGCCGGCGTCGAGCCGCGAGATGTCCAGCAGCGCCGTGAGGATTTCCTCCACCGCATCGAGCGAGGCATCGACGTTCTCCGCCAGATCCGGGATCCCGGCCTTGCGGTCGCGCTCCACGAGCGCCGTGATGTAGAGCCGCGCGGCGTTGAGCGGCTGCAGGATGTCGTGGCTCGCCGCCGCGAGGAAGCGCGTCTTGGAGGCGTTGGCCTCCTCGGCCTGCGCCTTCGCCCGGGCGAGGTCGGCGTTCACGCGCAGCAATTCCTCGGTGCGCTCGCGGACGCGCCGCTCCAGGGTCTCGTTGGCGCGCGCCAGCGCCTCCTCGGCCTCCACGCTGTCGGTGATGTCGGTATAGGTGGTCACCAGGCCGCCGTCGGGCAGGTGGTTGGTGCGCAGCTCGATCACCTTCTCCTCGGGGAAGAGCTTGAGGCGCACCGGCTCGCGATCCTGGGTGAAGCTCGTCAGCCGCGCGGCGATCAGGTCCTCCACCATCCCCGGCCCGTAGGTGCCCCGCTCGGCGTTGAAGCGCAGGATGTCTTCGAGGTCGGTCCCCACGCGCACCAGGTCCTGGGGCAGCGCGTAGAGGTCGGTGAAGGCGCGGTTCCACGCCACGACCCGCAGGTCCCGGTCGATGATCGTGATGCCCTGCCGCGCGTGGTCGAGCGCGTGCTGGAGCATGTCGCGGTTGTACTGGATGGCCGCCGAGGCATCGTCCAGGAGCTTGAGCGCCGCCTTGGTCGAGACGCTCCTGCGGCGCAGCAGGAGCGACAGGACGAGGCGAGAGGACGCCGCGCCGATCGCCGAGGCGAGGAGGTGCTCAGCAAAGCGCAGCATGTGCGCGTCCGCTTCCGCCTTGCCGTCGAGCGCGGCCGAGCGGTGCCCGTAATCCTCGAAGGCCCGCTGCGCGCGGTCCTGCCCGATATAGCGGGCGATGGTGGCGCGCAGCTCGTCCACCGAGACCGACGCGCCCCACAGCCGCAGGTTCTGCGCCGCCGGCGCCACCTGCCGCCCGGCGAAGATCGAGGCCTGCAGCTTCTCCAGGCCCGAGACGGGCCGCAGCAGCGATCCTGCGACATACAGGAGCGTGTTGATCGCCAGCGACCAGACGACGCCGTGCACCAGCCGCGGCATGTCCGTGCCGAACAGGGCCGTGGGCTTGAGGGCGGCAAAGCCGAACGGCCCGTCGGCGATCACGTGGGCGGCGAAATGCGCCGTGCCGGGATCGGGCGCGAGGCTGGGCAGGAGCAGGGTGTAGGCCCAGACCGTGAAGCCGCCGACCAGGCCCGCCGTGGCGCCGAGCGCGGTGCCGCGCCGCCAGACCAGCCCGCCGAGGAAGGCCGGGCCGATCTGCGCGATGGCGGCGAAGGACAGGAGGCCGATCGCCGCCAGCTCCGCCGCCCCGGCCGAGCGGTAATAGAGGTAGCCGAGCAGGATGACGACCATGATGGACAGCCGCCGCACGAACAGCAGCACGCCCGAAAGGTCGTCCCCGCGATCGGAGGCGACGCCCCTGCGCCGCACCACGAGCGGCATGACCAGGTGGTTGGAGATCATGATCGCGATGGCGACCGATTCCACGATCACCATGGCGGTGGCCGCCGACAGGCCGCCGATGAACGCGACGAGCGCCGGCAGGTCCGCGCCCGCCAGCCGCGGCAGGGCGAGCACCGTCATGTCCCGGTCGATCTCGCCGGGCCCGAACATCAATTCGCCCGCCATGGCGATGGGCAGGACGAAGATGTTGATGGCGACGAGGTAGAGCGGGAACATCCACGCCGCGCGCCGGATGTCGCCCAGCGAGCGGTTCTCGACGACGCCCACGTGGAACTGGCGCGGCAGCAGCACGATGGCGAAGGCCGACAGCACCATGTTGGTGAGGAATGACCCCAGGTCCGAGGTCCGCTCCGCCATGTCCGGCGCGCCGGTGGCGGCCAGCCGCGTCGCCAGG
The DNA here is from genome assembly GCA_027489955.1 of Hyphomicrobiales bacterium. Lineage (GTDB taxonomy): Bacteria > Pseudomonadota > Alphaproteobacteria > Rhizobiales > Beijerinckiaceae > JAIXTM01. Next base: position 217,851 of record JAIXYZ010000002.1, on the reverse strand, counting down.
TCGCCGATGCCGCCGAACATCCAGTAGGTGACGAAGAGGCCGACCGCGAGGAAGGCGACGAGCTTCACCACCGATTCCAGCGCGATGGCCAGGACGAGCCCGTCCTGGTGTTCCGTCGCGTCGATGTGGCGCGTGCCGAAGGCCATGGCGAAGGCGGCCAGGACGAGCGCCACCACGAGCGCGAGGTCGCCCAGGAAGGGCGGCGTCGGCGCCGGTTCGCCGTTGAGCCCCGCCAGGAGCACGGTCAGCGAGGAGGACACCGCCTTGAGCTGGAGCGAGATGTAGGGGATCGCGCCGATCACGGCGATGATGCAGACGATGGCGGCGACACGCTCGCTCTTGCCGTAGCGGGCGGCCAGGAAGTCCGCGATCGAGGTGATGTTCTGCGACTTGGCGATGTCCACCAGCCGGGCGATCCAGCGCCAGCCGAAGCCGACGACGAGGATGGGGCCGAGATAGATCGCCAGGAAGTCGAGCCCGGTGCGGGAGGCAAGGCCCACCGATCCGTAGAACGTCCAGGAGGTGCAGTAGACCGCGAGCGCGAGCGCATAGACGGTCGGGCGCGCGGGCCCGGAGATCAGCCGCCCGCCCGACTTGTCGCCGTAATGGGCGACCGCGAACAGCGCGCACAGATACAGCAGCGCGCACAGGACGACGGCCCAACCCGCGATCATGGCCTCTTCCGCTGCCTTCCCGATGACACGACGGGGGAAAGCCTAGCGCCGCAGGCCGCCCAAGGCCAGCAGCGGGCGAGGGGACTTCCGGCCCGGCGCAGGCTTGGCTAACCTCGCAGCGTCGGCCATCCGCCGCGTTCGAGGGGGACACCAAGCAATGCTCAACGAATTCAAGACCTTCGCTCTCAAGGGCAATGTCGTCGATCTCGCGATCGGCGTCATCATCGGCGCGGCCTTCGGCAAGATCGTCGACTCCCTGGTCAACGACATCTTCATGCCCCTTCTGGGCTGGGTCACGGGCGGGCTCGATTTCTCCAACTATTTCGCGGCCCTGGGCTCGGGCGTCACCGCCATCGCCTACGAGGAGGCCAAGAAGCAGGGCGCCGTGCTCGGCTACGGCCAGTTCATCACCGTCGCGGTGAACTTCATCATCATCGCCTGGGTCCTGTTCCTCGTGGTCAAGGCGATCAACCGCCTGCGCGCCCAGCAGAAGGTCGACGAGAAGCCCGCCGAGGCGCCTGCCGACGTGAAGCTGCTGACCGAGATCCGGGACCTTCTGGCGCAGCGCTGATCCGCTCGCCCGATTGCCGATCGTTCAGCGGCGTCGATGGCGGACGTTCGATCTTTTCATGAGTCCCGCCGCCGTCCGGGGTTATGCTCGGGCGGCGGCGCGTTGCCGCTACGGGACGTGATGTGACTCATGAATCTGCTTGAAGGTCTGACGCCGGAAGCCCTGGCCGCGCCCGCCTCCGGCATCGTCGAGGTGATGAATTACGGCCGCGGCCGGCCCGGCATGATCCCGCTCTGGGCGGGCGAGGGCGATCGGCCGACGCCGGCCTTCATCATGGACGCCGCCATCGCATCCATGCGCGCCGGCGAGACCTTCTACACCTGGCAGCGCGGCATCCCTGAGCTGCGCGAGGCGCTCTCGCGCTACCACCAGCGCCTCTACGGCGTGCCCGTCCCCATGGAGCGGTTCTTCGTCACCGGCTCCGGCATGCAGTCGGTCCAGATCGCGATGCGCATGATCGCCGGCGCGGGCGACGAGGTCCTCGTGCCGACGCCCGCCTGGCCGAACTTTGCCGCGGCGATCGGCATTGCCGGGGCCGTCGCGGTGCCTGTGCCGATGACGCTGGAGCCTTCGGGCTGGCATCTGGACGTCGACCGCCTCGCTGCGTCCGTCACCCCGCGCACCCGCGTCATCGTCATCAACTCGCCCGCCAATCCCACCGGCTGGACGGCCTCCCGCGACGACCTCGCCGCGATCCTGGCGGTCGCGCGCCGCCACGGGCTGTGGATCGTGGCGGACGAGATCTACGGCCGCTTCGTTTATGACGGCTCCCCGCGCGCCGCCTCGTTCCGGGACGTCGCCGACCCGGACGAGCGCATCCTCTACATCCAGACCTTCTCGAAGAACTGGGCGATGACCGGCTGGCGCATCGGCTGGCTGGAGGCCCCGCCCGCCTTGGGCGACGTGATCGAGAACCTGATCCAGTATTCCACCTCCGGCGTCGCCGCCTTCATGCAGCGCGGCGCCGTCGCGGCGCTGGATGAGGGCGACGCCTTCATCGCCGAGCAGGTCGCCGCCGCCGAGCGCAGCGGGCGCATCGTGGCCGAGGGCCTGTCCGCGACCGGACGCGTCCGCTTCGCGCCCATGGCCGGCGCGTTCTACCTGTTCTTCCAGGTGGACGGGGAGACCGACACCCGCCGCCTCGCCCTGCGGCTGGTGGACGAGGCCAATGTCGGCATCGCGCCCGGCACGGCCTTCGGTCCCGGCGGCGAGGCCTATCTGCGCCTCTGCTACGGGCGGCGGGAGGAAGACATCGCCGAGGCCACGCGCCGTCTGGTGGCGGCGCTCGGCGCTCCGGGGCTGCGCAGGAGCGCCTGACCGGCGCGGCTGCCATGCCGGTGGCTTATGCGGGCATGCGCCCCGCCCGCTGGCCGGGCGTGGCGGCGGGCGATATAGCCTTGGTCCGCTCATGCTCGATTTTCCCCGACGCCTGCCTGCCTGGCGCGAGATCGGCGCCCAGATCCTCCAGCTCGGCCTGGCCGCGCTGGGCGGCTACGTCTTCGCGCTGATCGGCGTCCCCGCCGGCTGGCTCTCGGGCGCGGTCGCCGTCAGTGCGGTCTTCGTGGTGTCGGGCCGCTCGCGGCCGCTGCCGCCGCTCCTGGCCGATCTCGCCATGCTGCTGGCGGGCGTGTCCATGGGCGCCGGCGCGACGCCCGAGGCCATCGCCGCCATGAGCCGCTATCCGGCGAGCCTTGCCCTGCTCGCCCTGGCGATGCTCGCGGTGACCTTCGCCTGCGCCGCCTATCTGCGCACCCGGCCCGGCTGGACCTGGGAGGAGGCGATCCTCGCCTCCGTGCCCGGCGCGCTCGCCGCCGTTCTGGCGGTCGCGGTGGACCGGCGGGCGCGCCTGAGCCCCATCGTGGTGGTCCAGCTCTTCCGGCTCCTGGCGCTCGTCCTCGTCCTGCCGAGCGCCATCAACGCCGTGTCGGGAACCCCGCCGCTGGGCGCCAACGCGGCCGGCTCCATGGGTCTGGGCGAACTGGCCCTCATCCTGCTGGGCGGCGCCGTCGTCAGCATCGGGTATCGCAAGCTCCGCTTCGCCGCCGCCATGATGCTGGGCGCACTGACGGTGAGCGCGGCGGTCCATGCCGGCGGCCTGGTGACCGGCGGCCTGCCGCCCTTCGCGCTGGCGACCGCGCTCGTCCTCATCGGCTGCTTCATCGGATCGCGCATGCGCGGCGTGAACCGGCAGAGCCTGCAGGCCGTGCTGCCGGACGCGGCGGTTTCCTTCCTCATCGGGCTGGCGGTGGCCGGCGCCTTCGCCGGGCTCACGGTCATGGTGGCCGGGATCGGCTTCGAGGCTGCCTTCGTCGCCTTCGCGCCCGGCGGGCTCGAGGCGATGGTCGTGCTCGCCCTCGTGATGGGGCTCGACCCGCTCTATGTCGGCACGCACCATCTGGCGCGCGCCATCGGGATCAACTTCATCCTGCCGATCGCCATGCGCACCCGGCGCGGCGTCGACGACGAGTGACGCCTACCGCTCCGGATTGCGGGGCTTGTCCGTCACGTCTTCCCAGGTGGTCTCGATCACGACGGCCTCGGCCCGGCGCCGGCGCGCCGGATCGAACCTGTCGGCGTCCATCGTGCGGGACGGGGTCCTAAAGCCGCCGAACTTGCGGGCGATGAACGCGCCGCCGAGGGCGAGCGGGATGGCGACGAGCGCGACGCCCGCGGCCACGACCGCCAGGACGGCCATCAGCGCGAGCGCTGCCATGGCGCCGAGCACCATGGCCCAGGCCGGTATCCTCACGATGCGCCCGCTGAACCGGGCCTGGCCGAACGGCATGTCATCCTCCCTTGGACGCCTCCATGTAGTCATGCCTCGTGGCAAAAACAGGGTGGAGGCGCTGAAGGGCGGGCGCCCGTCCGTCAGGCCTGCGCCACCGGCCCCGATGGCATGTCCGGCGGCGTATGGGGCGGAACCTCGACCGGATCGGAAGGCTGGCGGTCGGGCAGCGTGCCGGGATCGTCCCCGGGCTCGCGGATCGGCTGCGTGCCGGGCACGTAGGCCGGATCGTCGCCGGGCTGCGGCGCCGGCGGATCGTCCGGCTGGCGGGTAGGCACGACCGGATCGGGCGTGTCTGGCGCCGGCATCGGCGGGATTTCGGTAGGCTCGCGGGGGTCCGGCATGATGCTCTCCTTGGCAGAAGGGCAATCCCGGCTTAGGTCCCGATGTTCCGGTCAGACGGGGCTTTCCAGCAGCGTCTCCGCGGTCGCCTCGTCGGTGATGAGCGTCGCGGCCCGGCAGGCAGCGATGCCCGCCCGGATCGCCTGGACCTTGCGGATGCCGCCCGAGGCGATGACCACCTTGGGCACGCGCCCGATCTCGGCCGGCGAGATGGCCATGACCCTCCGGTTGACCGGATGGTCGACGATCTGCCCCGCCGCGTCGATGAAATGGCCCAGCAGGTCGCCCACGGCGCCCGCCGCCTTCAGCCCCTTGCCCTCGCTCCAGGGCAGCATGTTCTGGCGGAAGATCGTGGCGACCTCGCTGACGTCGCCGACGCTGACGAGCGCGATGTCGATCGTCCCCGCCCGGCGCCGCAATTCCTTCAGGTCCGGCTGCCCCCACAGGGCGGTCGCCAGGCCCTCGTCCGGCACGTAGGCGGGCGCGGTGATCTGGTAGCACTCGGCCTTGAAATAGTCCGCCAGCAGCCAGGCCACGGCGGACGGGTTCAGGGCCGTTGCGTGGGTCAGGCCGCCCAGCAGCGAGATGACCGTCACGTCCGAGACATCCCGCCAGGCGAGCGACTTCAGGCTGGCCTGCAGCGTCGCCCCCCAGCCGATGCCGACCGTCATGCCGTCGCGGATCTGCTCGGACAGGTGGACGCCCGCCGCATGGCCGATCAGGTGGGCGGTGACGATGTCGTCCGGCCCCGACGGCACGACGATCGCCTCCGACAGCCCGAAGCGCGCCTCGAGCTTGCGTTCCAGCGCGATCTGGTGCCCGGCCTTGGCGTTGATCCGGATCTGGACGAGGCCCTCTTCGCGGGCCGAGGCCAGCAGCCGCAGCACCTTGATCCGGCTGATGCCGAGCCGCGCCGCGACCTGCTCCTGCGTCAGTCCCTCAATGTAGTAGAGCCAGGCCGCCCGCACCCTCAGGTCGAGCGGATCGGTGGCGGATGACGGGCGGTCTGAACTCGGATCGGTCTGCGCCATCGGGTCGCCTGTGCGGGATATCGAAGCTCTAGCCTTGCCGCGCGGTCGCGGCAACAGCCCGGCGCTTTATGGTTAACCGGTCGCTAACGGATCGGGCGTAGCCCTTGAGGACTGCTCACGCGCCTTGGAAAGGGCCGCCGATGACCACGTCCTCCCCCGTCGAGAAGCGCGCCCGCCGCAAGGCCGAGACGCGCACCGGATCCGCCCCCGTGGAAGCCGCCGCCGGCACCGCCGCCTCAGGCCCCGCGCAGGCCGTCGCTCCCGAAAAGACCTTCGCGCCCGTGCTCCCGGTTCCGGACGCAGCCCCGGCAGCCGCCCGCCCCGCGCCGGACCTGTCGGCCCTGATCGACGTCGTGAAGAAGACGCCGCGTCCGGCGCCACCGGCGCCCAGCGCCGCGCCGTCCGGGCTGCGCGCCGCCGCCCGGCGCCACGCGCCGCTGGCCGCCTGCGTCGCGCTTGCCCTCGTGGTGGGTGGCGGTGCGGCCACCGCCCTGCGACCGGCCCAGCCGGGCGTCTCGCCCGAGACGGTCGCCACGATCGCCCGCGATCAGGCGATCGCGACCAAGGCCCTGCACGAGACCGTGGACCGGCTCTCGATCCGCGTGGAGGCGATGGCCTCGGCCGTCCAGCGCCCGCGCGAGGTGCCCGAGGTGCGGGCGCTGAAGGCCAGCGTCGAGAAGCTGGAGAGCGGGCTCGACAAGTCGCGCAACGACCTCGCCGCGGCGGTCGCGCCGCTCGTCGGGCGCTTCGAGCAGATGGACCGCCAGCAGCGCGAGGCTGCCCAGCGCCTGGCCCAGATCGCCGACCGACTGGAGAAGCTGGAGAAGCAGGGCGCCACCGGCTCCATCGCGCCGAGCCCCGCTGCGCCCGCTCCCGCTCCCGCTCCGGCCAAGGCGGCCGATGCCGACCCTGTGGTGAAGGGCTGGTCGCTCGTCGAGGTGAGCCGCGGCGTCGCCCTTCTCGAGAACGGCCGCAACGGCCTGTTCGAGGTGGAGAAGGGCGCCAGCGTCCCCGGCCTCGGGCGCATCCAGTCGATCGAGCGCCGCGGCACGGGTTGGGTCGTGGTCACGAGCCAGGGCGTCGTGACCGCGCGCTGAAAGCGTTCAGGCGGCGCGGCCCGGCACCACGACGTCCGCTTCCGCGACGACGGGATTGCGCAGCACGCCGATCCCGCCGATCTCCACCTCGACCGTGTCGCCGGGCTTCATGAAGACCGGCGGCTTGCGGGCGACGCCCACGCCGCCGGGCGTGCCCGTGACGATCACGTCGCCCGGCTTCAGCTCCACGAAGGTGGACATGTAGGCGATCAGCTCGGGGATCTTGAAGATCAGGTCCGTGAACGGCGCCTGCTGCATGACCTGGCCGTTGAGCCGCGTGGTGATGGTGCGCTCCATGATGTCCCCGGTCTCGTCCGGGGTCACGAGGAACGGCCCGAACGCGCCCGTGGCCCAGAAGTTCTTGCCCGGGGTGAACTGGCTGGAATGACGCTGGAAATCCCGCACGCTGCCGTCGTTGTAGCAGGCATAGCCCGCCACGTGGTCCATGGCGGCCTCGGCCGCGATGTACCGTCCGCGCCGGCCGATCACCACCGCCAGCTCGCCCTCGTAGTCCAGCTGCGAGGACACGGACGGCACGACCAGCGGCTCGCCGTGGCCGACCTGGCTGCGCGGCGTGCGCACGAAGATGGCGGGATGGGTCGGCATGTCGCGTCCCATCTCGGCCACGTGCGGCGCGTAGTTCATGCCGACGCAATAGATGAGCCCCGGATCGGGGATGACGGGTGCGTAGGACAGGCCCTCCATCGGCAGGCGCGGCGCGTCCCGCAGGGCCTCCGTAGCGGCCTCGACCCCGCCGTTCTCCAAGAGGTCCCGCACGCCGGACCAGCGGGCGCCGGGAAGGCCGCCCAGCAGGGCCACGCCCTCCTGCACCACGACGCCGAAGGCGAGGTTGTCCCGGATGCGGAAGGTCACGAATTTCATGGCGGGCAAGTCTCCTGCCCGGCGCAGGCGGGCTTCACGGAAGTGTCATCCAGACGTCGCAAACTTTTGCGACGGAGCGTAGCTTAAGTTGGTCAAGGCCGGGTGGGAATGTCGGAACAGGCGTCGCCGCTGCTGAACGGCTCCGGTGCGGGGATCGCGCCGGTGCCCGGCGTCTCCATTCCCGGGCTGGAGACGCCGCTGCGCGAGCGTCCGGGCCGGTTCATGAACCGCGAACTGTCCTGGCTGCAGTTCAACCGCCGGGTGCTCGAGGAATCGGCCAACCCCGCCCATCCCCTGCTGGAGCGCCTGCGCTTCCTGTCCATCTCGGCCGGGAACCTCGACGAATTCATCATGGTCCGGGTCGCCGGCCTCATGGCGCAGGCCCGTTCCCGCGTCACCACACCCTCCCAGGACGGGCTCACGCCCGCCGACCAGCTCGCCGCCATCGCCGTCGACCTCGACCGGCTCGTCGCCGACCAGCAGGCGCGCTGGCAGGACCTGTCGGCCGAGCTCGCCGCCAACGGCATCGTGGTCATCGACGGCACCGGCCTGGCAGAGGCCGCGCGCCGGCGTCTGGACGATCACTTCATGCAGGCGGTCTTCCCGGTCCTGACGCCGCTGGCCATGGACCCGGCCCATCCGTTCCCGTTCATCCCCAATCTCGGCTTCACCATCGCGCTCAAGCTGGTGCGGCCCGCCGACGGCCGGGTCCAGCACGCCCTCGTGCGCATGCCCGGCAACATCCAGCGCTTCGCCGCCGTGCCGGATTTCGACGGCTCGGGCCGCACCGGCTACGTGCCGCTGGAGAACGTCGTCCTGCTCTATGCCGACATGCTGTTTCCCGGCTTCAAGGTCGCGGCCAGCGCCGGCTTCCGCGTCCTGCGCGACAGCGACCTGGAGGTGGAGGAGGAGGCCGAGGATCTCGTGCGCGTCTACGAGACCGCCGTGAAGCGCCGCCGCCGCGGCCGGGTCATCCGCCTGGAGGTGGAGGCCGCCATGGGCGAGGAGCTGCGCCAGCTCATCGCCGCGGAGACCGAGATCGGCGACGGGGAGGTCGCCATCGTCCAGGGCATGCTGGCGCTCGCGGACCTGAAGGACCTCGTCGCGCTCGACCGGCCGGAATTGAAGTTTCCGCCCTACACGCCGCGCTTCCCCGAGCGCATCCGCGAGCATGGCGGGGATTGTTTCGCCGCCATCCGCGAGAAGGACCTCGTGGTCCACCACCCCTACGAGACGTTCGACGTCGTCGTGCAGTTCCTCCGCCAGGCGGCGCGCGATCCCAACGTCATCGCCATCAAGCAGACGCTGTACCGCACCTCCTACGACAGCCCGATCGTGGCGGCCCTGGCGGAAGCGGCTGAGGCCGGCAAGTCGGTGACTGCGCTGGTGGAGCTGAAGGCGCGCTTCGACGAGGAGGCGAACATCCGCTGGGCGCGGGACCTGGAGCGCGCCGGCGTGCAGGTCGTGTTCGGCTTCGTGGAGCTGAAGACCCACGCCAAGCTCTCGCTCGTCGTGCGGCGCGAGGCGGGGTCCCTCGTCAGCTATTGCCACGTGGGGACGGGCAATTACCACCCGGTCACCGCCCGCATCTACCAGGACCTGTCCTTCTTCACCGCCAGCCCCGAGATCGCCGGCGACGTGGCGCTGATCTTCAATTTCATCACCGGCTACGCCACCCCCTCGCAGACGCGCCGGGTCGCCGTGTCGCCGCTGACGCTCAAGACGACGCTGCTGGACCATATCGCCGAGGAGGCGGCCCATGCCCGCGCGGGGCGTCCGGCCGCCATCTGGCTCAAGTGCAATTCCCTCGTCGATCCCGCCATTATCGACGCGCTGTACGACGCCAGCGGCGCCGGCGTGGAGATCGACCTTGTCGTGCGCGGCATATGCTGCCTCCGCCCCGGCGTGCCGGGCCTGTCGGAGCACATCCGGGTCAAGTCGGTCGTCGGGCGCTTCCTGGAGCATTCGCGTATCTACGCCTTCGGCGGCGGCAAGGGCCTGCCGAGCGCGGACGCGCATCTCTACATCTCGTCCGCGGACCTCATGCCGCGCAACCTCGACCGCCGCGTCGAGGTGCTGGTGCCGATCCTGAACAAGACCGTGCACCGGCAGATCCTCGACCAGATCATGCTGGCCAACCTGATCGACACCGAGCAGAGCTGGACGCTGACCGCCGACGGACACGGCGAGCGGGTGCACACGCCCGACGGCGAGGAGCCGTTCAACGCCCACAAGTACTTCATGACCAATCCCAGCCTCTCGGGGCGGGGCAAGGCCCTCAAGACATCGAGCCCCGGGGCCCTCGCCCGCAAGCGCCGCCGCGACGCCCGGGTCTGAGCCGGGCATGCGTGCCGGGCGGGGAGCCCGTCAGGCCGCCTGCAGCGCTCCCGCGGCCTGGAGGTCCGGCATGCGGTCGGGCCTGGCGTGCCACACGATGATCTCCAGCCGCCCGTCCGGATGCTCCGCGACCGCCGAGCAGGTCTCCACCCAGTCCCCGCAATTGACATAGGTCGGGCCGTAGCGGTCGTGGATGTCGGCGTGGTGGATGTGGCCGCAGATCACGCCGTCCGCGTCGGCCCGCCGCGCCTCGCCGACGAGGTTGGTCTCGAACGCGCCGATATGGTTCACCGCGGACTTCACCTTCAGCTTCGCCCATTGCGAGAGCGACCAGTAGGGGAAGCCGAGCCGGCGGCGCACCCGGTTGAAGATCGTGTTCGCCGCGAGCGCCCAGACATAGGCGTGGTCGCCCAGATAGGCGAGCCAGCGGGCGTGGCGCACCACCATGTCGAAATGGTCGCCGTGGATGACGAGGTACCGGCGGCCGTCGGCAGCGCGGTGGATCGTGCTCTCCACCACCTCGATCCCGCCGAAATGGGTGCCGCAATAATCGCGCAGGAACTCGTCGTGGTTGCCGGGCACGTACACGACCCGCGTGCCCTTGCGCGCCTTGCGCAGAAGCTTCTGGACCACGTCGTTGTGGGCCTGGGGCCAGTACCAGGTGGACTTGAGCTGCCAGGTGTCGACGATGTCGCCGACGAGGTAGATCGTCTCCGCCTCGTGGTGCTTGAGGAAGTCCAGCAAGTGCTCGGCCTGGCACCCGCGCGTGCCCAGATGCACGTCGGAGATGAACAGCGTCCTGTAGCGGCGCGTGGCGTCCTTCATATGCCCTCCAGGGGCGTCCCCGTCAGCGGGGAGCGCCCGCTCCCGCGGTGAGGCGCGCGGTGATGGCGCGCCAGGGTCCGTTTGCGATCGCGGCCGCGGACCCGGCGCCCGCCTCCGCCGTCATGGCATTGCCGCGCCATTCGAACCGGTCGCCAAGGCCCGCGAGCCATAGCACCGGGATGAGCGCGTCGCGCACCGCCATCGCGGCCAGCGTGCGGCGCGCCGGAGCCCAGCCCATGGCGCGCGTGAAGGCGGCCTCCGCCCCGTACCAGAGCGCCAGCAGGGCAAACGCGCCGGCCGCGGCGGCAAACGGGCCGGAGCCCGCGGCAAGGAGCGCGCCCGCCGCCAGCAGGGCGGAGGGCAGGCTTCCCGACAGCAGTTCGGGCGCATAGGCCGCCGGGAACGCGGCCCGTCGCAGCCGCGCCCAGCGCACCTGCCTCCGCCACACGTCGCGCCAGGCCCGCCGGCCGAGGGGCTGCGGGAACGGGGACGGCACGAGCGAGACGGACAGTCCCGCGGCGCGCACGAGCCGCGTCGACGCGGCATCCTCCGCCGCCTCGCGGCCGATGGCCATCGGTCCGCCCGCTTCGTCCAGGATCTCCCGGCGCCACAGCATCGTCTTGCCCTGCGCGAAGCCCAGGCCGACCGCATCCGCCGTCATCTGCCAGCGCGCGGCGTGGCTGTTGAGGAACGCGGCCTCGATCTCCGCCGCGAACCCGTCGGGGTCGCTGCCGACGGGCGGCGAGCAAACGAGACCCGTCCGCGGCCCCCAGCTCGCCAGCAGCAGCCGCAGGTAGTCCGGCGGCAGCAGGACGTTGCTGTCCGCCATGACGATCCAGTCGTGGCGCGCCGCCGCCCAGCCCTTGAAGAGGTTGTCGAGCTTGGGGTTGCCGCTCGGCCGCTCGGCGCCCACCAGCAGGCGGGCGGGGACCTGCGGGTGGCGCGCGATCAGTCGTTCGACGACGGTGACGACGGGGTCGTCGCCGCGCGCGACGCAGAACACGATCTCGTAGTCCGGCCAGTCGAGCGCGAAGGTGGAACCCAACGTCTCCTCGATCCGGTGTTCCAGCCCGCAGACGGGCCGCAGGATCGTGACCGGCGGCGTGCCGTGTTCAGGGTAGGGCGCGCCGGCCCTGGCCTTGCGCAGGGCCAGGGCGAGGCTGGCGAAATGCAGCGAGGTCGTGGTCGCGCAGAGCGCGGAGAGGGCCAGCGGCAGCGGTTCCATCGGGGCTGCTTCTGACCAGATTCAGGCGACGGCGGCGTGACGGTCCGATGACGCCTGCATGACGGCGCCAGCCGGTGACTAGCGACCGACATCACGCGCGCGTCTCAGCGAGGCCGGGGCTCCTGCGCCTTTGCGCGGGGGCGCTCGCCGCGGCAGCGATCGGAACAGTAGCGCACATCCTCCCAGACTTTCGCCCAGGCTTTTCGCCATGCGAAGGGCCGCCCGCAGGTGGCGCAGGTCTTGGTCGGAAGGTCGCCCTTGCGGCGCATCCTCGGCATGGCCCGTCTCCGGTCTCGTCCTGCCGGCTTACGCAAGCGCTCAGCGGGTGGATGGCCCCACGGCCTGGACGATGCGCATGCGATCCTCGAACACGACGAGCGCTGTGAGCCGGCCCGAGGCGTAGGCCGCCGTGTCGATGTCGATGCGATGGGGATGGGCGAGGTCGAGCATCTTCACCGGCGTGTGCCCGTGGACGATGGCGACGTTCTCGTCATAGGGGCCCGGGCTGTCCACAAACGGCTTGCGGATCCAGACGAGGTCGCGCGGCTCCTGCCGCGCGAGCGGCCGGGCGGGATCGATCCCGGCATGGACGAACAGGATGTCGCCGACCCGGTGGCTGCGGGGATTGGCCCGCATCCACGCGACGAGGTCCGGCCCCAGGGCCGCAGACAAAGGCGCCCGCCAGTCCCCGTCCGGATCGATGCCGGCCTCGCGCAGGACCGGCAGGCCGCCATAGCCGAGCCAGGCCTCCATCTCCACCGGGTCGGGCGTGTCCAGCACGCCCAGCATCCGCTCCTCGTGGTTGCCCACCAGCGACACCGACCGCATGCCCCTGATGCCCGCCCGCGCCAGGCGCAGGGCCGCGATGCTGCCCGGGCCGCGGTCCACGAGGTCGCCCAGATGGACCAGATGCGCGTCGCGCGGCATCAGCGAGGCCGCCAGATCGGCGATCTCGTCGTGGAGGGCCGCCAGCAGGTCGGCGCGGCCGTGGACGTCGCCGATCGCCACCGCCAGCGTGCCGGGCGGCAGAGCCCGGATGGCCGGAAGCCATTCGCGCCGCTCAACGGCGACGGCCGGGCCGCCCGCCTCCGCCGCAGGGCGGGGCGCTTGCAGGCAGGCACGAAGCCATCGCAGCAGTCGAAACATGGCATGATCCGGATGGACGGTTCCCGACGCTAGCCGATTCGGCCGGCGCCGGAGACCGCACGCTCCTGCCATTCTCGCCTCCGGACACGACCGACGCCAGCCATGCCGGACCTGCGCAGCCTCGAAGTCTTCTACTGGGTCGCGCGGCTCAAGAGCTTCCGCCGCGCGTCCGAGAAGCTGAACACGACCCAGCCGGCCGTCTCGCAGCGGATCGCCGGGCTCGAGCAGGAGCTGGGCGTGCGGCTGTTCGACCGGGCCAGCCGCGGCGTCTCCCTCACCGGCAAGGGGCTGGAACTGCTCTCCTACGCCGAGCGCATGCTGCTTTTGCGCACCGAGATGATGGCAGCGCTCGCCGAGCCCGCCGCGCTGTCGGGCGTGGTGCGGGTGGGCGTCGCCGAGACCATCGTGCACATGTGGCTGTCGCGGTTCGTGGAGCGGGTGCACGCGGTCTACCCCTCCGTGACCCTGGACATCGACGTCGACATCTCGCCCAACCTGAGGGACGCGCTGGTGGCGCACGAGATCGACCTCGCCTTCCTCCTGGGCCCGGTCAGCGACCCGCGCATGGCCAATGCGGAGCTCGCGCGCTACCCGCTCGCCTTCGCGGCCCGGCCCGACTTCCCGCTCCCGCCCGATCCCGTCCCGGTCTCGGCGCTGATCGCGACGCCGATCATCACCTATCCCCGCACGACCCGCCCCTATCTCGCGCTCAAGGACCTCCTGACCCGCGCCGACCTGCCGCCGCCGCGGCTCTATCCGAACGCGTCCCTCTCCACGATCGTGCGCATGACGCTGGACGGGATCGGCGTCAGCGTCATCCCGCCTGTCGTGATCGCGCGCGAGCTGGAGGAGGGGCTCCTGCGCCTGGTGCGCAGCGAAGTCGACCTGCCGGACCTCGTCTTCACCGCGACCTATCCGGTGGCGCCGGACAACATGCTGGCGCGCGCACTCGCCGAGATCGCGCGCACGATCGCGGCGGAAAACCACGCCGAAACAGCGTCCGTGATAAGGCAGTCTTATCGCAAAGGATCGTGAAAGACGATTGGAACTGATCGGCTCGCTTTGCTTGCATGGGGTGCACCGCCTTGAGGCCACGCACCGATGCTCGTCGAAGTCGATCCCGCTCCCCATCGTTATCCCGATGCCCGGTCCGTCCGGCTCGGGGCCCGGTCCGGGCGGCTGACGGGGCACACGGCAGGCCTGGCGCCCGGCTTCGTCCAGTGCAACCTCGTCGTCCTGTCCGAGCGGCAGGCGGCGGATTTCCTGCGCTTCTGCCAGCGCAATCCCAAGCCCTGCCCGCTGATCGCGGTGACCGAGCCCGGCGATCCCACCGTCCCCGACGCGGGCGAGGGGATCGACGTGCGCACCGACCTGCCCCGGTTTCGCGTGTGGCAGGACGGCAAGCTCGTCGACGAGCCGACCGACATCCTGCGCTGGTGGCGGGACGACCTCGTCGCCTTCCTGATCGGCTGCTCGTTCACCTTCGAGGAGGCGCTGGCCGTGGAGGGCGTCGGGGTGCGCCACCTGGAGGGGGGCGGCAACGTCCCGATGTACCGCACCACGATCCCCTGCCGCCCCGCCGGCCCGTTCGCGGGGCCGATGGTGGTCTCCATGCGCCCCATGGGCGCGGCCGACGCGATCCGCGCGATCCAGATCACCTCGCGCTATCCCGCCGTGCATGGCGCCCCGGTCCATATCGGCGACCCGGCCGCCATCGGCATCGCCGATCTGGCCCGGCCCGATTACGGCGACCCGGTCGAGGTCCGCAGCGGCGACATCCCCGTCTTCTGGGCATGCGGGGTCACGCCCCAGGCCGTGATCGCCGCCGCCAATCCCAGCTTCGCCATCACCCACGCGCCCGGTTCGATGCTCGTGACGGATGTGCGCAACAGCAGGCTCGCCGTCCCATAAGCGCGCCCCCTACAATCGAAAACCAGAGGAGAACGTGATGAAGACCCTGACCCGTGCCGTCGGCATGGCGGCCTGCGCCGGCCTTGCCCTTCTCGCCCTGCCAGCCGCCGCGCAGGACCTGCCCCGCACCCAGCTGAAGGTGCTCGGCGCCTGGGGCAACCTCTCCCAGTACAAGAATTTCGAACAGCCCTTCTGGTCCAAGGAGATCACGGAGAAGTCCAGGGGCGCCATCACCGCCGAGATCACCCCGTTCAACGAGATGGGTCTGAAGGGCCCCGAGATCTTCCGCCTGATGCGCCTCGGCGTCGTGGATTTCGGCGCCACCGTGCTGGGCTACGTCGCCGGCGACGATCCGCGCAACGAGGCGATCGATCTGGCCGGCATCGCCCCCGACATCGGCACGGCGCGCCAGGTCTCCGATGCCTACAAGCCGGTCTACGACAAGTTCTACGGCGAGAAGTTCGGCATCAAGGTCCTGGGCATCTGGCCCTATCCGGCGCAGGTCCTCTACTGCAACGCCGAGATCAGGAGCCTCGCCGACATCAAGGGCAAGAAGGTGCGCGTCGCCGGAACCTCGCTCGCCGAGTTCATCGACTCGCTCGGCGGCACCGGCATCACGCTCGCGTTCAACGAGGTCGTGCCGGCCATGCAGAACAAGGTGGTGGATTGCGCGGTCACCGGCACCCTGTCGGGCAATTCGGCCAAGTGGCACGAGGTCGCGACCCACATCCACGCCCTGCCGCTGGGCTGGAGCCAGGTGATGTTCGCCGTCAACAAGCGCCGCTGGGACGGGCTGGATCCCAAGGTCCGCGACTTCCTCCAGAAGGAAATCTCCGCCTTCGAGGATCGCATCTGGAGCGCCACCGACGAGGAGACGCGCCAGGGCATCGACTGCAACATCGGCAAGGACACCTGCACGATGGGCACGAAAGCGAAGATGACCCTCGTCCAGGTCAACAATGCGGACCGCCAGGTGCTGAAGAAGGCCCTGTCCGAGGTGGTCGTGCCCAAATGGGCCGCGCGCTGCGGCGCCGAGTGCGCCGCGGAGTGGAACAAGACGGTCGGAGAGATCGTCGGCATCGCGGCTCCCGTCAAGTGACCTGACCCCCTAGCCGCCTTGACCGATCGACTGGCGGCGGTCGGACCCCGGCCGCCGCCCCTTTTCCACCCTGCGCGAGGAGGGGCGACCCGTCATGACCTCATTCCTGGACACCTGGCTGGCCCTGGCCGAGCGCCTCTCGCGGATCGCGGTGCGCGTCGCCGGCGCGGTCATGCTGCTGGCGGCGGCGCTCGTCGGCTTCGACGTGCTGGTCCGCAAGCTCTTCTCCATCACCCTCGGCGGCGCCGACGAGCTGACCGGCTACGCCTTCGCCGTCGGCACGGCCTGGGCGCTGTCCTTCACGCTGCTGCAGCGCGGCCATGTGCGGGTCGATGCCCTGTATTCCCGGCTGCCGCTACGGGTCGCCGCCGTGCTGGACCTGCTCTCGCTCCTGTCGCTGACGGTCTTCGTCGGCTACCTGACCGTGCGCGCCCACGCCGTCCTTGGCGACACGCTGCTCTTTGCGACCCGCGCGACGACCCCGCTCGCCACGCCGCTCTGGATCCCCCAATCGCTCTGGCTGGCGGGCCTGGCGCTGTTCATCTTCACCGTCGTGCCCCTGACCCTGCGGGTCGCGATCGCCCTCGCCGCGGGCGATCTCGCCCGCGTCCGGGCCCTTGCCGGCGCCCGCTCGCTGGAGGAAGAGGCCGCCTCGGAAAGTTCCCATACGGCCAGCCTGAAACCCGTTGCGGGAGACGCCTGACATGCTCGGCACATCGCTTCTTCTCCTCGTCGGGCTCCTCGCCCTCTCCATCCCCGTCGCGGCGGCGCTGGGCGTCCTCGGCCTCGTGCTGGAACAGCTCTTCTCGCGGGCTCCGCTCAGCCTCGCCCTGGGCGAGATCGCCTGGTCCGCCGGCCGCGACTTCCTCCTCGTCTCCATCCCCATGTTCGTGCTGCTGGGGGAGATCCTCCTGCGCTCCGGCGTCGCCGAGCGCATGTACCAGGCCATGGTGAAATGGCTCTCCTGGCTCCCCGGCGGGCTCATGCACTCCAATATCGGCGCCTGCTCGATCTTCGCCGCGACGTCGGGATCGTCGGTGGCGACCGCCGCCACGGTCGGCACGGTGGCCCTGCCGCTGGTCAGGCGCCACGGCTACAACGAGCGGCTGTTCCTCGGCACGCTGGCGGCCGGCGGCACGCTCGGCATCCTCATCCCGCCCTCGATCAACATGATCGTCTACGCGGTGCTGACGGACACCTCGATCCCCAAACTGTACCTGGCCGGCATCCTGCCCGGCCTGGCCATGGCCGCGACGTTCATGGGGCTGGTCGTCATCGCCTGCCTTGCCCGGCCGGGCTGGGGCGGGCGGAAGGTGGAGACGAGCTGGGCCGACCGCATCCGCGTCCTGCCCGATCTCGTCCCGCCGCTCTTCATCTTCCTGGTCGTCGTGGGATCGATCTATGCCGGCATCGCGACGCCGACGGAGGCGGCCTCGCTCGGCGTTATGGCGGCGCTGCTCCTGGCGGCCCTGTTCCGGCGGCTCTCGGTGGCTATGCTCATCGAGGCCTTCGAGAACACGATGCGCACCACCGCGATGATCATGCTGATCATCATCGCGGCCTACTTCCTCAACTTCGTCATCACTGCCATCGGGCTGACGCAGCTCCTCACCAGCACGGTTTCGGGCCTGGGCCTGTCGCAGTACCAGATGCTCATCGCCATCGTGCTGTTCTACCTCGTGCTCGGCTGCTTCATGGAGACGCTCTCCATGATGATCACCACGATCCCCATCGTCGCGCCCGTGATGATCGCGCTCGGCTTCGATCCCCTGTGGCTCGGCATCGTCATCGTCATCCTGATCGAGGCCGCGTTGATCACGCCGCCGGTCGGCCTCAACCTCTACGTCGTGCAGTCCCTGCGCACGAGCGGCCGGCTGGACGACGTCATCGTGGGGGCGCTGCCCTTCGTCGGCGCCATGCTGTTCATGATCCTGCTACTGGCGCTCTTCCCCGGCATCGCGCTCTGGCTGCCCTCGGTCGTCTCGAGCCCCTGAACCGCTCCGGACGAGCGCCGCAGCGCCACCCCCGAAACGCCCGCCGCGGGACGCCGCGGCGGGCTTCTTTTGCACTGCAAAAAATTAACTGGAATTATGGTTACTTTCTGTTAACGTCTTGATCGATCGTCGAAATACGGATCGCTCAAGCATTTTCCGCGGCCGTTACGCCGATTTCGTCCCGCCTGCGCCGATGGTGCCTTGGGAACGACTTTGCTATGGTTGATTTATTGTTAAGGGGTTGCGTCAGATGGCGTACAAACCGGTTGAATCTTCCGTCGTTCCCTTCGATGCCGCGCGCCGCACCGGCGCGGACGGCGTGCCCAAGCCCGAGGGCCCGCGGCTGGTGGAGCGGCGCGAGCGCACGCTCTTCAGCCTCGAGCAGCTCGAGGTCGGCTTCGAGGGCGAGACCGGGACGCTCTGGACCCATATGCGGCCCCGCGGCCGCCCCTGCTACAATCCCGAGATGCTGCTCGATTTCCGCGCCTGGCAGGACGGGATCGAGGACCACTTCAAGGGCCGCGAGACCGACCTGCGCTATCTCGTGCTGGGCTCCCGCTTCCCGGGCGTGTTCTGCCTCGGCGGCGACCTCAATCTCTTCACCCGCCTGATCCGCAACCGGGACCGCCGCGGCCTCGTCCATTACGGCCGGTCCTGCGTCCGGATCCTTCACCGGAACCTCCAGGGCCTGAACCTGCCGATGGTCACGATCGGCCTCGTCCAGGGCGACGCCCTGGGCGGCGGGTTCGAGTCGCTCCTGTCCTTCAACGTCATCGTCGCCGAGAAGGGCGCGAAGTTCGGGCTGCCGGAGCAGATGTTCGGACTCTTCCCCGGCATGGGCGCCACCAGCTTCCTCGCCCGCAAGCTCGGCGCGGCCAAGGCCGAGGCGATGATCATGTCGGGCGCCAGCTATTCGGCCGAGGAGATGCACGAGCTCGGCATCGTCCATGTCCTCGCCGAGCCCGGGCAGGGCGAGGACGCGGTGCGCGAGTATATCGAGCGCAACCGCCGCCGCCATGCCGGCCAGCGCGCGATCTACCGCGCCAGCCGCGAGGTGAACCCCGTCACGCTGCCCGAGCTGGAGCGCATCGTCGACATCTGGGCCGACAGCTCGCTGGAGCTGTCGGAGCAGAACCTGAAGGTGATGGAGCGGCTGGTCTCGGCGCAGAACCGCCTGCTGGGCATCGCCCAGGCGGCCGAATAGCCGACGGGGCCGCTGGGCTGCGCTGCAGCCCGGCCGCCGTCAGGCGACGTAGCGGATCTCGTGCATGCGCCCGAGCGTCTCGCGGATATTCGCCGCGGGCATGGGCCGGCCGAGCAGGTAGCCCTGGCCCTGCGTGCAGCCTTCGCGCTTTACGCAGTCGAGCTCGTCCAGCGTCTCGATGCCTTCCGCCACGATGGTCATCCCGAGGTCGGTGCCCATTCCCGCCACCGCGCGCACGATGGCGATGGACCCGTCGTCGTTCTCCAGCCCGCGGGTGAAGGACGCGTCGATCTTGATCTTGTCGAACGGATAGGTGCGCAGGTAGCTCAGCGACGAGTAGCCGGTGCCGAAATCGTCCAGCGACATGGCAAGGCCGAGGCTGCGCAATTGCTGCATCACCGACAGCGTCATCTCGCTGTCCTGCAGCAGCACCGTCTCGGTCACCTCCAGCTCCAGGCGGCTGGCGGGCAGGCCGGACTGGGAGAGGGCGGCCGTCACGCAGGCCACCAGCGTCGGATCCTTGAAGTGGACCGGCGAGATGTTCACCGCCACGCGGATGTCGTGCGGCCAGCTCGCCGCCTCCTGGCACGCCGCGCGCAGCACCCACTCGCTGAGCGGGATGATCAGCCCGGTCTCCTCGGCGATGGGGATGAACTCGGCCGGGGAAACGAAGCCGCGCTCCGGATGCTTCCAGCGCAGCAGCGCCTCGCAGCCGGTGATGTCGTCGCTCTTCAGGTCGACGAGCGGCTGGAAATAGAGCTCGAACTCGCCGCGGGCGAGCGCCTCGCGCAGGTCCAGCTCCAGCGAGCGGCGCGCCTGGGCCGCCGCGCTCATGGTCTTCTCGAAGAAGTGGAAGCAGCCGCCGCCGTCGGTCTTGGCGGCGTAGAGCGCCATGTCGGCGTTCTTCTGCAGCGTGTCGGCATCGGTGCCGTCCGAGGGAGCGAGGCACACGCCGACCGAGCCGCCGACGTCGATGCGCTGGCCATCGATCTCGAACGGGATCGCCAGCGCCTCGACCAGGCGCTCGGCGAGGGCGGCCGCTTCCCGGCGCCGGGAGATCGGCGTCTGGACGACCACGAACTCGTCGCCGCCGAAGCGGGCCACGAGGTCGGTCTTGCGCACCGCCGACCGCAGGCGCTCGGCCACGGCCTGGAGCAGGCGGTCGCCCACCGGATGGCCCAGCGTGTCGTTGACGACCTTGAACCGGTCGAGGTCGATCCAGTGGATCGCGAACTGCGCGCCGCGGCGCTGGAGCAGGCCGATCTCGGCATGCATGCGCTCGCGGAAGGAGCCGCGGTTGGGCAGGCCCGTCAGCTCGTCGAAGCGGGCCATGCGCTCGACCTGGCGCTCGGCGCGGCGGCGGTCGGTGATGTCCTCGAAGATCGTCACGGCCTCGCCGCCGGGCATCATGCTTTCCGACAGGGCGAGCGTGCGCCCGTCCGCCAGGTCCACGTCCACCTGGCCGCCCCGGCGGCTCGCGCGCTCGCGCTGGAGCTCCACCAGGAGCCGCCGCGCGCGCCGCGAGCTGAGGATGCCGCTGGTCTCCGCCAGCCGAAGCAATTCCATCGACGCCATGCCCGCGCGGATCATCCGCCGGTCGAGGCCCGTGACCTGGAAGAGCTGCTCGTTCCACACCACCAGCCGCCCGTTCGGATCGAACATGCACAGGCCGTGGGACATGTTGTTGAGCGCGGCGTCGAACTGCTTGGCCTGCTCCTCGTATTTCACCGCCAGAGCCGCCTTGGCGCGGGTGTTGACGAGGGCCTGGATCACCACGTCGTGGATCGACAGGGTGATGTCGGTCATGCCGTAGACGAAGAGCAGGATGACGATGCCCAGCATGAGATGGAAGGCGTCGCCGTAGATCAGGAGCGCGATGGCCAGCGGCAGCGCGGCGAGGGCGAGCTGCCCGATGGCGATGATCGGCCGGCCGGCATTGCGGCCCGTGATGCCCGCGGCATAGCCGGCGGTCGTGGTGGCGACGGCCAGGTGCACGGCCGCGTCCTCGGAGCGATGGATCGCCAGGAAGCACATGAGGCCGAGCAGGGCGGAATAGGACCAGGCGCCGACCTCGTAGATCCGCTCCCAGCGGCGCACCTCGTCGGGGCTCAGGCCCGGCTTGTACCGGCGGTACATCATGGCCGAGACGACGCGGGCGACGCCGATCAGGAAGATGGCGGCGGAGCAGGCGACCAGCCAGGGATCGGCGGCGCGGTACGAGGCCATCAGCCCCACGATCACGCCCGAAATCGCACCCACGACCAGCGAGGCGAATGGCGCGTAGAGCGACTCCACGAGCGCGCTGCGCACGTCGCGCGAGAGCTCGCGGTCGATCTTGCGCGTCTGGGCGAGCTTGGTGATGAGCATGAGGCCGCACGTCCCTGTGAGCGTTCATCCCACCACGAAGGCGTGAAGATTCCGTTGGCGAGCGCGGCGGCACTTGATCGATCGTGGTGGAAGCCCCGGAAAGGGCTCGCGGATTGCGGTTGCGCTTGGCAAATGCGACGGATCGGGCGGGCCGGGGCGATGCCCGCCATTCCCTTCCGGGCGCGGAGGCTCTAAACGCTTCAACGCCATGACCGCGCCCGCATCAGGACCCCGTCCGTCCCAATCCCCCGCCTCCCGCCGCCGCACCTTCGCGATCATCTCGCACCCGGACGCGGGCAAGACCACGCTGACCGAGAAGCTGCTCCTGTTCGGCGGCGCCATCCAGCTCGCCGGTGCGGTGAAGGCCAAGCGCAACGGCGCCGCAACCCGCTCGGACTGGATGGGCATCGAGCGCGAGCGCGGCATCTCCGTCGTCACGTCGGTGATGACGTTCGAATACGATGACGTCGTGTTCAACCTGCTCGACACGCCGGGTCACGAGGACTTCTCGGAAGACACGTACCGGACGCTGACGGCGGTGGATTCCGCGGTCATGGTGATCGACGCCGCCCGCGGCATCGAGGCGCGCACGAGGAAGCTCTTCGAGGTCTGCCGCCTGCGCGACATCCCCATCGTCACCTTCGTAAACAAGATGGACCGGGAAACCCGCGACCCGTTCGATCTCCTGGACGAGATCGAGAAGACGCTCGCCCTCGACACCGCGCCGGTCACCTGGCCCATCGGGCGGGGCCGGGCTTTCGCCGGCACCTACCACCTTGCCGACAACGCCTACCGGCGGCTGGATTCCGAGCGGGAGCGCACGCCCGTCTCCGGCCCGGACGACGCGGCCCTCCTTTCGCTGCTGCCCGAGACCGACCGCGAGTCCTGGCTGGAGGAGGTCATGCTCGCGCGCGAAGGCTGCAAGCCCTTCGATCTGGAAGCCTTCCGCGAGGGACACCTCACGCCCGTCTTCTTCGGTTCGGCCCTGCGCGATTTCGGCGTGCGCGACCTCATCGACGCATTGGCCCATATCGCCCCGCCGCCGCGCGCCCAGGATGCCGACGGCCGCACCGTGGAAGCCGACGAGCCGCGCATGACCGGCTTCGTCTTCAAGATCCAGGCGAACATGGACCCGAACCACCGCGACCGCATCGCGTTCCTGCGGGTCTGCTCGGGGCGCCTGGAGCGCGGGATGAAGGCCAAGCTGGTGCGCACCGGCAAGCCGATGTCGCTGTCCGCGCCGCAATTCTTCTTCGCCCAGGACCGCTCCATCGCCGACGAGGCCTTCGCCGGCGACGTCGTCGGCATTCCCAACCACGGCACGCTGCGCATCGGCGACACGCTGACCGAGGGCGAGGACCTCGTCTTCCGCGGCGTGCCGAGCTTCGCGCCGGAAATCCTGCGCCGGATCAAGCTCACCGACCCGATGAAGGCCAAGAAGCTGAAGGACGCGCTGCAGCAGATGGCCGAGGAGGGCGTGGTGCAGCTCTTCGTTCCCCATGACGGCTCGGCCGCCATCGTCGGCGTCGTCGGCGCGCTGCAGCTGGACGTGCTCAAGGAGCGGCTGAAGGCCGAATACGGCCTGCCCATCGACTACGAGCAGACGCGCTTCTCCGTCTGCCGCTGGATCACGGCGGACGACCGCCAGAAGCTCGACGCCTTCATCGACAGCCACGGCTCGTCCATCGCGGCCGACCTCGACGGCGCGCCGGTCTTCATGGCGACGACGGCCTTCTCGCTGACCTACGAGCAGGAGCGGGCGCCGGGCATCGTCTTCTCGGACGTGAAGGACTACCAGCGCCGGGACAAGGCGGCCTGATGGCGGAGGTCCCGCTTCTCCAGCTCACCGGCATCCGGCTCACCTTCGGCGGCCCCGCGCTCCTGGAACGCGCCGACCTCTCGGTGTCGGCCGGCCAGACCATCGCGCTCGTCGGCCGCAACGGCTCGGGCAAGTCGACGCTGCTGAAGATCGCCGCCGGCCTCGTGGACGCCGATGGCGGCACCCGCTTCGTGCAGCCCGGCGCGACGCTTCGCTACCTGCCCCAGGAGCCGGACTTCGCGGGCTTCGACAGCGTGCTCGCCTATGTGGAGGCGGGCCTGGGGCCCGGCGACGACCCCTACCGGGCGCGATACCTGCTGGAGCAGCTCGATCTCGATCCGCAGGCCGATCCCGCGCAGCTCTCGGGCGGCGAGGCGCGCCGCGCCGCGCTCGCCCGCACGCTTGCGCCCGAGCCGGATATCCTGCTGCTGGACGAGCCGACCAACCATCTGGACCTGCCCACGATCGAATGGCTGGAGGCGACGCTGAAAGCCTCGCGCTCGGCCATCGTCCTCATCAGCCACGACCGGCGCTTCCTGTCGAACCTCACCCGTTCCACCGTCTGGCTCGATCGCGGCCGCACGCGGCAGGCGGATGTGGGCTTTTCCGGCTTCGAGGCCTGGCGCGACCGGATCCTGGAGCAGGAGGAGACCGACCGCCACAAGCTGGACCGGAAGATCGCCGCCGAGGAGGACTGGATCCGCCACGGCGTCTCGGGCCGGCGCAAGCGCAACGTGCGGCGGCTGGCCGAGGTCCACGCCCTGCGCGACCGGCGCCGGACGGAACGGCGGGCCCAGGGCTCGGTGCGGCTCTCGGCCCAGGAGGCGGAGACCTCTTCGAAGATCGTCATCGAGGCGAAAGACGTCTCCAAGGCCTATGACGGCCGCCCCATCGTCGACCGGTTCTCGATCCGCATTGCGCGGGGAGACCGGATCGGCATCGTCGGGCCCAACGGCGCCGGCAAGACCACGCTGCTCGGTCTCCTGACCGGCGTGCTGGAGCCCGATTCCGGCACGGTTCGCGTCGCCCAGAACGTCGAGGCGGTGACGCTCGAGCAGAAGCGCGACAGCCTGGACCCGGAATGGACGCTCGCCGAGGCGCTGACCGGCGGCCGGGGCGACCAGGTCGTGGTCGGCGGCGCCGCCCGCCACGTCGTGTCCTACATGGCGGACTTCCTGTTCCGGCCCGAGCAGGCGCGGACCCCGGTGCGGGTCCTGTCCGGCGGCGAGCGCGCGCGTCTCATGCTCGCCCGCGCCCTGGCCAGGCCCGCCAACCTCGTCGTCCTCGACGAGCCGACCAACGACCTTGATCTCGAGACGCTGGACGTCCTGGAAGAGCTGCTGGGCGGCATGGACGGCACGCTGATCCTCATCAGCCACGACCGCGACTTCCTCGACCGCATCGTCGACGCCGTCATCGTGCCGGAGGGCGACGGCCGGTGGCGCGAATATGCGGGCGGCTATTCCGACATGCTGGCCCAGCGCGGGGGCGACCTGCCGCATCCCAAGGGCCGCCGGCCCGATACCGCGCCCGCGCGCACCGATGATGGCCCGGCTCCTGCCGCCAGCCAGAACGCCTCCCGCCGCAAGCTGTCCTTCAAGGACAAGCACGCGCTGGAAACGCTCCCCGCGACCATCGCGGCTTTGGAGGCGCGCATCGCGGCGATCCAGGCCGCCCTCGCCGACCCCGACCTCTACGCCCGGGACCGCGCCCGCTTCGACCGGCTCGGCGCCGAGGCGGCGAAGGCGCAGGGCGATCTCGCCGCCGCCGAGGAGCAATGGCTGGCGCTCGAGATGCTGCGGGAGGAGATCGAGGGCTAGGCCGGCGGCAGCCGCGCCGCCCGCCGCCATCACGCGCGACGTCATCCCCGGCGAGCGAAGCGAGGGAAGGGGATCCAGAGGGATGTTGGAGCGGGGAACTGGATGGCAGCCATCGTCTGGATCCCCTTCCCCTGCGCGGCTCCGCCGCTCCGGCCGGGGATGACACGCGCGGGTCATACAGCCGCGCCGCGATCCCTCCCTGCCAAGTGAGGGTGGCCGGCGCGGCAGCGCCGGACGGGTGGGCTCTCGTTGGTCCAGGGCCCCACCTGGCGCTTCGCGCCACCCTCCCCTGCCGGGGAGGGATCGGCAGCGGGTCTCCTTCGTCGTGGGAGGGTCGGCGCTGCGTTTCTCCCTCCCCGCCGCTGCGCGGGAGGAGGGGGATGCGCTCACTGCCATGGTGCGGGCTTCGAGGCTCGGTTCGCGCTCGCAATGACGACGCTCCGGAGGGTCGGCGGCCTCCCCTTCAGACGCCCACCATCACCGTAGAGCCGTCGACGCGCACCGGCCAGGTGCGCAGGTCCCGGCAGGCGAGGCCGCCGGTGGCCTTGCCCGTCCTGATCTCGAACAGCGCGTAATGGGCCGGGCACTCGATGTGCTCGCCCACCACCGTGCCGCCGGACAGGCTCGCCTGCATGTGCGGGCAGGTGTCGCTGATGGCGAAGATGCCGCCCGCAAGGCGCACCAGGGCCACGCGGCTGCCGCCGACCGAGACGCAGAGCGTCTCGCGGTCCCCGAAGGCGGCAAGATCGGCCGCCGCCACCCAGCGCGGCGGCGGCAGGTCCGTGCCGCTCACTCGGCCGCCTCGACCTTCAGGACGCCGCGGCGGATCTGGTCTTCCTCGATGGATTCGAACAGCGCGCGGAAATTGCCCTCGCCGAACCCGTCGTCGCCCTTGCGCTGGATGAACTCGAAGAAGATCGGCCCGATGGCATTGGCCGAGAAGATCTGGAGCAGCACCTTGGTGTAGGCGCCCTCCACGACGCCCTCGCCGTCGATCAGGATGCCGTTCTTCTGCAGCCGCGCCAGGTTCTCGCCATGGCCGGGCACGCGCCCGTCGACCCGCTCGTAATAGGTCGCCGGCGGGGAGGGCATGAAGGGCAGGCCGTCGGCGCGCAGCCGCTCGATCGTCTCAAGGATGTCGCGGCAGCCGCAGGCGATGTGCTGGATGCCCTCGCCGTTATAGGCGTGGAGATATTCCTCGATCTGGCTGTTCTCGTCCGCCGATTCGTTGATCGGGATGCGGATCTTGCCGTCCGGGCTCGTCAGGGCCTTGGAGAACAGGCCGGTGACCTTGCCCGAGATGTCGAAATACCGGATCTGCCGGAACTTGAAGATGCGCTCGTAGAAGCCGGCCCAGACACCCATCCGCCCGCGATGGACGTTGTGGGTCAGGTGGTCGAGGTAGAAGAGCCCGACGCCGGCCGGCGCGGGGTTCGCCTCGCCGAGCCACTGGAACTCGTCCCCATAGGGCGAGCCCTTCGCGCCGTACCGGTCGACGAAATAGATCAGGCTGCCGCCGATGCCCTTGATCGCGGGCACGTTCAGCGTCTTGGCCGCATCGTCCGTGAAGGGCTCCGCGCCGAGCTCGACCGCGCGCCGGAAAGCATGGGCCGCGTCCACGACGCGGAAGGCCATGGAGGGCGCGCAGGGGCCGTGGGCGGCGACGAACTCGTAGCCGTGGGTGCCGGGCGCGTTGTTGACGAGGTAGTTCACGTCGCCCTGGCGGTAGAGGGTGATGTCGCGGGTGCGATGGCGGGCGACGGCGGTGAAGCCCATCAGCGCCATCAGCGCATGCAGCGCCTGCGGATCGGGATGGGCGAATTCGACGAACTCGAACCCATCCGTGCCCGCCGGGTTATCGTCGGTGATGGTGGCGGGGGCGGCATCGTGCGGAAACGGACCCATGGACGTTCTCCTCGGCGCGTCGATTGCGACTTCTGTGCACGAGAATAGCTTGAGAAGAACGCAATGTGCTCGCATTGTGCATGCACTGCGGGCAGGCTCCGGCAATGAAACCTGGGTTTGCCGCGCCTGGATGCACGATCCGTGCACGATGAGAAGGATATGCCCATGGGCTCGCCCGCGCTCGATCCGTTCGACCTGCGCCTGGTGGACGCACTGCAACGCGACGGCCGCCTCACCAACAACGAGCTTGCCGAGCGCGTGAACCTGTCCGCCTCGCAATGTTCCCGCCGCCGCACCCGGCTGGAACAGGCGGGCGTGATCCGGGGCTACCGCGCCGATCTCGATCCGGCCGCGCTCGGCCTCTCCGTCGCCGTCTTCGTGCAGGTGACGCTCGCCACCCATTCCCCGCACAATGCCAGGCGCTTCCTGGACCTCGTCGCCTCCGTCGAGGCGATCCAGGAAGCCTATGCCATGACGGGCGAGGCGGATTATCTCGTGAAGATGGTCCTGCCCGACCTTGCGGCCTTGTCGCGCATCCTGGCCGAGACGATCCTCCCCCACGAGAGCGTTGCCCATGTCCGCTCGTCCATCGTGCTGCAGGACCTGAAGCCCGTCGCCCGGCTGCCCCTGCCGGGCCGCGATTGATCTGCGTCAAGCCTCCCCGCGACCCCGCTGGCTATCAAGGAGCCGACAAGAGCCTGATGGGGATATTCGGCGTGCTGAAACGGATCGTGCTGCATCTCGCCCGCGGCCGGGATTTTCCCGCCGGAAGCGACCGCCACGGCTACGAGATCGTCGCGCCGCTCGATCAGGCAGGCCGCCTCGATTCGGCGGCCTGGAAGCGGGAGCGGTCGCAGTGCCGCGTCCGCCGCTTCTGGGGCGAGGAGCCCGAGACCGTCGGGCGTCTCGTGCACCGGGCCGGGGGCGCCGGCGGCGCCACCTGGCGCATCGACTACGACCCGACGACCGATGCCGACGACGAGGCGGGCTTCCGGCTCGGCAGCCACACGTTCCGGACGAACGACTACATCTCGATCCGCGACGACGACGGCGTGATGCACACGTTCCGCGTCGCCGACGTGCGCCCCGCCTGACGGCGCGATCCCGCGTTTCCGCCAGTCCTGCCTTTCGGCTCGCTCAGACGCCGGCGGAGTGCCGGCGCGGAGCGGCCTCGCCGCGATGGAGATAGGCGTCGAAGGCGGCGCAGATCGTGCGCACGAAAGGCCGGCCCCGCGGCGTCACCGCGATCCGGCCGTCGCGCCTGACCACGAGCCCGTCCGCCTCCAGCGGACACAGGCGCAGGAGATCCTCCTGCAGCAGGCCGGGATGCGCGTCGTGCCGGCCGCAAACCTCCGTGAGGTCGACGGACAGGTCGCACATCAGCGCCTCGATGATATCCGCCCGCAGCCGGTCCTCGGCGGTCAGAGCCAGCCCGCGCGCCACCGGCAGGGTCCCCGCGCGGACGGCGAGCGCCCAGTCGCGGGTGGCGGCGATGGACTGGACGTAGCCCTGCGGCAGCTTGCCGATCGCCGAGGGGCCGAGCCCGACCAGCGCGTCCGCGCCGTCGGTCGTGTAGCCCTGGAAGTTGCGGCGCAGCCCGCCATCGCCGGCGGCCAGCGCCATCGGATCGTGGGGCGCGGCGAAATGATCGAGCCCGACGCGGATGTACCCCGCGGCCGACAGGCGCGCAGCGGCCGCCTCCTGCTGCTCGAAACGCTCGCCGAGATCGGGCAGCGCGGCCTGAGGCAGGAGCTGCTGGTGCGGCTTCATCCAGGGCACGTGGGCGTAGCCGAACAGCGCGATGCGATCCGGCCGCAGGTCGAGCACCTGGTCCACCGTCTCCAGGACGCCGGCAACGGTCTGGTGGGGCAGGCCGTACATCAGGTCGACATTGATGGACCGGATACCTGCCGCCCGCAGCCATGCGGCGGCGTCCCGCGAGCGCTCGAAGGGCTGGACGCGGTTGATCGCCTTCTGCACGAGCGGATCGAGGTCCTGGACGCCGAGGCTCGCCCGCGTCAGCCCGTTGCGGGCCGCGGCCTCGACCCAGTCCCGCGTCAGAGTGCGCGGGTCGAGTTCGGCGGCGATGTCGGCGCCCGGCGCGAAGGCGAAGTGCGTGGCGAGGGCGCCCATCAGCCGGTCGAGATCGTCCGGCGTCAGGATGTTGGGCGTGCCGCCGCCCAGATGGAGCGCGTCGACCGGCAGGCGCCGGCCGATGGCGCCGGCGACGAGGCCGGTCTCGACCAGCAGCGTGTCGAGATAGTGCTCGATCGGCCCGTGGCGATTCACCACGCGGGTCTGGCACCCGCAATACCAGCACAGCTTCTCGCAGAAGGGCACGTGGACGTAGAGCGACAGGCGCTGGTCGTCCGGCAGGGCCGCGAGCCAATCCGCATCGACCTTCGCGTCGATGCCGGCGTGGAAATGCGGGGCGGTGGGATAGCTGGTGTAGCGGGGCACGGCGGCCCCGTGGCGGGCTGCCAGCCTGCGTCCGTCCTCGCCGTCGCGGACGGGAAGCGGAGCAAGGCTCGTGGGCGCGCAGGTCATCGGGCGGTTTCCGGATGGGCCGCGGACCGGCCCGGATGCCTGCCTCCATGCAGCGGCTGCAAGAAGGAGGTCGTTGATCTCGATCAATCCGGCTCGGCCCGGAAAGAGATAGCGTCAGCCGTGAACCGTGACGGGTGGGTCCCCGGTGCGGACGGAGGACGACCCTGATGCTCGACCGGCATATCGATGACCAGCGTATCGCAGCCCAGATCGCGGCGGAGCACGTCGGCCGTCTCCACGACGACGTCCGCCAGGCTCGGCCCGGGCATCTGCGCGACGACCACGTCCCCCAGCCGCAGCACCGTCCCGTGGCGCAGGGTGGGCTGAACGCAATAGGTGAACAGCCCGTGCGTCACGCCGCGCCGGTCCCGCACCGCCATCATCCCGCGGTCGCGGCGGCCGCCGCAAAAGGTTCGGGTCGCGCCGCGCCATCGGCTGGCGGTCCAGTGCGGGTCCCACATGCGGATGAGCGGGTAAGCCTCGTTCGCGGCGGCCCTGGACAGCGCCTCGACCCTGAACACGCCCGTTTCCGCACTCCATCCCATGGGAGCGGAGAGTGCGGATCGGGCCCCGCCATGACATTGACGCACGTCAAAACCGCGCCGAAAGCAGGGTCTGGCGGCGCGGTTGAGGGTATGAGAGACTGCCGCGTCGCCGAACGCGGCGATCGGGCGGATGCCATCATGCAGCTCGTGGAAGACCATTGCGCCAAGACCGGGCAGGATTGCGCCCATGGCCGGACCGCCTGCGCCGACTGCAAGGTCCGGCTCCATTCCATCTGCGCCGCGCTGGAACAGGACGAGCTCCACGCCCTCGAGGCGCTGAGCCACCCCACGCGCTACGGCGCCCGGGCCACGCTCTTCAGCCAGGACGAGCCGGCCGACAGCGTCTTCAACGTCACCGAGGGCATGGTGCGGCTCTACAAGCTCCTGCCCGACGGCCGGCGCCAGATCGTCGGCTTCGCCCTGCCGGGCGACTTCCTGGGCCTGGCGCTGATGGACCGGTTCGGCGTGTCCGCCGAGGCGGTGGGCGACGTGTCCGTCTGCCGTTTCCAGCGCAAGGGCTTCGCCGCCTATATCGACACCAAGCCGCATCTGCTGCGCCGCCTGCATGAATTCGCGGGCCACGAGCTGAGTCTTGCCCAGGACCAGATGGTCCTGCTCGGCCGCCGCTCGGCGGAGGAGCGCGTCGCCTCCTTCCTCGTGGGCCTGCGCGAGCGCCTCGCCCGCATCGGGCAGAAATCGGTGACCCTCGCCCTGCCCATGAGCCGGCAGGACATCGCGGACTTCCTCGGCCTCACCATCGAGACCGTGAGCCGCACGATGACCCGGCTGGCGCGCGACAAGGCCATCCTGATCGTGCCCGACGGCGTGCGGCTGCTGCGTCCCGAGCACCTGGAGGCCATCGCGGCCCGCTAGCCTTCAACGCATCGCTGCAGACGACGAAAGGCGCGTCCCCGGACGCGCCTTTCGTCGTGAAACGGCCCATTCCGGCTCGGCGTCCGTGCCCGCTTGACGCAAATCAATGTGGCTGGAGCCCCCCGCGCCTAACCGGAAGCCTCGAATAGGGCGGCATCGCCGAGCGGTGCCCCGTGACGCGAGGGGGCGGCCTTCATGGCGCACACAGTTCCAACCAAGCAGATGACCACGAGCGAGATGGGGCTGGCGATCGTCGCCGCCGTGTTCGCGCTGTTCGCCCTCGTCGTCGCGGCCAAGGCCCACACCCCGGAATACGCGTTCCACGCCGCGATCTTCGCCATCGCCGCCGGCGCCTCGGTCTTCGCCATCGCCAACCGCTATTTCGACCGCCCGGCGATGCTTCCGCCGCAGGAGATCGACGGCCGGCCCAACTACAATATGGGGCCGGTCAAGTTCGCGACGCTCGCCTCGCTCTTCTGGGGCATAGCCGGCTTCACCGTCGGCCTGGTCATCGCGCTGCAGCTGGCCTGGCCCGCGCTCAATCTGGGCCTGCCCTGGACGAGCTTCGGGCGCCTGCGGCCCCTGCACACTTCCGCGGTCATCTTCGCCTTCGGCGGCAACGTCCTGCTCGCCACGTCCTTCTACGTCGTGCAGCGCACGAGCCGCGTGCGGCTGGCGGGCGATCTCGCCCCCTGGTTCGTGGTCCTGGGCTACAACCTGTTCATCGTCGTGGCCGGCACGGGCTACGTGCTCGGCATCACCCAGGGCAAGGAATACGCCGAGCCCGAATGGTATGCGGACCTGTTCCTGACCGTGGTCTGGGTCGTCTACCTGCTCGTGTTCCTCGCCACGCTGATGAAGCGCAAGGAACCCCACATCTACGTGGCGAACTGGTTCTATCTCGCCTTCATCGTCACGATCGCCGTCCTGCATCTTGGCAACAACGCCACCGTGCCGGTCTCGGTCTTCTCGCCCAAGTCCTACATCGTCTGGGCCGGCGTGCAGGACGCCATGGTGCAGTGGTGGTACGGCCACAACGCGGTGGGGTTCTTCCTGACCGCCGGCTTCCTGGCCATCATGTACTACTTCATCCCCAAGCGAGCGAACCGGCCGGTCTACTCGTACCGGCTGTCGATCATCCACTTCTGGGCGCTGATCTTCCTCTACATCTGGGCCGGTCCGCACCACCTGCACTACACCGCGCTGCCCGACTGGGCGCAGACGCTGGGAATGACCTTCTCGGTCATGCTCTGGATGCCGTCCTGGGGCGGCATGATCAACGGGCTCATGACCCTGTCGGGCGCCTGGGACAAGCTGCGCACCGATCCGGTCCTGCGGATGATGGTCGTGTCCGTCGCCTTCTACGGCATGTCGACCTTCGAGGGCCCGCTCATGTCGGTGAAGGCGGTGAACTCGCTGTCCCACTACACCGACTGGACCATCGGCCACGTCCATTCCGGCGCGCTCGGCTGGGTCGGCTACGTGTCCTTCGGAGCCATCTACTGCCTGGTGCCCTGGCTGTGGAACCGCCGCGAGATGTACTCGCTGCGCCTGGTGAACTGGCACTTCTGGATCTCGACGCTCGGCATCGTCCTGTACATCTCGGCGATGTGGGTCTCGGGCATCCTGCAGGGCCTCATGTGGCGCGCCTACACCGCGCTCGGCTTCCTCGAATACTCGTTCATCGAGACCGTCGAGGCGATGCACCCCTTCTACGTCATCCGCGCGCTGGGCGGCCTGCTCTTCCTGGCCGGGGCTCTGATCATGGTCGTCAACGTCTGGCGCACCATCGCCGGCGCCGGCGAGGCGGCCTCCGAGCCCGCCGCCATCCCCGCCCTCGTGCCTGCTGAATAAGGACGACGACCATGTCGCTCTGGAACCGTCACAAGATCTTCGAGACGAATTCGATCGTCCTGATCCTCGGCATCCTCGTCATGATCGCCATCGGCGGCCTCGTCGAGATCGTGCCGCTCTACTACCTCAAGAGCACGATCGAGAAGGTCGACGGGGTGCGCCCCTACAGCCCGCTCGAGCTCGCCGGCCGCAACATCTATGTCCGCGAGGGCTGCTACAATTGCCACTCGCAGATGGTGCGGCCGCTGCGCGACGAGGTGGAGCGCTACGGCCACTACTCGCTGGCCGCCGAGAGCATGTACGACCGGCCCTTCCAGTGGGGCTCCAAGCGGACGGGCCCCGACCTTGCCAGGCTCGGCGGCAAGTATTCCGACGAATGGCACCGCGCCCATCTGGCCGACCCGCGCTCCATCGTGCCCGGCTCCATCATGCCCGCCTATGGCTGGCTGGCGCAGACGCCGCTCAAGGCCGACGAGATCGTCCAGGACATGAAGGTCCAGAAGCTCCTGGGCGTGCCCTACAGCGACGACATGCTGGTGCGGGCCGCGGCGGACCTTCGCGTCCAGGCCACGACCGACGACCCCGAGGCCGACGCGCTCGCCAGGCGCTACCCGAAGGCGGTCATCCGCGATTTCGACGGCGACCCCACCCGCATCACGGAGGCCGACGCGCTCATCGCGTACCTCCAGGTCCTGGGCACGCAGGTCGATTTCCGCCTCTACGACAACAAGGCCAACGTCCGCTGAAGGAGCGTCCGATGAACGAGACCTACAGGATGCTCGCAGAGTTCGCCCAGACCTGGGGCCTTCTCTACTTCGTGGCCATCTTCGCCGGCGTGCTGGTCTACGCCCTCGCCCCGTCGCGGCGCGACCGTTTCGACGCCGCCGCCCGCCTGCCCCTGCAAGAGGATTGAGCCGATGACGACCGAACGCGGCGAAACCCACGACCACAGCGTCGATCCCGTCACCGGCACGACCACGACCGGCCATGTCTGGGACGGCATCAGCGAACTCAACACGCCCCTGCCGCGCTGGTGGCTCTGGACGTTCTACCTGACCATCGTCTGGTCGGTGGCGTACTGGATCGTCTACCCCGCCTGGCCGCTGGCGCAGGGCTACACGAAGGGCCTGTTCGGATGGCAGTCGCGCGAGGCGATCGTCACCGACCTGGCGGCGCTCCAGGCGCAGCGCGCGGCCTTCGGCGGCCGGCTGGCCGAAGCCCCCCTCGCGGACGTTGCGAAGGACGAGCAGCTCTTCGCCTTCGCCCGCGCCCAGGGCAAGGCGGCGTTCGGCGACAATTGCGCGCCCTGCCACGGGGCCGGCGGCGGGGGCGGCAAGGGCTTCCCGAACCTGAACGACGACGACTGGCTGTGGGGCGGCAAGCTGGAGGACATCCAGACCACGATCCGCCACGGCATCCGCTGGACCGCCGACGACCAGACGCGGATCGGGACCATGCCCGCCTTCGGACGCGACGGGGTGCTCAAGCGCCCGGAGGTGAACGCGGTGGCGAGCTACGTGCGCACCCTGTCCGGGCTCCAGCCCGCGGCGGGCGCCGACCTCGCCCTGGGCGCCAAGGTCTACAGCGACAATTGCGCCGCCTGTCACGGCGACAAGGGCGAGGGCAAGCAGGAGCTCGGCTCCCCGAACCTGTCCGACCCGATCTGGCTCTACGGCTCGGACGTCGTGGCGATCGCGGACGGCGTCTGGAACGGGCGCGGCCAGGCGATGCCGGCCTGGTCGGGCCGTCTCGACGAGACGACGATCAAGGCCCTGACCGTCTACGTCCATTCCCTCGGCGGCGGCGCGCGCTAGCGCCGCGCCTCCCCTTGATCCACGTCAACGCCGCGCGCCCCGGCGCGGGATACCTCCCGATCATGGAGGCGTCCCGCAGCCGGGGCGACGCACATGACCGATATCAATTCCCCGCTTCCCGCCACCGGCTCCGACGCTGACGACGCGCCGCTCTATGCGCCGCGGCGCAAGATCCATCCGCAGGCGGTCCAGGGGCGATTTCGCCGCATCAAGTGGACGGTGCTCGCGATCACGCTGGGCATCTACTACCTCCTGCCCTTCGTGCGCTGGGATCGGGGCCCGAACGCGCCCGACCAGGCGGTGCTGATCGATTTCCCGAACCGGCGCTTCTACTTCTTCTTCGTCGAGATCTGGCCGCAGGAGGTCTACTACCTCACGGGGCTGCTGATCCTGGCCGCGCTCATCCTGTTCCTGATGAACGCCGTCGCCGGCCGCGCCTGGTGCGGCTATCTCTGCCCGCAGACCGTCTGGACCGACCTGTTCTACGCGGTCGAGCGCTTCTTCGAGGGCGACCGCCGCGAGCAGATCCGCCGCGACGGCAGCCGGCTCACCGTCCGCACCTTCATCGACAAGGCGATGAAGCACTGGGTCTGGCTGCTGATCGCCTGGTGGACCGGCGGCGCCTGGGTCCTCTACTTCGCCGATGCGCCGACGCTCGTGAAGGAGCTGGCCTCGGGCACCGCGCCCTTCGCCGCCTATCTCTGGATCGGCATCCTGACGCTGTCGACCTACACGCTCGCCGGCCACATGCGCGAGCAGGTCTGCACCTATATGTGCCCGTGGCCGCGCATCCAGGCGGCGCTCACCGACGAGCACGCCCTCAACGTCACCTACCGCTACGACCGCGGCGAGCCCCGCGCGTCGCTGAAGAAGAGCATCGCGGCCCGCGCCGCCGGCGGGAAGGCGGGCGACTGCGTCGACTGCGCCCAGTGCGTCGCGGTCTGCCCGACCGGGGTCGACATCCGCAAGGGCCTCCAGATCGACTGCATCCAGTGCGGCCTGTGCATCGACGCCTGCGACGCCGTGATGAGCAAGATCGGCCGGCCGACCGCGCTGATCGCCTACGACACCGATCTCAACGTGAAGGCGCGCGAGCTCGGCCAGCCGGAGACGTTCCGGATCGTCCGGCCGCGCACGATCCTCTACGGCGCGCTGATCGTGCTCGTCGGGGCGGTCATGCTCTGGTCCCTCGCCACCCGGGACGTGGCCGGGATCAGCGTCATCCACGACCGCAACCCCGTCTTCGTGCGCCTCACCGACGGGGGCGTGCGCAACGCCTACACGGTGCGCGTGCTCAACAAGACGCTGGAGGCGCGCCGCTTCTCCATTGGCGTCGCGGGGAGAGACGGGCTGTCCGTGGAGGCGGTGGGCGTCGCCGCGTCCCGCGAGGGCGAGCCCGTCGTCGAGGTCGGCCCCGACCAGACCCGCGAGCTGCGCCTGCTGGTGACCGCGCACGAGCCCCCGCGGGTGGAGGGCGCCATCCCGCTCGTCTTCACCCTGACGCCCCTCGACGGCGGGCGCGCCGCCACCGCGCGCGACTATTTCCGCGGCCCCTGACCGCAGCACGGAGGAAGCGTCCATGTCCCAGTGCATCGAGACCCCGGATGCCACGAGCGGCTTCCGCGTCACCGGCCGCTTCGTCCTCGCGGTCTTCGTCGGCTTCTTCCTCGTCGTCGGCGGGGTGAACGCCCTCATGGTCCGCTATGCCGTGTCCACCTTCGGCGGCGTGGAGACCGAAAGCGCCTACAAGGCGGGCCTGCAGTTCCGCGCGGCGCAGGACGCCGCCGACGCGCAGGCGGCGCTCGGCTGGACGGTCGCCGTCCACGTGGAGCGCAGGGACGGGCAGGCGCTGGTCGAGGTCGCCGTGCGCGATCGGGCCGGCAGGCCCGTGTCGCTCCTGGCCGGCCGCACGGTGCTGCAGCGTCCGGCCGATCGCCGCCGCGACATCGTCGTCGATCTCGCTGAGGCCGCCGCCGGCACCTATCGCGGCGCCGCGCCGGCGGAGGCGGGCGTGTGGGACGCCGCGCTCGCGCTGGAGCGCGGCGAAGCGCGCTTCAGGTCCCGCAACCGCATCGTCCTGCCCTGAAGGCGACGCCATGGCCGCGACCCTGGACCTGTCCCATTACGTGACCGCCGAAGGCGACGGCCTGGCGCGCATGGAGCTCGTGGTGGAGAACGTCGCGTCCGCGGCGGCCATCGCGGCCGTGGAGAACGCGGTGAAGGCCATCGCGGGGATGCGCGAGGCGCGCCTCAACTTCACCAATCACCGTCTTACCGCCGCCTGGCAGCCGGGCGAGGTCGATCCCGCCGCCATCGTCGCCGCACTTGAGCAGGCCGGCCACCGCGCCCATCCGTTCCGGCAGGGCGGCGCCGAGGAGGCCGAGGCGCGCCATGCGCGCTGGCTCATGCGGTGCCTGGCGGTGGCGGGCTTTGCCGCCATGAACATCATGCTGCTGTCGGTGTCCGTCTGGTCCGGCAACGTCACCGACATCACGCCCGAGACGCGCGACCTCTTCCACTGGCTCTCCGCGCTGATCGCGCTGCCTGCCGCCGCCTATGCCGGCCAGCCCTTCTTCCGCAGCGCGCTCAAGGGCCTCGCGGAGCGGCGCCTCAACATGGACGTGCCGATCTCCCTCGGCGTCCTCCTGGCGCTCGGCATGTCCGTCGCCGAGACGCTGGCCCATGCCGAGCACGCCTATTTCGACAGCGCCGTGATGCTGCTCTTCTTCCTGCTCTGCGGCCGCTATCTCGACCATGCCATGCGCCGCAGGACGCGGGCGGCCGCCGGCAATCTCGCGGCGCTGAAGTCCGATTTCGCGCTCCGGCTCGGGGAGGGCGGCGCCGTGGTCGCGACGCCCGTGGGTGCGCTGCGGCCGGGCGAGCGCGTGCTGGTGCGCGCCGGAGACCGCATCCCCGTGGACGGGCGGATCGTCGACGGCCTCTCCCTCGTGGACGAGAGCCTCGTCACCGGCGAGACCCTGCGCCGGCAGGCCGGCGCCGGCGAACTCGTCCATGCCGGATCGCTGAACGAGACTGGCGTCCTCACTCTCCAGGTCGTGGCGGCGGGCGAGGGCACGCTGCTGGACGAGGTGGATCGTCTCATCGAGAAGGCGGCTTCCGCCCGCAACGCCTATGTGCGCCTGGCGGACCGCGTGTCCCGGGCCTACGCGCCCGTCGTGCACGTCACCGCCGCCGCGACGGCGGCAGGGTGGATCCTTGCCGGCGCCTCGGTCCACGACGCCATCGTCACGGCGGTGGCCGTGCTCATCATCACCTGCCCCTGCGCGCTGGCGCTCGCCGTTCCCACGGTGCAGGTCGTCGCGGCGGGCGCCCTGTTCCGCACCGGCGTCCTGCTCAACGCCGCCGACGCGATCGAGCGGCTCGCGCAGGCCGATACGGTCGTCTTCGACAAGACCGGCACGCTGACATTGCCGGAGCCGCGCGTCGCGAACGCCGCCGCCATACCCCCCGACCAGCTCGCCCTTGCCGCGCGCCTTGCCCTGTCCAGCCGGCATCCGCTGGCGGCGGTCGTCGCGCGGGAGGTCCCGGGCCAGCGCCCGCTGCCCGGCGCGGTAGAGGAGCCCGGCGCGGGCGTATGCGCCGTGATCGATGGGCTCGAAGCGCGGCTCGGCAGCCCGGCCTATTGCGGCGTTGCGGACGATGCGGGCGCGCTGGCGGCGGACGGCTCGCAGATCGTGTTCCGCCATGCCGGCCATGTCCTGCGCCTCGTCGTGCGGCAGGCGCTGCGCGCCGATGCGAGCCAGGCGGTCGCTGCCCTCCGTCAGGCCGGATACGCGATCGCGATCCTGTCCGGCGACCGGCCGGAGGCGGTGGAGCCGGTGGCGGCGGCGCTGGGTATCGCGGAGTGGAGCGGCGGTCGCCGCCCCGCCGACAAGATCGCGGAGCTCGCGGCCATGAAGGCGGCCGGGCGCAAGGTGCTGATGGTCGGTGACGGGCTGAACGACGCCCCCGCCCTGGCGGCCGCCTGGGTCTCCATGTCGCCGATTTCCGCCGCCGACGTGACCCAGGCCCGGGCCGATGCGGTCTTCCTGGGCGAGCACCTGGCGCCGGTGGTCCGCACCCTGCGCATCGCGCGCCGGGCGCGCGCGCTCATGCGCCAGAACCTCGGCATCTCGCTCGTCTACAACCTGCTGGCCGTGCCGCTGGCGATCGCCGGGCTGGTCACGCCGCTCGTGGCGGCGGCGGCGATGTCCGGCTCGTCCGTCATCGTCACGCTCAACGCCCTGCGGGCGCGGCAATCTGCGCCGCGCCGTCGCATGCCGGGGGCGGCCGCGCCCGCGCCGGAGGTGCCGCGATGGACGTGATCCTCTATCTGCTGCCGATCGCCCTCGCGCTCGGCCTTGGCGGCCTCTTCGCCTTCCTCTGGTCGCTGCGCAACGGGCAGTACGACGACATGGAGGGGGCCGCCCATCGCGTCCTCTCCGACGACGATGTCGCCACGCGGGAGAAGCGGCCGTGAGCGACGCGGGCCTCATGCCGGCAAGGCTTGGCGAAGCGGCTGCGGCGCAGGCGGCGACCGCGGAAGCCCGCCTGTCCCGGGCAGGGCGTCTCGCCTGCCTGTGCCCGGACGATCTGGCGCCCGACGACCTTGCCGCCATGACGGCGGTCAGGCCCGAAATCGCCGCCGCCCGCGCCGCCCTGGCCTTCGGCCTCTCGGTCCTGTCCCAGGTCCTCGCCCTGTCGGTCCTGCCCCTGGCCGGCGCGATGCTCGCGGCAGCGCCAGAACGGGCGGGATGGCCGTTCGCGGCGATGCTGCTCGGCACCGTCGCCGCCAGCCTTCCGGCGTCGGTGCTGCGCGATGCCTTCGGCCGCCGCGCCGCCTTCGCGCTCGGCGCCGGGATCGGTGCCGCGGGCGGGATCGCCGCCGCCTGGGCCGTCGCTGCGGACCTCTTTGCGCTGCTGGCCATCGGCGCCTTCTGGCTCGGGATCGCGCAAGGGTTCGGCCTGGCCTATCGCCACGATGCGCTGGCGCTGCCTCCCGGCTGGCGCGAACGCGGCGGATACCTGATCTTCGCCTCCGGCGCGGCCGCTGGCATCCTCGCCCCCGCCATGCTGCGCGCCGCGGAGGCCGCCGCCGCACCCATCCCCTTCGCCGGGACGCTCCTTGCCGCGGGCGCCGTGCAGGTCGCCGTCCTGGCTCTGGCGGTCGCGCCGTTCCGCCATGCCCGGTCCGGCCCGCAGGACGAATCAGCCCCGGCCGCAGCCTGGCGTGGCTGGCTCCTGCCGACGGTGCTGTCCGCTTTCGCCTGGGCCGGAATGACCCGCGCCATGGCCGTGGCGCCGGGCATGCTGGTCGGCTGCGGCGTGTCCGCGTCCGGGATCGCGGGCTTCGTCGCCTGGCATGTCGTCGCGATGTATGCGCCGGCCCTTGCCGGGCCTGTCCTGTCGCGCGCGCTCGGAAGCCGCACGCTTGCCCTCAGTGGCACCGGGCTCGTCGGCCTCGGTCTTGCCGTCCTGTGGCAGGAGCCCTCGGCGGCTGGGATCGCCGCGGCGCTGGCGGCGACCGGGGCCGGATGGTGCCTTGCGACCACGGGCGCGACGGCGCTCCTCCATGCCCGCGGGTTCGGCCGCTGGCAGCTCGGCCTGCATGACGCGGCCATCGTCTTAGGCGCGCTGGCGGGCGCCCTTTTGCGCTAGATCAAGGAACGATGTTGACGTTAGGGAAAGTATGGCCTAGCGAGCATGGAGGGCCAGTCGCGATGGATCGAAGGGCAAGCTTCGCCACCGCCCTGTCCCTCGGCCTTCTGTTCGCTGTACTCCCGATGGTGGATGACTGTCAGGCCGAGACGCGGGGCAATCCCGCCCTCGGCCTGATCTTTGTCCGCGAGAATTGCGGCGGCTGCCACGCGGTCGGCCGCACCGGCGTCAGCCCACTCGCCATCGCCCCGCCCTTCCGCGAACTGCACCTGCGCTATCCCGTCGAGAACCTGTCCGAGGCCTTCGCCGAAGGCATCGTGACGGGCCACCCGACCATGCCGGAATTCCGGCTGGAGGCGGACCAGATCGGCAACGTCATCGCCTACCTGAAATCGCTGGAGCGCTAGCGGCGCGGCGCCTCGCCGTCCGGCGCGGACACCGCCGCCAGCCCCAAATGCTCCTCCAGCCGCGAAAGCGCACCGCCGAGCGCCTCCCCGTCGCGGCCCAGAGCCTCCAGGATGCGCTGCTCGAACTTGAGCGCGCGCGGCACGATGTCCGCATAGGCCTTCCGGCCCTCGCCCCTCAGGCTCAGGATCTCCTCGCGCCGGTCGTCGTCGCTCTGCCGCCGCTTCAGCCAGCCCCGGTCCTCGAGCGCCCGGACGGCGCGGCTGACCTTGGTCTTGTGCATGTGGGAATGAGCGCCGATCGCCGTCGCCGTCGCTTCGCCGAACTGGCCGAGCGTGGCCAGGACGCGCCATTCCGCCACACTCAGGTCGTAGCGCTTGCGGTACACTTTCTGGAACGCCTGCGAGATCGCGGCGCCCAGCCGGTTGAGCCGGTACGGCAGGAAGGCTTCCAGTTCCAGATTGTCCATGTTGTTAGTTACAAACCGGACGGTTACATTCGCAACTAAAATCGAGACCAGCCGGGAGATGCGCCCATGAACGTCCAGAATCCGGTTGCCGCGACGCGCGGCACCCATCGCAACAGCGGCCTCATGCCGGGCTATATGTCCGGTTTCGGCAATTCCTTCGAGACCGAGGCGCTGCCGGATGTGCTGCCGATCGGTCGCAATTCGCCGCAGAAGGTGAATTACGGCCTGTATGCCGAGCAATTGTCCGGCTCGCCCTTCACTGCGCCCCAGGCCACCAACCAGCGCTCCTGGCTCTATCGCATCCGCCCGGCGGTGAAACATTCCGCGCGCTATCGCCGCGTGGACCGGCGCTTCCTGCGCACGGCTCCCGCCCGCGAGGAGAGCAGCCTTGCGCTCGGCCAGCTGCGGTGGAACCCGGTCGACCTGCCGACCGAGGCGCTGAGCTTCGTGGAAGGCTTGCGCACGATCACCACCGCCGGCGACAGCGACACCCAGGTCGGCATGGCCGCCCACCTGGCATTCGTCACCCGATCGATGGAAGACGAATACTTCTTCAATGCCGACGGCGAACTCCTCGTCGTGGCGCAGCAGGGCCGCCTGCGCTTCTGCACCGAGTTCGGCATCATCGAGATCGAGCCGGGCGAGATCTGCGTCATTCCCCGCGGCGTCATCATCCGCGTGGAGCTGATCGACGGGCCCGCCCGCGCCTATGTCTGCGAGAACTATGGCGGCGGCTTCACCCTGCCGGATCGCGGGCCGATCGGCGCCAATTGCCTGGCCAACCCCCGCGATTTCCTCACCCCCGTCGCCGCCTTCGAGGACCGGGAAGCGCCGTCCGTTCTCTACGTGAAGTGGGGCGGGGAGTTGCACGCCACCGAGATCGGCCAGTCTCCGCTGGACGTCGTGGGCTGGCATGGCAATTACGCGCCCTACAAGTACGACCTGCGCCACTTCTCGCCGGTGGGCGCCATCGCTTTCGACCATCCCGACCCGTCGATCTTCACCGTGCTGACGGCGCCGTCGGAGACGCCCGGCACGGCGAATATCGACTTCGTCATCTTCCCCGAGCGCTGGATGGTGGCGGAGAATACGTTCCGGCCGCCCTGGTACCACCGCAACCTCATGTCGGAATTCATGGGGCTGATCTACGGCGTCTACGACGCCAAGCCCGAAGGGTTCGTGCCGGGCGGCTTCTCCCTCCACAACCAGATGCTGCCCCACGGTCCCGACGACAAGGCGTTCGACCACGCCTCCAACGGCGAACTGAAGCCCGTGAAGCTGACCGGCACGATGGCCTTCATGTTCGAGACGCGGTTCGCCCAGCGGGTCACCGCTTATGCCGCCGGGCTGCCGGAGCTCCAGGACAATTACATCGATTGCTGGGCGGGCCTGAAGAAGCACTTCACGGGGGAGCGGCCGTGACCGCGCTCGACGAGACCCACGATCCCGTCCGCCGCTGCTGGGTGCCGGGCGCGGACGGCCACGCCGAGTTCCCCATCCAGAACCTGCCGATGGGCGTGTTCAGCGTGGACGGGGACGACCCGCGCGGCGGCATCGCCATCGGCGATCGCATCCTGGACCTGAAGGCGCTCGCCGCGTCCGGCCTGCTGATCGGCGAGGCCCAGGCCGCCTGCGAGGCCGCGTCGGGTCCGGCGCTCAACGGCTGGCTGGCGCTGCCGCCGGGCGAGCGCAGCGGCCTGCGCCGCCACGTGTCAGACCTGCTCTGGAGCGAAGGCGTCCTGCGGCCGCAGGCGGAGGAGATCGCAGGCGACCTGCTGGTGGACGCATCCCGCGCCACGATGCACATGCCCGCCATCGTCGGCGACTATACCGACTTCTACGCCGGCATCCGCCACGCGGAGAATGTCGGCGCGCTGTTCCGGCCAGACAATCCGCTCCTGCCGAACTACAAGCACGTGCCGATCGGCTATCACGGCCGCGCGTCCTCGATCCGCGTGTCCGGCACCGATGTTCGCAGGCCGAACGGTCAGGTCAAGGGGCCCGACGACGCGGTCCCGCGCTTCGGCCCGTGCGCCCGGCTCGATTACGAGACCGAGCTCGCCATCTGGGTCGGCCCGGGCAACGCGCTGGGCGAGCCCATCCCGATCGGCCATGCCGCCTCCCACATCGCCGGCTACGGGTTGCTGAACGACTGGTCGGCGCGGGATATCCAGGCCTGGGAATACCAGCCGCTGGGTCCCTTCCTCGCCAAGAACTTCGCGACCACGGTATCGCCCTGGATCGTGACGGCGGACGCGCTTCTGCCGTTCCGGACCGAGCGCCCCGCGCGCCCTGCGGGCGATCCGGCCCCGCTCGCCTATCTCGACGGCGAGGAGGACCGGGCGGCCGGTGGCCTGTCGATCGACATCGAGGTGTTTTTGTCCACTCCAGCCATGCGCGAAAAGGGCCTCGCGCCGGTGCGCCTCGCCGGCTGCACGACGCGGGACCTGTACTGGACGCCGGCCCAGATGCTCGCCCATCACACGAGCGGCGGCTGCGACCTGCGCCCGGGCGACCTCCTGGGGTCCGGCACGATCTCGGGCGCTGATGCGTCGTCCTTCGGCAGCCTGCTGGAGATCACCGCGGGCGGCCGCAACCCGGTCAGCCTGCCGGGCGAGGAGACGCGCACCTTCCTTCAGGATGGCGACGAGATCGTCATGCGCGCCCGCGCCTCGCGCCCCGGCGCCGTGCCCATCGGCTTCGGCGAATGCCGCGCCGTCGTCCTGCCCGCGCCGGAGATGGGCCGATGAAGCTCTATGCCTACTGGCGGTCGGGAACATCGTTCCGCGTCCGCATCGCGCTTGCGCTGAAAGGGCTTTCCGTCGACCTCG
Source organism: Hyphomicrobiales bacterium (assembly GCA_027489955.1). Taxonomy (GTDB): domain Bacteria; phylum Pseudomonadota; class Alphaproteobacteria; order Rhizobiales; family Beijerinckiaceae; genus JAIXTM01. Next base: position 173,821 of record JAIXYZ010000002.1, on the reverse strand, counting down.
TCCCGGTCCATCTGGTGCGCGGCGGCGGGGAGCAGAAGCAGCCGGCCTATCGCGTGGTCAATCCGCAGGGCCGCGTGCCGTCCCTGGTGCTGGACGACGGCGCGATCCTCACGCAATCGCCCGCGATCATCGAATATCTGGAGGAGGTCTATTCCGATCCGCCGCTCCTGCCGGCCAATCCCGTGATGCGCGCGAAGGTGCGCGCCGTCGCCGCGATCATCGGCTGCGACGTCCATCCGCTGCACAATAGCGGGACGCTCGCGGCGCTGAAGGGACAGTTCGGCGCCGACGACGCGGCTGTCAACGCCTGGCTGACGCGATGGATCACCGATGGCTTCAGCGCCGTCGAGGCGCTGATCGGCGGCGAGGGCTTCGCCTTCGGCCCGGAGCCGACCGTCGCGGACGTCTACATCGTGCCGCAGGTCTACACCGCGCGGCGCTTCAACGTGCCGCTCGAGGATTTCCCCCGCATCCGTCGCATCGAGACGCTCGCGTCCGGGCACCCGGCCTTCCAGGCGGCGCATCCGTCGAACCAGCCGGATGCGGAGTAGCGCGCCAGGAGACGATCACTGGAGCCAGACGGCTGTGCCGACGATCGCAGCGGGCGCGGCTGCCAGGCCGGCGGATCAGGCTGGTGCGGACGGTGCCGCCTTCGCTCAGTCCGGCAGCAGCATCCGGCGGCCGACCGCGTAGACCCGCGCCTGGCCGAGCATGTAGGCGGTGAGGAAGGCCGGGAAATAGGGCGAGAACACCCTGTCGCGGAGGTTGAGGCCGCCGGCATAGGCGCCGAAGGCCGGCAGGATCATGCGCGTCCCGCAGGTGGCGAAGCAGCGCCTGCGCACCGAGCGGCCGCGCAGATGCACCCGCGCCGCCGGGTGCAGGTGGCCGGCGGCCTCCGGCCCGTCCATCAGCGTCGGCTCGTGGACCAGGCGCAGCGCGCCGATCGTCGCCATGGCCGCGACGTCGCCGCCGATATCGGCGGGCGGCAGCGGGTCGTGGTTGCCGGTGATCCAGAGCCAGTCGCGCCCGGCCATCAGCGTCTGGAGGAGCAGCGCGTCCGCGTGGCCGAGCCGGCCCTGTGCCTGCCGGTCGTGGAAGCTGTCGCCGAGGGCGACCACGCGGCGCGGGCGCAGCCGGTCGATGACCTCCGCCAGCCGCTCCAGCGTCGCGCGCGAATCGTAGGGCGGCAGGAACTGGCCGCGCGTGCCGTAGGCGGAGCCCTTCTCCAGGTGCAGGTCGGCGACGACGAGCGTGCCCTCGTCCGGAAGGAAGAGCGCGCCCGATGCGTCCAGCATCGCGGCAAGCCCTCCCAGCAGGACCGGGTGCACCGGCATGTCGGCGGCGACGTTCACGAGAGGGCTTCCTCCATCAGCTGCGCTTCCGCCTCGGCCAGGATCGCGTCCGAGGCCTCCCCGTAGACCGCCTCGCGGCCGATCTCGAGGATGATCGCCACCGAGAGGGGTGAGACATGGGGCAGGGCCTGGTGGACGATTCGCCCGCGGATTCGCGCCAGCATGTCCGAAAGCCGGCGGATGTCGAGCAGCCCCGTCGCCGCATCCGCGCGCGCAGCCTTCATCAGGATGTGCCCGGGCTCGTGCCTGCGCAGCACGTCGTAGACGAGGTCGGTGGACATGGTGACCTGCCGGCCGGTCTTCTCCTGGCCGGGAAAGCGCTTCTCGATCAGGCCCGAAATGATCGCGCAATGGCGGAAGGTGCGCTTCATCAGCGCCGATTCCTCCAGCCATTCCTCCAGGTCGTCGCCCAGCATGTCCGGCCCGAACAGGGCGTCGATGGAGAGCCGCCCGCCGCTGATCGCCGCCGAGATGTCGGACAGGCCCCACACCGCGAGCCCGTAATCGTTGGCGACGAAGCCGAGCGGCTTCAGCCGGGCGCGCTCCAGGCGCCGCGTCAGCAGCATGCCGAGCGTCTGGTGGGCGAGGCGGCCCTCGAACGGATAGGCCACGAGATAATGCCGTCCCGCACGCTCGAACGTCTCTACCAGAAGCTCGTCGCGCCCGGGGAGAATCGAACGATCCTGCTGGCGCGCCAGCCAGCCGGCGACCTCCGCCGGCAGGACCGACCAGCTCGACGGGTCGGCGATCATGGCCCGCACCCGCGCGGCGAGGAAGGTGGAGAGCGGGAACTTGCCCCCCGCATAGGACGGAACCTTGGGGTCGGCGGCGGTGGCGCGCGTCACCCGCACCTCGTTCTCGATGATGCCTTCGAAGCGCAGCACCTCGCCGCCGAAGACGAACGTGTCCCCCGCCGTCAGCCCTTCGGCGAAATATTCCTCCACCTCGCCGAGGACCCGCCCGCCGCGCATCACGGTGCCCGGCGCGCCGGGCTTGCGGTTCATCACCCGCCCCAGCCGCACCTTCAGCATGTCGGCCTCGATGATCGTGCCGACATTCATGCGGTAATGCTGGGCGGTGCGCGCGTCGGTGACGCGCCAGAGCCCGTCCGGCCCGCGGCGGATCTTGGCGAAGCGCTCATAGGCGCGCAGCGCGTACCCGCCAGTGGCGACGAAATCGACCACCGCCTCGAAATCCTCCCAGGTGAGATCCCGATAGGGCGCGGCACTGCGCACTTCGTCGTAGAGCGCGAGCGCATCGAACGGCTCGGCGCAGGCCATGCCGAGAACGTGCTGCGCCAGTACGTCCAGCGCGCCGACGCGCGGCTCGGGCGTGTCCTGCGCCGCCTCGGCGACGGCGTCGAGCGCCGCGCGGCATTCCAGCATCTCGAAGCGGTTGGCGGGGACGAGGAAGGCGCGCGAAGGCTCGTCCAGCCGGTGGTTGGCGCGCCCGATCCGCTGCATCAGCCGGCTCGCGCCCTTGGGCGCGCCGATATTGACGACGAGGTCGACGTCGCCCCAGTCGATGCCGAGATCGAGCGTAGAGGTGCAGACGACGCCGCGCAGGCGTCCCTCCGCCATGGCGGCCTCCACCTTGCGGCGCTGGCTGGCATCGAGCGAGCCGTGGTGCAGGGCGATGGGCAGCCCGTCCTCGTTGATCCGCCACAGCTCCTGGAAGACATATTCCGCATGCAGCCGCGTGTTGACGAAGACGAGCGTCGTCTTGTGCCGGCGGATCGCGTCGTAGACCTCCGCCATGGCATGGCGCGCCGTGTGCCCGGCCAGCGGCAGCGCGGCCTCCGCATCCAGCACGGTCAGCTCCGCCGGCGCCCCAGGGGGCGCGACGACGATGGCGGCGGGAGGGTTGGTACTTCCGGTGTCATCCCCGGCGAGCGAAGCGAGGGAAGGGGATCCAGGAGGGGTATTCGCCGTTCTCGGTCGTGCAGATGATTCCCGCTGCTGGATCCCCTTCCCCTGCGCGCCTTCGGCGCTCTGGCCGGGGATGACATCCGGAACGATGCTCGATCCCACGAGATACAGCGCCAGCGCCTCGGGCTCGCGCACCGTGGCCGACAGGCCGACCATGGTCAGGTCCGGCCCGGCGATCGTGCGCAGCCGGGCGAGGCCGAGCGCGAGCAGGTCGCCGCGCTTGGAGGTGACCAGCGCATGCAGCTCGTCCAGCACGATGCGTTTGAGCCCGCCGAACAGGGACCGCGCCTCCCGGTGCGCGATCAGCAGGGCGAGCTGCTCGGGCGTCGTCAGCAGGATGTCCGGCGGCCGCTCGATCTGCCGCGTCCGCTTGTGGGCGGAAGCGTCGCCCGTGCGGGTCTCGATCCGCAGGCCAAGCCCCATCTCGGCCACGGGCGTCTCCAGATTGCGCGCGATGTCGACCGCGAGCGCCTTCAGCGGCGAGATGTAGAGCGTGTGGATGCTGCGCTCCCCCTCCCCCCGCTTGCGGCGGGGAGGGGCTAGGGGTGGGGGGCGGTCGGACGAGGCGATACGTTCATCGTCTTGGGCCTCCCTGCCTGGCCCCGGCGCCCCCCACCCTGACCCTCCCCGCCGCTCCGCGGGGGGAGGGGACGATGCGGCGGCCATGGGCGCCCCTTGGGCCAGCTCCACCAGCGTCGGCAGGAAGCCCGCGAGCGTCTTGCCCGCGCCGGTCGGCGCGACGAGGAGGGCCGAGCGGCCGCTGCGCGCCAGGCGCAGAAGTTCGAGCTGGTGCGGCCGGGGCTGCCAGCCTCGCGCGGCGAACCAGTCGCGAAAGCGCGGCGGCAGGTCCTGCGCGGCATTCTCCGCTTCCGTCTTTGCGCCTGTGTGCCGCTGGTCCATCCCTGTCACAGATAGCGGCGAACCCCGCCTTCGGCTATTCCTCGCCGATGACCTCGATCCCGCAGACCTCCCAGCCCAAGGCCCGCCCGCTGAACGCCGACGACCACCTGATCCTGGTGGACGGGTCGTCCTACATCTTCCGCGCCTATCACGCCCTGCCGCCCCTGACCCGCAAGTCCGACGGGCTGCCCGTGGGCGCCGTGCAGGGCTTCTGCAACATGATGTGGCGGCTGATGCGCGACAAGATCGACGGGGAGCCGGCGAGCCACCTGGCCGTCGTGTTCGACCATTCGGCCGAGACTTTCCGCAACGCGCTCTACGACCAGTACAAGGCCCATCGCCCCGATCCGCCGGAGGACCTGCGGCCGCAATTCGGGCTGATCCGCCACGCCACCCGCGCCTTCGACGTGCCCTGCATCGAGCAGGAGGGCTTCGAGGCCGACGACATCATCGCGACCTATGCGTGCCAGGCGGCCAGGGCGGGGGCCAAGGTCACCATCGTGGCGTCCGACAAGGACCTGATGCAACTCGTGCGCCCCGGCGTGACGATGTACGACACGATGAAGGAGAAGCGGATCGCGGAACCCGAGGTCCTGGAGAAGTTCGGCGTCACCCCCGACAAGGTGGTCGACGTCCAGGCGCTCTGCGGCGATTCCATCGACAACGTGCCCGGCGTGCCCGGCATCGGGGTCAAGACGGCCGCCCAGCTCATCGGCGAATACGGCGACCTCGAAGGCGTCCTGAAGGCTGCCGCCGACGGCCTCATCAAGCAGCCCAAGCGCCGCGAGGCCTTGGTGGAGCACGCCGAGAAGGCGCGCATCTCCCGCAGGCTCGTCGAACTGAAGCAGGACGTGCCGCTGGAGATCGTGCTGGAGGACCTCCTGCTCGACGAGCCGGACCCGAAGCGCCTCGTTGCCTTCCTCAAGGCCATGGAATTCACCGCCGTGACCCGGCGGGTCGCGGCCGCCTATGCGCTGGACATCGCCGAGATCGACGCCGATCCCGCGCTCGCCGCCCCGGGCGCGGGCGTCGACGGGTTCGAGCCCTCCGCCTCCGGCACGCCATCGCCGCCCGCGGCCGCCGTCGCCGGCAACGGGACCGCCGCTCCCCTCGATCCGTCCGCCCTGACGCCGCGGGCCCTGGCCGAGGCCCGCAAGGCCGAAGCCGCCGCGACGCCGATCGATCGCGGGCGCTACGAGACGTTGATGGACCTTGCCGCGCTGGAGTCCTTCGTCGCCGCCGGCATCGAGGCCGGGATCGTCGGCTTAGACACGGAGACCAATTCGCTGGACGCGATGCAGGCCGATCTGGTGGGCGTCTCGCTCGCCCTGCCGGGCGGACGCGCCTGCTACGTGCCGCTCCTGCACAAGGGCGGCTCCGACCTCTTCGCCTCCGGCATCGTGCCCGGCCAGATCCCGTCGGCCGAGGCCATCGCCCGGCTTCGTTCGCTCCTCGAACATCCCGGCGTGCTCAAGGTCGGCCAGAACATCAAGTACGACCGGATCGTCATGCTCCGGCACGGCGTTTCGGTCGCGCCCTACGACGACACGCTGCTGATTTCCTACGTGCTCGATGCCGGCCGCGGCGGCTTTTCGGGCCACGGCATGGACGCGCTGTCCGAGCGCCATCTCAACCACCAGACGATCCGCTACGGCGAGGTCGCCGGCACCGGCAAGGCGGCCGTGACCTTCGACATGGTGCCGCTCGACAAGGCGACGCCCTATGCCGCCGAGGACGCGGACGTGACGCTGCGCCTGTGGCAGGCGCTGAAGCCGCGGCTGGCCGCCGAGCGCAAGACGGCGGTGTACGAGACTTTGGAGCGGCCGCTGGTGGACGTTCTCGGCCGCATGGAGATGCGCGGCATCACCGTCGACCGGCAGATCCTGTCCCGCCTGTCCGGCGACTTCGCCCAGACGCTCGCCCGGCTGGAGGACGAGATCTACACGCTGGCGGGCCAGCGCTTCACCATCGGTTCGCCCAAGCAGCTCGCCGACATCCTGTTCGGGCAGATGCAGCTGCCCGGCGCGAAGAAGACCGCGACCGGCCAATGGTCCACCAATGCTCGCTTCCTGGAGGACCTGGCGGCGGAGGGCCACGAACTGCCCCGCCGCATCCTCGACTGGCGCCAGCTCGCCAAGCTGAAGTCCACCTATACGGACGCGCTGCCCGCCTACGTGAACCGCGAGACGGGGCGGGTCCACACGTCCTATGCCCTGGCGTCCACCACGACCGGGCGCCTGTCCTCGTCCGAGCCGAACCTGCAGAACATCCCGATCCGCACCGAGGAGGGCCGGCGCATCCGCACCGCCTTCGTTGCAGAGAAGGGCAAGGTGCTCATCTCGGCCGACTATTCGCAGATCGAGCTGCGGATCCTCGCCCACGTCGCCAACATCCCGCAGCTGCGCAAGGCCTTCGCGGAGGGACAGGACATCCACGCCATCACCGCGTCGGAAATGTTCGGCGTCCCGGTCGAGGGCATGCCGTCCGACATCCGCCGACGGGCCAAGGCTATCAATTTCGGCATCGTCTACGGCATCTCCGCTTTCGGGCTCGCGGCCCAGCTCTCCATCCCGCGGGAGGAGGCGGCGGCCTACATCAAGCGCTATTTCGAGCGCTTCCCCGGCATCCGCGACTACATGGACGCGACCAAGCGCTTCTGCCGCGAGCACCTGTATGTCGAGACCCTGTTCGGCCGCGTCTGCCATTATCCGCAGATCGTCTCGCCGAACCCGTCCGAGCGGGCGGCCGTGGAACGGCAGGCCATCAACGCCCCGATCCAGGGCACGGCCGCCGACATCATCCGCCGGGCGATGATCCGGATGGAACCGGCGCTGGACGCGGCCGGCCTGTCCGACGTGAAGATGCTGCTGCAGGTCCACGACGAACTCGTCTTCGAGGCACCGGCGGACCTGGCGGAGGCCGCGATCCCGGTCATCCGGCAGGTCATGGTGGATGCGCCGTTCCCGGCAGCCGAGCTCACCGTGCCGCTCGTGGTGGAGGCCCGCGCCGCCGCGAACTGGGACGAGGCGCACTAGGGCGCCCGGCCGGGCCTTTCAGGGCAGGGTGGCCGGCGCGTCAGACCCGGTGGTAGTGCCGGTACCAGGCGACGAAGCGCTCGACGCCCTCCTCGATCGAGACCGTGGGGGCAAAGCCGGTGGCGGCCTCCAGGTCGCTGACGTCGGCGAAGGTCTCGGGCACGTCCCCCGGCTGCATCGGCAGCAATTCCTTGCGCGCCTCCCGGCCGAAATGGTGCTCGAGCAGCGCGACGACGTGGGCGAGGCGCTCGGGCGCGTTGCGGCCGATATTGTAGACCCGGAACGGCGCGCGGCTGGAGCCCGGGACGGGGTTTTCCGGGTTCCACGACGCATCCGGCGCGGCCGTGTGGTCGCAGACCCGCACGACGCCCTCGACGATGTCGTCGATGAAGGTGAAGTCCCGGCGCATCTCGCCCCGGTTGAACAGCGGGATCGGCTGGCCGGACACGATGGCCCGGGCGAAGATCTGCATCGCCATGTCCGGCCGGTCCCACGGGCCGTAGACCGTGAAGAAGCGCAGCCCCGTCGTCGGCAGCGCGAACAGGTGGCTGTAGCTGTGCGCCATCAGCTCGTTCGCCTTCTTCGTCGCGGCATAGAGCGTCAGCGGCTGGTCGGTGACCTGCCTTGGCGAGAAGGGCATGGCGCGGCTCGCCCCGTAGACCGAGCTGGTGGAGGCATAGACCAGATGCTCGACGCCGTTGTGGCGGCAGGCCTCCAGCATCGTCACGAAGCCCACCAGGTTGGCCTGCGCATAGGCCTGCGGGTTGACGAGCGAGTAGCGCACGCCCGCCTGCGCGGCGAGGTGGATCACGCGTGCCGGCCGATGGGCGGCGAAGAGCGCCTGCACCGCGTCCGTGCTGGCGATGTCGCCCTCCACGAAGGCGAAGGCCGGATGGTCCGAGATGCTCGCCAGCCGGGCGCGCTTCAGGCCCGGGTCGTAATAGTCGTTGAGATTGTCGATGCCGACGACGCGGCGGCCCTGCGCCAGCAGGCGCGCCGCCACCGCACTGCCGATGAAGCCCGCGCATCCGGTGACGAGGATCGTGTCGGACATCGCCATAAACCCTCCGGATCGCGGACCCTCAGGCGTCCGCCCCCTCAGTTCGCCGCCACGCCCAGCTTCTTCTGCAGGCTGGACGAGGACGTCGTGTACTGGAAGAGCAGCTTCTTCTCCGGATAGACGTAGCGGTGGATCTTCTGCGCCGCCAGCGCCCCTTCGTGGAAGCCCGACAGGATCAGCTTGAGCTTGCCGGCATAGTGGTTGATGTCGCCGATGGCGAAGATGCCGGGCACGTTCGTCTCGAACTTCTCGGTATCCACCGGGATCAGGTTCTCGGCCAGGTTCAGGCCCCATTCGGCGATCGGCCCGAGCTTCATCGTCAGCCCGAAGAAGGGCAGGATCACGTCGCACGGGATCTCGAAGCTGGAGCCGTCGTCGCGGCGCACGATGGCGCCCTCCAGCTTCGGCGCCTCGCCCTTCAGGCCGACGACCTGGCCGAGCTGCAGGTCCATGGCCCCCTCGGCCACGAGCTTGCGCATCTTGTTGACGGTGTCGGGCGCGGCCCGGAACGCGTCGCGGCGATGCATCAGGGTCAGGCGCTCGGCCAGCGGCTGCAGATTGACCGTCCAGTCGAGGGCGGAATCGCCGCCGCCCACGATGAGGATCCGCTTGCCGCGGAAGGATTCCATGGCGCGCACGGCGTAGAACACGCCGGTGCCTTCGAAGGCCTCGATCCCCTCGATCGGCGGCTTCTTCGGCTGGAACGAGCCGCCGCCGGCGGCGATCACCACCGCCTTGCAGATGAACGTCGTGCCCTCGGTCGTGTCGACGCGGAACTGCGGGGCCTCGGGCGTGCCGGTCGCCTCCAGCTCGGTCACCATCTCGTTCAGGTGGAACGTCGGGTGGAACGGCTCGATCTGCTGCATCAGGTTGTCCACCAGGCCCTGCCCGGTGACGACCGGGAAGCCCGGAATGTCGTAGATCGGCTTTTCCGGATAGAGCTCGGCGCACTGGCCGCCGACCTTGGGCAGGATGTCGATGAGATGGGCCCGGATGTCGAGCAGACCGAGCTCGAACACGGCGAACAGGCCCACGGGCCCCGCGCCGACGATCACCACATCCGTCTCGATCCGATCCGCCATAGACTGCTCCTTCACCGCCGCCGCGAACCCGTCCGGGCGGCGGCGGCCATTGCCGCGGGGCGCATAACACAGGCGAACCGCCGTGCCGAGTGCGCGATTGGCGCAGGAGCCGCGCACCATACGCATCCGTGAGCCCGCGTCTGCGCCCGGCATGCGGCAGGAACCTACCGAAGGGTCAACCCGTTGCAGGAACCGAGGCGGCAGTTCCCGCCGCCCGGGGGCGTCATGACGCAGGACCAGATCGCCATCTTCGCCATCGTCGCCGGGATGATGGCGCTCTTCGTATGGGGCCGCCTGCGCTACGACGTGGTGGCGGGGCTGGCCCTGGCCGCCGCGATCGTGGCCGGCGTCGTACCGGCGGACCGGGCCTTCACCGGGTTCGCCGACGACATCGTGATCATCGTGGCCTCGGCCCTCGTGGTCAGCGCTGCGGTGTCGCGCACCGGTCTGGTGGAATACGTGGTCGGGCTCGTGGGGCCGCATCTGAAGACGACGACGCTACAGGTCGTCGCGCTGGCCGGCACGGTCACGGTCCTGTCGGGCTTCGTGAAGAATATCGGGGCGCTCGCGCTGCTGCTGCCCGTGGCCTTCCAGCTCGCGCGCCGCCACGACACCTCGCCCTCCGCCCTGCTGATGCCCATGGCCTTCGGCTCGCTGCTGGGCGGCCTCGTCACGCTCATCGGCACCTCGCCCAACATCATCGTGTCGCGCATGCGCGCCGAGATCCTGGGCGAGCCGTTCCGCATGTTCGACTTCGCGCCCGTCGCCATCGGCATCTCGGTGGCGGGGCTCGCCTTCCTCGCCATCGGCTGGCGGCTTCTGCCGCGCGACCGGCGCGGGGCCGCCTCCATCGATGCCGCCTTCAACATCGAGGACTACACGACGGAAGCCCGCGTGGAGGCCGATTCCGCCGTGGTCGGCGAGACCGTGGCCGCCTTCGAGGCGCTGGCGGACGACGAGGTGGAGGTCACGGCCATCGTCCGGCGCTATCGCAGCCAGGTGCCGTCGCCCGCGACCGTGCTGAAGGCCGGCGACATCCTCATCCTGGAGGGCGAGCCGGCCGCTCTGGAGCAGGCGGTGGCCAAGGCCAAGCTGCGCCTTGCCCGGGAGGACCGGGAGATCGGCAAGGACGACCATTCCGACGAGATCGGCGTCATGGAGGCCATCGTCGGCGCCGATTCGCCCCTCGTCGGGCGGTCCGCGCGGCAGCTCAGGCTCTACGAGCGCTACCAGGTGAACCTGATCGCGGTGAGCCGGTCCGGCCGGCGTCTGAAGCAGCGGCTCAGGGCGTTGAAGCTGCAGGCGGGCGACGCGGTCGTGCTCCAGGGCAATCTCAAGTTCCTCCCCGAGACGCTGGGCGAGCTGCGCTGCCTGCCGCTGGCAGCGCGCGACATCAAGCTCGGCATGGCGCGCCGGGGCCTCCTGCCGCTGGCGATCCTGGCGGTGGCGATCGGCGCAGTCACGACCGGGTTCGTGCCCGTCGCCGTCGGCTTCGCCGGCGCCGCGCTGGCGATGGCGCTCGTCAACGCGCTGTCGCTGCGGGAGGCCTACGACGTCATCGACTGGCCGATCCTGGTCATGCTCGCCTGCCTCATCCCCGTGAGCGAGGCGGTCCGCACCACGGGCGGCACGGACCTGGTGGCCGGCTGGCTGTCGGCCGTGTCCGAAAGCCTGCCGCCGATGGGGGCGCTGACGCTCATCATGGTGGCGGCCATGGCGGTGACGCCGTTCCTGAACAATGCCGCCACCGTGCTGGTCATGGCCCCGATCGCCGCCAGCTTCGCCGCCAAGCTCGGCTTCAGCCCCGATCCGTTCCTGATGGCGGTCGCCATCGGCGCGGGCTGCGACTTCCTGACCCCCATCGGCCACCAGTGCAACACGCTGGTCATGGGGCCGGGCGGCTACCGCTTCACCGATTACTGGCGCCTGGGCCTGCCGCTGTCGCTCATCGTGGTCGTCGTCGGCGTCCCGCTCATCGCCCTGGTCTGGCCGCTCGCGGCCCGGTGAACGGGGCGCTCGGCGCGCGGGACGAACCATTCCCGGCGCCGGGCGTTGTCCGGGGCATTCCCAAGGGGCAGGCAGCCGGAGACATCCCATGGCGCGCATCGAATCGGCAGCGGCGGACGGCGGCGGGGCGGCGGCGGCCGAAGCCGATGCCGGCCGCAACCTCATCGAGAGCCTCGCCCACGAGGTGGGCCTGCGCCTGGTCTCGCCGGGCGATCTCACGATCCGCCGCCGGCGCGCGGGCAAGGGTTTCGCCTATGTCCGGCCCAGGGGCGGCGCCGTCCGCGACCGGGCGACGCTCGACCGCTTCCGTGCGCTGGCCGTGCCGCCGGCCTATGCCAACGTGTTCTTCGCCGCCGATCCCCGCGCGCATATCCAGGCCATCGGCACCGACACGGCCGGGCGCCTGCAATACCGCTATCATCCCGACTGGACGCTGGTGCGGGAGGCGCTGAAGGAGCGCCGGCTCGCCCACCTCATCGAGGCGCTGCCGGAAATGCGCCGGACCGTCGCGCGGGACCTGAGCGCCCGCGCCCCCACGCGCCGGCGCGCCCTCGCGGCGGCGATCCGCCTCGTCGAGAAGACGGCCATCCGCGCCGGCAACGACTGCTATGCCAAGGCCAGCGGCAGCCGCGGCGCGGCCACGCTCGACAAGGACAATGTCCGCATCGTCGGCGACGAGATCCGGCTGGCCTTCCTCGCCAAGGGCGGCAAGCACGTGGAGCGGGCGGTGAAGGCCCCGCGGCTCGCGCGCGTGCTCAAGGCGTTCATGCGCCTGCCCGGCAAGCGGCTGTTCCAGTTTAGGGACCGGAACGGCGAGGTGAAGCCCATCACCACGGCGGACATGAACGCCTACATCAAGGAAGCCGCCAGGCGGCCCATCTCGGTCAAGGACGTGCGCACGCTCGCGGCCTCCGCCTCCGCCGTCGAGGCGCTGGCAGACGAGACCCCGGAGCAGACGGAACGCCGCCGAAGGGCGCAGGTGAACCGGGCCGTGAAGCGGGTGGCCGAGCATCTCGCCAACACGCCGGCCGTCGCCCGCAAGAGCTACATCCACGCCAGCGTGATCGACGCCTTCGAGGAAGGGCGGCTGGCACGCATGAAGTCCCGCATTCGGGTCCGGCCCTTCGCGCCCCGGCGCGAACGCCTGCTGCTGGCCGTGATCCGCGATGCCATGGCGCGGCGCCGGAAGGCCGCGAAAGCGGGAAAGGACGTGGGAACCCCCACCCGGCGCAGACGTTGACCGAGCAATCGACAACACCAAGAGGCCAATCATGGCGACCCAAGGTACTTCACAGGACGGCAAGGACGTCCGCTATCGGGGTGGCGCAGGCAATTTCGCGGCGAACCGCGAGCGTGCCGCCGAAGCCGGCCGCAAGGGCGGACGGTCCAGCGGGGGCAATTTCGCGCACAACCGCGAACGCGCGGCGGAAGCGGGCCGTAAAGGCGGCAGCGTCAGCCGCCGCCGCTCGAGCGCCGGCACGTCGGAAGACTGAACCGAACCGTCGGATGCCGGCGTCGGCCAAGGGCTCGCTCGTCGGACCGGATGGACTGGAAAGGCCGCGTCACGCGGCCTTTCGCGCGTCCAGGAGGAAGGGAAGCGCCAGCCGCAGATCCTCCAGGAACCGCGCATATTCCGCGGCCTTGTAGGCGTCGTCCACCCGCAGCAGGTAGGACGGATGGACCGTGACCAGGGCCTTCGGGCCGGCGGGGAGGTCCAGCAGCGCCCCGCGGCTCTTGCCGATCGCCATCGACTTGCCGAACAGGGACGTTACCGCCGTCGCGCCCATGGCGACCACGAGGTCCGGGCGGATCAGGTCCAGCTCCCGCTCCAGCCAGGGGCGGCACGCCCGCACTTCGCCCGCGGCGGGCGTCTTGTGCAGCCGCAGCTTGCCGCGCGGCTCGAATTTGAAGTGCTTCACCGCATTCGTGACATAGACCTTCAACCGGTCGATGCCGAGCTCGTCGAGCGCGCGGTCGAAGAGCTGGCCCGCCGGCCCGACAAAGGGCCGGCCCGCCAGGTCCTCCCGGTCGCCGGGCTGCTCGCCGACGAAGACGACCCGCGCCCCGTCCGGCCCCTCGCCGAACACGGTCTGCGTCGCGGGCGCCCAGAGCGGGCAGGCCCGGCAGCCGGCGGCGTCCGCGCGCAGGGCGGCGATGGTCCCGGCCTCTGGCGCGGGAGCGGCCGCCACCGGGGCGGGGCGATGGCGGTTGGGCTTGGGGTCGGTGGGGGCTTTCTCGATCATGGTGTCGGTCCTGGCGCGCGACGAGGCGATCAGAGCGGGAATGAGCGGCGCCTCCGGCAGGTTCCCCCAGTATTTCTTCGGCATTTCCGAGCGCATCATCGCGACCTTCAGCCGGGCCGGATTGAAGATCGAGGCGTAATAGACCCGCCAGGCATCCTCGAGCCGGTCCTCGGCCGGCGCGAGTTCCCGCCCGACCCCGGGCGCGAAGCGCATCGCCTGGCCATCCCAGTCGGCGCACCTGTCCGGCGTCAGGATGGTGAAGCGCATCGCGGCGAAGCGGCGCTGGAAGAACGGCGCGGTCGCCTCGACGATGTGATGGTCGGGCTCGAACCACGCCACGAAGCGCGGTCGCCCGTCATCCGCGATCTCCCGGAAGCGGACGAACGCTTTCATCTTGTGCTGGTCGCGCCGCACGCTGCGCGCCATGGACTCGAGCCGCGCAACGTCGGCATCGGACGCGACCTCGAGCAGGCGCGGCTCGTCCTGCAGGCGCAGCAGGAGGGCGTGGAGCAGCACGAACCGCGCGGGATCGCGGTGGAGGATGACCGTCTCCGCCAGCGGGATGAAGGCCCGCGGGACGCGGAATTCGGGCATCGGTCCGGGCGGAGGCGGCGGCAGGGCGTGCGCGCCGAACAGATGACCGCCGCCCTCGCCCTCGACCGACCAGGCGACCTGGCCGGGTGCGACGCCGGCGGCCATCAGCCGCCGCGCCGTGCCCCGCCAGCCGTCCCAGTCGGTGGGAGAGGAAAGCTGCGCCTCAAACATGGCCGAGGTCCAGGCTCATCTGGCGCGGCTTTGGCGCGAGCCTGCGCGCCAGGTCGAGCCGGTCGAGGTCGCGCGGCCGGTGGTCGGGCGTAACGACGAACGGCGCCACCGTCCGCAGCGGCACCCGCAGGCGCGCCAGGTCGTCGAAGCGCAGCGTGCGCACGCGCCGCGCCGACAGGATCGCCTTGACGCTCTTGGTGCCCAGGCCCGGCACCCGCAGCAGCCAGTCCCGCCCCGCGCGGTTGACGTCGAGGGGAAAATGCTCCCGGTGGCGCAGGGCCCAGGCGAGCTTGGGGTCCATTTCCAGCGGCAGCATGCCGTCCGATCCGGCGAAAATCTCGTCCGCGCCGAAGCCGTAGAACCGCATCAGCCAGTCGGCCTGGTAGAGCCGGTGCTCGCGCATCAGCGGCGCCGGCTTCAGGGGCAGCGATTTGGGCGCGTCGGGGATCGGGCTGAAGGCCGAATAATAGACGCGCTTGAGACCGTAAGACCCGTAGAGGTTGGCGCTCGTGGTGATGATCGTGCGGTCGTCGGTTCCGTCCGCGCCCACGATCATCTGCGTCGACTGGCCGGCCGGGGCGAAGCGCGGCGCCTTGCGCTCGGCCTTCGCCTCGTCGATCCGCAGCCGCAGCCGGCCCATGGACCGCTTGATCGACCCCGTGTCCTTCTCCGGCGCGAGCGTCGCCAGGCTCGCCTCCGTCGGAACCTCGATGTTGATGCTCAGCCGGTCGGCATAGAGGCCCGCCTCCGCGAGCAGGCCCGGATCGGCATCGGGAATGGTCTTGAGGTGGATATAGCCGCGGAAACCGTGATCGAGCCGCAGGTTGCGGGCGACCTGCACGACTTGCTCCATCGTGTAGTCCGGGCTGCGGATGATGCCGGAGGACAGGAACAGGCCCTCGATATAGTTGCGCCGGTAGAAGTCGAGCGTGAGCTGGACCACCTCGTCCACCGTGAACCGCGCCCGCTTCACGTTCGAGGAGGCGCGGTTGATGCAATAGAGGCAGTCGAAGGCGCAGGCATTGGTGAGCAGGATCTTCAGCAGCGACACGCAGCGCCCGTCGGGCGTGTAGCTGTGGCAGATGCCCATCCCCTCGGTGGAGCCGATGCCCTTGCCGTCGCCGGAATGCCGCTTCTCGGACCCGGACGAGGCGCACGAGGCATCGTATTTCGCCGCATCGGCGAGGATCGCGAGCTTGGCCTTGAGCGCGTCGTCCATGGCGGGGCACCCGTCGGGATCAAAACGTGAACACGGACTATGTTCTATTTTCGTTCCCGTATCCAGTGCTTCGGATCAGAAATCGCGCTCCCGATTGCCGCAGGCAGGCAGCGACCCTACCTTTCGGGCTGTCCATGCTTTCGGTCGTCCATCATCCCGCCTACCGCGCCGAGATCCCGGAAGGCCATCGCTTTCCCATGGGGAAGTACTCGGCTCTGGCCCGCGTCCTCCTGCGGGAGGGGATCGTGCGCGAGGGCGGGTTCATCGAGCCGGACGTCGCCTCCTTCGATCTCGTGACGGCCGCCCACGCGCCCGATTACGTGCAGGCCGTGTTCGACGCGAACCTGTCGCGCGAGGCGGAGCGGCGCATCGGCCTGCCCATGACCCCCTCGGTGTCCTTACGCGCCCGGGCGGCGACGGCCGGAACGCTGCTGGCGGCCCGCCTTGCCCTGGCGAACGGCATTGCCTGCAACACGGCCGGCGGAAGCCACCACGCTGCCCGCGATTACGGCGCCGGGTTCTGCACCTTCAACGATGTGGCCGTGGCGGCGGCCGTGCTGCTGGCGGAGGGCGCGGTCGACCGCATCCTCGTGGTGGATTGCGACGTCCACCAGGGCGACGGCACGGCGTTCATCTTCGAGAACGATCCCAGGGTCTTCACCTTCTCCATGCACGGGGAAAAGAACTATCCGGTCCGCCGGGCAGCGAGCGATCTCGACATCGACCTGCCCGACCGCATGGAGGACGAGGACTACCTGGCGGTCCTTGAGGACACGCTGCCGGGTCTCCTGAGCCGCACCCGGCCCGACCTCGTCTTCTACAATGCGGGGGTCGACCCCCATCGCGACGACCGGCTGGGCCGGCTGGCGCTCACGGACGAGGGGCTCGCCCGCCGCGACGCCTATGTCATCGAGACATGCCTCAGGCAGGGGCGGCCCGTCACCGGCGTCATCGGCGGCGGGTACGACCATGACGTCGAGCGGCTCGCCCGCCGCCACGCCCATCTGCACCGCGCGGCCGCCGCCGCGATCCGCCGGCCGGGACGGTAAGGGCCGGCCGACGCGGGTCGGTGCCTTACGCCCGCGGCTGCCGCAGTTCCTTGCGTACGATCGCGGCGCCCTGCGAAAGGGCCGCGAGCTTGCCATAGGCGGTGTCGAAGCCCATCGGCGCCATGCCGCAATTGGTGCAGGGGAAGAGCTTGTCCGGCGCCACGTATTTCAGCGCCTCGCGGATCGTCGCGGCGACCTCCTCCGGCGTCTCCACGTGGTCGCTCGCCACGTCGATGGCGCCCACCAGCACGTCCTTGCCGTCCAGAAGGCGGATGAGATCGATGGGAACGCGGCTGTTGCGGCATTCCAGCGAGACCTGCTGGATGGCGCTGCGGGCGATCACGGGGAACGTGTCCTCGTATTGCCGCCACTCGCCGCCCAGAGACTGCTTCCAGTCGATATTGGCCTTGATGCCGTAGCCGTAGCAAATGTGGACGGCGGTGGTGCAGGTCAGGCCCCGGGCCGCATGTTCCAGCGTCGCCATGCCCCATTCGGCCACCTGCGGCATGTAGACGTTGAAGGCCGGCTCGTCGAACTGGATCGTGTCGATGCCGATCGCCTCCAGCTCCCGCGCCTCCTCGTTCAGCGCCTCGGCGAAGGCCATGGCGAGGTCCTCGCGGCGGCCGTAATGCTCGTCGGCGATCGTGTCGACGATGGTCATGGGGCCGGGCAGGGTGAATTTCAGCTTGCCCTTGCGGTGGGCGCGGGCCGCCCGCGCCTCGGCTCCGTGGACCGAACCCTTGCGCCGGATCGGCCCGGTCACGGTCGGCACCTCGGCCTCGTAGCGGTTGTTGCGGATGCCCATGATCGTCTTCTTGGCGAAGTCGATGCCGTCCAGATTGGCCAGGAAGCCGTGGACGAAATGCACCCGGGCCTGCTCGCCGTCGCCGACGATGTCGATGCCGGCATCCTCCTGCATCTTGATGGCCAGCACGGTCGCGTCGATCTTGGCCTGCGCCAGCGCCTCGCCCTCCAGCTTCCACGGCGCCCAGAGGCGGGCCGGCTCGGCAAGCCAGGCCGGCTTGGGCAGGCTCCCCGCGATGGTGGTCTGAAGCATGGCGTCCTCCCGTCGGTTTCGCACCGTTCTACGCGCCCGGTTCAAGCATGGACGCCCTCCGCCGCGCTATGGGCCAAAGTGCCGATGCGGCAGGCACTTTTCACGATTTTCGGCGATTAACATTCGCTGTCCTCGGACCCTTTTCTTGCCCGTCCCGTGGTGAACCCGGCGCGCCAGGCGCGCCGGCCCGTCTAGGAGGTGCGGATGGTCCGCAAGTTCGTCGCCGGCGCCGCGATCGCGGCGTCCCTCGTCCTTCCCGCCAGCCATGCCCTCGCCCAGCAGCCGGAATTGAAGATCTTCAACTGGTCGGATTACGTCGATCCGGCGGTGCTGGAGGAGTTCAGCAAGGAGACGGGCGTCAAGGTCGTCTACGACACGTTCGACCAGATGGAGACGGTGGACACCAAGCTGCTCGCCGGCAAGACGGGCTACGACCTCATCGTCGTCACGGCCTCGTTCCTGCCGCGGCACATCCCGCTCAAGCTCTATGCCGAGATCGACCGCGCCAGGGTGCCGAACCTCCAGCACATGTGGCCGGAGATCACCGGGCGGCTCGCCAAGTACGATTCCGGCAACAGGTTCGCCGTGAACTACATGTGGGGCACGACCGGCATCGGCTACAATGTCGCCAAGGTGAAGCAGCGGCTCGGCGACGCGCCGGTCGACAGCTGGAGCATCGTGTTCGATCCCGCCAAGCTGTCCAAGCTCGCCGATTGCGGCGTCCATGTCCTGGACGCCACCGAGGAGATGTTCCCGGCCGCCCTGCGCTATCTCGGCCTCGACCCGGATTCCAAGAAGGAGGCGGACCTCACGAAGGCGTCCCAGCTCCTGCAGAAGATCCGCCCGCACATCCGCAAGTTCCACTCCTCCGAATACATCACCGCGCTCGCCAACGGCGATATCTGCCTGGCGGTCGGCTATTCCGGCGACATCCTCCAGGCGCGCAAGCGCGCCAAGGAGGCCAATGCCGGCGTCGAGATCGCCTACGCGATCCCGAAGGAAGGCGCGCTGATGTGGTTCGACTCGCTGGTCATCCCGGCGGACGCGGCCAACAAGGAGGCCGCGCTGAAGTTCATCGACTTCGTCAACCGTCCCGAGGTCGCGGCGAAGAACTCCAACTTCATCCAGTACGCGTCCGGAAACCTCGCGGCGCAGAAGCATCTCGACCCGGCCGTCCTCAACGATCCGGGCATCTATCCCAAGCCCGACGTCATCGCCCGGCTCTACACGATCACGCCCTACGACGAGCGCACCCAGCGCACCGTCAACCGGCTGTGGACCCGTGTGAAGACCGGCCGCTAGACCGGTCATCATGAACCAGCGCACCGCCCGCAAGGCGGCGCGCAGGTCCGTCGGCAGCGTCCGCCGGACCTGCGCGCCCTGGGCCGAGCCGGGAGCCAGGCCGCTCGTCGAATTCTGCTCCGTCACCAAGGCCTATGGCGAGGTGACGGCGGTCGACCGTCTGTCCCTGTCGATCTACCCGAAGGAGTTCTTCGCCCTGCTCGGCCCCTCCGGCTGCGGCAAGACCACGCTCATGCGCATGCTGGCGGGCTTCGAGGCCCCGACCTCCGGCGACATCCTGCTGGACGGCGTGGACGTCACCGCCATGCCGCCCCACCGGCGGCCGACCAACATGATGTTCCAGTCCTATGCGCTGTTTCCGCACATGAGCGTGTGGGACAACATAGCCTTCGGCCTGAAGCAGGAGGGCATGGCCCGCCCCGACATCAAGGCCCGCGTGGAGGAGATGCTCGCCCTGGTGCGCCTGGAGGCCCTCGCCCGGCGGCGGCCCGACCAGCTTTCCGGCGGCCAGCGCCAGCGCGTCGCGCTCGCCCGCTCGCTCGCCAAGCGGCCCAAGGTCCTGCTCCTCGACGAGCCGCTCGGCGCCCTCGACCGCAAGCTGCGCGAGGCCACCCAGTTCGAGCTGATGGACCTGCAGGCCGACCTCGGCCTGACCTTCCTGATGGTCACCCACGACCAGGACGAGGCGATGACCATGGCCGACCGCATCGCGGTCATGGATCACGGCCGCATCGTCCAGGTCGCGCCGCCGGAGGAGATCTACGAGCAGCCGGCCAACCGCTACGTGGCCGAGTTCGTCGGCGACGTGACGGTCGCGGAAGGCACGGTCACCGGCATTGCCGGCGACATCGTCAGGATCGAGGCGGCCCATTTCGGCACGCTGGAGATCGACGAGGAGGAGGGCCGCGCCCGCATGGACGCGCCGGCCCTGGTGGCGCTGCGGCCGGAGAAGCTCAACATCGGCCACGACGAGCCGCCGCAGACCGTCAACAAGGTGCGCGGCGAAATCTGGGACATCGCCTATCTCGGCGACTTCACGATGATGCAGGTGAAGGTCGGCGGCGACGATGGCCCGCTCGTCAAGGCGGCGATCGCCAATCGCAGCCGCCGCATGGAGCGGCCCTTCGCCTGGGACGACATCGTCTGGCTCTGGTGGGACGTCGAGGCCGGCGTCCTCATCGACCCGTGAGCGCCCCGCCCGTAGCGGGCGAGCGCGGCCGCCTGCGCGCCGGCCGCGTCCTCGTGCTGGCGCTCCCCTATCTCTGGCTCGCCGCGTTCTTCCTGGCGCCCTTCGCCATCGTCGCGCGCATGTCGCTGTCGGACAGCGCCCGGGCGCTCCCGCCCTATGCGCCGCACTGGGAGGGACTGTCCCGGCTCGGCGCGTTCCTGTCGGCGCTGGACTTCGAGAACTATGCGCTCCTGGCATCCGACACGCTCTATCTCGACGCCTATCTCTCGTCGGTCCGGCTGGCCGCCTTCGCCACGCTGCTCGCCCTCGCGGTCGGCTTCCCGCTCGCCTACGCGATGGCCCGCGCGCCCCGGCAATGGCAGCCGGCCCTGCTTGTCGCGGTGATCCTGCCGTTCTGGACCTCGTTCCTCATCCGCATCTATGCGTGGATCGGCATCCTGCGGCCTCAAGGGTTCCTCGACGCCGTGGCCCAGGGCCTTGGCCTCACGGACGCGCCGCTCGGCATCATGAACACCGACGCCGCGGTGCTCATCGGCATGGTCTATTCCTACCTGCCGTTCATGGTCCTGCCGGTCTACGCAGCCCTGGAGCGCATCGACCGGTCGCTCCTGGAGGCTGCCGCCGATCTCGGCTCGCCGCCCTGGAAGAGCTTCTGGACGATCACCGTGCCGCTGGCGGCGCCGGGCATCGTCGCCGGCTGCCTGCTCGTGTTCATCCCCGCCATCGGCGAGTTCGTGATCCCCGATCTGCTCGGCGGTCCCGACACGCTGATGATCGGCAAGGTCCTCTGGACGGAGTTCTTCTCCAACCGGGACTGGCCGCTGTCCTCGGCGGTCGCGGTCGTGCTCCTCGCGGTGCTCCTGCTGCCCGTCATCGTCTTCCAGCGGGCGCTGAAGGCGAGGGAGGGTTCGCGATGAGGCGCTTTGGCCCGCTCCACATGACGGCGCTCGCGGCGGGGCTCGCCTTCCTCTACCTGCCGATGCTGATCCTCATCGCCTATTCGTTCAACGCGTCGCGGCTCGTCACCGTGTGGGGCGGCTTCTCCACGCGCTGGTACGCCTCGCTGCTGCAGAACCAGCCATTGCTGGACGCCGCCTGGCTCTCGCTCCAGGTCGCCTTCGTCTCGGCGACGATCGCCACGATCCTGGCGCTCCTGGCGGCGGTGGCGCTCGTCCGCTACGGCCGGTTCCGGGGGCGGACGCTGTTCTCCGGCATGATCGGCGCGCCGCTGATCATGCCCGAGGTGGTGACCGGCCTGTCGCTCCTGCTCCTGTTTGTGGCGCTGGGCCTCGACCGCGGCTTCTGGACGGTGACCATCGCCCACGTGACGCTGACCATGTGCTTTGCCACCGTTGTCATCCAGTCGCGCCTCGTCGCCTTCGACGCGAGCCTGGAGGAGGCGGCGCAGGACCTGGGCGCCCCGCCCTGGAAGGCGTTCCTCACCGTCACACTGCCGATCTTGGCTCCGGCGGTCGCGGCCGCCTGGATGCTCGCCTTCACCCTGTCGCTGGACGATCTGGTCATCGCATCCTTCACGACCGGGCCCTCCGCCACGACCCTGCCCATGCGGCTCTATTCCGCGGTGCGGCTCGGCGTGACGCCGGAGATCAACGCCGCCTCCACGATCCTCATCGCGTTCGTGGCGATCGTCGTCGTCTCCGCCTCGCTGGTGGTGAAGCGCGAGCTGGTGACCCGTCCCTGACTGCCCCAACGGAACGGCAAGGGCGCGACGCCAAGACCCGATGCGCGCCGTTGCGCGGCCGCGGCGCAACGGAGTGCTTTGCATCCGCGAAGACGCGGGACTAGGCTCGCCTCTTCCCGCGGCCGATGTCCTGCCGCGACCGGTACCAGCGCGCGACAGAGGTCGCGTGCCGGATGCGTGCTCCTCATGGCCCGCATCCGCGAGCGAGGAGGCTCCCTTCATGTCCCAGTCTGTCCTGACCCGACGCGCCGGCTCCCTGGCCACCGCCGCCGCCATCGCCGCCCTCATCGCCGGCGCCGGTGCGGCCCTTGCCGCCACGCCCAAGGACACGCTCGTCGTCGCCTGGGCGATCGACGACATCATCACCATGGACCCCGCGGAATCCTTCGAGATTTCCGCCGGCGAGATCATGGGCAATTCCTACGACC
Source organism: Hyphomicrobiales bacterium (assembly GCA_027489955.1). Lineage (GTDB taxonomy): Bacteria > Pseudomonadota > Alphaproteobacteria > Rhizobiales > Beijerinckiaceae > JAIXTM01. Next base: position 151,503 of record JAIXYZ010000002.1, on the reverse strand, counting down.
GGCTCGTGCGGTTCGACGTGAACGACCCCTCCAAGCTCTCCGGCGACCTCGCCAAGTCCTGGAAGGTCTCCGATGACGGCAAGACCTACACGTTCGAGCTCAAGCCCGGCCTGAAGTTCGCCTCCGGCAACCCGATCACCGCCGAGGACGTGGCCTTCTCGCTGCAGCGCGCGGTTCAGATCGACAAGTCGCCGGCCTTCATCCTCACGCAGTTCGGCTTCTCCAAGGACAACGTGAAGGACAAGATCAAGGCGACGGGCGACCTGACGCTGACCATCGAGGTCAACCAGCCCTACGCGCCGTCCTTCGTGCTCAACTGCCTGACCGCCAACGTGGCGGCGGTGGTCGACAAGAAGCTCGTCATGTCGAAGGAGCAGAACGGCGATCTCGGCTATGCCTGGTTGAAGACCAATTACGCCGGCTCCGGCCCGCTCAAGGTCCGCGAGTGGCGCGCTAACGAGATCCTGGCGCTCGAGCGCAACGACAATTACCACGGCGAGAAGTCCAAGCTCGCCCGGGTCATCTACCGCCACGTGAAGGAGGCCTCCACGCAGCGCCTCCTGCTGGAAAAGGGCGATGCCGACGTCGCGCGCAACCTCACCCCGCAGGACCTCGACGCGCTCGCTTCCAACAAGGACATCAAGACGACCGCGACGCCCAAGGGCACGGTCTACTACATCAGCCTGAACCAGAAGAACCCGAACCTCGCCAAGCCCGAGGTCCGCGAGGCCTTCAAGTACCTGCTCGACTATTCCGGCATCAGCGGCACGCTGATCAAGAACATCGGCATCGAGCACCAGAACTTCCTGCCCGTCGGCCTGCTCGGCGCGTCTACCGAGAAGCCCTACAAGCTCGACGTGAACAAGGCGAAGGAACTGCTCGCCAAGGCGGGCCTGCCCAACGGCTTCAAGGTCACGTTCGACGTGCGCACCACCCAGCCGGTCCAGGGTATCGCGGAGAACTTCCAGCAGACGGCCAAGCGCGCCGGGATCGACATCGAGATCCTGCCGGGCGACGGCCGCCAGACGCTGACCAAGTACCGCGCCCGCCAGCACGACCTCTATATCGGCCAGTGGGGCGCCGATTACTGGGACCCGCACACCAACGCCGACACCTTCGCCCGCAACCCGGACAATTCCGACGACGCCAAGTCCAAGCCGCTGGCCTGGCGCAACGCGTGGGACATTCCGGAGCTGACCAAGAAGGCCGACGCCGCCGTGCTGGAGCGCGACGCCGACAAGCGCAAGGCGCTGTACGAGGACATGCAGGCCGACTTCCGCAAGACCAGCCCGTTCGTCATGATCTACCAGATGAACGAGGTCGCGGCGTATCGCGCCAATGTCGGCGGCCTGAAGCTCGGCCCGACCTCGGACTCCACCTACATGTTCACCGTCACCAAGCAGTAAGCGCGTGAGCGGCATCGCTGCAGACGAACGAACCGGGCGCCCGCGCGCCCGGTTCATGCCTTTCCTTAATGCGCTCGTCCGCTTCCTGGGCGCGGTCGTCCTGACCTATCTGGGGCTCCTGGCGGTCACCTTCTTCATCGGCCGCGTCGTGCCGATCGATCCCGTCCTCGCCATCGTCGGCGACCGGGCGCCCGAGCACGTCATCGCCCGCGTGCGCGAGGAGCTCGGCCTCAACCTGCCGCTCTGGAAGCAGTTCCTGATCTATCTGGGCAAGGTGCTGCAGGGCGATTTCGGCACCTCCGTCCTCAGCTCCAACCCCGTGATGCAGGACATCCGCCGGGTCTTCCCGGCGACGCTGGAACTGGCGACGCTCGGCACGATCATCGGCGCGGGCATCGGCATCCCGCTGGGCGTCTGGGCCGCCGTGCGCCGCGGCGGCGTCGCGGACCAGATGGTGCGCGTCATGGCGCTCATCGGCTATTCGGTGCCGATCTTCTGGCTCGGCCTGATGGCGCTGGTCGTCTTCTACGCGCGGCTCGGCTGGGTCGGCGGCCCGGGGCGGATCGACGTCGTCTACGAATACACGCTCACCCCGTGGAGCGGCATCATGCTGCTCGACACGGCCCTGGCGGGCGAATGGGAGGCGTTCGGCAACGCCTTCTCCCATCTCATCCTCCCCGCGAGCCTGCTGGGCTATTTTTCCATGGCCTATATCAGCCGCATGACGCGCTCCTTCATGCTGAACGAGCTGGCGCAGGAATACGTTGTGACCGCCCGCGCCAAGGGCCTGTCGGAGGCGCGCATCATCTGGCGCCACGCGCTGCGCAATGCCGCGGTGCCCCTGGTGACCGTAGTCGCCCTGTCCTATGCGGGCCTCCTGGAGGGCTCGGTCCTGACCGAAACGGTCTTCGCCTGGCCGGGCCTTGGCCTGTACATCACCAATTCGCTGCAGAACGCCGACATGAACGCCGTGCTGGGCGGCACGATCGTGGTCGGATCGGTGTTCATCGGCCTGAACCTGTTGTCCGATCTGCTGTACCGGACGCTCGATCCCCGCACGCGGACACGGTGAGGGCCATGACCGAGCTTGCACGCAACGACCAGACCTGGCGGGCCTGGCTCCTGTCCGACCGGCCGCAATCGCGCCGGCAGGCCTCCCTCGGGCGGCTCTATTCCGGCTGGCGCACCTTCTCGCGCAACCGGCTGGCCATGGTGGGCCTGGCCATCATCCTGGCGCTCATCGTCGTGGCCGTCTTCGCCAACGCCCTGGCGCCGTACTCGCCCTACGAAGGTGATCTCGCCCGCACCCGCCTCCTGCCTCCTTCCGCGGCGCACTGGCTGGGCACGGACGACCAGGGACGGGACATCCTCTCCCGCATCATCCACGGCTCGCGCATCACGCTGTTCGTCGTGGTCCTGGTGGCGATCCTGGCGGCGCCGATCGGGCTGCTCGTCGGCACCGTCGCGGGCTATGCCGGCGGCTGGGTGGATTCGGCGCTGATGCGCGTCACCGACATCTTCCTCGCCTTCCCGCGCCTCATCCTCGCGCTGGCTTTCGTCGCGGCCCTCGGCCCCGGCATCGAGAACGCGGTCATCGCCATCGCCATCACCTCCTGGCCGCCTTACGCGCGTATCGCGCGGGCCGAGACGCTCACCGTCCGGCGGGCCGACTACATCGCGGCGGTGGAGCTCATGGGCGCCTCGTCCTGGCGCATCGTGTTCCGCCACATCATGCCGCTCTGCCTGGCATCGGTGATCGTGCGCGTCACGCTGGACATGGCCGGCATCATCCTCACCGCCGCGGGCCTCGGCTTCCTCGGTCTCGGGGCCCAGCCGCCCATGCCGGAATGGGGCGCGCTGATCTCCAACGGCCGGCTCTACGTGCTGGACCAATGGTGGGTGGCCGCCGCCCCCGGCGCGGCGATCTTCATCGTCAGCCTGGCATTCAACCTCCTGGGCGACGGCCTGCGCGACGCGCTCGACCCGAAGGCCGGCTCATGAGCGCGCTCCTGACCGTCGAGGACCTGCGCATCGCCTTCCCCAACCGGGACGGCGACCCGGTCGAGGCCGTGCGCGGCGTCTCCTTCTCCCTGGGCCGCGAGCGCCTCGGCATCGTGGGCGAATCCGGCTCCGGCAAGTCGCAGACCGGCCGCGCCATCCTCGGGCTCACCCCGCCGCAGGCGATCGTGACCGCCCGCACGCTCGCCTTCGACGGGATCGACCTGCTCAAGGCCGCGCCGGCGGAGCGTCGCGCGCTGCGCGGCGCGCGCATCGGCATGGTCCTGCAGGATCCCAAATACTCGCTGAACCCGGTCATGACCGTCGGCGACCAGATCGTCGAGGCGCTGCAGGCCCACGAGAATGTCGGCGACCGGGAGGCGCGCGAGCGCGCCCTGGCCATGCTGGCCGCCGTGCAGATCGACAGGCCCGCCCGCGTCTTCGGTCTCTACCCGCACGAGGTTTCTGGCGGCATGGGCCAGCGCGTGATGATCGCGATGATGCTGATCGCCGATCCCGACCTGCTCATCGCCGACGAGCCGACCTCCGCGCTCGACGTCACGGTCCAGCTCCAGGTCCTGTCGATCCTCGACAGGCTCGTCGGCGAACGCGGCATGGGCCTCATCTTCATCTCCCACGACCTGCGCCTCGTCTCGTCCTTCTGCGACCGGGTCCTGGTCATTTATGCGGGCCGCGTCGTGGAGGAGATCGCCGCGGCCGATCTCGGCGCCGCGCAGCATCCCTACACCCGCGGGCTGCTCGCCTGCCTGCCCCGGCTGGGCGAGCACCGGCACCCGCTGCCCGTCCTGTCCCGCGATCCGGAATGGGCCCGATGAGCGCCGCGCTGCAGGTCAACGACCTCGCCGTCGTCTATGACGGCTACCGCGCCGTGGACGGGGTGAGCTTCGCCGTCGCGCCGGGCGAGAGCTTCGGCATCGTCGGCGAATCCGGTTCCGGCAAGTCCACGATCCTGCGGGCGGTCTGCGGCCTTGCCCCCGTCACCGAGGGCCGCATCGCGGTGGGCGCCGAAGCCGGCGGCCCCAGGCCGGGCTCGCGGGCTTTCCGCCGCAAGGTGCAGATGGTCTTCCAGGACCCCTACGGCTCGCTGCATCCGCGCCAGACCGTGGACCGGATCCTCGCCGAGCCGCTGGCCATCCACCGCGTGCCGGACGCCGAGACGCGCATCACCCGCGCCCTGGACGAGGTCGGTCTCGGCACGGGCTTCCGCTTCCGCTTCCCCCATCAACTCTCCGGCGGCCAGCGCCAGCGCATCGCCATCGCCCGGGCGCTGATCCTGGAGCCGGACATCCTCCTGCTGGACGAGCCGACCTCCGCGCTGGACGCCTCCGTGCAGGCGGAGGTGCTCAACCTTCTGGAGGAGCTGCGTGTCCGCCGCCACCTGACCTTCGTGATGGTGAGCCACGACCTCGCCGTCGTGACGCACATGTGCGGGCGGCTGATGGTCATGCGCAACGGGCGGTCGGTGGAGATCCTGCCGTCGCAATCGCTCATCCGGGGCGACATCCGCAGCGACTATACGCGCGACCTGATGACAGCCTCGCTCGGGTTCCGCCGCCGGGCGGACGCGCCCGCGCCGGGCTGAGGCTCAGGCGGCCGGCAGCCTGACGAGCGGCAGGGCCTGCGCCACGAGCGGGTGGAGCCCGGGCGTGCCGGGCGGAAAGGCGCGGGCCAGTTCGGCGCGCATCCGCGGCGTCCAGAACTGGTTGATGTGCTCGGCAATGGCCGGGACCGCCTTGTCCTCCGGATAGGCGGCAAAGAAATCCGCGATCTGCCCGGCCATGCGGGCGAGCTTGGCGGGCTGGTCGAAAGCCGCGCTCATGCCGGGCCTGCCTCCCGCCCGCCCGCCGGGTCCGCGTCGGCGAACACCAGGGCGCTATCCTCGCGGGCCACCGCCGCCAGCGCCAGGCCCAGCGCCTTGGCCCGCGCGATGGCGAGGGAGGTCGGGGCCGAGATGGCGACGAGCGCGGGAGCCCCGAATACGGCCGCCTTCTCCACCATCTCGAAGGAGCAGCGGCTGGTGATGACGAAGAAGCCGCCGGCCGGGTCCAGCGCCGCCCGCAGGCAGGCGCCGATCGCCTTGTCGAGCGCGTTGTGACGGCCGACATCCTCGCGCAGGACGACGAGCCGGCCCTCGCCGTCGCACCAGGCGGCGGCGTGCGTCGCATGGGTCAGGGCATGGAGCGGCTGGCTCTCGTTGAGCGCGGCGAGCGCCCGCTCCATGGCGCGCGCCCCGGGCAGGGCGCCGTTCACCGGGCGCTCGGCGCCGGGCACCTGGTCCAGGCTCTCGATGCCGCACAGCCCGCAACTGGTGCGCCCCGACAGGGACCGCCGCCGGGACAGGTGCCGCTTCAAGGCTTCGGGTGCGAGGTCCACCGCCAGGACGAGCCCGTCCCCGCTCTCCTCCTGCCGCACGGCCCGGATCTCGGCGGCCGACCGCACGATCCCCTCCGTCAGGCTGAAGCCCGTGGCGAAATCCTCCAGGTCGGCGGGCGTTGCCATCATCACCGCATAGGGCAGGGTGCCGTAGACGATGTTGACGGCCTGCTCCACCGGCACCGCCACATCGCGGCCAGCCTCCATCGCGCCGTCATAGCGCAGCGTCCGCCCGGTCACGGTCGCCGTCGCGCCCGCCATGGTTATTCCGCGGCCCGGGGCGCGATGCGCCGCAGGGTGCGGTCCTCCTCCTCGTTGCGCCTCTGCCAGGCGGAGGGCTGGTTCGTGCGGCGCACCTCCACCGCGGTCACCTTGTATTCGGGGCAGTTCGTCGCCCAGTCCGAATAGTCGCTGGTCACGACATTGGCGCCCGTGCCGGCATGGTGGAACGTGGTGTAGACGACGCCCGGCTGCACCCGTTCGGTGATGTCGGCCCGCAGCGCGATCTCGCCGGAGCGGGACGTCAGCATGACGAGGTCGCCGTCACGGATGCCGCGGCTCTCCGCGTCGAAGGGATGGATCTCCAGGAGATCCTCCCCGTGCCAGACCACGTTGGCGGTCCGGCGGGTCTGCGCCCCCACATTGTACTGCGAGAGGATGCGGCCCGTCGTGAGCAGCAGCGGAAAGCGCGGGCCCGTGCGCTCGTCGGTGGGCACGAATTCTGTGATCATGAATCGCCCCTTGCCGCGCACGAACCGTTCGGCGTGCATCACGGGCGTGCCCTCCGGCGCCGCCTCGTTGCAGGGCCATTGCACGGAGCCGACCCTGTCGAGCAGCGCGTAGGACACGCCGGCAAAGCTCGGCGTCACCGCGGCGATCTCGTCCATGATCTGGGAGGGATGGTCGTAGTCCATCGGGTAGCCGAGGGCTGCCGACAGGGCCATCGTCACGCGCCACTCGTCCATGCCCGACAGCGGCGCGATGACCTTGCGCACGCGGTTGATGCGCCGCTCGGCATTGGTGAACGTGCCGTCCTTCTCCAGGAACGACGATCCGGGCAGGAAGACGTGGGCGTATTTCGCGGTCTCGTTCAGGAACAGGTCCTGGACGACCACGCATTCCATGGCCGCCAGCGCGGCCGTGACGTGCTGCGTGTTGGGGTCGGACTGGGCGATGTCCTCGCCCTGCACCAGCAGCCCGCGGAACCGGCCCTCCAGCGCTTCGTCGAGCATGTTGGGGATGCGCAGCCCCGGTTCGGCGCTGAGGGGCCGGCCCCATATGCGCTCGAATACCTCCCGCGTGGCGTCGTCGGACACGTGCCGGTAGCCGCTGAACTCATGGGGGAAGGAGCCCATGTCGCAGGAGCCCTGCACGTTGTTCTGCCCGCGCAGCGGATTGATGCCGACACCCTCGCGGCCGATATTGCCCGTGGCCATGGCGAGGTTCGCCATGCCCATCACCATGGTCGAGCCCTGGCTGTGCTCGGTCACGCCCAGCCCGTAATAGATCGCCGCGTTGTCCGCCTTCGCGTAGAGCCGCGCGGCCGCGCGCACCTCGCAGGCCGGAACGCCGGTGAAGGCCTCCGTCGCCTCCGGCGACTGGCTTTCGTCGGCGATGAAGCGGGCCCAGGCCTCGAAGTCCTGAAGGTCGCAGCGCTCGCGGACATAATCCTCCCGGACCAGGCCCTCGCTGACCACGACGTGCGCCAGCGCGTTGATGAGCGCGACATTGGTGCCCGGCTTGAGCTGGAGGTGATGCTCGGCCTTCACGTGGGGCGAGCGGACCAGGTCGATACGGCGCGGATCGGCCACGATGAGCTGCGCCCCCTCGCGCAGGCGCCGCTTCATCCGTGAGGCGAAGACCGGGTGCCCGTCCGTGGGGTTGGCGCCGATCAGAAGGATGACGTCGGCCTTGGCCACCGAGCGGAAATCCTGCGTGCCCGCGGACGTGCCCAGCGTCGTCTTCAGCCCGTATCCGGTGGGCGAGTGGCAGACCCGGGCGCAGGTATCGACGTTGTTGTTGCCGAAGGCGGCCCGCACCAGCTTCTGGACGAGGTAGACCTCCTCGTTCGTGCAGCGGGACGAGGTGATCGCGCCGATGGCGTCCCGGCCGCTCGCCTGCGCGATGCGGCGGAAGCCGTCGGCGGCGCGGGCGATCGCCTCCTCCCAGCTCGTCTCCCGCCACGGTTCGTCGATCCGCTCGCGCACCATCGGCCGCGTGATGCGGTCGGGATGGGTGGCATAGCCATAGGCGAAGCGGCCCTTCACGCAGGAATGGCCCTCGTTGGCGCCGCCATGGCGGTAGGGCACCATGCGCGCCACCCGGTCGCCCTGCATCTCCGCCTTGAAGGAACAGCCGACGCCGCAATAGGCGCAGGTCGTCAGGGTGGAATGATCGGGCAGGCCGTGGTCGATGACGGATTTCTCCATCAGGGTCGCCGTGGGGCAGGCCTGGACGCAGGCGCCGCACGACACGCATTCCGAGCCGAGGAAATCCACCCCGCCCGCCGAGACCCGGCTGTCGAAGCCGCGCCCCTCGATCGTCAGCGCGAAGGTGCCCTGCACCTCGTCGCAGGCCCGGACGCAGCGATTGCAGACGATGCACTTGGACGGATCGTAGGCGAAATACGGGTTGCTGCCGTCGACCCCTAGAAACAGGGGATTCGTTGCCCCGTCCGCCACCGGGCGGACATGGTTCGCCCCTTGGTCGCCGTAGCGCACCTGCCGCAGGCCGACCGCGCCGGCCATGTCCTGCAACTCGCAATCGCCGTTGGCGGGGCAGGTGAGGCAGTCGAGTGGATGGTCGGAGATGTACAGCTCCATCACCCCGCGCCGCAGGGTCGCCAGCCGGTCGGTCTGCGTATGCACGACCATGCCGTCCTCGGCCGGCGTCGTGCAGGAGGCCGGCGTGCCCTTGCGACCCTCGATCTCCACCAGGCACAGCCGGCACGAGCCGAAGGGCTCCAGCGAGTCGGTGGCGCACAGGCGCGGCACCCGGGTGCCCATCGTCATCGCCGCGGCCATGATGGAGGTGCCCTTCGGCACGCGCACGGTGACGCCGTCGATGACGAGCGCGACCTCCTCAGTGCCCGTCCGGATGGGCGTGCCGAAATCGGTCTCTGGAACGAAGCCTGTCATGGTCGTCCTCACTCGGCCGCCCGGGGCAGGGCCGGCCGCCGGAAGTCTTCGGGAAAGTGGCGCAGCGCGCTCCGCACCGGCATCGGCGTGAGGCCGCCCATGGCGCAGAGCGAGGCGTCGGTCATCAGCTGGTTCAGGTCCTCCAGCAGAGACAGGTTCGCGTCGCGGTCGATCCCGGCGATGATCCTGTCCATCACCTCGACCCCACGGGTGGCGCCGATGCGGCAGGGCGTGCACTTGCCGCAGCTTTCCGCCGCGCAGAAGGCGAAGGCGAAGCGTGCCTGCCGCGCCATGTCCGCCTCGTCGTCGAAGACCACGATGCCGCCATGGCCCACCATGCCGCCGATGGCGGCCAGCGCCTCGTAGTCCAGCGGCGTGTCCAGTTGCGAGGCGGGGAGATACGCGCCGAGCGGGCCGCCGACCTGCACCGCCCGGACCGGGCGGCCCGACCGCGTGCCGCCGCCGAACTCCATCACGATGTCCCGCAGCGAGACCCCGAAGGCGAGCTCCACCAGCCCGCCGCGGCGCACGTTGCCGCCGAGCTGGACGGGCAGCGTGCCGCGCGAGCGTCCCATGCCGAGATCCGCGTAGGCTTGCGCCCCATGGGCGAGGATCCACGGCACCGCCGCCAGCGACAGGACGTTGTTGACGATGGTCGGCTGGCCGAAAAGCCCCTTCAGCGCGGGGATTGGCGGCTTGGCGCGCACGATGCCGCGGCGGCCTTCCAGGCTCTCCAGGAGCGAGGTCTCCTCCCCGCAGATATAGGCGCCGGCGCCGACCCTCACCTCGATCCGGAACGCCCGGCCCGAGCCCAGGACGGAGTCCCCCAGCAGGCCCGCCTGCCCGGCCGCGGCCACGGCGCCGGACATCGTCGCGATCGCATCGGGATATTCCGAGCGGATATAGATGAAGCCCGTGGTCGCCCCCGCCGCCAGCCCGGCGATCGCCATGCCCTCGATCAGCATGAAGGGGTCGCCCTCCATGACCATGCGGTCGGCGAAGGTGCCGCTGTCGCCCTCGTCGGCGTTGCACACCACGTATTTGCGGTCGGCTGCCGCGTCGTGGACCGTCTTCCACTTGATGCCGGTGGGAAAGCCCGCGCCGCCCCGGCCCCGCAGCCCCGATTGCGTCACCGCCTCGACGATCTGCGCGCCGGTCATCGCCAGGGCCTTGTGCAGGCCGCCGAGCCCGCCATGGGCGCGGTAATCGGCAAGGGACAGCGGATCGACGATGCCCGTCCGGGCGAAGGTCACGCGCTGCTGGCGCATCATCCACGGCATGCGCGCGACGGGACCCTGGCCCAGCGCATGGTCCGCGCCGGACAGGAAGCCGGCATCGAACAGGCCCGAAACGTCGCGGCGGGAGACCGGTCCGAAGGCGACCCGCCCTTCCGGCGTGTCCACCTCCACCAGCGGCTCCAGCCAGAGCATGCCCCGGCTGCCGGTGCGCACCACCTCCAGATCCAGACCCCGCCTCGCGGCCTCCCCGGCGATGGCGGCCGCGACCGCATCGGCGCCGGCAGCCCGCGCGGCAGCGTCCCGCGGCACGAAGACCCGCCGGGCGGTCACGGGACCATCTCCCGCACCGCCTCGACCGCCGCGCCCTCGCAGAGCGCGGCAAGCCGGGCGGGGTCCAGCCGCGCCACCGGCTCGCCGTCCACCAGCGCGGCCGGCCCGGAGGCGCATAGACCCAGGCAATAGACCGTTTCCACGGCGACCCGCGCATGGGCCGGGCGCTCGTCGAGCGGAACGCCGCGCCCGTGCAGGAAGTCGACCAGCGCCTCGCAGCCGGAGGCCTGGCAGGCCTCCGCCCGGCACAGCCGCACGACGCGGCCGGCGAACGGCGCGTCCTTGAAGTCGTGATAGAAGGTGACCACCCCGTGGACGTCCGCGCGTGACACGTTCAAGGCCTCGGCGACGAGCGGCACGGCCTCGCGCGGCACGTGGCCGAACCGCTCCTGCAGCGCGTGCAGGACGGGCAGCATGGCGCCATCCAGGTGGGCGCGCTCCGCGATCAGGGCCCGGGCTGCGTCGGCGTCCCAGGCGGGATAGGCCGGCATCGCTCCCTCCTCGCGCATCGATGATCCGCAAGGCCCATCATGCGCCAACGGGCGGCCCTTGTCAGGTGCGCAGCCCTGCCCCCGCCCGTGCATGATCACGCCCGCCCCGGTCCGGCGGAAATGACGGCGGCTCAGCCGCGCAGGCCCGGCGCTTCCTGCCCGGTCTTGGCGACATATTCGGTATAGCCGCCGCCATAGGCATGGATGCCCTCGGGCGAGACCTCGAGGACGCGGTTGGACAGGGCGGCGAGGAAATGCCGGTCGTGGGACACGAAGAGCATCGTGCCCTCATAGTCCCTCAGGGCCTCGATCAGCATCTGCTTGGTGGCGATGTCGAGGTGGTTGGTCGGCTCGTCCAGCACCAGGAAATTCGGCGGGTCGTAGAGCATGTGCGCCATGACGAGCCGGGCCTTCTCGCCGCCGGACAGGACCCGGCAGCGCTTCTCCACGTCGTCGCCGGAAAAGCCGAAACATCCGGCCAGCGCCCGCAGCGAGCCCTGCCCCGCCTGCGGGAAGGAGCTTTCCAGCCACTCGAACACGGTCTGCTCGCCGTCGAGCAGTTCCATCGCGTGCTGGGCGAAGTAGCCGAGCTTCACGTTGGCGCCGATGCGGATCGCGCCGGCATCGGGCTCGGTCGTGCCGGTCACGAGCTTGAGCAGCGTCGACTTGCCGGCGCCGTTGACGCCCATGACGCACCAGCGCTCCTTGCGGCGCACCTGGAAATCCAGCCCTTCGTAGATCGTGCGGCTGCCATAGCGCTTGTTTACGCCCTTGAGGCTGACGACGTCGTCGCCGGAGCGGGGAGCGGGGCGGAACTCGAACATCACGGTCTCGCGCCGGCGCGGCGGCTCCACCCGGTCGATCTTGTCGAGCTTCTTCACGCGGCTCTGCACCTGCGCAGCGTGAGAGGCCCGCGCCTTGAACCGCTCGATGAAGGCGATCTCCTTGGCGAGCATCGCCTGCTGGCGCTCGAACTGCGCCTGCTGCTGCTTCTCCGCCAGCGCCCGCTGCTGCTCGTAGAAGGCATAGTCGCCCGAATAGGTGGTGAGCGACCCGGCATCGATCTCGATGATCTTGCCGACGATGCGGTTCATGAACTCGCGGTCGTGCGAGGTCATGACGAGCGTGCCCTCATAGGCCTTGAGGAAGCCCTCCAGCCAGATCAGGCTCTCGATGTCCAGGTGGTTGGACGGCTCGTCGAGCAGCATGGCGTCGGGCCGCATGAGGAGGATGCGCCCCAGCGCGACGCGCATCTTCCAGCCCCCGGACAGCGCGCCGACATCGCCGTCCATCATCTCCTGGGAGAAGCCGAGGCCCGCCAGGACCTCCCGCGCCCGCCCGTCGAGCGCATAGCCGTCAAGCTCCTCGAACCGGGACTGCACCTCGCCGTAGCGCAGGATGATCTCGTCCATGGCATCGGCCTGGTCGGGATCGGCCATGGCCGCCTCCAGCGCCTTCAGTTCGGCGGCGACCGCGCTCACCGGTCCGGCGCCCTCCATGACCTCGGCGACGGCGCTGCGCCCGGCCATGTCGCCGACATCCTGGCTGAAATAGCCGATCGTCACGCCGCGATCGACGGAGACCTGGCCCTCGTCGGGCTTCTCCTCGCCGGTGATGAGCCGGAACAGGGTCGTCTTGCCGGCGCCGTTCGGGCCCACGAGCCCGATCTTCTCGCCCCGCTGCAGCGCCGCCGACGCCTCCACGAACACGATCTGCCGGCCGTTCTGCTTGCAGATGCCTTCAAGGCGAATCATGGACGGGGTGCTGCCGGGCTGAAGCTATTGGAGCCTGGCCCTTAAGCCACGCGGGCCAGCGGGGGAAGGGGTGAGCGTCGCGGCGGAAGGCCGCTTCACCACGCGCCGGATGCCTGTCGCTCGCGCAGCGCCAGTTCGTCCGCGCTGGGCGGCTTGGTGGCGAAGCTGCCGGTGCGAACCTCCCCGTCGCGCGCAAACGTCGCGAAGTGAACGCCGGCCGGCGAGATAACCTGCTCTTCCAGCGTCCACGAACGCGCCGCCGAGGGATGCTGCGCATGCCAGCGCTTTCCACAACCGAGCATCACCGGAAAGGTGATCAGCGTCAGCCTGTCGATGAGGCCGGCGGGAAGCAGGGCGTCGTACAGCATGCCGCTGCCCTGGATCAGAAGGTCCGGCCCGTCCGAAGCCTTGAGTTCGGCCACAGCCTGCGCCGGGTCGCCGGTAAGGCGATGGCTGTTGACCCATGTCAGGGGGCGGTCGGACGAGGTCACGACATGCTTGCGCACGGTGTTGAACGTCTCGCCGATCGGCTGCTCGCCGTTATGGGGCCAGTAGGCGGCAAAGATCTCATAGGTGCGCCGCCCGAGGAGAAGCTCGTAGTCGGCCTCGAACAGCCGCCCCATCGCTTCGCCGATGGCGGCGTCGAAATAGGGGTAGGTCCAGCCGCCATGGACGAAGCCCGCCGGATCCTCCTCCGGACCGCCGGGCGCCTGGATGACCCCGTCGAGGGACTGGAACAGCGAGCCGATGACCTTACGCATGACCGGTCTCGCCGCGTTCCGCCGCCTCGATGGCGGCGATGTCGATCTTGCCCATCGTCATCATGGCCTCGAAGGCGCGCCTGGCCGCGGCCCTGTCCGGGTTGGCATTCGCCCGCAGAAGGGCGCGCGGCGTGATCTGCCAGGAAAAGCCCCAGCGGTCCCGGCACCAGCCACATGCGCTGGCCTCGCCGCCATTCTCGATGATCGCGTTCCAGTAGCGGTCGGTTTCCGCCTGGTCCTCGGTGATGACCATGAAGCTCACCGCCTCGTTCGCCTTGAAGGCCGGACCGCCGTTCAGTCCCACAAAGTGGCGCCCGAGCACGGTGAACGCGACAGTCAGTTCGTCGCCTTCCCGGCCGTTCGGGTAGTCGGCCGGCGCGTACATCGGCTCGCCCACGGAACTGTCCGGAAACGTCGCCGCATAGAACGCGGCCGCCTTGCGCGCTTCGCCGCGGTCGAACCACAGGCAGGTCGTCAAGCGATCGGTGGGCATGGATGGATCCTCCATCGGTCAGGGACGAAAAAAGCCGGCCGTCACGACCACGCCGTGTCGAGCATGGGGAGGAATCCGCCCCAGAACATGCGCTTGCCGTCGAAGGGCATGGGCGTGCCCTTTTCAGGGTCCTCCGCCATCATGCGGCCCCAGCCGGCATCGCGCGTCGCCTTGTCCGGCCATTGGATGAAGCTGAAGACGACCGATTCCGCCTCCTGCGCCAGCACGGCGCGACGGAAGTCGGTGACCTTGCCCTCCGGCACGTCGTCGCCCCAGGCTTCCACCACCCGCGTTGCGCCGCAGCGCACGAAATAGGCCGCCATGCGCTCCGCCATGGCGCGATAATCCGCCTTCTTCTCCTGCGGGACGGGCAGGACGAAGCCGTCGACATAGCCGGTGTCGCCCTTGCCGGCCTCGTCCACCAGCGAGGCGAAACCGCCGAAGATCAGGCGCTTGCCGTCGAACGGCATGTCCTTCGCCATGGCTTCCATGCGCGGATCGGTCCGAAGCCGGGCATTGGCGGCATCGCGCGTCGCGCGGTCGGGATATTCGAACCAGGAGAAGACGATCGTCTCGTCCTCCCTGGCCTGCACGGCCTTGCGGAAGTCGGTCAGCTTCCCGTCCGGCACGTCGTCGCCCCACGTCTCGACCATGCGCACGGCGCCGAATTCGCCGAGGATCCCGGCAAAGGCGGAGGCGTGCGCGCCATAGGCTTCCCTGCCCGCCGTCGGCACGGCCGCGACGAATCCTTCGATGTAAGTCATGGAACTCCTCCTTCGCCCGAGTGGGTGGCATGGGACGCGAGCCGGTGTGGACAGGCCGCGGCCGTATCGCCTCAAGTGCGTTGAAGACTGGCTCATGTAGTTATATATTGCAACCATGAAGTTAGAAAAAATAACTAAAGCGGCTCGCAGCGAGGCCCGGCGCGGCTATGGCGATGCCTGCGGCACCGCCCACGCGCTGGAGCTCATCGGCGATCGATGGGCGCTGCTCGTCCTGCGCGAGCTCCTGCTCGGGCCGCGCCGCTTCTCGGACCTGCGTCAGGACCTTCCCGGCATCAGCGCCAACGTGCTGACCCAGCGCCTCGTCGAGCTGGAGGATCGGGGACTGGTGAAACGCCGGCGCCTGCCGCCGCCGGCCTCGGCCCAGGTCTACGAGGCGACGCCGTGGGGTCTGGAGGCCGGCCCCATGATCCGCGAGATGGGCCGGTGGGCGGCGCGCTCCCCGAACCACGACCCGAGCCTGCCCCTGTCGGGCGTCTCGATCATGCTGTCCTTCACCGCCATGCTGGACCCGCAGCGCGCAAGAGCCTTCACGGGCGCCATCGCGTTCCGCTTCGGCGAAATGGTCTACGTCGCCCGCGTCGCCGATGGCGCGATCGCCATCGCACGCGCGGCGGAGGGCGAGGCGGACGCGCTCGTCACGGCACAGCCCACGCAGGTCGCCGCCGTGGCCTATGGTGGCGCACCGGCGGATATCCTGACGATCGAGGGCGACACCGCACGCGCGCACGCTTTCCTGAAGCTGTTCACGCTGCCGGAGAAGGCGGGGTGAGACGTCGGCTGGGGGCGAACCGAAATCGTTTCAGGCAGGGCTGGTGCTGCGAGAGAGGATTGAACTCTCGACCTCTTCATTACCAATGAAGTGCTCTACCACTGAGCTACCGCAGCAGGCCGACGCGGGCGGCCCCTTGGGGCGTCCGGCGAACGGGGCGGACCATTGCCACAAAGCGGCGGGGCAGGCAACCGTTAAGGCCGCCGAAGGCGGGCCGGGCGCTTCCGCCTTGACGACGCGTCCGTGTCAGGCCGCGCTGCGGATCGCCACGCGCGGCAGGCCCAGCGCATTCCACGTCTCCACCAGCGCGCCGACCAGGTGGTCGATCATGGCCATGTCGTGGAACGGGGTCGGCGTCACGCGCAGCCGCTCGGTGCCGCGCGCCACGGTCGGATAGTTGATCGGCTGCACGTAGATGCCGTGCACGTCCAGAAGCCGGTCGCTGGCGTCCTTCACCCGCTGGGCATCGCCCACCATCACGGGCACGATATGGGTGTCGCCGTCCAGGACGGGGATGCCGGCCTTGGCCAGGCGCGCCTTCACCTGCGCCACCTGCGCCCGGTGGCGCATGCGGATGGCCTGCCCGCTCTTCACGACCTCCACCGAGGCGAGCGCGGCGGCGGCGACCGCCGGCGGCAGGGCCGTGGTGAAGATGAAGCCGTGGGCGTAGGAGCGGATCGCGTCGATCACGTTGGCCTTCGCCGCCAGGTAGCCGCCGATGCAGCCGAAGCCCTTGGCGAGCGTCGCCTCGATGATGTCGATCCGGTGGGCGGCGCCCACCTCCTGCGCATAGCCGCCGCCGCGCTCGCCGTAGAGCCCGACCGCGTGGACCTCGTCCAGATAGGTCATCGCGCCGTAGCGCTCGGCGAGATCGCAGATGGCGTGGATCGGCGAGACGTCGCCGTCCATGGAATAGACGCTCTCGAACAGGATCACCTTCGGCCGCGCGGGATCGGCGGCGGCGAGGATCTCCTCCAGGTGGCCCAGGTCGTTGTGCCGGAAGATGATCTTCTCGCGCCGGCTGTGCCGCACGCCCTCGATCATCGAATTGTGGTTCTTCTCGTCGGAGATGAGCAGGCAATCCGGCAGAAGCCGCGCCAGGGTCGAGATGCCCGCCTGGTTGGAGACGTAGCCGGAGGTGAACAGGAGCGCCGCCTCCTTGCCGTGCAGGTCGGCGAGCGAACGCTCCAGCGCGACGAGCGGGGAGGAGGTGCCGGCGATGTTGCGCGTGCCGCCCGCGCCGACGCCGAGCCGGGCGGCGGTGTCGCGCATCGCCTCGATGACGGCGGGATGGCACCCCATGCCCAGATAATCGTTGGTGCACCACATGATGACCGGCCGCGGCCCTTCGGGCGAATGCCACAGGGCGTGCGGGAATCGGGAGGCGTCGCGCTCCAGCGTGACGAAGCTCCGATAGCGCTTCTCGCGCTTCACGTCCGCGAGGGCGGCGTCGAAATACCGGTCGTAGTTCATCAGGTCCGGTCCGGCTGTCCTGTGTCCTGGCCTGGCGCCGCGCGGCGCCGTCCGGGTTGCCTTCTTTAGCATCATTCTCATTTAAGCGTCCCCGTCACAACCGGCCGCTTCGCCGCAGGCCTCGTCCCGGTGCGCCGCCGCACTTGTGAAGCCCGTCTCCCCCGTCTATTCCGGCGAAGGACCGACGGCATTGATCGAGCGCAAGGCGCGGGCGCACGGACGGGCGAGCGGATGGGACAGGCTGAGGACGAAAGGCGGGCAAGGCTCGCCGCGGCCCTGCGGGACAATCTGCGGCGGCGCAAGGCGCAGGCGCGCGGGCGCGGCGGACCCGCCCCGTCGCGGGACGCGGGCGCCGGGGCCGACCAGGCCCGGTCCCCCGGGCCCGGCGGTGCCGACGGGTCCGAGACCGCCCGCTGACGCCGCCCGGCAAGACCGCCGGACGGCTCGATGCAAACGCCCGGACCATATGGGCCATTCCACCGCCGCCAGGACGGCCAGGAGAACCGCTGAGACATGGATCGCATTCAGATTACCGGCGGCGCCAGCCTCAACGGCGTGATCCCCATCTCCGGCGCCAAGAACGCGGCCCTGCCGCTGATGATCGCCAGCCTCCTCACCGATGAGACGCTGACGCTCGCCAACGTGCCGCGCCTGTCGGACGTGACGGCGCTCTCGCGCATCCTGTCCAACCACGGCGTCGACCGCATGGTCGCCGGCAAGCGCGCGGGCCAGAGCGCGGAGACCGGGCAGACCATCGCGCTCACCGCACGCACGATCGTGGACACCTGCGCGCCCTACGAGCTCGTTTCCACCATGCGCGCCAGCTTCTGGGTCATCGCGCCGCTGATCGCGCGCACCGGCGAGGCCCGCGTCTCGCTGCCGGGCGGCTGCGCCATCGGCACGCGTCCCGTGGACCTTCTGCTCATGGCGCTGGAAAAGCTCGGCGCCGAGATCGAGATCGAGGCCGGCGACGTCGTCGCCCGGGCGCCCAAGGGCCTGGTCGGCGGCGAGATCGTGTTTCCCAAGGTCACGGTCGGCGGAACCCACACCGCGCTCATGGCGGCCGTCCTGGCCAGGGGCACGACGCATATCGTCAATGCCGCGCGGGAGCCGGAGGTCACCGACCTCGCCCATTGCCTGGTCAAGATGGGTGCGCGCATCGAGGGCATCGGCACCTCGCACCTCGTCGTCACCGGCGTCGCGCGCCTCACCGGCGCCCATCACACGGTCCTGCCGGACCGGATCGAGACCGGGACCTACGCCATGGCCGTGGCGATGACCGGCGGCGACGTCCTCCTGGAGGGCGCCCGCGCCGACCTGCTGGATTCCGCCCTCGGCACCCTGAGCCAGAGCGGCGCCGAGGTGTCGTCGGAGGAGGGCGGCGTGCGCATCCGCCGCAATGGCGGGGGCATCGCGCCGGTGGACGTCACCACCGAGCCCTTCCCGGGCTTCCCCACGGACCTGCAGGCCCAGTTCATGGCGCTGATGACCCGGGCAGGCGGCACGTCCACGATCCGCGAGACGATCTTCGAGAACCGGTTCATGCACGTGCAGGAACTGGCGCGCCTGGGCGCCCGCATCCGGCTGGACGGCGACGTCGCCCATGTGGAGGGCGTCGAGCGGCTGAAGGGCGCGCAGGTGATGGCGACGGACCTGCGGGCCTCGGTGTCCCTCGTCATCGCGGCGCTGGCGGCCGAGGGCACGACGACGATCAACCGCGTCTATCACCTGGATCGGGGCTTCGAGGCGCTGGAGGCCAAGCTCTCGCGCTGCGGCGCGCAGGTCCAGCGTATCGCCGGCGGCTGAGCCCGGCGGCTCAGCGGCTCCACCAGGGCTCGGCCGGGCGGCAGCGGTTCTTCCACGGGTCGCACGCGTCCGGCCGCTGCCGGTCGAGGCTGTTGTAGCGCGGGTCGAAGTCGCCATGGGCGCCGTACATGCGCCAGCCTTCCTCCACCATGTCGTCGCGGTAATGATGGTCGAGGGTCGGCACGGTGACGATGACGCCCCGCCGCTGGGCATAGGGCGGCGCGTCCGGCCGCTCGTAGGAGCCGCCGTCGGCCAGGGCCGCTGCCGGCAGCAGCACCGCCCCGACAAGGGCGGCGACGCGGATCGTGCGGATGATGGAGGCGCGCATGGGCCCAGCAGAGCCCCGTTTTCCGCCGCCCCGCAAGCGGATTTGGCGATTATGCTTTCCACGGGCGTTGTTGCGCCGCCCGCGAGCCCCCATTAACAGAAGGGCCTTGCGACAGGATTGAGCCGGACCCGATGACCGACGCGCGCGATATGCTGAAGCTGATCGCTCTCGATGCCGAGGACCTGGAGATCGTGTCCGCGCACATGCAGGACGCGATCCTGAAGGTCGCCGACTTCGCCTATCTCCCCCGCGAGCGGCGCTTCGCCATGGTGGCCTGCCGCTTCGACTGGGAGCGGCCGGACGACCCCCATCGCCGCCTCTCGGGGCTGCATTTCGAGAGCGTCCTCTCGGTGCGCAAGGTGGGCCTGCCCGCCGATCCGCGCGCGGTCATGAACCTGCTCGCGATCACGTTCGAGCCCGGCGAGGCGCCGGGCGGCGAGATCACGCTGCTCTTCTCCGGCGATGCCGCCATCCGCCTCACGGTCGAGTGCGTGGAGGCGCAGATCAAGGATCTGGGACCCGTCTGGGAAGCGGGGGGCTGCCCCGAGCACGGCGCCGGCGGGGGCCTCTGATGGTCCTGCGCCTGGAACAGGGCCGGCCCGATTTCGAGGCCGGCTTCCGCCGCCTGCTCGCGATGAAGCGCGAGGTGTCGGAGGACGTGGACCGCGCCGTCGCGGCGATCATCGCCGACGTCGTCGCCCGCGGCGACGAGGCGGTGCTGGACGCCACGCGCCGGTTCGACCGGCTGGACCTCGACGCGGCCGGGCTGCGGGTGTCGGAGGACGAGATCGCAGCGGCGGAAGCCGCCTGTGACCGCGAGACCCTGGACGCCCTGCGCCTTGCCCATGCGCGCATCGTCGCGTTCCACGAGCGCCAGAAGCCCGCCGATGCGCGGTTCACCGACGAAATCGGCGTCACGCTGGGCTGGCGCTGGACCGCGATCGAGGCGGTCGGGCTCTACGTGCCCGGCGGCACGGCGAGCTATCCCTCCTCCGTGCTCATGAACGCCGTGCCGGCCAAGGTGGCCGGGGTGCCCCGCGTCGTCATGGTCGCGCCAACGCCCGACGGCCGTCTCAACCCGCTCGTGCTCGCCGCGGCGCGGCTGGCGGGCGTCGACGAGATTTACCGCATCGGCGGGGCCCAGGCCGTCGCGGCGCTCGCCTACGGCACGCAGACCATCGCGCCCGTCGCCAAGATCGTCGGCCCCGGCAACGCCTATGTGGCGGCCGCCAAGCGCCGCGTCTTCGGGCAGGTGGGCATCGACATGATCGCCGGCCCGTCCGAGGTGCTCGTCCTGGCCGACGGCACCGCCAAT
Organism: Hyphomicrobiales bacterium; assembly: GCA_027489955.1. Lineage (GTDB taxonomy): Bacteria > Pseudomonadota > Alphaproteobacteria > Rhizobiales > Beijerinckiaceae > JAIXTM01. The sequence continues at coordinate 131,025 of JAIXYZ010000002.1, read as the reverse complement.
CCCGACTGGGTCGCCGCCGATCTCCTCGCCCAGGCCGAGCACGACACGGCCGCGCAGGCCATCCTCGTCACCGACGATGCGTCGCTTGCGGACGCCGTCGAGGCGGCGGTGGAGCGCCAGCTCTCGACGCTGCCGCGGCGCGACATCGCCGCCGCGAGCTGGCGCGATTTCGGCGCGATCGTCCTGGTCTCCAGCCTGCGGGACGCCATCCCGCTCGTCGACCGGCTGGCGCCCGAGCACCTGGAGATCGAGGCCCGCGACGCGGATGCCCTCGCCGCGGGCGTGCGCAATGCCGGAGCGATCTTCCTCGGCGCCCATACGCCGGAGGCCATCGGCGATTATGTCGGCGGCTCCAACCATGTCCTGCCCACCGCGCGCTCGGCGCGGTTCTCCTCGGGCCTTGGCGTGCTGGACTTCGTGAAGCGCACGTCGATCCTGTCCTGCACCGCCGAATCGCTGCGCGCGCTGGGCCCGGCGGCCATCGCGCTCGGCAAGGCGGAGGGGCTGGACGCGCATGCCCGCTCGGTGGCGATCCGGCTCAACCTCTGAGCGCCGGATGAGGAGGATCGGATGACGGAGAGATCGGACCGGCAGCGCCTCGTCTCCGTCTCGCTCGACGAGGCCTCCATCGGCCGCGGCTCCCCCGACCAGGAGCACGAGCGCGCGGTCGCCATCTACGATCTGGTGGAGCGCAACCACTTCGCCCCGTGCGGCCATGACGGCGGTCCCTACGAGCTCGCGATCTCGCTGGTGGAGGGCAAGCTCTGCTTCGCCATGCGCGAGGCCGGCCAGCAGGAGGGCCTGACCCACGTCCTGTCGCTGACCCCGCTGCGCCGCTACATCCGCGACTACAAGCTCGTCTGCGACAGCTATTACGATGCGATCCGCACCGCCTCGCCCACGCAGATCGAGGCGATCGACATGGGCCGGCGGGGGCTGCACGACGAAGCCGCCGAGGCGCTCCGCCAGCGCCTGGCGGACAAGATCGAGATCGATTTCGACACCGCGCGGCGGCTCTTCACCCTCGTCTTCGCTCTGCACTGGAGAGGCTGATCCATGGCGCCTGCCGAGCGCCAGCGGATCGGAGCCGTGTTGTTCGCCTGCGCGTTCAACTGCGTCCGCTCGCCGATGGCGGAGGCCATCGCCAAGCATTATTTCGGCAAGTCGCTCTACGTGCAGTCCGCGGGCGTGCGCAAGGACGAGCTCGACCCCTTCGCCGTCGCCGTCCTGGACGAGATCGGCATCGACATGTCCCGCCACAGGCCGCAGACGATCGACGAGCTCGACGACTGGGAAGGGCTCAACTTCGACCTGATCGTCACGCTCTCGCCGGAAGCCCATCACCGGGCGCTGGACCTGACGCGCACCCTGGCGGCGGATGTCGAATACTGGCCGACCCAGGACCCCACGGCCGTGCAGGGCTCCCGCGAGCAGATGCTCGATGCCTATCGCGAGGTGCGCGACGGGCTCGTGCGGCGCATCAAGGAACGCTTCGCCGCCTGAGCGCTCACAGGCCGAGCGCGCGCCAGGCGACGATGAAGGCGAGCCCCGCCCCCAGCGCCAGCAGGTCGTTGCGCCGCCAGACCATGACCGCAAGCGCCAGGACCAGCGTGATGATCGCGCCGGGGCCTGCCTTCGCCACCAGCGGCAGCACCGTCGCCATGATGATCGAGCCGGGCAGGGCCTTCAGCGCCCGCTCCACCGGCGGCGTCACGGTGACGACGCTCATCAGCACGACGCCGCTGATCCTGCAGGCATAGGTGGTCAGCGCCATCACGGCGATGACGACGACATCCGCGGGCATGGCGCGCAGCATCTCAAGCATCGGCCTTCTCCGGCAGGAAGGCGCCCGCGAGGCCGCCGGCGACGGCGCCCGCGACGATGTAGAGATAGCCGCCGCCGATCTCGGAGACGATCAGCGCGACGAGGCCGCCGACCGCCCACGGCACCGCGGGACGCGCGCCCCGCCACAGCGGCACGAGCATGATGGCGAACATGATCGGGATGACGAGGTCGAGTCCGAAGCGCGCCGGGTCGCCCATGGCGGCGCCCGCAAGGAATCCGGGCACGGCCGCCATGACCCAGAGCGGCCAGGTCAGCAGGCCGACGCCCAGCAGCACGCCGAAATCCCGGCCGCCGGATTCGTAGTGGCGAAGCCCGATCACCCAGGACTGGTCGGTGAACAGGAACAGGTTGACGGCGTTCAGCGGCACCGGCGCGTGCTTCAGCCAGGGCTGGAGCGAGGCGCCCATCAGGATCATCCGCGCGTTGATCGCCGCCGTCAGGATGGCGATCGTGCCCAGCGACGCGAGCGTCCAGTTCTCGGTCCAGATCTGCAGCACCACCATCTGCGACAGGCCGGCATAGACGATGCCGCTCATGGCCAATGTCTGGCCGAGCGTCAGCCCCTTGGCCGCCGCGGCCGCGCCGTAGACGGTGGCGAAGGTCAGGATGCCCGGCACGAAGGGCATGACCATGCGCATGCCGAGCAGGACCCCCGCCCAGGAAAAGCCCGGCCGCACCGTCATGGTGGCCGGGCCGGCGCCGTCTCGCCCTTCGGGCTGGATGTCGTTCATGGCTTGCGTCGATGCCTGTGCGCGCTGCGGCCGTCAATTCCTCGAGGGTGCATGCAGGGCATGGGTGGGTTGCGCCCCCTCGACGGCGGACCGCCGGCATGATGGTCTAGCCGCCCATGCGCCGGCCGCCACCCGCTTTCCATCTGCTTCGCGACCTCGAGGAGGCCCTCGTTCCGGGCCGGACCGCCGTCGCGCTCGTCCCCGATGCTGGCCGGCCGGCGCGCGTCGCGGCCCATGCCCGGCTCGCGGCCCGCTGGCTCGGCTGTGCCGAGGGCGAAATGGTCCTCGCGCTCGATCCGCTGGGACGGCCGATCGCGCCGGCCCATCCCGCCCTTCACCTGTCGCGTTCGTCCCGCGAGGGCCTGTGCGCCCTGGCGATCGCCGCCGTCCCCGTGGGCGTCGACCTGGAGCGCCGGGATAGCGGTGAGGTGCCGTGGAACGTGCTGGCCGCGCCGGAGGCCGCGCTGCTGCGCCGCCTCGGCCCGTCGGCCTTCCCCGTGCTCTGGGCGGTCAAGGAGGCGGCGCTCAAGGCGCTCGGCGCCGGGCTGGCCGGAGCCGGAACGGTCACCGTCATGCAGGACGATCGGGGCGCCTGGATTGTCAATGACGAGGCCGGCGGCCGCCCCCTGTCGGTAGCGACCGCCGAGCCGGTCGAAGGCTGGGTGCTCGCCGTCGTGACGGCGGACGCGCCTACTTCTCCGGATTGACCGGCTGCTCCTCGATCACCGGCTCGTGGGCCCGGCGCTTGAGCGCCATCGCCAGGAGGATGACGAAGAGCGCGCCGACCACGGCCGCGCCGTAATAGATCGACGCGATCGGCAGCGTGCCCGAGGGGCTCTGCTCCACCGGCACCATGCGCAGCCAGGCCGGCACATGGGTCTGCATGGCGCTGAGCACGACCGGGTCGGAGACGAGCATCTCGCCGGCGATGAAGCCGAGAAGGGCGGCGCCCGCCCAGACGAAGATCGGGAAGCGCTGGATGATGTTCATGATCAGCGCCGAGCCGACCACGATCAGAGGGATCGACAGCAGCAGGCCGAAGATGAAGAGCTCCACATGGCCGCGCGCCGCCGCGGCGATGGCCACCACGTTGTCGAGGCTCATGACCGCGTCGGCGATGGCGATGGTGCGCACCGCCTTCCAGAGCGAATCGCTGTCGGCGATCTCGTGCTGGTCCTCGTCCTCCCCGCGGGCGAGCTTCACCGCGATCCACAGCAGGAGCAGGCCGCCGGCCACCTTCAGGAAGGGCACGCCCAGCAGGTAGGTGATGGCGAGGGCGAAGACGATGCGCAGGCCCACCGCCGCGCCCGCGCCCAGGATCATGCCGAGCTTGCGCTGGCGCTCGGGCAGGGACCGGCAGGCCAGGGCGATGACGACGGCGTTGTCGCCGGACAGGAGCAGGTCGATCCAGATGATCTGGAGGATCGACAGCATGTACTGCGGGGAGAACATTTCCATCATGGGATGAGCATCCTGGCGGCGGGCAGCGCCTTCTAGGGCATCATGCCCCCACATGCAAAAGCTGTCTTCCCGCCCTTTAGGCAACGCCAGCGCGTGAAACCCCGCTTGCATTCGCGCCGAAACCGCGCTGAATATGCGCCGCGCACCGCAGGGCACGTTCCGGCCCCGGGCGCACACGCGCGGCGCGCCGTGGAAAAATGAATCGGGACGGCGGGAATGGGGAAGCGCTCTAGTCCTTTGGAGCGTGAACTGCCGGGGGGCGGTCACGCTGGACAGCGCGATCGGCAAGGCGGCGTGTGCCCGAGGGGCGACGCCTCTCGTCCGCTTGTGAGGGAAGCCAGTGAACACACCGAAATCGGAGACGCGCGCCATCCCTGTGCGGGGCGCGCAGAACCTTGTTGCCGGCCTTTCGCTGATCGGGCTGGCGCTCTTCGCCGCCTGGGCGGCGTCCGATCTGCCCCTGGGGCGGCTCGGCAGCATGGGCCCCGGCATGGTGCCCTATGCCATCATCGGCCTGATCGTGATCTTCGCCATCGGCCTGGTGGCCAACGGCGTCATGAAGGACGGCGAGGGCGTCTCGCTTCCTGATTTCTCCGCGGTGATCGCCATCGCGGCGGTGGGCTTTGCCGCCCTCGTCGCAGGCACCGCCCTGCGGGTCGCGGGGGTCCAGCAGATCTGGGGCTACCCGCCGACGGTCTTCACCTTCTGCCTGTTCTATCTCGCCGTCATGGTCTGGCTCGCTGTCCAGGCGGTGAAGCGGCCCACCTGGCTCGACCGGTCGGGCCTGCGCGGGCCGATCTTCGTGATCGGCGGGCTGCTCGCCTTCGCGCTCACGGTCCGCAGCGTCGGGCTGGTCCTCGCCGGGCCGCTCCTGGCGGTGATCAGCGGCGCGGCCTCTTCGGAGACCAAGCTGAAGGAATTGCTGATCTTCGCGGTCGCCATCACGCTCGTCTGCATCGCCATGTTCAAGTACGCGCTCAAGCTGCCGATGCCCGTGCTGATCATCCCCGGCGTCATCTATCTCTGAGGGCCGGACATGGACATGCTCGCCAACCTCGCTCTCGGCTTCTCGACGATCCTGAACATCGTCCCGGTCGAGCTTCCCGGTATCGGCACCGTGCCGCTGCCGATGAACATCATCCTGTGCTTCATCGGCTGCCTCGTCGGCACGCTGATCGGCGTTCTGCCCGGCGTCGGCCCCATCGCGACGATCACGATGCTGCTGCCGATCACCTTCCAGCTCGGCAACCCTACCGGCGCGCTCGTCATGCTGGCGGGCATCTATTACGGCGCCCAGTATGGCGGCTCCACGACCGCCATCCTCGTCAACATCCCCGGCGAGGCGACCTCGGTCGTCACCACGCTCGACGGCCACGAGATGGCCAAGCAGGGCCGCGCGGGCGTCGCGCTCGGCATCTCGGCGATCGGCTCGTTCTTCGCCGGCTGCGTCGCCACGATCGTCATTGCCGCGCTCGCCGCGCCGCTGACGCGCGTCGCCCTGCTCTTCGGCCCGGCGGAATATTTCTCGCTCATGGTCATGGGCCTGATCTTCGCCGTCGTGCTGGCGCGGGGATCGGTGGCCAAGGCCGTCATCATGATCCTGGTGGGCCTGCTCCTGTCGACCATAGGCACCGACCTCGAAACCGGCCAGGAGCGCATGACCTTCGGCTTCGGCCCGCTCTCGGACGGCGTCGACTTCGCGGTCCTCGCCATGGGCGTGTTCGGCTTTGCCGAGGTGCTGCGCAACCTCGAGGTCTCCGAGTCCCGCGACGTGGTGAACAAGCCCATCGGCCGGCTGCTGCCGTCCATGGCCGACCTCAAGGCATCCGCGGCGCCGATCCTGCGCGGCACGGGCCTCGGCGCCCTGCTGGGCATCCTGCCGGGCAACGGCGCGGTCCTGGGTCCGTTCGCGTCCTATACGCTGGAGAAGAAGATCGCCAAGGATCCGCGGCGCTTCGGGCGCGGCGCGATCGAGGGCGTCGCCGGGCCGGAATCGGCCAACAATGCCGGCGCGCAGACGTCCTTCATCCCGCTTCTGACCCTCGGCATCCCGCCGAACGCGGTCATGGCGCTGATGGTGGGCGCGATGACGATCCAGGGCATCATTCCCGGCCCGCAGGTCATGACCCGCAATCCGGACCTGTTCTGGGGCATGATCGCCTCGATGTGGATCGGCAACCTGATGCTGCTCATCATCAACCTGCCGCTCATCGGCCTGTGGGTGAAGCTCCTGAAGGTGCCCTATCGCCTGATGTTCCCGGCGATCCTGGTGTTCTCGTGCATCGGCATCTACTCGGTGAACAATTCGCCGGCCGACGTGGTCTTCACCGCGGCCTTTGCCCTCTTCGGGTACAGCCTCATCAAGCTCGGCTTCGAGCCGGCTCCCATGCTGCTGGGCTTCGTGCTCGGCAAGCTGATGGAGGAGAACCTGCGCAGGGCGCTCATCATCTCCCGGGGTGACATGCTCACCTTTATGGAGAAACCGATCTCCGCCACGCTTCTCGTCATCGCGGCGGTGATGCTCGGACTGGCCTTGCTGCCGTCCGTGCGCAAAAGCAGGGACGAGGTCTTCACCGAATGAGACGGAAGGAGGGGTTTGCGCCCGCGCAGGCCCGCTCCAGTCTGTTCGGCCATATGAAAAAATCGGGAGGATCTACGATGAAGTCATACATGGTGGCTGTCGCGGCGATGGCGCTCGCGATCGGCGGGGCGCAGGCCCAGTCGAACTACCCCGAGCGTCCCGTCACGATGATCGTGCCGTTCGCGGCCGGCGGACCGACCGACGTGGTCGCCCGCATCGTCGGCGAACACATGTCGCGCACCCTCGGCCAGCAGATCGTGATCGAGAACGTCGCCGGCGCCGGCGGCACCACGGGCATCACCCGCGGCGCCCAGGCCAATGCGGACGGCTACACGATCATGATGGGCCACATGGGCACCCACGGCGCCGCGCCGGCCCTGTATCCCAACCTGAAATACGACCCGACCAAGGACTTCGCGCCCGTCGGCCTCGCCGCCGGCACGCCGATCCTGGTCGTCAGCAAGAACGCGATCCCGGCCAAGACGCTCAAGGAGTTCATGGACTACGCCAAGGCCAACGCGTCGAAGCTGAACGAGGCCCATGCGGGTGTCGGCTCGGTCTCCCACACCACCTGCACGCTGTTCAACGAGCAGCTCGGCATCAAGCCCAACCGCGTCGCCTATCGCGGCACCGGCCCGGCGCTGAACGACCTCGTCGCCGGCCAGGTGGACTATGCGTGCGACCAGATCGTGAACCTCGTCCCGCAGATCAAGGCGGGCACGATCAAGGCCTTCGCCATCGCCACGGCGCAGCGCAACCCGGCCCTGCCGGACGTGCCGACCACGATCGAGGCCGGCATGCCCGACTACCAGGTGAGCGCCTGGAACGCGATCTTCGCGCCCAAGGGCACGCCGGAGGCCATCGTCACCAAGCTCAACGACGCCCTGTCGAAGGCGCTTGACGACGAGAACACCCGCAAGCGGCTCCTGGAACTCGGCGCCGACATTCCGGACGCCAAGGGCCGCACGCCGCGCGCGCTTCAGCAGCTCGTCGACAGCGAGGTCGGCCGCTGGACGCCGGTGCTGAAGGCCGCGGGCGTCACCGCGAACTGAGGCGGGTTCCGGGCCCGGACAAGGCCCGAACCCATCCTGACGAACAGACGGTGGGCGCTTCGCGGCGCCCGCCGTTTTCGCATCCTGTTAACCATATCGAAGGTTGTGCGGTCTTAATTGCACAACCGATGATTGCTGACAGAATCGCGTTTCTCGTTTTCGGCTGCTTGGTCTTCACGCTGTCGGCGGCGTCTGCGGCGCAGGGATCGCCGCCGTCCGAGCACCATGTCGATTGGACGTTGCGCGGCGGTTTCGACACCAATCCCAACGATGCGGCCGGCGGTCGCTCGAGCCCGGTCGTCTCGGCGGGCATCGACTATCTCTACCGCGCCGAGAAGGACGGGCGCGCCCTGTCTCTGTCGCTCGGCGCGCGGGGCGATGCCTACAGCGCCGACATCCGCCTGCCGACCGACGAGTTGCGCTTCACCCTCGAGACGGGCTCGGCCTTGGGCGAAGCCTCCGCCCAGCGTCTCACCGCCTCTTTCCTGCGGGAGACCGAGGACGGCACCCGGCGGACGACCGCGGCCCTGCGACAGCGCATCGAGCGTCGCTTCGGCCCGTTCAAGGCCTTCGCGAGCGTCGAGGGGAAAGGCCAGACGATCAACGAGGTGAACGTCCTGTTCGACGGCTATCTGCCCTCGTCCCAGCAATTCGCGACCGCGACGGTCACGCCGGGCCTCGCCTGGACGGGCGGGTTCGGAGAGGTGGGCGTCTCGGTCGCCGCGTCCCGCGTGCGGCATCTGTCCGGCAAGGACTATCTGGGGCTCGACCGCGACCAGCACCGGGTGCAGCCCTTCCTCTTCGCCACGCTGGCGGGACGGGGCGTGCGCTTCGAGGGGTCGGTGTCGCATCTGGTGGCGCGGTTCGACAACCGCGATTACGGCCCGTTCGCGCGCATCCTCTACGACGCGCGCCTGACCTTTCCGGCCGGGCCGGTGGAGGTGGGCCTGCAGGCGGCGCGGTTCGTGCGCGACACCACGTTCCCCACCGCCGAATTCGAGGTGACCGAGACCTGGGAGGCACGCGCCACCCGGCGCCTGTCCGATGCCGCCGCCGTGTCGGGCTTCGTGCGCAACCGGCGCAAGAGCTTCGACGGCCCGGATCTGGACCTGCGGACGCTGACCGCCGGGATCGACGCCGAGCGCCGCCTCTCGGCCCATCTGACGCTGGCCGCGACGGCGGCCCTGCGCCGCGCCGCGCCGACGGGCGGCTCCCCGACTACCGCGGGCGTCTTCACGCTGGCGCTGACGCGGCGCATCGACCTGCGCTAGGGCGGCGAGAGTCCGGGAGGCCGCCCGGGGAAGCGGCCTCCCGTCCGGCTCAGTTGCAGCCGCAGGAATGGCGGCCGCCGCCGAGCAGGCCACCGAGCAGGCCGCCCTTCACCGAGGCGTTGACGTTGGCCTTGGTGTTGCCGAGCAAGCCTCCGACGACGCCGCCGGAACCGGTCGCAACCCCCACATGGGCGGTCGTGGTGCCGTTGCCGAGCAGGCCGCCGACGATGCCGCCCTTGCCGCTGTTCAGTCCGACCTGGGCCGAGAGCCCCTTGCCGCCGGCATGGGCCGGGGAAGCGAGCGCGAGCGTGGCGATGGCAATCAGTGCGTATTTCATGACTTTCACTCCCAATGGAGCCGCATCCACCTCCACGGGACACCAGGAACGAATTTAAATCAATGGTTGCAAAAATTGGTCTTAAAACAACCTTAACGTGCAAGTTTGATCGAACGCCTGCCATGGCGCGTGTGCGCGCAGCGACGCATCGCCGGAGGGGCGAAGGCGACTGACGAGGTGGACGAGAGGGATGGGGGAGGTGGTACAGCCGCCCCGGATCGAACGGGGGACCTCCAGAGCCACAATCTGGCGCTCTAACCAACTGAGCTACGGCTGCGCGTTCGGGCCGCGAGGGGCCGTCAAAGCGCGCGGAACCTATGCGCAACCGCCGCCGAACGCAAGCGTCCAGCGGCGGCGTTCATGCGGGGCCGGGCGGCCCTTGCGCGGCCGCCCGGCCGATCGGGCCTACTTGCGCTTCATCGCCTCGTTCGCGGCCTTCTGCGCCTGCGCGCCGGCCTGCTGCATCTGGCCCTGCACCGCGGTGCCGACATCGCGCATCTGCGTCTGCAGCGCCGCGAGCTGGGTGCGCAGGTACTCCGCCTGGAGCTGCATCACCTCCTGCGGATCGCGGGCGCGCACCAGGCGCTGCGCCAGCTCGAAGGCCGCCGCAACGTTCTGCTCGGCGTAGGAAATGGTCTTGCGGGTCATGTCCGCGGCGCTGGAATGCATCGCGCTCGTGGAATCGTGGGCGCTCTCCACCGCCTTGTGGGCCGCGCCGATGAAGCCGTCGAACGCCTTGCGCGCCTGGCTCACGCTCTTCTCGGCGAAATCGCGCATTTCGTCTGGAATCTCGTAGGTCTTGGTCATGCTCGGCATCCTTCCTGTGGATGAAAAATGGATTGGAGCGCAGCCCGCCGGGCCGGCTCTGCTAGGATCGGTTTCTCGAGCCCGGACGCGTCCATATTAACGCTGATTTCATCCCGGGCGCACCCCCGGACTTTCATCCGTGGACCCGGGGAAACGTCGGCGATATCTTAAGGTTTCGTTCATCATAAGCGCCGGCCATCCGCCGGCGCCACGATCGGCCCCGCATGCGCGACCTCACGTCCGAACTGGCGACCCTGGCGCACGACACCGCCCTCGCTCCCTTCCTGCGGGCAGGGGTGGCCGTGATCCTGTGGTCCGCAGACGGCGCGCGCGTGCTGTGGGCTTCGCAAGCGGCCGGCCCGGTCATCGCAGCGGTCGCCCCCGGGCACATCGTGGCCGACGACATGCCGCTGCGCCAGCGCCTCAAGGCCCTTGCTGCGGACCTCGCGCCGCGCCGGGGCATCCGGCTGGAGCGGCTGCGCTTCGGGCGCGATCTGGAACAGACCATCACCTGCGCCTGCCAGACCATCGTCCTGCCCGAAGACGGGAGCACCGCGCTGCTGACCGCGGTCGTCGGCCGCCTGCCGGAGCGGCTGGCGGACGAGCGTCCCTTCCTGGTGGACGATATCCCGCAGGCGCCGGCAGCGAGCGCCCCGGACGCGGCCCTTGAGCAAGCGCCAGCCTCGCAGGCTCCGGCGTCGCAGGATCCGGGCGTTCAGGCGGAGCCGCCCGCCCCGGACGCGGTCCCTGCCGACGCGCAAGCCCCCGTTGCCGACGACCCGGACCTTGCGGCGCTGCGGGAGCGCGCGGCCGCCCGGCCGCGCTGGCGCTTCACCTGGGCATCGGACGCAGACGGCCTCCTGACGCAAATCTCCCGCGAGCTTGCCGACGCCCTCGGGCCGGACGCCGCGCCCGCAATCGGCACGCCGGTCGACCGGCTGCCCGGCGGCTTCGTCGCGGGCGAGGGCGTCGCCGACGCGCTTGCCGAGGGCCGCACCTTCACGCTCCGCGATCTATCCTGGAAGACCGTGGCGGGCATGGCCGCCCGCGTCGACCTGTCCGCCGTCGCCGCCCGCTCCGCCGATGGCGCCTTTGGCGGCTATCGCGGCTTCGGCGTCATCCACCTCGCGGACCTTGTCCCGTGGCAGGCGCCTTCGCCCAAACCGGTCGAGAGCCCGGCGCCCGCGCCCGTCGCCGTCGAGGCCGACGACACGCCGCCGCCCCCGCCGCCCGGTCCCGCCCTCGGCCTCGAGAGCCTGGCTGCGGATGCCGCGCAGCCGGAGAGCGCGCCCCTGGAACCGCCGCCGCGCGTGTCCGAAGGCGACGACGTGGCCGCCATGGGCACGGACGCGCTTGCCGTGCAGGCCGAAGACGCCGCCGCGCAGGCCGACGCAGCCGCTCAGGAGGCCGACCAAAACGGCGGGATCGCCCTCGGCGAGGATGCTGCGCCGGCAGACGAGCCCGACCCCGTTTCCGCCCCGCCGTCCGGCGAGGACATCGCGATGCCGGCCGCTTCCTCGCCCGAGCCCGATGCGCCGGTCCCGGCGACCGATGCGGCCGATGCCGCAAGCGATGCGCCGCCGGCCGCCCATCCGCTCGCGGCCGTCACCGCGCGCCTTCGCGCCTTCGCCGCGCCGGCGGGCGAAGCCAGCGTCAAGGCCGGCTGGATCGACCCGGCGGACCGCGAGGCGGCCGAGCGCGCCCGCGCCGCCCGCCGCGCGGCGCATCCGAGCGAGCGGGACGTCGGCGCGTGGGCGACCGATGCCATGGCCCGTTTCGGGGACACGATGTCGGCCGGCGATCGCCTCGTGGCGGACCTGCGCGAGCATCTGCGCCGCGAGGGCGTCGAGACCTCCACCGAGCCGCCGCCCGTTCCCGCGCCGCCATCGGCGGCCGAGCCGGCGCGTCCGCGCGATGCGCTCAGCGCCGCCGACCGCCAGACGCTGAGGGACATCGCCCGCGCGCTCGGCGCCCGGGAGATGGAGGAATTCGGCGCCGACGAACCGGCGCCCGCGCAGCCTGAGCCTTCCGGCGAGACATCGGCGCCCAGGGAGCCGCAGGTCGAGACGCGCCCCGAGCCGCCCGCGATGCCGCTGCGCGCCGTGCCGCGCCCGCCGGTCATCGTCGCTCCGCCGGCGGAGCCGCCCGCGCGCCCCGCCGCCGCGGAAGCCGATCCCGACCGGACGGCGCTCGGCCTGCGCCTGGCCGCCCGCGAGGCCGAGCTGTCGGAAATGTCGTCCATCCTCGATACCGCCACCGACGGCGTCATCGTGGTCGACGAGCGCGGACGCCTCCTGCGGCTCAACCGCTCCGCCGAGGCCCTGTTCGGCTACGACCAGAAAGAGGTGGCGGGCGAGCCCTTCACCCTCCTGTTCGCCACCGAAAGCCATCCTCTCGCGCTGGATTACCTGGAGGGGCTGAAGGCCAACGGCGTCGCCTCGATCATGAACGATGGCCGCGAGGTCATGGGGCGCGTGCGCCAAGGCGGGCGCATCCCGCTCTTCATGACGATGGGTCGCATCGCCGACGGGCCGGAGCGCAAGTTCTGCGCCGTGCTGCGGGACATGACCGCCTGGAAGAAGGCGGAGGGCGAACTCGTCGAGGCCCGGCGCGCCGCCGAGAAGGCCAACGCCCACAAGTCCGACTTCCTGGCCACGATCAGCCACGAAATCCGCACCCCCCTCAACGCCATCATCGGCTTCGCCGAGATGATGCTGGAGGAGCGGTTCGGCCCGGTCGGCAACGTGCGGTACAAGGACTACCTGCGCGACATCCACGCCTCGGGCGGCCACGTCATCAGCCTGGTCAACGACCTTCTGGACCTCGCCAAGATCGAGGCCGGGCGCATGGAGCTCGACTTCCAGTCGGTGGACGTCAACGACATCGTGCGCTCCTGCGTGTCGCTGCTGCAGGGCCAGGCCAATCGCGGCCGCGTCGTGCTGCGCACCTCGCTGCAGGCGAACCTGCCGCCCGTCGTCGCCGACGAGCGCTCCCTGCGGCAGATCGCGCTCAACATCCTGTCCAACGCGGTGAAGTTCACCGATTCCGGCGGCCAGATCATCGTCTCCACCGCGCTGACCGACCGGGGCGAGCTCGCCCTGCGGGTGCGCGACACTGGCATCGGCATGAGCGAGCAGGACGTGAAGGCGGCGCTCGAACCCTTCCGGCAGGTGTCCACCTCGCGCCGGTCGGGCGGCACGGGCCTCGGCCTGCCGCTGACCAAGGCGCTGGTGGAGGCCAATCGCGGCGCTTTCGCCATCACCAGCCGCAAGGGCGAGGGCACGCTGGTGGAGATCCTGTTCCCGCCGACGCGGGTCCTCGCGAACTAGGGAATTCCGACATGGGCCGAATGCTGCTGTCCGTCCTCGTCCTCGGCGCCCTCGCCGGTCCCGCGGGCGCACAGACGGCGACCGGCTCCGATTCCAACGACTGGCGGCAGAACACGATCTGCGGCCTTCTCTTCGTGCCGATGCGCGACACCATGATCGTCAACGCCAAGCTGCCGAAGCCGCGCACGATCGAGGACCTGCGCCAGGAATTCGCCCCGCGCACGATCACCCGCGACCGTCCCATGCCGGACCGAAAGTCCCGCCAGCGGCTGACCTACAGCCATACGGAATGCGAGCAGAACGGCAGGTCCTATTTCGTGGGATCGGTGCGCGGCACCGAGGACTCGCGCTTCCACACGGGGCAGACGTTCAAGAACATGCCCATCGCCGACAACACGGTCTACGACCTGACGCCCTGACGCAGCCGCCACGACGCGGCCGCCCTGCCGCTCGCGCGGGGTCGCCCTGTCCGGCCTGCGATTGCTCCCGCCCGGCCCGTCCTGCTAAACCACGCGGCGACGACCAAGAACGCGCCTGCCCGGAGGAAGCCGCCCATGCCCGCCTATCGTTCCCGGACCACCACCCACGGCCGCAACATGGCGGGTGCGCGCGGCCTGTGGCGCGCCACCGGCATGAAGGACAGCGATTTCGGCAAGCCGATCATCGCGGTGGTGAACTCCTTCACGCAGTTCGTGCCGGGCCATGTCCACCTGAAGGATCTCGGCCAGCTCGTCGCGCGCGAGATCGAGGCGGCCGGCGGCGTCGCCAAGGAATTCAACACGATCGCGGTCGATGACGGCATCGCCATGGGCCATGACGGCATGCTCTACAGCCTGCCCTCCCGCGAGGTGATCGCCGACAGCGTGGAATACATGGTCAACGCGCACTGCGCCGACGCCATGGTCTGCATCTCCAATTGCGACAAGATCACCCCCGGCATGCTGATGGCCGCCATGCGGCTCAACATCCCGGCGGTCTTCGTGTCCGGCGGCCCGATGGAGGCCGGCAAGTACGTCGCGGACGGCGTGACCAAGAAGCTCGACCTCGTCGACGCCATGGTCGCCGCCGCCGACGACAAGGTCTCCGACGAGCAGGTCAAGGTCATCGAGCGGTCCGCCTGCCCCACCTGCGGCTCGTGCTCGGGCATGTTCACGGCCAATTCCATGAACTGCCTCACCGAGGCGCTCGGCCTCTCGCTGCCGGGCAACGGATCGGTCCTCGCGACCCATGCCGACCGCCGCCGCCTCTTCGTCGAGGCGGGCCACCTCATCGTGGACCTCGCCCGCCGCTATTACGAGCAGGACGACGAAAGCGTGCTGCCGCGCTCCATCGCCAGCTTCAAGGCGTTCGAGAACGCCATGACGCTCGACATCGCCATGGGCGGCTCGACCAACACGGTGCTCCACCTGTTGGCCGCCGCCTATGAGGGCGGCGTGCCCTTCACCATGGAGGACATCGACCGCCTGTCGCGGAAGGTGCCCTGCGTCTGCAAGGTCGCCCCGTCCATCTCCACCGTCCACATGGAGGACGTGCACCGCGCCGGCGGCGTCATGGGCATCCTGGGCGAGCTGGAGCGCGGCGGGCTGATCCACAACGACCTGCCCATGGTCCACGCGCCGACCGTCGGGGATGCGCTGGACCGCTGGGACATCCGCCGCACGCAGGCCGAAAGCGTGCACCGGTTCTACTCGGCCGCGCCGGGCGGCGTGCCCACCCAGACGGCCTTCAGCCAGGACCGGCGCTACGACAGCGTCGACGTCGACCGGGAGAAGGGCGTCATCCGCGCCGTCGAGCACGCCTTCTCCAAGGACGGGGGCCTCGCCGTCCTGTCCGGCAACATCGCGGAGGACGGCTGCATCGTGAAGACGGCGGGCGTGGATGCCTCGATCCTCGTCTTCGAGGGCCCGGCCCGCATCTTCGAGAGCCAGGACGCGGCCGTGGAGGCCATCCTGTCCAACCGCATCAAGGCGGGCGACGTGGTGGTCATCCGCTACGAGGGTCCGCGCGGCGGGCCCGGCATGCAGGAAATGCTCTATCCGACGAGCTACCTGAAATCGAAGGGGCTGGGGAAGGCCTGCGCGCTCCTCACGGACGGGCGCTTCTCCGGCGGCACGTCGGGCCTGTCCATCGGCCATGTCTCGCCGGAAGCCGCCGAGGGCGGCCTCATCGCGCTGGCTGAGGAGGGCGACCTCATCCAGATCGACATCCCCAACCGCTCCATCCGCCTCGCCGTGCCGGACGACGTTCTCGCCCGGCGCCGCGCCGCCATGGAGGCCAAGGGCGCCGATGCCTGGAAGCCGGCCGCCCCGCGCAAGCGCAAGGTCACGACGGCCCTTCGCGCCTACGCGGCGATGACCACCAGCGCCTCCAAGGGCGCCGTCCGCGTGGTGCCGTAGGGCACGTCCCTCCCGCGCGGGAACAGCCCCACGCTCGCCATGCTCGGCCCTGTGCCGAGCATCCACGCCTTCCTCGATGCGGCGCGGAAGTCCCGACCGAAGTCGTGGATGGTCGGGACAGGCCCGACCATGACGATGGTGGTGAGGGTCGGCGCCGGAGCAGCCACACACCCGTCATGCTCAGCCTTGTGCCGAGCATCCACGCCTTCCCTGATACGGCGCGCGAGTCCTGACCAAAGACGTGGATGGTCGGGACAGGCCCGACCATGACGACGGCGGTGAGGGTCGGCGCCGGAGCAGCCACATACTCGTCATGCTCGGCCCTGTGCCGAGCATCCACGCCTTCCCTGATGATATGCGGGTGTCCCCGCCTGAGCCGTGGATGGTCGGGACAGGCCCGACCATGACGATGGTGGTGAGGGTTGGCGCCGGAGCAGCCACATACTCGTCATGCTCGGCCCTGTGCCGAGCATCCACGCCTTCGTTGATGCTATGCGGGTGTCCCCACCAAAGACGTGGATGGTCGGGACAGGCCCGACCATGACGACGGTGGTGAGGGTCGGCGCCGGAGCAGCCACATACTCGTCATGCTCGGCCCTGTGCCGAGCATCCACGCCTTCCTTGATGCGAGGCGGGTGTCCCCGCCAAAGACGTGGATGGTCGGGACAGGCCCGACCATGACGACGGTGGTGAGGCTGGAGCAGCCACACCCGTCATGCTCGGCCTCGTGCCGGGCCATCCACGCCTTCCTTCATGCTATGCGGGCATCCCCGCCAAAGACGTGGATGGTCGGGACGGGCCCGACCATGACGACGGTGGTGAGGTTACGACGAGGGTGGCGGCAGCGTGCGCGTGACGCCCGCCCCCGTCGGTAATTCCAGCCGGCCCCGCCTATTCCTCGCCCTTCACCGCGCCGATATGGCGCTGGCTGTAGAGCTCGACGCCGACCGTCTTGATCAGGTGCTGCTGCGTCTCGAGGAAGTCGATATGGCCCTCCTCGTCCGCCATCAGCGCCTCGAACAGGTCCTTGGTCGGGTAGTCGCCGACCTCGCGGCAATAGGTGGCCGCCTCCTGGTAGAGCTTGCGCGCGCCGATCTCGGCCTCGAGGTCTGCGGCGATGATCTCCTCCACGGTCTGGCCGATCTTCAGGGGGTCGAGGACCTGCAAGTTGGGGTGGCCTTCCAGGAAGATGATGCGCTTCACGAACCTGTCGGCGTGCTGCATCTCCTCGATGGATTCCTCCCGCCAGACCTTGGCCAGTTCCAGGAAACCCCAGTCCTCGAGAAGGCGGTAGTGCAGCCAGTACTGGCTCACCGCGGTCAGCTCCGACCGCAGGCCGCGATTGAGGAATTCGATGACCTTGGCATCGCCCTTCATGGCTCGTCGTCTCCGGCTTCGATTGCATCGATGAGGTAAGGAATGCGGACGCTTTGGCAAGAGCGGCTTCGGCAAAGGCGCTTCTGCGGCTCGGCGCTCACGCCTGAGCGTCGCGATGTCCGCTATTCGGCGGCCATAAGCACGGGGAGCAGCCGGGGCTCGGTGACGCCCAGATCCTCGGAGGTCTGGCAGCCGCCGCCGCAGCAGGTTCCCCTCAGGGCGCGGGCCTCGTCCAGGATGGCGCGCACGGTACGCAGGCACCTTCCGCAATCGGGCCGCGCGCCCAGGCACCGATAGGCCTGCGCCGCCGTGCGCGGCCGGTCGGGATGCTCGGTGTCGAGCGTCGCGCGGAACGCGGCGTCGGACAGGGCGCGGCAGGAACAGACGATCATCGGCTCTCGCATCGTCTGCCCGCACTTTGGAATTGTTCAAAAGTGCGAGCAGTTTCAGATACTTAAGAGCCAAAGAGCGAGCCGTGCGTCAAGCCCGGCGCATGTGCGCGCTTCGTCGCACCTGTTGCTCAGTTGCGCGGCGTCTTGCGATCCGCCGGGCTGTCGGGCGGCGTCGAGGTTTCCCGCTTCTCCTTGGGAGCGCGCGTCACGGACGAGGGATCGCTGGCGGGGAAGGTCGCCTCGAGCGTCTGGTCGAGGAGCTTCTCTTCCGATTTCCGCTCGGGCGACTTGTCGCGGTCGCCCGCGGCAAATCCGGAATCCCGCGGAGCCTTGTCGTGATTGTCCGTCATGGCTGTCCTCCTGTTTGAAGGAGAAACGGCCGCGCGGGCAGAACGGTTCCCGCCGCGCTTCGCTTTTTCAGCCGCGCACGATGACGATGTGCAGCCGACGCGGCCCGTGGGCACCCAGCAGGATCGTCTGCTCGATATCGCCGGAGCGGGACGGGCCGGTGACCAGGTTGACGGTGCGCGGCATGGCGCCCTTGCCGTGGGCGAAGCGCAGGCGCCGCCACAGGTCCTCGTAATCCCCCGACAGGTCGGCCTCGCGCACGACGACGATATGGTTGTCGGGCAGGAAGTTCAGCGTGGTCGGGTTGTCCGCCCCCGATGTCAGCGCCAGCGTCCCGGTCTCGGCGACGCCGCCGACCGCGTGGGACAGGCCGGTGAGATCCTGCCCCGCGCTGGGTCCGGTGGCGATGTCCAGAGCGGTTTCGCCCCATGGCATCGCCTGCAGGCGGGAATCCTCGCCCATGCGCAGGGTGGCGGGCAGGTTGTGCTGGCGCAGGTACGAGGCGACCGCCGCCGGCACTTCGGCCGGCGAGGGCACCTCGTCGATGCTCGCCTGGGCGTATTCGGCCATCTTGCGGAACAGCGCCAGCCGGTCCTCGCCGGAAACCTGGCCCCGCTGCGGGACGACGCCGCGCGGCGCGCGCTCCAGCCGGTCGTCGACCGCCATGATCCGGGTCTGCTCCGTGCCCGTCGCGCCGATGGAGCGACGGATGGCGGCAAGCACGTCGGCGCGGGCGCTCACCGGGCGCCTCCGCCGGCCTGGCGCCGGGCCTTCCACTGGTCCTGGAACGTTGCCCCTTGGGGCGCCGGCAGGTCGCGATAGCGCGTCCAGCCGCCGGCGAAGGGCAGGCGGGAGAAGCGGCCGCGCCCGCGGTCCACCAGCGCCATGGCCCGCACGGCCAGTCCGGTGGCCAGGCGGTAGAGACGCGGGCGGCGGGCGAAATAGGCCCAGACGCCGAGCCCGCCGCGCTGGACGGCCGGGTTGAGATGGCGCTCGAACTCGCGCTCCCGCCAATGGCGCATCAGCTTTGGCAGCGGGATCTTCACGGGGCAGACGCTCTCGCAGCGCCCGCAGAAGGTGGAGGCGTTGGGCAGGTGGCCGGCCTTGTCGACGCCGATCAGGGAGGGCGTCAGCACCGCGCCCATCGGCCCGGGATAGACCCATCCGTAAGCGTGCCCGCCGACCGCGTGGTAGACCGGGCAATGGTTCATGCACGCGCCGCAGCGGATGCAGCGCAGCATCTCCTCGAACTCGGTGCCCAGCATCGAGGAGCGGCCATTGTCGAGAATCACGACGTGGTAATGCTCGGGCCCGTCGGGATCGCCGGCCCGCCGCGGCCCGGTCGAGAACGTGGTGTAGACGGAGAATTCCTGCCCCGTGGCCGAGCGGGCGAGCAGGCGCAGGAACTGCGTGGCGTCCTCCAGGGTCGGGACGACCTTCTCGATGGAGGCCAGCACGATGTGGGCCTTGGGCAGCGTCTGCGTGAGGTCGCCGTTGCCCTCGTTCGTCACGATGACGGAGGTGCCGGTTTCCGCGATCAGGAAGTTGGCGCCGGTGATCCCCACATCCGCCGCGAGGAATTCCTGCCGCAGCACGCCGCGCGCCTCGGTCAGCAGCGTCACCGGCTCGGTGAGGTCGCGCTCCTTGTCGAGCGCGGTGTGGACGCGGCGGAAATCGCCTGCCACCTGCTCCTTGGTCAGGTGCACGGCGGGGGCGATGATGTGGGACGGCATCTCCCCGCGCAGCTGGATGATGTATTCGCCCAGGTCCGTCTCCACCGGGCGCACGCCGGCCGCCTCCAGGAACGGGTTCAGCCCGATCTCCTCGGCGATCATCGTCTTGCCCTTGGTGACCGTGCGGGCGCCGAGCTGGCGGCACAGGTCGAGGACGATCTGGCGGGCTTCCGACGCATCGCGGGCGAAATGGACGTGGCCGCCCGCTTCCTCCACCTTCGCGGCATACCGCTCGAGATAGAGGTCGAGATGGGCGAGGACATGGTTCTTGATGTCCCGCGCGGAGTTCCGCAGGGCCTCGAACTCGGGAAGGTTGGCCACCGCCTTGGCGCGCTTGTCGATGAAGCCGCGCTTGACGTTGCCGAGCGCCTTCTGGAGCTGCACGTCGTTCAGCGCCTTGGTGGCGTTCGCCTTGAACTGGGGCGAGGTGGAATGGACGGTCATGTTCTGGCCTCGGACGCTGCCTCACGCCGCCTTGGGTCTGGCGCCCCGGTCGGCCCCGATGTTGTAGGCGCTCGGCGGGCGCCGCGCGAGTGAGGATTTCGTCGCCCTCCGGCTGGTATCGGTGCGGCGCGGCATTGGCCGCCTCCCCATCACTTCCCGTGAAGCCGCGCATTTGCGATGGGCATTGGTCGGGCAGGGTGCGAAGCGCCTATAACATCGGGGATGCGCGATCCCGCTCCTGCTCCGGAAGCCGCCCTGCCTGCCGTCGCGCCCGCAGGCGGACGTGACCGGCTCTCGTCCTTCGATCTCATCCTCTACACGCTCGTGGTGATTACCTGGTCCACGAGCTGGATCGCCATGAAGATGCAGCTCGGACTTGTGGCGCCGGAGGTGTCGCTGGTGTGGCGCTTCCTGCTCGCCGCCGCCTTGATGTGGGCCTGGGCGCTGGCGAGGGGCGAGCGCATGCATTGGCCCGCGGCCGATCACATGCGCTTCGCAGTGCTCGGCCTCCTCCTGTTCTCCGGCAATTTCACGCTGTTCTATTACGGCGCCGCGACGATCCCGTCGGGCCTCCTGGCGGTGGTGTTCTCGCTGGCCTCGATCATCAATCTCGGCCTTGGCTGGCTCGTGCTGCGCCAGCGCATCGAACGCTCGGTCGCCATCGGCGGCGTGCTGGGCCTGGCCGGCATCGGCCTGATGTTCTGGCCGCAGATCGCCGGCGCGGGCTTCGACGCGCGCTCGGCCCTGGGGCTCGCCCTGTGCGCCGGCGGCACGACGTTCTTCTGCTGCGGCAACATGGTGTCGGCGGCGGCGCAGCGCCGGGGCCTGCCGATCCTGCCCGCCACGGCTTGGGGCATGACCTATGGGGCTCTCTACCTGACGCTGTTCGCGCTGCTGCGCGGCAAGCCCTTCGTCATCGAATGGACGCTGGCCTATCTGGGGTCGCTGGTCTCGCTGGCGGTGCTGGCATCCGTAGTGGCCTTCGCGGCCTACCTGACACTGCTCGGGCGCATTGGCGCGGCGCGCGCCGGCTATGCCACCGTCATGTTCCCGGTCTTCGCGCTCATGATCTCAACGGTTTTCGAAGGCTATGTCTGGACCCTGCCGGCATTGGCCGGCCTCGTCTTCGTGCTGGCCGGCAACCTGATCGTGCTGCGGCGCTAGGCGTCGCCGCTCACCCGCCGTTATGCGGCCGACGCCGCGTCCCGCCACTTAGGTGAGGGATGTCGTCGCGCCTGACGCCACGAAAAACCCCGGGGCCTTTCGACCCCGGGGCCTTGGCATGTGTGCCGGCCGGCCTCCCGTCAGAGACGGTTGGCGGCGCGGGCGCGGATCAGGAAGTTGTCGTAGGTGTACTCGGCCACCTGGAACCACAGATACTGGTCGTTCCGCAGGGGCCGCATGGCGTCGTAGATCTTCTTGAAGTCGGCGTTCTTGGCGGCCGTCTCCTCGTAGAGCTCGTTCGACGCCTTGAGGCAGGCTTCCATCACCTCCTGCGGGAACGGACGCAGCTGCGCGCCGCCGCCCACGAGGCGCTTGAGGGCCTCGGGGTTCTTGGCGTCGTACTTGGCCTGCATGTCGACGTTGGCGAGGGCCGCCGCCGTGCGCACGATCGACTGGTAGGTCTTGGGCAGCTCGGCGAACTTCTTGTCGTTGATGAAGAAGTGCAGCATGGCGCCGCCTTCCCACCAGCCCGGATAATGGTACACCGGCGCGACCTTGTTGAAGCCGAGCTTCTCGTCGTCATAGGGGCCGACCCACTCGGCGGCGTCGATCGTGCCCTTCTCCAGCGCCGGATAGATGTCGCCGCCCGCGATCTGCTGCGGCACGGCGCCGAGCTTGGCCAGGACCTGCCCGGCAAAGCCGCCGATGCGCATCTTCAGGCCCTTCAGGTCCTCGACGGTCTTGATCTCCTTGCGGAACCAGCCGCCCATCTGGCAGCCCGTATTGCCGCCCGGCAACGCGTAGATCGAGTGCTTCTTGTAGAACTCGTTCATCAGGTCGATGCCGCCCGCGTGGTACATCCACGCATTCTGCTGGCGGGAGTTCAGGCCGAACGGCACGGCGGTGCCGAAGGCGAACGTCGGGTCCTTGCCGACATAGTAGTACGAGGCGGTATGGCAGGCCTCGACCGTGCCGTTGGTCACCGCGTCCGACGCCTGCAGGCCGGGCACGATCTCGCCGGCGGCGAAGACCTGGACCTGGAACTTGTTGTCGGTGGCTTCGGCGACGGCCTTCGCGAAGGTCTCGGCGGCGCCGTAAATGGTGTCGAGCGACTTGGGGAAGCTCGACGTGAGGCGCCATTTCACTTCCGGCGCGCTCTGGGCGATGGCCGGGCTCGCAATGGCGCCCGCCGCAAGCCCGATGCCTGCGGATTTCACAAACTCACGACGTTTCATGCTGTGTTTCCTCCCAAGAAACAACAGAACCTCCTCCCCTTGATTTTTTAAGCGGAGGTTCTGGCTTCTAGGGATATCCGGTTTTGCGCCTTGCGCAACCGAAACGAAAGGCATGCGATCCGCGCCCGGCATGCCGTGTCGGGCACTGCCGGGCGCGGGGTCGCGCCGTGTCGAATTGGCTGTCCCCGCCGGAGCGGGGACGCCGGGATCAGTTGCGCGTGCGGGCGCGGACCATGAAGGCGTCGTAGCCGAGCTCGGCCACCTGCCACCACAGATACTGATCGTTGCGGAACGCCGTCATCGTCTCGATGAACTTCTTGAAGTCGGCGTTGGTCTTGGAGATGTCCGCATAGAGCTCGTTGGAGGCCTTGAGGCAGGCGTCCATGACCTCCGGCGGGAACGGGCGGAGCTGCGTGCCGGCACCCACGAGGCGCTTGATGGCCGCCGGGTTCTGCACGTCATAGCGCGCCTGCATCCAGGTATTGGCGTAGGCGCAGGCCGCGGTGAGGGCAGCCTGATAGGCCTTGGGCAGCTCGTTGTACTTGGCCAGGTTGAACATGGCGTGGACGGTCGGCCCGCCTTCCCACCAGCCCGGGTAGTAGTAGAACGGCGCGACCTTGTTGAAGCCGAGCTTCTCGTCGTCGTAGGGGCCGACCCACTCCGCCGCGTCGATCGTGCCCTTCTCCAGCGCCGGGTAGATGTCGCCGCCGGCGATCTGCTGCGGCACGGCGCCGAGCTTGGCGATCACCTGGCCGGCGATGCCGCCGATGCGCATCTTCAGACCCTGCAGGTCGGCCGGGGTCTTGATCTCCTTGCGGAACCAGCCGCCCATCTGCACGCCGGTATTGCCGCAGGGCAGGGCGTAGACGCTGTACTTCTTGTAGAACTCGTTGAACTGCTCGTTGCCCTGGTTCTGCCAGAGCCACGCGTTCTGCATGCGGGCGTTCAGGCCGAACGGCACCGACGAGGCGATCGCGAAGGTCGGGTCCTTGCCGACATAATAGTACGACACCGTGTGGCAGGCCTCGACCGTGCCGTTGGACACCGCGTCCAGAGCCTGCAGGCCGGGGACGAGCTCGCCCGCCGCGAACACCTGGATCTGGAACTTGTTGTCGGTGAGCTCGGCGACCATCTTGGCCAGCGTCTCGGCGCCGCCATAGATCGTGTCGAGCGACTTCGGGAAGCTCGACGTCAGGCGCCACTTCACCTCGGGCGCGCTCTGCGCAATGGCGGGGCTGGCAATGGCGCCGGCGGCGAGGCCGGCACCGGCCGTCTTGACGAAATCACGACGTTTCATGAAAGGCGTTTCTCCCTTGCGCGCGGCGGGGGCCGCGACTACCGCCGCCTCTGGCGGTCGGCGCGCAAAGCTACACAACAGCTACCGGTTGCGTCATGCGTGTCATGCATTCCGATCATGCATTGCATGCATAAAAGGCATGGCTCCGCCGGCACTGCGGCCGGGCCTGCCCAAAAGGGCGTTCGTTTGCCCATGAAGCGGTCAGGAAGGCCGCGCGGAAGGCAGTTTGACGCTGCGGAAATGAGACGAAAGAACGATGGCGGATTGGCGCGGGCGCACAGGCTCAGGGCCCTAGTCGAAGATGATCCGCGGCCCGCCCGTGGGACCAAGGCCCTCCAGGGACGCCCTGACCTTGGCCGCCAAGGCCGCATAGGCCAGCCCGTGCGGGCCGTCCGGGTCGGTGGCGACGATCGGGGTGCCTGCATCGGACGTCTCGCGAATCGCCATGGCGAGGGGGATTTCGCCCAGGAACCGCACGCCCAGCCGTTCTGCGTCGTGCCGCGCGCCGCCGTGGCCGAACACGTCCGAGCGGGTGCCGCAGGCCGGGCACACGAAATAGCTCATGTTCTCCACGATCCCGAGGATCGGCACGCCCACCTTCTCGAACATCGAGATGCCGCGCCTGGCGTCGATCAGCGCCAGGTCCTGCGGGGTCGAGACCACGACCGCGCCGGCGAGCGCCACGGACTGGGCGAGGGTGAGCTGGGCATCGCCCGTGCCGGGCGGCATGTCGACGACGAGCACGTCGAGTTCGCCCCAGGCGACGTCCCGCAGCATCTGCCGGATGGCCGCCATCACCATCGGGCCGCGCCAGACCACGGCCGCGTCCTCGTCCACGAGGAAGCCGATGGACATCGTCTTCAGCCCGAAGGCCTCGATCGGCGCCATCCGCTTGTCGGGCATGAGTTCGGGCCGCCCGGCGATGGCGAGAAGGCGCGGCAGGGACGGGCCGAACACGTCGGCATCCAATACGCCGACCCGCCAGCCGGAGGCCTTCAGGCCAAGGGCCAGGTTGATCGCGGTGGTGGACTTGCCGACGCCGCCCTTGCCGCTGGCGACGGCCACGATGTGGCGGACGCCCTCCACCGGCAGCCGCGTCTGCGCTCCCTGCGCCTTCGGCCCGGGGGCCCGCGGACCGGGCGACCCCGCTCCGGCGGGGCGGTCCGAGGTCAGGGTGACGAGGGCGGCCGCGACGCCGGGCACGCTCCGCGCCGCCGCCTCCGCCGCCTGCCGCATGGGCTCCATGGCATCGGCCCGGGCGGGGTCGACCGCGATGGACACATAGACCTTGTCGCCGGTCACGACGACGTCCGAAAGGGCGGGCGAACGGGCCAGCGGCGTCGCGCCGTCCGGGCCCGGCACGGATGCGAGCCGCGCGATCACGTCGTCCTTGATGCCCATGGGCCGTCCGCCTCCGGATCGGGCCTGCGCGCGGGGGCGGCCCATGGTATAGGGCCGGACGGGCAGGGTCCGGCGTGGGGTGACGCATCATGAGCGATTTTGCAACTCTCCTGGCGCGGCTGGCCGGCTGGTTCGACATCGGGTTCGCCATCTTCCACCTCGCCTTCTGGAAGCTGTTCCGCTGGCGCGAGGCGTCCATCGCGCTGGGCCGGGTGAACGCGGGCATCCTGCAGGTGCTGAACATCCAGCTTGTCCTGCTCTTCCTCCTGTTCGGGGTCGTTTTCGTGCTCCATGCCGAGGGCGGGATGAAGACCGCTTTGGGCCGGGACGTGCTGCTGGTCTGGACCGGCTTCTGGGTCCTGCGCACCGCGCTTCAGCCCTGGTTCTTCGGGCTCGAGCACTGGTCCTCCAAGCTGCTGACCGGCTTGTTCGCCACCGGCGTCCTGCTGCATTTCGTGCCCGCGCTCGTTGGCCGCTGGGGCTGACGGGCATGGATCGCGCCGTCCCGGACCGCGCGCGCGTCCTGGGCCTCGTCCTGGCAGGCGGCGCATCCTCGCGCATGGGCGTCGACAAGGCGCTCGTCCCGGTGGAGGGCGAGCCGCTCGTCGCGCGCGTCGCCGGGCGCCTGTCCGGGCAATGCGGCGCGGTGGCCGTCGCCGCCGGTGCCGACACCGCCCGCATCGCGGCACTGGGGCTGACCGCCCTGCCCGATGCGGCGACCGCGCGCCTCGGCCCGCTGGCCGGCATCGCCGCCGGGCTCGCTCACGCGCAGGCACGCGGATTTCAGGCCGTCCTGACCGCGCCGTGCGACGCGCCCTTCTGTCCGCCGGATCTCCTGGACCGCCTGTCCCGCGCCATCGGCGAGGCGGGCGTCGCGGCGGTCGAAGGTCCCCACGGGCTGGAGCCGCTCTTCGCGCTCTGGCGGGTCGGCGCCCGCCCCGCCGTTGAGGCGGCCCTCGCGGACGGGCGGCTCGCGGTGCGGCAGGCCATGGAAGCGGCCGGCATGGCCGTTCTTGCCGTGGGTGAGGCGGAGGCGGCCGCCTTCGCCAACCTCAATACGCCTGAGGATTTTGCACGTTCCGGCCTGCGCCCGGCCTGACCGCGGCAGCCCGTTGCGCAGCGCAGCACGGGCGTGGAACAATGCCGTCAGAGGGGCCAAACCGAAAAAGGGAGCCAACCATGACAGCAACCCGCAGGGCCGCGCTTTCCGCGCTCGCCGCAGCCGCCGCCATCGCCATGGCCGGGGCTGCCCACGCCCAGAGCAAGACCTGGACCGAGGTCCGCGTCGCCACCGAGGGCGCCTATCCGCCCTTCAACTTCGTCGATTCCAACAACCAGCTTCAGGGCTTCGACATCGATATCACCAAGGCCATCTGCGAGAAGGCCAAGGTGAAGTGCACCTTCGTCGCGCAGGACTGGGACGGCATCATCCCGGCGCTGCTGGCCGGCAAGTACGACGCCATCGCCGCCTCGATGTCGATCACCGAGGAGCGCAAGCAGAAGGTCGACTTCACCAACAAGTACTACCAGACGCCCGCCATGATCGCGGCGCCGAAGACCACCAAGATCACCGCGACCGACCCGGCCGCCTACAAGGGCCTGACCATCGGCGCCCAGTCCGCGACGACCCATGCGAGCTTCGCCGAGGACGTCTATGCCAAGGCCGGCGCGAACGTGAAGCTCTATGCCAGCCAGGACGAGGCCAATCTCGACCTCGCTGCCGGCCGTCTGGACGCGGTCCTGGCCGACAAGGTCGTGCTGCAGGAATGGCTGAAGAAGGACGGGTCCTGCTGCAAGCCGGTGGGCGACATCGATACCAACAAGCACATGAAATATTTCGGCGAGGGCGCCGGCATCGCCATCCGCAAGGAGGACAAGGACCTCAAGGAGCTGCTGAACAAGGCGCTCGCCGAGGTCATCGCCGACGGCACCTACAAGAAGGTGCAGGCGAAGTACTTCGACTTCGACATCTACTAGGCCGGCCTGGGGGCCGCCGCCCGCCGGCGGTCCCCTCCCGCTTGATCCGTCATGGACAGGCTCTGGCCCCTTCTCGCGTTCGGACCGACCGGCTGGGGTGACGAGATCGCCGCGGGCGCGCTCGTCACGATCTCGCTCGCGCTGGCGACGCTGCCCTTCGGCATCACGCTCGGCCTTCTCGTCGCGCTGGCCCAGCGCGCCGAAAACCGCCTCCTGTCCGGCGCCGCGACGGTCTTCAACACCGTCTTCCGCGGCCTGCCCGAACTGCTGACCCTGCTCATCGTCTATTATGGCGGGCAGCTTCTGCTGCAATGGCTGCTGGCCGCCGCCGGCTTCAGCGCCCGCGTCCAGGTCAACGCCTTCGCCGCCGGCATGGTCGCGCTCGGGCTCGTCCTGGCCGCCTTCTCCGCCGAGGTCTGGGCCGGCGCGCTCAATTCCATCGCCAAGGGCCAGCGCGAGGCGGGCTACGCGCTCGGCCTGACGCGGTGGCAGACGTTCCGGCTCGTCGTCGCGCCGCAGCTCCTGCGGGTCGCGCTGCCTGGCCTGTCGAACAACTGGCTCGCCCTCCTGAAGGAGACCTCGCTCGTCTCCACCATCGCACTCCCGGACCTGATGCGGCAGACCAACGTCGCGGTCGGCAACACGAAGGAGCCGTTCTTCTTCTTCGTCATCGCGATCCTGATCTATCTCGGCTTCTCGATCCTCTCCGGCGGCGTCATCGCGCTGCTGGAGGCCCGCGCCAATCGCGGCATGATGAGGGCGCGCGCATGATCCGCGACGCGATCGGCCTCGTCGTCGACCTGAACCTGCTGGACCGCTACGGCTGGCGCATGCTCGACGGGCTCTGGGTCACCCTGAAGCTCGTCGCCATCACCTTCGTGCTCGGCGCCGTGCTCGGGCTGGCCGTCGCGCTGGCGCGCCTGTCTCGCAACCGCGTGGTGGCGGGCATCGCCTTCGCCTATGTCTACCTCTTCCGCGGCACGCCGCTCCTCGCGCAGCTCTTCGTCGTCTATTACGGCGCCGGCCAGTTCCGCGAGCCACTGGAGGCGGCGGGGCTGTGGTGGATCCTGCGCGACGCCTGGAACTGCGCGCTCATCACCTTCACGCTCAACACCGCCGCCTATCAGGCGGAAATCCTGCGCGGCGGCATCCAGTCCCTGCCCAAGGGCCAGGCGGAGGCCGCCGCCGCCCTCGGCCTGCGGCCGTGGCAGGCTCTGTTCAAGGTCGTGCTGCCCCAGGCGCTGATCGTCGGCCTCAGGCCGCTCGGCAACGAGCTGATCCTCATGATCAAGGCCAGCGCGGTCGCCTCCCTCGTGACGGTCTACGACCTCATGGGCGTGACGCGCCTCGCCTTCTCCCGCTCCTACAATTTCGAGGTTTATCTGTGGGCGGCGGTCCTCTATCTCGCTCTCGTGGAAACGGTGCGGCGGGTCTGGACGCTCGGCGAGCGCCGTCTCACGCGCCACATGCGCCCGGCCTGACGGCCGGCCGCCAGGGCTCCCCCAGGAAGGAACGACGGACATGGCCAAGGTCGCTTTTCTCGGTCTCGGCGTGATGGGCTTTCCCATGGCGCGGCATCTTTCGGCCAAGGGCCACGACGTCACCGTCTACAACCGCACCCGCGCCAAGGCCGACGCCTGGGTCGCCGCCCATGGCGGCAGGGCCGCCGCCACGCCGCGGGACGCGGCGGAGGGCCGGGAGATCGTGTTCGCCTGCGTCGGGAACGACGACGATCTGCGCCAGATCACGACGGGCGCCGACGGCGCCTTTGCGGGCATGGCGCCCGGCTCCGTCTTCGTCGACCACACGACCGCCTCCGCCGACGTGGCGCGGGAGCTGTCGGCGGCCGCCGCCGCGGCCGGCTTCGCCTTCATCGACGCACCCGTCTCCGGCGGCCAGGCGGGCGCGGAGAACGGCCAGCTCACCGTCATGTGCGGCGGGGACGAGGCGGCCTATGCGAAGGCCGAGCCGGTCGTCATGAGCTTCGCCAAGGCCTGCCGCCTGATGGGACCCTCCGGCGCCGGCCAGCTCACCAAGATGGTCAACCAGATTTGCATCGCGGGGCTCGTCCAGGGCCTTGCCGAAGGCATCCATTTCGCGAGGAAGGCCGGGCTCGATCCGGAGGCGGTGATCCAGGCCATCTCCAAGGGCGCCGCCCAGAGCTGGCAGATGGAGAACCGCTACAAGACGATGGCGGCGGGCGAGTTCGATTTCGGCTTTGCCGTGGACTGGATGCGCAAGGACCTCGGCATCTGCCTGTCGGAGGCGCGCAACAACGGCGCGCACCTGCCCGTCACGGCACTCGTCGACCAGTTCTACGCCGAGGTGCAGTCCATGGGCGGGCGGCGCTGGGACACGTCGAGCCTCATCGCCCGGCTGGAGCGCTGAGGCGCGGGCCGGCGATACAACGCGCGCACTGCTTTCCACGCCAAAAAGGCCTCCCCGCAGGGAGGCCTTTCTTATTGTTCGTCCCGGTCCGGGCTCTGCCGCGTCTCGGTCCCTTAGTCCGCGCCGGGACGCCGGCCGGGACCGTCGCCGCGACCCGGTCCGTCGCCGCGCGGGCCCCTCGCGCCGTCGCCGCCGCCGGGACCGGCGTCTGGCCTCGGTCCGGGCGCCGCACGCGCCGGAGGCTCGGGACGCTCCACGGCCTCCGCCGCGGGCCGGCGCGGAGCCGGGGGCTCGGCCGGGGCCGCCTGCGGCGCCTGGCGCGGAGCATCGGGCACGGCCTGCGGCCGGGCCGGCCTTGCGGGTGCGTCGGCCTCGCCTGCGGGCGTGCGGGCCTGGGGCCGCTCGCGCGGTTCCGCCGAAGGTTCGGCCGGTCCCCGTCCGGGCCGCTCGGCCGGCGCGTCGCGCAACCGGGCGGGAGGCGTCGTGGCAGTCGGCCGCTCGCCATCCTCGTCGCTTCGCTCGCGCCGGGCGTTCTCGGGCGCGCGCTCCGGCCGGTCCGGCCGTGCCTGCCGCGGTCCATCCGGCCGCTCGGGCCGCTCGGCCCGGGCCGGAGCCTGGGCGGGAGCCGGGCGCTCGGCGGAAGCCGGAGGCGTGGGGGCATCGCGTGCGGGTGCGGCCGTCGCGGGCGCGCGCTGCGCGGGTGCATTGCGCTCTCCGTCCGGCGCGGCGCGCCGCTGGTCGGGCTCGGTCCGGCCCGGAGCCGGCTGCGCGGGAGCGGCCTCGCTGGGCCCGGTCCGCTCCGGCTGGCGCGGCTCGGCGCTCGAAGGCGGCGCGGCCTGCGGCGCGGCTGGCGGTGCTCCTGCCGCGGGGGCGGAAGCGGGCGCTCGCCGGTCGGCGCCGGTCGCCTCGAACGAGCGCACGCTGCCGGGCTGCGCGGGCGCGGCCTCGGGCGCGGGCAGCGCCACGGCCGGGGAGGGCAGGGCCCGTCCGCCGCTGCGCTCGCCGCCATCCCGCGCGCCCCGGGCATCGCGCCCGGCGCGGCCGTCGGCCTCGCGCAGATCCCTGAAGGCGCGCGGCGCCGGCGGCAGGATATCGTCCTTCACCCGCGGCACGCGCGGACCCTCAAAGCGGACGACCCGGCTGTCGCGGAACTCGTAGCGCTCGACGACCGGCAGCGGGCGGGGCAGGCGCTCGAACTCGACCACGCGGAACCGCTCGGGCGGGCGGGCCGGCGCGTTGAGCCGCGCCAGGCGCCGGCGGGCGTCGACCGCGTGCGGCCCACTGGGATAAAGCCGCACATAGGTCCAGTAGGCCTCGCGGCTGTTGAGCCTGACGCTTTCGCGCCAGACCACCGTCTCGCGCCGGTTGGCGAGGATGACGACGACGCGCTCGCTCAGCGGCTCGCGCGGATAGAGCTCCACGAATTCCTGGTAGACCTCTATATCGTCGGCTTCGATCGCCCGGTAATAGGCTTCCTCCACCGGCAGTCCGCGCAGTTTCGGCCGCGGCGGGGCCGTGCCCGTCGCCACCGGCGCTGCCGCCTTCGGCTGGCCGAAGAAGGCGAACCGCACGCCCTTCAGGTCCGCGTCGTGCCACGGCAGCTGTGCGCCCTCGGTCACGTCGTGGACCCGCACGCGCACGTCGCCGAACAGCTCCTCGAGCGGCAGGCCGGGCCGGCGCATCATCTCGGCGAGCGCGATGGCGTATTCGCCGTAGACGCCGCGCACCTCGGCGGACAGCGTGTTCGGCGCGGCGGCGAAGGCGACGAGGGAGCGCTCGGGCGCGTCCGCCATGGCAAGGCCGCCCGCCAGTTCCACGCGGCCGAGCGTCGGGGCCGGGCTCGGCGTCGCATCGACGATGGTGACGTTGAGCTTGGCCTGCGTGGCAGACAGCGCCCGCAGGAGGTCGTTCACCCGGAAGCCTTCCAGCGGGATGTCGGCCTCGCTGTCGACCCGTGCATCCACCGGAAGCAGGTAGTTCTCGCCTTCGAGCTGCAGGCCGATGCCTGCGAAGTAGACGACGGAAACCGCCTCCTTGCCCGCCTTGCGCACGTCGTCCGCGAAAGTGCGGATCGCGCGGCGCAGGTCGTCCTGGTTCAGGTCCCCGGCTTCGGTGACGGCGAACCCGGCGCTCTTCAGCGTGTCGGCGATGAGCCCGGCATCGTTGAGCGCGGTGGCGACCTCGCCGCTGCGATAGGCCTGCTGGCCGATGACGAGGGCGAGGCGCTGCTCGGCGGGTGGGGATTGGGCGAGCGCGTGGCCGGCGGTCAGGCCGGTCGCGACGGCGATCGCGACGAAGATGGGACGTTGGAACATCAGGCACCTCCTGTGAGGCGCCCCCCAGTCCTCGCCCATGGTCGGGGGCGGGGGGTGAACGGGCGCTGAACGGGGTTGGCGACGCGTGGGACGGATCCCGCGCGTTCATCCCCGATCAACCCGCCGGCCGTCCCGATCGTTCCCGAAACCGGCTCGGGGCCGTCAGCCGAGCCCCGCCAGCGCGCGGGCCTGCTGCACCCACTTCTCCCGCTGCACGCGCCCCTTGAAGTCGAGCTTGTCGTTGATCCAGGCGATCTCCTCCGGCGTCCACAGGGCGATCTGCCGGTAATGGTGCACGCCGAGCTCGTTGAGCAGGCGCGAGAGCTTGGGCCCGATCCCCTTGATCGCAGAAAAATCGTCGGCCTTGCCCTCGGGGGCGTCCAGCAGCGGCGGCATGCGCGGGGTGACGAAGGCGTCGTCGAAGGCGAGCGCCGCCTCGGGCACGAGGGTCACGGCCGGCGCGGGCCTGGGCGCCGGTTTCGCGTCCGGTGATTTGGCTGAAGGGACTTTGGCTGCAGCAGCCTTGGTTGCAGGAGCCTTGGCTGTCGACGGCCTGGCTGCCTTGGCCCTTTCGGCCGGTGCCTTGGCCGGCGGTGTCGCGATCGATGGTGTCTTGGCCTCTGCAGGCTTCGGGGCCGGCATCACCGGCACAGGCGCGGCGACGCGCGCCGCGCTCGACGACGCCTTGGGCCTGGCGGCAGCGGCGGGGCGGCTCGGCGCCACCTTTTTCGGCGACGTCGGCGTCGCGGCGGGGGCAGGGCTGGGCTGCTGCGGAGCAGGCGGCTTCGGGAAGGCCTCGCTCGCGGGATCGGGCGCCTCGGGGAGATGCAGCGCCTGAGCCATCTGCTGCTCGGCCTCGACGATCGCCTCGGCGATGGCCGCAGGGCTCGGCGCCGGGCCGCCGGGCGTCCAGAGGCGGAACCAAGCCTGGGCGGCCTGGGCGGCGAACTCAACCTGGGCCTTGGCCAGTGCCTGCGGTACGGCCAGGAAGGCAGCGAAAGGACTGTTCGGGGGACCGGAGGCCGTCATCGTCACGCTCCTTGTCGGGACGCCGCTCGGCGTCATGCTGCATTTGCGAAATAGAACCACATTTGATGTTGCAACGCAAAATACCGGCAGCGTCCGAGGTCAGTCGCGCGCTGTCGCGCAGCCCCGGACGTTTGAGTTTTCGCCAGCGATGTGGCCATAGAGCGGCATGGCTGTCACCTCCGCTCCCGCCGTCCGCTTCGCGCCGTCGCCCACCGGGCTCCTCCATATCGGCAATGCGCGCACGGCGCTCATCAACTGGCTCATCGCCCGCCGGGATGGTGGCACGTTCCTGCTGCGGCTCGATGACACCGATCAAGAACGCTCGCGGCCCGAATTCGCCGACGCCATCGTCGCCGACCTCGCCTGGCTCGGCATCGCTCCCGACCGGGTGATCCGGCAGTCGGACCGGCTGGCGATCTACGACGAGGCGGCCGAGCGGCTGAAGGCAGCGGGCCGGCTCTATCCCTGTTACGAGACGCCCGACGAGCTCGACCGCCGCCGCAAGCGCCAGCTGGCCCGCGGCCTGCCGCCCGTCTACGACCGCGCTGCCCTCGCGCTTGGTCCGGACGAGCGCGCCCGGCTGGAGGCGGAGGGACGGCGTCCGCACTGGCGCTTCCGGCTCGAGCCCGGCATCGTGGCGTGGGACGACCTGGTGCGCGGGGCTTCGCAGGTCGATTGCGGCTCGCTGTCGGACCCGGTCCTGGTGCGCGAGGACGGCTCGTATCTCTATACGCTGCCCTCCGTGGTGGACGATGCCCGCGAGGGCATCACCCACGTCGTGCGCGGCGAGGATCACGTCACCAACACCGCCGTGCAGATCCAGATCCTGCGGGCGCTGGACGCCGCCGTGCCGGCCTTCGGCCACCACAACCTCCTCACCACCGCCACCGGCGAGGGCCTGTCCAAGCGCATGGGGCACCTCTCCCTGCGCGGCCTGCGGGAGAGCGGGCTGGAGCCGATGGCGGTCGCCGCGCTCGCCGTGCTCGTCGGCTCGGCCGAGGCCGTCCGCCCCGTGGACAGCCTGGAGGCCCTCGGCGCGATCCTCGACCTCACGCACATCTCGCGCGCGCCGGCCCGGTTCGACGAGGCGGAGCTGCGCGCCCTCAACGCGAAACTGCTCCACGCCATGCCCTATGCGCAGGCGGCGCCGCGCCTTGCCGCCCTCGGCTGCGATCTCGGCGAGCCCTTCTGGGCGGCGGTGCGCGGGAACCTCGACGTCATGGCCGACGCAGCCGTCTGGGCGCCGGTCGTCACCGGCCCCGTCGACCCGGTCGTTGAGGACCAAGCCTTCATCGCCGCCGCGCGGGACCTGCTGCCGTCCGGTGCCTTTGGCGAGACGACGTGGAAGACCTGGACCGGAGCGGTGAAGGCTGCGACGGGACGCGCGGGTCGCGCCCTGTTCATGCCGCTCAGGCTGGCGCTGACCGGGCGCGACCATGGCCCTGAACTCGCGGCGCTGCTGCCGCTCATCGGGCGCGAGCGGGCCCTGCGGCGTCTCTCGGGCGAGCGCGCCTGAGAAAAGGGGTCTATTGCGGCGCGGGGCCCATGGCCGGCGCCTGACCGGAGCCGATGACGCGCACCGTCGCCTTGCTGCCGTCGGGACGCTGCACCTCGCGGCGCTGGCCCTCCTCGAGCGTCACGGTCCGCGTCTCGCCGATCGTGCGCGGGCCGATGCCCGAGGAATCGGTGCCGGCGGTCGGCGCCTGCGCGCCCGAGGCCGCCTCCGCCGCGGCCGCGGCCTCCACCTGCTGCTGGGCCTGCTCGCGCGCATTGCGCGGGGCCGGGCGCTTCGGATCGGGCTTGGCCGGCTGGGCGCGCGACAATTCCTCGGCCTTGGCCTCGGTCACGTAGATATCGGTCTTGCGCTTGTCCATCAGCGCTTCGGCATTGCGCAGCGCCTGGGCCCAGCTCTCGCCCTCGCGCTTGCAGGAGCACGAGGCGTCGTAGCTGCGGGTGTATTTCAGGGCGTTGGGCAGGTTCACGTAGGGCGTGCCGCGCAGCGACACCGCCGTCTTGATCTCCTCGCCCATGGAGAAGGCTTCCGTCTCGGCGCCGGGGCACAGGGCCTGGCACATCTCGTTGGCGCCCGAGCGGCCGCCCGGCGAGACCGCGAGCGGGAAGAAGAAACCGTCGCAGGCGCGCACGCAGACCGTCTTGCCGCCGCCGAGCCGCGCCTCGTCCAGCGGCTGCTCGCCGAAGGGCACGGGCTGGCCGCTGGCGTCGACCGGGTAGCCGCCGGGGGGCTGGCGCACCTCCTGCTGGCCGCCGCCGAAGAGCTGCTCGAAGAAGCCGCGCGGCCGGGCCTGCTGCACGCCGCCGGGGCCGCAATTCTGGTTGATGGCCGCGAGCAGGAAACGGCGGCGCTGCTCGACGCCGCCATCGGCCTGCGCCATCAGCTGGCGCAGATTGGCCTGCATCT
Source organism: Hyphomicrobiales bacterium (assembly GCA_027489955.1). Classification (GTDB taxonomy): domain Bacteria; phylum Pseudomonadota; class Alphaproteobacteria; order Rhizobiales; family Beijerinckiaceae; genus JAIXTM01. The sequence continues at coordinate 95,696 of JAIXYZ010000002.1, read as the reverse complement.
GGCCCATGCGCTGGCGCAGCGGGCCGCATTCGGGGGGAGGCGCGTCGCCGAAGAACAGGAATTGCTGGCGGTCGCAGCCCAGCTGGCGCGCATAGGCCGCGGTGCGGGCGAGTTCCGCCTGCTGGCGCTGGGCGGCCGCCTCGTATTCCCGCGAGCGGCCCGTATCGACCTGGGAGAGCGAGGCCAGCTCGGCGCGGTAGCGGTCGCAGACCGGGGACTGCGCAAGGGCCGCGCCTGCCAGCGAGGTCAGCGCCACGGCGATGGCCGCCACGCGCTTGGGGAAGAGGATCATGCGCTCACCGTCGTCACGCCGCCGGAATCGCGGTCCGGACATCCGCACTCCATCGGACCCGAAGGTGGTTAAAGTGTGGACTCCGCCCTGGCAAGCGCAGGCCGGCCACACACTTTCGCAATCGCGGTCTGGCGGGCCGGGGCAGTCTCCGCGCCAAGCGAAACGGAGATCCGCCATGCTCAGCCACGTGACCGTCGGCAGCGCCGACCTGCCCCGCGCCATCGCCTTCTACGACGCCCTGCTCCTGCCGCTCGGCTATGTCCGCCACGAGACGGACCTTGACCACGGCATGGTGGGCTATTGCATCGAGCCGACGCGCACGCCGCAATTCTACGTCATGCGCCCGGTGGACGGGCTGGCCGCCAGCGTCGGCAACGGCGTCACGGTCGCCTTCGAGGCCGGGAACCGGGCGGCGGTGGATGCGTTCCATGCCGCGGCCCTGGCGCGCGGCGCGCCCGATCTCGGCGCGCCCGGGCTGCGGCCGCATTACCATCCGGACTTCTACGGCGCCTATGCGCGGGACCCGGACGGCAACAAGATCGCCTGCGTCTGCCATTCCCCTTTTCCCGCCGCCGCCGGATGACCATATGCCGGGGCGTCAAGGAGCCCCGCCCCATGTCCGTGAAGTCGAACGCCGTCCGTCTCGCCGCCCTCGTCCTGGCCGGGCTCTCGCTCGCCGGCGGACCGGCCTTGGCCGACGGCCCGGACGTCATCTTCAAGAAGTCGACCGTGTGGAAATTCCTCACGCCCGACGACAAGCTCGCCGTCTACGGCATCGACGATCCGCAGGTGGAGGGCGTCGCCTGCCACTACACGCTGCCCGAGCGGGGCGGCGTGAAGGGCATGTTCGGCGTCGCGGAGGAGGTCTCCGACATCTCGCTCGCCTGCCGCCAGGTCGGGCCGATCCGCTTCAAGGAGAAGTTCGAGCAGGGCGAGGTTGTGTTCAGCGAGCGCCGCTCGCTCATCTTCAAGCGCATGCAGATCGTCCGCGGCTGCGACGCCAAGCGCAACACGCTGGTCTACATGGTCTATTCCGACCGGCTCATCGAGGGCAGCCCCAAGAACTCCACCTCCACCGTGCCCATCGCGCCCTGGGGCGACGCGGCCGTGGAGAAATGCGCCGACTGGGTCAGGGGCTGACCGGCCGGCCAAACGAGCCGCGAGGGCGGACAAGGCCGTAGCAACGACAAAAGCCGCCGGGGCGTCCGGCGGCTTTTTCGTTCCGGCTGGCGCGATGACCGCGCCGCGGAGGTCAATTCTGGCAGGTGACGGCGACCGGCTGGGCGGCCTCGGTGCGCGCGGCGACGGTGGAGACGACCGTGCCGGTGACCTCCTCCGGGCGCATCACGCCGAACTGGAGGGCGGGGCCGTAGCCATGGGCCTGGCACCACGCATCCGCCACCACCTTGCCGCAGGCGGCGCCGGTGGTCAGGCACTCGTTGAGGCCGTAGCCGTCGGAGGCGGGGATCATCACCACGGCAGGCCCTTCGGCCCGCGCGGCGGTCGGCGTGGCGTTCACGGCGACGAAGGGGACGGCGGCCGCCGCAACGGCGACGAAACCCAGGATAGCGACGGCGCGGCGCATGGCCTTCAGCTCCAGCCTTAACAAAGCGTTGATCCGATTCTGGACCGAACCCAGAATGTCCCGATCAACCGTGAAGAAAGATTGAATGTTCCAACGCCGGAGCGCTGTGCTGCACCGCACACGGCGCGGCCGCTCTCTTGACGGATCGGGCGGGGGAAGGCAATGGGTTGAGCCATGACGCCCGCGCAGACCTGCATTTGCTTTTTCTGCATCATTATCCGCTAGCGAACCCGCTGGCTGGAAGCGTCTGCTCTTGATCCCCTAAGATCGGATCGACCCTCCCGGCCGGCAGGCAGGGGAATCCGCATGAACGAGCCGGAACTGAGGCTCTACAACACGCTGACGCGCACGAAGGAGACCTTCGTGCCGGCCGACCCGCGTCATGTGCGGATGTATGTCTGCGGACCGACGGTCTATGACTACGCCCATATCGGCAATGCCAGGCCGGCCATCGTCTTCGACGTGCTGTACCGGCTGCTGCGCCACATCTACGGCGCGGACCATGTCGTCTATGCCCGTAACATCACGGACGTGGACGACAATATCAACGCACGTGCCGCGCGGGACTATCCCGGCATGCCCTTGAACGAGGCCATCGGCAAGGTCACCGCCGCCACCGAAGCCCAGTACAAGGCCGACGTCGTCGCTGTTGGCTGCCTGGAGCCGGACCACCAGCCCCGCGCCACCGAGCATCTGGCCGGCATGCGCGCCATCATCGAGCGGCTGGTGGAACGCGGCGTCGCCTATGTGGCGCAGGACCACGTCCTGTTCTCGCCCTCCGCCATGGAGGCCCGGCAGGGCCGGCCGAAATACGGCTCGCTGGCGCGCCGCTCGCTGGACGAGATGCTGGCGGGCGCCCGCGTGGACGTCGCGCCCTACAAGCGCGATGCCATGGATTTCGTGCTGTGGAAGCCCTCCACGGACGGTCAGCCCGGCTGGCCCTCGCCCTGCGGCATCGTCCCGCCCGGCCGCCCCGGCTGGCATATCGAATGCTCGGCCATGTCGATGGCCAAGCTGCTGGAGCCCTTCGGCGGCGGCCTCGCCTGCGAGGACCCGGCGAAGAACGTCTTCGACATCCATGGCGGCGGCATCGATCTCGTCTTCCCGCACCACGAGAACGAGATCGCCCAGAGCTGCTGCGCCTTCGGCAGCGAGCGCATGGCCAACGTCTGGATGCATAACGGCTTCCTGCAGGTGGAAGGCGAGAAGATGTCCAAGTCGCTGGGTAACTTCATCACCATCCACGAACTGCTGGAGACGACGAAATTCGGCGGCCGTACATGGCCGGGCGAGGTCCTGCGCCTGGCCATGCTCAAGACGCACTACCGCCAGCCGATCGATTGGACCGTGAAGGCGCTGGAGGAGGCGGAGAAAAAGCTGCACCGTTTCAGGGTCTTGCTCGAAAAGTGGAGAACGACCACGGACGCGCCTCCTCCTGAATCGGTGATCGGCCGGCTTCGAGATGATCTGAACACGCCGGCTGCCTTGGCAGAGATCGATGCGATTGCGCGTAGGGCGAATGGTGTGGTCAACGCGCCGCCTGCGCACGAAGCCGAGGCGATCAGCAATCAAGCGGCGGCTGCGAACTCCCTCCATGCGGCACTTGCGCTGCTCGGGATCAACGTCGGCGCGAAAGAGGACGGCGCTGTGCCGTCCCTGTTTGCGGCAAACGTTAAAACTCTCATCGACGCCCGCCTCGCCGCCCGCCACGCGAAGGATTTCGCCACGTCCGACCGCATCCGCGACGAGCTCGCCGCCATGGGCGTGCAGCTCAAGGACGGCAAGGACCCATCGACGGGCGAGCCCGTCACCACCTGGGAGGTCAAGCGATGACGGTCGCCGATCGCCTCCCCCTCCTCCCGCGAAGCGGCGGGGAGGGGCCAGGGGTGGGGGGCGCCGGGCGTGGGGCCGGTCGCCGCCGGATGGGTCTGCACCCGGTCGAACCGCCCCCCACCCTCACCCTCCCCGCCGCTGTGCGGGGGGAGGGGGCGGCGCGCGTAAAGCATGCCGCGCGCTTGTCCGCCCCTGTCATCCCCGGCCGGAGCGGCGCAGCCGCCGCCCCTGTCATCCCCGGCCGGAGCGGCGCAGCCGCGCAGGGGAAGGGGATCCAGGACGATGCCGGGCCTGGCGCTCTGGATCACGCATACGCCGGATCCCCTTCCCTCGCTTCGCTCGCCGGGGATGACATCGTTGCAGGCCGAACGCTCCATCGGAGGCCCTCATGACCACGCAGACCCATCAGCCCGCGCTTCGTCCCATGCTGCCGGCCGACGGCGAGCGGCTGGTCGAGATCTTCCGCGAGAGCATCGAGGACCTGACCGGCGAGGACTACACGCCCGAGCAGCGCGAGGCCTGGGCCGCTGCGGCGGACGACGAGGACGCCTTCGTCGCGCGCCTGTCCGGCATGCTGACGCTGGTCGCCACCGTAGCCGGCCTGCCCGTCGCCTTCGTGTCGGTGAAGGACAACAGCCATATCGAGATGCTCTACGTGCATCCCGCCGTCGCCCGGCAGGGCATCGGCCACATGCTCGTGGACGCGGTGGAGCGCCTGGCCGCCGCGCGGGGCATCGACAAGCTCACCGTGGACATTTCCGACACCGGCCTGCCGCTCTTCGAGAAGCGCGGCTGGATCGCGCTCCGCCGCAACACGATCCCCCGGGAGGGCGAATGGCTCGGCAACACGACCTGCGAGAAGCAGCTCTCGGCGCCGCCGGACGCGGTGCTGCAATGAGCCCCGCCGACGCCCGCGCCCGGGTCCACCTGTTCGACACCACGCTGCGCGACGGGGCGCAGACGACGGGCGTCGATTTTTCGCTGGAGGACAAGAAGCTCGTCGCCGGCATGCTCGACCGCCTCGGGCTCGACTATGTCGAGGGCGGCTATCCCGGCGCGAACCCGGTGGACACCGCCTTCTTCGCCGAGAAGCGCACGAAGTCGGCGAAGTTCGCCGCCTTCGGCATGACCAAGCGCGCCGGCCGCTCCGCCGCCAACGATCCCGGCGTCGCGGCACTGCTGGACAGCGCGGCCGACACGATCGTCTTCGTCGCCAAGGCCTGGGACTACCATGTGCACGTGGCGCTGGAGATCTCGCTCGAGGAGAACCTGGAAGGCATCGCCGACAGCGTGAAGGCGGCGGTCGCCGCCGGGCGCGAGGTCATGCTCGACTGCGAGCACTTCTTCGACGGCTACAAGGCCAATCCCGACTATGCGCTGTCCTGCGCCAGGACCGCCTACGAGGCCGGCGCCCGCTGGGTCGTCCTGTGCGACACCAATGGCGGCACGCTGCCCCACGAGGTGTCGGCCATCGTCGCCGAGGTCGCCAAGGTCGTGCCCGGCGATCACCTGGGCATCCACGCCCACGACGATTGCGGCTGCGCCGTCGCCAATTCGCTCGCCGCCGTGGAGGCCGGCGCCCGCCAGATCCAGGGCACGCTCAACGGCCTTGGCGAGCGCTGCGGCAACGCCAACCTCGTCACGCTGATCGGCACGCTCGCGCTGAAGGACGCCTATCGCGAGCGATTCAGCCTCGGCGTCGGCGAAAGCCAGCTCGCCAGCCTCACCCACACGTCCCGCGCGCTGGACGAGGTGCTGAACCGCTCCCCGTCCCGCCACGCGCCCTTCGTCGGCGCGTCCGCCTTCGCCACCAAGGCGGGCATCCACGCCTCCGCCGTGCTGAAGGACCCGCGCACCTACGAGCACGTGGCGCCGGACAGCGTCGGCAACGCCCGGCAGGTCCTGGTCTCGGTCCAGGCCGGCAAGTCCAATCTCGTCGCCGAGCTGGAGCGCGTCGGCATCGTCCTGGACAAGAGCGATCGCCGTCTCGACCGCCTGCTCGCCGAGGTGAAGACCAAGGAAGGCCAGGGCTATGCCTACGAGGGCGCCGACGCGTCCTTCTTCCTGCTCGCCAAGCGCGTCATGGGCGAGGTGCCGACCTTCTTCCAGGTGGAGCGCTTCAAGGTGAACGTGGAGCGCCGCTACAACGCGCTCGGCCAGCTCGCCACCTTCGCCGAGGCGACCGTGAAGGTGAAGGTCGGGGAGGAGACGCTCATCTCCGCGGCGGAGGGCAACGGCCCGGTCAACGCGCTCGACCTCGCCTTGCGCAAGGACCTCGGCCGCTACCAGCGCTTCATCGAGGACATCGAGCTGCTGGACTACAAGGTCCGCATCTTCCAGGGCGGCTCCGACGCGGTGACCCGCGTGCTCATCGAGTCCGGCGATGCCACCGGCGAGCGCTGGGTGACCGTCGGCGTCTCGGCCAACATCATCGACGCCTCCTTCGAGGCGCTCAGCGATTCCATCGTCTACAAGCTGATCCGGTCCGGCGCGGCGGCGTGAGGGCGTCGTGCTGCCCTGTCATCCCCGGCGGCGCGGAACGCGCCGGGAAGGGGATCCAGGAGGGCAGGGCGTCGGGCACGGCGCGGTCCCGCTAACTCGTCATGCTCGGCCCTGCGCCGAGCATCCACGCCTTCATGACGGTGACGGACAGGCGCGGATGGCCGGGACAATCCCGACCATGACGGCGAGGAACCGGAGGCCTCAGCCCACCTTGAACAGGCGCTGCGGCTCCGAGGTCGCGAGGTCCGCCAGCACCGTCTCGCCCGAGACGGACGTCTGGTCGAGGCCGACCAGGACCGTGGCCGTCGTCGGTACGTAGACGTCCACGCGCGAGCCGAAGCGGATCAGGCCGAAGCGCTCGCCGGCGGCCAGCGCGTCGCCGACCTTGACGAAGGGCACGATCCGGCGGGCGACGAGGCCCGCGATCTGCACCACGCCTATCTCGCGGCCGGCGCTCTCGATCACCAGCGCGTTGCGCTCGTTGTCCTCGGAGGCCTTGTCGAGCTCGGCGTTGAGGAACAGGCCCGGCGTATAGACCATGCGCACGAGCCGGCCCGCGACCGGGCTGCGGTTCACGTGGCAGTCGAACACGTTCATGAACACGGAGATGCGCGTCATCGGCTCGTCGCCGAGCGCCAGCTCCGCCGGCGGCACGGCGGTGACGATGGACGACACGCGCCCGTCGGCGGGGGAGACCACCAGCCCCTCCTTCACCGGCGTGACCCGCGGCGGGTCGCGGAAGAAGAAGATGATCCAGGCCGTGATGAGCGCGCCCACCCAGCCGAACGGCGTCCACAGATGCCCCAGGATGAGGCTGGCCACCGCGCCGATGGCGATGAAGGGATAGCCCTCCTTGTGGATGGGGACCATCAGGCGGCGGACGGAATCGGCAACGGACATCGGCTCTGGTCTCTTCAAGTGGCGCGGGCGGGCGGGGCGGCCTGCCGCGATCAACCGTGATATTGCGGCGGGGGCATGACAGGGCGGGCGTGGAAGGTCAACTGCCGGGGCATTCCACGCGGTGCCGCCTCAGGCGCTGATCGCGCCCCGCTCCACCCGCAGCGCCTCGTCGGCCTCCGCTTCCTTGAGCTTTTCTCTCGCCTCCTGCGCCTGGCGCTGGCGGTTCCACAGGGCGGCATAGATGCCGCCGCGGGCGAGCAGGTCGCCATGGGTGCCGCGCTCGGCGACGACGCCCTTGTCGAGCACGAGGATCTCGTCGGCATTGACGATCGTCGACAGCCGGTGGGCGATGACCAGCGTCGTTCGGTCACGCGACACCCGGTCCAGCGCGTCCTGGATCTCCTTCTCGGTGAAGGAATCGAGCGCCGAGGTCGCCTCGTCGAGGACGAGGATCGGCGGGCCCTTCAGGATCGTGCGGGCGATGGCGACGCGCTGCTTCTCGCCGCCGGACAGTTTCAGGCCCCGCTCGCCCACCTGCGTTTCGTAGCCCTCGGGCAGGCTGCGGATGAAGCGGTCGATCTGGGCAAGGCGCGCCGCCTCGCCGATGCCCGCCTCGTCCGCCTCCCAGCGGCCGTAGCGGATGTTGTAGCCGATCGTGTCGTTGAACAGCACGGTGTCCTGCGGAACCATGCCGATCGCGGCCCGCAGGCTCGCCTGCTGGACCTGCGTGATGTCCTGCCCGTCGATCAGGATGCGGCCGGCCTGCGGCTCGTAGAAGCGGAACAGCAGCCGCGAGATCGTGGACTTGCCGGCGCCCGAGGGACCGACGATGGCGACCGTGCGCCCCGCCGGAACGTGGAAGGACACGCCCTTCAGGATCGGCCGCTCCGGCACGTAGGCGAAGTGCACGTCCTCGAACGTCACCGACCCGTCCGTCACCGCGAGCGGGGCCGCGCCCGGCTTGTCCGCCACTTCCGGGTTCCTGGCGAGGATGCCGAACATGGCGTCGATGTCGACGAGCGCCTGCTTGATCTCCCGGTAGAGCATGCCCATGAAGTTCAGCGGGATGAAGAGCTGGATCATCATGGCGTTGACCATGACGAAGGAGCCGATGCTGGCGACGCCGGTCTGCACGTCCCTGACGGCCATCACCATCACGGCCGTCATCCCCGCGGTGAAGATCGCCGCCTGTCCGGCATTGAGAACCGCCAGCGAGGTGTAGGCTTGCGTGGAGGCGCGCTCGTATGTCGCCATCGAGCCGTCATAGCGCGCGGTCTCCCGGGCCTCGGAGCCGAAATATTTCACCGTCTCGTAGTTGAGCAGCGAGTCCACCGCCTTGGCGTTGGCGTCCGTGTCGCTCTCGTTCATCCGGCGGCGGATGCCGATGCGCCATTCGGTGGCCTTGTAAGTGTAGCCCAGGTAGCAGGCGACCATCAGCGCCGTGACGGCGGCGAAGCGCCAGTCGAACTCGTAGGTCAGCACGCCGAGCACGAGCGCGAATTCCAGGATCGTCGGCGCGAGCTGCAGCACGATGAGCCGCACCAGCTCCTCGATGCCGTTGCGCCCGCGCTCCAGCACCCGCGTCAGCCCGCCCGTCTTGCGCTCCAGGTGGAAGCGCAGCGACAAGGCGTGCATGTGCCGGAAGGTCTCCAGCGCCAGCCGCCGCACCGCGTTCATCGCCACCTTGGCGAACAGCCCGTCGCGAAGCTGGGTCAGCACCGCCATCAGAATCCGCGTCAGCCCGTAAAGGACGGTCAGGAGGACCGGAGCGCCCCAGAGCCAGTTCAGCGACACCGGCTCGGCCGCCGCGGGCGTGGCGCCGGTGGCGGCCACCAGCGCGTCCGTCGCCCATTTGAACGTGAACGGCATCGCCACGGTCACGAGCTTGGCGACGACGAGCAGGGCAAACGCGAAATAGACGCGCCGCTTCAGGTCCGGCCGGTCGGATGTGGGCCAGAGATAGGGAAGCAGGCGGCGGGTGGTCCCGCCGAGCCCGGGGGCTGCGGCAGGGCCGGCGGCTTTGGCGTCGGTCATGGAGGGCGTTCCGGATACTGGGCGCCTCATATAGGCGCAATCGGCCCGTCCCGCACCCCGCTTTCGCCGCTCAGCCCGGCGGGCGCTGCGCCGCGGGTTCCCGCTCGGACGGCAGCACGAAGACCTGGCCCGGATAGATGAGGTCCGGATCGCGGATCTGGGTGTCGTTGGCGCCGTAGATCACGGTGTAGCGGATGCCCTGGCCATAGACGCGCTGGCTGATCCGCCAGAGACTGTCGCCCCGGCTGACGATCGTGGTCTTCACCTCCGGCACCACGACCGTGCCCGGCGTCGACGCGACGGGTCGTCCCGCGGCGGGCGGCGCGGCGGCGGGGGCTCCGGCCGGCGGGCTGCCCGGAGCGGCGGCCACAGGCGCGCCCGCGGCAGGGGCGGCCTGGATCGGCGCGGCGCCGCCTGCCGGCGAGCCCGGGGCCGGGGCCGCCGCGCCAGGGGCTGCTGCACCGGGAGCGGGCGCGCCCGGTGCTCCCGTCGCCGGCGTGGCTGCGGGGGCCTGTCCCTGCTGGCCCGGCGCGAGGGCCGAGCGCTGGGGAAGGGCCGGGACGGCGTAGGTCACCTCGGCCCGGTTCGCCACCTGTCCGCCCGGACCGGCGAGCTGGTCCAGCCGGACGCGGTAATCGCCGGGCCGGATGCCGCCCTGGATCGCGAAGGAGACGGCTCCCTGCGCGTCGGCCACGGCCGAGGCGAGGTAGCTGTCGTTGAGATAGAGGCGCACGCTCGCGCCCGGCGTCGCGACGCCGGAGACGAAGAGCTTGCCGCCCTCCTCGCTTTCCACGGTGCGGATCGCGGCGGCGCGGGGCGCTGCCTGCCCGGTTGCACCCGCAGCGGGGGCGGCCGGCGCGGCGCGCCCGGCATCGGGGGTCGAGACCACGACCGTCGGCGCGCCGGGCGCCGCCAGCGCGACGACCGGCGGCGTGGCGCGGTCGGCGGCGACCACGACCGTCACCGACTGCGCGGGCTGGGTCACCGACCCGTCCGGCGCGACGAAGCGCAAGGCGAGGCTGTGCTCGCCGGGGGGCAGGGGCGGCGGCGTCATGGCGAAGAGGCCCGACGCGTCGGCGGTCGCCCGGTCGTGGACGACGCCGTTGCGCAGCAGCTCCACCGCCGCACCGGGAACGCCGCGTCCCGCGATCACGGAATCGCCGTTGGGCTCCACGCGCACGACGTCGAAGGCAGGATCGGACGAGGGTGCGGGAACGGCCTGCGCCGCCGGGCGGGCGGCCCCCGCATCGAGCGGGGTCGCGGCGGCGGCCGGCACGTCCGGAGGCATCGGCACCGCGACATTGCCGGGCGCGGTCGCACCCTGGGCGGTCTGGCCCGGAGCCGGCTGGCCGGAAGCCGGCTGGCCTTGAGCGGACTGGCTCGGCGCGGCCTGGCTCGGCGCGGGCTGGGCGCCTCCGGCCTGGCCGGCGGAGGGCTGACCCGAGACTGGCGCCTGGCCTGCGGGCGCCTGGCCTGCTGGCGCCTGGCCTGCGGGGGCATTGGCCTGCGGCGCGGGCGCGGGATTCTGCCGCTTCGTCGACCAGTAAAACCCGCCGCCGGCGATGCCGAACAGCGCCAGCACGACGAGCACGATCCTGACCGCGGCCGATGACACCTGATGTTCCTCCCTCGACGTCCGGCCGGAGATTGCGGCCTTTCGGAGGCAAAGCCAAGCGGACGTTGGGGAAATCTGTTGCCTCGTGGTTCCGGCGGCCCCGCTCTTGACCGCGGCGCGCGCGCCCCGCCACATGCCCGCATGAGCGAGATTCGATCCGTATGCGTCTATTGCGGCTCCGCCTCCGGCCGCCTGCCGGCCTATATCGAGGCGGCCGCCGAGCTCGGGCGGCTGATGGCGCAGGCCGGCATCCGGCTCGTCTATGGCGGCGGCAATATCGGCCTGATGGGCACGGTTGCCCGCGCGGTCCTGGCCCATGGCGGCCACGTCACCGGCATCATCCCGTCCTTCCTCAAGGACCGGGAGATCATGCTGGACGAGGCGCAGGAGACCATCGTCGTCCCCGACATGCACACCCGCAAGCAGATGATGTTCGATCGCGCCGACGCCTTCGTGGCGCTGCCCGGCGGCATCGGCACGCTGGAGGAGCTCGTCGAGCAGCTCACCTGGGCGCAGCTCGGCCAGCATCGCAAGCCGATCCTGCTCCTGGACACGAACGGCTTCTGGACGCCGTTCGTCGCGCTCGTCGGCCACATGCGCGAGGAAGGCTTCATCCGGCCCGGCCTCGAGGTCGGCTACCTCGTGGCGGAGCAGCCCGCCGACGTCATTGCCGCCCTGGTCCGGGCTGCCCCGGAATCGGCGGCCGAGCCCGAGCCGGAACTGATCCGCCGCATGTGAATCCTCCATCGGGCGCTCCCTGCGGCAGGCTGCCGCAGGTTGCTCTTGATCTTGCCGCCTTTGCCGGTCTCTCATGGGGGCGGCTTGAAGCCGGGAGGACATGATGGGACGTATTGCGTTGAATGCCGCGCGGGCCTTGGCCCTGACCTGCGCGCTCGGGGGATTGTCCGGCATGGCCGCCGCGCAGACGGCGCCCGCGCCCGCGCCCGCGCCGGCCGCGCGGCCCGCGGCCAAGCCCGCTCCCGCCAAGCCCGCCCGGGCCCCTGCGGCCATCACCGTCACCAATGGCCGGGCCGTCATCATGACGGGCTTGGAGATCGCCGACGGCGCAGGCCAGGTGGTCGGCACGCTGACGAGGCCGCTGGCCGCCGGCAAGGCCGCGCGGGTCGCTCTCAAGGGCCAGAAGGGCTGCGTCTACACGGTCGCCGCCGTGTTCGAGGATGACAGCGAGACCGAGGCGCTCCAGCTCGACCTCTGCAAGGACGCCAAGGTCCGCCTGGTGGACTGACGGGGCGCCGCCGCGGGGCGGCGTCCTGCCCCCTGTACAGGGCCGGGCCGGTTGGCTATGGCACCGGTCCGGGCCCTCAAAGGTGCCCGGCCCTTGAAACGGCGGAGCGGGATCATGGCAGCGGGCGATTACGCGAGCGATGCGCGTCTTGTGACGGTGGTCGGCGGCTCGGGCTTCGTCGGGCGCCACGTCGTGCGCGCCCTGGCCCGCCACGGCTACCGGGTCCGCGTCGCGGTGCGGCGGCCTGATCTTGCCTTCCATCTCCAGCCGCTCGGCGGGGTCGGCCAGATCCATGCCGTTCAGGCCAATGTCCGCTTCCCCCATTCGCTCGACGCCGCCATGGCGGGCGCCGATGCGGTGGTGAACCTCGTCGGCATCCTGGCGCCCGACGGCCGTCAGACCTTCCGGTCCGTCCAGGCCGAGGGCGCCCGGGCCGTGGCCGCCGCCGCCGCCCGCGCCGGGGTCTCGCGCCTGGTGCAGATGTCCGCCCTGGGTGCGGCCCCGGATTCGGCATCCGAATATGCGACGTCCAAGGCCGAGGGCGAGGCCGCGGCCCTGGAGTCGGGCGTGGCCGCGGTCGTCCTGCGGCCGTCGGTGATCTTCGGTCCCGAGGATGGCTTCTTCAACCGCTTCGCCGCGCTGGCGCGGATGCTCCCCGTCCTGCCGATCGTCGGCGGCGCCACGCGGCTCCAGCCCGTCTTCGTCGGCGACGTCGCCGAGGCGGTGGTGAAGGGCGTCGACGGCTCGGCCGCCGCGGGCCGGGTCTACGAGCTCGGCGGCCCCGAGATCGTGACGCTGAAGGAACTGGTCGATGCCGTCCTGCGCATCACGGGCCGCAACCGCCCCGTGATCGACCTGCCCTTCGGGCTCGGCCGCATCCAAGCCGGGGCCATGGAGATCGTGAACACGCTGACGCTCGGGCTCCTGCCCAAAGAGCTGTCCATCACCCGCGATCAGGTGGAACTGCTGAAGGTGGACAACGTCGTGTCCGAGGCCGCCCGCACGGAAGGCCGCACGCTGGAGGGCCTCGGCATCACGCCCGCGGCCTTCGAGGCCATCGTCCCGTCCTATCTGTGGCGCTTCCGCAAGTCGGGCCAGTTCGATACCGCCCGCGCCGGGTGAGCGTCAGCCCGCGGCTGCCGCGACGGCGAGCGCCAGCGTCACCACGCCGGTGAGGATCAGCCGCAGCCGCCCGTACCAGAGCGGCGCGACCTCGCGGCAGGTCAGCCCGTAATCCATCAGCCCCAGCGCCAGGAACGCCGCGGCCAGCACCCAGAGGTCGGTGGGGGCCGGGAGCATCGCCGCGACCCAGCCGACGAGGGCCGGCACCACCGCGACGCAAAAATCCCGCGCCGCCTTGGCCGGCTCGTCGTAGCCGATGGCGATGCCCCAGCGCACCCCGCCCAGGAAGGACAGGATCGCGACCGCGTAGATCACCAGCGCCTCGCGCCCGCCTTCGCCTTGGAAGAACGGAACCGGCAGACCCGCCGCCAGCGCCGCCGCACCGGCCACGAAGGGAATCGCGCCCGCGGCGCCGAGCGCCAGCGCCGCTTTGGGAATCGCTCCGTTCGATGTCATGAAGTGCCGCTTCCGCCCCGTTCCGCTTGCCGCCGAGATAACGCGCCGGCGGCTGCGATCAAGCCCGGCCGGGCCCGGCCGGCGGCAGGATCTCCGGCGCGGGGGATGCGGGAAGCGGAACGGGATCGCGCAGCGACAGCCGCTTGTGCAGGTGTACCATCAGCGCGATGCCGAAGACCGGCGTCAGCAGGTTGGCGAAGGGGATGGCGAGCAGCCCCGCCAGCAGCATGCCCGCCGCCAGGACCGCCCCCGGATGCCGGCGCCGCATGGCGGCGGCCTCGGCCATGGGGCGGAAGCGCCCGGCCGCCATCTCGAAATATTCCCGGCCCAGGAGATAGGCGTTGGCGCCGAAGAAGGCGACGACGTTGACGACCGGCACGAAGATGAGGCTCAGCGCCACGAGGTTGACCAGGAGCGAGAGGCCGGCGAAGCGCGCGCCGTAGAGGATCGCCTGGCCGACCGGCAGGGGCCGGCCGGGGGCGTCCTGCGGGAACCCGTCGCGCTCCACCACCTCGGCGGCGTCATCCAGGAAGAAGCCCGCCACCAGCGCGGACACCGGCGGGATGACGAAGGCGATGCCGATGAACAGCCCGGCCCCGGCCAGGAACACAGCCGTCGCCTCCAGCCACGGATAGGGCTGCAGCAGGCCGACCCCGTCCAGCAGCCATTGCGCGGTGCGCGCCAGGGCGAGCCACGCCACCAGGAGCAGGGCGATCGTCAGCCCGAGCGACTTCCAGAATATCCGCCGCAGCGGCGGCGAGAAGACGTGGCCCCAGGCCTTGAAGGCATCGACGATGAGCATGGCTATCCCTGTCCGATCGCCACGGGCCGGTCCTCGCCCCAGGCATAGGCCTTGTAGTCGAAACCGGTCTCGATCGTCGGCTTGATGATCGCGAAATACGGCGAGATGTCGAAATCCCGCGGCGTGTAGAGCGTGTAGTGCCGGATGTGCAGGATCTCGGCCCGCGCGAAGTCCGACTTCACCTTGCGGTCGTCGTCCGGCCGCTTCACCCGCGGCAGGATGGGATAGCGCACCGACTGGTAGGCCTGGGCGATCAGCGTCGAGCAGATCGCGCGGGTCGGCTCTCCCGAGCCGAGCGCGATCATGCGCCGCCGGAAGCGCGCCGGGATGGGGAGCGGCACCAGATAGCGCATCAGGTCGAAGACGTTCTTGGTGTCGTAGGCATAGCCGATGCGCGCGATCATGAACGCGACGACCGCCCGGCGATCGGCCTGCGTCATCGCCACCGGACGGCAGACCCGCACATGGCTGTCGCGATACTTCGACAGCGGGGCGGTGACGACGCCCTCGCCGACATTGGCCTCCACCAGCACATGCGCCTCCCCGGCCGCGTCCTCCGTGCCGGGGATCGGCCCGACATAGAGCGCGGAATGCGACCAGGTGGACTGGGTCAGGTACTTGATGACCGAGGCGACGCGCGTATTGCCCTCCACCAGCACCACGTCGCCGGGCTGGAGCACGCGCTCCAGCGCATCGAAGTTCGGCGGCGTCGCCGGCTCGTAGCCTTCGAGCGGACGGGTGAGATAGTCGGCGATGCGCGCGCCGAGCCAGGCCGACAGGCGGGCGAACGGGTTATTCATGACGAAACGGCCCTCCCGGCCCCTTTCTGCCAGAGACGGCCATGTGCGTCAGCACACATCGCAACGGCCGATTGACGCTCGCGCCCGGGGCGCTTCCGCCGTAAAGAGGACGGGTCCTCCGCCAGCCGGTTCCCATGGACCACAGCGCCTCCCATTCCAGCTACCTGCTGACGATCCTCGTCTTCTGCGTCGCGGCCGTCGTCGCGGTGCCGTTGTTCCACAGGCTGCGCCTGGGAGCGGTCATCGGCTATCTCGCGGCGGGCATCGTCATCGGCCCCTCCGTGCTCAAGCTCGTGGCCGATCCGGCGACGGTGCTGGGCATCGCCGAACTGGGCGTCGTGCTGCTCCTGTTCATCATCGGGCTGGAACTGCGCATCTCGCATCTGCTCAGCCTGAGGCGGGACATTTTCGGCCTCGGCGCGCTGCAGGTGGGCGTCACCACCGTGGCCCTTGGCGGCATCGCCGCCCTGGCGGGCCTGCAATGGAACGCGGCAGTCGCCGTCGGCTTCGCACTCAGCCTCTCGGCGACCGCGCTTGCGCTCCAGCAGCTCGAGGAATGGCAGGACCGGCAGACCCGCTACGCCGAACGCACCTTCTCGGTGCTCATCTTCCAGGACCTGGCGGTCGTCCCGGCGCTGGCGCTCATCCCGCTGCTCAGCGGCGTGGCGGACGGCATCGAGGGCTGGGCGAGCGTGGTCGCGGCGGGCAAGGCCATCGGCGCCGTGGCCGTCCTCGTCCTGGCCGGCCGGTACCTGCTGAACCCCGCCTTCCGGCTGCTGGCCTCCAGCGGCGCCCGCGAGGTCATGACCGCCGCGGCACTTCTGATCGTGCTCGGCAGCGCCCTGCTCATGCAGGTGGCCGGCATGTCCATGGCGATGGGCGCGTTTCTCGCCGGCCTCCTGCTGGCGGAATCGAACTTCAAGCACCAGCTGGAGGCCGATATCGAGCCGTTCCGCGGCATCCTGCTCGGCCTGTTCTTCATGAGCGTCGGCATGTCGCTCGATCTCGCGCTGGTGGCGCGGCAATGGCCGCTCCTGCTCGGCGCCGCAATCGGCGTCATGGCGCTCAAGGTCGGCATCGCCGCACTCCTGGCGCGCATGGCCCGCTCACCGCGGGGCGATTCGCTCTTCATCGGCACGCTGCTGGCCCCGGCGGGCGAGTTCACCTTCGTGCTGGTGCCGCTCGCCCTCGGCGTCGGCATCCTGTCCGGCCCGCAGAGCCAGTTCCTCACCGCGGTCGCCGTCCTCACCATGCTGTTCGGCCCGATCCTCGCCCGCGTCGTCCACGCGCAGGTCCTGCGCATCCGCTCGCGCCGGGCGGCGGACGAGAAAGAGGCTCCGGCGGCGGCCGATTTCGACGGCGCGGGCGGGCGCGTCCTCGTGGTCGGCTTCGGCCGGTTCGGCCAGGTGCTGAACCAGGTCCTGCTCGCCCAGGGCGTCGACGTCACGGTCATCGACAACGACATCGACCAGATCCGCAGCGCCGCACGGTTCGGCTTCCGCGTCTTCTACGGCGACGGGGGCCGGCTCGACGTGCTGCGGGCTGCGGGGGCGGCGGAGGCGGAGGTGATCTGCGTCTGCGTCGACAACCGGGACACCGCCACCCGCATCGTCGATCTCGTCCACGCCGAGTTCCCCAATGCCCGCACCCATGTGCGCGCCTATGACCGCATCCACGCCATCGCGCTCATGGAGCGTGAGGTGGACTTCCACGTGCGCGAGACCTTCGATTCCGCCCTGGCCTTCGGCCGCGCCACGCTTCGCGCGCTCGGCACGCCGGACGACGCCGCGGGCGGCATCGTCGAGGACGTCCGCCGCCGCGATGTGGCGCGCCTGGTCATGCAGCGCGAACAGGGCCTGATGGGCGGCGCGACGCTCCTGCACGGCACGCGCGTGAAGCCCGAGCCGCTGGTGACGCCCAAGCAGACGACCAAGGCCCTCACCGACGAGACGCAGGCGATCATCCGGGCCGGCGACGAATGACGGCGCCCCCATCCCGCGCCGTCTTCCTCAGCGGCTCCACCATGCGCCACGTCATGGTGATGACCGCGACGGGCTCGGTCGGGCTGATGGCGATCTTCGCCGTCGACTTCCTGTCGCTGTTCTACATCTCGCGCCTGGGCGATCCGACGCTGACCGCGGCGGTCGGCTACGCCACGATCGTGCTGTTCCTCGCCGTGTCCATCAATGTGGGCACGATGATCGCCGTCGGCGCCCTGGTCTCCCGGGCGCTCGGCGCCGGGGACCGGGCGGAGGCGCGGGCCTTGGCGGGGTCGCTCGTCACCCTGGCGGCCCTGGTCGGCGCGCTGGTCTCGCTGCTGCTCCTGCCGGCCCTGCCCTGGCTGCTGCCGCGCATCGGGGCCTCGGCCGACGCGATGCCGGTCACGATCCGCTTCCTGTGGATCGCGCTGCCGTCCAACGCCCTGATGGCGATGGGCATGGCCCTGTCCGGCATCCTGCGGGCGGTGGGCGATGCCCGCCGCGCCATGTGGGTGACGCTCGCCGGTGGCATCGCCACCGCGATCCTCGATCCGCTGCTGATCTTCGGCGCCGGGCTCGGCACGGACGGGGCGGCGCTGGCGACGGTCGCCTCGCGGCTGGTCTTCGTCGCCGTCGGCCTGTCGTCGGTGGTCCGCGTCCACGACCTGCTGGCCCTGCCGGGCGCGCGCATCCTGACCGATGCGCGTCCGGCGCTGGCCATCGCCGGGCCCGCGGTCCTGACCAATGTGGCGACGCCCGTCGCCAACGTCTTCGTCACCGCCGTGATCGCCCGCTACGGCGACGAGGCGGTGGCGGCGGTGGCGATCATCGACCGCCTGGTGCCGGTGGCCTTCGCCGGCCTGTTCGCCCTGTCGGGAGCGGTGGGACCCATCCTCGGGCAGAACCTCGGCGGCGGGCGCTATGACCGCATGCGCGGCGCCCTGCGCGACGCCTACCTGTTCATGGCGGGCTACGTGCTGATCGTGTGGCTCATCCTCGTCCTGGGCCGGGGGGCCGTGGTCGGGCTCTTCGCGGTGGAAGGGCTCACCGCGCAGCTGGTGGCGTTCTTCTGCATCGTCAGCGGCGTGATGTGGCTGTTCGTCGGCGCGCTGTTCGTGGCCAATGCCGCCTTCAACAATCTGGGCTTCGCCCTGTACTCCACCGGCTTCAACTGGGGGCGCGCGACGCTGGGCACGGTGCCCTTCGCCCTCGTCGGCGCCATGGCCGGGGGGCCGACGGGCGCGCTGGCCGGGGTGGCCCTCGGCGGCGTCGTCTTCGGCATCGCCGCGACGATCGTCTCCTTCCGCGTCATCCGCCGGCTGGAGGCGCGGGCGCGTCCGGTTGCCGCTGGCGGAACCCCCGCGTAAGCTTCCCCGTAGCGGGCGCGCGCTCCCGATTCCGGCGCCCGGCGGAAGCCAAGGCGCATGATGAACCTCGCGGACCTGTTCGACACCGCCCAGGGCGGCGCGGCCATGCGCAACCTGGCGGCGTTCTACGGGCTGACGCCGCAGCAGACGCAGCAGGCGGTGGACGCCCTGCTGCCAGCCTTCTCCATCGGGCTGAAGCGCCAGGTGGCGGAGCCCGAGCTGGTGCCGGGCTTCGCGCGGATGCTGGGCGCGGACCAGGCCCGCGCCTTTTTCGAGGCCTTCGCCTCCCCCGAGGCCGCGGCGCGGCAGGGGCAGGTCTTCCTGGAGCGCATCTTCGGCTCCCGCGAGGCGGAGCAGCGCGTGGCCTCCCAGGCCGCCATGACGAGCGGGCTCGGCTTCGACACGGTCCAGCGCATGCTGCCGGCCATCGCCTCGCTCGTGGTCGGCGGCATCGCCAAGGCCGCCGCTGAGGAAGGCGTGAAGGCCTATTTCG
This sequence comes from Hyphomicrobiales bacterium, assembly GCA_027489955.1. Lineage (GTDB taxonomy): Bacteria > Pseudomonadota > Alphaproteobacteria > Rhizobiales > Beijerinckiaceae > JAIXTM01. The sequence goes on along the minus strand of JAIXYZ010000002.1, from coordinate 76,670 downwards.
ACCGCTTTCTGACCCCGTTCCCCGGCTTTGCCCGGGAGCCCGAAAAGCCGCCGCCGCTGCCCAATCCCTGGAACACGATGGCCGAGGCCATGCAGGCGGGCTGGCTCGGCGGCGCGCCGCCGGCCCCGCCGCCGCAGCCGAAATCCGACACCGACGAGCTCGCCGCCCTCGGGATCGCGGCCATGAGCCGGATGCTGGAGACGGGCCGGGACATCCAGGACCGCAACATGGCGGCGATGCAGTCCATCCTCGATGCCTTTCTCGGCCAGCCGCAGAAAGCTGCGCCGGCGTCCCCCGGCGAAGACGAGGAGCCGAAAGGCGCATAAAAAAATGGCCCGGCAGGAAAGCCGGGCCAGTTCAGAGGGGTCTCGGGGAATAGCGGGGAAGGGCCGCGCCGCGCGGCGTCAGGCCGCCCGGCGCATCGGTCCGTCGCCGCAGGGATCGGGCTCGGCCGCCTTGGCGGGCGCCTGGCTCACCTTGCGATGGACGTTGCGCCAGAAGGCGGCGCGGCGCTCCACGGATCGGGTCACAAGTACGGCCGACGGGTCTCGGTTCCAGCCCCCGCCCAGCGCGCTCACCACGTCGGACCGATTGAGGCCGATATCCTTGAGCATGCGCTCGTCCATGCCCGACAGCTCCATGACGGCACGACGGTTCGCCACGGCCCGGACGATGCCGCGCACGGCGCGGGCGATCATGCCAAGCGGCGAGAGGCGGGGCTGCGCAAGCGCCGCAGCGAGGGTCCGTTCGGTCAGCGTCTGATGCGTGGTCATGGCGGTCATCTCCTGGACCATCCTTATGACAGACTCACATCAATCATTGAAACGAATGTATATGATATGTTAGATCACGCGAACTGATGAACGTCGGCGATGCGTGCGGGGGCTCCGCATGGCCGGGACAAGGGACGCGCCATGCCGCACCTGCTCGATATCGACCAGCTCCGCACCTTCGCCGCCATCGCCGACACGGGCTCCTTCACCAAGGCGGCCGACATCGTCCACAAGACGCAGTCGGCGGTCTCCATGCAGATGAAGCGCCTGGAGGAGCGGGTCGGCCGCCCCATCTTCGAGCGCGACGGGCGCCAGTCCAAGCTGACCGAGGATGGCCAGCGGCTGCTGGACTTCGCCCGCCGCATCCTCAAGCTCAACCTGGAATGCCTGGCGACCTTCGACGAGGCGGAGCTGACAGGGCGCGTCAGGCTCGGCGTTCCGGACGACTATGCCGACCGCTACCTGCCGGAGATCCTGGCGCGGTTCGCCCGCTCCAATCCCCGCGCCGAGGTCACGGTCGTCTGCGAGCCGACGGAGAACCTCGCCGAGCGCATCGCCGCGGGCGATCTGGACCTCGCCATCATCACCGATTGCGACGCCGCGCGCGCGCCCGAGATCGTGCGCATCGAGCAATTGCTGTGGGTCACCGCGTCCCGCGGCTCGGTCCACGAGGAATCGCCGATCCCGCTGGCGCTGGGCCGGCCGAGCTGCGGCTGGCGGCGCATCGCGCTCGATTCGCTGGAGCGGCTCGGCAAGCCGACGCGCATCTCCTATTCCAGCGCCAGCGCGGCCGCGATCTGCGCCGCGGTGCTGGCGGGGCTCGCCGTGTCCGTCGTGCCGGAAAGCTCGGTGCGCCCGGGCATGCGCATCCTCGGCCCCTCGGACGGCTTCCCGCCGCTGCCGGCCTGCGAGATCGGCCTGATCCGCAACCGCTACGAGCCGACCGCGCTGGCGGACGCGCTCGCCATGCACATCGTCCAGTCGCTCGACAACCTCGCCGCGACGCGCATCGCCGCCGAGTGAGCGGCCGCGCCCGTCTGGCGCGACCCGCGGCCCGGCCGGAAAACGAAGAACCCCGGAGCATGCTCCGGGGTTCTTGCTTGTCGCCTGCGGGAGAAGCCGCCGTCAGAACTTGGGCGGACCCAGATCCCCGCCAGGCAGGTCCAGGCTCGGCGCGAGGTTCTGGAGCTGCTGGTTGATCTGCTGCTCGTCCATTTTCACGCCCGTGCCTTTGTAGTGCATCACCATCTGCGGGAAGATGATGACGAGCGCCACCATGATGCACTGGATGACCACGAACGGCACGGCGCCCCAGTAGATCTGGCCCGTCGTCACCGGCTCCATCCGCTTGCCCGTCACGCGGTCCGTATAGGCGAAGCGCGGCGCCACCGATCGCAGGTAGAACAGCGCGAAGCCGAACGGCGGATGCATGAACGAGGTCTGCATGTTCACCGCCAGGATGACGCCGAACCAGATCAGGTCGATGCCGAGCTTGTCGGCGGCCGGACCCAGCAGCGGCACCACGATGAAGGCCAGCTCGAAGAAGTCGAGGAAGAAGGCCAGCAGGAAGACCATCACGTTGACGACGATGAGGAAGCCCGCCTGCCCGCCCGGAAGCGAGGTCAGGAGGTGCTCCACCCAAACGTGGCCGTTGACCCCATAGAAGGTCAGCGAGAACACGCGGGCGCCCACGAGGATGAACACGACGAACGCCGAGAGCTTCGCGGTGGCCTCGATGGCCGACCGCGTGATCTCGAAGTTGAAGCGCTTGGCCTCGCCGGAGCTGAACCGCTTCAGCGCCGCCAGGGCCATCGCGCCCACCGCGCCCATGGCGCCGCCTTCGGTCGGCGTGGCGACGCCGATGAAGATCGTGCCGAGCACGAGGAAGATCAGCGCCAGCGGCGGCACCATCACAAACGTGACCTGCTCGGCCATGCGCGAGATCAGCTTGAAGCCGGTCACGCGCTGGATGAGGCCTGCCACGAGCGAGTAGAGCGCACCGGCTGCAAGCGCCTCGCAGAGGAGCTTGAGCGTGGTGGCGCCGGTGCGGCCGAAATAGATCCACCCGGCGATGAACAGCAGGACGAAGCCCGCCGTCACGAACAGGTAGCGCTGGCCGAAGACCCGGTTGAACACCGCGCACAGGAACGCGGTGACCACGCCCACCGACATCGTCAGGATGACGAAGTCCGCGCCGTTGCGGATATTGGTCTGCGTCATGACGTAATAGCCGACGAGACCGGAGAACACCGCCAGCACGCCGAGCTGCCACACGCCGCGCGCGCCGTTCTCCTCCTTGTAGCCGACCGCCTCGGGCGGCAGGCCGGGAGCCGAAGCGGGCTTGATCACCGAGGAGATGAAGATCCAGCTGGCATAGAGCAGCGAGAGGACGAGGCCGGGGATGAACGCGCCCTCGTACATGTCGCCGACCGAGCGGCCGAGCTGGTCGGCCATGACGATGAGGACGAGCGAGGGCGGGATGATCTGGGCCAGCGTTCCGGACGCCGCGATGACGCCGGAGGCGAGCCGCCGGTCATAGCCGTAGCGCAGCATGATGGGCAGGGAGATGAGGCCCATCGAGATGACGGAGGCCGCCACCACGCCGGTCGTGGCCGCCAGCAGCGCGCCCACGAAGATCACCGCGTAGGCGAGGCCGCCGCGGATCGTGCCGAAGAGCTGGCCGATCGTGTCGAGCAGGTCCTCGGCCATGCCCGATCTTTCGAGGATCAGCCCCATGAAGGTGAAGAACGGGATCGCCAGCAGCACGTCGTTGTTCATCGTGCCGTAGACGCGTTCGGGAAGCGCCTGGAGGAAGTCCGGGCGGAAAAGGCCGAGCTCGATCCCGATAAGGGCGAAGATCAGGCCGTTGGCGGCGAGCGCGAACGCGACCGGGTAGCCCAGCAGAAGCAGGACCACGAGGGCCGCGAACATGATCGGCGCCATGTTCTGAGCGATGAAAGCAGCCATGGGGCTTCAGTCTCCGGATGTCGCGGCGGTCAGCGGGGCGGGGTGGCGAGGGCGGCCTCTTCGGCCGCCGTCGCGTCGAGCAGGCGCTTGGCTTCCGCCTCCGCCGCCTCGTGATGTCCGCCGCCCAGTCCGGTGTCCTCGATCTTGCCGCGCATGATCGCCACGCGCTTGGAGAGTTCGGAAATGCCCTGCAGCAGCAGCAGGGCGAAGCCCAGCGGCACCAGGATCTTGGCCGGCCACTGGGGCAGGCCGCCGGCATTCAGCGATTGCTCGTTGATCCGGTAGGACAGGCTGGCGAACGGGATCGAGGTGATCAGCAGCACCACCGTGAAGGGGAGCAGGAACACCACGTGGCCGACGATCTCGACATAGTTGCGCAGCCGGCGGCTGAACAGCGAGTTCACGATGTCGATCCGGATGTGCTCGTTGGCGATGAGCGTCCAGGGCGAGCAAAGCAGGAAGACCGCCCCGAACAGCACCCATTGCAGCTCCAGCCAGGAGTTCGACGACACGTCGAAGACCTTGCGGATCACGGCGTTGATCGCCGAGACCAGGATCGCGATGAGGATCAGCCACGCGACGGATCGGCCGATGGCCGTGTTCATCGTGTCGATGCCGCGCGACAGGACGAGGCCGATCGGCGTGAAGGCGATCAGTCCCAGCACCGCGAAGGCCAGAGCCAGCCACAGGGCGGGTCCGGCCGATGTGAAGGAAAACACCGCCGCGGTCAGCAGCAATGCGAGGCCGACATAGAATGTCAGCACGAACCCGTCCGGCGGGTTGCGTTCAGCAGTCAAGGGCACCTCCCTGGATATCGCCACGATCCTCCGCCGGCGCCGGAAACGAGGCGCCGCCAGGACGGACGATATCGAGCCATTCCCACTTCCGAGCCCCTCTGTCGGGGGCCTCTTTCGGCAATGTAGCGGTTTTGGAGCGTTCGCCTAGCCGCCACGTCGCGGTCCGGGAGGTGGACCAGAAGACGATACTCCGTCAAGCCCCCCGCACGCCGAAGTTGCGCCCATTTTGCAGGCGCTTGGTCAGCCCAGCGGGTCCGACGCCTCGAGCATGGCCTGGCGGGCGCGCAGCCTTTCCCTGTGGACGGTATAGGCGCCCGCGCCGACGATGAGCGCGATGCCGGCCACCGCGACCATGTCCGGCAGGTCGCCGAAGACGAGGTAGCCGAAGCCGATGGCCCAGACGAGCACGCTGTAGCGGAACGGCGACACGACGGAGACGTCCGTGCCCCGGAATGCGGCGACCATGGCCAGGTTGCCCGCCGTGACGACGCCCGCCGCCGCCGCCAGGAGCGCGAGGTCCCAGGCGCCCAGGGGCGCCCAGGCGCGCGAGGCGTCGGCCACGAGGATGGCGCCGCCCGCCGCGGTCACGGTCGCGGTCGTTGCGAAGGTGATGACCACGTTGGGGACGCCCGCTGTGATCCGCCGCGTGATCAGGTCGCGCACCGCCACGATCGTCGCGGAGACCAGGGCGATGACGATCGCGGCGTCCACGCCCTCCGTCGTCGGGCGCACGATCAGCAGGACCCCCGCAAATCCGACCGCGATGGCCAGCCACCGCCGCCATCCCACCGTCTCGATGCGCAGCACCACCGTCAGCACCGCCAGGATGATCGGCGTCGCCTGGTAGATGGCGGTGATGATCGCCAGTGGAAGGCGGGCGATGGCGGTGAGGAAGGTGAAGGCGATCGCCGCCTCCGCCAGCGACCGCAGCAGCACGGCGCGCCCGAGCGCGAGCCGCAGCTGCCGCACGTCGCTCATCGCCGCGACCAGGCCCAGCGCCAGCACGGTGGCGAACAGTCCGCGCACCAGCATGACCTGCCCGGCCGGCATCGTGCTCGCGGCCAGCTTCACCAGCGTGTCGCTGACGCTGAAGCAGGCCATGGCGGCGAGCATCGCCATGATGCCGCGGCGGTTCTGGACGTGGTTGGACAAGGCGGAGACGTTCCGGGATGGGGCCGGGACGGCTTACCCCGCGATCTCCGGCCGGTCGAGCCGGAAAAGCGAGAGGTCGAAGCGCGGCTTCGCCCCTTCCGCCATGTCGGCCAGGATCTCGCCCATGACGCTGGCGAACTTGAACCCGTGGCCCGAGCAGGGCGAGGCGACCGTCACCTGCGGCAGGCCCGGCAGGGTGTCGACGACGAAATGCTCGTCCGGCGTGTTGGTGAACAGGCACGCGGCCAGCCGCAGCACGGGGCCGTCGGCGGCGGGGAAGACCTCGCGGATGCCCGCCCGCAGGGCTTCCTCGTCGCGGGCGGTCGGCTCGCGGGAGAGGGCGTCGGCGTGCCCCTCCTCGCGGAAATGGTGGTAGAGCCCGATCTTGAAGCCGGGCATGCCCCATTGCGGGAAGACGTAGAAGTGCCCGTGGCGCGTCAGGAGGTTGCCGACCGGGAACCGATCCGGCGCGAACGCGGCCGGATCGCGCGGCGCGAACCAGCCCAGCACCTGTCGCTCCGGCACGGCCTTGCCGGCGAGCGCCGGGACGGCGTCGCCGATCCAGGCGCCCGTGGCGAGGATGAGCCGGTCCGCGCGGTAGACGCCTTTCGGGGTCCGGACCGCGACGCCGCGGCCGTCCGGTTCCCAGGCCTCCACCGGCTCCCGGCCGCGAATGTCCGCGCCGTGGGCCAGCGCGAGGGTGACATGGGCCTGGATCGCCCGCTCGGACGCGACGAAGCCGCCCTCCGGCTGGAAGACCGCCATGTGGCCCTCCGGGAGCCGCCATCCCGGATGGCGCGCGGCAAGTTCCGCCGGGCTCAGCACCGCATGGTCCAGCCCGTGGTGCCGGCACGATTCCAGCGAGCCGGCCACGACGCGGCTGCCCTCGGGCCCGGCATCGATCGAGCCGGTGACGAAGAGGAGCCGCTCGCCGCCGAGCGCCTCGGTCTCCCGCCAGACCTCGTAGGCCCGGCGCAGCAGGGGCACGTAGTCGGGATGCTCGAAATAGGCGAGCCGGATGATGCGGTTGACGCCGTGGGAGGACCCCATCGCGTGGCCGATGTCGAAGCGCTCCAGCCCCAGCACCTTGAGCCCGCGCCGGGCGAGCTGGAAGGCCGCCGCCGAACCCATGCCGCCCATCCCGGCGACGATCACGTCGTGGCGTTCGCTCAACGTCTGCTTCCCTGCCTGCCGCCCTGGCGCGAAGACCCGCCCGGCGGGGCATTTATCGTATCGTTAAGGCGGTTTTGCTAGCGCTGGCGGGTCGCTTTATCGATTGCGGAAGAGCCCATGTCCGGACCGGATGTCCGCCGGCAGCAACTGGCCAAGAGATTGCGGTTCTACGGCCTCGACGACCCGCGGGCGCGGGCCGACTTCGTCGCCGCCGGGCGCATCCTTGTCCCCCGCCTGCGCGCTTACATCGAGCGCTTCGAGCTGCGGGCCGACGAGACGCTGAGCTACGCCCCGGACCGGAGCTTCCGGCAGGAGGGCATCGAGGAGCAGACGCGCCACTACATGCTGCTGCTGGAGGGCCGGTTCGACGACGCGTATCTGGAAAGCTGCCGCGTCGTCGCCGACCGGGAGCGCCAGTACAATCTCGGCCGCCGGCGCCGGATCAGCACCGGGCAGTTCCTGCGCGACGAGCTCGGCCGCATCCTGGCGCGCCGCTTCTGGGTGAGCCGCGCCACCATGGTGCGGCTCCTCTCCGCGCTCGGCGCCGGCCTCACCCTCGACGTCGCCTTCGCCATCGATGCCTATGCCGGCCACGACGACGAGGACCGGCTCCGGCGGCTGTCGGCCATCGAGGGCTTCGTCGCCGGCTTTCAGGCGGAGATCGGCGCCCTGCGCGACACGCTGGTGGAGACCTCGCGCTCGCTGGTCTCCAGCGCCGAAGTGCTGGGCCGTTCCGCCGAGGTGGCCGGAGCCACCGCGCGGCAGGCCTCCGCCGCCTCGGGCCAGGCGCGGGACGGCCTGTCCTCGGCGCACACCGCGGTCGAGGCGCTGTCGCAATCGGCCGCGGAAGTGGGCGGGCAGGCCGCGCTCGGCCAGTCGCTCGTCGGCAAGGCCCGGGAGGAGACGCTGCGCAGCCGCGATTCGGTGACTGCGCTCGCCGCCGCCACCGCCGAGATCGATTCCATCGTCGGGCTTATCGCCGACATCGCGGGCCAGACAAACCTGCTCGCGCTCAACGCCGCCATCGAGGCCGCGCGCGCCGGCGAGGCGGGCAAGGGCTTCGCGGTCGTGGCCGCCGAGGTGAAGGCGCTCGCCGCCCAGACGGCCGAGGCGACGCGCGCCATCGGCGGCCGGATCAGCGCGATCCAGCAGGCCTCCCAGCGCACCATGGCCGAGATCGAGGCCATCGCCACGACCATGACGGGCGTGCTCGACATGGCGTCCACCATCTCCGAGGCGGTGGAGTGCCAGCACGCCGCCACGCGGGTCCTGGGCGACGATGCGCGCCTCGTGGTCACCCAGGCGTCCGAGATGGCCGAATCGGTCGACCGGGTGCGCCTGGAGATCGAACGCGCCGCGCGCGAGGCCGAAACCGTGCTCTCCTGGTCGGGCCGGGTGAGCGACGCCGCCTGCGCCATGACCGAGATCGCCAGGCGCTTCGGCGATGACATCCGCGCGGCCTGAATGGGCGCGCAAGACAACCCCCGCGCGACACAGATGCACAAAATCTGCTCGCGCCGCGTGCATCTTCACCGGGCATTTACCAAGACCTGACACGTTGCCGTGCGTCGCGAACGGGAGATTCCGACAGCATGTTCGCCTTGCGCGCATCGCTCACGAGGACGGCAGGGCCGCGCCCATCGCCGCCTGAGCGTGACGAAACGGTTCCGTCCGCCCCGCCGTCGGCGGCGGCCGATGCGCCGGGCCTGGAGACGCGCCACAGCCTGTCGGAAACGATCGACATGCTGGAGCGCGACGTCGCCGCCGCCATCGGCGGCACGCGCCAGTCCGCGCTGAAGGCCCACGCGGAGGCCGAGGGCCTGCAGGTCGCCCTCTCGCGCATCCATGCCGACATGGCCGATCTTGTCAGCGCCAGCCGCACCGCCGCCGCCGACGCTCACGCGGTCGCCGCTGCCACCGACGAATTGTCGGCCACGGCCAGCCAGATCGGCTCGGAGCTGGGCTTCGCCGGCCAGAAGATCGACCGTGCGGCCGAACTCGCCCAGACCACCGGCCGCGCCATGGCGGAGCTGCAGGACGCCACCGACGAGATCGACGGCATCGTCGCCACCATTTCCAACGTCGCCCGGCAGACCAATCTCCTGGCGCTCAACGCCACGATCGAGGCGGCCCGCGCGGGCCACGCCGGCAAGGGCTTCGCCGTCGTCGCCGCCGAGGTGAAGGCGCTCGCCGTCGCCGCCAGCGCCGCTGCCGACGACATCCGCAGCCGCATCGCGCGGCTGAAGGCCAGCGCCGGCTCGTCCATCGAGGTGTCGGAGAGCATCGTCACCCTGATCGGCGAGGTCGGGCCGGTCTTCGCCACGCTGCACGGCGCGGTGCGCGCCCAGGCCGATTCCATCGCGGAGGTGCTCAAGCGCGCCGTCGAGACGTCCGGTTTCGTCAGCCAGGTGTCGGCGCGCGCCAGCGAGACCGATCGCGCCGCCGCCGAGGCCGCCGCCCGCGGCCAGGGCGCCGCCATGGCGGCGAAGATCGCGGCGGAGCTCGCGGGCGGCCTCGCCAGCCGCTTCGTCGCGGTGATCCGCAACACAGAGTTCGGCGACCGCCGCCGCCATGACCGCTATCCCGTGGAATTGCCCGCGCGCCCGGCCGGCATGCCCGCCACGCGCACGCTGGACATCGGCCGCGGGGGGCTGCTCCTGGCGCCGGCCGAGGGCCTGTCGGTCGGCGAGGGCGAGCGGTTCGAGGTGGCGATCGACGGCATCGGCATGCTGCCCGTGCGCGTGGCGGCAGTGAGCCCGCTGGGCATCCACTGCGCCTTCGCGAGCCTCTCGCCGCAGGCAAGCGCCGCGCTGGAGGAGACCGTCGCTGCGCTCGTCGACCGCCACCGCCCGCTGATCGAGCGCGCGCAGGAGCTGGCGGCGCGCATCGCCGCCCTGTTCGAGACCGCGATCCGCGAAGGCCGCATCGGCCGCGAGGCGCTGTTCAGCACGGATTACCGCCCGATCCCCGGCACCGACCCGGTCCAGTTCGAGACCGACGCGCTGCCCTTCCTGGAAGGCGTGCTTCCGGACCTCTTCCGCGAGGTTCGCGCCCGCGATCCGCGCCTCGTCTTCTGCGTGGCGGTGGATCGCAACGGCTATCTGCCGGTGCACAACGACGAGGCCAGCCTGCCCCAGCGGCCCGACGATCCGGAGTGGAACGTCGCCCATTGCCGCAACCGGCGCATCTTCGACGATCGCACCGGCATCACGGCCGCGCGCTCGGCACGGCCCTTCGTCGTCCAGTCCTATCACCGGGAGATGGGCGCGGGCCGCTTCGACAGCGTGTGGGAGATCGGCGCACCGGTGCGGGTGTTCGGCAGCCATTGGGGCGCGGTGCGCACCGCCTACCACCTCTGACGCGCAGAGCCGTCAGCCGCCGGTGACGCTCATGTGCCGGCCGACCGCCGGCGCCGCCCGGCCCCGCTCGATGACGAAGTCGTGGCCCCTGGGCTTGCGGGCGATGGCCGCGTCGATGGCCGCGTGAAGGGCCGCGTCGCCCTCCGACTGGCGCAGCGGCCGGCGCAGGTCCGCCGCATCCTCCTGCCCGAGGCACATGTAGAGCGTGCCGGTGCAGGTCACGCGCACGCGGTTGCAGCTTTCGCAGAAATTGTGGCTGAGCGGCGTGATGAAGCCGATCCGCCCGCCCGTCTCCGCCACGCGGTCGTAGCGCGCCGGGCCGCCCGTGCGCTCGGCCAGCGGCTGCAGCGTGAACCGTTCCGCCAGGCGCTCGCGCACCTCATCCAACGACAGGAACTGGTCCGCCCGGTGGGTCTCGATCTCGCCGAGCGGCATCACCTCGATGAAGGTGATGTCCATGCCCTCGCCATGCGCCCATGCCGCCATGTCCGCGAGCTCGTGCTCGTTGACGCCCTTGAGCGCGACGGCGTTGATCTTGATGCGGATGCCGGCATTCCGCGCCGCCGCGATGCCCTCGAGCACCTTGGCGAGATCGCCCCAGCGGGTGATCTGGCGGAACAGGTCGGGCCTGAGCGTGTCCAGGGACACGTTGATGCGCCGGACGCCGCATGCGGCCAGCTCGGCGGCGAAGCGGGCGAGCTGGGAGCCGTTGGTGGTGAGCGTCAGCTCCTCCAGCGCGCCGCTGTCCAGATGGCGCGAGAGGGATCGCACCAGCGACATCACGTCCCGGCGCACCAGCGGCTCGCCCCCGGTGAGGCGAAGCTTGCGCACGCCGCGGGCGACGAAGGCGGAGCAGAGCCGGTCCAGTTCCTCCAGCGTCAGGAGGTCGGCCTTCGGCAGGAAGGTCATGTCCTGCGACATGCAATAGACGCAGCGGAAGTCGCAGCGGTCGGTCACAGACACGCGCAGATAGGTGATCGCCCGCTGGAACGGGTCGACGAGCCGCGGCAGGGCGCCGGCAGGGTCGAGGTCAGTCGTGCGGGGCGTGATCTCTCGCATCGCCCGCCAGTGTAGCGTAGGAACGCGGCGGGAAAAATCACTTCGGCGTTCGTGCCGGAAAGGGCCGCCATGGCGATGGAAGCGCCGCAGGAGATCAGGGTGTCGAAGGACCGGCGGACGCTGTCCGTCACCTTCGCAGGCGAGACGCACGCGCTCTCCGCCGAGATGCTGCGGGTGCTGAGCCCGTCCGCGGAGGTCAAGGGCCACGGCGCCGCCGATCGCGTCACGCTCGGAGGCAAGATCGACGTCGCGATCGCCGGGCTGGAGCCGGTCGGGTCCTACGCGGTGCGCATCGCCTTTGACGACGGGCACGATACCGGGCTCTACACCTGGGATTACCTGCGCGGGCTCGGACGCGAAAAGGACCGCCACTGGCGGTCCTATCTCGATGCCCTGGCCGCGGCCGGGCTCTCGCGCGACCGGCCGGGACAGCGCTGAGCGGTCCCGGCGCCGGCGCGCCTCAGCGCTGGACGACGACGCGGGTGCCGACCTTCACGCGCTCGTAGAGGTCGATGACGTCCTCGTTGACCATGCGGATGCAGCCCGACGACACGGCTTCGCCGATCGTCTCCGGCTCGTTGGAGCCGTGGATCCGGTAGAGCGTCGAGCCCAGATACATGGCGCGGGCGCCCAGCGGGTTCTCGGGGCCGCCTTCCATGAAGCGCGGCAGGTCCGGACGGCGGCGCAGCATCTGCGCCGGCGGGCGCCAGGACGGCCACTCGGCCTTGCGGGTCACGGTCTGGACGCCGCCCCAGGTGAAGCCCGGCCGGCCGACGCCGATCCCGTAGCGGACGGCGCGCCCGTCGCCCAGCACGTAGTACAGGCGGCGCTCGGAGGTGGAGACGACGACCGTGCCCGGCGCGTGGCCCCCGTTATAGGCCACGATCTGGCGCGGAACCGGCGTTGCCTGCGGGCGGCCGTATTGCGGCTCCACCAGCGGCTCGCGGGTCAGCGGATCGATCTGGAAGGCGGCGGCGGGAAACGAGGCGGCGACGGCCGCCGTCAGGGCGGAGGCGGCGAGGGCCAGGGACAAGCGGCGCATGGCGGTACAACCTTTTGGCACGGGACATGGATCGACCCGATCAGGCTCGGTCCGGCATGCTTCCTTTAAGCGCCTCGCCCGCTTGCCGCGCAACGCCCTGCACGGTCTCGTGAACGAGACGGGGGCTGCCCGGCCTGCCGCGTCGGGACCGCGCGCTGCGCGGCCCTCCGGCCTTCTGGAAACCGCCGGGCCGGCCGCCAAGCGCGGTCCGGTCCGAATTGCGTCGTCACGGCGACGACGCCTCTCTTTAGCCTCAATTCCTTAAGGAACGGCGTGTTCCCGAGCACATGGCGGAACGGAGCCTCACGCGCCGGCCCGTCTTGACGGCTCAAGCGGCGGGACCTAGAAGCGGCCCACGTCTCGACGAGGCGGGCGCGTAGCTCAGCGGGAGAGCACTCCCTTCACACGGGAGGGGTCACAGGTTCAATCCCTGTCGCGCCCACCATCCCTCGTTCGCACCCCTCCAGCGCCATTTCCGCCCTGTTTCACGTTTCCGTGATCGGCCGTTCCGAATCCGGGCCGGGCGCGTTGCTGTTGCGTCCGGGCGACAGGGGCGGGCTGCCATGATCCTGAACCAATTGGTCCAAGGTCCTGCCACCTTGTCCGCCTTGATCGGCCGGACAAGAGGGGCGCCGGAGCGTGCCCCCCGAATCGCTCGCCACCTGACCTATCGTCGAGGACGTTCACCCATGTTGCCCCGCCCCGCCTTCTCCCGGCTCCGCGCCGTCGCCGCCGCGATCGCCGCGACCCTCGCCCTCGCGGCCTGCCAGACCGCCCAGGTGCAGGAGGTGCCGGTCGTGCGCGGCCCGGACCCGATGTATGTCGCGATGTATGCCGAGCGTCCGGACGAGACCTATCCGCTTCCGGCCACGGACATTTCCGACGTCGATCCCCGCTTCCTGCGCCAGGAGGTGAATTACCGGACGCCGCACGAGCCGGGCACGATCGTCGTCGATACCGCCAACCGCTTCCTCTACCTGGTGCGCGAGAACGGCCGCGCCCTGCGCTACGGCATCGGCGTCGGCAAGGAGGGCCTTGCCTGGGCCGGCACTGCGCAGGTCGGCCGCAAGCAGCCCTGGCCGCGCTGGACGCCCACCGCCGACATGATCCGCCGCGAGCCGGAGCGGAACGCGCGCTGGGCGGGCGGCATGCCCCCCGGCCTGGAGAATCCGCTCGGTCCGCGCGCCCTGTACCTGCACAAGGACGGCCGTGACACGCTCTACCGCATCCACGGGACCTCCGAGCCGGACACGATCGGCCAGGCCGTGTCCTCGGGCTGCATCCGCATGTTCAACCAGGACGTGATCGACCTCTATAACCGCGTGCCCGTCGGCACGAAGGTCGTGGTCATCCAGAACGCGCCGCCGGCCGACGAGGATCTGATCGCCTCCGCCGAGCCGCTGGACGCGCCCTATGGCCGCGCCCGCCGCACCTACGGCTATTACTGATCCTCAATAGGACATCAGTATCGGAACGGGGGCGTCCTCCAGCATCGTGCGGGTGACGCCCCCGAGCACGAACTGCCACAGCCGGGAATGGGCGTAGGCGCCCATGACCACCATGTCGGCCTTCTGCTCCTCGGCATACTGGCGCAGGGTCGCCCCGGCCCCGTCCCGCCCCACCGGCAGCGAGGCCAGCGTCACGGCGAGGCCATGACGGGCAAGGTGCGCCGCGATGTCGGCGCCCGGCACCGAGCCCGCCAGATCCTTCTCCCCCGAAATCGTCACGATCCGCACGTCCGACGCCGCCTTGAGGAAGGGCAGGGCGTCGTGCACCGCCCGCGCCGCGCGGGCGCTGCCGTCCCAGGCCACCACGATCCGCTCGCCGCGGAACCGGTCGCTGCCGCGCGGCACGACGACGAGCGGGCGGCCGCTGTCGAAGATCAGCGATTCCACGAGGCCCCGGTCGATGTCGGCGAGGCCGATGCCCGCATCCACGATGGACAGGTCGCGGGAGCGCGCGGCCTCCACGAAGCTCTGGGCCACGTCGTCGTAGAGCAGCAGGTCCGTGCGCACGTCGGCGGCGACACCGGCGAGCCGGGCCTGGGTCTCCGCGGCGGCGGCGGTGCGGGCGGCGATGTCCTTCAGCCGCTCGTTCTCCCCGGCCAGGAGGTCGGCCCCGGCATCGTAGATGTAGCCGCTCGGCAGGATGATCCGGACCGCCGCGCAGCGGACGCTCGCATGCGCCCCCGCCGCGGCCGCCAGCGACAGGCCGTAGGGCAGGGCCGAGACCGCCTCGGCCTCGTCCCGCACGGCGGTCAGCGCGATGAGGATGCTCTTGATGTCAGGCAGCATGTGCGTGTCCTCCTAGTTGCGGAGGACGATGGACCCGCGATGCGGGCGCTGCCTTGATCTGCGTCAGGCGCCGACGAGGCGCGCCACCGCGTCGGCAAGGTCGTCGAAATGCGGGATGATGATGTCGGGCGACAGCTCCTCCACCGGCACGTCCGTGTAGCCGAAGGGCACGCAGATCACCGGCAGCTTCGCCGCCCGCGCCGTCAGCACGTCGGTGCGGCTGTCGCCCACCATGATCGCGTCCGCCGGGTCGCCGCCGGCCGCCTCGATGGTGAGGGTGAGATGGCGCGGATCGGGCTTGAAATGCGCGAACGTGTCCCGGCCGGAGATCGCGCCGAACCGCCCGTCGACGCCCAGCGCCTCCAGCAGCAGGCGCGCATGGCGCTCCGGCTTGTTGGTGCAGACCGCCAGCCTGTGGCCGCGCCGGGCCAGCGTGTCCAGCGCGCCGACGACGCCGGGAAACAGCGTCGACTCGTCCGCGATCCGGTCGGCATAGAGCTCCAGGAACAGGGCGAAGAGCGCGTCCAGCTTGGCGGCGTCCAGCGTCCGGCCGTAGAGGGCAAAGCCGCGCTCGATGAGGACGCGGGCGCCCGCGCCGACGAGGTCGCGCGCCCTGGTCGCCGGCACGGCCTCTAGCCCCTCGCGCTGGAGGATCAGGTTGAGCACGGCAAAGATGTCCGGCGCGGTCTCGGCCAGCGTGCCGTCGAGGTCGAACACGATCGTGGCGCGCGAACTCAGGGCTGGGAAGGCGTGAGGGCCAGTGGCGGAGCTGGGGCCGGCGGCGGAGCTGGGGATGGCGGACATGATCTCTCCGGATGTCGGCGCGCTTGTGCCGCTCCGGGCCGGTCCCGTCAATCGCGGGGCGCGTGCGCTTAACCCTTTGCTAACCATGACGCTGTCCCATGGGGGTCAGACCATGCTCCGTCACGGATCGCCGCCATGCCGCGTCTTGCCCGCCTCCTGCCCATCGCCCTCGTCTTCGCCGCGACGGCCGCAACCGCAGGCCAGTTCGAGTTCATGCCGGCGCCGCAGACGGACCTCAACCGCGTCTACCGCATCGACCGGGTCACCGGCGAGGTGGGCGCCTGCCAGTACGGCCTGCAGGAAGGGTCGATCGGCGTGACGCTCTGCTTCCCGGCGGGCGAAGGCGCCTCCAAGCAGGAGCCGTCGGAATACGCGCTCCTCGCCTCCCGCCACGAGCGCGAGGGCGGCGTCTTCCGCGTCGACCAGCGCACCGGCGCCATGAGCGTCTGCTACGTCTTCGAGGAGAAGGTCGTCTGCACGCCGCCCGAGAAGGGCGCCCCGAAGGCCGCCGCGGCCGGCGGCGCAGGCGAGACGACCGCGACCGTCCGCAAGAACTGACCGTCGAGAGCTGCCCGGACGCAACGATCCGGGGAACGGGCCGGCGCGCCGCCGGCCGTATCCACAGCCGCTCGCCTTGCCCGCCGCCCCCCGCGTGCTATGAGCCCGCGACACGGACGCGCAAGAAAAGGCGGTGACCCATGAGCGCAGACGATCTCAAGCGCGCGGCGGCCGCCCGCGCGGTCGCCCTCGTCAGCGACGGCATGCGTCTTGGCCTTGGCACCGGCTCCACCGCCAGGCATTTCGTCGATCTCCTGGGCGAGCGCGTGCGCGAGGGCCTGAAGGTCGTGTGCGTGCCGACCTCCGAGGCCACGCGCGCCCAGGCGGAAAGTCTCGGCGTGCCGCTGACGACGCTGGACGAAACGCCCGAGCTCGACCTGACGGTCGACGGCGCCGACGAGATCGACGGCCGGATGCGGCTGATCAAGGGCGGCGGCGGCGCGCTCCTGCGGGAGAAGATCGTCGCGGCCGCATCCGCCCGCATGATCGTGATCGCCGATTCCTCCAAGGACGTCGCCGTGCTCGGCCGCTTCCCGCTGCCGGTCGAGGTCGTGCCCTTCGGCCTGGAGGCGACGCGCCGCGCGGTGGCCGCCGCCATCGCGCGCTGCGGCTGCGAGGGGCCGCTGAGCCTCAGAAGCGCCGCAAACGGCGGGCCTTACGTGACGGACGGCGGGCACTACATCCTGGACGCCGCCCTGGGCGCGATTCCCGACCCGGAGCGGCTGGCCGATGCGCTCGCCCGCATCCCCGGCGTCATGGAGCATGGCCTGTTCATCGGGCTCGCCACCGGCGCCATCCTGGCCACCGACAAAGGTCTCGCGGAACGGGGCCTGGTCTGATAGGCACCGCCCATTCTCGGAGATTGATCATGACCCGCGTTCCGTTCCGTTCGCTCACCCTTGCCGCCGCGGCCGTGGCGGGCCTCGCGCTCGCGACCGTTCCCGGCCACGCGCAGTCCCCCAGCCATCTGGAAGCGGCCCGCGAGGTCCTCATCGGTTCGGGCATCTCCCGCTCGTTCGATGCCATCGCGCCGCAATTCGCCGACCAGGTCCGCCAGACCTTCGCCGCGACCCGCCCGGAGATCGCCAAGGACCTGGACGAGGTCCTGGCCGCGCTCAAGCCCGAGCTGGACAAGCAGCGCGAGGACCTGGTGAACACCACGGCCCGCCTCTTCGCCGCCCGGCTGAGCGAGCCGGAGCTGCGCGAGGTCTCGCGCTTCTTCAGCTCGCCCGCCGGCAAGCGCTATGTCGAGGTCCAGCCGGTCATGCTCGACAGCATGTTCAACGAGATGCAGGCCTGGAGCCAGAAACTGTCCGAGTTCATCGTCGCCCGCGTGCGGGAGGAGATGAAGAAGAAGGGCCATACGCTCTAGGGGCCGCCCGGTCGGGGGCAGCCGCCTTCATGGAAAAAAGCCCGGCGCAAGCCGGGCTTTTGTCGTTTCGGGGTATCGCTCGCAAGGGGACGCCCGTCAGTCCTCGGTCGCCCGGAACCGGTCCAGACCCTTCATCAGGTAGGGCGCCACCAGGGCCGCGAGCGCGATGGCCAGCAGCGTGGCGGCGATCGGGCTCTGCACCAGCGCCACGGGGTCCCCCAGGCTGATCGACAAGGCCCGCCGGAGCTGGGCCTCCGCCATCGGGCCCAGGATCAGGCCCACGACCATCGGTGCGATGGGATAGTCGTAGCGCCGCATCATCAGGCCGAGCAGGCCGAAGATGAGCAGCATCATCAGCTCCACCGGCGACGGGTTGGCCGCCATCGTGCCCATGGCCGCGAAGACCAGGATGCCCGCATAGAGCCAGGGCTGGGGAATGGCGAGCAGCCTCACCCACAGCCCGACGAGCGGCAGGTTCAGGACGACCAGCATGACGTTGGCGACGAACAGGCTCGCGATCAGGCCCCAGACCAGGTCCGGCTTCTCGGCAAAGAGCAGCGGGCCGGGATTCAGGCCGTATTGCTGGAAGCCCGCCAGCAGGATGGCCGCCGTCGCCGATGTCGGCAGGCCGAGCGTCAGGAGCGGCATCAGCGTGCCGGCCGCCGAGGCGTTGTTGGCCGCCTCCGGCCCGGCCACGCCCTCGATGGCGCCGTGGCCGAACTCCTCGGGCTTGGTCGAGAGCTTCTTCTCGATGTTGTAGGACAGGAAGGTCGGGATCTCGGCGCCGCCCGCGGGCAGGGCGCCGATGGGGAAGCCGAGCGCGGTGCCCCGCAGCCAGGGCTTCCATGACCGCGCCCAGTCCTCCCGCGTCATCCACAGCGAGCCGCGCACCGGCTCCACCTCCTCCGGCGCCACGTGGCGGCGACCGGCGACGTAGAGCGCCTCGCCGATGGCGAACAGGCCGACGGCGAGCGTCGTCACCTCCACCCCGTCCAGGAGCTCCGGCACGCCGTAGGTCAGGCGGGACTGGCCGGACAGGATGTCGATGCCCACCAGCCCGAGCGCCAGGCCAACGAACAGGCTCGTCAGCCCGCGCAGCGGACTGTCGCCGAACGTCGCCGAGACGGTGACGAAGGCCAGCACCATCAGCGCGAAATAGTCCTCCGGCCCGAACTTGATGGCGAGCGCCACGAGGTAGGGCGCGAAGAAGGCAAGGCCGATCGTCGCCAGCGTGCCCGCGACGAAGGAGCCGATGGCGGCGGTGGCCAGCGCCGGCCCGCCGCGGCCGGACTTCGCCATCCGGTTGCCTTCCAGCGCCGTGATCATCGAGGCGGATTCGCCCGGCGTGTTGATCAGGATCGACGTGGTCGAGCCGCCATACATGCCGCCGTAATAGATGCCGGCGAACATGATGAGCGAGCCCGTCGGGTCGAGCTTGAAGGTCACGGGCAGCAGCAAAGCCAGCGTCAGCGCCGGGCCGATGCCGGGCAGGACGCCGACCAGCGTGCCCAGGAACACGCCGATGAGCGCGTAGAGGAGCTTCATCGGCTCCAGCGCGACGAGGAAGCCCTGTCCCAGTGAGACGAACGTATCCATGCCGGGCTCCCTCAGAGCAGCCGCTCGAGCGGTCCCTGGGGTAGGGACAGCGTCAGGAGCTTGGTGAAGGCGAGATAGACGATCAGCGACAGGACGAAGCCGATGGCCGCGTCCTTGAGGCCGGTCTGCGTGCGCGGCGGCCAGAACAGGCCCGCCAGCAGCAGCGCCAGGGATATCCAGCCGACGACGACGAGGGCGGGTTTCAGCCCGGCGATGGGCAGGGCGACCCCGAGCAGCGGGATGCCGAGCACCAGGAGGAAGCCCAGGGCGGCGAGGGCCGCGAGCCGGTTCGACATGGCCAGCGACCGGTCGTTGCGGAAGCCCCGGGCCGTCGCGGCAAAGAGCAGCGTCACGCCCGGTATGAAGCCGATCGCCCGGTCGAGGCCGAAGATCAGGGCGGCGACCGCGCCGCCGATCCAGGCGACCGCCGAGAGGTCGATGCCCTCCCGCTCCTGCGCGCCGCTGCGCACCCCGGCCAGGAGATGTCCCAGCCCGAGGATACCGAGCCCGGCCGCGACCACGTAGGTCATGGCGGTCGGGCCGATGCCGTAGGTCGCGATGCCCCCGCTCATGGCGGCCGCGTCGCGGCGCAAGGTCTCCGCGCCGGCGATCAGCAGCACGCCGATGACCAGCGTCGCGGTGTCGACGCTCCTGCGTCCCGCGTCAGTGTTCATGCCCCGTCTCCCCTGTTCGTCTCACAGACAGGAACGGGCGCCCTGGGGCGCCCGTCCGTTGGTTCAGTCCGCGTTCCGGCCGGTCACTTGACCAGGCCGACGGAGGTCAGGACCTTGTTGACCCGCTCGTTCTCGGCCTTGAGGAAGGCGCCGAACGCCTCGCCGTCGAGATAGGCCGCGTCCCAGCCGCGCTGCTTGAGCAGCTCCTTCCACTGCGGCGAGTCGTTCATCTTCTTCACGATGTCGGTGAGCGCCTTGGTCTGCTCGGCCGTCAGGCCTGGAGGGGCGACGACGGAGCGCCAGTTGGTGATCTCCAGGTTGATGCCCTGCTCCTTGATCGTCGGGCCGTCGACATTGGCCAGGCGGTTGGCGGAGGTCACGCCGATGAGGCGCAGCTTGCCGGCCTTGATCTGGCCCTCGAACTCGCTGAAGCCCGACACGCCCGCGGTCACCTTGCCGCCGATGATGGCCGCCAGCGCCTCGCCGCCGCCGGAGAAGGGGATGTAGTTCAGCTTGGTGGGATCGGCGCCGGCCTCCTGCGTGAACAGGGCCGCGGCGATGTGGTCCACGCCGCCGGCGGAGCCGCCGCCCCACGTCACCTTGGCCGGGTCGGCCTTGATCGCGGCGGCCAGGCCCTTGGCGTCCTTGATGGCGCTGTCGGTCGGCACGACGATGGCCAGCGCCTCCTCGGTCAGGCGGGCGATGGGCGTGGTCTGGGTCAGGTTGACCGGCGCCTTGTTGGTCAGGATCGCGCCGACCATGACGAAGCCGTTGACCATGAGCTGGTTGGCGTCGCCCTTGCCCTGGTTGATGAGCTGGGCGAGGCCGACGATGCCGCCCGCGCCCGGCACGTTCGTCACCTGCACGGACTTGGCGATGCCGGCGCCGGTGAGCGCCTGCTGCATCGCGCGCGCCGTGCCGTCCCAGCCGCCGCCGGGCGCGGCGGGCGCCATGATCTTGAGGTCGGACTGGGCGAAGGCCGAGCCGGCGCCGACGATGACCGCGGCGGCCAGAAGTCCGCGCATGGCAGCGCGATGGAAAAGCGACATGGGATCCTCCCGTTGACCGGCGTCTAGCGCGCCTGTCCGGAACCGTAGTCCCGCGTTATGGCAGGTGACAAGCGCCCCTCGTTTCAACATTAAGGCTCAACCGGCGTCGTCCACCGCCGCCGGGCTCCGCAGCCCTGGATTGTCATGTCCGCATCCTCCGCAACCGCCGTCTCCGCGTCGCCGCCCGCCGCCGGGCGGCTGGCCGCGGGCGCCGGCCTCGCCCTGGCGCTGGCGCCGCTCGCCATGGCCCTGGCCAGCCGGTCGCTGCCGGCCGTGCTGGCCGCGGCGTTGCTGCTGGGCGCGGGCAGCGCGTGGCTGTCGGACGCGCCGGGTCCCATGCGCCGCGCATGGTGGACCTCCGCGCGGCGCGGCGCGGCCCTGGCCTTTGCCGGCCTGCTGGCCCTGCTGGGCCTTTCGGCGGCGCGGGCGGGCTTTGCCGGATACGGCGAGGCCACATTCTGCGCGGCCCTGGCCGCCGCGGCGGTGCTCGTCCTGCCGCCCGTCCTGCCCCGGTGGACGATGGCGGCGCTGGCGGCCGGCATGATCGCCGCGCTCGGCCTCATCGCCTACGAGCTCTCCACGGGCCTTGCCGCCCGCCATGCGCTGGGGCTGCGGCCGAACTCGTTCATCTTCAACCGGCCCGTCGTGGTCTGCGTGCTCCTGCTCTGGCCCGTCGGGCTCGCGCTCATGGGCGGCCCGCCGCGGCACCGCGCCCTCGGCCTTGCGCTCGCCGCCACGGTCGTGGCGGTGGCGGGCCTGTCTGAATCGGGGTCGGCGACGTTCGGCCTCGCCATCGGGGCCGCGGCAGCCGCATTCGCCTTCGCCGCGCCGCGCCTCGCCGTTCGCCTCGCCATGGTCGCGACGATCGCGGGCTTCGCGCTGGCGCCCGTGGCCGGCGCGGTGGCGGACAGGCTGCTGCCGGAGCGCGTCCATCAGGCCTATGCCGAATCCAACACGCGGGCCCGCATCGAGATCTGGCGCGACTTCGGGGCGACGATCCCCTTCGCGCCGGTCCTCGGCCACGGCTTCAACATTACCCGCGCTATGGCGGATCACCCGGTCGCCGGGCAGGTCCCGCCGGAGCGCGCGCGGCTGCTGGGCGCGGGCCATCCCCACAATGCCGTCCTGCAGGTCTGGGTGGAACTCGGCGCGGCGGGCGCGCTCGCCGCCCTGGCGGGGTGCCTGGCGGTGCTGGGCGTGATCGGGCGCACGTCTCGGCGGGGCGTGGCCCTTCGCCTGGCGGCCTACGCCACCATATTCAGCATCGCGTACGTGTCTCACGGCGCCTGGCAGGGCTGGTGGATCGCCGCCATCGGCCTCGTCGCGGTCCTGTTCCGAAGCGGCGCGCCCTCCGGGGCGGGAGAGATGCGATGAGCCAGTACGACGTGGACCTGTTCGTCATCGGCGGTGGGTCCGGCGGCGTGCGCGCGGCGCGGATCGCGGCCGGCCACGGCGCGCGGGTCATGCTGGCGGAGGAATACCGCGTCGGCGGCACCTGCGTGATCCGCGGCTGCGTGCCCAAGAAGCTCCTCGTCTATGCCAGCCGCTTCCCCGACGCGTTCGAGGACGCGGCGGGCTTCGGCTGGCAGGTGGGGGAGAGCCGATTCGACTGGCCCTCGCTCATCGCCGCCAAGGACAAGGAGATCGCGCGCCTGGAGGGGCTCTACGTCGCCAATCTCGACCGCTCTGGCGTGGAGATCGTCAGGAGCCGCGCCATGCTGGAAGGGCCGAACGCGGTGCGCATCGCCGCCGACGGCCGCGTCGTCACCGCCCGGCACATCCTCATCGCCACCGGCGCCAGCACCGTCCGCGAACCCGCGGTGCCGGGCATCGAGCATGCCATCACCTCTAACGAGGCGTTCGACCTGAAGCGCCAGCCGGCGCGCATCCTCGTCGTCGGCGGCGGCTACATCGCCGTGGAATTCGCCGGCATCTTCGCGGGCCTTGGCAGCAAGGTCACCCTCGCCCATCGCGGCGAGCACATCCTGCGCGGCTTCGACGACGACATCCGCGGCGGTCTCCAAGACGCCTACCGCCATCGCGGCATCGACCTGCGCCTCAAGGCGACGCTCACCCGCATCGACCGTACGCCATCCGGGCTCCAGGTGACGTTCTCCGACGGCGATATGCAGGTTTACGACGAGGTGATGATCGCCACCGGCCGCAGGCCCAACATCGACGGGCTCGGGCTGGAGAAGGCGGGCGTCGTGGTGGAGGGCGGCGCCATCCGCGTGGATGCCGCCTCGCAGACCTCCGCGCCCTCGATCCATGCGGTCGGCGACGTGACGAACCGCGCCAACCTGACGCCGGTCGCCATCCGCGAGGGTCACGCCTTCGCCGACAGCGTCTTCGGCGGAAAGGACTGGACGGCCTCCCATGCCCTCATCCCCACCGCCGTCTTCTCCACGCCGGAGATCGGGTCGCTGGGCTTCACCGAGGCCGCCGCACGCGAGACGGGCAAGGACGTGTCCATCTTCATGTCCGCGTTCAGGCCCATGATGGCGACGCTGTCGGGCCGCAACGAGCGCACGATCATGAAGCTCGTGGTGGAGAAGCAGACGGACCTCGTCATCGGCGTGCACATCCTGGGGGATCATGCCGGCGAGATCATCCAGATGGCGGGCGTCGCCCTGACGCTCTGCGCCACCAAGGCGGATTTCGATCGCACCATGGCCGTCCATCCCACGGCCGCGGAAGAGCTCGTCACGATGCGTGCACCCGTGCGGTGATGCAACCTGAGGTAATCACTCCTTAAGACTTGATCGCGTAATGGTTGCAAAGACGCCAATTTTCGGGCGGAGGTTGCAGCCATGGCGGCAAGGCGGACATTTTCTGCCGATCAGAAGGCCAATGCGGCGGTCGAGTTCGGCCTGACCCTGCCGGTCTTCCTGCTCGTCGTCCTCGGCGTCCTCGTCTACGGCCTGTATTTCGGCGTCGCGCACGGGGTCCAGCAGCTGGCCGCCGAGGCGGCCCGCGCGTCCGTCTCCGGCCTGTCGGATCAGGAGCGGGCCGCGATCGCCCGTGCCACGGCGATCGACACGGTCGGGCGCTATCCGCTGCTGCGCAGCCAGGGCCTCGTCGTCGAGGGCCGGACCGATGCCGCCGATCCCGGCCGCTTCGTCGTCACCGTGCGCTACGACGCCTCCCATCTCGGGCTCAGTGCCTTTTCCCGCCTGCTGCCGACGCCGCCCGAGGCGATCGAGCGCAGCGCCATTGTCCGGCGCGGGGGATTCTAGCGGTGCTCCACCCCACCCACCGCTTCTCCCTGCGCCGGCTCGCGAGCCGGCAGGATGGTGCCGTTGCCATCCTGTCGGCCGCATCCATCGCGGTGGCCGGGGGTCTTGCGGCGTTCGCCGTGGACCTCGGCTCCATCAACCTCGCCAAGCGCCGCGCCCAGCAGACGGCGGACCTCGCCGCCATGGCCGGCGCCGCCGACATCGCCCGCGCCCGGGACGTGGCCGCCCGCTCCGTGCGCGAGAACGGCATCGAGACGGCGGACCGGGTGGCGGTCTCGACCGGCATCTACAGCCCCGACCCCGCCATCGCTCGACCCGCGCGGTTCGTGGTCGCGGGCGGCGCCGCCGCCAATGCCGTGCGCGTGGAGATCGACACCCGGGCGCGGCTCTATTTCGGCCGGCTGCTGGGCTCCGGGCCGGACGCGCCGGTCTCGGTGTCCGCCACCGCGGCGGTCGCCCGCCACGGGGCCTTCTCCATCGGCTCGCGGCTCCTGCGCCTCGACGGCGGCGTGCTGAACGGGCTGCTCTCGGCCCTGACGGGATCGACGGTCAGCCTCTCGGTGATGGATTACCAGGCGCTGGCGGATGCCCGGATCGACCTGTTCGAGACGCTCCAGGGCGTGCGGCCAACGGGGATCGACCTCACCGCCGGCACGTATCGGGACATCCTCCGCCCCCGCATCCGCTCCGCCGATCTTGCTCGCGCCGCGGCGCGCGCCACCGGCGACGGGCGGGCCCGCGCGGCCCTGCAATCCATCGCCGTCCAGGCGGGAGGCGCCGCTGCGGAGGCCAGCCTCGATCGCCTGCTGGATCTTGGCCCCTACGCCACGACGCCCCTGTCCGAGCGCCCGGCCGCCACGGTGGCGGTCTCGGCGCTGGACCTCCTCATGGCCCATGCGCAGGTGGCGAACGGCAACCGCGTGGTGGACGCCAATCTGGGCGTGAGCCTGCCGGGCATCGCCTCGGCCCGGCTCTCGCTCGCCATCGGCGAGCGGCCGCAAACCGCGCGCTGGCTGACCATCGGGGCGGAGGGGGCGAGCGTCCACACGGCGCAGACCCGGCTGCTCCTCGACGTCCGGCTCCTGGGCGGCGGGCTCCTCGGCGCCGCCCAGGTCCGGCTGCCGATCTATATCGAGCTCGCCCCCGCCGACGCCCGGCTCTCGCGGATCGTCTGCGGCTGGCAGCGATCGGACCTGCGCGTCGCCGTCGACGCGCGGCCCGGCCTGCTCGATGCGTGGATCGGCGACGTCACCCCCGCCCTGATGGCCAACTTCACCAGGCCCGTCTCGCCGCCCCCGGCGGAGATCGTGCGCCTGCCGCTCGTGCGGGTGACGGGCCAGGCTCATGCGGCCATCCGCAACACCGGCTACACGCCGCTGGAGTTCCGCATCGAGGACATCGAGCGGCGCAGCCCCAGGACCGTGCGCACCACGCAGTTCACCACCTCGCTGACCGCGTCGCTCCTCAGGGACCTCAGCCTGAAGCCGGACGTGGTCGGCATCCCGCTCCTGGATGTCGGCCTCGTCACCTCGGCCGTGTCCGGCGTGGTGACCGCCGCCACCCCCGCATTGGACCAGCTTCTCGCCTCGGTGCTCCAGACCCTCGGCATCGGCCTCGGCGAAGCCGATGTCTGGGTCCTGTCGGCCCGCTGCGACGGCGCGGTCCTGGTGCAATAGGTCAGGGCTCTCGCCCGCCGCGGCCGAGCGCGAGAAGCGCCGCGGCCGCCAGCGCGAACGCACCGCCCGATCCTGCCAGGCGCAGCAGGTTCCAGGCCTGCCATGGCGCGGAATAGGCGCGCCAGATGGCCTGCGCCTCGGCCGTTCCCGCCGGCACGGCCGCCAGGGCCAGCGCCTCGTTGAGCGGGACGTTGAACCGCGCGGTCGGCGCCATGACGAGGAGCCCATAAAGCCCCGCCGCCGCGAGCAGCAGCGCGCCGGCCCATGCCCGTCCGGCCGCGAGGCACCAGAGCCCCGCCGCGCCCGCGATCAAGGGGACGCCGAAGAAGACGGCCGCGAAGCCCGGCACCCGCACCGCCGCGTTCATCGCCCGCATGGCCGCCATCGCCGCGTGGGGATCGGCGGCGTCGAGGCCCGGCATCGCGACGGCCCAGGCGTGGAAGAACCCGAAGGCGCAGCCCGCCCACAGCACCGCCAGGAGGGCGGCGACGCGAGGGCCGGTGCGCGATGATCCCCCCGTGCCCATGTCAGGCGCCGCGCGGCCGCAGGCGCTGCCAGCTCGCGACGAAGATCGCCGCCGCCGCGATCTGGCCGAGCAGAACCGCCGGCCAGATCTGCGCGATGGCCGGGTCGACCCATTTCTGCGGGCCGAAGGAGAGGAGCGCGGTGAAGGCGCTCGCGACCGACAGCAAGACCGGCAGGAGGCCCGGGGCGTTTGCGGCCAGCATCGCCGCGACGGCGAGCGCGATGGAGGCGCCCAGGAACGGCCCCATGGCGAAGAGCGGCGCCGCCGCCGGGGGATGGGGCTGCAGCCCCGCCATGAGGGCCGCGAGCATCACGGCCTGCAGCACGGCCAGCATGGCGGAAAAGGTTCGTAGGGGACTGGACGACATGTACGGCTCCCGTATCAATCAGTACGCTTGTGAGGCTGGCGTATCATTGTGTACGGTTACTGGCAAGGAGTGGCCATGGAGGGCGACAGGCGGGCGGAGCGGGAGCGGGCCATCGAGGCGGCTGCCTACGAGGTGCTGGCCGAGCGCGGCTATGGCGGCACCTCCATGCTCCTTGTCGCGCGGCGGGCGAAGGCCTCCAACGAGACGATGTATCGCTGGTATGGCGACAAGAACGGGCTCTTCGCCGCCATGGTCCGTCGCAACGCGCAGGCCGCCGGCGAGCGGCTGGAGGCGGCGCTCTCCGGCGATCAGGGCGCTGGCGCGATCCTGCGCGAGGTCGCCCCCATCCTGCTCCAGCTCGTGCTGGGCGAGCGGGCGGTCGCACTCAACCGCGCCGCCGCCGCCGATCCCACGGGCGACCTGGGGCGCATCATCGCCGAGGGCGGGCGCCGGCGGATCGTGCCCCTCATCGCCACGCTCCTGCGGCGAGAGCGGCCGGACATCGACGGCGATGACCTGGCGGAGCTCTTCATCGCCCTCGTCATCGGCGACCAGCAGGTCCGGCGCATCGTCGGCGATCTCTCGCCTCCGGACGAGGCCGCCATCGCCCGGCGCGTCGCCTGGGCGCTGGAGGCCTTCGGCCGCCTGTCGGGCATCGGGGAGGATCGCCCATGAAAGCGCTGATCGTTGTCTGCCATCCGGTCCGCGGCAGTTTCAGCCACGCGCTCGCCGGCGCCGTCCGCGACGCCTGGGCGGAAGCCGGCTGCGACGTCGAGGTGCGCGACCTCTACAAGGAGCGCTTCGATCCGATCCTCACCGCCGCCGAGGCGCGGGGCGAGTCGACGCGCGACGCGCGGGTCGCGGCGCACCAGGCAGCCTTGCGGGCCTGCGATCTCCTGGCCATCGTCCATCCCAATTATTGGGGCGGCCCGCCCGCCTTGATGAAGGGATGGGTGGATCGGGTCTTCGCGCCCGGCGCCGCCTATGCGTTCGAAAAAGACGCTGACGTGGGCGACGTGCCGGCCGGTCTCCTGCGAGCCCGCGCGGCGCTGGTTCTCAACACCGGCAACACGCCGCCCGAGCGCGAGCGCGCCTATTTCGGTGACCCGCTGGAGCGGATCTGGAGCGAGGCGATTCTCCGCTATTGCGGCGTGGCATCTGTGACGCGCCGGCTTTTCGGCGTGGTGGCGACGAGCGATAAAGCGACGCGCCGCGCTTGGCTCGAGGAGGCCGCCGCGCTGGCGAAAGCCGCCGCGCGGCTGCCGGCGCCCGCCGCTCCCTTGCATTGACAAGGCGCCGCACGTCGCCTTATGTCCCCGGCCATGATCGCTGCGCCCGCCCAGAACCGCTATTTTTGGACCACCCTCACATAGCGGTGGCCATCGATCCTCGTCGTTGAAGCTGCCGCCTCCGGGCCGGCACCCTTCGCGAGCAAAGGTTCCCCGGCCAGGGCGGCCCCGGTCGGAGACCCAAAGTCATGAGCACCACCAAGACGAATTCTGCTCTCTCCGGCTGGTCGCCGGACAGCTGGCGCGCGCGCCCCGTGGCGCAGGTTCCCGATTATCCCGATGCCGAGGCGCTGGCCTCCGTCGAGCGCCAGCTCGCCGGCTTTCCGCCGCTCGTGTTTGCAGGTGAGGCGCGCAAGCTCAAGAAGGCGCTGGCCAAGGTCCAGGCGGGCGAGGCCTTCCTGCTCCAGGGCGGCGACTGCGCCGAGAGCTTCGGCGAGCATTCCGCCGATAACATCCGCGATTTCTTCCGCCTGTTCCTGCAGATGGCCGTGGTGCTCACCTTCGCCGGGTCCCTTCCGGTGGTGAAGGTCGGCCGCGTCGCCGGCCAGTTCGCCAAGCCGCGGTCCGCGCCGACCGAGACCGCCGACGGGGTGGAACTGCCGAGCTATCGCGGCGACATCGTCAACGACATCGCCTTCACGCCCGAGGCGCGCACGCCCGATCCGCGCCGCCAGCTGATGGCCTACCGCCAGTCGGCCGCGACGCTGAACCTCCTGCGCGCCTTCGCCACCGGCGGCTACGCCAACCTGGACAACGCCCATCGCTGGATGCTGGGCTTCGTGAAGGACAGTCCCTCGAGCGGGCGATATCAGGAGCTCGCGGACCGCATCACCGAGGCGCTCGACTTCATGCGCGCCTGCGGCATCGACCCGGAAGTCCATCCGGAGATGCGGATCACGGACTTCTACACGAGCCACGAGGCGCTGCTGCTCGGCTACGAGCAGGCCATGACCCGCGTCGATTCCACGACCGGCGACTGGTACGCCACGTCCGGCCACATGCTCTGGATCGGCGACCGCACCCGCCAGCCCGACCACGCGCATGTCGAGTATTTCCGCGGCATCCGCAATCCGATCGGCCTGAAATGCGGCCCCTCGCTCACGCCGGAAGGCCTCATCCGCCTGATCGACGTGCTGAACCCGGACAACGAGCCCGGGCGCCTCACCCTCATCGCCCGCTTCGGCGCCGGCAAGGTGGGCGACCACCTGCCGGGCCTCGTCCGTGCGGTCGAGAAGGAGGGCCGGGCGGTCCTGTGGTCCTGCGACCCGATGCACGGCAACACGATCAAGGCCGGCTCGGGCTACAAGACCCGGCCCTTCGAGCAGATCATGAGCGAGGTGAAGGACTTCTTCGCCATCCACGCGGCGGAGGGGACGACGCCCGGCGGCATCCATCTGGAGATGACGGGCAAGAACGTCACCGAGTGCACCGGCGGCGCCCGCGCCATCTCCGACGACGACCTCGCCGACCGCTACCACACCTATTGCGACCCGCGCCTCAACGCGGAACAGGCCATCGAGATGGCCTTCCTGGTGGCGGAGCTCCTCAAGCGCTCCCGCGCGGGCCGGGAACGCCCGGCGGCCGCCGCGGAATAGGCCGGGGGCCTTGAAGCATCACGACCGGCGGGGCGGACTTACCATCCGCCCCGCAGGGCCGGCGCCGTCCCGTCAGCCCGCGCCGATGACGCTCACCTCCAGCCCCGCGTGCCACGGGCGCGCGGCCATGCCCGGCGGCACCGGATAGCCCCGCCTCGCCTCACGCGGCCCCGGTCTTCGCCCCGATCCCGCCATGATCCGTTCAGAATAAATACAGGGACGGCGGGATAATGTGCCCGCATCGGTTCATCGGGTTCCGGGACGGGACCCGCTTTTTCCAGGAGGAGCGACGATGTTCGCCACCAAGTCCCGTATCGGCCGCAGCGTCGCCATCGTGCTCGCGACCGCCACGCTCGCGCTCACCGCCGGCGCCGCCTTCTCGCCCGCCGAGGCGCAGTATCGCCGCCACTATCATCGCGGCGGCAATGCCGGCGCGGCCGCCGCCGTCGGCATCATCGGCGGCCTGGCCGCCGGTGCGCTGATCGCCGGCGCCGCCCGCCCGGCCTATGCCGCGCCGCGCGTCTACGATCTCGGCCCGGCCTATCCGGCTGCGCCCGTCTATGCCGAGGAATATTACGAGCCCGTCTGCCACTGGGAGCGCCGCTCCGTCTGGGTGGGGCCGAACACCTACCAGGTGCGCAGGGTCAAGGTCTGCGACTGATCGCCGGCCGGCGGCCTTTCAAGGGCGCATGAAACGAAGACGGCCGGTCCCTCGGGGACCGGCCGTTTCGCTGTCAGGACCTGTGCCCGCCGCGGGTGGCGGCGCGCGACCTGCCCCGTTAGGGCTCACAGATAGCCCATGAAGAACAGGATCAGGATGATCGGCAGCGGGATACCCAGCAGCCAGAGAAGTCCGCCTCGAAGCATCGTCAACCTCCATTGATGTGTCACCCCGACAACGGCCAGAGCGGAGCGGTGTTCCCGCCGATGTGGAGGCAGGCCGGCGACGCGGCGCGTGTTGAAGCGCTCGGATGCGCGGGCTAAAGCCTTGAGGATGACAGCCCGCCCCGATCGCCTGCGCATCGCGCTGGCGCAGCTCAACCCCACGCTCGGCGACGTCGCCGGCAACCTTGCCAGCGCCCGCGCCGTCCAGGCCGAGGCCGCCGCACAGGGCGCCGACCTCGTCATGCTGCCCGAGCTCTTCCTGGCGGGGTACCCGCCGGAGGACCTCGTCCTGAAGCCCGCCTTCCAGGATGCGTGCCGCGCCGCCTGCGAGGCGCTGGCCCGCGACACGGGCGAGGGGCGGCCCGGCATTCTCGTCGGCCTGCCCTGGGTCGAGGACGGCCGGCTCCACAACGCCTATGCGCTGCTCGACAGCGGGCGCATCGCGGCCGTGCGCTTCAAGGTGGACCTGCCCAATTACGGCGTCTTTGACGAGAAGCGCGTGTTCGTCCCCGGCCCGATGCCCGGCCCGGTCGATTTCCGCGGCGTGCGGCTCGGCCTGCCCGTCTGCGAGGACATCTGGGGCGGCGACGTGGTGGAATGCCTGGCCGAGACCGGCGCCGAGATCCTGCTCGTGCCCAACGGCTCGCCCTACTGGCGCGGGAAGACCGACGAGCGCTTCTCCATCGCCGCCGCCCGCGTGGTGGAGAGCGGCCTGCCGCTCGCCTACCTCAACCAGGTCTGCGGGCAGGACGAGCTCGTCTTCGACGGAGCGTCCTTCGTCCTCAATGGCGACCGGGGCCTGGCGGTGCAATTGCCCGCCTTCGCCGCCACGGTCGTCACCACGCAATGGCACAGGGAGGGGGACACCTGGCGCTGCGCGGCCGGCGAGATCGCCTCCGTCCCCGAGGGCGACGAGGCGGATTACGCGGCCTGCATGCTCGGCCTGCGGGACTATGTGGAGAAGAACAGGTTCCCCGGCGTCGTGCTGGGCCTGTCCGGCGGCATCGATTCCGCCATCTGCGCCGCCCTGGCGGTGGATGCGCTCGGCCCGGACCGCGTCCATTGCATCATGCTGCCCTACCGCTACACCTCCCGCGACAGCCTGGCGGATGCCCGCGCCTGCGCCGAGGCCCTGGGCGCGCGCTACGACATCGTGCCCATCGCCGGGCCGGTGGAGGGCTTCGAGGCCGCGCTGGCGCCGCTCTTCGAGGGGACCGGCCGCGACATCACCGAGGAGAACCTGCAGAGCCGCGCCCGCGGCACGATCCTCATGTCGGTGTCGAACAAGTTCGGCCCCATGGTCGTCACCACGGGCAACAAGTCGGAAATGTCGGTGGGCTACGCCACGCTCTACGGCGACATGAATGGCGGCTTCAACCCGATCAAGGACCTCTACAAGACCGAGGTCTACCGCCTGTCCGCGCTGCGCAACCGCTGGAAGCCGGACGGCGCGCTGGGGCCGGATGGGATCGTCATCCCCGAGCGCATCCTCACCAAGGCCCCCACCGCCGAGCTGCGCGAGAACCAGACCGACCAGGACAGCCTGCCGCCTTACGACGTGCTGGACGACATCCTGGAATGCCTGGTCGAGCACGAGATGCGCCTGTCGGAGGTGGTCGCCCGCGGCCACGACCTGGCGACGGCCCGCAAGGTCGAGCGCCTGCTCTACCTCGCCGAGTACAAGCGCAGGCAGTCGGCCCCGGGGGTGAAGGTCACCCGCAAATATTTCGGCCGGGACCGGCGCTACCCGATCGTGAACCGGTTCCGCGATCCGGGCTGACGGCTCAGAAGTCGTCGAATTCCAGCTCGCGGCACGTATAGCCGATGAAGCATTGCTGGCTGTCGCGGGTCGGCACCCAGGCCGGCTTCACGCTCTCCGTCGGCTGGCAGAAGCCGCGATGGGCGACATAGCGGTCATAGGTGAACTGGCCGGTGCCGAGCACGACGGCGCCCTGCGTCCGGATGAGGGCCTGCGCCTGGGCGCAGGTCATGGACGGCGAGGACGGGCGGGCCTGCGCCAGCGCCAGGCCGGGAACGAGGGCGAGGCTGGCCGTCAGGGCCGCGATCGCAAGATGACGCATAGGACAGGTCTCCGTGGCGCGCGCCGGAGGGCTGTGCGTCCCGGCGCTCCACCCATGTAAGGCCGCCTGCCGCTGGGGGAAGGGGCCTGCGGCGCCGCGCGGGCCGCCGGCGCCGGCACTTGCGTCACGAAGCGGTGAGCGCGGGCCTCACGCCGGGGCGATGGCCGCCGCGCGGGGCTTCAGGCGGAAGGCGGCCGGGCGGCTGAAGAGGAAGGACAGCGGCGTGTGCCGGACCGCCCGCTCCAGCACCAGCGGCGCGACCACGGCCGCGAGCGTGATGGCGGCGGCCGCCCAGCCGACGTCCCATTCCACCCCCGAGCGCGCCGCCGCGATGCGCAGCGCGGCCATGGGCAGGAAGAAGGCCAAGTAGATGGCGATGGAGTGCCGGCCGCAATAGGCGAGCGGCGCCTCCAGCCCGGCCCGCGTCAGCAGCGCCGCCACGGTGACGATCGCCGCCGAGCCGGCAAGGCCGAGCGCGAGGCTGACGCCCGGCAGCGCGGCATAGGTCGGCGCATGGGCGATGCCGGTCCCGGTCATGGCCAGGACGCCGTTCACGACGCCCCAGGCCGCCAGCGCGGCCAGGGCCGCGACCGGCTGGCCGGCCGCCTGCCGCGCCAGGTCGAACACCCGGCCGGCATAGAGATAGCCGATGAGGAAATAGACCCAGCGCGCGGCGAACTCGTCGATCAGCACGTGGCCGGTCTCGATGGGCAGCGCCTCCAGGATGGCGCCCGCCGCGACGAGGACCCAGGCCGGAAGGCCCTTCAGCAGCTTTGTGACGACCGAGAACACCGCCAGGAGGTAGATGAACCACAGCGTGCCGAACGGCTCCACCAGCGAATGCGCCAGGTGCGCGGCAAAGCCCGCAGGGCTTCCGCCGGACAGCGAGCCGTATTTCAGCGCCGACTGGATGAGGAGCCAGAGCACGTAGAAATAGGCGAAATGCACGACGCGCTTGTCGGCATAGGTGCGCCAGTCGCGGTCGATGACGCGGGACAGGAACAGGCCGGAAATGAGGAAGAAGTCCGGCATGCGGAACGGCTTGGAGAAGGCCACCACATGATGCATCCAGCCCTCGCGGCCGAGATCCTCGCCCAGCCCGAGCGTGGTGTGCATCATCACGACGAGGATGATGCAGATGCCCTTGGCGGCATCCACCCAGTCATGGCGGGGGGCCTGATACTCGCTCGCATGTGCCATGGTCGGCTTCCCGCATCCTTGTCTGGGACGAAGGCGTGCCGCGCCGGGACGGGCCGCGCCTTCAACCTCCGGTTTGCAGGATGAGTGGCAAAGATCGTGCTAACGCCGCTTCACGAACCCGTCAGCCGGCGGGGCGGGGCGATGTCTGCGCCTGGGCGGCCGCGCTTTCGGCCTCCTCCCGGCGGGCCGCCTCGGCCGACAGCGCCTCGGTCCGGACCGTGTCCGCCCGCAGCACGAGGCACAGGATCACGACCGGCACGCCGATCAGCGCCGTGCCGACGAAGAAGGGCGCGTAGCCATAGGCGTCCACGACAATGCCCGACGTGCCGCCCACCAGCTTGCCGGGCAGGGCATAGAGCGAGGACAGGAGCGCGTATTGCGTGGCCGCGAAGGAGGCCGACGTCAGGCTCGACATGTAGGCGATGAGCGCGGTGCCGGCGAAGCTGCCGGCGAAATTGTCGATGCTGATCGCAAGGGTCAGCATGTCGAGGCGCGGCCCGGCCTGGGCGAGCAGGGCGAACATCACGTTGGAGCCGGCGGCGATGGCGGCCCCGATCAGCAGCGTCCACCACAGCCCGATGCGCGAGACCGCGATCCCGCCCGCGATCGCGCCGAGGATCCCGATCCAGACGCCGTAGAGCTTGGAGACGTTGGCGATGTCGACCTTGCTGAACCCGGTATCGATGTAGAGCGGGTTCGCCATCACGCCGGCCACGAAGTCCGGCAGGCGGTACAGCCCGACCAGGAGCAGGATGGCGATGGTGAGCAGGCCCTTGCGCCGCAGGATGTCGGCGAAGGGCTCCACCACCGCCTGGTGGACGCTCAGCCGCTCGCGGCGGGTCGTCTCCCCCGGCAGCAGCGCCAGGAGCGAGGCGCCGATGCCGACGCTCATGAGCGCGGCCATGGCGAGGTAGGCCGCGCGCCAGTTGACGTATTCCGCGATGTAGAGCGCGCCCGCGCCCGAGGCGATGAGCGCGAAGCGGTAGCCCAGCTGGTAGGCCGCGGACATCAGTCCCTGGCGGCTGGCGGGCGCCGCGTCGATGCGCCAGCCATCGATCACCACGTCCTGCGTCGCGCCGAAGAAGGCGGTGGCGAGCGCACAGAAGACCATGGGCATGAGCGCGGCCTTGGGATCGCCGAGGCTGAGGCCGATCAGCCCGCAGGCGATGCCGATCTGCGACAGGATCATCCAGCCCCGCCGGCGGCCGAAAAGCCGCCCCAGGATCGGCGGATCGACCGCGTCGATCACGGGCGCCCAGACGAACTTGAACGAATAGGCGAGCGCCACGTAGCTCAAAAGGCCGATATCCGTGCGGCTGATCCCCGCCTCGCGCAGCCAGGCCGACAGCGTGCCGAAGACCAGCAGGAGGGGCAGGCCGGCGCTGAAGCCGAGCAGCAGCATCACGGCGAGCCGGCCGTCGGAGAGAATGTCGCGATAGGACAGGCGCGCTGCCGCCACGGAGGATCTCCTCGCGCGGGCGCAAGAGACACCGCCGGAAGGCCCGAATCGGGCCGGCCGCACCCGCCGGTCAACGCCTACCGCAACCGCCCCGCCAGCGCCAAACGCGATCGCGCGACACAAGGGAGCCGCCATCGCGCGGCGCCAGGCGGCCGCATGACGCCAAGACGCCAAGATGCGAGGCGCCGTGCTAGCGCGCGAAGCGAAGGAGCCCGCCGCCCGCACCGCCGCCGCCACATCCCGCATTGCCGAGCGCGGCGGGATCGGCTATCCAGCCAGCCACGGCAAGCACCCGTAGCTCAGCTGGATAGAGCGTTGCCCTCCGAAGGCAAAGGTCACACGTTCGAATCGTGTCGGGTGCGCCACATAACTCCCTGAAATCGCTGGTTTATCTGAACCGCAGGATTAGCGCCTGTTTCACCGCATTGTCCTGAATAGCCACCGAATAGCCACGGCGCCTGATTTGGCGGACTAATCAACCGTGCTGATGGCAGCGCCGATAGCCGCATTCATGGGGCAGCGGCTCCTTCGGCCAATCCAAGAATGATTGTCCGCTGCCGCAAGCGATCCACCTGCCCGTAGGACGTGAACGTCGTCAGCACGTTCTGGTGTCCAAGGTTCTGCGACCAAGCCTTGAACGCTTCCGGCGTCGGGCAACGTTCCTGGCCAAGCCGGGTCAGTGTCTTCCTGAAGCTGTGTGGGTGGAAGTAAGGCAGTCCGCACCGCTCGAACTCCCGCTTGAAGATAGTGCGGATCGGTGCGGCGTTCGACCAGCACTCTCGCGTCAGGCCGATGGCTGCGAAGCGGCGGTTCTGGCCCACCGCTACTTGCGTCTTCGGAAACAGAGGATCATTCAATCCCCAAATGCGCCGTTCCTTCAGATAGGCAACCCAATCGGCGACAATCGACGCGAACGGTTCACCGACCGGGAAATACCAGGTCTCGATGGTCTTGCTCGCCTTCGTCCGAACGTCCCGCGCATCCTGAGTGACGAGCTGCTTGGCGACATCGATGTGTTTAAGCCTGATCGAGGCAATCGCGTTGTCGCGCGCGCCTGTGAGGATCGCGAAGGCGACAATGGCCCGGTCCCGCATTTCGACTTCGGTCGAGGCGGGCATCGTCTCGACCACGTGCCGCACCTGCTCAATGGTCGGACCCTCGATGTCCCGCACCGCGCGCGCGATGGCGGTCTCTCTGCGACCGAGATTGAAGTAATCGGCGTCCGACCGCTTCAGGCGGCTGCGATAGCCGTCCTGATCCGAGAGCCAGCTGAAAAACTTACGCAGCGTCGAGGTGATTTGAAGCTGCGTCGTTGCGGAGATGTGATTGCGTGTCCGGTCGTTGCGGCAGAGCGCCAGATGGTCCTTGAAGGCAGAGGCATGCCGGTTCCTGAACGCTGCGAAATCCCGGCCCTTCGTAAACGCTTCGAAGCGTGCGATCGCTGCTAGTTCCGCGTCGATCGAGGTTTCGCGATGGCCGCGCGCATCCTTCAGATAGCGGGCATATTCGCGCTTGATCCGCTCGTTTTTGCCGTTGGTCTTCATTGGCTTTCGATCTCCATGCCGAAGTCACAATTCACGAAGGGGTTTCAACCTTCCTCTAGGCTTGGCTGCGCATGGGGAAACTGAAGGTGCAGCCCGGCACAGATGGCCGGCAACAGAGCGTGCGACACGCGGCGGAAGATCATGCGATCGCAGTCCGGACAGAGCCCTTCCAGCCGGCCGCCGGTCGCTGTTTCGGGCCTATAGTCCACCATGCCGCCAGCCGGCACCTTTGGCGCGCGGCACGGCAGGCAATAGATGCGGCCTGGCCCCGTCGGCTGCTTTGCATCGGTGCGGCGAGCCTTCAGGAACGCCCGGACCGCTGCGCCGGTGAATAGCACCGGTCGTTTGTCGTCGACCGGCTGCAAGCCGTCGCGCCGCCAGCTTCGCACCGTGTTCACGTGAACATCGCAGTGGCTTGCCAATTCTGCGGTTGTATAGCTGCGATGCGTCTTGACGCGTCGGTAGTCCGGGTGCCGTGCGCCCATCGCTCACGCCTCGGCACCGATCGCGCCGTCGGACGTGGACCGCTGTGGCTCGCCGATCCGTGCGCGCGCCCATGCGTCAAGATCGGCCGGCGCGTAGATCGGTGTCCTGCCGGCCTTGCGATAGACTGGCCCGCCACCGGTGACGGCCAGCTTCGCCAGCCATTGCCGGGAACAGGGGAAACCGTACGTCGTTCGAATGTAATGTGCGGCGTCGCTCCGTCGAAGGAAGCGTGCTGACTCTGTTGGGCGGGTATCGTTGTCGATCATGGTCCTCTTCCGTCGCTTTCCGGGCATGCCCGTCGTGCGATGGAAGAAATGAACGGTCGTGATCGCCCGAAATAGATGCCCGAAATCAGCCGGATATCTTGTTTTCGGGTAGCGAAAGCCGGCGATAGGCCGCTCGAATCCGCTCTCTGATCGTCTTTTCTGTCATTGGGGGCGCAGAAGGGTGGGACGACTTCAGCCAAGCGGCGAGAGCCGCCGCTTCTTTGGATAATGATGGCTCGACAAGACCGGCCGCAGCACGCCGATCAAACTCGACCGCAACCAGATGGCTTGACGTTGGGCGACCGGGTGCGCCGGACCGATACTGAGAGGCATCGGATATGTCCCGCCCCGTGGTGGCCCCGAACGGCCAGATCGCCGCGACATCGGCCTTCAGCACCATCACCCGCGACCACTTCTCGCCGCGATGCTGTTCGAGGCTGTCGTCGTAGCCATCGCGCCAATGCTGCTCGTCTGTGTAAGCGTACGACTGCAGGTGCAGTGCGTCAGACATGATCAGGTCGATCGGCGTGTCTACGAAGGGGTAGGCGACTTCGATCCCCGCGAAGCGATAGCCGGGCAAAGGCTCATTCCGGCCATTTCGAAAACCGATGGCCTTCACCTCCTCCGATGCGAGCCGGGCCAGAAGCCGGTCATAGGCATGCCGCCAGCGATCGGTATCGAGCGGATCGAAATCGATCGCGCCGCCCTCCGTGGCGATCCACTGTGCAGCGCAATAAAGCGGCATGTAGCCACCGCCTTCGGGACGCATCAGCGGCGGAAGCGTCAGCGGCTCCGGCTCCGGTCGTCTCACGCTCCACAACCCTCGCACCGAACGCGTGGGGACCACGACATCACGATAGCTGGTGCCGCTGCCGGTTCGTGGCCGCACCAGATCGCCATCAGATTCAATGATCACGAGTTCTCGCCACGCGATGTTGGGGATTTCCTCCCGCCGACCGGAACTCGATGCAATCCCGCTCGCCTCGAAACAGGAAGCCCGGAGCCCCGACACCAGTTCTTCGATCGCAACGCTGACAGGCCGCGAAAAATCGGGATCACGGTCCGTGCGGTCATCGAGATGCTCCGCCAGCCGCAGCAGCATCAGCGATGGCGGACGCCACGGGACCAGGCGAAATCCCGATGCGCCGGCATGGCGCCATTTGTCTTGGTAAAGCCAGTGGCGGCATCTCTCCCGATAGTAAGGCCACGACTCCCGCACCGCGTCGACAGTGCGATAGGCGATCCACGCTGCCGCCATCGGGAGCGTCCAGTATGGCTCCCGCATCGGGTCGTAATCTGCGGGATCGGGCCGCGCCTGCAAAGGTCCGATGCCAAGCCGCGCCGCTTCCGCTTCGGCTTCATCGGGCGTCAGGTCGCCAGCCTCGACCTTGGCAATGAGGGCTTCTTTGTCCAAGTGGACCGGCAAAGCGGATGCTCCGGTTCAGGCGAAACGTTCGGCAGCCTCTTTCTCTGACGTGCTGCTTTCCGGGAGGCCAGCGCAGACAGCTAGAACTGCGCTCACACCACAAACACCTTTTGCACTTCGTCACCGAAGTGGTTGATAACCTTCACACAGATGCGCCCGCTTTCCGGCTTCGAAAAGGGTCGTGAGATGGTGGAGTTCATCTCCTCCCACGCCGTTTCGTCGATCTCAGCTTTCAGGGCCCTTTTCAGGCCCTCATAGGGGCTATTGCCGACGAAATAGGCTTGGCGCACGAAAAAGCTCTCCTCATCATAATCGTCATCGATAAACCAAGCCGCGACATCATTGCGGATATCGGAGAATTGGTCCGCCGTGAGTTCCGGGTCCGCCGCGAGCGCCGCATTGATGTCGCTCACCGGCCGCGAGGATCGCACCTGCCCTGTGGTTGGGTCGAAGATGTCCATGCCCCGGATTTCCACCTGCACCATGCCATCGTCGCGCTGGTGGAGCTTGATGTCCGGTTCGCCGAAAACGACGAAGAGATTCCCCGCGCCGGTGGCCTTGAGCTTGTCGCCCATGCGCAGGTCCTGATTCATGCGGGCCTTGAGCACGGTGATGGGGAAGTCGAGCCGCGTATCGTCAACTTCGGGCGCGAACGCGAAGCCACAGATGATCAGCGCATCGAAGAAGGCGTTGCGCGCCTCCTTCACGGCGCGCTGCACAAGGTCATAGCCCACGGTGTCGTATTCCGGGCCGATGCAGATGCCGGCGCGGCGCACCTCGCCTCTCTCGAGGTACTGCCCTTCGAACGGCACGAGGCCCGAGCGCGAGACTCGGGGCTTCAGCCAGTCGAATTTCAGCGTCTCGCCCTTCTTGGTGTTCTGCACGCCGGAGGCGAGCAGGTTCTCATAAACGACGGCCGCGAAGTCCGTCGGCTGGGCCGCGTCCTGCTTGGGCTCGGGTTCAGCGTCCGCCCCGTCGCCTGCTTCGAGCATCTGGGCAAGGTAAGGGTCTTCGCCCAAGGGCAGCACTCGGTGCGGGGAGAGGCTTTCCACCGTGAAGGGCCCGGCGACGCGCACGACGCCCTTCGCTGGGATAGGCTGGTCATAGAGGTATTCGACATCGGCGTTGCGGGCGATAGAGGCGTCCATCTCCGCTTGCCGCTCTCGGCGAAGGCGCCACCATCCGGCATGCGCTTCGCGGGCGGCTGCGGGCCATTTCGCATCCGCCTCGCGCGGGATTTGCCATTCCGAGAAGCTATTGCCTGTCGCGACGTTCAGTGAACTGCGCACCGGCTCCATTTGCGCCTCATAGCGGCTCCATATCTCATCGATGCCCGCATCATTTGCTACTGATCCCGAGGTATTCCAATATGCGCGTCGGTAGACGAACCCTTGCCGCAGGTCCTTGCCGAACGTGGCTTCGGCTATCGGTTTTCCGGTCAGCTTGGCCTCTTCGGTCGCCCCCTCCTTGCTGTCCCGGAGGTAATAGTATTCATACCTCGCGCCCATGATGCGCGAGCGTGCCAGCGTTAACGCTACGCGAGATGTGTCGATGGTGATCCAACGCCGACCCCACTGTTCGGCGACGTAGGCCGTGGTTCCCGAGCCGCATGTGGGGTCAAGCACCAAGTCGCCCGGATCAGTCGCCATAAGTATGCAACGTTTGCTGATTTCTGTATTTGTTTGAACAACATAGATTGGTGACGAAGCTCCACCCAAGTTATCCCACCAATTCGATAGCCTCTTTATAATTGGTCTTGGCGCATATCTAACAAACCGAATATCTCTGTCCAACGGAAACAGCTTATCAGCCCTGGCCAAACGAACCATACCTGGCGTTGTCTCGTCATCTTCTACAACAGTATGCTTCCAGCACTGATTGGGGCCGATTGGATATGTCTTGCCGTTAAACTCAAAATCTCGGGACTGATTCCGTCGAAAGCCGCCGCTCTTGAGAGGGTTCAAGCCAAAAAGTCTAGCGTCCGGGTATCGCTGCTTAAACGCCGCGAAATCTGCGCGATAATCAATACCGTCCCGGCGCTCTAGCTCAGTAATACGA
Source organism: Hyphomicrobiales bacterium (assembly GCA_027489955.1). Classification (GTDB taxonomy): domain Bacteria; phylum Pseudomonadota; class Alphaproteobacteria; order Rhizobiales; family Beijerinckiaceae; genus JAIXTM01. The sequence goes on along the minus strand of JAIXYZ010000002.1, from coordinate 35,907 downwards.
ATTCGCTGACCATTAGACATTTCGACAACATTGAAGTCGTCAAACACTTCTTCATCTGCCTTGATTGAGAAGAGCGGTCGGATTTTGAGCTCACCCGAATCTTTTGCATTACGCCCATACCAGACAATATGATCGTTTACAGCTTCAAGCGTTCCTCCGATTTGACTTCCCTTTTTCTTTACAACTATCTGAACGATAAAGCAGTTTGATCCAAATACTTCGTCCATCACGGATCGAATTAAATGTACATTCTCGTCGCCGATCTGGACAAATATTGATCCGCTTGGTGATAAAAGGTCCCTCGCCAATACAAGACGGTCACGTAAGTAAGTCAAATATGAATGAATCCCATCTTTCCAAGTATCCCGAAAGGCGCGAATTACCTCTGGTTCTCGCGATATGCTGTTGGTCTGACCGTCATCAACCTTGCGATCTTTTGTTGACGGCTGCCAATTGGAGTTGAACTTGATGCCGTAGGGCGGGTCGAAATAGATGCACTGCACCTTGCCTTTCAGCGCCTCTCGCTCGGCGAGGCTGCCCATGACCAAGAGGCTATCACCCAGGATCATACGGTTCGACCACTTGCCCTCATCGTGGTAGTAGCTCTCCGTCGCGTCTTCCTTCCAGCCGTCGGGCAGCCCGTTGAAGTCGTGGAAGAAGTCGATCTGCGGCGCGGTATCTTCATTCCGTGCCTTGGATTGCTTGCGCAGGTTTTCGATCAGCGCGCGCGGGTGGATTTTCTCCTGAATGAAGACCGGCGGCGCGACCACCTCCAAATCCGAGGCGTCCTCCGCATCCTTACCGCGCCAGACGAGTTGCGGGTCAAGGTCCGGGTTGCGCGGATAGCGCAGCACCTTCACCGCCTTGTCGTCATCCGGCACAAGGCCCTGATTTTCCGCCGTCGGGATGTTGACGCGCTTCGCCCCGTCATGGGCGAAATGATCGACATCGGTTGGTTTGGGAGGCTTAGCCATCTCAGATTTTGTTCCACTTCAGGATTTCATCCCGATTAGACTTCTCACGAAGCCCGCCGATAAATGCATCAAGGCGCTCCGGGTCTGGTTCATTCCGCTTAGCCTCGACACGGAATTCCCAAGTGCTCAGGTCCGCCGGGTCGGCGGCAAGGATGAGGCCGATACCGTGCTTCTCGGCGAGACTTTCGATGCGGTCAGAGTTTTCCGTGACGTCGAACGTCTCGCTATCGACGTGATACAGCGCGTAGCTCCGATGCGCCGCCTCGCGATGGGCCAATGCTTCGAGGACGCCCAATACATTCACGTCGTATGAGGCCTTCACCTCGAAGGTGACCACCTCGAAATATCGGCCCGGCAGATGGACATACGCTTTGACGCCGACCAGGGTGACATCCGGGCGCGAGAACTTCCCGCCCGTCGGAGCGCTTCCTTTGCTATGCGAGGGTTCGCAGACAAACCTGTCATATCCGCGCTCAACGGCCCACTTGTCTTTCACTGCGGTAAATATTGGATCGTAAAGCTCGCGCTCGCTGCCGTAGGACGCAACGGGAGCAGCCTTGCCGTTGGACGTCGCAGGAATGACTGTCGGACTGGCCGGCAGCTCAAGCGAACGGCCTCCACGTCGCTGGATAATTTCGCCTTTGCGGACCAAGGCCCCGAGCACGGCGGAGAACACATCTTCGGGCCATTTATGATCGGCGCAAAACACCTGCTGAAAACGTGATCGTCGGTCGCGTCCACCCGCCTTCACGAATGCTTCAAGCAGTATCTTTTCCCGTTGTGGAGACGTGTTCGCCATCTTCGCCCTATGCCGCAATTCTCGTGCGCACGAAGGCGCGGATGCGCGCTTCCGCGTCGTATGGAATGTCCTTGAATTCGAGGAAGTCCCACCGCCCGTGAACCTTCGCGTTGTTCACGGCGGGGATCCAGAGTTTCTGCATCGTGTCCGCCTTGGCGGCGTCCCGGCCATCGCGAAGGCCCTTGATCTCCACGACCAAGTTCAACGGCTCGCGGTGGCCGTCATCGATCTGCACGATGTAATCCGGCCGGTAGCGGCGCGTTTCACCTTGATGCTCGTAGGGCACCTCGAAGCCGAGATTGTGATTCTTGACGTAGGCCAGCACCTCGGGGATGCGAGCGAGTTGCGCCGCGAAGCCCGCCTCCCAATCCTGATCGCAGACGATCATGTTGAGGTGGCATTTCCCGTCCCGCGTGTCGAAAAGGTCCGTCTTCGAGGTGGTGAAATCGATATGCCGCGTCGAACCCTCGGGATTGTAGGGGTTGAGTATCGGCAGCTTCAGCCCGTGCTCTTCCGAGCCGTCCGGCGGCGGCGGAATGGAGGCGGCCAGCGCCCGGTAGATTTTCTCCACGGCCATGATGGCCAGCGAGCGCCATTTCAGGAACTCGGGCCGGAAGCCGCCGACGGGTTTCAGGCATTGCGTGAACCAGCTTTCGGTGATCCGCACGAGTTCGGGATAGCGCCAGACTTCGAGGTTGCCCTCGGCGTCCCGGAACTTCTCCCGCAGCAGGAAGCCTGCCACATCGAAGATCACGGATTTCAGCCGTAGCTTGTCGGCGTGCTCGCGCAAATCGAGGGTGAAGCCCTCGCCGATGAACGGCTCCACCTCCGTGCGCATGGGGATATTGTCAGGAGACAGGACAAGCTCGCTGTCCTTCGTGAACACGGCCTTCAGCGGCTTCCTCGGGAAGACGATGCGATAGCCCTCCACGTTCGGGAAGCGGATCGCCCAGTGCCCACGATCCTCCATCGCTCGGACGCGGGTGACGCGCGGCGGCGCTTTCGGCGCGACGTTCTGCCCTTGTTGGGCGAAGGAGAACGGCACGCCCAGGACATCGCAATACTCCACCGGGAAGTGTCCGGTGGCAGGGTCAACCTCGTAGGACACGCGGCGAAGGCCGCGCCCCACGACTTGCTCGCAGAGAAGCTGCGTGCCGAAGGCGCGCACACCCATGATGTGGGTGACGGTGTTCGCGTCCCATCCTTCGGTCAACATCGAGACAGACACGACGCAACGGATATCCGCGCCGAGCTTACCGGGCCTGCCGACTGTGTTCATGGCCTCGCGAAGGATGTCCGCGTCTGTCAGCTTCTCCACGTCGCGGCCGTCGCCCCGGCGCTGAAGATCACGCTTGAAATCCTCGATTTCCTTCGCGGCGATCTTGCGGAAATCGTCGGACAGAGCGTCGCCGCTATCAAGCTGTTCGCTATCGATCAGAAGCGTGCGCCTGCGGCCGATCGGACGGCCGTTGTCATCGACGTTCGAGAAGAGGCGCAAGGCACCGGGCACCCAGCGGGATTCCTTCGCGTCGCCTTCGCCTTCCGTCACCTCGTAGCCGGATATCCAGTCATGAACGAGCTTCGAAGTCGCCGTGTTGTTGCATACAACGATGAACACCGGCGGACGGCCAAGCTCGGGCTCGCGCTCCCATGCCGCGAAGGTCTTCTCATAGTGCCGATACAGGGCATCGATCGCGGATAGAAGAAGCTCGTGGAGCTTCTGCGGGTCCATCAGCGACTTGGCCTGCTTGCCGCGCCCTTTCTTGGGCAGGTTCGCCTTCACGTGCTCATAGACGTTTCTGAACTTCGGCAACTCGCCTTGAATGGAGTCGTCCAGCACCGGCAGGCGCGGCACCTTCACAATGCCGCTTTCAATCGCGTCTAGAAGCCCGAAGTCGGACACCACCCACGGGAACAGAGTGCCCTCGGGATACCCGGAGCCGCGTAGGAAGAAGGGCGTGGCGGACACGTCATAGACGGCGCGCACGCCGATCTTGCGATCAAAAGCCTCCACGCCGCTGATCCAGACACGCGCCGCTTCCTCGTTGCGCTTCGCCTCTTCTTTCTCCTCAGCCGAAAGCGCTTCCTCATCCTCGCCGACCTTGTGGCGATAGCAGTGATGGGCCTCGTCATTCAGAACGATGATGCCTTTGCGGCCCATGAGCTCGGGAGCGACGCGAGCGATCATCTGGCCTTCGGTTTCGGTGAAGCGCTTCTCCCCGTCGCGCCCGCCGAGGATTTGGCGGTTGAGCTTTGAGACCTGTTCCGTCTCCCGCAGCATGAAGGCGTGATAGTTCGTGACGACGATGCGCGCCTTGCGAACCCCGTCCATCAGGTCCGTCGGCACAAGGTTCAACGCTTCATAAATGTTGTCCGGCGCTTGCGGCATCAGCACCCGCAGCCGGTCGCGGATCGTGATTCCCGGCGCGATGATCAGGAAGGCGTCCGAAAAGAGTTTGGACGCCGAACGGCGCGCCTTGTTCACCGCGTGCCATGCGATGATCATGCCCATAACCGTCGTCTTGCCCGAACCAGTCGCCATCTTCGAGGCGAGCCGATAGAGGCCCGGATTGGCCTCAGCGTTCGCCTCTTCGACCAGTTTCTTGAACCGCGTTGGCGCGACTTCTGTGAGATAAATCAGGGTCTCAACGGCCTCACGCTGGCAGAAGAAGAGTTTCCGCGTCCGATCTTCATCCCGCCAGTGCAAAAGCAACCGTTGCGTCTCTGGCGTGACGCCCCACTGACTAGGAGGCAACGCGCGCCATTGGTCCACATGTGTGCGGATTTCGTTTACGAGCGCATTCGTCGTAACGCGCGAATCCCCCGCAGTGTCATCCAACGCTAGTGAGCCTTGAACGCCCGACCGTCTGCGGCTTGCAGCGACTGGAACGACTTGCATGCTTGCGCGGCGTCCCGGGAGCTTTGCACCTGTTGGTTGGCCACTACTGTCTAACTCGAAATGCCAGTTTGGTGCATCAAATGGGGAACAAATAATCGGGCTATCGCTAAATCCCATGTACTTCTACCGCTCGTGCCGTGACCATACACTCCTGATCGGATCTTACATTGGCACGACGAGGCGGCGGATAGAAGCAGTCCGGCCAACTTTCCAGTGTGTCAGTGTGGGGTGTTTCACTCTCGCGTTCAGCGAGAAGGCGCAGAGCCGTCGCCGTTGAGTTTAGAGGCTATGCCTTATTCAATGAAATGACTTTCCCAGTCTCGGCTTGCGAGCGATCCAACGCCGCATTTAACGCCCCACCAATCGCGTTTGCCGCGCGCCGGAGCGGATCAGCATCGAAATGGCTGTAGCGGTTCGTCGTCTTCACGTCGGCGTGCCCTAGCAACCGGCCGACGATCGTCAGCCCCATGCCCGCCGCCGCGCCATGGCTGGCATAGGTATGCCGCAGATCGTGCAGCCGAACGTCATCGAGTTCGGCCGCGCGGCGGATCATGGCCCATGGCCGTTTCAGATCACTTCGCGGCTGGCCGGGGCGCTCGCCGGCAATGACGTAATCGCAGCCCTCGATGCGTGGGATGTTCACCAGCACTTCCAGCGCCGGTGCAGACAGCACCACCGGCTTCGCACCGGTCTTTGAATCGGGCAGCAGCAACAGCCCCCGCTCGATGTCTACGTGCCGCCATTGCAGGGAAAGGATTTCGCCAAGCCGGCAGCCCGTGAGGATCAGCAGCCGGATCGCGGCGGTCGCATGCGCGCTGACAATCGTCCGCCGGTTCTCAGGATGCTTCGGCAGATGCTTCGCGCCGGGGCGGTCATCCTGGGTCTGCCATGGAAGGCCGATGGTTTCGGCCTCCTTCAGCGCCTGTCCAAGCCGTTGCAACTCGTCCGTGTTGAGAAACCGCGCGCCCTGCCCATCGGCGTATTTGCGCACGCCATGTGTCGGGTTGTCCGCGCGCATGCCGTGTTCGATCGCATAGCTGAAGATGCCGCCCAGCAGGCGCACGGTCCGCGTCGCTGTTCCCTTGCCGCCGGTGACGATCGCGCGCCCACGCTTTTTCGTCTTCACGTCGGTTGCCGTCTTCCCGTTCGCCACATCGCGAAGGAAGCGATCGATATCGCTCCTTGTGACATCGCGGACGAGCTTGTTGCCTAAGAGCGGCTTGATGTGGCGCGCGATCCGGCCCCGGTCGGATACCAGCGTCGAGGCTTTCTTCACCGCGCCACGCTTGGTGATGACATTGCCGCGCGCCGCATCGGCGAGGTAATCGTCACACAATTCGGCAACCGTCTTCGCCGCCTTCCGTTCGGCCTTTGCGGCTGCCGGGTCTTCGCCAGCGTGAACCTTGGCGAGCGCATCCTTGGCCAGCTGGCGCGCTTCCTCTGGCGTGAGCGCGCCATGCTTTCCGAGCGTCAAGCGCCGCTTCTTGGCATCCCGTCCACCTGTGACCGCCCGATACTCGACGATCCACGTCATAACGCCCGACGGCTCGACCTTCAGCCCGAAGCCCTTCAAGTCGGTGTCAAACCAGATCGCGCGCTTGCCATCCGGCTGCAGGCCGTCAACGGTGCGCTTCGTGAGCTTGGCGGTCGGCATCGTCGCTCTCCATCGGTGGCTATTCGAAGCAGCTGAATAGCCACCGAATAGCCACGGGAGAGACATTAGTGGGAAGCACAGGCCATCACAAGGAAAGCCGGCATGATATTTTCCAATGGGTTAGGAAACAGTCGGTAGGGCCGGGAAGCCCAAAGATCAACGGACCCTCGCCCTCCGAAGGCAAAGGTCACACGTTCGAATCGTGTCGGGTGCGCCATTTAACCATTGACGATTCGAACTCGCCACGTGGCGTTGGCAGTTGAACCCTACGATAGGGATGCCAAGGCTTCACGTGCCAAGTCGCGTTTTATGCCCGCCTTACCCTCGCCGCGAATAAATGCGCCGAAGTGACCGTTTCCTTTCGACGGATGAGCTAGGTGGATAAAACGGACACCATCGGAAGTATACGCGACCGCGTTGATCGGTGTGACCGCCCCACGCCGGCGTGCGATTACATCCGCCAGCGCGGTAACGTAGGCATCGGTGTTGCCGAGCAATATCACAAGCCTCGTACGGGGCGGCAGCGGGACGAGATACTGATCTACGCAATTCTCGACAAACTTGCTGCCTGGACTGCCGCGTTGGAAGGCGGGCAGGACGTTTGGACTGTCTGCCGTGTGGACGTGCTTCTTTCGATCCATTCCTGTAATTGAACATCGAACTACGCTGGCAAAGGCGTAGTCTCGCTCCGATGCACTGAAGCGCTGCTCAAATGTGCCAGGAGTCTCACCGAGCAAGAGTCCAACAGCATGGAACGCCTCCAAGATGCGGTGTCGGATGCCCTTAAAGGCCACCCCATCAAAGGGTTCCGAGCCGAAGGCTCGCGACTGCGTATTTCCCTTGCTAATGCCCAGAACTAGAGTGTGGGGGGCGCTCGCACCCCAATGACCCGGATCGCGCACAAGTCGAAATGATCCACGCTCCTGCACCGCGTTGGCGGTATCCGACCAACAGCGCAGACATGCTACCGGGCCATGTGAAACCAACGAATCCTCCCATCAAGCTCTGCATATTCATTCATACAGCAGAGACAATGACATAGCTGTTCCCAGTTTCATCCTGTCGGGTGCGCCATTCCCAAAAACATCAAGATGCCAGCTTCCGTTCGCGTTGCCGTTGGCTATGGCGGAACGGCGGCGGCACAGGCATTCTGCTGTGATGCGGGTTGAGCGGCGCGACTTCACGCGCGGATCACGGTCTTAGCGATGGCATTCGGCGTCTTCATCCATCGTCCTGACTCGATCTATGACGACAGTCCCGCTGAACGTTATCAGTTTCCCAGCCTCTACCTCAGCCGAGTGCGCTCCTGCATCGGCGGATGGGTTGTCTATTACGAGCCTACAAAGGTTCCAGACCCTCGCGGCTACTTTGCGCTCGCGAAAGTTCAAGAGGTGATCCCCGACCCAGCAGCCGATGGAATGTACATCGCGTTGATTGAGGCCGGCTCCTACCTGGATTTCGCCCAGCCGGTCCCGTTCTCGGACGCCAACGGCCTTTTGGAACGAGGGCTACTCAACGATGACGGCCGGCTATCCGGACGGGCTCAGTCGGCGGTTCGAACCCTATCGCCGGCCGATTTCACCCGGATTGTCGCTCGTGGACTTGCGGAACAAGATCCTGTGCTACCTCGGCAGGGCGAGGCGTCTCCGCTCGCCGGCTTCTCCGAAGAGCAGACCCCCTTCGTATTCGAACAGGAGCGCGATCGTGTCACGACATGGACATCGCGCGCTGTCAGAGATCGCGTCTTTAGACGTGTGGTCCTGCGCGCTTATGACGAACGATGTGCGGTGAGCGGGCTCAAACTGATCAACGGCGGTGGACGGGCGGAAGTTGCCGCAGCCCACATCCGCCCAGTGGAGGCACGAGGACCGGACATTGTCAGCAACGGTCTCGCCCTCTCAGGCACAGCTCACTGGATGTTCGATCGCGGACTTATTGGCCTCTCTGACGATCTCGAAATCCTGATCTCACGCCATGCCAACGATACCGATGCCATTCGCGCGTTTATCCACCCGACGGGTCGTGCGATTGCTCCCGCTGACCCGCGACAGCGACCCCACCCGCGCTTCCTCAACTGGCATCGGGACCATTGCTTCAAGCGGTGAGGGAGGCGGGCGGGCTGCCGCCTCTCTCGCTGCCCCGCCTTACACCTGTGCGGCGATGCGGCCGACTTCGGCGAGTACGGCGTTTCGGGTGCCGGCGGCGACGGAGGGCGCCTCGTAATAGGCGGCGATGATCACGGGGCCGCGGTCCGCCGGCCAGGCGATGCCGATATCGGCGGCGGTGCCGCTGCCGTTCGTGCCGGTCTTGTCCGCCACGAGCCAGGCCGGGGGCAGGCCCGCGCGCAGGCGCTCATCGCCCGTCCTGTTGAGGATGTGCCAGGAGGCCAGCTGCGCCCGCGAGCGGGCGGACAGCGCATCGCCGAGAAAGAGGCGGCGCAGGGTGGCGGCCATCGCCGCGGGCGTGGTCGTGTCGCGCTGGTCGCCGGGGCCGTCATGCTCGTTCAGCGCGGGCTCGGTGCGGTCGTGCCGCGTGATCGTGTCGCCCAGGGTGCGCACGAAGGCGGTGAGCTGCTGCGGCCCGCCGGATCGCGCGAGCAGCAGGTTGGCGGCCGTGTTGTCGCTGAGGGTCACGGTCGCCTCGCACAACTGGCCGACCGTCATGCCCTGCGCGCCCACATGCTTCTCGGTCGCCGGCGACCAGGTCACGATCTGGTCCTTCGCATAGGTCACGCGCCGGTCCAGCGCCTCCTCCTTGCGGTCCACCCGGGCAAGGACCTGCGCCGCCAGAAGCGTCTTGAACGTGCTGCACATGAGGAAGCGCTCGTCCGCCCGGTGGCCGGCCATTGCGCCGGTCGTGAGGTTGAGGATGGCGACGCCCAGCCGCCCGCCCCGGCGGCGCTCCAGCTCGGCAAGCAGTCCGGACGCGGCGCCGGAGGCCGCGGCGGCCGGGGTCGTGCCCGACAGGCCAAAGGCGGAGCCGGCAAGCGTGCCGGCAACCGTGCCGGCGATCGCCTGGCGGCGGGACAGGGTGATGGTCATCGGGCGGTCTCCGGCGGTGCGGGGCAGGGCCCCGTCGGGGTTGAGGGCGAAGCGGATTTTCGCCGCGCCATGCGGTCCTGCCGGGATAGGCGGGACGAAAGCCCCATGGCAAACGATCAAAAATGGCCCTAGCCATGAGAAAAACTAAAGGCTCGCCGGGGCCGTCACGGAGGAGGCGATGGACATCTCGCAGATGCCGCTGAACGCGCTGCGCGCCTTCGAGGCGTCGGCCCGGCTCGGCAGCTTCACCCGCGCGGGGCTTGCCCTGAGGGTCACGCAGACGGCGATCAGCCATCAGGTCAAGGCGCTGGAGGAGCGGCTGGGCGTGAGCCTGTTCCACCGCCTGCCCCGGGGCCTGGCGCTCACCGACGAGGGCCAGGCGCTCCTGCCGGTGGTCAGCGACGCGTTTCAGCGCATGAGCGCCACGCTCAGCCGCTTCGAGGAGGGCAATTTCCGGGAGATCCTGACGATCGGCGTGGTCGGCACCTATGCCGTGGGCTGGCTGCTGCCGCGCCTCGCCGGCTTCCGCGACCGGCACCCGCAGGTGGACCTGCGGATCAAGACCCACAACAACCGCGCCGACATGCTGCTGGACGGGCTGGACCTGTCGATCCGCTTCGGCGACGGCGCGTGGCACGGCATGGAGGCCGTGCACCTGATGGATGCGCCGTTCTCCCCCGTCTGCGCGCCGCCGGTGGCCGCCAGGCTCCGCCATCCGTCCGATCTGGCGCGGGAGGAGCTCCTGCGCTCCTACCGGCCGGACGAGTGGGCGATCTGGTTCAGGGCCGCGGGTGTTCCCGCGCCGCCGCTGCGCGGCTGGATGTTCGATTCCTCCATCGCCCTGGTGGAAGCCGCGGCGCAGGGGGTGGGCGTTGCCCTCGTGCCGGTCGGCCTGTTCGCCGCGGACATCGCCCGCGGGCGCATCGCCCGGCCCTTTGGCACGACGGCGACCCTCGGCGCCTACTGGCTCACCTGGCTGAAATCGCGCAGCGAGACCGGATCGATGCGCGCCTTCCGCGACTGGCTCGCGGCGGAGAACGGCACGCAGGGGCGCGCGGCCGATGCATGAACGCTGGATGTTCGCCTCGCGAACGCCCGTCGCGCGCCTGAACCCTTGGTGTATGCTCGCGGCCATGAAGCGCGCGGCAGCCCTCGTCCTCGTTCTCGTCGCCGGGCTCGGCCTGGCCGGCGCCGCGCTGGCGCAGGCCCGCACCACGCTCACCATCGTCACGTCCTTCCCGGCCGGGTTCTACGAGCCGGTGCAGGAGGCGTTCGAGGCGGCCCGCCCGGATATCCGGCTGCGCATCGTCAACCGCAAGACGACGTCTGCGGTCACCACGATCCTGGACCGCAGCCGCGAGCAGGCCGACATCTTCTGGGCCTCCTCGCCCGACGCGTTCGAGGCCCTGGCACGGGCCGGGCGGCTGGAGCGGCTGCCCGAAGGCTTTCCGCGCGGCGGACGGATCGGCGTCCACCCCATCGACGATCCCGGCGGCCGCTATGCGGGCTTTGCCATCTCCGGCTACGGCATCGTCTGGCATGCGGACTACCTGTCCGAGCGGGACCTGCCCGCCCCCGCCTCCATCGCGGCTCTGGGCGATCCCGCGTATCGCGGCCACATCGTCATGACGACGCCGTCCCGGTCCGGTACCACGCACCTGATGGTGGAGAGCGTGCTGCAGCAGGCCGGGTGGGAAAAGGGCTGGGCCACCTGGATGGAGATCGGCGGCAACCTCGCCACCATCGTCGCCCGGTCCTATGGGGTGGGGGCGGCGGTGGCGCAGAAGCGCGTCGGCATCGGCCTGTCCATCGATTTCCTGGGCCGCACGCGCGACGCCTCGGTCCCGCTGCGCTTCGCCTATCCCGAGGAGAACGTGTTCCTGCCGGTCAGCGTCGCGATCCTGGACGGCGCGCGCAACCGGGCGGCCGCCGAGGCCTTCGTCGCCTTCCTCGTCTCCGCGCAGGGCCAGCGCCTGCTGACGAGCCCGCGCGTCGGGCGCCTGCCCAGCGATCCGGCCGCCTATGCCGATGCGCGGCCCGATGCCGGCAATCCCTTCGAGATCGTGGCCGCCGGCGGCGCGGACGGGGCGTTCGACGTCGCGCTCTCGGCCCAGCGCTACGAGCTGCTGAACCTCCTGTTCGACGAGGCGATCACCTTCCGCCTGCCCGCCCTGCAGGAAACGTGGGCGCAGCTCCACGCGGTCGAGGCCGCCATCGCCGGGGCCGGCCGCGCCGACGCCGCCGCCATGGCCGCCGAGGCCCGGCGGCTCCTGGGCGCCGTGCCGGTGACCGAGAGCGACACCCGCGATCCGGCCTTCAGCGAGGACCTGCGGCGCGTGCCCTGGGGCGTCGCGCCCTCGCTGCGCCAGGCGGCCCTCGTCGCCACCTGGCGCGCCTTCCTGGACGACAACCTCTCCCGCGCCCGGGAGAAGCTGGATGCGGCGCAGGCCCTCCTGCGCCAGCCGGCGCCGGGGTCCCGCCCGTGAAGGCCGACGCGCATCCTGCATCGGAAGGGGAGGCGCCGATGCCGGCGGCGCCGGCCGTGCGCTTCGGCATCGCCTGGCGCCTCAGCCTCGCCTTCCTGGGCGTCGGCGCCCTCGCCGTGGTGGCCTGCATCGTCGGCTGGCTGTCCTATGCCCGCCTGTCGGAGAACCTCGACAGCATCAACCGCGTGCACCTGCCCTCAGCGGCGCTTTCGGCGCGGCTGGCCGAGCAGGGCGGGGCGATCATCGCGACCGCGCCGGTCCTGGCGCTCGCCCGCACGCCCGAGGAATACGAGGAGGCCAAGAAGGGCCTCGACGGGCGCCTGTCGGCCATGCGCGACGTCCTGGGCGAGATCGCGCTCGCCCGACCCGGCTGGCTTCCGGAAGCGAACCTCGCGGTGAATGTCGATGCCATCGCCCGCAACCTCGCCTCGCTGGATGCCGCCGTGCGCGAGCGCCTGTCGCTGGAGCGGCGCAACCGCGAGATGGTGGCCCAGCTCCGCTGGCTGCATGCCGACCTCATCGAGGAGGTGGAGCCGCTGATCGACGACAGCCGGTTCGCCATCCGCTCCATGCTGGCCGCCGCCGAGCGGGCGAGCCCCGGCCAGGCGGCTGCGGGCGAGCCGCAGGACATGGAGCGGCTGCGCCAGGAGATCCGCAAGACCGAGGCGATGACGGCGCTGAACGCCCAGGCCAATCTCGCCGTGGGTCTGGTCAACCGGGTGGCGACGCTCACCACGCTGGAGGACCTTGCCCAGACCATGCACTTCCTGTCGGAGGTCGGCGACACGATCGAGCCGCAGGTGGCGTCGCTCGCCGCGTTCTCCGATGCGGTGACGCTGCGCCAGGTGCTACGGCGCCTCATCGAGCTGTCCTCCATCGAGGGCGGCATCCCCGGCATCCGCCGCGGGGAGATCATCGCCGCCAACGAGAGCCGGCGCCTGCTGGCGCAGAACCGCGACCTCGTCTCCAGCCTCGATTCCGCCATTGCCGCCTATGTGCGCGATGCCAACACCGCTGCGGGCCAGGCCGCCGAGCGGTCGGCCGCGGCCATCGCGGTCGGCCGCAACCTGCTCCTGGCGGTGGCGTTCATGTCGGTCGTCGCGGCGCTGCTGGTGGGCATCCTCTACGTCCAGCGCAACCTCGTCTCGCGCATCGTCACCCTGGCCGGGACGGCGCGCGCGCTGGAGGCTGGGGACCTGCACGCCCCGATCCCGCTCGGCGGGCAGGACGAGCTGGCCGACATGGCCCACGCGCTCAAGCGCTTCCGCGACACCCGCGAGGAGCTGGTCCAGGCCGCCAAGCTCGCCGCCCTCGGCGGGCTCGCGGCCGGCGTCGGCCACGAGCTGAACCAGCCGCTCGCCGCCATCCGGTCCCACGCCCATAACGGCCGCCTGCTGATCGAGCGCGGGCGCACGGAGGAGGCGCAGACCGCGTTCGCGCGCATCCAGGCGCTCACCGCCCGCATGGCCGACCTCGTCGCCCACCTCAAGCGCTTTGCCCGCAAGCCCGACGGCACAAGCGCGCCGGTGCCCTTGCGGACGACGATCGACAGCGCCCTTGCCCTCTTCGGCAGCCGCTTCGCCGACGAGGACGTGGAGCTCGCCATCGCCGTCGACGGCGCGCTGGAGGTCATGGCGGAGGAGGTGCGGCTGGAGCAGATCTTCGTGAACCTGATCTCCAACGCGCTGGACGCGATGCGCGGCCAGCCGGCGCGGCGCCTGGCCATCGCCGCCAGCCGCCAGGGCGGGGAGGTGAGGGTGGAGATCGCCGACACGGGAAACGGCATCCCCGAGAAACATCTTGCGGCGATCTTCGATCCGTTCTTCACCACCAAGCCGGTCGGGGCGGGCCTGGGGCTGGGCCTGTCCATGTCCTACAACATCGCGCGCGATTTCGGCGGCCGGCTGCGGCTCGACCGCACGGGTGCGGACGGAACCGCCTTCCATCTGGAGCTCAAGGCCGCCGATGCATGACGCGACGCCCTCCCTCGCCCCGCCGCCCTTCGTTCTCCTGATCGACGACGACGCCGAGGTGCTGGACGCCTACCGCCAGACGCTGGAGCTCGAGGGCTTCGCGGTGAAGGCCTCCCGCGCGGCCGGGGACGCGCTGAAGGATATCCATCCGGGCTTTCCCGGCGCCATCCTCACCGACGTGAAGATGCCCGGCCTCGACGGCATGGGCGTGCTGGAGCGCGTCAGGGCGATCGATCCGGACATCCCGGTCCTGCTGTTCACCGGCCATGCGGACGTGCCCATGGCGGTCGCCGCGGTGCGCGAGGGCGCCTACGACTTCATCGAGAAGCCCGCCGATCCGGTGCGCTTGGTGGACGCCCTCGGCCGGGCCTGCACCCATCGCCGGCTGGTCCTCGACAACCGCGCGCTGAGGGCGCAGGTGGGCGGGGGCGCGCTGGAAAGCCGCCTCATCGGCCGCTCCGTCCCCATGGAGCGGCTGCGCGCCGTCGTGGCGGCCGCCTCCTCCAGCGAGGCCGACATCCTCGTCCTGGGCGAAACCGGCGCGGGCAAGGAGCTCGTCGCCCGCTGCCTCCACGATTTCAGCCGCCGCCGCCCCAAGGCCTTCGTCGCCATCAATTGCGGCGCGCTCCCCGAGCAGATGATCGAGGGCGAGCTGTTCGGCCACGAGCCCGGCGCCTTCACCGGCGCCCGCGAACGCCGGATCGGCAAGATCGAGCACGCCCATGGCGGCACGCTGTTCCTCGACGAGATCGAGTCCATGCCGATGAACGCGCAGGTGCGCCTCCTGCGCGTCCTGCAGGAGCGCAGCATCGAGCGGCTGGGTTCAAACAGGGAAATCCCCGTCGACATCCGCGTCGTCGCCGCCACCAAGGTCGACCTGAAGGCGCAGGCGGCCAAGGGCCTGTTCCGCGAGGACCTCTACTACCGGCTCAACGTCGTCACGCTGCGCATCCCGGCGCTGCGCGAGCGCAAGGACGACGTCCCGCTGCTCTTCGCCCATTTCCTCGATGCGGCCGCCCTGCGCCACGGGCGCCAGCCGCCGCGCGTGTCCCGCGCCGAGGTTCAGGCCCTCCTCGCCCATGACTGGCCGGGCAATGTGCGCGAGCTGCGCAACGCCGCCGAGCGCGTGGCTCTGGGCCTGGGCGAGGCCGTCCCCGGCCGCATGCCCGAGCCCGACGCCGTAGACGCATCGGGTGATACCGGCGCCGAGCCGCTCGCCCTCGTGCTGGACCGCGCCGAGCGCGCCGCCATCGAGGCCGCGCTCGCCCGCTGCGCCGGCCGTATCGGCCGCACGGCCGACATCCTCGGGCTGACGCGCAAGACGCTGTACCTGAAGATGCGCAAGCACGGCCTCGACAAGGGCGAGTTCCGGCTCGAGGACGATGTTACCGAAATGGACGATGCCGCGATCCGGCATGTTACCTGAATGACCCATCCGCCGCGGCCGCGACGTTGCCGTCGCGGCCTCGCTCACTGACATATCGAGAAAATTCCCGCTCGCACGGGGCTGGCACGGCCCGTGCAAAGGATGGGGCGTCCACCGGCGGCACACGCCGGGGACGTCAGAAGTCCGTTGGGAGGACCCCAGGTATGAGAAACAAGCTGCTTGCCGCGGCTCTCGTGAGCACGCTCGCGCTGTCCGCTTCGATCGCCATCGCCCAGACGCCGACGGGCAAGCTGGTGATCGTCACCTCCTTCTCCAAGGAAGTGACCGACCCCTACAAGAAGGCCTTCGAGAAGGCCAATCCGGGCGTCACCGTCGAGATCCAGAACCGCAACACCAACGCCGCGGTGAAGTACCTCGAGGAGACCAAGTCCAACAACATCACCGACCTGATGTGGGCCTCCGCGCCGGACGCGTTCGAGGCGCTCAAGCAGCGCGAGCTGCTGGAGAAGTACAAGCCGCGCGTGACCGGCATCCCGGAGAAGATCGGCGACTTCCCGATCAACGATCCGGAAGGCCACTTCTTCGGCTTCGCCGCCTCCGGCTACGGCATCATGTGGAACACCCGCTACGTGCAGGCCAACAAGCTGCCCGAGCCGAAGGACTGGCAGGACCTCGCCAAGGCGCCGTACCACAACCACGTTGCCATCGCGGCTCCGTCGCGCTCCGGCACCACGCACCTGACGATCGAGACGATCCTGCAGGGCGAGGGCTGGGACCAGGGCTGGCGGATCAACAAGGAGATCGGCGGCAACCTCGCGCAGGTGACCGAGCGCTCCTTCGGCGTGCCGGACGGCGTCAATTCCGGCCAGTTCGGCTACGGCATCGTCATCGACTTCTTCGGCTTCTCCGCCCAGGGCGCCGGCTTCCCCGTGAAGTTCGTGTACCCGTCCGTGACGACGATCGTGCCGGCCAATATCGGCATCGTGAAGAACGCGCCGAACGCCCCGCTCGCCAAGGCCTTCATCGAATTCCTGCTCTCGCCTCCGGGCCAGGAGCTGCTGTTCGAGCCGACGATCCGGCGCCTGCCGGTGAACCCGGCGACCTATGCCAAGGCGCCCGAGGGCATGCCCAACCCGTTCAACTTCAAGTGGACCGGGAAGGGCGGCTTCAAGTTCGACACCGATCTCTCCGAGCGCCGGCTCGGCGTCGTGGACGCGCTCTACGACCAGACGATCACGTTCCAGCTCGAGCCGCTCAAGAAGGCGACCAAGGCGATTCACGACGCCGAGGCCAAGCTCGCCGCCAAGCCGAACCCGGCCGCGGCCGCCCTGGTCAAGGAAGCCCGCGACCTCATCGCCAAGATGCCCGTCGGCGAGCAGGAGGCGCTGTCCTCCGACATCGTCAACGCCTTCAAGGGCGGCGGCAAGGACAAGGCCCCGCGCCAGGCCCAGCTCGAGCAGCAATGGGCGAAGTTCGCGGCCGACAACTACGCCAAGGCGCTCGCCAAGGCCGAAGAGGCCGCCAAGGCCCTCAACTGACCGCAAGCTCCGTCCCGGCGCCCCGTCGCGGCGCCGGGACCATGAGCCCGGGGGGGGCGTCGGCGGGCCCGGGCCCGCCGGCTGCCGCGCTCGCAACCGGTCACATCCGACACAACCTGATTGGGGGGTTACGTCATGGCTCTGTTCCAGATCGCCATGTCGAGTTCGTCGGCCCGGGTCCGTCCCGGCCAGATCGTCGCCGTCGCGCTGATCGCCGCGTTTCTCGTCTTCTTCCTGCTCGTGCCCGTCGCGACGGTCATCGTCACCGCCTTCCGCGACAAGGCCACCGGCGCCTTCACGCTGGTTAACTTCCTCGACTTCGCGCGCACGGACCTCTTCGTCCGCTCGTTCTGGAATTCGGTCTACGTCTCGTCCATGTCGGTGGTGGTGGCGTCGGTCTTCGCCCTGCCGCTGGCCTACTACACGACGCGCTTCGAGTTCCGCGGCGCGGCCATCGTCCAGACGCTGGGCATCATCCCGCTGATCATGCCGCCCTTCGCCGGCGCGGTCGCGATGCAACTCCTGTTCGGCCGCAACGGCTCGGTCAACCTGCTGCTGGACCAGTATTTCGGCTTCAAGATCCCCTTCATGGAGGGGCTGAACGGGGTGATCTTCGTCCAGTCGATCCACTATTTCCCGTTCATCCTGATCAACCTCTCGGCGGCCCTGCGCAACATCGACCGCTCGATGGAGGAATCGGCGCAGAACCTCGGCTCCAGCGGCCTGCGGCTGTTCCGCCGCATCGTCTTCCCGCTCGCCATGCCGGGCTACATCGCCGGCGCCTCGCTGGTCTTCATCAAGGTCTTCGACGACCTGGCGACGCCGCTCCTGCTCAACGTCAACCAGATGCTGGCTCCGCAGGCCTATCTGCGCATCACGTCGGTCGGCATCAACGACCCCATGGGCTACGTCATCTCGGTCGTGCTCATCGTGGCATCGCTGGCGGCCATGTGGCTCTCCGTGCTCGCCATGCGCGGCAAGGACTACGCCACGACGCAGCGCGGCGGCGGCGGCCTCGCCAAGCGCGAGATGCGCACCGGCGACGCCATCCCCGCCTACACCATGATCGCGGTCATCCTCGCGCTCGTGCTCGCGCCCCATGTCGGGCTGTTCCTGATGTCGGTGGCGACCATCTGGTCCTTCAGCCCGCTGCCGGACGGCTTCACGCTGAAGCACTACGCCACCGTGATCTTCGACAGCGGCCAGTACATCTGGAACACGGTGCTCTACGCCTCGCTCGCCGCGGGCATCGACATCGTCATCGGCGTCGCCATCGCCTACCTGGTGCTGCGCACCAAGGTGATCGGCGCCAAGTGGCTGGACTACACCGCCATGGCGGCGCTCGCCGTGCCCGGCGTCGTGCTCGGCATCGGCTTCCTGCGCTCCTATTACGGCGTCATCCTTCCCGGCGGGCAGTCGCTCGCCACCTATTGGGTGATGATCGTCATCGCGCTGGCGGTCCGGCGCCTGCCCTATGCGCTCAGGGCCTGCATGGCCGCGCTGCAGCAGGTCAGCCAGTCGCTGGAGGAGGCGGCCGAAAATCTCGGCGCCGGCAAGAGGCGCACGATTCAGCGCGTGGTCGTGCCGCTCATGACCGGCGGCATCGTGGCGGGCTTCGTCACGAGCTTCGCCACCGCAGCGGTCGAGCTGTCGGCCACCATCATGCTGGTGCAGTCCACCGCCGACGCCCCGCTCGCCTACGGCCTGTATGTCTACATGCAGTCGCCCGCCGGCCGCGGCGCGGGCGCAGCGCTCGGCATGATCGCCGTGCTGATCGTCGGCATCTGCACCTACCTGTCCCACCACATCGCCGAGAAGGACCGGGCCCGCAAGGCCGGGACCGCCTGATCGCGCCAGACCTGATCATGCCTGGGAGGGCATCCATGAACATCCAGTCCACGCACCAGAGTCCGGTCCTGGGAGCCGGGTCCCGCGCCGCCGGCATCCGCGTCGAGAACGTCAATCTCTCCTACGGGACGACCCATGTCCTCAAGGACGTGAACCTCACCATCCGGCCCGGCGAGTTCTTCGCCTTCCTCGGGCCGTCCGGCTGCGGGAAGACGACGCTCCTGCGCCTCATCGCCGGCTTCAACGTCGCCCAGACCGGGCAGGTGCTGATCGGCGACACCGACGTCTCCACGCTCCCGCCCTGGAAGCGCGACGTCGGCATGGTCTTCCAGTCCTATGCCCTGTGGCCGCACATGAGCGTGCGCCGCAACGTCGCCTTCGGCCTGGAGGAGCGGAAGGTGCCCAAGGCCGAGATCGAAGCCCGCGTCGACGCGGCGCTCGAGCTTGTCGGCCTCAAGCACCTCGCCGACCGCAAGCCCTCGCAGCTCTCGGGCGGCCAGCAGCAGCGCGTCGCGCTCGCCCGCACGGTCGTCATCCGGCCGCGCGTGCTGCTCCTCGACGAGCCGCTCTCGAACCTCGACGCCAAGCTGCGCGTCCAGATGCGCCGCGAGCTCCTGGAGCTCCAGCGCGAATTGCAGCTCACGACCATCTTCGTCACCCACGACCAGGAGGAGGCGAACACGATCTGCGACCGCATCGCCGTCATGAGCGACGGCGTGATCCAGCAGGTCGGCGCGCCGATGGAGCTCTACGACCGCCCGGCGAACCTCTTCGTCGCCAACTTCCTCGGCACGGTGAACATCGTGGAGGGCGAGGTGCATGGCTCCGGCGCGTCCAGGGCCTTCGTCATCGCGGGTGGCGGCGGCACGGTCCCGATCCCGGCCGGCCGCGACGTGCCTTCCGGGGCGAGGCTCGTCTTCCGGCCCCAGAACGCGGTCATCGCCGAGCCCGGCAGCCATGCCGCCCCGGGCCGCACGCGCCTGGACGGCAGGATCGTCTACCGGGAGTTCCTGGGCGGCACGATCCGCTACGGCGTCACCCTCGGCACGACCGAGGTGACCATCGACATGGCGCACCAGGCGGGCGAGCCGGTCCTGGAGACCGGATCGGCGGCCGCCATCGACCTGTCGGCCGACAAGGCGCTCTACCTCGCCCATTGAGGCACTGCGCAGCGCCGCCGAACGGCCTCGGGCGGCGGGGCGCGACGCGGCGGGCTCCGTCCTGAGGACGGGGCCCGTTTCTCGCTCGTGGGGCACGGTCAGGCGCCGGGCACTTCGCCGCCGGTGAGCTGGCGCCGGTTCTCGGCGTTGAGCGCCTTCAGGATCGCGGCGACATGGAGCTTGGTCGTGCCCGGCGTGATGCCGAGCTGCAGCGCGATCTGCTTGTTGCTGAGGCCCCGGCGCAGCAGCGCCAGGACCTGGAGCTGCCGCGCGGTCAGGGGTGCGGCGCGCGAGCCCGCGCTCGGAATGTCGTCGCCCGGGTCGGAGCGGGCGCTGTCGGGTCTTATGTCGCCCAGCGCTACCTCGATCGTGCCCAGCAGCGTCTCCAGCCGGCCCGTCATGGCGGCGGGCATCAGCGCCCGGTTCTCCTCGACGAAGGCGTGCAGGGCGGCGACGGGCTTTTCCAGCCGCCGCACCGCCTCGGCCACGAGGCGCGCCGCATTGGCCTGCGCGCGGTCGGCGTCGGCCTTGGCGATGCGCAGGGCCGCCTCGGCCTCCACCTCCCGCGTCACGTCGATGACGATTCCGTCCCACACGACGCTGCCGTCCGGCCTGCGGCTGGGCCGCGCGATGCCGCGGGCCCAGTAGACGTCCCCGCGCGAGCCCACGACGCGGATGCGGTGGTCGAGGATGCCGAGCGTCGCCGCGCTGACTTCCAGGTCGGCGACGAAGCGCATCCGGTCGTCGGGATGGATCCAGTCGAACGTCACCGGGCGCTGCGCCAGGAGGCGCTCGTTGTCGATGGCGAACTGGCGGAAGAGGCCGCTGGAGAGGAACTCGAACCGGTAGGTTCCGTCCGGCAGGCGCACGCGCCGGTACACGTTGCCCGGCAGGTTCTGGATGAACGTTTCCAGCGTCGGCCCGTCCGCCGGCGCCCCACCCTCGCCCCGCATGGCTGCCTCCTGATGGCATATGCCTATTGACGATCAGGTATATGCCCATACTCTGCCTCCCACAAGGCCGCCAGAGCCTGACAGGAGGACCGGGTGCGCAAGCTCATCATCGAGGCGCGGGTCAACGAGTACATGATGCGCGAGCAGGGCAACCCGCACGTGCCGTACTCGCCGCAGGAGATCGCCGCCGACGCGCAGGCCTGCCGCGAGGCGGGCGCCGCGATCCTGCATTTCCATGCCCGCCAGCCGGACGGGCAGCCCGACCACGCCGCCGCCGCCTATGCCGACACGGTCGAGCGGGTCCGCGCCTCCTCCGACATCCTCGTCCATCCGACGCTCGGCTACGTGACGCTGGACGCCTCCGGCGAGGAGCGCCTGGACCACATCCTGGCCATGGCGAAGGACCCCGCCCGCGCCCCGCATTTCGCGCCCATCGACATGGGCTCGGTCAATGTCGACCGCTACAACGCGCAGGCCCGCCGGTTCGAGACGACGAACCTCGTCTACAAGAACTCCACCGAAACGCTGGTCTATTTCGCGCAGAACATCCGCGAAGCGGGCATGAAGCCCTACCTCGTCTCGTGGACCATCGGCTTCACGCGCTATGCCGGCGCCTTCCTCGACATGGGGCTGATCGACGAGCCGGCCTTCATCTGCTTCTGCCTGACGGACAACACGTTCCTGGGCGGGCATCCGGGCACGCTGAAGGGCCTTCAGGCCCATCTGGATTTCCTCCCCGCCGACCGGCGGGTGGAATGGACCGTCGTGAATTTCGGCGGCAACCTGTTCTCGCTCGCCGCCGCGATCATCGCCCAGGGCGGGCACATCTCCATCGGCCTTGGCGACTACCACTATCCCGAGCTGGGCCAGCCCACGAACGCGGACCTCGTGCGCCGCATCGCCGAGATCGCTCGCGAGCTCGGCCGCGAGGTCGCCACACCGGCGGAAGCCAAGGCGATCCTTGCCATGACCTGACGGCCATTCCGGCCATTCACCCGACAAGAAGGCGAAACAAGCCCGTCGTCCCAGAGGAGGAACCACCCATGACCACCCGTCGCGAACTCCTGAAGGTCGGCGCCCTGGCGCTCACCGGCGCCGTCGCTGCCCCCTTCGTCATCACGCCCTCCCGCGCCCAGTCCACGGCGCTCAAGATCCAGGGCTTCCTGCCCGCGGCCTCGCCCACCCACCGCGCGCTGGAGAAATACGCCGCCGACCTGAAGGCCAAGACCAACGGCGCGCTCTCCATCCAGGTCCTGCCCGCCGGCGGCGCGGTCGGGCCGACCGAGACGATCAACGCGGTCCAGGCCGGCATACTCGACGGGCACTATTCGTCCTCGTCCTTCTTCGCCGCCCGCGACGCCGGCTTCACCGTGTTCGGCGACACCGGCGCCTCCTACGACAATGTCGACACCCGCGACCGCTGGTACCGCGAGGGTGGCGGCGAGGACCTCGGCAAGGAGCTCTACGCGGCCTCCAACATGGTCTACGTCGCCAACGTCTTCTGGCCGTCGGAGCACATCCCGGCGCGCAAGGCGATCAAGACCGCCGAGGACCTGAAGGGCCTGAAGATCCGCGTCCCGCCGGGCATGATCTCCGAAGTGTTCGGCCTGGCCGGCGCCGCCGTCGTCAACCTGCCTGCGGGCGAGGTGTTCAACGCGCTCCAGTCCGGCGTCATCGACGCCACCGACTGGGCGAGCCCGGGGCAGAACATGGAGGTCGGCCTCTACCGCGCCGCCAAGTTCTCCATCGACGCCGCCCATTCCATGCCGGCGACCGAGATCGCCTTCGGCAAGCGCAGCTGGGATCGCATCCCCGCCGAGATGCGCAAGCTGATCGAGGACGAGGCCCGCGCCATGAGCGCCGCGCTCAAGACCCAGATCCGCGCCGACGATGATGCCGCCATCGCCAAGATGAAGACGGAGGGCGTCGAGATCGTCGTCTGGGACAAGGCCGAGATCGCCAAGCTGCGCGGCTTCACCTCCCAGAAGCAGGAGGAGCTCGCCGGCAAGAGCGCCATCGCCCGCAAGATCGTGGACAGCCACCGCGCCTTCCAGAAGAAGGTCGGCTGAACGCCGCAAGGCCCGGGGCCCGGCGCGTGCCGGGCTCCGCTGCAGGGGAGACGAGGCGATGACCGGACGTCCCATCTCGCGCGTGTCCGACCGGCTCGGCAGGGTCGTGGCCTGGTTCTTCCTGGCCGCCGTCGCCCTGTCCGTGCTCGAGGTCGTGATGCGCTACGTCTTCGGCATGCCCTCGAGCTGGTCGAACCCCACCGTGACGACCCTGTGCGCCATCGGTTTCGCCATCGGCGGCGCCTACGCCATGGTCCACGACCAGCATATCCGCATCACGGTCTTCGCCGATGCCCGCCGCCCGGCCACGCGGCGGGTGCTCCTCATCGCCGGGCTGTGCATCGGCCTGTTCTACCTCGCCGGCTTCGCCTACGGCCTGTGGATTCAGGCCGAGGAGGCGGTCTGGCGGTTCGGCCCGCAGGGCTGGCGGCCGGAGCTGACGCCCGGCCCACCGAACTGGCCGCTGCCGGCGATCGGCAAGTCCGTCCTGCTCCTGGCGACGCTGATCTTCCTCGGCGTCGTGGCCGAGCGGGTCGTCGCCGCCTTCCGGGCGAGGGACTGATCCATGCTGCTCGGCCTCGACATCGCCACCTGGTCGCTCCTCATCATCGCCGCCATGGTGGGCATGCTGCTCGCCGGCATTCCGCTCGCCTTCACCACGGGCTCCATCGCGGTCGCCCTGTGCCTGCTCTTCTACGGCCCGCAGAGCCTCTACCTGCTCGCCAGCCGCAGCTTCGAATTCGTCGATTCCTACGTCCTGGTCTCGGTGCCGTTCTTCATCCTGATGGCGTCGATCCTGGAGCGGTCGGGCATAGCCCGCGACCTCTACGGCGCGCTCAACGTCTGGGCCGGCAGGCTGCCGGGCGGGCTCGGCGTGGTGACGACGCTGGTCGGTGTCATCCTGGCCTCCACGGTCGGCGCCATCGGCGGCGAGATCGTCGTGCTCGGCCTCGTCGCGCTGCCGCAATTGCTGCGGCTCGGCTACGACCGGCGCCTGGCCATCGGCACGATCTGCGCCTCCGGCTCCCTGGGCACGATGATCCCGCCCTCGGTGATCCTCGTCTTCTACGGCATCACCGCCGGCGCCTCCGTCGCGGACCTGTTCTTCGCCTCGCTCGTGCCCGGCCTGCTCCTCGCGGCGATCTACATCGCCTACATCCTGCTGCGCTGCCGGCTCGATCCGCGGCTCGGCCCGCCGCCGCCGCCCGAGGTCCTCGCCATGCCGCTCGGCGAGAAGCTGCGCCTCCTGCGCTCGGTGATCCTGCCGGTGGCGATCGCGCTGTCCGTGCTCGGCTCGATCTATCTGGGCATCGCGTCGGTGACGGAATCGGCGGCGGTCGGCGTTGCCGGCGTCCTCCTCTCGGTCGCCCTGCGCGGCGGGCTCTCCTGGGGGCTCCTGCGAGAGGCCGGCCTGCAGACCCTGTCCACCATGGGCATGGTCATCTGGCTGGTGATCGGCACCAACGCGCTGATCGGCGTCTACAACCTCATGGGCGGCATCGACTTCGCCCGCGCGCTGCTGACCGACCTGCCGTTCCCGCCGCTCGTCGTCGTGCTCGTCATGATGGGTGTGTGGATCGCGCTCGGCTTCTTCCTCGACTGGATCGGCATCATGCTCCTGACGATGCCGATCTTCGTCCCGGCGGCGGTGGCGCTCGGCTACGACAAGATCTGGTTCGGCATCCTGTTCAACCTGTGCATGCAGGTCGCCTACCTGACCCCGCCCTTTGCCCCGGCCGCCTTCTATCTCAAGGGCGTCGCGCCCAAGGACATGACGCTGGACGAGATCTTCTCCGCCATGTGGCCGTTCATCGGCCTCCAGCTCATCGGCCTGGCGCTCGTCCTCCTCTTCCCCCAGCTGGCGCTGTGGCTGCCGGCGATCATGAACTGAGGGAGACGCCATGCCGTCCGCCGAACGCCGCATGATCGTGCCCGAGGGCATGGAGGCCATCGTCGAGCGCTTCCATTACGCGCCGGGCGTCCTGGTCGGCGACACGCTCTACGTCTCCGGCCAGGTCGGCCGGGACGAGACCCTCGCCGTCGTCGCCGACCGGGAGGCTCAGTTTGAGCAATGCTTCCGCAATGTCGGCAAGGTGCTCGACGCGGCCGGCTTCTCCTTCGCCGACATCGTCGAGCTGGAGACCTGGTTCCTGGACTTCCCCGCCGACCTTCCGCTCTTCATGGCGGTGAAGGACCGGTTCATCACCGGGCCGGTCTTCCCCACCTGGACGGGCTTCGGCGTCTCGGCCTTCTCCATGCCCGGCATCGTCTGCGAGGTGAAGGTCACCGCCGTCAGGGGCGGCCCGCGATGAACGTCGAGGTCGGCCCCCCGCTGCCGGACACTGCCTTCCTGGAGCGGGCCTATCGCGACCTGTGCCTCGTGCGCCGCTTCGACGAGCGGGTGATCGAGCTGTTCCTGCAGGGCGTGGTGAAGGGCACCGCGCATTCCTGCGTCGGGCAGGAGGCGATCGCGGTCGGCGCCTGCGCGGCCCTGCGGGACGACGATTACGTCGTCTCCCACCATCGCGGCCACGGCCATTGCATCGCCAAGGGCGCGGACCTCACGCGCATGATGGCCGAACTGATGGGGCGCGCCACCGGCTATTGCGGCGGGCTCGGCGGCTCCATGCACATCGCGGCGCTCGACCGCGGAATCCTCGGCGCCAACGGCATCGTCGGCGCCGGCGCGGGCCTGGGCACGGGCGCCGCCCTCTCGGCCCGGCTGCGCGGGACCGATCAGGTCTGCCTCGTCTTCTTCGGCGACGGGGCCGCCAACGAGGGCATCTTCCACGAGGCCTTCAACATGGCCTCGCTCTGGAAGCTGCCGGTGGTCTTCTTCTGCGAGAACAACCAGTACGGCCTGACGACGGCGATGCACGAATCCACGTCCATCGACCGGCTGTCCCGGCGCGCCGCCGGCTATTCCATGCCCGGCGAGACCATCGACGGCAACGACATCCTGGCCGTCCATGCCAGCGTCGCGACGGCGGTGGCTCGCGCCCGCGCCGGCGAGGGCCCGAGCTTCATCGAAGCCCTGACCTATCGCTGGGGCGACCATTCCATGCGTGCCAACCTGCCCCGGTACCGCACCGAGGAGGAGGAGGAGCGCTGGCGGCAGCAGAGCGATCCCGTCGCCCGCGCCCGCAAGCTGCTCACCGACCGGCAGGTGCGCGAAAGCGGCGCCGACCGCCTGCGCGAGGAGGCTCACGCCGCCGTCGAGGCCGCCATCGGGGAGGCGCAGCTCGCGCCCGAGCCGACGCTCGCCGACCTGGAGGGCGCGGTCACCGCCCCCCATCCCGAGTTTCCGCCCGAGCCCGGCGCCGCCGCCGGCGCGGGGCGGGACATCTCCTACGTGGAGGCGATCCGCGAGGCAATCGACCAGGAAATGGCCCGCGACGGGCGCGTCTTCGTCATGGGCGAGGACGTCGCCAAGACCGGCGGCATCTTCGGCTGCACGCGCGGGCTCCTCGATCGCTACGGCCCCGAGCGCGTGCGCGACACGCCGATCTCCGAGAACGCCATCGCCAACGCCGCCGTCGGCGCGGCCATCACCGGCACGCGCCCCATCGCCGAGGTGCAGATCTTCGATTTCGTCACCCACATGATGGATGCCATCGTCAACCAGGCGGCGAAGTTCCGCTACATGCTCGGCGGCAAGCCGACCGTGCCCCTGGTGGTGCGCGGCCCCCAGGGCGGCGGCATCCGCCTTGCCGCGCAGCACTCCCAGTCGCTGGAGACCTGGTTCACCCACATTCCCGGCCTCGTCGTCATGGCTCCCTCGACCGCCTACGACGCCAAGGGGCTGCTCACGGCGGCGATCCGGGACGACAACCCGGTCGTCTTCCTGGAGCACAAGCTGCTCTACGTGCAGGCCAAAGGCCCGGTTCCGGAGGAGCCCTACGCCATCCCCATCGGCAAGGCGGACATCAAGCGCGAGGGCGTGCACGCCACCGTGGTGGCGACGATGGCGATGGTCGCTCCGGCTCTGGCCGCGGCGCGCGAGCTGGCGCGGGAGGGCATCGAGGTCGAGGTCATCGACCCGCGCACGCTGCGGCCGCTTGATATGCCAACCATCCTGAAATCCGTTCGCAAGACGAACAGGCTCGTCGTCGCCCACGAGGGCTGGACGAAATGGGGCTTCGGCGCGGAGATCGCCGCCACCGTGATGGAGGAGGCGTTCGACGACCTGGACGCCCCCGTCGCCCGCGTTGGCATGCCCGATGTGCCGATGCCCTATAACGACACGCTGGAACGTGCCGTCATTCCCGGCCAGGCGGACATCGTCGCGGCCGTCCGCAAGGTCCTCTACCGGTGAAGCCATGACCCGATCCGCCTGGCCCGATCTCCTCGCCCGCGCCGCGCCGCCGCTCGGCACCTGGTCGCAGATCGCCTCCGAGGAGGTCATCGACATGCTCGGCTCGGCCGGGCTGGATTTCACCATCGTCGATTGCGAGCACGGCGCCTTCGGCATCGAGACGGCCGGGCGCCTGATCCGGGCCTGCGACGCGGCCGGCCTCGTGCCGCTGCTGCGGGTGCCCGCCGCCGATCCGGTCGCCATCGGCCAGGCGCTGGACGCGGGCGCCGCGGCGGTGATCGTGCCGGGGATCGGGAGCGCGGCCGAGGCCGCGCGCATGGTGGCCGCCTCGCGCTTCGCGCCCGAGGGCACGCGCGGGGCCTGCCCCTGCGTGCGCGCGGGCGGGCACTACATCACCGACTGGCCGGCCTATGCCGGCCGCCAGCGGAACGAGGCCGGGATCATCGCCTTGGTGGAGACCGCCGCGGGCCTTGCCGAGATCGAGGCCATCTGCGCGGTGGACGGTCTTCTCGCCCTGCTCATCGGTCCGTTCGACCTCTCGGTCTCCATGGGCGCGGCCGGCGATTACAACCGCCCGGACGTCCAGGCCGCCCTAGACCGCATGGCCGCCGCGGCGCGCGCTGCCCGCCTTCCGGTCATCGCGCCCATCTTCAACCCCGACGCCGCCGAGGCCGCCCGCCAGCGCGACATATGGCTCGGGCGCGGCGCGTCGATGTTCGTGGTCGGCACCGACAAGATCGTCTTCACCGACGCGATGGGCCGCTACGCGCGGGCGCTCACCGGCTGACGGCAGGCCGTTCCGCCTGCAAAACCGGACCGGCGCTGCCAGCCGTCTCGCAATGCGTGTTTGGCACTGTTCATTTCATGACTGGCTCCGTATATGCAATGTGGATTGCATTCACGTGGGCAAGGTATGTTGCACGACCTGGTGATTCGCGAGGCGCTCGTCATCGACGGGACCGGCGCCGACCCCTTCGTCGCCGACATCGCGATCGACCGGGACCGGATCGTGCGCGTCGGAACAGTCGGGCGCAGCGGCCATCGCGAGATCCTCGCCGCCGGCGCCGCCGCCTCCCCGGGCTTCATCGACGTCCATACCCACGACGACCGCCTCGTCCTGATCGATCCCGGCATGACCGCGAAGGTCAGCCAGGGGATCACCACGGTGGTCACCGGCAATTGCGGCATCTCGCTCAGCCCCCGGCGCTGGCAGGGCCCGCCGGTGGCGCCGCTGACGCTGCTGGGCGGGGAGAGGGACTTCCGCTACCCCACTTTCGCCAGCTACGCGGCCGAGGTCCGGGACCGGGGCTGCGCCACCAACGTGGTGCCCATGGTCGGGCACACAGCCTTGAGAGCGAGCGTCCTCGACGATTGCGCCCGTCCGGCGCGGCCCGACGAGATCCGCCTCATGGAGGCCATGGTGGACGAGGCCCTGGCTGCAGGGGCGACCGGGCTCACCACGGGCGTCTATTACCCGCCCGCCGCGGCCGCCGGCGCGGAGGAGATCGTGCCGCTCCTGCGCCGCGTGGCGCAGCGCGCCGGGCTTTACGCCGCCCATATCCGCGACGAGGGCGACGGGCTGATGGCCTCGCTCGACGAAGCCATTTCGTGCGCCCGCGAGGGCGGCGTCGCCCTGCAGGTGTCCCACCTCAAATGCGCGTCGCCCAAGGTCTGGGGCGCCAGCGGGCGGGTGCTGGCGCGGCTGGAGCGGGAGGCCGAGGTCTATCCCGTCTCCTTCGACGTCTACCCCTACGAGGCGAGCTCGACGATGCTGCGGCCGGACCGCCTGGCCGATGCCACGCGGGTCGTGGTGAGCTGGTCCGATCCGCATCCGGACGAGGCGGGCCGGGACCTTGCGGAGATCGCCGGCGACTGGTGCTGCTCGCCTGAGGACGCCGCCCGGCGCCTGAGCCCGGGCGGCGGCATCTACTACAAGATGCAGGAGCGGGACGTGCGTCGCATTCTGGCCCATCCCATGGGCATGATCGGCAGCGACGGCCTGCCCCACGACCGGCACCCGCATCCCCGGCTCTGGGGCACATTCCCGCGGATCCTGGGCCATTACGTGCGAGAGTTGAAGCTGCTGACCCTCGTGGAGGCCGTGCGCAAGATGACGTCCCTGCCGGCAGCCGCCTTCGGCCTCGCCGATCGCGGCGTCCTGCGTGAGGGCGCCTTCGCCGACATCGCCCTGTTCGACCCCCTGAAGATCGCCGACACCGCCACCTTCGCCCGCCCGGTCAGCCCGGCGCGCGGCATCGACACGGTCCTTGCCAACGGGCAGGTGATCTGGGCGAACGGGGGACCGACCGGGACCCGGCCCGGCCGGGTGCTGTCGCGGGTCGCGGCGCGGCCCCTCAGCCCGAAGCCTCGCCGATCATCCGCGGCGAGTGCGGCGACTGCCCTCGGATGAACACCTCGAAATGGCTCCAGGCCTCCTCGCCGCGCTTCAGGCGCTCGCGGGTGCGGTCCGGGTCGGCGAGGGTGACGACATTGGTCACCGCATCCACCAGGAACATCAGTCCCACATAGGAATCGAAGGCCCCGGCGCTGTTGGTCGCCGCGATGAGGCGATAGGGCGTGCGCCCGTACAGGGGCGATCCCGAACTGTCGGCGAAGACGACCAGGGCGGCGCCCCGCTGCAGCGCCCAGCCCGCGACCTTCAGGGTCGCCTCGACATAGCGCCGCAGGTCGAAGGCGATGACGACGTCGTCCGGGCCGATCTCGAGCAGCCTGTCCGCTTCGAACGCCCCATCCGTGCTGACAAGGTTCACCTCGCCGAGGCAAAGGTTGAGCTGGGCATAGAAGTACAGCGCGACGGCCCGGGCCTTCTTCTCGCCCACGATCCAGATGCGCCCCTTGCAGCCAAGAAGCAGCTCAGAGACCGTCTCGATCATCCGCCGGTCGGCTGAGCCGTAGGTGCGGGTGACGGCGGCGAGGGCGGTCTCGAAGGTCCGGCCCACGACGTCCGTGGCCCCGCTGGGCCGCACCCCGTCCGGGGCCGGGCTCTCCAGCCGCTGGAGCGGTGAAGCCAGCCGCGCCTGGACCTCGTCGCGCATCTCCCGCTGGAAATCGGCGTAGCCGGAATAGCCGAGCTTGGCGATGAACCGCACCACGGTGGCCGCGCTGACCTTGAGCCGCTCTCCCACCGCCGTAGCCGATTCCAGCCCCGCATGGGGATAGCCGCCTTCCAGGTGGGCCGCGATCTCCCGCTCGCGGGCGGTCATGTCCTCGCGCCGCGCTCTGAGCCGATCGAGAAAATCCGTCATCCGCCACTCCCGCAATGGCGTGACGTTACGATGCCCGTCGGATGCGTTGCAAGTTTTGCATGATTGATGCAATATGAATTGCAGTAATTGAGTCTCGTGGTATGGTTCGTTGCACAACAAGTCCGCCAAAAAGGGGATCCGCATGACCATCAGGGAATTCAACCGCCGCGACGCGCTGAAGCTGGCCGCCGGCATCGGGGCCTTGGCCTCCGCGTCGGCCTTCGGGGGCGCCGCCGCCCTCGCGCAGGAGCAGGAACTCGTCATCGTCGCCACCGGCGGCGCGTTCGAGAAGTCGCTGCGCGAGCATTTCTACGAGCCCTTCACCAAGGCCACCGGCATCAAGATCCGCGCCGTCGCCGCGTCCAACGCCGAGACTTGGACCAAGCTGCGCGCCATGCAGCAGACCGGCCGGGTGGAGTGGGACATCGTCACCTCTTATCCCGAGGATCTGATCGCCCAGGCCGCGCTGCTGGAGCCCATCGGCTGCGCCAAGCTGTCGAACCTCGCCTCCCAGGGCGTGCCGGGCGCCTGCGACGAGCTCGGCCTGCTGCGCACCCAGGGCGGCGTCAACATCGTCTACGACAAGTCCAAGTTCCCCAATGGCGGCCCCAAGACCTGGGCCGAGTTCTGGGACACCAAGGCCTTCCCGGGCCCGCGTTCCTTCCCCAATGCCGGCGCGCCCTGGTGGCCGCTCATGGCGGCGCTGCAGGCCGACGGCGTGCCCGCCGACAAGCTGTTCCCGCTCGACCTCGACCGCGCCTTCAAGAAGCTCGACCAGATTCGCGACAGCGTCGCCGTCTGGTGGCGCACGGGCGACCAGAGCCAGCAGATGTTCCGCTCCGGCGAGGTCACGCTCGGCATGATCTGGTCCGGCCGCGCCTTCGCCCTGAAGGATGGCGGCATGCCGATCGAGGTCGTCTGGCAGGGCGCCGCGCCGAACACCGCGCTGTGGTCCATCGCCAAGGGCTCGAAGAATGTCGAGGCGTCCAAGAAGTTCCTCGATTTCTGGCTGACGCGTCCGGAGGCCCACGTGCCCTTCGCCAACGAGGTCAGCTTCGACACGTCCAACCGCTTGGCCCTCGAGGGCCTCTCGGCTGAGGCGCGCGCGCGCCGGGTCACCGCCCCGGAGAACGCGGCGAAGATCGCCTCGATGGACGCCAAGTGGGTGGCGGACAACCGCGCGATGCTCATCGAGCGGTGGAACCGCTGGCTCGCCCGCTGACCCGGAAGCAGTTCGTGGACATGATGACAAACGAAGCGTCGGCCCTACGGGGCCGGCCCGCCGCCCTCCGCGGCGGCTCCGTCCGGATCGAGGGCGCCCGCAAGGTCTACGGGAGCGTGCGCGCCCTCGACGACGTGTCGCTGGAGGTGGCGCCGGGCGAGTTCCTCGCTTTGCTCGGTCCCTCCGGATCGGGCAAGACCACGCTTCTGATGACCGTTGCCGGGTTCGAGGTTCCCGATGCCGGCATGATCACCGTCGACGGCCGGGACGTGACGACCGTCCCGCCCAACCGGCGCGATCTCGGCATGGTGTTCCAGCGCTACGCGCTGTTCCCGCACATGTCGCTCAGGGACAATGTCGGCTTCCCCTTGCGCATGCGCGGCGTGGCTACGGATGAGCGGGCCGCCCGGGCCGACCGCGTGCTCGGCGTCGTCGGCCTCGAGGGCTACGGCGACCGGCTTCCCTCGCAATTGTCCGGCGGGCAGCAGCAGCGCGTCGCGCTCGCCCGCGCCATCGTCTACGAGCCGCCCGTCCTCCTGATGGACGAGCCCCTCTCGGCGCTGGACAAGAACCTGCGCGAACAGATGCGGCTGGAGATCAAGCATCTCCAGAAGCGCCTCGGCGTCACCGTCATCTTCGTCACCCACGACCAGGAGGAAGCTCTGGTCATGGCCGACCGCATCGCCGTGCTCGACAAGGGCCGGCTGGTGCAGATCGGCGCCCCGCGCGAGCTCTACGAAAAGCCGTGCAACCCCTTCGTCGCCGGGTTCCTCGGCGAGACGAACTTCCTGACTGGAACCGTCGCGGGCCGGGATGCCGCGGGGGCGCCCGCCCTCGCGCTGCAGAACGGCGCGTCCGTGGCCGGCTCCCCGGCCGTCCCGCTGGACGAGGGCGCCCGCGCTCTCCTCTCCATCCGGCCCGAACAGATCACGCTCCAGGCCGGCCCGGCAGCGGCCGGCGCGCTCGGGGGGCGCGTCGCGGAGGTGATCTATGCGGGGGCGTCCACCATCTATCTGGTGGATGTCGGCACCGGGGCGCCGCTCAATGTCCGGCGCCCGTCCGGCGCCGAGGAAACGCTGGGCGAGGGCACGCCGGTGCGCGTTACCTGGCGCGCGTCCGACGCCCGCATCTTCCCGGCGGAGGCCTGAGCCTCCATGGCCGCCGCCACCGCCAACGCCGCCGCCAATCCCAGGGGCTTCGGGCCGCGGGCGAGCCTCGTGCTCATCCTGCCGGTCATGCTGCTTCTGGCCGTGTTCTTCGTCCTGCCGCTCACGGGCCTGCTCGACCAAAGCTTCCGCAGCCCCGATCTCGGCATCGCCAACTACGTCCGCGCCCTGGGCAGCGATCTGTACATGAAGATCCTGCTGCGCACCGTCTGGCTGTCGGTGATCGTGACCGCGCTCACGCTCGTTCTGGGCTATCCCGTGGCCCTGACCATGTCGCGCGTGTCGGGTCGCATGCAGCTTGCCATCGCGGTCTGCGTGCTGATCCCGCTCTGGACGTCCGTCCTGGTGCGGTCCTACGCCTGGATCGTGCTGCTCCAGCGCCGGGGCATCGTCAACGAGTTCCTGCTCCAGACGGGCCTGATCGACCAGCCGCTGCGGCTGCTCTACCGCGAGGGCACCGTCATCGTGGCCATGACCCACGTGCTGCTGCCGTTCATGATCCTGTCGATCTACAGCGTTCTGCGCAGCATCCCCAAGGATCTGTCCATGGCCGCCTCCAACCTGGGCGCTGGCGGGTTCTCGACCTTCCGGCACGTGATCTGGCCGCTGAGCCTGCCCGGCGTCTATTCCGGCGTGCTCATGGTCTTCATCATCGCGCTCGGCTTCTACATCACGCCCGCGCTGCTCGGCGGCCCGGAAACGCTGATGATGTCCACGCTCATCGGCCAGCAGACGACCGAAACCCTCGACTGGGGCCTGGCGGGCGCCCTGTCGGTCGTGCTGCTGGGACTGACGCTGCTCCTGGTCGGCCTGTTCGGCCGGGCCCTGCGGCTCGAAGGCAAGGGGATCTGACCATGGCCGGTTCGGGCAAGTCCGTCGGCGCCACGACCTGGCCGGTCACCCTGGCCACCGTCATTGTGCTGATCTTCCTCCTCCTGCCGACCTTGATCGTCATCCCGGTCTCGTTCGGCAGCGAGAAGTACCTGCAATTCCCGCCGCGGGAATGGTCCATCGTCTGGTACAAGGCCTTCTTCGCCGACGCGGAATGGCTGGCGGCGGCGCGGCTCAGCATCGCGGTCGCCTCGCTGTCGACCGTGCTTGCGACGCTCGTCGCCATTCCCGCCACGCTCGCCTTTTCGCGCGGCCGGCTGGTGGGGCAGGGCGTCGCGCGCTCCCTCATCCTGGCGCCGATGATCCTGCCGCACATCGTCGTCGCGGTCGGCATGTACATCGCCTTCTCCCGCTGGAACCTCATCGGCACGCTGCCGGGCTTCGTCGCGGCCCACGCGATCCTGACGCTGCCCTTTCTGTTCCTGACGCTGACGGCGGCGATCTCCAAGCTCGATCCGAGTCTGGAACTGGCGGCCGCCAGCCTCGGCGCCTCCCGCTTCTCGGCGTTCCGGCACGTGACGCTGCCGCTGCTCATGCCGGCGATTGCCGGCGGTATGGCCTTCGCGTTCATCACGTCGCTGGACGAGGCGACGGTGTCCAACTTCCTCTCCAGCTCGGCGTCCAAGACGCTGATGAAGAAGATGTTCGAGGACATCGATTTCGACGTCTCGCCCATCGTCGCGGCCGTCTCGACGCTCATCATCGTCGGCAGCCTGCTTCTGGTCGCCGCGGCACAGCTCGTCCGCCGCCTCGCGGTCCGGGCGCCCAGGCCCGCGGCCACGCTTCCCGCAGCCCGGACACAGGCGAAAGCCGCATGAACCGGGCTCACCTGTTCGCCGCCGCAAGCCGCGCCCGTCTCCCAGGGCGTCGGTCCGGACCGCATCCGAGCCTCAGGGTTGCGGCGGCGAATTTCTTTGTCCTGCAGTCATTGCTGCGTAAGCCAGCGTAGTAAATTCAGTAATCATTTCAGAATAGATTTAGGTGAGACGTATTTCGCTGCATGCGGAATACGAAGTTGTAGCGTTGTTCTGCGTCGGACACTGCAGCGAGGAGCCGTTTCGACCATGCGACACGTGTTGAGCACCATCTCGATCGGCCACTGGCGTGGACGCGTGGCCGCAATGACATCTGGCATCGCCGCCCGCCTCGTCCTGCTGATCCTCGCCATGGCCTGCGTGGCGAGCCTTGCGCTCGGCATGCAGATCTCCGCTGCCGGACGCACCGAGACGACGTTCGGCTCGGTCACGCGGGGCTTTTCCGAGCTGGAGGGATTGCAGGCGCTGCTGAACCGCATCCGCGTGGAGAACGCGCTGATCCAGTCCTACCTCGCCTCCGCGGACGAGGCGGTGCGCACGGACTACAAGAACCGCTCGTCGCAGCCGGTCGTGTTCCCCATCGCCGGGCCGGAGGGCGAGGCCGCCGCGACCATCGTCCGGGATGCCTACGCGGCCTGGGCGGCGGAGGCCGACAAGGACCTGAAGATCATGACGGCCCGCGCCGAGAGCGGGAAGACATACGGGCAGCTCGTGCGCCTCGTCGAGCGCGCCTATGCCGACCATCGCGAGGGCCTGCAGCGGCGGATCGATGCCCAGATTGTGCAGAACGCCATGGCCCGCAACGTCGCCCTGGCGAGCCTGGCGGTGTTCCTCGTGCTGGCAGTGGCGGGCATCGTGTTCGCGCGACGCTCGATCATCGCGCCGCTTTACGGGTTGAAGGGCGCGATGGCCGATCTCGTGGCCGGCCGGATCACCGCCATTCCCGGCACGGCCCGCCGCGACGAGATCGGCGAGATGGCCAAGGCCGTGCTGGCCTTCCAGGACGCCGCCCTCGAAAAGGAGCGCGTCGAGGCGGACGCGCAGGAAGCGCGCCTCATGTCCGACAACGAGCGCCGCCGCAACGAAGCGAGCCGCGCTGCGTCCGCCCGCGAGCAGGAGCGCGTGGTCAGCGGCCTCGCCGATGCCCTCTCGCGCCTGTCGGCAGGGGATCTGACCTGCCGGATCGAGGAGCCGTTCGCGGAGGATTACGAGAAGCTGCGCAGCGACTTCAACGAGGCGGTGGACCGGCTGCGGGAGACGATGACCGTGATCGCCGGCAACGTGCAGAGCTTCCGCTCGGGCACCTCGGACATCAGCCAGGCGGCGGACGACCTGTCCCGGCGCACCGAGCAGCAGGCGGCCTCGCTGGAGGAGACCGCGGCGGCGCTCGACGAGATCACCGCGACGGTGCGCAAGACCGCCGACGGCGCGACCCATGCGCGCCAGGTCGT
>JAIXYZ010000011.1 GCA_027489955.1 Hyphomicrobiales bacterium | reverse complement strand
GTCGTGCGCCAGACCGTGTCGGCGATGGCCGAGATCGAGAAGTCGGCCAAGGAGATCAGCCAGATCATCGGCGTGATCGACGAGATCGCCTTCCAGACCAACCTCCTCGCGCTGAATGCCGGCGTCGAGGCGGCCCGCGCCGGCGAGGCGGGACGCGGCTTTGCCGTCGTCGCGTCGGAAGTGCGCGCGCTCGCCCAGCGCTCGGCGGAAGCGGCCAAGGAGATCAAGACGCTGATCTCGGCCTCGACCGCGCAGGTCGGGTCCGGCGTGCAGCTGGTCGGCGAGACCGGCCACGCGCTGGAGCGCATCGTCCGGCAGGTGGCCGAGATCAACACGATCGTCGCCGAGATCGCGGCGTCGGCCCATGAGCAGGCGACCGGCCTCAACGAGGTCAACAACGCCGTCAACCAAATGGACCAGGTGACCCAGCAGAACGCCGCCATGGTCGAGCAGTCGACCGCGGCGAGCCATGCGCTGGCGACCGAGGCGGGCGAGCTCGCCCAGCTTGTCGCCCAGTTCAAGCTGGAGGAGGGCGCGGAGGCGGAAGCCGACGAGCACGGCTACGACGCCGAGCCGTCCTACCGGCAGCAGCCCGCCTACGACACCGGCTACCAGTCCGGCGCGGCCACGGCACGCAAGCTCGCGCCGGCCGCCCAGGAGGACTGGGAGGAATTCTGAGCGCGCCCGGCGACCTTTCCCAAGCTGAACGCGGCCCCGCCTTCCGGCGGGGCCGTTTTTCGTTGACGCACCGCGCGCCCCTGATGCGCGCAAGACGCTCAGAAACCCGCGGGAATCCTCGTTCCGGTCGACGTCGTTAACCCTGACGTAATCCTATCGTGCGAATCTTCGGGATGTCCGGTCCGTCCACGACCGGTGGGGGAATGTCGCTCACATGCCGTCGATTGGCTGCGCACGTACGCAATGCGGGTTCCGGGATCGGGAACCGATGGCGTGCGCCACGGCGAAGGCGGGCGCGACCGAGCAGCCAAAGAGGCTTTCATGATCCGCTGGTTCACAAAGAATGCGCCGATCAAGCGCAAGCTCAGCATCGCGTTCGGGACGATGACGGCCCTGGCCGCCCTCGGCGCCGCGGCCGAGACCTGGCCCGCCACGTTCACGTTCGGCGGCCTCATCACTCCGGTCCAGTTCTCCTGGGCCTGCGTGGCGCTGACGGCGATCATGGGACTGGCCTACGGCTACATGATCGCGACGTCCTACGTCAGGACGGTGGTGCGGATGGAAGCCCTCGCCGCCGGCGACTTCGACAGCCCCATCCAGTACCTGGACCATAAGGATTGCGTCGGCCGCATGGCCCGCGCCATGGAGGTCTTCAAGGCCGAGGCGATCGAGCGCCGGCACCTCCAGGACGAGGTCGGCGACGCCAACATCCGCAATGAAAAGAAACTGCGCGAGACGGAAGAGGCGTTCCGCCAGTCCGGCCAGGCGCAGAACGTGGTGGTCGATGCCATCTCCCACGCACTCGAGCGCGTCTCGAAGGGCGACCTGACCTGCCGGATCACCGACGATCTCACCCCCGAGTACCAGCGGATCCGCGACAACTTCAATCTCGCCATCGGCCAGCTTCAGGAGACGATGCGCGTCATCGCCCAGAACGGCTCGGCCATCCATGCCGGCGCCGAGCAGATGACGCAGGCGACCGACGACCTGTCGCGCCGCACCGAGCAGCAGGCCGCCTCCCTCGAGGAGACCGCCGCCGCGCTCGACGAGATCACCGCCACGGTGAAGAAGACCGCCGAGGGCGCCAACCAGGCGAGCCGCGTGGTCTCCAACGCCAAGCAGGACGCCGAGCATTCCGGCAACGTCGTCCGCGAGGCGGTGGCCGCGATGTCGGGCATCGAGAAGTCCGCCCAGCAGATCAGCCAGATCATCGGCGTGATCGACGAGATCGCCTTCCAGACCAACCTGCTCGCCCTCAACGCGGGCGTCGAGGCGGCGCGCGCCGGCGATGCCGGCAAGGGCTTCGCGGTCGTCGCCTCGGAAGTCCGGGCGCTGGCCCAGCGCTCGGCGGAAGCGGCCAAGGAGATCAAGGCGCTCATCTCCGCCTCCAGCGCGCAGGTCGACCAGGGCGTCGATCTCGTCGGCCAGACCGGCAAGGCGCTCGACCGCATCGTGGCGCAGGTCGCCGAGATCGACACGGTCGTGTCCGAGATCGCCGCCTCCGCCCAGGAGCAGGCGACGGGCCTCAACGAGGTCAACGCCGCGGTCAACCAGATGGACCAGGTGACCCAGCAGAACGCCGCGATGGTGGAGCAGTCCACCGCCGCGAGCCACACGCTGGCCGCCGATGCCGACCAGCTCGCCAACCTCATCCGCCGGTTCCATATCGGCGAGGACGTGGCGGCGCGCGGTCCGGCCGCCCGCAAGCCCGGCGCGCCGGCCCATGCCGCCCGCCCGGCCGCCCGCCACGCTCCCGCCCGGCCGCAGCCCTCCGCCTCCCGCGGCGGCGCCGCGACCGCGCGCAAGACCGAATCCGCCCCGGCGGAAGACGGCTGGGAGGAGTTCTGAGTCATGTCGGACTCCGGACTGAAACTCCCAGCCGTGCTGGACCTCAATGCCGCAGCGCCGCTCCGTTCCGACCTCCTCGCCCTGCGCGGCGGCCCGGTCGAGATCGACGCTTCGCAGGTCCAGCGCATCGGAGGCCTGTGCCTGCAGGTCCTGATGGCGGCCAAAGCAACGTGGGCGAACGACGGCAAGCCGTTCGAGATCGTTTCGACCTCCGCCCCCTTCCTCGAGAGCCTGAAGCTGTTCGGGCTCGTCGATCCCTCCCTCGAACCGGCTCAGGAGCGCGCGTCGTGAGCAAGACCGTACTGACCGTCGACGATTCCCGGACCATGCGAGACATGCTGATGCTCGCGCTCTCCGATGCGGGCTTCCGCGTCGTGCAGGCCGTTGACGGCGTGCATGGCCTCGAGGTCCTCGGCGGCGAGCCGCCGGACGTGATCGTCACCGACATCAACATGCCCCGGCTGGACGGCTTCGGCTTCATCGAGGCGGTCCGCAAGGACAACCGCTTCCGTGCGGTCCCGATCCTCGTCCTGACGACGGAGAGCGACCAGGCCAAGAAGGACCGCGCCCGCCAGGCCGGCGCCACCGGCTGGATCGTGAAGCCGTTCGACGCGACCAAGCTCGTGGCCGTCATCCGCCGCGTGGCCGCCTAATCCGCTCCCTCTGACAGGACGGTATGCCGTGGATCCGTTAGCAGCCATCAAGGTCACCTTCTTCCAGGAATGCGAGGAACAGCTCGCGGAACTGGAATCCGGCCTCCTGGTCATGCAGGACGGCGCGCACGACGATGAGATGATCAATGCCCTCTTCCGGGCGGTTCATTCCATCAAGGGCGGCGCCGGAACGTTCGGACTGGAAGCCCTGGTCCGCTTCGCCCACGTCTTCGAGACCGTCCTCGACGAGATGCGGTCCGGCAAGCTGCCGGTCGACGCCAACGTCGTCGCCATCATGCTCCGCGCCGCGGACATGCTGGCCGATCACGTTCGCGCCGCCAGGGACGACGGGTCTGCCGACGAGGAGCGCAGCCGCGCCATCGCTGGTGAACTCGCCAATCTGTGCGGCATCAGCGCCGACGGGCCCGAAGAGACCGTCGAGGAGATCGAGGGGCTGGACTTCGTTCCCGTCGCCTTCGCCTTCGACGACGCGCCGCCGCCGGCGCCGCTCCCCGAGCCCGTGATGGACCTCCCCGAACCGGAGCCCGAGGGACCGCCGCGGGAGACGTGGACGATCATCTTCAAGCCTCGCGCCGCGCTCTATGCGAGCGGCAACGAGACCGCCTTCCTGCTGCGCGAGCTTCAGCGCCTCGGCGACATGGACGTCACCGTCCAGGCGTCCGGGCTGCCGCTGCTCCAGGACATGGACCCCGAGGAAGGCTACCTCGTCTGGACCGTGACGCTGCAGACCGCCGCCGAAGAGACGGCGATCCGCGAGGTGTTCGAGTTCGTCGACGGCGATTGCGACATCGAGGTGAAGTCCGCCCGCGCCGATGCGTCCGCCGCGCTGGACGTCCATGCGCTGATCGCCATGGCGACCGCAGCGTCCGGCCCCGCTGCCGAGGCGCCCGCGATGGCGATGCCCGCGCCGGCTCCCGCGATCGCGCCGGCAGCGCCTGAGGCCGACAATTCCGATCTCATGGAGATCATCAAGTTCATCGACGACGCCAAGGCGGCCGTCGCCGCCGACGAGAAGGGCGAGCCGCTCGCACCGCCGCCGTCGAGCGATGCCGGCATTCCGGCCGCCAAGGCGCAGGCCGCCGCGGGTGGCGCCGCCGCCGCGCAGGCCGGATCGGGCGGCCAGCCCCCGGCCGGCCAGACGATCCGCGTGGACCTGGAGCGAGTCGACCGCCTCATCGACCTCGTCGGCGAGCTCGTCATCAACCAGGCCATGCTCGCCCAGCGCGTCGCGGAATGCGGGCTCGCCCGCTCCTCCAGCGTCGCCATCGGCCTCGACGACCTGGAGCACCTGACCCGCGAGATCCAGGACAGCGTCATGGCGATCCGCGCGCAGCCGGTGAAGTCCGTGTTCCAGCGGATGCCGCGGCTGGTCCGCGAGGTCGCGGCCATGGTCGGCAAGCAGGTGCGGCTCGTCACGGAAGGCGAGGGGACCGAGGTCGACAAGACCGTGATCGAGCGCCTCACCGACCCGATCACCCACATGATCCGCAACGCGATCGACCACGGCCTGGAGAAGACCGAGGACCGCATCGCCCGCGGCAAGCCGGCCGAAGGCACGGTGCGCCTGGCCGCGCTCCATCGCTCCGGCCGCATCGTGATCGAGGTGTCCGACGACGGCGCCGGCATCAACCGCGAGCGGGTCAAGAATTCCGCCATCTCCAAGGGACTGATCCCGGCCAGTGCCGATCTGTCCGACGAGGAGATCGACAACCTGATCTTCATGCCCGGCTTCTCCACGGCCGCCACGGTGTCGGACATTTCCGGCCGCGGCGTCGGCATGGACGTTGTCAAGCGTTCGATCCAGGCGCTGGGCGGACGGATTACCATCGCCTCGGAGCCCGGCAAGGGCTCGACCTTCACGCTCTCACTGCCGCTGACGCTGGCGGTCCTGGACGGCATGGTCGTCTCGGTCTGCGGGCAGACGCTGGTGGCGCCGCTCACGGGCGTGGTGGAGACGCTGCAGCCCAAGGCCGGCGACGTGCGCAGCCTGGGCCCCAACGGCACGGTCATCCAGATCCGCGAGACCTACCTGCCGCTGATCGACGTGGGCGTGCAGCTGGGCTACCGCGACGCGCCGCTCCTGCCGACGTCGGGCGTCGCGCTCCTGGTCGAGGGCGAGGGCGGGGCCCGCGCCGCGCTGCTGGTCGACACCATCCAGGGACAGCGCCAGGTCGTCATCAAGAGCCTGGAGGCGAACTACCGCAAGGTGCCGGGCATCGCCGGCGCCACGATCCTCGGCGACGGCCGCGTCGCGCTCATCCTGGACGTGGATTCCGTCCTGAGCGCGAAGGTGACCGAGCCGCCGCGCAACCCGACCGTTCTGGCCGCAGCAGGGTAGGACCATGACCGATCCGTCGACCAATCAGATGGCCGATCGCAGCGAGCTGATCTCCTTCCGCATCGGCGCGCAGGAATTCTGCGTGGACA
This sequence comes from Hyphomicrobiales bacterium, assembly GCA_027489955.1. Taxonomy (GTDB): domain Bacteria; phylum Pseudomonadota; class Alphaproteobacteria; order Rhizobiales; family Beijerinckiaceae; genus JAIXTM01. The sequence goes on along the minus strand of JAIXYZ010000011.1, from coordinate 373,948 downwards.
TCATGTCCGTGCGCGAAATCCGAGGCTGGGCGCCGGCGACGCCGCTGCCGCAATCGCCCGGTTTCATCCGCGGCGTCATCAACCTGCGCGGCGCGGTGCTGCCCATCGTCGACCTGGCGGCCCGGCTGGGCCTGCCGGTGACCGAGCCGACCGCGCGCCATGTCATCATCGTCGCGCGGATCGGGACGCAGGTCGTCGGCCTCCTCGTCGATGCCGTCTGCGACATCCTCACGGTGACGAAGGATACGCTGCAGCCGACGCCCGACGTCGCCTGCGACATGACGAAGGCCTTCGTTAAGGGACTGCTGGCCATCGATGGCCGCATGATCAGCCTGATCTCCCTCAACGACGTGCTGCCGGACGCCGAGCTCGAGGCCGCATGAATTCCGCTCCCACCAGATCCGGCCGTCCGGGCGCCTCCAGCATCGTGGAGGGCGAGTTCCTCTTCACGCATGAGGACTTCCGCAAGATCGCGCAGATGCTGCATGCCGATTCCGGCATCGCGCTGCCCGACAGCAAGGCGACGCTCGTCTATTCGCGGCTTGCCAAGCGCCTGCGCGCCCTCGGCCTGGAAAGCTTCCGCGACTATTGCGCCATGGTCGCGGGCGCGGAGGGCATCGACGAGCGCAAGCGGATGCTGGCCTCGCTCACGACCAACGTGACGCGCTTCTTCCGCGAGCCGCACCATTTCGACCACCTGAAGGCGCATGTCCTGCCGCCGCTGCTGGATGCCGCCAAGCGGGGCCAGCGGGTGCGCATCTGGTCGGCCGGCTGCTCGACCGGCCCCGAGCCGTACTCGATCGCGCTCACGATCCTGGGCCTGATGCCGGACGCCGCCGAATACGACGTGCGGATCCTGGCCTCCGACATCGACCCCGACGTCGTGGAGGTGGGCCGCCGCGGAATCTACACGACCGAGGCCGTCTCGCCGGTGCCGGCGGAACTGCGCAACAAGTGGTTCCACAATGTCGGCGGCCGCAACGTGCGCGTTGCGGACGAGATGCGCGAGCTCGTCGCCTTCCGGGAGCTGAACCTGATCGGCGACTGGCCGATGAAGGGCAAGTTCCAGGTCATCTTCTGCCGCAACGTGGTGATCTATTTCCAGGAAGACACGCAGACGATGATCTGGAACCGGTTCCGCAATTTCCTGGCTCCGAACGGGTGCCTCTATATCGGCCATTCCGAGCGGCTGACGGGAACGGGCGAGGCCTTCCGCACCGAAGCCCTCACCACGTACCGCCTGACGGGAGCGCGCTGATGGCCAAGGTCAGGGTCCTCGTCGTCGACGACAGCCCCACGATGCGCGGCCTCGTCGGCGCGGTGCTGAGCCGCGATCCGGACATCGAGGTCATCGGCGAGGCGTCCGATCCGCTCCAGGCGCGCGAGGCCATCAAGGCGCTCAACCCGGACGTGATCACCCTCGACATCGAGATGCCGAACATGAACGGCCTCGAATTCCTCGAGAAGATCATGCGGCTGCGGCCGATGCCGGTCATCATGGTCTCCACGCTGACCCAGCGCGGCGCCGAAGCCACTATCCAGGCGCTGGAACTGGGCGCATTCGACTGCGTCGGCAAGCCGGTCGGCGGCATCTCCTCCGGCGAGGACTTCGCGAGCCTGCCGGAGAAGGTGAAGGCGGCCCGCTCCGCCCGCGTCCGCTACGGCCAGCTCCAGCAGAGCAAGCCGGCGCAGAGCGCGCCCGCCGCGTCCTACCGGCCCGACGGCAAGGTCGTCGCCATCGGCTCCTCCACCGGAGGCGTCGAGGCGCTGCTGAACGTCATCTCGCATTTCCCGGCCAATTGCCCGCCGACGGTGATCACCCAGCACATGCCGGGCAACTTCACCCGCAGCTTCGCCGAGCGCCTGAACCGCGCCTCCGCCGCGCAGGTGACGGAAGCCCGCGACGGCGCGCCGCTCCAGGTGGGCCGCATCTATCTCGCGCCGGGATCGGCGACGCATCTCCAGATCACCGGCCAGCCGGGGTCGTTCCGCTGCCGCCTGTCGGACGGCGAGCCGGTCAACGGCCATCGCCCCTCGGTCGACGTGCTCTTCGCCTCCGTGGCGCGCACGGTCGGCGCGGATGCGATCGGCGTGATCCTCACCGGCATGGGCCGGGACGGCGCCAAGGGTCTCCTGGCGATGCGCAAGGCCGGCGCCTCCACGATCGGGCAGGACGAGGCGAGTTGCGTCGTCTACGGGATGCCCCGCGCGGCGCACGAGCTCGGCGCGGTCGGCGTGCAATTGCCGCTCGACGCGATCGGCCGCGAGGCGATCGCATTGTGCAACTCCGAAAAGCGAAGGGTGCATTGATGGCCGATGCCCGCTCAATCAGCGTTCTGATCGTCGACGATCAGTTTTCGATGCGCTCGCTGGTGCGAAACGGCCTCCAGCAGGTCGGCTTCGTTGACATCCGCGAGGCCGGCGACGGCGAGGACGCGTTGCGCGCCCTCATCGCCCGCCCCGTGCAGCTGGTCGTGTCCGACTACAACATGCCCAAGCTCGACGGCCTGGGCCTGCTGCGGGCCATCCGCTCGCATCCGCCGCTCGCCAAGACCGCCTTCATCATGCTGACTGGCCGCGCGGATCGCGAGCTGGTTCAGAAAGCGGTGCAGTTCGGCGTTAACAATTACGTCGTAAAACCCTTTACGGTCGCGACTCTCAAGGACCGTATCGAAGCTGTTTTCGGGCGCCTTTCATGAATGTGAGCGCGGCAAGGACTAACGAGGCAGCGTCGGGACCGGAACGCCGCATCCATGTGGTGCAGGGCGAGTTCCACGTCACCCGCGATCCCAATACCGTGCTCAGCACGATCCTCGGATCCTGCGTCGCTGCCTGCATGCGCGATCCCGTCGCCGGCGTCGGCGGCATGAACCACTTCCTGCTTCCCTCCGGCGACGCCACGTCCGGCGCCAAGGCGATGCAGTACGGCGTCCATTCGATGGAGCTTCTGGTGAACGGCCTTCTGCAGCTGGGCGCGCGGCGCGACCGGCTGGAGGCGCACCTGTTCGGCGGCGGCAGGATGATCAGCGGGCTGACCGATGTCGGCCGGCAGAACGCCGCCTTCGCCGAGGATTTCCTGGCCAAGGAAGGCATCGCCTATCGCGGCGGCAGCCTGCGCGGCGATCACGGCCGCCGGGTCCAGTTCTGGCCGGTCGCGGGCCGCGTGCGGCAGATGGCGCTCGCCAACAACGACAGCAAGGTCTTCGCCGAGGAGCGGCGCGCGCCGGTCGTCGCGCCGCCGGCCGATGTCGGCGCCGTGGAATTGTTCTGATGGGGGCGGTCTTGAGCGTGCAGTCAGTCGAGGAACCGGTCCCGAGCAAGCCCGTGGCCGAGATCCTATCCTCGGTCATGGCGGAAATCTCGGCGCTGGCAGGGGATGCCGACCGGCTCCAGGAGGTCATTGGCCGGCTCATGCCGGAAGGCGACCAGCTGGACCACGACGTGATCCGCCAGGCCCAGAGCATCGACATCATCGTCCAGCGGCTGCAGGGCCTGAGCCAGTTCCTCCAGACCCTGTCCTCGGACGTGCCCATGGGCTGGAAGCTGGACGCGCACACCGCGGCCGACGGCCTGCTGCTCGCCGATCTCGCCCACCGCCTAGGCGGCCGCGAGCGCAATCCGGGGCCGGACGTCTCCTCCGGCGATTGCGACCTGTTCTGAGCCTGCCGCAGCGCCGCCCGGCGCCGGCCCGAGCAAGATATCGTTAACCTTTATGATGTCTTAATGGCCCGGCGCGGCGGCTCCCGCCCGGGTTGCCGCCGTCAGCGTCCCTTCCAGTCGACCGCGGACCGATGAGCAGCGATCCCAACGACGGCATCGACATCGCCAAGACGCTCGCGGCGCAGTTCGCCATGGCGCCCGAGCCCGAGCCGGACCTGGCGATCGCCTCCGACGCGGCGTCCATGTTCGGGCCCGACGGCGCTATCGACCAGCGCCTGATCGACTCCATGCTGGGCTTCACGGCCGGCGGGGCGCTGCCCGACGGTCCCGACGGCGTACGCGCGCTGACGCAGCCTCCCGCCGTGCCGCACGAACGCCTGCCGGTGCTGGAGACGGTGTTCGAGCACCTGGTCCATCTCCTGCGCGGTTCGATGCGCCACCTCACCTCCGAGAACGTGGAGGTGGTGCTCGACCGGATGAACACGGTCCGGTTCGGCAATTACATGACCTCGATCCCGCTGCCGGCGATCCTGGCCATCGTGAAGGCGGACCCGTGGGAGGATTTCTGCATCCTCCAGATCAACTCCGACCTCATCTTCGCCTTCATCGACGTGCTGCTCGGCCGGCCTCCGGGAGCGGGCGCGCCGGTGATCGAGGGCCGGCCCTACACGTCGATCGAACTCGGCCTCATCCGCAAGATCGTCGAGCTCATCCTCAAGACCGCCGCCGACGCGTTCCGTCCGCTCTCGCCGGTCTCCTTCGTCATCGACCATCTGGAGACGAACCCGCGCTTCGCCAACATCGCGCGGCCGGCCTCCAAGGCGATTCTCGCGCGCTTCTTCATCGATATCGGCGGCCATCGCGGCATCTTCGAGCTGCTGCTGCCGCATGCGACGCTGGAGCCGGTGCGCGACGTCCTGCTGCAGGACTTCATCGGCGAGAAGCTGGGCCGCGACGCGGTCTGGGAGGAGCATCTGGCGACCGAGATCTTCGGGGCGGATATCGACATCTCGGCGGTGCTCTACGAGGGCGATTTCCCCCTGCGGCAGATCCTGTCGCTCAAGGTCGGGGACACGCTGGTGCTCGACCGGCTCCCGGACGATCCGGTGGAACTGCGCTGCGAGGCGATCCCGCTGGCGCACGGGCGGCTTGGCCGGGCCGACGAGACGATGGCGATCCAGGTCGCCACGCACCTGTCACAGCCGCATACGACGATGGCGTCATTCGGCAATCTCGGCCGCAGCTGACCGCACGGCCGGTGTCGCCCACCTAGTTCGCCCGCCTCTGCGGCGGCCGCCGCGCTGCCGGTGCGTCGTCGGTCGCGAGCGGCAGGAGCGACGGGTCCTCTTGTCCGGGAACCAGCGCGCCCAGGCGCTCCCCGTAATTGCGCCGCGTGGCCGGATCGACGATGGCGATGGGCGCGGCGACGACCGCGCCGGCCGCCGTGCCGACGGTGGCGGCGACGCCTGACACTGTGCCCGCGATCGTGTCGCCGATACCTTCCCCGCGCGTGCCGATGTCCTGGCCGCTGGACAGGCGGTTCCCGATGGCGCGCACCACCGCGGAATCGGCGTACTTGCCGTGGTTCAGCATGTCAGAGCCGCGCACCTGGGTCAGATCGACGGCGTCGATGTCGTACTCGGCAAGGGCGCTCTTGTAGGGCTCCACCGTCGGGTCGATCTGCCCGAGGCGGGCGCCTCCCCAGACGCGGCGGGACGCCGCCAGCGCCCGGTCGTCCTTGGACACGAACAGGGTGAAGCGCGGCCTGCGCTGCCCCATGCGCATGGCGGCCGCCCGGGCGACGTCGACATCCACGTCCGGGGCCGCCAGCATGACGTTGCGGATCTTCGCGGGGACGCCGCCGCGCCGGATGGCCTGCTGCCTGAGCGCTTCGAGCGTCACCCAATTGCCCATGGAATGGGCGAGGATCGACACTTCGGAGACCGAAGGTTCTGCCGCGAGTTCGTCCAGCAGCGTCTCCAGCGCGTCGCGGGAGAAGGTCGCGCTCTCGCGATCGTAGCCATAGGCGAGGATCTGACCGCGCGAGGGCCAGGTGAACAGGACGGGCGTCACCGGCGCGCCGGAATCGACCGCGATCTGCGCCAGGCGGTACACCGCGTCGTCGAAGAGACTGTTGTAGCCGTGGACGAAGACCATGACGTGGCGATGGTTGCGATCGGCGCGCGTGCGCTGGCGCAGGGCCGACCGGAAGCCCGCCTGGTCGAGCGGCTCCACCTTGCGGGTCACGAAGTGACGCGCCGGATCGCCCGGATACGAGATCGGCCATTCCACCTCGCCCGCCACGTGGACCGGCGGCAGAGAAACGTCGATGGCGGCGAAGGACATGCGGCGCGACCGCTCGCCGCTGAACAGGGTGCCCAGGTCGTCCGGCGTCGCGCGGCGGGTCGTTGCGACCAGCAGCGATACGTCCGTCGTGCCCTCCGCCGGCGTCGTCACGGGCAGCATCACGCGCTCCGCCCGGCCCGCGCATCCTCCGGCGAGGACGGCAAGGCACACCAGCAATACGGCGGCGCGACGCGACATGGGCCGCACCTTGCGGCACGGCAGGGCAGGCGGCAAGCGCGGCATTAAGACGGTTCACATATGTAAATAAGGATATTATCCGCTGACCGTTGTATAAAAGATGGGCAGCCCCTATAGTCTGCGTGCAAAGGGAAGGCTGCCTCATGTCGATCGACATCCAGGGTCTGGTGCGCCAGTTCGGCGACGTGCAGGTGCTGCGCGGGATCGACCTGTCCATTCCCCGTGGCGAGCTGCTTGCGCTGCTGGGCGCCTCCGGCTCCGGCAAGACGACGCTCCTGCGCATCCTGGCGGGACTGGACTGGCCCAATGCCGGCAGCATCCATGTCGACGGGCAGGACTGGCTGGCTCTCGACGCCCAGCGCCGGCGCGCCGGCTTCGTCTTCCAGCACTACGCGCTGTTTCCGCACCTGACCGTCGCCGACAACGTCGCCTTCGGGCTCACCGTCCTCCCGCGGCGGATCCGGCCGCCGGCGGCCGAGATCGCCCGCAAGGTCTCGGCGCTGCTGGAACTGGTGCAGATGGGCGAGTACGGCCGCCGCTTCCCGTCCCAGCTTTCGGGCGGGCAGCGGCAGCGCGTGGCCCTGGCGCGCGCGCTCGCCATCGATCCCGAGGTGCTGCTTCTGGACGAGCCCTTCGGCGCTCTGGACGCCGCGATCCGCAAGGACCTGCGATCGTGGCTGCGCACGCTCCACCGCAAGCTCGGCACGACGACGATCTTCGTCACCCACGACCAGGACGAGGCGTTCGAGATCGCAGACCGGATCGTCGTGTTCGGCCAGGGCCGCATCGAGCAGGCGGGCACGCCCGACGACCTCTACGAGCGCCCGGCCAGCCCGTTCGTCGCCCGCTTCCTCGGCGGCGTGAACGAGATTGCCGCCGAGCTGCGGCAGGGGCGTTTCCGTGTCGCGGGCGCCGATGCCGCCGGGCTCGAGCGGCAGGTGGGCGGCGATGGCGACGTCACGCTCTTCGTGCGTCCCCACGAGATCGATCTTGCTCCCGGTCCCGACGGCGAGGCCGTCATCGAGGCCGTCGTGCCAGGCAGCGTGTCCATGCGCTACGCCGTGCGGCTGCCTGGACAGGACGTGCCTGTCGACGTGGAGATCCCCCGCGAGATCGCGCGCGGACGGCAGCTCGCCGCCGGCGCGCGCGTCCGCGTCAGGCTGCTGCGCGGCCGCATCTTCGGGCAGGCCGCCCGCAACACCACGCTTGCCGAGCAGAGCCTCGCCGCCAGCGCCCTCTGACACCCATCCAGCAGGAACCATCCCCATGAAGAAGCTTATCGCCTTCGGAGCGGCGCTCCTCCTCTCGGCCGCGCCGGCCTTTGCCCAGGACAAGCCGACCGAGATCCTGAACGCGTCCTACGACGTGGCGCGGGAGCTGTTCCAGCAGATCAACCCGGCCTTCGCCGAGCAGTGGAAGGCCAAGACGGGCCAGACGATCGAGATCAAGCAGTCGCATAACGGCACGTCCCGCCAGGCGCGTTCGATCGTGGAGGGTCTTCAGGCCGACGTCGTCACCTTCAACCAGGCGACCGACGTGCAGTTCCTGGCGGAGAAGGGCTTCGTCGCCGCCGACTGGAAGTCCAAGTTCGCCAACGGCGCCTCGCCGTTCTACTCGTTCCCGGCCTTCCTCGTGCGCAAGGGCAACCCGAAGAACGTGAAGGACTGGGCGGACCTTGCCCGCGCCGACGTGAAGGCGGTGTTCCCGAACCCGAAGACGTCCGGCAACGCGCGCTACACCTATCTGGCGGCCTACGCCTTCGCCTTGGAGCAGAACAAGGGCGATGAGGCCAAGGCCAAGGACTTCGTGAAGACGGTGCTGGGCAACGTCCCGGTCTTCGACACGGGCGGGCGCGCCGCCACGACCACCTTCGTGGAGCGCAATATCGGCGACGTGCTCATCACCTTCGAATCCGAGGTGAACGGCATCCGCCGCGAGTACGGCGACAAGGGCTTCGAGATCGTCATCCCGTCGGTCTCGATCCTCGGCGAGTTCCCCGTCGCCGTCGTCGACCGCGTCGCCAACCGCCGCAACTCGCAGGAGGTCTCGCGCGCCTATCTGGACTTCCTCTACAGCGAGGCGGGCCAGGACATCCTCGCCCGCAACTACAACCGGGTGCACAACCCCGCCGTCGCCGAGAAGTACAAGGCGCAGTTCCCGGCGGTCCGTCTCGTCAAGGTCGAGGATGTGTTCGGCGGGTGGGAGAAGGCCACCAAGACCCACTTCGCCGAGGGCGGCATCCTCGACCAGGTCTTCGTGAACCGCTGAGCGAGCGGATCGGGCAGGAGCGTCGCCTATGTCGGCCATCGCGATCGAGGGCGTTCCCGCCGTCAGGCGCCGCCGGGTCCTGCCCGGCTTCGGCCTGACGATGGGTTCGACGCTCCTGTACCTGGCCCTCATCGTCCTCCTGCCGCTCGCGGCGCTCGTGCTGAAATCCGCCGAGATCGGCCTCGACGGGTTCTGGCGCATCGTCTCCGGGCCGCGCACGCTGGCGGCGTTGAAGCTCACCTTCGGCGCCGCGCTCATCGCCACGATCTTCAACGCCGCCTACGGGCTGCTGATGGCGTGGGTGCTCACGCGCTATACATTCCGCGGCAGGGCCATCCTGGACGCCTTGATCGACCTGCCCTTCGCCCTGCCGACCGCGGTGGCGGGCCTTGCTCTCACCGCGCTCTATGCCGGGAACGGCTGGTACGGCTCCGTGCTGGAGCCGGCGGGCATCTCCATCGTCTACACGATGGCGGGCGTCGCGGTCGCCATGGCCTTCACCAGCGTTCCCTTCGTGGTCCGCACGGTTCAGCCGGTTCTGGAGAGCATCCAGCCGGAGATCGAGGAGGCTTCGCGCACGCTCGGCGCCTATCCGTTCACGATCTTCCGGCGGGTCATCTTCCCGATCATCCTGCCGTCCTATCTCACCGGCTGCGCGCTCGCCTTCGCGCGCTCGCTGGGCGAGTTCGGCGCGGTGATCTTCATCGCCGGCAATCTGCCGTTCAAGACGGAGATCGCCGCGCTGCTGATCTATATCCGGCTGGAGGAGTTCGACTATCCCTCGGCCTCGGCCATCGCCGCGATCCTCCTGGCCTGCGCCTTCGCCACCCTGCTGCTGACCAACCTGCTCCAGCTCTGGCAGATCCGCTATGCGCGCCGGAGCTGACGCCGTGACGATGCCCGCCGCCGTATCCCGTCCCGGCCCGTCCGGCCGCCTTGCCGCCCGGCTGCTCATCGGCCTCGCCGTCGTGCTGACGATCGGCTTCATCGTCGTGCCGGTCGCCGTCATCTTCGCGCAGGCCTTCGCCCGCGGATTCGGTCCCTACCTGGCCTCGGTCACCGAGCGCGACACGCTGCGCGCCATCGGGCTCACGGTCCTGGTCGCGATCATCGCCGTACCCGTCAACGTGCTGTTCGGGCTGGCGGCCGCCTGGGCGATCACGAAGTTCGAGTTCCCGGGCAAGAAGTTCCTGCTCACCGCGATCGAGCTGCCGTTCTCGATCTCGCCCATCGTGGCGGGCGTCGCCTACATCCTGGTCTACGGCTCCAACGGCCTGCTCGGCCCGTTCCTGGAGGCGAACGACCTGCGCATCATGTTCGCCCTGCCGGGAATCGTGCTGGTCACGATGTTCGTGACGAGCCCGTTCGTGGTGCGCGAGCTCGTGCCGCTGATGCAGGTGCAGGGGTCCGACCAGGAGGAGGTCGCGGCCACGCTGGGCGCCTCGGGCCTCCAGATCTTCTGGCGCGTCACGCTGCCCAACATCCGCTGGGCGCTGTTCTACGGCGTGGTGCTCTGCACCGCGCGCGCGATCGGAGAATTCGGCGCCGTGTCGGTCGTGTCCGGCCACGTGCGCGGGGAGACCAATACGCTGCCGCTGCAGGTGGAACTGCTCTACCACGACTACAATGCCGCCGGAGCCTTCGCCGCCGCCAGCACGCTGACCCTCATCGCGCTCGCTACCCTCGCCTTGCGCGCGGTGATCGAGCAGCGCTTGCCGAGGACGGGCCGGGTAGGGCATTAGCCGTTCCAGGCACCCGGCGGCGGAGTATCGCGCATGAAGGCAAAGGCGACGTGGCTCGACGGCATGGCCTTCGTCGGGGAATCCGGCAGCGGGCACGCGGTCGTGATGGATGGCGCCCCGGACGCTGGCGGGCGCAATATCGGCATCCGGCCGATGGAGATGCTTCTGATCGGCCTGGCGGGCTGCACCGCCTTCGACGTCGTGCTGATCCTCAAGCGCGGGCGGCAGCCCGTGGAGGGCTGCGAGGTCGAGGTCGAGGCCGAGCGCGCCGAGACCGACCCTAAGGTCTTCACCCGCATCCACCTCGTCTACACGCTGACGGGCAAGGGGCTCGATCCGGCCAAGGTCGAGCGCGCCATTGCGCTCTCCAAGGACAAGTACTGCTCCGCCTCGATCATGCTCGGCGCCACGGCCGAGATGACGCATGCCTGGTCTGTGCGGGCGGAGGACCCGGCGTGAGCGGGGAAGGGCCCGGGCCGCTGATGACGCCCGAGCGCCTGCGGGAGCTTGCCGGCACCGTCACTGTGCTCGACATCCGTGATGCGGACGCCTTCATTGAAGGCCATGTGCCTGGCGCCATCTCCTCGCCCTATGCCGAGGACGGCTGGCGCGTCACGCGGACAGGGGCGGGGATGCTGCCTGAGGAGGCCGAGGTCGCGGCCCTGTTCGGGCGGCTAGGCCTGCGGCCCGGCGACACGGTGGTGATCGTCCCGGCGGGAGAGGCGATCAACGATTTCAGCGCCGCGGCGCGGGTCTACTGGACGTTCCGGATCGCCCGGCACGAACGCGTTGCGATCTTGGCCGGCGGCATGCGCGCCTGGCGCGAGGCCGGCGGGCCTGTGGAAACCGGTGCGGGGGCGCCGCGCGCCGCCACGTTCTATCCGGTGACGTTCGACGAGAGCCTGCGCGCCCGCGCGGCGGACGTGGCCCGCGTGGTGGAGACGGGCGGAGCGGCCCTGCTCGACGGTCGCTCGCGCGCCTTCTTCGAGGGGCGGGAGAAGAGCGGCCAGGCCCAGCGGGCCGGTCGGCTGCCCGGCGCGGTGCATGTCGATCACGCGCAGGCGTTCGATCCCGCGACGGGGCGGCTCAAGCCGCTGCCCGAACTTCAGGCCCTGTTCGCGCCGGTGCCGGACGCGCCGGTGGTCAGCTATTGCAATACCGGCCACCTGGCATCGACCAACTGGTTCATCCTGTCGGAGCTGCTGGGGCGCCCGGACGTCACGCTGTATGACGGCTCGATGTCCGAATGGACCGCCGATCCGGAGCGCCCGGTGGAGACCGGCTGAGGAAGCCTGCAGCGCTGGCCTCGACTGCCATGCCGTCCCCGAGCGGCGGACGAGCCGCGGCGCCGGGTCACACCGAGTCGAGCGCCGCCGTCAGATCCGCGATCAGGTCGTCGGGATGTTCGAGCCCGACAGAGAGCCGCACCAGGCCTTCGCCGACGCCCATCTCGGCCCGCTGCTCGGGCGTGAAGCGCTGGTGGGTGGTCGTGGCCGGGTGGGTCACGAGGCTCTTGGCGTCGCCGAGATTGTTGGAAATCCGGACGATGCGCAGGGCGTTGAGGAAGCGGAAAGCCGCCGCCTTGCCGCCCTTGACCTCGATGGCCACGAGGGTCGAGCCGCCGCCCATCTGGCGCTCGGCGAGCGCCGCCTGGGGGTGATGCCCCGCCTTCGGATAGACCAGCCGCACCAGCTTTCCATGGCCTTGCAGCGCGTCCGCGATGGCGCCGGCGGTCTGCGTCTGCCGGCCGACCCGCAGCGGCAGGGTCTCCAGGCTCTTGAGCATGACCCAGGCATTGAAGGGCGACATGGCCGGGCCGGTCTGGCGCAGATAGGTCTGGATATGGGCCTGGATGAAGGCCTCGCTGGCGAGGACGACGCCGCCCAGGCACCGGCCCTGGCCGTCGATATGCTTGGTCGCCGAATAGACGACGCAGTCGGCGCCGAGCGCCAGGGGCTTCTGCCAGACCGGGCTGGCGAAGACGTTGTCGACGACGAGCGTCGCGCCCGCCGAACGGGCGATCTGCGCCACGCCCGCAATATCGACAAGCTCCAGCGTCGGGTTGGCGGGGCTCTCCAGGAAGAAGGTCTTGGTCTGCGGGCGCACCGCGGCGCGCCAGGCGTCGAGGTCGGTGCCGTCGACCAGCGTCGTCGGCACGCCGAAGCGCGGCAGGAATTCCTCGACCACATAGCGACAGGACCCGAACAGAGCGCGCGCCGCGACCACGTGGTCGCCGGCCTTGAGCTGGCCGACGAGCGCCGCCGTCACCGCCGCCATGCCCGTCGCCGTCGCCCGCGCGGATTCCGCGCCCTCGAACGCCGCGATCCGGCGCTCGAACATGTCCACCGTCGGGTTGGAGAATCGCGCGTACTGATAGCCGGGGGACTCGCCCGTGAAGCGCGCCTCGGCCTCCTCGGCATTGGCATAGACATGCCCCTGCGTGAGGAACAGCGCCTCCGAGGTCTCGCCGAACTGCGAGCGGATGCTGCCCTCGTGAATGAGCCGGGTTTCCTGGTGGAGGCTGAAGTCGATCGTGTCGGTCGGGAGCTGGGTCATCGGAGAAGGTCTTTCCCTGGATCGGCCCGGCTTATATCATGTCGTTCTATAAAAAGAACATGCTTCCTGCAAAAAAGACGAGCCGTGGCGGACTATCCGACCCGGCAATGGGACCAGATGGCCGACATCGAAATCGCACCGGGGATCGTGATCGACGACGGCGACGTCGAGGAGCGCTTCGTGCGTGCCTCGGGACCCGGCGGGCAGAACGTCAACAAGGTGGAGAGCGCGGTGCAGCTGCGCTTCGACCTGGTGCGAACCGCGGCGCTGGATGCGGAGGCGAAGGGCCGTTTCGCGCGGCTTGCCGGCCAGCGCCTCGGGCAGGACGGGACGGTGCTCATCATCGCCCAGAAGTTCCGCTCCCAGGACCGTAATCGCGCCGATGCCTTCGCGCGGCTGGCGGAGATGATCGCCGCGGCCCGCGTCGCGCCGCGCCGCCGGATCAAGACGCGGCCCACGCTCGCGTCCAAGAAGCGTCGGATCGAGGCCAAGGTCCGGCGGTCGGGCGTGAAGCGCATGCGCTCGACCCGCGGCGACGATTGACGCCGGACGTTGGGATTCCGCGAGGCGGCATCCCATATTGTCGCTAAGCTGGTGGGAACCGCCCGCCGCCGCTGGAGTCGCCTGGTCCGCCTTGTCCCCCGCCAATCCCTTCAAGCTCGCCGCGTTCGCCGCCCGCTCGGTCCTCGAGGCCGGCCAGGACATCGTGCGCCCCCGGGTGCGGCTCGGCGTCACCGGCCTGTCCCGTTCGGGCAAGACGGTGTTCACCACCGCCATGGTCCACCAGCTGATGGAGGGCGGGAGGCTTCCCGTCCTGTCCGCCTCGGCGCAGGGGCGGATATCGAGGGTTCGCCTGGAGGAGCAGCCGGACGACGACGTGCCGCGCTTTCCCTACGAGAGCCATCTGGCCGCGCTCACCGGGCCGGAGCGCGTCTGGCCGCAATCGACGACACGCATTTCGGAGCTGCGGCTCGCCATCGAGTTCGAGCGGGCGACCGGCTGGCGCAAGGGGCCGTCACGGCTGCTGGTCGACATCGTCGACTATCCCGGCGAATGGCTGCTGGATCTCGCCCTGCTCGACCGCTCCTATGCCGAGTGGAGCCGCGACGTGCTGGGCCTCGGGGCTGCCGACGGGCGGCGCGTGCTGGTGGAGCGTCTGCGCGAGGGGCTGTCGGCCCATAGCCCCGACGATCCCGCCGACGATGCGGCGATGGAAGCGGCCTCCGACCGGTTCCGCGCCTATCTGCGCGCCGTGCGGGACGATCCGGAGCGTACCGCTACCGTGCCGCCCGGGCGCTTCCTGATGCCGGGCGACCTGGAAGGCTCGCCCGCCCTGACCTTTGCGCCGCTGGTCCTGCCGCCGGGACGGCCGCCCTTCCAGCCGGGCAGCCTCGGGGCGGCCATGGAGCGCCGCTACAATGCCTATCGCTCCATCGTCGCCGAGCCGTTCTTCCGCGACCACTTCTCCCGGCTGGACCGGCAGATCGTCCTGGTGGACGTCCTGTCGGCGCTCGACGGCGGCCCCTCCGCAGTGGCCGATCTCGAACGCTCGCTGGACGAGGTGCTGGCCGCATTCCGCACGGGGCGCAACACGTTCGCGACAGCCCTGTTCACGCCGCGCGCCGACCGCGTCCTGTTCGCGGCGACCAAGGCGGACCATCTGCATCACGCCCAGCACGACCGGCTGGAGGCGATCCTGTCCTTCCTCGTGGCCCGGGCCATGAAGCGCACGGCCGGCGCCGGCGGCAAGGTGGCGACGGTGGCGCTCGCGGCGGTGCGTGCGACGCGCGAAGCCAAGGTGCGCGACGGGCGCCAGGACCTGCCGACGGTGATCGGAACGCCGATGGCGGGCGAACGGGTGGAGGACACCCTGTTCGACGGCACGGGCGAGGCGGCCCTCTATTCCGGCGAATTGCCCGAGGTGCCGCAATCGATCTTCGAAGGCGGGCTGGCCAAGGGCAGCCTGCGCTTCCCGCGCCTGCGGCCGCCGCTTGCCGTCGCCGATGCCGCCGGGAGGATGAAGCCCCTGCCGCATATTAGGCTCGATCGCGCGCTGGAATTCCTCATCGGCGACTACCTGGCATGAGAGGAAGCCCGCCATGACGACGAAGCCGCGCGCCTTCCCGCTCGCCGGAACGGAGGAGGGACGGGGTCCCACGATCACCGTCTCCGCCGATCCCGACGCCTTCGACGCGCCGCTCGTGCCGGTGGAGGAGCCGCAGCGCCCGCGCCGGGGCTGGGGCAGTCTCCTCATGGCCTCGGTCGGCGGCCTCCTCGTCATCGCCTTCGGGTTCTGGGTCGAGCGCCTGGTCTCGGGCCTCCTGGCGCTGTATCCGGCCGCCGGGTTCGTGGCGATCGCGCTCGCCGTTGTTGCGGCGCTGGCCTTCCTCGTCATCGTCGGCCGCGAGCTTGCCGGGCTGCTGCGGGAACGGCGGATCGCCGCGCTCCACCGGCGCGCGAGCGATGCCCTTATCGCCCGCGACGCCGCAGGGGCGGCATCGGTCGTGGCGGATCTCGTCTCGCTCTATGGCGGAAGGCCGGAGACGGCCGCCGGGCGGGCGGCGCTCGCGGCGGAGGCCGACACGATCATCGACGCCGACGACCGGCTCGCCATGGCCGAGCAGGCGCTGCTGACCCCGTTCGACGCCCGGGCCCGGCAGGCGGTGGCGGTCAGCGCCCGGCAGGTCGCGCTCGTCACCGCCGTCAGTCCCCGCGCGATCATCGACGTCGCCTTCACGCTCTATGCGGCGGCGAGGCTGGTGCGCATCGTTTCGGGCATCTATGGCGGCCGGCCCGGCACGCTGGGCTTCGCGCGGCTGGCGCGCGCCGTCGCCGGCCAGCTCGTTGTCACCGGCGGCATGGCGGCGGGCGACAGCATCATCGGACAGGCCATGGGCCACGGGCTGGCCGCGCGCATCTCGGCGAAGGCGGGCGAGGGCGTCCTGAACGGGCTCCTGACCGCGCGGATCGGGCTGGCGGCAATCGCGGTGTGCCGGCCGCTCCCCTTCGTGCGCGCACCGATGCCGACGGTCTCCGAGGTCGCGGGCGACCTCCTGCGCAAGGCCGAGTGACGCCCGGCAGGTTTTGCCGGGACGCCGGGGCGAATCGGCCGCCTGCGGCCGTGTCCGCCCCCGCTGCCTCCAACTAACCCTCTGGAATCGCTCATCCAGCCCACTGGCACGCCCATTGCGACGCCATCGCCAGGTTCAGGTGTGCGCACCCCGCGAGCGGGGGCGGTGGAGGAGACGATCATGGGTGTGTTCGGCGCGATGCTGACGGCGGTGTCCGGCCTGCGGGCGCAGTCCTACGCGCTGGAGAATATCTCCGGCAATATCGCCAACTCGCAGACGACGGGTTTCAAGCGGATCGACACGAGCTTCGTGGACCTGATCCCGGACCTGCCTCCGCGTCAGTCGCTCGCCGGCTCGGTCGCCGCCTTCTCGCGCGGGACCAACACGATCCAGGGCGATTTCAACACGACCGGCGTCTCCACCAACATGGCGATCAACGGCGAGGGCTTCTTCGCCATCGCCGAGCGCACCGACTACGTGGCGGGCAATCCGGTCTTCAGCGACCAGCAGCTCTTCACCCGCCGCGGCGACTTCACGATCGACCGCGACGGCTTCCTGGTGAACGGGGCGGGCTATTACCTGCGCGGCAACACGCTGGACCCGGTGACCGGCGCCGTCACCGGCTCCAACCAGCCGATCCGCCTGTCGGACGTGCAGGTCCCGGCGCGGCAGACGACCAGCATCGAGTACTCGGCCAACCTGCCGAGCTATCCCTCGACGCCGAATGCCGACCCGGCGACGCCGGGCAGCGAGTTCATCAACCCCGCCGACTTCGCGACGGACCCGACCGCGGGCGGCGCCACGGTCGCCGCCAACGATGTGCAGGACCTGCTGGATTCCTCGCTTTTCGGCGGCTCCATCGTGGTTTACAACTCGGTCGGCGCGCCGGCCACGGTGCAGATGCGCTGGGCCAAGTCGGCCGCCAATACGTGGCAGCTCTATTACCAGTCCGATTCCAACGCGACCGGCGCCCAGCCGGCCTGGACGCGGATCGGCCAGGCGACGTTCAACGCCACCGGCCAGCTCGCCACGCCTGCGGGCGGCGTGTTCCCGATCACGGGCCTCACCGTCAACGGCGTCGCCATCGGCAACGTCGACATCCAGGTGGGCAATAACGGCCTCACCCAGTTCGCCGATTCCTCGGGCTCGGTGCGCGGCTCCGGCATCAGCCAGGACGGCTATGCCGCCGGCACGCTGGAGCGCATCTCGGTGACGGGCGAAGGCCAGATCACCGGCACCTATTCCAACGGGCAGGTGGCGACGCTGGCCCAGATCGCCGTGGCCCAGTTCAACGCGGCGAACGCGTTGCAGCGGCTCGACGGCGGCGCCTTCGCGCAGACCCTGGAATCGGGCGCGCCGATCATCGGAATCGGCGGTTCCTCCATCCTTGGTGGCACGCTGGAAGGGTCGAATACCGACATTGCGGAGGAATTCGCAAAGATGATCGTAACTCAGCAGGCCTACAGTGCGAACACCCGCGTGGTCACGACTGCGCAGCAGATGCTGCAGGATGTGATCAACATCGTCAGGTAAGAGGTCAGTATTCGGCAGTCGGGCCGAATGAGGGTTGAGCGATGAGTCTGGCGGCAGCCATGAACAATGCCATGAGCGGCCTGCGCATGACGCAGGCCGGCATGGAAGTCGTCTCGACCAACGTCGCGAATGCGGGTTCGGCGGGCTATAACCGCCGCATCCTGAGCCCGATCGAGTCCGTCTCGGGCGGCCGCTCCTCGGGCGTGCTGACCGGCAACGTCCAGCGCATGCTGGATTCGCTCGTCCAGAAGCAGCTGCGGCTGGAGACGTCGGGCGCGGGCTATACCGCCGTGCGCGCCGACTTCGCCAAGGCTCTCGACCAGCTCTTCGGCCAGCCCGGCGGCGTCAACGCCCTCGACACGCGGATCAACGCCTTCGCCGAGTCCCTGCAGGCGCTCCAGGCCTCGCCGCTCTCGGCGCGCGGCGAGGTGATCAGCGCCGCCTCGACGCTGGCGACGCAGCTCAACCGGCTGTCCTCCAGCGTGCAGGACCTGCGGCGCGGGGCGGAGAACGCCATCGCCAGCGGCGTCAACCGCGCCAACGAGCTGCTGAGCCAGCTGGCGAGGGTCAACCAGGAGGTCGTGGGCTATCCCGACGGCGCGGCCTCGCCCGCGCTGCTCGACCAGCGCGACCGCATCATCAACGACCTCTCCGGCCTCATGGACGTGCGTGTCGCCGATGCGGGCGATGGCTCGGTCACGGTCTTCACCACCGGCGGCCTGCAGCTCTTCGACGGGCGCAACGCGGTGCGCCTGGAATTCACGCAGACGCCCAATATGGGCCCGGGCTCGGTCTACAGCACCGATCCGGCGGTCTCGACGCTCGGCACGATCCGCGCGGTGGACGGCTCGGGCGGCAGCATCGACCTCTTGGCCGGCCGGGCCCTGCGCTCGGGCGAGCTCGCCGCCTATGTGGAGCAGCGCGACAAGGTCCTCGTCCAGGCGCAGCAGCAGCTCGACGAGCTGGCCGCCGGGCTTGCCCGCGCGCTCTCGGACCAGCAGCGCACCGGCACCGCCGCCTCGGCCGGTCCGGCCAGCGGCTTCGAGGTGGATATAGCCGGGCTCCAGCCGGGCAACGTCATCACGCTCGACGCCACGCTGACGCCGTCCGGCGCCGCACGGCGCTTCTCCTTCGTGCGGGCCGACGGCGTCGCATCGCTCCCGCCGACGGCGACGGCCGATACCGGCGACCAGGTTTTCCCGATCGACATGTCCGGCGGCATGCCCGGCGTGGTGGCGCAGATCCAGGCGGCGCTCGGGCCCGGCTACACGGTCAGCGCCGCGGGCTCGACGCTGCGCATCCTCGACGACGGCGCGGGGGCGACCACCAACGTCACCGGCCTGCGCACGGCGGTGACGCAGACCAGCCTGACGGCCGGCACGACGGAAATGCCCTTCTTCGTCGACGGGGCGGCGGCCTCGACGCCGTATACCGGCTCGTTCAACGGCACGTCCCAGCTGACGGGCTTCGCCCAGCGCATCGCGGTCAACCCGGCGCTGGCGGCCGACCCCTCGCGGCTGGTCGTCTACGGGCCGGGCATTCCCGCCGGCGATCCGGCGCGGCCGACCGCGCTGCTCGACAAGCTGTCCAACACGATCCTCACCTTCTCGCCCGCCACCGGCGTCGGCGGGATGGCGCAGTTCAACGGCACGGTCGCCGCCTTCGCGCGCCGGACCATCGAGACCCAGGGTGCAGCCGCAGAGGCGGCCGCCAGCCTCGATGCCGGCCAGCAGGTGGCGCTCTCCACGGTGCAGGGCCGGTATTCGGAGGAATCCGGCGTCAACATCGACCAGGAAATGGCGCAACTCGTCCAGCTCCAGACGGCGTATTCCGCGAACGCGCGGATCATCACCGCCGCCAAGGAGATGATGGACATGCTGCTGCGCATCTGAAGGACGGACCGATGACGATCTCCCCCTTCGCCCCCGGCCTGTTCAGCACCCAGCGCGCCAGCACGATGTTCGTGTCCATGCGCTCGCAGCTGGACGACCTGCAGCGCCAGCTCGCGACCGGGCGCAAGGCCGAGACCTATGGGGGGCTCGGCATCGGCCGCACGAAGAGCCTCGACGCGCGCGCCGCGACCTCCGCCATCGCCGGCTATCTCGGCTCGATCGGCGACGCGAACCTGCGTCTCAAGTTCATGACGCTCGGCGTCGAGCAGCTCAGCAAGCTCGTGGGCGAGTCCCGCACGGACCTGTCGGTGGAGGCCTTCGCCCCCGGCGCCGACGGGCGCACGGTCAGCCAGCGGGCCGCGGAGAGCCGCCTGAAGCAGGCGCTGGACGTCCTCAACACGGACGTGAACGGCAATTTCGTGTTCTCCGGCCGCTCGCCCGACATCAAGCCTGTGGCCAGCTTCGACGCCATCATGAACGGCGATGCCACGGGCGACGGCGTCACCACGCTCATCGCCGAGCGCAAGCTGGCGGATGCCGGCGCCGCCGGGCTCGGGCGCCTGACGGTTTCGCCCACCGGAACGAATGTGGAGATCGCGGAGGAGGCGGCAGCGCTGCCCTTCGGGTTCAAGCTGGCGGGCGCCTCGGCGACGGGCTCGGGCATCGCCGCGACCTTCACCAACACCGATCCCGCCACGGTCGATTTCGACGTCAACGCCCAGCCCAACCCTGGCGACCGGGTGCGCATCGTCCTCGACCTTCCGGACGGCACGCAGACCAGCGTCGAGCTCACCGCCCAGTCCGGCCCCGGGCCGGCCGCCGCCGGCTCGTTCCTGATCGGAGGCTCCACCGCGGCGACCGCGAGCGCCCTCTCGGCCGCCGTGACGGCGGCGCTCGATACGGAGGTGCGCACCTCGCTCGCCGCCGCCTCGGCGATCCGCGCCTCCAGCGACTTCTTCACGGGTTCCACCGGCACCAATCCGCCACGCGTCATTGGCGGAAGCCCCGCCACCGCCACCGGCTACGGCGTCGATCCCGGCAAGGCGACGATGCGTTGGTACAAGGGCGACGACGGCGCCGGCGATGCGCGGGCGACCGCGACCGTGCGCGTGGACAGCGGCGAGACCGTCGCGGTCGGCGCCCGGGCCAACGAGGAGGCGTTCCGCACCATGCTGGCCCATCTGGCGGTGGTCTCCAGCGAGACCTTCTCCGCCGGCTCCACCACGGACCGGGAGCGCTACCGCGAGCTCGGCGACAGGCTGAGCGCCAATCTGGGCAAGGTGCCGGGCGTGCAGAACCTGGAGGACGTGGCCTCGCAGCTCACCGAATCCACGGTCTCGCTCGCGAGCGCCAAGACCCGCCACGAGCAGCGCCGCGCCTTCCTGGAGGACGTCATCGGCAGCGTCGAAGGCGTGTCGGACGAGGAGGTCGCCGTGTCGATCCTGTCGCTGCAGACCCGCCTGCAGGCGAGCTACCAGACGACGTCGATCCTCTCGCAGCTTTCGCTGACGAACTTCCTGCGCTGATAGCGGACTATCACTGAGGGGCTTTCGCGTCGCTGGGACGGCCGCGGCGATGGCGCGCGCGGTCTTCAGGCGGCGGGCTGCATCCGCAGGCCGGCCGCGATCTCGCGGTTGATGTTGATCAGGACCGTCAGCTTCTCCGGCACCGGCTCGGACCCGAGGTCGAGCGTGCGCTTGAAGATGAACATGCCGAGATTCACGATGTTCTGCTTGATCTGGGCCGGGAGCTGGCTTTCCGGCTCGGTCACGGCGGTGACGAGCACGGTCCAGAGCTTGCGGTTGTAGAGCAGCGCCTCGTCGAGTTCGCCGGCGCGCTCGGCCCAGTTCTCCTTGATGGTCTGGAGCCGGACCGCGGCCTTCATGAGCACCGACGCTTCCAGTTCGCGGGGAGACTGGGCGAACTGGGAAACCTTAGCGTAGGTGGTCGCCGCGTAGTGCATGGTCCAGCAACTCCGACTCGTAGGCCATCAGCTTTTTGGCAGCCTTCAGGGCCTTGTACATGTCGCCGCTTAAAATGCGGTTATTGATATCCGCAATAAGCTCCGCACTGGACGGCACGGCGGCGAGGAAATCGCGCACCAGCTCGAAATAGATCTGGTGGTTCGCCGACAGGTCCTGCGTCAGGTACATGAGCTGGATGGCGAGGTAGATCCGCTTGGCCGGCGTGTCGGCCGAGGCGGGGGTGAGGATGTCCTTCTCCCGCAGGATCGGGGCATTGCCCTCGATGAAGAGCTTCACCCGCTGGTCTCCGTTGCGGATGACCGCGGTGCCGACGATCAGGCGTTCATCGGGCTTGAGTTCGACTTTCAGGGCCATCGCTTCCGGTCCCCCTCACATGGTCCGCAGGATCGACTGGCCGGCCGGGGAGGTGAGGCTGTTGCCGTCCCCCTCCAGCAGGCCGCGAAGGGCGGCCGCCAGCCCGGCCGCCTCGTTCTCGCCGATGTCGTCGGCGGCAAGGTCCAGCGCCTCGGCGAGCGAGGTGACCGAGCCGGCCAGGATGCCGGCCGCGCCCGTCGTCACGACGGTGGAGGGATCGTCCTTGCGGCCCTCGGCCTCGCCCGCGCCGGACGCGGCGGCGCGGCGCTGCGCGATCCGCTCCTGAAGGTCGAGCAGGGTCGCCTGCGGCTGGGTCGGGGAGAGCTTTGGGATATCGGTCATGACCTCGTCGGCCGGCTGTCGTTCGCTGCCGGCGACAATGAATTGTTAACCCTAACCGTTCGTTAACGGCTGGCAGCCGCGGCTCAGCGTCGGGCGACGACGAACAGACGCGGCAGCCGGAGCAGGACACGGCCGTCGGCCTGAGCCGGATAGGCCTGCGCCATCCTGTCCGTATAGGCGGCGAGGAAGTCCGCCTGCTCGGCCTGCGAGAGGGGATTGAGGAACGGCCGCAGGCCCGTCGTCTCGAACCAGCGCGCGATCGCGCCGGGACCCTCCAGCACGTGGTGGTAGACGGTGACCCACACCTCGACGCGGGCGCAGACGGCCTGAAGCGCATCGTAATAGACGCCGGGATCGACCACGGCGTCGCGGGCGTCCGCCGCGCGGGCGAGGCGCGCGGCCCAGCGCGGATCGGACGCCGCCACCGCGCGCATTTCCGCATGGGAGGGCTCGTCCAGATTGTCGGGCATCTGCACGGCCAGGTATCCGCCGGGCCGGAGCGTCCGGGCCAGCCTCACAACGACCGCCACGTGATCGGGCACCCATTGGAGCACGGCATTGGCGAAGAGGAGGTCGGGCTCCCCATCCGGCTGCCATGTGGCGAGGTCGGCCTGTTCGAACGCGATCCCCGGCAGGCGGGCCCGCGCCTTCGCCAGCATGTCGGGCGAGGTGTCGAAGCCGGAGACCGCGGCCGTGCCGAAGCGCTCCACCAGCAGCTCGGTGGAATTGCCCGGGCCGCAGCCCATGTCCACGGCGCGCGCCGCGCCGTCGAGCGGCACCTGGGCGAGGAGGTCCCGCGCCGGGCGGGTGCGCTCGTCCTCGAAGGCGAGATAGCGGGCGGCGGACCAGTCGGTCTGGGTGGCGGTCATGACGGGCTCCCGGCGGGTGCTGGTGCGGCCTGGGCGGCGGGCGGCGCGGCCAGCCGCCTGTGCTCGCGCAGATGGGCGAAGGTGTCGACGGCAATCTTGATGACGACGAGCAGGGCGACCGCCGCGACCGGTGCGCCGAGCGCCTGGACGAGGATCATGCCCACGATGATCGTGACGTGGAGGATCATGATGCGCGGATAGGGCGCGCCCATCAGCGTCTTGGCATCGACATGGCGCCATTCCCCCGCCCACAGGAAGTTGGCCAGGAACGACACGCCATGGCTGGCGATGAGGGCCAGGAGCGGCACGGCCAGCGCGCCGGAGAGAAAGAGCGCCGGCAGGGCGCTCGTTGCCTGATCGCGCAGGTCCGGCGGGGCGAAGGCCCCGACCAGGAAGACACTGTGGCCGGCGCAGAACAGGCCGTAATGGACGGCGAAGAACGGCGCGACCGCCAGGATCGCCCAATCCCGCCGCAGGAGCAGCACGGCGAGCATGCGCAGGAGGTTGTAGCCCCCGATCACCACGTTTTCCGCCCAGAACAGGATGAGCACCTCGAAGGCGCTCCACCCGAAAAGCAGCACGCCCGCCAACGGCAGGAGATTGGCCAGGACGAGCGTCGCCAGGGAAAGGAGCGTGGACGGCGGGACAGCAGGCCGGGTCATGCGAGCTCTGCGTAGAGGTCACGCCAGGCGGGGTTGTCGCGCATGATCGTTCGAACCTTCCAGGCGCGCAGCCACCGCTTCATGGACGTCTCCCGCTGGATCGCCGCCTCGATCGTGTCGTGCCGTTCGTACCAGACCAGCGTTTTCAGGCCGTAGCGTTTGGTGAACCCATCAACGAGGCCCTCGCGATGCTCGTAGATGCGGCGCGCAATGTTGGCCGTGACGCCGATATAAAGCGTGCCGTTCGGCCTGTTGGTGACGATGTAGACCCAGCCCCCGCGCATGGCGCGAGCTTAGAAGAGCGATTGCGCAGCACAAGTCTGACGCGCGCGTCATGGTCGGGCCTGTCCGACCATCCCCGCCTTCCTCGCCGCTGGGCAAGGCGTGGATGCTCGGCACAAGGCCGAGCATGACGGCGAGGGCGGGTGCTCAAGGGTTGAGCGTCATGGTCGGGCCTGTCCCGACCATCCACGCCTTCTTCGCTGCGGGACAAGACGTGGATGCTCGGCACGAGGCCGAGCATGACGGCGAGGGGGCGGGAAGGCAGGGTGCTCGTCATGGTCGGGCCCGTCCCGACCATTCCCGCCGTCCTCGCTGCCGGGCAGGGCATGGATGCTCGGCACAAGGCCGAGCATGACGGCGAGGGGGCGGGAGGGCAGTGTGCTCGTCATGGTCGGGCCTGTCCCGACCATCCACGCCTTCTTCGCTGCGGGACAAGACGTGGATGCTCGGCACAAGGCCGAGCATGACGGTGAGGGGGCGGGAGGGCAGGGTGCTCGTCATGGTCGGGCCTGTCCCGACCATCCACGTCCACAGGGCCGGGCGCTGATGCCCGGCACGAGGCCGGGCATGACGGCGAGCGGCCTTTTTCCTAGCGCCCGAACTTCTTGTACTGGATGCGCTTGGGGATCGTGGAATCGATGCCGAGGCGGCGCTTCTTGTCCTCCTCGTAGTCCTCGAAATTGCCCTCGAACCATTCCACGTGGCTGTCGCCCTCGAAGGCGAGCATGTGGGTGGCGATGCGGTCCAGGAACATGCGGTCGTGGGAGATGATGACGGCGCAGCCGGCATAGTCCTCCAGCGCCTCCTCCAGCGCCCGGAGCGTGTCCACGTCCAGGTCGTTGGTGGGCTCGTCGAGCAGGAGGACGTTGGCGCCGGACTTCAGCATCTTGGCCAGGTGCACGCGGTTGCGCTCGCCGCCCGAGAGCATGCCGACCTTCTTCTGCTGGTCGGCGCCCTTGAAGTTGAACGCCGAGCAATAGCCGCGGGAGTTGATCTCGCGCTTGCCCAGATAGATCACGTCGTTGCCGTCGGAGATTTCCTCCCAGACGGTCTTGTTGGCATCGAGCGCGTCGCGGCTCTGGTCGACATAGCCGAGCTTGACGCTCTCGCCGACGGTGATCGTGCCTCCGTCGGGCTTCTCCTGGCCGGTGATCATGCGGAACAGCGTGGTCTTGCCGGCGCCGTTGGGGCCGATGACGCCGACGATGCCGCCCGGCGGCAGCTTGAACGACAGGCCGTCGATCAGCAGCTTGTCGCCGAAGCCCTTGGTCAGCCCGTCGAATTCGATGACATTGTTGCCCAGCCGCTCGGCGATCGGAATGATGATCTGGGCCGTGGTCGGCGCCTTGTCGGACGCCTTCTGGACCAGCTCGTCATAGCGCTGGATGCGGGCCTTGTTCTTGGCCTGGCGGGCCTTGGGCGAGGCGGCGATCCATTCCTGCTCGCGCTCCAGGGCGCGCTGGCGGGCCTTGTCCTCGCTGCCTTCCTGGGCCAGCCGCTTCTGCTTCTGGACGAGCCAGGAGGAATAATTGCCCTCGTAGGGAATGCCGCGGCCGCGATCGAGCTCCAGGATCCAGCTCGTGACATTGTCCAGGAAGTAGCGGTCGTGGGTGACGATCAGGATCGCGCCCGGATAGACCCGCAGGTGCCCCTCGAGCCACGCGGTCGTTTCGGCGTCGAGATGGTTGGTCGGCTCGTCCAGCAGCAGGAGCTCGGGCTGCCAGAGCAGCAGCTTGCAGAGCGCCACGCGGCGCTTCTCGCCGCCGGAGAGCTTGTCCACGGCCCAGTCGTCGGGCGGGCAGCGCAGGGCGTCCATGGCCTGGTCGACCTGGCTGTCGAGATCCCACAGGCCCTTGGCCTCGATCTCGTCCTGGAGACGGGTCATCTCGTCCGCCGTCTCGTCGGAATAGTTCATCGCCAGCTCGTTATAGCGGTCGAGGATCGCCTTCTTCTCGGCGACGCCGTCCATGACGTTCTCGCGCACCGTCTTGGCAGGATCGAGCTGCGGCTCCTGCGGCAGGTAGCCGACGCGGGCGCCCTCGGCGACCCAGGCCTCGCCGGTCCATTCCTTGTCCATCCCCGCCATGATCTTGAGAAGGGTGGACTTGCCGGCGCCGTTGACGCCGAGCACGCCGATCTTGGCGTCCGGATAGAAGGAGAGATGGATGTTCTCCAGCACCTTCTTGCCGCCGGGATAGGCCTTGGAGAGCCCGCGCATATGGTAGATGAACTGACGGCCGGACATGATGGATCGGCTCCAGGATCGGCGCCGCGAACGGCGGACAATGGGGGTGAAGGGTCGGGCGGTATGTAGCGACTGGACCCCGCAGCGGCAAGCGGCCCCGCGCTGCCCGCCCGCTCAGCGCCGCCGGAATTCCAGACGGCAGGCGCCCCGGTTCCAGGCCGCGAGGTCGCAGACGTTCCACTCCCCGCGCTCGGGCCTGCGCCCGTCGCACTCCATGTTGGCCGCCGAGGCGGTGTGGCCATTGGCGGCGATCGTCACCGAGCCTGGGCCATTCATGAAGCAGCCGCCGCCGACGGTGCGGAAGGTGACGATCACGGGCCGCCCGCAGGTGTTGAAGAACGTGCCCTTCGCGTCGATCGAGATGCATTCGCTCCCGGCTTCTTCCTCCGCCTGCTCCTGCTGCTTCATCGCCTTGTACACGCCGACAAAGGCTTCCGCGCAGGTGGCGAGGTCGCCCTGGTTCCAGCGCTGGCCGTGCTCGTCCGCCTTGCCGCAATGGGCCTCCGCCCATTCGCGGGTGCCGGGGGTGAGCCCCTCGGGGTCGCCGAGGGCCTGGTCGATGCAGCCGGTGGCCGGACAGGCCGGCGCGACCGGTTCCCTGGGCGGTTCGACCGGCGCCGTCCTCACGGGTGCGGGTGCCTGGCGTCTGGGCTGCTCGCGAGGCTGCTCCGCCTGCCCGCCGCCGCCGCCGCCGGGCAGCCGATACCCGCAGAATGCCGCCCAGGCGCCGAGATCCGAGCACCGCATCTTGTCGGACAGATCCCGATTGGGCAGCCGAAAAGCCGTGCTCATGCGCCAGGCCTGCGGATTGACCCGGCAGCGATCGACCAGCCACGCGAACTCGTCGGTGTCCGGCGGACGGCCGCAGGCTTCGCGGCGCTGCGCGGCGGCGGGCGGGATACAGGCGAGGAAGGCCAGGATCGCCGCGGCGGCTGCAAGCGACACGCGTACCATCGTCAGCGCCTCAGCATGTTTTCGGCCGGCAACGACGCATCCGGCAGCGAACCGGACGAGGTGCAGGTCGCCGTATAAGCTTCCAGTTCAACCCGGTCGTGGATTCGCAGTGACAGCGAGCCCAGGCACGAGCCGGGACCGATCTGATAGACCTCGTGCAGCACGTCGAGGCGGCCGTCGGCATACTCGACGGGGCCCTGCAGATAGATCGCCGCTTCGCCGTAGCGTGCTATGTAGCGGCAGCGCCCGGCAAAGGTCTTCTCCTGCCCGTCCTCCGTCCCGATCGACATCGTCAGCGTCTGCCAAGGAAAACAGGCATAATCGACCGGCAGCACGCTCCCCGGCGTTCCGCCCGTCACTCGGATCCGGATGCCCTCGCCCTCCTGGCGGAAGTCGATCACCAGATTGCGAGGACTGATGCGGTCCAACCGGCAATCCGCGAGGTCGGGCTGCACGGACGTGCTGCAGATGAACGTGTCGATGCGGCGGACCTGCATCGTGGCGCGCCAGTCGTCCTGCGCGGCTGCGGGACCGGATGCGGCGAGCGTCAAGGCGGACGCCAACATGATACGCCTTGCGCCCATAGGGCTCATCTCCCTGATACCGCACGACATTCCAGCATAATCGGCGGTCTTGCAAGGTGTGCCTTTGTCGGCCGGGCTGTGCATTTGCGGAACCTCCCTGACAAGCGCCCGTTCCCCACATGGGTGGTTTCGGGGGCCTTGCGATGAATTGAGGAGGATCGGCATGGACGGAGCGGGATGGCGCGCGCTGGTCTGGCGCATCGAGGACTGGCTGTCCTGGCTGCCTGCCGAGGCGGTCGCGGCCGCAATGCTGGCCGGAGCGGCCGCGATCGCGTTCCTCGCCCACCGGACCTTTGTGCGGCTCGTCAGGCGCTTCATCGGACCGGGCCGGCCGGCGCTGCAGTCCTTCGTCACGCGCGTCTATCGTCCGGCGCGCCTCGCGCTGATGATCTTCGCCGTCGCATTCGTGTTGCCGGCCGCGCCCATGAGCAGCGAGGCGGCGGCGACGGTCGGGCAGATGCTGCTGGTGGCCTTCATCGCGCTGGTCGGCTGGAGCGCGGTCGTCGCCCTGTCCATGGCGACCGACCTCTACGTGCGCCGGTTCCGCATCGACGTGGAGGACAACCTGCTCGCCCGCAAGCACATGACGCAGGTGTCGGTCCTGCGGCGCACCGCGGTTGTCCTGATCGGCGTGGTGACCGTCTCCGCGGCGCTCATGACGTTCGATTCGGTCCGGCAGTACGGCGTCAGCCTGTTCGCGTCCGCCGGCGCCGCCGGCCTCGTCGTCGGTCTTGCGGCCCGCCCCGTCCTGTCCAACCTGATCGCCGGCGTGCAGATCGCGATCACCCAGCCGATCCGGATCGACGATGCGGTGGTCGTGGAGAACGAGTGGGGCTGGATCGAGGAGATCGGCGGTTCCTACGTCGTCATCCGCCTCTGGGACCTGCGCCGCCTGATCGTTCCGCTGTCCTACTTCATCGAGAAGCCGTTCCAGAACTGGACGCGCAATTCCGCCGAGATCATCGGCTCCGTCATGCTTTATGTGGACCATACCGTCCCGGTGCCGCGCGTGCGCGAACGGCTGCAGGAGATCGTGGAGCAGTCGCCGCTTTGGGACCGGAAGGTGGTCAACCTGCAGGTGACGGACAGCAAGCCGGACGTGGTCGAATTGAGGGCGCTCGTCTCCGCGCGATCCTCGCCGCGGGTCTGGGACCTGCGGTGCGAGGTCCGCGAGAAGCTCATCGCGTTCCTGCAGGCGGACTATCCCGGTGCGCTTCCCAAGCTGCGGGCCGAGATGCGGGAAGTGGAACGGGCCGCTTGAGGGCTTTCCGGACGGCGATCCTTATGGTTACCAGCCTTCAAGGAATCGGTGACACGCTGGATGTGCCCGGAACAAAAGTTTGAAACCTGCGTTTCGAGTGCACGAGGATATCTCTGTGACCATGACCGCGCGTGTGCTGATCGTTGAAGATGAGGTGCTCATCGCCCTCGACATGGAAGCGATGATCGAGGACCTGGGACACGATCCCGTGGGCATCGCTCCCGATTCCGATGCCGCGCTGCGCTTGGCCGAAACCCAGCAGCCCGATGTCGCCCTCGTGGACCTCCACCTGCGGGACGGGCTGACCGGACCCCAGATCGGCAAGCTGCTGTCGGAGCTGGGCATCACGGTCGTGTTCGTGACTGCCAATCCGCGGCTTCTGGGCGACGGCATCCCCGGCACGATCGGTGTCGTGCCCAAGCCCACCGATGACCGCGCCATCGGCGATGCCATCGCGTATGCGATGAGCGTGCGGCACGGGCGGCCGATGCCGCCGCCGCCGGCGCTGCAGCCCTTCTCCCACCACGCCTGATCGACAGCGCTAAGCTGAAGCGAAACGCATCGTCTTTCCGCGACCCGTCAGTCGTTTTCGCGTGACAGGCGGCGCTTGAGCACGCGGATATCGACCTCAAGCCCCTCCGGATTCCATTGCCGCTCGACGGTGCCGCCGAGTTGCTGGCTGATGGACAATTCCACCAGCCTCGTGCCGAAGCCGGTCCGCTCGGGCGCGGCGGGCACGCGCGGCCCCTCGCTCTCCCGCCAGCGGATGTGCAGGCCCTCGCCCTCGTCTTCGACGCTGATGGCGATGCGACCTTCCGGGCTCGAAAGCGCGCCGTACTTCATCGCATTGGTCGCCAGTTCGTGGATGAGCAGGGCGAGCGGGGTCGCGCCGCGATCGTCGACGGGCGTGTCGATGCCCGTCACCGTCACCCGGCCCTCGTCGCGGGCGGGATAGGCGGCGAACAATTCGTGCAGCATGCCGTGGAGCGAGGTGTCGGCGAAGCTCGGCCGCGATTCCTCGCTGTGCGGACGGGCGAATTCATGGGCGCGGCCGAGGGCGGCGACACGGTCGCGGAGCTGGGCCGCGAACGCCTTCACCTCTGGCCCTGCCTTGCGGGACGAGAGGCTGACGAGGCCGGTCACCACCTGGAAGATGTTCTTGATCCGGTGGCTCAGCTCCCGCGACAGCAGCTCGTTCTGCTCGGCGATGCGTTTGGCGTCGTCGATGTCGGTGCAGGTGCCGATCCAGCGCACGATCTGCCCGGAGGCGTCGCGCACGGGCAAGGCGCGCCCGAGCGTCCAGCGATACAGGCCCGAATGGTGGCGCAGGCGGTACTCGACCTCGTAGGTCTCGCCCGTCTCCAGGCTGCGGCGCCAGCGCTCCCAGGCGCGGGGCTGGTCGTCGGGGTGGAAGAGCCCGGCCCAGCCCTCGCCGTCCGTGGAGCCGGCGGGCACGCCGGTGAACTCGTACCAGCGCTGGTTGTAGAAATCGTGGTAGCCGTCGGGCTTCGTCGACCAGACGATCTGCGGCATGGCGTCGACGAGCGTCGCGAACGTCGCCTCGCTGGCGAACAGCTCCCGGCTGGTCATGAGCGGGTCGGCGGTACCGGCCGCTGCCGCCGTCAACCCCTTGATATCGTCTGAACTCACGGAACCTCGAACGTCTCTGGCCGCCCCCGGCGCGGCGCACCCTACGTCACCACTTTCCCCCGCGCTACGTCCAAGGACAACCCCGCCTTGCCCTCAACGGAACCTCCCGCCATCCTGCCCGAAAGCGGGAGGATGCCATGACGCCCTTCACCTTCAACGCCGCAAGGTCGATCGTGTTCGGCGAAGGCCGCGCGCGGGAGATCGGCCGCCTGGCGAAGGGCCTTTTGGGCCCGCGCGTCCTCATCGTCACCGATCCCGGAATCGTGTCGGCCCACCTTGTCGATCCGGTCCATGCGTCGCTGGTGGAGACCGGGATCGAGGCGGACATCTTCGCGGAGGTCGTCGCCGATCCGCCCGAATCGGTCGTTCTGGAGGCGGTCGCCCGCGCGGAAGCCTTCGGCGTGACCGGCATCGTGGGCCTGGGCGGCGGGTCCTCGCTCGACGTCGCCAAGCTCGTCGCGCTCATGCTCGGGGGCGGGGAGGCGCTGGCGGAGATCTACGGCGTCGACAAGGCCATCGGCCCGCGCCTGCCGCTCGTCCTGGTGCCGACGACGGCGGGAACCGGCTCGGAGGTGACGCCCGTCGCCGTCGTGACCACGTCGGCGACGGAGAAGAAGGGCGTGTCCTCGTCGCTCCTCCTGCCGGATCTCGCCCTCCTCGATCCCCAGCTCACCTACAAGCTGCCGCATGCGGTGACGGCCGCCACTGGCATCGATGCGATGGTCCACGCCATCGAGGCCTATTCCTGCATCAATCCGAACAACAACTTCATCTCGCGGCTCTTCGCCCGGGAGGCGCTGCGGCTCCTGGGCGATTCGATCCGCTCGGTGGTCCGCGAGGGCAGTCACCCGGAGGCGCGGGCGAACATGCTGAAAGGCTCCATGCTGGCCGGCGCGGCCTTCGCGAACTCGCCGGTCGGCGCCGTCCATGCGCTCGCCTATCCGCTCGGCTCGCATTTCAAGCTGCCGCACGGGGTCACCAACGCCCTCGTCCTGCCGCACGTGATGCGCTTCAACCTTCCGGCCGCCGAGGCGGCCTATGCCGAGATCGGCCCCTGCGCGTTCCCATTCGTGGGCGACATGCCGGCCTCCCGCCGCGCCGGCGCCTTCATCGACGCGCTCGCCCATCTCACCGGGGAACTGGGCGTACCGACCCGGCTTTCGGAGGTCGGCGTCGGGGAGGGCGATCTCGACCTCTTGGCGCAGGACGCGATGAAGCAGACGCGCCTCCTGGTGAACAATCCCCGCCCCGTCACGCTGGCCGACGCCCGCGCCATCTACGCGGCCGCCCTGTGAGCGCGCCGCCCGCCGCCCGCGCGGCCCCGCTCGGCCGGGACGCCTTCCGCGTCTTCCGCCCCGTCCAGACGCGCTGGGGCGACAACGACGCCTACGGTCACCTCAACAACGTCGTCTACTACGCGTATTTCGACAGCGCGGTGAATGCGTGGCTGGTGGAGCGGGGCGTGCTCGCCATCGCCGACAGCCCGGTTGTCGGGCTCGTGGCGGAGACGGGCTGCACCTATTTCGCCCCCGCTTCCTTCCCCGAGCCGCTGGAGACGGGCCTGGCCGTCGCCAGGCTGGGCACCGCGTCGGTGGAATACCGGATCGGCGTGTTCCGCCCCGGCGCCGGGGCCGCCATCGCGCAGGGGCGGTTCGTCCACGTCTATGTCGACCGGGAAACGGGGCGTCCCGCGCCGATCCCGGCGGCGGCCCGGGCGGCGATGGAATCGATCGCGGCCAGCCCTTGAGCGCCCTTGACCTCGATCCGCCTCCCGGCCAAGCAGAAGCCCCCTCAAGTCCGGATCCAGCCCATGGCCCACGACGCTCCCGTCTCCCCGCTCGCGCCGAAGAAGACCCCGGCGATGCCCGCCATTGCGGGCGTCACCTTCGCCACCGCGGAGGCCGGCATCCGGTACAAGGGCCGCACCGACGTCCTCCTGGTGCTGCTGGCGGAAGGGACCACGGTCGGTGGCGTGTTCACCACCTCCCGCTGTCCGTCCGCGGCGGTCGACTGGTGCCGCCAGCAGCTTCCGGGCGGCCGGGCGCGGGCGCTCGTGGTCAATTCGGGCAATGCCAACGCCTTCACCGGCCGGAAGGGCCAGGAGGCGGTCGACCTGACGGGCCGCATCGCCGCCAAGGCGGCGGGGTGCAAGCCGTCCGAAATCTTCATCGCCTCCACCGGCGTGATCGGCGAGCCGCTGGACGCGCGCAAGTTCGAAGGCGTGCTCGCCGACTGCGCCAAGCGCGCCGCGACGGGGCCGTGGATCGAGGCCGCCCGCGCCATCATGACCACCGACACGTTCCCGAAGGTCGCGACGGGCACCGCCCTGATCGACGGCGTGACGGTGACGATCGGCGGCATCGCCAAGGGGGCCGGCATGATCGCCCCGGACATGGCCACGATGCTCTCCTTCGTCTTCACCGACGCGCCGATCGCCGCGCCGGTGCTGCAGGCGCTTTTGAAGACGGGCACGGACCGGTCGTTCAACTGCGTGACCGTGGACGGCGACACGTCCACCTCCGACACGCTGCTGGCCTTCGCGACGGGGCAGGCCAAGTGCAAGCCCATTACGGACGTGAAGGATCCGCGCCTGTCTGCCTTCAAGCGGGTGCTGAACCGGGTGCTTACCGACCTCGCCCAGCAGGTGGCGAAGGACGGGGAGGGCGCGCGCAAGTTCGTCGAGGTGCGGGTGGAAGGGGCCAAGAGCGCGAAGTCGGCCCGGCGCATCGCCAAGTCGATCGCCAATTCCCCGCTGGTGAAGACGGCGGTGGCGGGCGAGGACGCCAATTGGGGGCGGATCGTCATGGCGGTGGGCAAGGCCGGCGAACCGGCCGAGCGCGACCGCCTCGCCATCTCCTTCGGCGATATCCGCGTCGCGGTCGATGGCGAGCGGGACCCGGCCTACAGCGAGGAGGCGACCTCCGCCTACATGAAGCGGGACCACATCAAGATCACCGTCTCGCTTGGGCTCGGTCGCGGTTCGGCCACGATGTGGACATGCGACCTCACGAAGGCTTACGTCGAGATCAACGGGGATTACCGTTCATGAGCCGAGCCGCCGCCACTTCGCTTGCCACCCTCCGCGCCGGCCTCGCCGCCGCCGCCATCGTCGCCAGCGCCGCCGCCAGCGCCCAGCCCGCGCCGCCCGCCGGTCCGCCCGCCGGGCCGCGCGTCATCTCCGTGGAGGGCTACGCCGAGATCGAGGTGGAGCCCGACCAGGCCCACGTCTCCGTGGGCGTGAGCACGAAGGGCGCGACGCCCGCGGCGGCCATCGACGCCAATTCGGCCTCCGCGGCCAAGGTCATCGCCGCCGCCCGCAAGGCCGGCCTCGGCGACCGCGACATCCGCACCGGCTCGATCAATCTCAGCCAGGCGTACAAGAACGTGCGCACGGCGCAGGGCAATTTCGAGCAGCAGCCGGACGGCTACACGGTGAGCAACGTCGTCGTCCTGCGCGTGCGCGACCTGCCCAAGCTGGGGGCGATCCTGCGCGACACGGTGGACGAGGGCGCCAACCGCGTGTCCGGCCTCACCTTCGGCGTCGCCGACCCCGCCCGCCTGCAGGACGACCTGCGCAAGGCGGCCGTCGCCGATGCCCGCCGCCGCGCGGAGATGCTGGCGGAAGCCGCCGGCGCGAAGCTCGGTCCGGTCCGCAGCATCGCCGACCCGCCGCGCGGCCAGGGCCGGCCGATGCAGGTGCAGGCGGAGATGCGTATGGCCGCAGCGCCCCGGGCCGACGTGCCGGTCTCCGGCGGCAGCGTGAGCTTCTCCCAGTCGGTCTCCGTCACCTGGACGCTCGAATAGATGAAGCTGCTCCTCGTCGTCGCCGTGGCGCTCATCGACGCCGACGGGCGCGTGCTCATCGCCCAGCGGCCGGAGGGCAAGCAGCTCGCCGGCCTCTGGGAGTTTCCCGGCGGCAAGGTGGAGCCGGGCGAGCGGCCCGAGGAAACGCTGATCCGGGAACTGGCGGAGGAGCTGGGCATCACCGTCAAGGAGGCGTGCCTGGCGCCGCTGACATTCGCCAGCCACGCCTATGAGACGTTCCACCTGCTGATGCCGCTCTATGTGTGCCGCCGGTGGGAAGGCACGCCCCGCCCATTGGACGCCCAAGCGCTGAAATGGGTCCATCCCAACCGGCTGCGCGACTATCCCATGCCGCCCGCCGACGAGCCGCTGATCCCGCACCTCACCGCGCTGGTGTAGTAGCGTCGGCCTTTCCTGTCCGCGCTGCCGTTGGGCGCGGCTGCGCAGACGCATTCCCGCGGGCGGATGATGCTCTGGATTGCTTCGCTGCGCTCGCAATGACGGCGATACCGCTTGTGTCATCCCCGGCGAGCGAAGCGAGGGAAGGGGATCCAGCAGAAGGCCGGGCGCGGAGCGCGAAGGCTGGCGTCGGACCGCATCCCCTTCTTCGCTGATGCGGCTCCGGCCTGGAGTGACATGCGCGCGCTGATCCCTCCCTGCAAGGGAGGGTGGCCGGCGCGGCAGCGCCGGACGGGTGGGTCTCTTGTTGAACGTGAAGAACCCACCCGGCGCTTCGCGCCACCCTCCCCTTGCGGGGAGGGATCGGGCTGCGGCTGCCATTATGCGTGACTGAAGGACAATGCGTCACGCGCACCCACCCTCCTGCCTGCGAGAAGAGGGTGGCCGGGCGAGTAGGTCTTCAGCCAAAAAGCCTTATGGCTTGGGCGCGAGCGTCGCGCCGCCGGCGGGCGCCTGGGCCGGCTGGTCGAGGCGCTCGATCTTGCCCTTCTCCCGCAGGGCGAGGATCAGGTCCTGCTGGGCCTTGCGCTCCAGATACTGGTCGATCTGGGCCTTGACCTCGTCGAAGGCCGGCAGCGGCTTGGCGCGCTTGTCCTCGACCTTGATGACGTGCCAGCCGAACTGGCTCTTCACCGGATCGGAGATCTTGCCGGGCTCGAGCGCGAAGGCCGCCTCGGCGAATTCGGGCACCATCCGGTCCTTGGTGAAGTAGCCGAGGTCGCCGCCCTCCTTGCCGGAGCCGGGATCCTTGGAGATTTCGGCGGCGACCTTGGCGAAGTCCTCGCCGCCCTTGACGCGGGCGGCGACCTTCTTGGCCTCCTCCTCGCCCTCGACGAGGATGTGGCGGGCGCGCACCTCCTGCTCGGGCTTCAGGTCCTTGACGGTGTCGTCATAGACCTTGCGGGCGGCCTCGGCCGTCACGGCCTTCTTAACCTCGCGGCCGAGATAGTCGTCGAGCAATACCTTCTCGCGGAAATAGGCGAGGCGGCGGGCGAAATCCGGGCTCTCGGTCAGCTTGGCGGCCTCGGCTGCCTGGGCGCCGAGCTTCAGGTCGATGACGAAGGTCAGCAGGTAGTCGCGCTTCTGCGCGTCGGGCATGGCGGGCAGGCGCTCGCCGAGGTCCTCGGCGGCGACATCCAGGTCCTTCTGCGTGATCGGCTGCCCGTTGACGCGGGCGAGCACCTTGTCCTCCTGCGCGGAGACCGGGGCGGCGATGGCGAGCGCGGCCACCGTGGCGAGCGCGAGGGTCAGGGGCAGGCGGCGGGTCGGCGTCATGGATCAGGTCCCGAAAGGTAATGTTGGCGCATGAGTGGCCGATGCGTGCGGCCAATGCAAGGCGCGGGGCGCGACTTGCGGCAATTGGCCGGCGCACGATGGCGCGAGCGAAAGCCGCGCAGGTTCTTACCGAACATTAACCTTGAGAGGGTCTGAATGCGGTTTGCGACATCCGGCGGGACCTCCCGGCGGGTCGAACCCTTCTTGCGATGCGCATGGACCCGCGATGCTCCTTCCCGGCCTTCAGGCTCCGGCCCGCCCGCCCCGCGCGGGCGTTGCGGCGCGCCGTCGCCTGCCGCCGCACCGGGGACAGCGCATGAGCGCCGCCGCGCCGCCGCGCCATGTCCCGGTCCTGCTCGCCGAGGTGCTGGACGCGCTCGCGGTCAAGGCGGGCGGGGTCTATCTGGACGGGACCTTCGGCGCCGGCGGCTACAGCCGCGCCATCCTGGAGGCGGCCGGGGACGTGCGCGTGGTCGCGATCGACCGCGATCCCTCCGCGCTCGCCGCCGGACGCGCGCTCGGCGAGGCCTTCGGCGGCCGGCTGACTTTGTGCGCAGGGGAATTCTCCCGCCTCGACGCCATCGCCGCCGAGGCGGGGTTTGCGGCCCTGGACGGCGTGACGCTGGATATCGGCGTCTCCTCCATGCAGCTGGACGAGGCCGGCCGCGGCTTCTCCTTCCGCGCCGACGGGCCGCTGGACATGCGCATGGGCCAGGCCGGAGCCAGCGCCGCCGATCTGGTGGCGGAGGCATCCGAGGAGGAACTGGCCGACATCATCTTCCATTACGGCGAGGAGAGGCGGGCCCGGCAGGTGGCCCGGGCCATCGTCAAGGCGCGGTCGCTCGAGCCGATCGCGACGACGCGGCGCCTCGCCGAGATCGTGGCGTCCGTCGTACGGGCCGAGCCGGGCGGCATCCACCCGGCCACGCGCACCTTCCAGGCCATTCGCATCGCGGTGAACGACGAACTGGGCGAACTGGCCCGGGCGCTGCACGCGGCGGAGCGCGCACTGAAGCCCGGCGGCCGGCTGGCCATCGTCACCTTCCACTCGCTGGAAGACCGCATCGTGAAGGCATTCCTTTCGCGCCGGTCCGGCCGTGCCCCCTCCGGCTCGCGCCACGCCCCGGCCACCGCCCGCGACCTGCCGACCTTCACGCTGGTGGGGCGCCAGCCCCTCGCGGCGGGCGAAGCCGAGACGCGCGCCAATCCGCGGGCGCGCTCCGCCAAGCTGCGCGTCGCGGAGCGCACCGACGTTCCGGCGCGGGAGCCCGACGCCGAGATCATGGCCATGCCCGCCCTGCCGGACGGCGCGAAGGGGAGGCGCTGATGCTGCGATACCTGCACGTTCTGGCGGTCGCCGCGCTCGTCTCTTCGGCGGTCTATGCCTACTCGATCAAGTATGATTCCACCTTCTATGCGGAGCAGGTGGCCAAGCTGAAGGCGCGCGCCAAGCGCGAGCGCGACGCCATCGCCGTTCTTAAGGCGGAATGGCAGCGGCTGGCCCGGCCCGACCGGCTCCAGGTCCTGGCGGAGCGCCACCTCGACCTGCAGACGCTGAGCGTGCGCCAGATCGTGCGCGTGCAGGACCTGCCCGCCCGCCAGCCCAAGACCGACGAGATCGGCCGCAAGCTGGAGGCGCTGGGCCTCGGCCAGCCGACCGAGACTCCCCGTGCGCCCCTGACCACCGGCACCACAAGGAGCGTCGCCCGGCCCGGCGCCGGCGCGCAGACGCCCCGATGACCCGTATCGAAGATCCGTCCGCATGCAGAGGGATTGACGCATGAGCGCCGACACCCCCGACGATCGCAACAACGCTCCCGCGGAAGCACGGCGCCCCGGCCTGGCCGGCGGCCTGCGCCTGCTGTTCTCGCTGCGCGCCGACAAGAGCCTGGCGCGGATCGGGCTGATGTCGCTGGCCTTCTCCGCCATGTTCGCCGCCATCGCCGTTCGGCTGGTCATGATGGGCGCGGGCGCCGACGGGCGCTCCGACACGAGCCGCGCGGTCTCCACCGAAACGACGGGCATCCGGCCGGACATCCTGGATCGCAACGGCGAGGTGCTCGCCACCGACGTGCGCTCGGTCTCGGTCTTCGCCGAGCCCCGCAACATCATCGACAAGGACGAGGCAGTGGAACTGCTGACCGCCGTCCTGCCCGACCTCGACGCAACCGAGCTGCGCAACAAGCTCGGCACCAAGCGCGGCTTCGTCTGGGTGAAGCGCGAGATCACCCCGCGCCAGCAGGCCGAGGTGCACCGGCTGGGCATTCCCGGCGTCGGCTTCGTGCCGGAGAACAAGCGCGTCTATCCCAACGGGCCCGCCGCCGCGCATGTGCTGGGCTTTGCCAATATCGACAATGTCGGCATCGCCGGGATCGAGAAGTACATCGACAGCCAGGGCCTGGGCGACCTCGTCGGTCTCGGCTTCGCGCAGACGTCGACCGACCTGAAGCCGGTGCAGCTCTCTATCGACCTGCGGGTCCAGCACGCCCTGCGCGACGAACTGCTGAAGGGCATCGAGAAGTACCGGGCCATCGCCGCCGCGGGCGCGGTCATGGACGTGAACACGGGCGAGATGATCGCCCTGGTCTCGCTCCCGGACTTCGATCCCAGCAACCCGGTGGACGCCCACGACAAGGACCGGATCAACCGGATGAATGTCGGCGTCTACGAGATGGGCTCGACCTTCAAGGCGCTGACGATCGCCATGGCGCTGGATTCCGGCAAGGCCAACATCAATTCGACCTATTCCACCGCCGGCGGGATGATGCGGTTCGGCCGCCAGGTCATCAAGGAATATCACGGCACCGGCCGCACGCTGACCGTGCCGGAAGTGTTCCTGCACTCGTCCAACATGGGCTCGATCAAGATGGCCCTGGCGGTGGGCGTGGAAGGGCACAAGGCCTTCCTGAAGAAGATGATGCAGCTCGACCGCATGACGACCGAGCTGCCCGAGAGCGCCGCACCGATCGTCCCGCAGCGCTGGGGCGAGATCAACACGGCCACGATCGCCTTCGGCCACGGGCTCGCGGTCGCGCCGCTCCAGGCCATCGCCGCGGTGGGCGCCCTGGTCAATGGCGGCTACCTCATCACTCCGACGTTCCTGAAGCGCTCGGAGGCGGAAGCCAAGGCCAACGCGCCCATGGTCATCAAGCCGGAGACGTCGGAAGCCATGCGCTTCGTGATGCGGATCAACGGCGAGAAGGGCTCGGCCCGCAAGGCGGACGTCCCCGGCTATTTCGTGGGCGGCAAGACCGGCACGGCCGAGAAGGTCATCAACGGCCGCTACGCCAAGAACAAGAACTTCACGACGTTCACCGCCGTCGTGCCGTCCGACAAGCCGCGATACCTGTTCCTCGCCATCTACGACGAGCCCAAGGGCTATGTCGAGAGCGGCGGCTATTCCACCGCCGCCTGGAACGCGGGCATCACCACCGGCAAGGTCATCGAGCGGGTCGCGCCGCTCCTGGGCCTGCCGCCGCGCTTCGATCCGCCCGAGCACCCGTTCCCCACCATGGCCCGGCTTGGCGCATGGGGGACGCGGTGATATCGCCCTAACCGA
Source organism: Hyphomicrobiales bacterium (assembly GCA_027489955.1). GTDB lineage: Bacteria > Pseudomonadota > Alphaproteobacteria > Rhizobiales > Beijerinckiaceae > JAIXTM01. The sequence goes on along the minus strand of JAIXYZ010000011.1, from coordinate 334,397 downwards.
TGCGACTCGGTGACCTCCTTCCCGGCCATGTCCCGCCCGAGCTGGCGGCACTTCCGGTCTCCGGCCTGACCGCCGACAGCCGGCGCGTCGGTCCCGGCTTCGCGTTCTTCGCGCTTGCCGGCTCGAAGGCGGACGGATCCGCCTTCATCCCCCAGGCGCTTGCCGCCGGGGCCGCCGCCATCGTCGCCGAGGTGCCGCCCCCCGCAGGCCTCGACCCGGCCGCCGCCTATGTCCGGGTGCCGGACGCAAGGCGCGCGCTCGCCCAGGCCGCCGCCGCCTTCCATCCCCGCCAGCCGGCCTGCGTGCTCGCCGTGACCGGCACGAGCGGGAAGAGCTCCGTCGTCGACTTCACCCGCCAGATCCTTGCCGGGCTCGGCCGACAGGCCGCCAGCCTGGGAACGGTCGGCATCGTCACTCCCGGCGGTGCGCGCTACGGCTCGCTCACCACCCCCGATCCGGTCAGCCTCCACGAGGCGCTGGACGGGCTGGCCGGGGAGGGGATCACGCACCTGGCTATGGAAGCCTCCTCCCACGGGCTCGACCAGCGGCGGCTGGACGGGGTGCGCCTGGCGGCCGCCGGGTTCACCAATCTGGGCCGCGACCACCTCGATTATCATCCCACGCTCGAGGATTACCTGAAGGCGAAGCTCCGGCTGTTCGACACGCTGCTGCCGAAGGCCGGCGTCGCGGTCGTCAACGCGGACGGGGCGGAAGCGGACCGCGTGATCGAGGCCGCGAGGGCGCGCCGGCAGACGCTCATCACCGTCGGCGCCGCCGGCGAGACGCTGCGCCTGATCTCCAACGAGCGCCGCGGCTTCGGCCAGCTCCTGACGATCGAGGCCGCGGGCCGGCGCCACGAGGTGGCGCTGCCGCTGGTCGGCGGTTTCCAGGCCTCCAACGCCCTCGTCGCGGCAGGCCTTGCCATCGCTGCCGGCGAGGAGGCTGCCGCCGTCCTCACGCAGCTCGCGCACCTGACCGGGGTGCCGGGGCGCCTGGAGCGGGTGGGCGAGGTGAACGGCGCCCTCTGCGTGGTGGACTACGCCCACAAGCCCGACGCGCTGGACCAGGTGCTCGACGCGCTCCGGCCGTTCGCGACGGGCCGGCTGGTCTGCGTCTTCGGCTGCGGCGGCGACCGGGACCGGGGCAAGCGCCCCGTCATGGGCGACATCGCGGCGCGCAAGGCCGACATCGTCATCGTCACCGACGACAATCCCCGCAGCGAGGACCCGGCCTCCATCCGCGCGCAGATCCTCGATGCCGCGCCGCTGGCGCGCGAGATCTGCGACCGGGCGGAAGCCATCGCCGCCGCCGTCGGGCTGCTGGAGCCGGGCGACGTCCTGGTCGTCGCCGGCAAGGGCCACGAGACGGGACAGATCGTCGGCGACAGGACCCTGCCGTTCTCCGACCACGACGTGGTGCGGGCGGCCATCGCGGAGCGCGGCGCATGAGCTGGCTGTGGGAGGTCGGGGAACTGGTCGCGGGGCTCGACGCCCGGCCCGAGGGCGCCGTCAGCGCCGCGGGCGGCGCCTCGATCGACACGCGCACATTGCAGCCGGGCGACCTTTTCTTCGCCCTGAAGGGCGAGCGCGACGGGCACGACTTCGTCGCCGCCGCCCTGGACAAGGGCGCCTGCGCCGCCGTGGTGGACGCGGCCCATGGGCCGTCCCTCGCCGGGCGTGGGGCGCTGCTTGTCGTCGACGACGTGCTGGCGGCCATGGAGCGCCTGGGCCGCGCCTCGCGGGCACGGGTGGATGCGCGCATCGCCGCCGTCACGGGCTCGGTCGGCAAGACCGGCACCAAGGAGGCGCTTCGCCACGTCCTGGCCGGGCAGGGCGCGACGCATGCCTCCGTCGCGTCGTACAACAACCATTGGGGCGTGCCGCTGACGCTGTCGCGCATGCCGCGCGAGACGCGCTTCGGCGTGTTCGAGGTGGGCATGAGCGCGCCGGACGAGATCCGGCCGCTGTCGCGCATGGTTCGCCCGCACGTGGCCATCGTCACGATCGTCGAACCCGTCCATATCGAGGCGTTCCCCTCGGTGGACGCCATCGCCGACGCCAAGGGCGAGATCTTCGCCGGGCTGGAGCCGGGCGGCACCGCCATCGTCAACCGCGACAACGCCTTCTGGGGCCGCCTGTCGGCCCATGCCATGGCCGGACCTGCGGGCCGGGTCGTCACCTTCGGCCGGGACGAGAAGGCCGATGTCAGGGCCCTGTCGATCGCGCTCGACCCGGAAGGCTCCCGCGTTGAAGCGTCGATCTTCGGCCGCCGGGTCGATTACGCGCTCGGCACGCCGGGCCAGCACAACGCGCTGAACAGCCTCGCCGTGCTCGCGGCCGTGCACGCGCTCGGGGCCGATGTCGACGCCGCGGCCGCCGCCCTGGCCGATCTCAGGCCGGTGGCCGGACGCGGCCTGCGCCGCACGGTCAGCCTGCCGGGCGGGGGCGAGGTCGTCCTGGTCGACGACGCCTACAACGCCAATCCCGCCTCCATGCGCGCCGCGCTGGCGACCTTCGCCGCGCTGCCCGTTCCGGGCAATGGGCGGCGCATCGCCGTGCTGGGCGATATGCTGGAGCTCGGCCCGCGCTCGGCCGAATGGCATGCGGAACTCGCCGGCCCCGTGGATGCGGCGGGAATCGATCTCGTCTTTGCGTCCGGCGCGCAGATGGCGCATCTGTTCCAGGCGCTGCCGGGTTCGCGGCAGGGCGCCCACGCCGCCGACGCGGCCGCTTTGGAGCCCGCCGTGCTCGCGGCCCTGCGCCCGGGCGACGTGGTCATGGTCAAAGGTTCGAAGGGTAGCCTGGTCTCGCGGATCGTGGCGGCAATCGCCGCGCTCGACAGCGCCGGCCAGTCCTGAAAAGGGGCGATCGATGCTCGTCTGGCTCGCGGATTTCAGCGCGACGTTCAACTTCCTGAACGTCTTCCGCTACATCACCTTCCGCACGGGCGGCGCCACGGCGACCGCCCTTTTCGTCGTCTTCTGGTTCGGCCCGGCGATCATCGCCTCCCTGCGCATCCGCCAGGGCAAGGGCCAGCCCATCCGCGAGGACGGGCCCGAATCGCACCTGCTCACCAAGCGCGGCACGCCCACGATGGGCGGCCTGATGATCCTGTCGGGCGTGTTGGTCTCGGCGCTGCTCTGGGCCAACCTGCGCAACCCCTATGTATGGGTCGTGCTGTTCGTGACCATCGGCTTCGGCGCCATCGGCTTCTACGACGATTTCCTGAAGGTGACGAAGCAGTCCCACAAGGGATTTTCGGGCAAGGCGAGGCTGACCATCGAGGCGCTGATCGGTGCCGCCGCCTGCGTCGCGATCTCCTACGTGGCCGCGCCCGCGCTTTCCAACAAGCTGGCGGTGCCGTTCTTCAAGGACGTGCTGATCGATCTGGGCATCTTCTTCACGATCTTCGGCGCCTTCGTCATCGTGGCGGCCGGCAACGCCGTGAACCTCACCGACGGGCTGGACGGGCTCGCCATCGTCCCGGTCATGATCGCCGCAGGCACGTTCGGCTTCATCGCCTACCTCTCCGGCAATGCGAACTTCGCCACCTACCTGCAGATCCATTTCGTGCCGGGAACCGGCGAGCTCGCCGTCATCTGCGGGGCGCTCATCGGCGCCGGGATCGGCTTTCTCTGGTTCAACGCGCCGCCAGCGCAGATCTTCATGGGCGATACCGGTTCGCTGGCGCTCGGCGGCCTGCTCGGCACCATCGCCGTGGCCGCCAAGCACGAGATCGTTCTGGCCATCGTCGGCGGCCTGTTCGTGCTGGAGGCGATGTCGGTCATCATCCAGGTTACGTCGTTCAAGCTGACCGGAAAGCGCGTCTTCAGGATGGCGCCGATCCACCATCATTTCGAGAAGCTGGGCTGGACCGAGCCGCAGGTCGTCATCCGCTTCTGGATCATCTCGGTCGTGCTGGCGCTCGTCGGCCTCGCCACGCTGAAGCTGCGGTGAGCGGCGTCTCCACGCTGTCATCCCCGGCGAGCGCAGCGAGGGAAGGGGATCCAGACATTGGTTGGCCTTGCGCAGGACGGCCGGTGTCCTGGATCCCCTTCCCCTCCGCGCTTCGCGCTCCGGCCGGGGATGACAGCCGCGGAATGGCTCACACTTCCTTTCGGACACTCGTTCCCATGATGATGGTTCCATGACCCCCGTCACATCCTTCCGGGACAAACGCGTCGCCGTCTTCGGCCTCGGCGGCTCGGGGCTTGCCACCTGCGAGGCGCTGGTCGCAGGGGGCGCGCACGTCACCGCCTGGGACGACGGCGAGGCGGGGCGGGAGAAGGCGCGGGCGAAGTCCATCCCGCTGGGCGACCTCCGGAACGCGGATTTCACCGCGTTCGATGCGCTCGTCCTCGCGCCGGGCGTGCCGCTGACGCATCCTTCGCCGCACTGGAGCGTGGAGAAGGCCAGGGCCGCCGGGATCGAGATCATCGGCGACTTGGAGCTGTTCTGCCGGGAGCGGGAGGCGATCGCGCCGGGCGCGCCCTTCGTCGCCATCACCGGCACGAACGGGAAGTCGACGACGACGGCGCTCATCGCCCATGTGCTGCGCCAGGCGGGCCGGGACGTGCAGATGGGCGGCAATATCGGCACGGCGATCCTCTCGCTGGAGCCGCCCGCCCCGGGCCGCGTCCATGTGGTCGAGATGTCCTCGTTCCAGATCGACCTGACGCCGTCGCTGAAGCCGAGCGTGGGCGTGCTGCTCAACGTCACGCCCGATCACCTCGACCGCCACGGCACGATGGAAAACTACGCCGCCATCAAGGAGCGGCTGGTGGCAGGGGCGGAGCTGGCCGTCGTCGCGGTCGAGGACGCCTGGACGAAGGCCATCGCCGCGCGCATCCCGCCCTCCCGGCTGGGGGCGATCACGGCGGCGGATGCCGCCGCCTATCTGGACGTGAGCGCCCATCCCGTCCTGCGCGGCCGCCATAACGGCCAGAACGTCGCCGCCGCCGCGGCGGCCGCCGCCGCCGTCGGCCTCAGCCGCGAGCAGATCGCCCGCGGGCTCTCGAGCTTCGGCGGCCTCGCGCACCGGCTGGAACCCATCGGCCGGGTCGGCCCGGTGGTGTTCGTCAACGACAGCAAGGCGACGAACGCCGATTCCACCGAGAAGGCGCTCTCGTCCTTCTCGGATGGCGTGTTCTGGATCCTGGGTGGCAAGGCCAAGGAAGGCGGCATCGCTCCGCTGGAGCCGCTGTTTGCCCGCGTCGAGAAGGCCTATCTCATCGGCGACGCGACCGAAGCCTTCGCGGCGACGCTGGACGGGACGGTGCCGTTCGAGCGATGCGGCACGATGGATGTCGCGGTGGCGAAGGCGGCGCAGGATGCGCTCGCCTCGAAGGCGCCCGCGCCGGTCGTGCTGCTCTCGCCCGCCTGCGCGTCCTACGACCAATACCCGAACTTCGAGGTCCGCGGCGATCATTTCCGCACGCTCGTTTCGGCGCTGCCGGGTTTTGCGCGGTAGGCCGCACCATCGCTGCTCCGGATCGCTTCGCTTCGCTCGCGATGACGACAAGGGTGTCATCCCCGGCGGCGCGGAACGCGCCGGGAAGGGGATCCAGAAAACGCCGGCCTCGGAGCGCGCGGCCGGCACGGGCCTGGATCCCCTTCCCTCGCTTCGCTCGCCGGGGATGACAGGCCCGGATGTGGCTTCGGCCGCGAGGGACGGAGCAGAAGCTGCGTGCGATGGCGCGGCGTCTTTCAAGCTTCCCTTAACCGCCCGTTCACCACAATGGCGTGAGGTCTGATCGGCCGCGTGCGTCCGCTTCCGGGCGCCGCTCTATCGGGATTGACGTCGCATGGTCTCGCGCGCCGAACGCACGCTTGTCGGGGAATGGTGGTGGACGGTCGACCGGCTGCTGATCGCCGGGCTCGGCCTGCTGATGATCGCGGGGCTGGTCTTCCTCATGGCCGGCGGGCCGCCGGTGGCCGAGCGCCTCGGCCTGTCGACGTTCCATTTCGTCAACCGGCAGGTCCTGTTCCTCGTCCCCGCCATCGGCCTAATGATCGCGACGTCGTTCCTCTCGCTGCGCCATGTGCGCCGGGCCGCGATGGTCACCTATGCGTTCGCCATGGGCGGCATCATCCTCGCCCTGCATTTCGGGCCCGAGATCAAGGGCGCCCATCGCTGGCTGTCCTTCGGCGGCGTGTCGGTCCAGCCCTCGGAATTCGTCAAGCCCGCCTTCGTCGTCCTCACCGCCTGGTTCTTCGCCGAGGGCGGGCGCAAATCGGACATGCCGGGCGGGCTGCTGGGCATCCTGCTCCTGCCCGCGACGATCGTGCCGCTGATCCTGCAGCCCGATTTCGGGCAGACGATGCTGATCACGCTGGTGTGGTGCGGCATGTTCTTCGCCGCCGGCCTGCACTCCCTGTGGATCGTGGGCTTCGGCGGCGCGGGGATCCTGGCGGCCCTGGCGGCCTACGAATTCGTACCCCATGTGCGGGCGCGCATCGAGCGCTTCCTCGACAAGTCGTCCGGCGATTCCTTCCAGATCGACACCGCCCTGTCCTCGTTCAGCCGCGGCGGCTGGTTCGGCAAGGGGCCGGGCGAGGGCACGGTCAAGCGCATCCTGCCCGACGCCCATACCGACTTCATCTTCGCCGTGACGGCGGAGGAGTTCGGCATCGTCGTTTGCGTTGCCGTGCTCTGCCTGTTCGCCTTCATCGTCCTGCGCGGCCTGCTCCTGGCCCGGCGGGCAGAAGAGCCCTTCTGCCGGCTGGCCGCGACCGGTCTCATCCTGCTCTTCGGGCTCCAGGCCTCGATCAACATGATGGTCAACGTCCATCTCATGCCCGCCAAGGGCATGACGCTGCCCTTCATCTCCTATGGCGGATCGTCGCTGATCTCCCTGGCCCTCGGCATGGGCTTCCTCATCGCCGTCACCCGCAAAAGGCCACGATCGGAGTACATGGACCGGATCGTGCGTCCCTTCTCCCGCGGCCGCAGCGAAGCGTAGACCCGTCATGGCCGCAAAGCCCCTGATCCTGCTCGCCGCCGGCGGAACCGGCGGCCACCTCTTTCCCGCCGAGGCGCTGGCCGCGACGCTGGAGGCAAGGGGCGCCGAAGCCGTTCTGGTCACCGACCGGCGGGCGAGCGAGTTCGTCTCGCGCTTCCGGCCGGATGCGATCCACCAGGTCCCGGCGGCGACGCCCTCCGGCCGGTCGCCGCTGCGGATGGCCTCGGCCGCGGCGACCTTGAGCCTGGGCGTGGTGAAGTCGCTGCTGCTGCTGCGCCGGATCAGGCCCGACGCTGTCGTCGGCTTCGGCGGCTACCCCACGGTGCCGCCGGTCCTGGCCGCCTCGATCCTCGGCATTCCGACGATCCTGCACGAGCAGAACGCCGTCATGGGCCGGGCCAACCGGTTCCTGGCAGGCCGCGTGGGCACGATCGCCACGGGCTTTGCCACAGTGCGCGGCCACGGGGTGGAGGAGGACAAGCTCGTCCATGTCGGCAATCCCGTGCGCGAGCAGGTATTGGCGGTGGCGGGCGAGCCTTATCCGCCGGCGCTCAAGGGCGGAAAGCTGCGGCTGCTGGTTTTCGGCGGAAGCCAGGGCGCCCGCGTCATGGCCGATGTCGTGCCCGAGGCGATCAAGCGCCTGCCGGGCGAGCTCATCAAGCGGCTCGTCGTCACCCAGCAGGCCCGCGGCGAGGACTTGACCCGCGTGAAGGCCTTCTACGACCATTACCAGATGAAGGCGGACGTGGAGCCCTTCTTCAAGGACCTGCCGCGCCGCATCGCTGAAAGTCACCTGGTGCTCGGCCGCTCGGGCGCCTCGACAGTCGCCGAGCTTGCCGCCATCGGCCGGCCGTCCATCCTCGTGCCGCTGCCGGGGGCGCTCGACCAGGACCAGGCGGCCAATGCCCGCAGCCTGGGGGATATCGGCGCGGCGACGGTCATCGCCCAGGGCGACTTCACGCCGGAGCGGCTGGCCGAGGAGCTCGCCCTGCGCATGAACGAGCCCGAGCGCTTGACCGAGGCCGCGCGAGCGGCGAAGACCGCCGGGCGCCCCGACGCCGCCGACCGGCTCGCCGCGCTCGTCCTGGCCCGCGCCGCACGCGCCTGAACCCGTTCCGTCCCTTTCCGCCCGCAAGGTCCGATCCATGAAGCTGCCCCGTTCCCTGGGACCCATCCATTTCATCGGCATCGGCGGCATCGGCATGTCCGGCATCGCCGAGGTCCTGCACAATCTCGGCTATACGGTGCAGGGGTCCGACGCGGCCGACAACGCCAACGTGAAGCGCCTGGCGGCCAAGGGCATCGCCACCTTCGTCGGCCACCGGGCCGAGAATCTCGGCGAAGCGGCCGTGGTCGTGGTCTCGACCGCGATCAAGCGCGACAATCCCGAACTGGCCGCCGCGCGCGAGAAGCGCCTGCCGGTGGTGCGCCGCGCGGAGATGCTGGCCGAGCTGATGCGGCTGAAGACCTGCGTCGCCATCGCCGGCACCCACGGCAAGACGACGACGACCTCCATGGTCGCGACCCTGCTCGACGGCGGCGGCTTCGATCCCACCGTCATCAACGGGGGCATCATCAACGCCTACGGCACCAATGCCCGCATGGGCGGCGGCGACTGGATGGTGGTGGAGGCCGACGAATCCGACGGCACGTTCCTGAAGCTGCCGGCCGACGTCGCGATCGTCACCAATATCGATCCGGAGCATCTGGACCACTTCAAGACCTTCGACGCCATCAAGGACGCCTTCCGCTCCTTCGTGGAGAATCTGCCCTTCTACGGCTTCGCCGTGATGTGCATCGATCACCCCACGGTGCAGGACCTCGTGGGGCGGATCGAGGACCGGCGGGTCATCACCTACGGCGAGAACCCGCAGGCCGACGCCCGCCTGGTCAATGTCGACCTGACCGGGGGGCGGTCGCGGTTCGCCGTCATCATCCGCGAGCGGCTGTCGGGCGAGACGACGCTCGTGGAAGACCTCGTCCTGCCGATGCCGGGCCATCACAACGCCCTCAACGCGACGGCCGCGGTGGCGGTGGCGCACGAACTGGGCATGACGCCGGACCAGATCCGCAAGGCCCTCTCGGGGTTCGGCGGCGTCAAGCGCCGCTTCACCCGCACGGGCGATTGGAACGGCGCGACGATCTTCGACGATTACGGACACCATCCGGTGGAGATCGCGGCGGTGCTGCGCGCCGCGCGCGCCTCGACCTCCGGGCAGGTCATCGCCGTGGTGCAGCCGCACCGCTACACGCGCCTGTCCGCGCTGTTCAACGATTTCTGCACCTGCTTCAACGATGCCGACGCGGTCATCGTCGCGCCGGTCTACGCGGCCGGCGAGCAGCCGATCCCGGGCGCCAGCCGCGACGATCTCGTGGCGGGCCTCAAGGCGCGCGGCCACCGTCAGGTCCTGGCGATGGACGATCCCGCCGAGCTTGCCGGCCTGGTCGCAGGCCTCGCCAAACCCGGCGACTACGTCGTGTGCCTGGGCGCGGGAACCATCACCAACTGGGCCTACGCCCTGCCGGGAGAACTCGCGGCACGGGGGTGAGGCTGACAAAGGCGCGCGCTCCCCTCTCCTCGCAAGGCGGGGAGAGGGCTAGGGTGAGGGGCGGCCGTCCCAGTCTTCCGGATTCCGTCCTTGAGCACTGCCCGCGCCCGATCCCTGCGACGCGCCGCCACGCCAGCCGAACGCCGGTTACCGGAAATCCGCTCCGGTTGGCGGCCGTAATCTTCGCCGCTCTTGACGACGGAGTGCAGCCAATGCCATCCGCCCCTCACCCCAGCCCTCTCCCCGTGTCCGGGGAGAGGGAGTAGCAGCGGCCCCCAATGACCTTCCCGGACATCACATCGGAGATCCGCCAGGCCGTCCCCGGCATCAGGGGCGAGCTTGAGGCCAATGCGCCCATGGCCCCGCTCTCCTGGTTCCGCACGGGCGGGCCGGCGCAGGTCCTGTTCACGCCGGCCGACGAGGAGGACCTTGCCGCGTTCCTCAAAGGGCGCCCGCGGGACCTGCCGGTCACCGTCGTCGGGCTGGGCTCCAACCTGCTGGTGCGGGATGGCGGCGTTCCCGGCGTGGTCATCCGGCTGGGCAAGGCCTTCGCCCGCATCGGCACGGACGGCCTGCGCGTGCGGGCCGGGGCGGGCGCGCCGGACGTGAAAGTCGCCCGCGCGGCGGCGGAAGCGGGCATCGACGGCCTGTCCTTCCTGCGCGGCATTCCCGGCGCCATCGGCGGGGCGTTGCGGATGAACGGCGGCGCCTATGGCGGCGAGGTGAAGGACGTGCTGGTGGAGGCGCGGGCGCTGGATGGCGAGGGCCGGCCGCATACGCTCAGCCTCGCGCAGATGGGCTTTTCCTACCGCCATTGCGGCGTGCCGGAGGACTTCATCTTTGTCGAGGCGACGTTCCAGGGCCGGGCGGGCGACCCGGAGACGATCCTCGCGGAGATGAACCGCATCACCGAGGCCCGCTCCACGACGCAGCCGGTCAACACCCGCACCGGCGGTTCGACCTTCCGCAACCCGGACGGGCGCAGGGCCTGGGAGCTGATCGACGCCGCCGGCTGCCGCGGCTACCGGATCGGCGACGCGCAGGTCTCCGAGATGCACTGCAACTTCCTGATCAACCACGGCGCCGCAAAGGCCGCGGACATCGAGCGGCTCGGGGAGGAGGTGCGCGCCCGCGTGAAGGCGACGAGCGGCGTCGACCTGCACTGGGAGATCCGGCGGATCGGCCTTCCCGACTGAATCCGGTCCGAAGCACCGTGTCATCCCCGGCGAGCGCAGCGAGGGAAGGGGATCCAGACCGGTGACGGTCCCGGCCTCGGGCGAGCGATGACCCCGTCGCTACGCCGCCTGATCTGGCGAATCCGATCTGGTAATCCTGTCGTCACACGATGATTCGCGGTGCGCTCGCACGCGCCGCCCGGCGATGAGGACCCAAGCTGCCATGACCAAACACGTCGCGGTCCTCATGGGCGGATGGTCGTCCGAGCGCAGCGTCAGCCTCAATTCGGGCCGGGCCTGCGCGGATGCGCTGGAGGCTTCGGGCTACCGCGTCAGCCGGGTCGACGTGGACCGGCACATCGCGGCGCGCCTCACGGAGCTGAAGCCGGACGTCGCCTTCAACGCGCTGCACGGGCCGGACGGCGAAGGGGGCACGATCCAGGGCCTGCTGGAGGTGCTGCGCATCCCGTATACGCATTCCGGCGTGCTCGCCTCGGCGGTCGCCATGCACAAGCAGATGGCCAAGACGGTGATGGCGGCGGCGGGCATCCCGCTCGCCACGGGCCTCGTCGCCCATCGCCGCGACATCGCCCGCGCCCACCCGATGCCGCCGCCCTACGTGGTCAAGCCCATCTCCGAGGGCTCCTCCTACGGGGTCATCATCGTGCGCGAGGACCGCTCCCATCCGCCGCAGGAGTTAACGCGCGAGGACTGGGCGTTCGGCGACTGGCTGCTGGTGGAGAAATATGTCGCCGGGCGGGAGCTCACCTGCGCGGTGATGGGCGACAAGGCCTTGGGCGTCATAGACATTCGCCCCCAGGTGGGCGGGTTCTACGACTTCGACGCAAAGTACGCCAAAGGCGGCTCGATCCACGTTCTGCCCGCTCAGATTAAACCGAATATTTACCAACAGGTTCAAGAGTTGGCGTTAACGGCGCATCAAGCTCTCGGGTGCCGTGGCGTCAGCCGTGCTGACTTCCGTTACGACGACCGCCCCGAAGGCACGGGCGAACTCGTCGTCCTGGAGGTGAACACGCAGCCCGGCATGACCGAGACATCCCTGGTGCCCGAACTGGCCGCCCACGCGGGCTATTCTTTTGGTGAGTTGGTGTCATGGATGGTGGAAGACGCCTCCTGCGACCGGTAGAGACCCAGGCAGCCCGCGCGGCCGCCGCGGGATCGCGCGGTCGCGGCCGTCCCGCATCCGCCCCCACCGCTCCCGTCCTTCCCATCCTCGAGCCGTCGCCCCGCCGCGGCCGGCGGCCCTCGTCCCGCTCGTCCGTCGCGGTGCCGCTGGACCGGCGCCTGCCGCGCGGCATCGGCACGTGGCTGCTGGGGGCGTTCTACGGTGCCGTCGGCATCGCCGGCCTCGCCATGGGCGACCAGGTGGCGGCGTTCCGCACCCATCACGGCGAGATCCATCACGCCCTCGCGCGGCTCGTCGGGCTGGGGATCGACCGGGTCGTCATCTCCGGCATCGCGGAGTTGAAGGAGGGCGAGGTCCTGCGCGCGGCCGGCATCGATCCGCGCCAGTCCATGCCCTTCGTCGACATCGCCGAGATGCAGCAGCGCATCGAGGCGCTGCCGCTCGTGAAGCAGGCCTCGGTGCGCAAGCTCTATCCCAACGAGATCACGATCACGCTGACCGAGCGGGAGCCCTTCGCGCTCTGGCAGAACCAGGGCGACGTCTTCGTCGTGGCCGCCGACGGCACCGTGATCGACACGATGCAGGACGAGCGCTTCGTCAACCTGCCCTTCGTGGTGGGCGAGGGCGCGAACCGCCGCGTCGGCGACCTTCTGAAGCTGCGCGCCGCCGCAGGTCCCCTGGGCTCCCGAATCAGCGCCGCCACCCTGGTGGGCGGCCGCCGCTGGAACCTGCGCCTCGACAACGGCCTCGTCGTCGCCCTTCCGGAGGACGGCGCCATCGACGCCGTCAGGCGCCTTGGCGATCTGGAGAAGAGCGAGCGCATCCTGGAGAAGGACATCATCCAGGTGGACCTGCGCCAGCCCGACCGCATGACCCTGCGCCTCACCGAGGAGGCCGTGGCCGCCCGGGCCGAGGCCGCCAAGAAGCGTCCGAAGCCGACGGGAGGCGAGGTATGAGCCAGCCCTACGGCGTGACCCCCCGCATGCGGCCGCTCTCGGCCCGGCGCAGCGCGACCCTTTCCGTCCTGGACATCGGGACGTCCAAGATCGTGTGCATCGTCGCCGAGCTGCGGCCGATGCAGCCCAGCGAGAGCCTGAAGGGCCGCACCCACATCGCCCGCGTCCTCGGCATCGGCCACCAGCGGTCCCTCGGGCTAAAGGGCGGCGTCGTGACCGACCTGGAAGCCGCCGAGCAGTCGATCCGCCAGGCGGTCGACGCGGCCGAGCGCATGGCCAAGGTCGAGGTGAAGTCGGTCATCGTGAACCTGACCGGCGGGCGCATGGGTTCGGAGCACTTCGCCGCCGACGTGCCGATCCGCGGCGGCTCGGTCGGCGAGCGCGACATGCAGCGCGCCCTGGAGGCCGCCAGCGCCCACGGGCTGCGTCCGGGTCGGGCCGTGCTGCACGCGCTGCCCACCGGCTTCAGCCTGGACGCGCAGAACGACATCGTCGACCCGACGGGCATGATCGGCGAAAAGCTCGGCGTGTCGATGCACGTGGTCGGCGCCGACCTTGCCGCGGCCCGCAACGTCATGCTGGCGGTAGAGCGGTGTCATCTGGACATCGAGGCGGTGGTCTCCACCCCTTACGCCTCCGGCCTGTCGGCCCTCGTCGACGACGAGGCAGAGATGGGCGCCGTCGTGATCGACATGGGCGGGGGCACGACCTCCACCGGCGTGTTCTCCCGCGGCAGCCTCGTCCATGTGGATGCGATCGCGGTCGGCGGGCATCACATCACCATGGACGTGGCCCGCGGCCTCTCGACCCGGGTCGCGGCGGCCGAGCGTCTGAAGACGCTCTACGGCTCGACCCTGGTTTCGGCCTCCGACGACCGCGAGACGATCGCCGTCCACCAGGTGGACGAGGACGAGCGGGACGTGCCGACGCACATTCCCCGGTCGCACCTGGTGCGCATCATCCGCCCGCGGGTGGAGGAGATCCTCGAGCTCGTCCGCGACCGGCTGCGCCAGGCGGGCGCATCGGGCGAGGCGGGGCGCAGCATCGTCCTGACCGGCGGCGCCGCCCAGCTCACGGGCATGGCGGACGTCGCGCGGCGGATCCTCGGCGGACAGGTCCGGGTGGGCCGGCCGCTGGGCATCAAGGGCCTGCCGGAAGCGGCCAAGGGGCCGGGCTTCTCCTGCGCGGTGGGCCTGCTGGTCTATCCCCAGGTGGCGCATCTGGAGCACTTCGAACCGAACCACAACGCGTATCGGGAGACCGGGACCGGCGGGTACATCTCCCGCTTCGGCCGGTGGATCCGGGACAGTTTCTAAAAGCTCAAGGACCGGGCGCGGCAGCCCGGACCGGATTTTTCACCAGCGTTAGGGCGCCTGCCGAGCGCCACTTGGAGAGAGGCCATCATGGCGATCAACCTGCAGGCTCCGGACATCCGGGAACTGAAGCCCCACATCACGGTGTTCGGCGTCGGCGGTGCCGGCGGCAACGCGGTGAACAACATGATCGAGGCCGGCCTCCAGGGGGTCGACTTCGTCGTGGCCAACACCGACGCTCAGGCGCTGACGCTCTCCAAGGCGAGCCGCATCGTCCAGATGGGCCTTGCGGTCACCGAGGGCCTGGGCGCCGGCTCGCAGCCGGAGGTTGGCCGGGTCGCCGCCGAGGAGGTGATCGACGAGATCCGCGACCAGCTCGCCGGCGCGCACATGGTGTTCATCACCGCCGGCATGGGCGGCGGCACCGGCACCGGCGCGGCCCCGGTCGTCGCCCGCGCCGCCCGCGAGATGGGCATCCTCACCGTCGGCGTCGTGACCAAGCCCTTCCAGTTCGAGGGCGTGCGCCGCATGCGCGTCGCCGAGGCCGGCATCATCGAGCTTCAGCAGTCGGTCGACACGCTGATCGTGATCCCGAACCAGAACCTGTTCCGGGTCGCCAACGAGAAGACGACCTTCGCCGACGCCTTCGCGATGGCCGACCAGGTGCTCTATTCGGGCGTGGCCTGCATCACCGACCTCATGGTCAAGGAAGGCCTCATCAACCTCGACTTCGCCGACGTGCGCGCGATCATGCGCGACATGGGCAAGGCGATGATGGGCACGGGCGAGGCCACCGGCGAGCGCCGGGCCATCACCGCCGCCGAGGCCGCCATCGCCAACCCGCTCCTCGACGACGTCTCGATGAAGGGCGCCAAGGGCCTCCTGATCTCGATCACCGGCGGCAACGACCTCACCCTCTACGAGGTGGACGAGGCCGCGACCCGCATCCGCGAGGAGGTCGACCAGGACGCCAACATCATCCTGGGCGCCACGTTCGACGGCAGCCTCGACGGCATCATCCGGGTCTCGGTCGTCGCCACCGGCATCGACCACCACCTGCAGGCCGGCCGCGGCGACATCAGCGAGACCGAGCAGCGCATCGCGGAAGTGGCCGAGCGCCTGCGGGCCGAGGCCCGCGCCCGCGCCACGCCGCCCGCGCGCACCGCGCCGATGGCGGCGCCGGTCGAGGCGCCCCGCGCCATCGAGCCGGTGGCGCCCGTCGCCGAGATGCCCGTCGCGCCGCAGCCGTCGGCCATGCACCCCGACGTGACCATCGCTCCGGCCCGCCCGGTCGCCCCGGCCTTCGCCGAGGCGCCCGCCGCCAAGCCTGCTCCGGTCGAGGAGCCTGTCCTCGACGCGCCGTTCCTGCCGCCGGCGGCGGATCGCGGCGGCGTCGTGCGCCCGGTGCGCATGCCGCGGGTCGACGAGCTTCCCGTCCATGTCCGCGACCAGGTCCGCGAGGAGGTCATGGGCGCCCCGGCGACCGCTGCCGCCCATCCCGACCACAAGCGGATGACGCTGCTGCAGCGGCTCGCCTCGGTCGGCCTCGGCCGCAAGGACGAAGCCGGCCCGGTCGCCCCGGCCGAGCTGCCGCGTGCCATCGAGCCCGTCGTTCCCCGTCCCGCCGGCCCCTCGCCGACGCAGGCCGAGTACACCAAGCGCCCCGCCGCCCCGCCGGCGCCGCTCGGCTACCGCCCCGCGCAGGGACAGCTCGACGCCCATGGCCGCCAGCCGGCCGCCCGGACGCTCGACGACGACCAGCTGGAGATTCCGGCCTTCCTGCGCCGCCAGGCCAACTGAAGCCGGTCTCGTCTTCTGCAACAATCCACAGCCGCCCGATTGCAGCCGCAATCGGGCGGCTGCACTTTTTCTTTCCGCATCAGTGGCTTAGTAGCTGCCCGCGATCGTGTCCGGACTGTAACAGAGCGTAAGAAAGCGTGATTTGAGGCAGGAGGGGGGCGCGACTATTGTGCCCGCAATCAAAACGTCCGGCCAGAAAGGCACGGACCTGTACGGGGCGTTCAGATCGAGAGACAGGCAGGCCACCGGCATCCGCAATCCAGCGGTTCGCCAAACGGTCTCCGCGTGTCGGTCAGGGATAAGTCGGAATGAAGTTCGCGAAGCAGACGACCTTGCGGGACCGGGTGACCCTCACCGGCAACGGCGTCCATTCCAACGCTCCCGTCCAGATCGTCCTTCACCCCGCCGACGCCCATCACGGCATCGTCTTTCTCCGCACCGGCATCGAGGGCGGGCGTGAGCGCCTGATCGAGGCCCGGCACGTGGGCGTCTCGGCCACCGAGCTCTGCACGGTCCTCGGCGACACCGACAGCGGCAGCGTCGCCACCATCGAGCACCTGATGTCGGCCCTCATGGGTCTTGGCGTCGACAACGTGCTGGTGGAGATCGACGGCCCCGAAATGCCGATCATGGACGGCAGCGCCGCCCGCTTCGTCGACGCGATCGATTCGGTCGGCACCGTCGCCCAGTCCGCTCCGCGCCGCTTCGTGAAGGTGCTCCGCCCGGTTCGCGTCGAGCAGGGCCGCGCCTTCGCCGAGCTGCACCCGTTCGAGCGCGGCTTCCGCCTCGACGTGGAGATCGATTTCGACAGCCCGGTGATCGGCCGCCAGCGCCGCGTCTACGAGCTGGACGCCTCGACCTACCGCCGCGACATCGCCCGCGCCCGCACGTTCGGCTTCATGCGCGACGTGGAGCGGCTGTGGAAGGCCGGCTACGCGCTCGGCGCCTCCCTGGACAACACGGTCGCCGTCGCCGACGAGGGCGTGGTGAACCCGGAGGGGCTGCGCTACCAGGACGAGTTCGTGCGCCACAAGCTGCTGGACGCCATCGGCGACCTGGCGCTCGCCGGGCATTCGATCCTGGGCGAGTACCGCTCCTATTGCGGCGGCCATCGCATGAACGTCGCGGTGCTGGAGGCGCTTTTCGCCGACCGTGCCAATTATGCCATCGTGGAGGCTGGGGGCCGTCGCGAGGCTGGTTATGCGGACATCCCGGTCGTTCAGCCGGCTTTCGCCCCCGATACCCACTGATCCCTCGCCGGCTGCGGCGGCGACGCCCGATCCGCGGCATGGCGGCGCGTCCGCCATCCGGGTTGGCGCTCATCCCCGATTTGCGCTAAAGAGCGTCCGTCGGACCCGGGGGGCTTCCCCGGCCGGAATTCAGATAAGGTCCAGCTTCGCATGACGTCGCTTCGTTCCCGGTCGCTTCCGTCGCTTGCCGCGCGCCTCGTGCTGCTGGGCGCGACGGCCCTGCCGCTCGCGGCCTGCGAGAGCCTGTCGGCGCTCAATCCGTTCGACCGGTCCGAGACCTACAAGCCCGAGATCGTGCCGGAGGTTCCCGCCGACACGCTCTACAATGACGGCCTCGCCCGCCTCGCCAAGAACGAGTATTCCGGCGCCGCCAAGAAGTTCACGGAAGTGGACAAGCAGTTCCCGTATTCGCCCTGGGCCCGCAAGGCGATGGTGCTCACCGCCTATGCCCATCACGAGGCCGGTGAGTACGACGATGCGATCAGCGCCGCCCGCCGCTACGTGACCCTGCATCCGTCGGGCGAGGACGCGGCCTACGCGCAGTACCTGATGGCCTCGTCCTACTACAATCAGATCACGGATATTTCCCGCGATCAGGAGCGCACGGAGAAGGCGATCGTCGCCCTCCAGGAGCTGATCGAGCGTTATCCCCGTTCCGAATACGTCGCCGACGCCAAGCAGAAGATCCAGGTGGCGCGCGACCAGCTCGCCGGCAAGGAAATGCTGATCGGCAAGTACTATCTGGAGAAGCGGAACTATACCGGCGCGATCAACCGCTATCGCGACGTGGTCTCCCGCTACCAGACGACGCGCCATGTCGAGGAGGCGCTGATGCGCCTGACCGAGGCCTATATGGCGCTCGGCGTCGTCAACGAGGCGCAGACCGCGGCCGCGGTCCTCGGCCACAACTTCCCGGACAGCCCCTGGTACAAGGACGCCTACGTCCTGCTGCAGTCCCGCGGGCTCGAGCCGCGCGAGGACCGGGGCTCCTGGATCAGCCGCGTCTTCCAGGGCGTGGCGAAGACGGTGGGCCTGGGCGGCTGATCTCCCCGCGGAGAGCGCATGCTCGTCCAGCTCTCCATTCGTGACATCGTCCTGATCGACCGGCTCGAACTCGCGTTCGGGCCGGGTCTGTCCGTGCTCACGGGCGAGACCGGCGCGGGCAAATCCATCCTCCTCGATGCGTTCTCGCTGGCGCTTGGCGGCCGCGGCGACGGCGCGCTCGTGCGCCAGGGCGCCGGGCAGGGCCAGGTCATTGCCGCCTTCGACGTCGCCGGCGACCATCCCGCCCGCGCTATCGTCCGCGAGGCGGGACTGGACGACGACGGCGACCTCATCCTGCGGCGCGTCCAGATGGGGGACGGCCGCACCCGCGCCTTCGTCAACGACCAGCCGGCCTCGGTGCAGGTCCTGCGGGCGGTCGGCGCCGCGCTGGTGGAGATCCACGGCCAGCACGACGACCGCGCCCTGGTCGACCCGGCCACGCACCGGGCCATCCTGGACGCCTATGGCGGCCTCCAGCGCGAGTCGCGGGCGGTGGCGGAGGCGGCGAAGCGCTTCACGGCGCTCCGTTCGGCGCTGGATGGGCAGCGCAAGGCCGTCGCGGCCGCGGCCCGCGATGCCGACTACCTGCGCCATGTGGTGGAGGAACTGACCGCGCTCGCGCCCCAGGCCGGCGAGGAGGAGGCGCTGGCCGAGCGCCGCGCCACGATGATGCAGTCCGAAAAGGTGGTGACCGAGCTCAACGAGGCGTTCGAGGCCATTGCCGGGCCGGGCGCGCCGGGGCCGGTCGTGTCCGCGGCGATGCGCAAGCTGGAGCGGCGCACCGGCTCGGCGCCCAGGCTCGTGGAGCCAGCGGTGCGCACGCTGGACGCCGTGCTCATCGCCATGGACGAGGCGCGCACCACGATCGAGGCGCTGCTGCGCGAAGCGGAGTTCGACCCGCGCGAACTGGAGCGCGCCGAGGAGCGGCTGTTCGCCCTGCGCGCCGCGGCCCGCAAGCATGACGTGGCTGTGGACGACCTGCCCGCCCTGGCGGCCCGCTCCGCCGCGCTCCTGGCCGACATCGACGGCGGCGAGGAGGCCCTGCGGCGGCGAGAGGCCGAACTGGCGGAGGCGGAAGCCGCCTATCTCTCGGCCGCCCGGTCGCTCAGCGCGCGCCGACGCGAGGTGGGCGCGAAGCTGGACGCCGCGGTCAATGCCGAGCTGCCGCCGCTGAAGCTGGAACGGGCGCGCTTTACCGCCGAGATCACCACCGACGACACCGCCCGGGACGAAGCGGGCATCGACCGGGTCGAGTTCTGGGTCCAGACCAATCCCGGCACGCGGCCCGGCCCGATGGCGAAGATCGCCTCCGGCGGCGAGCTGTCGCGCTTCATGCTGGCTCTCAAGGTCGTGCTCGCGGAGCGGGCCTCGGCCCCCACGCTCGTCTTCGACGAGATCGACACGGGCGTCGGCGGCGCGGTGGCGGATGCGATCGGCCAGCGGCTGGCGCGGCTGGCGCGCAACGTCCAGGTCATGTCCGTGACCCATGCACCGCAGGTCGCCGCGCGGGCCGAGGCGCATTTCCTCATCGAGAAGCGCAGCGAGGCCGGCGGTGAGCGGGTCATCACGCAGGTGGCTGCCCTGGGCGAGAGCGAGCGCGGCGAGGAGATCGCGCGCATGCTCGCAGGCGAGACCATCACGGAAGAGGCCCGCGCCGCCGCCCGCCGCCTGCTCCAGGCCGCGGGCTAGGGCCGAGAGGACGCGCCGCCATGTCGATCCACCGCGCGACCAATGTCGAGCTGCTGACCCCGGACGCGGCGCGCCTGGACCATGCGGAGCTGCAGGCGGAGATCGCCGCCCACGACCGCGCCTATTACGAGACCGATGCACCGGTCGTTTCGGACGCCGAGTACGATGCGCTGCGGCGGCGGCTGGAGGCGATCGAGCGGCGCTTTCCCGAGCTCGTCTCGGCGGACAGCGCAACGCAGAAGGTGGGGGTCAAGCCCTCCGGCAAGTTCCCCAAGCTGCGCCACCGGGTGCCGATGCTCTCCCTGGCGAACGCCTTCGCCGACGAGGACGTCGCCGACTTCCTCGACACGATCCGACGCTTCCTGCGCCTTGCCGCGGATGCGGAGCTGATCGTCACGGCGGAACCCAAGATCGACGGGCTCTCGCTCTCCATCCGCTACGAGAAGGGGCGGCTGGTCAGCGCCGCCACCCGCGGCGACGGCGAGGAGGGCGAGGACGTGACGCCCAATGCCCGCACTATCGGCGACATTCCCCACGTGCTGAAGGGCGATCCGCCGGACGTGCTGGAGGTGCGGGGCGAGGTCTATCTGCGGCAGGACGATTTCGAGGCGATCAATGCCCGGCAGGCCGAAGCCGGCAAGGCCGCCTTTGCCAATCCGCGCAACGCTGCCGCCGGTTCCCTGCGGCAGCTCGATGTCGCCATCACCAAGAGCCGCCCGTTGCGGTTCTTCGCCTATGCCTGGGGCGAGGTCAGCGCCATGCCGGCTGACACGCAGTCCGGCATGGTGGAGGCGCTCGCCGCATACGGCTTCGTCACCAACCCGCTCTTCGCCCGCTGCGCATCGGCGGAGGAACTGCTCGCGTTCTACCGCGATATCGAGGCCCGGCGCGCCACGCTCGGCTATGACATCGACGGCGTCGTCTACAAGGTCGACAGCCTGTCGCTGCAGAACCGGCTGGGCTTCGTCTCCCGCTCGCCGCGCTGGGCCATCGCCCACAAGTTCTCCGCCCAGCAGGCGACCACGATCATCGAGGCGATCGACATCCAGGTGGGCCGTACCGGCGCGCTGACGCCGGTCGCCAAGCTGAAGCCGGTGACGGTGGGCGGCGTCGTCGTGTCCAACGCGACGCTCCATAACGAGGATTACATCCGCGGCATCGGCGGGGACGGCGAGCCGATCCGCGAGGGCCGGGATATCCGCGAGGGTGACACGGTCATCGTCCAGCGGGCGGGGGACGTGATCCCGCAGGTGGTGGACGTCGACCTGACCAAGCGGCCGAAGGACGCGGCGCCCTACAGCTTCCCCGTCACCTGCCCGGTCTGCGGCAGCCACGCGGTGCGGGACGCCAATCCGCGCTCGGGCCGTGCCGATTCGGTGCGGCGCTGCACCGGGGGCCTGGTCTGCGACGCCCAGGCCGTCGAGCGGCTGAAGCATTTCGTCTCGCGCGACGCGCTGGATATCGACGGGCTCGGCGAGAAGCAGATCGCGCTGTTCCACCGCGAGGGCCTGATCAAGCGTCCCGGCGACATCTTCCGCCTGACCGCGCGCGATTTCGTCACTGCCGAGCCCGACGGCCAGCTGATCCGGCGGCGCGTCTACCGCGAGGGGTTCGGCGAACGCAGCGTCTCGCTGCTGCTGGAGGCGATCGCCGCGCGGCGCACGCCCCCTTTGAACCGCTTCGTCTTCGCCCTCGGCATCCGGCATGTGGGGGAGACCAACGCCAAGCTTCTCGCCCGCCAGTTCGGCTCGTTCCAGGCCCTGCGCGAGGCGGCGCTCGCCGCCCACCGCGACCCCGCGGCGCTGGCGGACATCACCGCCATCGAGGGCGTGGGCCCGGTGGTCGCCGGAGCGCTGGTCGACTTCTTCGCCGAGGAGCACAACCGGGACATGCTCGAGGACCTGCTCGGCGAGGTCTCGCCGCAGGACCATGTGGACGACAGGGCATCGGACACGCCGGTGTCGGGCCGCACGGTGGTGTTCACCGGAACGCTGGAGCGCATGAGCCGGGACGAGGCGAAGGCCATGGCCGAGCGGCTGGGCGCCAAGGTGGCGGGGTCGGTCTCGGCCAAGACGGACCTCGTCGTCGCCGGTCCCGGCGCAGGGTCCAAGCTCGCCAAAGCGAAGGACCTCAACATCGAGGTGATCGACGAGGACGGATGGTTCCGCCTGGTCGGCGAGGCGCGCTAGGCGGCGGCGCTCACGGCCAGCGCACCGTGGGCGGCATCGAGGACAGGATCGAGGCCACGTTGCCGCCGGTCTTCAGCCCGAAGATCGTGCCCCGGTCGTAGAGCAGGTTGAACTCCACGTAGCGCCCGCGCCGCACCTGCTGCTCGTGCCGGTCGGCTTCCGTCCACGGGGCGGACAGGTTGCGGCGGACGATCTGCGGATAGACATCGAGGAACGCCTCGCCGACGCCGCGGGTGAAGGCGAAGTCCGCGTGCGGGTCTCCCGACCAGAGATAGTCGTAGAAGATGCCGCCGATGCCCCGCGGCTCGTTGCGGTGCTTCAAATGGAAGTACTCGTCGCACCACGCCTTGTACCGGGGGTAGTCCGCCTGGGGATGGGGCGCGCAGGCCCCGCGCATGGCGTCGTGAAACAGCACCGTGTCCGGATCGTCCTGGCTGCGCCGCCGGTCGAGGACGGGCGTCAGGTCGGCGCCGCCGCCGAACCACGGCTTCGTGGTCACCACGAAGCGGGTGTTCATGTGAACGGTCGGCACGTTGGGGTTCCAGGGATGGGCAATGAGCGAGATGCCTCCCGCCCAGAAACGCGGGTCCTCGGCCGATCCCGGGATCTGCCCGCGGAACTCGGGGGCGAAGGTGCCGTGGACGGTGGAGACGTGCACGCCGGCCTTTTCGAACACCCGCCCGCGCAGCATGGCCATCGTGCCGCCGCCGCCCTTGGCGCCGGAATGATCCGTGCGCTCCCACGGCGTCCGCTCGAAGCGGCCGGCCGCACCCGGCGCGTCCGGATCGAACGGGCCTTCGCAGGCATCCTCGATCGCCTCCAGCGCGGCGCAGATACGGCCCTGCAGCTCGGCGAACCAGAGCGGCGCACGATGCTTCAGGTCGTCGATATCGGCCGGATCGGCGGGGAGGGCGGGCGAGGCGTCGTGGGTCATGGCGCCTCTGTAGCAGCGCCCCCGGCGGCGGGCCATGCGCGAAGCTGGCGCAAGGCCTCGCCCGCGATCATGCCGGCGGCGACCGCGACGTTCAGCGAGCGCAGGCCCGGGACCACGGGGATGGCGATGCGCGCATCCGCAGCCGCGTGGACGGCCGGCGGGGCACCCGCACTCTCCCGGCCCATCATGACGATGTCTCCGGGGGCGAAGGAAAAATCGGCATAGGCTGTCGCGCCGTGCGTCGTGGCGAGGACGAGCCGGACGCCGGCCGCCCGACGCGCGTCCTCGAAAGCGGCGAAATCCGCATGCCGGCGGATCGACGCGCGCTCCAGATAGTCCATGCCGGCGCGGCGGAAATTGCGGTCGGACGCGTCGAACCCGGCCGGTTCCACGATGTCGAGACCGATGCCGAGGCAGGCGCAGAGGCGGGCGATCGTGCCGGCATTCTGCGGGATGTCGGGCTGGTACAGCGCGATCCTGATCATGGCTCCCGCCATAATGGCCTCGAAATCATGGCGCCAGTCTCTATCTAGATGCATACAGACCGCGCGAGCGGCGTCCCGCGCAGGCACCTAGACCCGGTCCCGTCCTCCCATGCTCAAGCGATTCTACGGCTGGCTCGAAAGCCGCATTTCGGTCTTCGCGCCGTTCGACGAGACGGCGACGCCGCCGGACCGGCTGGGCCGGTTCATCTGGTTCTACGTCTCCACGGTGCGCGGCTGGTTCGGCGCCGTGTTCGTCAGCGCGCTCGCCCTGGCGGTGGTGGAAGCCAGCCTGCTCGTCATCGTGGGCCGCGTGGTCGATCTCCTGTCGCGCGGGGAGCCGCAGGCAATCCTGGCGGCGAACGGCCCGTGGCTGCTGGCGCTGGCGGCGGGCCTGCTCGTCCTCCGCCCGCTGGTCCACGTGTTCAACGAGGGCGTCATCAACCAGGTCGTCGTCCCGCAGCTGACCAACCGCATCCGCTGGCGGACCCACGTCTACACGCTCGGCCACTCCCTTTCGTACTTCCAGGGCGACTTTGCCGGGCGCATCGCCAACCGCATCACGCAGGCCGGGCCGGCCATGCGGGACGTGGCCGTGGAGACGCTCGACATCGTCGTCTTCGTGGTCGTCTACGCGGCGGTCGCGCTCGGTGCCTTCTCCACCGTCAGCCTGTGGCTGACCGTACCGACCCTGTGCTGGGTGGCGGGCTACGTGCTCCTGATGCGGTACTTCGTGCCGGAGGCGCAGGCCCGCTCGCTGCGCGTGTCCGAGGACCGCTCTGCGCTCGTGGGGCGGATCGTCGACAGCTACACCAACATCCTGACGGTGAAGCTCTTTGCGCGGGCGGACGCCGAGAAGTCCGCCGTGCGGACCACGATGGAGCGGCATACCCGCTCGTATCTCCGCTCGATGCGGCTCTTCACCGAAGTGAAGTTCATGCTCATCGTGCTCAACACGCTGCTGGTCGTCTCGACCGCCGCCATGGCCATCTGGCTCTGGCAGGCGGGGCGCATGACGCCGGGCGAGGTCGCCGCGGGCCTCGCCCTGACGCTGCGCATCGGCGACATGTCGAGCTGGTTCATGCAGGTGCTGCGCGGCATCTTCGACAATGTCGGCGTGGTGCAGGAAAGCATGGAGACGATCTCCAAGCCGCACCAGGTGGTGGACGCGCCCGATGCCGTGCCGCTGGCGGTGCCGGCCGGCCCGCGCGGCGACATCCGCTTCGAGAACGTCTCGTTCCATTACGGCCGCGGCGGCGGGATCATCGACAACCTGAACCTGCATGTGCGTCCGGGAGAGCGGGTGGGCCTCGTCGGCCCCAGCGGCGCCGGCAAGTCCACGATCGTGAACCTGCTGCTGCGCCTGCACGACCTGGAGGGCGGCCGCATCCTGGTCGACGGCCAGGACATTGCCAGGGTCACGCAGGCTTCGTTGCGCGAATCCATTGCCATGGTCACGCAGGACACCTCGCTCCTCCACCGCTCGATCCGCGACAACATCGCCTATGGCCGCCCCTCCGCCGCGGACGAGGAGGTGGAGCGCGCGGCGCGTCTGGCCCGCGCGCACGAGTTCATTCCGGGCCTCGAGGACCACAAAGGCCGTCGCGGCTACGATTCGCGGGTGGGCGAGCGGGGCGTGAAACTGTCCGGCGGACAGCGCCAGCGCATCGCCATCGCCCGCGTGCTCCTCAAGAATGCGCCGATTCTCATCCTCGACGAGGCGACCTCCGCCCTCGATTCCGAGATCGAGGCCGCCATCCAGGCGGAGCTCGAGACCGTGATGGAGGGCAAGACGGTGCTGGCCATTGCCCACCGCCTGTCCACCATCGCCGCGCTCGACCGTCTGGTCGTGCTCGATCGGGGCCGCATCGTGGAGGAGGGGCGCCACGACGACCTGGTGGCCGCGGGCGGCCTGTACGCCCGCCTCTGGCGCCGCCAGTCCGGCGGGTTCATCGCCAGCGCCGACGAGGCGGAAGCCGTCTCCTCCTGACGGCGGCCGCCGGTTCGCCTGCGCACCCATCGCGTCCGCTTCTGGAACCGATCAGATATCGCCATTGGGAATTGCGCGCCGACCTGCCTAGAAGACAGGCATCATGGAACGGAAGCGCGACATGCCGGCTTTCGCCGGCCATCCGTATTGGCTGGAGCTGAAGGCGACGCTGGCGCTGAGCTGGCCGCTCGTGCTCGCCAATCTCGCGCAGATCGGCATGACGACGACCGACGTCGTCCTGCTCGGCCGCCTCAGCAGCGATGCGCTGGCGGCGGGCGCGCTGGCGGGCAACCTCTACCATGCGACGCTGATCTTCGGCATCGGGCTGGTGACCGCGGTGTCGCCGCTGCTCGCCGAGGAATTCGGCCGGAGGCGCCACGCGGTGCGCGAGGCCCGGCGCACGGTCCGTCAGGGGCTGTGGACCGCCTTCATCGTCACCCTGCCGCTCTGGGCGCTGTTGTGGAACGGCGAGCCGATCCTCCTGCTGCTGGGCCAGGAGCCTCGGCTGGCAGCCGATGCCGGCGCCTATCTGCGCGCGTTCCAGTGGACGCTTCTGCCGGTGCTGCTGTTCATGGTGCTGCGCCACTTCATGGCGGCGCTGGAGCGGCCGGGCTGGGCGCTGGCGGCCTCGCTTCTCACGCTCCTTGTGAACGGCGTCCTGGCCTGGGCCCTCATCTTCGGAAGGCTGGGGGCACCGGCCCTCGGCCTGGTGGGGGCGGGCGTCGCGACGACGATCGCGACCACGCTGCAGCTCGGCTTCATGGTCCTCGTCCTGACGCGCCACCGCCTGTTCCGGCGCTACCACCTGTTCGGCCGCTTCTGGCGTGCGGACTGGGCGCGCCTGGCGCGCATCTGGCGGATCGGCCTGCCGATCGGGGTGATTCTCATGTTCGAGATCACGGTCTTCAACGCCGCCACATTCCTCCAGGGCCTGCTCGGCTCCACCTCGCTGGCGGCCCACGCCATCGCCCTGCAGATCGCCGCGACCGCGTTCATGGTGCCGCTCGGCGTCAGCCAGGCCGCGACGGTGCGGGTGGGGAGGGCGTACGGCGCGGGCGATGCGGCGGGCGTGTCCCGCGCGGGCTGGACGGCGTTCGGCTTCGTCATGGCCTTCATGGGGACGACGGCGACCGTTATGACGGCCTTCCCCGACGCGCTGGTGGGCCTGTTCATCGACCGGTCGCTGCCCGGCGGCGTCGAGGTGGCGCGGCTGGCGGCGACGTTCCTTTTGGTTGCGGCCCTGTTCCAGCTAGCCGACGGGGCGCAGGCGGCGCTCAGCGGCATGCTGCGCGGGCTGCAGGACACGTTCGTGCCGATGCTGCTTGCCGGGCTCGGCTACTGGGTCGTCGGGTTTGGCCTGGCGGCCTATCTGGGCTTCAGGACGCCCCTGGCCGGGCTCGGCATCTGGCTGGGCCTGGCGGCCGGGCTGGCAGCCGTCGCGGCCTGTCTCGGGTGGCGCTGGCTGGCCCGCGAGAGACTGGGGCTCGTGCCTGCTACACTTGGCCTGCGGGCGGCTGCCGCGGAGCGGTAGACATCATTCTGGAACCATGCCAAAGACCGGCCAGCGCGGCGACCCCCGGTCGCATTGCGCGCTGGCGCGTCTCGTGGTTTTCGACGCGCTGACAGATCGACACATCCGCCCGCTCGGGACGGTCCGGCGCCAGAGGCGCCGTCCTTCAGCGAGCCGGACGTCCGGACGATGCGAAGAGGTGCCAAGGTGGCCGACGCTGCGACGACTCAAGAGCCCACCCGCCGCGATTTTCTCTACATTGCGACCGGCGCCGTCGGCGCCATCGGCCTTGCCGCCGTCGCCTGGCCGCTCGTGCGCCAGATGTCGCCCTCGGCCGACGTCGTCGCCGCGGGCGCTCCGGTGGAGTTCGACCTGACGCCGGTTCCGGAGGGGCAGATCGTCAAGCTGTTCTGGCGCGGCAAGCTGATCTTCATCCGTCACCGGACGCAGAAGGAGATCGCCGACGCGCAGGGCGTGCAGCTTGGCAGCCTGCCCGATCCTCAGCCCGACTCGGCGCGCGTGAAGGACGGCAAGGCCCAGTGGCTCGTGGTCTACGGCAACTGCACCCATCTGGGCTGCGTGCCGCTCGGCCAGCAGGGCCCCTATGGCGGCTGGTTCTGCCCGTGCCACGGCTCGGTCTTCGACACGTCGGGCCGCATCCGCCAGGGGCCGGCTCCGACGAACCTGCCGGTTCCGCCCTACACGTTCGTGTCCGACACCAAGATCCTCATCGGCGGCGGCGCAGCCGCCTGACGCCGACAAGCCACGCGACAGGCCCAATCCCATGGAAAGCCATTCGACCTACGTTCCCAAGAGCGGCTTCGCGAAGTGGTTCGAGAGCCGCCTGCCGGTTGCCGGCCTGGTCCACTCCTCGTTCATCGCGTTCCCGGTGCCGCGGAACCTGAACTATTTCTGGACCTTCGGCGCGATCCTCATGTTCATGCTGATCGCGCAGATCGTGACCGGCATCGTGCTGGTGATGCACTACACGCCCGAGGCCACGAAGGCCTTCGCCTCCGTCGAGCACATCATGCGCGACGTGAACTACGGCTGGCTGCTGCGCTACCTGCACGCCAACGGCGCGTCGATGTTCTTCATCGCGGTCTATATCCACATCGCCCGCGGCCTCTATTACGGCTCGTACAAGGCGCCTCGCGAGGTCCTGTGGATCCTGGGCGTCATCATCTTCCTGTTGATGATGGCCACCGCGTTCATGGGCTACGTCCTGCCCTGGGGCCAGATGTCCTTCTGGGGCGCGACCGTCATCACCAACCTGTTCGGCGCATTCCCGGTCATCGGCGATCCGATCGTGACCTGGCTGTGGGGCGGCTACGCCGTCGACAACCCGACGCTGAACCGCTTCTTCTCCCTGCACTACCTCCTGCCCTTCATGATCCTGGGCGTGGTCGTGCTGCACGTCTGGGCGCTGCACCATGTGGGGCAGAACAACCCGACCGGCGTCGAGGTGAAGAGCGTCAAGAAGGACACGCTGCCCTTCACGCCCTACGCGACGGTGAAGGACGCCTTCGCGGTCGTCTGCTTCTTCATCTTCTTCGCGTGGTTCGTGTTCTACATCCCGAACTATCTCGGCCACGCCGACAACTATATCGAGGCGAACGCGGCCGTGACGCCCGCGCACATCGTGCCGGAATGGTACTTCCTGCCGTTCTACGCGATCCTGCGCGCCATTCCGTCCAAGCTCGGCGGCGTGATCGCGATGTTCGGCTCGATCGCCATCCTCGCCTTCCTGCCGTGGCTGGACACCTCGCGCGTCCGGTCCTCGACCTACCGCCCGCTGTACAAGCAGTTCTTCTGGGTGTTCATCGCCTGCGTGATCGGGCTGGGCTACCTGGGCGGCGCGCCGGCCGAGGGCGGCTACGTCATC
Source organism: Hyphomicrobiales bacterium (assembly GCA_027489955.1). Classification (GTDB taxonomy): domain Bacteria; phylum Pseudomonadota; class Alphaproteobacteria; order Rhizobiales; family Beijerinckiaceae; genus JAIXTM01. Next base: position 305,523 of record JAIXYZ010000011.1, on the reverse strand, counting down.
GCGGCCCGGATCCTGACCGCGTACTACTTCGCGCACTTCCTGATCGTGCTGCCGCTGCTCGGCCTGTTCGAGACGCCCAAGCCGCTGCCCAATTCCATCGCCGAATCGGTGCTGGACGGGCATGGCCATGGCGGTCCCGCGCTGGCCACGGGCGCGACCGCCGCTCCGGACCGCAAGAGCTGAGCCGAAGAGGCTGGGGACCAACCCGATGAAAAAGACCACCCTCCTCATCGCCGGCGCCATCGCGGCGTTCCTCTCCGCTCCCGTCGCGGCCTTCGCCGCCGAGGGCGGGGCGACGCCGCCGCGCCAGTCCTGGAGCTTCGCCGGTCCGTTCGGCACGTATGACCGGGCGCAGCTGCAGCGCGGCTTCAAGGTCTACAAGGAAGTCTGCGCGGCCTGCCATTCGCTCTCGATGGTGTCGTTCCGCAACCTCGCCCAGCCGGGCGGGCCGGAATTCTCCCGCGGGCAGGTGGAGGCGCTCGCCGCCACCTACCAGGTGACGGACGGGCCCAACGACGCGGGCGAAATGTTCCAGCGCCCGGGCCGGCCGGCGGACAAGTTCCCGAAGGCATTCCCGAACGAGAACGCGGCGCGCGCGGCCAATGGCGGCGCCTATCCGCCAGACTTCTCGGTGCTCGCCAAGGCCCGCACCTATTCGCGCGGCTTCCCCTGGTTCATCCTGGATGCGGTGACGCAGTACCAGGAGCACGGGCCGGACTACATCGTCGCGCTGCTCAACGGCTATGTCGAGCCGCCGGCGGGCGTTACGCTGGCGCCGGGCCAGCACTACAACCTCTACATGCCGGGCAACGCCATCGCGATGGCCAAGCCCCTGTCCGACGGCCAGGTCGAGTATCCGAAGGGCCAGGACGGGCGCGCTCCCGTGCCCGAGACGGTGGCCCAGTACGCCAAGGACGTGACGGCGTTCATGATGTGGGCGGCCGAGCCGCACATGGAGGCCCGCAAGCAGATGGGCTTCAAGGTCATCATCTTCCTGATCGTCTTCGCCGGCCTGCTCTACTTCACCAAGAAGAAGATCTGGGCCCGCGCCGGCGGCGATCCGGCCAGCGTGGCCTGACCGACCGCCAGCACATCGAAACGAGAACGGGCCCCGCGAGGGGCCCGTTTTGGTTTTCGCGGCAAGGTTCCGGACGCAGCGTCGCTCCCATCCCGCCATGGGATCGGGAGCAGCGCCGCCGCCCCGCTAGACCGGCCGGAGGCTCTGGTGGGGCTCGGGGGGCAGCGTCTGCCCGATCGGGTCGCCGGGGCGCACATCTCCGCCGCGCAGCACGATGGCCATGACGCCGGTCTTGCGCACGACATTGCCGTCCGCATCCCGGTCCAGCACCGCGGCGAGCAGGCCCGGCCTGTAGGCTTCGATCTGGCTGCAGGGATTGCGCAGGCCGGTGATCTCGATCAGCGCCTCGTCGCCGAGCTTCAGCAGCGTTCCGCGCGGCAGGGACAGGAGATCGATTCCCCTCGTCGTGACGTTCTCTCCCAGCGCGCCGGGCGCGATGCGAAAGCCCTGCGCGTCCAGTTCGTCGAAGAGCTCTGCGTGGATGAGATGGACCTGCCGCAGGTTCGGCTGGGTCGCGTCGACGCGCACGCGGGAGCGATGCTTGACAGTCGCGCCGGCATGGCCGTCGCCCTCCACGCCGTGCCCGGCAACGAGCCGGATGGAGAGCTGGTTGTCCTTGCTGAAGTGATGACCCCGCCGGCAGCTCACCGCGACGATCTGGCCTGCAATGTCCATGGGTCCCCCTCGCGCGCCCGGGCCTGATAGCTGAACCGGGCGGGGGCCGCCATGTCCTTTGCCGTGCGAAAGGGAAGGGCCGTCCTGCGGATACGCGCGCATAACGCGGGCGCGTCGCCTGGAAGGGCTGCTTCTCAGGCGCCGTCGCGCTCGCGGGCCGTCTCGCCGACCGGATCGTCGGCGCGCGCCCGGTCCGATCCATCCGCCGGACGCCGTTCGGACCATTGGCCCGGTGCGCTGTCGGCGCTCGATCCGGCATCCGGCGCGAGCCGGGCATCGGCCGGCCTCTCGCGCTGGCCGGGAGACGGGGCAGGCGGAGCGTCCGGCTCCTTCGGGTTGCTCTCAGGTATGGGGCGCTTGGGATCCATGGTCCGTCCTCCTTCAGGTCGCCTTGCGCAGAGCGCCCGGCTTGTGGGCGGCACGCGCGCCGGTCTTCTCGCTCTTGACGATGTATTGCGGGTCGTCGGGAGAGGCCTTCACGGTGTGGCCCTTGATGGTCGTCGGGCTGGTCTGCTTGCGCACGACCTTGCCCTTGGTGCGTCCCTGGCTGGTCTCCCAGGAGACCTTGTCGCCGGCCTTCAGCGTCTTCGTCATCGCCGCCGCTCTCCGATGCGTTCGGGGTTCCGGCAACCAACGGCCCGGCCCGCGGCCTGTTCCGCGCGGCGGCAATCGACAGCGCGGCCGCGCTCCGGTAACGGAACGCCATGATCGAAGGCCTGCCGCCCCACCGCCCCACCGTCCTCATGCGCATCTCCACCACGGAGAAGGCCGCGCGCCGGATGACCGACCTCATCAGCGAGGTCTTCGACCCCACCGAGACCGCCGTGGCGGCCTTCGAACTGGAACGGGAGGACGGCTCGCCGTACTGGCTGCTGGAGGCCTATTTCACCGAGCAGCCGGACGAGGACGCCATCCGGGACCTGGTGCGCCCGATCGTCGGGGACGGTGCGGACGAGGCGACGTTCCACGCCATCACGCCGCAGGACTGGGTGAAGGCGTCGCTCGACGGGCTGAAGCCGGTGCGGGCCGGGCGCTTCCTCGTGCACGGCGCCCATGACCGGGCCGCGGTGCGTCCATCCGATCTCGGCATCGAGATCGAGGCGGCCCTGGCCTTCGGCACGGGGCACCATGGCACCACGCGCGGCTGCCTCCTTGCCCTGGTGGACGAGCTGCGCCGGCGCCGGCCGCGCCGGGTTCTGGACGTGGGGACGGGGACGGGGATCCTGGCCTTCGCGGCCGCCAAGGCCCTGCGCCAGCCCGTCGTCGCGGGGGATATCGATCCGGTCGCGGTGGACGTGGCGCGGGCCAATGCGCGCCATAACGGGATCGGGCCCTGGCTGAAGCTCTACGTCGCCCCGGGCGTGCGCCACGCCATGGCTGCGCGGGGCCGGTTCGACCTGATCTTCGCCAATATCCTGGCGCGGCCGTTGATGGGGCTGGCGCCGTCCATCGCGGCACGGCTCGCGCCGGGCGGGACGCTGATCCTGTCCGGCCTGATCGACCGGGATGTCAACGGCGTGCTGTCGGCCTATGCCGCGCAGGGCCTGAAACTGAAGCGCCGCACCAACCTGGAGGGTTGGGCGACGCTCGTTCTATCGGCAAGCGGAGGGAAGCCGCGGAAGAACCGCGGCTGAAGGCTCACGACTCGAAGGAATAGTGGGACCGGCCGAGGCGGCGGCGCAGGGCGCGCGTCTCGCGGACGACGTCGGCCACGAAGGCGACGGCGCGTCCAAGAGCCTTCCAGACGAGAATCGGGGACATGGTGTAACTCCTTCTGACGCCGCCAACCCGGCGGCGGGGCCGCTGGCGAGGACGCTCAGCGGGTGAAGGGCAGAGCCTGCGTCGCCGACGGGAAGGCATCGAGCCCGTCCGTCGTCTCGGCGAGGTTGTACTTGCGCATCAGGTAGCCGTAGCGGGCGATCTCGCGCTCGGCGCGGGCCTGACGGGCCAGACGCAGCGTCTCGATGAGGCGCGCGAGGAACGAAGTCCGCACCTGCGGAGCCTGAAGGTGGCTGGTCTCGAAAGCAGCGGTGGTCATGGCAGTCTCCAATCGGGTTGAGCGCCAGTCTCTGTTCTTGTTGTGCGACTTAAGTAGGTTATTTCGCACTTGCGAGATATATGCTGCATCGCATGTGAGCTATGCGCTCTATGCAGAACGAATGGTTAAATCGCATTAATCATCCCGCATCTTGCATGAAACGCATGCGACTGCCGCTTTTCGCGGCGTCGGGCGTGCCCGCTTGCCCGGCAGCCCGCGCGCCCGTAATCGTCCTGGCAGGCGGCGCCGCCGAGCGGGCCGCACGGGCGACCGGGAGACACTCATGAGCCGATTCCAGAGTTTCGAGGACCGATCGGATCGTGACGCCGTCGCGGGCCGGGTCGCCCGGCTGCGGTCCGTCCTTGCCGAATTCGGGCTCGACGGCTTCGTGGTGCCGCGCTCGGACGAGCATCAGTCGGAATACGTGCCGGCCTGCGCCGAGCGGCTGGCCTGGCTCACGGGCTTCACCGGCTCCGCGGGGTCGGCCGTGATCCTTTCCGGCAAGGCCGCGCTCGTGGTCGATGGCCGCTACACGATCCAGGCAGCCGAGCAGACCGACATTGCGGTGATCGCGCCCGTTCAGCTCGCCAGCCAATCGGTCGAGGACTGGATCGCCGCTGAACTCGCCGGAGGCACGATCGGCTACGACCCGTGGCTGCTGACGCCGGACCAGGCCAGGCGCATCGCCGACGCGGCCCGCCGGGCGGGCGGCAGCGCCGTGGCGGTCGCCTCCAATCCCATCGACGCGATCTGGAACGACCGGCCCCCGGCTCCCTGCGCCCCGGTTCGCCTGCATCCCGAAGCGCTCGCGGGCGAATCTGCCGCCGACAAGCTCGGCCGGGTGCGCGAGGCGCTGGTGAAGGCGCAGGTCGCAGGCCTGCTGGTCAGCGACCCCCACAATCTTGCCTGGACGTTCAACATCCGCGGCGGCGACGTGGACCATACGCCCCTCGCGCTCGGCTACGCGTACGTGCCTGCAACCGGCCGCCCGACCGTCTATCTCGACGGTCGGAAGCTGGATGGCCCCGTTCGCGCCGCGTTTGCGGGGCTCGCCGACCTCGCCGAGCCCGACGAACTGCCCGCCCGGCTGGCGAAGCTCGGGTCAAGCGGCGCGCGCATCCGCTTCGACAAGACGAGCGTGGCGGCCGCGCTCGTCTCGGGCTTCCAGGATTCAGGCGGCGAAGCCGACCTCGGGCTGGACCCGGTGTCCGCCATGAAGGCGGTGAAGAACGAAGCGGAGCGCGCGGGCGCCCGCGCCGCCCACAGGCGGGACGCGGCGGCGCTGGTGCGGTTCCTGGCCTGGTTCGACGGCCAGGCCCCATCGGGCCGCCTGACGGAAATATCGGCGGCGGAGGCTCTGGAGAGGTTCCGGTCCGAGACGGGCGCCCTGCGCGATCTCTCTTTCCCCTCGATCTCGGCGGCGGGCCCGAACGCGGCCCTGCCGCATTACCGCGTCACCGAAGCCTCCGACCGACCCGTCGGCCCGGGGATCTACCTCATCGATTCCGGCGCGCAATACGAGGACGGGACGACCGACGTGACCCGGACGATCGCGGTCGGCCCGCCCGACGCGCTGATGCAGGACCGTTACACGCGCGTGCTCAAGGGCCATATCGCCATTGCCCGCGCGGTGTTTCCCAAGGGCACGTCCGGCGCACAGATCGACGCGCTGGCGCGCCTGCCGCTCTGGGAGGCGGGCCTCGATTTCGACCACGGGACGGGCCACGGGGTCGGGTCGTATCTGTCGGTCCACGAGGGCCCGCAGCGCATCTCGCGCCTCGGCACCGTGGCGCTGGAACCGGGCATGATCCTGTCCAACGAGCCGGGCTACTACCTGGAGGGCCGCTTCGGCATCCGGATCGAGAACCTCGTCCTGGTCAGGGAGGCCGAGATCGAGGGTGCCGAGCGCCCGATGCTGGACTTCGAGACGCTGACGCTCGCACCGATCGACACGCGGCTGATCGCCGTCCCGCTCCTGTCTCCGGCCGAGATCGCGTGGCTCGATGCCTATCACGCCCGCGTGCGCCGCGAGATCGGGCCGCTGGTCGAGGGCGAGGTCCGCGCCTGGCTCGAACAGGCGACCGCGCCGCTCCAGCCTTGACGGCTGATCCGGTCAGCGCGGCGAAATATCGAGCGGGGCGGGAGCCGGAGCGGGTGCCGGCCTGATCGACCCCGACGATGGCGGCGCCTGGGGTGCGGGGGGCGGCAGCGGGGTCGGCGCCGGCGGCGGCGGCGCGGGCGTCACCACAGGCGGCGGCGGAGGGGCCGGCGGGGGCGCGTTGCGCTCACGGTCGGCGCGAAGCCTGCGGTTGTGGAAGGCGCGCTCGCGGTCGTCGGCCTCCATCTGCTCGATCTTCTCCACCTCGCGGCTGAGGCGCAGGGCAGCGAGCCCGTTGACCAGCGGGCCGGCATCGACCTCGCGCACCATGGCGGGCTGGCCCGCCTGCGCCTTCCAGGCCACGGCGAACTGGGGCGCCCCGCCGATCCAGCCGGGCGGCGAGCCGGTCGTCTGGACGTTGGCGCGCGCCTCCAGCGCAAGGGTCCGCAGGTCGAAGATGAACTGGCCGGACAGCCGCGCCTCCGCGGTCTCGCCGATCAGCGGGCCGAAGCGCACGACGCCCGCGCTCATCGTGAAGGGAATGTCGAGATCGCGCTGGGCGGGGATGAACGGCCCCGCATCCAGCGCCGCCGCAAGCTTGCGGCCGATCTCGTCGGCGCCGGGGAAGGCGCCTTCCGTCCCGGCCTGGGCACGCGCCACCTCCGACGCCGCGCGGGGCGACAGGCCGGCGATGGCCGCGCCGCTCCACCGGGCCTGGCCGGCGCCGGACGCGTTCGCGACCATGGCGGTCGGCGTTTCGCCCGACGCGCCGAAGCGGAAGCGGGCCGCCAGCTGTCCGGCGGCGAGAGTGCGGGCCGTCGGGCTGAGGGCGAAGAGGTCCGACACCGCCAGCTCGCCGGCCAGGGCGGCGCGCCCGCCCTGGCGGTTGGCGGACAATTCGCCCGACAGCGTGGCTCCCGCATAGTCGACGCGGAACGGCCTGAGCGAGATGGAATCGGCGCCGATGAGGAGGTTGGCCTCGCCGTCGCGGCCGGTGCGGCCGCCGCCCAGCTCGATCTCGGCCACTTTCAGCGCGATCTCCGCGTTGAAGGGCATCGGCTGGGCTTCCGGGAAGCGGGCAATGCTCCAGATCGTGCCCGGCCGGGGCGGGGCGGTGGGGTAGAGCCCGGCCCAGGCGATGACGGCCGGCAGGGACGCGCCGCCCAGACGCATCGATCCGCTGACCGACCGGCTCGCGGTGTTCACCGTGAGCTCGCCCGACAGGTCGATGGAACCGATGCGGCCCTGGGGCTCCAGCGTCCAGCGCCCGCCCGTGGGGCTGATCTTCACGTCCAGGCCCGCCTCGCGCGCCTGCCGGTCGTCCGGCGAGACGAGCTGCCAGTCCCTCAGCCAGGGCGTCGCGTCCGCCACCTGGAAACGGAACGTGCCCTCGCGGCGGGTTTCCACGCGGCCGCGCAGCGGGATGGGGCTGAGCGTCGCGATGCTCCATCCGTCCGCGCGCCCGGTGACGGACATGACGGAGCCCAGCCGCGGGCGGCGGCCGAAGGCGATGGTGGCCTCGCCGGGTCCGGAGGGCATGCCCCTGGCGCCGAGGCCCGCGAGCTTGAGCAGGTTGCCGCCGTCCGATGCCTTCAGGCGGATCTCGGCGGAGGAGATCTCGTCGAGCTGGCCTTGGTCGTCGCGGGCGATGGCGCCTTCGGCGGCCACGCTCATGCCGTCGTTGCTGGTGCCTTCGAGCCGCCCGACGAGAGCCCGGTCGACCGACTGGTTGGAGGATTCCACTGAGAACCGCGCCTCGAGGCCCGCCTGTCCGACCGCCGCGGGCAACGCGGTCACGATGTGGTCGCCGTCCCAGACCTTGCCCGCCAGCGCCATGAGCGGCCCGATCTGGGCGGCGCGGACTTCGCCCTCCACGCGGCCTTCGCCGGAATCGGCGATGCGCCCCGCCGCCCGGGCGTTTGCCCCCGCGACGCCGGCAATATCGAGGGTCCGGATGTCGAGCCCTGACGCGTCGGCGACCAGGTGCGCCTGCACGGTGCCTGCGCCCGAGCGCACGCTGGCGCCGTGGCGGACATCGCGGGCATCCAGGCGGATGTCGAAGTCCACCGCCGCCATGTTGCGGCGCATGTTGCCCAGGGCCGGCAGGCGTTCCAGGTCGAAGGCCGAGGTGGAGAGCTGCGCCTCCAGCCGGCCGCGCGCGCTCTCGGACTCGGGCGGCGTGTAGCGCACGGCGCCGGAGATGCGCGCATCGCCCGCCGCCCATTGCAGGCTGGAGGCGGCCAGCACCTGCTGCGTGGCGATGACGTCCGTGCGCAACGTGAAGGGCGCTTCGCCCGCCAGCCGGATCGCGGTGGCGGGACCGCCGAGCGTGGCGATGAAGCCCGCCAGCGGCTCGGGCCTGGCCGAGTCGATCTCCAGCTTGCCGAACAGGCTGCCCTCGCGGCTCGCGCCCTGCGCCTCGAACCGGACCTTCGTCTGCCCGGGCAGCACGGCCGACAGGCGCCGGAGGGCGGCGCCGCCGCTGCCGATCGTGACGGCGGCGTCGAGCGCGCCGGTCTCCTCGTTGCCTAGCGTCAGCGTGTCGACCTTGAGCGTGATCGCCGTCGCCAGCGGCCAGCCGCCGAAGCCTCTGTCGGAGCGGGTGAGGAACTGCTTGCCGGACGGCGAGAGCAGGAACGCATCGGCGTCGATGAACTTGGCGGAGAAGTCGAGGGACAGGCGCGGCGTGCCGGTCAGGTCGAGCGCGCCCTTTCCGTCGAAGCGCAGGGCGGTCGGGCCGTCCGCGATCTCCAGCTTCAGCGCGTCGGCGGCCAGCTGGCGCAGGGTGCCCTTGACCGGCCCGGTCACGACGATGGGCACGGGTGGACCGCTGTCCACCGGCTGGACCGGCGGGCCGATGGAGACCTTCAGCGTGCCGTCCACCGCCTCGCCCAGATAGCCGTCGAAATCGAGCCGGGGGTGGCGCTCGCCGCCGATGGCGGCGACGGTGCGCACGCGCCCGTCGGCCTCCCGCGTTCCCGTGTTGACGCGGAACGCCACATCGGCCGCGCTGCCCTGGACGCGCCAGGGACCGGAGAGCGATCCCGCGCTGGCCACGAGCTGGATCGGGGAGACGACCGTCTGCCCGCCATCGGAACGCACGACGCGCAGCGAGCCCTGGGCGAGAGCGAGACGCTCGAGCGATATCGGCCAGCCCGCCGGCATCCCCGCGCCGCGCGGCGGCGGGACCGCGGCCTCGCCGCCATCGCCGACGCCCAGGGTGACGTCCAGCTTGCCGATGCGGATGTCGTTGACCTGGACCCGGCGCTGGAGCAGCGGCACGAGGGCGATGTCGATGGCGAAGTCGTCGATCCGCGCGGTGGCGGCCGCGCTCTCGTCGCCGATGAGGATGGTCTGCGCGGAGGCCCGGGGCCAGGGCAGGAGCGCCACCGAGAGGCTGCCCTCCGTGCGCACGCGATAGCCGGCAAGCTCGCTCAGGCGCGCGTCGATGGTCGCGCGATGGGCGCTCCAGTTGACGAACCACGGCCCGACGAGCGCTGCGGCCAGCGCCAGAATCACGATGGCCGCCAGGGCGGTCAGGAATTCCCGCAAATCGATCCTCTCACAGCCGTCGGGCCCGGGCCGACACTAGCCGAAGCCGGCCCGGAAAGACGAGCCTTCCCGCGTGCATCTAGGTTCCCGCCGCCGCAAGGCGAGCCGGGCCTGGGCTTCAGAGCGCGACGATCTTGCCCGGGTTCATGATGTTCTGCGGGTCCAGCGCCTTCTTCAGCGCCCGCATGAGCGCCAATCCCTCGGCGCCGTGCTCGGCCTCCAGATATTTCATCTTCATCTGGCCGACGCCGTGCTCGCCGGTGCAGGTGCCCTCCATGGCGAGCGCCCGCTCCACGAGCCGGCCGACGAAGGCCTTGCCCCGGGCCACCTCTTCGGGATCGTCCATGTCGACGAGGGGCAGGACGTGGAAATTGCCGTCGCCCACATGGCCGACGATGGTGGCGACGAGGCCGCTAGCGGCGATGTCCTCCTGCGTCGCCGCGACGCATTCGGCCAGCCGCGAGATCGGCACGCAGACGTCGGTGGAGATGCCCTGCGCGCCGGGCCGGAGCGCGATGGCCGCCCAGTAGGCGTCGTGGCGCGCCTGCCAGAGGCGCGTGCGCTCCTCCGCCTTGGTCGTCCATTCGAACGGGCCGCCGCCGCACTCGGTGGCAATCTCGCCGAAGAACTCGGACTGCTCGCGCACGCCGGCCTCGGTTCCGTGGAATTCCACGAAGAGCATCGGCGTCTCGGGCAGGCTGAGCTTGGAATACAGGTTGCAGGCGCGCACCTGCATGGCGTCCAGCAGCTCGATCCGCGCCACCGGGATGCCGGACTGGATGGTCAGGATCGTGGCCTGGCAGGCGGCCTCCACCGAAGGGAAGGGGCACAAGCCGCCGGAGATCGCCTGGGGGATGCCGTGCAGCTTGAGCGTCACCTTGGTGATGATGCCGAGCGTACCCTCCGCGCCCACGAACAGGCGCGTCAGGTCGTAGCCGGCGGAGGACTTGCGGGCGCGGCGGCCGGTATGGATCACCTCGCCGGAGGCGGTGACGACCTCGAGCGCCAGCACGTTCTCGCGCATCGTGCCGTAGCGGACCGCATTGGTTCCGGATGCGCGGGTGGACGCCATGCCGCCCAGGGAGGCATCGGCGCCGGGATCGATGGGGAAGAACAGACCCATGTCGCGCAGGTGCTCGTTCAGCTCCTTGCGGGTGACGCCGGCCTCCACCGTGACGTCCAGATCCTCGGGATGGACCGAGACGATGGCCTTCATCATCGACGTGTCGATGGAGATGCCGCCGGCGGGCGCGTTGGTGTGGCCCTCGAAGGAGGTGCCGGTGCCGAAGGGGATGACCGGGACGCCGTGGCGGACGCAGATGCGCACGGCGGCGGACACGTCCTCGACGGTCTGCGGATAGACGACGCCGTCGGGCGCCTGCGAGGCCGTCCAGCTCAGCGTGTTGCAGTGCTGGTCGCGCACCGCCTGGCTCGTCACCAGCCGGTTGCCGAAAGTTGCGGCAAGTTCGGTCAATGCGGCCTTAACCTGTTCGGCAGGCACGCGCGGAAAGCTGGCTTGGATGTTGGCGTTCATGGCTTGCGCCCTTGGCGTTTCTTGACGATGATGGCTGTGGATAACTTAACGGCAGGCCGCCTTTTCCGAAGGCATTTTCCCGCCCTGCCGCCGTCGACCAGCGACCAGGAAGGCTGCCGTGAGCGAGATCAACGCTGCTCCCGTCCTGTTCTTTGCCCCGTTCGTATCCTCACGGATGCGGATCGAGCCGGGCTGGATCGACTATAACGGGCATCTCAACCTCGCCTACTACCATGTGCTGCTGGACCGGGCGATGGACGAGGCGTTCGGGCTCATCGGGCTCGGCGCGCATTACCTCGCGCAGCGGCGGGCGTCGTACTTTCTCGCCGAGTGTCACACCCGGTTCCTGCGCGAGCTGATGGCCGACGCGTCCGTGCGCGTCACGGTGCACCTGGTCGATTTCGACGAGAAGACGCTGCACTACCGCATGGAGATCCGCGACGCCGCCGAGGGCTGGGTCGCGGCGACCGCCGAATGCGTGTCCGTGCACGTGGACATGGACAGCCGCCGCCCGGCGCCGTTCCCGGCGGATATCCTGGCCAATCTCAGCCTGATGAAGGCCTCGCACGCCCGCCTGCCGCGTCCTCGGCTGAACGCCCCGGCGCTGGGCGTGCGCCGCCGCAACGAACGGCGCGAGGACCAGGAGCCGGCGCTGGCCGGCACGCGGCACTGACGCAGGCGCGCTTCGCTCCTCAGCGAGGCTGGGGGTCGGTGGTCGGATAGTTCGGCGGCCTGTTGCGATCCCTGTCGAGCTGCATGCGGATGCTCGAATTGTCGAATTGCTGCTGCCGCAGCTGACCCTGGTTCTGGATCATCTGGTCGAGCTGCCGGTTCTGGTTCTGGATCTGCGTCTCGATGGCATTCTGCGCCCGGGCCGCGGGTGCCGCGAGCGACGCCGCCAGCATCAGGGCGCCCAGCAGGACATGGTGGCGCATGGGTCGCATCTCCTTCACGTTTCGGCCGCGCAGCCCCATCTGACATCCATATAGGGACGACCGGCGGCCGCGGCGAGGTGCCGGGACAACGCGCGCGCCTCGACGCCGTTCGCTCTTTGGTCCATTTTCCGGCAGGCTCCCGCGTCCGCCCGAATCAACCGCGAGTTTCAGCATCACCGTGCCACCGGATCCCTCAGCCCTGTCCCATGCGCCCCGTCCCGGGGGGCTGGCCGCGCGCGCCCGCGCCTCGGTCGCCGCCGGCGCGGCCTATCTGGACGGGCTGAACCCCGAGCAGCGCCAGGCGGTGGAGACGACCGAGGGGCCCGTCCTCGTCCTGGCCGGCGCCGGCACGGGCAAGACGCGCGTGCTGACGACGCGCATCGCCCATCTCATCGCGACGGGCCGCGCGCGCCCCTCCGACATCCTGGCGGTGACCTTCACCAACAAGGCCGCGCGGGAGATGAAGCACCGGGTCGCTGCTATCGCGGGGCCCGTGGCGGAGGGCATGCCCTGGCTCGGCACGTTCCACGCCATCGGCACGAAGGTGCTGCGGCGCCACGCCGAGCTGGTCGGGCTGAAATCCGATTTCACCATCCTGGACACGGACGACCAGATCCGCCTGCTCAAGCAGGTGCTCCAGGCGGAGAACGTCGACGACAAGCGCTGGCCGGCGCGGGCGCTCGCCGGCGCGATCGACGGCTGGAAGAACCGCGGCCTGACGCCCGACAAGGTGCCCCACGGCGAGGCGGCCGCCTTCGCCTCCGGCAAGGGCCAGACGCTCTACGCGCTGTACCAGGAGCGGCTCAAGATCCTGAACGCCGCCGATTTCGGCGACCTGCTCCTGGAGTGCCTGCGCCTGTGGCGCGAGAACCCGGACGTCCTGCGCCAGTACCAGGACCGGTTCCGCTACATGCTGGTGGACGAGTACCAGGACACCAACGTCGCCCAGTATCTGTGGCTGCGCCTGCTGGCCCAGGGACGCAACAACGTCTGCTGCGTCGGCGACGACGACCAGTCGATCTATGGCTGGCGCGGCGCGGACGTGGACAACATCCTGCGCTTCGAGCACGACTTCCCCGGCGCGACCGTGATCCGGCTGGAGCGCAATTACCGTTCGACGGGCCATATCCTGGCGGCCGCGTCCCACCTCATCGCCAAGAACGAAGGCCGCCTGGGCAAGACCCTGCGGACCGAGGACGTGGACGGGGAGAAGGTCACGATCACCGGGGCGTGGGATTCCGAGGAGGAGGCCCGCCTCATCGGCGAGGAGATCGAGGCGCTCCAGCACAAGGGCCACAACCTGGCGGAGATCGCCGTGCTGGTGCGCATCTCCGCGCAGATGCGCGAGATCGAGGAGCGCTTCGTCCAGCTAGGCCTGCCGTACCGCGTGATCGGCGGCCCGCGCTTCTACGAGCGGGCGGAGATCCGCGACGCGCTCGCCTATCTGCGCTGCGTGGCCAATGCCACCGACGATCTCGCCTTCGAGCGTATCGTCAACGTGCCCAAGCGCGGGCTGGGCGACGCTACGATCCAGCTGCTTCACAACCATGCCCGCTCGGCGCGCATCTCGCTGATGCAGGCGGCCCGCTTCATGGTCGAGACCGAGGACCTGAAGCCTAAGCCGCGGGCGGCGCTGCGCGACGTCGTGACGGCGTTCGGGCGCTGGAGCCAGGCCATGGAGACGCTCCCCCATTCGGAGCTCGCCGAGCTGGTCCTGGAGGAGTCGGGCTATACCGCCATGTGGCGCGCCGACCGCTCAGCGGATGCCGCCGGGCGGCTGGAGAATCTCAAGGAACTCGTTCGGTCGATGGAGGAATTCCCCGACCTGCAGGGCTTCCTTGAGCACATCTCGCTCGTCATGGAGGCCAATGACGGCGACGGGGCGGAGCGCGTCTCGATCATGACGCTCCACGCCGCCAAGGGCCTCGAATTCGATACGGTCTTCCTGCCCGGCTGGGAGGAGGGGCTGCTGCCCAACCAGCGCGCGCTGGACGAGAGCGGCCGCGCCGGGCTCGAGGAGGAGCGACGGCTCGCCCATGTGGGGCTGACGCGGGCGCGCAAGCGCGCCAAGCTGATGTTCGCCACCAACCGCCGCATCCACGGCCTGTGGAACGCGACCATCCCCTCGCGCTTCATCGACGAACTGCCCGAGCGCGCGGTGGATATCCTGGAGGCGCCCGCCTCGTTCCATCAGGGCGGCTATGGCGGCTCGCGCTTCGACAGGATCGAGCCCTTCTCGTCGACCTATTCCACGCCCGGCTGGCAGCGCGCCCAGCGCCAGGGCGGCGGCAGCTTCGGTGGCGGCGGCGCGCAGGGCGGGTCGCGCGGCGGCTTTGCGGAGCGCGGCGCGGGCTACAGGGCCGGCAGCCAGCGCGGCGGGCCGCTCACCATCGAGGGCGAGCTGACCGCGCGTTCCACCGGCGGCGGTTCGGGCATCGCCGAGGGCGAGCGCGTCTTCCACGTCAAGTTCGGCCCGGGCACCGTGGCTTCCGTCGACGGCAACAAGCTGACCGTCGATTTCGACAAGGCGGGCCGCAAGATGGTGCTGGACAGCTTCGTGGAGAAGACGGGCGGCTAGCGGACCCTTTTGCCCTTGCGTGCCAGGGGCTGCAGCCGCGCCGCTTCGCCGGGACAGACTTTCGCATTGACGCTTCGTCCGCCCTGGCCTTCACTCCCGGGCATCGGGAGCGCGGTGGCTCCCGTATGCGAGGAGGGTCCGCGCCATGGCGAAGGGGACCGTTAAATGGTTCGACGCCCAGAAGGGCTTCGGCTTCATCACGCCCGAGGATGGCGGGCGTGACGTGTTCGTCCACATCTCGGCGGTGAAGGCCGCCGGGCTGGAGACGCTGAACGAGAAGCAGGCCGTCCGGTTCGAACTGAAGACCGAGCGGGGCAAGACGGCGGCCGGAGACCTCGAGGTCGAGTGAGGCCGCTCCGGCGCCGCAGGACGACCGGCGCGTGCCAGACCGGCGCGCGCCTTTTGGCATTCAGGGCCGCCGCTCGGCCGGCGCCACGGGAGCTTGGATGACGACGACGGATTCCGCCTCGGGCCTCACGCCCCGGCAGGCGGTGGCGGAACTGATCCGCCTGCACGCGGAGGCGACCGACGCGCTGAAGGCCGCCCTGGAGCGCTATTTCGAGACGCGCGCCGTGCCGGACGCGGCGGAGCGCGCGCGGTTCCGCTATCCCGAACTGTCGGTGACCTACGTCGCCAACGGCCCGCAGCCCTCCATCGCCCGCGCTTACGGCAAGTTCCAGGGGCCGGGGACCTACGTGACCACGGTCACCCAGCCGGACGTCTTCCAGGATTATCTCGTCGCCCAGCTTTCCTACCTGGTGGAGGATTACGGCGCCTCGATCGCGGTGGGCGTGAGCGCGCAGGAGATCCCCTATCCTTACGTCTTCGAGCGGGGCGACGAACTGGGGCGCGGCGCGGTGACATCGGCGGAGCTTGCCCGCGTGTTCCCGGCGCCCATGCTCTCGGCGGTGGGCGACGAGATCGCCGACGGCCTGTTCGACCTTCCCGACGGCGCGCCGCGGCCGCTGTCGCTCTTCGACGCGGCGCGCGTCGATTATTCGCTGCGCCGCATCGTCCACTATACCGGGACGGACTGGCGGGCGGTTCAGCCCTGGATCCTGCTGACGAACTATCACCGCTATGTCGACCAGTTCGTGCGGTTCGGCCTGGACCAGATCGGCCAGGACGGCCCGTATACCGACCTCGTCCTCCCGGGCGGGCTGGTGATCGCCCGCGACCTGGACCGCGCCGAGGCCGAGCGCCTGGTGGCCGCGCTGCCCTGGCATCGCTACCAGATGCCGGCCTACCACCTGCGCCGCGCCGACGGGCAGGGCGTCACGCTGGTGAATATCGGCGTCGGCCCCTCCAACGCCAAGAACATCACCGACCATCTGGCGGTGCTGCGCCCGCATTGCTGGCTCATGATCGGCCATTGCGGGGGCTTGAGACAGTCGCAGCGCATCGGCGACTACGTGCTCGCCCATGGCTATCTCCGGCAGGACCGCATCCTCGACACGCTCCTGCCGCCGGACATTCCCATCCCGGCGCTGGCGGAGGTGCAGATCGCGCTGCAGAAGGCCGCCGCTTCAGTCACCGGCGAGAGCGGCGAGCGGCTCAAGCAGCGCCTGCGTACCGGCACGGTCGTCACCAACGACGATCGCAACTGGGAACTGCGCTGGACGCAGGAGCGCAAGCGCATCAACCTCTCGCGCGCCATCGCGGTGGACATGGAATCGGGAACGATCGCAGCCCAGGGCTACCGGCTGCGGGTGCCCTACGGCACGCTTCTATGCGTCTCCGACAAGCCGCTCCACGGCGAGATCAAGCTGCCCGGCGCCGCCAATGCGTTCTACGAGCGCGCCGTCGGCGAGCACCTGTTGATCGGCCTCACCGCGGTCGACATGCTGCGAGGCGACCGCCAGTCCCTCCATTCCCGCAAGCTCCGCAGCTTCGACGAACCGCCGTTCCGATAGGCCGGCGAGGCCGAAGCCGGCGTGGTATGCCTGTCCTCGACTGTCACCCCCCGGCGAGCGAGGCGCGGGCAGGGGACCCGGGCTGACGACGGGCGTGACGCTTCATGGTCGGCATAGCCGGGATCCCTTCTCACCGGCAATGCCATCGCCGTTGCGATATTGCCATGACGGCACTACTCATATAAACATATCTTTATATGTCGCTCCGATGAGGGATCGGTGAACGCAGGTCCGGCCAGTCTCGATGCCATGGTCGCAGCCCTCAAGGCTGCGGGCGAGGAGACGCGCCTGCGCATCCTGGCGCTGCTGGGAGAGGGCGACCTGTCGGTGTCCGACCTCACCGATATTCTCGGCCAGTCGCAGCCGCGGGTGTCGCGGCATCTCAAGCTGCTCGTCGAGGCCGGCCTGGTGGAGCGCCACCGCGAGGGCTCGTGGGCCTTCTTCCGGCTGGTGGATGACGACAGGGCGGGCCTGGCGCAGGGCATCGTCGCGGGCCTGTCCGCCTCCGACCCCTCCCTGTCGGCCGATCGGGACCGCCGGGCCGCCGTGCGCGCCGCCCGCGCCCACGCCGCGCAGACCTATTTCGCCAGCCGCGCCGCGGATTGGGACCGGCTTCGCTCACTGCATGCGCCGGAAGCCGCGGTCGAGCAGGCCATCCTCGACGTCGTGGGTCCGCGGCCGGTCAACGCCCTGCTCGATCTCGGCACCGGCACCGGGCGCATGCTCGCGCTCCTGGCGCCCAATGCCCGCCGCGCGGTCGGCGTGGATGCCAGCCATGCCATGCTGGCGGTGGCGCGGGCGCAGCTGGAGAAGGCAGGCCTGACGCGTGTCGAGCTGCGCCAGGGCGACATCCTGGCGCCGCCGGTGGAGCGCAACGCCTTCGATCTCGTCGTGATCCATCAGGTCCTCCACTATCTGGACGACCCGGCCTGGGCCCTGCGCGAGGCCGCCTCCCTCGTCAGCCCCGGCGGGCGGCTGCTGGTGGTGGACTTCGCGCCGCACGACCTGGAATTCCTGCGCGAGAGCCACGCCCACCGGCGCCTGGGCTTCACCCGCGATCAGGTGGCCGGCTGGCTGCGCGACGGCGACCTGGATTGCGTGACGACGCGCGAGCTCGCTCCTCCGCCGGGCAAGCCCCAACAGCTCACCGTGTCGCTCTGGCTCGGCCAGGACCGGCGGGCGATCACCGATTTTCCATTGAACCAACCCGGCCGGGAGGTCGCCTGAATGTCACCCGTTTCCTTCCGCCCCAGCCGCGACGGCGCCCGACCCGTCAAGGTCTCCTTCGAGTTCTTCCCGCCGAAGACCGAGGAGATGGAGAAGACGCTGTGGGCTTCGATCGAGCGCCTGGCGCCGCTCTCCCCTCACTTCGTGTCGGTCACCTACGGCGCTGGCGGCTCGACCCGCGAGCGCACGCACGCGACGGTCAAGCGGCTGGTGGAGGAGACGAGCCTGAAGCCCGCCGCGCATCTGACCTGCGTCGCCGCGACCTCGCAGGAGGTGGACGAGGTGGTCCGCTCCTACTGGTCCGCCGGCGTGCGCCACATCGTGGCCCTGCGCGGCGACCCCGTCGGCGGCCTCGGCACGCCTTACGAGCCCCATCCCGGGGGCTATGCCCAGACCTGCGATCTCGTCGCCGGCATCCGCCGCATCGGCGATTTCGACGTCTCGGTCTCCGCCTATCCGGAAAAGCATCCCGAAAGCCCCTCGCTCGATGCCGACATCGACGCGCTGAAGGCCAAGGTGGATGCCGGCGCGACGCGCGCCATCACCCAGTTCTTCTTCGATAACGACGTCTACCTGCGCTACCTCGACAAGGTGCGGGCCAGGGGCATCGACATCCCGATCGTGCCCGGCATCCTGCCCGTGCAGAACTTCAAGCAGGCGGCGAACTTCGCCACGCGCACCGGCGCCAGCGTGCCGGCCTGGCTCGCCGCCCGGTTCGAGGGGCTGGACGACGACGTGGAGACCCGCCGGATGATCGCCGCCGCCGTCGCGGCCGAGCAGGTGATCGACCTCGTCGACCGGGGCGTCACCGAGCTGCATTTCTACACAATGAACCGCGCCGACCTCGTCTACGCCATCTGCCATCTCCTGGGCCTCAGGGCCCGGCAGGCCGATGCGGGGCTGGCCGTCGCGGCGGCCTGACCGTCATGCCCGGGCCCGTCCCGGGCAACCACGCCTGACGCCGCGCGTCACGAGACGGGAAGGGCCGGTGCCGCTCCGGCCAGACCGTCGAACCGAACGATAACGAAACGAGAATTGCCGATGTCCGATTCCGCCATCCAGCCCGCCGACGGCGCCGAAGTCATCGCCGCGCTCCGCGCCGCAGCCCGCGAGCGCATCCTCGTGCTGGACGGGGCGATGGGGACGGAAATCCAGAACCTGAAGCTCTCGGAGGCCGATTTCCGCTCCGAGCGCTTCCGCGACCACGCCCACGACCAGAAGGGCAACAACGACCTCCTGATCCTGACGCAGCCGGACGCGATCCGCGCGATCCACCTCGACTATTTCCGCGCCGGCGCGGACATCGTGGAGACCAACACCTTTTCCGGCACCACCATCGCGCAGGCCGATTACGCGATGGAGGACATCGTGTTCGAGCTCAACCGCGAGGGCGCCCACCTGGCGCGGGAGGCGGCTCTCGCGGCGCAGGCCGAGGACGGGCGTCGGCGGTTCGTCGCGGGCGCCGTCGGCCCCACCAACCGCACGCTGTCGATCTCGCCGGACGTGAACAATCCGGGCTACCGCGCGGTGACCTTCGACCAGGTCTTTGCCGCCTATGCCCAGCAGGTGGAAGGCCTGATCGCCGGCGGCGCCGAGATCATCCTCATCGAGACGATCTTCGACACGCTGAACGCCAAGGCGGCGGTCGCCGCGGCGCAGGCGGTCTTCGCCCGCACCGGCACGACGCTGCCGATCATGATCTCCGGCACGATCACGGACCTGTCGGGACGCACGCTGTCGGGCCAGACGCCGACGGCGTTCTGGTACTCGCTGCGCCACGCCAGCCCGTTCTCCATCGGCCTCAACTGCGCGCTCGGCGCGCGGGAGATGCGCGCCCATATCCAGGAGCTGTCCCGCGCCGCGGACACGCTGGTCTGCGCCTATCCGAATGCGGGCCTGCCCAACGAGTTCGGCCTCTACGACGAGAGCCCGGAGGCGATGGCCGCCATGATCGGCGAGTTCGCGCAGTCCGGTTTCGTCAACATCGTCGGCGGCTGCTGCGGCTCCACGCCCGCCCATATCCGCGCCATCGCAGAGACGGTGCGCTCCATCCCGCCGCGGCAGGTGCCCGAGCAGAAGCCCTTCATGCGCCTGTCCGGCCTGGAGCCCTACGTGCTGACGCCCGACATCCCGTTCGTGAACGTGGGCGAGCGGACCAACGTCACCGGCTCGGCCCGCTTCCGCAAGCTCATCACCAACGGCGACTACGCCGCCGCGCTCGACGTGGCGCGGGACCAGGTGGCGAGCGGGGCGCAGATCATCGACATCAACATGGACGAAGGCCTGCTCGACAGCGAGAAGGCCATGGTCGAGTTCCTCAACCTCGTGGCGGCCGAGCCGGACATCGCGCGCGTGCCGGTGATGGTGGACTCGTCCAAGTTCCACGTCATCGAGGCCGGCCTGAAGTGCATCCAGGGCAAGGCCATCGTGAACTCCATCTCGCTGAAGGAAGGCGAGGAGAAGTTCCTGGCGGAGGCCCGCATCTGCCGGTCCTACGGCGCCGCGGTCGTCGTCATGGCCTTCGACGAAACGGGCCAGGCCGATACGTTCCAGCGCAAGACGGAGATCTGCGCGCGCGCCTACCGCATCCTGACGGAGGAGGTGGGCTTCCCGCCCGAGGACATCATCTTCGATCCCAACGTCTTCGCGGTGGCGACCGGCATCGAGGAGCACGACAATTACGGCGTCGACTTCATCGAGGCGACGCGCTGGATCCGCCAGAACCTGCCCCACGCCCACATCTCGGGCGGCGTGTCCAACCTGTCCTTCTCGTTCCGCGGCAACGAACCGGTGCGCGAGGCGATGCACGCCGTGTTCCTCTACCACGCCATCCAGGCCGGGATGGATATGGGCATCGTCAATGCGGGCCAGCTCGCCGTGTACGACGAGATCGAGCCGGCCCTGCGCGAGGCGTGCGAGGACGTGGTGCTGAACCGGAAGGTCGCGGGCGAGGCCGTCTCCCCGACCGAGCGCCTCGTGGCGCTGGCCGAAGGCTACAAGGGCGGCGCGGGCAAGCAGGCCCGCGAGGCGGACCTCGCCTGGCGCCAGCAGCCGGTGGAGAAGCGGCTGGAGCATGCGCTCGTCAACGGCATCACGGACTTCATCGAGGAGGACGTGGAGGAGGCGCGGCTGAAGGCCGAGCGTCCGCTCCACGTCATCGAGGGCCCGCTGATGGCCGGCATGAACGTCGTCGGCGACCTGTTCGGCGCCGGCAAGATGTTCCTGCCGCAGGTGGTGAAGTCCGCCCGCGTCATGAAGCAGGCCGTCGCCTTCCTCATGCCGTTCATGGAGAAGGAGAAGGAGGAGAAGGGGCTCACCCAGTCCGCCGCCGCCGGCAAGGTGCTGATGGCGACGGTCAAGGGCGACGTCCACGACATCGGCAAGAACATCGTCGGCGTCGTCCTCCAGTGCAACAATTACGAGGTCATCGATCTCGGGGTCATGGTGCCGGCCGCCAAGATCCTGGAGACGGCGAAGCGCGAGAAGGTCGACATCATCGGCCTGTCCGGCCTCATCACGCCTTCACTGGACGAGATGGTCCACGTGGCCGCCGAGATGGAGCGCGAGGGCTTCGACGTGCCGCTGCTGATCGGCGGGGCCACGACGAGCCGCGTCCACACGGCGGTGAAGATCCACCCCAATTACAGCTCGGGCCAGGCGGTCTACGTGACCGATGCCAGCCGCGCGGTCGGCGTCGTGTCCTCGCTGTTGTCGGACGAGCAGCGGCAGGGCTACGTGGACACTGTGCGCGCCGAATATGCCAAGGTCGCCGCTGCCCATGCCCGCTCGGAGGCGGACAAGCTGCGCCTGCCGCTGACGAAGGCGCGCGCCAATGCCATGAGGATCGACTGGGCCGGCTATGTCCCGCCCAGGCCCACCTTCCTCGGCACCCGCGTCTTCGGCGCCTACGACGTGGCCGAGCTCGTCCCCTATATCGACTGGACGCCCTTCTTCCAGACCTGGGAGCTCAAGGGCCGGTTTCCCGCGATCCTGGAGGACGAGGCGCAGGGGGCGGCCGCCCGCCAGCTCTACGAGGACGCGCAGGAGATGCTGCGCCGGATCGTGGAGGAGCGCTGGTTCAACCCGAAGGCGATCATCGGCTTCTGGCCCGCCAACGCGGTCGGCGACGACATCGCGCTCTATACCGGCGAGAGCCGGGCGGACCGGCTGGCGACGTTCTTCACCCTGCGCCAGCAGCTGTCCAAGCGGGACGGCCGGCCGAACCTCGCGCTTGCCGACTTCGTCGCGCCGGCGGGCGTCGCGCCCGACTATGTCGGCGGGTTCGTGGTCACGGCGGGCATCGAGGAGGACCGCGTCGCTAAGCGGTTCGAGCGCGCCAACGACGACTACAAGTCGATCATGGTGAAGGCGCTGGCGGACCGCATCGCCGAGGCCTTCGCGGAGCGGATGCACGAGCGCGTGCGCAAGGAGTTCTGGGCGTATGCGCCGGACGAGGCGCTCGATGCCGAGGCCCTGGTGCGCGAGGATTATCGCGGCATCCGGCCGGCGCCGGGCTATCCCGCCCAGCCCGACCATACCGAGAAGGCGACCCTGTTCGACCTGCTGCAGGCGGAGCGTCGCATCAATGTGCGGCTCACCGAGAGCTATGCCATGTGGCCGGGCTCGTCGGTGTCGGGCCTCTACCTGTCCCATCCGGACGCGCATTATTTCGGCGTCGCCAAGGTCGAGCGCGATCAGGTAGAGGACTATGCCCTGCGCAAGGGCATGGATGTGCGCGAGGTCGAGCGCTGGCTGTCCCCGATCCTGAACTACGATCCGGCCGCCTACATCCAGGCGGCGGAATAGGGCTGCCGCCGGTCCTGATCGCGCTGGCGGGCGCGCTCGCGCTCGCCGCCGCCATGGGGATCGGGCGCTTCGCCTACACGCCGGTCCTGCCGCACATGCTGGCCGGGGCGGGGCTGTCCATCGACGGGGCGGGCCTCGTCGCGTCGGCCAATTTCGCGGGCTACCTTGCCGGCGCGCTCCTTGCCGCCAGCCGGATCGTCGTGGGGCCGCGCACGCTCTGGCTCGGCGCCGCCCTCCTGGCGAGCGCGGCGACCACCGGCGCGATGGGCCTGACCGACAGTTTCGCCGGCTGGGTCTTGCTGCGGACCCTGAGCGGCATCGCCAGCGCCTTCGTCCTCGTCCTCACCGCAAGCATCGCGCTCGACAGCCTGGCGCGGGCAGGCCGTCCGGCCCTCGGCGCGCTCGTCTATGCGGGTGTCGGCACCGGCATCGCCCTGTCCTCTTTGGGCGTCGCGGCGGCCATCGCGGCCGATCCCACCATGACGTGGCGGGGGCTGTGGATCGCGCTCGGCGTCCTGTCGCTGGCGCTCGTCCTGCCGCCGCTCTTCGTCCTGACCCGGCGCGAGCCGCCGCCCGCGCCGGCTGCGGCTGGAGAGGCGGCGCCCGTCGCCGCCTCGGCGCGGTCCTATATCGTCGCCTACGGCCTGTTCGGATTCGGCTACGTCATCACCGCGACCTTCATCGTCGCTATGGTCCGCGGCGCCGAAGGGAGCCCCGCGCTGGAGACCGCGGTCTGGCTCGTGGTCGGCCTGACCGCCGCGCCGTCCGTCCTCGTCTGGAACCGGATCGCCACGCGCATGGGCGTGCGCCGCGCCTTCGTGGCGGCGCTGCT
This sequence comes from Hyphomicrobiales bacterium, assembly GCA_027489955.1. Taxonomy (GTDB): domain Bacteria; phylum Pseudomonadota; class Alphaproteobacteria; order Rhizobiales; family Beijerinckiaceae; genus JAIXTM01. The sequence goes on along the minus strand of JAIXYZ010000011.1, from coordinate 282,257 downwards.
GCTGGAGGCCGCCGGCGTCCTGCTCACGGCGGTCACTTCGGGGCCAGGGGGCGCGCTCGCGGGGGCCGCGCTCCTGGGCGCAACCTTCGTCGGCATCACGGCGCTCGGCCTGGTGGCGGCGCGGGCCGCCTCGCCCGGGCGCGAGCGGCAGGCGGTGGCGCTGATGACGGCGTCCTTCGCTGCAGGGCAAATGGCCGGGCCGCTCGTTGCGGGGCTCATCGCGGCCCGCACGGGCGATTTCGTGGTGCCCTCGCTGATGGCCGCCGCGGCCCTGGTGGCGGCGGCATTCGTCGCCCGGCGTTAGCGGCACGGCGCATGCTGGCTACGTCCGAAGCTGTCTCACACTCGTGTGTCATCCCCGGCCGAAGCGGCGAAGCCGCGCAGGGGAAGGGGATCCAGGACGGCCGCCGTGGAGGCTCGATGCCCGGCTTCCTGGATCCCCTTCCCTCGCTTCGCTCGCCGGGGATGACATCGTGAGGTCCGCATGAAACCGCATGTCGGCAGAGGGGCATGGCGAGGTCTGGATGACGCGAGCCGCGCCTATTCCCGCCTGAGGGCCTCGATGGGGTCGAGGCGGGCCGCGCGGCGGGCGGGGTAGAAGCCGAAGAAGATGCCGACGAGGCCCGAGAAGCCGACGGCGACGAGGATCGCCTCGGGGGAAATCAGCGTCGGCCAGTTGAATGCGTTGGCCACCAGTCGCGCGGCGACGATGCCGGCCACGACGCCGACCGCGCCGCCCAGGGTGGCCAGGGTCGTCGCCTCGATGAGGAACTGGGAGAGGATGTCGCGCGGGCGCGCGCCGACTGCGAGCCGCAGGCCGATCTCCCGCGTCCGCTCGGTCACCGACACCAGCATGATGTTCATGATGCCGATGCCGCCGACGAGCAGCGATACGCCCGCCACCGCCGCCAGGAGCAGCGAGAGCGTGTTGGCGGAGGCCGAGACCGTCTCGGCGATCTCGGTCAGGTTGCGCACCGAGAAATCGTCGTCCTGGTCGGGCTGGATGCGGTGGCGCTGGCGCAGCAGCGCCGACATCTGCTCGATCCCGGGCGGGATCGCTTCTGCGCTGTCGAACTTCACGAAGATCGAGCCGACGGAGCGCGCCTTGGCGTAGTTGCGGCCGATGACGCGCTGGCGGCCGGATTCCAGCGGCAGGAAGACGACATCGTCCTGATCCTGCCCGAAGCTCGACTGGCCCTTGGTGGCCATGACGCCGATGATCCGGAACGGCACGTTGCGCACGCGGATCGTCTCGCCGATCGGGTCGGCCTCGCCGAACAGGTTGCGCGCCACCGTCTGGCCGATGACGGCCACGATCTCGCCCTTGCGGACCTCCTCCGGGTCGAACAGGCGGCCATGCTCCACGTCCCATTCCCGGGCGACGAAATAGTCGGTCGTGACGGCATAGACGGGGGCGGACCAGTTGGCCCCGCCATAGACGAGCTGGGCGTTGCCGCGCACGAAGGGCGCGGCGGCCACGACGCCCTCGACCTCGCGGGCGACCGCGAGGGCGTCGTCGTCGGTGAGGGTGGAGGCGGCGCCCGCCCCGAGCCGGGCGCCGCCCTGGGTGACGTTGCCGGGCGTGACGATGGCGAGGTTGCCGCCAAGGCTCCGGATCTGCTGGGTCACGACGTCCCGCGCACCGGAGCCGATGCCCACCATGGCGATGACGGCCATGACGCCGATGACGATGCCGAGCATGGTGAGCGCCGAGCGCAGGGCGTTGGCGGCGATGGCCCCGAGCGCGGCGCGGATGGCTTCAAGAAACCTCATGCCGCCGCCGCCCCGTCGAGTTCTGCGAGCGCGGCGCGCGCGTCCAGCGGCTCCTGGCGCTCGTCGGCGACGATCTGGCCGTCGCGGAAGCGGACGACCCGCCGGGCGTGGCGGGCGACTTCCGGATCGTGGGTGACGATGACGATCGTCACCCCTTCCGCATTCAGGGCCTGGAACAGGGCCATGATGTCCAGCGCGGTCCGGCTGTCGAGGGCGCCGGTCGGCTCGTCGGCGAGCACAATGGAAGGATCGTTCACGAGCGCCCGGGCGATGGCGACGCGCTGCTGCTGGCCGCCGGACAATTGCATGGGCCGGTGACCCTGCCGGTCCCCCAGCCCCACGCGGGCGAGGGCCGCGGCCGCCTTCTCGCGCCGCTTCTGCGGGGGCACGCCGGCATAGACCATGGGCAATTCGACATTGGTGCGCGCATCCGCCCGGGGCAGCAGGTTGAACTGCTGGAACACGAAGCCGATCTGGCGGTTGCGCAGGGCCGCGAGCCCGTCGGCATCCAGCGTCTCGACCGCGATCCCGTCCAGCCGGTACGAGCCGGAGGTCGGGCGGTCGAGGCAGCCGATCAGGTTCATCAGCGTCGACTTGCCGGAGCCGGACGGCCCCATCACGGCGACGAAGTCTCCCGCCTCGATGTCCAGCGACACCCCGCCCAGCGCCACGACCTTCTCGCCGCCGAGATCGTAGACCCGGGAGAGCTTGCGGACCTCGAGCAGGGCCATGGTCAGAACAGCCTCGGGCCGCGGGGCCCGCGCGGGCCTGCCGGCGCGGCTGCGGTCGTTCGCGGCCCGCCGCCCACCACGACCTGGGCCCCGGATGGCAGGTCCCCGGACACCAGCTCGGTAAAGGCGCCGTCGGTGATGCCGACCCGGACATTGACCGGCTGGGGCTGGCCCGCCCCGTCGAGCACGTAGACGCGTCCGGACACGCCGCGCCGGCCATCGCCGCCGGCGATCATGGCCTCGAACGTCTTGCGGCGCGCTTCGTCGAGAACGGCCGCGATATCGGACACCAGCCGCTGGCGCGCCTCGGCGAGCGCCGCCTGCCGGGCCTGTGGATCGCCGCCGCCCGCGCCGCCGCCCGCGCCTGCGCCGCCGGGATTGCCGCCGGCGCGGCCGCGCCCGCGCTGGGTCAGCGCCTCGCGCCTGCGGTCGATGATGGCGGCGATGGCGGCCTGCTGGCCCGCGTCGGGCTTCACCTCGGCCAGGATGCGCTGCTGGAGATCGTCCAGCAGGGCGGCGGGGCCGGTTCCCGCGGGTGCCGACGACGCTGCATCCTGGGCGGGGGCTGCGGCTCCGGGCGGGCGGAAACGCAGGGCGGCGTTGGGGATGCGCACCGTGTCGGCGCGTTCCTCGGTGAGGATCTGCAGGTTGGCGGTCATGCCGGGCAGCAGCGTCATGTCGCGGTTCTGCACCGACACGATGGCGGTGTAGGTGACCACGTTCTGCACGGTCTGGGCGGCGAGCCGGACCATCTTCACCCGGCCGCGATAGACGCGCTCGGGATAGGCGTTGACCGTGAAGGACACCGGCTGGCCGTCGCGGATGCGGCCCACGTCGGTCTCGTCGACATTGGCGTAGATGTCGATCTCCGACAGGTCCTGCGCGATGGTGAAGAGCGTGGGCGCGTTGAGCGAGGCGGCCACCGTCTGGCCGAGCTCGATCTGCTTCTGGACGACGACCCCGTCCACCGGCGAGCGGATATCGGTGCGGGCAAGGTCGATCTCGATGTCGCGCAGCTTGGCCTCGCGGGCGAGGATCACCGCGTCGGCGGCTTCCATCTGCGCCTGGGCGAGGGCGATGTCCGCATCGAGGCCGACCAGTTCGGCGCGGGCGACGGCGATCTGCGCCTGGTTCGAGGCCAGCGTCGCGGTCTGCACCTCGAGCTGCGTGGTGGAGGCTTCCAGCGCGGTGGTGGAGCCGACGCCCCGGGCGGTCAGCTCCTTCTGGCGCTCGTTGTTGCGGCGGGCCTCGGCGAGCTGCGCTGCGATGCGCTCGCCCACGGCCTGCTGGTCCCGCAGCGTCGCCTCCGCCTTCTGCCGCGTGGCGCGCACGCGGTCGAGCTGCGCGCGGCGTTGGGCGAGGTCGGCACGGCCCTGCGCCAGGTCGGCCGCCGCCGCATCGCGGCGGGAGCGGATCTGCTCGGAGAACAGCTTGGCTATGACCTGGCCAGCCTTCACCGGCGAGTTGAAATCGGCGTTGATCTCGATGATCTGGCCCGACAGCTGGGAGCCTACCAGCACGGTCGTGACCGGGTTCATCGTGCCGGTCGCGCGCACGCTCGCCACGATCCGCCCCGTGTCCACGGCCGCCGTGCGGTAGGCCGGCTCGCTGGAGCGGGACCCGCCGGCGCCGGCGAGCCACCAGGCCCCGGCCGCGAGCACGAGGCCTGCAAAACCGATACCGATCAGCGTTCGTCCGGACAAGGAAGCACCCCCGCGAGCACCCGGCAGGACCGGGCCCGATGGCGCGATTCATCGCGCAAATCGCGGGCGGAGGCGAGTTACATCTTGGTCATGCGCCGGCCATGCGGGCAGGCGGCGCCCGGGCGTCGGAGCCCGCTCAGTCCCGGGACGCGATCAGGTCGCGCAGGGTGGTGATGGTGGAGGCGTCGGCGACGCCGTCCACGCGTTCGGGCCGGAAATGGCGCTGGAAGGCTCGCGTCACCGCCGCCGTCTCGGGCGTGAACGTGCCGCTGACGTCGAGCACGTAGCCGTACATGGCGAGCATGGCCTGATAGGCCTCCACCGGCGGCCCCTGGTCGCCCTGCGCGAAGAAGCGGCCGCCGGAGATGGGGGCGGGCGGCACCCAGTGGCCGATGCCGGCGGCGTGGAGCGCATGCCAGGGGAAGAGCTCGCCGGGATCTTCCTTCCGGGCGGGCGCGACATCGGAATGGCCGAGCACGCGCGCGGGCGCGATCGCCCAGCGCGACACGATGTCGGCGGCGAGGCCGATCACGGCGTCGATCTGGACCGCCGGGTAGGGCGGCAGGCCGCCCATGTGGCCGGCATTGGCGATCTCGATGCCGATCGAGCAGGAATTGATGTCGCCTTCGTCCGCCCAGGCGCCGGCGCCCGCATGCCAGGCCCGCCGCTCCTCCGGCACGAGCTGAAGCACGCGCCCGTCCTCGAAGACGAAGTAGTGCGCGGAAACCTCCGCGGCCGGGTTGCATAGGCGCTGCAGCGCGTCCCCGCTGTCCGGCATGCCGGTATAGTGGAGGATCAGCATGTCCGGCCGGCGGCCGCCCTTGCGCTCGCCGTGATTGGGCGAGGGGAAGACCTTGGCGGCGCGGGGGCTGTCGGGTTTCAGGCTGGTCATGGCCGGATCGGTGGCGGGCGTCGGCCTTGTTCCACACCGCGCCACAAAGGAAAAGGCCCGCCGCATCGCTGCGACGGGCCTTGTTGCGATGGCAGGACGGCGCGGGGCCGTCAGCCGATCAGCACTCCTGGTAGCGGCGACCGCGATAGATGTATTCGCGGCACTGCGGGGCGGTGCCCGCGCCGATGATCGCGCCGCCGGCGGCGCCGATCAGGCCGCCCGCAACCGCGCCGCCGGCGCGGCCCGTGGCGAGACCGCCGATGGCAGCGCCAGTGGCACCGCCGATGAGAGCGCCGCCCGCAGCGCGTTCGCCAGGCGTGTTGCACGCCGCGACGGACAGAGCGATGGCCGTAGCCGCCAGAATCTTCTTCATGTGGGTACCCTTCCCTGGATCCGGCCGCGTGCGGCCTCTTGCGTAATCAGACGTTGAACGTGATGTCGCGCGTTTGGTTCCCACGCAAGGTGCCGCTTCGTTGTGGCATTTTGGCGACGTTGATGTTCGATATGGCCCATGGGCCGGCGGCAGCGTCGACCGAAAATCCTCGCCTTGCCGCTTCGCTTGCTTCCAGCGAAGTCGCTGATTCGACGATGGAATATCTCTTGTGAACCAGCGTCTTCGCAGTGATGTACTTACGCCACGGCCCGGGCGTGCCTTCTTTCATCAGAAAGTGATCGCATTCCTGCCCCATTGGGGCGGCCCTTACGCGCCTTCTCTTCGATCAACCCCTCACGGAGATACTTGATGGCGCGTTCCCATTGGTCCCTGTCGCTGGCAATCGTTGCGTGCGCCGGCGCACACGGAACCATGGTTTCCGGCGCCCTGGCAGAAAACGATCCAGGGCGATTCCCCCACCATATCGGCGCCGTGCTGCCCGATGCTCCAAGCCAGCAGGCCCAGCCGGCACTTGCTCCCGCGCCATCCGGTCCCGCGGTCGCGGCCTCCGAGCCTGCGGGCGATGCGGCCGCTCCCGCGAAGGACAAGCCCGCCCGCGCCGCGCTGCGCGGCACGCCGTCGGATACGATCCGCGCGCTCATTGCGCGCCACGCCAGGGAACAGGGGGTTCCGGTATCGCTCGCGGATGCCGTGATCCGCGTGGAGAGCCGATACAATCCAGGTGCCCGCAACGGCTCGTATATCGGGCTGTCGCAGATCAGCCACCGCACCGCGCGGGGCATCGGCTATGGCGGTTCGGTCGCGGGACTGTTCGATCCCGAGACCAATCTTCGCTTCGGGCTGAAATATCTCGCGCAGGCCTACAGGCTCGCAGGCGGCGACACCTGCGGCACGGTCATGCGCTACCAGAGCGGCCATGGTGCCAACCGCATGAGCGCCGCGAACCGCGTCTATTGCGGCAAGGTGCGCACGATCGTGGCCTCGAACTGAACGGGGCGTGGGGCCGCCCCGGCTTCGGGGGAGCCGGGGCGGCAAGCCCGTCCGGTCACGGCTTCAGTTCAGCACCGCCTCCGGCGGGCGCCGCGCCTCCACGGCGCGGTCCCCGATGACGAGGCCGAGCGGGCCGGCGGTCACCGGGACGGTGTCGCCGTCCCGGATCTCGCCCGCCAGGATCATCTCCGCCAGCGGGTCCTGCACCGCCTTCTGGATCACCCGCTTGAGCGGCCGGGCCCCGTAGGCGGGGTCGTAGCCCTTGTCGGCGAGCCAAGTGCGGGCATCGTCGTCGAGCTGGACCACGATCTTGCGATCCTCCAGCAGCCGCGCCAGGCGCTTCATCTGGATATCGACGATCGCGCCCATCTCCGAGCGCTTCAGGCGGTGGAACAGCACGATCTCGTCCACCCGGTTCAGGAATTCCGGGCGGAAATGAGCGCGCACCACCCCCATCACCTCGTCGCGGACGGCGTCGCTGTCCTCGCCCTCAGGCTGGTTGACGAGGTATTCGGCGCCCAGGTTCGAGGTCATGACGATGAGCACGTTGCGGAAATCCACCGTGCGGCCCTGTCCGTCGGTGAGCCTCCCGTCGTCGAGAACCTGCAGCAGGACGTTGAACACGTCCGGATGCGCCTTCTCGATCTCGTCGAACAGCACGACCTGGTAGGGCCGGCGGCGGACCGCCTCGGTGAGCGCGCCGCCCTCCTCGTAGCCGACATAGCCGGGAGGCGCGCCGATCAGCCGGGCGACGGAGTGCTTCTCCATGTATTCCGACATGTCGATGCGCACGAGGGCGTTGTCGTCGTCGAACAGGAACCCGGCGAGGGCTTTGGTGAGCTCCGTCTTGCCGACGCCCGTCGGACCCAGGAACATGAACGAGCCGATGGGCCGGTTCGGGTCCTGAAGCCCGGCGCGGGCCCGGCGCACCGCGGTGGATACGGCGGCCACGGCCTCGGCCTGGCCGACGACGCGGGACGCCAGCGCCTGCTCCATCTTGAGCAGCTTGTCGCGCTCGCCCTCCAGCATCTTGTCGACGGGCACGCCGGTCCAGCGGGACACGATCTGCGCCACGTGGTCGGGCGTCACCGCCTCCTCCATGAGGCCGCCGGCATTCTCCGCCGCCTCGACATCGGCCAGCTCCTTTTCCAGCTGGGGGATGATGGCGTAGGTCAGTTCGCCGGCCCGCTGGTACTGGCCCTGGCGCTGGGCCCCCGCCAGCTCGTTGCGGGCTTCGTCCAGCTTCTTCTTGAGCTCGGCGGCGCGGCCGAGCTTGTCCTTCTCGGCCTGCCACTTGGCGGTGAGCGTCGCGGACTGCCCTTCCAGATCGGCGAGCTCCTTCTCCAGCCGCTGCAGCCGGTCGCGGGAGGCCCCGTCGTTCTCCTTCTTCAGCGCCTCCGACTCGATCTTCAGCCGCACGATCTCGCGGTCGAGATTGTCGAGCTCCTCGGGCTTGGAATCGACCTGCATGCGCAGGCGCGAGGACGCCTCGTCGACCAGGTCGATCGCCTTGTCCGGCAGGAACCGGTCGGTGATGTAGCGGTTGGAGAGCGTGGCGGCCGCCACGAGCGCGCTGTCGGTGATGCGCACGCCGTGATGCTGCTCGTACTTCTCCTTGAGGCCGCGCAGGATGGACACGGTGTCCTCCACCGTCGGCTCGGAGACGAAGACGGGCTGGAACCGGCGCGCGAGCGCGGCATCCTTCTCCACGTGCTTGCGGTATTCGTCGAGGGTCGTGGCGCCCACGCAGTGCAGCTCGCCCCGCGCCAGGGCGGGCTTGAGCAGGTTGGAGGCGTCCATGGCCCCGTCCGCCTTGCCGGCACCCACCAGCGTGTGCATCTCGTCGATGAACAGGATGATCTGCCCCTCGGCGGAGGTCACCTCGTTGAGCACGGCCTTCAGGCGCTCCTCGAACTCGCCGCGATACTTCGCGCCGGCGATGAGCGCGCCCATGTCGAGGGCGAGCAGGCTCTTGGTCTTCAGGCTTTCGGGCACGTCGCCGTTGACGATGCGCAGGGCGAGGCCCTCCACGATCGCCGTCTTGCCGACGCCGGGCTCGCCGATGAGGACCGGGTTGTTCTTGGTGCGCCGGGACAGGACCTGGATGGCGCGGCGGATCTCCTCGTCGCGTCCGATGACGGGATCGAGCTTGCCGTCGCGGGCGGCCTCGGTGAGGTCGCGGGCGTATTTCTTGAGCGCGTCATAGGCGTTTTCCGCCGAGGCGCTGTCGGCGGTGCGGCCCTTGCGGATGGCCTCGATGGCCGCGTTGAGCCCGGCGGGCGTCACGCCGGCCTTGGCGAGGGCGCGGCCGGCCTCGCTGTCCTTCTCCACCGCCAGGGCGAGCAGGAGGCGCTCCACCGTGACGAAGCTGTCGCCGGCCTTCTGGGCGGCCTGCTCGGCGGTGTCGAAGACGCGGGCGAGCTGGGGCTGGAGGTAGAGCTGGCCGTTGCCGCCCTGCACCTTCGGCAGGCGTGCGACCGCCTGGTCGGCAAGCTGCCCGGCAAGGCGTGCATCGCCGCCCGCGCGGCCGATCAGGCCCGAGGCCATGCCTTCCTTGTCGTCGAGCAGTGCCTTGAGCAGGTGCTCGGGGGCGAACTGCTGGTGACCCTCGCGCAGGGCGATGGTCTGCGCCGCCTGGATGAAGCCCTTGGCGCGGTCGGTGTATTTCTCGATGTCCATGTCGTGCCTCCTGGCCGCGCGCGCCGTCCGAAGCCCGGTGCGCGCTCCTGAAAAGTCCGGCGGCCCCGCATGGGCTCCGCCGTCGCTGCCTCATGTAGGTGTTGCCGGCCCGCAACGCCAAGGGCGGCGGCGGGAAAATCGAGGCTCGGCCCTGCGGGCGCCGCTCGCCTTGACGGAAATCAAGCGACTCGCCGAGATAGGCCATGACCCCATCGATGCGCATCGCGTCGCTCCATCGCTACCCGGTCAAGGGATTGTCGGCCGAGAGGCTCGGCCGCGTCTTCCTGGAGGCTGGGGCCTACTTTCCCGGCGACCGGATGTTCGCCATCGAGAACGGGCCGTCCGGCTTCGACCCGGCAGCCCCGGAGCACCAGCCCAAGATCAAGTTCCTCATGCTCATGCGCAACGAGCGGCTGGCGCAGCTCCATACGCGCTACGACGACGCCAGCGGCGAACTGGTGGTGGAGCATGACGGACGGCCGGGCGTGCGCGGGGACCTGTCGACCCCGCGCGGGCGGGAGGCGGTGGAGGCCTTCTTCGCCGCCTTCATGCGCTACGAGCTGCGCGGCGCGCCCCGCGTCCTGTCGGCCCCGGACGGTTTCCGCTTCACCGACAGCCGGTCCGGCTTCGTCTCGCTCATCAACCTCGCCAGCGTGCGTGCGCTGGAGGACATCGTCGGCGCGCCGCTCGATCCGCTGCGTTTCCGGGGCAACATTTACGTCGACGGCCTGGAGCCGTGGGAGGAGTTCCGCCTCGTGGGCGAGACGCTTTCGTCCGGCTCCGGCGTGCGCCTGTCGGTGGAGAAGCCCATCGACCGCTGCGCCGCCACCAATGTCGACCCGGCGACCGGCCAGCGCGACCTGGATATCCCCAAGGCCATGATGCGCGCACTCGGCCACGTGGATTGCGGCGTCTACCTGAAGGTCCGGCGCGGCGGCCTGCTCGGAGAGGGGGCGGAACTGCATGTCGGCGACGCGCCCCACGAGGCCGGTCCGGCGGCGGGGTCATCCTAAGCCGCCGCTTCGACCGATCCCGAAGGCGGCTCAAAACGAAAACGGGAGGGCAAGGCCCTCCCGTCGCTCGTCGTCTCATCCGCTGCGCTCACTCGGCGGCGGGCGTGTCCTCGACCACCTTGCGCGGGCGGCCGCGGCGCTTGGGCGCCGGGGCATCCCCGCCGGCTTCCGGCGCGGGGGCGGGGGCGGCGGCAGGCGCCTCCGCCACGGGATTGGCGCGGACCGGATTGGTCAGGAAGGCCGGGAGACCCTGCTCGGCATCGCCGCCGGCCTCGGGCCGGGGCCCGCGGGGCGGGAACCGATCGCGGCGGCCGCCGAAGCGTTCGCCGCCGCGGTCCTGCGCGTCCGTCCGCTCGCCGCCAGCGGCCTCGGAGGGCTGCTGCGGCCGGTCATCGCGCTGGAAGCGCTCGCGGCGGTCGTTGCGGTCGTTCCGGTCGTTGTTGAAGCGCGGGCGGTCGTTGTTGAACCGCTCACGCCGCGGGCCACGGTCGCCGAAGCGCTGCTCGCCGCGTCCGCCGCCTTCGCCGCCGCCCTCGCCCAGGAAGGGCTGGGGACCGGTGCCGGGCTGGTCGTCGCCGCCGAAGCCGGGCTGCTGCTGGTGCTGCGGCCGGTGCTGCTGCTGCGGGTTCTGCTGCTGCGGCGGCGGATTGAACGCGAAACGGTCGTTCTCCTCCTCGCCGTCATCCCCGTCGTCGGCATCGTTGCCGGCATCGTCGAAGGGACGGGGCTGGCCCTGCGGCTGCTGCGCCGCGATGGCGGCAGCGATCAGCCGGTAATAATGCTCGGCGTGCTGGAGATAGTTCTCCGCCATCACGGGATCGCCGGAGGACTGGGCGTCGCGGGCGAGCTGGATGTACTTTTCCGCCACGTGCTGGGCAGTGCCGCGGACCTTCACGTCGGGTCCGTTGGACTCGTAGGAGCGCGTCAGCGGGTTCGGGCCCTTGCGGTTGTTGTTACGACCGCGCATGCGCCGGTTGTTCTGGTGGTTTGGTCTCATCTTAAGTCTTCAAGACCTTCTGCTGCGAGACAATCGCCGGTGGACCGCGAGGGTCGGCACGAGGCCGCCCGAGCCGGGCCGCTGTCAGCGCCTCTTGTCAGGTCGCCGGCGGACATCGCCCTGCCTGGGCAGGTGCGAAATGATGTCGAGGGTCGCGTCGCGATCAGGGACCCGTCGTCCTCTCCCCAGGACCGCCCGTGTCGGGCGACTCCCCACGTCACTCCCGCAATCCCGGCGATCCGAAGCGCGGATCGAAGCCTGGTATGCGGCCATTTGGGTGGTTCAGCGGACCATCAGCGGCTTGCCGGAACGCCCCGTAGCCGGGCTGCCGCGCGGCCGAAGCCGCTCTTTTGATCCGATTCCTAGGAGGGACCTTAGCGGGTCGGCGCCTGTGCGCCAAGCATTTTTCCATTTCCCTCACGGAATTCGGCCGGCAGCGGTGTCGCACCCGGCCGGCCTGTCTCACGCGGCGCGTGCGAGGAGCACGCGGTCATGGCCGGCGAGGTCGCGCACCGCAGGGCCTGGCGCGAACCCGGCCCGGCGCAGGATCGCATCGACATCGCGCGCCTGGCCTGCGCCGATCTCGAAGGCCGCGATGCTCGAGGGGGACAGGATGCGGCGCAGGTCTGCCGCGATCGCGCGGTAGGCGTCGAGCCCGTCCGCGCCGCCGTCCAGCGCCAGGATCGGGTCGTGCTCGCGCACCTCGCGGTCCAGCGCGGGGATGGCCGCGGTCTCGATATAGGGCGGGTTGGACACGACGATGTCGAACGGACCGGAAAGCCCGTCCGCCCAACGGCCCTGCACGAAGCGCGCCCGCGCGGCGACGCCGTTCACCTGGGCGTTGAAGCGGGCCACGCTCAGAGCCTCGGCGGACAGGTCGACGCCGACGCCCGTGGCGTCCGGCAGCTCGCTGAGCAGCGCGACGAGAAGGCAGCCGCTGCCCGTGCCGAGGTCGAGTACGGTGAGGGGAGCCTGCCGGGCCGCGGCGGGGCCGAGCGCTTCCAGGACCGCCGAGACCAGGGTCTCGCTGTCGGGGCGCGGCACGAGCGTGTCCGGCCCCAGGCGGAACGGCATGCCCCAGAACTCGCGCACGCTCAGGATGCGGGCGACCGGCTCCCCCGCCAGCCGGCGGGCGAGGAAGGCGCTGGCGCGGCGGGCTTCGGCGGTCGTCAGGGGCGCGTTGGCATCGGTCACGAGCGCGATGGCGGGAACCCCGAGGGCATCGGTGAGCAGGACGCGCGCGTCGAGATCGGCGGTGTCGATGCCCGCTTCCGAGAGGGCCTGCCGCATGGCGAAGCGCGCCAGGGAACGCGGCGTACCCGGTGGGATGTCGGGCGCGGTCACTGGTTGCTTTCGGCCAGCAGCGCGGCCTGGTGCTCGGCGGTTAGCGCGTCGATCACGTCGTCGATGTCCCCCTCCATCACCTGGTCGAGCTTGTAGAGCGTCAGGTTGATGCGGTGGTCGGTGAGGCGCCCTTGAGGAAAATTGTAGGTGCGGATGCGCTCCGACCGGTCGCCGGAGCCGACCTGCGCCCGGCGGTCGGCGGCGCGGGCGGCGTCGGCTTTCTGGCGCTCGGCGTCATAGAGGCGCGCCTTCAGCAGCGCCATGGCGCGGGCCCGGTTCTTGTGCTGGGAGCGCTCGTCCTGGACGAAGACGACCGTGCCGGTGGGCACGTGAGTGATGCGGATGGCGGACTCGGTCTTGTTGACGTGCTGGCCGCCTGCCCCTTGAGCGCGCATCGTGTCGATCTTCAGGTCCGCCTCGTTGATGGCGATGTCCACGTCCTGCGCCTCGGGCAGGACCGCGACGGTGGCGGCCGAGGTGTGGATGCGTCCCTGAGCCTCGGTCGCCGGCACGCGCTGGACACGATGGACCCCGGATTCGAACTTCAGGCTGGCGAAGACGCCGCGCCCGCGGATCTCGGCCACGATCTCCTTGTAGCCGCCCGCCGTGCCCTCGCTCACCGAGAGCACCTCCACCGCCCAGCGGCGGGCATCGGCATAGCGGGAATACATGCGGAACAGGTCGCCGGCGAAGAGGGCGGCCTCGTCGCCGCCGGTCCCGGCCCGGATTTCGAGGATGGCGCTCTTCTCGTCGTCGGCGTCCTTGGGCAGGAGGGCGAGCTGCACCTGCCGGGCAAGGTCGTCCCGCCGCTCGACCGCGCCGGGGCGCTCCTCCTCGGCGAGCGCCCGCATCTCCGCATCGGTGTCGGCAGCGGCCGCCATGGCCTCGAGGTCCGCGACCTCACGCACCGCGGCGCGGTAGGCCTCGATGGACTTCACCACGGGCTCCAGTTCCGACAATTCGCGCGAGAGGGCGACGAGGGTCTCGGCGGCCGGGTTGGACGCGAGCTCGGCCTCGATCAGCCGGTGGCGGTCGAGAATGGCGTCGAGCTTGCGGTCGGGCAGGACGATGTCGGTCATGGGATCGCGCGGCGCCGTCTCAGACCGGGATGCCGTTGGCTTCGGCATAGGCCAGGAGCTGCGGGCGGAGCGTCGCGGCGGACCCTTCGCGCGCCAGAAGCTCCGCGACGTGCCGGGCCGCGTGGGCGGCATCGAGCTTGAGCAGCATGGCCTTGACCGGGCCGACGGACGCCGGGGACATGGACAGGGCGCGGTAGCCGATGGCGATCAGCGCCAGCGCCTCGATGGGCCGGCCGCCCATCTCCCCGCACAGCGTCACCGGGCAGGAATGGGGCCTCGCGCCGTCGACGATGGCCTTGAGCGTGCGCAGCATGGCCGGCGACAGCGTGTCGAACCGGTTGGCCACGCGGCGGTTCTCCCGGTCCACGGCGAACAGGTACTGCATGAGGTCGTTGGAGCCGACGGACAGGAAGTCCGCCCGCGTGGCGATCTCGGCGATCTGGTGCACGAGGGACGGGATCTCGACCATGACGCCGAGGTCGAGCCGGGAGGGGACCGAATAGCCGTGCCGCTCCAGGTGGGCGACCTCCCGGCTCACGACGGCCTTGGCCTCGTCGAACTCCCAGGCCGCTCCGATCATGGGGAACATGATCTTGAGCGGGCGGCCCGCGCCGGCACGCAGGAGCGCGCGGATCTGGCTGCGCAACAAGCCCGGCCGGTCGAGCCCGATGCGGATCGCCCGCCAGCCGAGGGCAGGGTTCTCCTCCTCGACCGCGTCCATGTAGGGCAGCTTCTTGTCGCCGCCGATGTCGAGCGTGCGGAAGGTGACCGGGCGGCCGTTGGCGATGGAGAGCACCTGGGCGTAGAGCCCCTGCTGGTCGCTCGTCGTCGGCAGCCGGTGCGAGATCATGAACTGAAGCTCGGTGCGGAACAGGCCGACGCCCTCCGCGCCCGCATCGTCCAGGTGCGGCACGTCCACCAGGAGGCCGGCATTGATGTGCAGGCCGATCCGCTCGCCGTCGCGGGTGAGGGGCGCCACGTCCCGCAGCGCTCGATACTGCTCCTGCTTGCGGGCGCGCATCCGCGCCTTCTCGGCATAGGCCGCCTCGATGTCGACAGGCGGGCGGATCTGCACCTCGCCCGCCTGTCCGTCGACGATGATGGCATCGCCCGCCTCCACCAGGCTGGTGGCGTTGGGCACTTCCGACACGGCCGGGATGCCGAGCGCTCGGGCGACGATGGCGATGTGGCTCGTCGGGCCGCCTTCCTCCAGCACGAGGCCGCGGATGCGCGAGCGCTCGTAATCGAGGAGCGCGGCCGGGCCCATGGCGCGGGCGACGACGATGGCGTTCTCGGGAAGCGCGTCGCGCGCCGGCACGATCCGGCCGCCGGTCAGGGCCTTGAGCACCCGGTGCGCCAGGTCGTCGAGGTCGTGGAGCCGCTCGCGCAGGTAGGGGTCGGTCTGGCGCATCAGCTTGGCGCGGTTGTCCGACTGGACGCGCTCCACCGCCGCCTCGGCGGTGAGCCCGGTCATGACCACCTCGCGGATGCGCCGCAGCCAGCCCTGGTCGTTGGCGAACATGCGCACGGTCTCGAGCACGTCCCGGTGCTCGCCGTGATGGGCGACGTCGCCGCGCTCCAGGAGCCGGTCCACATTGTCGCGGACCTCGGCGATGGCGGCCTCGAGCCGCCGGATCTCGGCCTCCGGATCCTCGGCGATCAGGTTCTTGATGACCACGCGCGGCTGGTGGAGCACCACATGGCCGAGGCCGATCCCGTCCGACAGGGCGGTCCCGGCCTGGTGGAGCGGCCGGCGTGCGGCGATGCCCCCGCTTTCGCCGGCCGGTCCGATGGGCTGCAGCTCGCCCGAGGCGATCATCTCCGCCAGCACCATGGCCGTGGTCTGGAGCGCTTCCAGCTCCTCCTCGGCATAGACGCGGTAGGCCTTGTTCTGCACGACGACCACGCCGAGCGTGTTGCCACCGCGCAGGATCGGGACGCCGAGGAAGGAGTGGTAGACCTCCTCGCCCGTCTCTGGCTTGTAGGAGAAGGACGGGTGCGACTGGGCGTCGGACAGCGAGAGCGGCTCGGCCTCCTTGGCGATGAGGCCGACGAGGCCCTCGCCCGCCTTCATCGTCGTGCGGTGCACGGCTTCGCGGTTCAGGCCTTCGGTGGCGAACAGTTCGAGATCGTTGTCGGCCCGCATCACATAGACCGAGCAGACCTCCGCAACCATGTTGGCGGCGATCAGGACGACGATCTTGTCGAGGCGGTCCTGGGCGCTGACCGGCTCCGCCATCACCTCGCGGAGGCGGCGCAGCAGGACGCGCGGACCGCCGTGAGCGCCTCTCATCTGCCGGCTCCGGTGGCGGGCCTTGAAAAGGCCGCTCGTCGACGGGACGAGTCGACCGTGTTCAGGCACATAGCAAAGGGCGTGCCGATGCGGCAAGCGCCGGAGGGCGGGTGCCCTCAGGCCGCGTCGAGCCCGTAAAGCGAATGGAGCGTGCGCACGGCCAGCTCCGTATAGGCGGCGTCGATCAGGATCGAGAACTTGATCTCGGAGGTCGTGATCGCGCGGATGTTGATGCCCTTGTCCGCCAGGGCCCGGAAGGCTTTGGCCGCGACGCCCGCATGGCTGCGCATGCCGACCCCGATGGCCGAGACCTTCACCACGTCGGTGGCGCCCTGAAGATCGGCATAGCTGATCGCATCGCGGGCATTGCGCAGGATTGACGTGGCGCGCTCGAACTCGGCGGTCGGCACCGTGAAGGTGATGTCGGTGGTCGCCTGGTCATCGGACACGACCTGGATGATCATGTCGACATTGATGTTGGCGTCCGCCAGCGGGCCGAAAATGGCCGCGGCCACGCCCGGCTGGTCGGCGACGCGGCGAAGCGTGATCTGGGCCTCGTCCTTGGAATAGGCGATGCCGGTGACGATCTGCTGTTCCACGATGTCTTCCTCGTCGCAGATGAGGGTTCCGGGGGTGGGGCTCGACGGATCGTCGAAGCTGGAGCGGACGTAGGTCGGCACCCGGTGCACCATGGCGAGCTCCACGGAGCGCACCTGCAGCACCTTGGCGCCGAGCGAGGCCATTTCCAGCATCTCCTCGAAGGAGACGCGGTCGAGCCGCCGGGCCTTCGACACGATGCGCGGGTCGGTCGTGTAGACGCCGTCCACGTCCGTGTAGATGTCGCAGCGGTCGGCCTTGAGCGCGGCCGCGAGGGCCACGGCGGACGTGTCGGACCCGCCCCGGCCGAGCGTGACGATGCGGCCGGTCTCCCGGTTGACGCCCTGGAAGCCCGACACGACCGCGATGGACCTGTCGTCCGAGAAGCCCTTGAGGATGTTCGCGCCGTCGATGTCGACGATGCGCGACGAGCCGTGGGCGTCGGAGCCGTAGATCGGCACCTGCCAGCCCTGCCAGGAGCGGGCCTTGAGGCCGAGCTCGTGCAGCGCCAGCGCCAGCAGCCCCGAAGTCACCTGCTCGCCCGAGGCGACGACGGTGTCGTATTCCTTCGGGTCGTAGAGGGGCGAGGCGTCCTTCACCCAGGCGACGAGCTCGTTGGTCTTGCCGGACATGGCGGAGACCACGACGGCGACGTCGTTGCCGGCGTCCCACTCGCGCTTGACGTGCCGGGCCACGTTGCGGATGCGCTCCACATTGGCCACGGACGTGCCGCCGAACTTCATGACAAGACGGGCCATGCCGCTGCCGCCCCTCGCGGTACCAGAAAAATCGAGCGCGCCGGACGGCCGCAGCCCCGAGGGCGCGACCCGGCGCGAAAAGGCGCGTATAGGAAGGCTCGCCCGCCTGTCAATTCGGCAGGCCGGCGATCCGGCGCCCGAGGGCGCACAGCGACGAGCGACGACGACGATGCACGCCTCCACGATCGACGCGGACGAGGTGGCCCGGTTCGAGGCCATGGCGGATACCTGGTGGGATCCGAAGGGGCCCATGAAGGTGCTGCACCGGTTCAACCCGGTGCGTCTCGCCTATATCCGCCACGAGGCCTGCGCCCGCTTCCGCCGCGACCCGCAGGGACCCGACGCGCTCGCCGGGCTGAGCATTGCCGATGTCGGCTGCGGGGGCGGCGTGCTCTCGCTTCCGCTCGCCCGGCTCGGTGCCGACGTGACCGGGATCGACCCCGCGCCCGCCAACGTCGCCGTCGCGCGGCTCCAGGCGGAGCGGACCGGCACGTCCGCCGCGTTCCGGGAGGGCACGATCGAGGATGCCGTCGCCGCCGGCGAGCGCTTCGACGTCGTCCTGGCGATGGAGGTGGTCGAGCACGTGTCGGACGTGGACGCCTTCGTCGGCTCCTGCTGCGCCGCCGTGAAGCCGGGCGGGCTTCTGGTCATGGCGACGCTCAACCGCACGCTGAAGAGCTTCGCGCTCGCCATCGTCGGTGCGGAATACGTCCTGCGCTGGCTGCCCCGCGGCACCCATGACTGGAAGCGCTTCCTGACGCCGGACGAACTGGCCGACGCGATCGCGGCCCACGGGCTGACCCCGGACGGCGAGGCGGGCGTCATCTACAATCCCGTGGCCGACCGTTGGTCGCTCTCCTCCGACACGGACGTGAACTACATGCTGACGGCGCTGAAGCCGGAGGCGTGATTGCGCCCGCGCAAGCGGGCATGTGCGCCGGGCGCCTTCCGTTTGCATCGCGCCGGGCGCACTGTCGGGCGGTCAGGAGCCATAGCCCATGTCCGCCCACGCACGTCCCATCGCCGCCGGTACCCGCATCGGCCATGTCCATCTCAAGGTCGCGGACCTGGAGCGCGCCATCGCGTTCTATTGCGACGTGCTGGGCTTCGAGCTCCAGCAGCGCTATGGCGGCCAGGCGGCCTTCGTGTCCGCCGGCGGCTATCACCATCATATCGGGCTGAACACCTGGGAGAGCAAAGGCGGCTCGCCGCCGCCTCCCGGCACGACCGGGCTGTTCCACGTGGCGATCCTCTATCCCACGCGCGCCGACCTGGCGGATGCGCTGATGCGTCTCGTCCGGGCCGGCGTGCCGCTGGACGGTGCCAGCGACCACGGCGTCAGCGAGGCGCTGTACCTGCGCGATCCGGACGGCAACGGCATCGAGCTCTACCGGGACCGGCCGGAGGCGGAATGGCCGCGGGACGAGAACGGACAGCTCGCCATGGTCACCCAGCGGCTCGATCTCGACGACCTCCTGGCCGCCGCACGGACGGGCTGAGCGGCCAGCCCCTGACAGGCCGGACACAGCAACCCGGCGAACGGCTCGCGCCAGAAGTTCCACTTCAGGTTGCGGGACGGGATATGGCGGTTGCAAAACTGCATGCTTCCCGTGCGGAACTGGGCTCTGCATCGTTAATGGAATCTTTCGGAAATGCCGCTTGGGTGGCGGCATGTCGACACTTTTGCGCTCAGGCGCCGTGGTCCTTGCATTCGGGCTCGCGACGGGCGGCGCAGCCGCGCCCCGGCTGCTGCCTGCGCAGTCCGGTCCGGTCGCGGTCCTCGCCCTGCCCTTCGCCGGGACCGATGCCGTCTCGCTAATCGCCTCGGCGGGCGGCACGATCGTCCGGTCGGGCGCGTATGCCGCGGTAGCCGTCGGCGACGGCGGTCCGGACTTCCGGGCCGAGGTGCTACGGCGCGGCGGGCTCGTCCTGTCGCCGGTCGCGGCGTTCGGCTGCACGCCGGAAGGAGCGGGCGCATGACCCAGATCGAGCGCGTGCGCCACGCCGCCGGGCGCTGGCTGACCCTATTTGGCACCGCGACGCCTCTTGCCATCGCGCTCGCGGCGGTGGTGACCGACGCCCCACACGGGGTCGCCATCGCCTGCATCGCGCTCACGACGGCCGTCGCGGCCGCCGCCTGCCGGGCGATCGCGCCCATCGCGGTGGAAACGCGCATCGTCAACACGCTGTGCCTGTGCATGGTGGCGGCGCTGGGCCTTGCCTTCGCGGAGGGCACTCCGCTCGTGATCGACATGCACATGTCGTTCTTCGCGCTCCTGGCCATGAGCGCGGCCTGGTGCTGCTGGCGCTCGCTCGTGATCGGCGCCGCCTTCATCGTCGTCCACCATCTTCTGCTCAACCAGTTCTATCCGGCCGCGGTGTTCCCCACCGCATCCGACCTCTCGCGCGTCCTGCTGCATGGCGGCATCGTGGCGGTGGAGGTCGTGGCGCTTGTCGGCCTGACGCATCTGCTCGTCACCGCCTTCGCGCGGACCGACGCGGCGCTGGAGCAAGCCGCCGGGGCCGAGGCGAACGCCCGCAGCGCGGCCGAGGCCCATCGCGACCGTGCCAACGCGGAGAGCGAGGAGCGGATGCGCCTGCAGGCCGAAATCGACGCGTTCCGGTCCGACATGGGCAGCCTCATCGCCCGGATCGGCGACACGGCCGGCGTGCTCGACACGACCAGCAGCCGGCTCGACGTCGCCGCCAGCGCCTCCTCGCGCACCGCGATGGACGCCCAGCAGCGCGCCAGCCACTCGGTGGAGGAGATGGCGCGCGTCGCCGCGTCCGCCGGAGCGCTGGTCGAGTCCCTCGCCGAGGTGACCGAGCGCATGAACGATGCCGCCCGCATGGCGGCGACGGGTGTCGACGTCGCGGCCGCGTCCGGCCGGGAGCTGGACCGGCACGAGACCGTGATGCGGGAAATCGACGGCGTGGTGCGGCTGATCCGCTCCTTCGCCGAGCAGACCAACCTTCTGGCGCTCAACGCGACGATCGAGGCTGCCCGCGCGGGGGATGCCGGCCGCGGCTTCGCCATCGTGGCCCAGGAGGTGAAGGCCCTGGCGGACCAGACCAACAAGGCGGTCGACACGATCGTCGACTACGTCTCCCAGATGCGCGGCGCGTCCGAGACCATGGCGCAGGTGGTGCGCGGCATGGCGACCTCCATGGTCAGCGTGGACGCGCATGCCCGCGCGATCCTCAATGCCGTCGTCGAGCAGCAGACCGCCGCCGCCGACATTTCCGCCGCGTCCGGCCTCGTGGCGGGCAATGCGCGCACCATGGGCGATTTCGTCGAGAGCGCCACCACCTCGACGGTGGCGACGAGCCAGGCCGCGCGCGACGTGCTGGCCGCCTCGGCTGCGGTCAAGTCCGCATCCGGCGAGCTCAAGGCGCGGGTGGAATCCTTCGCCAGGACGCTGAAAGCCGCCTGATCCGGCGGCATGTCCCTTACCGCACCAAGGCCCCGCGGGCTTCCTTGCATCGGCCCATGTAGTTCGATATAGAACTATTTAGTTCGATATCAAATCAGAGGCCGTCATGAACCGCAGGACTTTTCTGGTCGCCGGTGCCGCTGGCGGTCTTGCCCTCGCCACGGGCGCCACCGCGTTCACCCTGACCCGCAGCCCCGCCCGCGCCCTGGCGCCATGGCGGGATGCGGGGCTTTCGCAGGGCGATCCCCGCCTGTTCATCGTCGAGCATGCGGTGCTCGCCCCCAGCCCCCACAACCGCCAGCCCTGGATCGTCGAGTTGCTGCCCGACGGGGTAATGGTTCTGTACTGCGACCTCGACCGCCGGCTGCCGCAGACCGATCCGCAGGACCGGCAGATCGTGATCGGGCTCGGCGCATTCGTGGAACTGGCTTCGCTCGCCGCCAGCCGGCTCGGCCTCGGGCTCGCCGTGATGCCGTTTCCCGAAGGAGAGCCAGGCCCACGGCTCGATGCCCGCCCGATTGCGCGGCTGGAGCCGGTCTCCGCGCAGGTCCCGCCCGATCCGCTCTTCGCCCATGTGCGGGAGCGACGTTCCACGAAGAAGCCGTTCGATGCCGCCCGGCCGGTGCCGCCCGACGCGGTTGCCGCGCTGGAGCGGCTCTCGGGCGGCGAGGTCGCGGTCGCCGTCGTCGCGGACCCTGCGCGCGTGGCCACGATCCGCGATCTCACCTGGCAGGCCTGGCAGATCGAAGCCGCGACGCCGCGCACGCACAGGGAAAGCGTGGACCTCATGCGCATCGGCCGCCGCGAGATCGAGGCCAATCCCGACGGCATCTCCCTCGGCGGTCCGGTTCTGGAAGCGCTGGCGCTGGCCGGTTCCCTGACCCGCGAGGCCATGGCCTCGCCCGAATCGATCGCCTGGCGGCAGGGCTTCGAGATGTACCGCGCGATGCTGGCGGCCACCGGCGCCTATCTCACGGTGACCGCCGTCGATTCGGGCCGCGCCGGGCAGCTCGCAGCGGGCAGGGCGTATTTGCGCGCCAATCTGCTGGCGGCCTCGCTGGGGCTATCGCTTCACCCGGTAAGCCAGGCGCTGCAGGAATTTCCGGAGATGGACGGCACCCGCGTCGCCCTCGACCGGGCCCTGGGCGTCGCCTCGCCGGCGCGGCTGCACATGCTCGCGCGGCTGGGCTATGGTCCGGCGGTGCCGCCTTCGCCCCGCTGGCCGGCCGGAACCCGCATCCGCTCCCATGAGCCAAAGCCCGCCTGACTCCGTCTTCCGCCTCCTGAACGAGGTCGGAATCGTCGCGCAACTCAGCGCGACGCTGTTCGAGCGCGTGATGCCGGAGGGCATGACGCTGGCGCAGTTCACGGTGCTGAACCACTTCGTGCGCCTGGGCGGGACGCGCAGGCCCTCGGACCTCGCCAGCGCGTTCCAGGTCTCGCGGGGGACGATGACGAGCACGCTCTCGCGCCTGGAGGCGAAGGGGCTCGTCGCCCTCTCCCCCGACGAATCGGACGGTCGCGGGCGGATCGTTGCGATCACGGAGGCCGGGCGGGCGATGCGGGAGGACTGCATCGCCGCCCTGCGGCCGATCATGGCGGACATCGAGGCAAGGCTCGGAGCCCAGACGATCGAGGCGGCGATCGCGCCGCTCGTCGCCCTGCGTCAGGATCTGGACCGGCGTCGCTGAGCCGTCAGGCCACTTCGCGCACCGGGCCCGGCGCCGCGACCGGAACGGGCCTCGTGTGGCTGAGCGTCGGGATGCGGCCGCGGGCGTCGGCAACGAGCCCCATGTCGATCTCTGCCAGCGCGATCCCGACCTCGGTGCCGGCATCGGCGAGGACGCGGCCCCAGGGATCGACGATCAGCGAATGGCCATAGGTCTCCCGGCCGTCCTCGTGCGTTCCGCACTGGGCGGCGGAGATCACGAAGGCGCCGTTCTCGATGGCGCGGGCGCGCTGGAGGATGTGCCAGTGCGCTTCGCCTGTCTGGCGCGTGAAGCAGGCGGGGGCGGCCAGGATCGAGGCGCCCGCATCCGCCTCGGCGCGGAACAGGTAGGGGAAGCGCAGGTCGTAGCAGATCGACAGGCCAAGCCCGCCCCAGGGCAGGGCGGCGACGACGGCCTCCGAACCCCCGGTATAGGTCGCCGATTCGCGCCAGCTCTCACCGTTGGGCAGGTCGACATCGAACAGATGGATCTTGTCATAGCGCGCCGTGATCTGGCCGGCGGCGTCGATGACGAAAGCGCGGTTGGCGATCCTGTCGCCCACCTTGATGGCGATCGAGCCGATATGGACGACGATCCGGCGCTCGCAGGCCACCTCGCGCAGGGCGGCGAGCGTCGGATCGCTCTCCTCCGGGCCGACCGCCGCGAAGAGGCGGGCGCGGTCGCGCTCGACCAGCGACGTCATTTCCGGGGTCTGCACATAGTCCGCGCCCCGGTCGGCCGCCTCGCGCACCAGCGCCACGGCGTCGTCGCGGTTGCGGGCCGGGTCACGCGTGGAGCGCATCTGGACGACGGCGGCCACGAAGGTGGCGGACTGGGTCATGTCGCGGGTCTCCCTGGACGTTCGCGGTTCAAGGATAGGCCGGCGGGGCCGGCCGGTCACCCCTTCACGCCGCCAGGAGCGGGTCGAGCCCGCCGCGCCCTTCCAGCGCGTAAAGGTCGTCGCAGCCGCCCACATGGGTCTCGCCGATGAAGATCTGCGGCACCGTGGTCCGCCCGTTCGCCTTGGCGATCATCTCGCTGCGCACGTCGTCCCGCCCCGTGATCTCGATCTCCTCGAAGGACACGCCCTTGCGGGTCAGAAGCTGCTTGGCCGAATGGCAATAGGGGCAGGTGGAGCGGGTGTAGATCACGACCGGCGGCATCGGCGTCTCCAAAAGGGGGCAGGCGGGGTTCGTTTGGGGGATATTGGGATGTCACGGTTCCCCGGCAACCCTGGCGAAGGCGAGCACGTCCACCCGGTCGGCGCCGGCCCGCAACAGCGCGCGGCTCGCGGCGTTGGCGGTCGCGCCGGTGGTCAGCACGTCGTCGACGAGAAGGACCTTCCGCCCCGCCAGGGCCGCGCGGGCTTCAGGCGGGCAGCGGAAGGCGCCCTGCAGGTTGTCGGCGCGCTGGGCCCTGGTGAGCCCCACCTGCGGCCGCGTACGCCTGACGCGGCGGATCGCGCCGGGCTCGCAGGGCAGGCCCGAGACCTTCGCCACCGCGCCCGCCAGCAGCATCGCCTGGTTGAACCGCCGCCCCCACAGGCGCCAGCGGTGCAGCGGCACGGGCACGATCATGTCCGCCTGCGCGACGAGCTCGGCACCGGCGCGGACCATCATCGCCGCCATGGCCCGCGCGAGTTCGGTGCGGTCGCCGTATTTGAGCCGATGGACCAGGTCGCGGGCCGGCCCGTCATAGCGCGCCACGGCCCTGGCGCGGCCGAAGACCGGAGGGTCGGCGATGGCGGCCGGCGACAGGAGCGTGTCGCCGGAGCCGTAGGGCAGGGGCGTTCCGAGGCGCGCGCAGTAAGGGCGCTCGATGAAGGGCATGGCGGACCAGCAGGCCGGGCACAGGGCGTGCGGCATGCCGGTCGCCGCGCCGCAGGCGATGCAGGTCGGCGGATAGACAATCTCCAGCGCCCGGGTCGCCAGGGCGCGCGCAAGGCCCGATCCGGTGGCAAGACCCGCCTTGAGGCGAAGGCCTCGCACCCCGCGCGCCCGTCAGGCCGTTCCGACGCGGCCCAGGACCGCGTCGAGCCGGGCGAGGACGGCCGGGTCGCGCTGGGCGGGGGCCGTCATGATCGCGCCGTCGAGCGCGCGGTGCGATCCGGCTGGGCAGGGCTCGCGCCGGGCCGGGAAGTCCCGCGCCAGCCGCGCGACGACGCGGGCGACATTGGCGGCATTGGCGCGCGCGACCTTGATGACCGAGGCGACGTCGACCGCATCGTGGTCCGGATGCCAGCAATCGTAGTCGGTCACCATGGCGATGGTGGCATAGGTGATCTCGGCTTCGCGGGCGAGCTTGGCCTCGGGCATGTTCGTCATGCCGATGACGTCATAGCCATGGTGCCGCCACGTCTTCGACTCGGCGAAGCTCGAGAATTGCGGACCCTCGATGCAGATATAGGTGCCGCCAAGCGTCGCCTCGATCCCCTCGTCCGCGGCAGCCCTGGCGATGCGCGCGCGCAGGGCCGGGCCGACCGGGTGGGCCATGGAGACGTGGGCGACGCAGCCGCGGCTGAAGAACGAGCTCTCCCGGCGCACGGTCCGGTCCACGAACTGGTCGACGAGCACGAAACGTCCCGGTGGAAGCGCCTCGCGGAGCGACCCGCAGGCCGAGATCGAGACGAGGTCGGTCACGCCCAGGCGCTTCATCGCGTCGATATTGGCGCGGTAATTGATGTCGGACGGGGAAAACACGTGCCCCCGTCCGTGGCGCGGCAGGAAGGCGAGCCGGGTGGCGCCGATGCGGCCCAGGGTGATCTCGTCGGACGGCTCGCCCCACGGGGTCTCCACGCGGACCTGCCTGGCCTCTTCCAGGCCGGGGAGCGTGTAGACGCCCGATCCGCCGATGACGCCGAGCATGGCCGGCCCGAGATCGGCATCAGCCATCGTCGCGGCCTCCGAGCTGGGACGGAGTGACGACGCGGTCGAGCCTGGCGGCGCGGGGCGCGGCGTCCGCCCAGGCATCGCCGGTGAAGTCCAGCACCACGAGGCCGCTCGTAGGCAGGCCTTGGCCGAGGCGGGCGAAGGCATAGCGGTCGCCGTGGCCGA
Source organism: Hyphomicrobiales bacterium (assembly GCA_027489955.1). GTDB lineage: Bacteria > Pseudomonadota > Alphaproteobacteria > Rhizobiales > Beijerinckiaceae > JAIXTM01. The sequence continues at coordinate 256,818 of JAIXYZ010000011.1, read as the reverse complement.
CGAGCATGGCCGCAAGCTCCTGGAAGCCCGGATTGTGCCCGACCATCAGCACCGTGCGCGTGCCGTCCTCCACCGTCCGGACGAGGTCGAGGAGCGTCGTCGGCTCGGCATTGTAGATGGCGGGCTCCGAGATCACCGGGACATCCTCGGCCAGATGGGCCGAGACGGCGCTCCACGTCTCCCGGGCGCGCCGGGCGGAGGACACGAGCGCATAGTCGGGGATGAGGTGCTCGGCTGCGAGATAGGCGCCGACGCGGTCGGCATCCGCGCGGCCGGCCGCCGCGAGCGGGCGTTCGTGGTCGTCGAGACCCGCGGGGCGTTCGGCCAGTGCGTGGCGGAGAAGGATCAGGCTGCGCATGGGGCAAGACCCTAAGGGGCGCGTGCGCCGGTGGGAAGACGGATCAGAGCGGCGGGTCGGCGCGGGAGAGCACCTCGACGGCCACGTCCATGCCCAGAAAGGCGTCGGCGCGTCCCTCATAGGTCCCCGAGACCGGCACGGCTTGGGCCGGGTCCCGGGTCACGGCCACGCGGATCAGGTTCTCGGCCGCCACCAGGCCGTTGGTCGGGTCGAATTCCACCCAGCCCGGACCCGGCAGGTAGACGTCCGCCCAGGCATGGGTCGCGCCCGCGCCGATCACGTCGGCGCCTCCGGCTCCCGCGGACTGGCGCTCGAGGGCAGGATCGTAAAGGTAGCCCGTCACGAAGCGCGCGGCGAAGCCGAGACTGCGGACCGCCTCGATGAACAGGAGGGCGAAGTCGCGGCAGGTCCCGGCGCGGGTCTCCAGCGTGTAGGCCGGGGCCTGCGTGCCCTCCTCGTAGCGGGCGTTGTAGGCGAAGTCGGAGCGGATCGCCGCGTTCATCCGCATGAGCAGGCCGAGCGTGTCGGTCGGCCGCTCCAGCACGAAGCTGCGCGCCCATTCGTCCACGCTGTTGCCGGGGTCGGGATGGTGGCGCTCCAGCAGGCGCCCGAGATCCGTGCGGTCGGCGGCCGAGTACACGAAGGGGTACTGGGCGGCGTCCTGCTCGACGACGAAATCCGGCCGGGCCAGCGCATAGCGCTCCAGGTGCAGCGTCGACACGATGGTGAGCTCGGGCGCCGTCGCCACGAAATCGACCAGCGCGACGGAATTGCCGAACACGTCGTGCAGCCAGCGCAGATTGCCCGGCGGCGACAATGCGATCTCGGCGTTCACCATCCGCAGATCGTGGCTGTCGCGCGGCCTGATCATCAGCCGGTGCTGCCCGAAGCGGACGGGCTCGGCGTAGCGATAGGTCGTGGTGTGGCGCACTGTGAGGTGGCGCAAGGGCTTGGCTCCTCTGTCCGCCTATGGGGCTGGCGGGCTGTAACGTGTCGCCGGTGGCGTTGTTCCGTGGATGAAGCCAAACCGCAAACTCCCGTTGCGGCAAGGTCGCGGTTCGCGACACAGTGCGAATCGCGGAACCCCGCAGATCCGAGGTGGAATGGCCGCCCCCGTCGAACCTGGGCAGTACAAGGACGTGCTGCTCGTCCTCGCCGCGGCCGGCATCGTCGCGCCCCTCATGTACCGGCTGAAGGTCAGCCCGGTGCTGGGCTATCTCGCCACCGGGGTCGCCTTCGGTCCCTACGGCCTGGGACGGCTCGTCGAAGCCCTTCCCTTCCTCTCGTTCATCACCATCCGCAACACCGGCGATCTCGCGCCCATCGCAGAACTGGGCGTGGTCTTCCTGCTGTTCCTGATCGGCCTGGAACTGTCGCCGGAGCGGGCCTGGGCGCTGCGCCGCTTCGTGTTCGGGCTCGGCCTGGCGCAGGTCGTCCTCACCACGGCCGCGATCGCGGTCGTGCTCAACGTCCTGGGGCTCGGCGGGGCCGCCGCCTTCGTCGTCGGCGCCGCCGTCGCCCTGTCATCGACGGCCATGGTCGTGGAGGTCATGGCCGAGCGAAAGCGGCTCAACACCGCCGCGGGCCGCGCCACGTTCGCGGTCCTGCTGATGCAGGACCTCGCGGTGGTGCCGATCCTGTTCCTGGTGTCGATCATGGCGGCCAATACGGGCGGATCGGTCATCCAGGGGCTGGCGACCGCGCTTGCGCAGACGCTTCTCGTGCTCGGCACGATCGTGGTGGTGGGGCGGCTGGCTTTGCGGCCGCTTTTCCGGTTCGTCGCGGCGACGGACACGAACGAGATGTTCATGGCCACCGCACTCCTGGTCGTGGTGGGGACGTCGGTGGTGACGGCCTCCGCCGGGCTTTCCATGGCGCTGGGCGCGTTCGCGGCCGGCCTGCTGCTGGCGGAGACGGAATATCGCCGCGCGATCCAGGTGACGATCGAGCCGTTCAAGGGGCTCCTGCTCGGCCTGTTCTTCCTCACGGTCGGCATGCAGGTCGACCTCAACACGATCGCGCGGCGCCCGGGCGATATCGCGCTCGCCGTGGTGGCGCTCCTGGTGCTGAAGTTCCTGATCACCTTCTCCATCGCCAAGGCCATGCGGCTGAGCCTGCCGGTGGCCGTCGAATCGGCGCTGGTCCTCGCGGCGGGCGGGGAGTTCGCCTTCGTCGTCGTGGGGCTGGCCGCGTCGCTCGGCGTCGTGTCCGGCCCCGCCGGCGATTTCACGCTGGCGGTGGTCTCCCTGACGATGGTGTGCATTCCCGCGCTGGCCTGGCTCGGGGCCCAGGCCGCGCCGCGCCTGGCGCCGCGGGTGGCGCCGGATGCCGAGGTCGCCGAGCCGCCGCCCGACGACACGCGCGCCGCCGCGATCGTCGTGGGCTACGGCCGGGTCGGCCAGCTCATCGGCCGGATGCTGGCCGACCACCGCATCACCTACGTCGCCAGCGACCGCGACGCCAACGCCGTCGCCCAGGCGCGCAAGGCTGGACGGCCGGTCTATTTCGGCGACGCCTCGCGTCCGGAATTCCTGGACCGGCTGGGCCTGCGCCATGCGCGGGCGCTGATCGTCACCACGCAATCGCGGCAGATGGACGAGATCGTCGCGCGGGCCAGGGCGAGCCGGCCTGACCTGACCATCGTCGCCCGTGCCCGCGACGCCAAGCATGCCACCGAGCTCTACCGCCTGGGCGCGACGATCTGTGTGCCCGAGACGATCGAGGCCTCGCTGCAATTGTCGGAGGCCGCCCTCGTCGGCCTGGGCGTACCCATGGGCCTTGCCATCGCCGCGATCCACGAACGCCGCGACGAGTTCCGCAAGGAGTTGCAGGCCCGCTACCGCTCCGATAGCTAGGCCCCCGGCCGGCACCGGCAGGACGGAACGGGGGACGCGGGAGACGCCTGTCCGTTCTTCGTCCGGCCGGTGCCGCCCCCCGGGGGCTCCTGCTCAGGCGCGGCCGTAGCCGCCGCCCGTCGGCGTCACGATGGTGATGGCCTCGCCGGCATCGAGCACGGTCTGGTCGCATCCCTTCAGCTCTTCCGTCCGCCCGTCCTTGCGCCGCACCAGGTTGCGGCCGGTCTCCCCGGGCTCGCCGCCTTCCAGGCCGAACGGGCGCACCCTGCGGTGGCCGGACAGGATCGCGCAGTCCATCTTCTCCAGGAACCGGATGGTGCGGCTGGTGCCGTCGCCGGCGTGCCACTTGCCCTTGCCGCCGGACCCGGCGCGGATGTGGAAGTCCTCGAGCACGACGGGGAAGCGCGTCTCGAGAATCTCCGGATCCGTCAGGCGCGAATTGGTCATGTGCGTGTGCACGCCCGCCGCGCCGCTGAAGCCGGGACCTGCCGGAGCGCCCGAGCAGATCGTCTCGTAGTACTGGTGGCTGTCGTTGCCGAAGGTCAGGTTGTTCATCGTGCCCTGGGCCGCCGACAGGGCTCCCAGCGCGCCGAAGAGACAGTTCGTCACCGCCTGGCTGACCTCGACATTGCCTGCCACGACCGCCGCCGGATAGCGCGGCGAGAGCATCGACCCGTCGGGGACGACGATTCGGATGGGACGCAGGCAGCCCGCATTCATGGGGATCTCGTCGTCGACCATGACGCGGAAGACGTAGAGCACCGCCGCGCGCGTGACCGGGGCCGGCGCGTTGAAATTGTCCGGGCGCTGCTCGGACGTGCCGGTGAAGTCGACGGTCGCCTCGCGCTTGGCCTTGTCGACGGTGATCTTCACCTTGATCGCGCAGCCCTGGTCCATCGGATAGGTGAACTCGGCGTCGTGCAGCCGGTCGAGAACGCGGCGAACGCTTTCGGCCGCATTGTCCTGGACGTGGCCCATATAGGCGATGACGACGTCGAGCCCGAAGGACGCGATCATCTTGCGCAGTTCCCGCACGCCCATCTCGTTGGCGGCAATCTGCGCCTTCAGGTCGTTGACGTTCTGGACCACGTTGCGGACCGGGTACTTGCCGCCGAGCAACAGGTCCTGGACCTCCTTCTCCCGGAAGCGGCCCTGGTCGACGAGCTTGAAGTTGTCGATGTAGACGCCTTCCTCCTCGATCGTGGTCGCCAGCGGGGACATGGAGCCCGGCGCGATGCCGCCGATATCGGCGTGGTGGCCGCGGGAAGCCGCCCAGAACAGGATCGTCTCGCCGCTGTCGTCGAAGACCGGCGTGCAGACCGTGATGTCGGGCAGGTGCGTGCCGCCGTTATAGGGCGCGTTGAGCATGTAGACGTCGCCGGGGCGGATCACCGGGTTCTGCCGGATGATCGTTTCCACGGACTTGTCCATGGAGCCGAGGTGGACGGGCATGTGCGGCGCGTTGGCGACGAGGTTCCCTTCCGCGTCGAACACGGCGCAGGAGAAGTCCAGCCGCTCCTTGATGTTCACCGAATAGGCGGTGTTCTGGAGCGTCACGCCCATCTGCTCGGCGATGGACATGAAGAGGTTGTTGAAGATCTCCAGCATGACCGGATCGGCCTTGGTACCGATGGCCGAGCGCTGCGGCAGCGCCTTCACGCGCTCCAGGACGAGATGGTCCTTCGCGGTCAGGCGCGCCTCCCATCCGTCCTCGACGATGACGGTCTGGTTCGGCTCCACGATGATCGCGGGACCGGAGACCCGGGAGCCGGGCTTCAGCGCCTCGCGGGCATAGGCCTTGCCCTCGCGCCAGGCACCCTCGGAGAAGAAGCGCAGGTCGCGCATCGCCCTCGGCTCATCGTCGGCGGTCTCGGCGGAGCGCTCCTCGTCGAAGCGCGCGCCGCCGCCGATGGCCTCGACCTCCACCGCCTCGACCGTGAGGTCCTTGGTGTCGTCGACGAAGCCGAAGCGGCGCCGGTGCGCCTCCTCGAAGGCCGCCTTCAGCCGCAGCCGGGCAGCCTCGCCGGACCGGTCGCCGGCACCGACGGTGACCGGGATGGCGGTGTCGGTCCCCGCATACCGCACATGGGCGCGGACGATGACCTCGATGTCGGCCTCGTCGACGCCTTGGCCGGAGAGCTCGGCGCGGGCTTCGGCGGCGAGCTGATCCCCCAGGGCGGCCACGGCGCCGGGGCCGCGGGAATCGAGCGCCACGTCCAGCGCCTTCTGGCGGGTGGCCCGCACGTCGGCGAGCCCCATGCCATAGGCCGAGAGCAGGCCGGAGAAGGGATGCAGCAGCACCTTCTTCATGCCGAGCGCATCCGCGACCAGGCAGGCATGCTGCCCGCCGGCGCCGCCGAACGAGTTGAGCGCGTAGCGCGTGATGTCGTAGCCGCGCTGGACGGAGATCTTCTTGATCGCTTCGGCCATGGCGGCGACGGCGATCTGGATGAAGCCGTCGGCGACCTCCTCCGGCGTGCGGGTGACGCCGGTCCTGGCGGCCACGTCCCTGGCGAGCGCCGTGAAGCGCTCGCGCACGACCTTCGCATCCAGCGGCTCGTTCTGAGCCGGGCCGAAGATCGCCGGGAAGAAGTCCGGCACGAGCTTGCCGAGCATGACGTTGGCGTCGGTGACGGCGAGCGGGCCGCCGCGACGATAGCAGGCCGGGCCGGGATTGGCGCCGGCCGAATCCGGGCCGACGCGGAACCGGGCGCCGTCGAAGTGCAGGATGGAGCCGCCGCCGGCCGCGACCGTGTGGATCAGCATCATCGGGGCACGCATGCGCACGCCGGCGACCTCGGTCTCGAATGCCCGCTCGTACTCGCCGTCGAAATGCGCGACGTCGGTGGACGTGCCGCCCATATCGAAGCCGATGACGCGGTCGAAGCCCGCCGAGCGGCCGGTCTCGGCCAGACCCACGACGCCGCCCGCCGGGCCGGACAGGATCGCGTCCTTGCCCTGGAACAGCTCGGCCGCGGTGAGGCCGCCGGACGACATCATGAACATCAGGCGCGCGCCGGTGCGGGCGATGTCCAGTTCCTCGGATACCTGGGCGACGTAGCGGCGCAGGATCGGGGAGAGGTAGGCGTCGACGACGGCGGTGTCGCCGCGGCCGACGAGCTTGATCAGCGGCGAGACCTCGTGGCTCACCGACACCTGCGTGAAGCCGACCTCGCGGGCGATGGCGGCGACCGCCTTCTCGTGCGCCTCGTAGCGGTAGCCGTGCATGAAGGCGATGGCGACGGCGCGGATGCCCTTGTCGAACTCGGCCTTGAGGTCGGCGCGAACCTGCGACAGGTCGGGCGCCCTCTCGACGGTGCCGTCGGCCAGGACGCGCTCGTCCACCTCGACGACGCTTTCATAGAGCTCGTCGGGCTTGATGATGTTCATCGCAAAGATCTTCGGCCGCGCCTGGTAGCCCAGGCGCAGCGCGTCGCGGAAACCCTTCGTCGTGACGAGGAGGGTGCGGTCGCCCTTGCGCTCCAGCAGCGCGTTGGTCGCCACCGTCGTACCCATGCGCACGTCGCCGATCGTTTCGGCGGGGATGGGGTCACCGGCTTTCAGGCCGAGATGGGCGCGGATGCCGGCGACCGCGGCGTCGCGATACGCCTCCGGGTTCTCCGACAGCATCTTGCGGGCATGCAGGCGTCCCTGCGGGTCCCGCCCGATCACGTCGGTGAACGTGCCGCCGCGATCGATCCAGAAATCCCAACGAGCCGAAGCCATCGCGCCCTCCCAGGCTTGAAAAAGTCGCAGCCGGAGCAGGAGCGATATCGCCTTGTCCGCGCCGGCTGCGCTGGTGAGTTTAGGGGGGATGCGCCGCGAGAGAAGCGCACCGTCCACGCATGACAAAATCAGTTCATCGACAAAACGTCAACATTTTGTTGACATGAGATTGCGCACTGGTACTGTCATGCTCAGGAGCCCGGATGCCGAACGAAGAGGGGCAGCGGGTCTCTCCATTCAAAGGGAGAAGGTCACGATGTCGAAGTTCACGAAACTCGCCGCGATCACGGCGGCGGCCACGTTCGTCTGCACGGGCGCGTTCGCCCAGACCAAGTGGGATATGGCCACCCCGTATCCGGACAGCAATTTCCACACGAAGAACATCATCGACTTCACGAAGGACGTGGACAAGGCGACCAACGGCAGCCTGAAGATCACCGTCCACTCGGCCGGTTCGCTCATCAAGCATCCCGAGATCAAGCGCTCCGTCCGCCAGGGCATCGCTCCCGCCGGCGAGGTCCTGATCTCGCTGCACGCCAACGAGAGCCCGATCTACGGCCTCGACTCCGTGCCCTTCCTCGTCACCGGCTATGACGAGGCCAAGAAGCTCTACGAGGCCCAGCGTGACGCGCTGTCCAAGCGCCTCGCCGAGGAAGGCCTCATCCTGCTGTATTCGGTTCCGTGGCCGCCGCAGGGCCTGTTCTCCTCCAAGGAGATCAAGTCGATCGCTGACCTCCGTGGCCTGAAGTTCCGCACCTACAACACCGCCACCGGCCGCATCGCCGCGCTGTCGGGCGCGACGCCGGTCCAGGTCGAGGCCCCGGACATCCCGACCGCCTTCGCCACCGGCCGCGTCGAGTCGATGATCACGTCGTCCTCCACGGGCGTGGATTCCAAGGTCTGGGACTTCCTGAAGTTCTATTACGACGTCGAGGCCTGGCTGCCGCGCAACGTCGTCATCGTGAACAAGGCCGCCTTCGACAAGCTGACCCCGGCCGAGCAGAAGGCCGTGACCGAGGCCGCCAAGCAGGCCGAGGCCCGCGGCTGGACCTTCTCCGAGGAGGAGGCCAAGGCCAAGACCCGCCAGCTCGCCACGAACGGCCTGACCGTCGCTCCCCCGCCGGCCGCCCTCAAGACCGGCCTGCAGGACATCGGCAAGACCATGACCGAAGAGTGGGAGAAGTCCGCCGGTGCCGTCGGCACCTCGGTGCTCCAGGCTTACCGGAAGTGATCCGGCGAGGCCCCCCGGCAACGGGGGGCCTCTTTTTCATCCCGCCGACCATTAGCTGTTGACCGGGCTCGGCCGCGCTTCCGGCGCGCCGCATGCTCGTGCAACCTCAACCGCGGGCCTGTCCGGTCCCGGAGCGATGCCATGCGCCCATTCCTCAACCGACTTTACGCCGCCTCGCTCTGGCTGGCGGCCGCCGCCCTCGTCGTCATCGCCGCGCTCGTCGCCGTTCAGGTCTTCGCGCGCCTGATCGACGTGCTGCTGAAGGCAGCGGGCCAGCCGCCCTTCGGGTTCGCCATCCTCTCGCTGCCGGAGATCGCCGGCTACCTGCTCGCCGTCGGCTCGTGCCTGGCCCTGGCCGGCACGCTCAAGGCCGGCGCGCATATCCGCGTGACGATGGCCCTGTCGGCCATGGGCGAATCCCGCCGCAGGGTCGTCGAGGCGGCGATCCACGCCGCCGGCGCCATCCTGTCGATCTACCTCTTCCTCGCGGTGGCGCTGCTCGCGTGGGACTCCTTCAAGTTCAACGAGGTCTCGACCGGGCTGGTCCGCATCCCGCTCGTCTGGCCGCAGGCGGCCATGGCGGTGGGCTTCATCATCCTGGCCATCGCCTTCCTCGACGAGTTCCTCGAGGTCGTGCGCAACGGCCGGCCGAGCTACCGGGTGTCGGAAGACGCCATCACCATCGGCAAGGAGGGCTGAGCGATGGATACCGTCACCCTCTCGCTTGCCCTCATCGTCCTGATGCTCGTCGTCCTGTCGACGGGCGTGTGGATCGCGCTTGCCCTTGCCGTCATCGGCTACGTGGCGCTCGTGTCCATCTCCTCGGCGCAGCCCATCACGGTGCTCGCCACCTCCGTCTGGCAGTCCTCGATCTCATGGGATCTCACCGCCCTGCCGATGTTCATCTGGATGGGCGAAATCCTCTACCGGACGAAGCTGTCGGAAGACCTGTTCGAGGGCCTTGCGCCCTGGCTGCAGCGTCTCCCGGGCCGCCTGCTCCACGTCAACATAGCGGGCTGCACCGTCTTCGCCGCCGTGTCGGGCTCGTCCGCGGCGACCTGCGCCACGATCGGCCGGATCGCGCTGCCCGAGCTGAAAAAGCGCGGCTACGACGAGCGGCTCGCCATCGGCACGCTGGCGGGTGCCGGAACGATCGGACTCATGATCCCGCCCTCGATCATCATGATCGTGTACGCGGCGGCCACCGACCAGTCGATCGCCCGCCTGTTCATCGCCGGCGTGATCCCCGGCATGCTGCTCGCCGCGCTGTTCATGGGGTTCGTGATCGTCTGGGCGCTGATGAACCGGTCCCGGATGCCTGCGCCCGAGCCGGCGCAGAGCTTCGGCAACCGCTTCAAGGCCACCGGCCGGCTCATCCCGGTCATCGGCCTCATCTTCGGTGTCATCGGGTCGATCTATGGCGGCCTGGCCTCGGCGACCGAGGCCGCCGTCGTCGGCGTCGTCCTGGCGCTGGTGCTCTCGGCCGTCATGGGAACGCTGACCTGGGACGGGTTCCGGGACGCGCTGCTGGGCGCGACGCGGACCTCGGCCATGATCGCCTTCATCCTGGCCGGCGCGGCGTTCCTCACGATCGCCATGGGCTTCACCGGCATCCCCCGCGCCCTGGCGGAGTGGATAACGGCGATGAACCTGACCAAGTGGCAGCTTCTCATCGCGCTGACGCTGTTCTTCATCCTGCTGGGCTGCTTCCTCGACGGCATCTCGATGATCGTGCTCACGACCTCGATCATCATGCCGCTGGTGGAGCGCGCCGGGTTCGACCTGATCTGGTTCGGCATCTATCTCGTCCTCGTGGTCGAGATGGCGCAGATCACGCCGCCGGTCGGTTTCAACCTCTACGTCCTGCAGGGAATGACGGGTAAGAACATCTTCTCGATCGGGCTTTACGCGCTGCCCTTCTTCCTGTTGATGATGACCGCCGTTGCGCTGATCGCGATCTTCCCCGAAATCGCGCTCTGGCTGCCGTCAACCATGCTGGACGCCAAATGATCGACCCTATCGCCCCGGACGAGCTCGGCCCGATCGTCTCATCGGGCCACCTCGCCTCCGGGGCGATGCCCGCCCTCTCCGAATTCGAGTTCGGGCTGATCCTGGTCAGCCACGCATTCCACCGCTGGATGGTCCGGTGCATGGCTTCGGCCGGCGTGCCGGACCTGTCCTACATGGACGTACTGATCCTCCATAACGTCAACCACCGCGGCAAGCCCAAGCGGCTGGCCGACATCTGCCTCGTCCTCAACATGGAGGACACGCACGTGGTGAACTACTCGCTGAAGAAGCTGGAGCGCCTGAAGCTCGTGAAGAGCGGGCGCCAGGGCAAGGAAAAGGTCGTCACGGTCACGCCCGCCGGGGAAAAGGCCTGCCTCAAGTACCGCGAGGTGCGGGAGGCGCTGCTCATCAAGGCGGTGAAGTCGCTCGGCCTCGACGAGCGGGGCATGTCCGAGATCGCGGCCCGCATGCGCGCCCTGTCGGGCAATTACGACCAGGCCGCCCGCGCCGCGGCGAGCCTGTGACGGACCCGGCCGGCGCTTGACCGGCCACGGGGCGCGCCCCATCCTCTCGCCGTTCGAGATTCCCTTGGCTTCGCCCGCCGGAGTGACCATGCGCCGTTCCGCCCTCCTTGCCGCCATCCTGGCCGTTCCCGCTGCCCTCGCGGCGACCGGATCGGATGCGCGCAGCCTGCGCTATGCGGACCCGGCCGAGACGCGCATCATCCCGTTCTCGGGCGCGTTCCCCGGCTGCCACGATCCGTCCGTGCTGTCGCGCATCCAGTCGCGCTTCGCCCACCGCGAGGCGGGCTACTGGAACTCGTCGCTGACGATCGTCGGCTTCGACCGGGTGCGCACGCTGGCCCATCGCCCCTGGGGGCCGGACTTCGTCCCCCGCGGGTTCTGCTCCGCATTGGCGCACATGTCGGACGGCCGCGTCCGCCGCGTGGACTATGCCGTGGGCGAGGATCTCGGCACGCTGGGCGTGACCTGGGGCGTGACGTGGTGCGTCGCGGGCCTCGACCGAAACTACGCCTTCGGCGCCGATTGCCGCGCCGCGCGGCCGTGAGACGACGTCTTTCCGCTGCCCTGGCTGCCGCCCTGGCCGCATTCAGCGCCCTGCCTGCCGGCGCTCAGCAGCGGGGAGGGGCTCCCGGCGCATTCGATTTCTACGTCCTCGCGCTGTCCTGGTCGCCGGGCTTCTGCGCCGTGTCGCAGGGCGGGCGGGAGCGGGACCAGTGCGCGCCCGGGGCGGGGCTCGGCTTCGTCGTCCACGGCCTCTGGCCCCAGAACGAGCGCGGCTATCCCACCGATTGCGGGCCCGCCGGGCGGGTGCCTTCCCGCGCCGCCGTCGACAGCGTGCGTGGCCTTTTTCCGGACGAGGGGCTGGCGCGATACCAGTGGCGCAAGCACGGCACGTGCTCGGGCCTCAGCCCGACGGACTATTTCGCCGCGGTGCGCACCGCGCGCGAGAAGGTCGCCATACCGCCGCCCTTCCAGCGGCCCGACCGTCCGCAGTCGTGGTCCCCGATCGATCTGGAGCGGGCGTTCGTCGCCGCCAATCCGGGCCTGCGGGCAGACATGATGGGCGTGGTCTGCCGCCGCAGCGCGCTGACGGAAGTGCGGATCTGCATGGACCGGGACCTGAAGGGGTTCCGGACCTGCCCGGAGGTCGACCGCGGCGCGTGCCGGGTGCGTGCGATGGACGTCAACGCCGTTCGATGACGGCCCGCATCTCGCGGCGCACGGTGTCGAGCAGCCGCGCCGGCAGGTTCACCGCGCTCTCGCCGCTCGTCAGGTCGTCCGCCACGACCTTGACGACCATCGCGGCGGCGCCGGCCACCACCGTCACATCCTGGTGGAAGCCCGTCAGCGGCGCGTCCAGCGGGCGCGGCCGGATCGAGTCCATCGGCTGCGCGCCCAGGCCATAGGCGGCAGACAACAGCAGGAACACGGGCTTGGCGGTTGAGAACAAGGGACCCCGGCGGCGATCTCGACTTCTAACGCCTGGCACGCTAGCGCCCACATGTCGTCATCTTGTTTAGATGTTGCCGACAATTCGATTCAAATTTCCGGCCGTTTCCAGCGAGGCCCGACGGGACCATGAACTACCGCCACGCCTATCACGCAGGGAACTTCGCGGATGTCGTCAAGCACGCGATCCTGGCGCTGATCCTGCGCCATCTGCGCCAGAAGCCCGCCGCCTTCCGGGTTATCGACACCCATGCCGGGATCGGGCTCTACGACCTTGAGAGCGAGAAGGCGACGAAGACCGGCGAGTGGCGGGACGGGATCGGGCGGCTGGAGGCGCGCCTGCCGGCCGAGGCCGAAGCGCTGCTGTCGCCGTATCGGGAAGCGGTGGAGGCCGTCCGGCTGGTCCACGGGCCGATGGCCTATCCCGGATCTCCCCTGATCGCGCTGCACGGCATGCGGCGGGAGGACCGGGCGATCCTCGTCGAGAAGCATCCGCGCGACTGGCCCCGCCTCAGGGACGCCATCGGCCGCGACCGGCGCGCCAAGGCGCTGGAGCTGGACGGCTGGACGGCGCTCAACGCGATGATCCCGCCGCCGGAGCGGCGCGGGCTCGTCCTCGTCGATCCGCCTTATGAGCGGCCCGACGAGTTCACCCACCTGGCCGAGGCGCTCGCCCGCGCCTGGGCCAAGTGGCCGACCGGCATCTATGCCTTGTGGTATCCGATCAAGGACCCTCGGGACGTTGACGCGTTCTGCCGGACGATCGCGGCGGACGGGATCCGCAAGGTCCTGCGGCTGGAGGTGAACGTGGACGCCGATGGCGGCCCTGACCGGCTCAACGGCACGGGTATGGTCGTGGTCAATCCCCCGTGGCGGCTGGCGGAGGAGGCCGCTATCCTCCTGCCCGCCCTGGCCCAGCGTCTCGCGCGCGGACCCCGGGCCGCCTGGCGGGCCGACTGGATCGCGGGCGACTGACACGCCCCTTTAGGCGCCGCCATCCGGCGCGCCGCTCAACCCCCGTTTCCGAAAAGGTCACGATCCATGCCGATCCTGCGCTCGTCCCCCGCCTCGCCCTTCGGCCGCAAGGTCAAGATCGCGGCGAAACTCCTCGGCGTCTGGGACCGGATCGAGCTCGTCAACGCCGACACGACGGACGAGAACGACAGCCTGCGGCTGCAGAACCCGCTCGGCAAGATCCCGACCCTCGTCCTCGACGACGGCACCGCGATCTACGACAGCCGGGTCATCGTCGAATATCTCGACACGATGGCCGGGGGCGGCACGATGATCCCGCAGGGCCCGGCGAGGTTTCCGGTCCTCACGCTCCAGGCGCTGGGCGACGGCATCTGCGATGCGGCGCTGCTGCAGGTCTATGAGGGCCGCTATCGCGAGGCCGACCGCCAGGAGCCGAAATGGCTCGCCATGCAGGCGGGCAAGGTGACGCGCGGGCTGGCCCGGCTGGAGGCCGATCCGCCGGTCTGGACCGGAACGCCCCATGTGGGGATCATCGCGGTCGCCTGCGCGCTCGGCTATCTGGACCTGCGGTTCCAGGGCAGCTGGCGGCAGACCCATCCGGCGCTGGTCGTCTGGCTCGACCGGTTCGCCGCCGCCGCCCCGGCGTTCGAAGAGACGCGTTTCAAGGGCTGAGCCGGATCGCATGAAAAACCCGGCGGTCCTTTCGGATCGCCGGGCTGGAAGTTCCGGGGCGCGGAGTGCCGCGCCCCGTGCGTCCTTCGAAACGAGGACTAGAACTTGTAGTTCACGCCCGCGCGGATCGTGGAGAACTCGGCTCCGGCGCGCACGGTGTTGTTGAAGAACTTCTTGTTCTCCAGGTCCGTGTACAGATACTCGGCCTTGGCGGTCACGTTGTTGGTGAAGGCATACTCGATGCCGCCGCCCAGCGTGTAGCCGTTGTGGAACGCGTCGTCCGAGCCCACGAACGGGATCGACACCGTGGAGCCGCCATAGGCGTAGCCGCCGGTGGCGTAGACGAGCGCGCGGTCGAAGGCGACGCCGAGGCGGCCGCGGATCGTGCCGAAATAGTCGAGCTCGGCCTTGGAGCCGATCGGGGCCAGGAAGGTGCGGCCGTTGGCGGTCAGGTCGGCGTACTGGAGGTCCGCCTCGACGCCGGCCACGAACTGGCCGAACTGCTGGTTGTAGCCGATCTGGCCGCCGCCGACGAAGCCCGACGGATCGTCGAAGTTACGGCCGTCGCGGGTGAACTTGCCGAAGCCGTAGCCGGCGTTCACACCGGCATAGAGGCCGGTCCAGGTGAACATCGGGGCGGCATAGACCGGCGAGGACGGGGCCACGCGGCGATTGGGGAGGTCGGCGGCCAGCGCGGTGCCGGCGGCCAGCAGGCCGAGGGCGGAAACGCCCGCAAACAAAGTCTTCTTCATCGGATGCTCCTTGATCTTGTTTCCGGGAGGCGATCGCCGCCCGGTCCGTGATGACAATGGCTATACGCCGGATGGTGCCGCCTGGTCTGTTGCGGTGCCATCACAGCCGCATGGGCCAGTGTGGCTCAAAGGTGGCGGCGATCCGGCACGAACCGGGCGTCGCCGCCAAACCCATGATTTCGCTAGAATTTCAGGTTCACGCCTCCGCGAAGGACGTTCGTGGAGGGCTCGAGCGTGACCGGACCGGTGGAGGTCTGGAACGTCTCGTTCCCGTAATTGTAGTGAAGCAGTTCGCCGCGCAGCATGACGTTGGGCGAGAGCTTGTATTCGGCGCCGGCGCCCAGCGCGACGCCGGCCTGCGTGCGGGTCGACTTGACCACCGCGTCGCGCAACTCGGAGCCGGTCCCGGCAATGCCGGCGGTGCCGTAGATCAGCGTGCGGTCGAAGGCATAGCCGACGCGGCCGCGCACGGTGCCGGTCCAGGTCTGGCGGTAGCGCAGGGTGAATCCGCTGTGGTCGATGCCGGACGCGGTCAGGTCGGCCTCTGCGCCGAACACGAGCTGGTCGGTCTGGAAATTGTAGCCCGCCTGCACGCCGCCCACGAGGCCGGACGTGTTGGCCGGGCCGGCATCGCCGACGCCGCCGCCCACATGCGCGCCGAGATAGGGGCCGGTCCAGTCCTGGACCGGGGCCGCATAGCCCTGGTTGCCATACCCTTGCGCGCGCGCCTGGCCGGCAATGCCGGCGGCGAGCAGGCCTGCGAGCAGCGCGACGGGCGCGAGCGGCAGGCCCTGGCGCTGGGACGTGGGGACGGGCATCGAATGGGCTCCTTCACCGGCGGGTGACGCCATATCAATAGTTCAGGCGGGCGTTAAAGTTAATGATCCCTCCGGGTTAAAGATAAAATGAGGATAAAAAAGTCTAAACGTCGATTTACTATCGTCATGTTCCGTAAAGGCCTGTGGCCGCATTGAGGCGGCGCGCCGGGGCGGGCGCTTGCGTCCCCCGTTGCGGCGGTGCAAATGGCCAGCGACGCCCGCAAGCCGGACCCGACGCCCTTGGCCCTGCCGCTGTCCATCTTCATCATCGCCTGCGACGAGGCCGACCGGCTGCCGCGCACGCTGAAGGCCGTCCAGGGGCTGGCGGACGAGATCGTGCTGGTCGATTCAGGCTCGCGCGACGGTACGCGGGAGGTCGCGGCGTCCTTCGGCGTCCGGGTCGTCCAGAACGCCTGGCCCGGCTACGGGCCGCAGAAGCGGTTCGCCGAGGAGCAGTGCCGCAACGTCTGGCTGCTGAACCTCGATGCCGACGAGATCGTCTCGCCGGCGCTGCGGGCGGAAATCGAGGCCGTCTTCGCCGCCGGAGAGCCGAAGGCCGACGCCTATTCCATCCCCATCACCGAGGTCTTCCCCGGCGAGGATGCGCCCCATCCGCTGGCCTACACGCTCTCGCCAGTCCGGCTCTATCGCAGCGACAAAGGCCGCTATTCGGCCTCGATCGTCCATGACCGGGTGGTCCTGGCGGACGGCGCGCGCGTGGCGGCGCTCAAGGGCCGCATCCATCACGTGTCGGTCCGCTCGCTCGGCGACCAGCTCGCCAAGCTCAACGCCTATTCGGACGCGCAGGCGCAGGACCTGATGGACCGGGGCGAGACGCCGTCCCTTATCCGGCTGTTCCTGGAGTTTCCGGCGGCCTTCCTGAAGGCCTATTTCGGCCGGCGGCATTTCGTGCGCGGCGTCTACGGCTTCATGACCGCGATGAACTTTGCCTTCTATCGCTACCTGCGCATCGCCAAGCATGTGGAGCGGGCGCGCCTGGCCCGGCGCGCGGGCGAAGGCGCTAGCCCTCGAGCACGATCGCCGAAATGAGCCGGCCGTAATCGGGCTCGCCGCGATGGACCGACCGCCGGTACGAGAAGAAGCGCTCCTCGTGCGAGTAGGTGCACAGGCCAAGATCGACGAAGCGGCCGATGCCGGCCTCCTCGAACCGGAACCCGATGAAGGCCGGCAGGTCGAAGAAGGCGTGGTGTTCCCGCTGAGCCGGCCGGAAGAAGCGCTCGTAGCCTTCGTCCGATTCCAGGAAGCGGGTGACGAATTCCTGCCCCACCTCGTAGGCGTGGGGGCCGATTGTGGGGCCGAGCGCGGCGACGATGTTCGCCCGGTCCGAGCCCAGCGATTCCATCGCGCGCACGGTGGACTCGATCACGCCGGTGAAGGCGCCCTTCCAGCCGGAATGGGCCGCGCCCACAACGCCCGCGACGGTGTCCGCGAAGAGGATCGGCCCGCAATCGGCGGAGGCCACCGCCAGGGCGAGGTTGGGCGTCGCTGTCGCCATGGCGTCCGCCTTGGGCCGCTCTCCGGGCCAGGGGGCGTCGACGATCAGGCAATCGGGCGAATGCACCTGGTGGAGGCTCAAAAGGTGCTCGGGCGGCACGTTGAGATAGGCCGCCATGCGCCGCCGGTTCGCCTTCACGGCCTCGCGGTCGTCGTTCGAGCCCGTGCCGCCGTTGAGGCTGGCATAGATGCCCGTGGACACGCCGCCCTCGCGCGTGAAGAAGGCGTGGCGGATGCCGGTCAGCGTGGCGAGTTCCGGCGCTTCGACGATCATGGGGCGGGCTCCGGGGACGACGCGGTGTCAGGCGCCGCGAAGGTCTCAAATCCCGGCAGCAAGGGCAATGCCGGGTGTGCGATGGCCCCGACCTTGAAGATGCGCCCCATGCCGCCGGGGCCGTCGCCGCTCAGGCGTTCGACGGCCGCCGCGATGGCTGCGGCCTGGCGCTCGTCGGCTTTCCGGGAGAGGGTCGCCGCCCTCTGCGCAAGGCCGAGCCGCGCCAGCCAGTCCCCCTGCTGCGCCGTGCCGTGAAAGGCGCAGCCTTCGGCAAGGGCCGCCTGCCGCAGAAGGCCGAAATCCACATGCACGGTCAGGTCCTGCTCGCCCGGGCGGTCCAGCGGATCGGCGAAGGCGTGGGCGCGCACGGCCTGGAGCGTGTCGCCGTATCCCGCGCCGTCATGGCCATAGTCGATGGCCAGCACCACGCCTCCGGCCTCGCAGCAGCGCCGCGCCAGGGACCGGGCGATCTGCAGGCCCATGACGGGCACTTCGCGGATGGTGCCTTCCGGGGCCTTGCCGACGAGCGGCTCGGCCACGCCCCCGAGCCCGAAGGCAAGCCTGCCATCGGCGTCCAGCCCCACCAGCCGCTCCCGCCAGGCGCCGCCATGCATGACGAACTGGCGGACGGGGAGGGCATCGAAGAACTCGTTGGCGATGACGATGGCCGGGCCGGGGGGCAGGGCCTCCACGTCGTCGTGCCAGACGGGGCCTGCGCCGGATAGCGTGCGCGCCTGCATCTGGCGCAGGACGGGGCTAGTCTCGACGAGGTGGACGCGCACGGCGTCGCGGAACGCGGGCAGGGCGGCGGCTGCCCTCAGCGCATCCGCCATGAGCGTGCCGCGGCCGGGTCCGAGTTCGGCCAGCACGACCGGCGACGGCGATCCCATGCGCAGCCAGGCTTCCGCTGCCCAGAGGCCGACGAGCTCGCCGAACATCTGGCTGATCTCGGGCGCGGTGACGAAGTCCCCGGCGGCGCCGAAAGGATCGCGCGTCGTGTAGTAGCCGTGCGCCGGGTCGCCGAGGCACAGGGCCATGTAGCGGTCGACGCCAATCGGCCCGTCGAGGCGGATCAGATCCGCGATCCGCGCCGCGAGCGGGGTCGTTCCGGGCTGCTCGGGTGCCATCCCTGTCAGGCAGCCGCCGGTCGGCGGCGCGCGACAAGGATGAGGGCGAGGCCGGCAGCCACCAGCGGCACGCTGAGCAGCATGCCCATGGTCAGGCCGAACCCCGCTTCGGTGCCGAACAGGAAGCCGAGCTGGGAATCGGGCTCGCGGAAGAATTCGCAGCCGATGCGGGCGAGCGCATAGCCGATGGCGAAGATGCCGGCGACGGTGCCCGGCCGCCTGAAGCCGACCCGGTTGACCACGATCGCCAGCACCACGAAGAGCAGCAGCCCCTCCGTCGCGGCCTCGTAAAGCTGGCTCGGGTGGCGCGGCACGGGGCCGCCATTGGGGAACACGACCGCGAAGGACAGGTCAGGCGCGGGGCGGCCCCACAATTCGCCGTTGATAAAGTTCGCCAGGCGACCAAGGCCGAGGCCGATGGGCGCGACGGTCGCGGCCAGGTCCATCAGGGCGAGGGGGGGAAGGCCCCGCCGGCGCGCCAGCAGCACGACCGCGAGCGCAGCGCCCACCAGCCCGCCGTGAAAGGACATGCCCCCGTGCCACACCGCCAGAATCTCGGCCGGCCGGGCGAGATAGGATTCCAGGTTGTAAAACAGCACGTAGCCGATGCGGCCGCCGAGCACGACGCCGACCGCGGCCCAGACGAGCAGGTCGTCGAGGTCAGCGGCGTTGGGCGGGCGGACCGGGCCCCAGAGATCGACGCGGGCCGCCAGCCTGCGGGCGTAAAACCACCCTCCGATGAGGCCGGCGACATAGGCCAGCGCGTACCAGCGGATCGCGAGCGGTCCGATCTGGAACAGGACCGGATCGATCTGCGGGAACGGGATGGCGAGGATGGGCATGAAGGCGCGGCTCCGGCGGCACGCGCCGAATGTCAGGAGCGCGGCCGCCGCGTCAAGGCGCATCGCGAAGGGACATCTCGCAATCGGCGGCCGGCCGGTCCATATGGACGCAACGAGCCGCAAGGAGACCGCCATGTCCCAGTCGAACCGCCTGTATGACGAATTCGCGCGCCTGGTCACCGATGCGGCCGGCGTCGCCCAGGGCGTGCGCCGCGAGGCCGAGACCGTGATGCGCGGCCAGCTCGAGCGCCTGATGGCCGACATGGACATCGTGTCCCGGGAGGATTTCGAGGCCGTGCGCGAGATGGCGCGCCTCGCCCGCGAGGAGAACGTGGCGCTGAAGGCGCGCATCGAGGCGCTCGAGGCCCGCATCGGCGCCGCCCCCGCCCCGGCGGATCCGGCGGCCGGCGCCGGCAAGGCGCGGGCGAAGCGGGCTCCGTCCGGCCAGGGCGGTCCGTCGGCCTGACGACCTTCCGCTGTGGACAGGAGCGGGCGCGCGATTGCCGCCTTGCGCCGAATCCGCGAGCCATGGAGGTACGTCGTGGGCGGCGGACCTCTTGGCCTATATCATTGGGAAAAGAGGTGATTCGAGCGGTGCGGGTTCGCGCCGCCTCGGTTCGGGCCATCCGGCCCGGGTGCAAGCGTCCGCGTCGCGTTCCGCGTGTGATCCCGACGACAGGCCGCGTCACGGGCGACTTCGCCCCTGCGCGTGCGACAGGATGACCTGATGCCGCATCTCGACGACTTGACCGGCCGGCTCGAGCACCCTCTGGACGCGTTCGAGCGCCTGGCGACGGCGCTGGACTGGACCTTCGACAGGGCCGGGGCCAACGAATTGTCCGTCTCGGTCGGCGGGCTGTGGACCCAGTACCACGTGGCCTTCACCTGGATCGAGGACGTGGAGGCGCTGCACGTCGCCTGCGCCTTCGATCTCAAGGTCCCGGAGCGCCGCCGCCCGGAGCTCCTGCAGCTGGTCTCGCTCGTGAACGAGCAGATGTGGGTCGGCCATTTCGACCTGTGGAGCTCGGAGAACATTGTGATGTTCCGCCACGCGCTGCTGCTGGCCGGTGGCGCCGAGCCGACGCCGGAGCAGGCCGAGATGCTGCTGAACGCGGCGACGGAAGCCTGCGACCGCTACTACCAGGCATTCCAGTTCGTGCTATGGGCCGGCAAGACGCCGCGCGAGGCCCTCGACGGCGTGCTGTTCGAGACCGACGGCGAGGCGTGACGCCCTTCGCCCGACGGCGCGCGAAGGACGCAACAAGATGAATGCAGCGAACCTCCCCGCGATGCCCCGCTCCGTGCTGCTCGTCGGTGCGGGCAAGATGGGTCTTGCGATGCTGGAAGGCTGGCTGGCGCGTGGGCTCCCGGGCGCCGCCGTGACGATCCTCGACCCGCATCTGTCGGCCGACGCCGCCAAGGTCGCCGGGAGCCACGGGATCGCCGCCAATCCCGACCGGCCTGCCCCCGCCGACGTCACGGTCCTTGCCATCAAGCCGCAATCGCTGGACTCGGCCGCCCCCGCTCTGGCGTCGCTCGTTGCCGGCTCGCTGGTCGTCTCGGTCCTCGCGGGAAAGACCGTGGCCGACCTTTCGAGCCGGCTTCCGGCCGCGGCGTCTTTCGTCCGCGCCATGCCGAACCTGCCCGCCTCGATCGGGCTCGGCGCGACGGGCGCCTATGCGAGCCCGGGCGTGACGGCGGCGCAGCGGGGCTTTGCCGACGCGCTCCTCACGGCGGTGGGCATCGTGGAATGGGTGGGCGAAGAGAGCCTCATCGACGCGGTGACCGCCCTGTCCGGCTCGGGGCCGGCCTATGTCTTCCTGATGGCCGAAGCGCTCGCCGCAGCGGGGGTGGAGGCCGGACTGCCGGCGGACCTGTCGGCGCGGCTCGCCTGCGCCACGGTGTCCGGCGCCGGCGCGCTCATCGCGCGGTCGGACCTGCCGCCCTCGCGGCTGCGGGAGAACGTCACCTCGCCCGGCGGAACGACGGCCGCCGCGCTGGCCTTGCTCATGGACGGGACGGAGGGGCTCGGCCCGCTCATGATCCGCGCGGTCGCGGCCGCCCGCAGGCGGGCCGAAGAGCTTTCCGGCTGAAGGCCCCTGCCCAAAGGCGCCCGGCGTGCCTATCTTGGCCGGGGGGCCAGATCGCGAAGGAGCGCCAGCCATGACCGACCCGAAGCCCGAAATGCGGACGGACCCGCGGGACCGCGCGGTGGATGCGCTGATGGCGCTCGCCGCCGTCCGGGACTGGCACGAGATCGAACTCGCCGACGTCGCGCGTGAGGCCGGCCTCTCGCTCGCCGACCTGCGGGCATCCTTCCCGTCCAAAGGCGCCATCCTCGGGGCGCTGTCGCGCCGGTTCGACCTCGCCGTCCTCAAGGACGACGGGCAGGACATGGCCGGCGAGGTGGCCCGCGACCGCCTGTTCGACGTGCTCATGCGGCGCATCGACGCCATGGCGCCCTACAAGGCGGCGCTGCGGCGCATCGTCCCCGCCATCGAGCGCGATCCGGCGGCGGCGGCCGCGATGAACGGCGTCGCCCTCAATTCGCAGCGGTACATGCTGGCCGCGGCCGGCATCCCGACCGAAGACGCCCTCGGCACCCTCAAGGTGCAGGGCCTCGTCATCGCCTTCGTGCGCACGCTGCACACCTGGTTCGAGGACGAGGATCCCGGGCTGGCCCGCACGATGGCCAGGCTCGATCAGGAGCTTCGCCGGGGCGAGACGATCCTGAAGCGCGCCGACGACGTGCGGCGGCTGGCGTCTCCCTTCGTGAACGCGCTGTCGGCACTCGCGGGAGGCCGCCGCTCGTCGCGCCGCCGCACCGAGCGCCGCCGTCCCGACGACGGGCGCTACACCGCGCCAGACGACATGCCGGTTTATGCGCGGGCAGGCGGCAACGATCCCGCGGCGATGATCTAGGGCCGATGCCGTGACCACCCGCGCCGCCCTGTCGCAACCCGTCGCCTTCGAGGATTTCCTGAAGGTGGACATCCGCGTCGGGACGATCCTCACCGCCGAGCCGTTCCCCGAGGCGCGCAAGCCCGCGATCAAGCTGACGATCGATTTCGGGGACACGCTCGGCGTGAAGAAGTCGTCCGCGCAGATCACGCGCCATTACGCGCCGGGCGATCTGGTCGGCCGTCAGGTTCTGGCCGTGGTGAACTTCCCTCCGCGCCAGATCGGCCCCATCATGTCCGAGGTGCTGACGCTCGGCCTGCCGGGTGCCGACGGCGAGGTCGTGCTGCTGACGCCCGATTTTCCGGTGCCGAATGGCGGGCGGATGTACTGAACGCAGCCGGGTGCTGGCCGCGCTCGCCAGAGGGCGTCGCGGGGATCGAGGTCGTTAGAGCTTCATGCTGGGTGTCGAACTTTTCGTGGTGGTGGCCCTGGTCGTGATCAACGGCCTGCTCGCCATGTCGGAGCTCGCCGTCGTGTCGGCGCGGCCGGCGCGCCTGAAGGCCATGGCGGATGCGGGAAAGCGCGGCGCGCAGGCCGCCCTCGATCTCGCCGCCGAGCCCGGCCGCTTCCTCTCCTCGGTGCAGATCGGCATCACGCTGGTGGGCGTGGTGGCGGGCGCCTTCTCCGGCGCGACGCTGGCCTCGCGCTTCGCGCTCTGGCTCCAGGGCTTCGGCCTGACGGAGCGGACCGCCGAACCCATCGCTTTCGCGGTCGTCGTCGGCGCCATCACCTACCTGTCCCTGATCGTGGGCGAACTCGTCCCCAAGCAGATCGCGCTGCGCAATCCCGAGCGGGTCGCGGCGATGGTGGCACCCGCCATGCGCATGGTGGCCGCGGTCGCCGCGCCGCTGGTCTGGCTGCTCAGCGGGTCGCAGGCGCTCGTGCTGCGGCTCCTCGGCCTGGCGGGCGACCGGGAGAGCGGCGTCACCGACGAGGAGATCCGGTCGCTCGTGGCGGAGGCCGAGAGCGCCGGCGTGCTGGAGCCGCAGGAGCGGCAGATGATCGCCGGCATCATGCGGTTCGCCGACCGCAACGTGCGCGGCCTCATGACGCCGCGCCGGGACGTCTACTGGATCGACGTGCGCGAGCCCGCGGACCGCATCCGCTCGACGATCCTGGAGAGCCCGCATTCGCGCCTGCCGGTGATGGACGGCGAGGACGAGAACGTGCTCGGCGTCGTCGCGATCAAGGACGTGCTCGACACGCTCCTGTCCAAGCGGACGCTCGACATCCGCAAGCTGATCCAGCCGGTCTCCTCGGTGCTGGATACGGTGGGCGCCCTCGTCGTGCTCGAGCGGCTCAAGGAATCGTCGGTGCCCATGGTCATCGTCCACGACGAGTACGGGCATTTCGAGGGCATCGTCACGCCGTCCGACATCCTGGAGGCCATTGCCGGCACGTTCCGCAGCGAGGCGACCGAAGAACCGGACGCGATCAAGCGCGCCGACGGGTCGTACCTCCTCAACGGCTCGATGCCGGCGGACGAGATGGCCGACCTTCTGGGCATCCGGCTGCCGGCCGAGCGCGACTACCACACGCTGGCGGGCTTCATCCTCTCGGTCGCCAAGGCCCTGCCGCAGGCGGGCGAGACCTTCGACGCCGGCGGCTGGCGCTTCGAGGTGGTGGACCTCGACGGCTCGCGCATCGACAAGATCATCGCCAGCCGGGTGACGCGGCCCGTGCGGCGGGCCGGCGCCTAGACCGGCACGCGCAGCACCGCGCGCAGGCCCCCGAGCGGGCTGTCGGTCAGCGTCACGTCGCCCCCGTGGGAACGGGCGATGTCGCGGGCGATGGCCAGGCCAAGGCCCGAGCCGCCCTCGTCGATGTTACGCGCCTCGTCCAGCCGCACGAAGGGCTTGAACACCTCCTCGCGCTGGTCGGGCGGGATGCCGGGCCCGTCATCGTCCACGATCACCGACAGCCAGCGTCCGTCCCGCCGCGCGGTAATCTCGACATTGGGCGCATGGCGCACGGCGTTGGTGACGAGATTGGTGACGAGGCGGCGCATGGCGGCGGGACGGACGGTGACGGCCATGTCGCCTTCCGCCTTGATCTCGATCGTGTGGCCGTGGCGGGCCGTATCGGTGCGCACGTCCTCCAGCAGGCCTGCAATGTCGACCGCCTGGGACGCCTCGCCCGTGTCGCCGCGGGCGAAGGCGAGATAGCCCTCGAGCATCGCGGTCATCTCGTCCACGTCCTTGCGGAGCGCGTCGATCTCCGGGCCCTCCTCCTGCAGCGCGAGCGACAGGCGAAAGCGGGTCAGGATCGTGCGCAGATCGTGGGAGACGCCGTTCAGCATGGTGGTGCGCTGGTCGATGGCGCGCTCGATGCGCCGTTTCATCTCGATGAAGGCCCGCCCGGCCTGGCGGACCTCCGACGCGCCGCGGGGCCGGAACTCGATCTCGCGGCCCTTGCCGAACGCCTCGGCCGCCTCCGACAGGCGCACGATGGGCCTGATCTGGTTTCGCAGGATGACCACGGCGACGCCGATGAGGACGAGCGACGATCCCACCATCCACATGATGAAGATGTGGGAGTTGGACGCGTAGGCGAGGCTGCGCCGGGCCAGGACCCGCATGACCTTGCGGTCGTCCAGCTGGACGCGGATCTCGATCAGGTTCGAACGGCCCAATGTGTCGAGCCAGTAGGGGCGGCGCACGCGCCGGCGGATCTCGTCGGACAGGACGCGGTCCAGGATGGAGAAGAAGGGCTTGGGTCCCGGCGGGGGGAGCTCGCTGTCCTCCAGGATGTCGACGTCGAGGGCCATCAGGTCGCCGATCGCGGAGAGCCGGTCCCCTTGTGCGTCCTGGGGATAGCTCTCCCAGACCTGGATGAGCGCCGCGATGTCCGCGGTCACGGCCGAGGACAGGCGCCGCGTGACGAGCTCCCAGTGCCGCTCCAGGAAGGCGTAGAGCAGGATCGACTGCAGCAGCACGACCGGGGCGATGACGATGAGCAGCGCACGTGCGTAAAGCCGCTTGGGCAGGATCGCGGCCATGGCCCGGGAGACGCGGTGGAGCCAGCCGCGCGGGCCGGCGGTGAGCGCCGGTGCGATCTTCACGAGGCCGTCCTCACGGATCGATCACGAGGCGGTAGCCGACGCCGCGCACCGTCTGGAGGAAGACCGGATTGCCGGGATCGCGCTCGATCTTGCGCCGCAGCCGGTTGATCTGGACGTCGACCGTGCGCTGGTTGGCATCGCCGGCCGAGCCGCCGGCCAGCGCGTCCCGGGACACCTGCTCGCCCTCGGCGGCGGCGAGCACGGTGAGCATGTCGCGTTCGCGCTCGGTCAGCCGGATCAGGTCCTCGCCCCGGCGCAGTTCCCCGCGGGCCGGGCGGTAGAGATAGGGGCCGAAGCGCACCACGTCGCGGGCGGGAGCGGGCGTTCCCGTTCCGCCCTTGCGGCGGATGATGTTGGCGATGCGCAGGGTCAGCTCGCGCGGCTCGAAGGGCTTTGGCAGGTAATCGTCCGCACCGATCTCGAGCCCGGTGATCCGGTCCGACGGATCGGTGCGGGCGGTGAGCATCAGGATGGGGACAGCGGACGTCCCGCGCAGGCGGCGGGCGAAGTCGAAGCCGTTCTCTCCCGGCATCATCACGTCCAGCACCAGGCAGTCGAAAGCCAGGTGCTGCAGCTTGGCGCCGGCCTCGGCCGCATCGGCCGCCACAGTCACGCGGTAGCCGTTCTCCATGAGGAAGCGGGCGAGCAGGTCGCGGAGCCGGCGGTCGTCGTCGACCACCAGGACGTGCGGCGCGTCGTCCGCCGGGGGTGTTGCGGGCCTGGCGGCGCTCACGGGGTCTCGTTTCCGCCGTCGGCGGGGCCGACCATCGCCGTCAGGAAGCGCCGGGCGACGTCGCGGCCGGTTGCGCCCGCGCCGGCGATGGCGCGGTCGATCCGGCGATGCTGCATCCGCGCCAGCGACATGGCGAGCTCCCGTCCCTTGTCCGTCGGGAAGAGCAGGCGCTGGCGCCGGTCGGTCCGGCCCGCGCGCTGCTCGACGAAATCGGTCTCGATCAGTTCCTTCAGGACCCGGTTGAGACTCTGCTTGGTGATGCGCAGGATGTCGAGCAGTTCGGCGATCGTGAGGCCGGGACGGCGGTTGACGAAGTGAAGCACCCGGTGGTGCGCGCGGCCGAAGCCGTACTCGGCCAGGATGAGGTCCGGATCGCCGACGAAGTCGCGATAGGCGAAGAACAGCAGCTCGATCAGCTCGAAGTCGATCTCGTCGGCATCGGGCTCGACCGCCGGGCCGGCGGCCTGAGCGCGCTCCGAAATACGGGTATTGGCGGGAATGCTCATGAAATCGGCCGCGCGAGTTAAGTCAGCTATGTTGACTTATCCCAGTGCGATTGTTACTCGTCAAGGCCGTTACGGGACAGGAAAAAACCCGAAACGGGCCTCGGGAGCACGTTTGTTGCCGCGGGGTTCCGGCCGGTTCCGGACTAGTCAAGGAGAACGCCAATGGCTGCCCAGCCTTTCGACCAGCGCGACGGTTACATCTGGATGGACGGAAAGCTCATCCCGTGGCGCGAGGCGAACGTTCACGTACTGACCCACGGCCTGCATTACGGGTCGAGCGTGTTCGAGGGCGAGCGGGCCTATGGCGGCGAAATCTTCAAGTGCACGGAGCATTCCGAGCGTCTGAAGCGCTCCGCCACCATGCTGGACTTCGAGATCCCCTTCAGCGTCGCCGAGATCGATGCCGCCAAGCGCCTCGTCCTGGAGAAGAACGGGCAGCGCGACGCGTATCTGCGGCCGGTGGCCTGGCGCGGCTCGGAGATGATGGGTGTCTCGGCGCAGAACAATACGATCCATCTGGCGATCGCGACGTGGGAATGGCCGAGCTACTTCGACCCGGAGCAGCGGCTGAAGGGCATCCGCCTCGACATGGCCGAGTACCGTCGGCCCGATCCCAAGACCGCGCCGTGCCATTCCAAGGCGGCGGGCCTCTACATGATCTGCACCATCTCCAAGCACGCGGCGGAGCGGAAGGGCTATGCCGACGCGCTGATGCTGGACTGGCAGGGCCGCGTGGCGGAGTGCACCGGCGCCAACGTCTTCTTCATCAAGGACGGAATCGTCCATACCCCGATCGCCGACTGCTTCCTGGACGGCATCACCCGGCGCACGGTCATCGACCTGGCCAAGCGCCGCGGCTTCGAGGTGCAGGAGCGCCGGATCATGCCGGACGAGCTGGCAGGCATGAACGAGTGCTTCATCACCGGCACGGCCGCCGAGGTGACGCCGGTCTCCGAGATCGGGCCCTACACGTTCCAGCCCGGCAACATGACCAAAGTCCTCATGGAGGACTACATGGCCGAGGTGCAGCCCAAGTCGAAGGCGGCCTGACCGGGTCCTTGCTCGCGCCTGGCTCCCGCGCCTCGATGCGTGACAGGCCGGGCCGGTTTTCATAACGTCCTCCCGCCGATTGGGAATCGGCGAGGGGGCGTTTTCATGGACCAGACGACTGCACCGCCGGCCGATGCCGGCGGCTCCGCCCGGATGTTCTTTTCCGGCGCGCTCGGCACCTATCTCGGCATGCTGGTGAAGGGCAGCCTTCTGCTCATCCCCACGCTCGGCTTCTACCGGTTCTGGCTGACGACCCGCGTCCGCCGCCATCTCTGGGCCAATACCCGCATCGGCACGGAGGCGTTCGAATATGCCGGCACCGCGCGCGAACTGCTGATCGGCTTCCTCATCGCGCTCGCCGTTCTGGTGCCGGTCTACGTCCTGTATGCGCTTGCCGGCCTCTATGCGGAGACGCTGCAGGCCTTCGCCAGCCTGCCGCTGTTCCTGATCCTCTACGTCCTGGCGCAATATGCCAGCTACCGTGCCCGTCGCTACCGCGCGACGCGCACCCTGTTCCGGGGCGTGCGCTTCGGCATGCGCGGCTCGGCCTGGGGCTATGCGGGGCGGGCCATCCTGTGGGACCTGGCGACGGTGTTCAGCCTGGGCATCGCCTATCCCTGGCGTGTTGCGGCGCTGGAGCGCTACAAGATGCGCAACACGCATTTCGGCACGCTGGAGGGGGACTTCACCGGACGGGGCGGAGAGCTGTTCCGCCGGCTTCTCCCGGTCGTTCTCGGCATGATTGCCGCGTCCGTGGCAGGCGCCGTCCTGTTCGGTTACTCGGCGCGCCTCGGCGGATTCCGGAGCGGAGCGGGAGCGGCGCTCAGCCTGGCCGGCATCGCGCTCGTCCTGCTCAATATCTGGTGCCTGATGCTGCTCAGCGCCGTCTCGACGCGGTTCCGCCTGTCGCATGTGCGCTTCGGCGGCGTCGCGCTCCAGAGCGACCTGCCGCGCGGCGCCTTCGTCGGCCTCTATCTCAAGGCCGTCCTCTGCGCGCTGGCATGGGTCCTGGCCGGAGCGGCCGTCGTCGCAGCCATCGTCGTCGGCGCCCCCGGCCTGCGGGACGTGCTCGACGACGGGGCGGCCTCGCCCGCCTTCATTCCGCTCTTCGCGCTTGCCGCGATCGGCTATGTCGCGTTCCTCGTGGGCTTTGGCGTCATCTTCCGGGTCTTCTTCGAGCGCGGCCTGTGGCAGCGCTCGGTGAATTCGATCACCGTCACCGGGTTGGCGGCGCTGGACGAGGTCGTGGCGACCGCGGTCACCGGGACCGCGCTGGGCGAGGGCCTGGCGGACGCGCTTGATGTCGGCGGCTTCTGACCCTTCGCAAGAAGCGGCCTTCGTCGATGGGGTCAGCGCCCGGCGCCACGCCGTGCGCTTGCGGCTCGAGGCAGGGTTTCTCCATGTGGAGGGGCAGGACGGCCCGCTGGCGGCGTGGCGGCTCGCCGAGATCCGCAGGATCGACGCGCCCGCAGGCATGATGCGCCTTGCCCTGGCCGATCCCGCCCAGCCCGCGCGGCTGGAGGTCGTCGAGCCGGCGCTGCGCACGCAGATCGTGGGGGCGTGCCCCGCGCTGGACAGGTCGGTGCGCGAGGAGCGCAGGGCCTCCTTTCGCATCGTGGTCTGGTCCCTGGCGGCCGCCGTGTCGCTCGTATTGACCGCCGTCTTCCTCGTGCCGCTGCTGGCCGACCGGATCGCGCCGCTCGTGCCGCTGTCCTGGGAGCGGCATCTGGGCACGGCAGTCGACAACCAGATCCGGACCGTGTTCCAGGCGGAGACGTGCAGCGACGCGGCCGGCAAGGCCGCCCTCGCGACGCTCGCGGGCCGCCTGGAGGGGCAGGCGCGGCTGGGACGTCCCCTCTCGGTGGAAGTCCTGTCGTCCGACATCCCCAATGCCTTCGCGCTGCCCGGCGACCGCATCTACGTGATGAACGGCCTTCTGCGGAACGCGCGCAGCGTGGACGAGGTGGCGGGTGTGCTCGCCCACGAGATCGGCCATGCCGCCCATCGCGACGGCCTCAGGCGGCTGCTGCAGACAGGCGGCACCTCGTTCCTGTTCGGCCTGCTGCTGGGCGACGTCACCGGCAGCGGCGTCGTGATCCTGATCGGCCGGCACCTGATCGATTCCGCCTATTCCCGCGACTCGGAAGCCGCCGCCGATGCGTATGCGGGCCGCGTCATGGCGGGGCTGGGCCGGCCGGCCGCTCCCATGGCCGAGCTGCTCGTGCGGCTGACGGGCGAGGAGAACCGGCGCTACGGCCTCTTGCGCTCCCATCCCTTCTCGCAGGACCGGCTGGCGCGGCTGCGCGCGCTGGCCCCCGAGGCATCCGGTCCCCCGCTTCTCGACGAGAGCCAGTGGCAGGCGCTGCGCGGCATCTGTAGTAGTCAGGGCTGATGCGCCGCCTGATCATCGAGGAACCCTATTCGCGATCCGCCACGTGGAGCCGCCGGCTCGCGTGGTTCGCGCTGGCCGTGGCCGGGCTCTCGATCCTCATCGTGCGCCAGGAACGGGTCGAGCCCGCGACCGGGCTCGTCCTCGTCCTGTTCTCCTTCGGCATCGCGGCCCTCGCCCTGCTGCTGGCGATCCTCGGATTCGCGTCGGTCTGGCGCCATGGCCGCCGCGGCGTCGGGCGCGCCGGGCTGGGCTTTGCCATCGCCGTCGCGATCCTGGCCATGCCGACCTTCCTGCTCGCGCGCGGGGCGACGCTGCCCTTCATCCGCGACGTGACGACCGACGTGGTCGACCCGCCGCCGTTCTCGCGGTCCCAGGCGGCGCTGGCCATGCGCAAGGGCTACGTGCCGCCCGATCCCGGGCCCGCGGCGCGGGCGGCGCAGCGCGAGGCCTATCCCGGCATCGCGCCGGTCTTCCTCGATCTCGACCCGGCGGAGGCGATGGAGGCGGTGCGCGACGCCATGCTTGCCCGCGGCATGACGATCATCGAGGTCGTGCCACCCGGCGGCCGGACCGGCAACGGCCGGATCGAGGCGGTCGACCGGACCGCCGTGCTCAAGTTCGCCGACGACGTCACCGTCCGCATCCGGCCGCGGGCGGAAGGGTCGCGGGTGGACATCCGGTCCGCGTCGCGCCTCGGCGGCCACGACCTGGGGGCCAATGCCGACCGCATCCGCAAGCTGGTGGACGCCATCGCCGCCGAGGCGCTGGCCCGCTGATCAGCCGCCCGCCGGCCGGTACAAGGCCTCGAGCGTCGGCGCCGCGTCGCAGCGCACGAGGTCCCGATCGACCAGGTCCTCCAGATGCGCCAGCACGGAGAGCGCGGCCGCGCCCGTCAGGATCGGGGCGATCCCTTCGTAGACATGGGCCACGATGGCGGGGATCGCGCGGTCTCCGGCCTCCAGCCGGCGCAGGATCGCGGCCTCGCGCTGGCGGCGATGCTGGAGCAGCGCGCGCACGAAGCGGGCCGGCTCGCGCACGGCGCCGCCATGGCCCGGCCAGTAGATCGTCTCGCTACGCCCCTTCAGCTTCTCCAGCGAGGCCATGTAGGGGCCCATGGCGCCGTCCGGCGGCGCCACGATGGAGGTGGACCAGGCCATGACATGGTCGCCCGAGAACAGCGTCTCCTCCTCGGCGAGCGCGAAGGCGAGATGGTTCATCGTGTGGCCAGGCGTTTCCACGGCGGTGAGGGTCCAGCCAGGCCCGGAGACCACGTCGCCCTCGGCGAGGATCCTGTCGGGCGCGTAGTCCCGGTCGGCGCTGGCGTCGAGGACGTTGAGCTCGCCCTCGGCCAGCTCCCTTGCCGCCCTGTGCGGCGGGCAGCCGACGACGGGCGCCCCGGTCAGCGCGGCCAGTAAGGGCGCTCCCGGCGAATGGTCGCGATGGGTATGCGTCACGAGGATGGCGCGGACGCGCTCGTTCGCCAGCGCACCGGCGACGGCTTCGATATGGGCCGGATCGTCGGGGCCGGGATCGATGACGGCCACCTCGCCGTGGCCGACGATATAGGTGCAGGTGCCGGTGAAGGTGAACGGGCCGCCATTGTCGGCCACGATGCGCCGCACGAGCGGGCTCAGGGCGACGATCTCGCCTGGCTGGCCCGGCAGGGCGCGATCGAAGACGGGATCGTCGGACATGAAACTCCGCTCCGGACGCCCGGACGACGTCCGGGGTGAGGGCTCGCGCCCGCCGCGCATGGGACGGGCCGCATGGGGGAAGGGCGGCAGCGACCGGTTGACAGCCTGACGGGAGGCTATAGAGGCTTAGCGTCGCAATTGTGAAGCCGGAGATACCGCTCATGAGCCTTAGCGCGACGCCCGCAGCCACCCGCTTCCGGCCCCTGGCCGACATCCTGTGGCCATCCACCGGCGCTCCGCTGGCATCGGCCCTCCGCGTCGCGCTGCTCGTGCTCGCCGGCACGGCGCTCCTGGCGATTTCCGCCAAGGTTCAGGTGCCGCTGCCGCTCGTGCCCATGACCATGCAGACCCTGGTCGTTCTCATGATCGGCGCCGCCTATGGCTGGAAGCTCGGCTCGGCGACGGTGCTCGCCTATCTCGCCGAGGGCATGATGGGCCTGCCGGTCTTCGCCGGCGTGGGCGCAGGGCCAGCCTACATGCTGGGCGGCACCGGCGGCTTCCTCGCGGGCTTCGTCGTCGCCGCCTTCATCGTCGGCTGGCTCGCCGAGCGCGGCTGGGACCGCTCCATCGTGCGGCTCTTCGCGGCCATGGCTGTCGGCCATGTGGTCATCCTCGCCATGGGCTGGGCGTGGCTCGGCTTCGGCTTGGGCCTCGGCGCCACGAAGGCCTGGGTCGTCGGCGTGCTGCCCTTCCTCGCCGGCTCGGTGGTGAAGAACGCGCTTGGCGCGCTTCTTGTCCCGCAGGTCATGCGCCTCGTCGACCGTTCCGACGCCTGATCCATTTCCGATCCACCGGACGCCGCGGCGCTTCCCGCGCCGCGGCGTTCGCTTGTCCGAAGGGCTGTCATGCTGCCGCTCGCGACCTCCGCCGATGCCGTCCTCGCGCCCTACGACGTCGTGCTCTGCGACGTCTGGGGCGTGGTCTATGACGGGCTCGGGCCGGTTCCCGAGGCGGCGGAGGCGCTACGCCGGTTCCGCGCGCGCGGCGGGCGCGTGACGCTGATCTCCAATTCGCCCTCGGTCTCGCCGGATGTCGAGGCCATGCTGCTGGACAGCGGGCTGCCGCGGGCCTGGGACGGGATCGTGACCTCCGGCGACCTGACCCGGCGCGAGATCGTGGAGCGGGGCATCCGCCGGGCCTTCCACACGGGCAACGGCGACGATTTCGGGATCTTCGCGGGGATCGATGTTGAGCAGGTGGGCATCGAGGACGCGGAAGCCGTCATCGCGACCGCCCTGCGCGACTATTTCAACGAGACCCCGGAAGAATACCGGCCTGTCCTGGCGCGCGGCGTGGCGCGCGGGCTGCCGCTGATCTGCGCCAATCCCGATCTCGTGGTCCATGTCGGGGAACGCCTGCTTCCCTGCGCCGGCGCGCTGGCGCAGATGTACGAGGAGATGGGCGGCGCGGTGTTCTGGGCCGGCAAGCCCCATCGCCCGATCTACGAGCGGGCGCTGGCCATCGCCGAAGCGGCCCGCGGCGTGCCCGTCGGCCGGGAACGCGTCGTCGCCATCGGTGACTCCATCCGGACCGATGTCGCCGGCGCAGCCGGTTTCGGCGTCGGCGCGGTCTTCATCGCCGGCGGCATCCATCGGGACGAGCTGCTGGAGACGGCGTCGCTCAGGCCGGACGCGCTGGCCCGCGCCGCCGGCGACCATGCCCCGGCCATCGTCGCGACGATGGTGGGGCTCGCCTGAGGCAGACCGGGTCCACCCTGCAAACACATCACCAACGCATGCCGGGTTCGCCGAAGTCTTCGCCGGGGGGCGATCAGCGCGCCAGCTTGGATCGCAGTTCCGCCACCATGCCTTCCAGCGGGCGGAAGACGAAGCGGACGCGGGCAGCACCCGGCGGGACCTCGACCGCGCGGAAGATGACGTTCGCGCGCAGCAGCGGGACCTCCCGGCCGTCGATCTCCGCGCGCCACCACGGATGCCAGGCATCGGCGAGCACCACGTAGCCGCCGGCGGTGGACCTGGCTTCGACGAGGACTTCCGTGGTGCCGTAGCGCAGGATCCGGGCCGTGCCCTCCGCGCCGGACGGGCCGGGCTTGCCCTCCACCAGCACCGTGCGCCGGGGATCGAAGCCGTCCGGCCAGCGGCCGGTGGCGAGGATCGCCGCGAAGTCGGTCTGCGTCGCGCTCGGCACGAACAGGACGCGCGGCAGGGCGGCCGGGTTCTCGTAGATGAAGGCCTTGTCCGTGCGGAGGACCAGCGGCAGCGCCGAGGGCTCGGCATGCCGGTCGATCTCGGCGATGGGCACGCCGGTGGCGATGAACCTCAGGCCGAGCATGTCGGCAAGGAGCGACCGGTAGGCGGGCATCAGGGGCGAGAAGGTGCGCTGGTCGGGCAGGGCCACATGGTCGCCCGCGCCGGTCGCCTGGCTGTACCAGGCGAGCCGCACGGGATTGTAGCCGAGCGTGTTGTCCAGCCGGTGGACCATGCTGGCATTGGGCCAGTGGAAGTCGATCCCGGCCAGTTCCACGCGGTCGCGGCGTCCGCCTGCGGCGGTCTCCGCGACGCGGCCGCGCAGATAGGCGATGGTCGGGTCGGCGGTATCCGGCCGCAGGACGTCGTAGGTCTGGAGCGGCAGCGCGGTGGATTCACTCGGCCCGTTGTTGCGGGCAAGGTCCGCCGTGACGAAGAGCCCGATCAGCGCCGCTACGGCCAGTGCTCCCGCGCGGCGCTCGACGCGCACGGCGACCGCCAGCACGGCCAGTGCGGCAAGGCCCCACGCGGCGGCCTCAACGAGCGGCCAGG
The DNA here is from genome assembly GCA_027489955.1 of Hyphomicrobiales bacterium. GTDB lineage: Bacteria > Pseudomonadota > Alphaproteobacteria > Rhizobiales > Beijerinckiaceae > JAIXTM01. Next base: position 222,534 of record JAIXYZ010000011.1, on the reverse strand, counting down.
CGGCGTATCCCGTCCGCCCCTTGGCGCCGGCGATGGCGAGCGCGATGGCGAGGCACGCGCCGAGCCCGGCCGCCGCCGCCAGCGCCGCGCGTCGGTCGAAGCCTGTTCCGAGCGCCCGGTGCAGCAGGTAGCCCGCCACGATGCCGGCCAGGGGGCCGAGCAGGAACGTGGCGTCGGCGGGCCGCCGGTAGAGCGACACGCCGGGGACAAGGGAGAAGGCGAACTCGAAGAACGGCGTGTATCGCCCCAGGGCATAGAGCAGGACGGCGACCGACGCCGCCGCGACGAAGCGGATGACCGCTCCCGTCATGGCGCCGCGCCGCCAGGCGAGGCCGAGGATCAGCACGAGGGGGAGGGCGCCCACATAGACGTGGCCCATATTACGCGCGAGATAGAGGTCGACCGGCCCCCAGGTGGGGCTCGGCGGACCCCAGAACTGCTCCAGCGGGCCAGCGGTGCCGAAGAGACGGGGGACGGCGGCGGTGATCAGCGAGGCCGGATGAAGCGACCCCTTCCCGGCGCCTTCCAGGTCGATGGCGACGCGATTGGAATCGCCCTGGAGCAGGATCGTCATCACGATGGGAATGGCGGCGACGGCAAGGCCGCCCGCCAGGCCCGCCGCCAGAGGCGCCAGAGACCGCCACACGCCGTGCCGGCCGGCGACCACCCAGTGCCGGATCGTGACGGCGATAAGGAACAGCACCCCCAGAAAGGCGACCTGGTCCCGGCCGAGGACCATGAAGCCCGCGACGATGCCGGCGGCGAGGCCGAAGGCCGTGGAGCGGCGCTCAAGGGCCCGATCGAGCAACCACCATGCGACCGGCAGCCAGGCGATGCTCATGACCTGCCCGACATGCTGGACGCGCCAGGATGCCGAGGCGCCGAACACGAAGACCAGCGCGGCCAGGACCGCGCCCGCCGGGTGCCAGTCCCGGTCGCGGAACAGGGCGATGATGCCGCAAGCCCCCATGAGCAGGCTCGCCAGCACGACGGCATCGAGCGCCCTGGGGCCGGGCGACGGGTTCAGCGCGGCCATGAGCAGGAACGGCGGCGAAAAGATCAGAGATTGCGGATCGGCGATCTGGGGGTGGCCGGCAAAGACGTAAGGGTTCCAGAACGGCCATTCGCCGCGGCGGATGCAGTCGGCGAGGAACTGGAGCTGGGGCAGGAAATGGGCCTGGGCGTCCCACGGGATCACGACCGATCCCGACAGCCAGGGCCAGCATAGCGCGACCCACCCCGCGAGAACGATCGCGAGGGTCCTCCATAGCGGCCATGCCGCCACGCCGGTGGCGGGGACGGGCATGGCCGGGCCGGTCACAGCGTCAGTCGTTGATCCGGTTGCGCGCGGCCAGCGCGTCGAAATCAATCATATGGCCGGCGCGATCACGCTTGGAGGCGAGGTAGCTGATGTTTTCCGACGTCGGGCGACCCAGGACGCGCGCCTCGGCGGCGACATCGAGGCCCGCCTCGCGCATGGCCGCGAGCTTGAGCGGGTTGTTGGTCATCAGCCGCACGGCCTTGACGCCGAGCAGGGTGAGCATCCGCGCGGCGAAGTCGAAGCGGCGCTGGTCGAGGCCGAAACCGAGCACCTCGTCGGCATCGTAGGTGTCCCAGCCCTGCGACTGCAGCGCATAGGCCTTCATCTTGTTGGAGATGCCGTTGCCGCGGCCTTCCTGGTCCAGATAGAGCAGGATGCCGCCCTGGTTCTGGGCCATCAACCGCACCGTGTCGCGCAGCTGGTCGCCGCAATCGCATTTGAGGCTGCCGAACAGGTCCCCGGTCAGGCAGGCGGAATGCAGCCTGACATCGACCGGCCGGGACAGGTCCGGACGGCCGACGAGGATCGCAACCTGGTCGCGCATGCCTTCGCCGCCGCGGAATACGACGAACTCGGTCTCGGGAGCGCCTTCCAGCGGCACCGGGGCGCGGCTGACGATCTTCAGGTCGGTGACGTTGCGGCGGCGGAAGGCGCGCACGTCGGCCGCATCCACCCGCACCAGATTGGCGGTGGCGGCGATGGCGGCATCCACCGGCATCGCGACGATGCCCGGCAGGACCAGCGACAGGGCCGCGAGCTCCAGCGCAGCTTCGTCGAGCGGGGTCACGCTGCTCACGGGCGCGTCGTAGCGGGAGTCGATCTTGAGCGCGAGGCCGGCGATGCGGTCCACGTCGATGGAGGGAAGCGCGAAGGCGCCGGGCGCCGTCCGCTCCAGGCCGAGGCGGCGCAGGCGCGCCGCGGGAAGCAGGAGGCGCGCGCGGCCGCCGGCGAGCGGCTCGAGCCGGGCCGCGATCTCGTCGTCCAGCGCCTCGACGCCGAGCGCCAGGATGAGGTCGTCGCGTTCGGCCACGATCACCGGGCGGCCCGCGCGGAATTCCGACATCGCCCGTTCGACCGCGGCGATCTCGCTTCCGAACAACACATCGAGCCTTGTACGCATGTCGCTCATCGGTGCCTCGCGTGGGACCGGAGCACGGTCCCTCTGTAGGTTACGTTGTCGAAGCCGTCGCAATCGTCCGGGGGGAGGGTCGCTGCACAAGGCGAGTGCATATAGCACGCATCATACGCAACGGCACCGGCGATTTCGGGGACGGTTCGTGCTGTCGTCTTCTGCCTTTTACGCTTTGCGGAGCGATGCGGATCAACGGAAGCCGCCCCGCTTCTGTTCCGTTCCGACCGCGCGAACGCGTTCTCCGGAACGCTGACGACATGGGGCGGGTGCAGCCGCTTCGCCAGTGCGGCCGTCGCGCGTCTCTCCAGTTTGTGAACCGGAGGCAGGAGGCGTCTTTCCGCCAGCACGACTTTCCCCGATGATGGCCGGCAAACGGGGAGGACGATCCATGACGCAGCAGCAACCCGGCCCGCCGGCCGGCTATTCGGCCGCACAGAAATGGCTGCACTGGCTGATGGCCGTGCTGATCCTGGGCATGATCCCGATGGGCTTCACCATGGTCGGCCTGCCGGAGGGGCCGGACCGGAACTGGGTCTACGAGCTGCACAAGTCCGTCGGCATGACGGTCTTCGTCCTGGCGGTCATCCGGGTCGCCGTGCGCGTGGCGCGGGGGGCGCCGCCCCTGCCGGCCGGCATGCCCGGATGGCAGCGCGCCGCCGCCAACCTGTCGCATGCCGCGCTCTACGTGCTGATCGTCGCCGTGCCGGTCCTGGGGTTTATCGGCACGTCGATGTGCTGCTCGCCGGTCAAGCTGTTCAACACGATCACGGTGCCGATCGCGCTGCCGGGCGGCATGGAGACAGGCAAGGTCGTGCTCGCCGTCCACGGCATCGCCGTCTTCGCCATGGCGGGCATCCTTGTCGCCCATGTGGGCGGCGCGCTCATGCACGCCATCGTCCAGCGGGACGGGGTCTTCCAGCGCATGCTGCCGGGGCGGGACTGAGCCCCGGTCAGCGGGGACGCGCGAAGATGTCCAGGTGGCCGACCTCGCCCTGAACGCCGCGCCGCGCCGCATGCCAGGCCTCGAGCTCGTCCGGCGGGACCATTCCGGTCTCGGACGCCGCGTTGACGATGCCCGCGATCAGCTCGCGGGTGAGGGCCGCATCCTTCGGCCCCAGACGCCACGGGCTGTCCCCGGTGACGACCTCGTATCCGGCATAGTCGAATGTCCTCGCCAGCGTCTCGGCCGCGGCCGGTCCGGCCGCCGGGCCGAAGCCCTTGTCGGTGCGCTGATGGGCGCAGAACGCCGCGTTGACCGCATCGTCCAGCGGGTGCGGCGGGATCCACGCGTCGCGGCCGTCATAGGTCAGCACGGTGTAGAAGGCGAGGTTGCGACCGGCGAGGCCGGCGACGAAGCGCCCGATCCAGGCCGGCGACATGAGATCGAACAGGGCGGCGGCCGTCACGAGGTCCGGCCCGTCGGCGATGACGCCCTCGGCGCCGTCGGACAGGTCCGCCTGGAGGAAATCCACGCTGATCCGGCGACCGCCCTTCACGAGCGTCAGGCGATCGCCGTCCGGCTCGGCCTCGTCCGCCCAGCGGGCGAGTTCCCGCCGCGCCGCTTCCAGCAGCGCGGGATCGTAGTCCACCAGCCGCCAGCTCTGGCGCGGCCCGAAGGCTTCCGCGGCGCCCCGCAGGTTCGAGCCCGTGCCGCAGCCCAGGTCGACGATCCTCACGGTCTCCCGGTCCTTCAGGAACGCGGCGGCGGCCGCCAGGACCTCGGGGTTGCGGGCGCGGTGGTCGACGCCCTCGCGGAGGGAGAGCCATTCGGCGCTGAAGCTCATCGGTGCTGTTCCTTCGCGACGGCCCGGACGGTGGCGGCAATGCGCGCCGCCGTATCCTCCCAGCGCGGCAGGAAGGCGGCGGCGGCCCATGCGGCGTCGGCGAGCCGCCGGCGCAGGGTCGGGTCGCATATGGCGCGCCGCAGGGCGGCGGCCAGGGTCGGGGTATGACCCGGAGGAACCTTCAGCGCCGCCGCCTCGGGCACGGTCTCGGCGGCCGCGCCGCCGGTCGTGGCGACGATCGGCAGGCCGCGGGCCAGCGCCTCGGTGAGAACCATGCCGAAGCCCTCGAACAGAGAGGGCATGACGAAGAGATCGGCCGCCGCATAGGCGGCGTGGAGCGCGGGCTCGTCCAGCGTTCCGGCAAAGGCGATGCGGTCCGACAGACCGGCCTTCGCGATGGCCGCATCGAGCTCCGCCCGGTGGCCCGGCGCCCGCTCGGCACCCACGATGGTCAGGCTCCAGGGCAGGTCCGCCAGCTCCGCCAGCGCCTCGACCAGCACGGCGTAGCCCTTGCGCGGCACCAGGGAGCCGACGGCCAGCAGCCGCGGATGGGCATTGTCGGCGGGCGCGCGCGGCGCCGGGTCGGTGCCCGGCTCGGCGACGTGGATCCGCGCCTCGTCGACCGCGAAGTCGCGGGCGAGCAGACGGCCCGTGGCGGGGCTGGTAACGATGATGGCGGCGGCCTTGGCGAGGACCGCCCGCTCGTTCTCGATTAGCCTCCTGGCCTCGGCCGCAGGCAGTCCGGCCTCCAGGCCCAGCGGGTGGTGGCACAGGAACACGAACGGCGCGGCAAGGTCCGCGAAGGCATCGGGCGGCATTGCGCCGGCCGCCAGCCCGTCCACGATCAGAACGGTATCGGCGGGCACGGCGCGCAGGAGGCGCGCGCTCCGTTCGATCGTTTCGGCGTCGGCGGCCGGAAATCCGCCCGGCAAGGGCAGGTGCACGGCGTCCACGCCGTGGGCGGACAGGGCTGCCAGCACACGGCGGTCATAGGCATAGCCGCCGGTCGGCGTGTCGATGTCGCCCGGGATCGCGAAGGCGAGGCGCGTCACGCCACCGCGCCCTCGAACCAGGCGCGGGCGACGTGGGATTCGTGGAGCAGCACCCGGATGCGGGTGACGCCGTCCGAGCCGGAGCCGAGTTCGCCGGCCTTCGCCGAGGCGGCCATTGCATCGAAGATGTGGCGGCACAGGAATTCGGTCGTCGTGTTCTTGCCCGCGAAGTCCGGCACCTCGTCGAGGTTGCGGTAGTTCAGCGGGCCGAGCGTCGCCTTCAGCGCCTCGTGGGCGCGGCCGATGTCGACGACCACGCCCTCGGGGCCCAGCTCGTCCCGGAAGAAGGCGACGTCCACCACGAAGGTGGCGCCGTGGAGCTTCTGGGCGGGGCCGAAGAGATCACCCCGGAAGCTATGGGCGATCATGATGTGATCGCGCACCTCGACTGCGTACATGGCGCTCGTCCGTTCTGTTCTGGCTTGAAGGGGCTATTCGTAACGCACGACCGGGGGCAGGCCCCGGGCGCTGCCCGAGAGGATGTCGGGCAGCAGGGCGGGCAGGTCGAAGAAATCGACCTCATCGCCGACCAGCGCGTCCAGCCGCGGATCGTCCAGCAGCGCCATGGCGGCGTCGCGCCGACGCGCGAAGCACCAGCGTGTGCGCCGCGAAGGCGCCACCAGGCCGACCTGCGAGGATACGATGCGCAGCCGGCCCGCGTGGAACGCGCCGCCGAGCGGAGCGCCGACCATGCCTTCCCCGTACCAGCTCATCTCAACGATGGTGGCCTCGTCGCCCGCGCAGCGCATGGCGGTGGCAAGGCCTTCCTGGCTGGCGCTGGTGTGGAACACGACGTCCGCGTTGGCGGGCGCGGCGTCGGGCGTCGTAAAGGCGATGCCCAGGCGCCGCGCGATCGCCTCGCGGGCGGGGTCGATGTCGACGAGCGTGACGTCGGCGCCGGGGAGGCGCCCCGCCAGATGCGCGACGAGCAGCCCCACGCCGCCCGCGCCGATGACGACGATGCGGTCGGCCGGGCCGCATTCGGCGTCCCATAGCGCGTTGAGCGCGGTTTCCATGTTGGCGGTGAGCGTCGCCCGCGGGGCCGGAATGTGATCCGGCACGCGGGTCAGCATCGTAACCGGTGCCACGAACCTGTCCTGATGGGGGTGCAGCGCGAAGACGCGCGCCCCCTGCCAGTCCGCCGGTCCGGATTCGACGAGGCCGACCGCGCAATAGCCGTATTTCACAGGGAAGGGAAAGGAACCCTCCTGCATGGGACTGGACATGCGCTCATATTCCGAGGCGGGAACCCGCCCCTCGAACACGAGCCGCTCCGTGCCGCGGCTGACGCCGCTGTACAGCGTGCGCACGACGGCATCCTCGCGCCCGGCCTGGGGCAGCGCGGTCGGCCGGATCTCGGCCTTCTGGGGCCCGACGAACCAGAGCCCGCTCGCGCCTTCTTCCGTGATCCTCATCGGGACTGGCATTGCACCACGTTCCGCTCTAGTGGATTGTCCGACCTCCCGTAACGAGAGTGCACCGTGACCGACCTTGCCGATCCGCAGCGTTCCGTTACGAGCGTTCCCCCGGTCCATGCCCTTACGACGCCGACGGGTCTCCAGTCCACGGCGGAAATACGCCGCCGCCGGATGATTGCCGTCGCGCTTAACGTCGCGACATATCTCGGTCTTTCCGCATGGATGGCGCAAGTGCTCGGCGCCGGCGGCTGGACCGGCGTCGATGTCGCGCTGTTCGCGTGCTTCCTCATCGGGACTCCGTGGACGGTGCTCGGATTCTGGAACGCGCTCATCGGCTTCTGGTTGCTTCACGGGGTGAAGGATTCTGACTCCGTGGTCGCGCCCTTCGCCGCAGCCGCCCGTGACGAGGGCCCGCTGCGCCAGAAGACGGCGATCCTGATGACCCTGCGCAACGAGGATCCGCGCCGCGCCATCGCCCGCCTGCGGACGGTGGAGCGCAGCGTCGATGGCACCGGCCATGGCGAGGCGTTCAGTTATTTCGTCCTCAGCGACACCAACGATCCGGCCGTCGCCGCCGCCGAGGAGGCGCTGGTGCAGGCCTGGCGTCAGGACAGCGCGCATCCGCACCGGATCGTCTATCGCCGCCGCGAGACCAACGAGGGCTACAAGGCCGGCAACGTGCGCGAGTTCTGCGAGCGCTGGGGCGGGGACTACGAGTTCATGCTGCCGCTCGACGCCGACAGCCTGATGTCCGGCCCGACCATCGTGGCTATGGCGTGCATGATGCAGGCCCATCCGCGCCTGGGCATCCTCCAGAGCCTCGTGGTCGGCATGCCGTCCGAGAGCGCTTTCGCCCGCATCTTCCAGTTCGGGATGCGCCAGGGCATGCGGCCCTACACGATGGGTTCGGCCTGGTGGATGGCCGATTGCGGCCCGTTCTGGGGACACAACGCGCTGGTGCGCATCGCGCCCTTCGCGAACCATTGCCATTTGCCGGTCCTGTCCGGCGGCCCGCCGCTGGGCGGGCACGTGCTCTCGCACGACCAGGTCGAGGCCACGCTCATGCGCCGCGCCGGCTACGAGGTGCGCGTCTGGCCGGCCGAATGCGAGAGCTGGGAGGAGAACCCGCCGACGATCGCGGACTTCTCCCGCCGCGACGTGCGCTGGTGCCAGGGCAACCTGCAATACCTGAAGCTGCTCGACATGCCGGGCCTCCTGCCCACGAGCCGGTTCCAGCTCGTATGGGCGATCCTGATGTTCCTGGGCATCCCGGCCTGGACGCTGATGATCGCGCTAGCGCCGGTGAAGGCGCTGGACGCGGATCCCGCGACCTTCCCGGCCGCCTCGGCCATCGGGCTCTACGTGACGTTCCTGGCCATGTACCTGTCGCCCAAGCTGGCCGGCTTCCTCGACATCCTGGTCAAGAAGGGCGAGGCGGCGCGCTATGGCGGACGGCTGAAGTTCGCCGCCGGGGCCCTGACCGAGCTCGTCTTCTCGTTCCTCCTCGGCGCCGCGACGACGCTGCGCATCACGATCTTCATGATCGGCCTTCTGTTCGGCCGCTCGTCCAGCTGGAACGGCCAGTCCCGCGACGCGCACCGCCTGTCCTGGCGCAGCGCGCTCGAAGGCCTGTGGCCGCAGCTCCTGTTCGGCATCGCCGTCAATGGCGGGTTGGCCCTGGCAGCGCCCGCCGCTCTCCCCTGGGCCCTGCCGCTGACCCTCGGCTACCTCATCGCCATCCCCTTCGCCGTCGGCACCTCCATCCCCGCTCTGGGGCGGCTGATGGTGCGTTCCGGCTTCTGCGCCATTCCGGAGGAAAACGGCACGCCATGGGAGATCCTGGCGGTGCGCGGCGCGGCCGACGAGGCGCTGGCAAGGTCCGTGCCGGACGCCCAGGCCGCGTGATGGCGTCTCTGTCCGGCCTGTCATCCGCCCTGCGGGAGGGCGTCGCGCTCGCCCGCTCGGTGCGCGTCTATCACGGCGACCGCGCCCGCCACCGGCGCATGGACGAATTGTATGCCCGGTTCCTGCGCCCGGGCGCGCTCGCCTTCGACATCGGCTCGCATGTGGGCGACCGGATCTCGTCCTTCCGCCGCCTGGGCGCGCGCGTCGTCGCCGCCGAGCCGCAGCCGGGTCCGGCGCGCGTCATCGGGCTCATCCACGGGCGCGACGCCGACGTCACGCTCGTGCGCAAGGCCGTGGGCGCGAGCGAGGGCGAGATCACGCTGAAGCTGAATTCCGCCAACCCTACCGTCTCCACCGCGTCGGACGCGTTCGTCGCGGCCGCGCAGGGCGCGGGTGGCTGGGAGGGGCAGGTCTGGGACCGCGAGGTCACGGTGCCGATGACGACCCTCGACCGGCTGATCGCCGAGCACGGCGTGCCCGACTTCGTGAAGGTCGACGTCGAGGGCTTCGAGGATTCCGTGCTCGAGGGCCTGACGCAGCCGGTCGCGGCGCTGTCCTTCGAGTTCACGACGATCTCCCGGGACGTGGCGCACCGGTGCCTGCAGCGCCTCGCCGCGCTCGGCCCTTATCGCTTCGATGTCGCGATGGGCGAGACCCAGCGGCTCGTGCTCGGCACGCCGGTCGACGCCGCGACCATGGGCGCGCTCATCGACCGGTTGCCTCACGCCTGCAATTCGGGCGACGTCTATGCCGTGCTGACCCCGGCATCCTGATCTCCCACGCTTCCAGGGACCACCATGCTGACGACCCGTAACGTCCTCGCCCTCGTCCTTTGCCTCGCCGGCGCTCCCGCCATAGCGCAGGGGCCGGCCGCCGTCGCCCCGCCCGCGCCCGGCGCGCAGCCGCCGGTCGTGGCGGTGGACGTGCTGAACAAGTCCGAGCCGGTCCTGTGCGCGGAGAAGGACAACGTCGCGATCGAGTTCGCCTCGCCCAAGGTGCGCTCCTTCCGCATCGAGGCGACGCACCCGGCCTATATCGGCTCGCTGATGCGCGACAGCTTCGCGGCCGACTGGACCGATTGCGACATGACGGGCGACCCGGTCTTCCCCGCGCAGCCGCGCAAGGTGACGTTCTACGAGTCGGTGAACCTTTGGCTCGTCGGTTACACGTTCCCCGGCTTCTGGCGTCCCAACGACGTGCCGGTGCGGGTCGGCGACCGGGTCGAGCGCGGCCTGCACCTGATCCAGGTCTGGGTGCTCGACCGCGAGGGCGGGTACGAGACCCTCGTCCTGTATCCGCCGGACGGCTACTGGCGGGCGCGCCCGCTGCCGCCGTCCAACCTGCGCTGGGCCGCCTACGGCTCGTCCTTCATGGTCGGCCCTGTGGAGATGGACGGTCGCCCGGTGGTCAACCTGAAGGAGATCGCCTTCGACCCGGCGACCCGCACGTTTACCCTGCAGTTTACGGCGGGCGGCAGCGCGCAGGTGAAGATCGCCAAGCTCGACCAGGAACAGCAGGTGCTGGAGGTGACCTTCGACAAGCCGGTGGAGGGCAAGTCCTTCGCCGCCTTGCGGTCGATGTACATCACCGAGTTCAACGCGGACGTCTCGCGGGTCGCGGCCAAGGCGCCGGATGCGAAGTCCTGGCTGGAAGAGCCCGTGATGGCGTTCAAGGGCGGCCGCTTCAGCGACGTCTGGACGGGCCGGCTGGTGCCCTCCCGGCACAATACGAGCGCGCCGGACACGAGCTTCCGGGCCTTCCGCGAGACGCCGCCCCCGCCGCCCAAGCCCTGACGCCTCAGCCGAGCCTGAGGGCTTCCGGCACGTCCTCGTCGGCGGCGTCCACGACCGCCCTGGCGAGGGGCCAGGCAAATCCCGCCCGGCCCATGGCGGCCATGTCCCGGTCGCGGTGTTCGCCGCGGGCAGCGCGCCGGAACGGCCCCAGCCGGCGGCGCCGCGCGAAGGCCCATGCGGCGTCCGCGTCGGTTGCGGGATGCGCCTGAAGCGCTTCGCCCGTCAGGTCGCGATCGAGGCCCTTGGCGGCGAGCCGGGCCTGGATGGCCCGGCCGGACAGGCCCTTGCGCCGCAGGCTGGCGACCTGGCCCCCGGCATAGGCACGATCGTCCACGAGCCCGGCGCGGATACAGGCCTGCACCACGGTCTCGGCCAGGCCCTGGAAGGCCGAAGCGTCCTCGCCGCGCAGGCGGCAGGTGCGCGCAATGCGCCGCTCCAGCACGCGGCGCAGGTTCTCGGACGAGGTCGCGTATCGCTCCAGATAGCGCAACGCCGCGCGCTGGAGGCGCGCGGCGTCGATGGCTCTGGGCGGACGCCGGGTGGCGTCCGGCCGGTCGGGCCTCGTCATTCGCAGTAGCGGCGCACGCCGTCACGGCCGAGATAGGTACCGGTCTGGCGGTCGAAGGAGCGATACTTGCGGTAGCAGCGCGCCTCCCATTCCGGGTCCTCGATGACGACAGGGGCCGCCGGCTGCTGGTTGGCGATGGCGCCTGCGATCAGGGCTCCGGCGGCCAGGCCCGCCACGCCGGCGGCAGCGGCTGCGCCGGCATCGTAGCCGCGGCGGTGGTAGCGATAGCCGTAGCCGGGCCCGTAATAATGGCGGCGGTACTGGACGGCTTCGGTGGGCGCAGCCACGTCGCCGGCGATGAGGCCGGCGGCGACGGGGGCGGCCGATGCCGGAGCCTGGACGGCGAAGAGGGCGGCGGCGCAACCGGCAGCCAGGGCGAGGGTCTTCATGGACATGGGTCAGCTCCCTGTGATCTGGTTGCCATCACTATAGCATGGCTGCGGCGTTTCGGTGCGCGGGCGCACACGGGCGCAGGACGTGCGCATCTGATCCGCCGCCTCGCGGCGTGCGTAAGCGAAACGGTCACATGATATTGCGATGACCGGTCTTCCATTTTTGAGGGCGTGTCATGATTGCCATCGACGCCTCGCCTGAAGACGTGCCGCTGTACCCCTACGACGACCTGAACGAACTGCTCGGCCGCGCCCATGACGTCGCGCTCGGCGCGGAGCTTCGGGAGCTTGCCCATTTCATCGCCATGGCGCGCCTGGAACTGGCCCTGGAAATCGGCGCCAGGCGGCCTCATGCGCTGCAATAGGCGTCGCCGAGCCGCAAGCGGCAGGCTGATCAGGGAGCCGGTCGAGCGAGGCTGGAAGTTTGGTCGGAGTGGCAGGATTTGAACCTGCGACCCCCTCGTCCCGAACGAGGTGCGCTACCAGGCTGCGCTACACTCCGACGCCGAAGCCGACCCTGGTGGCCCCTCATCGGGGCAGCCGGCAGGCCGGGCTTATAGCCGCGCGGCAGGGGCGCCGCAAGCCTTCCCGCGCATGGCCGGCCGAGTTCTTCGCATTCCTCGCGCGCGCCGTGTCACGCGGGCCTGCGCGAGGGGCGTTGCATCGGTCCCGCACCGTCAGTATGGTCCGCCCGCTTCACGCATTGGGGCGTCGCCAAGCGGTAAGGCAGCGGTTTTTGGTACCGCCATTCCCAGGTTCGAATCCTGGCGCCCCAGCCATCCCTCGGTTCGCGTGAAGAGCTCCGGCGAGCCGGCCCGGCAGGCTAGTCCGGGAACGCGATTCGCGCCTGCGCACCCTCGATGGTGACCGTCGTGCCGCCGGGAGCGGAGAGGTCGCGCACGCGCTCCAGGATCGACGTCGCCGCATCGCCCGGCTCCAGGAGGACGGGGAGCCCGTCCGCCGGCGTGTGCGTCGGCCGCAGGCTGATGGAGCGGACGCCGCGGCGGGCGATCTCGATGTCGGCGATCACCGACCAGGGATCGATGTCGGCGAAGATCTCCAGCTGCCGGGCATTGGCGTTCTCCCGATCCTGCTGGGCGACGTGGTTGCCCAGGCTGTAGATGACCGGCTTGCCGTCGATCGTGTCGATTGCGGTGGGGCTGTGGCCGTGATTGCCGAGGATGAAGTCGGTGCCGGCCGCCACGACGCGCCGGGCGAGCGGCCGCTGGTAGGTGGCGAGCGGCGTGCCGCGGCCGTAGCCCCAATGGATCGAGACGATGAGGACGTCGACCTGGGGGCGCAGGCGGGCGATGGCGTCCTCCAGGACGCGCACGTCCTCCTCCTCCGCCATGCTTTCGACTTTGATCGGTCCGCCGGGCTCGATCATCATGCCCATGAGGTCGAGCGCGGCGTACTGGCGGATCCGCACGGCCGCGATGCCGGGCCGGTCGTCGAGCACCGCGTAATAGGGCGGGACGAGGCACGACACGGCCAGCATGCCGACGCGGATGCCGTTGACGGTGCGGATGGACGGGGCCCAGGCCTCCGCCGGGGTCCGCCCGCCGCCCACGGGCTCCACGCCGCCTTCCCGCAGGTGGACGAGGGTGTCGAGGAACGCGTCCGGGCCGTAATCCCAGGTGTGGTTGGTCGCCACCGTCATCAGCTGGTAGCCGGCGCGGCCGAGGTCCCGGCCGACATCGGGCGGCACGAGATAGGCGATGGTGGAATCGGTGCGGAAGCCGCGCGTCGAGAACTGCACCTCGCAGGAGCCGAACACGAGGTCGGCCTTGCGCATGTGCGCCATGAGCGCGTCGTACCCTTGCGAGCGGACGGCGCCGTCGCCGTAGAGCCGGTTGCGGATGACGATGTCGCCGGCGGCGGCGAGGACGAAGGTGTCTGCCATGGGAAAGCGGCTCCGGCGGATCAGCGGTCGAGGAAGAGCGTCGTCATGCCCGGCCAGGCGATGAGCAGCGCGATCATCACCAGCATGGCGACGATGAAGGGTATGACGCCGGCGATGACGTCCACGATGTCTCCGCGCGGCCGGATGCCCTGCACCACGTAGAGGTTCACGCCGATCGGCGGCGTGATCATGGCGAGCTCGACCAGGATCATCATGACGACGCCGAACCAGACCGGGTCGTAGCCTGCGGCGAACACGATGGGCGCGACGATGGGGATCGTGGTGATCATCATGGAGAGCGTCTCCATGAAGCAGCCGAGCACGAGGTAGAAGGCGACGACGGCCAGGATCAGGGCGAAGGGCGACAGGCCCAGATTGGCCATGAAGGAATTGACGGCGCCGGTCAGGCCCACGGCCGAGAGCACGAAATTGAGCAGGTAGGCGAACACGATGATCAGCATGATCATGCCGGTCGTGCGCATCGTGCCCTCGAAGCACGCTTTCAGCATGGACCATGTGAGGCTGCGGCGCGCGGCCGCGAGTCCCAGCACGGCGACGACGCCGAGCCCGGCGGACTCCGTCGGCGTGGCGAGGCCCGTATAGATCGAGCCGATGATCACGAAGCAGATGAAAAGCGGCGGGACGAGGTCGCGCAGGGAGGCGATCCGCTCCGGCCAGGTGGCGCGCACGCGCACCTCGCGGGCATAATCGCCGGAGGCCCAGGAGCGCAGCAGGATCGTTGCGGCGAAGATCGCGGCCAGGATCAGGCCCGGCAGGATGGCGGCGACGTAGAGCTGCGGGATCGAGGCGTTCGTCAGGACGCCGTAGATGATCATGTTGATGGAGGGCGGGATGAGGATGCCCAGCGTGCCGCCGGCGGCGATCGAGCCCAGGAACAGGCGCTCGTTGTAGCCGTATTTCTGCTGCTGCGGCAGCGCCAGCGTGCCGATCGTCGCCGCCGTGGCGACGCTCGAGCCGGACGTGGCGGCGAAGAGCGTGCAGGAGGCGATGTTGGCGTGCATCAGGCCGCCGGGCAGCCAGGACACCCATTTGGACAGGGCCGTGTACATGCTCTCGGCGATGCCGGTGCGCAGGAAAATCTCGCCGAGCAGGATGTAGAGCGGGATGGCCACCAGCGTGTACTCGGTGGACGCGCTCCAACTCACCTCGCCGAAGGCCCGCCACAGCGGCATCGGCGAATAGACGGCGTTCAGCGACAGTCCGAGCAGCCCCATGATCGCCGCGACCGGGATTGCGAGGCAGACCAGGATTGCGAGCACGATCAGGGTGAAGAGAAGCATGGGTCGGGTCTCGGGACGGGTGCTGGACGAACAGAGAAGGGAGGCCGCGCTCAGGTCTCGTCGCGGATTTCCTCTTCCAGCGTGCGGATGCCGACGATCTCGGACACGCCGCGGTCATCACCGCGCGCGAGGCGGAGGATTGCGACTGAGGCCAGGGCCGCGACGGTCGTCAGGAAGAAGCCGAGGCCGGCGACCCACAGGAGCTGGGGGATCCACAGGAACGTGCCGAGCGGCGTATTTGACCGGGCCTTCAGCTCCCAGGAGGTGAGGGCGGTGGCCCCCGCCTGCCAGACCAGGAGCCCGACGACGAGGACGAGGCTCGCCAAAGCCAGGAGGTCGAGAAGGCTCCGCAGCCGCCGGGGCAGGGCCATGTAGACGATGTCGATGCGGATATGGGCCCGGGCCAGCAGGGTATAGGCCAGCGACCAGGCGACGCCGATGGCAAACGCGTAGCCGGTAATCTCGTCGACGCCGCCGAGCGAGATGCTGAAGGCCTTGCGCAGCACGACCTCGATGGCGATGGCCACCGAGCAGACGACGAGCGCTGCGCCCGCGATCCAGGTCGCGACGCGCGAGACGCCCCGGAATGTGTCGAGCATGGGTCTGGTCCTTGGCGGGAGCAGCCGCGGCGGACCCGGACGCGCCGGACCCGCCGCGACGTCAGAGGATCACTCGGGGGCCTTGAGGCCGACGATGGCGCCGACCGAAGCGTTCCAGGCCTTGGCGCAGGCATTGCCGCAGCGCTGGGCGAACCGGGCGAGCACGACGTCCTGAACCATCTTGTTGCGGGACTGCTCGTCCTCCTTGGCCACCGGAACGAGGGTCATCTTGCCCTTCTTGCCGAAGGTGCAGTCCGCGCCGACCGCGCAGTTCAGGCCCTCGGTGGTGCGCCTCTCGGCCGCCGTCCAGATCTCGTTCTCCAGCTTGCCCATCTCGGTGGAGATGAGGTCGCGGACCTTCGGGTCCAGCCGGTCCCAGGCGCGCTTGTTCACCGCGTACATGAAGGGGCTCCAGCCCACGGTGAGCGGGTACATGTGCGTGGTCACCTCGTGCCAGCCGGCGGAATTGCCGGAGAAGGTGCCGGTGACGGCGCAGTCGATGACGCCGCGTTGCAGGGCGGGCACGACCTCGCCGAACGGCATGGTGATCGTGGTGCCGCCGGCGGCCTCGACGAAATCGGCGACCGTGCGGTTGCCGGTGCGCACCTTCTTGCCCTTCAGGTCGGCCAGGCGCTCGATCTTGGAATTGCACCAGAAGACCTGGGCCTCGGCGGGATAGAGGATCAGGAGCTTGATGCCGTACTTCTTCTCGTAGAGGTCCGACAGCGTCGCCTTGTAGGCGTCGTTGACCTTGCGGGCCGTGCCGATGTCGAGGGCGATGCCGGCCAGGTCCGGGGCCTCGTTCTCGGCATCGTCGCCGGCCGCGTAGCCCAGGGCCGAGGTGCCGAAGTCCACCACGCCGAGGCGCATCAGACGGAAGACCTCCGGACCGCGCAGGCCCATCTCGTTCAGGTTGGTGATGTCGGCGGTGACCTTGCCGCCGGTCAGGCGCGGCAGCCGCTCCTTCCAGAACGGCACCTCGTATTCCTGGTAGATGCCCGCGGTGGCCCAGCCGCCCTGAACCTTCAGGTTCGTGGCGGGGAAGTCCTGGGCGGCGGCGGCGCCGGCCGCCAGGGAGGCGAAGGCGGTCAGGGCGGCGAGTGCGATACGGCGTGTCATGTGTGGTTCCCCTTTGCTTGCGGTGCCGGATAGCCGCTCAGGCGGAAGGCGGGTGCCGTTCCAGCCAATGGCGGGCGATGTCGAGACGCGTCGCCACCCAGACCTTCGGGTTGGCGGCGCACAGGTCGAGGAAGCGGGCGAGGGCGGCGGCGCGGCCCGGACGCCCGACGAGGCGGCAATGGAGGCCGACCGAGAGCATCTTGGGCGCGCCCTTCGCGCCCTCCTCCAGGAGGACGTCGAGCGAGTCCTTCAGGTAGGCCAGGAACTGGTCGCCGGAATTGAACCCTTGCGGCGTGGCGAAGCGCATGTCGTTGGCGTCGAGCGTATAGGGCACGACGAGTTGCGGCCCCTTGGGCCCGCGCAGGTAATAGGGCAGGTCGTCGGCATAGGAATCGGCGGCGTAGACGAAGCCGCCGTCCTCCATGACGAGGTCCATCGTGTGGATGGAGGTGCGGCCCGTATACCAGCCGAGCGGGCGCGCGCCGGTCAGCTCCGTGTGGATGCGGATCGCCTCCGCCATATGCTTGGCTTCCGCCTCGCGGGAGAAGTCGCGGTAGTCGATCCAGCGCAGGCCGTGGCTAGCGATCTCCCAGCCCGCGTCGAGCATGGCGCGGACGGCGGGGGGATTGGTGCGCAGCGCGCTCGCGACGCCGTAGACGGTCAGGGGCAGGCCGCGCTCGGTGAACAGCCGGTGGAGCCGCCAGAAGCCGGCGCGCGCGCCGTACTCGTAGATCGACTCCATGTTCATGTGCCGCTGGCCAGGCCAGGGCTGGGCGCCTACGATCTCCGACAGGAAGGCTTCCGAGGCCGCGTCGCCATAGAGGACGCAGTTCTCGCCGCCCTCCTCGTAGTTCATCACGAACTGCACCGCGACATGGGCGCCGCCGGGCCAGTCCGCGTCGATCCTGCGACCGCCGTAGCCGATGAGGTCCCTGTCCATCGCCGCTCCCCTGCTAAAATTACATTTTCATAACCCGCAAAGAGTGTAAAACATTTTTTAGACGCCAAGCCGGATCCGAAAAAGCCGATGTCGCCGCAATCCCTGTCGCTGCTGATCCAGCAGAACGCCGCGCAACTCTCGCCGACGGACCGGCAGATCGCCGATCTGGTCCTGAGCTTCCCCGGCGAGCTCGCATCCTACTCCGCCACGGAGCTGGCGCAGATGTCGGGCACGTCCAACGCGGCGGTGACACGTTTCGTGCGGCGGATCGGCTTCCGCACCTATGAGGAAATGAAGCGCCACGTCCGCGACATGCGCGGAACGGGCTCGCCGGCCTACCTCATGGAGAAGCAGGGCGTCGGCTCCATCGCCGAGCAGGTGAAGCGCCATACCAGCGCCAGCATGCGCAACATCGAGGATACGTTCGCCGAGCTGGACCTCGATGTCCTGTCGGAGGCCGTGGAGGGCATCGCGACGGCGCGACGGGTCTGCTTCATCGGCATGCGCAACGGTCACTTTCTCGCGAAGTACCTGCGCTGGCAGGTGAGCGAGTCGCGCGGGGGCACCGAGCTGCTGCCGCGCGGCGGGGAGACGCTTGCAGAATCCCTGGTGGACCTCGACGAGGACGACGTCCTGGTGATCTTCGCCATCCGCCGGATCGTGCCCACCATCCAGTCCGTCCTGGCGCTGACGAAGACCCTGAAGTGCCGGACGCTGATCATCACCGACCTGTATTTCCGGGCCGAGGCGAAGGCGACCTGGACGCTCAAATGCGCCACCCGCTCCCCCTCGCCGCTGGACAACCACACCTCGGTGCTTCTGCTCTGCCACATCATCGCGGACGAACTGCTCCAGTCGCTCAACGCGGCCGGGCGCAAGCGCCTGGTGGCGATCGAGGACCTGCACGTCGTCATCGGCGAGATGTGACGCCGCCGGGTTCCCGAGGTCGCAAGGGGCTTTTGGAGAATAACCTGCTCTTTTCGGGTCAACGGCGAGCGCCGCGGCCGGACGGGACGGTTGCCTGCCGGGGAGAACGTTCCCTTCGCCCGACCCGTCATCGGCAGAATATCCTCACTGCCGGGCAGCAAAATACGGAAAAATCCGCTATCCTCTGTGAATTGAGTTATTTCACGAGCTGAACTATGGTCCGCGCGCGTTTCCGACCCCAGTCGAAAGGTCCCGCCCGTGTCCGCAGACCGCTCCCAGCCGCAGCGTTATGACGTCGCGATCGTCGGGGCCGGTCCCACGGGGCTGTTCGCGGTGTTCGAGCTGGGCCTTCTGGGCCTCAACGCCGTCCTGATCGATACGCTCGACAAGCCGGGCGGCCAGTGCTCGGAGCTCTATCCGGAAAAGCCCATCTACGACATCCCGTCCTGGCCGGTGATCACGGGCCAGGGCCTGACGGACAAGCTCCTGGAGCAGATCGCGCCGTTCAAGGCGGATTTCCTGCTCGGACGGCGCGTCAACGGCATGACGCGGCAGGAGGACGGCCGCTTCCTGATCGGCACCGATGCCGGCGATACCGTCGATGCAGGCGCCATCTTCATCGCCGCCGGTGCCGGCTGCTTCACGCCGCGCCGCCCCAAGCTGGAGGGCCTGGAAGCCTTCGAGAACCGCTCGGTGTTCTACGCGGTGCGCAGCCGCGCGGCCTTTGCCGGGCGCGACCTCGTCATCGCCGGCGGCGGGGACAGCGCGCTCGACTGGACGCTCGACCTCGTATCGACCGCCCGTTCGGTGACGCTCGTCCACCGCTCCGACCGGTTCCGCGCGGCGCCGGCCTCGGTCTCGGCCATGCGCGCCCTGGAGGCGGAAGGCCGCGTGCGCTTCGTGGAAGGAGACCTGGCTGCGCTGCACGGCGCGGCGGGCGACCTGTCGCGCATCGACATCCGGACCAAGGGCGGTACCGTCGAACTGCCCGCCGACCGGCTGCTGGCCTTCTACGGCCTCAATATCGAGCTCGGTCCGATCGCGGAATGGGGTCTCGACCTCGCGGACGGCAAGCTCGTGCGCGTCGACACCGAGAAGTTCCAGACCTCGACCCCCGGCATATTTGCCATCGGCGACATCAATCACTATCCCGGCAAGCTCAAGCTGATCCTGTCGGGCTTCCATGAGGCGGCCCTCGCCAGCCACGCGGCCTTCAAGGTCGTGCGGCCCAACGAGAAGCTGCGGTTCCAGTACACGACGTCGTCGAGCGAACTGCAGCAGCGTCTCAATGTAGCCCCCATTGCCGAGGCTGCGGAATGAGTGAGACTGGCGCTAAGATCGTGGTCATCGACCGCGCGGGCGAACGACACGTCCTCGAGACCGTCGAGGGGTGGCGCGTGATGGAAATCCTGCGCGACCAGAATACGGGCATCGAGGGCATCTGCGGGGGCTCGTGCGACTGCGCGACCTGCCACGTCATCGTCGATCCCGCCTGGGCGGACCGGCTGCCCGCCCCGCGGGACGAGGAGCTGGACAAGCTCGACGAGCTGCCGCTGATCGAGAAGACGTCCCGGCTGTCCTGCCAGATCATCTGGTCGGACGCGCTCGACGGGCTGACCGTGACGATCCCGGAGGCCGCCTGATATGGCCGCCCCCAAGCGCGTGCCGCTGCCCGCGATCCTCATCGCCAACACGTTCCTGGAGGGCGAGGTCGTGTTCCGCGCCACCGGGCGCTGGACGCCCGATCCGGCGGAGGCGCTGGTGGCCCATGACGAGGCGGCCGCCGATGCCCTGGAGCGGGAGGCCGCGGAGGGCTTTGCCCGCAACGAGGTCGTCGACGCCTACCTCGTCGACGTGACCATCGATCCCGCCGGCGTGCCCGTGCCGCGCCATTTCCGCGAGCGGTTCAAGACCCTTGGACCCTCCGTCCGCCCCGATCTCGGCAAGCAGGCCGAGTTCCGACGGAGCTGATGCCCATGTACCGCTACGATGAATTCGACGAGCGCTTCGTGCGCGAACGGGTCGCCCAGTTCCGCAGCCAGGTGGCGCGCCGCCTCGACGGCTCGCTCTCCGACGACGAGTTCCGGCCGCTCAGGCTCAAGAACGGCGTCTACCTCCAGCTCCACGCCTACATGCTGCGGATCGCGGTGCCGTACGGCACGCTGAGCTCCCGCCAGCTGCGCCAGCTCGCGCTGATCGGCGAGCGGTACGATCGCGGCTACGGCCATTTCACCACGCGGCAGAACCTGCAGTTCAACTGGCCGAAGCTCAAGGACGTCCCCGACATCCTCGACCTGCTGGCGGACGTGGAGATGCACTGCATCCAGACGTCCGGGAACTGCATCCGCAACGTCACGGCGGACCATTTCGCCGGCGTCGCCGCCGACGAGGTGGAGGATCCGCGCCCGACCTCCGAGCTGATCCGGCAATGGTCCAGCCTGCATCCGGAATTCAGCTACCTGCCGCGCAAGTTCAAGATCGCGGTGACGGGCGCCGAGCACGACAGGGCCGCCATCGCCGCCCATGACATCGGCATCCGCATCCTGCGCCATCCCGACACGGGGGAGGTGGGCTACCGCATCTTCGTGGGCGGCGGGCTTGGCCGCACGCCGATGATCGCGCGGCTCGTCCGCGATTTCCTGCCCAAGGCCGACCTGCTCGCCTATCTGGAGGCGATCATGCGGGTCTACAATCTGGAGGGCCGGCGGGACAACAAGTACAAGGCGCGGGTCAAGATCCTCGTCCACGAGGTCGGCATCGAGGCGTTCCGCGCCGCGGTCGAGGCGGAGTTCGCCAAGCTCGACGGCCCCACCGTCAACGCCGATCCGGCGGAGATGGCCCGGATCGCGGCGTATTTCGCGCCGCCCGCCTACGAGACCCTGCCGGCGACCGATGCGGCCTACGAGCGGGCGCGAGCGGCGGAGCCCGAATTCGCGCGCTGGGCGGACGTGAACCTCTTCCCCCACAAGGTGCCGGGCTACGCGGCCGTCACCATCTCGCTCAAGCCGATCGGCGGCGCGCCGGGCGATGCGACCTCGGAGCAGATGCGCGCGGTCGCCGACCTCGCCGAGCGCCATTCCTTCGACGAGCTTCGCGTCACGCACCGGCAGAACCTTGTCCTGCCGCATGTCAGGCTGTCGGACCTGCACGCCGTGTGGAAGGCGCTCGTCGCGGCGGGCCTCGCCACGGCGAACGAGGGGCTCATCACGGATATCATCGCGTGCCCGGGCCTCGACTATTGCGCCCTGGCGACCGCACGCTCGATCCCGATCGCCCAGTCGATCTCCGAGCGCTTCGGCTCCTACGAGCGCCAGCGCGAGATCGGGCCGCTGGAGATCAAGATTTCCGGCTGCATCAATGCCTGCGGCCACCACCATGTGGGCCATATCGGCATCCTGGGCCTGGAGAAGAGCGGGCAGGAATCCTACCAGGTCACCCTGGGGGGTGACGCCACCGAGGATGCGGCGCTCGGCGTGCTGCTCGGCCCGGGCATCCGGGGCGAGGAGGTGCCGGACGCCATCGAGCGGATCGTGGACGTGTACCTGCGCGAGCGGCAGCCGGGCGAGGTGTTCATCGACGCCGTCAAGCGCCTGGGCCTGGCCCCGTTCAAGCCCGCCCTGGCCGGAGCGGCGAAGGAGCTTGCCGATGCCGATTGATCGCAACGGCGCCGTTCCCGAGACGTGGACGCGCGTGCCGGGTGCCGAAGCGGCTGCCGCCGCGCGCCCGCTCGTGCCCTTCGCCGAGATCGAGGCGGCGCTGGCTGTCGTCGCACCGGGCGCCGACCTCGGGGTCGAGGTGCCGAACACGACGCGATACGAGGCGCTGGCGCCCTATCTCGACCGCATCGCCCTGGTATCGATCGTGTTCCCGTCCTTCTCGGACGGGCGCGGCTTCAGCCTCGCCCGGCAATTGCGCGAGCGCGGATATCCGGGGCGGGTGCGCGCCGCGGGCCCGCTGATCGCCGACCAGTTCCCCTATGCGCTGGCCTGCGGCTTCGACGAGGTCGACCTGCCGGAGGCAAGCGCCGTGCGCCAGCCGGCCGAGCAGTGGATCGCCGCGCTGCAGGTGATGTCGTCGACGTACCAGCGGGGCTACCGGTCCGGCGGCAACATCCTCGACCAGCGCCGCGAGGCTCGGCGCAATTTTGCCGGGGGGCGCCCGTGAGGGACCTGGCCGACCAGCTTGCGCGCGACCTGCCGGGCCTGGAGCCGCACGATCGGCTCGTCCATCTGCGCAAGCTCGTCCCGGGCCGGATCGTGTTCACCACCAGCTTCGGCATCGAGGATCAGGCACTGACCGAGATCGTCGCGCGCAGCCGCCTCGGCATCGAGCTCGCGACGCTGGATACCGGCCGCCTCTTCCCCGAGACCTATGACGTCTGGGCCCGCACGCAGGCGCGGTACGGTCTGGCCATCCGCGCGCTCTACCCCCGCGAGGAGGCCGCCGAGGGCCTGGTGCGTGACCAGGGGATCGACGGGTTCTACCGGTCGGTCGCCGCCCGGAAGGCGTGCTGCACCGTGCGCAAGGTCGAGCCTCTCGGCCGGGCGCTGTCCGGCGCGGCCGTGTGGCTCACGGGCCTGCGCGCCGACCAGTCCGCCAATCGCGCCACAACGCCCATCGCCGCCTTCGACGAGGGCTACGGCATCCTGAAGGTCAACCCGCTCGTGGACTGGACGCGCGAGGATGCGGTGCGCTTCACCGCCGCCTTCGACGTGCCGGTCAGCGCGCTGCATGACCGGGGCTTCCTGTCGATTGGCTGCGCGCCCTGCACCCGGGCGATCCGCCCCGGCGAGCCGGAACGGGCCGGGCGCTGGTGGTGGGAGCAGGAACAGGACGCGGCGTCGGCCATCGAATGCGGGCTTCATGCCGCGCCGGACGGCACGCTCGTGCGGGCCAGGACGGAGGGTGTCGCGTGATCCAGATGAGCCATCTCGACAAGCTCGAGGCGGAATCGATCTTCATCATCCGCGAGGTGGTGGCGACCTGCGACAATCCCGTGCTGCTCTATTCGATCGGCAAGGATTCCGCGGTGCTGCTGCACCTGGCGATGAAGGCCTTCTACCCCGCGAGGCCGCCCTTTCCCCTGCTGCATGTCGACACGACGTGGAAGTTCCGGGAGATGATCTCGTTCCGGGACGAAACCGCCCGGCGCCTCGGCCTCAACCTCATCGTCCATATCAATGAGGAGGGTGTGAGGGCCGGCGTGAACCCGTTTGCCTCCGGCTCGCGCGTCCATACCGACGTGATGAAGACGCAAGGCCTGAAGCAGGCCCTCGACAGGCACGGCTTCGACGCGGCCTTCGGCGGCGCCCGCCGCGACGAGGAGAAGAGCCGCGCGAAGGAGCGCGTGTTCTCCCTGCGCTCGGCGGAGCACCGCTGGGACCCGCGCAACCAGCGCCCGGAGCCGTGGTCGCTGTTCAACACGCGCAAGCGCAAGGGCGAGAGCTTCCGCGTCTTCCCGCTGTCCAACTGGACCGAGGCGGACGTGTGGGACTACATCGCCCGCGAGAACATCCCCGTCGTCCCGCTCTACTTCGCCGCCCCGCGCCCGGTCGTGCGCCGGGACGGGGCTCTCATCATGCGCGACGACGAGCGCATGGAATTGCGGCCCGGCGAGGTCATCGAGACCATGAGCGTCCGTTTCCGCACGCTGGGCTGCTACCCGCTCACGGGCGCCGTGGAGAGCACCGCGGCCACGCTGGAAGACATCATCGCCGAGATGCGCGGCTCGCGCGCCTCCGAGCGACAGGGCCGCATCATCGACCATGACGGTGCCGGCTCCATGGAGCAGAAAAAGCACGAGGGGTATTTCTGATGTCGGCGCTCGCGCGGCTCGTCCCCGTTCCGGATGCCGAACCGGCGCCCGAGGCCCTTGCGGCAGGGCGCCATTCGCTGCTGCGCTTCATCACCTGCGGGTCGGTGGACGACGGCAAGTCCACGCTGATCGGGCGCATGCTCTTCGAGGCCGGCGCGGTCTTCGAGGATCAGCTCGACAGCCTGGCCAAGGATTCCCGCAAGTTCGGGACGCAGGGCGAGGCGCTGGACTTCGCGCTCCTGGTGGACGGGCTTTCCGCCGAGCGTGAGCAGGGCATCACGATCGACGTGGCGTACCGGTACTTCGCCACTCCGCGGCGCTCCTTCATCGTGGCGGACACGCCCGGGCACGAGCAGTACACGCGCAACATGGCCACCGGCGCCTCGACCGCCGACCTCGCCGTGATCCTGGTGGACGCGCGCAAGGGCCTGCTGCCGCAGACCCGCCGCCATTCCTACATCGTGTCGTCGCTGGGCGTGCGCGACATCGTGGTGGCGATCAACAAGATGGACCTCGTCGGCTTCGACGAGGCGATCTTCCGCCGGATCGAGGCCGATTACCGCGCCGCGACCGCGGGCCTCAACTTCCGGTCCGTGACGTTCATTCCGCTGTCGGCGCGCGACGGCGACAACGTCGTCGTCCGGTCGGGCCGCACGCCCTGGTATTCCGGCCCCGCGCTCCTGCCGGTGCTGGAGGAGGCCGAGCCCGCCGCGCGGGCGGACGGGCAGGCGGGCTTCCTGCTGCCGGTGCAGTGGATCAACCGGCCCGATCTCGACTTCCGCGGCTTCGCGGGGACGCTGGCCGCCGGAACGCTCGTTGCCGGCGATGCGGTCACGGTCCTGCCCTCGGGCCGGACCACGCGGATCGCCCGCGTCATCGGCGGCGATGGGGACCTGACCCGCGCGCATGCCGGGCAGGCGATCACCGTCACGACCGTGGACGAAGTGGACATTGCGCGCGGCGACGTGCTCGTCGGCGGGCACCGGGACCTGAAGGCCGCGACCCAGATCGCGGCACGGCTGATCTGGACCGGCGCGGAGCCGCTGGAGATCGGCCGGGAATACCAGCTCAAGCTCGGCACCGCGCTCGTCAACACGCGCGTCGCGCTGCTCCACGATGCCGTCGACATCGAGACCTTCGAAGCGCGCCCCGCAGCGTCCCTGCCGATGAACGGCATCGGGCATGCCACGCTGCGGCTGGACGCGCCGGTCGTGTGCCTGCCCTATGACGGCAACCGCGACCTGGGCGGCTTCATCCTCATCGACAGGATCAGCAACGAGACCGTAGGCTTCGGCCTGGTCTCCGGGCCGGGCGCGACCGAGGCCGGGGATTGGCGCAGCCGGCTTGCGCAGGGCGCGCAAGACCTCATCGGGGCGCCGGGTTCGGAGCGCCGGGGCGATGTGCTCGCCCTCGTCAGCTGGCGCCTGGCGAGCGCGGGAACCTTGGCGGGGATCGTCGCCGTTGTCACCGGGCAGCCGCTGGCCGGGCTGGCGGCGGGCGCCGCCGACATCGTCGCCCGTTCGGTCCTGCGTACGCTGCACGACGGACTCTGGCGGCGGGCCCGCGAACGCAGCCTGCCGGCGGACGTGGCGGAAAGCGGAGGCGGCATCTGACGAGACGAAAAGATCGATCTCCGGCGAAGATGATCGGGGAATAAAAATTCTACTTCCGCGAATAACTTTGTAAATCCGTTCTACCGCTTCGGTATTGCTTTTTCGTAGGTCTAAAAAGTACTTATCGTTCTGTATTCAGAACATCCGGAACGTCGATCAGAGACGTCCGGGAGGAGAGATCGATGAGCACGACGACCGGACGGACCCGACTGATCGCGAAACTCGCTGCCTCGGCGGCCTTCGCCCTGTGCTTCGCCGTGGTCGGCGGCGCCAGGGCCCAGACCGAGCTGCTGAACGTCTCCTACGATCCCACGCGCGAGCTCTACCGCGAGATCAACGCGGCCTTCATCGCCGAGTGGAACGCGAAGAACGAGAAGAAGATCGCCAATATCCGCCAGTCCCATGGCGGTTCTGGATCGCAGGCCCGCACGGTGATCGACGGCCTCAACGCCGACGTTGTCACCCTGGCGCTGGCCGGCGACATCGACGCGATCGCCGAGCGGTCCAAGAAGATCCCGCTCGACTGGCAGAAGCGGCTGGCGGACAATTCCTCCCCGTACACCTCGACGATCGTTTTCCTCGTCCGCAAGGGCAACCCGAAGGCGGTCAAGGACTGGGGCGATCTGGCCAGGCCGGGCGTCCAGGTGATCACGCCCAACCCGAAGACGTCGGGCGGCGCGCGCTGGAACTACCTGGCCGCCTGGGCCTGGGCCGAGAAGGCCTATGGCAAGGACGAGGCGAAGGTGAAGGACTACATCGCCAAGGTCCTCGCGAACGTTCCGGTGCTGGACACCGGCGCCCGCGGCTCGACCACGACCTTCGCGCAGCGGGGCCTGGGTGACGTGTTCCTGTCCTGGGAGAACGAGGCCTTCCTCGTGCTGAAGGAGTTCGGCGCGGACAAGTTCGAGATCGTGGTGCCGAGCCTGTCGATCCTGGCGGAGCCGCCGGTCACGATCGTGGACGCCAACGTGGACGCCAAGGGGACGCGCAAGGAGGCCGAGGCCTACCTGAACTTCCTCTACACGCCCAAGGCGCAGGCCATCATCGCCAAGAACTTCTACCGTCCCCGCAAGCCGGAGGCCGCCGACCCGAAGGACGTCGCCAACTTCCCCAAGCTGGACCTCGTGACGATCGACGCGAGCTTCGGCGGCTGGGCCAAGGCGCAGACCGTCCACTTCGCCGACGGCGGCACCTTCGACCAGCTCTACAAGCCGGCCCGGTGATCCATGACGGCTTCGGTGCGGCGCTGGCGTGAGCCCAGCATCCTTCCCGGCTTCGGCCTGAGCTTCGGCATCCTCCTCGCCGCACTGTCGCTGATCGTCATCATCCCGCTCGCCGCCCTCTTCGTGAAGGCGGCGAGCGCGGGCCCCGGCGGCTTCTGGGCGCTGGCCTCCTCGCCGCGGACGCTGGCCGCGCTGAAGCTCTCCTTCGGCGCCTCCCTCATCGCGGCCGCCATCAACGCGGTGTTCGGCCTGCTCATCGCCTGGGTGCTCGCGCGCTACGAGTTCCCGTTCCGGCGGCTGATCGATGCGGCGGTGGACCTGCCCTTCGCGCTGCCGACGGCGGTGGCCGGGATTTCGCTGGCCGCGATCTATGCGGAGAACGGCTGGGTCGGCGCGCTGCTCAAGCCGCTCGGCATCAAGGTGGGGTACACGCCCCTCGGCGTCGTGGTGGCTCTGGTGTTCATCGGGCTGCCCTTCGTGGTGCGCAGCGTCCAGCCCGTGCTGGAGGAGGTGCAGGCCGATGTGGAGGAGGCGGCGGCGCTCCTGGGCGCAGGGCGCCTGCGCACGATCGTCCAGGTCATCCTGCCGCCGGTCCTGCCGGCCCTGCTCACCGGGTTTGTTCTCGCCTTCGCGCGGGCCGTGGGGGAATACGGCTCGGTCATCTTCATCGCCGGGAACCTGCCGATGGTGTCGGAGATCGCACCGCTCCTGATCGTCATCCGGCTGGAGCAGTTCGACTATGCCGGCGCGGCCGTCGTCGGCGTACTCATGCTGCTGGCGTCGTTTCTCCTGATCCTCGCCATCAACCTGCTGCAGGCCTGGGGCTCCCGGAGGCTCGGCCATGGCTGACCTGACATCGGAAGCGCTGGCCGAACAGGTCATCGCCAAGCGCTGGACGCGGCGGGTGCGCGGTGAGAGCCGTCCCGTCCAGATCCTGCTCATCGGCCTGGCGCTCGCGTTCCTGACGCTCTTCCTGTTCCTGCCCCTGGCGGCGGTCTTCGTCGAGGCGGCGTCCCGCGGCTGGTCCGCCTATGTCGCCGCGCTCAGCGAGCCGGATGCGCTCGCCGCGATCCGCCTGACGCTCACCGTGGCGGCGATCGTGCTGCCGCTGAACGTCGTGATCGGCGTCGCCGCCGCCTGGGCGGTGGCCAAGTACGAGTTCCGGGGCAAGAGCTTCCTGGTGACGCTCATCGACCTGCCGTTCTCGGTCTCGCCGGTGATCGCGGGCCTGGTCTACGTGCTGCTCTTCGGCGCGCAGGGGTTCTTCGGCGCCTACACGGCCAATTACCCCATCGTCTTCGCCCTGCCCGGCATCGTGCTGGCGACGTTGTTCGTCACCTTCCCCTTCATCGCCCGCGAGCTGATCCCGCACATGCAGTCGCTCGGCACGGCGGACGAGGAGGCGGCGCTGACGCTGGGGGCGTCCGGCTGGCGCACCTTCCTGAGCGTGACGCTGCCCAACGTGAAGTGGAGCCTGCTCTACGGCATTCTCCTGTGCAACGCGCGCGCCATGGGGGAATTCGGCGCCGTGGCGGTCGTGTCCGGCAAGATCCGGGGCGTCACCACCACGATGCCGCTGCATGTCGAGATCCTCTACAACGAGTACATGGGGGCGGCCGCCTTCGCCGTGGCGTCGCTGCTCGCCCTCCTGGCGCTCGTCACGCTCTCGCTGAAGACATTCCTGGAATGGCGCTACGCGGACGAGATCGCCGCGACGCGCCGCCACTGACGACAAGGTCCGCTTCCATGTCCGTTCCCGTCATCGTCGACAACGTCCACAAGCGTTTCGATGCGTTCCCCGCGCTCCGCGGCGTCTCGCTGGATATCGCGGCGGGTGAACTCGTCGCGCTTCTGGGGCCATCCGGCTCGGGGAAGACCACCCTGCTGCGCGTCATCGCGGGCCTGGAGACCGTGGATTCCGGCCGCGTCCTGTTCGGGGACACGGAGATGCGCTCGCTGAGCCTGCGCGACCGGCGGATCGGCTTCGTGTTCCAGCACTACGCCCTGTTCAAGACCATGAGCGTCGCCGACAACATCGCCTTCGGCCTGCGCGCCCGGCCGCGGCGGGAGCGGCCGGCGCCGGCGGAGATCCGCCGCAGGGTCGGGGAGCTGCTCGAACTCGTGCAGCTCCAGGGCCTCGACGACCGGTTCCCGGCGCAGCTCTCCGGCGGCCAGCGCCAGCGCGTGGCCCTCGCCCGCGCGCTTGCCATCGAGCCGCGCGTGCTGCTGCTCGACGAGCCATTCGGCGCGCTGGACGCCAAGGTGCGCAAGGACCTGCGGAGCTGGCTGCGCGAGCTTCACGCGCGCACCGGACACACGACCGTGTTCGTCACGCACGACCAGGAGGAGGCGCTGGAACTGGCCGACCGCGTCGCCATCCTGAACGAAGGGCTGATCGAGCAGGTCGGCAGCTCCGACACGGTCTACGACCGGCCGGACACGGCCTTCGTCTGCTCGTTCCTGGGGGAAGCCAACGCGGTGCCGGTGACGATCAGCGGCGGACGGGTCCTGCTCGCGGGCGCGCCCATCCACCGCACCAACCGCCCGGACGGCGACGCGACGCTCTATGTCCGGCCCCACGATCTCGTGCCGACCGACGGTGCGGGCGAGGCGGTCTCGGGACAGATCGTGCAGCTGCGCCGCAGCGGCGGCACCCGGCGCGCCGACATCGTCATCGACGGCGCCGAGCGGCCCATCCACGCCGACCTGCCGGCGGCGGCGGCGCATGCGGCAGGCGATCGCATCAGGCTCGCGATCAACGCCGCGCACCTCTTTCCCGCCGCCTAGAGATGAATGTTCTCCTCGTTCGCCGGACTCATTGGGCATAAGGGAAGGATCATCTCGTGAGCACGGATCGAGGCCGCCAGCCGATGGACCAGATCGACCGCAAGATCGTCACGCTGCTGCAGGCCAATGCCGACATCTCGATCGCGGAGCTCGCGGACAAGGTCGGCCTGTCGCAGACCCCCTGCTGGAAGCGCATCCAGCGGCTCGAGGCCAGGGGCGTGATCCTGGGACGGGTGGCGCTCGTCTCGCCCGAGGCGATCGGGCTCGGCCTCACGGTCTATGTGGAGATCGAGACGGGCGACCATTCCGGCCCCTGGCTGGAGCAGTTCGCCGGGACCGTCTCCTCCTTCCCAGAGGTGATGGAGTTCTACCGCATGGCCGGGGAGGTGGATTACATGCTCCGGGTCGTGGTGGCGGACATGGCGGCGTATGACCGCTTCTACAAGAAGCTCGTGTCCTCGGTGGCGCTGAAGAACGTCACCTCGCGCTTCGCCATGGAGCGGATCAAGTCGACGACGGCGCTTCCCGTGCCGGAGCCGGCGGCCGCCTGATCAGGCTTCGGCCAGGCCTCGCCCTGCGAAGAACGCGTCGATGCGGGCGCGCGGGGCGGCGATGTCGATGCCGGCCTCCCGCAGCCACTTGTCGTCATAATAGCTCGACGCGTAGCGCTCGCCCGGATCGCAGAGCAGCGTGACGATAGAGCCGGTCTCCCCGGCGGACGCCATCTGCGTGGCGATGACGGCGCAGGCCCACAGGTTCGTGCCCGTCGATCCGCCGCAGCGGCGGCCGATCCGCTCGCTGAGCGCGCGCATGGCGGCCAGACTCTGCGCGTCCGAGACGGCGATCATGCGGTCGACGATGTCGGGGACGAAGGACGGCTCGACCCGTGGCCGCCCGATCCCCTCGATCCGCGACCGGCACGCGTCCAGCCGGACGACGCTGCGGTCGGCATGGTGGCGGTGGAAGACCGAGCCTTCCGGATCGGCCACGCATAGCCGCGTCGCGTGGCGCTGGTAGCGGATATAGCGGCCGAGCGTGGCGGAGGTGCCTCCGGTGCCGGCGCCGCAGACGATCCAGGCCGGGACGGGGGATTCCTCCTCCGCCATCTGCGCGTAGATCGACTGGGCGATGTTGTTGTTGCCGCGCCAGTCGGTCGCGCGCTCGGCATAGGTGAACTGGTCGAGGTAATGGCCGCCCGTCTCGCGCGCCAGCCGGGCCGCCTCCGCGTAGACGCTGCCGGGATCGTCGACCAGATGGCACTCGCCGCCCTGGAAGGCGATGGCGGCCACCTTTTCCGGGCTGGTGGAGCGCGGCATGACGGCGATGAAGCGCAGGCCGAGGAGCCGGGCGAAGTATGCCTCCGACACGGCGGTCGAGCCGCTGGACGCCTCGACCAGCGTGGTTTCCGGCCCGATCCAACCGTTGCACAGGCCGTAGAGCATCAGCGACCGGGCCAGGCGGTGCTTCAGGCTGCCGGTCGGATGGCTCGACTCGTCCTTCAGGTAGAGCTGGATGCCCGGATATGGCAGTTCCACGCGCATGAGATGGGTGTCGGCCGAGCGGTTGAAGTCCGCCTCGATGCGCCGCACCGCTTCGTCGAGCCAGGAGCGGGGCGCGGGCGAGCGCCGGCAGGTCGCGGGATGGTCGTCGGCCATGGGTCGCTCGGCATCGGGGTAAGGGCTGCCCATTCCTTAGCCAAAGCGGCGGCGAGCCGCGAGGGGGCATCGCGAAATCCCGTGGAGAGAGCATCTTTCAACCACGGGCTGCATTTCCCTAACGGCTTGTTCACCATTGTTCGCGAAACTGCGTCCAGTTGTGTCTTTTCCCTTTTTCATAGCCAAAGGCGGTTTTCGCCATGTGGGACCTGATCAAGTCCTTGACCGGAGCCGGGTCGACGGCTCTCCAGATCGCCGAACTTCAGGCGAAGTTCCACGCCATGAGCCGGTCCCAGGCGGTCATCGAGTTCGACCTTCAGGGGCGCATCCTCTGGGCGAACGAGAATTTCCTCGCCACCGTGGGCTACCGGCTGGAGGAGATCGTCGGCCGGCACCATGCCATGTTCGTGGACCCGGAGGAGGCCAAGGGCGCGGCCTACAGCGAGTTCTGGGGGCGGCTGAAGGCGGGCGAGTTCTTCGTCGCCGAATTTCCCCGCCTCGCCAAGGGCGGCCGCCGGATCTGGCTGCACGCCTCCTACAACCCGCTCATGGGCGCGGACGGGAAGCCCTACAAGGTGGTGAAGTTCGCCACCGACATCACGCGCGACAAGCTCCGGTCGGTCGACTATGCCGGCCAGATCGCGGCCATCGGCCGATCGCAGGCGGTCATCGAGTTCGACCTTGAGGGGCATGTCCTCTCCGCGAACGAGAACTTCCTAGCCGTCATGGGCTATGAGGCCGACGAGGTCGTGGGCCGCCATCACGCGATGTTCGTCTGGCCGGAAGAGCGGGACAGCCCGGCCTACCGCGAATTCTGGCAGGGGCTGCGCCGCGGCGAGTTCGCCACCGCGGAATTCAGGCGCATGGCCAAGGACGGCCGCGAGGTCTGGATCCAGGCCACCTACAACCCGATCCTCGACCCGGAGGGAAAGCCATACAAGGTGGTGAAGTTCGCCACCGAGATTTCCGAGGCCAAGCTGCGCGCGGCGGATTTCGCCGGCCAGATCGCCGCCATCGGCAAGAGCCAGGCCGTCATCCAGTTCCGCATGGACGGGACGATCATGTCCGCCAACACCAATTTCCTCGACGCCGTCGGGTATCGCGAGGCGGAGGTCGTGGGGCGGCACCATTCCATGTTCCTGCCCGAGGACGAGCGCGGCAGCGCCGCCTACCGCGCCTTCTGGGCGAGGCTCAACCGCGGCGAGTACATGGCCGGGGAATTCAGGCGCATCGGCCGGGACGGGCGCGAGGTCTGGATCCAGGCGTCCTACAACCCGATCCTCGACCCGCAGGGCAAGCCCTTCAAAGTGGTCAAATACGCCGCCGACATCACCGCGCAGGTCCGGCAGCGCGAGAAATTCTCCCAGCTCTCGCTCGTCGCCGACGGGACGGACAATTCCGTCATCATCACCGACGCGATGCGGCGGATCGAATACGTCAATGACGGCTTCCAGCGGCTGACCGGCTATTCCCTGGATGAGGTGCGGGGCAAGAATCCCGGCAAGATCCTCCAGGGCGAGCACACCGATCCCGGCACGGTCCGGCGCATCAAGGAGAAGCTCGACCGGGGCGAGCCGTTTTACGAGGAGATCCTGAACTACACCAAAGGCGGCGAGCCCTACTGGATCAGCCTGGCGATCAATCCGATCCGCGGGGAGAACGGCGCGGTGGAGCGTTACATCTCGATCCAGGCCAACGTCACCGAGACCAAGCAGAAGGCGTTGGAATACACGATCAAGCTCGACACGATCGGCCGGTCCAACGCCATCGCCGAGTGGGATCCCAAGGGGCCGATCCTCTTCGCCAACGATGCGCTCGCCCGCTGGCACGGCGTGCGGGAAGGGGAGGCGGTCCGCCTCGACCGCCTGCTCCGCTCGGCCGAGATCGACCGCATCCTGAAAGGCGAGAGCCTGCGCCGGGCCATCTCCTGGCCGCGGGCCGACGGGGCCATGGTGGCGCTGGACGCGGTCTTTTCCGGCGTCCGCAGCCTCGACGGGCGCGTCTCCAAGATCATGATGTGCGGGGTCGACATCTCCGACCGGCGCCTGGCCGTGCAGGAGACCAACGCCGCGATGCAGGACGTGCGGCAATCGGGGGAGAAGATCGCCAACATCATCTCCGACATCGACGCCATCGCCTTCCAGACCAACATCCTGGCGCTCAACGCGGCGGTTGAGGCCAGCCGGGCGGGGGAGGCGGGCCGGGGCTTTGCGGTGGTGGCCGGGGAGGTGCGGGAACTCGCCCAGCAATCGGCCACGGCCGCCAAGGCCATCAACGCCCTCGTCGGCGAAAGCCGCAACCGGATGCTCGCGCTCTCGACATCGCTGGCGCGGCTGGAAGACGAGGAGACCGAGCAAGTGCCGGGCGATGCACGCAGGACGGCGTAACCACTGTCCCGTTACAGGTCAGGCGCGCAACGATCGCGAACAAATGCGCGGGATGACGAATATTTAATTTGCATTCATGTTGCGCCGCGCCACAAAGGACAGCGGATTTGTCCTTGTCGCGGACGGCCCTTGGCCGCCCGTCGCCCATGGAGGCGCAATGCGTACGGCCGTCATCGCGAGCGTAGCCCTCGTCGTCCTGGGGGCGGGGGGCTTTGCCCTGTCGCAACGGCCGGAGATCGTCGGGTCCATCCGCCAGTCTCTGGGCATGGCCAAGCCGGCGCCCGCCACGCCCCCGGCCGCCCAGGCCGCGCGCCCTCAGGGCGGCGCCCGCGGCGGCAATGGCGGCGGCGGTCCCGCCCAGGCAGTCGAGGTGGCGCAGTCCCGCGCCCAGCCGATGACGACCGACATCCAGTCCGTCGGCTCGCTGCAATCCGACGAGTCCGTGGTCGTCTCGTCCGAAGTGGCGGGCCGCGTCTCCCAGCTGGACTTCACCGAGGGCACGCCGGTCCCGGCGGGCACCGTGCTCGTCAGGCTCGACGACTCCCTGACCCGCGCCGAGATCGCCGACGTCGAGGCGCGTCTGGCGCTCGCCCGCGCCAATTTCGAGCGGGCGGCCACGCTCTCGCGCTCCGGCAACGTCACCGATCGCGTCCGGGACGAGGCGCAGGCCGCGCTGGAGACCTCCCGCGCCGCGCTCGAACTCGCCAAGGTCCGTCTCGCCAAGCTGGCGATCCAGGCGCCGTTCCCGGGCATCGTGGGCCTGCGCCGGGTGTCGGTCGGCGCCTTCGTCAGCGTCGGCCAGCCGATCGTGAACCTTGAGAAGATCGACCAGCTCAAGCTCGATTTCAAAGTCCCCGAGATCCACCTGGCCCGCGTGCGCGTCGGCCAGGACGTGGACATCACGGTGGACGCCCTGCCGTCCCGCACCTTTCGCGGGACGATCTACGCCATCAACCCCATGGTCGACGTGAACGGCCGCGCCCTCCAGGTGCGCGCTCGTCTCGCCAACCCGGACCTCGTGCTCCGGCCGGGCCTTTTCGCCCGCGTGACGGTCAAGGGCGAGAACGAGCGCAAGGCGGTCTTCGTGCCGGAAAGCGCGATCATGCCGCGGGGCGGCGAGACCTTCATCTTCAAGGTTGAGTCCGGCCGCGCCGTGGAGGCGCGCGTCACGCTCGGCGAACGCAAGGCGGGCGAGGTCGAGGTCGTGGACGGCATCGCGCCGGACACGACCGTGATCGTCGCCGGACAGAACCGGATCCGCAACGGCGCCAGCGTGGACGTCGTCTCCCAGCCCACCAATCCGCGAAGCTGAAGCGAGCGCACCGATGAGCCTGCCCGAGATCTGCATCCGTCGGCCGGTCTTCGGGACCGTGCTCAGCCTGGTCCTGATCCTGATCGGCATCGTCTCGTATACGCGCCTGACCGTCCGCGAATATCCCAACATCGACGAGCCGACCGTCTCGGTGACGACGCGCTATCCCGGCGCGTCGGCGCAGATCATCGAAACGCAGATCACCCAGGTGCTCGAGGGCTCCATCGCGGGCATCGCGGGCATCGACGTGCTGGAATCGGCCAGCCGCGCGGAATCGAGCCGCATCACCGTCCGCTTCCGCCTGGAGGTCGATCCCGACGTCGCGGCCAGCGACGTGCGCGACCGGGTGAGCCGCGTGCGCGGCCGCCTGCCGGACGAGATCGACGAACCGGTCATCGCCAAGGTGGAGGCCGACGCCCAGCCGGTCATCTACCTTGTCTTCCGCGACGAGAACAAAAGCGCGCTGGAGATCACCGACTACATCACGCGCTTCGTTGTCGACCGGCTGAAGAACCTGACCGGCGTCGCCGACGTGCAGATCTTCGGCGAGCGCCGCTACGCCATGCGCATCTGGATCGATCGCGAGCGCCTGGCGGCCTACAACATCACCGTCCAGGACGTGGAAGGGGCGCTGAGGGCCCAGAACGTCGAGCTGCCCTCGGGGCGCATCGAATCCCAGGACCGGGAGTTCACGGTCCTGTCCCGCACGGGCCTCAAGACGCCCGAGCAGTTCGGCAACATCGTCGTGAAGCTCGCCGGCGACACGCAGGTGAAGATGCGGGACATCGCCCGGGTGGAACTCGGAGCCGCCGACACCCGCCGCGAGAGCCGCTTCAACGGCGCCCCGGCCATCACGGTCGGCCTCATCAAGCAGGCGGTTGCGAACCCGCTGGACGTCTCCAACGCCCTGCGCGCCATCCTGCCCGAGATCCAGGAATCCCTGCCCCAGGGCATGAGCGCGGCGATCGGCCAGGACAACGCGGTCTTCATCGACCGCTCGATCCGCTCCGTCTTCCAGACGATCATCGAGGCCATCGTCCTCGTCGTGATCGTGATCTTCCTGTTCCTGCGCTCGGTGCGGGCGTCGATCATCCCGATCGTGACGATCCCGATCTCGCTGATCGCCTCGTTCTCGATCATGTACGCGCTGGATTTCAGCGTGAACACGCTGACGCTGCTGGCCATGGTGCTGGCGATCGGCCTCGTCGTCGACGACGCCATCGTCATGCTGGAGAACATCTACCGGCATATCGAGGAAGGCATGCGCCCCATGGAGGCGGCGCTGAAGGGCTCCAAGGAGATCGCCTTCGCGGTGCTGGCCATGACGCTGACGCTGGCGGCGGTCTATGCGCCGGTGGCCTTCGCCGCCGGCCGGACGGGACGCCTGTTCTCGGAATTCGCGCTCACGCTGGCGGGCGCCGTGCTCATCTCGGGCTTCGTAGCGCTCTCGCTCACGCCGATGATGTGCTCCAAGCTGCTGAAGCACTCGGAATCGCACGGGTTCTTCTTCACGCTCATCGAGCGCTGGCTGAACGCGCTGGAGCGGGGCTATCGCCGCGCCCTCGGCCTGTCGCTGAAGGTCCGCCCGCTGATCATCATGCTCATGGTGGGCGTCGCCGGGCTCAGCGTCGTGTTCTTCTACCTGCTGCCGCAGGAACTGGCGCCGGTGGAG
Organism: Hyphomicrobiales bacterium; assembly: GCA_027489955.1. Taxonomy (GTDB): domain Bacteria; phylum Pseudomonadota; class Alphaproteobacteria; order Rhizobiales; family Beijerinckiaceae; genus JAIXTM01. The sequence continues at coordinate 185,916 of JAIXYZ010000011.1, read as the reverse complement.
GATCGCGGCCAGATCCTGATCCGCGGCTCGGGGCCGGAAGGGTCCACGCTCGCCTATACGATGCGGTACGCCCAGCAGGTCGAGAACCTGGTGAAGCAGTACCCGTCGGTGGCCTCGACCACCGTCATCGGGGGATTCCCGGAGGTCACGAACTTCTTCGTCATCGGCCGCATGACCGACTGGGCCGATCGCGACATCAAGCAGCAGCGGGTGGCCGCGGAACTGGGGCCCCAGCTCCGGCGCGTGCCGGGCGTCCTCGCCTTCGCCAACAACCCGCCTTCGCTTGGCCAGCGCGGCAATTCGCGGCCCGTGGAGTTCGTCATCCAGACGTCGGGCTCATACGAGCAGCTCCAGGAATACACCAACAAGATGCTGGACCGGCTGCGGTCCTATCCGGGCCTGCTGAACATCGACACCGATCTCCAGCTCAACAAGCCGGAGTTCCGCGTCGCCATCGACCGGCCGAAGGTGGCCGATCTGGGGCTCGACGTGTCGGTCATCGGCCGGACGCTGGAGACCCTGCTAGGCGGACGCCAGGTCACCCGCTTCGAGGTCGACGGGCAGCAATACGACGTCTACGTCCAGCTCGCTGCCGGCGACCGCGCGTCGCCCTCAACGCTGTCGACGATCTTCCTGCGCTCGCCCTCCGGCGAGATGGTGCAATTGTCCAACGTCGTCACGGTGACGGAGGCGGTCGCCCCGCGCGAGCTGCGCCGCTTCAACCAGCTGCGGGCGGTGACGATCTCGGCCAACCTGGACGGGCTGTCGCTCGGCGAGGCGCTGACGATCATGGAGAACACCGCGCGCGAGGTCCTGCCTCCCGCGGTGCAGACCGACGTGAGCGGCCAGAGCCGCGAGTTCCGCGCCGCCGGGCAGAGCCTGGCGCTCGTCTTCGTGCTGGCGCTCGGCTTCATCTACCTGGTCCTGGCCGCGCAGTTCGAGAGCTTCCGCGACCCGGGCATCATCCTACTCACCGTGCCGCTGTCGATGACCGGCGCCCTGCTGGCGCTGTATCTCACCGGCGGCACGCTCAACGTCTATTCCCAGATCGGCCTCGTCACGCTGGTGGGCCTCATCACCAAGCACGGCATCCTGATCGTGGAATTCGCCAATCAGCAGCAGGAGCAGGGCGTGGAGCGGACCCAGGCGGTCGTCGAATCCGCCGTCCTGCGCCTTCGCCCGATCCTGATGACCACCGGCGCCATGGTGCTGGGCGCCGTGCCGCTGGCCATCGCCGAGGGTGCGGGCGCCGAGAGCCGGCAGCAGATCGGCTGGGTCATCGTCGGCGGCATGACGCTGGGAACGCTGCTGACGCTGTTCGTCGTGCCCACCGTCTACTCGCTCATCGGGCGCGACCACCGCAAGGCCGCCGCGCGGGCGCAATCCGAGGCGGCGCTGCACCCCGCCGAATAAGCGCGATCGCGGGGCTGGAACAAAGCCCCGCACATGCCGTTGACCTGCCGAACCGGCGCTCTCTGGCGCCACCCAATTCGACAGGAGAGGCAAATGTTCGGCTGGGCTCTCATGTTTCTCATCGTGGCGCTGATCGCCGCGGCTCTGGGTTTCGGCGGCGTCGCCGGCACGGCCATGTCGGCCGCCCAGATCATCTTCTTCGTCGCCCTGGTCGCCTTCGCGATCTCGGCGGTGGTCGGACTGATGCGCGGACGTTCCAACGTCTGACGCTCAGCGGCACGCGGTCATCATCTCGCCCCCCAAGACCGGCCGCGTCGCCAAAGGCAGGTGCCCTCACAGGCACCTGCCTTTATTTTTTCGGCCGCGCGCGTAGGCGGGCTGCACCTGTCCGTTCAGGCGGGGCGAGCGTCACAGGCTCCAGCCAACACGCGAAAACGGCGCCCCTTCGGGCGCCGCTTGCGTGGAACGAGTCCAGTGGGACGCGTGCCGTCAGGCCGCGTCACGCCGCCGGGCACGATGGCCGAAGAACAGCGCCTGGCTGATCATCGCCTTCAGCGTGTCGGTCTGGAACGGCTTGGTGATGAGGAAGGCCGGCTCGGGGCGCTCGCCCGTGAGCAGGCGCTCGGGATAGGCCGTGATGAAGATCACCGGCACCTCGAAGCTGCGCAGGATGTCGTTGACCGCGTCCAGGCCGGACGAGCCGTCCGCCAGCTGGATGTCGGCGAGCACGAGGCCCGGCTGCTTCTTGGCGATGGCCGACAGGGCCTCGGTATGGGTGCGGGCGATGTCGGTGACGCGGTGGCCGAGGGACTCCACGATCGCCTCGAGGTCCATGGCGATGATCGGCTCGTCCTCGATGATGAGCACGTCGGTCAGGACCTGCTCGGCGATCTCGATGGAGGCCTGGTTCAGGTAGCCGGCGAAGGTGCTGATGTCGACGTCCATGACGGCGGCGGCATCGCTGGAGGAGAAGCCCTCGACCGAGGTCAGGAGGAACGCCTGGCGGGATTTCGGCGTCAGCCGATCGAGCCGCGCTTCGCCCTCGCTGCCGATGTCGTGGCTGTCGTTGAGCGGGACGGTGTTCCAGATCTTGAGGAACACGCGATAGAGCGTGACGCGGGCGGGCAGGTTCTCGTCGAACAGCTCGGGCTCGGCGACCAGCGCCTCGAGCGTCGAGACCACATAGGCATCACCTCCGTCCTGCGTCCCGCACAGGGCGCGCGCGAAGCGGCGAAGGTACGGAAGTTCGGGACGGATCTGATCGGAAATCGGCATTTCTTCTTCTCGCCTCCACCTGTACGAGCCGTCTCAACGCCGCGCCTGCAAAAAAGTTCCAGACAATTGGAACCTAATCGCGGCCGACGCATTCTTACAGCGCCTTGACCCATTTTCCGAGCTGCCTGGCGGGGGTCGCCAGGCAGTTCGTTGTGCCGCCATCCCGCGGCTGGGGAGCCTGGAATGAGTAGCGACAAGCCGAAGCCGAACCCGCCCGGGCTGCCACCCGACGCGCGCAACAAGATCGGCCAGCGATTGAAGACCATGTACGACACGGTGGTGCAGCAGCCCGTGCCGGACCGCTTCGTGCAACTGCTCGACGAGCTCGACAGCAAACGGAAGCGTGGTGGCCATGACACGGAGCGCTGAAGCCCCGAGCGCCGTCTTCCGCGAAGGCCTGATGGCTGCCATTCCCAGCCTGCGCGCCTTCGCCCGCTCGCTCAGCGGCAGCATGGATCGCGCGGACGACCTCGTTCAGGAGACGCTGGTCAAGGCCTGGTCGAACGCATCCAGCTTCCAGCCTGGAACAAACCTGAACGCCTGGCTCTTCACCATCCTGCGCAACGTCTTCTATTCGGAGATGCGCAAGCGGCGGCGGGAGGTCGAGGATGTGGACGGGTCGTATGCCGAAAGGCTCGCCATTCCCGGCGAGCAGAACAGCCGCGTCGACTTCAACGATTTCCAGGTGGCTTTGGCCAAGCTGCCGGACGACCATCGCGAGGTCCTCGTGCTGATCGGCGCGTCCGGCTTCTCGTATGAGGAGGCTGCCGAGATCTGCGGCGTGGCGGTCGGCACGATCAAGAGCCGCCTCAACCGGGCCCGCAATCGGCTTGCCCAGTTGATGGCGATCGAACAAGTTGCCGATATCGGCCCCGATCCGATGGCCCAGGCGGCGCTGGGTGGTTCGGTCACGCACAAGACGGCCTGACCGGGGACATCCGGCCGGGCTGCCGCGCGGTTCCCGTGCGGGCAGAGGTGATCTTGATCAGAAGTCTGCGTGCCAAACTTGCCTTCCTGTTGCTGATCGCGCTCCTGCCGACCGTGGCGGCGGTGGCGTGGCTGCTGCTGGATTCGCAGATGGCGGCGCGCAACGCGGCGATCCGCTCCTTCGTGCAGACGTCCGAAATGGCCGCCATGTCGCTCGAGGGCGTGACGCGCGGCGCGACGCGGGTTGCCCTTGCCTATGTGGACGACGAGCGGCTCGCCGACCCCGCGGGCTGCCAGGGCATCCTGTCCCGGGCCAAGGCGGCCTATCCAGACTATTCCGGACTGTCGGCTTTTGCCGGCAACGGGCTCGTCTGCGAGGCCATGGGCAGTGCCCGGCTCCCGCCCCACGCGACCGAGGCTATCGTCGCCATGCCGGCCGATGGCCGGCCGCTGTTCGGCTGGACGGCGGGCCCCCGCGGGCCGGTCATGTGGACGGCGGTGAAGCGCGCTGCCGGAACCGGATCGATCGCCATGGTCGTCCTGATCGGCGAGGATTTCGTCCGCCGCATCGTTCGTGAGGTGAACGAGCGAGGAGACAACGTCCAGCTCGCGCGGCTGGACGGTACGGCTCTCGACCCCTCCGGCACGCGGCTCCCGTCCAGCGTCCTGGGGGCGATCCGCGAGGAGCGCGAGGCCGGCGACACGATCACGGCGGTGGTGGACGGCCGGTCGATGATCTACTCGATCCAGCGGCGGCCGGCGCTCGGCGTCGCCGTTGTGGTCGGCGCCCCTTGGAACAACGTCGTCAGCATCGGCACGAGGCAGATGGCGCTGGCCATCGCCGCGCCGATCCTGCTGCTCATCGCGGCGGTGACGACGCTGTGGGTGGGCCTCGATCAGCTCGTGCTGCGCTGGCTGTCCCGGATCCAGCGCGTGGCGCGCAGCTATGCGGCGGGCGGCATCTCGGCCCGCTGCGGCCCAATGCCCGGAGCGCCAGACGAGATCGTCCACTTCGCGCGCGCCTTCGACGGCATGGCGGACAGCATCGCCGAACGCACCGTCGATCTCGAGGGGGAGATCGACGAGAAGCGCCGCTATATCCGCGAGCTCCACCACCGGGTGAAGAACAATCTCCAGGTGCTGACCTCGATGCTGGCGCTTCAGCGGCGCCATCTGCCGGAATCCGAACGACCGGTGCTGCGGTTCCCCGAGGACAGGGTCAACGCGCTCTCCGCCGCCTATCGGGCGGCCTACGCGCATTCGGAGGTGGGCGACATCGACGCCGCGGTCGTCATCACGGACGTGATCGCCCGGCTGCAGGTGGGCGCGATCGCGCCCGACCTGTCGCTGGACGTCGACATCGCCATCGGCGACGCGCTCCTGAACCTCGACCGCGCCGTCGCCCTGGCGATGCTGCTGGCCGAATTGCTGCCGCCACGGTTCGACCGGGCGGCCCGGTCCGGCAACGTGATGACGGTGCGCGGCTATATCGACGGCGAATCCATGGTCATCGACGTGCCGGCCGAGGCCGATGGCGATCCGAAGCTCGACGCGCTGTCCCAGCGCTTCGTGGAGGCCTATCTGCGGCAGCTCTTCGCGACGATGGAAGAGGTCGACGGCCGCCTGCGCGTGCGCCTGCCCATCGCGGGCTAGGCGGCGCCCGGCGCCGACCCGTGTGCTCCCGCGCACGGCATTCCGGAACAAATCCGTCCATTCTCCGATTGTATCGACGGGTCAGGGGACCCGATCGCTCGAGGAGACGACGATGTTCGACCGCTCCATCCTGATGCGCCTGATGCTGGTGGCCGCCCTGGGCGGCGGGGCCGCGATGGCCGCGTCCGCGATGCCGGGCGAAACCTCGTCTCCCGCCAAAACCGCGGAAGTCCGCAATCCCGATCAGGTCGGCCGCGAGATCCTGCGCCAGGCCAAGTCCGGCCGGATCGTGGTCTATCGCGAGGTCGATGGCCGCATCGAGATCGTGCCGTCGCGCATCACCGGTGGCCTGCAGGTCGCCGATGCGTCCGCTGCGGTGCAGCAATAACAACACGGCCTTTAGCCTAAAGTCGTAAACGCGCGTTGCACTTCCTGCATGACGGTGATTATTGGTCACCGTCTGGTTGGGGGTGTGCATGAAGATCAAGCGTCTGCTGGTGGCGAACCGCAGCGAGATCGCGATCCGCGTCTTCCGCGCGGCGTCCGAGCTCGGGATCCACACGATCGCGATCTACGCCGAGGAAGACAAGCTCTCCCTCCATCGCTTCAAGGCCGACGAGGCCTATCAGGTGGGCCGCGGCCGCAGCGGCGAGGTGCATCTGGGCCCGCTGGAAAGCTATCTGTCCGTCGACGAAGTCATCCGCGTGGCCCGTGAGGCCAAGGCCGACGCGATCCATCCCGGCTACGGTTTCCTCTCGGAGAGCCCCGAATTCGCCGAGGCCTGCGCGGCCAACGGCATCGTGTTCATTGGCCCGACGCCGAAGACCATGCGCACGCTCGGCAACAAGGTGGCGGCGCGCAATCTGGCCGTGTCGTGCGGCGTGCCGGTCATGCCGGCAACCGCGCCCCTGCCTGACGACGATTCCGAGATCCGGCGGCTCGCGCTGGAGGTCGGCTACCCCGTGATGCTGAAGGCGTCCTGGGGTGGCGGCGGGCGCGGCATGCGCCCGATCGAGAGCGAGGACGCGCTGATCGACGCGGTCCGCACGGCCAAGCGGGAGGCGAAGTCTGCCTTCGGCAAGGACGAGGTCTATCTGGAGAAGCTGGTGCGCCGCGCGAGGCATGTGGAGGTCCAGCTCCTGGGCGATACCCACGGCAACCTGGTGCACCTCTACGAGCGGGACTGCTCGATCCAGCGGCGCAACCAGAAGGTGATCGAGCGGGCGCCGGCGCCTTATCTCGACGACGCCACCCGCAAGGGCCTGTGCGACGCCGCCCTCGCGATCGGCCGCGCGACTGATTACGTCGGCGCCGGCACGGTCGAGTTCCTGATGGATGCCGATACGGGCGCCTATTACTTCATCGAGGTGAACCCGCGCATCCAGGTCGAGCACACCGTCACCGAGCAGGTGACCGGGCTCGACATCGTCAAGGCCCAGATCAAGATTCTCGAGGGCGGGCATCTGGGGCGCATCGAGGAGACGGGCATTCCGGCCCAGGACGCCATCGTCCTCAACGGCCACGCCCTGCAGTGCCGGATCACGACCGAGAACCCGGACAACAATTTCATCCCCGATTACGGCCGGATCACCGCCTATCGCGGCGCGTTCGGCTTCGGCATCCGCGTCGATGGCGGCACCGCCTATTCCGGCGCGGTCGTCACCCGCTATTACGACCCGATGCTGGAGAAGGTGACGGCCTGGGCGCCGTCCCCGGCCGAGGTCATCGCCCGCATGGACCGCGCGCTGCGCGAGTACCGGATCCGGGGCGTGGCGACGAACCTGTCCTTCCTCGAGGCGGTGCTGAACCATCCCAAGTTCCGCACAAACCAGTACACGACGCGCTTCATCGACGAGACGCCGGAGCTTTTCGCGGCCAGGAAGCGCCGGGACCGGGCCACCAAGCTGCTGGCCTATATCGCCGACGTCACCGTGAACGGGCATCCGGAAACGAAGGGCCGGGCACGCCCGCCGGCGCAGGCGCGGCGGCCGGAAGCGCCGCATTTCGGGGTGGCGCCCCAGCCCGGCACGCGCCAGCGCCTGGATGCCCTGGGCCCGGAGGGCTTCGCGCGCTGGATGCGCGATGAGACGCGTGTCCTGGTCACCGACACGACGATGCGGGACGGCCACCAGTCGCTCCTGGCGACCCGGATGCGCACGCACGACATCGCCGGCGCCGGCGAGGCCTATGCGACGGGCCTGCCCCAGCTGCTCTCGCTGGAATGCTGGGGCGGGGCCACGTTCGACGTGGCGATGCGCTTTCTTACGGAAGACCCCTGGGAGAGGCTGGCGCTGGTGCGCGCCAAGTCGCCCAACATCCTGACGCAGATGCTGCTGCGCGGTGCCAACGGAGTCGGCTACACCAATTATCCTGACAATGTCGTGCGCTACTTCGTGCAGCAGGCGGCGGGCGCCGGCATGGACCTGTTCCGCATCTTCGACTGCCTGAACTGGGTCGAGAACATGCGCGTGGCCATCGATGCCGTGCGCGAGAGCGGCAAGCTGGCGGAAGGCGCCATCTGCTATACCGGCGACATCCTCGATCCGGCCCGCGCCAAGTACTCGCTGTCCTATTATGTCGGCCTCGCCAGGGAGCTGGAAAAGGCGGGCTGCCATATCCTGGGGCTGAAGGACATGGCGGGGCTGCTGAAGCCGGCGGCCGCGCGCGTCCTCGTCAAGGCGCTGAAGGAGGAGGTCGGCCTGCCGGTCCACCTCCATACCCACGACACCTCGGGCATCGGCGCCGCCTCGGTCCTGGCTGCGGTCGAGGCGGGGGTCGATGCGATCGACGCGGCGATGGACGCCATGTCCGGCGTCACCTCGCAGCCGTGCCTGGGCTCGATCGTCGAGGCGCTGCGCCACACCGAGCGCGACACCGGGCTCGACCCCGAGGCCATCAGGCGGATCAGCTTCTACTGGGAGGCGGTGCGCACCCAGTACGCGGCGTTCGAGAGCGACCTGAAGGCAGGCGCATCGGAAGTCTATCTCCACGAGATGCCCGGCGGCCAGTTCACCAACCTCAAGGAGCAGGCGCGGGCGCTCGGCCTGGAGACCCGCTGGCACGACGTGGCGCGGGCCTATCGCGACGCCAACGACATGTTCGGCGACATCGTGAAGGTGACGCCGTCCTCCAAGGTCGTCGGCGACATGGCGCTGATGATGGTGGCGCAGGACCTGACGCCGGCGGACGTGCTCGATCCGGCCAAGGAGATCGCGTTCCCCGCCTCGGTCGTGGAGATGCTGCGCGGCGACCTCGGCCAGCCGCCCGGCGGCTGGCCGGAGGCCCTGTCGCGCAAGGCGCTCAAGGGCGAGGCGCCGTCCACGGCCCGTCCCGGCTCGCTCCTGGCGGATGCCGACCTCGCGGCCCAGAAGGCCGAGGCCGAGAAGCGCTGCGGCCGGCACATCGACGACCAGGAGCTCGCATCCTGGCTGATGTACCCGAAGGTCTTCGCCGATTTCGCCGGGGCCGAGCGCAAGTACGGCCCGGTCTCGGTCCTGCCGACGCCGGTCTATTTCTACGGGATGGAGGTCGGCGACGAGGCCACCTTCGCCATCGAGAAGGGCAAGTCGCTCGTGGTGCGCCTGCAGGCCATCGGCGAGACGGACGAGGAAGGGCAGGTCAAGGTCTTCTTCGAGCTGAACGGCCAGCCGCGCATCGTGAAGGTGCCGAACCGCGCCGCCGTTGCCTCGCTGCCCGCCCGCCGCAAGGCGGAAGAGGGCAACGACGCCCATGTGGCGGCGCCCATGCCGGGCTCGATCTCATCGCTGGCGGTGAAGCAGGGCCAGGCCGTCAAGGCCGGTGACGTCCTGCTGACCATCGAGGCCATGAAGATGGAGACCGCCCTCCATGCTGGCCGCGACGGCACTGTGCAGGAGGTGCTGGTTCAGCCCGGCAGCCCGATCGACGCCAAGGACCTGCTGGTGGTGCTGGGTTAGGAATCCCGTTCGCATCGGGGGAGTCTGGCTCGTCGTCCCGGCGAGCGCAGCGATTGCCTTGTCCTGCGCGGCTTCGCCGCTCCGGCAGGGCATGAAAGCACGCTGTCCTCAACCCATCGCCTCCTTGCCAAGCGTGCCCAGGCCAGCCTTGATGGCAGCCTGTCCCGAAGGAGAGCCGCATGGTTTCGGCCGATACGATCAGCCGCCGCATCGTCCAGGGTCGCGGGGTCGAGAAGGCGGACCTCGCGATCCGCAACGTGCGCCTGCTCGATCTCGTCACCGGCGAGCTCGTCCAGACCGACATCGCCATCTGCGGCGACACGATCGTGGGGACCTACGGCACCTATAGGGGCGCACGGGAGATCGACGGCCGCGGACGGGTCGCGGTGCCGGGCTTCATCGACACCCATCTCCACGTCGAGTCCTCCCTGGTCTCGCCGCTGGAATTCGACCGCTGCGTCCTGCCCCGCGGCGTCACGGCCGCGATCTGCGACCCGCACGAGATGGCGAACGTCATCGGGACGCAGGCCTTCGACTATTTCCTCGCCTGCGCCGAGCGCACCGCGATGGACCTGCGCGTCCAGCTGTCGAGCTGCGTGCCCGCGACCCATCTGGAGACGGCCGGCGCCAGCCTTTCGGCGGCGGACCTCGTGCCCTATGCGGGGCATCCCAAGGTCATCGGCCTTGCCGAGTTCATGAACTTTCCCGGCGTGCTCCATCTCGATCCGGGCTGCCTTGCCAAGCTGGAGGTCTTTTCGGGCGGCCATGTGGACGGCCATGCGCCCCTGCTGCGTGGGATGGACCTGTCAGGCTACATCGCCGCCGGCATCCGCACCGACCACGAGACGACGACGCGGGACGAGGCGCTGGAGAAGATCCGCAAGGGCATGACCGTGCTCATCCGCGAGGGCTCGGTGTCGAAGGACCTGCACGCCCTGGCGCCGCTGCTCGACGTGCAGACCTCTCCGTTCCTCACCTTCTGCACCGACGACCGCAATCCGCTGGACATCGCGGAAGAGGGCCATCTGGACTTCATGATCCGCACGGCGATCGCCATGGGATGCCCGCCCGTGGCGGTCTACCGGGCGGCATCGCTCACCGCGGCGAGCGCATTCGGCCTGAAGGACCGCGGCATGATCGCGCCCGGCAAGAGGGCCGACATCGTGCTGCTGGACGACATGGAAGCCTGCGCGGTCTCGCAGGTCGTCTCGGCGGGGCGGCTGGTGGACGAGGCGCTGTTTGCCGCGCGGGGCACGGTGACCCCCATCGCGCTCGACAGCGTGAAGGACGTCAGCGTGAGCGCGGAGGATTTCCGCGTCGCCGGCGGGGCGGGGCAGGCGCACGTGATCGGCGTCGTGCCCGGGCGCATCATCACCGAGCATTTGCGCATCGACCTGCCCGGGTCGGACCTGGAGCGCTATCCCGACCTGTCCCAGGACGTGGTGAAGGTGGCTGTCGTTGCCCGCCACGGCATCAACCGCAATATCGGGCGCGGCTTCGTGAAGGGCTTTGGCCTCAAGCGCGGGGCGATCGCCTCGTCGGTCGGCCATGACAGCCACAATATCTGCGTGGTCGGGGCCGACGACGCCGACATGGCCGTGGCCGTGAACCGGCTGGCGGAGATCCATGGCGGCTTCGTCGTGGTTTCGGACGGCGAGGTGCGCGCCGAACTCGCCCTGCCGATCGCGGGGCTGATGTCGACCCTGCCCTACGAGCAGGTGCGGGAAGCGCTGATCCCGCTTCGCGACGCCGCCAGGGGCCTGGGCGTGACCCTGCAGGAGCCCTTCCTGCAGGTGGCCTTCCTGCCGCTGCCGGTGATCCCGCATCTCAAGATCACCGATCTGGGCATGGTGGACGTCAATCGGATGGCACTGATCCACGATTGACGGGGGCGCCGCGCGGCTCAAAGCGGCTGAGGACCAGCCAGCAGACCAGCGCCCAGGCGGAGCCGACGGTCCAGCCTGCGACGACGTCGGAAGGCCAGTGCACGCCCAGATAGACGCGCGTCGCGCCCACCAGCATGGCAAGGCCGACCGCGACCCCCATCACGAAGACGCGCAGCCTCCGCCGCGGCTGCACGCGGGCCAGCAGCGCGCCGATCACCAGGAACGTGACGGCCGCCATCATCGCGTGGCCGCTGGGAAAGCTCGCCGTGAAGGTGCGCGCCTCGTGGGGCACGAGGTCCGGCCGCGGCCGGTCGAAGCCCATCTTGAGGGCGGTGTTGAGGATCGCTCCGCCGGCGATGGACACGACCAGCAGCGCCACCGACGCATGGCGCCGCAGGATGAGCAGGTAGAGCACGACCACGGAGGTCACGAGGAACAGGACGGAGAACGAGCCGAGGCTCGTGATGTCCCGGGCGGCTTCTTCAAGCCAGGCCGGGCCGATGGGGTCGCTGCGCTCGGCGGGGTTGCGCAGGGCCAGCAGGATCGCCTCGTCGATCGCATGGACCTCGCCCTCCAGCACCTCCTCGGCGAGGAAGGCGAAGAGCCCGAGGAGGCCGGCCGCCACCAGCCAGACGAGGGGCGTGGCGCCCTCTGCCACCATGCGGCGGAGGGTCTGCAACGGAGAGGTCGAGGGCGATGAGGAGGGCGGCTTGGCGTCCATGGCCCTAGTGATATGGGTCGGCCGCGTCGCGAAGGCCATCGCCCATGAAGTTGAAGGCGAGAACCACGATCACGACCGGCGCGATGGGGAAGAGCAGCCAGGGATGCAGGTTCACGGCGGCGAGGTTCTGCGCCTCGTTCAGGAGCACGCCCCAGCTCGTGATCGGCGGGCGCAGGCCGAGGCCGAGGAAGGACAGGGCCGTCTCGCCCAGGATCATCGACGGGATCGACAGCGTCGCGGACGCGATGAGATGGCTCATGAAGTTCGGGATGAGGTGGCGCGCGATGATGCGCTTGCGCGAGGCGCCCATCAGCTCGGCTGCGCGCACGAAATCCTCCTCGCGCAGCGACAGCAGCTTGGAGCGCACGGCCCGCGCCAGGCCCGGCCAGTCCAGCAGGCCGAGGATGATCGTGATCCCGAAGAAGACGAGCAGCGGCGACCAGTTGGGCGGCAGCGCCGCGGACAGGGCGAGCCAGAGCGGCAGTTCCGGCAGCGAGCGCAGGATCTCGATGACGCGCTGGATGACGTTGTCCACCCAGCCGCCGACATAGCCCGCAAGGCCGCCGAAGAAGAGGCCGAGGGCGAAGGACACCGCGATGCCGACAAGGCCGACCGTGAGCGAGATCCGCGCGCCGTAGAGGATGCGCGAGAACAGGTCGCGGCCCAGCCGGTCCGTCCCCAGGATGAACATCGTGCCGTTCTCTGGCGGGCACACGAGGTGGAAGTCGGCCGGGATGAGGCCGAGGAAATCGTAGCTGTCGCCGCGGCACAGGAAGCGGATCGGCTGTGGCCGCGTGCGGTCGACGACGTAGTCGCGCCGGAACGTCTCCAGGTTGAACTTGAAGGCGTAGGGGTAGACGAAGGGGCGCTGGAGCGAGCCTTCGTGGAAGAGGTGGATGCCCTGGGGCGGCGCATAGAGAAAATCGCCGTTGCGCTTGGTCAGGCCATAGGGCGCGATCGTCTCGATGAACGGCAGCATGGCGTACATCGCGGCCAGCACGATGGCCGAGATCATCGCAAGGCGGTGGCGCTTGAACTTCCACCAGATGAGCTTGAAGGCCGAGGCGCGGTAGAGCCGCTCGTCGCCCGAGCCGAGCGGTTCGCTGTGGCCGGCATCGAACGGCGCCGTGTCGACGAAATGGCCCGGCTGAAGAGCGCGCGGGGAGGGGGCGGTGCCTGCGGTCTCGCTCATGGCCTCACCGTCCCCCGAGCCGGATGCGGGGATCGAGCCAGGCGAGCAGCAGGTCCGAGACCAGCATGCCGACGACCGTGAGCACCGCGACGAACATCAGGATGAAACCGGCCAGGAACTGGTCCTGGCTCTTGAGCGCCGACAGGAGGATCGGGCCCACGGTCGGCAGGTTCAGGACCAGCGACACGAGGACCGAGCCCGAAACGAGGTTCGGCAGGAGGTTGCCGATGTCCGCGATGAAGGGGTTCAGGGACATGCGGAACGGATATTTCAGCAGCGCGCGCGTGGGCGGCAGGCCCTTGGCCTTGGCGGTCACGTAATATTGCTTGTTCAGCTCGTCGAGCAGGTTGGCCCGCATGCGCCGGATCATGGCGGCCGTGCCGGCGAGCCCGATCACGAGCGTCGGCACGATCATGTGCTGAAGCAGGGATTTCACCTTCGCCCAGGTCCATGGGTCGTTGGAATAGATCGGATCGAACAGGCCGCCGATGGATACGCCGAACCATCGGTTGACGTAGAACAGCAGGACGAGCGCCAGCAGGAAGTTCGGGATCGCCAGGCCCAGATAGCCGAACAGGGTCGCGACGTAGTCTCCCAGCGAGTACTGGTGCGTGGCCGAGTAGATCGCGATGGGGATCGCCACGGCGTGCACGAAGAGCACGGTGGCGAGGTTGATCAGCAGGGTCAGCCAGAGCGCGTCGCCGACCACGAGCTGGACCGGCTTGTCGTATTCGAACGACCAGCCCCAATCGCCCTGCAGCAGCCCGGCAAAGCCCTGCGGCCCCGGCCAGACGCCGATCCAGACGAGGTATTGCTCCCAGACGGGCCGGTCGAGGCCGTACTGGCGGATGAGGAACTCGGCCTTGGCCGCGGACGCCGCCTCGCCCTGCGCGCGCAACTCCGCGATCTGGTTGGTCAGGAAGTCGCCGGGCGGCAGCTTGATGATGAAGAAGACCAGCGCGCTGATCACCAGCAGCGTCACGGCCATCGTGACGAAGCGCCTCGCGAGGTAAACGATCATCGGGCGGCGGCCTCGCGGCGGGGCGCGTTATCCCAGAACACCTCGTCGATCCGGTAGATCCCGACGGTGGATGTCGGCTCCCAGCTGTAGAGGGCCTTTTCCGGCAGGTTGCGCAGGTTGTCCTTGACCACGATGGGCTGGATCGCGCCCGCGACGGTGCCGATCACGAATTGCTGGTCGGCGTGGATGGCGAGCATCTCACGCCAGGCAGCGTCCTGGGCCGCGACGTCGGCGCTGGTTTCCCACTGACGGAAGAGGGCGATCAGCCGCTGGGCCGCCGGGTCGTCCACAGCCTCGCCCCGCGAGCCGTGGGTCTCCACGTGCTGGCCCCAGGCTGGCCACGCATAATGATCCTGCTGGACCGGGGCGAGTTCCTTCGGCGGCATGATCGCGGTGGGAATGGCGTTGTCGAGCCCGGAATGGGCGACCATCACCGTCAGCCCGGAATAGGACCGGTTGCGCAGGATCGAGCGCTCCTGCGGCTTGAGGAACAGCTTGATGCCGACCTCGCGCCAGAACTCGCCGATGAGCTCCAGCCCGTCGACCATCATCGAGGCTTCGCCGTCCACCTCCACCACGATCTCGGCGGGTCGTCCGTCCGGCAGGATACGGATGCCGTTGCCGTCGCGCCGGGTCAGGCCCACCGCGTCGAGCAGGCGGGACGCCTCGGCAGGATCGTAGGTGGCGTTGCGGGCGCGCAGGCCCGGCTCGGACAGAGCCGAGCCCTCCATCACCGTGGAATTGCCCTCGAGGCCTAGGCCGAAGAGAAGGGCGTTGTTGAGCGTATGCCGGTCGATGGCGAGCGACAGCGCCCGGCGGAACCGGACGTCCCGGTTGAGGCTGCGCCAGACCGCGTCCTTGGTGTTGAGGTTGGGATAGAGCGCGATCTCGGAGCCCCGCGCCATGGGCCACAGGAGCGTGCGGTAGCCCTTGGCCTTTTCCCCTTCCTTGAGGATCGGGATGTCCGTCATCGACAGGCCGCGCGCCAGGAAATCCGCCTCGCCGGCATTGGCCTTGGCCGCCATCAGGCTGCCCGTCGCGACGTCGCAGATGATGCGGTCGATGTAAGGGAGCTGCTGGCCGGCCATGTCGACCCGGTGGAAATAGGGATTGCGCTCGAAGACGAAGCGGGTGGCCGGCGCGGCATTGGTGACCCGCCACGGCTGGAGGGTGGGCAGGTCCGGGTTCGAGTTCTCGAACATGTCGTCCATGCGGTTATGCATGGCGGCCCAGGACTTGAGCTTCTGCCCGCGCGCGACCGTGTCGAGGCGGTTGCGGTCGTTGTACCGGGCGTGGAACGGCTTGAGGTAATGCGCCGGGCGATAGATGAACGGATCGCGCGGCTGGGCGAGCTGGGGCAGGAAGCGCGGGTTCGGCTTCTCCCAGGTGTAGCGCACCGTCAGCGGATCGAGCACCTCGAAGCGCGGCGGCTGCCCGTCCACCATCATGAATTCGGGCGGGCCGGCCGGGCTCAGGTCCTTGGAATTAGCGATGTCCTCCCACCAGTAGCGGAAGTCCTCGGCGGTGAAGGGCGCGCCGTCCGACCAGCGGTGGCCGTCGCGCAGCTTCAGCGTGAAGACGCGCTGGCCCTCCACCTGGTAGGAGGCCAGGAGGTCCGCCTTCAGGTCGAGCCGGTCGTCATAGCCCACCAGGCGCGCATAGGCGGCCGGCGAGATGTAACGGATGTCCCGGGCGCGGGCGACGAGCGTCACCACCTCGCCGCCCTGCCGCCCCACGACCCGGCCGCGCGCGGCGAGATCGACGACCTCGGCCTCCCGCGGCAGGCGCTCGGCGACCGGCGGCAGCTTTCCGTCCGCCACGAGGCGGGCGAGCGAAGGCGTCTCCTTCAGGTCCAGCGCCCCGGCCTGGGGCGCGAAGGCCAGCCAGCCGGCGGCCAGAGCCGCGATCCATGCCCCGTGACGTCTCATGCCGCGATCTCCGTGGCGCCGATGCGCACCCAATGGCCGGGCTCGACCTCGACCATCGCATGATCCTGGCCCGGCAGCAGGCGGTATTCCCCCGGCCAGGCGGACGGGTCCGAGTACCGGTCGGACTTCAGCCGCGCGAAGTCCAGCGGCCGGTCGATGTCCGGGTCCGGAACGGCGGACAGAAGCGCTTGGGTATAGGGATGGCGCGGGTTGCGGAACAGCGCCTCCTTGGAGGCCTGCTCGACGATATGCCCCCGGCACATGACCGCGATCGTGTCGGCAATGTAATCGACCACCGCCAGGTTGTGGGACACGAACAGGTAGGACAGGCCGAGCGCGGATTGCAGGTCCTTGAGCAGGTTGAGGATCTGCGCCTGGACCGAGACGTCCAGCGCCGAGACAGGTTCGTCGCAGAGCAGGACCTTGGGGGAGAGCGCGAGCGCCCGCGCGATGCCGAGCCGCTGGCGCTGCCCGCCCGAGAACGAATGCGGGTAGCGCCGAAGGTGGCGTGGATCGAGGCCTACGAGGTCGAGCAGCGTCTTGGCGCGCTCGAACCGCTCGTCGGGCGTGCCGATGCCATGGATGGTCAGCGGCTCGGTCAGGATGTCGTAGACCGTCATGCGCGGGTTGAGCGACGAGAACGGGTCCTGGAAGACGAACTGCACGGCGCGGCGGTAGGCGAAGAGCTCGTCGCCCTGCAGGCCGAAGACGTCCCGCGGGCCGGAGCCGTCGTCGAACAGGATCCGGCCGGTATCGGGCTCCAGCGCGCGCATCACGATCTTGGACAGGGTGGTCTTGCCGCAGCCGGATTCGCCGACGAGCCCCAGGGTCGTGCCGGCCTTGAGCTTCAGCGAGACGTCGTCCACCGCGCGGATCGTGCGCGTCTCGCCTTTGAACCAGCCGGCGCGCAGCGTGTAGGTCTTGCCCACATGCTCGATGGAGAGGACGTCGCGCGAGGAGGCGACGGCCGCCGCCCGGGGGCCGGCCTTCATCGTCTCCAGGGAGGCGCTGCGCACCTCGCGGATCGGCGTCAGCCGCTCGTCCGGCCCCATGCCGAAGCGCGGCACGGCGCGCATCAGCGCCTTGAGATAGTCGTGGCGCGCATCGCGGAAGATGGCTTCGCGCGGCCCGCTTTCCACCACCCGACCGCGATACATCACCACCACGTCGTCGGCCATGTTGGCCACGACGCCCAGATCGTGGGTGATGAGCAGGATCGCCATGCCGGTCTCGGCCTGGAGTTCCTTCATCAGGTCGAGGATCTGCGCCTGGGTGGTAACGTCCAGCGCCGTCGTGGGCTCGTCGGCTATGAGCAGGGCGGGCTTGCAGATGAGCGCCATCGCGATCATGGCGCGCTGGCGCAGGCCGCCGGACAGCTCGAAGGGGTAGGTGTCGAGGGCGCGCTTCGGGTTCGGGAAGCCCACGCGGGCAAGCGCCGCCTCGGTCGCGTCCCTGGCCTCGCGCTCGCTGGCGCCGGCATGGAGCTTCAGGGCCTCGCCGATCTGGTCGCCCACTGTGTGGAGTGGCGAGAGCGACGTCATCGGCTCCTGGAAGATCATCGCGATCCGCCCGCCCCGCAGGGCTCGGATCTCCTCGCCCTCCCGGTCGAGCCCGGCGATGTCGGTGACGTGACCGCCGCGTGCCGGGTCCGAAAACAGGATGCGGCCGCGGGAAACGCGGGCGATGCGCGGCAGGATGCCCAGGATGGCCTGCGAGGTGACGGATTTGCCGGAGCCGGACTCGCCGACCACCGCCACCGTCTTCCCGGCGGGAATATCGAAGGACACGCCGTCGACTGCGCGGAAACTGCCGTCGGCGACGAAATCGACGCAGAGGTCCTCGACCCGCAGAAGTGGTTGTCCGATCAAGCCGCGTTCCCCTCCGAGGCCCGCGCATTTAAGCCGGTCGGAGGGGCCGACGCCATAGGCCGGTGCGCGTTTTTCCCTGCCGTGCGGCTTGTGTTGCAGCGCTACCGCGCCTGCGTGGCGAGGATCTTGATGGCGAAGGCGCCGAACAGGCCCGCGAAGCTGTAGTCGAGCACGCGCAGCAAGCGGGGGCGATGCTTGAGCGCGGCGATGACCTTCTCGGCGGCGTAGATGAGAGCCACGGCCAGCGGCAGCGAGAACAGCACGAAATAGATGCCGAGGAAGAGCAGCTTGCCGGACGCGTGCGGGTCCCCCGCATCGACGAATTGCGGCAGGAACGTCACGAAGAACAGGACGACCTTGGGATTGGTGAGGTTGATGCCCACCCCTACGAGAAACGTCGCCCACAGGGAGGACGGCTTGTGGCCCTCGGTGCGCACGTTCAGCGCCGATCCGCCGCGGATCGCGTCGATGGAGAGCCAGAGCAGGTAGAGCGCGCCGACAACCTTGAGCACGAGGAAGGCGGTTTCGGAGGCGGCAAGGAGCGCCGAGATGCCCAGGGCCGCCAGCAGCGTGTGGACGCAGCAGCCGACGAGCGCTCCCCCCATGGCGGCCAGACCGGCCTTGCGCCCGCCGCTGACGGTCTTGGCCAGGAACAGGCTCATGTCGGGCCCCGGCGTCACGAACAGCACGAAACACGCGATGGAATAGGCGACGAGGACGGAGGCGGAGGGGACGAAGTCCATGGGCGATCTCCTGTCTTCATCCTTGCCGCAGCTCATGATTCCGCGCCACCCGGTTTCTGTGCGCAATCCGCGTGCGGGCCGGCGCCACGGCACCCCTTGCGCCGCCCGCCGGTGCAGGGGTCCGCATGGCGCCATGGCTGCGAGCGCCCGTGACAGGCAAGGCGGCGCGGGCCTAGGCTTGGGACCGCCACGATCCCGCGAGGCCGCACCATGGTTCCCAGTTCCGCACTCCGCCCGTCCGCTCTCGCCCTGCTGCTGGCCCTGGTCGCGCCCGCGGCGGCGCTGGCGCAGGGCGCCCCTCCCGGGATGCCGCAGGGCGGGCAGGCCATCCTGTCCGATGCCGCGCGAACGCTGCCTGTCATCGCTGCAAACGGCATGGTGTCGTCGCAGGAAGCCATGGCGACGCGGATCGGCGTCGACATGCTCAGGCGCGGCGGCAACGCGGTGGACGCCGCCGTGGCGGTGGGGTTTGCCCTGGCGGTGACGCTGCCGCGCGCCGGAAATCTCGGCGGTGGCGGCTTCATGATGGTCCATCTGGCGGCGGAGAACCGCACCATCGCCATCGACTACCGCGAGACGGCCCCCGCCGCGGCCACCCGCGACATGTTCCTCGACGAGAAGGGCGAACCGGTTCCGGCGCGCTCGCGCGACGGCGGGCTCGGCGTCGGCGTGCCCGGCACGGTGCGCGGCCTGGTCCATGCCCACCGACGCTACGGATCGGGAAAGCTCGCGCTGAAGGATCTCATCGAGCCGGCCATCCGCCTGGCGCGCGAGGGCATCGCCATCGAGGACGACCTGGCCGATTCGCTGCCGCGCGCGGCGGGCCGGCTCAAGCGGCAGCCCGCGGCGGCCGCGATCTTCACCAAGGGCGGCGAGCCGTTCGCGCGGGGCGACAGGCTCGTCCAGACCGACCTTGCCGCCACCCTCCAGCGGATCGCGGCGGAGGGCGAGGAGGCCTTCTATTCAGGCGAGATCGCCCGCGCGATCGCGGCCTCGGTGCGCGAGGCCGGCGGGGTGATGAGCGAGGCGGACCTTGCCGCTTACCGCGTCGTGGAGCGCGCGCCGGTGACGGGCACCTACCGGGGCCACGCCATCGCGTCGATGCCGCCGCCTTCGTCCGGCGGCGTCCATCTCGTCCAGATCCTCAACATGCTGGAGCAGTTCGACCTGAAGTCACTGGGTGCCGGGTCGGCCGAGGCGATCCACCTGATGGCGGAGGCGATGAAGCCGGCCTATGCCGACCGCGCCTCGTGGCTCGGCGATCCCGACCGGGTCAAGGTGCCCGTCCGGGGCCTGACCGCAAAGGCCTATGCGGCCGCCCAGGCCGAGGCGATCGACAGGGCCAAGGCCCGGCCCGCGGACGCGATCCGCGCGGGCGACCCGCTGCCCCACGAATCCGACCAGACCACGCATTACTCGGTGGTCGACAGGGACGGGAACGCCGTCGCCAACACCTACACGTTGAACTTCTCCTACGGCGTGGGGCTGGTGGCCGCCGGCACCGGCATCCTCCTCAACAACGAGATGGACGACTTCGCCGCCAAGGCCGGGGCGGTGAACGCCTACGGGCTCGTCGGCGGCGACACCAACAGCGTGTCGCCCGGCGCGCGGCCGCTATCCTCGATGACGCCGACCTTCGTGTTCCGTGACGGGCGGCTGCAGATGGTGCTGGGTTCGCCCGGCGGCAGCCGTATCATCACGACGGTGCTGCAGACGCTGGTCAACGTGGTGGATTTCGACATGAACCTCGCCGAGGCGGTGGCCGCGCCGCGCTTCCACCACCAGTGGCGGCCGGACACGCTCCTGACCGAGACCGGCCTGTCGCCCGACACGCTGGCGCTCCTGCGGGCCAAGGGCCACCGGGTGACGGTCGGCTCCACGTCCGGTTCGGTCAACGCGATCATGCGGGTGGACGGTGGATGGGCGGGTGCCGCCGATCCGCGCCAGCGGGGCACGCTCGCGGCGGGGTGGTGAGCCGCCCGAGCGGTCAGCGGGCGGCGGCCAGCGCCCCGCCCTTGGCGGCGCCCAGGATCGTCTGCGGACCGTTCGGATTGCCGAGCTGGAGCAGCGCCACATAGCCGTCGCAGCCCTCGGGGCGGGCAATGGCGAGCGGAATGTCGAAGGAGGCGGGGGCGGTGACGTCGGCGACCTTCGTCATCTGCTTCACGACATTGACGTAGGTGGCGTCGCGGCCCTTGTTCTCGCCCTTGGCGATGCGCACGGTCTCGCGGCCGGCGACGCCCAGGATCCAGAGCTGGGTTCCCGGCGGGACCGGCCCGTCCACCCGCACCTGCACCTTGTCCCTGGATTCCGCCAGGGCGACCGGCACCGACAGCGCGGAGAAGCGGGACTTCGCCTTCTCCACGGCCTTCTCGATGGCGGCGCGGTCCGAGCCGAGCGCGTGGGCGACGCCGCCCACAACGGCCTGGGGTGTGTAGACCTGCCCGTCCCGGCGCCGGCTGGCATAGCCGCGCTGGCGCTCCGAGAAGACCGGATTGCCGAGCGTATCCTTCCAGCCCAGATAGTCCCAGTAATCGATGTGAAGGGACAGGGCGACGATGTCCGGTTCGCCGGCCATCCGCGCCAGCAGCTCGTCCGCCGGCGGGCAGGACGAGCAGCCCTGGCTGGTGAAGAGCTCGACGACGGCGCGCGGGGTCTGGGCGGGGGCCGCGCCCTGCGCGTGAGCATGCGCCGCTCCGAGGAGCGTGACGGCGGACGCCAGCAGGACGGTTCTCAGCCTTTTCATGGGGCGCAACAGAACCGCAAAACGCGCGGGGAAGGAAGTCACCTTTGCTTGAGGCCGGATGCCCGCGCGCCGGCCGCCGCCGGGCGCCAACGGCGGTGCATCCAGAGCCATTGCTCGGGGTTTTCCCGCACCCATCCGGCGACGACGTCGGTCATGGCCTGCATCGCGCCCTGGACGTCGATCTGCCCGTCCGGTCCCCGGGGCAGGTCCAGCGGCGGGGTCAGCTCGATGCGAAAGCGCAGACCCGGCAGGCGCACGACGCGCACGCCGTGCACTGGGCATTCGAAATTGCGCGCGAACTTGGCGAGGATCGGGTTGGTCAGGGCCGGCCGGCCCATGAAGTCGACCACCACGCCGCGGGTGAAATGCTGGTCGATCAGCATGCCCAGATGGCCGCCGCGCTCCAGCACCGCCTGCATGGCGAAGGCCGCGCCCTGGCGCGCCGCCTCCAGCCCGCCCATGGCGCCGGAGCGGACCTCGTGGACGACGCGGGCGATGGCCGGATCGTTGGGCGCGCGGAAGACCGCCGTCGTGTCGAGATCGTAGGTCGCGGCGCAGATGGCCGGCAGTTCCCAATTGCCCATATGGGCGGAGAAGATGATGCCCGGCCTGCCGTCGTCCTTGAGTGCGATGAAGTGCTCGATCCCCTCGACCAGGATGCGGCCGTTCGGATCGGGCGCGTGATAGTCGTAGTCGAACAGCGTCCGCAGATGGGCGTATTCGGCGCCGACGCGGCCGAGATTCTCCCACGCGCCGCGCGCGATCCGCCGCCGCTCCTCGTCCGGCTTCTCGGGGAAGACCGCCGCCAGGTTGTCCAGCGCCACCTTATGGACCGGCAGGAGCGGCCCGACGGTGCGGGCGATGGCGCCGCCCAGGTTGCTGGAGCGCTCGGGGCCCAGCAGGCGCAGCACCGCGAACACGGCGCGCACGATGCCGAGCATCGCATATTCGGCGATCTTCAGGAGGATGCGGAGGGGCAGGGACCTGCGCGGCACAATCAGAGCGTCACGATGATCTTGCCGAAGACCTTGCGGCTCTCCAGGCGCTCCAGGCCCTTCTGGAAATCGGCGATGTCGAAGACGGTGTCGATCACGGGCGTCATGCCGTGGGCCATCTTGTCCAGCGATTCCCGGATGTTGCGCATCGAACAGCCGAACGATCCGAAGATCCGGTATTGCTGCTGGAAGAGCTGCATCAGGTTCATGGTCGTGGACACGCCGGACGTGGAGCCGCAGGTGACCAGCCGTCCGCCGCGCTTCAGGCACAGCAGCGAGCCGTTCCACGTGTCGGCGCCCACATGCTCGAACACCACGTCCACGCCCTTGCGCTTGGTCCAGGCGCGCACCTCGCCCTCGAAGCGTTCCGTGCGGTAGTTGACGACATGGTCGGCGCCGAGCGCGCGGGCCTTCTCGGCCTTGTCGTCGTCACCCACCGTGGTGATCACCGTGCAGCCGATGGCCTTGGCCATCTTGATCGCCGCCGTGCCGATGCCCGATCCGCCGGCATGGACCAGGATGGTCTCGCCGGGTTCGAGCCTGGCGTTGTCGAACAGCATGTGCTGCACCGTGCCGAAGCCGATCGGCGCGCAGGCCGCCTGCTCGAAGGAGACCCCATCGGGAACCTTGATGGTGAGGCGCTCGGGCCGGTTGACCAGCTCGCGGGCGAAGCCGTCGATATGGAAGCCCATGATCCCGGCGACGTTCTCGCACAGGTTGTCGCGCCCTTCCCGGCAGGCCTTGCAATGGCCGCAGGTCTCGGCGCCGTACATCGTGACCTTGTCGCCGACCTTGAACTTCTTCACGCCCTCGCCGAGCGCGACGACCTCGCCGGAGGCCTCCACGCCCGCCGCCTGCGGCATCTTGCGGCGCGCGAAGGCCATGCCGCGGAAGCCCCATACGTCCAGATAGTTCAGCCCGATGGCGCGCACCCGGACCTGCACCTCGCCGGCGGCGGGGGCGGGCGGCGGATCGATCTCCTCCAGACGGAGATCGCGGTCGCCGTGGAGCATGAGGGCGCGCATGGGAGTCCTGTCCTGACTGGTCCGGCCCGCGGCAGCGGGCAAGCGGGCGGATTATCGTTCCGCCCGCCCGATGACAAGCCGTGGAGGGAACGATGCGTCGCTGCAGTGGCCTACCGATGCACGCCCATCATGGTCGTCAGTCCGCCGTCGATAGGGAGGACGGCACCGGTGATGTAGGCGGCGGGGGGCGACATGAGGAACGCGACGAGGCCGGCGACCTCCGCGGGCTTGGCGAACCGGCCGGCGGGGATCTGGGCTTCCATCCTGTCGCGGTAGGCGGCGTAGCCGGCCATCATATCGGTGTCGATGAAGCCCGGTGCGATGTAGTTGACGGTGACGCCGCGCTTGGCCGTCTCCACCGCGAGCGTGCGGCAATAGGAGAGGAGCGCGCCCTTGGAGGCCGCATAGGCCGCGTTGCCGGTATTGCCGTTCAGCGCGGCCACCGAGCCGATCACCGCGATGCGCCCCTGGCGGGCGCGGATCATGCCGCGCGACACCGACTTGGCGAGCCGGGTGAGCGACCAGAAATTCACCTGCATGATGGCTTCGGCCTTGCCCTGATCCATCATCATGGCGAGGGCGTCGTAGGGCTGGCCGGCATTGTGTACGAGACCGAACCAGGTCTCCTTCTCGATGCCGTCGCAGAAGGCGTCGAGCGCGGCGCGGTCGGCCAGGTCCAGCGCGTGGGCCGTGACGGAAACGCCCGGATAGGCCGCCGCGATCTCGGCAGCCAAAGCCTGCGCCCGGTCGCCGGAGGAGCGATAGGTGAAGTCGACGTCGAAACCCTGGCCGGCCAGGGCGCGGACGATCTGCGCGCCGACGCCCTTGGCGCCGCCGGTGACGAGAATGCGTCCGCTCAAGACACGGGCTCCGCGGTGAAGACGAGGGAGGTGTTCTGGCCGCCGAAGCCGAACGAGTTGGACATGACCTTCGAGACGCTGGCATCGCGCGCCGTATTGGGCACGACATCCAGCGCGATGGCCGGGTCGGGCACGTGATAGTTGATGGTCGGCGGGATGCGGTTCTCGGCGATCGTCATCAGCGAGAACACCGCCTCGACGGCGCCGGCGGCGGTGAGCGTGTGGCCGATCATCGACTTGTTCGACGAGATGGGCACCCGCGTCATCCGCTCGCCGAAGACCGCCATGCAGCTCATCGACTCCATCTTGTCGTTCTCCGGCGTCGAGGTGCCGTGGGCGTTGATGTAATCGATGTCGTCCGGCGAGAGGCCGGCATCCTCGATCGCCTGCTGCATCGCCAGGATGGCGGGCCGCCCGTCCGGGCTGGAGCGCGTGCGGTGGAACCCGTCGCCCTTCTCGCCGCAGCCGGCCACGAAGCCCAGGATCGTCGCGCCGCGCCCGACGGCGTGCTCGTAATCCTCGAGGACCAGGGCGGCGGCGCCCTCGCCCATGACGAAGCCGTCGCGGTTCTTGGAGAACGGCTTGGCGGCGCCTTCCGGCGGGTCGTTCTGCGTCGACAGGGCCGACAGGAGCGAGAACCGGATCAGCGCTTCGGCATGGACCGAGCCGTCGGTGCCGATGGACAGGGCGGCCTTGGCCTCGCCGCGCCGGATGGCCTCGACTCCCAGCTGGATGGCCGTCGCGCCGGAGGAGCAGGCGGTGGAGAGCGAGATGGGCGAGCCCTTCGTGCCGAACCGCTCCGCCAGCCGGTCGGCGACCGTGCCGAACAGGAAGAGGTCGTGCAGGGTCCGGAAATCGCCTTGCGCGGCTGCGCGCAGCAGGTCGGCATAGGCGATGGCGCCGGTCTCGCCGGAGGCGTCGGCCAGGATCTGCCGCTGCGGCCATTCCATCTCGACCGGGGGCACCGCGACGAAGAGCGCGCCCGGAAAGTCCCCCCGCGTGACGCCGGCCTGGGCCACGGCCTCGTCGGCGGCGATCGTGGCCAGCGTCTCGGAGAGCACCGGCGCCACCATGGGCTCGACGTCGAGGAAGTCCACGGTCCCGGCAATGGTCGTGCGCAGGCCGTCGGTCGGGAACCGGTTGATGCGGTGGATGCCGGAGCGGCCGGCGGTGAGGGCCGCCCAGTTCTCGGTCTTGCCCCGGCCGAGGGAGGTGACGACGCCCATGCCCGTCACGGCAACGATGGGGCGCCCGGCGCGATCGCGGTACTTCGCCATGCCCGTCCTCCTCAATCGGCCCGCACGACGCGGGCCAGGCCCTCGCCGCGCTTGTGGCCCACGCTCGTGACCACGGCCTCGCCGGCCAGGCCGTTCTCCACCGCGAGCGCAGCCAGCGCAACGCCGAAGGGGAACTGCGCCTCCAGCGCATGGCCGATCATGTCGCCGGTACAGCGGATGGAGCCGGTGACCACGAGGGCGTCCAGCGTCTCGCGCTCGGCGGACGTGATGCGCGACACGCCGGTCGCGCCCGACAGCACGAGCGCGTCCCGCCCGGCACCGGATTGCGACCACATCGACGCCAGCGCCTTCTCCAGCCCGCCATCGGCGCGCGGGCACCGCTCGGAGAGGACGGGCGCCAGCATCGCATGGGCGCGGGCGCCCCGCGCCTGCGCCACCTCGCGGGCCTCCAGGACGAGGAACGCCGCGGCGCTGCCGGGCACGAAGCCGCCGCCTTCGGCGGACCGCTCGAAGACCGGCGCGAAGCCGTGCTTCCACAGGGCGCGGCCCATCTCGAAGATGAGGAGCACGTCGGGTCGCTCGGCGTTGTAGGCGCCGCCCACGATGATGGCGTCCGCCTGGCCGGCGGCGATCCGCGCCTGGGCCACGCGGACCGCATCCACGCCCGCCTGCTCCTCGCCCATGAAGGTGCGGGACGCGCCGGTGATGCCGTGGACGATGGAGATGTTGCCGGCCAGCAGGTTGGAGAGCTGCGCAAGGAACAGCGTCGGGCGCAGGTCGCTCATCAGCCGCTCGTTGAGGAACACGCCCGGCTTCTCGGCCTTGCGCAGTCCTTCCAGGATCTGGCCGTCGACGGCGTAGTCGCGCTCGCCGCCGCCGGCCGAAACGATCATCTGGAGCGTGTCGAGCCGGGCCGCGTCGCCCTTAAGGCCCGCGTCGTCCAGCGCGAGCCCGGCGGCATAGACGCCCAGCCGCTGCCACGGCTCCATCTGCCGCTGGTCGGATTTCTTGGGGATCTGGCGATCCAGTTCGAGCGGCGCGACCGGATGGACCGGGTACGGCGCGAAGGTGGTGGTGTCCACGTGCGTCAGGCCGGTGTCGGACACGGCCTGGACATGGACATCGTTGCCTTCACCCAGGCTCGACACGAGGCCGATGCCGGTGATGACGACGTCGCGCGGCTCGCTCATCGGGCGGTCTCCGGAAGCAGCCCGATCTGGCGGGCGCGGGCGCGCATGCCCGTTTCCATGCCGGGCGGGAATGGCATCGTCTTGAAGCGCAGCTGCGCGTCGCAGACCGGCTTGCCCTCGCAGGTGATGCTGGCCTTCGTCGCGGCGTAGCCGGAGCCCATCATGTCCAGTCCGGCGGAGACCTCAAGGGCCGCGCCGGGCGGAACGAACGTGCGGAAGCGTGCCTTGTCGACGGCCATCAGGAAGGGCATGTGCGCGAACTCCGTCAGCGCGAGCACGAGGTAGCCTGAGGCCTGGGCCATCGTCTCGGTGAGGAGGACGCCCGGCACGAGGGGGTGCCCCGGGAAATGGCCCTCGAAGACCGGACTGTCCAGAGGTACCTCACACCGCGCCACCAGGGTCCGGGCCTGCGCGTCGAAGGACGCGACGGTGTCGATCATCTCGAAATATTCAAGCCGCATTCGAGGCTCACGGGCTCGCAGGCTTGTGCCGGTCCGGCCGCTGCCGGGCGGTGCGGCGCCGGTTTCAGGCGCTCTTGGCCGCGACCAGGCCGTCGATGCGCGCCACCAGGTTCTTCAGGACGAAGTACTCCTCGGCCGGCGCCTTGCCCTCGTTGACCTCCTGCGTCCACTGCTCGAGCGGAAGCTTGATGCCGAAGGCCTTGTCGATGGCGAACGCGATGTCGAGGAAGGCAAGCGAATCGATGCCGAGATCGTTGATCGCGTGGCTCTCGGGCGTGATCTGCTCGCGGGGAATGTCGCAAGTCTCGGCGATGATGCCGGCGACAGTCTCGAACGTGGACGACATCGCGTCGATCTCCTGGGCGTGACGGGCCGCAAGCCGCGCACGGTGCCGCGTCGGCGCCGGAGCGTCCGTCACGGCCATCATGACGGCTGGAATTGAGCGCCCCTCTTACATCACGGCGCGCGCTTGTCCAACCGGACGGTGTGACCCAGCGTAACGGCAGGCGCAGGCAGCCGGAACTTTTTTCACCGCTTCGTCGACGCTTCTGTCGAAATCGGCGATGCTCGCGGCTCATGGGTCCGGAAGCGGCAGACGCCGCCCTGTCCGGCCGGATGGCGGGCATCACGTCAGAAGAGGTCATCATGCAGTACATGCTCGCGTTTTCCGAGAACCAGGCCGCCTTCGACCAGCGCAACGACCCCGAGAAGGCCGGACCCTATTGGGGCGCCTGGTCGGCCTATTCCCGTGCCATCGCGGAGGCCGGAATCTTCGTCAGCGGCGCGGGCCTGCTGCCGCCGGAGACGGCGACGCACCTGACGGTCCGCGATGGGCGCCGCCACGTGCAGGACGGGCCCTTCGCCGACGCCAAGGAGCATCTGGGCGGCTTCTTCGTGATCGAGGTGCCGGACCTCGACGCGGCGCTGGAATGGGCCGCGCGCAGCCCGGCCGCGTCCTACGGGCGTGTCGAGGTGCGCCCGACCCTGCCGCCCCCGCCCATGCCGTCGTGACGGCGCAGGGCGCGCCGATGGAGGCCGGCCGCGCCGCCGCCGAAAGGGCGGCGCGGCTCTCCTACGGGCGCCTTCTCGCCTATCTGGCCCGCGAATGGCGGGACGTGGCGGCTGCGGAGGACGCGCTGGCGGAGGCGTTCGCGCAGGCACTGTCCACCTGGCCTTCCTCCGGCGTCCCCGCCAATCCGGACGCCTGGCTCCTGACCGTGGCCCGGCGCGGTCTCATTCGCGCCGGGCGGAAGGCCCGAACGGGCGAGCGGCTGCAGTCGACGCTGGACGCACTGCAGGACGAGCGCGAAGCCGGCGCCCGGGATGACCTCATTCCCGACGAGCGGCTGCGGCTCATGTTCGTCTGCGCCCATCCGGCCGTCGATCCGGCGGCGCGCACGCCCTTGATGCTGCAGACCGTGCTGGGGCTCGACGCGGCGCGGATCGCGTCCGCCTTCCTCGTGGCGCCCTCGGCGATGGGGCAGCGACTGGTGCGCGCCAAGGCGAAGATCCGCGATGCCGGCATCGCCTTCCGCATCCCTGAGCCGGAAGAGCTGCCCGACCGCCTCGATGCGGTCCTGCAGGCGATCTACGCGGCGTTCGGCACCGGCTGGGACGCCGTCGGCGGCGCTGACGGGACCCGGGCCGATCTGGCGGGCGAGGCGATCTGGCTGGCGCGGGTCGTCTGCGGCCTGTTGCCGGAGGAGCCGGAGGCACTGGGCCTGCTGGCGCTGATGCTTCATGCCGAGGCCCGGCGACCGGCCCGGATCGCGCAGGACGGCTTCGTGCCGCTCGGGGAGCAGGACGCATCGCTCTGGCGCACCGACCTGTCCGGTGAGGCGGAGGGCCTGCTGCGCCGCGCTGCGGCACACGAACGTCCCGGCCGGTTTCAGATCGAGGCCGCGATCCAGTCGGTCCATGCCGAGCGCGCGCGGACGGGGCGCATCAACTGGGCTGCGATCGCGGCGCTGTACGATCTGCTGGTGCGGCTGGCGCCCACCGCGGGAGCGCTCGTTGCCCGGGCGGCGGCCATCGGTGAGGCGCGCGGCGCGGCAGAGGGGCTTGCGGCGCTCGGACCGGCCGAAGCAGCGCTCGCGACCTACCAGCCCTATTGGGCCGTTCGTGCCCATCTCCTCGCCGGGGCGGGCGACCTCGACGGCGCGCTCCGGGCATACGAGCGGGCGGCCGGGCTCGCCGAGGACGGACGGGTCCGGGCCTTCCTGCTGGCGCGCGCGGCGGCGCTCAAGAACGGGGTCGCAGCGCCCGGCTGAACGGCCCCGCGCAAAAAGGAAACGGGCGCCGAAGCGCCCGTTCCGGTCGTCTGGCCGGCCAGCCCCGTCAGGCGGCGAGGCCGCGCAGAACGTAGTGCAGGATGCCGCCGTTCCTGAAGTAGTCGAGCTCGTCGAGCGTATCGATCCGGCAGGTCACCGGCACCGTCTTGACCTCGCCGTTGGCGAAGCGGATCTCGACGTCGAGCTTCTGGCGCGGCCTGAGGCCGGCCTCGATGCCCTTGATCGTGACCTGCTCCGAACCGTCGAGCCCGAGCGTCTGCCAGGACGTGCCTTCCTCGAAGACCAGCGGGACGACGCCCATGCCGACCAGGTTCGAGCGATGGATGCGCTCGAAGGACTGGGCGATGACCGCACGGATGCCGAGCAGCGTCGTGCCCTTGGCCGCCCAGTCGCGCGAGGAGCCGGTGCCGTATTCGCGGCCGGCGAACACGACGAGCGGCACGCCCTCGTCCTTGTACTTCATGGCCGCGTCGTAGATCGGCAGGCGCTCGCCGTCGGGGTGGTGGATCGTCAGGCCGCCCTCAATGACGTTGCCGGCCTCGTCCTTCACCATCTGGTTCTTGATGCGGATGTTGGCGAAGGTGCCCCGCATCATCACCTGATGGTTGCCGCGGCGGGTGCCGTACTGGTTGAAGTCGATCGGACGGACCTGGTTATCGCGCAGATAGCGGCCCGCCGGGCTCGCCTCCTTGATCGAACCGGCCGGGGAGATGTGGTCGGTCGTGATGGAGTCGAGGAAGAGGCCGAGCACGCGGGCGGAGTGGATGTCCTTCACCGGCGCGGGCGTCTTGGTCATGCCCTCGAAATAGGGCGGGTTCTGTACGTAGGTCGAGCGATTGTCCCAGGCATAGGTCTGGCCCCTCGGGGCGTCGATCTTCTGCCAGTTCTCGTCACCCTTGAACACGTCGGCATACTTCGTGGCGAAGATGCCGCGCGTCACGTAGCGGTCGATGAACTCCTGGACCTCGTGGTTGGAGGGCCAGATGTCCTTGAGATAGACCGGCTTGCCGTCGGAGCTCGTGCCGAGCGGCTCGGTCGTCAGGTCGATCTGCATGGAGCCGGCGATGGCGTAGGCGACGACCAGGGGCGGGGAGGCGAGGTAGTTCGCCTTCACGTCCGGGTTCACGCGGCCCTCGAAGTTGCGGTTGCCCGAGAGAACGGCGGCGGCCACCAGATCGTTCTGGTTGATCGTCTCCGAGATCGGCTCCTCCAGCGGGCCGGAATTGCCGATGCAGGTCGTGCAGCCGAAGCCGACGAGGTTGAAGCCCAGCGCGTCTAGATCGGTTTGCAGGCCAGACGTCGCGAGATATTCCGCGACGACCTGCGAGCCCGGCGCCAGCGAGGTCTTGACCCACGGCTTGGCCTTCAGCCCCTTCTCCTTCGCCTTGCGGGCGAGGAGGCCGGCGCCGATCAGCACGCTCGGGTTGGACGTGTTGGTGCAGGAGGTGATCGCAGCGATCACAACCGCGCCGTGGCCGATCTCGAAGGAATCGCCGCGGGCGTTGGACGAGGCGGCCTTACGGGCAGCTTCGCCCGGCTTCTTGAACTCGCCGTCCAGGGCGGCCAGGAAGCCCTTCTTGGCATCCGCCAGAGTGACCCGGTCCTGCGGGCGCTTGGGGCCGGCGAGGGAGGGCACCACTTCGGCCAGGTCAAGCGAGAGCGTGTCGGAGAAGACCGGGTCGGCGGTCTGCTCCGTGCGGTACATGCCCTGCGCCTGGCAATAGGCCTTGGCGAGCGCGATACGGTGCGGGTCGCGGGCGGTCTTGTCGAGATAGCGGACGGTCTCGTCGTCGACCGGGAAGAAGCCGCAGGTCGCGCCGTACTCGGGCGCCATGTTGCCGATGGTCGCCTTGTCCTCCAGCGTCATGGCGGCGAGGCCCGGCCCATAGAACTCGACGAACTTGCCGACGACGCCCTTCTTGCGGAGCATCTGCGTGACGGTCAGCACGAGGTCCGTGGCGGTGACGCCGGGATTGAGCTTGCCGGTCAGCTTGAAGCCGATGACTTCGGGGATGAGCATGGAGACGGGCTGGCCGAGCATGGCCGCCTCGGCCTCGATGCCGCCGACGCCCCAGCCGAGCACGCCCAGGCCGTTGACCATGGTCGTGTGGCTGTCGGTGCCCACCAGCGTGTCCGGATAGGCGATCGTCTCGCCGTCTTCCGTCTTCGTCCACACGGTCTGGGCAAGGTATTCCAGGTTCACCTGGTGGCAGATGCCGGTGCCCGGCGGGACGACGCGGAAATTGTCGAACGCGTCCTGGCCCCACTTCAGGAAGCGGTAGCGCTCCTGGTTCTGCTCGTATTCGCGGTCGACGTTCTGCTCGAAGGCGCGGGGGGTGCCGAAATAGTCGACGACGACCGAATGGTCGATGACGAGGTCGACCGGGACGAGCGGGTTGATCCGGGTCGGATCGCCGCCGAGCGCCTTCATCGCGTCGCGCATGGCGGCAAGGTCCACCACGGCGGGGACGCCCGTGAAGTCCTGCATCAGCACGCGGGCGGGGCGATAGGCGATCTCGTATTCGGTGGCGCCGCGGTTCTGCACCCAGTTCTTGATGGCGACGATGTCGTCCTTCTTAACCGAGCGGCCGTCCTCGAAGCGCAGCAGGTTCTCGAGGAGCACCTTCATGGAGAAGGGCAGGGCGGAAATGCCGTCCAGGCCGTTCTTCTCCGCGTCAGTGAGCGAAAAGTACACGTAGTCCTTGCCGTCGACGTGGAGCGTCTTGCGGCACTTGAAGCTGTCGGGATGCTGCGAAGCCATGGCTGAATCCTGAATTAGGGGTCACGTCGTCGCGGCCCGTCGCCGGGCC
Source organism: Hyphomicrobiales bacterium (assembly GCA_027489955.1). Lineage (GTDB taxonomy): Bacteria > Pseudomonadota > Alphaproteobacteria > Rhizobiales > Beijerinckiaceae > JAIXTM01. The sequence goes on along the minus strand of JAIXYZ010000011.1, from coordinate 153,738 downwards.
GAAGGCCAGAGCGCATGACGCGCAACGCCGCCCCGGGTGTGCCCGGGCCCCCGCGCTGGATCAGCGCGCGGCGCAGCCGAGGCGCTTATAGTGAAATTGCGCGGGCTGCGCTAGGAGTTCGGAGCCGTTCCAAAGTGGAAGCAGCCCTGTCCTTGGCTCAAAGCTCCCTGTCCCGCCTCGCTGCCTCGGCGCTCGACTGCCGCCGGGGAGAGCGCCTGCTTTTCACCGGGTTGACCTTCGCCGTCGAGGCCGGCGAGTGCCTGGTCGTCACCGGCCCGAACGGGGCCGGCAAGACGAGCCTGCTGCGCATCCTGGCCGGGCTCCTGCGTCCGGCCGCCGGCGCCGTGACCTTCGAGCCGGACGGCGGCATGCCGGTCGGGGAATCGTCCCATTTCGTCGGCAGCCGGGAGGCCCTGAAGCCCACCCTGACCGTGCGGGAGCATGTGACGTTCTGGCGCGACCTCCTGGGCGGGGAGGTGGACCCGGACGCGGTGATCGCCGAATGGCGGCTCGCGCCCCAGGCCGACCTGCCCGCGGGCTATCTGTCCTCCGGCCAGCGCCGGCGCCTCGCCCTGGCCCGCCTGTCCTGCGCGGAGCATCCGCTCTGGCTGCTCGACGAACCGGCCAACGCCCTGGACGATGCCGCGCGCGATGGGCTGGTCGCGCGCATCGAGGCCCATCTGGCGCAAGGCGGCATGGCGGTGGTCGCCACGCACATGCCGATCCCGGTGCGCGGCGCACGCACGCTCGCGATCGGCGGGGGACCGTCTTGAGCGCGTTCCTCGCCCTCGTCCGCCGCGACCTGACGCTTGCCGCCCGCATCGGCGGCGGCGGCTTCCTGAGCCTGCTGTTCTTCCTCGTCGTCGTCGCGCTCGTGCCCTTCGCCCTCGGGCCGGACCTGAACCTCCTGTCGCGTATCGGCCCGGCCATCCTCTGGCTCGCGGCGGTGATGGCGACCCTCATCGGGCTCGACCGTCTGTTCCAGGCCGACGAGGAGGACGGGTCGCTGGACGTGATGCTGGGCGCGCCCTTGCCGCTGGAACTCGCGGTGCTCGCCAAGATCCTGGCGCACTGGATCACGACCGGGCTTCCCCTGGCGCTGTGCGTGCCGCTGTTCGGGCTGCTGGTCGCCCTCTCGCCGGAGGGTATGGTCGCCGTCGCGGTGACGCTGCTCGCCGGCACGCCGGGGCTCACCGCCATCGGCGCGGTCGGCGCGGCGCTCACCGCCACGATGCGTCGCGGCGGCTTGATCCTGGCGGTGATCGTCGCTCCGCTCATGGTGCCGACGCTGATCTTCGGTGTGTCCGCCGCCAATGCGGCCCTTGGAGGCACTGTGCCCTTCGCTACGCCGCTGGCCATCCTCGCGGCGATCAGCCTCACCTCGCTCGTCGTCGCCGTCTTCGCGGGCGCGGCGGCATTGAGAGGCGGGGAGTGAATATTGCGTGTAGTTACTTTTGAAGGTACATTTTCATGGGCTTTCAGTGGAGCGCCGAGAAAAGCGCAGCGAACGAGCTCAAGCACGGCATTTCGTTTCTGCAGGCGGCCCAGATCTTTGCCGGACCGGTCCTGATCAAACCGGATGATCGTCGGGACTACGGCGAGTCCAGGTTCGTCGCGCTGGGCCGCTACGACGATACCGTTCTCGCGGTCGTCTTCGTCGAGCGCGGCGGCGACATCCGCATCATCTCTGCATGGAGGGCAGGCCGCCATGGGCGCGAACGATACGAAAAAGCGATCGGATGACGTCGTGCGCCATGCCGGTCTGGATGACATGCCGGTTGCGCCGCCCTTGTCCGCAGCCGTCAAGGCGATGAGCGAGGAGGAAGCGAGCCGCCGGGCCGCCGCCGACCCGGACGCCGGCGACATCCCTGCGGATTTCTGGGAGGGGGCCGAACTCGTCGAGCCCGAGGGCACAGAGCAGATCACGCTTCGCCTGCCGCGCCGCGTGCTGCGTCACTTCCGGGCCACCGGCAAGGGATACCAGACCCGGATCAGCGCGGTGCTCGCGTCCTATGTCGACGCCAAGCGCCGGAGCGGTTGATCACCTCCGTGCGTCGTGATCCCGCTTTGATCCGTCGCATTGCCTGCCGGGCAGGCCTCAGCTACGAGCCGTTGCCATGACCGCCGCCGGCCTTGCCGCCTCGTTCTGGAACCTCGCCAATCCCACGCGCTTCCTCGCGCTGTCGGGCCGTGTCCTGCCGTGGCTCGCGGGCCTTGCCGCGCTGGTCACGGCCATCGGCCTGTACATGGCCTTCTTCACCGCGCCGCCGGACTACCAGCAGGGCGACACGGTGCGGATCATGTTCATCCACGTGCCGTCCGCATGGCTGGCCCTGTTCCTCTACGCCATCATGAGCGCCTCTGCCCTCGGCACGCTCGTCTGGCGTCATCCCCTGGCGGATGTGTCCCAGAAGGCCGCAGCGCCCATCGGCGCCGCCTTCACCCTCCTGTGCCTCGTCACCGGCGCGCTGTGGGGCAAGCCCATGTGGGGCACCTACTGGGTGTGGGACGCGCGGCTCACCTCCGTCTTCGTGCTCTTCCTGATCTATTGCGGCATCATCGCGCTGTGGCGGTCCATCGACGATCCGGGCCGCGCGGCGCGGGCGGTGGCGATCCTGACGCTCGTGGGCTTCGTCAACATCCCCATCGTCAAGTTCTCTGTGGACTGGTGGAACACGCTGCACCAGCCGGCCTCGGTGTTCCGGCTCGACGGCCCGGCCATCCATCCCACGATCCTGACGCCGCTCCTGGTCATGGCGGTCGGCCTGTCGCTCGCGGCGGTCGCGCTGCACCTGTCGGGAATGCGCACGGAAATCCTCAACCGGCGCATCCGCACGCTCACCATCCTGCAGGCGGACCATCCGGCGGAAGGGGGCATCTGATGACCCATGCCGGCTTCGTCCTCAGCGCCTATGCCGCCGCGGCGCTCGTGCTCGGCGGGCTCGTCCTGCGGGCGGTCCTGACGGCGCGCTCCGCGCGGCAGCGGCTGGCGGAGCTCGAATCGCGCGGCATCCGCAGGCGGTCCGCCCCGTGAGCGCTCCGGACACGGCGCTGGTGCGCCGGCGCATCCTCTTCCTGGCCCCCGCCGCGATCTTCCTCGCGCTGGCCGGGCTGTTCCTGGTGCGGCTCTTCGCGGGGGATGCCTCGCGCGTGCCGTCCGCGCTGATCGGGCGGCCGGTCCCGGCCCTGGACCTCCCGGCCCTCGAGGGCCTGCGCGGACCTTCCGGCGCGGTGCCGGGCCTGCGCGCGGCCGATCTGGCCGGAGGCGGCGTCACGCTCGTCAATGTCTGGGCGTCGTGGTGCGCCCCGTGCCGACTGGAGCATCCGCTGCTCATCGCCCTGTCCCGCGAGCCCGGCGTGCGGGTGGTGGGGATCAACTACAAGGACGATCCGGAGAATGCCCGGCGGTTCCTCGGCGCGCTCGGCAATCCCTTCGCGGCCGTCGGCGTCGATCCCAACGGACGCTCCGCCATCGAATGGGGCGTCTACGGCGTGCCGGAAACGTTCGTGGTCGATGGACAGGGCCGCATCCGCCACAAGCATATCGGCCCGCTGACGCCGGAGACGATGGCAGGTTTCCGCGAGCAGATCGCCCGGGCGAGGGACTAGGGGCGGCGTCGTTCACGGCGGCGCGCGGCGCCGGGAGAGGACACGCGGCTCCGGCCGGCGGTGACCGGCACCCATGCCAGGTCACGCCTCGGCGTCGTCCTTGAGTTCGTGGCGCAGGATGAGCGGCGTCTGCGCCAGGGCGAAGACGATCGTCAGGGGCATGATGCCCATCACCTTGAAGCTGACCCAGAAGTCCGTGGACTGGGTGCGCCAGACGATCTCGTTCAAGGCGGCCAGCACGAAGAAGAAGATGCCCCAGCGCAGGGTCAGCTTGCGCCAGCCCTCCGCGTCGAGCTGGAACACCGCATCGAGGACGATGGAGAGAAGCGAGCGGCCGAACAGCAGCCCGCCCAGCAGGACCGAGCCGAACAGCGCGTTCACGATGGTGGGCTTGAGCTTGATGAAGAGCTCGTCGTTCAGCCAGATCGTCAGCGCGCCGAAGACCAGCACGACCACGCCAGACACCATCGGCATGACCGGCAGCTTGCGCATCAGCGCGTAGCTGGCGCCCAGCGCCAACGCGGTCGCGGCCATGAACGCGCCCGTGGCGACGAAGATGCGCTGGGTGGCGTCCACCCCGAAAAGCCGGTCGCCATAGGCGTTGGCGAAGAAGAAAACCCCGAGAGGCCCCAGTTCGAGGGCGAGCTTTACGAGGGGGTGGATCGGGCGGTGGCTGGTCATGCCGCCCGGCTTGACCGAATTGCCGCCCGCGATCAAGTCCCGACCGCGGGCGGCATCCGGCACAGGGCGCCGGTCAGGCGGCCTTGTCTTCGTTGTAGTAGTAGTTCGCCTTCCGGCCGAACACGAGGCCGCGCAGCGCGCGGCGCATGCGCTCGGAGCGGCGCAGCGGCTCCACCACGGCGCGGGCGGTGCGCAGGCCGGCGACCTTCACGGCATCGAGTACCGGGCGCGAACCCGGGGCCGCCTGCGGATAGCCCATGGAGCGCAGCATCGCGTTGGCGGTCAGCAGGGTGTTGTTGCGGCTGACCTGCGGCGACTTCCAGGTGATGGCCATGGAGATCGACCAGGACGAGCCCGTGCGCACCCAGTGCGGCCACAGATAGGGGACGAACATGCCGTCGCCCTCCTTCATCGCATAGACCTCGGCGCGCTCCTCGAACTCCTCGCGATAGGCGAGGTTGCGATGCTTGGCGGGGGAGATTTCCAGCTCCTCCTCCGACACCAGCGCCCGGTCGGCATTGTCGAAGATGTGGAAGAACTTGTCGCCGCGGATCTGGACGAAGAAGTTCTCCTCCGCGTCGAAATGGAACGGCGTCACGGCGTTGGCGGACGAGACGAAGATGAAGCCCTGGATGTCGTGGAACCCGGCTTCCTCGAGCGTCGCGAAGCCGCGCTGGCGCGCGACCGAGAGCAGGGCGTCGTTCACGAGGGCCGAGTAGGCGGGATCGCTCTCGACGCGCTTGAGCACCATCCAGGCGTTGGCGGTCTCGATGCGGCGCACGACCTCGTCGGGGCTTAGGTTCAGCATCTTCACGTCTTCCGGCCGCTGGTTCGGGGCCAGGTCGCCGGCGCTGTACTCCACCTGGTCGCGAGGAAGCGCCCGGGCGAGCTCGGCGAGCGAGGGAAGCGTCAGCAGGGAATGGCCCGACAGGCTGTGCCGGGTCGGGAAAGGACGGTCCGGGAAGCGGCCCGCGAGGTCCTTCGGCCGGATCTGGATCAGGTCGTGGGTGCTGGGATCGTGCTGGATCGGGGCGTGCTGGTTCATGGACGGTCTCCCTTGGCGTTCAGGTAGAGGGACTTGGCGGCGGCGCGCAGGCGGCGCCGGCCGCGTTCGAGCCCCAGCGCCAGCGCCGAAATCGGCGATGCGGCGGGGCGGGCAGATACGAAGACGTCGGCGATCGGCTCGCGGCCGCGCCAGACGTGGTCGATCATCGGATGGCCTGCGACGGCGCAGGAATCGGTCGCGGTGATCTCCCCGCGCGCGGATTGCGCGTCGGTGATCTCCACGGCGAGCAGCAGGCCGGGCGAAAAGCGTGCGAAGGCCTCGTCGTAGGCGGTCTTCCAGAACCAGGCGCGGTCGCGCGCCTCGATCACGATGCCGCCGGCGATCGGCTTGCCGTCGAGCGTGAGCAAGTGGACGCGGCAGCGCCCGTCGCGGGCGAGCGCGGCGGTCATGTCGCGGGTGAAGCCGGCCGATGCGGCGTCGTCGAGCAGGGCGGTGCCTGCGCGCGCCTTCCAGCCGGACGCTTCCAGCGCGAGGAAGGCCTCGACCGCGGCGGCGACGTCGGCAGGCGCGGTGGCGCAGGTGACGGCGAGTTGGCCCTGATCCTCGAGCCGGCGGCGCAGGCGGCGCAGTTCCTTGCGCTTCTTGGCGTTGAGCGGCTCGCCCTGCGAATTGGAGCGCGGCCCGCGCAGGACTGCGCGCTCGTAGCCGTCCAGTTCCGTGACCTCCCGGCCGCCACGCCGGGCCACCGCGGCGAGGATCGCGGCGAAGGGGCCGTCGGTGGCGATCTCGGCGAAGACCAGGCCGCCGCAGAAGGGGGCGGCCGCGGCGAAGGCGATGAAGGCCCCGATCACCCCGGCGGCGCATGCGGCATCGACGAGCGGCGTCCCGAGCGAGGAATAGACCGGCCGCCATCCCCGCAGGAACGAGGGCAGCCAGCGGCGCGCGGCGACGACGGGGAACAGGCCCACCAGTTCCTGTGTGCCGTGGGCATCGGTCGAGGTGCGATGAACGAGGGCGAAGCGCAGCTTGCGGGCGGTCGGCAGATGGCGGGCGGCAGCCTCCAGATAGGCCGGATCGTGGAAGACGTTGGCTTCGAGCGACAGCCGCGAGAGCCGCTCCCAGTCGCGGCGATGGGCGCCGATCTCCGACGGGGGAACGAGGGCCACGCGGTACCCCCGCGCGCCGTCGGGACCGGCGCCGGCCTTGACAGCGCCGCCGGCATGCGGTTGCCCAACGGCCGGGCGCAGGTCCGCGTCGCGCAGCGCTGCGTCCGGGACATCGATACAGCCGGGTTGACCCAACATGGCACACTTTCCCAATCCACCGTTCCGCTACGGCACGGGCGCCGCGGGTTTCCGGTGTTCGGGAGAAGCGGTTTCAAGAAGCGTGCCGCGGCGATGAGCGCGGTCGTGCTCGACCTGCGGGGCCTGAAGTGCCCGCTGCCCGCCATGCGGACCGCAAAGGCGCTGAAGACGATGGCGCGCGGCGCGGAACTGGTCGTCGTCGCCACGGACCCCATGGCCGCGATCGACATTCCCCATGCCGTCAACCAGCACGGTGGCCGGCTGGCCGCGATGGAGCGCGACGGCGAGGTGATGACCTTCCGGATCGTGTCCTGACCGGCCCTAGCCGCCGCGCAGCGACAGCGGGTTGTCCATCAGCGCCGCAGCGTCGGGCGCATCGATGGAGGGGCGCCCGGTGAACGCGCCCCACAGGCTGTCCACGAAGTGCCGGTCGAGGTCCTGCAGAATGAAGACAAGGCGCGTGCGGGTGTCCGCGTCGGGCCAGGCCTCCAGGCGCACGGGCGGGTGCAGCACGTGCTGGACCGCATGGAGGACGACGGGTCGCGCCGGATCGTCCGCAAGGGCGACGAGCCCCTTCAAGCGCAGCAGTTTCGGTCCATGCGCGGCGCGCAGCATGTCGAGGAAGAGGTCCAGCGCGCGCGGGTCGACGGGTGTGTCGGCGGTCAGGCAATAGGCCCTGATGCGCGCATCGTGGCGGTTCACGTCGTGGGCCGGATGCCCATGGCCGTGATCGTCGTGACTGTGCCCGCCACCGTGATGGTGATCGTGGCCATGATCATGGTGGTGGTCGTGACGGTGATGATCGTGACCGTGATGATCGTGACCCGCGACGGCGTCCGCCCGCAGCCAGGCCAGCACGTCGGGCCCGCGGTCCTCCACCCGGTAGAGACCGCTGCCGGCCAGGAGCGCAGGGCCCGCCTCGCCCCGGGCGGCGTCGGCCAGCGGTGCTCCGGGGTTGAGCGCCTGGATGCGGGCGACGAGGGCGGCCGTGTCGGCACCCAGATCGGTCTTGGTCAGGACGATGCGGTCGGCCACCGCCACCTGCCGCCGCGCCTCCTCGTGGGCGTCCAGCGTTTCGGCGCCGTTCACGGCGTCGACCACGGTGACGATCCCGTCGAGGGCGTAGCGCATCCGCAGGTAGGGATGGTTGAGCACCGCGTTCATCACCGGCGCCGGGTCGGCGAGCCCCGTCGTCTCGATCACGACGCGGCGGAAGGGCGTGACGCGGCCATTGTCGCGCCGCCGGAGCAGGTCTTCGAGCGTTGCGACCAGATCCCCGCGCACGGTGCAGCACAGGCAGCCGGCGCCCAGCAGGATGAGGTCGTCCCGCGCGCTTTCCATCAGCAGGTGGTCGAGCCCGACTTCGCCGAACTCGTTGACGATGACCAGCGTGTCCGCCAGCGCCTCGCTCCGGAGCAGGCGGTTCAGAAGGGTCGTCTTGCCCGCACCCAGGAACCCCGTGAGGATCGCGATGGGGATCGGAGGCGGGGGGCGGCGGCCCTGCGGCGCGGTCTCGTCCATGATGTCCGGCGTCACTGTTCTGCGTCTGATGTAACAGTGTTACATCATCCGCACTGCCTGTTCTACCGTGGCGCAGGGCGCTCCGCGGGCAGGGCCGTCGGCAGGATGCGCATGGGCGCGCCTACCCCCGCCTGCGGCTTGGGCTTGCGGACCGGGTCCTCGGCACCCGGCTGGGGCTTGGCGCGGGTCGGCGCAGGCTTGCCGGAAACGGGCTTGCCGGCGACAGGCTTGGCTCCGGCCGGCCTGGTCTCGGCGGGCTTGCCCGCCAGCGGCTTTCCGGCTGTGGGCTTCAGCGGCGCAGGGCGCGTGGCAAGCGGCTTCAGGTCGGCCGGCTTCGCATCGACGGGTTTGGCAGCGACGGGTTTGGCAGCGACGGGTTTGGCCGGCGCCGGTTTGCGGGCCGCGGGCCTGGCGCCGTCCGGAGCCGGGCGGGCCGCGATCGCGCCGCGATTGCCCGCCGGGGCCGGCTTCGCCCCGAAGCCGATGCCGGCTCCCGGCGCCCCCGGGACGCTGCCCTGGAGCATGAGCGGGCCCTCGCGCAACGTGCCGCCGCCCGCAGGCGCGCCATCGGGGGCGAAAGCCTGTGCGCCGGCGGGGACGACGCCCGCGACGGGCGCATCCACCCCCACGGGGCCGCGCGCCAGGGCGGTGGAGCCCGACTTCCGGCCGGTCCACACGGCGATCGGCTCGCTGTTGACGCGGGGCGCCAGCGACCAGCGGCCGCCGGTTCCGCGCACTGCGGCGACACCCGGCGTCATGGCCGGCTGGAAGGCCGACAGGATCGGGTTGTCGCCCTGGTTGCCGACGCCGGCGGCGACCGGGGTCTCGCCATCGTCCTCGGAGGGGATGCCGCGGCGCTTGCCGCACACGTCCGGCCGCAGGTCCGGCGGCGGGCCGAAGCCGGCGGGCAGCGCGTCGATCGTCGTGCCGCCCCAGCCCATGGAGGCGAAGCCCTTGTCGAGCAGTTCCGCCGTGCGGATCGTGCGCTCGGCGGCGGTGTGGGCGCCCATCACGACGGCGATCAGCCGACGGCCGTTGCGCTCGGCGGCGGCGACGACGTTGAAGCCCGAGGAGCAGATGAACCCCGTCTTCATGCCCAGCGTGCCGGGATAGCGGCCCACCAGGCCATTGGTGTTGCGCATGATGCGCTTGCCGAACTTGATGGCGCCGATGCCCCACAGGTCGCCGTGCTCGGGGAATTCCAGCAGGAGCGCGCGGCCCAGGATCGCCATGTCGCGGGCGCTGGTGCGGTTGTCCGGATCGGGCCAGCCGTTGGGATTGACGAAATTGCTGTTGGCCATGCCGAGGCGCCCGGCCTCGCGGTTCATCATGGCCGAGAAGGTCTCGACGGAGCCGGCGATCCCCTCCGCGATCGTGACCGACACGTCGTTGGCGGATTTCACCATGATCATCCGCAGGGCGTTCTCGAGCGTTACCTCGGTCCCCGGCGGGAAGCCCATCTTGGATGGCGAGGCGGCGGAGGCGCGCGGCGAGACGATGAGCGGGGTGTCCATCGTGATGCGCCCTGCCGCGACCTCCTTGAGAGCGACATAGGCGGTCATGAGCTTGGTCACGGAGGCCGGGAACCACGGCGTCGACGCATCCTGCTGGTGGAGGACCTTCCCGCTGTCCACGTCGATCACCACGCTCGGGCCGGCCAGAGCGGGCGCGGCGGCGAGGGCCATCAGCGTGGCGAGGCCGGCGAGGATGCCGGAGCGGGATTGCAGGATCATGCGGCTTTCTCTCGCGGGAACGCGGCCGGCGGATGCCGGGCGGCACGGTACAACGGGCGGCCGCGATTTGCCTAGTATCGCGGCGCGGGGCGTGGTGCGGGCATGGCCGGAGCGATGCGTGCGACGCCGGCCGGGTGCGCGATGCGCGGTCTTTACCGGCATGCGCGCGGCCTGCATCGTGCCGGGTGTCCGGTCAGCCCGCCGCGAGGCTTTCGCATCGCGTCGCATCGGCTGGTAGGACCCAAATGCGGCGATGCATGGGCAAGCCCGCCGAAAGACGCCGAGCCGAGGTTTCCTGCGTGTTCGACCCGACGCTTCTCTGGATTCCCGCCACGATCGGCGCGGCGGCGGCGCAGACCGCGCGCAACCTGATGCAGCGGCGCCTGATCGACGTGATCGGCACGGTCGGCGCAACCCAGGTCCGCTTCCTCTACGGTTTTCCCTTCGCATGCCTCTTCCTGGCGGCGGTGGCGCTGGCGACGGGCGAAGCGGTGCCCGCTCCCTCGCTGCGCTTCGTCGCCTTCGCCGCCGGCGGGGCGCTGGCGCAGATCGCCGCCACCGCGCTGATGCTGTCAGCGATGCGCAGCAAGGGGTTTGCGGTCGTGACCGCCTTCACCAAAACCGAGCCGGTCCTGGTCGCGGTCTTCGCCCTCGCCGTTCTCGGCGACCGGCTGACGCTGCCGGGCGGGCTGGCGATCGTGGTGGCGACGGTGGGCGTCATCCTGGTGACCACCAAGCGCGGCCTGCCGCTGGCCCAGGCGGGCATCGGCACGGCGGCGATGGGCATCGGCTCGGGTGCGCTGTTCGCCATCGCCGCGGTCGGCTTCCGGGGCGCGATCCTGACGCTGGAGGAGGGCTCCTTCCTCATGCGGGCGACCACGACGCTCGTCTGGGGGCTCGGCCTCCAGACCGCGCTGCTCGGCCTCTGGCTCGCCCTGTTCGATCGCCGCGCCATGAGCGCGAGCGTGGCGGCCTGGCGGGGCTCCCTGTTCGCCGGCTTCATGGGCGCCGTCGCCTCGCAGTTCTGGTTCCTCGGCTTCGCGCTGACGAGCGCCGCCAACGTGCGCACGCTGGGCCTGGTGGAGGTCCTGTTCGCCGCGCTCGTCGCCCGCATCGCCTTCGGCCAGCGGATGGACCGGCGGGAGCTGACCGGGCTCGTCCTCGTCACGGGCGGCGTCGCGCTCCTGCTTTTCGCGCATCCGTAGCTGCGCGCGGCTGCGCGGAAAGCAGGGGTTGTGCACGCGGGCCGGCCTGACCAGATTGCCCGCACGCAGCAGGGAGCCATGCCATGACCGCAGTGACCCGCGACATCCGTTCCCCCGCCATCGTCGGATGGGCCCACACGCCGTTCGGCCGGCTCGAGGGCGAGACGGTGGAGAGCCTGATCGTGCGCGTGGCGCGCGACTCCATGGCCGATGCCGGGATCGGGCCGGAGGACGTGGACGAGATCCTGCTGGGGCATTTCAATGCCGGCTTCTCGCCGCAGGACTTCACCGCCGCGCTTGTCCTCCAGGCGGACGACCGCCTGCGGTTCAAGCCGACGACGCGCGTGGAGAATGCCTGCGCGACCGGTTCGGCGGCGGTGCACCAGGCGCTGAAGACGATCGAGGCCAAGCGCGCCCGGACCGTGCTCGTCGTCGGCGTGGAGCAGATGACGACGACGCCTGGCCCCGAGATCGGCAAGAACCTGCTCAAGGCCTCCTACCTGCCCGAGGACGGGGACATTCCCGCAGGCTTCGCGGGCGTGTTCGGCAAGATCGCCGGCGCTTACTTCCAGCGCCACGGCGACCAGTCGGACGCGCTGGCCATGATCGCGGCCAAGAACCATCGCAACGGCGTGAAGAACCCCTATGCGCAGATGCGCAAGGACCTGGGCTTCGATTTCTGCCGCGCCGAGAGCGAGAAGAACCCGTTCGTCGCCGGGCCGCTCAAGCGCACCGACTGTTCCCTGGTCTCGGACGGGGCCGCCGCCCTCGTCATCACCGATGCCGAACACGCGGCCGGCTTCTCCAAGGCCGTGGCGTTCCGGGGCCGCGGCCACGCGCAGGATTTCCTGCCGATGTCCAAGCGCGACATCCTGGCCTTCGAGGGATGCAAGGTGGCGTGGGAGCGCGCGCTGGGGGAGGCGGGCATCGCGCTTTCGGACCTCTCGTTCGTGGAGACCCATGACTGCTTCACCATCGCCGAGCTGATCGAGTACGAGGCGATGGGACTCGTGCCCGCCGGTCAGGGCGCCCGGGCGGTGAAGGAAGGCCTGACGGAGGTGGGCGGCAAGCTCCCGGTGAACGTCTCCGGCGGGCTCAAGGCCAAGGGACACCCCATCGGCGCCACCGGCGTCTCCATGCACGCGATCACGGCGATGCAGCTCTGTGACGCAGCCGGCGACATGCAGCTCAGGAATCCGCAACTGGGCGGCATCTTCAACATGGGCGGCGCCGCGGTGGCCAATTACGTGTCGATTCTGGAGCGCGTGCGCTGACGGAACGGCATCTGGCGCGCGCCTGACGCCTGCTCTACGTCTGGAACCGAGACGGGCGACCGGGGACTTCCCGGCCGCCTTTTGCTTGGGCCGGAACGAAGGGGAGGCTGCGCTGTCGGGTCATCACCACGATACGAGGATCGACGTGATCGGGGGGGCCCTGCTGGGCCTTGCGGCGCTGGCCGCCATCATCGTCGCCAACTCGCCGCTGTCCGACTGGTACGGCCACCTCTTCTCCACCGTGCTCAACATGACGCTGCGGCCGCCCGGCGGGGCCGATCTCGGCCTGTCCAAGCCGCTCGTCCTGTGGATCAACGACGGCCTGATGGCGATCTTCTTCATGGCCGTCGGCCTGGAGATCAAGCGCGAGTTCCTGAAGGGGAGCCTCGCCGGCTGGCGGCGCGCCTCCCTGCCGGCCATCGCGGCCCTGGGCGGCATCGTCATGCCGGCACTGTTCTTCGTCGGCATCGCCTCGGGCGAGCCGGCGGCGCTGCGCGGCTGGGCGATCCCCACGGCCACGGATATCGCCTTCGTCGTGGCCATCGCCGCTGCCCTGGGCTCGGCCGTTCCGACCGCGCTCAAGGCGTTCCTGCTGGCGCTGGCCATCATCGACGACCTGGTCGCGATCATCGTCATCGCGGTGTTCTACACCGCCGAGCTGTCGGCGCTGTCGCTGGGGCTCGCGGCGGTGGGGCTGGTCGTTCTGTTCTCGCTGACCTTCGCGCGCGTGCGCTCCATCGCGCCGTACCTGCTGGTCGGCTTCGTCGTATGGTTCTGCGTGCTGAAATCGGGCGTGCACGCCACGCTGGCGGGCGTGGCGCTGGGATTTGCCATTCCGCTCAGCCGGGACAGCGACGACCTGTGCCTGCTGGAGCGGACGGAGACGCGGGTCAAGCCGTGGATCACGTTCGGCATCCTGCCGCTCTTCGCCTTCGCCAATGCGGGCGTGAGCTTCGAGGGCTTCTCGCTGGCGACGATGCTGGCCCCCATGCCGCTCGGGATCGCGCTCGGCCTGTTCCTTGGCAAGCAGCTAGGCGTCTTCGGCTTCACCATGCTGGCGGTGAAGCTGCGGGTGGCCGAGATGCCGTCCGGGACTTCGGTCGCCATGCTCTACGGCGCGTCCATCCTCACCGGCATCGGCTTCACCATGTCGCTGTTCATCGGCACGCTCGCCTTCCAGGACCCGGTCTCGCTCGCGCAGGTCAGGCTCGGCGTCATCGCCGGCTCGCTTTTGTCGATCCTCGCCGGCGTCGTCGTTCTCGTCCTGGCGCGGCCGAAAGAGCCCGTGCCTGCACGATCGGGCTAACGGCATCTTTGCCATTTGCCGCTAAGGCATGGGCGGAACGGAGACGACGACCGTGCCGCCCATGCCGACCCAGCAGCGCTTCCAGGTGCTCGACACCTACCGCTTCTTCGCGGCCTTCGGCGTGCTCGTCTTCCACTATTCCCACCCCTGGGCGCCGCCCGGGCTGGAATCGATCGCGCCGCTGACTGAGTTCCGCCTGTTCGTGGACTTCTTCTTCGTCCTGTCCGGCTTCGTCATCATGCACACCTATGGCGGCCGGATGGGCGATGCGGGCGATTTCGCGCGCTTCATCCAGAAGCGGCTGGCCCGGGTCTACCCGCTCCATCTCCTGACGCTGCTCGCCTATGCCGGGCTCGGGCTCGCGCTGCTGACGGTCGGCTACCGCTTCAACCAGCCGGACTATCTCGCGCCGTCCGCCTTCGTGCCGAACCTCCTCCTGGTACATGCCTGGGGCACGACGGCCCACATGTCGTTCAACACCCCGTCCTGGTCGATCAGCGCCGAATTCCTCGTCTATTTGGCGTTCCCGGCCTTCCTGCTGCTGGTCAACCGCATCGGCGCGCTTCCGGCGCTCGCGGTGGCGGTGCTGCTGGCCGCGGGGCAGGACGCGGCCCGCACCGCGCTGGGCATGCGGCACTGGACGGAGGCCACGTTCGATTACGGCGCCCTGCGCGCGGTGCCGACCTTCCTGGCCGGCATGGCGCTCAACCGGATCGTCACCGGGCCGCTGCGCCATGTGGGCGTGCCCTGGTGGCTGGCGCATGCCTGCGGCGCGGCGGTCCCGGCGCTGATGCTGCTCCACGCCTCGCCATACGCCGTCATCGCCATGGCGCTCGTTGCGGTCGGCGCCCTGGCGCTTGCCGAGATGAACGGCCCGCGCTCCGCGCTCGCCGCGCCCGCCTTCACGGCGCTCGGCGATGCCAGCTATGCCGTCTACATGCTGCATCCGCTGGTCGGCACGGCGCTGGTCACGATGCTGCCGCGGGTCCTGAAGCTCGACGAGGCGTGGCGCCTGCCGCTGACCGTCGTCGCGGCGATCGTCTGCGTCGGCATGTCGATCGCGGTCTTCCGCCTCGTCGAGGACCCCGCCCGCCGGGCGCTCGGCCGCTGGCCGCTCTCGCCGGCGCCCAAGCCGGCGGAGTGACGCGTGTCATCCCGTGCTCGATGCGGCATGACATGCCGCTTCGCAGACACGGGATCAGCCAGGCATCGCCCTCGTCCACAGGGATCCGATCCCGTGTCTGCGGCGCAGCGCTGGCGCGCCGCACCGCGCACAGGGCGACACTCGATGCACCCGCCGCTTGACCTCGCGGGCGTCAGCGTCCACACCCCCGTGCGCCAGTCGGCCGGACGGCCGCCGCGATCTCGCGATCGGGGAGGAAAGTCCGGGCTCCACGGAGAAACGGTGCCGGGTAACGCCCGGCGGGGGCGACCCCAGGGATAGCGCCACAGAAAACAGACCGCCCCTTCGGCTCCGGCCGCCGGGGTCAGGGTGAAAAGGTGCGGTAAGAGCGCACCGCGGACGCGGTAACGCGGACGGCACGGCAAGCCCCACCGGGAGCAAAACCGAATAGGGACGGCGCGGCGTCGAAAGATGCCAGGGCTCTCCGGCCCAGCCGTCCGGGTTGGTTGCTCGAGGCCGTCCGCGAGGACGGCCCTAGAGGAATGGCCGTCACGTTGCCCGCGCGAGCGGGCAGCCATACAGAACCCGGCTTACAGGCCGGCTGGCCTTGGTCACGGGTCGCCCGGATCGCCACCGCGGTCCGGGCGGCACCCGCTACAGGAAACAGACGCGTGCCGGATGGCAGAGCAAGGCATCCGCGCAGGCGTCTCACGCCGTTGCCAAGCGGCGACGATATCGCCATATTTGAAGCATGGTTGAAGCCACTCGGAAGCGTCCGGTTGCCCGTTCGGTGAAGCGCAAGCAGGCCGACATCATCGGCGTCACCAGCGACGGCGTTGAGGTGTTGCGTCCCAAGACGGCGCCAACCCATTTCACCCGGGCCGAAATCCGCAAGACGATTCGCGATGTCCTCGCCGCGCAGCGTAGGCCGTTGGCCGGGAGAGCGCCTTAAGTGCCCTTGCCGGCCTCGCGCGACGTTTTCATCAATTGCCCGTTCGATGCCGCCTACAAGCCCTTGTTTCAGGCCATCGTCTTCACTGTCATCCGCTCTGGCTATGAGCCCCGCTGTGCGCTGGAGGTGGACGACGCTAGCGTGAACCGTTTCGCCAAGATCGCGTCGATCATCGAGCAGTGCGCATTCGGCATCCACGATATCAGCCGCACCGAAGCCGAGGGCGATCCCCCACTGCCGCGTTTCAACATGCCGCTCGAACTCGGCCTGTTCCTCGGCGCCAAGCGCTACGGGAAGCCGGCGCAAAGAAAGAAAGCCTGCATCGTCTTTGACATCGAGCCCTATCGCTTCCAGCGGTTCATGTCCGATATCGCTGGGCAGGACATCCACGCCCATGGCGGGCGGCCCGATCGTCTGATCGAGGCCCTGGCCGGCTGGTTGAGAAGGCAGGGCCACGATTCCCGCGTGCCTGGCGGTCGGCAGATCGCAGCCGATTACCAGGAATTCCGGCGCCTGCTGCCGACATTCTGTGATGCGCGCCGCCTTCATCCGGACGAACTGACCTTCGGTGACGATACGACGCTGATGTCGGAATACGTCGCAAAGTTGTAAGCAGCCGGCATGGACCGGACCACGCCGCTTTCCACACCCCAGGTTTTCGATCGCGAGCTCGTCCGCCGCCGCATGGCGCGCGCGCGGCAGGCGGGGTATGTCGACTTCCTTCTGGCGCGGGCGCTGGATGATCTGGGCGACAGGCTCGCCGCCGTGACGCGGGACTTTCCGCATGCGCTGGATATCGGCACGCCCGGCGAGGGCGCGGCGCCGGTGCTCGCCGCGACCGGCCGGGTCGCCGCCGTGACGCGTGCGGGAACCGCAGGCGCTGCCGGCATGGTGGAGGCGGACGAGGAACGCCTGCCCTTCGCGCCGGAGACCTTCGACCTGGCCGTCTCCCTGCTGTCGCTCCAGCAGGTCAACGACCTGCCCGGCGTGCTCATCCAGATCCGACGGGCGCTGAAGCCCGACGGGCTCTTCGTCGGATGCCTGCTCGGCGGCCAGACCCTCACCGAACTGCGCCAGGCCTTCGCCGCGGCGGAAGCGGAGCGGGACGGGGGCATCAGCCCGCGCGTCGCGCCCTTCGCCGATGTGCGCGATGCGGGCGGGCTGCTCCAGCGCGCCGGCTTCGCGCTGCCGGTGGCCGATTCCGAAGCCGTGACGGTCCGCTATGCGTCCGTCTTCGGCCTGATGGCCGACCTGCGCGGCATGGGGCTGACCAACGCCCTCACAGAGCGGCGAAAGGTGCCCCTGCGGCGCGGCACGCTGCTGCGCATGGCGGAGATCTACGCGGAGCGGTTTTCCGATCCGGACGGGCGCGTGCGCGCGACCTTCGAGATGGTCTGGCTCTCCGGCTGGTCGCCGCACGAGAGCCAGCAGAAGCCGCTGAAGCCGGGGAGCGCCAAGGCGCGGCTGGCCGATGCCCTCGGCGTCACCGAGATAAAGGGCGGGTGACGGTCACACCCATTCCCCCTCGTCCGGCACGCGTCCGGCGGGGGTGAGCCGGTCCACGTCCTGGGGCAGGGTTTCGGCGAGCTCGGCCAGCAGGCTGTCGCGGTCTCGGCCGGTCATCGCCGCGAGCTGGTCGACGATGCCGTCGGGCAGGGCGGCGGACAGGTCGGTGGGGGAGACGGGGACATTGTCGCCCGCGCCGATCCACGACCTCGCGACATCGCCGCGGCCGGACTGCTCGAAGGTTTCCAGAAGGCCGCCGAGCCCGCCGCCCAGCAGGCTGCCAAGGGCGCCATAGCCTTCCGGCTGCGCGGCGGCCGCGGCGGGTGCGCCCGCGCCGGCCTTGCCGAACACGTCGTCGAGTACGGCATCGAGGCCACCATCGCCGCTGGAACCCGGATGGCCGGAACCGGTAGGCGCGCCGGAGGTGCGGGGCACCTGGCCGGCGCCGCCGCGCAGCAGGTCCCCCAGGCCGCCCGGCAGGCCACCGCCGCCGGGGCCGCCCAGAACCTGCCCGAGAATGTCGCCGAGGCCGCCGCCCGATCCGCCACCGGCGCTTTCGTCCGGCGTCCCGCCGCCCGGGGCAGGCCGGCGCCCGCCGCCCAGGAGATCGCCGAGCCCGCCGGGCAGGCCGCTTCCGCCGCGCGCCGCCAGGAGCGCGAGCAGGGCCATGACGATGGGCGAGAGACCAGCGCCGCCGCGCGAGCCCGCGCCGCCCCCGCCGCCCAGCATCCCGCCGATCAGTTCGTCGAGCAGTCCCATCGCATCCTCCCGCCTTACGGCCGCAAGGCGCGGCGAAGCCGCCGCGCGTCATGGATCATGTCGCGCGCAGCGGCCTGCCGGCAAGGGTCGTGAAGGGTCGTGAAGGGAGGGCGATCAGCAGCGGCGGTAGACGTAGCGGCCGCGGCGGTCGCTCCAGACGCGGCAGTTCCGGGGGCGGGTGACGTCGGCGATGATGGCGCCGCCGGCCGCGCCGATGATGCCGCCCGCGACCGCGCCGCCGCCCGTGCCGGTGGCAAGCCCGCCGACCACGGCGCCGGCGACGCCGCCGATGCCGGCGCCGGTCGCCACGCGCTGCTCGCGCGCGGTGCAGGCGGTGAGGGCGAGGGCCGCGGTGGCGGCGATGATGACCTTGTGCATGGAGCGTCTCCTGTTGACCCGACGGACAACAGGATAGGTGCCGCTCCGGTTCCCGGGCAACTGGACTTGTCCCACGCGCATGCGGGCCTCAGCGCCCGCGGCGGCCGCGCTTGCCGGCCTTCTGGCCGGGCCAGCCTGCCGTGGAGCGGGGTTTTTCCGGCGGCCTGTAGCCCTCGGGCGTGACGGGAAGCTCGCGGTTGTGCGGGCCCATCTCGTCCAGCGTGGGCTTGCGGGCGCGGCTGCCGGCGGGGGGCAGGTTGGCGGACGAACCGTATTTCGAGCCCCCGGCGAAGGCGCCCGCCTTGTCCTCCACCGATTGCTGGCGCGCCAGCGGATCGTCGCCGATGGCGAGCTCGGTCGCCTGGAGCCGCTTGATCTCGTCGCGCAGGCGGGCCGCGGTCTCGAAGTCGAGGTCGGCGGCGGCCGCCTTCATGCGTTTTTCCATGTCGGCGATGACGGCCTTGAGGTTGTGGCCGACCTGCGCGGCGTCCGCCAGGCCCTTGTCCACGGTGACGTGGTCGCGCTCGTAGACGCTGCCGAGGATGTCGGCGATGTCGCGCCGGATGGTGGCCGGCGTGATGCCGTTCTCGGCGTTGTAGGCCTCCTGCTTCTCGCGGCGGCGCGCCGTCTCGGCGATGGCGCGCTCCATCGAGCCTGTGACCTGGTCGGCATAGAGCACGACCTTGCCGTCCACGTTGCGGGCAGCGCGGCCGATGGTCTGGATGAGCGAGGTCTCCGAGCGCAGGAAGCCTTCCTTGTCGGCGTCCAGGATCGCAACCAGCGCGCATTCGGGGATGTCCAGGCCCTCGCGCAGCAGGTTGATGCCGACCAGCACGTCGAAGGCGCCGAGCCTGAGGTCGCGGATGATCTCGATCCGCTCGATCGTGTCGATGTCCGAGTGCATGTAGCGCACCCTGACGCCGTTCTCGTGGAGATACTCGGTCAGGTCCTCCGCCATGCGCTTGGTGAGCACGGTGACGAGGGTGCGGTAGCCCTTGGCGGCGGTCTCGCGGATCTCGCCCAGCACGTCATCCACCTGGGCGCGGGCCGGGCGGATGTCGACCGGCGGATCGACGAGGCCGGTGGGGCGGATGACCTGCTCGACGAAGACGCCGCCGGTCTGGTTCATCTCCCACGAGCCGGGCGTTGCCGAGACGTGCACCGTCTGCGGGCGCATGGCGTCCCATTCCTCGAAGCGCAGCGGCCGGTTGTCCATGCAGGACGGTAGGCGGAACCCGTATTCCGCCAGCGTCGCCTTGCGGCGGAAGTCGCCGCGATACATGGCGCCGATCTGCGGCACGGTGACGTGGCTCTCGTCGGTGAAGACGAGCGCGTTGTCCGGCAGGTATTCGAACAGGGTCGGCGGCGGCTCGCCGGGGCGGCGGCCGGTGAGGTAGCGCGAATAGTTCTCGATGCCGTTGCAGGAGCCAGTGGCCTCCAGCATCTCGATGTCGAACGTGGTGCGCTGCTCAAGCCGCTGCGCTTCCAGCAGGCGGCCCTGCTTGATCAGGTCGTCGAGGCGCCATTTCAGCTCCTCCTTGATGCCCTTGATCGCCTGCTGCAGCGTCGGCTTGGGCGTCACGTAGTGGGAGTTGGCGTAGAACTTCACGAAGGAGAGGTCGTTCGTCTTCTGCCCGGTCAGCGGGTCGAACTCGACGATGCCCTCCACCTCGTCGCCGAACAGCGAGATGCGCCACGCCCGGTCCTCGAGGTGGGCCGGGAAGACCTCGATGACGTCGCCGCGCACGCGGAACGTTCCGCGGGCGAAATCGCCCTGGATGCGCTTGTATTGCAGGGCCACGACGTCGGCGATGAGCTGGCGCTGGTCGAGCTTCTCGCCCACCTTCACCGAGAAGGTCATGGCCGTGTAGGTCTCGACCGAGCCGATACCGTAGATGCAGGACACCGAGGCGACGATGATGACGTCGTCGCGCTCCAGCAGGGCGCGGGTGGCCGAATGGCGCATCCGGTCGATCTGCTCGTTGATCGAGCTTTCCTTCTCGATATAGGTGTCCGACCGGGGCACGTAGGCTTCCGGCTGGTAATAGTCGTAGTACGAGACGAAGTACTCGACCGCGTTGTTCGGGAAGAACGACTTGAACTCGCCGTAAAGCTGCGCCGCCAGCGTCTTGTTCGGCGCCAGGATCAGCGCCGGGCGCTGCGTCTCCTTGATGACCTGCGCCATCGTGAAGGTCTTGCCCGAGCCGGTGACGCCCAGCAGCACCTGGTCGCGCTCGAGGCCGCGCACGCCATCGACCAGTTCGGCGATGGCGGTGGGCTGGTCGCCCTTGGGCTCGTATTCGGAGACGATCTCGAACCGGACGCCGCCCTCGGATTTCTCGGGCCGGGCCGGGCGATGGGGCGTCCAGGCCTTCACGTCGCGCACGAAGGGATTGCCGGCCTGCAGCAGCGCGTTCAGCGATTCGGCGGTAACGGCGGAGCCTGTCAGCCCGGCGGGGCCGTCCCCGTCCTCGGTCTTGCGGCGCTTGCCGCCCTTGTTGACGCCCTTGAGGTTCAGCTTCTCGGCGAGCGCGGGGTCGATGCCCCGCACCGCAGCCTCGCCCTCGGCGGAAAAGCCCGCCTGCGGCGCCTCGCCGAAGCCCCCGCCGCGCACGCGGTCGCTGGCCGCGGTGCCGGGGCCGGCGCGGCCCTTGGCGATGCCGGGGTTGAGCAATTCGGCGAGATGGGCATCCAGCGGCTTGAGAGCCGGCTTCGACGCCTTGGAGCGCGGCGCGCGGGGAGCTTTGGGCATCCGCGCAATATGGGGCGGAGGCGGCGAGAACGAAAGGGGGACGGCGTTGACGGTGCTGGTCAAATATGTCGGATTGCGGATTGTCGCCGCGCTTGATTGCGCGCGGTCGGGGGTCCGATGAGCCAGCTGCTGATCCAGAATTACCTCAATGATTTAGACCGCTACCGGAAGTTCTCTGGATCGCTGACCGAAGGCGTCATCAGCGAGGCCTTCAAGGACCTGCTGAAGGCATGGTCGAAGCAGAGCAATCTGATCTTCGTCAGCCAGTACGAATTCGAATCGCCTCAGCGAAACCGCATCCGCCCCGACGGCACGATCCTGCACGATCTGCGCGTGCCGTTCGGCTATTGGGAGGCGAAGGACACCGCGGACGACCTCGACGAGGAAATCCGCAAGAAGCTGGCCAAGGGCTATCCGCAGGACAACATCATCTTCGAGAACTCCGTAGAGGCGGTGCTGATCCAGAGCCGTAGCGAAGTGATGCGCTGCGACATGACCGACGTCGACGCATTGGGACGTCTCGTCGGGCTGTTCTTCGCCTATGAGCGGCAGGAAATCCGGGAGTTCCGGAAGGCGGTGGCGCAGTTCCGCGCCGATCTGCCGGCGGTTCTCGAAGCGCTGCGGGCCAAGATCGACGCCGCCTATCGCGACAATGGCGGCTTCCAGAACGCGGCTGCGACCTTCCTCGCGCAGGCGAAGCAGACGATCAACCCGGCGATCTCGGAAGACGACGTGCGGGAAATGCTGATCCAGCACATCCTCACCGAAGAGATTTTCACCCACGTCTTCAACGAGGGCGATTTCCACCGCGAGAACAACATCGCCAAGGCGCTCTACGAGCTCGAGGCGAAGTTCTTCACGGGAGCCGTCAAGAAGGACACGCTGAAGGCGCTGGAGACCTATTACGCCGCAATCCGCGCCAACGCGGCGCAGATCACCAGCCATGCCGAGAAGCAGACCTTCCTCAAGGTGATCTACGAGAACTTCTACAAGGTCTACAACCCGAAGGCCGCCGACCGGCTCGGCGTCGTCTATACGCCGAACGAGATCGTGAAATTCATGATCGAGGGCGCCGACTGGCTCTGCCAGAAACATTTCGGCAAGGCGCTGATCGACAACGATGTCGAAATCCTCGATCCTGCGACCGGAACCGGCACCTTCATCTGCGAATTGCTGGAGCATTTCCGCGGCCAGACGAAGAAGCTGGCGCACAAATACAAGGAGGAACTGCACGCCAACGAGGTGGCGATCCTGCCGTATTACGTCGCCAACCTGAACATCGAGGCGACCTATGCCGCGATCACTGGCCAGTTCGCCGAATATCCCAATCTCTGCTTCGTAGATACGCTCGACAATGTGGCTGGCCTTGGAAAGTTCTCCGGCCATCAGGAAGACCTGTTCGGCGCGATGTCGGAGGAGAATGTCGAGCGCATCAAGCGCCAGAACCGGCGCAAGATTTCGGTGGTGATCGGTAACCCGCCCTACAATGCGTGGCAGGACAATTTCAACAACCGCAACCCGAACCGCGCTTACAAGCGGATCGATGAGCGTATCAAGGCAACCTACGTCCGGCAGGGCAAGGCGCAGAACAAGAACAGCGTCTACGACATGTATACGCGCTTCTTCCGCTGGGCTTCCGACCGCCTGCACGACGACGGCGTGCTCGCCTTCATCACCAACCGCAACTTCATCGAGAAAGCGGCGTTCGACGGTTTTCGCAAAGTCGTGGCCGATGAGTTCTCGGAAATCTATGTCGTCGACCTTGGTGGCGACGTGCGCGCCAACCCGAAGCTCTCAGGCACGAAGCATAATGTCTTTGGCATCCAGACGGGGGTCGCGATCGCGCTGTTCGTGAAGCGTCGCGGCCGCAAGGATTGTCGCATCCATTATGTGCGCCGGCCGGAAATGGACACCGCCGAGGACAAGCTGGCCTGGCTCGGCGCAAACCGCGCCTCGACGTTAGCATGGCAGCGCATCGAGCCTGATGCGCGCCACGGCTGGCTCAACCAGAGCGACAACGATTGGGACAGGCTGCTGCCGCTCGTGCCGCCCGGCGGAAAGGCGGCCAAGGCAAAGGCGGTGTTCTCGCTGATGTCGAACGGCGTGAAGACCCAGCGCGATGAATGGGTCTACGATCCTAATCGCGCCAATCTCGAAGCCAAGGCGCGCCATCTTGTCGCCACCTACGAAGCGACGCGCGCGGACCCCACCTTTCCCGACCGCCGTACGATCAAGTGGGACCGGGAACTGGACAAGTATCTCGCCCGTTCCGTGGCCAAGGTATTCGATCCCAATTCAATCGTGCGTGCCGCATTCCGCCCCTTCGTCGCGCGTTTTCTCTATTTCGACCGGCACTTCAACGGCATGACCTATCAGTTGCCGCCGATGTTTCCGTCGGGGAGGGAGAACGCGACCATCACATATCTAAGCGTCGGTTCGGACAACGAATTATCCGCATTGGCGACGCAAACCGTGTTCGACCTCGGCCTTCTGAAGAAAGGCAACGGTGGCACCAATCAGGGTCTCTCCCGCTACCGCTACACGTCCGATGGCGAGCGGGTGGACAACATCACCGATTGGGGCCTGCGCCAGTTCCATGCCGCCTATGGCAGGGACGGGCGGGGCGACCCTTCTCCCCGCATGGGACGAGAAGGTAGCCCGGCGTCAGCCGGGTCGGATGAGGGGCCAATGACCTCGCCATGGTCGGGCTCGTCCCGACCATCCACGTCTTCTCGGGTCGCTGCAGGGCAAGACGTGGATGCCCGGCACAAGGCCGGGCATGACGGCACTCCAGAGTGGGAGCAGAGCGGGGATAAGGGGAAGAAGGGCCGCACCATCACCAAGGACGACGTGTTCCATTACGTCTATGGCGTGCTGCACGACCCCGTCTATCGCGAGACCTATGCGCTGAACCTGAAGCGCGATTTCCCGCGCATTCCCTTCTATCCGGAATTCTGGAGCTGGGCGGCATGGGGCGAGGCGCTGATGGCGCTGCATGTCGGCTACGAGACCGTGGAGCCGTGGCCGCTGACGCGGCTCGACATGGCCGACGAGAAGGCGAGGGCGGCGGGCGTTTCGCCCAAAGTCATCCTGAAGGCCGACCGCGACAACGGCATTATCCGCCTCGACAGCGAGACGACGCTGACCGGCGTGCCGAAGGAGGCGTGGGAGTACAGGCTTGGCAACCGCTCCGCCATCGACTGGGTGCTCGACCAGCACAAGGAAAAGACTCCGAAGGACCCGACGATCCGCGAGAAGTTCAACACCTACCGCTTCGCCGATTACAAGGAGAAGGTGGTGGACCTGATCGGCCGCGTCACCCGGGTCTCCGTCGAGACCGTCGCCATAACCGAGGCGATGCGCATCGCTCGCCGCTGATCTCTACCGCCGCGCCTTGTCGCGGATCGCTTCCAGGATCTGGGAGAAGTCGTCGGTCCAGGGGCGGCGGGTCATGTCCGGGGGGACGAGGGACCAGTCGGGGGCGGTGGCGATGGCGCCGGCATGGGCGGGCTCGCGCACCATGACCACGACGACGGTCGGGGCGCGGTAGCGCAGGGACAGGGGCTCCACCGGGCGTTCCTGGATGACATAGGCCTTCAGCCCGTGCTCGGCGCCCGCGCGGGCGAGGATGTGGCGCAGGTCCAGGTGCCGGTTGGAGATGTGCACGACGATGGCGCCGGCGGGGTCGAGCTTGTCCAGGTAGAGGCCGATCGCCTCGCGGGTAACGAGATGGGCCGGGATGGCGTCGGAGGAGAAGGCGTCGACGATGATGGCGGCATGGCCGCCGGGCTGGTCCGCCATGGTCAGGCGCGCATCGCCCAGCACCACGGGCACCGGTGCGGGCGGGCAATCGCGCAGGAAGCGGAACATGGCCGGATCCTCGGCGAGGCGCACCACGTCCGGGTCGATCTCCAGGAAGGTCCAGGCTTCGCCCGGCCGCACGTGGCAGGCCAGGCTGCCTGAGCCCAGGCCGATGGCGGCGACGCGCGGCAGGCCGCCGCGGGCCGCGCGCAGGGCGGCGATCGCCTGCCCGATGCCGCCTTCCGGCGTGTAGTAGGTGGCGGGTTCCGGGCGGCCGGTGGCGGGCGTGCCGTCGTCGTTGGCGATGCGGATCGCGCCGTGGATCGTGGTGCCGTGCTGGAGCACGCGGAAGCGCCCGTCGGGGCTCGGCGCGATCTTGTGGACGCCGAAGAAGGAGCGCCGCGTCTCGGTCTCGGTCAGCAGCGGCTGGAGCAGCGTCAGCACCGCGACGGTCGCGGCCGCGAGCGGGATCGTGCGCTCCGGGCGGCGCCAGAGGAGCATGAGCGCGAAGACGAGCGCGACGGTCGCCCAGTAGCGCGGGCTGTCCATGAAGCCGAACTGCCGGCCGGCGAGGACGGCGAGAACCACGAGGGCGAGGGAGCCGGCGAACAGGAGCGCCATGGGGCCGCTCCTGTCCCGGAAGGCCGCGGCCGCCCCCGGCAGGCACAGGAGACCGGCCAGCAGAAGCAGGGGATATTCCGCGACGAACGGGAAGACGTGAGGCGCCAGGAGCCCGCAGAAGGCGCCGCCGAGGACGCCGCCGAACGACATCCACATGTAGAATTCCGTCAGCCGCCGGGCATCGGGCCGGCTGCGGTAAAGCGCGTGGTGGGCGGCGAGCGTGACGAGCAGGAACAGCCCGAGATGGACCGGCAGGCTCAGCCAGAGCGGCCAGATGGAGACCATGCCGAACAGGCCGGCGCCGACGAACCACACGACCAGCCGCTCCATGCCCCGCGAGCGCAGGAACGGGCTGTCGCGGAAGGCGAGGACGAAGGTCAGCAGGAACAGCGCCAGCGGCACGACCCACAGGAGCGGGGCGGAGGCGACGTCGGTGGAAATGTGCGCCGTCACGGCGACGAGCAGGCCGGACGGCACGAAGGAGAGGCCGACCCAGCGCGCGCGCTCGCGCCAGCGTTCCGTCGCCGGGCCCGTTGCGGCGGACGGCGCGGTCGCGTCGGCCGGGGCTTCGGCGGGCCTGCCGCGGGCGGACAGGAGCGCGCAGGCTCCGATCAGCGCGGACAGGGCGAGGAAGCCGCCGGTCCAGGCTCGGCTCTGCTGCGCCAGCGTCAGCGTCGGCTCGATGAGGAAGGGGTAGGCGGCCAGGGCGGCGAAGGAGCCGATATTGGAGGCCGCATACAGGAAATAGGGGTCCGCGGCGGCGCGGTGGCCGGAGCGGGCGAACCAGGCCTGCAGGAGCGGGCCGTTGGCCGAGATCGCGAAGAAGGGCAGGCCCACCGACACGGCAAACAGGCCGAGCAGCCAGATCGCTTCGCCGTCCGAAGGCGGGCGGCCCCAGCCGGACGCCATCGCGATGGGCTGGCAGGCGAGCGCCGCTGCCATGACGCACAGGTGAATAAGGGCGGCCCCGCGCAGGCCGAGCCGCGCCACCAAGAGGTGAGCATAGGCATAGCCGCCGAGCAGCAGCGCCTGGAAGAACACCATGGCGACCGACCACACCGCCGGCGTGCCGCCGAGTGTCGGCAGCACCATGCGGGTGAACATCGGCTGCACGCCGAAGAGCAGGAAGGCGGACAGGAAAAGCGAGGCGACGAAGACCGGCATGATCGCAGCCGACGCCGTGCCGCCCGGATTTGCGGCGTCGCGGTCGTGCGCGTCGGCGGAGATCGTCATCGGCAGGCTCCCGGCTGGCGCGGGAACGCTAGGCCACCAACCCTTAAGGTGCGGTCACCGATGGCGACGCACGCCGGCGCTCAGCCCGGCTTGGGCGGACCCTCGGGCTCGAACGCCACGCCGGCGCGCCCGCGCCGGCGCCACACGACGCGGCACTCGTAGGATTCGCCGTCGCTCTCGTCGATGAGGACGAAGCGCTCGCCGGGGTCGATTTCGGGCGGGAAGACGAGGCCCGCGCCGCCCTGCGAGAGGTCGGTCACCCGGCAGGTGGCCACGCGGTAGCCCAGCGGGGACAGGATCGTTCCCGGCCTGCGCACGTGGTCCCGTGTCTGGCGCCTTCGCTCGGTCATGAGGTTCCTATAC
This sequence comes from Hyphomicrobiales bacterium, assembly GCA_027489955.1. Taxonomy (GTDB): domain Bacteria; phylum Pseudomonadota; class Alphaproteobacteria; order Rhizobiales; family Beijerinckiaceae; genus JAIXTM01. The sequence goes on along the minus strand of JAIXYZ010000011.1, from coordinate 126,611 downwards.
GGCATGCGCGACAGCATTCGCTGAAGCGGATGCGGTGGATTGCGCCGGTTTCGTCAACCGCCGGTTAACGCCGCGCGGCGCGCAGACAGCACGCCCGGAGGCCGGTGTCACCTGCCGTTTCGCTGGGTACGGCGAGGTTCGCGCCGTCGTTTCGTCCGGCGGACGGCCTGCGCTTGCGCCCATGCGCGGATGGGCTGCGTTTCGAGGTCGCGCATCGCGGTCAGGAGCGCTACATGAGGCGCGCGCCGCCGGTCCCCGGCAGGCGGGGACGACGCCATGCAGCCCATCATCTCCATCGAGAACCTCTCCAAGACCTATGCCAGCGGCCACCAGGCGCTGAAGACGGTCAATCTGGACATCCGCAAGGGCGAGATCTTCGCGCTGCTCGGCCCGAACGGCGCCGGCAAGACCACCCTGATCTCCATCGTCTGCGGCATCGTCAACGCGTCCACCGGGCGTGTCCTGGCGGGCGGGCACGACATCGTGCGCGACTATCGCCAGGCGCGCGCGCTGATCGGCCTCGTGCCGCAGGAGCTGACGACGGACGCGTTCGAGACGGTGTGGGCCACCGTGTCCTTCAGCCGGGGCCTGTTCGGCAAGAAGGCGAATCCGGCCTTCGTCGAGCAGGTGCTGCGCGATCTGTCCCTGTGGGACAAGCGCGACGCCAAGATCATGACCCTGTCCGGCGGCATGAAGCGGCGCGTGCTGATCGCCAAGGCACTGGCGCACGAGCCGCAGATCCTGTTTCTGGACGAGCCGACCGCCGGCGTCGACGTGGAGCTGCGCCGGGACATGTGGGCGCTGGTCCGGCGCATGCGGGAATCGGGCGTCACCATTATCCTCACCACCCACTACATCGAGGAAGCCGAGGAGATGGCCGATCGGGTCGGCGTCATCACCGGCGGCGAGCTGATCCTCGTGGAAGACAAGGCTGAGCTGATGCGCAAGCTCGGCAAGAAGGAACTCGTCGTCGAGCTCGACGCGCCGCTGGCCGCGCTGCCGGAGGGGTTCGAGGGCTTCGACATCGCGCTCGCGCCCGACGGGGCGAGCCTCACCTACACCTACGACACCAAGGCGGAGCGGACCGGCATCGGCCGGCTCATGGCGACGCTCGGCGAGCGGGGCGTGCGCGTGCGCGACGTCCAGACGCGCCAGAGCTCGCTGGAGGATATCTTCGTCAGCCTCGTGAGGAACCGGCCATGAACCTGCCCGCGATCCGCGCCATCTACCGGTTCGAGATGGCGCGCGCCTTCCGCACGCTGACCCAGAGCATCGTCTCGCCGGTCATCACGACCTCGCTCTATTTCGTGGTCTTCGGCTCGGCCATCGGCTCGCGCATCCAGCAGATCGACGGGGTGGATTACGGCGCGTTCATCGTGCCCGGGCTCATCATGCTGACCCTGCTGACGCAGAGCCTCGCCAACGCCTCGTTCGGCATCTATTTCCCGCGCTTCACCGGGACGATCTACGAGCTCCTTTCGGCCCCGGTCTCGTCGATGGAGATCGTCATCGCCTATGTCGGCGCGGCGGCGACCAAATCGATCATGCTGGGCCTCATCATCCTGGCGACGGCGGCATTCTTCGTGCCGATGCGCATCGAGCACCCGGTCTTCATGCTCGCCTTCCTGGTGCTGACCGCGACGACGTTCAGCCTGTTCGGCTTCATCATCGGCATCTGGGCGGACGGGTTCGAGAAGCTGCAGCTCGTGCCGCTGCTCGTGGTGACGCCGCTGACGTTTCTCGGCGGCTCGTTCTACTCGATCCACATGCTGCCGCCGTTCTGGCAGACCGTGTCCCTGTTCAACCCGGTCGTGTACCTCGTCAGCGGGTTCCGCTGGAGCTTCTACGGGCAGGGGGACGTGGGCGTCGCCGTGAGCCTGGCCGCGACGCTGGGCTTCCTCGCCGCGTGCCTTATCGTGGTGGCCTGGATCTTCCGCACCGGCTACCGGCTCAAGCAGTAGCCGCAAGCGTCAGCGGGTGACGGCCTTCACGATCGCCTCGGCGACGAGCTCGGCCATGCAGACCCGGCGGTTCTCGGCATTGGCCGGCGGCGAGGACAGCTTCTGCTGCTCCAGCGCGATGTGCCGGCTGGACGCGTAGCGCTGGAAGAGGTTGAGACCGGCGCGCTGCGAGACCTCGCCGATCTTGCCGACGATGCGCCAGTAGAGCTTTTCGTGGGCGACGTTGGGCACGAAGGGCGGATCGATCAGGACGAGGTCGATGTTGCGCTTGCGCAGCCATCCGGCCGCCTGGCGCAGCGTCTGCTCGAACGTGTCGGGATCGGTGGCCGCCAGAGCGTCCTGCGTTCCCACCTGCCAGATCACGAGGTCCGGCTCGGCGCGTGCCACTTCGCGGCGGATGCGCTCGAAATCGGTGCCGGCCAGCCCCGAACCGAAGGGGTCGTCGGAGAACTCGAAGCGCATCCAGGGAAGGCGGGCTTCCAGCTCCTGCTGCAGGCGGCTGCGCCGCCGCTCGATCCGGGAGGGGTCGGACAGGAAGGGTCCCAGCGCATAGATCCGGACCGGCCGGTTGCGATCGACCAGTCGCTCGGTGCGGTCGAGGCCGCGGGGCAGGTTGAGGTAGACGTCCGGGATGCGGCAGCCGGCGGACACGCCGGCGCTCGCGGGCTGGGGCGCGAAGGACAGGACGGCCGCAAGCAAACCTGCCGCAGCCGCGGCTGCGCGGATCGTGGTCACGACGGGATGGCGGCCTCCGCCCTGGCGGGAAGCCGGGTGCCGGTGCGTCGCTGCGATCCCCTGCGGTTCCATTCGAGCGCCCATGCCAACGCGATCTGAAGCGTCAGTCCGGTGCCAATAATCGCCGCATCCGTAAAAATGTCACCTGCCGTTGCGATACGGCCCATCTGCGCCGCGATCGCAAGGACGGTGCCGAGCGCGAACACGGGCAGCGCGTGCTGGCCCATGAGGATCAGCGGGCGGAAGGCCGCGATGCTGCGGATCCAGCGCTCCAGCGGCAGGCGGCTGACGAGATAGGCCAGCGCGAGGATGTGCAGCAGGCGCGTCAGCGACAGGTTGCCCTTGTCGAAATCCCACAGGAGGCGCGGCAGGCTGCCGCCGTCGAAATAGAAGCCCGCCTGCATCCACACGAGCGAGGCGGCGACATAGACGGCCGCCGCGGCCACGAGCCAGGGCGAGCCCGGAATGGTCTCGTTCCGGCGGATCGTGGAGCCGGCATAGATGCCGATCGCGAACAGGAGCTGCCAGGCGAGCGGATTGAAGAACCAGGAGCCCTGCGCCGGGTAGGTCGGCAGGCGCAGGTCGAAGGCCCAGGTCGACAGGTACAGCGCGATCGAGACCGCGAGGGCCAGCCGCCGGCTGACGCCCATGAGCATCAGCATCAGGGGCGCCGCGGCAAGCAGCGCGATGTAGAGCGGCAGGATGTCCAGGTAGGCCGGCTGCAGGCCGAGCGTCGCGATGCCGATCAGCGCGTGCGCCGGATCGTTCAGCAGCGTGTCGAGCTTGAGCGCCTCGAGGACGCGCGGGTCGTTCAGCGTCAGCGACGCGTAGGCGACGATGGCCGCGCACAGGAGCAGGACGAGCAGGTGCACCGAATAGAGGTGGAACGCACGAAGCCAGATGCGCACCGTGCCGCGAAGCCGCGCGCCGCCCGTCTCGAACTGGGGAAGATAGACCAGGGCCGCGGCGACGCCCGCCAGGAGCACGAACAGCTCGGACGCGTCGGAGAAGCCGAAATTTTTGTGGGTGAACGGCTCGAAGACGTTCCCGGGAACGTGATTCACGAAGATCGTCGCCAGCGCGAGGCCGCGCCAGAAGTCGATCCCGAGGATGCGGTCCCCGTCCGTGTTCATCACATGAGCCCTTCGTGCCGCCGGAACGTTCAAGGCCGGGCGTGCGGGTGAACCGGCCGCACTCCCGATGCCAACCATACGCTTAACGTCAGGTTTCCGATCCCGGTTCCGGGTTCACGTTCTCGTGCATGGGCGACCGGGCGCGAAGGCGGCATCGCGCCGCACGGTTGAACATTTGATCCAGCGCAAGGCATGCGGGCGGAGATGGTGGCAGCGTTCGTATCGTCGGGCGGCTTGTCCGCGCCTGGGATCGAGCGTCATGAACCAATCCGTTTCGTCTGCCGCGTACGGGGCGGTCTCGCCGCCGATGCGCGGCGCTTCGTCCTACCATGCCCTGTCGCTCGTCGAGGACGGGGGCACTGTGGGGACCTGGTCCTGGGACCTGTCTTCGGGCGAGATCGCCTGGTCGCCAGGCGCGCTCCAGATGCTGGGGCTCTCCCATGGGGGCTCGCGCGCGTCGTTCGAGGATTTCCTCCAGATCGTGCACCCGGACGATCGGCAGGACGAATATGCCGAGCGCGAGCGGCTCGCCCATTTCGGGGGGACGTTCGACCGCGAGGTGAGGCTGGTGCGTCGGGGCGGCGCGCTGCGCTATGTCAGGAACCGCGGCGAAGCCATCCTGGGACCGGACGGCCGCCCGGCCTTCGCCATCGGGGCCATGTCGGACGTGACCGCGCTGCGGGAGGCTGAAGCGGCCCGCCGTGTCGCGGCGCGACGGCTGGAAGCCCTGTCCTCGGCGATTTCCGGCCACATGTGGGCGTCCGACAGGACGGGGCGGATCCTCGACTCGGCCGGGTTCCGGGTCGTGGGCGGGCTGGAGGCGATCGCCGGTCCCTTCTGGTTCGAGGCCGTGCATCCCCTGGACCGGCTGCGGGTGGAACTCGCCTGGACCGCGGCCGCGGAAGCGGGCGAGCCGTTCACGGACGTCCACCGCATCCGCACCGATCCCCGCGCCGAGGCCTGGTTCCGCACGAGCGTGCAGCCGGTCATGGGCGAGGCGGGCGGCATCGCCGAGTGGATCGGCGTGCTGGAGCCCGTGGCGCGACCCGCGCGCGAGCCGGGCACATCCGGCGTTTCGGCCAAGGCCGCCCCGACGGGCTGCCAGGTCCGTGCCGCGCGGGCCATCCTCAACTGGTCCGTGGGTGATCTTGCCGAGAAATCCGGCGTCTCCGTCTCCACGATCCGCAGGGCGGAGGCGGTCGACGGCCTGTCGCCGACGCTGCGCCGGGACAAGCTCGCCGCCCTCAGGGACACGCTCGAAAGCCATGGCATCGAGCTGACCGCCGAAGCCGGGCGCAAGCCCGGCGTGCGGCCGGCGTGACGGGCCTGGGCGCAGGGCGCGGAATGCATTCATCGCCGGCGTAAGCCGGCAGGTTCGCCTGGGCGCATTTCGCCCTTTGGCAGGCCTGCAACGCCACGGTGACAACCGCTTCGGTACCGGCACGTTAAAGTTGCATTGCAATCATACGAATCAATGGCTTAGCCGCATTGGCGCGAGGGGCACATGTCCGACACGATTCTTTCCGACCGGTTGCGTTTCATGCAGGTGGACGAGGGCGTCAGGAGCGATCTGCGCACGCTCGCCCCCATCATGGACACGGCGGTGCCCGAGGCCCTCGCCGCTTTCTATGCACAGGTGAAGACCTTCCCCGAGGTCGCCAGCCTGTTCTCCGACGAGCGGATGATGACCTCCGCGGCCGACCGGCAGACGCAGCACTGGAAGCGGATCGTTTCGGGGACCTTCGACGGCGATTACGTGGAAGGCTCCCGCCGGATCGGACAGACGCATGCGCGGATCGGGCTGGAGCCGCGCTGGTATATCGGCGGCTACGCCATCGTCGCGAGCCACGTCATCGCCGCGATCATGGCCGCCGAGGGCGGCATGGCCGGGCTCGTGGGCGCCAAGGGACGGGCACGGTCGGTTCGCCGGGTCCAGAGCTTTATCAAGGCGATGCTGGTCGACATGGACCTTGCGATCTCCGTCTATATCGAGGCGGCCGAAGCCCAGAAGCGCGCCGCCGAGGAAGCCCGCGCCGCCACGGCGCGGGAGCAGAGCCGCGTGGTGGATTCGCTGGCGACCGCGCTGGAGCAATTGTCGGCGGGGAACCTTGCGTACCGGATCGACACGCCTTTCCCGCCCGACTACGAGCGCCTGCGGTCCAACTTCAACCAGGCCGTCACGACGCTGGACGGCACGGTCGGGACCGTCGACGAGAATACCCGCGCGCTGAAGACCGGCTCCGCCGACATCAGCGCGGCCGCCGACGACCTCTCCCAGCGGACCGAGCGGCAGGCGGCGGCGCTGGAGCAGACGGCCGCGGCGCTCGACGAGATCACCACGACCGTGCGCAAGACCTCGGACGGCGCCAGGACCGCGAGCGCGGTCGTGTCCGCCGCGACGGTGGATGCGGGAAAGTCCGGCGGGATCGTGCGCGAGGCGATCTCCGCCATGGCCGAGATCGAGAAGTCGGCCAAGGAGATCAGTCAGATCATCGGCGTCATCGACGAGATCGCCTTCCAGACTAACTTGCTCGCCCTCAACGCGGGCGTCGAGGCGGCCCGGGCGGGCGAGGCCGGCAAGGGCTTCGCTGTCGTCGCCTCGGAGGTGCGTGCGCTCGCCCAGCGCTCGGCGGAGGCCGCCAAGGAGATCAAGGCGCTGATCTCGGCCTCCAGCGCCCAGGTCGGGTCCGGCGTGCAACTCGTCGGCCAGACGGGGGAAGCGCTGGAGCGCATTGTCCGGCAGGTGGCCGAGATCAACACGATCGTCGCCGAGATCGCGGCGTCGGCCCACGAACAGGCGAGCGGGCTCAACGAGGTCAATGCCGCGGTCAACCAGATGGACCAGATCACCCAGCAGAATGCCGCGATGGTCGAGCAGTCCACCGCCGCGAGCAAGACGCTCGTCCACCAGGCGGAGCGGCTCGCCGAGCTCGTGGCCAGCTTCGTCCATTCCGGCCAGCCGGCGCGCCGGGCGGCCCCTGTCCTGCGCGAGGTCCCGCGCATCGCCGCATCGTCCGGCGGTGCGGCGCTGGCCCGCAAGCCCGAACCCGACGAGGAGGGCTGGGAGGAATTCTAGAGCGCCTGGCTCGTCAGGCCCTTCATCAGGATCGGCCCGGTCGGACGCCCGACCGGCGATCCGCCCACCGGCTCCAGCGTGATCTCGAAGAGCTGGTTGGGCCCGAGAGGCAGGTTGTCCAGCCGCAGCCGCGTGGAGCGCGCGCGGTCGATCAGGCCGACGGAGCGGGGACCGACCTGCCGGTCCCACAAGGTCCAGATCTCGAGCGCCCGGCCCTCGGGAACCGCGATCGCGTTCAGCGGCACAAGCTCCGTGCGCCCGTCCGCGAAGGCGTTGACCACCGCCGCGGGCTGGTTGGCATCGGTGACGAGCACCGCCACGAAGACCGGCGTGCGCAGGGCGCGCTGCGTCTGGATGGCAAGGCCGGTCGCCAGGACAAGGCTCGCCAGCGCGCCCACGAGCCCTGCACCACGCCAGAAGCCGAGGCTTTCCCACAGCCGGATCAGGCTTCCGCTGCGCGGCCGCTCGCGCACGGATGCGCGCACCGGCGCAGCGGCGGGGGTCTCCTGCACGGCGGTGCGGACGGTCTCGGCGATGCGGCTCCAGAGCGAGGGCGCCGCCTCGACGGGCGTCGCGGACGCGTCCATCGCGGCGAGCCTGCCGCGCCATTCGTCGACGAGCCGGGCGAAGGCCGCGTCATCGCGCATTAGCTCCTCGGCGGCGGCCATGTCCTCCCTGGGCAGAAGGCCGAGCACGTATTCGGCGGCGAGGGCGTCGCGTTCGCGGGAGGCGCTCATCCGAGGCACTCCTTCAGCGAGAGGAGGCCTCGCCGGATCCAGGCCTTGATCGTGCCGAGCGGGATCGACAGCCTTCCGGCGAGCTCGCCGTGGCTGAGACCGTGCACATAGGCGAGCACGATCGCCGACCGCCGTCGGGGCTCCAGCCCCTGCAGGCAGCGCTTCAGCGCATCGGCGTCGGACAGTCTGGCGACCACGGTCTCCGGATCCTCTTCATCGCTCGCGACCTCCTCGCCGACGGGGTCGGCGGACAGGTCGCTGCGCGTCTCGTCACGCAGGATGTTCAGAGCCCGATGCCGGAGGATGGCGTAGATCCAGGTGCGTCCGTTGCCCCGTGACGGGTCGAACGACCTGGCGGCCCGCCAGACCTGCACGAACGCATCGTGGACCGCTTCCTCGGCCAGCGCCCGCCGCCTCAACAGCCGCAGCGCCACACCGAGCATGCGCCCCGCTTCCGCGTCGTAGATCCGGCGCAACGCTGCTTCGTCCCCGGCGGCGCAGCGCGCCAGGTCCGCCTCGATGTCGATACCGGTCGCCGCGGAGGCGTGGTTCATCCGTCGTCCTGCATGATCCATGAGCGCGCTTCCCCCGGCGCACGGACCACTCGTAGCGTCTACACACAGGCCGGGCAATCGGATGCGCGGGCGGCGAATTTTTCAGGCCGGGTCCGGCGGCTCACGCGAAGACGCGCGCGAACAGGCCTTCATAGGTCAGGACGAAGCCGTCCTCGTCGACCTCCAGATCGGCCTCGAATCCCGCGTGCAGGCCAAGGTCCACATAGCGCAGGCGCCGCGGCCCGAGCCGGTCGTAGCGCTGGCGCGAGCGCGCGACGGTCAGGGTCGCGGCGTCGACGTAGCACACGTCGAACGTCGCCGACGCGCCCGGATGTTCCGGCACGCGGCGGATGGCGAAGGTGTTGCAGAGCGGCGTCGCCGACAGGTCCGGCTCGTCGGCGCCATCGAGATCGGGCCGCGCCCGGCCGTCGACAAGCCAGCCGCCCTCCGCCCGCCGGAGGGAGAGCGTGCGATGGCCGTCCTCGGCCCAGCGATCGAGGTCGAGGGCGGTCGCCGCCCCGCCCGCATCGAGCTCCCAGCGATGGTCGAGGCGGAAGGCGCCGTCTCCCGCGCACAGGATCGTGGATGTGATGGTCGTGCCGGCGGATGAGCGCAGGACCGTCAGCCGTTCCAGCCCGGCGGTGTCGCAGCGGCGCCAGAACAGGGTTTTCGCGCTTTCGCCGGTCATGTCGTCTCCCTCGGGCGGCCCGCCGATTCAGCGCTCGCGCACGGGGCTCGTTCCCTGGCGCGGACGGGCCTGCCGATTTTTTTTGTAAGCCGCGTGCATCCGCCGGTGCGTCTGGCGGGTATCCGCCTTCGACATGTGACGCCCAACCGGCGCCATGCGCTGACAGGAGAGGATTTCCAATGACGTTCAAGCAGATTCTGCTCGCCACCGCCTTCGCGGCCCCCGTCGCTCTCGCGGCCCAGGCGGCCTCCGCCCAGACGATCGTCGCCCTCGCCGGCGACAACACGCTCGTCACCATCGACGCCGCCGCCAAGAAGGCGACCAAGACCGTCCAGCTCACGGGCGCGACCGGCAAGGTGCTCGGCCTCGACGTGCGTCCCGCGGACGGCCAGCTCTATGGCCTGCTCGCCGACGGCACCGTCGTGACCATCGACAAGGACGGCAAGGCGACGACCAAGGTCAAGCTCGAGAAGACGCTGCCGGACGGCGTCACCGCCACGGTCGACTTCAACCCGGCGGCCGACCGCCTGCGCGTCATGGGCTCCGACGGCACGAGCCTGCGCGCCAATGTCGACGACGGCAAGGTGATCGTGGACGGCTCGCACAAGTTCGCCGAGGGCGACATGCACAAGGGCGAGAAGCCCAACGTGGTCGCCGGCGCCTACACCAACTCGGTGAAGGGCACCAAGGAGACGACGCTCTACAACATCGACGGCACGATCGGCGCCCTCGTGAAGCAGGCCCCGCCGAATGACGGCGTGCTCGGCGCGGTCGGCAAGCTCGGCATCATGCCCAAGGCCGTGGCCTTCGACATCCAGTCCGACGCCCAGGGCGGCAACAAGGCCTGGCTGCTGGCCGACGGGGAGCTCTATGCGGTCGACATCGCGACCGGCAAGGCGACCTCGGCGGGCAAGATCGCGGGCCTGCCCGCCAACGTGCGCGACATCGCCATCGTCCCCGCTGCGATGTAACGCCCGCGACGGGCGCAATCCCCACGCCCTGCGCCCATCGCGAACGTGCGGCCGCCGAGCTCCCCCTCGGCGGCCGTTTTCATGCGCGCCTTACTTTTGCCCCGCACCATCGTACCGTTGCGTCACCGGCCCGGTTCGTCATGGTATGGAACCGGAGCCGGATCCCCGATGCGGCGCCAGCGGAGAGCCCCGGACATGGCGATCGACGACCGTCACGCCCATCTCGCCTTCTCGCGCTTCGGCCTCGGCGCCCGCGCGGGCGCGGGCCTGCGGGCGCTGGGGTCCGACCCCAGGGGCGCCGTTCTCGCCGAGATCGGCCCCGCGCCGCTCCTGCCCGCCGACGGACTTCCGGCGACGCCCGCCGCGCTGCAGGAACTGGACGAATTCCGCTCCGAACGTCGCAAGGCCAGGCAACGGGCCGAGGACGCCCTGGCGGAGGCTGAGCGCAAGGCGCGCGAGGCCGCCGTCTACGGCCCGCCGCCGCCTCCGCCGCCGATGCGCAATCCGGCCCTCGAAACGTACCGGACGGAGGCGGAGCGGCGCTTCGCGGCGGCGCAGGCCGCCCCGGTCGGCTTCGCAGAGCGGCTCGTCTGGTTCTGGGCGAATCATTTCTGCGTCGCGGCGGCCAAGGGCCAGGCGGTGCGGATCACGGCCGGCGCCTTCGAGCGGGAGGCGATCCGTCCTCACGTCTTCGGCCGCTTCGCCGACATGCTGCTGGCGGTGGAGACCCATCCCGCTATGCTGATCTTCCTCGACAACCGCCAGTCGGTCGGCCCGAATTCGCGGGCCGGCGAGCGGCGGGGCAGGGGGCTCAACGAGAACCTGGCGCGGGAGATCCTCGAGCTGCATACGCTCGGCGTCGGCGGCGGCTACAGCCAAGCGGACGTCACCAGCCTCGCTCTCGCCATCACCGGCTGGACGGTGGTCGGCCCGTTCGACGAGGACCACGAGCTCGGCGAATTCTTCTTCAACCGCAACCGCCACGAGCCCGGCGCGCCGAAGGTGCTGGGGCGGAGCTACGGCCAGCCGGGCTTCGAGAAGGGACGCGCGGCGCTGGCGGACATCGCCCGCCATCCGTCGACCGCGCGGTTCATCGCCACCAAGCTCGTCCGCCACTTCGTCGCCGACGATCCGCCCGCCGCGCTCGTCTCTCGGGTTGCCGCCGCCTTCGCGGATGGGGATGGGGATCTCCCCCGCGTCTATCGCGCGCTGGTGGAGGCCGACGAGACCTGGGCCGCCCCGCCGGCCAAGATGCGGACCCCGCAGGAATTTCTCGCCGCGTCGCTGCGGGCGCTCGACCGGCCCGCGCGCGGGCCGCAGGTGCTCAACCTCCTGAACGGGCTCGGCCAGCCGCTCTGGAACCCCGCGGGTCCCAACGGCTTTCCCGACAGCGCGGCCTACTGGGCCAGTGCGGAAGGGCTGAAGACACGGCTGGACGTCGCCGCCCAGCTGGCCCGGCAGGCGCCGGGGATCGATCCCCGCGAGCGGCTGGAGACGGTCGTCGGCGCCGCCGCGTCCCGCGAGACGCGGCAGGCGGTGGCCCGGGCCGAAAGCCGCGAGCAGGGTCTCGCCCTCATGCTCATGTCCCCCGAATTCCAGCGCAGGTAACGGCATGTCCGACGATTGCGAGTTGATGACACCCTCGCGCCGCGCCGTCCTCGGGGCGGCGGGCGCCCTGTTCGCGTGGAGCTTCGTGCCGCGCTTTGCCCACGCGGCCGGGGCGCGGGACTGCCGCTTCGTGACGATCGTCCTGCGCGGCGCGCTCGACGGCCTGTCGGCGGTGGCGCCGGTGGGAGACCCCGACTACGCGGCCCTGCGCGAGAGCATCGCGCTGGAGACCGGCGGCAGCGATCCGGCCCTGCCGCTCGACGGCTTCTTCGCGCTGCATCCGGCGATGCCGAACTTCGCCCGCCTCTACCGGGCAAGGCAGGCGCTCGTGGTCCACGCGGTGGCGACCGGGTACCGGGAGCGTTCGCATTTCGACGGCCAGGACGTGCTGGAGAGTGGCCAGCCCGGACCCGGGCGGATCGAGACCGGCTGGCTGAACCGGCTGGCCCTGGCGCTGCCGGCGGGCGAGCGCGTCTCGCCCCATGCGGCGGGCGCGCGGGTCCTGGGCGTGGGCGCCGTCGCGCCGCTCGTCGTGCGGGGTCGCGCTCCGGTCCTCGGCTGGGCGCCTCCGAGCCTGCCGCGTGCCGGCGACGACCTGGCCGCCCGCCTCATGGACCTTTACGCCCAGCGCGATCCGCTGCTGGCGGAGGCGCTGGCGGCGGGGCTCGACACCGAGAAGCTGGCGCGCCGCGAAGGCATGGCGGGCGACAACAGGCCCGCCGGCGGCCCCGCCGATCCGCGCGGAATGGTGCAGATCGCCGAGGGCGCGGCACGCCTGATCGCCGCCGACGACGGGCCGCGCATCGCCGCGCTCGCCTTCGAGGGCTGGGACACCCATGCCAACGAGGGCGGCGCCAAGGGGCAGCTGGCCAACCGCCTCGGCGGCCTCGATGCCGCACTAGCGGCCTTCGAGCGCATCCTGGGCGAGCGGTGGAAGGACACGGCGGTGATGGTGGTGACCGAGTTCGGCCGCACCGCGCGGATCAACGGCACGACCGGCACGGACCACGGCACGGGCACGGTGGCCTTCCTCGCGGGCGGCGCGGTCCGCGGCGGGCGCGTCGTCGCCGACTGGCCGGGCCTGAAGGAGGCCCAGCTCCACGAAGCGCGCGACCTGCGGCCGACACAGGATCTGCGCGGCGTAGCCAAGGGCGTGCTTGCCGATCTCTTCGGCGTGTCGGCCGCGGCGCTGGCCGCCGACATCTTCCCCGACAGCACGGGCATCGCGCCCGTGCGAGGGCTCGTGGCCTGACGGATTGACGGGTGGCGGCGAATGGGCGAAGCACGCTGCCCGTCCGGAAGGTGTCCATGCCCGTCACCCCCTTCACCATCGAGGCCATCGGCCTCATCGCCGCCTGCTGCACCACCTTCTGCTGGCTGCCACAGGCGATCCGCACCATCCGCACCCGCGACACGCGGGCGCTCTCGCTCTGGACGCAGGTGGCCTTCACCTTCGGCGTGGCGCTGTGGCTGGTCTACGGGCTGCTGCTCTCCAGCACGCCGCTGATCGTCGCCAACGGCATGACGCTCGTCCTGGCGGGCACGATCACCGCGCTCAAGCTGCGCTTCGGCTGAGGACCCGGCGGGGATGGCGAACCCGGCCGGCCTCGCCAGGCAGTTCGGCGCCTTCTTCGGCGTCGGGATCGTCGCCGCCATCGTGCATTACGGCCTGCTGGTCGGCCTGGTCGAGGGTGGCCTTGCGGGCGCCGTGCCGGCGACGCTGGCCGGGTACGTGGCCGGCGGCGTCGTCTCCTACGTGCTCAACCGCCGCCACACCTATCGCAGCGACCGGCCCCACGAGGAGGCGACCTGGCGCTTCGCGGCGGTGGCCTTCGTCGGCTTCCTGGTGACGTGGGGGCTGATGCACCTCTTCGTGGAGAGGCTGGCGCTGCCCTACCTGCCGGCGCAGGTCATCACGACCGGGATCGTGCTCGTCTGGAGCTTTCTCGCCCACAGGATCTGGACCTTCGCGGGCGGGCCGCGACCCTAGCGGGCGACGCCGAAGGTCAGCGTCACCTCGGCAGGAAGCTCGGGCCGGCCGACATAATGCGACATCGCGGTGCGGTAGGGCGCGCTCACGCGGGCCTCGACCCGGTCGGGCGCCGAGCGGATCGTGTAGGCGAAGGTCCGCCCCTCGGCCCGTGCGCGGTCCCGGGCGGCGTCGAGCGCGATGCGCACCTGCTCGGTCGGCTGCAGGCTGGCCAGGCGGCGCGAGGCGTCCGACACCTGGCTCGTCAGGCGCTTCTGGAGGTCGAGCTTGTAGAGCTCCGCCGCCACCTGGTCGTAGCCGTAGAGCACGAAACCCACGATCGCGATCGGGATGGTGAACCAGCGATGGGACAACATGGCCTGACGATAGCGGACAGTCCCTTTACGCCGCCTTGACGGGATCCCCGGACTTTCGGGCGATGAACGTCATCCGCGCCTGGTTGTGGCCGATATTGCGCGGCCGCCGGACGGCATCGAAACCCGCCGCGGTCAGGATCGCCAGCATCTCGCCCTCGTCGTAGCGCGCCAGGCCCAGCGTGCCCCGCAGCTTGCGGTAGTCGGAGAGGGCCGTTCGGGCAAGGCCAGCCAGCGCGGCGGCAAGGAACCCGCCCGTTGCGGCAAAGCGCAGCAGCGCGCCGGCATCGGTCGCAGCACCCGTCCCGCTGGGAATGATGTCGGCGAGCACGAGGGCACCGCCCACTTTCAGCTTGGCGCGCCACTCCACCAGCAGCCCGTCGAATTCCAGCCGCGTGAGGTACTGGAGGAGGGAATTGGCGACGACGATGTCGAGCGAGCCGTCGGGGATCGCATCCACCTCGTCCGGCGCCAGGACCGTGACCTTGATGTTGTCCGCGAGCCGCGCCTCGACGCGCGCCCGGACATTGGGCGCGGCGTCGCAGAGGTACAGCTTCTCGCAGCGGGCGGCCACGCGCTCGGCGGCGAGCGCCTCGCCGCAGCCGTGGTCGAGCACGATGGGATCGCCGGGGGCGAGCTCCGCGACGAGGGCGGCGAGGTCGGAGGCGATGCCACGATAGTGGAGCAGCTTGTGGCGCTCGCTCACATAGATCGGCGTGTCGCTGTTCCAGTATTCGCGCCAGTTCATCGCCGTCCGGCCCCTGCTGCCGCCCGCGCCCTTTCGGCCGCGGCCCTCAGGCGGGATTAGACGAGAGCGGGCGTCGCGGCAATCTCGGCCGCCAGGGGCACGCGCACCGCGGTGCGCAGGCGCGAGGGCTCCATCGTGCGTGGATCGTCGATATATTCCTCGAAACAGGGCTCCGTGCCCGGCTCCCGGCCCGAGCCGGGCAGCCATCCCCGATAGATCTCCGCGTAGGTCCGTTCCAGCTCGGCATAGGAGCCGACATGGATCGCCATGGCGACGGGGCCTGCGGGGATCGTGCGGCGCTCCAGCCAGTCCGGCAGCGGCTCGTCCGCGGCGATCTCGAGGCAGGCGTCGGCGCGCAGGGCGGAGGGCGGCACGCTTTCCGGGTCGTCGTAATAGATGCCGAAGCTGCGGCGCGGCCCCGGAGCGAGGCCGCCGCCGTTCATCCACGTCTCGAGCTTGGCGAAGGCAGCGGAGATGCCGTGATACGGCCCAAGGTGGCGCAGGGCGCAGACAACGACGCCGGGAAAATGCTCGACGCTGACGCTCATGGCCGGATCTCCCTTGATCTTGCGGAGCCTCTGCCGGGCCCGGAAGCGGGCGGGCTTGTCGGCGTGGGCGGCGGCGAAGGCGCGGGTGAATGCCTCCAGCGAGCCGTAGCCGGCGCGTCGCGCCACCCGCTCGACCTCGCGGTCGGTCTTGGCCAGTTCCACGGCAGCCCGCTCCAGCCGGAGCCGGCGCACCGTGTCGCCCACCGTCTCGCTGGCGAGCGAGCGGAAGACGCGGTGGAAATGGAATGGGGAATAGCAGGCCACGTCCGCCAGCCGCTCGAGCGAGAGATCCTCGTCGAGATGGCCGGCGATATGGTCGATCACCCGGGCGATCCGGGCCGCGTGGTCCGCGTTGGTGCGCTGCTGCGGCATCGTCGTCTCCTTGCGGACAACGATAGACCGGCTTTTCCGACCGGACTTGCTAAATGGTCCGGCCGCCTTCGACGCGTCCGGGCGGCCTCATCCGGCCGCCCGTTTCGAACGGCTGTGCCCTAGGCCGCCTTCGCCTTCTCGCGCTCGATCATCTCGATGAAGCGGTCGAAGAGGTAATGGCTGTCCTGCGGGCCGGGAGAAGCCTCGGGATGGTGCTGGACGCTGAAGGCCGGGCGGTCGGTCAGCGCGATGCCGCAATTGGAGCCATCGAACAGCGACACGTGCGTCTGCTGGGCGGTCTGCGGCAGGGTCGCGGGATCGACCGCGAAGCCGTGGTTCATGGACACGATCTCGACCTTGCCGGTCGTGGTGTCCTTCACCGGATGGTTCGCGCCGTGATGGCCCTGATGCATCTTCGCGGTCCTGGCGCCGATGGCGAGGCCGAGCATCTGGTGGCCGAGGCAGATGCCGAAGGTCGGCACCTTCCGGTCTAGCAGCTTGCGGATGACCGGCACGGCGTATTCGCCGGTCGCCGCCGGGTCGCCGGGGCCGTTGGAGAGGAACACGCCGTCCGGATTGAGCGCCAGGATGTCCTCCGCCGGCGTGGTGGCGGGAACGACCGTGATGCGGCAGCCCGCCCGGGCCAACAGGCGCAGGATGTTGCGCTTGATGCCGTAATCGATGGCGACGACGTGATGGCGCGGGGCCTCCTGCCGGCCGTAGCCCTGCTCCCAGGTCCAGGTGGTCTCGTCCCAGGTGTAGCGCTGGGCGGTGGTGACGCCGGGCACCAGATCGAGCCCGTCCATCACCGGCAGGGCGGCGGCGCGCGCCTTCAGCGCGCTGATATCGAAGCGGCCTTCGGGGTCATGGGCGATGATCGCGTTGGGCATGCCCTTCTCGCGGATCAGCGCGGTGAGCGCCCGTGTGTCGATGCCCGCCAGGCCCACGATGCCGCGCGCCTTGAGCCAGGCGTCGAAGTGGCGGCTGGAGCGGTAATTGGACGGCAGGCTCACCGAGGCGTGGACGATCACGCCGCGCACGCCCGAGGACGCGGCCATGTTGACCGTCTCGATGTCCTCGTCGTTGGTGCCGACATTGCCCACATGGGGGAAGGTGAAGGTGATGATCTGGCCCGCATAGGAGGGATCCGTGAGGATCTCCTGGTAGCCGGTCATCGCCGTGTTGAAGCAGACCTCGCCGGGCGCATCGCCGGTGGCGCCGATGCCCTGTCCTTCCAGGACGGTGCCGTCGGCCAGGACGAGCAGCCCCGTCACCTTCGGCTCGCTCCAGGGAGCGGGCTCGGCCCGGCCCTGCCAGCCGTCGTCTGCCCGGGCATGCGGGTTCGCGTCGTCTTGCGGCATCGTGCGGTTTCCGTTTTAAGTCCGGCCCGAACGTACGGCTCGTCGGGCGACAAAGCGGGAGGCGGCGGCCGCCTCCTTAAAGCCCGCTGAGTAGAGCCACCGGCCCGGCACGTCAACGACCGAACGCGTTAAAACCCATAGGAATGATCGATCATGACCACGCTGCGCGACCGCTTCACCGAAGGCCTCAAGGAGGCGATGAAGGCCGGCGACAAGCGTCGCCTGGGCACGATCCGTCTCATCCAGTCCGCCCTGAAGGACAAGGACATCGAGCTGCGCGGCCTCGGCAAGCCGCCCGCGAGCGACGAGGAGATCCTGGCGCTGCTGCAGAAGATGACCAAGCAGCGGCAGGAATCGATCGCGATCTACGACGCCAATGCCCGACCCGAGCTGGCGCAGGCGGAGCGCGAGGAGGTGGAGGTCATCGCCTCCTTCCTGCCGCGCCAAATGGACGAGGCGGAGGCCTCGGCGGCGATCGATGCGGCCATCGCCGAGACCGGCGCGGCCTCCATGAAGGACATGGGCAAGGTCGTGGGCGCCCTGAAGGCGAAATATTCCGGCCAGATGGACTTCGCCAGGGCGAGCGGCCTCGTGAAGTCCAAGCTCGGCGGCTGATTCAGGACATCCAGGCGAGCACGCCGAGCGCGACGGCCGCGAAGGCGAGCATTCCCAGCAACAGCCCCTTCATGCCGCCGGGAACATTCGTCTCGCCGCCGGCGGCGGACCGGCCGCGCTCGTCGGTGTTGCCGCCGCCCGCGCCCTCCCGCTTCAGCTCGTGGCTGGCCGCCGTCCGTATGGCGGCGTCGGACGGCGGGGTTCCGGCGGCCTCCTCGTCGGTTCCGAGCGGGGATGCCGCGGGATCGGGGAAGGGCGCCTTGTCGCCGCGTCCCTGGTCGATCTCGTGGCGAAGCCTGTCGGTGGTCGGCGAATGCGGATCCATGGCTGTCTCCCGGACTGGGCTGGCGTTGAGTCTCAGGAGACCCAACGCGCCGGCCGGCCCGAACGTTCGGGCGATCCCGCGCGCCGTGCCCCTCAAAGCGGGGCGGGCCGGATGTCCATGAAGCCCGCGAGCGTCTCTCCCGGCTGAAGGATCGCCATCGGCGTCACCGCCTGCGCGGCCGCCTCGCTCGGCGCGCCGATGCCATGGGATTGCGGCTCGAAGCAGAGGAAATCGGCATCCGGCGGCGACCACAGGACCGGATGGCGCAGGCTGTCCGACGCCGCGATGCGAATGGAGAGGCCGCGTTCGGGCAGGTCGAGCCGGGCGGCGCCGTCCCAGTCCACGATGCTCGCCGCCAGTTCGCGGCCGGGGGGCAGCGTCCAGACGCCGTGCTCGCCCATTTCGCTCGGGCGCGGACCCGGGCCGGTCGGGCGGTAGCCCTCGCCGAGAGCCAGCGCCCCGGCGGCCTCAGCCTGAAACCGCGCTCCGGCGGTGCGGGGAAACCACGGATGCAGGCCGATGCCGAAGGGCAGGGCGCGCCGGCCCGTATTGGTCA
The DNA here is from genome assembly GCA_027489955.1 of Hyphomicrobiales bacterium. Lineage (GTDB taxonomy): Bacteria > Pseudomonadota > Alphaproteobacteria > Rhizobiales > Beijerinckiaceae > JAIXTM01. The sequence goes on along the minus strand of JAIXYZ010000011.1, from coordinate 108,280 downwards.
CCGCGAGCGCGATCCGCCCATGGCCGGGCGAAAGCGACAGGTCGAGACGCGCCTCGTAGGTCCATGGCCCGCGGCCTTCGCCGCCCTCGTGCGAATGGACGAGCGCCACCCGGTCCCGCCGCTCCTCGGCCACGCGCCAGGGGCTCTGCCAGCCGAAGCCATGGATGGACGAGCGCCCGTCGGGTGCGTTCAGCGGCAGGTCGATGATTTCGGTGCCGAAACGCAGCCGGCCGCCAAACGCGCGGTTTGCAAAGGGCACGAGTGGCCAAAGGCCGAAGCGGCTGGGCTCGCCGCCGCCCGGCCGCGCGTTCGCGGGAGCATGGAGCAGCGGGTGGACGCGGCCGTCGGGACCAGTCCAGTCCAAGGCGGAGACAAGCCCGCCATGGGCGGGGTGGAGCGTGGCGGAAAAGCCGTGATCGATCAGTCGGAGCATGGGTGCCTTGGGGCGTGCACAAGCCCATATAAGGGCGTGAGCGCCGCCTCGCGACGGTTTAATCTTCCCCGGCAACAGCCTAGACCAGCGCCATGAAATTCCCGCCTGCCATCCTCGAGGAGATCAGGGCCAGGCTGCCGGTGTCGGCGGTCGTGGGCAAGCGCGTCCGGCTGATCAAGGCGGGCAAGGAGTGGAAGGGGCTTTCCCCCTTCAACGCGGAAAAGACGCCGTCCTTCTACGTGAACGACCAGAAGGGGTTCTACCACTGCTTCTCGTCGGGCAAGCACGGCGACATCTTCTCCTTCCTCATGGAGGTGGATGGCCTGCCTTTCCCGGAGGCGGTGGAGCGGCTGGCCGCGGAGGCCGGCGTGACGCTGCCGCGCATCGCCCACGAGGCCCATGCCCAGGAGGAGAAGCGCAAGAGCCTCGTCGACGTCGTCGAGCTGGCTTGCCGCCATTTCGAGGCCGAGCTCGCCGGGCGCAACGGCGCCAAGGCCCGCGCCTATCTGGAGGGGCGGGGCCTCGGCCCCGAGCTGCAGCGGCGGTTCAGGATCGGCTACGCGCCGGCGGACCGCTTCGGCCTGCGCGATCACCTGGCCGGCAAGGGCGTGACGGGGGAGGCGATGGTGGAGGCGGGGCTGCTCGTCACGGGCGACGAGATCGCGGTCCCCTACGACCGGTTCCGCGACCGGGTGATGTTTCCCATCGCCGACGCCAGGGGACGGATCATCGCATTCGGCGGGCGGGCCATGCAGGCCGACGTTCCGGCCAAGTACCTGAATTCGCCCGAGACCGCGCTCTTCCACAAGGGCTCGCTGCTCTACAACCACCACAATGCCCGCAAGGCCGCGCACGATGCCGGCACGGTCATCGCCGTGGAGGGCTATGTCGACGTCATCGCCATGGCGGCGGCGGGATTTGCGCACACGGTCGCTCCCCTCGGCACGGCCCTGACCGAGGACCAGCTGGGACTGATGTGGCGCATGGCGCCCGAGCCGATCCTCTGCTTCGACGGCGACAAGGCCGGCCGCCGCGCGGCCTATCGCGCCATCGACGTCGCCCTGCCGCTGCTGAAGCCCGGCCGATCGCTGCGCTTTGCCATGCTGCCCGAAGGCCAGGACCCGGACGATCTGGCCCGGTCGGGCGGTGCGGCGGCGATCGAGCGCGTCATCGGCGCGGCCCGCCCGCTGGTGGACATGCTCTGGGCGCGCGAGGTGGAGGCGGGGCCGCTGGACACGCCCGAGCGCCGCGCGGCGCTGGAGCGGCGCATGGCGGAACTTCTCTCGACGATCCGCGAGGAGGACCTGCGCCGCCATTATCGCGCGGAGATGGACCAGCGGCTCTCGGTCCTGCTGCCACGCCCCGCGGGCTTCGGGCGGGACAGGCGGCGCCCCGCCGACCGGCCGGGCGGGGGCGCGCCGCGGCGGTTCGACATGGGCCGGCCCGGCGCGCGGATGCCGCTGCAGGCCAGCGAGGCGCTGCAGCGCTCGCCGCTCTTTGCCGGCGCCGCCAGCGGCGGGCCGCGCGAAGCGATGATCCTGTCCGCCTTCGTCTGCCATCCCGAGCTGATCGGCGCCCATGCCGAGGACCTGGTGGCGCTGGAATTCATGGGGCGGGAGAGCGAGAGGCTGCGCGGCCTGCTCATCGACGTGGCGTCCGAAGGCGCGCCGGTGGCGCCGGAAGTCGTGGCCTCGCGGGCCGCCCGCGCCGGGCTGGCGCCGGCCATTGCGCGGCTGAAAGCGCAGGTCCGGCCGGGGGATGCCTGGCTGCTGGCGCCCGACGTCCCGCCGGAGCGGGTGGAAGACGCCCTGCGGCAGGCCATCATCTTGCATCGAAAGAGCCTCACCCTACATAGCGAACTCAAGGCGGCGGAGACGGCCCTGGCCGAGAGCGGTGAGGAAGCCGATCTTGCGTGGCTCAGGGACGTCCAGACCCGAATCGCATCGATCGAAGGCGCGGAAGCCGATCGCGACCGGCTTGAACGCGGAGAACATTCTGGGTTCGGAGGGTGATGGACGGTTGAGATCGCTCCCCGGTGCCGCTATGGAGACGTCGCCGGATGGCCGGGGGATGGTTAACCGTTCGTCAAGCCGTTTCGCCGCGTATGGATCGTCGAGGGTGGCCGGGCCGAGCGAAGGGGCCTGCGCTGCCCTTTTGGCTGTGGCCCGCCCGGGTCGCGGCGGATCGACTGACATGAGCAAGGGCGCAGGCCGGAAAACCGGCCCCCGCCCGACGGAGCAGGATTAGATGGCAACAAAGGCGAGCGAACGCGAAGAGACGCCGGACGCGCCGGAGCAGCAGACGGACAGCCCGCTGCTGGATCTGACCGATGCCGCCGTCAAGCGGATGATCAAGCTCGCCAAGAAGCGCGGCTACGTCACCTACGACGAGCTCAACGGCGTCCTTCCCTCCGAGGAGTTCACGTCCGAGCAGATCGAGGACGTGCTCGGCCAGCTGTCCGAGATGGGCATCAACGTCATCGAGTCCGAGGACGACGCCGACAATTCCGGCGAGGACGGCGACGGCGAGGAGGAGAGCGAGGGCGGCGAGGTCGTCGAGGCGGCCCGCCCGGCGCCCGTCGCGGTGACGAAGGCGTCCGAGCCGGCTGACCGCACGGACGATCCGGTCCGCATGTACCTGCGCGAGATGGGCTCGGTCGAGCTCCTGTCCCGCGAGGGCGAGATCGCGATCGCCAAGCGCATCGAGGCCGGACGCGAGGCCATGATCGCGGGCCTCTGCGAGAGCCCGCTGACCTTCCAGGCAATCATCATCTGGCGCGACGAGCTCAACGAGGGCCGCGTCCTCCTGCGCGACATCATCGACCTGGAGGCGACCTACGCCGATCCGGAAGGCAAGGGCGTGCCCGACGCCGTGCCGGCCGAGGAAGCCGAGCCCGAGCCCGCCGAGGGCGACGAGGCCACCCCGCCCGACGGGGACGGCGACGAAGACGACATGGAGAACAACGTCTCGCTCTCCGCCATGGAGGCCGAGCTCAAGCCGCGCGTGCTCGAGACGTTCGATTCCATCGCCGACAACTACAAGAAGCTGCGCCGGCTCCAGGTGGAGCACGTGGAGCAGCGGCTGCAGAACTCCACGCTCTCGCCGGCCCAGGAGCGCAAGTACAAGCAGCTCAAGGGCGAGATCGTCACGGCGGTGAAGTCGCTGTCGCTGAACGCCAACCGCATCGAGGCGCTGGTTGAGCAGCTCTACGACATCAACAAGCGGCTGATCGGGCTGGAGAGCCGCCTGATGCGGCTCGCCGAGAGCTATGGCGTCGACCGGGTCGACTTCCTGAAGAACTACCAGGGCTCGGAACTCGACCCGAAATGGGTTCTGCGCGTCTCCAAGCTCGGCGCCAGGGGCTGGAAGGACTTCGTCGCCGGCGCCAAGGACGGCATCAAGGACCTGCGCGAGCACATCCACAACCTCGCCTCCGAGACGGGGCTGGAGATCAGCGAGTTCCGCAAGATCGTCCAGATGGTGCAGAAGGGCGAGCGCGAGGCCCGGCAGGCCAAGAAGGAAATGATCGAGGCCAACCTGCGCCTCGTGATCTCCATCGCCAAGAAGTACACGAACCGCGGCCTGCAGTTCCTGGACCTGATCCAGGAGGGGAACATCGGCCTGATGAAGGCGGTCGACAAGTTCGAGTACCGCCGCGGCTACAAGTTCTCGACCTACGCCACGTGGTGGATCCGGCAGGCGATCACCCGCTCGATCGCCGACCAGGCGCGCACGATCCGAATCCCGGTCCACATGATCGAGACGATCAACAAGATCGTGCGCACCTCGCGCCAGATGCTCCACGAGATCGGCCGCGAGCCGACCCCGGAGGAGCTGGCCGAAAAGCTCGCCATGCCGCTGGAGAAGGTGCGCAAGGTTCTCAAGATCGCCAAGGAGCCGATCTCCCTCGAGACGCCCATCGGCGACGAGGAGGACAGTCACCTCGGCGACTTCATCGAGGACAAGAACGCGATCCTGCCGATCGACGCGGCGATCCAGTCCAACCTGCGCGAGACGACGACGCGGGTTCTGGCCTCGCTCACCCCGCGCGAGGAGCGCGTGCTGCGCATGCGCTTCGGCATCGGCATGAACACCGACCACACGCTGGAAGAGGTCGGCCAGCAGTTCAGCGTCACGCGCGAGCGCATCCGGCAGATCGAGGCGAAGGCGCTGAGGAAGCTCAAGCACCCCAGCCGCAGCCGGAAGCTGCGGAGCTTCCTGGATAATTGAGGGCTTACGCCCGACGACGAAAGGCGGGCTCCGGCCCGCCTTTTTCATGGGCGCGAACCAGCGCGCCCGCGCAACCTGCTGGACAATCGAACATCCGGCCTGTCTGATCCCGCCGTGCAATGGCTTGCCTCGGGATGCCCATGTCGCCGGAATTCCTCCTGACGTCCTTCATCATCGTCGCATCGCCCGGGACGGGGGCGCTCTATACGATCGCGGCGGGGCTCTCGCGCGGGAAGCGGGCGAGCGTGGCGGCGGCCTTCGCGTCCACGATCGGGATCGTGCCGCATCTGGCGGCGGCGATGATGGGCGTGGCGGCCATTCTCCATGCCAGCGCGCTCGCCTACGAAATGGTGAAGTATGCGGGCGTCGCCTATCTCCTCTACATGGCGTGGCAGACGCTGCGTGAGCACGGCGCGCTGAAGGTCGAGACGAAGGCCGACGCCCGCTCGTTCCGGCGGGTCATGACGGACGGCATCCTGCTCAACCTGCTGAACCCGAAGCTGTCGATCTTCTTCGTGGCCTTCCTGCCGCAGTTCATCGCCGCCGACGAGGCGGCCCCGCTCCTGCGCATGCTGGAGCTGAGCGGGGTTTTCATGGCGATGACCTTCGTCGTCTTCGCGGTCTACGGCCTGTTCGCCGCGGCCATGCGCGACCAGGTCATCTCGCGGCCGAGGGTCATGACCTGGCTGCGCCGCACCTTCGCCGCCGCCTTCGTTGGCCTCGGCGCCAAGCTTGCCCTGACGGAGCGCTGACATGTCGTTTCTCAAGAAGCTCTTCGGCCTCGGCGGCGGCGGTGAGGCGGAGCCTGCCGCGGCGGACGGTCCCACGGCCGAGCACAAGGGCTTCACGATCCGCGCCACGCCCTACAAGGAGGGCGGGCAGTACCAGCTCTGCGGAGTGATCGAGAAGGCGGGTGCGGACGGGGCCTTGCGCAGCCACCGCTTCGTGCGCGCCGACCGGTTCCCGGACGCGCAGACGGCTGGGGAGATGGCGCTCGTGAAGGGTCGGCAGATCATCGACTACGAGGGCGAGCGGGTCTTCTCGTGACGGGCACGCACGCCTCGGCGTCGCATTCCGATCAACCGGCCCATCGGTCGCGGCGGGCCTCGCGGGCCTTCGCGCATCGGCTCATCCTGGCGATCGGGCTCTGGTTCGCCCTCGCAGCCTTCGGCCTGGCGATCGGCATGGCGGGGTACATGGCGTTCGAGGGGATGGGCACGGTCGATGCCTTCCTCAACGCCTCCATGATCCTGTCGGGCATGGGGCCGGCGGCGGAACTGAAATCCACCGCCGGCAAGGTCTTCGCCGGAGCCTATGCGATCTTCTCCGGCCTCATCATCGTCATCGCCACCGGCTTCGTGCTGGCGCCGATCTTCCACCGGGTCCTCCATCGTTTCCACGTGGAGCAGGACCGGCAGGAGGACTGACGGCGCGATCACACCGACCGGGCGCCCGGACGGAGATCAGAGCGTCCTGGCGAGCGCCACGAGCTGGTCGAGCGCCGTTCCCCATCCGGACTGGAAGCCCATGTCCTCGTGGTTCTTGCGGGCCTCGGGCGTGGCGTGGAGCGCCATGGCGACATAGCGCGTCCCGGCGCCGTCCGGCTCGATGTCGATGATGCCGGTCATGAAGCCTGTGCCGAGGGGGCGGAAGCCCGGCCCGAGTGCATCGGTGAAGACCAGCCGGCGCAGCGGCACGACCTCCAGGAAGCAGCCCGTATTGTCGTGCTCCTCGCCATTAGGGCCGCGCATGACCGTCCGGAACTTGCCGCCGGGCCGCAGGTCCACCTCGGCATGGGGCGTGGTCCAGGGCGCGGGCGTGAACCACTTCGTGATCAGCTCCGGCTCCGTCCAGGCGCGCCAGACGAGCTGGGGCGGCACGTCCACGACGCGCTCGAGCCGCAGGTCGAGACTGTCCTGGAAGGGGGTGGGATAGGCGGTCATGGTGCGTCGTCCTCTCCTGCATCCGGTGCCGCGCCTTCGCCCGTACGGTGGAGTTCCGCCACGAGACTGTCCAGCTGGTCGAGGCGCCGTTCCCAGACGGCGCGCTGCGCATCCAGCCAGTCCTGCGCGGCCTTGAGGGGTTCCGCCCGGAGCGTGCAGGTTCGCACCCGGCCGGCTTTGCGTGTCTCGACGAGCCCTGCCTCCTCCAGCACCCGCAGGTGCTGCATGAAGCTCGGCAAAGCCATGTCGAAAGGCCGCGCCAGATCGCCCACCGCGGCCGGCCCCAGGCTGAGCCGCTCCACGACGGCGAACCGCGTGGGATCGGACAGGGCCCGAAAGGCGCCGATGAGCGCCGAAGTGCCGGTGGCGGAAGAAAGGTTAGCCATGGACCTAACCATACACCTTCTGATGCTTAGGTCAACGCCTAACATTCCGGTCGGCGAAAAGGCGGCGCACCGGCTGGCGCGCCGCCTGTTTCCTGCGGCCGGGCTCAGCCCGCCTTGATGTGCTTGAACATGTGGCGGCGCGCTTCCTCGTCCATGTCCGTCTTCCAGGTGAACCGGTCCTTGAGCGCGATCGCACGGGCGGCCGCGGGACGCGCCGAGACGGCATCGTGCAGGCGCTTGAGTTCCGGCAGCTTCGCCCAGGCGTCGTCGCCCAGGATGAACGGCACCATGCGCGCCCAGCCCCAGGCCGCCATGTCGACGATGGAATAGGCGTCGCCCACGATCCAGTCGCGGCCGCGGAGGCGGTCGTTCAGCACCGTGAAGTGCCGCATGGCCTCATACTGGTAGCGGTCGTTGGCGTAGGGCACTTTCTCGGGGGAGAAATGCTTGAAGTGCACCGCCTGCCCGGCGAACGGCCCGATGCCCGTGGCGACGAACATCAGCCAGGAGAGCAGTTCCGCGCGGACCGCATCGCCGCCCCTGGGCAGGAATTTGCCGGTCTTCTCGGCCAGATAGAGCAGGATGGCGTTGGAATCGAACACGGTCGCCTCGCCGTCCACGATGGCCGGGACCTTCCCGTTCGGGTTCACCTTCAGGAAGTCCGCGTTGAATTGCTGGCCGCGCCGCGTGTCGATCTGGACGGGTTCGTAGGCCAGCCCGGATTCCTCCAGGAACAGGGCGACCTTGGTGGGGTTCGGCGAGCCGTTGAAATAGAACTTGAGCATGCGGGTCTCCCGTGCCGTCTTGCGTGGTGCACGACAGCTAGACAACCGGCTGCCGCTTCGCCAGTGGCAGCCGGTTCCGCCGCAGTCCGCCCGCTCCGGCTTCCGGAAGGGTAATCGCGCACGGCGCGGGGCGGCCGCTCCAGGGTTTGGCAGAACGGAGGACCGCGCCGATGACCAGCGACTGCACCATCCGTCCGCCGGACGAGGCCGATCTGCCGTCGCTCGTGGCGATGGTGGCCGCGCTTTCGGCCCAGCAGGGGCATCCCACGGGGCATTTCGACCTGGCCGCCGCCCGCCGGGATCTCATGGGTCCCCATCCGCGCCTGCTGGTCCTGGTGGCCGAGGGCGAGGACGGCCGGCTCGCCGGCTACGTCGCGCTGGCGCCCGCCTACGAGACCAGCTGGGCGGTGGCGGGAGCCTATATGCAGGGCCTGTTCGTCGCGCCCGAGCATCGCCGCTGCGGCGTCGCCCGGGCGCTCGTGACCGCGGCCGGGCGCCTCGTCCTGCAATCGGGCGGCGCGTTCCTGTGGTGGACCTCGCGGCCCGGCAATCCGGAAGGGCAGGCGTTCTACGATGCGTTGGGCGCCAGCCGCGAGACGCTGAACGCCCATTCCCTGTCCTTCGACCAGCTCGAGGCGCTCGCTGCGACGTGAGGGCCGGTGCCGCGCCCGGCTGCCGGCCATATGCGCGGCGGCGCCCGTTGACCGGGCGGTGCACACCGGCCGATTGTGCGGCCACATGCCCCAGGCGACGCAGCACGCACCCGATTCGCCCTATGCCTGGCTGAGGCTCGCGATCTCGCTGGCACTGGGGCTGGTCGCCTGCGTCGGCAACTGGTCCGTCGTGGTGGCGCTGCCCACCGTCCAGCAGGAATTCGGCGCGCTGCGGGGCGGCGCCTCGCTCGCCTATACCTTCGCCATGATCGGCTTTGCCGGCGGCACGATGGTGATGGGAAGGGTGGCCGACCGCCACGGCATCGCCGTGCCGGCGGCCATCGGCGCGGTGTCGCTGGCGCTGGGCTACGGGCTCGCCGGCCTGTCGCAGGATTTGTGGCAGTTCACGCTCGTCCATCTGCTCGTGGGGTTCGGCTCGGCGGCGGGTTTCGCGCCGCTCATCGCCGACCTCTCGCTGTGGTTCGTGAAGAGCCGCGGCATCGCCGTCGCCTTCGCCGCCACGGGCAATTACATGGCCGGCGCCGTCTGGCCGCTCATCATCCAGAGCGGCATCGCCGCCCATGGATGGCGCACGACCCATATCGCCATGGGCCTTGCCTGCGCAGCGATCATCCTGCCGCTGGCCTGGCTGCTGCGGGCCCGGCCGAGCGCCGCGGCGATGGAGCGGGCGGAAGCCGCCACGCAGGCGGCGCGCGCCGGTCTCGGCATCAGTCCGCGCACCCTCCAGATCGTGCTGTTCGTCGCAGGATTCGCCTGCTGCATGGCGATGGCGATGCCGCAGGTGCACATCGTCGCCTATTGCAGCGATCTCGGCTACGGCGTCGCCCGCGGCGCCCAGATGCTGAGCCTCATGCTCGCCCTCGGCATCGTGAGCCGGCTGGCGTCCGGCGTGGTCGCGGACCGGATCGGCGGGGCGATGACGCTGTTCGCCGGCTCGCTCATGCAGGCGGTCGCACTGTTCCTCTATCTCTGGTTCGACGGGCTCGTGGGGCTCTACGTCGTCTCGGCGATCTTCGGCCTGTTCCAGGGCGGCATCGTGCCGATGTACGCGGTGATCGTCCGGGAATACCTGCCCCCGCGCGAGGCGGGCCGGCGCATCGCCTCGGTGCTGTTCGCCACCATGATCGGCATGGCGGCGGGCGGCTGGATTTCGGGCGTCATCTTCGACATGTTCGGCTCCTATCGCGTGGCCTTCCTGCACGGCTTCGCGTGGAACCTGCTGAACCTCGCGCTGATCGGCTGGCTGATCTGGCGGCCGCGGCCCGAACTGCGTACCGCCTGAGGAGACGAGACACGATGACGGCCAAGGTCGAAGGAACCGGTCCCCGCGGCGACCTGACGGTGCGCATCATCGCGATGCCCGCCGACACCAATGCCAACGGCGACATCTTCGGCGGCTGGGTCATGGCCTGCATGGACCAGGCGGGCGGCATCCGCGGCGTCGAGCGCGCGCAGGGCCGCGTCGTCACCGTGAAGGTGGACGCCATGACATTCCTGAAGCCGATGAAGGTCGGCGACGTGCTGTGCGTCTATACCGACGTCACCCGCATCGGCCGCACGTCCATGACCATCGAGATCGAGGCCTGGGCGCAGCGCTTCCAGACCAACGTGATGGAAAAGGTGACCGAGGCGACCTTCACCTTCGTCGCCATCGACGAGAGCGGCCGGCCAAGGCCCGTCCCCGCCTGATCCGCCGCTTCGATATTCGGCGGCGGTGACGGAACGGAATTCATCCCTTGGCGTTTGGCTTGCCGCGACCCATGTCGGAGCCGATGCGCAAGATCCTCGCCATACTCAACGCCCGTGCGGGCACGTTCCTCGACGGCCAGGTCCAGGATCCGGCCGGGACGCTGCAGCGCGCCTTCGCCGCGCGCGGCGACGCCATCGACGTGGTGCTGGCGAAGCCGCGCTCCATCGGCGACGAACTGAAGGCGGCGCGCCAGTCCGACCACGACACGATCGTGATCGGCGGCGGCGACGGCACGGTGGGCCGTGCCCTCTCGATCCTCGGCGACAGCGGCAAGACGCTGGGCATCCTGCCGCTGGGCACGATCAACATCCTGGCCCGCGATCTCGACATTCCGTTCGCCTACGAGCAGGCGGTGGCGGCGCTGGCCGCGGCTGAGCCGGTCTCCATCGATCTCGGGCTCATCAACGGCAAGCCGTTCCATTCGGTCTGCGGGCTCGGCTATTTCGCCCATGTGGCGCGGGCCCGCGAGCGGCTGCGGGACCTGTCCCTGCCCGTCCTCGGCCGGCACGCGGCCTGGGCGATGTCGCATTTCCGCGCCTTCCGCCAGAGCGGGCGCTTCACAGTCACCGTGGAGACCGGGGGCGATGCCCACGCGCTCGACGCCTATGCCGTGCTTGTGACGGTCAACCGGTTCAGCGGCACCGACTGGCGGCGGCACGATCTCGACGGCGGGCTGGTGGAAATCCACGTCGCCAAGGACGTCTCCATGCTCCGCCGGGCCATGCTCGGCCGGGATCTTGTGGCAGGGGCGTGGCGCGACAACCCCGACATCGAGACCTTCGCCGCCCGGTCCTTCATGATCTCCGGCACGCGGCCGCGGCGCTGGATCACCCGCGACGGCGAGCTCTTCTACGAGCGCACGCCCATGCGCTTCCAGGTGCAGCCCAAGGCCGTCACCGTGCTGAAGGCGCGGCCTGCGCCTGACGCCTGAGGCGTTCGCGCAACGCCCCGCGCCACACCGCTCCGACGGTCTTGAACTTCGCGGGTGCAAGCCACAGCTTCCGGCGGTGAGCGAAACCGCTGCCTCCCCACTCGTCGCGCCCGCGCCCGTTCCCGGGCTGGGACAGGGAGCGCGCGCGGCAGGCGAGGCGATCCGCGACTGGCTGATCGGGGAGGCCCGGCTGCTGACGGACAGCGACCAGGTCCTGGCGCGGTTCTGCGAGATGCTGAACGATGCCGGCGTGCCGGTGGACCGGGCGACGGTCACCGTGACGACGCTGCACGCCGAACTCGCCGCCATCTCGCGCTTCTGGGTCAAGGGGGAGCCGGTGCGGCGGGAGGCGTTCGCCTACCGGCCCGGCGCCCGCGAGCAATACGAACGCAGCCCGTTCTTCCACGTCCACCAGACGCGCCAGCCGCTCTCGCTCTGGCTGCCGACGACGCCGGACGACCGGTTCGGGATCGTGCCCGCGCTCAAGGAGGCGGGCTACGTCCACTATTTCTGCTACCCGATCTTCTTCTCGAACGGCGACGACAACGGCATCGCCTTCGCAACGCGCGCACCGGAAGGCTTCTCGCCCGAGGCGGAGGCATTGCTGCGCCATGTGCTTCCCGCGATGACGGTCTATGTGGAGATCATCGCGGGCAACCAGCGGCTCAACCAGGTCCTGTCCACCTATGTGGGCAACGATCCGCGCGACGAGATCCTGGCGGGATCGGTCCATCGCGGCCAGGTCAAGCGCATCCGCTCCGCGGTCCTGTTCGCCGACATGCGGGGCTACACGCGGCGCACGTCGGACATGGAGCCGGAGGCCGCTGCTAACCTTCTCAACGACTATTTCGACTGTCTCGTCCCGCCGATCGAGGCCGAGGGCGGCGAGGTGCTGAAATACATGGGCGATGGCCTGCTCGCCATCTTCCGCGACCACGGCGACGACACGGGCGGAGCCTCCCAGTCGGCGCTGGCGGCCGCGCGGGCGGGGCTGGACTGCATCGCGGCCCGCAACGAGGCCGTCCCCGAGGCCGAGCGCTTCGAGGCGGGCATCGCCCTGCATCACGGCGAGGTCGCCTACGGCAATGTCGGCTCGGGCTCGCGGCTCGATTTCACGGTGGTGGGGCGCGACGTCAACGTCGCCAGCCGCGTCGCCAAGCTGAACAAGGCGCTCGGGGAGCCGCTGCTGATGACGCGGCCCTTCGCCGACCATCTCTGGACCGCGCCGGTGCGCGTCGGCGCCTATGCGGCGGACGGGCTGGACGCGCCGATCGAGGTCTTCAGGCCCTGAGGAAGGGTACCAGGCCGTCGTAGATCAGCTTCCCGCCGACGCCGATCAGCAGCAGATAGACGATCGTGTAGAAGCGCTCGCCCGACACCCTGCGCACGAGGACAACGCCGGCCCAGGTGGAGACGATGGCCAGCGGAAACAGGACGGCTGCCGTCGTCAGGTTCTCGCGGGTGAACTGCCCCAGGGCGAAATAGGGCGGCGCCTTGATCGTGTTGATGATGGCGAAGAACACCGCGCCGGTGCCGGCGAACAGCTCGCGGTGCATCTTCTGCGGCATGACGTAGACCTGGAAGGGCGGGCCGCCCGCATGGGCGACGAAGCTCGTGAAGCCGGACACGGCGCCCCAGAACAGGCCCGGCGCGACCGGCGCGCCGGAGACCTTGGCCCGCGCGCCCAGCGCCAGGCGCTGGATCGCGAAGGCGACCGAGATGACGCCCACCGCCAGCCGCACCACCGCATCGGACACCTGCGCGGCCAGGAGATAGCCCGCCAGGATGCCGAACACCGCGCCGGCGGACAGGATCGCGACGTTGCGCCCGTCCCATTGCCGCCGATAGGCCCAGACGCTGACCGCGTCCTGCACCAGCAGGATGGGCAGGGTGATCGCCGCCGCCTGGACGGGCGAGACCACCAGCGCCATCAGCGGCAGAGCCAGCATGCCGATGCCGGCAAATCCGCCCTTGGCGAGGCCGAGCAGGACGACGGCCGGGATGGCGGCGACGTAGAAGGCGGGATCGGTGATCATCGCTCGGACGCGACAGGCGGGAAGGGCGGGCCGTCCATCGTCGCCCGTCGAAAGTCGGGGGCACGAGCCGGTTGCCTCACCTATGGGACGGCGGCACTGTTCGCGCAAACGAATTGAGCGCGGGCCTGCCATGCATGCGGCGTTGGCTGGCACCGCGCGGCTGCGTGCGCAGCCGATCCTTAGGAGGACGTCGGATATGAGTGTTCAGGCCGCAGCCCGGAACGCGGGCCGATCCTACGGCGACATCTATTCCGGCTGGAAGAACGATCGCGAAGGCTTCTGGCTGGAGGCCGCCAAGGCCATCGACTGGGTGAGCCCGCCGCGTCGCGCCTTCGATCGAGACAGCGGGCCCTACGGCCGCTGGTTCCCCGACGCGACCTGCAACACCTGCCACAACGCGCTTGACCGGCACGTGGCGGCCGGGCGCGGGAACCAGACCGCGATCATCTACGACAGCCCGGTCACGGGAACCGTGCGGCACATCACCTATGGCGAGATGCTGGACGAGGTGGCGACGCTCGCCGCGGTCCTCAAGGACATGGGCGTGTCCAAGGGCGACCGCGTGGTCATCTACATGCCCATGGTGCCGGAGGCGGTGGCCGCGATGCTCGCCTGCGCGCGCATCGGCGCCGTCCATTCGGTCGTGTTCGGCGGGTTCGCCGCCAAGGAACTCGCGGCGCGCATCGACGATGCGCAGCCGGGCGTGATCCTGGCGGCCTCGTGCGGCATCGAGGTGCAGCGCGTGGTGCCCTACAAGCCGCTGCTGGACGAGGCGATCGCGCTCGCGACCCACAAGCCGAAGGCGTGCCTCGTGCTGCAGCGGCCGCAGGCGCAGGCGACGATGGTGGAAGGCCGGGACCGCGACTGGGCGCAGGCCGTCTCGGCGGCGCGCGAGGCGGGCCGCAAGGCGCCGTGCGAGACCGTGGCCGCCACCGATCCGCTCTATGTGCTCTATACGTCGGGGACGACGGGAAAGCCCAAGGGCGTGGTGCGCGACAATGGCGGGCACATGGTGGCTCTGGCCTGGAGCATGGACCACCTCTACGGCGTCGCGCCTGGCGAGGTGTTCTGGACCGCGTCCGACATCGGCTGGGTCGTGGGCCATTCCTACATCGTGTACGCGCCGCTCATCCACGGCGCGACGAGCGTCCTGTACGAGGGCAAGCCGGTCGGCACGCCCGACGCGGGCGCGTACTGGCGGGTCATCGCCCAGCACGGGGTCGTGACGCTCTTCACCGCGCCGACGGCGTTTCGCGCCATCAAGAAGGAGGATCCGGAGGGCCGGCTCGTCGCCGGGCGCGACCTGTCGCGCTTCCGGGCCCTGTTCCTGGCGGGCGAACGCGCCGATCCTGACACGGTCATGTGGGCGGAGAAGCTCGTGGGCGTGCCGGTCATCGACCATTGGTGGCAGACCGAGACCGGCTGGCCCATCGCGGGCAACCCAATCGGCGTGGAGCGGCTGCCGGTGAAGTACGGCTCGCCCACCGTGCCGATGCCGGGCTGGGAGCTGAAGGTGCTGGACGAGCAGGGCCGGCCGCTGCCGGCGGGCGAGATGGGGACGCTGGCGGCGACCCTGCCGCTGCCGCCGGGCGCGCTGCCGACGCTGTGGAACGCCGACCAGCGCTTCAGGGAGAGCTATACCTCCATCTTCCCGGGCCATTATTGCACGTCGGACGCCGGCTATATCGACGAGGACGGCTACGTCTACGTGATGGGCCGGACCGACGACATCATCAACGTCGCCGGGCACCGGCTCTCCACGGGCGGGATGGAGGAGGCGCTGTCCTCCCATCCGGCGGTCGCCGAATGCGCGGTGATCGGCATCGCGGACGCGCTGAAGGGCGAGGTGCCCTGCGGCTTCGTCGTCCTCAAAAGCGGCGTCTCGGCGGCGCCCGAGACCGTCGAGAAGGAGATCGTCACGCTCGTGCGCGACCGGATCGGCCCGGTCGCGGCGTTCAAGCTGGCGATCGCGGTGCGGCGCCTGCCCAAGACCCGGTCGGGCAAGATCCTGCGCGGGACGATGAAGAAGATCGCCGACGGGCAGGCCTGGACCATGCCGGCGACGGTGGAGGACCCGGCCGTGTTCGAGGAGATCGCATCCGCTCTCGCCGCGCGGGGCGTGCCGGCCCGCTCCTGAGGCCAGGCATGGGGGTTATTGCACACCACTTTGGCAGCATAACCAAAGTGGCAATTCCCGCCGCCTTGTCGCGGCGCGCCGCGATCAGATAATCAACATCGAGAGAGCGTGCATCAAGCGCGCCGGACCGCAGAGGGGAACGCCCATGGACGTGAAGACCTATCCCGTGCCTGCCGACTGGGAGAAGCGCGCCTATCTCGACGACGCCGCCTACCGGGCAAAGTACGAGGCTTCCGTCCGCGACCCCGAAGGGTTCTGGCGCGAGGAGGCCCGGCGCATCGATTGGATGAAGCCCTTCACGACGGTGAAGAACGTCAGCTACGCGCCGGGTAACATCGCCATCAAGTGGTTCGAGGACGGCACGACGAACGTCGCCTGGAACTGCATCGACCGGCACCTGGAAACGCGCGGCGACCAGGTCGCGATCATCTGGGAAGGCGACGATCCCAAGGACGACCGCAAGATCACCTATCGCGAGCTGCATGCGCAGGTGTGCCGCATGGCCAACGTGCTGCGCAACCGCGAGGTGAAGAAGGGCGACCGGGTCACGATCTACATGCCGATGATCCCCGAGGCCGCCTACGCCATGCTGGCCTGCGCGCGCCTGGGCGCCATCCACTCCGTCGTGTTCGGCGGCTTCTCGCCGGATTCGCTTGCCGGCCGCATCGAGGATTGCGGCTCGCGCGTCGTCATCACCGCGGACGAAGGCCTGCGCGGCGGCAAGAAGGTGCCGCTGAAGGCCAATGTCGACGCCGCCATCGCAAAGGTCGGTAATGTCGACCACGTCATCGTCGTGCGCCGTACGGGTGGCGAAGTCGCCATGGAGGCCGGCCGCGACGTGTGGTGGCACGAGGCGGCCGCCATGGTCACCGACGGGTGCCCGGCCGCGGAGATGAACGCGGAGGACCCGCTGTTCATCCTCTACACGTCCGGCTCGACGGGGAAGCCCAAGGGCGTGCTGCACACCACCGCCGGCTACCTCGTCTACGCCGCGATGACGCATC
This sequence comes from Hyphomicrobiales bacterium, assembly GCA_027489955.1. Lineage (GTDB taxonomy): Bacteria > Pseudomonadota > Alphaproteobacteria > Rhizobiales > Beijerinckiaceae > JAIXTM01. The sequence goes on along the minus strand of JAIXYZ010000011.1, from coordinate 91,971 downwards.
AATACGTCTTCGACTACCACGAAGGCGACATCTACTGGTGCACGGCCGACGTCGGCTGGGTCACCGGCCACAGCTACATCCTGTACGGACCGCTGGCGAACGGCGCGACGACCCTCATGTTCGAGGGCGTGCCGAACTATCCCTCGCTCTCCCGCTTCTGGGAGGTGATCGACAAGCACAAGGTCAACATCTTCTACACCGCGCCGACCGCGATCCGTGCGCTGATGCAGGCCGGCGACGACCCGGTGAAGCGCACCTCGCGCGCCTCGCTGCGGCTGCTGGGCTCGGTCGGCGAGCCGATCAATCCGGAAGCGTGGGAATGGTACCACCGGGTGGTGGGCGACGACCGCTGCCCGATCGTCGACACCTGGTGGCAGACGGAGACGGGCGGCATCCTCATCACGCCGCTGCCGGGCGCCACCAGGCTGAAGCCCGGCTCGGCGACGCGGCCCTTCTTCGGCGTGAAGCCGGAGATCGTGGACGCGGAAGGGCGGGTGCTGGAGGGGGCCTGCGAGGGCAACCTGTGCATCGCCGACAGCTGGCCCGGCCAGATGCGCACCGTCTACGGCGACCACAAGCGCTTCGAGGAGACGTACTTTGCCACCTACAAGGGCAAGTACTTCACCGGAGACGGCTGCCGCCGCGACGAGGACGGCTATTACTGGATCACGGGCCGCGTCGACGACGTCATCAACGTGTCCGGCCACCGCATGGGCACGGCGGAGGTGGAGAGTTCGCTCGTCGCGCACCCGAAAGTGTCGGAAGCGGCGGTCGTCGGCTATCCCCACGACATCAAGGGGCAGGGCATCTACGCCTACGTCACCCTGATGGCCGGGGAGCAGCCCTCCGAGGACCTGCGGCGGGAGCTGGTGAACTGGGTGCGCAAGGATATCGGGCCGATCGCCTCGCCCGACCTCATCCAGTTCGCGCCCGGCCTGCCAAAGACGCGCTCGGGCAAGATCATGCGCCGCATCCTGCGCAAGATCGCGGAGGACGAGTTCTCCAATCTCGGCGACACCTCGACCCTCGCCGATCCGGGTGTCGTCGACGACCTGATCAGCAACCGCCAGAACAAGCGCAAGGCGGGCTGACCGGGCGGGCGCGGCGCAGCCGGAGACCGCCCCGGCCGCGCCTTTCGCCCTGTCTGAACCGTTGCGAGCCGACCAGGCCCAGGCCCCGGCGCCGCGGCCTGCCGGCCGTCCCGCGCTTACCGGCGCTTAACGCTGCCCGACGATGGCGATCGCGCGTCAATCCTTCGGTGAGAACCGGAGCGGCACCCTGCGCGTTCTGAGAACCAGAGAACTGGTCGGGCAGGCGTCATGAAGAAATATCTCGTCCTCGCGGCGCTCGCCGCGGGCCTCGCATCGCCGCTGTCCGCAGCGGCGCGCGAGATCGTCGCGGCTCCGGACCTGGAGCCCGGCACGATCGTCGTGCGCAACCGCGAACGGGCGCTGTACCTGCCGCTGGGCGACGGCTCGGCCATCCGCTACCGCGTCGCGGTGGGCCGTCCGGGCAAGCAATGGTTCGGCACCGCGCGCATCGACGGCAAGTATGTGGAGCCCGCCTGGTCGCCGCCGGCGGAGGTGAAGCGCGACAATCCCCGCCTGCCCGACGTCATCCCCGGCGGAACGGCCGCCAACCCGATGGGTGCCCGGGCGATGACGCTGGACCGCGACCAGTACGCGATCCACGGCACCTCGCCCTCCATGCGCCGCTCCATCGGCACCTATGCCAGCTATGGCTGCATCCGCATGCTGAACGAGGACATCGTCGACCTCTACGAGCGGGTGCGCGTGGGCACGACGGTGATCGTCCTTCCCTGACGCGGACGTCCGTTGCCGCGCCGCGAAAGCGGGGCGTGACGACTCCCGGAGCCGGTGCTAGCCTCTCACCGAAGCGGCGGGGCCGACCGAGGTTTCCCATGTCCGCTTGGCACAAGGGGAAACAGGGAATGGCCGATCATCTTGCGGACGTGAAGAAGTACGCCAAGGGTGCCGTCAACGAGAAGGCGCTCGCCGGTCTGGAGAAGACCTACAAGCTGGTCCTCAGCAAGTCCGACACCAAGTACGTCGCCTGCTCGGACCAGGCCGAGCTCGACCGCGTGCGCGAGAATTTCCTGAAGAAGAAGCTGGGCCTGACGTCCGGCGACCTGGACGGCGCCATCAAGACCGTCTGCGAGGCCATGAAGGCCGACCGCACGAAGTCGCGGCTGACCTTCTATTACCTGCTCGCCGACCACTTCAAGAAGCTGGACATGTTCGCCAAGTGAGGCGGCCGGATCCGGCAGGGCCGGATGCACGGGCTGCCCCGGATGGACGATACAAAAAAGGGCGCGCCGTTCTTCGCGGCGCGCCCTTTTTGTCGACCGGCCACGTCCGCGGCCTCCCGTTATCCCGTCGCGACCCTGACAGACCGCCCGCCGGAGCGCGAGCGTTTCCCTCGGATATGATTAAAATGCGCGGCTTCGGCGCTCTCCGGCCTCAGCGGTAGAGGTCGGCCCTCGATGGCGGCAGGCCCGACGGCCCGCGGGTGCGGCGGGACGCCAGCGTCTGGTTGACGCCGACCGCCGAGCGCTCGAAGGCGAGGGAGCATCCGGCCAGGTACAGCAGCCACATCCGCGTCTTCTCCGGGCCGATCTCGGCTTCGGCCTCCGCCCGGCGGGCGTTGAGGCGCTCCCACCAGAGCTTCGTCGTGCGCTGGTAATGCTCGCGCCAGGCCTCCACGTCGTGCACCTCGAAGCCGTACCGTTCGAGATTGGAGACCGACATGCCCAGATGGTCGAGCTCGCCGCCGGGGAAAATGTAGCGGATCAGCGCCCGGTACTCGGGCTTGAGCCTGGCGAAGTCCTTGTCGGACTTCTTGGCCCGGCGGGCGATCGTATGGTGGAGGTAGAGGCCGCGCGGGCGCAGGAGCCGATGCACGGTGCGGAAATAGTCCGCATGGTTGCGGATGCCGACCTGCTCGAACATGCCGATGGAGGAGATCTTGTCGAACTCACCCTCCATCTGGATGTAGTCCTTTTCGACGATCGTGACGCGATCCTGCAGGCCGAGGCGGGCGATCTTCTCTCGGGCAAGCTTGGCCTGTTCCTCCGCCAGCGTGACGCCGGTGGCGATGACGCCGTAATGCTGCGCGGCGTGGCAGACCAGCGCGCCCCAGCCGCAACCGATATCGAGGAACCGGTCACCCGGCTGCAGGCGCAGCTTGCGGCAGATCATGTCCAGCTTGTCGCGCTGGGCCCGGTCGATGTCGTCGTGCCACTCGGTGAAGTAGGCGCAGGTATAGACCATCTCGTCGTCGAGGAAGAGGCGGTAGAACGCGTTCGAGACGTCGTAATGGTAGTGGACGTTGGCCTTGTTGGTCTCCGGCCGGCCGTCGCGCGCGATCTCGTCGCCGCGGATGGCGGCGAGCGGACGGGGCGCGCCGCCGGGCGCCAGCGCGAAGCGACCCAGCGTGCCCAGCGCCTTCAGGCGGCTCACGCCCTTCAGCATCCGCCCGATCTTGCCCTGCGGCCGCACGGCGGCGAGGTCGAAGATCGTGCCGTTCTTCAGGTCCAGCCGCCCGGACACATGGAGATTGAGGACCGTGTCGAGCTTGGGCCGGCGCACGAGACTGGCGACGACGCCTTCGTCGGCAAGCACCAGGCGCATGGCGCCGGCCGGCAGGTCCGCCGGCACGACGGACCCGTCCCAGAGCTCGAACCCGAATTGCAGGGCCAGCGCGCGGTGGATGTCGTTCAACAGATCGCGGAGGGCGGCTGCCCGCTTGGTGGAGGCTGTCATCGCTGAAATCCGCGCTGGCGTGTTCGCATCAGCCGATAGCGCGTCGAACGCGTCAGCACCAGCCTTCGCGCTTGCGTCCGCCATAGGGCCTGGCATGCCCGGCCTGGAGCAGCGCCGCGCCGACATCGAGGCCGCCTGCCAGGACCCGGGCGACGACGCGGCCGTAATAGCGGTCGGGCCCGACGTCGGTAAGCAGGATCGGGCCGGAAGCAACCTGCGCAAGCGCGCTGCGCGCCGCCTCGGCCCTGTCCGTCTCGGCCCGGCAGGCGCCGTCCATCTCCGGTGCATCGATACCCCGCAGCCGCACCTTTACGTCCACGCTCTGGCCCGGCCATGTGGAGACCCGCGCCTCCAGCGTATCGCCATCGACGATCCGCAGCACGGCGGCCTCGTATGTGCCCGGAGCGGCGAGGGACGCGGTGTCCGGGCGAATAGCTTCGACGGGAGGGACCGCGGCCCTTGCCGCGGAGACGGCGAGCGATGCGTCGCGGGCATGCCAGCCGAAAACGAACCCCGCGCCCGCGGCAAGCGCGAGCGCGGGGACCAAGGCTCCGGAGGTCACGCGAAACGACGACATGCCGATTCGATAGCATGGATCGCCGGTTATGTGAATATGATCCTACACGTCGCAAATCTTCACACGCGCCATGCGTGCATCCATGCGCGGCGCGTCAGAAGTCGGACGCGATGCCCTTGACCTCCCAGTCGCCGTAGCGCACCGGCTCGGGGCCGGGCCTGCCGTTGATCTCGCGCGGCGCGGTTCCGGCCTTCGCCCCGGCGGCGGCTTCAGCCTCGCGGCGCGCCTGCGCCTCGGCGAGGGCACGCGCGGCGGCGGGGGTGAGGGGGCGCGGGGCGGGCGGCAGAGGATCGGTTTCGTCGGTCATGGTCGTTCGCTTCGGCCGGTCTTGATCGGCGGGTGCATCGGTCCCCACATATAGGGTGTTCTTGCGGGTCCGGGCAGGGCGAAGGTCGCTTCTGCCGGCTCCCATGGAGGATGAGGATGAACTTCTGGCGGACCGGCCTTCTGCTGGCGGCGCTCACGGCCCTGTTCGGCGTCGTCGGCTTCGCGCTCGGCGGGCAGGGCGGCATGCTCATGGCGCTCGGCTTCGCGGCCGTGACCAACGTCTTCGCCTACTGGAACTCCGACAAGCTTGCGCTCTCGGCGTACGGCGCGCAGGAGGTCGACGACACGACGGCGCCCGAGCTCGTCGGCATGGTGCGTCAGCTCGCGGCCCGGGCGGGCCTGCCGATGCCGCGCGTCTACGTCATCGACAATCCCCAGCCCAACGCCTTCGCCACCGGCCGCAACCCCGAAAACGCGGCCGTCGCCGCGACGACGGGCCTTCTCCATATGATGACCCGCGAGGAGCTTGCGGGCGTGATGGCCCACGAGCTGGCGCACATCAAGCATCGCGACACGCTGACGATGACGGTCTCCGCGACCATTGCAGGCGCCATCTCGGCCATCGCCCAGTTCGGCCTGCTCTTCGGCGGCGGCAACCGCAACAATGGCGGGCTCGGCATCATCGGCACGCTGCTCATGGCGGTGCTCGCCCCCATGGCGGCGATGGTCATCCAGTTCGCCGTCAGCCGCTCGCGCGAATATGTCGCCGATCGCAGCGGCGCGGAAATCTGCGGCAACCCGCTATGGCTGGCGTCGGCGCTCGCCAAGCTGGAGCAGGGCGTGCAAGCGATCCCCAACGAGGACGCGGAGCGGCATCCGGCCACGGCCCCGCTGTTCATCATCAATCCGCTGACGGCGGGCGGTTTCGACAACCTGTTCTCGACGCATCCCTCGACGGCCAACCGCATCGCGGCGCTCGAGGATTTCGCGCGGCAGACGGGCCTTGCCGGCCAGCCGCCGGCTCGCCCGGGCGGCTTTTCGGCCGGTCCCGCCTCCAGCCCCTGGTCGCGCGCGGGAAATCCCCGCCGCGGCCCGTGGGGCTGACCGGTGGACGGGGCGCAGGCGCGCCGCGCACCGGGTTCGAAACGCAAGACACCGCCGGGCGTGAAGGTCCGGCGGCTTGCTGTCGAGGTGGTGGAGCACGTGCTGAAAAGCCGCTCGGCGCTGGACGAGAGCCTGGATCAGGCGATCGACGCCGCGCTGCTGGACGAGCGGGACGGCTCGCTCGCGCGGGCCATTGCCACGGCCACGTTCCGCCATCTGGGGTCCCTGCGGCGGGCCCTGGCGGAACGCCTGCCCAAGGGCATGCCCGCCAAGGCGGGGTCGCTGGAGACCATCCTCATCACCGCGGCCGTCCAGATCCTGGACCTCGACGTGCCCGACAGGGCGGCGGTGGACGTCGCCGTGCAGCTGACGCGCGACGATAACCGGTCGGCGCCCTATGGCGGCCTGGCCAATGCCGTGCTCCGGCGCGTGTCCGCCGAGAAGGCCGACATCCTGGCGGCGCGCGACCCGCTGGCCGACGACACGCCCGCCTGGCTCGCGGCCCGATGGGAGGCGGCCTACGGGTCCGGGCAGGCCCGCGCCATCGCGGCGGCCCATGCCCGCGGCGCCGCGCTCGACCTGTCCGTCAAGAACGATCCTGCCCGCTGGGCGCAGGCGCTCGACGCGATCGTGCTGCCGACCGGCTCCCTGCGCGTGACAGTGCGCGGCGCGGTCCCCTCGCTGCCGGGCTTCGCGGAAGGTGCGTGGTGGGTCCAGGACGCGGCGGCGGCGCTGCCGGTCCTGCTGCTTGCCCCAAAGCCGGGGGAGCGGGTGCTCGACCTGTGCGCGGCCCCCGGGGGCAAGACGGCGCAGATCGCCGCGTCGGGTGCGCAGGTGATTGCCGTCGACCGGTCCGCCAGGCGTCTGGAACGCGTGAGCCAGAACCTGGCGCGCCTCAACCTGACGGCCGAGATTCTCGCCGCGGATGCGGCCGAGCTCGACCTGCCGCCCGCCGACGCGGTGCTGCTCGATGCGCCCTGTTCCGCGACGGGAACGCTGCGGCGTCATCCGGACGTGGCCTGGACGAAGAGCGAGGGCGACATCGCCAAGCTGGCGGCGCTGCAGGAGCGGCTGCTCGCGCAGGCCGCTCGCCTGGTGAAACCGGGCGGGCGGCTCGTCTACTGCACCTGCTCGCTGGAGCCGGAGGAGGGCGAGGCGCAGATCGCGCGCTTTCTCTCCCGCAACTCAGGTTTCCGCCGCCTGCCGGTGTCAGCGGACGAGATCGGCGGGCTGCCCGGGGCGGTCACGGCGGACGGCGATCTGAGGACGCTTCCCTCCATGCTTCCGTCCGACCTGGCGCGCGGCGGCGGGATGGACGGGTTCTTCGCGGCCCGGCTCGTCCGGTACGATTAAGAAAACGTCAACGTAAAGGATCGCTTTATAATGACCCCGGCGCCGCCCCCGCGGCGCCGGATCCGGGTCCCTGGGGCGATGCGACATTGATCAACGCGGCCGACCGCTGGCGGCTGGCGCCGGTGACCCTGGGCGAAGCGTATCGCCGGGGCCGGGCCGGGCTTGCGCGCGCCGTGGGCGCGCTGCGCCCCTATGGCGGACGCACGCCGGACCGGTTGCTTATCGTCCCGCCGGACCTGCGCACCAGCGACCCCACGGTCGCGACCGACATCTATAGCGGGCATTTCGGTTTCGCCGGGCGCGTGGTCTCCACGGGCGGCCGCAGCCCGTTCGAGACCGAGTGGCCCTCCAATGCCTGGGCCGAGGTGCTTTACGGCTTTTCCTGGCTGCGGCACCTGCGGGCGGCGGAAACGGCCCTCGCCAGCGAGAATGCCCGCGCGCTCGTGGCTGATTACCTCCAGCAGGTGCGCTCGCGCTCCGCCCCGCGCCTGCGCGCCCGGGTCACGGCGCGGCGGCTGGTGTCGATGCTCAGCCATTCCGGCGTCGTGCTGCAGAACGCCGACTACGTATTCTACCGCCGCTTCCTGAAGGGCCTGACCCGGGACGCCGCCGATCTCGGCCGGGCGCTCCCCTCATTGGTGGGCGAGGAGCAGATCCTGGCGGCGATCGCCCTGTGCTTTGCCGGCCTGTGCATGGCGGACGCGGACCGATTCCTGCGGCGGGGCATGCGCGCGCTCGATCACGGTCTTGCCCGTCAGATCCTCCCCGACGGCGGCCATGCCGGGCGCAGCCCGGCGGTGCTCGTCGACCTTCTGACCGATCTCCTGCCGCTTCGGCAGGCCTTCGCCGCCAGGGCGGTGGAGATGCCGGCGGAGCTCAGCCGGGCCATCGACCGAATGATGCCGATGCTACGGATGTTCCGCCACGGCGACGGCTCGCTGGCCCTGTTCAACGGCATGGGCCTGACCTATCCGGACCTGGTGGCCACGCTGCTCGCCTATGACGAGACGCTCGGAAGCGCGATCCAGCACGCGCCCCATTCCGGCTATGAGCGGATGGAGGCCGGCCCGGCCGTGGTCATCATGGATACGGGCACGCCGCCGCCGCCCGTCCTGTCGCGCGAGGCCCATGCCGGGACGCTGGCGTTCGAGATGTCGGCCGGTGCGTTCCGCATCGTGGTCAATTGCGGTGTGCCGCGCAGCGCCAGCCCCACGAACCGCAGGCTCGCCCGCGTCACCGCGGCCCATTCCACCCTGGCCATCGGCGATGTCTCTTCCAGCCGCTTCGCCGCGCCGCTCGGCGCCGGAGACGGCGGGGCCTTCATCGCCGAGGGGCCGACGGACGTGCGCGTCGAGCGCCGCACCGCGCGCGAAGGCGGCATCGAGCTCGTGGCGAACCATGACGGTTACGTCCGTCCCTTCGGCCTCGCCCACGAGCGGGCGCTGCGGCTGTCCGGCGCGGGCGACCGGCTGGACGGGCGCGATGCCCTGATCGGCGAAGGGCCGGCATCGGAGGTCGATGCCGCGATCCGTTTCCACCTGCATCCGTCCGTGAGGGCGAGCCGCGTCGGCGACGGCCGGACCGTGATGCTCGTCCTGCCGAACGGCGATGCCTGGAGCTTCGACACCGACGCGCCCGTCATCGCCATCGAGGAGAGCGTGTTCTTCGCCGCGACCGACGGCATCCGCAGGACCGACCAGATCGTGCTGCCGATGCGCGCCGCGGCGGGCACGCGCGTGCGCTGGTCGTTCGCGCGGATCGGCCACGTCACGCACCGGCCGGGGCGCGGGGAGCCGGCGCGGGAGCCCGATCTCTTTCCGCCGGCGCCGCCGCCGGCGCCGCCGCCGGCGGCCGACAAGGCTGGGGACGCCGGCGAAGCGGACTGAGCGCCGGATTTGCCGGCCTGCCGATCCGTGCTAAGCGCGCGCCACCTTCAGCGCCGCACCATCCGGAACAGCCATGCCGAGCGAACTCCGCCGCGTCACCCGCGCCCTCCTGTCGGTCTCCGACAAGGCGGGCCTCATCGATTTCGCCCGCGCGCTGGCGGCCCGGGGCGTGGAGCTGGTCTCCACCGGCGGGACCGCCAAGGCCATCGCCGAGGCGGGGCTGGCGGTGCGCGACGTCTCCGATCTCACGGGCTTTCCCGAAATGATGGACGGCCGGGTCAAGACGCTGCACCCGGCGGTGCATGGCGGGCTCCTGGCCATCCGCTCCCATCCGGAGCACCAGGCGGCGATGGCCGCCCACGGGATCGGCGCCATCGACCTGCTCGTGGTCAACCTCTACCCGTTCGAGGCCACCATCGCGCGCGGCGCGCCCTACGAGGACTGCATCGAGAACATCGACATCGGCGGGCCGGCCATGATCCGCGCCGCCGCCAAGAACCATCACGACGTGGCGGTGGTGGTCGACGTCGCCGACTATGGCGCGGTGCTGGAGGAGCTGGAGGCGCATTCCGGGTCGGTGACGCTCACCCTGCGCAAGCGCCTGGCCCAGAAGGCCTATGCCCGCACCGCCGCCTACGACGCGGCGATCTCCAACTGGTTCGCCGCCGCCATCGGCGAGGCGACGCCGACCTACCGGGCCTTGGGCGGCGTCATCGGCGAGCCGCTGCGCTATGGCGAGAACCCGCACCAGAGCGCCGGCTTCTATCGCACCGCAGAGGCCCGGCCGGGCGTCGCCACCGCGCGCCAGCTCCAGGGCAAGCAGCTCTCGTACAACAACATCAACGACACCGACGCCGCCTTCGAGCTGGTGGCCGAGTTCGACCCGCTGCATCCGGCCGTGGCGATCATCAAGCACGCCAATCCCTGCGGCGTCGCCGTCGGCCAGACGCTCGTGGAGGCCTACGAGATGGCCCTGCGCTGCGATCCCGTCTCGGCCTTCGGGGGCATCGTGGCGCTCAACCGCACGCTGGACGCCGATGCCGCGCGGAAGATCGTCGAGATCTTCACCGAGGTGATCATCGCGCCGGACGCGACCGAGGAGGCTGCCGCCATCGTCGCGGCGAAGAAGAACCTGCGGCTCCTGGTGACCGGCGGGCTGCCGGACCCCCGCCAGCCGGGCCTGGCCATCCGCACCGTCGCGGGCGGCTTCCTCGCCCAGGGGCGGGACAATGCCGTGGTCGACGACATGGACCTCAAGGTGGTGACCAAGCGGGCGCCGACCCCGGCGGAGCTGGCGGACCTCACCTTCGCGTTCCGCGTCGCCAAGCATGTGAAGTCGAACGCCATCGTCTATGCGAAGGACGGCGCCACCGTCGGCATCGGCGCGGGGCAGATGAGCCGTGTCGATTCCTCCCGCATCGCCGCGTGGAAGGCGGCGGAGGCCGCGAAGGCCGCCGGACTGCCCGAGACGCTCGCCAAGGGCTCGGTCGTCGCGTCCGATGCGTTCTTCCCCTTCGCGGACGGGCTGCTGGCCGCCGCGGAAGCCGGCGCCACCGCCGTGATCCAGCCCGGCGGCTCCATGCGCGACGACGAGGTCATCAAGGCGGCCGACGAGGCGGGCCTTGCCATGGTCCTGACGGGCCACCGCCACTTCCGGCACTAGCCGGAGGCGAACCCGGCAGCAGGGCGAAGCGACAGGGCCGCTTCGCCCGGCGCTCAGGCGTTCCTGCGGGCGAGGTCGTCCAGGAGGCTCGCGGCCACGGTGAGCTTGGAGACCGTCAGGCCGGACGCGACGATTGCCGCAATGCCGGCGCGGACGCGGTCCACGTCCTCGGCATGGGCCGCGATCCAGGCATCGACGCCGTCCACGCCCTTGCCCCCGCCGGCGGCGACCGCCGCGGCAAGCTGGCGGTGCGCCGCCGCGATCTGGCCGAGGGCACGATCCAGCGCCAGGCGGTCGTAATAGTCCGCCGCCGTCACGTCCTGGCCCTGCTCCACCAGGGCGCCGAGCTTGAACGCCGCGTCCACCGCGAAATAGGTGGCGGCCACGGTGGCGATGTCGGCCCTGGCCTCCGCGGCGACGAGCACGATGTCGGGCGCTCCCGACAGAGCCGGCAGATCGGCGATCCGCGCCGCCAGGGCGTCCGGCACGCCCTCAGCCACCCAGCGCGCGCGCTCGGACGCCCGGTGCGCCTTGGCGTCGGGCAGGAGAGCGGCGTCGAGGGCCGCGGCGACCTCGGCAATCCCCTTGCGGAAGCGCGCGACGACCGTCTCCAGGTCGCCGGACGTGTTGCGCAGGAACCAGACGAGGCGGTTCAGCGTGAGGTTCTGCACCTCGCCATAGAGTTCCAGCTGGCGGGCGCCGTCGATGGCCCCGTCGAGGGCATCGATGGCGCCGTTGATCGCCACCAGGTCATAGGCGTCCCTTGTGGCCGCATAGGCCCGCGTGATCGCCGCCGGATCGGCGCCGGTCTCGTCCATCAGGCGCGAGACAACGGCCGGACCGCCGCGGTTGACGAGGGCATTGGCGAGCTGCGTCGCCACGATCTCCCGGCGCAGGCGGTGGTGTTCCACCGCGTCGGGGAAGCGGGCCTTCACCCCTTCCGGGAAGTAGCGCTGGAGCTCGCGGGAGAGATAGGGCTCGTCCGGCACCGAGCTCGCGACGAGGGCGTCGTGGAGCGAGAGCTTGGCATAGGCGAGGAGCACCGCCATCTCGGGGCGCGTCAGGCCCTCGCCGCGGCGGTCTCGCTCGGCGATCTGCTGGTCGGTCGGCAGGAATTCCACCGCCCGGTCCAGCCGTCCTTCCGCCTCCAGCCGCCGCATGAGCTGGCGCAGGAAGCCGGTCTCGCCGGTGCCGCGCCGCTCGGACAGGGAGAGCGCCAGGGACTGAAGGTAATTGTTGCGCAGGACGAGCCCGGCGACCTCGTCGGTCATCGAGGCGAGCAGCGCGTTGCGGTCGTCGGGCTTCAGGCGGCCGTCCGCCTCCGGGACCGCCAGGGCGATCTTGATGTTCACCTCCACGTCGGAGGTGTTCACGCCGGCGGAATTGTCGATGGCGTCGGTGTTGAGCCGGACGCCGGCGCGCGCCGCCTCGATGCGCCCGCGCTGGGTCATGCCCAGATTGGCGCCTTCGCCGATGACCTTGGCCCCGACCTCGGCGCCGGTGATGCGGATGGCATCGTTGGCGCGGTCGCCGACCTGGTCGTCGCTCTCTTCGGACGAGCGGATATAGGTGCCGATGCCGCCGAACCAGAGCAGATCGACCTTGGCTTTCAGGATGGCGTTCATCACCTCGGCGGGCGTCGCGGTGGAGGCGGCGATGCCGAGCATGTCCCGCACCTGCGGCGACAGGTCCAGGGACTTGGCCGAGCGCGGGAATATGCCGCCGCCCTTCGAGATCAGCGAGGTGTCGTAGTCCTGCCAGCTGGAGCGCGGCAGGTCGAACAGCCGCTGGCGCTCCTTGAAGGACACGGCCGGATCGGGATCGGGATCGAGGAAGATGTCGCGGTGGTCGAAGGCCGCCACCAGCTTCAGGGCCGGCGACAGGAGCATGCCGTTGCCGAACACGTCGCCCGACATGTCGCCGACGCCCGCCACGCGCACGGGCTGGGTCTGGATGTCGACGTTGATCTCGCGGAAGTGGCGCTTCACCGCCTCCCACGCGCCGCGGGCGGTGATGCCCATTTTCTTGTGGTCGTAGCCCTGGCTGCCGCCCGAGGCGAAGGCGTCGCCGAGCCAATGGCCCTTTTCCAGCGACAGCGCGTTGGCCGTGTCGGAGAAGGTGGCCGTGCCCTTGTCGGCGGCGACGACGAGATAGGGGTCGTCGCCGTCGTGGCGGACGGTGTTTTCGGGCGGGACGATGCCGCCGTCGACGATGTTGTCGGTCAGCTCCAGCAGCGTGCGGATGAAGATGCGGTAGGCCTCGGTGCCTTCGGCGAGCCAGGCCTGCCGGTCGGAGGCGGACGGCAAATGCTTGGGAACGAAGCCGCCCTTGGCGCCCACGGGGACGATGACCGCGTTCTTCACCTGCTGGGCCTTCACCAGGCCCAGCACCTCGGTGCGGAAATCCTGCGGCCGGTCGGACCAGCGCAGCCCGCCGCGGGCAACCTTGCCGAAGCGCAGGTGCACGCCCTCGACGCGCGGGGAGTAGAGGAAGATCTCGTAGAGCGGGCGGGGGAGGGGCAGGCCCTCGATCCGGCCCGATTCGAACTTCAGCGCGATCGTGGCGCGGGGCAGGCCGTCCTTCGCCACCTGGAAGAAGTTCGTCCGGACGGCCGCCTCGACGAGGTTGACGAAGCGGCGCAGGATCTTGTCGTCGTCGAGGCTGGAGACGGCGGCAAGGGCCGTCTCGATCTCCGCACGCAGGGCCTTCTGGCGCTTGTCGCGCTCCCTGGCGGGCACGCGGGGATCGAAGCGGGCGTGGAACAGGTCGACGATCTGGCGGGTGATGCCCGCATGGCGCGCCAGGGTCTGGGCGAGATAGTCCTGGGCGTAGGCGCTGCGGGCCTGGCGCAGGAAGCGGCCGAGCGTACGCACCAGGGCGACGTCCCGCCAGCCCAGGCCAGCCTCCAGGACGAGCGAATCGAACCGGTCGGATTCCGCGGCGCCGCGGAACTGCGCCATGATCGACGCCTCGACCAGCGGCCCGATCTCGGCGGCGGCGATGGCGCCGCCGGCCGCGCGCTCGAGCGCCATGTCGTGCAGCCAGATGCGGTCCGCCTCGCGGGCAGCAGCCGGCACCACGCGGTAGGTCCGCTCGTTCACGACGCGGAAGCCGAGGTTCTCCAGCATCGGCACGCGCTGGGACAGGGGCAGGGACGCCCCCCGCGCGAACACTTTCAGGTGCACGCGCGTGTCGGGGTCGCCGTCCCGGTGGTAGAGGTCGATGGCGCGGTCGCGCTCGCCCGTCAGGGTCTCCAGCACGGCGATGTCGCCGATGGCGTCCGCCGGGGCGAAGGCCTCGCGGTAGGCGGCGTTGAACGCGTCCGCGTAGCGCTGGCCCAGGGTCCGGGCCGCGACGCCGCCCATGCTGCCGGCGAGGGCGTCCCGCAAGCCGTCGGCCCAGGTGCGCACGATGGCGGAGATGCCGGATTCCAGCTGCTCCTGCGGCACGCGGGGCGTCTCGCCCTCGTAGCGGCCGATGATGAAGTGGGTGCGCGCCAGCGGGCCTTCCGGATAGGCCGGGTAGGCGGCGGAGACCCGGCCCTTGAACACGCGGGCGAGGAACTCGCCGATGCGCACGCGAATGCGCGTGTCGTACCGGTCCTTGGGCACGTAGACGAGGACGGAGACGAAACGGTCGAATTCGTCCACCCGGGCCAGCGCGCGCAGGCGCGGCCGCTCGGACAGCTGCATGATGGCGAGGGCGAACCGGTACAGCGTATCGACGTCGACCTGAAACAGTTCGTCGCGCGGATAGGAATCGAGCACGTTCAGCAGCGCCCGGCCGGAATAGCTCGCCGGATCGAACCCGGCGCGGGCGACGACCTGCGAGACCTTGTGGCGCAGGTACGGGATCGTGTCGGAGGGGCGCGTATAGGCGCTGGACGTGAACAGGCCGACGATGCGCAGCTCGCCCTCGATGCGTCCGTCCGGAGCGAAGAGCTTCACGCCCACATAGTCGAGATGGACGCGCCGGTGAACGCGGGACTTCACGTTCGCCTTGGTGATGATCAACGCCACCGGGCGATCCAGGAAGGCGCGGATCTCGGGAGTCGTCACCACCAGCTCGCGGCCCTTGCGCAGGATGCGCACGTCCGGGTCGCGCAGGATGCCAAGGCCGCTGTCGGCCACCGGGTCGGCGGTGTCGCCTTCCACGAAGCGGTACTGACGGATGCCGAGCAGGGTGAAATTGTCGTCGGCGATCCAGTCCAGGAAATGGGTGGACTCGGACACCTCCCGCGCGTCGAGCGGGGGCGGGTTGGCCTTGAAGGCGTGGCTGGCCGCGGCCAGGCGCACGCGCATGGCGGCCCAGTCGTCCACCGCCAGGCGCACGTCGGTGAAGGTGCGGTCGAGGCCGTCCTTCAGCCGCTCGCGGTCCTTCGCGGCGTCGATCCGGTCGATGTGGATGTGGATCAGGCTCTCGCGCCGCGCCCCCGTGGGGACCGGCCCATGGGCCTCGCCATAGCTCTGGCGGAACGTGCCGTCGGGGGCCCGCTCCACCGCCAGGATCGGGTGGGCGACCAGGCGCGGCTCGTAGCCCTGCTCGCCGAGCTCGGCGAGGGTGGAATCGAGCAGGAACGGCATGTTGTCGTTGACGATCTCGACCACCGTGACCTCGGCGGGCTTGTCGCCGCCGGTGATCTGCTGGTCGTAGATGCGGATGTCGTGGCGGTCCGGCTGGCGGCGGTCGGCGACGTGGGCGTAGGCGGCGCCGGCCAGGCGTTCGCGGGCGGCCGTGTCCACGTGGGCGATGTCCTCGGGCGCGGTGCGCCCGAACAATGCCTCCACGAAGCCGGGCGGTGCCGCGCCCTGCCGGTCGGATTGCGCCTCGCCACCCACGCTCTTGCGCGACATTGCGTCCGCTCCCTGCGATGTCAGTCCGGCAGCCGCGCGGAGGACCCGTACGGCTTCGCCTGCCGAATCCTTAGTCCATGCGTTCGCGATTGTGGCTCACGAATCGAAAAATTGCATGGAGAGCCGCCGGGAAATGCAAAAATGATCGCGGGACACGATGAAATGCCCAAAATCGTCCCGCGCCGCATAACAAATCGGCCGGTCCAGGGGACCGGCCGAGGAGATAGGGTACGCTCGACTCGACTGACTTGCGGTCGGGGATCGGGAACGATCCCTGTCCGTGCACTCGATGGCCGGCGCTCCTGCCACGGGGGGCTGGGGGGCTGACGTGTCCGGAGCCGGAGCGCCAGGCCATCGAGGCAACGCGATGATTCATGCCCCCGCACTGGGGCCGGGGATGGGCGCGTTTAGGGCATTATTGTGATCGCGACGGGCAGGGCGGCGGCGTCTTGCCACAGGGGCGGCCGGGGCGCATCATCCACCCCGACTGCCGGAGACGGGAATGGATTCAGGCGCAGGCGGCGGGGATGCCCCGCCGGGACAGCGGAACGAGCGGGCGGACGTCGTGGTGCCGCTCAGCCGGACGAGGCCGGACGTGTCGTTCGACCATCGCGAATTGCGGGCCATCATGGATGTGTACGGCCGCATGGTCGCCGCCGGAGAATGGCGCGATTACGCCATCGACTTCCTGCGCGACAAGGCGGTGTTCTCGATCTTCCGCCGCACGAGCGAGGTCCCGCTCTACCGGATCGAGAAGGACCCGAGCCGCGCCCGGCGCCAGGGCGCCTATTCGGTGATCGCGGCCACGGGCCTCGTCATGAAGCGCGGGGACGACCTGCCCCGCGTGCTCGGCGTGCTGGAGAAACGGCTCAAGCTCGTCACGGGCTGACGGCCGGCGGCTCGGCCGATCCGGCGCCGAGCGTCTTCTGCATCAGGATCTGGTCCAGCCAGCGGCCGTGCTTGTAGCCGACCGCCTCGGCGATGCCGATCAGGCGGAAGCCCAGCGATTCGTGCAGGCCGAGCGACGCGCGGGATTCCCGGTCGCCTATGACGGCCACCATCTGCCGGAAGCCGCGTGCCTCGCATTCGCCGATGAGGGCCGTGAGGAGCGTGCGGGCGACGCCCAGGCGACGCGCATCCGGCGAGACGTAGATCGAGTTCTCCACGGTGTTGCGGTAGGCGGGGCGCGGCCGGTAGGGGCCGGCATAGGCATAGCCGAGGACCGCGCCGTCCCGGGTCGCCACGAGATAGGGGAAGCCGCCCTCCAGCAGCGCCGCCATGCGCCGCGCCATCTCCTCTTCGTCCGGCGGGACGAGCTCGAAGGAGGCGGTGCCGTGGGTGACGGCATGGGCGTAGATGGCGGTGATGGCGGGAATGTCGGCCGGGGCGGCCGGGCGCAGGGAGAACGACATGGCAGGCTCGTTCGAAAGGCGATCCGCCGCCCTCTTCCCCGATCGGCCTGCGTCGCACAAGCGTGCGGATTGCGGCAACGGTCTTGGCGCGTCCGCGGCGGCCTCCGCCCGCCCAAAGAAAAAGCCCCGGCCGTTTCCGGCCGGGGCTCGTTCGTCGTTCCGGTCGCCCGGCTTACTCGTTGCGGTTGCCCAGCAGCGAGAGCAGGAACTGGAACATGTTGATGAAGTTCAGGTACAGCGACAGCGCGCCCATCACGGACAGCTTGGCGACGCCCTCGCCGTCCATGCCGCCATACACGTACATCTCCTTGAGACGCTGCGTGTCGTAGGCGGTGAGACCGGCGAAGATCAGCACGCCCAGGCCCGAGATCACGAGCTGGAGCATCTGGAACTTGTAGCCGAAGGCCACCAGGCCGAGATTGACCAGCGACGCGATCATGAGGCCGAACAGGCCCATGATCAGGAACGAGCCGAAGCCGGACAGGCTACGCTTGGTGGTGTAGCCGAACAGGCTCAGCGCGCCGAAGGCGGCGGCCGTGATGAAGAACACCTGGACGATCGAGGCCGACGTGTAGACTAGGAACAGCGCCGACAGCGACAGGCCCATCACCGCCGCGAAGAGGTAGAACACGCTGCGCGCGGAGGCCGCCGTCATCCGATCCATGCGGAACGAGAAGAAGAAGATGAAGGCGAGCGGCGCCAGGATGATCAGCCACTTCAGGGGCGTCGCGTAGATCGCGTAGCCGAACGAGGTCAGGAACTGGCCGCCCCGGATCGCGTAGGGCGTGGGGGACTGCGTCACGGCAGCCATGTTGGTGCCGAGCGCAACCAGGCCCGAGATCGCCAGACCCAGGATCATGTTGTTGTACACGCCGAGCATGAAGGACCGAAGGCCCTGGTCGAACTCGGTTGCTCCGGCCTGAGCAACGCCCGACCCGTAGGCATAGGAGTTGCGGTCGAAGTTGGACATGTGAACCCTCTCGTAGTGTGGCGACCGGCCTTATGGCCAGCCGCGCGCGCTTTTCCGAAGGCGCATGGAGGGGAATATGGGGCGCTTCGCTCCGCCGCACAAGCGGACGCAAGGGCACGTGACCGTTAGCCGCTTCGTTTCCGTGACCGCATGTCAGCCATCGCGCAGGTGGCGCGCCGGAGACTGGCCCAGCACCCGCGTCGCCCCGATCAGGCCGAGCACGATGGCTACGATCACCGCCGCCACGGCCGCGGCGACGGCGGCCGGATCGAAGGCGAAGCCGAGCTGCATCACCCGCGCCACGACGAACCAGGCGGCGATCGTGCCCGCCGCAAGCCCGACCAGGGCCGCGCACAGGCCGATGATGCCGTATTCGATGGCATAGGCGGTCAGCAGGCGGGCGCGCGTGGCGCCCAGCGTCTTCAGGATCACCGCGTCGTAGAGCCTCGCCCTGTGGCCGGCGGCCAGCGCGCCGCCCAGGACGAGCAGGCTCGCCAGGAGCACGATGCCGCTCGCCCCGCGGATGGCGATGGCGAGCTTGCCGACCACGTCGTTGACCGCTTCCAGGGCCTCCTTGACCCGGATGGAGGTGACCATCGGAAAAGCCTGGCCCAGGCCGCGCACGATGGCGCGCTCCGCCTCGGCCTCCTGCGAATCGTGGGCGAGCGTCACGGTGGCGAGGTTCGTATGGGGCGCGCCGGCGAAGGTGTTGGGGGAGAACACCATGACGAAGTTGATGCCGAGCGAGCGCCACTCGATCTTGCGGAAGCTGGCGATCCGCGCCTCAATGTTGCGGCCCAGGATGTTCACGACGACCCGGTCGCCGAGCTTCAATCCAAGGCCCTCGCCGATCTCGGCATCGAACGAGACGAGCGGGGACCCGCGATAATCGGCCGGCCACCATTCGCCCGCCGTCAGCTCGCTGCCTTCGGGAGGCGTCTGCGCATAGGTCAGGCCGCGGTCGCCCTCCAGCACCCAGGAGGCGTTCTCCGCCGCCTTCACCTCGGAGGCGGGCACGCCGTTGAGGCTCACGATGCGGCCGCGCATGAGCGGGACGCGCTCGAGGGTGGAGCCCGGCGCGGCCTTCTGCAGGAAG
This sequence comes from Hyphomicrobiales bacterium, assembly GCA_027489955.1. Lineage (GTDB taxonomy): Bacteria > Pseudomonadota > Alphaproteobacteria > Rhizobiales > Beijerinckiaceae > JAIXTM01. Next base: position 73,008 of record JAIXYZ010000011.1, on the reverse strand, counting down.
GCGTCGAAATCCGCCGCGCGGTTGGAGGGGATGTCGAGGAAGAAGAAGTTCGGCGCCCGCGCGGGCAGGGCGGAGTTCAGCTGCCGGGCGAAATTGGCGTCCACGAGGGCGACGACGACCAGCAGCGTCACGCCCAGGCCCAGCGAGAGCATGAGGGTCGGCGTCACGGCGGCCGGGCGGTGGATGTTGGCGAGCGCCAGCCGCAGCATCGGGCGGCGCGGGCGCGGCAGGCGTCGCACCGCCGCCATCAGGCCCATGGCCACCAGCCGCAGCGCGACGAAGGCGCCGGCGGCGGCGACGAGGAAGATCGCGGCGACGCGGGTCTGCGTCGTGGACAGCAGCGCCACGGCGACGAGCGCGATCACCGCCAGCGCCACCGCAACCAGATAGCGGCGACGCGGCCAGGCGCCGTCCGGCTCGATCCGGTCCCGGAACAGGGCCGCGACCGGAACGTCGTGCGCGCGGCCGAGGGGATAGATGGCGAAGGCGAAGGCGCAGAGCAGGCCGTAGAGGGCCGCCAGCCCCAGTTCCCAGGGCGCGACGGTCGGAGACAGGCGCACGGGCAGCAGGTCGCCGAAGGCCGACGCGACCGCATAGGGCGTGGCCGCACCGACCGCCAGGCCGAGCAGGACGGCCAGCCCCGCGACAAGCATGACCTGGACGAGATGGACCGCCACGACCCGCCCGCCGGGGGCGCCGATGCTCTTCATCACGGCGATCGAGGTGCGCTTGCGGTCAACGAAGCCGCGCACCGCGTTGGCGACGCCGACGCCGCCGACGATCAGCGCGGTCAGGCCCACCAGCGCGAGGAACTGCGAGAAGCGCTCGATGTTGCGCTCGAAATTGGCCGCGGCGCGCAGACGGGTGCGGATGTTCCAGCCGGCCTCGGGCAGCGCCTCCTCGGCCTCGGCCTCGACGCGCTCCAGGTCCGCGTCGCTCGCGCGGCCCTCCGGCAGCACGACACGGTAGCTCCAGCGCACCAGGCTGCCCGGCTGCAGCAGGTTCGTGGCCCGCAGCGCCTCCTGCGAGACGAAGAGATGCGGCGCGAAGCCGACCCCGTCGGCGACCTTGTCGGGCTGGCTCACCAGCGATGCCTTCACGACGAAGCGCGCCTCGCCGATCGACAGGCTGTCGCCGGTCCGCAGGTCGAGGCGGGCGAGCGTCGCCGGATCGACGATGGCGCCGAAGGCGTCGCCCTCGCGGCGCATCAGGTCGGCCAGCGGGGCGGGCGGATCGGTGACCATCGCGCCGACGAGCGGATAGGCGTCGTCCACGGCCTTGAGCTCGACCAGCGTCGTGCCCCGGTCCCCGGCATTGGCCATCGCCCGCAAGGACGCGACAGACGAGACGCGGCCCTGCGCGTCGAGGAAGCGCCGCTCCTCCGGCGTCGCCTCGCGCTGCTGCAGGCCGAAGGCCATGTCGCCGCCCAAGATGACCCGCCCGTCCCGGGCGAGCGCCTCGGTGAGCGAGCGGGACATGGAGCCGACGCCCGCGATGGCCCAGACGCCGAGCGCCAGGCAGGCGAAGAAGATGCCGAAGCCGCGCAGGCCTCCCGCGAGCTCGCGCAGGGCGAGCCTCAGGGCAAGCGGGAGGCGGGATCCAGGCTGGCGGGGCGAAGGAGCGAGCATGTCAGGCGACCGCGGCGGCGGCGCGGCCGGCGCGGCCCTCGCCGTCCTCCTCGCCCTCGATGCGCCCGTCGCGCAGCTTCACCACGCGGTCGCATTGCCGCGCCAGCGCGATGTCGTGGGTGACGAGGACGAGCGTTGCGCCGCGCTCGCGGCGGATGGAGAACAGCAGGTCCGCGATCTGGGCGCCGGTCGCCTCGTCGAGGCTGCCGGTCGGCTCGTCGGCGACGAGGATCGCCGGGTCGGGCGCCAGGGCGCGGGCAATGGCGGTGCGCTGCTGCTCGCCTCCCGAAAGCTGCGCCGGATAATGGTTGAGGCGATCGCCGAGACCGACCGCCCGCAATTCCGTCGCCGCGCGGCCGAACGGATCGGGCAGGCCGGCAAACTCGAGCGGCAGCGCGACGTTTTCCAGCGCGGTCATGGTCGGAACCAGATGGAAGGACTGGAAGATCACGCCGATGCGGCGGCCGCGGAACGCCGCGAGGCGGTCCTCGTCCAGCCGGGTGATGTCCTCGCCGTCGATTACGACGGACCCGGAATTGGCGCGCTCCAGGCCCGCCATCGTCATCAGGAGGGTCGACTTGCCGGAACCCGACGGGCCGACAAGGCCCACCGCCTCGCCGCGGGGCACGGTCAGCGACACGCCCTTGAGGATGTGGACCCGGGCGGCTCCGCGCCCCAGGCTGACCTCGATGTCTTGAAGCTGGACGGCAGGCGCGCCACTTGTCCCCGTCATGAACCCTCTTCGCTCCGTCTTCGCCCGCCATCCGGCCGGCATCCGCGTCATGAAGCCGACATATGGTCCCCAGAGCCGCTTCGTCCAAGCCGTCCGCACGGCGACCCTCGGGATCGTGATCCTTTTGGCCGGCTTCAGCGCCTCCGCTCCGTCCTTCGCCCAGTCCCGCCAGCTCTCCGTGGTGGCGCTGGGCGACAGCCTCACCGCGGGCTACGGCCTGCCGCAGAACGCCGCGTTTCCGGTCGTGCTGGAACGGGAGCTGAAGAAGCGCGGCCTCGATGTGGCGATCGCCAATGCGGGCGTGTCCGGCGACACCGCGTCGCAGGGCCGCGAGCGGCTGGACTGGAGCGTTCCCGACGGCACCGATGCGGTGATCGTCAGCCTCGGCGCCAACGACATGCTCAGGGGCCTCGATCCCGCGGTGACCCGCGAGGCGCTGGACGACATCCTTACGCGGCTGAAGAGCCGGGGCATCGCGGTCTATCTCGCCGGCATGCGCGCCGCCCCCAATCTGGGCGCCGATTACGGGCGCCGGTTCGAGGCCCTGTATGCCGAGCTTGCGCGAAAGCACGCAGTGCCGCTCTATCCGTTCTTCCTCGACGGCGTGGCCGGCGACCGCAGCCTCAATCTGCCCGACGGCGTCCATCCGACGGCGAAGGGCATCGAGGCCATCGTCGGCCGCATCGCGCCCTCCATCGAAACCTTCCTGCGCGGCCTCGCCCGCGGCTGATCCCGGAGACCTTTTCATGGACTATCGCCCGCTCGGCCGCACCGGCCTGTCCGTGAGCGCGATCTGCCTCGGCACCATGACCTGGGGCCAGCAGAACACGGAGGCCGAAGGCTTCCAGCAGATGGACTATGCCCTGGACCGGGGCATCAATTTCTTCGACACGGCGGAGCTCTACTCGATCCCGCCCAAGGCCGAGACGCAGGGATCGACCGAGCGGATCATCGGCAACTGGTTCAAGTCGCGCGGCAAGCGCGACAAGGTGATCCTGGCCACCAAGGTCGTGGGCAGCTCGCAGAACGAGTGGTTCCGGGACGCGGGTGCCCCGACGCGGCTCGACCGGGCGCAGATCAACGAGGCCATCGACAAGAGCCTCAAGCGCCTCCAGACCGATTACGTCGATCTCTACCAGCTCCACTGGCCGGACCGGCCCATGCCGTGGGGCTCCAACCCCACGGCCTTCCGGCACGAGACGGACGAGGGCTCTGTGCCCATCGAGGAGACGCTGGAGGCGCTGGCCGACCTCGTGAAGGCCGGCAAGGTGCGCCATATCGGCCTCTCCAACGAGAGCGCGTGGGGCACGATGACCTTCCTGCACCACGCCAGGACGCGCGACCTGCCGCGCGTCGCCTCGATCCAGAACGCCTACAACTTGTTGAACCGCACGTTCGAGACCGCCCTGGCAGAGATCGCGCATCGCGAGGATGTCGGCCTGCTCGCCTATTCGCCCCTCGCCCAGGGCTTCCTGTCGGGCAAATATCTCGACGGCGCCCGGCCGCCCGGCACGCGCACGACCCTGTTCAACCGTGGCCAGCGCTACCAGAAGCCGGGCGCGGAGACCGCGATCAAGGCCTATCTGGAGCTGGCGCGGGAGGCGGGGCTCGATCCCTGCCAGATGGCGCTCGCCTTCGTCACCTCGCGCTCCTTCGTCACGTCCAACATCATCGGCGCGACGTCGATGGAGCAGTTGAAGACGGACATCGATTCCATCGACGTGACGATCACGCCGGAGCTGGAGGAGCGCATCGATGCCATCCACCAGCAGCACATGAACCCCTGCCCCTGAAGGCGGGGACTGGCTGCGATCCCGTCTGGACGGGGCGGCGCAATCGGGCATGCTGACAGGGTGGGGCGCGGCGATTCTCGTCGCCGGGCCCGCCAGCCGCACAGGGAGGATGCGAATGCCGCGTCTTTTCACCGGCCTCGAAGTACCCCGCGACGTCGCGATGCAATTGTCGCTGCTGCGGGGCGGGCTGCCGGGCGCCCGCTGGATCGATCCCGAGAACTATCACATCACGCTGCGTTTCGTGGGGGACGTGGACAACCGCACGGCCAGCGATTTCGACGCCAGCCTCGGCGCCGTGCGGCCGCGCGGCCCCATCGAGGTGTCGCTTCAGGAACTGGCGAGCTTCGGCGGCGACCGGCCGCGGGCCGTCTTCGCCAAGGCAGAGGCCAGCCGCACGCTGTTCGAGCTCCAGAACGATCATGAGCGGGCGGCCCGGATGGCAGGCGCGGAGCCGGAGAAGCGGCGGTTCACGCCGCACGTGACGCTCGCCCGGCTGAGGGATTCATCGCCGCTGGACGTGGCGGACTATTTCTCCGCCCGCTGCTTCCGCCGCCTGGCGTTCACCGCCCGGCGCTTCGTGCTGTTCTCCTCGCGCGACTCCGTCGGCGGCGGGCCCTACGTGGTGGAAGCCGCCTATCCGCTCTGAGGTCAGGCCGGAACGATCGAGTCCGCCATGGATTGGTCCTTCAGGAGGACCAGCCATGCATCATCATTCGCAAGGAATGGCGGCCTGCATCGAGGCTTGCACCGCCTGCGCACGCACCTGCCTGGAGGAGGCCCTGGGCCATTGCCTGGAGGCAGGAGGCCGGCACGTCGAGCCGGCCCATATCCGCCTGATGATCGCCTGCGCCGAGATGTGCAAGGCGAGCGCCGCCATCATGGCGACCGGCTCGGACGCGCACCGGCATTCGTGCCGGGCCTGCGCCGAGATCTGCGAAGCGTGCGCCGCCGATTGCGAGCGGGTGGGCGACATGGACGCCTGCGTCAGCGCGTGCCGGACCTGCGCGGCCGAATGCCGCAAAATGGCGGCCTGAGCGCCCGCGTCACTTGGGCGCGAGGCGAACCGCGCCGTCGAGACGGATCGCCTCGCCGTTGAGCATGTCGTTCTCGACGATGGCCCTGACGAGATTGGCGTATTCTTCCGGGCGGCCGAGGCGCGAGGGGAAGGGCACGCTCGCTTCCAGCGCCTTGCGGTAATCGTCGGCGACCGAGGCGAACATCGGCGTCTCGAACAGGCCGGGCATGATCGTCATCACGCGGATTCCCGACCCCGCGAGGTCCCTCGCGACGGGCAGGGTCAGGCCGACGACGCCGCCCTTGGACGCGGAATAGGCCGCCTGGCCGATCTGGCCGTCGGTGGCGGCGACGGATGCGGTGGAGACGATCACGCCCCGGCCGCCGTCCGCCGTCACCGGCTCCAGCCCCGACATGGCGACCGCGCATTTGGCGATCATGTGGAAGGTGCCGATGAGGTTGACCTCCACCGTCTTGCGGAAGGTCGCGAGATCGTGGGCGACGAGAGCGCCCGTCTCGCGGTTCTTCGAGACGACGCGGCGGCCGGGCGCGATGCCGGCGCAATTGACCAGGATGCGCTCCACGCCATGCGCGGCGCGGGCCTTGGCGAGCGCGGCGTCCACCGACGCCTCGTCGGCGACGTTGGCCTCGCAGAACACGCCGCCGATCTCGGCGGCGACCGCTTCGCCGCGGGCGGCGTTCATGTCGAAGACCGCGACCTTGACCCCGTGGGAGGCGAGCATGCGCGCGGTCGCCTCGCCGAGGCCGGACGCGCCGCCGGTGACGATGGCCGACAGGCTGGAATCGAGCTTCATGGCGTTGTCCTCTTCGTCTCTTGGATGCCGCGCAGATAGCGCGGCCCGCTTTGGCCTGCGTCTTAGCGCACCAGCTTCCCACGATACAGGGTGGGGCGCGTGCGCGAACAGGCCAGCGGGTGTCGCCGCTCCGCCCCGCGGTTCGGGACCTTGTCGCGGGGTCCGGTCGTTCCCCATATGATGGCCCGGGCCGATTGCGGCCTGCCCTGGAGAAACGCGATGGCCAACCCGTTCCGACGCCCGTTCACCCGCGCCGAGATGGAATCCATGCGCCGCGCCTTCCGCGACGAGCGGGGCGTGCTGGCCGACACGTGGTCGGTGCTCGGGCGCGTCGCGGCCAGGCTTCCCTTCGCGGAGGACGTGGCCGCCGCCTATTACTGCGCGCGCGATCCGGCGACGCCCCGCCGGGTGAAGCTGACGCTTCTCGCCGCGCTCGCCTATTTCGTGCTGCCGACAGATGCGATCGCCGATTTCCTGCCGCTTCTGGGCTTCGCCGACGACGCGGCGGTTATCGCCACCGCTATCGCCACGGTGTCGGGGTCGATCACGCCGGAGCACCGCGCGCGGGCGAAGTCCGCGCTGGCTTCAGCGGGCCGCGCAGAGGCCTGACGTTCACGGCGGGGAGACGATCCCCGCCGCCTCCAGCTCCCGGCGCAGCCGCGTGAAGGCCAGCCGGATGCGCGACTTCACGGTGCCGAGCGGCAGACCCGTCTGCTCGGCGATGTCCCCATGGGACAGCCCCTCGAAGAAGGCCAGCCTGACGAGGTCCAGCTGCTCGGGCGGCAGGACCTTGAGCGCCTCGCGCATCGCGGCCTCCCGCTGCTGCAGGTCCATGGCGGCGTCCGGCTGGACGATGTCCGGCGGCAGCAGCACCGGGTCTTCCCCATCCAGCTGCTTGGTCTGGACACGGCGGATGAGGTCGATCCTGCGGTTGCGCGCGATCCGGTAGAGCCAGGTGGACAGCGACGACTTGGCAGGGTCGAACAGGTCCGCCTTGCGCCACAGCGTCGTCATGACGTCCTGAACGATCTCCTCGGCGAGCGCCGAGTCCGCACCCGTGCGCAGCAGGTAGCCGTTCAGGCGCGGCGCGAAATGCTCGAACAGCGCGGCGAAGGCCCGGCGGTCCCGGTCCTGCGCCACGGCGCGGGCCAGCGCTGCGAAATCGGCCTGAAGGGTCACGTCTACTCCCATCGTCGCCCGGCTGGACGGTTCAGCCGGGGGCCGGCTCGCAAGGTCTTGCCGATTTCGGGTTCGGCGCGGCCCATGTTAAACGCGACGCGGCGCGTCTCGCCAAGCCCCCGCTTCGTCCCATGACCGGTTAAGGGGCGGGCGGTCGCGGTGGGACAGGCCATCATTGTTCCGCCCGGTTCCGGTGGTTGTCCACGGGATCCGGGCGATGCGGCGCCCGGGCGCGCCCGCCGCGTGGCTCGCGGCCGCAGCCGAGGATATTGTGACCTTCATGATTCGGACGCTCTCCCACGCCATCGCCGCGGTCCTGGCCGCCATCGTCGCCTCCGGCCCCGCCTGGGCCCAGCAGCCGCAGCAGCGCACGCCGCAGGGGCAGAATGCCGCGCCCGCCCGCGCCGCACCTGCCCCGGCCAGACCGGCCCAGCCCGCGCCCGCCGGCCGCGCGCCCGCCAACGCGCCCGCCAAGCCTGCCCAGGCTCCCGCCCGGCCCGCGGCCGGCGGCGCCGGCATGGGCCAGGCCACCGCCGTGGAGACCACGGGCGCCTGGGGCGCCTATGTGGGCGGCCAGGGCCCGAGCCGCTATTGCTACGCCGCGTCGCAGCCGGGCGACCGCTCGCCCGCGTCCCTCAAACGCGACGACGGCTACATCTTCGTGACGAACCGTCCGTCCGAGAAGGTGAAGGGCGAGGTCGCGCTGGTTTTGGGCTTCCCGACCCGGGACAGCGTGCCTGCGAAGGCGACGGTGGGAGACCGCAGCTTCGACATGGTCACCAAGGACGGCAAGGCGTGGCTGCGCAATCCCGCCGAGGAGCCCCAGTTCATCCAGGCCCTGGTGGCGGGCGCCGAGCTGAAGGTGGCCGCGACATCGGCCCGCGGCAACGCCTCCACCGACACGTTCTCCCTCTCCGGCTTCACCAAGTCGTGGGAGCGGACGCAGCGGGAATGCCCCTGATCGTCTGAGCCGGACCGCCGGACCTGCCGTTGCGCCAGGCCTCCATTGGCCCGGCGCGCGGTTTCGTGCTATGGCCCCGGCCATCATGACCCTCCCCATTTCCCCCGAGACCGGCGCGGCCACGGCCGCTCCGCTCATCGACGGCATCGAGAAGGTGGCCGACGTCGCCGAAGCCGCGTTCGCGCGGGCCGAGCGGCCCTCCCTGGTCGGCCTCGGCCGCGCGGGCCTCGCCGATGCGCTGGCCGAAATCGGCGTGCCGGAGAAGGAGCGGCGCATGCGCGTCGCCCAGCTCTGGCAGTGGATCTACACGCGTGGGGCCACCGAATTCGGCCAGATGACGAATGTGGGCAAGGAGCTGCGCTCGCGCCTCGCCGAGCGGTTCACGCTCGATCGGCCCGAGATCGTCTCCGAACAGGTCTCCAAGGACGGCACCCGCAAGTGGCTGCTGCGCATGCCATCCACCGGCGCGGCCGAGCGCGTGCATACCGGTCGCGGCGCCGAGATCGAGTGCGTCTACATCCCGGAAGCCGACCGCGGCACGCTCTGCGTTTCCAGCCAGGTGGGCTGCACGCTCACCTGCACCTTCTGCCACACGGGCACGCAGCGGCTGGTGCGCAATCTCAGCGCCGCCGAGATCGTCGCGCAGGTGATCGTGGCCCGCGACAGGCTCGGCGAATGGCCGGGCGCGACGCCGCCCACGGACGGTTTCGTGCCGCAGGTAGACGGTGGACGCTACGTCTCCAACATCGTGATGATGGGGATGGGCGAGCCGCTCTACAATTTCGAGAATGTCCGCGACGCGCTGGACATCGTCAGCGACGGCGACGGGATCGGCCTCGGCAAGCGGCGCATCACCCTGTCGACCTCCGGCGTCGTCCCGATGATCGGGCGCGCCGGCGACGAGATCGGCTCTATGCTGGCGATCTCGCTCCACGCCGTGCGGGACGAGTTGCGCGACAGGCTGGTGCCGCTCAACAAGCGCTATCCCATCGCCGACCTGCTCGAGGCGTGCCGCACCTATCCGGGCGTGTCGAACGCCAAGCGCATCACCTTCGAATACGTGATGCTCAAGGACGTGAACGACAGCGACGCCGACGCGCGCGAGCTCGTGCGCCTGCTGCGGGGCATCCCGGCCAAGATCAACCTCATTCCGTTCAATCCCTGGCCGGGCACGGTCTACGAGTGCTCGGATTGGGACCGGATCGAGCGCTTCTCGGATATCGTCTTCAATGCGGGCTATGCCTCGCCCATCCGCACGCCGCGCGGGCGGGACATCCTGGCCGCCTGCGGCCAGCTCAAGAGCGAGACCGAGAAGCTGCGGGCCAGGGCGCGGCTCGCGGTGAGCGATGCCGACGCTCCGGCCGGCTCCGCATGATCGTCCTGCGCGTCCTCATCCTGCTGCCGCTCGCCTTCGCCTTCGCGATCCCTGCGGCGGCCATGTTCCTGTTCGTCGCCGGGCTGATGGAGCCGGCGGGGCGGGAACTGGCGCTGGCCCTGATCGAGGCGCTCGCCCAGCTCTTCGCCGATGCGGTCTGGATGGATGCCGTGCCCGACGCCGCCCTGCCGGTGGCCTGGTCGCTCTGGCGGGCCAGCCTTGCCGTGCTCGTCGCGCCGGTCCTGTGCGCCGGCATCGCGGGGGAGGTCTTCCGCGTGCGCTCCTACGTCTATTATGCCGGCGTCACAGGGTTGGTCACCGCCCTCGTACCCTGGGTCGCGCGCACGCGGCTCGGCATCTCCAGCGGCGCGGGGCTGCGGGGCATGGACCCGGCCGAATTGCGGCTCACCGCGATCCTCTTCCTCACCGGCGTCGTGGCCGGGACGGTCTACTGGCTGATCGCCGGGCGGACCGCCGGTCCCGCCCCCGAGTCGGAGCCGACCAGCCGCTGACGCAGGCCTTTTAGTGGGTCAGGCGCAGCGTGCCGATGGACGCGGCGATCTCCTCGAACACCGTCTGGATCTGCGACGCGTTGGAGGCGATGTAGGCCATGCTCGGGGATGTCGCGCATTTCTCCAGAAGCACCTTGTCCACGTCGCCGGACTTCACGCTGAAGCCCACCGTGTAGACCTTGACGCCGGCTTCCTTGGCGAGCGTGCAGGATTCCAGCGTGCGCTTGTCCATCTCGTCCGCGGCCTGGCCGGACGAGGTGACGTTGACGTTGCTCAGCCGCTTGTCCGGATAGAAGCCGAAGGGCGACCAGATCGACTTGTTGTGGTTGCTCGCCGAGTTCCAGGCGTTCTGGCCGTCGGTCAGCAGGATGATGATCTTGCGGTTGCGAACGTCGGAATAGGGCTTGCCGTCGGCGAACGGGTTGTTCGGCGAGAGGGTGCGCCAGCCCCAGGCGAAGCCTTCGACCAGGTTGGTGTTGCCCGCGGCCACCATGGCGTCGACGGCGGCCTTCAGCTTCACGGGATCGTCCGTCATGCGCAGCAGCGGCTTGGCGTCGCAATTGCGGTTGGGCCCGCGGGTGGCGCCGTTGTCGGTGCGCAGCGACTTCGTGCGGTTGATCTTGTACTTGCAGATCTGCGCCTGGCGCTTCGTCACGTCGGTCGAGGCCGTTGCCGGATTGGTGCACGCGCCGCCCAGGTCGCTCAGATACGAGTTGTCGTAGGTGTAGCGCGTGCCCGAACCCGAACTCGTCCCGGTGTTCACGTAATAGCTGGTCGCGTCCTTATTGCCCGGCTCGTCGGGGGCGAACATCGGCACGAAGAGCGAAGCCGGGTCCGACGGGCTGGCCTGGGTGTCGTTGACGCCGTAGGCGCCGGGACGGGCCTCCAGGCAGCCGGCCCATTCCACGTTCAACTCGTTGAAGAGGTCGAAGCGCGATCCCGGCTGCCAGGCGCTGCCGGTGCGGTTGAAATTGTTGCCCCAGTGGATCGGCGACTGGCCGGCCGTGTCCATCCAGGCGGCGTTGGCGTAGCTGGACCCGTTGGGATGCTTGCCGACATTCACCGACAGCGTGAAGGGCACCAGCGCCATCTTGGTGCGCCGCGAGGAATTCTCGTTGCTGTACATGATGTCGATCAGGCGCTTGGCCGCGTCCTGGGCCGCCTTCATCTTTGTCTTGCCGCCGGCCGAGTCCGCCATCGAGCCGGAATTGTCGAACACGAGGGCGATCTCGTAGTCGAGGTTCGACACGAGCGTCTGGGACTGGGCCTTGAGCACCACCGACTCCATGCCCGGGATCCGGATCATGCGCGGCGTGTAAGTCACCTGCGTGTTGAGCGTCAGCTTGGTGCGACCCTCGCTCACGACGATGGGCTGGATGTCGTCCAGCTTGGCGCCTTCGCCCTGGCCGGCCATGTGCGCCAGGAACTCGGTGGTGGCGCGGGCGCGGATCTCGCCGTCGGTCTTCTCGCCGATGGTTCCGCCGACGGCGAGCGCGGCCGCGTCGGTGGCGGCCTGCAGCTTCGTCTTCAGGGTGGCGGCGCGCGTGTAGTCGATCGCCGAACCCACGGCGAGGACCGTAGGGATCACGGCGGCGGCGAAGGTGGCTGCGATGGTCCCGCGCCGGTCCTGGCACAGGGCAATGAAATGTCTCACGACGAGATGACGCATGGGGCGGCCTGGTATCCCGGCTGAACCGCGCCAGTTGGCGTGGCCGCGCTCAATGTGCCGTTGCCGCGATCAATACGAATTTACGCAACCGGCCGGTGGCGGGCGCGGCAGGCCCGTTTGCCCCGGATTCTCGGCGAAGTGGTTAGCCCGCCGTTAAGCTTCGAAGAGCATTTCCGCATGTGTCGCCACGGCGCCTCCCGAGGCCATGGCGGACAGCCAGTCGCGGCAGGCCGACCACACCGCCTCGTCGTGGACGAGGTGGTGGGAGAGCAGCCCGATCGCTCGGTCCGGCGCCACCGCGCCTCTCCTGCGGGCCTCGATGGCCGCCAGTGTCCGCGCCACCAGATCCCCGGCATCGACGGCGCTGCGCGAACCTCGCCACGCGATGGGATCGATCCCGGCATCGTGGCGCAGGAGACCGGAAGGCGCGGGACCGTCCCCCGACACCGACAGTCCCCGATAGCCGAGCCCTGCCAGCCCCTCCGCCACGGCCGGAGCGAGGCGGTTCCAGGGCGGCACGAAGACGGGCAGGACGCGCCCTTCAAGCAGCGCGCGTAGCCGCGACAGGCCGGAGGCCGCATCCGCCAGGGCGATTTCGGCCGGTCGGGCGGGGCCGAACTCGGCGGTCTTCTGGCCCGGCGGCTCGTGATTGGCATGCGCAAGGCCGTGGACGAGGACCGCCGTGCCGGTGCCGGCGAGCCGCTGCGCGAGCGCGCTCTCTGCGTGTGCAGGGATGACCGCCAGCGCGACCGGGGCGGCCAGCGCTTCGGACAAAGCGAGCAGCCGGTCGAGCGCCGGGCCGGGCGCGACCGCGTCGTCGTCGCGCCACCAGGTGGTGAGCGGCAGCCCGTCCGCGATCGCCGCGGCGACGGCGCGCTCCAGCCGGGACCACGGCGTCATCGGCCCGCCGCCATGGATTCGATCAGCTTCACGGTGGCGGCGAGGCCGTTGCGGTCGAGCGCGAAGGCCGGCGGGCGCGCCTCCGCCATAACCCCGGCGAGCCGCGCCAGCGCCTCGCCGGAGAGCTCTGCCTCGGGCAGCACGCTTGCCAGCCCGTGGCGCGCCAGCAGCTCGGCGCGCTGGCGCTGCTCGGTTTCCCGTCCGGCCTCGAACGGCACGAGGATCGCGGGCGTGCGGGCGGCAACGAGGTCCATGACGGTGTTGTACCCCGCCTGGCTGACGGCGAGCGCGGCCTGCGCCAGCAGCGCGCGGAAATCGGGCCGCGCGCGCTCGACGCTCGCATGGGCCGGCGCGCCGGCCCGCAACGCCGCGAACTCGGCTTCCGGCACGCCGCCACCGACAAGGATGCGCCAAGGCCTGCCGGGCAGGCGGGATGCCGCATCGAGGGCAGCACGGTAGAGCGGGAGCGACGCCGGCCCGCCGCCGCCGGACACGAGGATGCCCTGCCTGTCGTCCGCGCCGTCGGGGAGCGCGGCGAGGGGCGACACGTCCTGCGCCTCGTCCACATAGCCGGTGTAGCGCAGCCTGCTCCGCACCACCGCGTCCACGGGCCAGGACGCCTCCAGCGGCACGACGCGCGGATCGGAGTGGACGAGTACCGCGTCAAAGCGGCCAAGGGCGGCGCTGCAGCGCGCGATCTTCGCGGGGTCCTCGGGACTGACGAGGATGTCGCGGACCGAGCTCAGCACGAGCGGCGGACGTGGCAGGGCCAGGGCGAGGTCGATCATCGCCTCGATCTCGGCCCGCAGCATGCGGCGGCCGAACGGATAGAGCTCGGTGAGAACGACATCGGGCTGGAGGCTCTCGATGGCGCTCGCCAGCGCCCGCTCCCGGGCGGCGAACAGGCCGGGACCGGCCGGCGCGCCGGTCTTGTCGAGCAGCGTCGAGAAATCGATCCCGTCGCTGCGCACGGGAGGGAGTTGCAAAAGCTGCGCGCCTCCGGTGCGCACCAGCGGCGCCGGCATGCCGCCACTCGCCAGCACGACCCGGTGCCCGGCCGCCGCGAGCGCGCGGGCGATGGCGGCGGCGCGGGCCAGATGCCCGACGCCCAGAAGATGCGTGACGTGGATGAGCACGTTCAGGCTCATCGCGCCGCCTCCACCAGCGGCCGCAGCGCCGCATCGAGCGTGGCCGCGGCGGCGTCCATCCCATGGCGCTCCAGCACGATGCGACGCGCGGTGGCGCCCAGGTCCCGCAGCCCGTCCCGGTCGTCCGCTAAGGCACGCAGGGCGGCGGCGAACAGGACCGGGTCGCGCGGCGCGACGAGCCGTCCCGCCAGCCCGTCGGCGACGACGCTGGCGACGCCACCCTCGTTCCCGGCGAGGACGGCACAGCCCATGAGCTGCGCCTCCAGGAAGACCATGCCGTAGGCTTCGTTCACGGCGGGCCACACGAGAAGATCGGCGTCGGCGTAGGCCGCGGCCAGGGCTGCGCGATCCTCGATCCGGCCATGGAAGGTCACGCGCGGTCCGAACGGCTGGAAACGGGCGCGCACGTGCTCGGCCGCCGGTCCGTCGCCGACGATGGCGAGCCGCCAGTCGAGGTCCGGGCACAGGGCGAGCGCCTGCGCCAGGAGATCGTAGGAGGCGAGCTTGTCGCCCTCTCGCATCATGCCGACGGCGAGAAGCCGGAGCGGACCGGCTGGCGTGCGCGGCGGCGGTTCGGGCCAGCCGGCGACATCGAGAAAGGGCGGGAGATCGACGATCCGCTGCCGGGGCGGGCGAACCGCGTCCAGGGCCGGACGGTCGCGGGCGGTCATCGCGAACAGGATGTCGGCCGCGTCCAGCGCCGTCTCCGCCGCAGCGTGGAAAAGGGCCCAGGGGCCAAAGGCGCGTTTGGCGGCCCGGGAGCCCTCGGCCACGGCGTAGGGAATGGCGAGCGCCCGGGCGATGGCGGGGCCGATCAGGTCCGGCGCCTTGTAGTAGCAATGGTAGGTGAACCACGCCGCGGGCCGGGTCTCCGGCGTGCGGGCGAAGCGGGCCAGGATGGCATCGGTTTCGCGCGCGGCCGCGGCGGCGATGGCGGCCTGGGCATCGGCGTCGCCGTTCGGCTCCCGGGTCGTCAGGTCCGTCGCGAGTTCAGGCTGGAACCCTGCGCGGCGCAAGGCGGCCATCAGGTTGCGCGCCATGGTGCGGTCGCCCGAGGGCACGGGCGAGCGGGGGCTCTTCAGCGGGGCGTGGAAGGCGATGGGGATGGCGGCCCGCGCCATGTCATTCGCCCGTCAGGCTGCGCAGGCGCGCCTCGAGGACGTCAATCCCGGCATTCATGGAAAAATCGGCGCGCAGGCGGGCGAAGGCGGCGGCGCCGAGCGCCTGGCGCCGCTCGGGCTCCCGGGCGGCCAGATTGATGGCATTGGCCAGCGCCTCCCAGTCGCCGGGCGGGACGAGAACGCCTTCCCGGTCATGGCGCACGAATTCCGGGATGCCCGCGAAATCGGTGGAGACGATCGCCAGGGCCTGGCTGGCGGCCTCCATGATGACGTTGGGCAGGCCGTCGCGATCGCCGCTTCGGGCCTCCTTGGACGGCAGGACGAAGAGATCGGCCTCCCGCAGCATGGTGACGATGTCGGGCTGGGGCTTGGGGCCCATGAAGGTCGTGCGATGGTCGATCCCCGCGGCCTTCGCCTTCGCCTTGAGCGCGCCGAGCAGTTCGCCGCCGCCGATATGGACGAAGCTCCAGGCGAGGTCGGGGGGCAGGGCGGCGAGGGCATCGACCAGGTCGTCATAGCCCTTCTTCGCGACGGCGCGACCGACGGAGATGATCCGCACCGGGTCTGCGGGATCGGAGCCGTCGCGGGCGGGGCGCGCCTCCGGCGGCGGAGGGAAACGGGAGAGGTCGAGCCCGTGATAGACGAGCGACACCCGCTCGCCCTCCGGGGCGAGCGCGGCAAGACGCTCATGGCCGGCCTTCGTGCAGGTGACGCACCAGCGGCTCGCCGCGAGCTTTTCCGCGATCTCCCAGTCCGGGCTGGTCCAGATGTCCTTGGCATGGGCCGAGACGGTGTAGTCGCGCCCCGTCAGGATCGCGGCATAGCGGGCGACCGAGCACGGCGTGTGCAGGTAATGGACGTGAAGATGGCGGATGCTGTCGGGCAGTTCCCGCGCCATGACGAAGGCCTGGCCGAGGCGGCGGCCGCGGCTCGCCGTCCGATCGCGCCGCAAGTCCCGCCAGAACGTGCGCATCAGCGCCTTGAAGCCGGGACGCCGCAGGGCCGAGGCGGCGCCCAGCAGGACCCGCAGCGGCGCCTGATAGAGATATTCCGGCAGGTAGACGCGCCGGGCGGCGATGTCCCGGTGCATTGGATGGACCGCGCGGTCGGTCGGCTGGCGCAGCGACCAGATCTCGATGCCGATGCCGCGCCGCTCCAGCGCCAGGATCTCCTGGGCGATGAAGGTCTCCGACAGGCGGGGATAGCCCTTGACGACGATGGCGAGGCGCGCGGCCCGGCGTGCGGAAGGTTCGGTCATGGAGGTCTTGCGGGCAGCCCGGCTATTCCGCGGCCGCGCTGACATGGGTCGGCATGCGCGGCATGGCCGCCAGCCGCCCGAAGCGCTCCTGCAGCACCGTCAGTCCGTCCAGCAGGCCGGGCACCATGACCTCCGAAGGGCGCTTCTGCCCCGGCAGGGCATGGAGATGGCGCGCCATCAGCATGGGATCGCCCATCTGCGTGTCGGCGAGCGCGGTGACGAGGCCGAGCTTCTCCGCATGCCGGGCGCGGATCGTCTGCTCCAGCCGCGGCGTCGAGCGCGGGACGATGAGCGCCCGCTGGTCGAAGGACAGGACCTCGCAAAACGTGTTGTAGCCGCCCATGGCGACCACCCCGACCGCCTTGCGGATCAGGACCTCGATCTTGTTGTCGAAGGCGATGGCGTCGAGCTTCGGGTGGCGCTGGACGCGCTCCATGAGCTGGCGCCGCGCGTCCCGGCCGAGGAACGGCCCGAAACAGATCAAGGCGGGGATTTCCAGCGTCGGGTCGGCCTCGTACGCGGAAATGACCCAGTCGATCAGGTCCTCGCCGTCCCCGCCGCCGCCGGTCGTCACGAGGATGAACGGGCCGCGGGTGATCTTGGGATAGCGCGCCAGCCCGGATTCCTGCGGCATCTCGCGGTGGAGATAGCCGGTATAGCGCAGCCGGGAGAGGGCGGCGTCGGACAGAGGCAGGGCGGAAAGCGGCTCGTAGATGTCCTTGAGCCCGTAGACCCAGATCTCGT
Organism: Hyphomicrobiales bacterium; assembly: GCA_027489955.1. Lineage (GTDB taxonomy): Bacteria > Pseudomonadota > Alphaproteobacteria > Rhizobiales > Beijerinckiaceae > JAIXTM01. The sequence goes on along the minus strand of JAIXYZ010000011.1, from coordinate 56,158 downwards.
CGTAGAACTCCTCCAGCGCGGCGAGCGCGCCCTTGCGCTCCCATTCGGGGACGAGCAGCGCCGGATCGTCCATCACGTCGCGGACGCCCAGGACGAGCCTCGCCCCGCGTCCCGAGAGGAGCGACAGGGCCGGCATGATCTCCCCGCGGAAGCCGGTGGGCTCCTTGTCGACGATGAAGATGTCGGGGTCGAACCGCTCCGCCGTCTCCCGGATCAGCGCCTCGCGCAGGGAGGTGGCGTCGTCGATGTCGAGATTGAGGTTGAGGCTGGTGTAGTCGCCGTTGGGCAGTTTGGTGACGCCCGGGACGCGCACGTAGTCCACGCCCGAGCCGAACTCGAAATTGCCGATCACCGGCGAGCCGGAGATGATGACGACGGACGTGTCCGGCTCCGAGGCCACGAGCGCGTTCGCGATCGCGCGCGACCGGCGCAGATGACCGAGACCGAACGTATCGTGGCTGTAGATCAGAACGCGCGATCCGGCGCGTGGGCGAGCAGCTCGCTGCGCGGGCTGCCCCGACATGCGGTCCAACATGCGGCCTCCCACGCCACCCCAGCGACCGCCCCCATACTAGACGCAAGCGGGGCCTTCGGTCCATGGCCCATGTCCGCGCGGGCCCGGAAACGGCCGCGCCGGCGATCACGCTTTCGCGCTGCGCTTCCCATTGGGCAAGTCGATGCCCGCGCTTGCGGCCCGGGCGGTGGCGACGCATGGTGCCGGAAAGGCAATCCCGGCCCTCGAGCCGGGCACGGGCGGCGGATGGACAAGAGCCTCTTCCGATATATCTGGACGCATTCGCGGCGCGATCAGCTCGTGATCTTCGCGGTCGTGATCGCGCAGCTGCCCTTCTATTTCTGGTCGCTGGAACTGCCCAAGCGGATCGTCAACGAGGCGATCTCCGGCGGGGCCTTCAAGAACGGCAACCAGACGGCGCGCGCCCTGGATTTCGGCTTCTCGCTGCCGTCCTTCCTGGGCGGCGCCAAGGTCGTCCTGTTCGAGGGCATCGAATTCGAGCGGGTCGGGTTCCTGTTCGCGCTGTCCGGCCTCTTCCTCGCGCTCGTGCTGGTCAACGGCGCCTTCAAGTACTGGATCAACGTCGCCAAGGGCGCGCTCGGCGAGCGCATGCTCCGGCGGATGCGCTTCGACCTCGTCTCGATCGCGCTGCGGTTCACGCCGGATACGCTCAAGCGCGTGAAGCCGTCCGAGACGGCGACCATGATCAAGGACGAGGTGGAGCCCATCGGCGGCTTCATCGGCGACGCGTTCGTGCAGCCGCTCTTCCTGGGGACGCAGGCGCTCACGGCCATGACCTTCATCATGGTCCAGAACGTGTGGCTCGGGCTCATCGCGGGCTCGATCGTGGCCGTCCAGTTCGCGGTCATCCCGCGGCTGCGGCGGGTCCAGATCCGCCTGGGGCGGCAGCGCCAGCTCGCCTCGCGCCAGCTGGCCGGCCGGGTCGCCGAGATCGTGGACGGCATGGAGGCGGTCCACGTCCACAACGCCACCCGCTGGGAGCGGGCCGAGATCGGCCACCGCCTCCACTACCTCTTCGACCTGCGCTTCCGCATCTACAAGTGGAAGTTCATGGTGAAGTTCCTGAACAACCTGCTGGCCCAGATCACGCCGTTCCTGTTCTACGCCATCGGCGGCTATCTCGCGCTCCAGGGCCGGCTGGATATCGGCCAGCTCGTGGCGGTCATCGCCGCCTACAAGGACCTGCCGCCGCCGCTCAAGGAACTGATCGACTGGGACCAGCAGCGCCTGGACGTGCAGGTGAAGTACGAGCAGGTGCTGGAGCAGTTCTCGCCGGAATCGCTGATCCCGCTGGAGATCCAGGACCCGTCCGCCGTGGTGGAAGGCCCGCTGGAGGGGCCGCTCGTCATCGAGAACCTGCACGTCTACGACGCCCATGGCGTGCTCATCGAGGGCCTGTCGCTCAAGACGGACCTGCCGGTGCAAATGGCGCTGATCGGCGACGGCCCGGCGCCGAGCGTGCTTGCCAGGACGCTGTCCAGGCGGGTGCTGGGCTTCGGCGGCCGCATCCTGTTCGGCGAGACGGACCTGGTGCGCATGACCGACGCCACGGCCGGCCGGCACATCGCCTATGCGGGCACCGACCCCGTCCTGTTTCCCGGCACCGTGCGCGACAACCTCGTCTACGGCCTGCGGCGGGCGCCGCAGCCGGGCTCGCAGGCGGAGGCGGACCGGCGCCGCGTGCTGGAGGCCCGGCGCACGGGAAACCCGGAGGACGACCCCACGCTCGACTGGCTGGATTACGAGTGGGTCGAGGCCACCGGGCCGCACGACCTCGACGCCCGGCTCATCGAGGCGCTGGAGATCGTCGGCATGCGGGGTGACCTCTACCAGCTCGGCCTGCTCGGCTATATCGACGCCGCGACGCCCGAGGAGGACATCGAGCGCTTCATCCTCGCCCGCCGCAAGCTGGAGGAGCGGTTCGAGGGCATGGAGAAGGGCCGGCTGCTGGAGACGTTCGATCCGGAGCGCTTCACCCGGCAGGCGACCGTGGCGGAGAACATCCTGTTCGGCGCCCCGCGCAGCGGCACGGCGAGCCCGGCGGCCCTCATGGAGGACCAGACCTTCCGCGATGCGCTGGACGACACCGACCTGACGGGGGACCTCGTCTCCATCGGCCTTCGCATCGCGCAGGAAATGACCGAGATCTTCCGCGACCTACCGCCCGGCCATCCGCTCTTCGACCAGTTCTCCTTCATCGCGGCCGACGACATCCCCGAATTCGACGCGCTCGTGCGGCGCATCGCCTCCAAGGGCGAGCGCTCGCTCAAGGCCAGCGAGAAGGCGCGGCTGATCGGGCTGACGCTGGCCTATGTGGAGCCCCGCCATCGCCTCGGCCTGATCGATGCGAAACTGGAGGAGCGCCTCCTGCAGGCGCGCGCCCGCTTCCGCGAATTGTCCGGCGAGGACGGCCCCGTCGCCTTCCACGATCCGGCGGCCCTGAACCTCGCGGTCTCGCTGAAGGACAACCTGCTCTTCGGCCGCATCGCGCATGGGGTCGCGGACGCCGAGCGCAAGGTGATGCACGAGATCATGGAGGTCGTGGCGGAACTGGACCTCAAGGAAGCGGTGGAGCGCATCGGCCTTGGATACCGGGTCGGCCCATCGGGCCGGTTGCTCAGCGCGGCGCAACGCATCAAGGTCAACCTGGCGCGCTGCGTGGTGCGGCGCCCGGAACTGCTGGTGATCGACGGCGCCACGACCGCGCTGGGCGAGGCGGAGGGCGCCAAGGTGCTCAAGCGGATCGTGGAGATGCGTCCGCAGGCCTCGCTCATTGCGGTCGTGCGCGAGAGCGCCGCGGACACGTTCGATATGGTGATAAAGTTCGACGGTACGGATGCAACGGTCGAGGATCGACCGGGACGCCGCGACCGGACGGTTCAGGAGGTGGCAGCCCAATGACGCTCGAAACGGAAGTCCAGGCGCTCCGGCAGGTGCCGATGTTCAGGGAAATCGATCCCGCGAGGCTCAAGCTGCTCGCCTTCACCTCCGAGCGCGTGATGTTTTCCTCCGGCCAGCATTTCTTCGCCCAGGGCGATCCCTCCGACGCCGCCTATGTGCTGCTCCAGGGCAAGGCCAACGTCGTGATCCAGACGCCGAACGGGCCGCTGCAGGTGGCGCAGTTCTCGTCCAACGACCTCCTGGGCGAAATGGGCATTCTGTCGGACTCGCCGCGCTCTGCCAGCATCGTCGCCGATGGCGACGTCACGGCGCTGCGCATCGACAAGCGGGTTTTCCTGGAGCTGTTGGGCCAGTTCCCGCAGATGTCGGTGGCGGTGATGCGCGAGCTCGCCAAGCGGCTGGAGCGCACAAACGCCAAGCTGGCGGAGCTGTCCGCCTGACCGGCCCGCGGACCGTGTCCGAAGCCAAGGCGGCCCGCCGGGAGCGCCTGCCATGACGGCCGAACCCGCCGGCCCGGTTCCCGACCTGGACGACGACGAGCCGGTCCTGTCCGCGCCGCATCGCCCGGTGGACGAATTGCCGCCGCGCGTACGCCGCCTGGTGGAGGCCGAGACCCGTGCCGCGGACCTCAGGGCCGCATGGTTCATGCTGGCCATCGTCGGCTTCCTTGGGCTGCTCTACGCCCTCTCGCCCAAGGCGCTGGACGGCATGACGGAGCTGAGGCCTGTCCCGGTGGCGGTGGCCTCGCTCATCCTTGTCAGCGTGCTGCGGCTCGCCGTGGCCTATCGCGGCGCCATGACCACGGCCGCCGTCGTCGCGTTCATCCTGGCGGATTTCGGCCTGTTCTACGGGCTGATCTGGAGCTTCCACCTGCAATATGGCCAGCCCTCGGCCTTCTACCTGAAGGCGCCGACCTTCCTGTTCGTGTTCATGCTGATCGCGGTGCGGGCGATGCGGCTGGAGCCGTCCTCCATCCTGCTGGCCGGGTTCGTGGCCGCTGCCGGCTGGGTCGGCATGGCGGCCTACGCCCTCAACGAGCATCCCGAGCTCGTCACCCGCGATTTCACGGCGTACCTGACGTCCAACGCGATCCTGATCGGCGCGGAGGTGGAGAAGGTCGTCGCGATCATCCTGGTCACCCTGGCGCTGACCTTCGCGGTCCGCCGGGCGCGCCGGCAGCTCGTGGCGGCGGCGGTCGGCCGCACGGCGCGGGAGGACCTGTCGCGCTTCTTCCCGCCCGAGATCGCCGAGCGCATCGCCTCGGGCGAGGAGATGCTGGAGGCTGGGCAGGGGGAGGTGCGGCAGGCGGGCATCATCGTCACGGACATCCGCGGCTTCACGGGGCTGGCCGGACGGCGGGCGCCGGGCGACGTGATGCGCATGCTGATCGACTACCAGCAGAAGATGGGCGAGGTGATCGCGCGCGAGGGCGGGGCGATCGACAAATTCCTGGGCGACGGCATCCTGGCGACCTTCGGCTGCACGCGCGAGACGCATGCGCCGGCGGCAGACGCGATGCGGGCAGGAATCGCGCTCGCCAAGGCGGCCGAGCGCGTGAAGGCGAAGGCGCAGCGCAAATACGGCGAGGAATTGCGGATCGGCATCGCTGTCACGGCGGGACCTGTCCTGTTCGGCACGGTCGGCGACGACGACCGGCTGGAATTCACCGTCATCGGCGAGCCGGTCAACCTGGCGGTCAAGATCGAGAAGCAGAACAAGGCGCTGATGGCCTGCCTGGTCACGGACCAGGCGACCTTCGACCTTGCCCGCGAACAGGGCTTTGAGGACGACGGCAGCTTCAAGGTCGCCCCGGCGCGGGGGATCGACGGGGTGGCGGACCCGATCGTGCTGATCTTCAGGGCCGAGGCGTGAGCGCCCCGGCGGCCGGATCGCGCGCGCGCCGCCGCCTTCCGCGGGTTCCGGCGGCCTGGCGCAGCAGCCATCGGTGGCGGCTGGCCAGCGGGCTCGTGCTCTTTGCCTTCGCGCTCACCCATTTCGCCAACCATGCGCTCGGCCTGATCTCCGTGGAGGCGATGGAGATTGTCCAGGGCTGGCGGACGGCGTTCTGGAACACGCCGGCGGGCCTGGTCCTCTACGCGGCGTTCGCCGTCCATATCGGGCTGGGTCTGTGGGCGGTGGCGCGGCGCTCCACCTGGCGCATGCCGGTCTGGGAGGCGGCGCAGATCGCGCTCGGCCTGTCCATCCCGCTCTGGCTGGCGGGCCATGTGGTCGGCACCCGCATCATCGGCACGTGGCACGGGTTCGACTACAGCTATTCCAACGTCCTGCGCCTGCTCTGGCCCAGCCTCGCCTTCAGCCAGTCCATGCTGCTCATCGTGGTGTGGGTGCATGCCATGATCGGCCTGCATCACTGGCTGAAGCTCATGCCGCGCTACCGGACCTTCGCGCCGTGGCTGCTGGGGCTTGCGGTGCTGATCCCGGCGCTGTCCATCGCCGGCTGGACGAGCGCGGCGCGCATGGTCGCTGCGCGCCCGGCCGGGCCTTCGGCGCTGACGGACACGATGGTGGCGGCCAGCTACGTCTATCTCGACGGGATCACGCTCGCCTTCGCCGCGCTGGCCGTTTCGGCCATCGTCGCAGTCGGTGCGCGCCTTGTCCTGCGGCGCCTGTCCTCGGGGATCGTCGTCGCCTATGCCGGCGGCCGGACGGTGAAGGCGAGGCCTGGGGCGACGCTGCTGGACGTCGCCCGGGCGAACGGCATACCCCATGCCTCGGTCTGCGGCGGCCGTGGCCGGTGCTCCACCTGCCGCGTTCAGGTTCTCGACGGTGCCGCCGCGCTCGATCCGCCGGGTCCGGTGGAGGCGGCGGCCCTGGCCCGGATCGGCGCGCCGGAGGGCGTGCGGCTCGCCTGCCAGATCAGGCCCGCCGTAGATCTCCTCGTGCGTCCGCTCGTGCCGGTGGCGCAGGTCCCGGCAAACGCCGGCAGCGATGCGTATCGCTGGGGCACGGAGCGGCGCATCACCGTGATGTTCGCGGACCTGCGGGGCTTCACCACGCTGTCGGAGAAGCTCTATCCCTACGACACGGTGTTCATCCTGAACCGCTACCTGGAGGCGATGGCGCAGGCCATCCGCGACCGCGGCGGCACGGTCGACAAGTTCATGGGCGACGGCATCATGGCCCTGTTCGGCGTCGATCCCGCCGTCGGGGCGGGCGCGCGGGATGCGCTGGCGGCGGCGCGGGACATGGTGGGCGCCATCGAGGCCATCAATGCCGAATTCGCCGCCACGCTGCCCGAGCGGCTGCGCATCGGCATCGGCATCCACCAGGGCCAGGCGATCCTGGGCCGGGTCGGCGCGACGTCCGTCGACGGGCGCGCGGCGCTCACCGCCCTCGGCGACACGGTCAACATCGCGAGCCGGCTGGAAAGCCTGAACAAGGAATACGGGTCGACGCTCGTCGTGTCGGACGCGGTCATCGCGGCGTCGGGCCTGTCGCTGGCCGCCGACGAATGCCGCGATGCGGACGTGCGCGGCCGCGCCGAGCGGGTGACCGTCCACGTCTTCCGGTCGCTCGATGCGGTCGAGGCCGCGCTCAGTCCGGCCGCGTGAAGACCCGGTCCACCGAATCCATCGCGATCTCGGCCGCAAGGCCTTCGGCGACATCGCCCGGCCGGTCGCAGCGCCAGCCCGCGAGCGGCGCGACCGCCCGGGCAACCGCCTCCGCGAAGCCCCCGGCATCGAGCCCGCGCGCACGAACGTAAAGCGCGGGGTGGAACGACACGCGCAGCACCCGGACCGGCTGGGGCAGGGCGGGAACGAGAGCAGGGAGCAGGTCGAACTCGCCGCCCTCGATGTCCAGCTTCACCACGGCGTGGCCGGCGACGGGCCTGTCGAACAGGGCGGCAGGCGAGATGCCCTCGGCCTCCCAGCCGGTGCCGCCATCCGCCAGGAGGGCGCTCGACATGGAATCGCCGGGCTTGCGGCGCGCGCCCATGCGCACCGGCTCCCCATCCCGCGACAGGGCGCGGGGGACGACCGCGATGCGGGCCGCGAGGCCGGGATTGGCCGCGAGGTTGCGCGACAGCTGGTCGAGCGCCGCCGGATCGGCCTCGACCGCGACGACGTCCGCGCCCAGCGCGGCCGCATGGAGCGCTGTGGGTCCGACCCAGGCGCCGAGATCGAAGAACGTCGCGCCGGGCGACAGCACGCGCGCCATCCAGTCGAGCGTTTCCGGTTCCCACGCGTCGCGCGCCACCCTGTCCCAGAAGGTCGGCTGGTCGTCGGCGACGTGGAGCACCGCGCCGCGCATGGCGACGCGGCGCAAGGCGGGATGGGCCATCAGGCCGCCTTGTCGTTGAGGTGGCAGGCGGCCGACCAGCGCGGCGCGACCTCCTTCAGCATCGGCCGCTCGACCTTGCAGCGGTCGAAGGCGAAGGGGCAGCGCGGATGGAAATGGCAGCCCGAAGGCGGATTGAGCGGCGTCGGGATCTCGCCCTTCAGCGCCGAGAACTTCTTCTTGCGCGCTTCGAGCCGCGGCACCTCGGCGAGCAGCGCCTGGGTGTAGGGATGGTTCGGCCCGGAGAAGAGGCTGTCTGTCGGCGCCAGCTCGACGATGCGGCCCAGATACATGACCGCCACCCGGTCCGAGATGTGCTCGACGACACCCAGATCGTGGCTGACGAACACGTAGGTCAGCCGCAGATCCTCGCGCAGGCGCATGAACAGGTTGATGACCTGCGCCTGGATCGACACGTCGAGGGCCGCCGTGGACTCGTCGCAGACCAGCACTTCCGGCTTGACCGCCAGCGCGCGCGCGATGCCGATGCGCGCCCTCTGGCCGCCGGAGAACTGGTGCGGGTAGCGCTTGCGCGTGGACGGATCGAGCCCGACGCGCTGCATCGTTTCGGCGACGTACGCCTCCGCGTCGCGCCGCGAGACCAGCCCGTGCACGACCGGCGCCTCCCCGATGATCTCGGCAATCCGCATGCGCGGGTTCAGCGAGGCCATGGGATCCTGGAAGATCATCTGGATCGCAAGGTCCGCGCGCCGCCGGTCCTGGGCGTTCATGCCTTCCACGATGACGCCGCGATAGCGCACGGCCCCTTCTGACGGGTTCATCGTGCCGGCGATGACGCGGCCTAGCGTGGACTTGCCGCAGCCGGACTCGCCGACGAGGCCGACGACCTCGCCCTCCGCGATCTGGAGCGACACGTCGTCCACGGCGCGGACGACCTCTTCCTTGACGTTGGCGCCGAAGATGCGGCCGATCTTCTCGGCGGTGTCCAGCGGCTTCACGAAGCGCTTGGAGACGTCCTCCAGCGCGACAATCGGTTCGGGCGTCGTCACGCGGCGACCTCGTTCTCCAGATGCGGATGATAGCAGCGGGCGGTGCGGCCGCCGGGATAGGCGGTCGCCTCGGGCCATTCGCCGCGGCAGATGTCGGTGGCCCGCGGGCAGCGCGGATGGAAGGCGCAGCCGGGGGGCAGGCGCCCCAGGGAGGGCGTCATGCCGGGGATCTGGGCGAGGGGGCTTCCGCGCTTGTTGCGGCTGGGCACCGAGCCGATGAGCCCGTGGGCGTAAGGGTGGAGCGGCCGCTCGAGCACGTCGACGACCGAGCCCTGCTCGACGATGCGGCCCGCATACATGACGGCCACGCGGTCGGCGAGGCCGGCGACGACCGAGAGGTCGTGCGTCACCCATACCATCGCCGTCCCGGTCTGGGAGGCGAGTTCCTGGACCTCGGAGATGATCTGCGCCTGGATCGTGACGTCCAGCGCCGTGGTCGGCTCGTCCGCCACCAGCAGGGCAGGGCGGTGGAGGAGCGCGATGGCGATGGCCACGCGCTGGCGCATGCCGCCGGAGAACTGGTGCGGATAGGCCAGGAGACGCTCGTCGGGCGAGGGGATGCCCACCCGCTGCAGCGCCTCGCGCGCCCGGGCACGGGCCGCGCGCTCGGAGACGTTCTCATGGGCGGTGACCGCCTCGATCATCTGCGTGTCGATGCGCAGGACCGGATTCAGCGTGGTCATCGGGTCCTGGAAGATCATCGCCAGCTTGCGGCCGCGCAGGCGCCGCAGTTCGTGCTCGGGCATGCCGACGAGTTCCTGCCCGTCCAGCCGGATCGACGAGTTGGCGCCTATGCGGCCGGGCGCGTCGATCAGGCCCAGGATGGCCAGGCCCGTGACGGACTTGCCGGAGCCGGATTCGCCCACGAGGCCGAGCACCTCGCCGCGATCCACGTGGAAGGAGATGTCGTTGACCGCCGTCAGCGCGCCCTCGCGGGAGCCGAAGGAGACGGAGAGGTTCTTCACCTCGAGAACGGGGTGGCTCATCGCGTCGCTCTTCAGTGGGACAGGCGCGGATTGAGGACGTCGCGCAGCCGGTCGCCCACCAGGTTGATGGCGATGATGGCGATGACGAGCGCGATGCCGGGGAAGGTGGCGATCCAGTACTTGCCGGACAGCAGGTAGTGGTAGCCCTTGGAGATCAGCATGCCGAGGGAAGGCTCGGTGACCGGAACGCCGACGCCCAGGAAGGAGAGCGTGGCCTCCAGCGCGATCGCGTGCGCGACCTGGACGGTGGCCACCACGATCAGCGGAGGCAGGCAGTTCGGCAGGAGATGGCGGAAGATGACGCGGCTGCGGGGAAGCGCGAGGCAGCGCGCCGCCTCGATATATTCCCGCCGCCGCTCCACCAGCGCCGAGCCGCGCACGGTGCGGGCGTAATAGGCCCATTGCACGATGACGAGCGACAGGATGACCTTGTCCACGCCGCGGCCGAAGGCGGCGAGCAGGACGAGCGCCACCAGGATGCCTGGGAACGAGAGCTGGAGGTCGACGACGCGCATCAGGATCGTGTCGAACCGCCCGCCCGCATAGGCCGCGGCGACGCCGAGCGAGGTGCCGATGGTCAGCGCCACCAGCGTCGCGATGACACCGACGCTGAGCGAGATGCGCAGGCCGTAGATGATGCCGGAGAGCATGTCGCGGCCCTGGTCGTCGGTGCCGAGCCAGTAGGTGTAGCCGGTCGTGGAGTTGACCGAGCCGGGCGGCAGCGTGCCGTCCATGATGTCGAGCTGGGCGAGATCGTACGGGTTCTGCGGCGTCAGCCACGGCGCGGCGACCGCGAGCACGATCATGAACACCAGGATGGCGAGGCCGATGACGGCGGCCGGGCTCTTGAGGAAGTTCAGCGCATGGCGCTTCCACAGCGCCTCGCCGGCATCGAGCGCGGGCGGAGGCGGGGACAGCGTGGCGTTGGCGGTGGCGTCGGTCATCCCTTGACCTCCGAGAGACGCACGCGCGGATCGATCGCGGCGTAGATGATGTCCACGACCAGGTTGATCACGACGAAGATCACCACGGTCATCATGAGGTAGGCGACGACGATCGGGCGATCGAGGCGGCCGATGGAGTCGATCAGGAGCTTGCCCATGCCCGGATAGGCGAACACGGTCTCGGTCACGACGGCGAAGGCGATCATCGAGCCGAGCTCGAGGCCCAGGATCGTGACGACCGGGATCAGAATGTTCTTGAGGATGTGCACGCCGACGATGCGGCTGCGCGAGAGGCCCTTGGCGCGGGCGAAGCGGACATAGTCCTGCAGCGCGACCTCGCGGGTGCCGGCGCGGGCCAGGCGGATGACGAGCGCCATCTTGAAGAGCGCCAGGTTCATCGCGGGCAGGATCAGGTGCTTCAACCCGTCCAGGGTGAACAGCGCGCTCTCGATGCCGAGGACGGTCGCGGTCTGGCCGCGCCCGCCGGCCGGGAACCAGCCCAGGATGACGGCGAAGATCAGGATGAGCATCAGGCCCTGCCAGAAGTTCGGCAGGGAGAAGCCGAGGATCGAGCCGCCCATGATCGACCGGCCGCCGAGGGAGTCCGGGTTGAGGCCGGCATAGACGCCGAGCGGAATGCCCACGAACACGGCGATGGCGAGCGCCGTGAAGGCCAGCTCGAAGGTCGCCGGGAGCCGCTGGAGGATCAGCTTTGCGGCCGGCTCGGCATAGACGAACGAGGTGCCCAGATCACCGCGCAGCGCGTTCCAGACGAAGATGCCGAACTGCTCCCACAGGGGGCGGTCGAGGCCCAGCCGCTGGCTGATCGCGGCCAGCTCGATCTGGTCGGCCTGCGGGCTGGCGAGCACGTCGATCGGGTTGCCGATGGCATAGACCGCGAAGAAGACGAGCGTTGCCATGACCGCGATGACCAGCATCGCCTGGGCGATGCGGCGGATGAGATAGACGAGCATAGGCTTTTTGCCTTGGCGTTACGGATCGTTCCCGCCGGCATCTGCGTGCCCGCGGACCCACGGATCCGATCCTTGCATGGACTGCGGCGCTCCGCCATCGGGCCGGCCCTGCCAGCCCGCACGCGCCTTGCGGTGGAACCGGCGGCGCGCCGGGAGAAGCGCGCCGCCGGTCCGCTGGAGCCGCGACCGGTTACTTGGCCGCGGTGACGTCGGTGGCGATCGTGTACTGGTCGACACGCGCCTTGTAGTCGAGGTTGTTCTTGAAGGCCCAGGTCGTGATCTCGAAGTGGAGCGGGATCAGCGCCACGTCGTCCATCGCGATCTTGGAAGCCTTCTGCAGCAGGGCCTCGCGCTTCTTGTCGTCGATCGTGCGCAGGGCCTCGATGAGGGCCGCATCGACATCCTTGTTGGTGTAGCGGCCGCGGTTGGTGTGGCCGGCGCCGGTCTTGGCGTCGGGCGTCGCCACCAGGGCGTTCAGCGAATTGCCGAGCTCGCCCGAGTCCGCGCCCCAGCCCGCGAGATAGGCCGAGAAGTCATACTTGTTGCGCCGGGTGAAGAAGGTGGAGGCGGTCATCGCGTCCACCGAGGTCTTCACGCCGATGCGGGTCCACATCTGGGCGATGGCCTCGGAGATCTTGCCGTCGTTGATGTAGCGGTCGTTCGGGGTGCCGAGAACGATCTCGAACCCGTTCGGATAGCCGGCATCGGCGAGCAGCTTCTTGGCGCCGTCGGGATCGAAGGCCGTCGGCTTGGTGTCGCGCGAGGTGCCGAAGAGCGGCCAGGGCAGGAGGTCGCCGGCGGGCTGGGCGACGCCGCCCATGATGCGCTCGGCGATGGCCTGGCGGTTGATCGCCTTGGAGAGCGCCTCGCGGACGCGCTTGTCGAGCAGCGGGTTCTTGTCGGTGCCCTTGATGCCGGGCGTCTTCCAGTCCGCGGCCGCATGGGTGTCGAGGTGCACGTAGATGATGCGGTTCGACAGCTGCTGCGCGATCTTGAAGCCGGCCTGCTTGATGCGCGGCAGGTCTTCGATCTGCGGGTTCTCGATCAGGTCGACGTCACCGGCGAGCAGGGCCGCGACGCGCGGGCCGGCCGAGGTGATCGGACGCCAGGTCACGCGCTCCCACGGCGCCTTCTGGCCCTGGTAGTTGGCGTTGCGCGTCAGCACGATCTGCGAGCCGCGGGTGTACTCGGTCAGGACGTAGGGGCCGGTGCCGATCGCCTTGGTGGGATCGTTGAAGTCGGTGGACTTCGGCAAGTCGCCGAGGTTCTCGCAGCCGGCCGGGTTGTACTTGACGTTCTGGCCGCCGAACTTCTTCGACGACAGGATACCGATCGTCGTCATGTTGTTCGGCAGGAGCGGGTTCGGCGTCGCGGTGACGAAGCGGACGGTGTGGGCGTCCGGCGTCTCGATCTTCTCGATGCCGCGCGTGAACACCGTGAAGGACGAGGGCGAGCCTTCGACCTTGGGCACGCGGCAGAGGCTGTAGACCACGTCGGTGGCGGTGAAGTCGGAGCCGTCGGAGAACTTGACGCCCTTGCGGAGCTTGAACTCCCAGGTCGTGTCGTTGATCGGCGCCACGGCCTCGGCCAGCTCGCCCACGATCTTCTGCGTCTCGTCCGTGGTCAGCAGACCCTGGAAGATGTGCCGGCGCATGAAGTTGTTGGGGCCGACATTGTGGAAGTGGGGGTCCATCGAGGTCGGCTCGGACGACAGTCCGATCCGGAGATTCTGCGCCTGGGCCGTCCCGGCCAGCAGGGCGGGCACCATGAGGGCCGCCATGGTCAGCGTACGTTTCATCAAATCTGCCTCCAGCTTTCAGGGCTCTTGGAGCCGCTTTGTCTAGTTCCCGATTGTGTGACGAGGCGCTTGCCGCGACCCCGACCCTTTCGGCCTTCTCGCCACCCCCGACGGCGATCGGCTCTTGATCGTTGGTGACTTGAAGCTAGTATGCCTCTAGCGTATTGTCATCCGAGAAATGAATAATGGTTTTGCATAAAGATATGCGGACGGGTGATAACGAGGACGAGGGCCGGTCGAGACCGAGCCTGCGCGAGCTGGAAGTGCTGCATGCCGTCATATCGACGCGCAAGACGACGGCGGCGGCACACCGGCTTGGCATTTCGCAACCGGCGGTCTCCCGGGCCATCGGCTCGCTGGAGGCGCGGCTGGGGCGGGAGCTGTTCCTGCGCGATGGCGGGAGGCTGGTGCCCACCGCGGATGCCTTCGCGCTCGACCGCGAGGCCGCGCCGATCTTCACCGTGCTGGACCGGCTGGACGGCTGGCCCGATACGATCCGCGCCGGCAGCCTGCTGCGGGTCGCGGCGCCGCCGACCATCGCGCATTTCTTCCTGGCGGACCTCATCGCCCGGTTCCGGCTGATCGAGCCGAACGTGCGGCTGCAGGTGGAGATCGGGAAATCGAGCGACGTCAGCGCCGCGGTGGCCGACGGCGCCGCCGATCTGGGCTTCGTCGACGAGCCGGCCGCCCATCCCGGCATCGTGGCGCAGACGATCCGGCGCTGCTCGGCCCATGCGGTGCTGTGGCCGGGGCATCCGCTCGCCGACAAGCCCTTCGTCAGCGCCAACGACCTGGCCGAGGAGCCGGTCGTCTTCCTGACGCGCCGGTTCTCGTCCCGCGCCCGGCTGGAGCGCGCCTTCGCCAATGCGGGCGTGCAGCCCAACATCGTGGCCGAGGGCACCACCTCGGCCTTCGTCGTGGAACTCGTAAAGCGGCAGGTGGGGGTGACCATCGTCAACCCGTTCCCGCTCGCCTTCGAGGTCGGGGACGAGCTCCTGTTCCGCCCGTTCCGCCCGACCATTCCCTTCGAGACCACCTATCTCATGCCGTCGACGGGCACCGGCTCGCCGGCGGCGCAGCAATTTGCCGATTTCGTGCGGGCGAACCAGCCCGACGATCCCTTCACGCATCCCTTGCGCTAGTCTTCCCCGGAGCCACCCATGTCGCGCCTGTCCTCCGCCGAGATCCTGGCGGCCCTCGTCGCTTTCGACACGACGAGCGCCCGGTCGAATCTCGACCTGATCGCCTGGGTCGAGGCCTATCTCGACCGGCACGGCGTCCGGTCCGAGCGGGTCTACGATTCCACCGGCGCCAAGGCCAATCTCTGGGCGACCGTCGGCCCCGCCGACCGCGGCGGCTATGTCCTGTCGGGCCATACCGACGTGGTGCCCGTGGAGGGCCAGGCCTGGAACACCGATCCCTTCACGCTCACCGCCCGGGACGGCCGGCTCTACGGCCGCGGCTCATGCGACATGAAGGGTTTTCTCGCCTGCTGCCTGGCCGCCTTGCCCGACATGCTGGCGGCCCCGCTGGCGACGCCTTTGCATCTTGCCTTCTCCTACGACGAAGAGGTCGGCTGCGTGGGCGTGCGCGGCATGATCGCGCGTCTGGGCCAGGACCTGCCGCTGCCGCTCGGCTGCTTCGTCGGGGAGCCGACGGCCATGGAGGTCGCGACGGGCCACAAGGGCAAGCGCAGCGTGCGGGTGACCGCGCGCGGCAAGGCGTGCCATTCCTCGCTGGCCCCGCAGGGCGTCAACGCGGTCGAATGGCTGGCGCGGCTCGTGGTCGAGGTCCAGGCGCTGGGCCTGGAATTCGCGGCCGGGGGCGCCCGGGACGAACTTTACGACGTGCCCCATTCCACCGCGCATGTGGGCACGTTCCACGGCGGCACGGCCCTGAACATCGTGCCCCACGAAGCCTCGATCGTCTTCGAGGTGAGGGTGGTGGGCGCCGACGATGCCGATGCGGCCGTCGCGCGGATCGTGCGCCATGCCCGCGAGGTGCTGGAGCCCGCCATGCAGGCGGTCGATCCTGAATCCGGCTTCGACATCGCCATCTATGCGGGGTTCCCGGGCCTCGACACGGCGGAGGACGCTCCCATCGTGACGCTGGCCAAGGGGCTCGCCGGCCGCAACAGCCATTGCAAGGTGGCCTACGGCACCGAAGCCGGGCTGTTCCAGCAGGCCGGCGTGCCGACCGTCATCGTCGGCCCGGGGCGCATCGAGCAGGCGCACAAGCCGGACGAGTATATCGCGGCCTCGGAACTCGCCGCCTGCGACGCCTTCATCGGGCGGCTGGTGGAGCGGTGCAGGGGGTGAGCGGCGAGAACACCTTGAACGTATTTATTGAACCAAATTTGGCAATGAAATCAATGTTTGACGGCTACTAAATGCCGGTCGATATCAACTGCCGCTGTGGGATTGATGGCGAGGCCGGGCAACTGCGTTCAAGATGCGGTGGGCCCGGCACGAGAAAGCCCCGCTTAGGCGGGGCTTTTCATTATGAGATCATCACGCTCAGACCACGCAGCACCAACCAACCGGCGAACACCAGCAGCAGCGCTGCGAGCCCGGCGAAAGCTAGCTTGTGGAAGAGCGTAGGGTTCCTAAGATGCGGATCGCTCAGCAGATCGTCGCGCACCCGCTTGTCCCAGAAACTCTGGATCACGATGTTTCCGAACATCAGCAGGATATAGCCGCCGACGATAACGACCAGCAGTCCGGCTATGATCTCGCCCATACGCATGGCTCCACGACACAACCCATTGGCGAGCTAAGTGTCGATCAAATATGTCGCTGCAACCACAGAACCATTCACTAAGTTATTGATAATAAATGCATTAAAACGCCTTGAACGTAATGATCGTCCGCGTGTCCGCGATCTCGGGGATCGTCTGGACGTGCTCGCCGACGAAGCGGCCGATGTCGACGTCGGCGTCCACGTGGAACTTGGCGAGGATGTCGAAGTCGCCGGCGGTGGAATAGATTTCCGACGCGATCTCCCGGTCGGCGAGTTCGCTCGCCACCGCGTAGGTCTTGCCGAGACGGCATTTGATCTGGACGAAGAAGGTCTGCACGGGCGTGGCGGTCTCCAGCGGAAGGGACCGGCGCGGGATCGGGCGACCCCGCGCCGGATAAACGTCACTTCATCGCGCAGTCCTTGGCGTAGGCATCGCCGTACTTGGAGAAGACGGTCTTCACGGGCCTGGTCTGGAACTTCCCGTCGGAGCGCTTCTCCACCTGCGCCAGGAAGAAGTCCTGGATGGGGAACTGGTTGGTGTTGAAGGCGAAATCGCCGCGCACGGACTGGAACTTCGCGGCCTTGATCGCGTCGCGGAGCTTGGCCTTGTCGGTTCCGCCCGCCGCCTTGATCGCGCTGTCGAGCAGGAGCGCGGCGTCGTAGGCGTTGGCGGCGTACATTGCCGGCACGTAGGAGAATTCCTTCTCGAACGCGGAGACGAAGGCCTTGGAGGCCGCGTTGTCGAGGCCAGGCGCCCACTGAGCGCCAGTCAGCAGGCCGACGGCCGCATCGCCGGCGGCGGGGAGCGAGGTCTCGTCCACCGTGAAGGCGGAGAGGAGCGGCGCGGTGAGGCCGGCCTGCTTCCACTGCTTGACGAGGTTCACGCCCATGCCGCCGGGCATGAAGGTGAAGACCGCATCGGGCTTGGCCGCCGCCACCTTGGCGAGCTCGGCCGAGAAGTCGAGCTGGCCGAGCGGGGTGTAGATCTCGTCGGCGACCTCGCCCTGGTAATGGCGCTTGAAGCCGGCGAGCGCGTCCTTGCCCGCCTGGTAGTTCGGGGCGATCAGCACGACCTTCTTGTAGCCGGTGTCCTGGGCGTGCTTGCCCAGCACCTCGTGGTTCTGGTCGTTCTGGTAGGCGGTGGAGAAGAACCAGGGGCTGCAGGCACGGCCGGCGGCCGGGGACGGGCCGGCATTGGTGCCGATGAACGGCGTGCCGGAATCGACGACCGGCTTGTGCACGGCCATCAGCACGTTGGAGAAGATCACGCCGACGACGACGTCCACCTGGTCGCGGTCGAGCAGGCCGCGGACCTTGGTGACGGCCGCGTCGGGCTTCAATTCGTCGTCGACCACGATCACCTCGGCGTCGAGGCCGCCGAGCTTGCCGCCGAGGGACTTCACGCCGAGCGCGAAACCGTCCCGCAGGTGCTGGCCCAGAGCGGCCGAGGGCCCGGACAGGGTGGTGACCACGCCCACCTTGACCTTGGCCTGCGCGAGGGCGGGCAGCGGGGCGGCGGCAGCAAGCGCGAGCGCGGACGCCGCCAGCAACATCGTCTTCATCGTTCTTGACCTCTCCAGGGAGCCGTACCGTTTCCGGGCGAGCACCTTAAAGGCGCCGCAAGGCCTGTCAAAGCGCGCGCGCCAGCTGCGCGATGCGCGCCGTCATCAGCGACGAGGCGTCCTCCAGCGGGTCGAGCACGGTGAAATGGTTCGTGCCCGGGATCGCGCCTGCCCGCATGGCGACGCCGGCGGGGCGCCAGGCATCCGCGATGGCCCGGGTCTGGTCGAGGAAGGCCTCGCTCTCGTCCCCGCCGACCACGGCGTCCATCGCCAGCCCGGCCGGCGGCGCCCAGAATTGCGGGCTCGCGGCGAGCGCGCCGGCGGCGTCCAGCCGCAGGTCCTCGTTCATCGACACCGCGAGGAGGGGAGACAGGTCGAACAGGCCCGAGATCGCGTAAGCCGCACCCACCATCGCCGGAGGCAGGTCCCGGTCGTAGTCCGGCCAGTTGGTGGCGAGCATGCAGGCGGCCAGGTGCCCGCCGGCCGAGTGCCCCGCCACGACCATGCGCCGCCCGAAGCGCCGCCACAGCGCGGCAAGGGCGCGGCGCTGCTGGGCGATGATGTCCAGGATGGAAACCTGGGGGCACAGGTCGTAGCCGGTGAGCGCCACGTCGTGGCCGCGGGCGTTGAGGCCGCGCGCCATGTGGCTGAACATGCGCGGATCGAGCGAGCGCCAGTAGCCGCCATGGATGAACACGACGAGCGGGCGCTGGCGGCCGTCTCCCACGGCCGGGAAGACGTCGTAGTAATGGCGCACCGTCTGGCCATAGGGCACGCCCAGCTCGGCGCGCGACGTGGCGCGATAGGCCGCGGCGGCCTTCGACCAGCGCTCGAAGATGGCCGGATGGTCGGGCACGCGGGCGCGGTTGTTGTACTGCGCGTCGAGATCGGCGTTCATCGGTCCGTCCTCCTCGGGCCGCCTTTGTCGCAATGGCTGGCGTGCGCCGCAACCGGCGGGAGGCCCTTCCGGTCTGCGCGCCGGCGCGCTTTGACAAGGCCCGCCCCCAGCGGCCACAAGGTCCGGCGTCGCCAATGAGGAGGGGGCTTCAGCCCATGGACAATCCGGTTCTGGTCGAGGTCACCCGCGGCGACGTCGTCGAATCGCGCCATCGCGGTGCGGTCTGCGTCATGGATGCCGACGGCGCCGTCCTGCTCTCGCTCGGCGATGTGGACCGCCCCGTCTTCCCGCGCTCGGCGGTCAAAGCCATCCAGGCCCTGCCGCTGATGGAGAGCGGCGCGGCCGAACGGTTCGGCCTGACCGATCCCGAGATCGCGCTGGCCTGCGCATCCCATTCCGGCGAGCCGGCGCATGCGGATACCGCTGCCTCCATGCTCGCCAAGGCGGGCCTCGATGCAGGCTGCCTGGAATGCGGCGCCCATTGGCCGATGGGCGACAGGGCCGCCCGCGCGCTCGCCGCCACGGGCGCAGAGCCGACCGCCCTTCACAACAATTGCTCGGGCAAGCATGCGGGCTTCATCTGCCTGGCGTGCGAGGCCGGCGTCGACCCCACCGGCTACGTCCAGGCCGGCCACCGGGTCCAACACGACGTGCGCGGCGCCCTGGAGGCTGTGACCGGCGCCCGGCACGACGCCCATCTGCGCGGCGTCGACGGCTGCTCGATACCGACCTATGCCGTGCCGCTGGCGTCGCTGGCCCTGGGATTTGCGCGGTTCGGCTCCGGCCACGGCCTGCCGCCCGCGCGGGCGAAGGCGGCCGCGCGCATTCGTGCCGCCGTCGCCGCCGCTCCGTTCTTCGTCGCCGGGACCGGCCGGTTCGACACGCTGTTGATGGGGCGGCTCGGGGCCCGTGCCTTCGTGAAGACGGGCGCGGAGGGCGTCTATTGCGGCACGCTGCCGGAGCTCGGCCTCGGTGTCGCGATTAAGTGCGACGATGGCGGGTCGCGCGCGGCGGAGGCGGCCATGGCTGCAATCATCCTGCGCTACTTGAAGCTCGAGCCGGACGACGCGGCCTTCGTCGCCGGGCTGATGGACCACGGCATGCGCAACTGGAACGGCATCGAGGTCGGACGCGTGCGCGCGGTCGCCCCGCTCCATGGCTGAGACGCAACCGGTGCGGCCCATCGGGCCGGCGGACCTTCCCGCCGTTCTGGCGCTGAACAACCGGCATGCGTCGGAACTGTCCGAGCTCGACGCGGCGGCGCTCGCGGCGCTGGTCGCGAATGCCTTCGCGGCCGAGATCGTCGGCGATTGCGAGGCGCTGCTCATCGCGCTCGACCAGGACGCCGCCTATGCCAGCCCGAACTTCCTGTGGTTCCGCGCGCGCTACACGAGCTTTGTCTATGTCGACCGCATCGTCGTCGATCCGGTGGCGCGGGGCCGCGGGCACGCGCGGCGGCTCTACGAGGGGCTGCTTGCCAAGGCGGCGGCGCGGTCCGTGCCCCGGGTGGTGTGCGAGGTGAACGTCGATCCGCCCAATCCGGCCTCCGATGCCTTCCATGCCGCCTTTAGCTTCGTGCCGGTCGGCGAGGCCCTGCTGCCGGGCGGGTGCAAGCGCGTGCGGTATTTCGAGCGTCTTCTGCCTTAGGCCAGGGTCCGGCGGCCGCGCCTTGCGAGCGCCGCCGCCAGGGCGGTCAGGCCGCGGGCCAGCGCCTCCACGGTCGGCCGCCGGTCCGGGCGCGACCCGCCGGCCTTGCGCGGCATCGGCACGTGCACGAACAGGGTCGGCCGGCCCCGCATCGCCGGGTGGGCGAGGGCGGTGAAATAACCCGCATTGCACAGGTAGCGCCCGGCGTCGCGGGACCAGACCGCGTCCAGCCCGAAACGGCGGAACTGGCGCAGCAAGGCGGGGGAGACGTCCCGGCCCTTGAGCGCAAAGGGCGCACCGGCCTTGAGGGCAGGCGTGCGCGGCACGCGCCCGGCCGCATCCGGATACAGGAGGCTGCGGCGGTTCACCGCCCGCGTCTCGATCCGGGGCCGGACCGAGCGGGCCGCGACGCCGAGCATCAGCAGCGCCCTCGGGCGCGTCCGGCCGAGGGCCGGCTCCAGCTCGCTTTCCAGCGCCCGGTATAACGTCGTCAGCACGAGCGCCCGCGCCGCGATGCCCAGCCGGGCGAGGCGCGGCGAGGTGGCGACGAGGTGCGCCAGGTGCGCCGTGGGATTGCGCGGCACGCCGGGGAAGGGGCCGAATCCGGTGACGAGGATGTCCGGCCGGCGCTGTCCCCCGGCACGGGCCATCAGCGACTACCCCCCGGCGCCGCGGCGGCGGTGCCGTCCCCGATGTCGATGCCGACGCGGCCAAAGCCGGGAATCTTGAGGCCCGGCTCGCGCAGGTCGATGCCCGCTACCAGGCCGAGCACGTTGATCTCGATGCCTTCCACCCAGGCGAGCGTCAGGCCCGCCAGACCCTGGGCGGACAGCTGGATGCCGGTGCGGCTGGGGGCGAGCCCGGCGAACCAGCCGCTGCCGCGGAAATCCTTGCCGACGGCGGTGGGAGGCAGGGCGATGCCCGCCTCGGGGATCGCCGCCAGCACGTGGTTGACGAAGGTGTTGGAGTTCGGCCCCGGCCAGGCGAGATACGTGCCGTAGTTCGAGAACGGGTAGGCGCGCACCGCGCCGCGAATCTTCGGGATGAGCGCTTCGGCCTCGGCCCCTTCCACCGCGCCGACGAGCATCGGCAGGTTGCCGTACCAGTACCCGTCCGGATCGCGCAGGTCCGTGCGCACCGGCGTGCCCCAGCCCACCACATCGTAGCGGGTGTAGCGGGGCGCGCCCTTCTCCTTCACGACGATCCAGGAATGATGGGCGAAGATGCCCCGCCAGCGGCCGACGCGGGCGGCATAGACGTGAACGACGGCCTCGGGCTTGGCGGAGGCGGGCGGCAGGATGCCGGCGCTGGACCAGCGCGCCATGGTGTAGGTCGGCGGCAGGTCGCGGTTCAGCCACCAGGCGGCGTGCAGGCCGACCGGCAGCAGGAACAGGGCGACGACGCCCAGGACGAGGAATTTCATCAGCCTCATGCGGAAACGGATCATCGGGCGGGGATAGCGTCCCGACAAGACGGCCGAACCGGCCGAAAATGCGGCGGAACGCGAAACGGGCGGCCTCTCGGCCGCCCGCTCACCGCCTCGTGATCGGATGGACCGGTCAGACGAACTGGGACAGGCCGGGGATCGAGCCGACGATCGGCCCCATCACGTCCTCGCCCGCCTTCTCGCGGCCGTAGGAGAAGAGGGTGCGCCCCAGCGTCTGCATCTGGCCCATGGAGACGCCCGCGGACATGAGCTGGCCGCCGAGCGCCATCACGCCGCCGCCCATCATGCCCATCAGGCCACCGCCGCCGCCGGCGTTCTCGGCCGCGGCGCCCTCGGCGCCGGGAATCGCAGCCAGGAGCTGGCCGACCTCGGCGGGCGGACCCTCCTTCTGCAGGAAGGCCAGGATGATGCCCAGGGCCTTGTGGGCGGTGGCTTCGTCCAGGCCCGTTGCCGCGGTCACGCGGCCGATCAGCTCTTCCATGTCTTCCTCCATTTCGGTGGCGAGATAGTTCAGATATAAACGGATGGAAATCAAGCCCGGCCCGTCCGTCGCCCGCCCCGCCAACAGCGTTTGAAACGTTCCGCCGGGCAGCTTAAATGGTGCCGCCCCATTCCCGAACCCAGTGGACGCCAGACATGGCCAATGACGGCACGATCCTGATCGGCAAGAGCACCAAGCCGGAATATCTGACGCTGAAGCTGGCGAACCGCCACGGCCTCGTCACCGGCGCCACCGGCACGGGCAAGACCGTGACGCTGCAGGTGCTGGCGGAAGGGTTCTCCAATGCCGGCGTCCCGGTCTTCGCGGCGGACATCAAGGGCGACCTGTCGGGCGTGGCGATGCCCGGCGACGGCAAGCCACCCTTCGTCCAGCGCGCGAAGGATATCGGCGTCGAGTACACGCCCGACACGTTTCCGGTCGCGTTCTGGGACCTGTTCGGCGAGCAGGGCCACCCGATCCGCGCCACCGTGTCCGAGATGGGTCCGCTGCTCCTGTCCCGGCTCATGGACCTCAACGACACGCAGGAGGGCGTGCTCAACATCGCCTTCCGGCTGGCTGACGACCAGGGCCTGCTCCTGCTCGACCTGAAGGACCTGCGCGCCTTCCTGCAATCGCTGGCGGAGAGCGCCGGCGACGTGAAGACGAGCTATGGCAACGTCTCCAAGGCAACCGTGGGCACGATCCAGCGGCAGCTTCTCGTGCTGGAGAACCAGCGGGGCGAAGCCTTCTTCGGCGAGCCGGCGCTGGACATCGCCGACCTGATGAAGACCGACCGCGACGGGCGCGGCGTCATCAACGTGCTGGCGGCCGACAAGCTGATGGCCAATCCGCGCCTGTACGCGACCTTCCTGCTCTGGCTCCTCTCCGAGCTCTTCGAGCAGCTGCCCGAGGTGGGCGACCTCGACAAGCCCAAGCTCGTCTTCTTCTTCGACGAGGCGCATCTGCTGTTCAACGATGCCCCGAAGGCGCTGCTGGAGGCGGTCGAGCGCGTCGTGCGGCTCATCCGTTCCAAGGGCGTCGGCGTCTACTTCGTGACGCAGAACCCGCTGGACGTGCCGGACGTGGTCCTGTCGCAGCTCGGCAACCGCGTGCAGCATGCCCTGCGCGCCTTCACCCCGCGCGACCAGAAGGCTGTGCGGGCCGCGGCCGAGACCTTCCGGCAGAACCCCGCCTTCAAGACCGAGACCGCCATCACCGAGCTCGCGGTGGGCGAAGCTCTGGTGTCGATGCTGGAGGGCAAGGGCACGCCCTCGATGGTCGAGCGCACCCTGATCGCCCCGCCCAGCGGGCGCGTCGGGCCCTGCACGGCCCAGGAGCGCTCCCAGATCGTCGCCCGAAGCGTCCTGCGCGGCCGCTATGACGAGGTCATCGACCGGGAGTCCGCCTACGAAATCCTGCGCAAGCGCGCCCAGGAGGCCGCGGATGCGGCGGCCCAGCCTGCGGCGACCGAGGGCGGCGTCCTGGGAGGCATTGGCGGGTTCCTCGGATCGCTGTTCGGCGTCGGCCGCAAGCGGGGCGAAAAGCTCAGCGCTGGCCAGACCATCGCCCGCGAGGTCACGCGGACCGTGGCAAACCGCGTCGCCGGTCAGCTCGCCGCCAATATCGGCAAGTCGCTGGGCGGCTCCGTCGGCAGCTCGGTCGGCCGCGCGATCGTTCGCGGCACGCTCGGCGGCATGCTTCGCCGCTAGAGCGCCCGCACGCTGTAATTGCGGCTGCGCTTATGTAAAAGCGAAGCGTGATGATAGTATTAGCGGAGCGGTTCGATAGATCACAGATAGTTCATGCGGTAAACTTGTCGCAGTCCGGAACATCGTCAGCGTGAATCCATTGGTTCAGCGAGAGGCCGTTGCCTCATGCAAAAGCCAACAAGGAGGAATCCTGATGAAGCGTCTTCTGATGACTGCCGCTGCGGTTGCCGTGATGACCGGCGGTGCATTCGCCCAGGCCAGCCAGGTGCCTGAGACCCAGAAGGGCTCCGGCCAGCGTGCCGGCGGCCCGGCGAGCGAGCTCCAGTCCCCGACGGGCGGCCCGATCGACTCCAAGAACCCGCAGCGTAATGTCCAGAACCCGCAGATCCCGGATTACCAGAAGGGTTCCGGCCAGAGCGCCGGCGGTCCGGCCAACGAGCTGAACAATGCGGGCCGCGCCCCCACCACGACCGGTACCATTCCGGGCGGCGTGCCGGGCGGGCAGAACGAGCGGTCTCCCTCGCGGATGACCAATCCGGAAGTCCCCGCCTACCAGCGCGGTTCGGGTGACGAGGCCGGCGGTCCCGCCAAGGAGCTGAACCGCAACTGATCGATCGGCGTCCAACGCCACGCCCGACATGGCAGATGCATCGAGGAGGGCCGGTTCATCCGGCCCTCCTTATGCGTCGTGGTTATCCGAACATGCGAGGTGATCGGGAATACGCGCTTCCCGACGGCCGCGGGACGGGTCTAGGGTCGGCGCATTCCGATCCCGCCCGACGACCCGAGGCAGACCGATTCCCATGTCCCAGGCTCCCCATTCCCAGCTCGACGCCGTCCTGGCCCGCATCGATGCCGATCTCGATGCCTCGCTCGACCGCCTGTTCGACCTGCTGCGCATCCAGTCGATATCGACCGATTCCGCCTATGCCGTCCCATGCCGCGATGCGGCCGAGTGGCTCGTCCGCGACGCCGGCACGCTGGGGTTCAAGGTGGAGACGCGCGAGACGGGCGGACATCCCGTGGTGCTCGGCCATTCGCCCGACGCCGGGGGCCGCAGGGTTCTCTTCTACGGACATTACGACGTCCAGCCGGTGGACCCGCTGAACCTCTGGGACAGCCCGCCCTTCGAGCCGCGCATCGTCGAGATCGAGCCCGGCCGGAAGGCGATCGTTGCTCGCGGCGCCTGCGACGACAAGGGCCAGGTCATGACGTTCCTGGAGGCCTGCCGGGCATGGAAGGCGGTAACCGGCTCGCTGCCCGTCGGCATCACGCTTCTCATCGAGGGCGCGGAGGAGGACGGGTCAAAGAACCTTCCCGAATTCGTCGTCGCCAACCGGGATGAGCTCAAGGCCGACGTGGCGCTGGTCTGCGACACCGGCATGTGGGACCGGCGCACCCCGGCGATCACCGCCTCCCTGCGCGGCCTCGTCTATTACGAGGTGAAGGTGCGCTGCGCGGACCGGGACCTCCATTCGGGCCTGTTCGGCGGAGCCGCCGCCAACCCGATCCGCGTGCTCGCCAAGGTCATCGCGGCGATCCATGACGAGAACGGGCGCGTCACGATCCCCGGCTTCTACGAGGGGGTGCCGGACGTGCCGGCCGACGTGCTGGAGAGCTGGAAGCGGCTCAACCTGACGGAGGCCGATTTCCTCGGGCAGGTTGGGCTCGGCAAGGCTGCCGGAGAGGCCGACCGCATGCTCATCGAGCAGATCCAGTCGCGGCCGACCTGCGATCCCAACGGCATCATCGGCGGCTATACGGGCGAGGGGACCAAGACGGTCATCCCGGCCGAAGCGTCCTGCAAGATCTCCTTCCGGCTCGTGGGCGACCAGGACCCGGAGGCGATCTCGGAGGCGTTCGAGGCCTTCGTGAAGGCCCGCATCCCGTCCGACTGCAGCGTGGAGTTCATCAGGTACAAGGGCTCGCGGGCGCTCGCGCTGCCGTTCGACATGCCCGACCTGTCCCGCGCCCAGCAGGCGCTGGCGGACGAATGGGAGGTTCCGGCCGTGACCATCGGATCGGGCGGGTCGATCCCCATCGTCGGGGACTTCAAGCGCACGCTCG
This sequence comes from Hyphomicrobiales bacterium, assembly GCA_027489955.1. Classification (GTDB taxonomy): domain Bacteria; phylum Pseudomonadota; class Alphaproteobacteria; order Rhizobiales; family Beijerinckiaceae; genus JAIXTM01. Next base: position 30,161 of record JAIXYZ010000011.1, on the reverse strand, counting down.
GCCTCGATACGCTGCTCATCGGCTTCGGGCTGGACGACGACCGCGTGCATTCGCCGAACGAGAAATATGACCTGACGAGCTTCCACAAGGGCACCCGCTCGTGGGCGCGGGTGCTCGCGGCCCTGGCGGAATAGGCCATGGGGCGGCTCTCGACCCACGTGCTCGATACCGCGCAGGGCCGGCCGGCAGCCGGCCTGCGCGTCGTGCTGCACCGGATCGGTTCGATGGGCGTGAGGTCCGTCGTGGCGGAGGCGACCACAAATGCCGACGGGCGGACCGACGCACCGCTCATGGCGGGCGAGGCGTTCCGGGCGGGACAGTACGAACTGGTGTTCCGCGTGGCGGACTATTTCGCCGCCGTGGGCCTGCCGCAGTCCGATCCACCGTTCCTCGACGAGATCCCGATCCGGTTCGCCATCGCCGATCCGGACGGGCACTATCACGTTCCGCTCCTCGTCTCGCCGTGGAGCTATTCCACCTATCGCGGGAGCTGACGTGGACCGGCCGACACGGATGACGCGGGAGGCCTTCGTCGCCGCATTCGGGGACGTGTTCGAGCATTCGCCGTGGATCGCCGAGGCTGCGTTCGATGCGGGCCTGCCGGCGGACGCCGACACCGCGGAGGGCCTGCACCGGGCGCTGGTGGCGCAGGTTGCGCGCGCGCCGCGGGCCGCGCTGCTCACGCTCATCCGCGCCCATCCCGATCTGGCCGGACGTCTGGCCGCCGCCCGCCGGCTGACGGCGGATTCGGCGCTGGAGCAGGCATCGGCGGGTCTCGACGCGCTGACCGATGCCGAGCGCGAGCGGTTCTCGGCGCTGAACGCGGCCTATACGGCGCGGTTTGGCTTCCCGTTCGTCCTGGCGGTGAAGGGGCGCAGCCGGGGAGACATCCTGGCGGCTTTCGAAGCGCGAGTGGGCAACGATCCCGAGACGGAGTTCGGGACCGCCATCGTCGAGATCGAGCGGATCGCGCTCCTGCGCCTGCGCGATCGGCTGCCGGGCGAAACCTGACCGCGCGCTCGCGGGATCAGAGCGGCATCGCGGCGGCGACGCAGCCCCAGTGCTGCCCGGAGACGAAGACCGGCGCCGACATGTGCATGGTGAGCCGGCCGACGCCGCTCAGCGCGCTGCGCTCCACCTCGATGCGGTAGGGCGTCGTGCTCCGGCACGCCCTGAGCCAGACCGGTTCCCGGATCAGCCGTCCCGCCCTCTGTCCGGGCGCGTCCTCCCGCGCGAGGGGGACATAGCCCGAGCGGTCGATGAGGCGCAGATCGGCAGGCCTCGCGCCGTCGAGCGCATCGGCCATCAGCGGTCCCACATGGGCGCGGAGCGCATCGTCGCTGTCGCCGCAGACCAGCCTCTCCCCTATGCCCATGGCGTAGGCGGGCGCCAGCAGGCGCTCCGCGGACAGATGTCCCTGCGCGATGCCCCGCTCCAGCGCCTCCTCGATGCGCCGGGCCAGGGCCTGGATCTGATCGACATGCTTCATGGCGCACCCTCCAGTATGCAACTTGAGAGTGCATTATGATCATTAAATGCAACTTAAAGGGGATTCCGTTGCTTGGGCGAGAACGGACATGCGCAAGAGCGATGTTCAGATAGTTCCAGCCGGAGCGTCATCCGTCCATGGCAAGGGCCGCGGGACAGGCGCAGTCTTGTCATCGATTGCCGCGGCATCGCCGTGCGCGAAACCCGCCGGCCGAACCGCACGCAGTTGCGGGGGCGGCGGGTTCAGGCCCATAAATGAAAAAAACCGGGAGGAGCAGCCATGACTCTCACGAGACGCCAGATCATCAAGGCGGCCGGCGCCGCCGTCGCCATGCCCGCCATCCTGCGCTCCGGCAGCGCCCAGGCGGCCGAATTCACGTTCAAGATGCACCACTTCCTGCCGCCGGTGGCGAACGGGCATTCGAAGTTCCTGGCCCCCTGGGCCCGGAAGGTCGAGGCCGAATCGAACGGCCGCATCAAGATCGACATCTTCCCGGCCATGCAGCTGGGCGGCACGCCGCCCCAGCTCTTCGACCAGGCCCGGGACGGCGTCGCCGACATCGTCTGGACGCTGCCCGGCAACACGCCGGGCCGCTTCCCGCTGATCGAGGCGTTCGAGCTGCCCTTCACCGCCTCGCGCAAGGCGATCACGAATTCCAAGGCGCTGCAGGACTATGCGGACGCCAACCTGAAGGACGAGTTCAAGGAGGTGCACCCGATCTGCTTCTGGGCGCACGACCACGGGCTCATCCACGCCAACAAGCAGGTCTCCACGATGGACGACCTGAAGGGCCTGAAACTGCGGTTCCCGACGCGCCTGGCCGGCGAGGCGCTGCGGGCGCTCGGCGTCAACGCCATCGGCATGCCGATCCCGCAGGTGCCGGAATCGCTTGCCCAGCGCGTCATCGACGGATGCGTCGTGCCGTGGGAGGTCGTGCCCTCGATCAAGGTGCAGGAACTGGTCAAGTTCCACACCGAGATCCCCGGTTCGCCGACCTTCTACACCGCCACCTTCATCCTCGCGATGAACAAGGCGAAGTATGCCGCCCTGCCGGCGGACCTGAAGGCGGTGCTGGACAAGAATTCCGGCCAGGCCGCGGCGTCCATGGCCGGTCAGGTCTGGGACGAGCAGGCCGTCGTCGTCTCCGACATGGTCAAGAAGCGCGGCAACACCATCACCACGCTCACCCCCGAGGAAGCGGCGCGCTGGCGCAAGGCCACCGAGCCGGTCATCGCCGGCTGGGTGAACGCCGTGAAGGACAAGGGCCATGACGGGGCCAAGCTGCTCGAGAGCGTGAAGGCGCTGCTGGCCAAATACGAATCGGCCTGAGCGTGGAGGGAGCACAGCTCGATCACGGATCGCCGGAGCGGGAATCCACCCGCTTCGGCGCGCTGGTCGCCACGGTCGGCATGCTGGGCGGCGTCGTGGCGCTCGCGACGGCCGCGATGGTCACGGTCAGCGTGATCTCGCGCAAGCTTGGCTATGGCGGCATTTCGGGCGATTTCGATTTCGTCCAGATCGGCGTCGCCGTCGCGATCTTCGCCTTCATGCCCTACACGCAGTGGCGACGCGGCAACATCGTGGTCGACACCTTCTCCACCCGCTGGCCGCCGGCCCTGGTGCGAGCCGTCGATGCCGCGTGGGACCTGCTGTACGCCCTTTCCATGGCCGTGCTGGCCTATGCGATGGCGGGCGGGGCGGGCGATGCGATGCGCAGCGGCCTCTCCTCCATGGTCGCGGGGCTGCCGCTCGCGCCGGTCTTCTGGTTCGGCAGCGCGATGCTGGCGCTGCTGGCGGTCACCGCGCTCCGCACCGCATTCGTTCTCCTGAGGCGCAGCGCATGACCGGGATCGAGGCGGCCCTCTACGGCTTTGCCGCGATGCTGCTGCTCATCGCGGTGCGCATGCCGGTCGGCCTGTCGCTGATCGTCGTCGGCGCGGCCGGGTTCGTCCACCTGTCCGGCTGGGCGCCCTTCCTGGCCTTCATGAAGACCAACGTCTACTACCAGTTCTCGAGCTATTCGCTGTCGGTCATCCCGCTCTTCATCCTGATGGGCGCGCTGGCGGAGCGCTCGGGCATAGCCGGTGCGCTGTTCAACGCCGCCCGCGCCATGGTCGGGCACTGGCGCGGCGGCCTCTCCATGGCAGTGATCGGGGCCTGCACCTTCTTCGGCGCGATCTGCGGCTCCTCGGTCGCGACGACCGCCACGTTCGGGCGCGCGGCGCTGCCGGAATTGCGGCGCGACGGCTACGATCCGGGTTTCGCGACCGGGACGGTGGCAGTGGGGGGAACGCTCGGCATCCTGATCCCGCCCTCGGTCATCCTCGTCGTCTACGCGATCTCCACCGAGCAGAACATCGCCAAGCTCTTCATGGCCGCGATGATCCCGGGCCTGATGGCCGCCGCGTTCTACTGCGCGGTCATCGCCATCGTGGCGTGGCGGCGGCCGGACCTCGCGCCGCCTCAGGCGCGCCGGCAGCCCGGGGAGGGGCGGCGCGCCGTGCTTCGGGCATGGCCGGCCTTCGTCGTGATGCTCATCGTCATCGGCGGCATCTATGGCGGCGTCTTCACCCCGACGGAGGCCGCCGCGGTCGGCACGATCGCCATGCTCGCCATGGGGCTGCTGCAGCGAACGCTCGGCTGGTCGGAGATCCGGGGCAGCCTGATCCAGACCGCGGAGACGACCGGCATGATCTTCCTGATCCTGCTCGGCTCGGAGATCTTCGACGCCTTCCTGGCGCGCTCGCAGATGCCGGATGCGGCCGCCGGCTTCGTCGCCAATCTCGGCCTGCCGCCCATGGCGGTCATCGCGTGCCTTCTGGCCTTCTACATCGTCCTCGGCGCGGTCATGGACGAACTGGCCATGATCCTGCTGACGCTGCCGATCTTCTTCCCCATCGTCAGCGCGCTGGATGTCGGGCTCCTGCCCGACGAGCTGGCGATCTGGTTCGGGATCCTCGTGCTGATCGTGGTGGGGATCGGCCTGACGGCGCCGCCCATCGGCCTCAACGTCTTCGTGGTGTCGGCCATCGCCAGGGACGTTCCGATCACGCGGACCTATGCGGGCGTGCTGCCCTTCATCGCGTCCGATCTCGTGCGACTCTCCCTGGTCTTCGCATTCCCGTCACTGTCGCTCTATCTTGTGCGCCTGCTGAACTGAGAGAGGGGCGCGCATGACAGTTGTCGATCTGGAGCGGGACGCGATCAAGGCGGGCCTGGCGGAAGGCACGATCCTTCTCGTCGACGTGCGCGAACCGCACGAATTCGCCGCCGGCCATATCCCGGGTTCCATCAACGTGCCCCTGTCCACGTTCCACGTCGCCCAGCTTCCCGAGGCGGGCGAGCGCCGGATCGTGATGTCCTGCGCGGCCGGCGTCCGCTCCGTTCGCGCGCTGGACATGGCGAACGAGCAGGGGCTCGCGCTGCGCGAGCATTATCGCGGCGGCTTCAAGGACTGGATGTCCGCCGGAGAGCCATTCGATCACGACGTTTGATCGACCGCTTCACGAAAAGGACATTGACGGTTCACCGGCCGTACCCCACTTCTCCCCCGGGCGAGATGCCGCTGCGCTGCGGCAGGTCCTGCATTTCGAGGTTCCGATGCGAACGCCGTGTTCCCCCGTCCTCCGGGCCGCAGCCGGTATCGTCCTGCTTTTCAGCGGCACGGCCCTGGCGCAGATGCCCGGCGGCCCGCCGCCGCCGGTGACGGTGGCCAAGCCCATCGTCAAGGACGTGGTGGAGCAGGACAGCTTCACCGGACGCTACGAGGCGGTCGACTTCGTCGAGGTCCGCGCCCGGGTCACCGGGTTCATCGACAGCGTGCAGTTCCGCGACGGCACCTTCGTCAACAAGGGCGATCCGCTGTTCATGATCGACCGCCGCCCCTACAAGGCGACGCTCGACCAGGCCGAGGCGGCCGTCGTGTCCAGCCAGGCGCGGCTGTCGTTCGCCGAAAGCGACCTGACCCGCGCCGAGCAGCTCCGCCAGTCCGGCAACATCACCGACCAGCTCCTCGACCAGCGCCGCCAGAACTTCCTGACGGCGAAGGCGGATTTCGACAGGGCCGAGGCGGCGGTGCGCGAGGCGCGGCTGAACTACGAGTTCACCGAGGTCCGCGCGCCGATCGCCGGCCGGATCGGCCGGAAGCTCATCTCGGAAGGCAACCTCGTCACCGCCAACCAGACGCTCCTGACCACGATCGTCTCGCTCGATCCGGTGTATTTCACCTTCGACATCGACGAGCGCGCCTATCTCGCCTACCAGAAGCTCGCCCGCGAGGCCGGCCGCCAGCGCGGCGGCATGGCGGCGACCGAGGTGCTGCTCTCGGTGACCGGCGAGGCCCAGCCCACGCGCAAGGGCACGCTGGACTTCATCGACAACCGCATCGATCCGGCCTCGGGCACGATCCGCGCCCGGGCCACAGTGCCCAATCCCGATCTGTTCGTAACGCCGGGCGTGTTCGGCACGATCGCCGTGCCCGGCTCGCCCTCCTACAAGGGCGTGCTGGTGCCGGACGAGGCCATCGCCACCGACCAGGAGCGCCGCCTCGTCTGGGCGGTGGCGCCCGACGGATCGGTGTCGGCCAAGGTCGTGCGGCCGGGGCCGCGGATCGACGGCTATCGTCTGATCCGCGAGGGACTGACCGGGGACGAAACCATCGTGGTCAACGGCCTGCAGCGGGTGCGGCCGGGCGCCAAGGTGACGCCGACGATGACTGAGCTTCCGCCCAAGCGCGGATAAGCCGCCAGGCGGCGCTTCGGCGTCGTCCGCGCGGGCCGGAAAGGCAGCGAGATGAAGTTCGCCCATTTCTTCGTGGATCGACCGATCTTCGCCTCGGTCCTGTCCATCGTCGTCGTGCTGCTCGGCCTGATCGCGTATTCGCGGCTTCCCGTCGCGCAGTACCCCGAGATCGCGCCGCCGACCATCGTGGTGCGGGCCTCCTATCCCGGCGCCAATGCCGAGACCGTGGCGGCGACCGTCGCGACGCCGATCGAGCAGGAGATCAACGGCGTCGAGGGCATGCTCTACATGTCCTCCTACTCCACCAACGACGGCACGATGCAGCTCACGATCACCTTCGCGATCGGGACCGATCTCGATCAGGCGAACGTGCTGGTGCAGAACCGCGTGTCGGCAGCCGAGCCGCGGCTGCCGGAAGAGGTGCGGCGGCTCGGCGTGGTGACGCGCAAGAGCTCTCCGAACTTCCTCATGGTCGTGCACATGCTCTCCCCCGACGAGAGCTACGACCAGCTCTACATCTCGAACTACGCGCTGCTGCGCGTGCGGGACGAACTGCTGCGCGTCGAGGGTGTCGGCGACATCCAGGTCTTCGGCGCGCGCGAATATTCGCTGCGCGTCTGGCTGGACCCCAACAAGCTGTCCTCCCTCGGCATGACGGCCGCGGACGTGGTGCAGGCCCTGCGCGACCAGAACGTGCAGGTCTCGGGCGGCGCGCTCGGCCAGCAGCCGGCCCCGGCGGACAACGCCTTCCAGCTCACGGTGCAGACGCAAGGGCGCTTCACCGAGGTGCGGCAGTTCCGCGACGTGATCGTCAAGTCCGCGCCGGACGGCCGCCTGGTGCGCCTCCAGGACGTGGCGCGGGTCGAGCTCGGCGGCAAGGAATACGTCACCAACTCGTATCTCAACGGCAAGGAAGCCATCGCCATCGGCGTCTTCCAGCGGCCGGGCACGAACGCGCTCGCGGCGTCGGACGCCGTCATCGCCAAGATGAACGAGATCAAGCAGACGTTCCCCAAGGGGATCGACTACACGATCGTCTACAACCCGACCGAGTTCATCGCGGCGTCGGTCTCCGAGGTCTACAAGACGCTGTTCGAGGCGGTGATCCTCGTGATCCTCGTCGTCATCGTCTTCCTCCAGTCCTGGCGCACGGCGCTGATACCCATCGTCGCGATCCCGGTCTCGCTCATCGGCACCTTCGCGATGATGACCGCGTTCGGCTTCTCGCTGAACACGCTGACCCTGTTCGGCCTCGTGCTCGCCATCGGCATCGTCGTCGACGACGCGATCGTCGTGGTGGAGAACGTGGAGCGCAACATCGCCAACGGCATGTCGCCGCGCGATGCCGCCCACGAGACGATGGACGAGGTCGGCGGGCCGGTCATCTCCATCGCGCTCGTGCTGTCGGCCGTGTTCATCCCGACCGCGTTCATCCCCGGCATTTCGGGCCGCTTCTACCAGCAGTTCGCCCTCACGATCGCCGGGTCCACCATCATCTCGGCGTTCAACTCCCTGACCCTGTCTCCTGCCCTGTGCGCGCTGCTCCTGAAGCCGCACACGGCCCATGGGACGGGCGGCAACGCGGTGACGCGGTTCGGCCGCCGGCTGGCGGACGGCTTCAACAACGGCTTCGACCGCACGGCCAAGGGCTATGCGGGCGGCGTGCGCCGGCTTGTGGCGCACAAGGTGCCGCTCCTGCTCATGCTGGCCATGTATGGCGGGCTTCTGGGCGCGACGGCCCTGGTCGCCAACAAGGTGCCGCGCGGCTTCATCCCGGCGCAGGACCAGGGCTACCTCATCGCCGTGGTGCAGCTTCCCGACGGCGCCTCGCTGAACCGCACCGACGAGGTGACGCTGCGGGCCTCCAAGCTCATCAAGGAGACGCCCGGCGTCGCCGACGCCGTGGCGATCAGCGGCCTCTCGGGCGCGACCTTCACCTCGGCCCCGAACGCGTCCGTCCTGTTCGCCCCGCTCAAGCCGTTCGAGGAGCGGCTCGCCCAGGGGCAGACCGCCAATGCCATTGCCGGCCAGATGATCGGCAAGCTGATGTCGATCCAGGAGGCGTTCAGCATCGCGATCCCGCCGCCGCCGGTGCAGGGCCTCGGCAATGCGGGCGGGTTCAAGATGCAGATCCAGGACCGGACCGGCGTCGGCGTCACTCAATTGCTGGCCGTGTCGCAGGAACTGATCGGCCGGGCGAACCAGAACCCGAACGTGGTGCGCGTGTTCACAACCTTCGGCGCCAACACGCCGCAGATCTATCTCGACATCGACCGCACCAAGGCGCGGATCCTGGACGTGCCCCTGTCGAACGTGTTCGACACGCTGTCGATCAATCTCGGCTCGTCTTACGTCAACGACTTCAATGCCTTCGGCCGCATCTACCAGGTGCGCGCGCAGGCGGACCAGCAGTTCCGCCTGGAGCGGGAGGACATCCTGAAGCTGCGGGTGCGGTCCGCCACCGGGGCGCTGGTGCCGCTCGGCTCGCTGGTGAACATCCGGGACGTCGCCGGGCCGGACCTGATCCAGCGCTACAACATGTTCACGTCCGTGCCTGTCCAGGGCGATACGGCGCCCGGCCGGTCCTCGGGCGACTCGCTCACCGCGATGGAGCAGATCGCGCAGTCGAGCTTCCCGCCCGGCGTGTCCTATGAATGGACCGATCTCGCCTACCAGGAGCGGGCGACGGGGAACACGGCCGTGTTCATCTTCGCGCTCGCCGTGCTCTTCGTGTTCCTGGTGCTCGCGGCCCAGTACGAAAGCTGGGCGCTTCCGCTCGCCATCGTGCTCATCGTGCCGATGAGCGTGCTGTCGGCGCTGATCGGCGTGATGCTGCGGGGGCAGGACAACAACATCCTGACGCAGATCGGCCTCGTCGTGCTCATCGGCCTGGCGGCCAAGAACGCCATCCTCATCGTGGAGTTCGCGCGCCAGCAGGAGGCGATGGGCAAGAGTCCGATAGAGGCGGTGATCGAGTCGTGCCGGCTGCGCCTGCGCCCGATCCTGATGACCGCCTTCGCGTTCATCCTGGGCGTCGTGCCGCTGGTCATCGCCCAGGGGCCCGGCGCGGAGATGCGCCAGGCGCTCGGCACCGCGGTGTTCGCGGGCATGCTCGGCGTGACCGTCTTCGGCCTGTTCCTCACCCCGGTCTTCTACGTGGCCATCCGTCACCTGACGATGTGGATGCGCGGAGACCGGCGGCGCAGGCCCGTTCTGGCCGACGGGGAGCCGGCCGCCTGACCACAGGAGGCTATCGATGGGTGTCATGAAGTTCGGGATCGGCCAGCCGGTCCGCCGGGTGGAGGACGTCAGGTTCATCACCGGGCAGGGGCTGTACACGTCCGACGTGGCGGCTGCGGGCGCGGCGCAGGCCTTCGTGCTGCGCTCGCCCCACGCCCATGCCCGTTTCTCCATCGGCGACCTCTCCGCCGTGCGGTCCATGCCGGGCGTGCTCGCCGTCCTGACGCACGAGGACGTGGCCGAGCTGGGCGACATTCCCTGCCAGGGCACGGTCCGCAATGCGGACGGGTCGCGGATGAAGCTGCCGGGCTATCCGATCCTGGCACGTGACGTCGTGCGCCATGTCGGCGACGCCGTCGCCTTCGTGGTCGCCGAGACGATCCTGGAGGCGAGGGACGCAGCGGAGGCCATCCCCGTGACCTACGCGCCGATGCCTGCCGCCGTGGGCATCGCGGGCGGGGAGGCCGGTCGCGCCCTCGTCTGGCCCGAGCTGGGCACGAACGTCGCCTACGATGCCGAACTCGGCGACAGGGACGCGACGGACGCCGCCTTCGCATCGGCCGCGCATGTCGTGCGCCTGCCTCTCGTCAACAACCGCCTCGTGGCCAATTTCCTGGAGACGCGGGCCTGCCTAGCGGAGTTCGACGCCGGCACGGGCCGCTACACGCTGACCCTCGGCAGCCAGGGCAGCCACGACGTGCGCGACACGCTGGCGGAGGACATCCTGAAGATCCCGCCGGACCAGCTGCGCGTGGTCACGCCGGACGTGGGCGGCGGGTTCGGCACCAAGATCTTCGTCTACCGCGAATACCCGCTCTGCGCGGTGGCCGCGCGCCGCCTGGGCAGGCCGGTGCGCTGGGTCGCCGAGCGGGGCGAGCACTTCGTGGGGGATACGCAGGGGCGCGACAATGTCGTGGTCGCCGAGATGGCGCTGGACCCGCGCGGACGGTTCCTGGCGATGCGCGTCGACCTGAAGGCGGACATGGGCGCCTACCTGTCGCAGTTCGCGCCCTACGTGCCGTTCCTGGGCGCCGGCATGACGCCCGGCTGCTACGACATTCCGGCGGTGCACGTGCGCGTCCGGGGCTTCTATTCCCACACCGTTCCGGTCGACGCCTATCGCGGCGCCGGGCGGCCCGAGGCGGCCTATGTGGTCGAGCTGCTGGTGGACGCCTGCGCCCGGCAGACGGGCATCGCGCCCGACAAAATCCGCGCGCGCAACTTCATCAAGCCCAGGCAGATGCCGTATCGCACGGCGACGGGCCGGGTCTATGACAGCGGCGAGTTCGAGGCGACGATGCGCCGGGCGATGGAGCTGGCGGACTGGGCCGGGTTCCGGGCCCGCGCCGGGGCGGCCCGCAAGCGAGGCCTCCTGCGCGGCATCGGCCTTGCCACCTATGTGGAGGCCTGCGCCGGCGGTTCGCCCGAGGAGGCCGACGTCTCGCTGACGCCGGACGGGCGGATCACTGTCCTGGTCGGCACCCAGAGCAACGGGCAGGGGCACCTCACCGCCTATGCCCAGCTGGTGTCGCAGCACCTCGACGTTCCGGTCGACCGCATCGACGTGTTCCAGGGCGATACCGACCGGGTCCGCACGGGCAACGGCACGGGCGGATCGCGGTCCATCCCGGTGGGCGGCGCGGCCGTGGCGGGCGCCGCGCGCATCCTCGGCGAGCGCATCCGCGACCTCGCCGCGGACCGGCTGGAGGCCGCCTCGGACGATCTGGAATTCGCCGCCGGATCGGTGAGGGTGGCGGGCACGGACCGCGCCGTCACGCTCGCCGACATTGCGGCCGGCCATGCGGGCGATCCCACCCTGACCGCCACGCACAAATGGAAGCCGCCGGAGGCGACCTATCCCAACGGGACACATTGCTGCGAGGTCGAGATCGACCCGCAGACCGGGTCCACCACGATCGTCTCGCACGTGATCGTCGACGATTTCGGCGTGACGCTGAACCCGCTCCTGCTGGCCGGGCAGGTCCATGGCGGCGCGGCCCAGGGCATCGGGCAGGCGCTCTACGAATGGACCTGCTACGACGACGAGGGCCAGCTCCTGACGGCCTCCTTCATGGACTACCGACTGCCCCGCGCCGACGACGTGCCGGGCTTCGTGTTCGAGACGCGCAACGTTCCGTGCCGGACCAACGTGCTGGGCATGAAGGGGGCGGGCGAAGCGGGGGCCATCGGCGCCTGTCCCGCGGTGATGAACGCCATCGCCGACGCGCTGCACCGCGCCGGCATCGATGGGCATATCGACATGCCCGCGACGCCGGGACGGCTGCACGCCGTGCTCAGCGGGAATAACCCATAACAATGCCGTGAAAAGGCAACTTCCGGTTGGCACAAGGCGGCGGGGCTACGCTTTAACTGGGTGCGTGCTGCGGATTCCCGCTGCGTTAACCGAGAGTTCCTGATGAAGCGCCTTGTCCTTGCTTGTCTTGCTGTGGCGGCCGGTTCGGCCGCCGTTCTCGCCCAGGCTCCCGCGTCCTCCCCGTCCGATCCGATCGCCGAGCGCAAGGCCCTCATGAAGTCGGTCGGCGCGGCCACCGGCGTGGCGACGCGCATGGCGCGCGGGCAGGCGCCGTTCGAGCTGGCCAAGGCGCAGGAGGCCTTCAAGGTGTTCCAGGACGCGGCCGCCAAGATGCCGACCCTCTATCCCGAAACCTCGAAGACCGGCGGCGACACCTCCGCGTCCCCCAAGATCTGGGAAGACATGGCCGGCTTCCGCGCCGCCTTCGCGAAGTTCGGGGCGGATGCGGCGGACGCTGCCGCCAAGACGACCGACGAGGCCACGTTCAAGACGGCCTTCGGCCAGGTGTCGCAGAATTGCGGCTCCTGCCACCAGAACTACCGCGTCTCGCGTTGACGCCTCGCGCAGGGACGGCCTTCGGGACGCTCCCTGCGCTCATCGAGACCGACGGGGGGCCATCGCGCATGAAACGTCTGCTAGCCGGCATCGCCATTCTCGGCGCTTTGGGCGTCGGCGGTTTCCTGCTCCTGACGAGCCCCGCGCTCCAGCGCGCCGGGACGGAGCCCGTTCCGGCAGGGGCTCCCGACCTCGCCAATGGCGAGATCGTCTTCAATGCCGGCGGCTGCGCCTCGTGCCATGCCTCGCCCGGCCAGGACGACCGCCTGCGCCTGGGCGGCGGCCTCGCGCTGACCTCGCCCTTCGGCACGTTTCACGTTCCCAACATCTCGCCCCATCCGGCCGACGGCATCGGCGGGTGGACGGCGGCGCAGTTCCAGCGGGCGATGCGCGGCGGCGTGTCTCCCGACGGGCGCCACTATTATCCGTCGTTTCCCTACGCTTCCTACCAGCGGATGACAGGGACGGACCTGCGTGACCTGTTCGCCTATATCGGCACGCTGCCGCAGGTGGCGGGCCGCATCCGCGACCACGAACTGCCTTTCCCCTATTCGGTCCGCAGGGGGCTCGGCCTGTGGAAGCTCGCCTTCCTCGACGGCAGGACCTTCACGCCCGATCCGGGCCGGAGTGCCGCCTGGAACCGCGGCGCCTATCTGGTGGAAGGGCCGGCGCATTGCGCCGAATGCCACAGCCCCCGCAATCCGCTGGGCGGGATCGAGGCCGGCCGCCGCTTTGCCGGCGGGCCGAACCCCGACGGGGAGGGCAAGGTCCCCAACATCACGCAGCATCCCGATGCGCTGGGAGCGTGGTCGAAGGAGGAGATCGCCGAACTGCTGGCGACGGGCTTCACGCCGTCCTACGACTCGGTGGGCGGCAGCATGGCGCCGGTCATCCGCAACACGTCGCGCCTGCCTCAGGCCGATCGCGACGCCATGGCGGAATACCTGAAGTCCCTGCCGGCGGTGCCATCGGCGCCGTGAGCGCTATTCCATCACCGCGGCCTTGAGGATGCAGACCATGGTCGCGCGACCGGGCGTGTCGCCGACATAGCGCACGGTGTGCGGCCGGTCGCAGCGATAGCGCAGCGTCTCGCCGGCCCGCGCAACCTGGGTCTCGCCGCCGACATCGACCTCGAACGTCCCCTCGATCACCGAAAGGCACTCCACGGAACCGCGCTGGTGGGCGTCGGAATCCAGGCGCGCGCCCGGCTCGGCGACGACGTCGTACCATTGCAGCCACTCGACCGTCTTGATCCAGCCGATGATGGCGAGCTTCATGCGGCCGTCCTCGGACAGGAGCAGCGGCGTGTCGGCCTTGGAGGAGCGCTGGATGAACGGCTCCTCGTCGCTGTCCGCCAGGACGCGCTCAATCGACACGTCGAGCGCCTGCGACAGGCGCCAGATCGTGGCGAGCGTCGGATTGGTCTCGTTGCGCTCGATCTGGCTGATGATGGACTTGGCGACGCCGGACTGCTCGGCGAGCTCGGACAGGGAGAGGTTATAGGCCTTCCGAAGCCGCTGGACCGTCTTGCCGAGCTGTCCGGAGACGATCTGCGCCCCGTTTTCCAGGTCGCGCCCCTTTTCCTTCATCTCGACGGCCATGCCACTTCGCTCCGAAGCGTTTGAGTCAGCGGAAATTTCGTTTGAAGAGCCGAACAACCCCGCGGCTCGGGTGTCAAGCGCCGGGTGGCGTCGAATGCCGTCAGGCCCGGCTGCGGCGGCCGATCGCGAGGGCGATCGCCGCGAGGGCGAGCATCGACAACGCCGCTATCGCGATCGATGACCACAGGCCCGCCATCGTGCCGGACCGGTCGACCAGGGCGGCGAAGGCTGCCGGCGCGGTCGCCTTCACCAGCAGCGCGGGAGAGGCGATCCATCCGAGCATGCGGCCGATGCGGGACGGGCCGAAGAGGTAGAGCGGGACGACGCCGCGCGCGATGGTGATCAAGCCGTTGGACGCGCCGTAGATGAGGGCGAAGCCGAGTGCGGTGACAGGCGTCGCGTCGAGCCCGATCAGGAGCAGGAACGCGAAGGGCAGGGAGCACACCGCCACGAAGCCGAGGGCCATCGGCGCCAGCGCCCGGCCGGCCAGCATCTCCAGCAGGCGCGCCGCGACCTGGGCGGGGCCGATGAGCATCCCGGCGATGACGGCATCGCCCTCGGATATCCCGAGGCCTCCGAGCACGGGGATGAGGTGGACGCTCATGGCGGACGTGACGAAGCCATGCCCCGCGACCACGACGGCAAAGAGCAGCAGGATCGCATAGCCCGCCGGAGGCGTGAGCGGCCTGACGACGGGCAGCGCCGCGTCGTCCGGCGCCGGAGGCAGCGGCACCGGCCGCCCGGTGAAGGCGAGCCCGTGCAGCGGCACCGCAAGGGCGACGAGGACCGCCGCGTAGACGATGGCGACGCTCCGCCAGTCCATGTCCACCAGCATGGCGCGGGTGAGGGGCCAGAAGACGGTGGACGCAAAGCCGCCCAGCAGCGTCACAGCGGATATCGCGCGGCGGGCGCGCAGGCCCAGGCGCCGCCCGATCGTGGCGAAGGCCGGATCGTAGAGGCTGCCCGCCATGCCGGCGCCGATCACGACGAAGCCGGCGAGATAGACCGCGGGCGTACGGCTCGCGGCGAGGATGAGGAGGCCGGCCGCCCCGACGACCGGGCCGATCATCAGGACCGTGCGCCCGTGGTCCCGGTCGATCAGGTGGCCGACGAGAGGCGCGGCCAGCCCAGCCGTGACCATGGCCAGCGAGAAGCCGCCATAGACCAGGCCAGGCTCCCAGCCCGTCTCGGCAAGGATACGGGGAGCCAGCAGCGCGAAGGCGTAGAACAGGATGCCGAAGGTGACGATCTGCGCCAGGCCGATGAGGATGACGATCCGCGCGAAGCCGCCCTCGCGCGGGAGGCGGCCCGGCAGCGTCATGCCACGCGGGGCGGCGCCGCCTCGGCGGCGCGCCGGCGCTCGAGCCCCAGGCGGTGCTCGCGCCAGATCACGAAGATGCCGGCGCTGGCCACGATGCAGCCGCCGACCATGACCGCGGCGGAGGGCAATTCGCCGAACACGAACCAGCCGAGTAGGACGGCCCAGATCATCGTCGTGTACTCGAAGGGCGCGATGGTCGAGGTCTCGGCGTAGCGGAAGCTCTGGGTCATCAGGATCTGCCCGATGCCGCCGAGGATTCCGGCGCCGATAAGGATGCCGGCATCCTGCCAGGTGGGCATCACCCATCCCAGAAGTGCGGTGGCGAGCCCGAACATGGTCGTCAGGATCGAGAAGTAGAAGACGATGGCACCGGTCGTCTCGCGATGCGTGAGCCGGCGAACCTGGACCGTCGCACCGGCGGAGCACAGCGCGCCCATCAGGCCGAACATGGCGCCGAGCGTCATCGCGCTCGGCGTCCCGGACAGTCCGAAGGACAGGCGCGGGGACAGCATGATCAGCACGCCGACGAGGCCGACGAGCACGGCGCACCAGCGATGGACGCGGACCGTCTCGCCCAGGAGAAAGGCGGCGAAGACGACGACGAAGAGCGGCGAGGCGTAGCCGATGGCGACCGCTTCGCTGAGCGGCAGGTAGGTCAGCGCCAGGAAGCCGCAGAACATGCCGCAGCCGCCGATGAGGCCGCGCTTGAAATGGCCGATCACGTTGGACGTGCGGACCGCCGAGGGAAATTCGCCGCGCGCGGCCAGCCAGACGATCAGCGGCACGAGCGCGAAGGCCGAGCGGAAGAAGACCAGCTCACCCGTGGGGTAGCGGGTGCTCATATGGCGGATGGCGGCCGACATCAGCGTGAACGCCAGGGCCGACAGGACCTTGAGGGAAATTCCGAGGAGAGGGCGCAAGTGCGGGGCTCAGCCGGTCGGCGTACGACCGCGACTCGCAGAACACCACGTTCGTCCCGTCGCGTCTAACGCCAATCTTTTGTGCAAGCCATGCACACCGTTCATGGCTTGACGTTCGATTCAGGTGAAACGCCGCAGGCGCTCCTCGGGCGCGAGCGCATCGATCTCGGCCAGCGGATCGGGCCCCTGATCGGCCGGGGGCACGGCGGCGCCCTGCTGGGCGTCGAACGCGGCAAGCGGATCGGGTCCGGCATCGGGCGGCGTATCGGCTGCTGGCGCCTGCGTGCCCAGGGCCTCGTCAGGCGCGGGATTGTCGACGAAGACGAGATCGTCCTCCATGGCCGCCGCCGACGGGATCGGCTGGGACAGGGAGGCCCGGTCGAAATCGATGGCCGAGGGCAGGGCCGAGGGCATCGACGCGGGCGGCTCGTCCCACGTCGCGTCCATGTCGGCCTGCATGGCCTGCGGGGCGACCGGGGCGTCGTCAGCGCCGGGCGCCCCATCCGCGATCACCTCGACCGCCTCGAACATGCCTGTGTCGTCCTCGACGACGAGGTCGATGTCGCTCTGGCTGAGGCCCGGATTGAAGATCGGCTCCGGCGCCTGCCGCTCGAACGGCGCGACCTCCGCGACCTTTCCGGCCTGCCAGACGTCGATCATCGTGTTGATGCGCTCTTCCAGATAGGTGAGCGTGCCGACGACCTTGCGGGTGCGCTGGGCCGTGAGGTCCTGGAAGCTGCAGGCGGTGTAGATGTCGGTCGCGCGCCGGTCGATGATGTCGCACTGATCGCTGTCGGCGCCGAGCTCGCGGAGGGTCCATGCGGCCTCCTGGATGCTTTCGGCGGCCTCCAGGATGTCGGACGTCGCCTTCTCCGTCGTCTGGACGATGGAATCCAGGGCGATCGCGGCTTCCTCGAACTGGCGGATGCTGTCGCCGTCGGGCCGCAGGGCGGCGATCTCGTCCTTGGTGCGCTCGATGACCTTGGCCATCTCCTCCAGGTCGAAGCGCACCTGCTCGAACTGCTGGTTCGGCTTGTTGACGACGAGCGTCTTCTCCAGCCGGTCGATGGCGCCCAGCAGCACGTCCGTGTCGGCGTTGCGGTTGCGCTTGGCGAACTCGGCGAGGAACCACCGCCCGCGGGCGGTCTCCATCACGGCCGCCTCGATCGCGTGGTAGTCGGCGGGATCGAGGGGAGTGAGAGCGTAGTGCTGGGTCATCAGACGCCGGATTCCTTCACCACACGAATCGCCGGGCCGTCATTATGCTGGAAACCCGAGCCGGCATGAAATCCTTACACCCGGCGCCTGAATCCTCCGTTACGATGGCCGAAGAAACCGGACCCTCCGCCGACAGAAAGCCGCCACGCCCGCCTTCCCCGCGGGCGATGAAGGTGATGCTGGCCGCCATCATGGGGACGCAGGGCGCCATCAACGGCGTCTACCTGCCGTTCTTCCCGCTCTGGCTGGCCCATCGCGGCTTTGACGCGGCGGAGATCGCGGCGCTGCTGACCGCGCCCATGGTGGCCCGCATCGTGTTCACCCCGGTCCTGGCGACGATCGCGGACCTGCGCGTCCATCCGGCCCGGCTCCTGTTCATCATGTCCCTGGCCGTCGCCGCCGGCTACGGCGCGATGCTTCTGACCGAAGACCGGCTGGTCGTGGCGGCGGTCTTCGTCGCCATCGCCTTCGCCCAGGCTCCGGGCCTGCCGTTCGGCGACCTGCTGATCATCGGGGCGGGCCGTGCAAATCCGCGTCTGAACTTCGGACGCACGCGGATGTGGGCGTCCATCGCGTTCCTCGCCGCCAATCTGGGGATCGGCGCATTGGTCGGCATGGCGGGTGCCGGGATCATCGGGCCGGCCCTCGCGGTCGCCGGGCTGCTGGCGGTCCTGGCGGTCGCGGTCCATCCCGGCGTCGGGCTGGGGCGGCCGGACCACGGCGACAGCGCCCCCCGGCGCGGCGGCATGCCCCGCCCGGTCGTCATCCTGACGCTCGCCGCCTCCACGTTCATCCAGGGCAGCCATGCCCTGCTCTACGCGTTCGGAAGCCTGATCTGGCGAGACGCGGGGTGGTCGGGACCCGCCATCGGCGGCCTGTGGGCGCTGGGGGTCGTCGCCGAGATCCTGCTCTTCGCCCTGGCGGGGCACCTCGTGCGCTCGGTACGCGCCGGAGCTTTCCTGCTCATCATCGGCGGCGTCATCGCCACGCTGCGCTTCACGGCGATGGCCACGGAGCCGGGCACCGCCGCGACAATCCTGCTGCAGACGCTCCATGCGGGCAGCTTCTGCGCCACCTATCTGGGCACGATCGCGCTGCTGACGGCGTTCTCGACGGCGGGCGAGCGGGCGCGGATGCAGGGGTGGCTCAGCGCCAGCAACGCCGCGCTGATGGCGGTCGCGACGCTGGCGAGCGGGCCCGCCTACCGCGCGTTCGGCTTCGGCGCCTATGGCGGCATGGCCGTGCTGGCTGTGGCGGGAACGGTGCTGGCGCTTGCCGCCGCCTTCGTCGCCGCCCGGCGGACACGGGCGGAAAATCCCTGACAACTCCGCCGCTTCGCTCGACTTCGCCGGTGCAGCCCCGTATCAGAGACAGCCGGAGCACTCCCACCGACCCATGCCAGAGATCGACCCCGAACCCACCTGCGAGATCGAGGACGGCGGCGGCACCGTCCGCGTCCGGCTGAACGGCCGGTGGACGGCGACGCATGCCTCCGCGGTCGAGAAGAACATGGCGGACCTGGTGGCCCAGGCCGAGGGCGGCCGCGTCATCCTGGACCTGTCGTCCGTGTCCCGCCTCGACACGCTGGGCGCCTGGGTGCTGGACCGCACCCGGCACGAGCTGGGCGACAAGGGGCTTTCGGCGGACTTCACCGGCGCGCGCGACGAGCACCGCATCCTCCTCGACGAAGTGGCCTATCGCGGCTTCCAGACCAGCCAGCCGCAGAAACCGGGCACGATCGTCGATTTCCTCGCCGATATCGGGCGCTCGGTCGTGGGCGTCGGCAAGGATTTTGCTCAAGGCACGAGCTTTTTCGGCGAGATCGTCTCGGCGCTGGTGAAGGTCGCGCTCAACCCGCCCCGCTTCCGGGTGCCGGCCGTCACCCACCAGCTGGAGCAGATCGCCTACAGGGGCGCGCCGATCATCGCGCTGATCTCGTTCCTCGTCGGCGCGATCGTCGCGCAGCAGGGCATCTTCCAGCTCCAGAAATTCGGCGCCATCGCCTTCGTCGTCGACCTGATCGGCATCCTCGTCCTGCGCGAGCTGGGCGTGCTGCTGACATCGATCATGGTGGCGGGCCGCTCCGGCTCGGCCTTCACCGCCGAGATCGGCTCCATGAAGATGCGCGAGGAGATCGACGCCTTGCGGGTGATGGGCCTCGACCCCGTCGAGGTCCTGATCGTCCCGCGCATCCTGGCCCTGCTGATCGGGCTGCCGCTGCTGACGTTCATCTCGAACATCTCGGCGCTGCTGGGCGGCGCCGTCGTCACGATGACTTATGGCGGAATCAGCCTGGACATCTTCCTGGTGCGCCTGCAGCAGGCGATCGCGTTCTCCACCTTCATGGTGGGCATGATCAAGGCGCCGTTCATGGCGCTGATCATCGGCCTGATCGCCTCGCTCGAGGGCATGGCCGTGCAGGGCTCGGCCGAATCGCTCGGGCGGCAGGTGACGTCGTCCGTCGTGAAGGCCATCTTCATGGTCATCGTCGTCGACGGCATCTTCGCCATGTTCTTCGCCGCGATCCGTTATTGAGGACCGACCAGACCATGGCGCCGCAATCGTCCGATCCCGCTTCGCCGAACTTCCGCGAGACGATCATCCGCGTGCGCGGGCTGGAAGTCGGGTTCGGCACGAAGACCGTGATGAAGGATCTCGACCTGGACGTGTACCGGGGCGAGATCCTGGGCTTCGTCGGGCCTTCCGGCAGCGGCAAGTCGGTCCTCACCCGGACCATCCTCGGCCTCGTTCCCAAGCGCGCGGGCACGATCGAGGTGTTCGGCGAGAACCTCGACGATCTGCCGCCCGAGGAACATCGCAGGCTCGAGCGCCGTTGGGGCGTGCTGTTCCAGCACGGGGCGCTGTTCTCCGCGCTGACGGTCAAGCAGAACGTGCAGGTCCCGATGCGGGAATATCTGGACCTGTCCGACCGGCTTCTGGACGAGCTCGCCATGCTCAAGATCGAGATGGTGGGTCTCAAGCCCGATGCCGCCGACAAGATGCCGTCCGACCTGTCGGGCGGCATGATCAAGCGGGCCGCGCTGGCCCGCGCCCTCTCGCTGGATCCGGAAATCGTCTTCCTCGACGAGCCGACATCCGGCCTCGATCCGATCGGCGCGGGAGACTTCGACGAGCTGATCGCGACCCTGCAGAAGACTTTGGGCCTGACGGTCTTTATGGTAACCCACGATCTGGACAGCCTGCATTCGGTCTGCGACCGGGTCGCTGCGCTGGGCGACGGCAAGGTCATCGCCGCGGGTCCCATCGAAACCATGCTCGCGTCCGAACATCCCTGGCTGCGGTCATACTTCCATGGGAAACGTGCCCGCGCGGTGATGGGCTGAGACGAACGGAGCGGCGGACTGATGGAGACACGAGCCAACTACGCCCTGGTCGGCATGTTCACGATCGCCGTGATCGCGCTCGCCTTCGCGTTCGTCTGGTGGTTCGCGGGCCGTGATTCCGGCGGGCGCCGAGAGCAGGTCCGCGTCGTCTTCGCCGGTTCGGTGTCGGGCCTCAGCCGGGGCTCATCCGTGCTGTTCAACGGCCTGCGCGTCGGCGAGGTCACCGATATCCGCCTGCTGCCGGAGGACCCCCGCCGCGTCGTCTCCGTCATCGAGATCGACCGCGAGACGCCGCTGAAGGCCGACACGCGCGCGCGGCTCGAGTACCAGGGCCTGACGGGCGTCGCCTCGATCGCGTTGGTCGGCGGCGCCGCCGAGGCCGGCCCGCTCGTGCCGCAGCCCGGCCAGCCGGTCTCGACCATCTTCGCCGAGCAGTCGGATTTCCAGAACCTCTTCGAGACGGTGCGCACGATCTCGCGGCGCGCCGAGGACGTCATCGCCCGTGTGGACCGGCTGATCGCGGACAACGAGGGTTCGCTCGGCCGCACGGTGCGGAACGTCGAGCAGTTCAGCCAGGCGCTGTCGGACAATTCGGCCGGCGTCTCCAGCTTCCTTGCGAGCGTGGGGCAGGCGGCCGAGCGTATCGGCCCGCTGGCGCAGCGGCTCGATTCGCTCGCGTCCGACATCCAGGGCCTAGTGCGCGCCGTCGATCCGCAGCGGGTGTCCAACGTCGTGGCGAACGTGGAGACGTTCACGCAGACGCTGGGCGAGAACCGTGCCAACATCGACACGATCCTGAAGGACACCGCTAGCGTCACCACGCAGCTGCGCACCTCCGCTGCGAAGTTCGACGAGGCGCTTCAGGGCATCACCGAGCTGACCCGGGCCGTCGACGCCCAGAAGATCGCGCGCGTGGTGGACAACGCGGAGAAGTTCAGCGTCGCCATCGGCCGCTCCAGCGGCGATGTCGAGGCCGCGCTCAAGGATGCCGCCTCCATCGCGGCCAAGCTCAACCAGTCCGCGGACCGCATCGACGGCGTGCTGAAGGCCGCCGAGGCGTTCCTCGGCTCCGCCGCCGGCCAAGAGGGCAAGAACGCCTTCGCCGAAGTGGGGGAGGCCGCCCGGTCGATTCGTGCGCTCGCCGACAATCTCGACAAGCGCACCGCCGAGATCACGGTGGGCATCAACCGCTTCACCGGTCCCGGCCTGCGCGAATACGAAGCGCTCGCCGCCGACGGGCGCCGCACGCTGGGCCAGCTCAACCGGATCATCAACAGTCTGGAACGAAATCCCCAGCAGGTGATTTTCGGTGGCAAGCCCTCCATCCCGCAATACACTGGCCGCTAGACGCCAGGTCCCCTCCGGAGCGATCCCCCCAGTGCCCAAGGCAGTTCGCGTTCCCCACCTGGCCGCCATCGCGCTGGCCGCGACGCTTGCGGCGTGCTCAGGTCCGACACCCACCACGTACGACCTCGCCGCACCCCGCGACGTGACCGCGCCGCGCCGCTCGATCCAGCTCGTCGTGGCCGAGCCGCTCGCCGTGCAGGCGCTGGCGAGCGAGCGGATCATCGTGAAGGACGCGACGGGGGCGGTGTCCTTCGTCGGCGGCGCGCAATGGGCCGACCAGCTTCCGCGCCTGATCCAGGCGCGGCTCATCCAGACATTCGAGAACGCCCGCAGCCTGGCTGCCGTAGGCCGTCCCGGGGATCGCGTCGCCTCGGACTACCAGCTCAACACCGATATCCGCGCCTTCGAGATCCGGCCCGGGACGGGCGAAGCCGTCGTGGAGATCAGCGCCAAGCTGATCCAGGACCAGAGCGGCCGCGTGGCGCGCTCCCGGATCTTCACCGCCCGGGTGCCGGGTTCGGCATCGGACGGCGCGGCCGCCTCGGCGGCGCTCGACCAGGCGCTGTCGACCGTACTGGCGGAAATCGTGCGCTGGGTCGGCTGACGCCAGGCGTCGCCGACGGTTAGGGCCAGAGCCGCTCGCGCACCCAATCGTTCCCGGCCGCCTGGCGATAGCGCAGCCGCGCGTGCTGCCGGTCCGTGCTCGCCTGCCAGAATTCGATCTCGGCGGGCCAGAGCGCATAGACGGTCCATGCCTGGGACACGAGCGAGGGATCGCTGTCGAGGCGCTGGCGGTGTTCCGCTAGTGCTGCTGCCATATCCTCTTCATGCGGGACCACCTCGCTCTGGCGTTCGGCCAGGGCGCCGGCGCGGGCGGCGAGGGGCCGTGCCCGGAAGTCGGCATCGCAGACGTCCCGCGACAGTTCCCTGACTGGCCCGCGCAGGCGCACCTGGCGGCCGAATGGCTGCCAGTAGAACGTCAGTGCGGCGTGGGGCTGCGCCGCGATCTGGCGGCCCTTGGGGCCTGCCTTGGTGCTGGCGAAATGCCACCCCTGCGCGTCGACGCTCTTGAGGATCAGGATGCGGGCGTCCGGCCTGCCTTCGGCATCGACCGTGGACAGGGTCATGGCGTGGGGCTCGCGGATGCCGGCCGCGATGGCCTCTTCCAGCCATGTCAGGAACAGGGCCGCTGGATCGTCCGGCGCGCCAGCGACGTCGAAGGGCGCGAACGGCCCCGCCAGCGATTTCAGCTGGCGGAGCCGATCCTGAAGACTCATCGGGCGCACCGGAGCATGGCTGTGCTCAGTCGAAGCGGCCGCTGGCATGCGCCAGCATCGTGTAGACCTTGCCGGTGTCCGAGGTGAGGTAGGTCTTGGCGACCATGGAATCCCGGTCGTCGCGCGACACTTCCGCCAGAAGCCTCTCGAACTCCTCGACATAGCGGTCGACCGTGTCGCGGAACTCCTGGTCCCGGCGATACTTCCGGCGCATCTCGTCGAAGGTCTGCTGGCCCTGAAGCGTGTACAGGCGGCGGGTGAAGACGTTCCGCTCGCCGCGCTTGTAGCGGTCCCAAAGCTCGACGGCGGCGTCGTGGTCGATCATCCGGGCGATATCGACCGACATGGAATCGAGCGATTCCAGCGAGTGGGCGGTGGTGCGTCCGGCGCCGCGCGCCGGCGGTTCGGCCGGGGCGTCCTCGTCCTCGTCGCGGCCCGCCCGCGTGAGCAGGTCGGACAGCCAGCCGCTGCGGCCGTTGGCGTCGGCGCGCGGCGTCTCCTGCCGCGGGGCTTCCTGCCGCGAAGGTTCCTGGCGGGCCGGCTCGACCCGGACCGCAGGCTCGCGGCGCGGCTGCGGCGCGGCCGGCTGGACCTGCTGGACGGCGGCCTGGACGGCCGCCTGCAGCTGCTGGCGCGGAGCGGCGCCGAGATCGGGCAGGCTGCCGCCACTCGCCTGGGCACGCTGGCGGGGCAGGGCATCGGAGACGTCCAGCGTTCGGCCCGAACGCGTGACGATGTCGGTGAGTTCGTTCAGGGCGCGGATCTGCTCGGCAACGACGCGCCGCATGGTGGTCGCGCTCTCCTGCGTCTCGCGGGGGAGGTCGATGACGCCGCGGCGCAGTTCGGCCCTCGTCTCCTCCAGCTCGCGCTGGATCTCGGCCTTCATGGCCTTGAGGTCCGCGGCGGCGCCGTTGAAGCGCTCCGTGGCGCGGGCCACCGATTCCGCCATTTCCTGCGCCACCTGCTCGTAGGACGTGCGCAGCGCGGAGACCATCCGCTCCCGCTCCTTGCCGGAGGTGGTGCGGATCAGCTCGTACTGCTCAGCAAGCGCGCCGGTCGTCGCCTGCGCGCTCTCGGCGAGCACGGAGCCGATCTGGCGGGCGCGATCCTCGACGGTGCGCAGGGAATCCTGCACCAGGGCGGCGAATGACCGGGTGATGGAGTCGAGATCCTCGGTGCGGTTGTCCAGGGCGGCGAGGAGTTCCTCCATCGCCTGGCGGCGCTCCCCGAGCGAGGTGCCGACGCGGGCTTCCACCTCCGAGAGCGTCTGCGCCGCGCTGGCGAGAGCCTCGGTGTGCGACTGGGCGCGCGCGGCGAACGACAAGCCCTGCTCGTCGAGGCGGCTCGCCAGGGCGGCGGCCTCCTTGAGCGTGACGTCGGACACGGTCTGCAGGCTTTCCACCTGGCGCGAGACCTCCGTCGACGCGATGCGCGTGCGCTCCGCAACATCGGTGAGGACGGTCTCGATCTCCTTGACCTTGTCGGACAGGCCGGACTCGACCGCCGCGAGGTTGGACCCCGCCTGGCCGACGATCTGCTCGATGAGGCGGTTGGCATCGCCCAGACGGGACAGGACGGCGCTGAGCTCGCCCTTGAGCCGGTCATTGGTGGCGACGAGTGCGTTGATCGACTGGGCGGTGCCGCCCTCGATCGCCTGGCGCAGGTTCTCGCCGGCTTCGCTCACGGTGCGGACCAGGGTCTCCGAGCGGTCGCGCAGGGCGTCCACCACGGACCCGCCGCGGCTCTCGATGGCGCGCACGACGGTTTCCCCGACGGACGCGACCTCGGACGCGATCTTCTCGCCGCGCTCGGCAAGGGCGACAACGACGTGGGACGAGCGCTCGTCGAACAGGGTCGTCAGTTCCGAGACGCGGCCGCGCAGGGCCTCGTCCATGGCGCGGCCCCGCTCGTCGAGCGTAGAGCTGACCGTGTCGAGACGGTTGACGACGCGGTCCTCGAAGGCCGCTACGCGCTGGTCCAGCGTCCCGGCGATCTCGACGGCGCGGCCGCCCAGCGTCTCGTTGATGAGATCGGCCTTGGCCGCCAGCGTCTCCGACAGTTCGGAGGTCTTCTGGGTGATGACGGCGCTGATCTCGTCGGCCTTGGCGCTGAGCGCGCCCGTGGCCTCGCGACCGCCGGCGGCGAGAACGCGGGCGATCTCCACCGTCCGCGTCGCCAGCGCTTCTTCCAGGGCCTCGGCACGGGTGCCGAGATTCTGGTCGATGCGTGCGATGAGCCCGTCCAGCGAGGCGGCAGTCTCTCCGCTCTTCTGCGCCGAGCGCTGTTCGAAGGCCGCGATTTGCGTCTCCATGGCGGCGGCGGCCTGCTGGCCGTGACTGGCGATGCGCTCCACGAGCGCGGTGCCCTGCACCTTGACCACGTCGGTGACGACGTCGAGGCGCGCCGCGACGGCATCGGTGAAGGCGCCGGCATCATTGGCGATGCGGTCGGCGAGAGCCCCGCCGCGATGGACGATCGTCTCCTCGAAGCGGCCGAGATAGGTGGTGAAGGTCGCGTCGAGTTCGCGGGCGCGGCCGTCGATGGTCTGGGCGATGGTGACGCTGCCAAGGTCCACGGATGCCGTGAGGCGGTCGACCTGCTGCTGGACGGCGTCCGCGACCGCCTTGCCCCGCTGCTCGATCGCCTCGGCGATGGCGTCCTGCTGGCGTGCGAGCTGCTCGTCAAGCATGCGGGCGCCGACCTCGGCGGTCTGGGCGAGGGCCGCAGTGCGCGCCTCCAGAGCCTCGGACAGGCCGCCGGCACGGGAATCGATGGTCTGCGCGAAGGCGGCGGCGCCAGCCTCCAGGGCTCGCGACAGGCCGTCGGTACGCTGCTCGATCGTCTCGGCAAGGGCGATGACGCGGCTGTCCAGCGCGCGGGACAGGCTCCCGGTGCGCTGCTCGATCGTGTCGGCAAGGGTGGCAACACGGCCGTCGAGGGCCTCGGACAGGCCCGAGGTGCGTTCCTCGAGCGTCTGGGCCAGCGTGGCGACGCGCGAATCCAGTGCGTCGGACAGGCCTGTGGTGCGCTCCTCCAGCGTCTGGGCCAGGGCGGCGACGCGGGTGTCGAGCGCCTCGGACAGGCCGGTCGTGCGCTGCTCGATCGTGCCGGTCAGTCTTGCGACGCGCGTGTCGAGCGCCTGGGACAGGCCGTCGGCGCGCGCATCAATCGTCTGGGCGAAGGTGGAGGTGCGCTCGTCGAGGGCGCCGGTCAGGGCCGAGGCCCGCTGGTCGATCGTCTGGGCCAGCGTGTCGGCATTGCGCGCCAGGGCCTCGTTGACCCGGCCGCTCTGCGAGGCGATCGCGATGACCACATCCCGCGCCGTGCCGGCAATGGCGCCCGTGGCGTCGGACGTGGACCGGGTAAGCGTCTCGTTGAGCTGGGCGGCGCTCGCTTCGAAAGCTTCCCGGGCCGCGCGCGTGCGCTCTTCCACGAGGGCGGCGGCGCGCTCGGCGGAGGAGGCGATGCCCTCTTCCAGCGCCTTGCCGTGGACCGTCACGGTCTGGCGGATCGCCTCGCTCGTGTCCGCCAGGCGGGTGGCGAGCTCGTCGCCGCGCGTCGTGACGACGTCGGTGATCTCGCGGCCGACCGCGCCGAGCTTCTCCGAGACGGCATCGCCGCGCTCGGTGATGGTCGACACGAGGGCGTCGCTGGTCTGGCGCAGGGTCTCGTTGACCTCGAGCGCGCGGGTCGCAATGGCCTCCGCGACACCGGTGCCGGTATCCGCGATGAGCTTGTTGATCTGCTGGGCGCCGAGCTGGAGACCTTCGCCGACGATGGCGCCGGTCCGCTCCAGCGAGCCAGTGATGTCGCGCGACTTGGAATCGAGCGTCTCGATGACGCTTTCGGACGTCGCCGCCAGTCGGCGATTGACGTCGTCGCCGGTGGTGGAGAGACGTTCCACCAGGTCGCCGCCGCGGGCGGCGATCTCGTCGATCATGCGGTCGCCGGCGTGGCCGAGCGCGTGGGTGATCTGGTCACCTTTCTCGCCCAGCGTATTGGCGACGCGGGTCCCGACCTGGGCGACCGATTCGGAGATGGTGCGGCTGGCCTGCTCCAGTTCGCCCGACAGGTTCTGGTGCGCGCCGGTGATGGCGGAGCGCACGCGCTCGGCATTGCTGACGATGGCCTCGCGCTGGGTTACGAGCTCGTCCACCAGGCCGCGGATGCGGATCTCGTTGTCGGAATAGGCGCGCTCGAGCGTCGCGATCTCGGAGCGCACGAGGGTTTCCAGCTCGCCGGCGCGGGCCAGCGCCCGTTCCACGCCGTCGCCCATGGCGGCGACCTCGCGGCGGATGGCCTGGGACAGGCTCATCACGGAATCGGCCGTCATGGCCTCAGGCTGGGCGAGGCGAACGGCGACCCCGGTCATGGCGCGGGCGACGATGCGCATTTCCTGCGAGCGCACGTGGAGCGCGGCGATCGCGAAGAAGAAGAGGATGGGAGCTGCCACCGCCCCGCCGAACATGGCGAGCCGGAGGGGATCGAGCCCCTGCAGCGTGGCGAGCGTGCCGGCGCCGGTGCCCCAGAACGAGCCGAACGCGGCGGCGGCGACGAAGGTCCAGATCGCGCTCGCTGCCAGCGCGAACAGGTAGGGACGGCGGGACGGACGGACCTGCAGCGCCTGCAGGAGTTCGCCCACGGAGCGGGTGTCGTCGTTGGCCACCGGACCGTCCGGCGTCACGAATTGCGGATCGGCCGCCGGCGGCGTGCGGGCCTCGCGCCGGGGTGCCGGCTGCGGCGCGAAGGGGTCGGCATCGTCGACGGAGGGAAGCCGGGGCTCGTCGGCGGCGGGCGCGGAGCGGGCGCGCCTGGTCTGGCGGTCCTGCGCATCGGCGGACGCGGGCGGGGCTGCGGCCTCGTTGCCGTCTCCCAGCAGGGCCTGCTCGATGGCCGAGAGGGCCTCCTTGGAGGGGTCTTTCAGCTTCGGTTCCGTGGCCATGGCCGCCTCTACGCTCACGCATCACAGGCCGGATCGGCGTGTCCCGTGCGCTCCGCAAGCCCGCATGGGCACGCGTCTCCTGAGCGCACGGCGGACAGATCCGGCCATTTACCAACCCGGACATTACCGGCCGCCCCGGGCGATGGGAACCGCCGTGCCGGCCGATGACCCTGAAAGTTGGCAACGTCGTTAACGCCTTGTTTACCATTGTGGCGCCACCTCGTCCCGCGGCGGAAGCGCCGGGACGTCCGGACCACGCGATGATCGATCTTGCCTTTCTCGACCGGCAGACGATGGGCGATGCCGACCTGCGCCGGGACCTGCTCGCACTGTTCGCAGAGCAGGTGGAGCGCCAGATGGACGCGCTCGCCTCGACCGATCCGCAGACCCAGCGCGAGGCGGCCCACACGCTGAAGGGCGCATCGCTTGCCGTCGGCGCGAACGACCTCGCTGCGCTCGCTGGCGAGGCGGAGACAGCGGCCGCGGCCGGCCGCCTCGACGCTGCGCTCGTTGCGGCCGTCGCCGCCGCCGCGCAGGCTGCAAGGGCTGCGGCCCTCGCAGCGTGCGGCTGACGCTCACGCGATTGCGCGAGGTTCTCGCCAGAAGCGCGCGGGACGATTATGTGAGGCGGCGCGAACCCAGCGGAGCCGGTCCATGATCAACGTCACCTTCATCGATGCCCAGGGCACGGCCCGCACTGTCAGCGCGGAGCCGGGCTCGACCCTGATGGAGACGGCGGTCCGCAACAGCGTTCCCGGGATCGAGGCGGAATGCGGCGGCGCGTGCGCCTGCGCGACCTGCCACGTCTATGTGGAGGAGGAGTGGGCCAAGGTCCTGCCGGCGCCGAGCCAGATGGAGGAGGACATGCTGGATTTCGCCTTCGACGTCCGGCCCAGCTCCCGCCTGTCCTGCCAGATCCGGATCAAGCCCGAACTCGACGGGCTCACGGTGAACACACCGACCCGTCAGGCCTGATCGCGCGGCTGCAGGCCGGGCAGCAGCTCGGCCGGAGGATCGTCGGGGCGGAAGGGCCGGGGACGGTTCAGCCGGATCAGCGGCTCCACCTGCCAGGCCGCCAGGGCGAGGATCGCGCCCATGACGAGCGCGGCGTCACGTTGGCCGGCCTGGAGCGCCACGACCGCGAGCCAGACGATGCCGATCGTCAGGCCGATGGCGGCAACGAGGGAGAGAAGCCAGAGCGGCAGGGGGCGCCCGGCCGTGAACGTGGCCTGCGGATTGGCCGCGGCGACCGCCTGGCACAGGGCCGCCACGAACCGCGAATAGGCCGCATCCTGCCGTTCGAAGCGGGCGATTCCGTTCCAGGTGACATTGGAGACGGTCGCCGACTTGCCGTCCTTCAGGCGCAGGACTGTCTTGTAGCCGTGGCGCGTGAGGCTGTTGGGCGCATGGAAGATCCGCACGCTCTCGATGCCGGACAGCCGGACATCATCGAAGCGGCGGCCGGCGTCGATGCGCAGCGTGGTCGCGCCGAGCCTGTACTGGACCGGACTCGCGGTGGGCCGGGGGCGGTAGCCGTAATGGATGTCGTCGGGCGCGGTCATGGCGGGTCCAGTGTCAGGTTCCGCCGATTAGCCCAGATGCGCCGCCGGGGCGAGCCCCGACGCAAATGGGCTCCCCGAGGGGAGCCCACCTGCATGATGCGATCGCCGTGATCAGAACAGGCGGAGGACCGACTGCTGCGACTGGTTGGCGAGGGAGAGGGCCTGGACGCCCAGCTGCTGACGGGTCTGCAGCGTGAGCAGGTTGGCGCTTTCCTCGTTGATGTCGGCGAGGACGAGGTTGTCCGCGCCGGACTTCAGCGTGGAGACCATGTCCTTGGTGAAGTCCTCACG